>OZ253450.1:0-627500 GCA_965261335.1 Candidatus Spongiihabitans sp.
CGCTGAGCCGATAATGACCCACGGAAATCCGCTGGCGATGCCGTTTAAGAAGATAAACAGCATGCGCTTATCCAAGTAGGCGGTTAATATCTTTTGCATAATTTGTGTTTGAATTGGGTGATTACGAGGTGAAGTTAAGGGAATTAGAGAAAAAAGCCGCGTCCAATGTCGATGAGCGGTTGTACCAGCAGTCTTTGCGTCAGGTTCAATACTAGCAAAGCCAGTAACGGCGTCAAATCAATGCCCTGTATAGCGGGAATGATTTTTCTAAATGGATACAGAATCGGTGTACTCATGTTGTTGACCAGACGGGCTGCAGGGTGTTGCGACATCGGTGCAACCCAGCTCAGAATAGCACTGCCGAGAATTATAATGATGAAAGTCCATATTATGGTGTCGAACACTTCGGCAGTGGTGATGAGCAGGAGTCCAGAAACATTGATCGGATAGCCTGACAGGGAGAGTAATAAAGCGGTTTTAATCGTCCCGACTATCAGAATCAAGACGAGCGGAGATAAGTCATTGCCGTATAGCGCGGGGACAAAACGGCGCAATATTGTTAGCGGTGGATTGGTTATCGTAACGATTAACTGCGAAACGGGATTGCGGAAATCCACATGTAATAGTTGCAGTAGAGAACGCAGTATGGCGATTGTCAAATAGAGTCCGACTATGGTTTCTATGATAAAACCGAGCGAGTTTTGTATGTAAGGCATTTATAATTCCCCCAGAGTTTTTGCCAGTTCAGCTGACTTTTTAATGGCGGCATCAATGCCGAGTGCGATGGTTTCGTCAATGCCGCATTTTTCCATCGTTAGCAACGCCGCTTCGGTGGTGCCGCCCGGCGAGGTTACCTGACGGCGTAATTCAGCGGGGAAATACGCGCTCTGATTAGCCAGTTTGGCCGCACCCAAGGCGGTTTGCAAGACCAGTGTTTTTGCCACGTCTCGATCTAAGCCATTGGACTCTGCCGTATGAATCATTATTTCCATCAACTTGAAAAAGTAGGCCGGACCGCTACCCGAAATTCCGGTAACCGTATCTATATCGCTTTCACTATCAACCCATATTGCCTGCCCCACGGCTTGCATTATTTGCTGAGCAGCTTGCTTATGAGCGTGGCTTGCGTGTGCATTAGCAAACAATCCAGATGCCCCGCAATTAACCAATGCAGGCGTATTTGGCATAACCCGAACAAAAGGCATATCTTGCCCAAGCCATTTTAATATATCACTACTTCTGATGCCGGCTGCAATCGATATGAGCAGAGGATTATTTTCACTCAGGCGTGTGCGAATGGATTGCACGGCTTGTTTCAAGACCTGCGGTTTGACCGATAACACCACGATATTCGCCTGAGTGACGCAGGTTTCGTTATTTTGGTAAGTGGCAATGCCAAATTGCTCGGTCAGTAATTCACATTGTGCTGTTGACGGGTCTGAGGCAACAATATCCGATGCTACCCAGCCAGAGGAAATCAATCCCCCGATAATGCTGCACGCCATATTGCCGCCACCAACAAAGGCGATGCGGTTGTTTGTCGATGTATTCATGTTAAATTTTTTTGCTTGGACGCATCCCGAAAATAGCTGTGCCGATGCGTAGTTGGGTTGCACCTTCGGCGATTGCCGCGGACATGTCCGCACTCATTCCCATTGATAACTGCTTCAGATTATGTTGCTCGAGTGCTTGTCTGCAACGCTTGAAAATGGCACGTTGCTTGGCAAAATCGGATTCCATTTCGGGAATCATCATCAGCCCGCATAAATGGAGGTTGGGTAATTCTTCCATCGCCTCGACCAAGTGTGGTAACTCATTTAAGGTGACTCCAGATTTGGAGGATTGTTGTAAATTCACTTGAATTAAAATATTGAGTGGGGTGCGGTTAGTGCGATACCGATTCAATTTATGGGCCACTTTTAGACTGTCCACAGTATGCACCCAGTCAAAATATTCAGCCACCTGCTGGCATTTCCTGCTTTGTACATGCCCAATAAAATGCCAGCAAAGGCACTGTTTGGTGTGCCTGTTGTCACTCATATCAGCGATAGCCTGTTCTACTTGACGCATTTTTTCAACGCCCTCCTGCAGATAATTCTCGGCGAAATCGTGCTGTCCTAATTTGATTAGTTCGACCACTTGCTCGGCACTATGATGCTTGCTGACGGCAATTAGTTTTATCGTCGAGGCTTGGCGTTGATATTGGCTCGCACAAGCCGACACCGCATCGATAGTTCGCTGATACCTTTGGGCGAGCGATGGTTGTTCCAGTGACATGTATGCGAGATATTTAAGCGGTAAACTTTTAACTTGATTTGCAGTACACTAGCGACTCATACACGATTGTTGTGGAACGCTGTATTATGGCTTGATTCTATCAGAGCTGCCACATAATTTAATCAACATAACTTACCAATCACAATGGAAAAGTCAAACACCATAACGGTCGGCATTATTGGAGGCACCGGCTATACTGGCATGGAACTGTTACGAATTCTTGCCCAGCATCCGCATGCCCGAGTAACGGTAATCACCTCTCGGAGCGAAGCAGGGCAGTCGGTTGCTACTTACTTCCCCTTTCTCAAAGGGCATTGCGAGATTGCTTTTTCTGTGCCAGAGGAAGGTGCTTTAAGTGCGTGCGATGTGGTGTTTAGTGCCGCTCCTAATGGAGTAGCGATGACACATGCTGAAGAATTACTTGCCGCTGGTGTTAAGGTGATTGATTTATCAGCCGATTTTAGGCTACGAGATGTCGCTGAGTGGGAAGCGTGGTATGGTATGAAACACCACTGTCCAGAATTGATTGCTCAGGCGGTATATGGTTTGCCAGAAATATATCGAGCACAGATTAGCCAAGCGCATTTGATTGCCAATCCGGGCTGTTATCCGACTGCCGTGCAATTGGGCTTCTTGCCGTTGTTGGAAAATAATTTGGTGATGCTGGATTGCTTGATTGCCGATGCGAAATCAGGGGTTTCGGGCGCAGGCAGAAAAGCCGCCTTGGCGACCTCGTTTTGCGAGGTTGCGGATTCATTTAAGGCGTATGCTGCCTCAGGTCATCGTCATTTGCCCGAGATTAAACAACAGTTACAGTCCGTTAGTAAACAGGCGGTGGAACTGGTATTTACCCCCCACCTGTTGCCCATGATTAGAGGCATTCACGCGACCTTATACGCTCGGCTAAACGATGAAAACAGTCATTTGACTATCGCCCAGATACAGACGCTGTTTGCACAACGCTTTGCCGATGAACCCTTTGTCGATGTATTGCCAGCAGGCTCTCATCCAGACACCAAAAACGTTCGCGGTAGTAACCAGTGTCAGATTGCCATTCATCGACCGCCACAAGGAACAACGCAAGGAAGGACTATCGTGGTGCTGGTTGTGGAAGACAATCTAGTCAAAGGTGCGGCCGGTCAAGCCATTCAGAATATGAATTTGATGTTCGGGTTTGACCAGACCTGTAGTTTGCTGGATATTGCACTGGTGCCGTAACCGCTTTATATGGTTGGTGGCTAATCTTTTGTGAACATCCAATGAGCGGGCTTGTCCGCATGGTTTTCGGTTGTCGTGTTTGTAGCGAATTGATCGAAGTTGAACAGGGTTTTATCGCCGAGTTGAGAAGGGGAGACGTTGGTGATGCTTTTGAATATGTTTTCAATTCTGCCCGGATAATTTGCCCAGTCCTGTAACATCTGTTTTATTTTTTTGCGTTGCAGGTGTTGTTGTGAGCCACATAGGTTACACGGAATAATCGGAAATGATTTCCATTGGGCATAACGAATAATATCGGCTTCGGCGCAGTAGCTCAGCGGTCGAATGACGATGTTTTTGCCATCATCACTGCGTAATATCGGTGGCATGGCTTTCAGCGAGCCTTGATTAAACATATTTAAGAACAGGGTTTCGATAATATCGTCGCGATGGTGACCGAGGGCAATTTTTGTAATGCCATGTTGTTCCGCATAGCCGTATAGCGTTCCGCGTCGTAGGCGGGAACACAGGCTGCACATGGTTTTTCCTTCGGCAATGATGCGTTTAACCACGCTGTAAGTATCACGTTCAATAATATCGAAGGCGACACCCAAAGAGCGCAAATAATCGGGTAGCACATGTTCAGGGAAGCCGGGTTGCTTTTGATCCAGATTGACGGCAATCAAATCGAAATCGACCGGTGCCTTTGCTTGCAGTTGCAGGAGGATGTCTAACAGAGTATAAGAATCCTTGCCGCCCGACAAACAAACCATCACCCGATCCCCATTTTGAATCATGTGGTAGTCTTCTATGGCACGACCGACATTTCGGCGCAGGCGTTTATGCAGTTTTTTCAGATTAACTGGTAATTTTTCTCGCCCTGAATACTGATCGGCGGACGGTGTGGTGATAACAGAGATTATGGGAGCGTCATTCATTATGAGTTATAAATTTTCAATTGTATTGGTCAATGTCTTATAAAGCAAAAATAGTTATTTTTGTCTTGGCTATTATATTGCTTTTACCACTGGTCGCCACGGTGGTTTTGAATCAAACCGATATAAAGCACTCCATTGAATCTTATATACAATCGAAAACCGGTCGGGTATTTACGATTGAAGGCGGCTTGATCGCAAAATGGAGCCTGTATCCCAAGATTTATGCCAAGCAAGTCAAATTTGCAAACAGCCCTTTTGCGCGTACGCCTTATGCCTTTAGCGTAGATAAATTAACCGTTTCTCTTTCTGTTGTTGCCTTGCTACGCGGTGAGTTGGAGATTACCGCTATTGAACTAGATAAACCGCAATTATGGATTGAGTGGCTGTCAGAAACAAAGAAATATAATCTTGATTTAAGGAAATCTGGCAAAATATCTAAAAGAAGACGCCTACTTCCTGATTGGATAGCAATAAAAAAATTCATCATTCGCAATGGCGAGGTGGTGTATTTCCATAAAAACCGTGACTGGGAATTTATAGTTGACCAAGCCACGGTCGAGTCTATGGACAACAATCTACCGACTCGCATTGAGGGCGTGGGTGAAATCGAGAAAACCGTTGTTTCGATGTCCGGAGAATTGGGCAATCTGGAATCATTGTTGCGTTTTCAGGAGTCGCCGATAACACTCAATGGCTATGTTGGCGCGCCTTCCAATCAGGTATCGATTGTCGGTGTGATACAGAATGTGTTTCGCTGGTATGGGTTGAATCTTTGGGTCGATGCACAGGTGAGCAATTTAGTCGATTTGTCCGATTTATTTGGGTTTTGGTTGCCACCATATCGGAATATCTCGGCAAAATTGGAGCTGGTTCAACCAAAAACAGCGCGAACGATGCGATTGGAGTCTTTGCAGTTGCATTCATCCGATCACGGATTGCAAGCCTATGCAGAAGGAGAGGTGGGGCGATTAGTTGGTTTTAATGACGTTAATATTCGATTTACGGCAGACGGCAATCTCGATAAGGAAATCGTATCGTCACATTTTGAGCACGGCATGGCAGAGGAAGTCGCACTGGATACGACCATTGTCGGACGTATTGTTGGAGACCGAAAAAATTTAACCCTTGAACTTGATCAGGCGGAAATTCAAACTGCTGACATCCATCTCAAGGCTGTTGGCACAGTGCCGAATGTGTTTCAGGATTGGTCAGCACCATTACCCTTGAACGTGGAAATAACGAATCTCGATTCATTGCTCAAGACATTTAATATTCCCGAGTTTGGATTGATGCCGGACACGCAAACAATCCATGTAATGGCGAATTTGCAGCGACACAAGCCACGTTTTGCTTTGCATGATATTACAATCTCGAGTGCTTCGGATATTATGAGTGTGGAGGTGCGTGGTGAAATAAATACGTTAGGCTCAATACCTGTCGATGGAAAATCGGATTCGGCGACGCCAAATATCAACCTGAGCATAGACATGAATCTGGATGCCATTGACCCGCTTCGTAATCGGTATCCAGCGTTTCCATTTTATGATGTGCTGGCACAGTTATTTCCTTTGCAGGGGACGGCACAATTATCAGGCTCGGCGGGTGGTTATGCACTCAATGGCATCAATATCGTCACATTGTCTAACCAATTCAGTGGACGGGTTCACGGAGACATCGTTGATTTGTTTTCTGTACGCCCTGAACAAGCACGCTCGGGAACATTGTCAGTGCAATTGGCGGGGGTTGCAGGCAATGAATTGATGGCGGACATTGCGGCATTGAAACCCTTTGTGTTATCCGGCGACTTATCGGGTTCTATGGATATTCGTTTATCAGGCAATGAGATTGGTTTGGACAACATTGATTTCAATATCAATTCGGCACAGACGAGGCTCAATGCCAGCGGTGCATTTAGCCAACTCTCGCCGTTGCAATTTGATCATTTCGCCTTAAAATTTGATGCTCAATCATTGTCATCGATAATACAGGATACCAGTTTGCCACTAATCTGGGATAATGAGGTGCGGGGAACACTTAATTTTAATAATAATACTATCAACAATATCATGCTTGATATGGAGCTTGGCGGGAATGATTTTGCAGGAGAAATTGGGTTTGTGGATGCAACCGACGCTACGCCAAAACGCTACAAGGCTGATTTGCATTCAAAGAATTTTGATTTAACGACCGTTTTAGCAGAAGCCGATGACGATAAATCGGATAAGGCATTTCCCGACACGCCGTTAAAACTCGATTGGTTAATGGGGCTGCATGGGGGCATAGAGGCGGATGTGGTTTTTAGGGTCGACCATTTCAAGAGTGCTTCTTTGATGCTGGATGAGGTTGTATTGACAGCATCGACCGATAAAGGAGAGTTTCGCGCCGATTTGATTGGAACAAGTAGTCAAGGTGCGATGAATGCCAATTTGGCATTAACCGAGCATGCTCAAACACAGAAATTAAATGCTCGTCTCAGGATATATGGCAAAAATGTTGACTTATCCGCACTGACCAAATTAAAAAAATCGGCTTCCGATAAAGCGGGAATACTCTCTGTTGATATTGATATCGATGGTGTTGGTAATTCGATTGCAGAAATGGCTGGCAATGCCGCTGGTTCGCTATTATTAGAAATTAGCGGGGCAACAGTGAAGAACGATGGGCTACAATTCATCGCGGGGGATTTATTTCTGAGCGTAATTGAGGTGATTAACCCGTTGAGTCGGCAAGCACCGTATCTGGACATTGAATGCGGAGTCATTCGGTTTGACGTGAATCAGGGGATTGCAACAACACCGCAGGGGCTGGTATTAAAAACGGCTGATTTTACTTTTATTGGTGGTGGCGATGTTAATCTGAGTAATGAGTCATTAAAACTGAACATTACTTCGAAAGCCAGAACCGGTTTCGGTATTAATGTAAACTCCATCGTAAAAGTGTTGCGGGTTGGCGGGACAATCAAAAATCCAAAAATCCAAGTGGATCCCGCAGGCTTAATACAGTCTGCTATCGCCTTGGGGACAGCGATTGTCTCTGGCGGGGTCAGTCTCATTGTGCAGGGGGTGTATGATAAGAATCGTGCCAATGCCGATGTGTGTCGTAGCGCAGTCAATAGCGGTGGAGGGGTGTAGGACGCACCCACAATGTTAGAGATAACATTGCCCATAAGGTGTCCGCAAAATCGGGTCAGTAGCACAGCAGCCGATCTATTATGGTGCGTTATGGTTGGGTATGCTATATAATAGTGTAATAACGTAAAAAAAGTATTCGTTTCACTAGAACAACAAGACTTGGCATGGTTTTTGCTTTTAAATAGTTTGCCTGTTGCTTCAATATTGAAGTTAGGTGAGCTTGTCTCCGTGGGCATCTCTATCGATTAGAACTTTTTTGTAGTGCCATGAAGCAGTGTACGCAGAACAGCAAGGGTATGCGGATTTGAGTACGTTACTAACGTGGAAGTTGCGGAAAAGACAATAAATCGAGGTGTCCGTTAATTAAAACTAGACCGGAATATCCGGTATTCAAATCGAGGTTATTATGTCTGTAACAGATGCGTTGAAACTCATAAAAGAAAATGAAGCAGATTTTGTCGACTTACGCTTTACCGACACCATCGGTAAAGAGCAGCACGTCACCATTCCTGCTGCGTTGGTGGACGAGGAATTGTTTGAAGAGGGGAAAATGTTTGACGGTTCGTCCATTTCTGGTTGGAAAGGGATTAACGAATCCGACATGATTTTGATGCCTGATCCGTCGAGTGCGGTGGTTGATCCCTTTCCTAGTGATAGTACGGTGAATTTGCGTTGTGACGTGGTTGAACCCAGAGACATGCAAGGCTATGAACGCGATCCTCGCTCAGTAGCCAAAAGGGCAGAGGCTTATCTGGCTTCGACCGGAATTGGTGATGCCGCTTATTTTGGTCCGGAAAACGAATTTTTTCTATTCGATGATGTGCATTGGGCGAATGAGATGGGCAGTGCGTTTTACAAAATCGACTCATCAGAAGCCGCTTGGAACAGTGCGAAAGAATATGATGGCGGTAACATCGGTCACAGACCGGGTGTCAAAGGTGGCTATTTTCCGGTTCCGCCGGTTGATAGTCAAACCAATGTACGGAGTCAGATGTGTTTGATTATGGCGCAAATGGGGCTTAGTGTGGAAGTCCATCACCACGAGGTAGGAACCGCAGGGCAGGGCGAGATTGGTTGCAAATTCAATACACTGGTCACAAAGGCAGATGAAGTGCAAATATTCAAATATGTGGTTCACAATGTTGCACATGATAGCGGCTTGACGGCAACCTTCATGCCGAAGCCAGTAGTTGGTGATAATGGCTCTGGTATGCACGTCCATCAGTCGATATTCAAAGGCAACAATAATATTTTTTCGGGCGACCAATATGGTGGTTTGAGCGAGCAGGCACTGTATTATATTGGTGGGATTTTCAAGCACGCTAAGGCACTCAATGCGTTTACCAATGCTAGCACCAATAGTTATAAGCGGTTGGTGCCGGGCTTTGAAGCCCCCGTATTACTGGCGTATTCTGCGAATAATCGATCGGCATCTTGCCGTATTCCGTATGTCTCTAATCCAAAGGGACGGCGTATCGAAATTCGCTTTCCTGACTCCACGGCGAATCCTTATCTGGCGTTTTCAGCAATGCTATTGGCAGGATTGGACGGAATTAGAAATAAAATACACCCAGGTGAACCCGGCGACAAGGATTTATACGATCTGCCACCAGAGGAGGAAAAAAATATTGAGACGGTGGCACATGGTTTAGATGTGGCTCTGGATGCATTGGACAGTGACCGCGAATTTCTACTTGTTGGTGATGTATTAAGCCATGATGCGATTGATGCTTATATCGAACTTAAAATGGAAGAGGTCAACCGTTTGCGGCTGGCAACACATCCGATAGAGTTTGAAATGTATTACAGCGTTTAATCTCGTAGCCCCAATGCTCGATGTTATCGAGCAAGGCGATCAATGTAGCCACGATGGTACGACAGACAACCGAACAAGAGCGATTGACGAAGGTTTACCGTCATATTTTGGAGTCGCTGTCCGTCAGCGTATTTTTACTGGCTAAAAATGGCACCATCTTGTATTTGAATGAGTCGGCAGAGGTGTTGATTCAGGTAAGTTCAAATAGGGCTCATAATTTGCCGTTGGCGGATTTTGTCAGTGTGGGCGGTGATGGTGCTAATCAAGACGGCTTATTGCTAGCTTGTGAAAAATCGCTGCAAGAGAATACGCGAATCTGGTTGCACGATGTTGAAATTGCGATGCCGAATGGGTTGCCAAACCAGCGGGTTGATTGTCGGGTTAGCCCTATCGATATCGATGCCGATACCATGTTGTTGCTGGAAATGATGCCCCATGATGCAGGGCATATTCAGTCTCCCAGCATGGGATATTTTAACGCTAATCAAACCGTAATTCGTGGCTTAGCGCATGAAATACGCAATCCCCTCGGCGGTATGCGAGGGGCAGCGCAACTGTTAGCCGATGAGTTGCGCTACAAATCAGGTCATCAGCAGTTTATGCAATATACCGATATTATTATTCGTGAAGCTGACCGGTTATCCGATTTGGTTGCTCATATGCAGGCACCCGTATCAAGGCGTAAAAAACAGTCGTTAAATGTGCATAGTGTACTCGAGCATGTGCGTCATCTGACGCAATCGGTTGGATTGTCAGGCACAACCATTAGCACCGATTATGACCCTAGTTTGCCCCCTATTTGGGGAGACTCGGATCAATTGATTCAGGCGTTTATCAATATTTTGTCCAATGCCAAAGCCGCTGTCGATGGTCCTGGCAAGCGTGGTTGTATCGTATTGAAATCCAGAATTGATGATCAAATCATGCCAACATGTGAGCAGCAGCGGCAGGTCGTGAAGGTGGATGTGATTGATAATGGTGAAGGCATTGATGCGGTATTATTAGAACATGTTTTTGAACCGATGGTGACTGGGAAGCCAACTGGTACTGGGCTAGGGTTGTCGATTACCGCAGAAATTATACGCAGTCACGGCGGTTTGATAACAGCACAAAGCAAGCCCGGACAAACGGTCTTTAGTGTCTGGCTCAATATTGCCGAGCATTGAGATGAGTTTCGATATCTGGGTGGCAGATGATGACCAATCCATGTTGTGGGTGATAGAAAAGGCACTCTCCAAACAAGGTTATGCGGTAACCACATTTGCAGATGGTGAACAACTGCTTGAGGCGTTAGCACATTCGTGCCCCAATTTAGTGATTTCTGATATTCGGATGGGCACAGTAGATGGGTTTGATTTGTTGACCGAGATTAACCGCAGTCAAGCAGGGTTAGCGGTGATTATTATGACCGCATTTGGCGATCTAGATAGTGCGGTCGATGCGTATAAATTGGGTGCGTATGAATATCTGACTAAGCCATTTGATATAAATAAATTGTTGACCTTGGTCGACAGTGCTTTGCGGATTGTGCCGACCAGTGTGGATAGTCATCGCATAAGCACAACGGACAGTAAGCCGCTGTTAGGCGAGAGTCGCCCGATGCAGGAAGTGTTCCGTATCATCGGTAGAATTGCCCCGTCTAATATGAGCGTGTTAATCCGTGGAGAATCCGGCACGGGGAAGGAGTTAGTCGCTAAAGCGATTCACCAAAACAGTGAGCGTAGCAAGCAGCCGATGATTGCAATCAATACGGCGGCGATTCCGGCTGAATTATTGGAGTCGGAGCTATTTGGGCACGAAAAGGGAGCGTTTACGGGGGCACATAGTCGGCATATCGGGAGATTTGAACAAGCCGACCAAGCGACCTTATTTCTGGATGAGATTGGTGATATGCCGCTGGCATTGCAAACCAGACTACTTCGGGTTCTGTCCGAAGGTTGTTTCTATCGAGTTGGTGGTCGCAAAGAAGTAACGGTTGATGTGCGTATTATTGCTGCCACAAATCAACATTTGGAAGATCTCGTAGGAAACGCACGATTCCGCAACGATTTATTTCACAGATTGAATGTATTGTCTCTCACGGTACCACGATTAAGCGAGCGCGTTGAAGACATGCCATTATTGGCTCATTACTTTCTGAGTCAATCGGCGAGTAAGCACGCTACAACATTAAAACAATTCGGTGCTGGGGTCATGGAAGCATTACAACAATATCACTGGCCCGGCAATATCCGTGAATTAGAAAATATCATTCAACAGTTATCAATACTATGCGCGGGTACACAGATTGAGCTTGCCGATTTGCCGGCTCACATTACGCCCAATTCTCGCCAGCATGCTGAATTTTGTTGGCAGGACAAGGTGGCTCAAGAAGCAGCCCGTAGATTGCGTTTAGGTGAAAAGGATATTGCAAAATCGTTTACCAATGAGTTAGAGCAGGTGTTAATCAATGTAGCAATGGCACATACTGTGGGCTTAAAACAAGATGCAGCCAAATTATTAGGATGGGGCAGAAATACCTTGACCCGTAAGATTAAGTGATTTTGGTGATTGTTGTTTTCTGGGGGAGTCGTATGGATAAAGCAAACAATGCTCAAAATATGGTACAAACGTATAGGCTGTCCTAGAAACCCATAACCAGATACAAAAAACCTAATTTTTAGAGATGCTTTAATCGGAAATCTTGCAGTACGCTAAAAAGCGATGCCTACACCAAACAATACATCAATGAGGTGCGACCATGTCAACACAATCAAAAAAACACCATCGCCAAACTACAGCCATAAGGATGGGTCATCGGCGAACTGACGAGCGCGAGCATAGCGAGCCTATATTTACTACATCGAGCTTTGTTTTTGAAAATGCACAACAGGCGAGTGACCTATTCAGTGGCGAGCAATCGGGTAATCTCTATTCGCGATTTACCAACCCCACTGTAGCTGGATTTGAAAATCGGCTTGCTGCTATGGAAGGGGCACGATTTTGTGTGGCAACTTCTTCAGGTATGGCGGCAATCACTGGACTAGGGATTGCTTTGCTTAATGGTGGCGATCACATCGTCACATCAACTGGTTTATTCGGATCAACCGTGTCACTGTTCAACAATTACTTTGGGCGATTTAATATCGAAACAACCTTCGTGAATTTGACCGATACAGCGCAGTGGAAACGTGCCATTCGACCCAATACAAAGTTAATGTTTTTGGAAACCCCATCAAACCCGCTCTGTGAAATCGCCGATATTACTGCGCTTGCAAATATCGCTAACCAAGCAGGGATATTGCTGGCAGTCGATAACGCATTCTGTACGCCAGTGCTACAACAGCCTCTCGCATTGGGAGCGCATATCGTTGTCCATTCTGCAACCAAATATATTGACGGGCAGGGTCGGTGTGTGGGTGGTGCGGTGGTGACCGATGATGAAAAAGTATATGGTGAATTATTCGGCATGTTACGCACCACTGGACCATGTATGAGTCCGTTTAATGCTTGGACTTTTAGCAAAGGATTAGAGACGCTGGAAATACGCATGAAACGGCACTGCGAAAATGCGTTGGCAGTGGCACAATGGCTGGAAAGCCATTCGGCTGTGGCACGGGTTCACTATCCCGGACTCGAATCTCATCCCCAGCATAAACTGGCAAAATTCCAGCATAGTGGATTTGGTGGTGTTATTGCGTTTGAAATCAAAGGAACCAAACATGAAGCATGGGAAGTGCTTGATTCGACTACCTTTTTATCAATCACTGCTAATCTTGGTGATACGAAAACCACCATTACGCATCCTGCCAGTACTACGCATTCGAGAATTACGCAACAGCAACGTGATTGTGCACGCATTACCGATTCATTGATTCGAATTTCGGTCGGGCTGGAGCATGTTGATGACATCATCGACGATCTAAAAACAGGGCTGGATAAAATTGCACGCTCGCATTGAGATTGTGCAAAAACCCAACATTTGCCATTCCGTATGAAAGAGACTGCAAAAATCTAACATCCGTCATTCCTGCGGGAGAGACTGTGCAAAACGCAATATTCGTCGTTCCTGCGAAAGCAGGAACCCAGTAAAATAGCCAAACCCGCAAGGGTTTTCCACATGTAACACATGCTTAGATCCGTAGGAGCGGTATCTTTCTTTTGTTTCGCTCTTACGGATCTTCGACTGTCATATTTATGAGGCTACAAGGGCGTCATCCCTACGGGATTTTATATTCCTGCGGAATAGGTGGTACAAAAAACCAATATTACGTCATGCCTAACCCCCTTGCCCCTTATCAGGGGGGGGGATTGAGTGACAAGACATGGAACGGGACTCCGAGTCCGCCTTCTGTTCATCATGTCTATCCATGTCAATGCTTTTCGGCGGTCTCTAAATAGTACCCCTTTCTAATTAGTTATGATAAAGTAATGCCTTCGAGTGAGATACATCGAGAACGGCTCGGCGGTCTCTAAATAGTACCCCTTTCTAATTAGTTATGATAAAGTAACGCCTTCGAGTGAGATACATCGAGAACGGCTCGGCGGTCTCTAAATAGTACCCCTTTCTAATTAGTTATGATAAAGTAACGCCTTCGAGTGAGATACATCGAGAACGGCTTATCGGGCTTACAAGTACTTAAATCAAACAGGAGAGTGTTCCAGATGCCATTAAAAAACATTAAGTCATATATTATGAAAACAATTAACAGTCATATAGTTACCCCGCTTATTATTCTTTTAAGTCTGGCTTTTTCTCTGCCAGTGAATGCTCAAACAGACGACTTCGTAACTACTTGGAGAGTAGCGGTAAATCAGACCATCACCATTCCAACATACGCTACCGAAACGTATAATTACACCGTAAATTGGGGTGATGATAACACCGACACGAACCAGTCCAGCAACGCTACGCATACTTACGCCGATGCAGGGACTTATACCGTCCGTATCAGCGGCGATTTCCCACGCATTCACTTTAATGCGGGTTCTGGTAATCCTAATTCCAACAGCATCGTCGCCATTAACCAATGGGGAAATCAGCAATGGACTTCAATGAGACTTGCTTTTGGTGGAGCAACCAACCTAGAAGGAGCAGCAACCGACCGACCTGATTTATCTCGGGTAACAGATATGCGGGGTATGTTTAGGTATGCTGAAAAATTCAATCAATACATCGGCGATTGGGATGTCAGCAATGTTGAAAATATGGGAGCGGTGTTTGAATATACTGACGAATTTAACCAAGATATTGGTGATTGGGATGTCAGCAATGTGATCAATATGAGGTATATGTTTGCTGATGCCACTGCCTTTAACCAAGATATTGGTGATTGGGATGTCAGCAATGTGACCAACAATATGACGTATATGTTTGCTCGTGCCACTGCCTTTAACCAAGACATAAGCGGTTGGGATGTCCGCAGTGTAACGGATATGGCTAGTATGTTTGATGGTGCATCTGATTTTAGTCAAAACCTAGGTGCTTGGTATATCAGTACTCGGAATTTAGGTGTGGATCCAACACTGAGTGCCGGAGCCGAAGTAACACGGTTCACGGCTCAGAATGGCTTTCTAAGCAATCACAGCCCTGTTTATGCTCTTTCTGGTGATGATGCCGATTTGTTTACCCTAACTTCAGCAGGTGTTCTGACCATCACCGATGCACCGTCTGCTGGTAAAACTTCATATCGCATTACCATAACCGCTACTGGTGGCTCATTTGGAACAGACAATCATCGAGATTTGACCCTTCCCTCCGATAATAAACCGCAGATTACCTCCCCCAATGGTGGTGTTTCTACATATAGACTAGACCACCCCGAAGGTACACGGCTAGTAACCACCATCATCGCGACGGATGCGGAGAGTAGTGATTTTAGCTATAGGATTTCGGATACCGCTGCCGATAGGGCTTTCTTTGAGATAAATAACGCAGGAGAATTACGTTTCAAAGACGTTCCAGATTATGACACCCCACACCCAAGGAATGGAGGCCAAGTATATTGGATTCGTGTATTCGTATCGGACGGAATATCCGAGATCAGTCAACAAATTAAAGTAACCATCATTAGATTAGCCACCCCGATTATCAGTATCAGCACCAATACGCTGGTTGCCACAGCGGGTACTACTATCGTGCCTATAACCATTGATTCAACAGGCGGAGCGGTTGACAGCTACGACATCGAACCAGACATTGGTAATGGACTATTATTTGGCACAGACACTGGCACTATCTCGGGTACGCCATCGACGGCGGCAGGTTTAGTTACCTACGTCATCACTGCAACCAATTATGCTGGTTCGGCTACAGCGACGGTAGCCATCACCGTCAATGCGGCACCACAAGCCCCCCCGAGCATCAGCATCAGCACCAATACGCTGGTTGCCACAGCGGGTACTACTATCACGCCTATAACCATTGATGAGACAGCAGGCGGTATGGTTTCCAGCTACAGCATTAGCCCGAATATTGCTAATGGACTGTCATTTAGCACAGACACTGGCACTATCTCGGGTACGCCATCGATGGAGGCAGGTTCAACTACCTACGTCATCACTGCAACCAATAGTGCTGGTTCGGCTACAGCGACGGTAGCCATCACCGTCAATGCGGCACCACAAGTCCCCCCGAGCATCAGGATCAGCACCAATACGCTGGTTGCCACGGTGGGTACTGCTATTGCGGATATAACCATCATCTCATCAGACGGTGTGGTTGACAGCTACAGTATCGATTCAACACTCCCCGATGGACTGACACTGGACACCGCCACTGGCACTATCTCAGGTACACCAACGGCGATTGCAACTTTAACCACCTACACCATCACTGCGACCAATACTCATGGTTCGGCTATCGCCACGATCAGCATCACCGTCAATGATGTCGCCCCGATTATCAGTATCAGCACCAATACGCTGGTTGCCATGGTGGGTACTGCTATCGTGCCTATAACCATTGATTCAACAGGCGGTATGGTTGACATCTACGACATCGCCCCAGCCATTGGTAATGGACTGTTATTTAGCACAGACACTGGCACTATTTCAGGTACGCCATCGACGGCGGCAGGTTTAGTTACCTACGTCATCACTGCAACCAATGGTGCTGGTTCGGCTACAGCGACGGTAGCCATCACCGTTAATCCGAATACCGCACCAACCGACATTGCACTTTCTTCAACAACGGTGGCGAGTAGTGCAACGGCTAACAGGAGAGTTGGGCTATTGTCCGCTACTGATATAGATACGGATGTACACATGTATACATTGGTTGAAGGAGATGGTGATACCGACAACGCATTGTTCATAATTGATGGCAACAGTTTGAGAATAAAGAACACACCCGCCGCAGGTAGTTCAAGTTATAACATCAGAATCCAAGCAAGCGATGGAACAAATGATCATTCCAAGGCATTTGTCATCACCGTTAGCGATGCTCCATTATCAACAGACGACTTCGTAACTACTTGGAGAGTAACGGCAAATCAGATCATCACCATTCCAACAGCAGGTAGTGGCTATGATTACACCGTAAATTGGGGTGATGGTGGCACAGATACAATGGACTATACCGGCGATGCCATGCATACTTACGCCGATGCAGGTAATTATGAAGTCCGTATCAGCGGCGATTTCCCACGCATTCATTTTAATGCTTTGGATGGCAATGATAATTCCAACAGCATCGTCGTCATTAACCAATGGGGAAATCAGCAATGGACTTCAATGGAACTGGCTTTTAGTGGAGCAACCAACCTTATAGGAGACGCAACCGACCGACCTGATTTGTCTCGGGTAACAGATATGTGGAGTATGTTTAGGCATGCTGAAAGCTTTAATCAAGACATTGGCAATTGGGATGTCAGCAATGTGACCAATATGGGCACGCTGTTTGAATATACTGACGACTTTAACCAAGATATTGGTGATTGGGATGTCAGCAATGTGACCAATATGACGTATATGTTTGCTAATGCCACTGCCTTTAACCAAGACATAAGCCGTTGGGATGTCCGCGGTGTAACGAATATGACTGATATGTTTAGTGGTGCAGATGCTTTTAGTCAAAACCTGGGGCTTTGGTATATCAGTGCTCGGATTTTAGGCGTGGATCCAGCGCTGAGTGCCGGAGCCGAAGTAACACGGTTCACGGCTCAGAATGCCGTTCTAAGCGGTCACAACCCTGTTTATGGTCTTTCTGGTGATGATGCCGGTTTATTTGCCCTAACTACAGCAGGTGTTCTGACCATCACCAATGCACCGCCTGCTGGTAAAACTGCATATCGCATTACCATAACGGCTACTGATGGCTCATTTGGAACAGACAATCATCGAGATTTGACCCTTCCCTCCCATAATCCACCGCAGATTACCTCCCCCAATGGTGGTGTTACTCCATATTCAATAACGCTCCCCGAAAACACACAGGCGGTCACCACCATCATGGCGACGGATACGGAAGGGGCTAGTGATTTTAGCTATAGGATTTCAGGTCACGATGCGGCTGTCTTTGAGATAAATAACGCAGGAGAATTACGCTTCAAAGCCGCCTATATTCCAGATTATGAAAACCCAAGGGACTCGCAAGGTAATATCGATCAAAGTGAAGACCAAGCATATTGGGTTGATGTATTCGTATTCGACGGAATATCGGAAACCATGCAGCAAATTAGAGTAACCATCACGCCAGTCAACGAGCCGCCTACCGAGATTAGGCTTACTTCAAAAGCAGTGGCTCGTGATGCAATGGCTAATAGGCTGGTTGGTCTATTGTCTAATAACGATGTAGATGCGGGTGAAACATACACATATACATTGGTTGCCGGAGATGGTGATGCCGACAACGCATTGTTCACGATTGATGGCACCAGTTTAAGAATAAAGAACACGCCTGCCGCAGGTAGTCTAAGTTATAACATCAGAATCAAAGTGAGTGATGGTACACTTGATTATTCTAAAACATTCACCATTACCGTTGGCGGTGATAACCCATTCTCAATAGACACAACCAACTTCGTTACCACTTGGCGCGTAACAGCCGGTCAGGAAATTACCATTCCAACATACTCTAGCGAAACGTATAATTACATCGTTGATTGGGAGGATGGCGAAACAGATACAGAGACCTATAACGGCAATGCCATGCATACTTACGCCAACGCAGGTGATTATGAAGTCCGTATCAGTGGCAGTTTCCCACGCATTTATTTTCATGCTTTGAATGGCGATGATAATTCCAACAGTATCATCGCCATTAACCAATGGGGAAGTCAGCAATGGACTTCAATGGAACTGGCTTTTAGTGGAGCAACCAACCTTATAGGAGTAGCAACCGACCGACCTGATTTGTCTCGGGTAACAGATATGTGGGGTATGTTTAGGCATGCTGAAAAATTCAATCAAGACATCGGCGATTGGGATGTCAGCAATGTTGAGCGTATGGGCACGCTGTTTGAATTTACTGACGAATTTAACCAATATATTGGTGATTGGGATGTCAGCAATGTGACCGATATGCGGTGGATGTTTGCTAATGCCACTGCCTTTAACCAAGACATAAGCGGTTGGGATGTCCGCAGTGTAACGAATATGACTAGTATGTTTGATGGTGCATCTGATTTTAGTCGGAACCTAGGTGCTTGGTATATCACCACTGAGGATGCAGCCGTGGACCCAACACTGGGTGCCGGAGCCGAAATAACTCGGTTTACGGCTCAAAATAGTGTTTTAAGTGGTCACACCCCGACCTATACGCTCGTCGGCGGAGCAGATGTCGGTCTGTTTACCCTAACTTCAGCAGGTGTTCTGACCATAAACGACGTACCACCCGCTGGAAAAACTTCATATCACATTACCATAGCGGCTACTGGCTCATTTGGAACAAACAATCAGCAAGAGTTGACCCTTGTCGCCAATCATAAACCTAAGATTACCTCTAACAATGGTGTTTCTCCGTATGAACTAACAATATACGAAAACACACAGCAAGTAACCACCATCACCGCGACGGATGGGGATACAAGTGATACTTTGACCTATACGCTTTCAGATGACGATGCCATACTGTTTGAGATAACTGGAACAGGAAACACAAGAACATTAAGCTTCAAAGCCGGCTATATTCCAGATTATGACAACCCAAGAAACGCTATGGGAGAAATTGACCCGAATGCAGACCAAGAATATAGCGTTCTGGTAACCGTATCGGATGGAATATCGCCAGTCACACAGCAAATTAGAGTAACCATCCTTGATTTAGTCGGACCAAGTATCAGTATCAGCACCAATACGCTAATTGCCACAGTGGGTATCGCTATCACACCGATAACCATCACCGAAAACGGTGGCGTGGTTGACAGCTATAGCATCGTTCCGCCCATTGAGAATGACTTGTTATTTGACACCGCCACTGGCACTATATCAGGTACACCAACGGCGATTGCAACTTTAACCACCTACACTATCACAGCCACTAATCGTAGTGGTACGGATAGTGGAACCATCACCATCACCGTCAATGGGGTACCACTAACCACCCCGAGTATCAGCACCACAAGCAAAACGGTCGGACCGGCAGAGGCGGCATCATTTCTTGTTAGTGGCACCGCTGATGCGGGTTCTATTGTGAATCTATACAGAGGGGATCTGGAGACGGATATTCTTGATAGCACAACCGCAACAACGAATGGCTCTTGGACAATCACCGTCACGCTGATAGCGGGACCCAACATATTCTCGGCAATCGCAACCGATGCCACTGAAAACAGACCACCAAGCCTCCCATCCCTTGCCACTGTCATCACACTGGACAACACAGCTCCGATCAAACCAGCCATTAGCACTGCAACACAAGCCACTAACACGGTATCCGTTACGCTTGAAGGCTCTGCTGAGATGGGTTCCATCGTACAACTATTGCGTAGCGGTATTGAAATTGCTGGTGCAACTACAACCGCAACGAATGGCTCTTGGACAATCACCGTCACGCTAGAAGCGGGTGCCAACACGATTACGGCAACCGCAACCGATGCCGTTGGAAACGGACCATCAAATCCATCCGATCCGGTTATCATCACACTGAACAACAGGGCTCCAGTCAAAGAAGGTACCATTGATTCCATCACCTTAACGTTAAGTGTTGATGAAAGTAAGACGATTACGGTTCGCAATAACTTCAATGACATTGATGGTGATGACCTGTTCTACAGTGCCACGTCCGATAACCCGAACATTGCCACCGCTATCGCTACGGGTGGTTCTGTTACCGTTACCTCGGTCACATCAGGGACAGCCATCATCACCGTGATTGCCAGCGATGGTGGCGGTCTAATGGCTACGCAGACCTTCACGGTCACCGTCAATGATGTCGCCCCGATTATCAGTATCAGCACCAATACGCTGGTTGCCATGGTGGGTACTGCTATCGTGCCTATAACCATTGATTCAACAGGCGGTATGGTTGACATCTACGGCATCGAACCAGACATTGGTAATGGACTGTCATTTAGCACCGCCACTGGTGCCATTTCGGGTACGCCATCGGCGGTTGCACCTTTAACCACCTACACTATCACTGCAACCAATGCCGCTGGTTCGGTTGCCGCTACGGTAGCCATTACCGTTAATGCGGTACCAACTCCACCTGTAGCCACCCCGAGTATCAGTATCAGCACCGATACGCTGGTTGCCATGGTGGGTACTGCTATCGCGGATATAACCATCATCTCATCAGGCGGTGATGTTGTCAGCTATGGCATCGAACCAGCCATTGGTAATGGACTGTCATTTAGCACAGACACTGGCACCATTTCAGGCACGCCAACGGCGGTTGCACCTTTAACCACCTACACTATCACTGCAACCAATGCCGCTGGTTCGGTTGCCGCTACGGTAGCCATTACCGTTAATGCGGTACCAACGACACCCGTAGCCGTCCCGAGTATCAGTATCAGCCCCAATACGCTGGTTGCCACCGTGGGCAGTCCCATTGATGTGATAACCATCGATTCAAGTGGTGGTGGAGCGGTTGAGGGATACAGTATCGCTCCAACACTCCCCGATGGACTAACACTTGACGAAACCACTGGCACCATATCAGGCACACCAACGGCGATTGCACCTTCACGCACCTACACCATCACTGCCACTAATAGTGGTGGTACGGATACCGCGACGGTCAACATCACCGTTAATGGTGGAACAAGCGAGATGCCTGTTGGGAGTCCGGATGACTTCGTGACCACTTGGAGCGTACAAGGAAGTTCAGGAAGTCGGACGATCGTTATTCCAACAACAGGCAGTGGCTATAGTTACAACGTAAATTGGGGTGATGGTGGCATAGATACAACGACCTATACCGCCAATGTCACGCATACTTACGCCGATGCAGGGACTTATACCGTCCGTATTAGTGGCGACTTCCCGCGTATTTATTTTAATGCCTTGAATGGCAACCATAATTCCAACAGTATCATCGCCATTAACCAATGGGGAAATCAGCAATGGACTTCAATGGAGCTGGCTTTTAGTGGAGCAACCAACCTTATAGGAGCAGCACCCGACCGACCTGATTTATCTCGGGTAACAGATATGTGGGGTATGTTTAGGCATGCTAGCAAATTCAATCAAGACATCGGCGATTGGGATGTCAGCAATGTTGAGCGTATGGGCACGCTGTTTGAACATACTGACGAATTTAACCAAGATATTGGTGATTGGGATGTCAGCAATGTGACCAATATGGAGTGGATGTTTGCTAGTGCCACTGCCTTTAACCAAGACATTAGCCGTTGGGATGTCCGCGGTGTAACGAATATGAGTAATATGCTTGGTAACAACACACCTGATTTTAGTCAAAACCTAGGTGCTTGGTATATCACTGGGGATTTATCCGTTATTCCGACACTGGGTGCAGGAGACGAAGTAATCACTTTCACGGCTCAAAATAGTGTTTTAAGTGGTCACAACCCGACCTATATGCTTGGCGGAACGGATAGCAGTTCCTTTACTCTGACGACTGACGGAGTGCTGACCATAAACGCCGCACCTGCTGCTATAGGAGCTTTATATGATATTCGCATATCAATCCCAGTCACAGGCACAGGCACAGTCTTAGTTGGAACAGATAATCACCGAGATTTAACCTTTGTCGTTAATAATAGACCGATGATTACCTCTAACAATGGTGATTCCCCATATACAATAACACTCCCCGAGAACACCAAGGCAGTCACCACCATCACCGTGACAGATGGGGATACCAATGATACTTTGATCTATACGCTTTCAAATGACGATGCCGCGTTGTTTGAGATAACGGATTTAGGCGTATTAAGTTTCAAAGACGACTATATTCCAGATTATGAAAACCCAAGAGACTCGCAAGGTAATATTGACCAGAACGCAGACCAAGAATATAGCGTTCTAGTCTCCGTATCGGACGGAATATCGACCGACACACAGGAAATTAGAGTAACCATTGAAAGTGTTGATTCTGAAAACCCAGCCCCAACAACTATATCTATGATTAGCGATATTGATAACCTTGTGGCAGGAGGTAATCCTCGCGTTGTGGATGTGGCTGGTTATTTTAGCGACACAAACGACACTTTGACCTTTACCGCTGAATCCAGTCACACTCCCACTGCCAGCGTTGGTGTTGTGGGTAGCACAGTCACCATCACGGCAAACGCCGCAGGCAGTGCAACCATCACCGTTACTGCCACCGATACAGCGGGGCAAAGGGCTATGCAGACTTTTATGGTAACCGTCAATGCGGCAGGGGTTGCTCCCGACCTTCCCGACCTTCCCGACATTAGCGTCAGCCCGGGATTCCAGAACGCCACCGTAGGTGTTGCCATTACCCCATTCGTCATTACCAATAGCGGTGGTACAGCTACATATAGTATCGCTCCAAATCTGCCAGCTGGACTGACACTTGACACCGCCACTGGTGCCATCTCGGGCACGCCATCGGCGGTTGCACCTGAAACCACCTACACCATCACTGCGGAAAATAATGTTGGTTCGGATACTGCGACAATAGCCATCACCGTTAATGCGACACCAACCGCACCGAGTGTAAGCATCATTACCAGCACACCACAAACGGTCAACACAGTCTTATTTACGCTGACTGGAACCGCTGATGTGGGTTCCACTGTTGATGTATTCAAATCTGGAAGTTCTATTGGCACCGCAACCACAACAACAAATGGTGATTGGACGTTACTTGTAACGCTGACCGAAAGAGCCAACACATTCACGGCAGTCGCAACCGATAGCACTGGCAACACATCAGACGCAACCGATGCCGTTATCATCACGCTGGACAGTGTTGCACCGCGCGTAGTCATCTCATCTACTTCTGGAGGTAATGGTGGCACAGCAAACACCCGCACTCTGAGCTACACAGCCGTCTTTAGTGAGGGAGTTAGCGACTTTGATGAAGGCGATATTACGGTAACAGACACGGTGAACTCGGGTAGTGCTACTGCTACTGTTATATCCGTCTTTGGCGCAACTGATAGCAGAACATACACCTTTAATGTAGAAGCCATCTCTGACGGAAACGTCATCGTGTCTATTGATGCGGATGTTGCTCAGGATATTGCTGGCAATGGCAACGACGCTTCTAACGCCTACACATTGACGATTGACAGCATGGCACCGGGTGTATTCATTACCAGCACACCACAAACGGTCAACACAGTCTTATTTACGCTGACTGGAACCGCTGATGTGGGTTCCACTGTTGATGTATTCAAATCTGGAAGTTCTATTGGCACCGCAACCACAACAACAAATGGTGATTGGACGTTACTTGTAACGCTGACCGAAAGAGCCAACACATTCACGGCAGTCGCAACCGATAGCAGTGGCAACACAGGAACATCTGGAGCCGTTATCATCACGCTGGACAGTATTGGACCCGTAGCCGTCCCGAGTATCAGTATCAGCCCCAATACGCTGGTTGCCACCGTGGGCACTGTTATCCAGCAGATAACCATCGTTTCAAGTGGCGGTGCGGTTGAGAGCTACAGTATCGATTCAACACTCCCCGATGGACTGACACTTGACACCGCCACTGGCACCATTTCAGGCACACCAACGGCGATTGCAACTTTAACCATCTACACCATTACTGCCACTAATACGGGTGGTTCGGATACTGCGACAATAACCATCACCGTTAATGCGGCACCAACCGCTCCGATGATTACCTATAGGGGTGGGATAGCCAACTCTGATGGAACAGCAACTGCAACAGGACATAGTGTATATGTAGCTAACGTTAATCCAGCTTCTAATGATATAGATGAGGATTTTCTACAAAGAGCTGAAGGAACAAGCGTGGTAGATACCATAACAGCCACAAATGATGGTAGTAGTTCTATAGAGTATTTTCTTCCTACTCCATCAGGGTCTGCCCTGGGAGATAATAACCTGTTTGAGATAGATAGGAGTAGCGGAGTTTTGTCGTTCAAATCGCCTCCAGATTATGAATACCCATTAAATTCTGATGGTACGACACTAGGTGCTAACCAAATATATTGGGCGATTGTACAGGTCAAAAATAGTGGTACCGATATAAAAAGCGAGCTACTGCTCATCAAAGTAAAAATTACTAATATCGACCTGGATGTCAGCATATCGGCTAGTAGTGGGGGCGTTACTGAAACGGGCAGTACCGATACACATACTGTTGCGTTGACGGTGACTAAAAATGCCGAAGTCACCTTAAGCAGTGTTGTTCACAGTTATGACCCGACTGAAGGTGGTGTAACCCAGACTTGGACGCAGGTCGCTGGTGAATCAGTCGCACTTGGTGATGCCAGTGCCGCTACGGTAACATTCCGAGTACCAGATCAAATCACTGAAACACTGACCTTGATCTTTTTATTGACGGTATCAGACGATGGGGGTAGCGATACCGCTGTATTTGTCAACAACACCGCTACCATTACGGTTACCCCGTCCGTCCCAGCAGTAGCCGTCCCGATTATCAGTATCAGCACCAATACGCTGGTTGCCACGGTGGGTACTGCTATCCAGCAGATAAGCATCGTTTCAAGTGGCGGTGCGGTTGAGAGCTACAGCATCGCCCCAGCCATTGGTAATGGACTGTCATTTAGCACAGACACTGGTGCCATCTCGGGCACGCCATCGGCGGAAGCAGATTTAATTACCTACGTCATCACTGCAACCAATGCCGCTGGTTCGGTTGCCGCTACGGTAACCATTACCGTTAATGTGCCAGAATTAGACACCCCGACTACAACAGTGAACAGAATAGTTCAGATTACGAGCAAAACGATTGATGTTGGTGGTAGTCCGACTAGGGTTGTAAGTCGGGATATTCAAATTGAAGTGACGAGCAAAGGAACTGAAAAAATCACTCATTTTTATGCCAGCGAAGTATCCACTGCAGAGTTGCAAACGATAGCGGACAAAGCGGTTGCTACGGATGGCATTGATTTCACCAAAGCACCACCAAGTATTGACAGCACGACCACCCCCACTTTGGTGGTGAATACGGTGGTTGATATTACGGTGAATGAGGACGCATGTTCTGACAAAGGATGTGAAGTTACCCTGTTTTATGAAGCAGGAGATGAACAAGCAGGCAAAGACTTGTATGTCTTTCACTATGATGGGGAAAAGTGGGAAGCCTTGCCACATGTTCGCCGTGATACAACAGAGTTAACGGTGACAGCCCTTGCCGATAGTTTTTCGCCATTCGCATTGTTTAATGCAAGCGGAGCAGACAAACTGGCTAAGCAACTGCAAGCGGATAACAAGCAACTGAACAAGGATATTTTGCCAATTCTTGTCCAAACTATGCTTGCCAGCACCATGTCGGCAGTGAGTACCCGCATTGATGCTACTTTCTCGGGCAAATCCCGAGTGGGCAGTTATCAATTAGATGGTCAGACGGTGAAACTGAATGGTAGCGGTAATCTGCAAGATGCGATGGCGAACAAACTGCCACGTTATGCGAAATCACTGAAAGACGGCACAATGGACTGGAAAGCAATGTTGTCTCGTTCATCCTTTGTATTGCCACTGAATGCGGTGGACGGAGATGGTGCTACTGCTGGTGGTGCGACCGTATGGGGCAATAGCGAGTATAGCCTAGTGAGTGATAAGGGCTGGAAAGGCGATGTGTTTAGTCTTCAACTCGGTGTCGACCAGCGTATGAAAGATAATTTACTGGCAGGTGGTTTGGTGTCTTGGAGCAAAGGGAATGTTGATTACACGCGGGATAATAAGAGCGGAGATTACACGCATCAGATAACCAGTGTTCATCCGTACTTGGCTTGGTCAATCGATGATGTCCGCCTGTGGAGTAGTGCTGGCTATGGTCAGGGTGAACTGTCCAAAAAAGATCGAAACGGTAACGAAAGACGCAGTGACACGCGCCTGCTGTCCTTGTCGGCGGGCGTTTCTGGTCGGTTGTCGCAATTTGGGCAATCTAACTTGAATCTCAAGAGTGACATGGTGCTGGCACAGACTAACATTGATGGTTCTGCGGACAATATCCCTGCTGATAGCCTCGCCAGCCAACGGCTACGCTTGTTGCTGGAGATTGACCGAGAACTCCATCTGGCATCGGGGGGACGATTCCATCCCTTGATTGAAATTGGATTGCGCTATGATGGTGGTGGCTATGATGCGGGTGTTGGTAATTCTGGTATTGGTGCGGTACTCGGTCTCGGTGGACGCTATGCCAACACGGGTTTAACGGTTGAAGGCAAGTTCCATACGCTGGTTGGTCGTAAAGACTATAAAGAATGGGGCGTTCAGGGCACGATTCGCAAGACATCTGCCAATGATCAAGGACTGACATTTAGCTTGATCCCGAGCTATGGAGCGACTGGCAACAGTGCAAATCAGGTATGGAAACAAAAACTATCCGATGGAAATAAGAGTAATGGCGATTACCAAGTGCGACTGGATGTGAATGTGGGCTATGGACTATTCACTGGCGGCGGGTTGTTGACCCCATACAGCGAACTCCGCATGGGCAAAAATAACCGCTATCGTTTGGGTTTACGCTGGAAGCCGAATTCACCATTTAGCCTGCATCTGTATGGCGAACGCAAAACCAGCAGTGGTGATAGCGACCGAATCCTGCTGGAAACCAATATACGGTTTTAGGAATTGAGAATTGAGAATTGAGAATTGAGAATGGACAATGGTAAATTGAAAACCAACATCCGTCATTTCTGCTCCCCGCCTGTGCGGGGACATGTTTCTTAGACAGTGCAAGAAACTCGTGCTAGGCATGCGTTACATGTGGAAAACCCAACCCCCTCAATCCCCCTGATAAGGGGGGGGGGGGCAAGAGGGGGTTAGGAATGACGAATGAGACTTTAGTTCGATGCATGGTATCAGCCACGTCAACCATCATGTCTATCATGTCTATCATGTCTATCCATGTAAACGCTTTTCGGCGGACATCGGATCATTGAAAATGATGGTTAGGTTTTGATAAGAACATTTGACCGTATTCCTGCTCCCCGTCTGTGAGACTGTGCAAGAAACCCGTGCTAGGTATGCGTTACATGTGGAAAACCCAACCCCCTAAATCCCCCTGATAGGGGGGGGCAAGAGGGGGTTAGGAATAACGAATGAGACCCTAGTTCGATGCATGGTATCAGCCACGTCAACCATCATGTCCATCATGTTTATCCATGTAAATGCTTTTCGGTGACATCGAATAATTGAAAATGGACAATGGTAAATTGAAAACCAACATCCGTCATTTCTGCTCCCCGCCTGTGAGACTGTGCAAGAAACCCGTGCTAGGTATGCGTTACATGTGGAAAACCCAACCCCCTAAATCCCCCTGATAGGGGAGGGGCAAGAGGGGGTTAGGAAAGACGAATATTGAGTTTTTGCACAGCCTCGAAAGCGGGGCTTTACCGATTTTTACTCCTTTTTTACTCCTCGAGTATCTGCATTGTTCTAATAAGCTACATCACATGGGCTTGTCGGTTAATTCAAAATCAGTCTAATTTTAAGATAAATGTTATTGTTTAATAACAATGATTTAAGTATTCACAACAAGCTAAAAACTCCATTTTCCGACAAGCCCATGAAGTAAATAATGTGGTATCTTTTTTTGCACTTTTTCTGTTCAGCTAGAAAGTAAGAGTGTCCCCTTTGGTGGACTCTAATAAGGTGTTGCTATGTGAATTCAAGATATGCCATTTATCCAAACCACAATCAATTTGACGTAAATTTGACATAAAGCATGAGTGCTAACATACCTGCGCGGTTCGCATTATTTGACATGGACGGATTATTGCTGGATACCGAAATAATCTATACTGAAGTGACACAAAGCATTGTCGGGCGATTTGGCAAGACTTTTGACTGGTCAATAAAAGGCAACATGATTGGCTTACCTGCTATGGTTTCGGCAGAATATCTGGTCAACACGCTGCAACTACCAATTAGTGCTGACACCTACTTGCAGGAACGCAATCAATTATTACGCACAAAATTTCCGACTTGCCATGCCATGCAGGGGGCGGAAAATCTGATACGCCAGCTACATCGCCGCAACATCCCTATCGCTGTGGCAACCAGTTCCAATCGTGATCTATTTGAATTAAAAACAATCAGACACAAAAATTGGTTTAACCTTTTTAATATTATTGTCACGGGTGATGACCCCGAAATTACGCACGGCAAACCCGCCGCGGATATTTTCAATGTTGCTGCCAAACGCCTCAACGCTAATCATCGGAACACGCTCGTATTTGAGGATGCTCCATCGGGCTTGGCGGCTGGCATCGCCGCTGGAATGCGGGTTATCGTCGTTCCTGACCCAAATATGGACAAATCATGCTATCAAAATGCCGACCGTATTTTAAATTCTTTGGAAGAGTTTAATCCAGCAGAATTCGAACTAGCATGAGGAGAATTCAACCCATAAGCGCAACACTTCTTAAGTCCAAAGCGCGTGCTCATACGCTTAAATAACCAGAAAAAAGGCGTAAAAAATGAGAGATTATCCGGTTGAATTCGCTTCGTATTTTCAATCGAGAATCTTTATAATCGAGATTCTTAAACAGTCAACCACATTGCAACGATGCCCCATTCGGCTACTGTAGAGCTGGCGAGGAGTCTGGTACGCCGACCATCACAAACTCCCGACGATGCGGGTTGTCAGGCATTGCTGTCGCAACGACTGGAGGAAATTGGTTTTACTTGTGAGCCAATTAATTTCCATGATGTTAGCAATCTTTGGGCTATTAGGGGCAATGCCACGCCATTGGTGGTTTTTGCTGGACACACCGATGTCGTGCCCACTGGTGCATTAGCACAATGGTCAATCCCGCCCTTTGACGGCGTAATAAAAGAGGGTATGCTACATGGCAGAGGGGCTGCCGACATGAAAGGTAGCATCGCCTGCTTCATCACTGCCTGTGAGCGTTTTTTTGAACGCCACGACAATTGTCATGGTAGCATCGGTTTGTTGATAACCAGTGATGAAGAAGGTATTGCCCGATGGGGCACCAAAGCCGTTATTGATACGCTAGATGCCCGAGATGTGCGGATTGACATGTGCATTGTCGGTGAACCAACTAGCGTGACAACCTTAGGCGATACGATAAAAATCGGTCGTCGTGGCTCGCTCAATGGCAGGCTGACCGTCAACGGTAAACAAGGGCATATAGCCTACCCTCATCTCGCTCGGAATCCACTGCATACTGCATTACCGGCACTTGCCGATTTGGTTGCAAAACAATGGGATTCGGGGAATGATTTTTTTCAGCCGACCGCCTTGCAACTATCCAATATCAACGGTGGGACAGGTGCGACGAATGTGATTCCAAGCCATATACAGATTGATTTCAACTTTCGCTATTCCCCCGAGACAACCGCCAATCAACTAAAAGAACAAGTCGAAGAAATTTTAAGTCAGCATCATCTAGATTTTGAAATCCAGTGGGGAATGCCCGGCTATCCCTATCAAACCCAATCAGGGACACTGGTGGATGCCGTTACAGCAAGCATTGTTGACGTTACCCGCCGCCTGCCCACCCTGTCAACTACTGGCGGCACTTCAGATGGTCGCTTTATTGCCCCTAGTGGTGCCCAAGTGGTCGAATTCGGACCCATCAATGCCACCATCCACCAAATAGACGAACAAATTTCAATCACCGATCTCGACTTATTATCGAAATGCTATGAAAACATTCTCACTCGGTTATTGGTATAACTTTTGACGAACGAATTTCAATCACCAATTATAATTATTGCTGTTGGTCACTGTTCCGTTTTTGACACTAAAAGGCAAAAGAACTATTGTGCAAAATGATCAAATTATAATCAAAGCAAATGCCAGTGTTACTGAAATTCGTTATACTCCACGTCCTGATTACATGACCCATTAAGCTTATTCTTAAATGTCCGAAACCACCAAACCCAACTTTATCCGCCAAGTCATTGAGCAGGAACTCGCTGTCGGCAAACATGATGTTGTTGTGACGCGATTCCCACCAGAACCGAATGGTTATTTGCATATTGGACATGCCAAATCAATCTGGTTAAATTTTGGCATTGCCGATGATTACAAGGGGCAATGTACGCTACGCTTTGACGACACCAATCCAGTGAAGGAAGACACAGAATTTGTCGCTGCCATCGAAGCTGATGTACGCTGGCTGGGTTATCAATGGCACCGTATTGCACACGCATCGGACTATTTTGAACAATTATACGGTTTTGCCATCGAGTTAATCGAAAAGGGACTTGCTTATGTGGACAGTTTGAGTGCCGAGGAAATACGCGAATATCGTGGCACACTGACCGAACCCGGCCGGGACAGTCCCTATCGTAATCGCCGTATAGATGAGAATAGTACGCTATTTGAGAAAATGCGTGCGGGTACGTTTGCGGATGGAGAGCATGTTTTACGCGCAAAAATTGATATGAATTCACCAAATATTAATTTACGCGATCCTGTTATTTATCGTATTCGTCACCACGAACATCAACGTACTGGAAATGCGTGGTGTATTTATCCGCTATACGATTTCACACACGGATTGAGCGATGCCATTGAAGGGGTAACCCATTCGCTTTGCACCCTCGAATTTGAAGACCATCGCGCTCTGTACGATTGGCTATTGGACAATGTCTCCGCACCATTTCATCCGCAACAGATTGAGTTTTCGCGCCTTAATCTCAACTATACGGTCATGAGCAAACGCATGCTGACTCAATTGGTGGAAAATGGCGATGTAGCGGGCTGGGATGACCCGAGGATGCCGACTATTTGCGGACTACGGAGACGTGGCTTTAGCCCTGCATCAATACGGAATTTTATTGCCACCGTGGGTATCACAAAAAGAGATAACATCATCGAAATGAGCGCCTTGGAAAACAGCATTCGCGAGGTTCTGGACCCGATTGTGCCGCGTGCTATGGCTGTTTTGCGACCACTCAAAGTAGTCATTGAAAACTATCCTGTGGGCGAGTATGAAGAGATTGAAGTACCGAATCATCCGAACAATGCGTCACTGGGAACACGGACGATTACACTCGGTCGCGAAATTTATATTGAGCAAGATGATTTTATGGAGCAACCGCCGAATAAGTTTTTTCGGCTTGCTCCGAATCGGGAAGTTCGTTTGCGTTATGGTTTTGTGATTCGTTGTGTTGATGTGATTAAAAACCAGTCTGGTGAGGTCATAGAATTAAGATGCCAATATAATCCCGATACGCGCAGTGGTCGCCCACCTGAAGGGCGAAAGGTGAAAGGAATTATCCACTGGGTATCGGTCGCTCATTGTGCGGAGGTGGAGATTCGACTTTATGATCGGCTTTTTTCACAAGCCAATCCACTGGCTGATAAAAATCGAAATTTTAGAGAGTTTCTCAATCCTAATTCTCTGCAGATATTGCCGCACAGTAAATTGGAATCCAGTCTGGCTGAACCGAAACCCACTACCCGATACCAATTTGAACGACTGGGTTATTTCTATGCCGACACCGATGACAGCACTGGAAACCTCATCTATAATCGGATTGTAACTTTGCGCGATACTTGGGCGAAGCTCGCTAAGGTGCGTGAAAACGACATGACAGCGATGAATTCCTCCGCTAATCATCTTAAAAACTCTAAAACGGACAAATAACTCAATATGTATTTTCTCGCTGAATATGGCTTGTTCCTGATTAAAGCCGTAACCATTGTTGTTGCCATACTCATTGTTGCAGGGTCCCTTGTTTCGCTAGTGATGCGACACAAAAAAACCACAGCCAACCATATTCAAGTAACCCATCTAAACACCCAATACGAAGAGATGGAAAATACGATTGTCGCTGTAACACTCTCTGGTGTCGGATTAAAACAACGTGCAAAGGCAGATAAGAATAAGTCGAAGCAAGACAAGAAAAAAGAAAAGAAAGCGGCAAAAGAAACTGATGGAGCGAAAGCCCAGAAAAAACGATTATTTGTACTTGATTTTGATGGCGACATAGAAGCTAGCGATGTGGGAAGCATGCGTCAAGAAATCAGTGCATTGCTCACCGTTGCCAACCAAGAAGATGAGGTGCTGGTTCGACTAGAAAGTGGCGGTGGGACAGTTCATGGCTATGGTTTAGCGGCATCACAATTACAGCGCGTTCGTGATAATGGTATTCCGCTTACCGTTGCCGTTGATAAGATAGCAGCCAGCGGTGGTTATATGATGGCATGTGTCGCTAATAAAATCATTGCCGCTCCCTTTTCATTCATTGGCTCGATTGGCGTGCTGACGCAAATACCCAATCTACATCGGCTACTTAAAAAACATAATGTTGATTTTGAGCAATTATATGCGGGTGAATTCAAACGAACGCTGACACTTTTTGGAGAAAACACGGATAAAGGACGTGCCAAAATGCAGCAGGATCTTGAGGAAACGCATGATCGATTCAAGCACTTTATAAAAACCCAACGCCCCGACCTAAATGTCGATAAAGTGGCTACTGGAGAGCATTGGCTAGGTACACAAGCGTTGGAGCTTGGTTTGATTGACAAGCTACAAACCAGTGATGATTATTTGATGTCGTTACGCAACGATGCCGAGCTTATCCTGATTAAGTACACGGTCGAAAAAACCATCATAGAAAAGCTATCGCGGTTAATGAGTATGCAATGGCAACAAAATAGACTCGGTCGGGACATCGACAAACCTTTGTTGATGTAACAACCATTTCGGCAACGCTACCAACAATGATATTTAGCCTCACCAACCGAGTGCCAGAAATCGCACCAAGCAGTTTTGTCGCTCCCAGTGCCGATATAATCGGTTTGGTGCATATCGGCGAACAGGCGAGCGTCTGGTTTAAGTCTGTGTTGCGTGGCGACAATGAATTGATACATATTGGTAATCGCTCGAATGTTCAGGATTGTAGTGTCTTACATACGGACCCGGGTGTGCCGCTGACGATTGAGCAGGATGTAACAATCGGACATGGCTGTATGTTGCATGGCTGCCATATTAAAGCGGGTAGCCTAATTGGTATCGGTAGTGTTGTGATGAATAAGGCAGTCATCGGGCAAGACTGTTTGGTTGGGGCAGGCACACTGGTTACCGAAAACAAGGTATTTCCAGAGCGAACTTTGATTCTAGGATCGCCCGCCAAAGCAGTCCGAGTTCTGAGCGACCAAGAAGTTGAATACCTGAAACAGGCAGCGGCAATTTATGTGAATCGAATAGCACAGTATCGAGAGCTGGCACTCATTACATAGGTTGCGAATCTGCCCTTTGTACCCATCTGCTACCGCCTTACTAGAAATTGTAGTGCCTAGGTGTTTTTGTGTTTCTTTGTAAATCAACGACTTATGATGGTTGACCGTCGAAGTCATGACGAATATTGAGTTTTTACACAGCCTCTTCCGCAGTAATGTAAAATCCCGTAGGGATGATACCTTTGTAGCCAAATAAATGATGACAGCCGAAGCTCCGTAGGAGCTAAACAAAAGAAAGATGCCGCCCTACGGAGCTAAACAATCGTCATTGGATTGGCTTTATTCATTCCATTTGAGACTTTTGCATAATCCACAAAACACCCCTCGCAACTCACAAACAACGTGATTTTTTATAAATTTGCCTCATTTTTTCGCCCATGTTCTCTCAATCATCAATACGACACCAAAAAAGCCGCTATTTCGGCACTTTTAACCACTTTTAGTGGGTTTTTATCTGTTTTATTGCCCATTTAGGCACAACTCTCCTTTAAACGTTGCAGTTCTTTGAAAATATTCATCCCAGTTTTAAGGTTATGGCTCATGGCAATCAGATGTGCGCGGGTTTTGTTTCTGGCTAACCCCATGTATCTTGCCTTGCCTAATCCGTGATGCAGTTTGAGCAAACCAAAGGTGCGTTCAACCACATAGCGGACACTGCTATACATTTTATTCAGTGCTTTTTGTTGCTCCGTTAATGGTGTGTTGCGATAAGCTCGGTGCAGGATTCTATTGTTTTCTTTACCCAGTTTCTCGTCATTGTCTTTGTTGGCATAGGCACTGTCTGCGTAAACTTGTCCGTGCCTATCGCCTAACAGATGTTCAAACTCCTGTGAATCATGCACATTGCCAGGCGTATAGGTCATTTTCTTGATAAAACCATCTTCATCGGTATTGGCGTGCATCTTAAATCCGTAGGTGCTTTTACGCCTGCCATCGGATGCCGTTTTCACGTTCCATGCCGCTTCTGGGTCTTGGGTATTGTCGCCTTGTTTGTTCTTTTTAGAACGGCATTGCTTCGCCTCAATCACAGTCGCATCGATAATATTGACCGAGCCTGTGGCAACAATAAGACTGTTTTTAGCGAGATGGTTATTGATCTGCACCAATAAAGAATCAAGCAGATTTTCGGTGTGTAATAAGTTCCTAAACCGCCAAATAGTGGAATGATCGGGTACTGCATCACTGAGACTCAAACCAATAAACCGGCGGAACATTAAATCCCGGGCTATCTGTTCTTCTAAGGCTTCATCGCTTAAGTTATACCACGCCTGTAAAATCAGTATCTTAAACATCATCAAAGGTGGGTATGCTGGCACACCGCGCTTGGAGGCATAAAGATGGCTGAGCGTTTTTTCGATCTGTTTCCAATCGATAATTTCATGCACATCATCTAGTTTGGACAATGACTTATGCTCAATTAAAAGGGCATCTGCGAACGAGTATTGGGCGGTTTGTTTCCAAGACATTTGACGGTATCCTCAAGGGTTTATTGAATGAACGCTATTTTACCATTTTAAGTGGGGCCCCGGGTGGATTTATGCAAAGGTCTCCATTTAAATAAATATTTTTCGTCATACGCTACTTCAAATTTTTCCAATAAATCAATATATTCATCTTTAAAAGATGTCTTTTTATGATGCTCCGATTGGTTTAAAATATATCTGACAACTGTGCTGATTTGTGATTTGGAATAGGTGAATGTCCCGAATCCTTCCTGCCAATTAAATTTCCCTATTATCCATCTCTTTTCATTTATCCATTTTGATGAATTTGCTTTACGGTCTCGCACCATATCCGAAATTGCAACAGACGGGTGTAATCCAATTAAAATATGCGTATGGTCTGGATTGCAAAATAAGGCTAATGGCTTTGATTTTTTTCCCGATACGATGCCACACATATATTTGGCTGTAAGTGTTTGGCATGCTCTCTTTTTTGTGTCGCTCCTACGGAGCTTATGTCTGTCATCATTTATTGGCTACAAAGGTGTCATCCCTGCGAAAGAGGCTGTGCAAAAACCAATATTTGTCGTTCCCGCAAAAGAGACTGTGCAAGAAACCAACATCCGTCATTCCTGCAAAAATCCAATATTAGTCGTCCCGTTCTCAATACGGACAATACGCCCTATTTTATGTGCCAGCGACTGGTCATGGGTAACCACAATCAAACTGGTTTGGTTTTCCTGATTTAATTCGACTAATAACTGGTGGATGGCATCGGCGGTATGGGAGTCTAGATTGCCGGTTGGCTCGTCCGCCATAATACATTTTGGTTTTGTGACCATCGCCCGAGCGATGGCAGCGCGTTGACGCTCGCCGCCGGATAACTCGCCGGGTTTGTGGGTAATACGCGCACCTAAGCCAACACGTTGCAGAATATCCCGTGCGGTCTCTAGTGCCTCCGCTGAATCGGTTTGTCGGATTAACAAGGGCATCGCAACATTTTCCAGCGCGGTGAATTCTGCTAACAAATGATGAAATTGATAGACAAATCCGAATGCGCTATTGCGAAGTATCCCGCGCTGCTTGGGTGATAATGTGATGATGTCCTGATTGTCGATAAACACTTTTCCGCTGCTCGGTTCGGACAAGCCGCCCAGTATATGCAACAAGGTACTTTTGCCCGAACCCGAAGCACCGACAATGGCAATCTGATCACCCCGACTGACTTGCAGGTCAACCGCCTTTAACACCTCCACACGAAGCGTGCCTTGCACAAATACTTTTGCTACATTCTGGCAGTCAATCACCAGATTTGCATCTTGCTGATTGCTATTCACTCATACCTCAACGCCTCTGCCGGTTGCACTTTGGAGGCACGCCAAGCCGGATAGATGGTTGCCAGAAAACTCATGAGCAAGGCGGCAAAAATAATCCGCAGGACATCAAACCAGCGCATCTCCGCCGGGAAATCGCTGATTAAATACACGTCCAGCGGAAATAATTCGGTATTAAAGAAGTTCTCGATGGCCGGGATGATGGTTTCCACGTTCAATGCCGTGATAATCCCAAATAGCCCCCCCAGCACAACCCCAGCAACACCAATGACAGAGCCTTGCACGATAAATATTTTCATAATACTGGACGGACTCATGCCCAAAGTCATCAAAATAGCAATGTCGGCTTGCTTGTCAGTAACAATCATCACCAGCGTGGAGACGATATTGAATGCGGCGACGGCAATAATCAACAACAACACAATGAACACCACCCGTTTTTCGATTTCCAGTGCACGGAAAAAATTGGCATGTTCCATAGTCCAATCGCGTACCCGAAAGCCCCCATCAAGCTGTTGATAAATATCTCGTCTAAACCGCCGTGCCTCCTCAACATCGCTCAGTTTAAGCCGCAAACCGGTCACTTTGTTATTGAGACTCAACAATTTTGCCGCATCGTCAATGTGAATCAAAGCGATACCGCTATCATATTCGTACATGTTGATTTGAAACAATCCAACCACGGTAAAACGCTTCAATCGTGGCAATAAACCGGCTGGCGTTACCTTGCCTTTCGGCACCACTACGGTTACTTTTTCACCGAGTCTAACGCCTAATGAATGAGCCAAGTTTTTACCCAAAATAATGCCAAAAGAACCTGCTTGCAAATCCGCCGAATTGCCTTCGACAATATGATTAAGCACCTCCGACACATCGCCTTCACGGTCAACATCAATCCCACGAATCAAGGCACCGGTGACTGCCGCTCCTTTGGTAATCATGCCCTGTCCTAAGACAAAGGGGGCTTGTGCTTCAACTTGTGGGTGGTTGGAAACACGGTTAGCCAAGTCCTGCCAATTATCTAAATGACCATCGAAATCGCTGATGGTAACATGCGACACCACAAACAGAATCCGATCCCGAAGGTCTTTGTGAAAGCCATTCATAATGGACATGACCGTAATCAACGCCCACACCCCGAGAATAACGCCAAGCATAGAGGTTGTAGAAATAAACGAAATAAAATGATTGCGCCGTTTCGCCCGCGTATAACGCAAACCAATCATCAATTCTAGCGGTAGCATCATCGAATATTTCTTTATGAGCAAACCACTTTACGATGCAAATGCAACGTGGTCATTCGGCTGACAAGATAGAGTATTATGTTTGGAAACGACACTTGTCGATTTTAAGTGGAGCGATCGTGTCGGCTAAAGCCCTCAATCGCCTTTGCAAACGCCTCCAATCGTTTTGGAGGAGCATATAATCCACGATCCATGATTTCGCGTAGTTCGCTGGTTTTCAAATCGTGTAATTTCTTGAACACGGCGACAGTTACTTGTTGCCGTGATTTGATGCGTGACACATCTCTTTTGTCGCTGAGAAAAGCGCGCACATGATTAACATTGGGCATAAATTCTTTCGCTTCGTATTTTTTAGCCATGGTGAATAGAATTTCTTTTTTCGCTTTATTGGTTATATCAAGTGATTTAACAACATTCACAGCATTAGGCTTTATGCTTTTCTTTGTTTGTTTTTTGGAATTTTCGCCAGCAGTAACACTGTAAATTTTGGTTTTCTGTTTTCCGATTACGGGTTTTTCAGACTGCATATCTTTGAGTGTCTTGCTGACATTGTCGTAACCAAAGCATTCTATTAACCCCTTCAAAGTCTCTTGCAGTTGTTGCTGTTTCATGGTTTTGTTGTCCCGTTTTCCTTTTTCCTGCCCCCCGCCAGCAAATACCTGTTTGATAATATCAGCCGGTTCTAACCGAGTGGGAGAAGGTTTGTTTTCAGTCGCAGGGGCAAAACCATCAAACAATTCCACGATAGAAGGTTGTTTTGCGTCCATGAATTGTTTGTCGCCCTGTTCCGTCATCAACGCCTGACTCAAGTTCGCTTGTGGATCCAAATCCACAGCAAGGGTGTCCAAACCCCACTTATGTGCCGCATAACGTGCGAGCAAGGCGGTAACGGTGGTTTTGCCAACACCCCCTTTGAGATTGATAACAGAAACGACTGTAGGAATATTGCTCATAACGGCAGATTATATCACAAGGCAGAATATGCCCATCAAGAGTCAAGAAACGGTTTCATGGCGCAAATGCGGAAACAACACAACATCTCGAATTGACGGGCTGTTGGTCAACACCATGACCAGTCGGTCAATGCCGATACCTTGCCCGGCAGTCGGGGGCATACCGTATTCCAGTGCGCGAATATAATCGGCATCGTAGTGCATCGCTTCATGGTCGCCGGCATCTTTATCCTGCACTTGTTGGCGGAATCTTTGTGCTTGATCTTCGGCATCATTTAATTCGGAAAAACCATTGGCAATCTCTTTACCATCAACAAAAAACTCGAAACGGTCGCTGATTTCTGGTTGTTCATCATTGCGCCGTGATAAGGGCGACACTTCAACCGGATAGGCGGTGATAAAAGTTGGCTCGATTAGTTTCTCTTCGACTCGTTTTTCAAACACTTCGGTTTGAATTTTGCCGATGCCATAACCCGGTTGCACATCAATGCCAATATCGCATGCCAGCGCGGTAATCGCCGCTAAATCGGTGAGCTGGGACGCACTTATGTCGGTGTTGAAATGGAGAATTGACTCGAGCATGGTGAAACGCTGAAACGGCTTTGAAAAGTCGATTATTTGTCCCTGACTGGGCACTTTGGTATCGCCGACAACCGCCTGACATAGCCCGCGTATCATCGCCTCGGTCAAATCAATGAGGTCATGGTAATCTGCATACGCCCAATAGAATTCCAGCATAGTAAACTCTGGATTATGGCGCGTACTCACGCCCTCATTCCTAAAATTACGATTGATTTCAAAGACGCGCTCGAAGCCGCCAACCACCAATCGTTTGAGATATAACTCCGGTGCAATACGCAGAAATAATTCCATATCCATGGCATTGTGGTGCGTGCTAAACGGACGTGCCACAGCACCTCCGGGAATCGGGTGCATCATTGGGGTTTCGACTTCGAGAAAGCGGCGGTCGGTCATAAATTCACGAATATATTGAATGACTTTAGCCCGTGTTTTGAACACCGTGCGGGTTTGTTCATTCATAATCAAATCAACATAGCGTTGCCGATAGCGGGTTTCGGTATCGGTCAAGCCATGAAACTTTTCGGGCAAGGGGCGCAATGCTTTGGTGAGCAATCTTGTTTGTTTGACCCGTACGCTTAACTCGCCGGTTTTGGTATGAAATAATTCCCCCTCCGCCGCAATAATGTCGCCGAGATCGTATTTTTTGAACTCGTCGTTATAAACCTGTGCGGGCAGATTATCGCGTTGTAAAAACAATTGCATTTGTCCGCTCATATCCTGAATATGTGCAAAACTGGCTTTACCCATGATCCTGCGCGACATCAGCCGTCCAGCCACTTTGACATGCCGCACTTGCTCGGCAACACCATCGACATCATCGGCATATTTTGCCAGCAAATCGCCGACAAAGGCATCGCGCCTAAAATCATTGGGGAATGGATTGCCGCGCTCACGCAATGCGGTTAATTTATCGCGCCGTTGCTGTATTTGGTCGTTTGTTTCGCTCATTCGTTCGTGTTTTATGCTTGCGGCTATGTTTGTTACAAACCCGATTTAAGACTGGCTTCAATAAACTGATTCAACTCGCCATCCAACACGGCTTGCGTATTGCCCGTTTCAACTTGGGTTCTTAAATCCTTGATGCGTGCTTGGTCTAATACATAGGAGCGAATCTGACTGCCCCAGCCAATATCCGCCTTGCTGTCTTCTTCTGATTGTTGTTCCTGTCGGCGTTTTTGTAATTCGGCTTCATACAATTTGGCTTTCAACATCGACATCGCTTCAGCACGGTTACGATGCTGTGAGCGGTCGTTCTGGCACTGCACCACAATCCCGCTCGGATTATGAGTGATACGCACCGCCGAGTCGGTACGATTGACATGCTGCCCACCGGCTCCACTGGCGCGATAGGTGTCGACTCGTAAATCTGCTGGATTGATGTCAATTTCAAAACTATCGTCAATTTCTGGATAGGCGTAAACCGAGGCAAAAGAAGTATGCCGCCGATTACCCGAATCGAAAGGACTCTTACGCACCAACCGATGAACCCCGGTTTCGGTACGCATATAGCCGTAAGCATATTCGCCCGACACCTTAATGGTGGCACTCTTGATACCAGCCACATCGCCCGCCGAACGCTCGACCAACTCCAGCTTAAAGCCCTGATTGTCCGCCCATCGGCTATACATTCGTAACAACATTTCCGCCCAATCCTGTGCCTCTGTGCCGCCCGAACCTGATTGAATATCGACAAAGGCATTAAAGGCATCCGCCTCGCCTCTGAACATACGGCGAAATTCTAATTTGTCCAGTCTGGACTCAATACCAGCGACATCCTCGCCAACCACTTCCATAAGCGTTTTGGCATCGTCCTCCTCGTCCTCAGTCGCCATATCCAGCAAATCTACAGCGTCTGTAATATCCCGTTGCAACTGTGCCAACACATTAACCACCTGTTCTAACTGGGCGCGTTCCTGCCCCAGTTTTTGTGCTTCTTGCGGCTCATCCCATATGGACGGGTCTGCCAGAATCAGCTCGACTTCCTGCAGCCGATCTTGCTTGTCAGCATAGTCAAAGATACCTCCGCAACGCTTCTATTCGTTCGCTCGAATAGGTTAAAGCATCGGTTAGTTCGGTTATGGTGGGCATGGCAATACAATACAATAGGGCATTATTTTTGGACTTGGCGAGGATACCTAATTTCCGAATCAAATAACATAGCATTTAATTGAAAATTGAAAATTGAAAATGATTTTCCTTTTCCTTTTCCTTTTCCATTGTCCGATGTCCTCCGAATAGTGTTTACATGGATAGGCAGGATAACAAGGGTGACGGGGTTAGGAGCGACGAATATTGAGTTTTTGCACAGTCTCTAAAAGACATCCTTCCGAATCCGTATGAGCGGGAATGATGGGACATCCTGAAGACAAACCGGTTTATTTCATCGGTATTGAACTCGGACATAAAATTGACATCGCCCGATACAATGGGTACAGTCCGAGCCATGCCGAGGTGGCGGAATTGGTAGACGCGCTAGCTTCAGGTGCTAGTGGGCAATAGCCCGTGAAGGTTCAAGTCCTTTCCTCGGTACCATATTAACTAGCATAAAAATCGTCATGATTCATTCCAGTAGGACTCACCTCGCTTCAGTTAATGAAAACTACTTTAAACATCAGAGGGTGGCATTTCGTTTTGCGATACAGTGCCTAAAAGCGGCCGTAATGGCATTCGTTCACGGCATAGTGCCCGGCTGGTTGCAGAGCAGTGCCAGTGATTTGGTCAAGCAACTCGCCAATCATAGAAAGCCCAAAACGGGAACAGCAGAACGCCCCTGACCTCGGAGATTGATGAATATCGGGGCTGGTGAACAAGTTTGTAGTGGGCACTCGATGATGTTGCATTTCAGAGAACCCCCTCGTGCTTTAACAGCGTACCTTGTCGTGCTGTCCCACCAGCGTAACCGCGTAATGCACTATTTTTACCGATAACCCGATGACAGGGAACAATAATTGATAACGGATTATTGGCATTCGCTTGTCCCACCGCTCGTATTGCCTTTGGTCGGCTGATGGCAGTTGCCAATTCGGAATAGGATATGGTCGTGCCCGCGGGAATTGTCATTAGTTGTGCCCATACTTGGCGTTGAAAATCGCTTCCAGCGGTGACAATTTGGGTTGGGATTAAGTCATCAAACGCACTCCAGTCACGCTCGAAATAACGTGCCAATCGGCTTCGTATATTGAGCACATCGGCTTCTTCGATGATGTCGAACGCATCGTATCTGCGTTTGAGCAATTTCTGGATACGTCCATCCTTATCTCCAAAATCAAGAAAACACAATCGCCCGCCATCAGCAATAATTCGAATTTTACCGATTTCGTCAATCGGACTTTGATAGGTGCATCCTCTGAGTTGCTTCATTTGCATGCGAATCGAATCATCAGCAATATTGAGATTGTGTAACCCCCCAAGCTAGTGTGTGTTGCATGTAGAAAACCCTTGCGAGTTTGGCTGTTTTACGGGGTTCCTGCTTTCGCAGGAACGACGATATTGGGTTTCTTGCACGGTCTCAATATTGTGGGTGGGTTCAGATGATGCTGTCGCGATTAGTCGAAAGTGCTGGTGATTGCGCTTAACACGTCATCGGTGAATGTTAAGGATGCGGATTGTTGTACGGTTTCGCCGGTTTTTCCGTTTCGTTTGGAATAGTAGTAATCCCAGCGGTCTTCATGGAATGGGTCGGTGATAAGTGGTGCTCCGGCTAAACGAATAACTTCCCGCTTGGTCATGCCGACTGTTAATTGTGATACGACCTGTTCAGTAATATCGTTGCCTTGTTGCATGTCGGCTTTGTAAACAATATTACAGCCAGCAAGGAGGAATGTGGCACAGACGAGAACCGTTTTCACTGTAAATAATCTAAAATGTAATTTCATAAATAATGTCCTATAAAGGGGGGGGGATTTAATGGTTGTTGACGTATTTTAACATTGCTATCTCATCACAATTTTGAAATTTATGGCAGTTGATGCAGACTCCCCAGACTTTTTCGGGTAGCTCGCTCATGTCCACTACTTTGAAGTCTAGTTTCTCGAAAAAGCTCACCACATAGGTCAACGCCATCAATTTTGACAGACCGATATGGTGAGCATCCTGTTCGAGACGCTGTACTATTTTGTTGCCAAGCCCTAATTTCATGTAGTTCGGGTCAACTGCCAGACTGCGGATTTCTCCGAGTTCTTTAGTGTAAATAAACAAGGCTGCACAGGCAATGATTTTGCCATCGTCCTCGACCACATAAAAATCTCGTAACGAACTATAAATATCACTTTGCGATCGCTGTAATAAGACCTCTTGGTCACTATAATGCTTTAAGAGTGTGTAAATTTTGGGTACATCCTCTAAGCGTGCATGGCGGATGTCATAGTCCGTGATTTTACCACCATTGTTGGTACGGGTATTCATGCCGATTCGAGCATTTGTTGAGCATGTGCCAAAGACTGTTCGGTGAGTTTTTCGCCCCCTGTCATACGGGCGATTTCCGCTATTCTCTGTTCGATGTTTAACTTGGTGACGTGGGCGGTTACTTGTTTGCCGCCTTGTTTAGAAACACAAAAGTGATGATCCCCATTCGCGGCAACTTGAGAAAGATGGGTGATACAAATGACCTGACTGGATTGTCCCAATTCTTTTAATTTCTGTCCAACAATATGCGCTATTTCACCACCAATGCCGACATCGACTTCATCAAATATCAGAGTCGACACGGGTGTTTTATTCGCCAGCACAACCTGAATAGCTAATGAGATTCGCGATAATTCTCCACCCGATGCCGCCTTTGCCAGCGGCTGAAGCGGTTGTCCTGGATTGGCAGTAACAACAAATTCCACGGTTTCGTTGCCGAATCGGGTATAGCGTTCGGTTGTAATCGAGTTCAGTTGAATGTCAAACGTGCCTCCTTTCATGCCAAGCTCCTGCATCAGTGCCGTTACCCGAGCTGCGAGACGGCTAGCACTGGTCTTGCGATTCGTACTGATTTTTGTGGCAATGCGTTGATAGATTTGCGATTCGCTATGTAACAGGTCGTTGAGACGTGCCAGCTCATGCTGTGGATTTTTCAGACCTGCCAATTCATGGCACATTGACTCAAGATGAGCGGCGAGTAGCGGGGGCTGCAGACGATGTTTTCTGGCTAATGTGTGATAGAGCGAAAAACGGCTTTCGATTCTCTCGATTTCCGTTGCGTCGATGTCGCCATCCTGATAAAAAGGTCGAAGCTGAGTGGCGGCTTCTTCAATATTGACCTGCGCCTCAACAATGATTTCGGCAATGGGTTTTAGCTGTTCGTCGAATTGGGACAGATGCTCGAGTTGCAAGCCACACTGAATGAGCTGGCTATTTAGATTATCATCTTCGGATTGATACAGCATTTCTGCCACTGTTCGAGTGCCGCTTGTCAGCTCTTGCTGATGATTTAATCGTTTGTGTTGGTTTTCCAGAGACAGCCATTCATCTGCTTCGGGGGCAAGCTCATTTAACTCCTCAATTTGGAACTTGAGCAAGTCAGCACGTTCCTGTGTGGTATGGCTTTGGTCATTGAGTTGGTCGATTTGTTGTTGGATATGATCGATTGTATGGTAACAGCCACCCAGATCAGCGAGCAGTTCAAGATTGCCAGCAGCACCGTCCAGCAACCGTTGTTGTGCCGCTTTTTTCAGCAAAGCGTGGTGTTCGTTTTGTCCGTGAATATCGACAATATGCCTGCCAATATCCCGTAATTGCGTCATGGTTGTAGCATGTCCGTTGATATAGCTTTTGCTGGCTTTGTCGCGTCGAATAACGCGGCGTAATATGCACTCGTTGTCGTTGGCGACACCATTTTGTTCGAGCCAATGCAGTCCAGGGTGGTCGGGCGGCAGGACAAAACTCGCTTGCAGCTCGGCGGTGTCATGATTGTGGCGAATACAACTATTATCGGAACGCTGCCCGAGCAAAAGTCCTATGGCATCGACAATCAATGATTTGCCGGAACCTGTTTCCCCCGTCACAGTCGTAAAATGGGGGTCAAACTCAATCTCGATGTGCTGTGCGATAATGAATTGTTTTATTTCTAGCCAGTCAATCATGTGCAGACTCCGCCATGTTCGATGCTGGAATACCGTTTAGCCATTCCAGCCGAGTTTTGTGTGTAAAATTTCAAAGTGGTTGAAGCCATCAATCCGTATCATTTTCAGTTTCTTTGTGGCACGTTTGATGATAATCGTTTCATCGCCTTTTAACTGGGCACTGATGAGTCCGTCAAATGACAGGTTCGCAGGCACTTCGTGGGTATTCAATGCGGTAATTTTTACCTCGTCATTTTCGTCCAGAATAATCGGTCGATTACTGAGCGTATGCGGACAAATAGGCGACATGCTCATGACCGGCAGGCTCGGAGCAATAATCGGGCCACCCGCAGACAAGGCGTAAGCGGTCGACCCAGTTGGTGTTGCTAGTATCAAGCCATCGCTTCGAGGCTGGCTGACAAATTGATTATTGACCCAAATCTTAAACTCAATCAATCGTCCAGTGTTGCCTTTCGATATGACCACATCGTTAAGCGAAATTCCAGTGCAAACGGTCGCATCATTTTTGATGACTTGGCATTGCAACATAGTCCGATACTCGATGACACAATCGCCTTTCAAAATAGATGACATGCTGGCATCAAGGTCAGCAAGTGCGATGTCGGTAAGAAAGCCCAAGCGACCAAGATTAACACCGATTGCAGGGATGTCATGGATTGATAATTCTCGTGCCACATTTAACATCGTGCCATCTCCACCGACTACAACAGCCAAATCAATCGCTTCCCCGAGTGGCTGGCGGTCATCAATTCGGTCGCCCTGAACGTCAGCCGCCGTCGTACTACCGAGTAGCACGGATAATTTTTTGTTCTCGAGAGTCGCTTTAACCGTAGCAATGGTGTCTGCTATGCTACTGTCGTTAAATTTCCCGAAGAGACCAACTTTCTTAATTTTTACCATTGAGCAGTCCTTAAACCGACATTATACATCAGTAAGTTAGTTTACAGTTTAATAATGCGAATTGCACTTGACAGAGTAGGGATTAGGTTGGTAGCGTTCCGTCCCCATCAATAGATTGATATCTTAAAAGAGACCTTTACAATATTCAAACACTTTCATCTGTCTAAATTTTGCAAGCGAAGGGTGCATTGTGTAGCCATTTTTGCCTATGATACATCTGGCAAGTCGCGAATATTCTGCATCGAAACAGATTAAAACTGATTGAACGGCTTATAAACTCTCGCGTGTGACAGACTTAAATTTATTGTTTGACCAGCTGGCAGCATGTAAGCAGTCTCCGGTGAATGAGTGGAGACCGACAAAAATGGTCGATATCGATATTCGAATTGCCACAAATGGCGAATGGTTTTATCACGGGTCGCTGATTCAACGTCATCGTATCGTTCAATTATTCGCATCAGTATTACGGCTTGAAGGCGATCAATATTTTCTGGTAACGCCTCCGATTAAATATCGAATTGAAGTCAACGAAGTGCCGTTTACTGCCGTTGAAATGAATCAGCTCACGGAAAATGACATGCAAAAATTATATTTTCGTACCAATATGGATGAAGTGGTTTTGGCAGACCACGCCCATCCGCTTACCGTCATAAGCGAGCGGGACACCGACCAACTCGCACCCTATATTATGGTTCGCGATGGCTTAAAAGCTAAACTCACCCGCTCGGTTTTTCATCAGTTGACCGCCTTGTTACAATCCGCCCCTAGTCACGATGATACTCACAACATCGGTGTTTTCAGTGCAGGTGAGTTTTTTTCGTTCGGAACTGTTGTGGTGTAAACTCACCAGACCGCATCGCAAAAATATTCAGGTTGAGACCTGTGCGTTATTCAGGCAATATTCGGTCAAGTTACTCCCAGCTAATGATACAAAGCTCCCGATTTATTGCGATAAAGACCTTGCTTAATGAAAAATTCTACCCATGACATTTGATCAAATTAGCGTGCTTGGATTGTTGTTAGCCACGATTCTGATGTTTATATGGAATCGCTGGCGTTATGATGTGGTGGCAGGAATGGCATTGTTGACTGCCATTTATTTGGGATTGGTCGATGCTAACAAGGCATTCGAAGGATTTTCTCATCCTGCTGTGATTACGGTTGCCTGTGTGTTGGTTATCAGCAAAGCATTACAAAACTCGGGGCTGGTTGATATTTTGCTCGGTCTTTTGGCACGAGCACGTCATCATACTACAGGTCAGATTGTTGCTAATTGTGGGATTGCTGGTTTTTTGTCGGCATTTATGAATAATGTCGGTGCATTGGCGTTGATGTTACCTGTCAGCATCAGAGATGCCGAAAAAGCCAAACGACGTGCATCTGAGATTCTCATGCCACTATCATTTGCTAGTTTGTTGGGCGGACTAATAACACTGATTGGAACGCCCCCGAACATTATTATTGCTACCATGCGTAAGGAGAGCTTGGGCGAGTCCTTTGGTATGTTTGACTTCGCACCAGTTGGGTTGACTGTGGCTGTTTGTGGGTTTTTGTATATCGTCACCATCGGTTGGCGACTGATACCCGTTAATCGGCAGGCGGAAATAGCCGATGATCGTTTTCAGATTACACGTTATTTGACCGAAGTGCGTGTGACAGAAGGTTCCTCGTTAATCGGCTCAACGGTCGGATCACTGGAAATTCTGTGCGACGATGAAGTATCTGTGATGGTCATTATCCGTCATAAACGTAGCCGATTGGCACCGTCGGCAACAGAAAAAATTCTGGAAAATGATATTTTAATATTGCAAGGAGTATCTGAATCACTGCAGCCGCTTTTTGGCTCACCAGGTCTGGTACAGATAGGCGATGAGAATATAACCAACGATTCATTACGACCGGAAGACCTCAAGGTTGTGGAAGTCGTGATTATGCCGAACTCGATGATAGAAGGGATATCGATGCGCGATTTGAGGCTACATGATCGGTATGGTATCAATTTGCTGGCAATGTCGCGACAGGGCAGTACGCCGATGTTTCGCTTAGGTCGGGTTCGTTTTCAGGTGGGTGATGTGCTTTTGCTGCAAGGTGGTGATAAGGTGATGGAACAAGCGGTCAACGCATTGGGTTGTATGGTGTTATTGAGCAAAACCAAAACCTTTACGACACGCAAAAGCGGCTATTTAACACTCGGGATATTCGTACTCGGTGTTGCAGCAACAGCATTCGGTCTAGTGCCAGTGCAAATTGCTTTTGCAACCACATGTGTTGCATTGATTCTGCTCAAAGCTATCAAATTAAGAGAGGCGTATCGTAGTATTGAATGGCCAATTATTATCTTGCTCGGCTGCTTGATTCCGATAGGCGAGGCATTGCATACAACCGGTGCAACGGAATTGATATCGAATGGCATTTTAAGTGTTGCCTTTGATATTCCGCTGTGGGCACTGATTGCACTGTTGATTGTGGTTTCGATGCTATTGTCAGATTTAATTCACAATTCCCCCACTGCTGTGCTGATGGCACCACTGGCACTCAGTTTGGCAGATGCGATGCAGCTTTCGCCCGATCCATTGTTGATGGCTGTTGCGATAGGCTCTGCCTCGGCTTACCTGACACCTATCGGACACCAATCAAATACACTGGTTATGGGCCCGGGCGGATATAATTTCGGTGATTATTGGCGTATGGGATTACCACTCGATATTGTGATTGTGTCGGTTGCCGTACCTATGATTCTTTGGGTCTGGTGAACAGGTCTGGTGAATGGTGGTTTCCAATTTGCATTCATTGCATTAGACTGGCTGTGTTACGAATTACCCATTCATTTAACCTAATGGCACATAGCAAGGAGATTTGACTGATGAGCTGGCAAAATAAAGTTTTACGCATCGATCTGACGGCAGGCGCAGTTTCTGTTGAACCCTTGAACATGGCTTGGGCAAATGATTATTTGGGTAGCCGGGGATTGGGTAGCAAATACTTGTATGAAGAAATGGACCCGGCGGCAGATGCGCTGGGAGCGGATAATGTATTAATATTTTCCACTGGCCCACTCGGCGGCACAATGGCATCGACCAGCGGTCGTTTTGGGGTCATCACCAAGGGCCCGTTGACCAATGCCATCGCCTGCTCCAATTCGGGCGGAAAATTTGGTGCTGAGCTGAAGTTTGCGGGCTATGACATGCTAATTCTGAAAGGGCGTTCAGAAAGACCTGTCTATCTGAATATTCGCGATGACCATGTTGAAATATTGTCGGCGGACGAGATTTGGGGGCAAACAGTCTGGTATGCCGACGAATGGCTACGGAAAAAGCATCAGGAGCCACAGATGAAAGTAGCCGCCATCGGCGTATCGGGTGAAAACAAAGTCCGTTTTGCTTGTGTGGTCAATGACCTACACCGTGCTGCCGGTCGCTCTGGGGTTGGTGCGGTCATGGGCAGTAAAAATTTGAAAGCCATTTGTGCGCGTGGAACAGTTGGGGTAAAAGATAATAATCCGGGCAAATTCATGCAAGCGGTGCGGGAAGTCAACAGCGTATTGCACGGTAGTAGCACGCGCCGAGGATTGATGCGTTATGGTACCCATGCGACATTGGACGGGATGCAGGAATTCGGCTGCTTGCCGACACATAACTTCAATGAAGTCACTTTTGCGGATGCGGCAAAAATAAACCATAAATCGGTAACCGTCAAAAATCGCAACGGGCATACCAATTTGATTCGTAATGCGGCTTGTTTTGGTTGCACGATTGCCTGTGGGCGGATTGCAAAAATTGACCCTGAACACTTTAGCGTCAAACACCGCCCCGAATACTGGATCGCCTCGGGTGGACTAGAATACGAAACCGCATTTGCGTTCGGTCCGGTGGTTGGTGTCTCTGATCTTGATGCGCTGACATTTGCTGGATTTATGATGAATGAACATGGCATGGATCCAATTTCCTTTGGCGTAACGCTGGCAGCCGCAATGGAATTATATGCGCTTGGAGTGATTACCAAACAACACACCGATGGCATTGATTTGAGTTTCGGTAGTGCGGAAGCCCTAGTGGTGATGTCCGAAAAAACCGGCAAATATGAAGGTTTTGGCAAACAACTTGGCTTAGGTTCTAAATTACTGTGCGAAAAATATGCTCATCCCGAATTGGCTATGGTTGCCAAAGGTCAAGAGTTTGCCGGCTATGATGGACGCGCTATGCAGGGCATGGGGTTGGGATACGCCACCAGCAATCGTGGAGCATGTCATCTGCGCCATGATACTTTTACCGAAGATTACCAAGACCCGGGCACAAAAGGCAAAGCGCAAGCCTGTGCCAGCTCGCAGGATTTTGTCGCAATGGTTGATTCATCTGGATTGTGTTTGTTTACCACTGGTGCTTGGGGCTATGAGGATTTTGCTAAAATGATTGATGCCGATTTGCCCGGAACATGGGATGTCGAGCGGCTACGTCAAACCGGTGAGCGAGTTTGGAATCTGGAAAAGCTATTCAACCTCAAAGCAGGTCTGACCATTAAAGATGACACACTGCCACCACGCATGTTGAAAACACCCGTGCCAGATGGATTCAATAAAGGCGGGGTTGCCGAACTGGAGGTTATGCTTCCGCAATATTATCAGGCGCGTGGCTGGTCGGAAGTGGGCATACCCTCAGCGGAAAAACTGAATTCTTTGAATATTGTCGGCTGATGAGACAGTGCAAGAAACCCTGATAGGCTGTGTTACATGTGGAAAACCTAATCCCCCCCTTGTCAGGGGGGGCTAGGAATGACGAATATTGGATTTTTGTACAGTCTCTGACACGGGAACACGATTGCGGTATCCGTTAAAATTAGACTGCAATTGAGTAGTTGCTGTGGGTTAGAATAGGGCACCAAAAAATCTATTGGATACATCCTTGAATCAAAAGAAAAATCAGTTTAACCATGATGAGCTTCTTGCATGTGGGCATGGAGAGCTATTTGGTTCGGGGAATGCACAATTACCACTACCCAATATGTTGATGTTTGACCGCATTGTCCATATTGACGAATATGGTGGCGATTCGGGTAAAGGCATTGTGATTGCTGAGATGGATGTGTCGCCTGATTTGTGGTTTTTTCAGTGTCATTTTGAGGGCGATCCGGTCATGCCGGGCTGTCTTGGTCTAGATGCGTTGTGGCAATTGGTTGGATTTTCATTAGGCTGGCGTGGTGGCGAGGGACACGGACGTGCTTTGGGAGCAGGAGAAATAAAATTTAGCGGACAAATTACCCCCGACTGTAAAAAAATAACCTATCAGATAGACTTCAAACGGGTCATCATGCGGAAATTGATAATGGGAGTCGCAGATGGTGTGGTTAGTGTTGATGGCAAACAGGTATATAGTTGCAAAAACCTTCGCGTGGGATTGTTTAAGAATGCCGAAGCCTTTTGAGCAAAATACGCTACCGATGCATATCGTGGATGGTTTGTCATGGAAGCTAACAATTTCTTATAATATACAATGAGTAAGTGAGTCTTATAATGAAAAGAGTTGTCGTAACTGGTTTTGGCATTATTAGTAGCCTAGGAAACAATAAAGAGGAAGTAAGCAAGGCACTTCAATCCGGCCGTTCAGGTATTGTTAAAGCACCGGAATATGCTGATTTAGGGATGCGTAGTCGTGTTCATGGTGCCATTAATATTGATGCCCAATCTTTGATTGAGCGAAAGCTATATCGGTTTATGGGCGATGCTGCCGCATATAGTTATCTGGCTATGAAAGAAGCCATTGAACACGCCAATCTACCCGAAGCAGTCATCAGTAGCGAGCGTACTGGCTTGTTGCTTGGCACAGGTGGAGCGTCTCCAGAGAATATTGTCATTGCCGCTGACACATTACGCGAGCGCGGGGTGAGACGTGTCGGTCCCTACATGGTGACCAAAACCATGTCCAGTACGATTCCGGCCTGTGTCGGTACCGCATACAAAATTAAAGGCGTTTCCTATTCCATTAGCTCCGCATGTTCAACCAGTGCCCACTGCATTGGACACGGTGCGGAGTTGATTCAACTAGGAAAACAGGATGTGGTTTTCGCCGGCGGCGGCGAGGAATTGCACTGGTCTTTGTCGGTATTGTTCGATGGCATGGGCGCGCTTTCATCGAACTATAACGACACTCCACAAGCCGCATCCCGCCCTTATGATAATGACCGCGATGGGTTTGTTATCTCTGGCGGTGCGGGAGTTGTCGTGCTTGAATCGCTGGAACATGCCGAACAGCGTGCGGCACCAATTTATGCGGAATTGGTCGGTTATGGAGCAACCTCAGATGGTTACGACATGGTGCAACCCTCAGGCGAAGGGGCGGTGCGCTGTATGCGTCAGGCATTGCAACAAATGAATGAAAGCGGGGTCGAACAACCGATTCAATACATCAATGCTCACGGCACCAGCACCCCGGCAGGCGACATCAAGGAGCTTGAAGCCATTGCCGAAGTATTTGGTGCAAATTGCCCGCCAATCAGTGCAACCAAATCCCTCAGCGGACACGCACTCGGTGCCGCTGGTGTCAATGAATCGATTTATTCTATGCTCATGATGGAGTCAGGATTTATCGCTGCATCCGCCAATATCGAAAACCGAGATGAACGTGCCGAAGGATTTCCTATTGTGACTGAAACTAAAAATGATGTTGCTCTTGATATTGCCATGAGCAATAGTTTTGGTTTCGGTGGCACGAATTGTTCGCTGATTTTTCGCCGCTGGGGCGGTTGAGTAGGGAATCCCATCGGGCATCGGGAAGCCCCAACAGTATTAACGATCTGCCGTTAGATTATCCGCAGTATATTTACAGCCGTATTTTACGCAACTCGGCGTTAGAACCTCTGCCTTGCAGTAATATACCAATGGGAATTTGATATGAGTCATCAAACACGCCGAACCGTGATTGTTTGGCTTGGGCTGTGTTGTGTACTGGTTTTTGTGATGGTGTTGCTCGGAGGGGCAGTACGGCTCACGGGTTCGGGCTTATCGATGGTGGATTGGCGACCCATTATGGGGGTTTTTCTACCGTTCAATGCGGTTGACTGGAGGTGGGCGTTTGAGCAATACCAGCAATTTCCTGAATTCAAAATAGTGAATACACAAATCAGTGTGCAACAATTCAAATTTATCTATTTGATGGAGTATGCACATCGAATTTTGGGACGACTGATTGGGCTGGTTTTCTTATTACCGTTTGCTTATTTTGTAGTTGCCAGAAAACTCAATAGTGGGCTGGTGTATAGGCTCGGTCTGTTATTGCTCATGGGGGCGGCTCAGGGGGGGATTGGCTGGTATATGGTGCAAAGCGGGTTGGTGGATAATCCACAAGTTAGTCAGTATCGTTTGGTATTGCACTTAATCATCGCTGTTATCATTTACGCCTATATGATTAGGATATTGACCGGATTACTACCTGTATCACGGACGAATTCAGCGCGAATCCAAAAGCTTGGTATCGTGGTGGTATGCGTGATTGTATTGATGATTGCTAGTGGTGGGTTTGTGGCCGGAACACATGCTGGATTCATTTACAATACGTTCCCGACAATGGGGGGAGAATGGGTGCCGACTCAAATCGATGCACTAACGCCACTATGGTTGAATCTGTTTGAGAATCCGGTTGCGATTCAATTATTCCATCGGATGATGGCGGTGTTGGTGGTGGTTCTAGTAACGATATATGCCTTCATGCTGATGCACGGAACGCACAACACACATCGACTGTGTATAGGCATTGGATTGTGGGTTGCGGTGATTTTGCAAGTTGGTTTAGGCATTGCGACTTTGGTGTCTGGCGTTCCAGCCGTACTCGGTGTCGCACATCAGGCGGGTGCCTTGATTTTGCTGACCATAGCGGTTATTTCCGTTTCGTCTAGTTACATGGTCAGCCCTTAAAAACCGACCTAACAAGGGCTTAAATATTCACAACAAGCTAAAAACTCCATTTTCCGGCAGAGCCATGTAACACAACCTATCAAGATTTTTGTGCGGTCTCGAAGCATGTCACCGCACAGGCGGGGAGCAGGAATCTGGTTAAATGCTCTTATCAAAACCTGACCTCTTTAGCTGATGACCTTCGCTTACCGCTCGGAATCTGTCTTTCTATATTCCCGCTTTCGAGACTGTGAAAAAACCCAATATTCGTCGTTCCTGCGACAGCAGGAACCCAGTAAAATACAAACCCGAAGGGTTTTCCACATGTAACACAACCTAGCACGGGTTTCTTGCACAGTTTCACAGGCGGGGAGTAGAAATGACGGATGTTGGTTTTCAATTTACCATTGCCCATTTTCAATTCTCAATTATCAATTATCAATTATCAATTATCAATATTTCCTAAAACCGTATATTGGTTTCCAGTAGGATTCGGTCACTATCATTGCCTGTTTTGCGTTCGCCATACAGGTGCAGGCTAAATGGTGAATTCGGCTTCCAGCGTAAGCCCAAACGATAGCGATTACTGTCGCCCATGCGGAGTTCGCTGTATGGGGTCAATAATCCGCCGCTGGTGAACAGTCCGTAACCCATATTCACATCCAGTTGCACTCGGTAACCGTCATTGCGGTTATTCCCATCGGATAGTTTTCGTTCCCATGCCTGATTTGCACTGTTGTTAGTCGCTCCATAGCTCGGACTCAAGCTAAATGTCAGTCCTTGTTCATTGGCGGATGTCTTGCGAATCGTGCCCTGAATACCCCATTCTTTATAATTTTTACGACCTGCCAATGTGTGAATTTTGCCTTCAACTGTCAAACCAGTGGCATTTGCATAACGTCCACCGAGTCCCAGTACCGCTCCAATACCCGACTCACCAGTACCGCCGTCATAGCGCAACCCGACTTCCACCACTGGCTTAAATCGCCCCCCCGATGCCAGCGGACGTTCCTTGTCAATCTCCAGCAACAAGCGTAGGCGTTGGCTGGAAAGTTTATCAGCGGGAATGTCCGCAGAACCATCAATATTAGTCCGTGCTAGAGACATGTCGCTCTTGAGATTCAAGCCCGATTGACCAGATTGTGTCAACCGTCCAGAAACCCCCGCCGACAAGGACAATAGGCACGTGTCACTGCTCCGCTCGCTTTGATTATCTCCTTGCGCTTTAATGGACAGCTCGCCCTGACCATAGCCGACACTTCCCCATAAATTGACCCCATCGCGCGACCGTGCCATATATGGGTGTATGCTCGTTACCCGATGAGTATATTTCCCGCGCTCACCACCCAACGTGTAATCGACATCGCCCTTGCTCCAAGACACCAAACCACCTGCCAGTAAATCATCTTTCATACGCTGGTCGACACCGATTTGAAGACTAAACACATCGCCTTTCCAGCCCTTATCACTCATATTGATATACTCGCCACTGCCCCATACGGTCGCACCAGCACCACCACCGTCTTCGTCCAACGCATTCAACGGCATAACAAAGGATGAGTTGCCGATGAGCCGTTTCCAGTCCAGCGTGTCGTCTTTCAGTGCCTTGATATAAGTCGGTAATTTCTGCTCAACCGTGTTGTGCAGATTGGCGGACAGAGGGGTCTGACCATCTAATTGATAACTGCCTTGCGGTGTGCCCGAGAAAGCAGCATCCATGCGGGTACTCACCGCCGCCATGGTGCTGGCAAGCATAGTCTGGACAAGATTTGGCAAAATCGCCTCGTTCAGTTGCTTAGTCGGTTTGGTGGTGTCTGCTACCACTACCGTTGGCATCACCGTGACCGTTCGGATGACTGGTGTGGCTGGGTTTCCAGCCGTATCGGATACGTTATAGGCGATGGTGTAAACGCCTGCTGTATTGGGATTGACGGCAGCGACAGTATTACCAGCGAAGGTAATGGTTGTTGTGATTGAAGCCGTAATATTCCCATCAGTGTCATCGCTTGCCGTTGCCCCAGTATCCGTATAAACCGTGCCAAATGCGATGGATAGTGTCGCACTGCCAAGTAGTGTGATGGTTGGTGGGGTGGTGTCCGTTACCGTTGCCGCTGGCATCACCGTGACCGTTCGGGTGACTGGTGTCGCTTGGTTTCCAGCCGTATCGGATACGTTATAGGCGATGGTGTAAACGCCTGCTGTATTGGGATTGACGGCACCGACAGTATTACCATTGAAGGTAATAGTTGTTGTGATTGAAGTCGTAATATTTCCATCAGTGTTATCGCTTGCCATTGCCCCAGCATCCGTATAAGCCGTGCCCAATGCGATGGATAGTGTCGCACTGCCAAGTAGTGTGATGGTTGGTGGGGTGGTGTCCGTTACCACTGCCGCTGGCATCACTGTGACCGTTCGGGTGACTGGTGTCGCTTGGTTTCCAGCCGTATCGGATACGTTATAGGCGATGGTGTAAACGCCTGCGGTATTGGGATTGACGGCACCGACAGTATTACCAGCGAAGGTAATGGTTGTTGTGATTGAAGCCGTAATATTCCCATCAATGTTATCGCTTGCCGTTGCCCCAGCATCCGTATAAGCCGTGCCAAATGCGATGGATAGTGTCGCACTGCCAAGTAGTGTGATGGTTGGTTTGGTGGTGTCTGCTACCACTACCGCTGGCATCACTGTGACCGTTCGGGTGACTGGTGTCGCTGGGTTTCCAGCCGTATCGGATACGTTATAGGCGATACTGTAAACGCCTGCTGTATTGGTATTGACGGCACCGACAGTATTACCATTGAAGGTAATAGTTGTTGTGATTGAATCTGTAATATCCCCATCAATGTTATCGATTGCCATTGCTCCAGCATCCGTATAAACCGTGCCCAATGCGATGGATAGTGTCGCACTGCCAAGTAGCGTGATGGTTGGTGGAGTGGTGTCCGTTACCGTTGCCGCTGGCACCACTGTAACCGTTCGGGTGACTGGTGTCGCTTGGTTTCCAGCCGTATCGGATACGTTATAGGCGATGGTGTAAACGCCTGCTGTATTGGGATTGACGGCAGCGACAGTATTACCAGCGAAGGTAATGGTTGTTGTGATTGAAGCCGTAATATTCCCATCAATGTTATCGCTTGCCGTTGCCCCAGTATCCGTATAAACCGTGCCAAATGCGATGGATAGTGTCGCATTGCCAAGTAGTGTGATGGTTGGTGGGGTGGTGTCCGTTACCGTTGCCGCTGGCATCACTGTGACCGTTCGGGTGACTGGTGTCGCTTGGTTTCCAGCCATATCGGATACGTTATAGGCGATGGTGTAAACGCCTGCTGTATTGGGATTGACGGCAGCGACAGTATTACCAGCGAAGGTAATGGTTGTTGTGATTGAAGCCGTAATATTCCCATCAATGTTATCGCTTGCCGTTGCTCCAGCATCCGTATAAGCCGTGCCCAATGCGATGGATAGTGTCGCATTGCCAAGTAGTGTGATGGTTGGTGGGGTGGTGTCCGTTGCCGCTGGCATCACCGTGACCGTTCGGGTGACTGGTGTGGCTTGGTTTCCAGCCGTATCGGATACGTTATAGGCGATACTGTAAACGCCTGCTGTATTGGGATTGACGGCAGCGACAGTATTACCAGCGAAGGTAATGGTTGTTGTGATTGAAGCCGTAATATTCCCATCAGTGTTATCGCTTGCCGTTGCCCCAGTATCCGTATAAACCGTGCCAAATGCGATGGATAGTGTCGCACTGCCAAGTAGTGTGATGGTTGGTGGGGTGGTGTCCGTTACCGTTGCCGCTGGCATCACTGTGACCGTTCGGGTGACTGGTGTGGCTTGGTTTCCAGCCATATCGGATACGTTATAGGCGATGCTGTAAACGCCTGCTGTATTGGGATTGACGGCACCGACAGTATTACCAGCGAAGGTAATGGTTGTTGTGATTGAATCTGTAATATTCCCATCAGTGTTATCGCTTGCCGTTGCCCCAGTATCCGTATAAACCGTGCCAAATGCGATGGATAGTGTCGCACTGCCAAGTAGTGTGATGGTTGGTGGGGTGGTGTCCGTTGCCGCCGGCATCACCGTGACCGTTCGGGTGACTGGTGTGGCTTGGTTTTCAGCCATATCGGATACGTTATAGGCGATACTGTAAACGCCTGCTGTATTGGGATTGACGGCAGCGACAGTATTACCAGCGAAGGTAATGGTTGTTGTGATTGAAGCCGTAATATTTCCATCAGTGTTATCGCTTGCCGTTGCCCCAGCATCCGTATAAGCCGTGTTCAATGCGATGGATAGTGTCGCACTGCCAAGTAGTGTGATGGTTGGTGGGGTGGTGTCCGTTACCACTGCCGCTGGCATCACTGTGACCGTTCGGGTGACTGGTGTCGCTTGGTTTCCAGCCGTATCGGATACGTTATAGGCGATACTGTAAACGCCTGCTGTATTGGTATTGACGGCACCGACAGTATTACCAGCGAAGGTAATGGTTGTTGTGATTGAAGCCGTAATATTCCCATCAGTGTTATCGCTTGCCGTTGCCCCAGTATCCGTATAAACCGTGCCAAATGCGATGGATAGTGTCGCACTGCCAAGTAGTGTGATGGTTGGTGGGGTGGTGTCCGCTACCGCTGGCATCACCGTGACCGTTCGGGTGACTGGTGTCGCTGGGTTTCCAGCCGTATCGGATACGTTATAGGCGATGGTGTAAACGCCTGCGGTATTGGGATTGACGGCAGCGACAGTATTACCAGCGAAGGTAATGGTTGTTGTGATTGAAGTCGTAATATTTCCATCAATGTTATCGCTTGCCGTTGCCCCAGCATCCGTATAAGCCGTGCCAAATGCGATGGATAGTGTCGCATTGCCAAGTAGTGTGATGGTTGGTGGGGTGGTGTCCGTTACCGTTGCCGCTGGCATCACTGTGACCGTTCGGGTGACTGGTGTCGCTGGGTTTCCAGCCATATCGGATACGTTATAGGCGATGGTGTAAACGCCTGCGGTATTGGGATTGACGGCAGCGACAGTATTACCAGCGAAGGTAATGGTTGTTGTGATTGAAGTCGTAATATTTCCATCAATGTTATCGCTTGCCGTTGCCCCAGCATCCGTATAAGCCGTGTTCAATGCGATGGATAGTGTCGCACTGCCAAGTAGTGTGATGGTCGGTTTGGTGGTGTCAAGCGCGCTGATAACGCTTACCGTAAAAGTTTGTGTGACTGTTTGCCCTGCTGTATCGGTGGCAGTGACGGTTATGTCTGCTGTTCCTATGGCTACGGGGGTAATAGTTATTGCGCTACCGCTCACCGCAACGGTGACAGTGGCAGTATTATTAGATTCTACGGTATAGGTCAACGTATCGTTTGGGTCGCTAAATTTATCCGCCACATCTACAGTTTGAGGACTGCCATTTACTACGAGGTTAGTAATGTTGGCAATCGTGCCTACGGTTGTTGGAATGTAATCAACCGTGGTTCCCGTGGGAAGAGTTATTGCGTTTCGTGATACATCGGCAAACAGGCTTGCGGGGAGCGAAGTAGGCAGTGGGTTGTTAGATAAATTGAGGGTTGTTAAACTGGTTAAGCCCGAGAAAATACCAGATGGCAAGGTAGATAATTGGTTGTTATTTAAAGTTAGCGTCGTTAAGGCAGATAGCCCAGAGAAAATATCAGCGGGTAGAGTGGTTAGTTGGTTACCATCTAAATTGAGGTTTGTTAGTCCTGTTAAGCCAGCAAAATCGCCACTCTTTAGGTTACTACCTATTAGAGAACTAAAGGAACTGAACCCAAGAAAATTTAATTCGGCAACTCCTGCCAATTCTGCTGTAGTAATGTCTGCACAATTAGTTTTGCCATTCACGCTTTCGACTATTTCATTCTGAACTGCTGTGGTGCGTGAACAGAGGTCTGTTGGGGCTGTGTTGGTAATGCTTATCGTAAAAGTTTGTGTAACTGTTTGATCTGCTGTGTCAGTGGCAGTTACAGTTATGTCTGCTGTTCCTATGGCTACGGGCGTAATGGTTATTGTGCTACCGCTCACCGCAACGGCGACAGTGGCAGTATTATTAGATTCTACGGTATAGGTCAAGGTATCGTTTGGGTCGCTAAATTTATCCGCCACATCTACCGTTTGAGGATTGCCATTTGCTACGAGGTTAGTAATGTTGGCAATCGTGCCTACGGTTGTTGGAATGTCATTAATCGTAGTTCCTGTTGGAAGGGTTATTGCGTTTCGTGGGACATCGGCAAACAGGCTTGCAGGGAGCGAAGTAGGCAGTGAGTTGCCCGATAAATTGAGAGTTGTCAAACTGGTTAAGCCCGAGAAAACTCCAGTTGGTAAGGTGGATAATTGATTGTTATTTAAAGTTAGCGTCGTTAAGGCAGATAGCCCAGAGAAAATATCAGCGGGTAGAGTGGTTAGTTGGTTACCATCTAAATTGAGGTTTGTTAGTCCTGTTAAGCCAGCAAAATCGCCACTCTTTAGGTTACTACCTCTTAGAGTTGAACTGAGACTAAACCCAAGAAAATTTAATTCGGCAACTCCTGCCAATTCTGCTGTAGTAATGTCTGCACAATTGGTTTTGCCACTCACGCTTGCGACTATTTCATTCTTAACTACTGCGGTGCGTGAACAAAGGTCTGTTGGGTTAGCATCTTGAGCATTAACTGGCAGAGAAAAAGCCAGACTTAAAATAAGAAGAAATAGGGTTTTGTAATTACAAAGATTGGCTAAAGACTGCCATAATGTCGGGGGGGGGGGGGGGGGGGGGTGGTAACTATATGATTATTAAGGGTTTTTATGGTAAACGATGATTTCATTCGGAATCTCCTCCAGTTAAATGGGTTATTTGTGCGACTTATTTGCGGAGTGTAAACACCTCACCGACGGCGTTACTGTAGCACAACCAATGGATAATTGACAATGGAAAATTGAGAAGCAACCTAGTCCGTCATTTCTGCGACAGAGACTGTGCAAGAAACCCTCGCTCGGCATGGGTTACATGCGGAAAACCCTGCGGGTTTGGCTGTTTTACTGGGTTCCTGCTTTCGCAGGAACGACGAATGTTGGGTTTTTTGCAAAGTCTCGAAAGCAGGAATCCAGTAAAATCAATATTCTTACCAAAACCTAGCCGTCATTATCAATTATCAATTATCAATTATCAATTCTCAATTTTCAATTATCAATTCTCAATTTTCAATTATCAATTTTCAATTTTCAATTATCAATTACCCACGTCAATTGCCAGAGAGTGGACAAACAACAGCGTCTGTATTAAAGTCCGTGTATGGTTTCTAATGCTCTCGCCTTTGATACACACCATTTCGTCAAACGTATGACGGCGGTCGGTATGCCTGTACAACAAGCCGAAGCACTTGCCGAATCTCAAGCTGATCTACTCAATGCCAACCTCGCCACCAAAACCGAATTAGCCAACACCGAGGCAGCACTTAAAGCCGACATTGCCAATACCGAGGCAGCACTTAAAGTAGACATTGCCAACACCGAGTCCGTACTTAGAGCAGAAATTGCTAAAATCGAGTCCGCACTTAAAGCAGACATTGCCAGCACCGAGTCCGTACTTAGAGCAGAAATTGCCAAAACTAACGCAGAAATTGCCAACACCGAGTCCGTACTTAGAGCAGAAATTGCCAAAACTAACGCAGAAATTGCCAACACCGAGGCAGCACTTAGAGCAGAAATTGCCAAAACTAACGCAGAAATTGTCAAAACAGAGGCAGCACTTAAAGTAGAAATTGCCAACACCGAGTCCGTACTTAGAGCAGAAATTGCCAAAACTAACGCAAACATTGTCAACACCGAGTCCGCACTTAAAGTAGAAATTGCCAACACCGCAGCACACCTAATCAAGTGGATGGTTGGCCTAACAATGGGTAGCGTAGGGGTGATGGTTGCACTGTTCGGTTTTTTCCTCCGCTAACAAATAATCATCAAATAATCATGGACACCCACAATCATTTTTCGTCCATGATACAAAATGATTCTGACTCGGTGGGTGTTGCTCAATTAGGATGCTATTTAGCATGGTTATTTGCATGGTTGCAAATTCGGTCAACGCTATGGTTATCGTGTCCACGGGCGGTACCAACCCACACTTCGGAGACTTCCACTTTCAAAACCTAGCCGTCATTACTCAATTTTCAACTATCAATTCACCGTCCATTTCCAGTGGACAAACAATTGCGTCTGTATTAAAGTCCAAGTATGGCTTCTGATGCGCTCGCTTTTGATACACATCGTTTCGTCAAACGTATGACGGAGGTCGGTATGCCTGTGCGACAAGCCGAAGCACTTGCCGAATCTCAAGCTGACCTACTCAACGCCAACCTCGCCACCAAAACCGAATTAGCCAACACCGAGGCAGCACTTAAAGCCGACATTGCCAATACCGAGGCAGCACTTAAAGTAGACATTGCCAACACCGAGTCCGTACTTAGAGCAGAAATTGCTAAAATCGAGTCCGCACTTAAAGCAGAAATTGCCAACACCGAGGCAGCACTTAGAGCAGAAATTGCCAAAACTAACGCAGAAATTGTCAACACCGAGGCCGCACTTAAAGTAGAAATTGCCAACACTAACGCAGAAATTGTCAAAACCGAGTCCGCACTTAAAGTAGAAATTGCCAACACCGCAGCACACCTAATCAAGTGGATGGTTGGCTTAACAATGGGTAGCGTAGGGGTGATGGTTGCACTGTTCAGTTTTTTCCTCCGTTAACAAGTAATCATCAAATAATCATGGACACCCACAATCATTTTTCGTCCATGATACAAAATGATTCTGACTCGGTGGGTGTTGCTCAATTAGGATGCTATTTAGCATGGTTATTTGCATGGTTGCAAATTCGGTCAACGCTATGGTTATCGTGTCCACGGGCGGTACCAACCCACACTTCGGAGACTTCCACTTTCAAAACCTAGCCGTCATTCTCAATTTTTAATTATCAATTCACCGTCCATTTCCAGTGGACAAACAATTGCGTCTGTATTAAAGTCCAAGTATGGCTTCTGATGCGCTCGCTTTTGATACACATCGTTTCGTCAAACGTATGACGGAGGTCGGTATGCCTGTGCGACAAGCCGAAGCACTTGCCGAATCTCAATCTGATCTACTCAACGCCAACCTCGCCACCAAAACCGAATTAGCCGGCACCGAGGCTACACTTAAAGCAGACATTGCCAACACCGAGGCCGCACTTAGAGCAGACATTGCCAAAACTAACGCAGAAATTGTCAACACCGAGGCCGCACTTAAAGTAGAAATTGCCAAAACTAACGCAGAAATTGCCAAAACCGAGTCCGCACTTAAAGTAGAAATTGCCAACACCGCAGCACACCTAATCAAGTGGATGGTTGGCTTAACAATGGGTAGCGTAGGGGTGATGGTTGCACTGTTCAGTTTTTTCCTCCGTTAACAAGTAATCATCAAATAATCATGGACACCCACAATCATTTTTCGTCCATGATACAAAACGATTCTGACTCGGTGGGTGTTGCTCAATTGGGATGCTATTTAGCATGGTTATTTGCACGGTTGCAAATTCGGTCAACGCTATGGTTATCGTGTCCACAGGCGATATCAACCCACACTTCGGAGACTTCCACTTTCAAAACCTAACCATCATTTTCAGCTATCAATTCACCGTCCATTGTCCGCCGAAGAGTATTTACATGGGTGACAAGATAGACAAGAGGGTTGGTGCGGCTAATAGAGACTGGTGCAAGAAACCCTCTCTAGGTTGCGTTACATGTAGAAAATCCTTGCGGGTTTGGCTATTTTACCGGGTTCCTGCTTTTGCAGGAATGACGGATGTTGGTTTTCAATTCCTGACTACATAGCGTATCACCAACGAGCGATAACTTGACAAGTATTGCAATCGGTGACTGACAACACGAGACCAAACCCTTGCCATCATAAGAGATGATTGGTTAATGTCGCTAAGTAGCGTCTGGACTCGCTTAATAAAGAACAAGAAACACTCGATTTATTCTGTGCTACATGCCAAGTTTACAGAAAAATAATTGCCATAGTGTGACTCGGACGGCGGAATTGGCAAGAACAGTCTGAACCATTATGGGCTTGTCGGAAAATAGCGTTTTTAGCTTGTTGTGAATATTTAAGTCATTGTTATTAAACATTTTGTTTTCTTAAAATTGAACTGATTTTGAATTAACCGACAAGCCCATTATTTAAACCATGACATGAGGATATACGGCGTGATTCATATTTCATAATTCGTGATAATTCGTGATAATTCGTGATTCATAACTTGTAACGAGTATGATACAATCACCACTCAATTATTTTCTCCCCAACACTTTGGAACTAATATGCCTTGGAATCAATCTGAATCAGGTGGTAACAATAACGACCCTTGGGGTCAGCGTGATCGCCGTAGAGCTAGCCAGCAGGGACCCCCTGATCTGGACGACATCTTTCGTCAAGCGAAAGAACATATAGACAAACTATTAGACAAGCTATTTGGTCGCCGAAAAGGCGGTGGTACTAGCAACGGCTCTGGCGACAACCAGTCGGACGATGGCAATTTTGCGGGTAACGGTATGCTGATACTGTTGCTGGTTATTGGTTTGGGGTTTTGGGTTTTTACTGGCGTTTATACCGTCGATCAAGGTGAGCAGGCGATCGAATTGCGGTTTGGAAAATATGCCGAAACCAATAATGCTGGCTTACACTGGCATATTCCGACTCCTTTTGAATCGGTTGAAATCATCAACACCCAGAATGTCAACACCGTCGAAGTGGGTTATCGTAAAGGTGGGCGAACAATTCAGTCGGTGCCGCGTGAAGCGTTGATGTTGACTCAGGATGAAAACATTATTGATATTCATTTCGCCGTACAATACGACATTAAAGACCCGACAGATTTATTGTTCAATGTCAGCGAGTACAACTCCCGCGATCTTGCCGACAGTGTCGTGCGACAGGCAACGGAAAGTGCGGTGCGGGAAATAGTCGGTCGTAATACCATGGATTTTGCCATTACCGAGGGACGGGCACAGTTAGCTTCGGAAACCAAAATTCTGGTACAGGATATTCTCGATCGTTATCAGACGGGTATCAATGTTCGCACTGTTGAGATGCAAAATGCACAACCACCCGAACAGGTTAAGGACGCTTTTGACGATGTGGTCAGGGCGCGAGAAGATGAAGAACGACTGAAAAATCTAGCTCAAGCATACGCCAACGATATTATCCCCAAGGCGCGCGGTTTCTCTGCCCGAATCATGCAGGAAGCAGATGCCTATAAGGCTTCAATTATCGCTAAAGCAGAAGGTGAAATTTCGCGTTTTGATCAGGTCTTGAACGAATATAACAAGGCACCGAAGATTACCCGAGACCGACTTTATCTGGAAACCATGGAGCAGGTATTTAGCCGTTCCAGCAAAATGGTTATCGACCAGCCTGATGGCGGCAACAACGTGATGTATTTACCGCTCGATCAGTTGTTGAAAAATCGTGGGCAATCGCCATCAACCGATGCGTCTAACTCGGACAACAATCGTGCGGCGGGCAATCAAGTAACCAATAACTCTTTAAGATCGACAAATCGAAGTGTTGATCGTACCGTGAGACCGTAATTATGAACGCTAAATTAACCCTTATTCTTGTCCTTGTTGCGATTGTCGGAGCGATTACTTTTTCCGCAGCCTATTTTGTTGATGAAAGAGAAAAAGCCATCGTATTCAAATTTGGTGAGATTGTTGAGTCCGATGTTGCACCCGGTCTGCATTGGAAAATCCCCTTTGTCAACAATGTCCAGTATTTTGATTCCCGCGTACAAACGATGGACGCTGACCCCGAGTTATACCTGACTCGTGAAAAGAAAAATCTGGTTGTTGATTCGTTTGTGAAATGGAAAATCAGGGATGTTCACCAATATTATACTCGCTTGAAAGGGCAGAAATCGAATGCCCGATCACGCTTGTCTCAGCGCGTAAACGATAGTCTGCGCCAGGAGTTCGGTAAGCGCACCGTGCAGGAAGTGATTTCTGGGGATCGGAAACAAATTATGGAAGTGGTGCGTGAAGTGATGAATGAAGAGGCGGCAACACTGGGCATAGAAATTATCGATGTACGCTTAAAAAGGGTCGATTTGGACCCGTCAATCAGCGATAGGGTCTATCAACGTATGGCAGCAGAACGTCAGCGTGTAGCTAAAGAATTGCGTGCGCAAGGTGAAGAGGCGGCGGAAAAAATTCGCGCCGATGCCGACCGACAGCGGGAAATTTTGCTTGCTAATGCCGACCGAGACGCACAAATTATTCGCGGTGAAGGCGATGCTATTGCCACCGCCGAGTATGCGGCTACATTTGGAAAAAATGCCGATTTTTACAATCTCTATCGCAGTTTGAATGCTTATCGAGACAGTTTCTCCAGCAAACAGGACTTAATCATAGTCGACCCCAGCTCAACATTTTTCAAATATTTCAAAAATCCACACGCCGCAACGCAAGCAACCGAATTTTAATTGGGTGTTGACTCGCTCTGGTTGCTTTTAAGTGATGCAATAACCTCGCATACGATCCGATAACCTTGAACTGGAGCGACTTGCTGGCTGCGTTTGCCTTATATTTGATTCTGGAAGGACTGTTGCCGTTTTGCAGCCCACCCGCATTCAAACGTTTTCTGCAAAACATGATAACGTTGCCAGAAGCCATGTTCAGAAAGTTTGGCTTGGCGAGCATGGTAGCTGGCGTGATTTTGTTATATATCGTGCGCTGGTGACTGTTTTATTCTTTTGCTTATTCAGTAATGCGTTAAGTTTATGAATAGAAATGCGGCTAGAAATGTCGTACTGCTGGGCACTCAATGGGGCGACGAAGGCAAGGGCAAAATTGTCGATCTTTTAACCCGACACACCGATGCCGTAGTACGCTTTCAGGGTGGGCATAACGCCGGACATACGCTGGTAATAGACGGACACAAGACAATATTGCATCTAATCCCATCGGGAGCGATGTGTGCTACTGTCGAATGTCTTATTGGTAATGGTGTGGTGGTGGATTTAACACAATTATTCAAGGAAATAAAATCTCTTGAGGACAAAGGAGTTGATATTCGGCAACGGTTAATGGTCAGCGCGGGGTGTCCGATGATTATGCCCTATCACGGTGTGTTGGATTTGGCACGCGAAAAAGCACTGGGCAACCAAGCGATTGGCACCACTGGTCGAGGCATTGGTCCTTGCTATGAAGATAAAGTAGCCCGGCGAGGCTTGCGGCTTATCGATTTACTCCAAGCCGACAAGTTTGCCAGTAAACTGCGAGCGGTGATGGCGTACCATAATCATACGCTGGTGAATTTTTTTGGCGCAGAGCCGATAGACTATCAAGCAACCTTAGATCAATCGCTAGCGCAAGTGGAGCAACTCAAACCGCTGTTGGGGGATGTTGCGGCGTGCTTGTATGCGTTACGAACGCAAGCAAAATCGGTCTTGTTCGAAGGCGCACAGGGACTTCTGCTTGACATTGATCATGGCACCTATCCCTATGTAACATCTTCTAATACGACGGCTGCCGCAGCTGCCGTGGGTGCTGGAATTGGCCCGCTGGATATTGATTTTGTGCTGGGCGTTGTTAAAGCCTATACAACTCGAGTCGGTAGCGGCCCTTTTCCTACCGAATTGTTTGATGACAGTGGCGAATATCTGGGCGAAAAAGGGCATGAATTCGGTGCGACCACGGGTCGTCCTAGACGGTGTGGTTGGCTGGATGTTGTGGCATTACGCCGTGCCAAGCAAGTTTGCGGACTGACTTCTTTATGTGTGACCAAACTAGATGTCATGGATGGGCTAGAAGTGGTGAAAATATGTATCGGCTATCGTTACCACGGAGAAGTGATTGATTTGCCGCCCTGCGGGGCTGATGAACTGGCGCAATGCGTGCCGATATACGAAGTCTTGACTGGCTGGCAGGAATCCACCAAAGGGGTAAGAGATTATCAGCACATTCCGCCTAATGCCAAAGCCTATCTTGATAGAATATCCGCACTTTTAGAAGTCCCCATTGATATTATTTCGACCAGCCCAGAACGAGACGACACGATTATCCTACGCCATCCTTTTACTGAATAATCAGATTGAGTACTTTGCACTAGCCGGGTTTTTGTTCAATAGCAAGGAAAAAGTGTACGGGAATGAGGGAGTTTATACTTATAAATGAGCGATTGAGACCGCTTTTGACACCGTTAGAAGGCAAATAACTATCGTGCAAAGTTCTCATATTGAGTTATCGCATGCCTTTAATAGTCTCACTGGATATTAAACCATGAAAACCATAAGCCTGAGTGATTCAAAATTATTCCGCCAACAATGTTATATAAACGGTCAATGGCGTGACGCAAATAGTGGCGAGCAAATAGCGGTAACCGACCCTGCCGATGGTGCGGTGATTGCTAAAGTGCCAAAGATGGGGGTTGATGAAACACGAGAAGCGATTGAACATGCGCGGATTGCCCAGCTTAACTGGCGGAAAATGCTGGCTAAGGAGCGTGCGGTTATGTTACGCCGCTGGAGTGATTTGATGATGGAAAACCAAGAGGATCTCGCCATATTGATGACGCTTGAGCAGGGCAAACCATTGGCAGAATCGCGCGGTGAGATTGGTTATTCTGCTTCCTTTCTGGAGTGGTTTGCGGAACAGGGGCGGCGCATAAGCGGTAGTACGATACCACAACACCAGCCCGATAAACGGATTTTGGTGATCAAGCAACCAGTCGGCGTTTGTGTTGCTATTACGCCGTGGAACTTTCCGTCCGCCATGATTACCCGCAAAGTTGCCCCGGCACTGGCTGCCGGTTGTGCCGTGGTGGTCAAACCAGCCACGCAAACGCCGTTGTCGGCATTTGCATTATGCGTGCTGGCAGAGCGTGCTGGCATACCTGCTGGACTGTTCAGCGTACTCACCGGCTCGGCAAGTGCGATTGGTGGAGAAATGACATCGAATTCGACGGTACGCCATTTAAGTTTTACCGGTTCCACAGAAATTGGCAAATTGCTGATGAAACAATGTTCTGATTCGATTATGAAGGTGGCTCTGGAGCTGGGCGGAAACGCCCCGTTTATTGTTTTTGATGATGCCGATTTGGACGCGGCAGTACAAGGCGTAATTATTTCAAAATACCGGAACGCTGGGCAAACTTGCGTATGCAGTAATCGTATTTATGTTCAAGATGGTGTTTACGATGAATTTACCCGCAAACTTGCCAGCGCGATTGCAAGCATGAAAGTCGGTTCGGGGCTTGATGCGGGCGTTGTTCAGGGTCCGTTAATTGATATGAATGCGGTAGAGAAAGTGGAACAACACATTGCCGATGCGCTTAGTCATGGCGCAGAGATTGTCGTGGGTGGTAAACGCCATAAACTTGGCGGCACTTATTTTCAGCCGACACTATTGACGCAGGTTACCGCAGAAATGAAAATCGCACGCGAGGAAACCTTTGGACCATTAGCCCCCCTTTTTAGATTCACCCGCGAAGAGGACGTTATAGCACAGGCTAATGATACCGAATTTGGATTAGCCTCTTATTTTTATAGCAATAATCTTGCTCGGGTCTGGCGCGTATCGGAGGCATTGGAATACGGTATGGTCGGTATCAATACTGGTTTGATTTCCACGGAAGTTGCCCCATTCGGCGGCATTAAACAATCTGGATTGGGTCGAGAAGGTGCCACCTGTGGTATTGAAGAATATCTTGAAATGAAATATCTATGCATGGGTGGTATCGAATAAAATGCTACTTCGTCGGTACACAAGGCGGAAAACTCAATCTCTACCCATAGGGTTTTCAGAATAACTGATTTTTTATATCAAGTGGCTGGCAATGGCGTATCCACAAGCCGATAATCCCGCTTTACATCATCAAATCAAAGCTATTTATAGCAGGGAAGTTGTTTGTGTCAGGCGGTGCGGTTTTATCCCAAAAAACCACGTTCTGTAGTTAATTGCCATTGTGCGGGGTGTCGTAAATTTCATGGCAATTTATGTAGCCTATACCCGCGGCAATACTTCTCGGCACAAACTTTTATTCCCTTTTTTAAGGATTCTATTTCTCTGTGGATAACCCTGTTGTATAATCCACACATGGAATCCATTGATTTAGCCCTTACTTTTGATGATGTTTTGCTGGTTCCTGCAAAATCAGCAATCCTGCCTCGAGATGCCGATTTAAGCACTCAATTTACCCGTGACTTGACCATCAATATCCCGTTAGTTTCTGCGTCCATGGACACCGTGACCGCGGCCGATGCGGCGATTTGTCTGGCTCAACAAGGTGGTGTCGGAGTTATTCATCGGAATTTAACGCCGCAATTACAGGCGAAAGAAGTTAATCGGGTAAAAAAATTCGAAAGTGGTGTGATAACCGACCCGATTACGGTCGAAAAAACGGCACAAGTTAAGGACGTTATCCAACTCATGCAGAAATATTCCATATCGGGCGTTCCAGTGGTGGATGGCGTGAAGGTGATTGGTATTGTGACTAATCGAGATTTGCGTTTTGAGAGGAATATGGAGACACCTGTCGAACAGGTGATGACCACACAGGTGCATCTGGTCACCGTGGGCAAAGGCACATCATCAGATGAAATCGAACGCTTATTACACCAGCATCGTATCGAAAAAGTGCTAGTGGTTGGTCGTGATAATCAGCTTGAAGGCTTGGTCACGGTCAAGGATATTCAAAAGTCCAGCGACTATCCCAATGCCTGTAAAGATGAACAGGGGCGGTTGCTGGTGGCAGCGGCAGTCGGGGTTGGCATGGACACGGATGAACGGCTGGCATGTCTGGTTAATGCTGGAGTGGATGCGATTGTGGTTGATACCGCACACGGACATTCGCATGGTGTGCTGGAGCGGATTGCAATGGTCAAAAAAACCTATCCTCAAGTACAGGTCATCGGCGGCAACATTGCCACAGCGGCGGCGGCGCGGGATTTGGTCGATGCAGGTGCGGATGCGGTCAAGGTGGGGATTGGTCCGGGATCAATTTGTACGACACGCATTGTGGCTGGTGTCGGGGTGCCGCAAGTGCACGCTATTCAACAGGTCGCCAAAGGGCTTGATGGAACGGGTGTTCCGCTTATCGCTGATGGCGGTATTCGATTTTCCGGTGACATTGCCAAGTGTATCGCCTGCGGTGCCAATGCGGTGATGGTGGGTGGTTTGCTGGCGGGCACGGATGAATCGCCGGGCGAAATCGAGATATTTCAAGGACGCTCATATAAATCGTATCGTGGCATGGGCTCACTCGGAGCAATGCAGAAGGGCTCCAGAGATCGATATTTTCAGGAAGGCGTGGATAGCATGAACAAATTAGTGCCAGAAGGGATTGAAGGGCGCGTCCCCTATAAAGGTCCGATGGTGCATATTATCCACCAGTTGATGGGCGGTTTACGTGCCAGCATGGGCTATACTGGCAATGGCACGATAGCAGAGATGCGGCATAATACCCAATTTGTGCGTATCACCAATGCGGGCATGAAAGAAAGCCATGTGCATGACGTATCTATCGTCAAGGAAGCACCGAATTATCAAACCGGCTCGTGATAGACAGGCATGGGTGGTTTTGATTGCGGGCGTAACCCGTGCTGCATTAGAGATTGTGCAAAAAACCAATATTTGTCATTCCCGCGAAAACGGGAACCCAGTAAAATAGCCAAACCCGCAAGGGTTTTCTACATGCAACACGCACTAGACTGGGTTTCTTGTACAGTCTCATTAGGGCGATTTCTGTTTCCGGTCTGATTCGAGCGGATAAAATCATTACCTAATTTCATCTCGATTATTCGTTTTTTCACTCTTTCTGTACACTTCACCAACCATGAACGAATTGTACGACCCGCATCAACAGAAAATACTGATACTGGATTTTGGTGCCCAATATACTCAGCTCATCGGGCGATGTGTGCGCGAATTGGGGGTCTATTGCGAGATATTTTCGCATGATGTGGATGTTGCCAGAATCGAGGCGTTTGCCCCACAAGGCTATATTCTTTCGGGTAGCCATGCGTCAACATATGAGGATATTCAAACCCGTATCCCAGAGATTGTGTTTGACAGCGAGGCACCTATTCTTGGAATCTGTTACGGCATGCAGACCCTAGTGACACAGCTTGGTGGAAAGGTCGAAAGCGCAACCGAAGAGATGCCGAACCAGTACCAAGCCCATGCAGAGTATGGACATGCGGTGGTTACCACCTGTGCCGATAGCTCACTATCAGGCGAGAGCGGTCAAGAGCTTGCGGTATGGATGAGCCATGCAGATCGTGTGAGCGAATTGCCTGCGGGGTTCAAAGTCACTGGTCGCACAGCGAGTTGCCCTTATGCCATGATTGCTGATGAACAGCGATATTATTATGGTGTGCAGTTTCATCCAGAGGTCACCCATACCATAGCGGGTAAGAAAATGCTCTCGCGTTTTGTGCATGAGATTTGTGCTTGTGCATCGGACTGGGTCGCCGAGAATATTATTGATAATCAGATGCAGTCGATTAAAAATCAAGTTGGTAGTGGGCATGTGCTACTTGGTCTGTCTGGTGGGGTTGATTCCGCCGTGGTTGCGGCTTTGTTGCAGCGTGCCATCGGCACTCAGTTGACCTGTATTTTTGTTGATACCGGACTGTTGCGCTTGCATGAAGGCGATCAGGTGATGGACACTTTTTCCGAGCATCTTGGGGTGCGCGTGATACGCATCAATGCGGCGCAGATGTTTTTTTCCGCCTTAGTGGGGATTGTTGACCCAGAACAAAAACGTAAAATAATCGGCGCACTTTTTATCGACATATTTGAAAAAGAAGCCAGAAAAATGAACAATGTCAACTGGCTGGCACAGGGAACCATTTATCCGGATGTGATTGAATCGGCAGGAAATAAACATGGCAAAGCCAAAGTCATCAAATCCCATCATAATGTCGGCGGACTACCCGCCGACATGAACTTAAAATTGTTGGAGCCACTGCGCGAATTGTTTAAGGATGAGGTCAGGCGGATTGGGTTTGCACTTGGCTTGCCGAAAAAAATGGTCTATCGCCATCCCTTTCCCGGTCCCGGGCTCGGGGTCAGGATTATCGGCGAAGTGAAGCCGCAATACGCCGAAATTCTACGACAAGCTGATGCTATTTTTATTGAGCAACTGTATGCGAGCAATTTATATGATGAAATTAGTCAGGCTTTCGCCGTGTTTTTGCCAATCAAATCCGTTGGTGTAGTCGGCGATAACAGAGCCTATGACTATGTTATCGCATTACGCGCCGTTGAAACGGTGGATTTTATGACCGCCAATTGGAAACACATTCCTTATGATGTGCTGGAGGTTATTTCGAATCGTATCATCAATGAGGTGCGCGGGGTTAGTCGGGTTACTTATGATATATCGGGTAAACCACCTGCAACCATCGAGTGGGAGTAAGACCAGAAAGTAGGCAGGGTAGGTGAGTTTGACACAACGCCAACGCGATCATCAATTCATGGCACGGGCTTTTGATCTGGCAATAATAGCGAGAGATAACGATGAAGTGCCCGTCGGTGCTGTGATTGTTAAAAACGATAACATCATCGGCGAAGGGTTTAACTGTGTTATAAGCAAACATGACCCCAGTAGCCATGCAGAAATTGTGGCACTGCGCGATGCAGGGCATCATATCGGTAACTATCGTTTCAATAAATGTAGCCTGTATGTAACATTGGAGCCGTGCATCATGTGTGCGGGTGCGATTTTACATGGACGCATCGAACGGCTGGTTTTTGCCGCCCATGACCCTAAATTTGGCGCAGCAGGCAGTCAACTCAATCTAGTTCAAGCTAAATTTCTTAATCACCAATGCACGATTAGCACTGGAATCATGCAACACCCGTGCCAAGAATTACTGCAACAATTTTTTCAGCAAAAACGTGCTACGAAACTTTGCTGAATAGACGCTTGTGATGAATGAGTGCGAGGCCTAAGTAAATGTTTAGCGTGATGGCAACGAGCGGGAGCAGTGTGCGCATATGTCCCATGATGCGGGTGATTTGAATATCCCTCATTGTTATAGCGGTTATAGCGAAATAAAGCATGGTTGGAAGTAACACTATCGAAATAATCGATACCAGTTTCCAACGCTGATATAGCATAAAGTCCTTGACCACGACCAATAACGGAAATAAACAAATCATATATGAGTGTCCATGTACTTTTAATGGCATCAATAATAGACATGTAATAATCATTCCGCATTCCAGCATCTGTATCTGTTTTGAATACAAGACCAGCGGTCGCCAACAACAAACCATCGTGAATGTCAAAAACATGATTGCGATAAATTTTGCCCCTATTTTGTGGTGAATAGTTGCTTTTGATAATAGATGTTCTAATGATGCGCCTCCATGCTCAAATATAAAAAGTTCCTTCATCACATGAATCCCTTTGCCTGACAGTATTTTCAGGTAATACTGCTCATAAATAAACCAGTCTGTTATCCATAAAGAGGCCAGTGTCAATACCACAGCCCAAATCAAGGTGCAGAGAAATATCCGCTTGTATCCACGCCAAAGCAACCAGCAGATTAAAGGGAGTGTCATCAATTTTGTGAGTGTTCCAAAAGCGAACGCACCCGAAATAACCACTATGTTTCCCCATCGCCGTTCACGAGCGAACAATAAGTACAATCCGAGTGCCAAAGCGAAAAATACTAAAGAGATTACATTACCATGACGTATCTGTGACCAAAATGGGAGTGATGCCATAAAAACAAGCCCCAATGCCAAATACAATCGGTCGCCTTGCCCGACTGTCCGCACCATAAGCCATACCCCAGAAAAAACGGCAATCAACGAAATTACTGTCCATATCCATTCGAGCGGTACACCGGCTAAAGGATAAAATAGGCTCATTGCTACTGCGGTATGTGGTGAATATAAATAAGGTGCGTAGGCTGATATTATTATTTTCTCTTCGCTAATACGTTTCTTATACTCAAGGTAATTGTCACGCTTATAGGGCGATTTTCCGTCGCGTACGATTGCCCCAGCAGTAACATATACCCCATAGTCACCCATCTTTATACGCCAGACACCCGACTCCTCAACAATGTTGATGGCATTAACGAGCTGAAACAGCACCAGCACAAACAGCACGCCACAAACGACTGGAGCGCGCAGTATTCGCAGAATGCGGGGGGGGGGGGTGGAAGACGCTGTTTGCTCAATGCGGCGTGTCCTCATTGGGTTTGAGGTTTTTTCTTGCATCTGTAATGATTGTTGCGGATTATGGTCGTTATTCATGGTGATTTTTGGTGGCGGATTTCCGATAAGTGCAATAGGGTATATTCTATCCCCAGTGCGGGAACGTCTCAAGAAGGGCGATACCACAAGTAAAGGGCGATACCACAAGTATTTCTAGGGCGATTTTGTTTGGCAGTGATGCAGCGGTTATAATAGAGACGATTCAGTTAAAATTCGCCCCTGTCCGCTGTTGAACAAAGTGGTTGATGCGGATTTAGGGCAAAACGGAGGTGCTTATCAGGTAAAATTGGATGTTGATTTAATCTGCTAATCAGGTACTTGAAGCGGACACAATCGCATCAATGGCATTGCCAAGTGTTGTGCTGAATTCAGCATCAGATTGCTGTGCATTGAGCCCTTCGGTGAGGGCACGGGAAAAACTGGCAATCATGCCACTGTTCTCGCTTAGCTTCTGATTCGCTTTTTCTCGGCTATACCCGCCCGACAGGGCAACCACTTTGAGTATATTCGGGTGTTGGATACAGGGTTGATAAAAATTTGCCGTCTCGGGCAGGGTCAGTTTGAAAATGACATTTTCGCCCTCATCCAGTGCGTCCAGATGGGTTAATAATTGTGTCTTTAGGAGATGTTCTGCTTGTAACTTATCGGTTGCGTTAATATCGACTTCAGGTTCAATAATTGGCACCAGTCCTTTGGCAATAATCCGCTTGCCAATTTCAAATTGTTGATCAAGCACGGCTTTTATACCCGTTTCATTGGCATGTTTAATCAGTGAGCGCATTTTGGTGCCAAAAACACCCTGTGCAACCGCACTATCCAACAGCATGTCCAACTCATGCATGGGTTTCATTATCTGTGTGCCGTTTTCTTCATCAGCCAGCCCTTTATCGACTTTGAGTATCGGGATGATATTTTTCTCCTCCCAAAGATACCGACAAGTTGGTTTCCCCTGAACTTCGCGATACATGGTATTTTCAAACAAAATGGCGGCTAGAATTTTGTCACCGCTGAAGTTGTCATCGGTCATAATTCGAGTACGCATGGCATGAACTTGGTCATACATCTGTTCATCGCCAGAATATTCGCTTTCATTCACCCCATACAGTTTCAGTGCTTTGGGTGTGCTACCACCACTTTGGTCTAATGCTGCGATAAATCCAGTAGCGGTTTTTACTTTTTCGAGTTGTTTGGTTGTGTGATTCATCATTTTATTTTAATCATTTCGGTTTATATTCGTGTCCAAGAATAGAAGTTATTGTCCGTAAATTCAAGTGTTATGACAAGCAAAGGTCAGGGAATCGGAAATGTCTCAAGATATTGTTATGTTTACTTCATTTGCGATGCGCTATTTTCAATTTTCAATTTTCAATAATCTGTTGTTTTCTCTTTGTGTAATATGGGATAATGGTACATTATCGTTAATGTTTGAGGCTATTTATGATTATTATTTTGACTCTTTTGTTCTTAGTTTTGGGGTTTGTTTGGTTAAAGTTACCACTTAAAAACTGGCTGATTGCGTCTTCGGTTGTGTTGCTGGGAGCCGTGATTTTGGGTGTTAATTGGTTCATTTCGCTGATATTGTTCGTTGTTTTCTTGGGGCTGACTGTCATACTTTATTTCGCACATGAGATCAGAAAACAGTTTGTGAGTCGGCGATTATTTGCATTGGTAAAGCAAATGATGCCACCGATTTCTCAAACAGAAAGGGACGCTATAGATGCTGGAACAGTGTGGTGGGATGCGGCATTGTTTTCTGGAAACCCTGATTGGAAAGTATTGTTTTCTGCCAAATCCCCCGTGCTTAGCGAGCAGGAGCAAGCGTTTCTGGATGGACCTGTTGAGGCGTTATGTGCGATGACCGATGACTGGCAGATCACCCATCAGTTGAACGATTTGCCGGACAGTATTTGGGATTTTCTGAAAGAGAATCATTTTTTCGGTCTGAATACGGCAAAGGAATATGGCGGTTTGGAATTCTCTGCTTATGCCCAATCTCGTATCGTACAAAAACTGGCAACCCGAAGTGGCACGGTCGCCATCACCGTGATGGTGCCGAATTCTCTCGGTCCGGCGGAATTGTTGTTGCACTATGGTAGTAGCGAGCAAAAAGCCTATTATTTACCACGTTTGGCAAGCGGAGAAGAAATCCCCTGTTTTGGGCTAACCAATCCTTGGGCTGGGTCTGATGCCGCTGGTATGCCTGATTATGGCGTGGTTTGTAAAGGGCAATATCAGGGCAAATCGGTGTTGGGATTTCGGGTTAATTGGGAAAAACGCTATATCACGCTTGGTCCGGTTGCGACCTTGTTGGGACTGGCATTTAAGACCTGCGACCCAGATCATTTATTAGGCGATGAAGAGCAACTTGGAATAACCTGCGCGCTGGTGCCTGTTGATGCTAAAGGTGTGTCGATTGGCAGACGACACCTCCCGCTTAATATATCATTCCAGAATGGACCAAACTGGGGCGAAAATGTATTTATTCCGATGCAGTGGGTGATCGGTGGACAGGATAATGTCGGGCAGGGGTGGCGTATGCTCATGGAAGCACTGGCAGCGGGGCGGGGAATATCCTTGCCGGCAATGGCGACAGGTGCGGCAAAAGTTGCTACTCGTACCAGCGGTGCCTACGCCCAAATCCGTGAACAATTTGGTATTGAAATAGGTCGTTTTGAGGGTATCAAGGAGCTGCTTGCTCGTATCGGTGGTCTGACTTATCTGCTGGATAGTGGCAAAACACTGATGACGACCGCCTTGTCGCTGGGACACAAGCCAGCGATCATGTCTGCCATCGTCAAGCAACAATGTACCGATTTATCGCGCATCGTGATCAATGATGCCATGGATTTGCATGGTGGTAAGGGGATTTGTCTGGGTCCAAACAACTATCTAGGGCGGCTTTACCAGCAAATTCCGATGGGCATTACCGTAGAAGGTTCCAATATTTTAACCCGCAGTTTAATCATATTCGGACAGGGAGCGATGCGGTGTCACCCCTATTTGCTGGAAGAAATTGAGGCGTTATCCGTAGAGGATGAGGTCGATGGTCTTGAGCAGTTTGATGATGCCATGCGCGCTCATATCGAGCATATACTGAGCAACAAAATGCGTTCTTTTGGTTATGGGTTAAGCCGTGCTTGGCTGGCAACCGGCAGCGGTCGTGGCTTGATTAAAAAACATTCCCGCACGATTGAACATTTAAGTGCTGCTTTTGCGGTACTCGCCGATGTAACTCTGTTTTCGTTAGGTGGAGACTTGAAACGAAAAGAAATGTTGTCGGCAAGATTCGCCGATGTGATGAGCAACCTGTATCTGGCATCTGCGACCCTGAAACGATTCAAAGACGGTGGCGAGTCGCAAAGCGAGCAACCGCTAGCAAACTGGGCATGCCAATACGCTTTGCATCAGGCACAACAGGCGTTGGACGGCATATTGCGTAATTACCCCAATCGCATTGCTGGAATATTGCTTAGATTCGTTGTTTTCCCCGCTGGTAGATATGTGCATCTGCCGACCGACAAGCTCTCTCATGTCGTAGCTGATGCGTTGCAAACACCCGGCTTGACACGAGATAGGATAACCGAAGACGTGTATATTCCAAGCGATTCGAATGAGGTGATGGCATACATTGAATCGGCATTCAAACTGATGGTCGAAAGCAAAGCGTTGCGCCAACGTCTCAAACAAGCAGGGCATCAACCGAGTGAAACACAGGATTATGATGATTGGCTAAAACAACTATTTGAACAAGAAGTAATTACCAGCAATGAATCATCATTGTTGACTCAGACGCGGACTCATGTTAGAAAAGTGATTGATGTTGACCACTTTGAGGTTGATACTGGGGAAGTGTCCGTAGAAAGGGGAGAGACTGTAGAAAGCAATAACTAATCGAATACTTATTCATGATAGTTTTTTGCTTTCGGTGTCAATGCTCATTTATAGGTATAACCGCTTTCATTCCACGCACTTTTCTTGTTGGCAAACAAAATTCCAGCTCGTGCAAAGTGCTTTAATTAACCGTTCGCCGTGCCATACTAAAATAAAATACTAGCAGAGGATTGATGATGACATTAGACAACAACAAGGGTAAGGCTGATGTTATTGCGCCCGAAGTCGCAGCCACGATTCCTGAATTATTTGCGGAAAGAGTCCGACGCAGTCCGAATAAAACAGCTTATTCGCAATTTGATTCGACGCGTAATAAATGGCTTCATTCTACTTGGCAGGAGATGTCAGAATCGGTCATGCAGTGGCGCAACGCGGCGGCTGGCGAAGGCTTTAAGGTCGGGGAACGTGCAGCAATCCGCGTGTCCAATAGCAAAGAATGGGTGATATTCGATCAGGTTGCATTGGCGCAAGGTTTGGTTGTTGTGCCTGTTTATGTCGAAGATCGACCAGACAATATTGCTTATATTTTGGCGCATACGCAAGCACGTTGGCTGGTGCTTGAAGAATATACCCAATGGTTGGAGATGGAAGCAGAGATTCCGTCATTGACGGCATTAAAGCGTGTCATTATTGTTAATGATAACCCTGAAATTGAAAACTGTACCGATGAGCGTGTGATGTCCTTGCATCGCTGGCTGGCATCGGCACCTGCTTTGCAACCTCAAGCATTAGCGATTAAGAGCGGTGATTTAGCGACCATTGTCTATACTTCTGGCACCACTGGAAAACCTAAAGGAGTCATGCTTTCGCATTCCAACATGCTATTGAATGCCTATGCAGGATTGCAAAGTCTCTCAGTGTATCAGTCAGACCGATTTATTTCTTTCCTTCCACTGTCACATATGTTTGAGCGAACGGTTGGATACTACTTGACCATGATGGCAGGTGCCGAAGTCGCATTCAATCGCTCCATGCCTGATTTATTAGACGATATAGCCACAGTCAAACCGACTATCATGGTGACGGTGCCGAGGATATTTGAACGTGTTTATGCAAAAATCAAAACGCAACTAGACGAAGGGTCAGGGTTGAAGAAATGGCTATTTGAACAGACTGTTGCGGTCGGCTGGCACTGTTTTGAGCATCAGCAAGGTCGAGCAACATGGCATATTAAGCAATGTTTTTGGCGACCACTCAACGCATTGGTTGCCAACAAAGTGGTGCAGCTGTTTGGTGGTCAATTACGCTTTGCTGCCTGTGGAGGTGCACGCTTATCGCCGAATTTGTCCAAAGTATTTATTGGGCTTGGCATTCGCATTTTGCAGGGTTATGGCTTGACCGAAAGCAGTCCGATACTCACGGTGAACACACTGTCTCGAAACAAACCGTCTTCCATAGGATTGCCTCTACAAGGCGTTACACTGCGCTTAGGCGACAACAATGAACTGCAAGCCCAAGGGCATTGTATTATGATGGGGTATTGGGACAACCCGCAAGCCACTGCCGAAGTGATTGATTCGGAAGGCTGGTTGATGACCGGCGATGTTGCCGATATTGCTGATGATGGTTTTATTACGATCACTGGCAGAATCAAGGAAATAATCGTCTTGGCGAATGGTGAAAAAATGCCACCAGCGGATATGGAAGCGGCAATCATCGATAACCCATTGTTCGAGCAAGCGATGGTTATTGGCGAGGGCAGGGCTTATCTGACCGCTTTAGTCGTACTCAATTCGGAGTTATGGCATAAAGCGGCTATTGCGCTGGATGTTGATGCCGATGATAAAAAGACACTAGAAGACCCGCAGGTTAAGCAGTTTATGCTCGATAAAATTGCCCAACAACTAACCCAATTCCCGGGTTACGCATTCATCCGACAGATTACTCTGAGTAATGACGTGTGGAGCGTGAGCGATGGTGCTATTACCCCGACCCTAAAACTCAAACGTGCGGTACTGATGCAACGATTTGAAACCGACATTGATCTAATGTACAGCGAACATGGATAGATTGCCAACAAGCTTGTATCGGAGTATGTTATGAAAGTAGAGAAACTGAAAAAAGCATGAATTCACATCCTTCACCCATACATAGCATGATAAAAACGCTAAAAACTTTCAGGATATGCCGTTTTTTCAAAAAATATTGTCCTTACATTATTACCTATCCCCGACTACTATTGAGGATTCCTTTGTATGGTGTTACAAACAGATACAAAGAAATTTTGAACAGCGTTTTTCAGCGAGAACTACCCCCCCGATACCCGAATACAAAGAAATGGTACCGCTTACCTGTTTTATTGCGAGGATTATAAAGCAGGGATAGACCATTTCAAATCCAATCTAAAATTCTACTTGTTGGAGGCGGGTAAGATGAATCGAACTTGTGTGATTGCCAATCCCAATTTGTATAAGCTCCACAATAACGGCATAGAAGTCAGTGAATTGTGGACAAAATATATTGAGTTTGAAAAATCGATTTTTCCTAAAAAAATTGATTTTATGTTTTATCGGGAATTTCTGAAAAAGGAGTTTTCAAAAAACGAGGTTTTAGTTGTCCAAAGAAACTATAAAATAAGTCTCGAAGAGAACAACTAGAATTCAAGATACAGTTATGGTGATAAGAACCAAAAAAACCAAAGCGAAAGGCAGAAGGCAGAGAACAAGACTGACCGTGCCAAGTTATATGTATCAAAAAATGAGCAGGATATTCATTGCTTCCATTCCCTATATACCTTCTATTGGGCGATACAATATTACTCTGTGCCATAAAAATAAATTTATCTGGTTTCGTGTCCCAAAAGTAGGAAGCAGAACGATATTGGATGTATTCGTTCAAGCCAATGTAAATCTGGATGCCGAACACCCATATTCATGTCATTACCCGGTAAACCAATATAAGGATTACTTTAAGTTTGCATTTGTACGAAATCCGTGGGATAGACTCGTTTCTTGCTGGCTTGATAAAGTAATCGGTTATAATTATTTCGGGTTCTCCGCTGAAAAATTATCAGAAATGCAGAGGTTTGAAAATTTCGTTGATTTTGTTGGACAGCAAGATATAGATTCCTGTGATGGGCATATACGCACTCAGTCAAAATTGATTGATTTGAATAATATTGATTATATCGGCAGGATAGAGAATTTTAATGAACATCTCTCCGCAGTCATTCAGATTATTGGACTTGATTCGGTCGTTATCGGTCGTAAGAATGCAAACTTAAACAGGGGCAGTTATGAACAATATTACGATGATAAGTTAGCTCGACAGGTTGCTGAAATTTATCGTATGGATATTAGTATTTTCAAATATGACTTTGCCACGGAACAGTGAGAATGGCAAATAGAAAATGGAAAGTGATCATCAATATTTTTTATATGGGGCAGCTTGTCGATACGATGCATCATGGCTTGATCTTTTTTACTGACTGGATGCGATGGATAGTAAAGGCTGGTTCTACTGAATTTCAACAGTTTTGCCTGACGGGTCAGGGATCGTTTATGATTGGGAACAATCATTTTCCAGCGTCAGTTGACCATCTTTGTGTGCAACGTCTTTACATCCACCAGAGGCGACACTGTTATCCGCCATCAAATGCTTCTGCAGACAGCGACAAAATCTGGGGTTTCCACTGGGTGAAATGATTCGGATGTACCTCAAACTGTTGAGACAGTTCTGAGAGGCGGCGGTCTCCTTTGACAGCCACTAATGCCTCTTTCGCTTTAAAGTTTGAATAGTGGGTTCTACGAGGTCTTTTAGCCATGGTATAGTTCCTAAATAGTGACATAACAATGCCTGCAATTAAGCTGCCATCCACTCAAACCATTGCTCGATTTTTCTAATCCTCCTCTCTATCATTTGCTTTACTTTTGCGAATCAAGCATTCATTATGTAAGCAGTTAGTTTCCGTATTCATCATAAATTCCGTATTCATCATAAATGAGGAGAAAACAATGACTAATATTAGCGAGTTAGTAGGTGCCATTAACGGCATAGTCTGGGGTGCACCGATGTTAGTTATTATCGTTGGTGTGGGTGCTTTTCTGTTGTTGCGGCTGGCGTTTATGCCGTTACGCAAGCTGGGTTATGGATTTTCTTTGCTGTGGGCTGGGCGTACCCCCGAAGGGATCGGCGACATCAGTGCTTTCAATGCCTTGATGACCTCGCTATCGGCGACCATCGGCACCGGCAATATTGCTGGCGTTGCCACTGCCATTGCGATTGGTGGTCCGGGCGCATTGTTTTGGATGTGGATTACCGCACTGGTCGGCATGGCGACTAAATATGCTGAGGCGGTGCTGGCGGTTCGCTACCGTGAAGTGGATGAAAATGGCAAGCATATCGGCGGGCCAATGTACTACATCAAAAACGGACTGGGACCGAAGTGGACTTGGCTGGCATTTCTGTTCGCACTGTTCGGTGCGATCGCTGCGTTTGGCATTGGCAATATGGTACAAACCAACTCCATCGCTGACGCGCTTGATGATACCGTTGGCATTGAACCATTGCTGACTGGATCGGTGCTGGTGGTTCTGGTCGGGGCGGTGTTAATCGGCGGTATTACCCGCATCGCCACTTGGGCGGGGCGACTGGTGCCGTTCATGGCGGTGTTCTATATCCTGTTCGGTATTATTGTGTTGCTCATTAATTATGCCGAAGTGCCTAACGCTGTGGTTACGGTTTTCAGTAGTGCTTTCACGGGTACGGCGGCAACTGGCGGTTTTGCGGGTGCAGCGGTGTGGATGGCGATACGCTTTGGTGTTGCGCGGGGCGTATTCTCCAATGAAGCCGGTCTCGGTAGTGCGCCAATTGCACATGCTGCGGCGACCACCACCGACCCTGTGCGGCAGGGTTCGGTGGCAATGCTGGGCACCTTTATCGATACACTCATCGTCTGTTCAATCACCGGTCTTGCCATCGTTTCTACCGGTGCATGGACTTCTGGTGAAACCGGTGTTGACTTGACTGCGATGGCATTCGACAGAAGTTTGCCGGGCGGCATTGGTCTTTATATCGTTACCTTTTCGTTAGCGATTTTCGCATTCACCACAGTGCTTGGCTGGAGCTACTATGGCGAAAAATGCTGGCAATACTTGTTCGGGGCTCAAAGTGTCATGATTTATCGGGCGACATGGGTAGTCGCGGTATTCATTGGTCCATGGGCATTGACATGGGAGGGCGGTGCCCGTGCTGGTATTGACTTCATCTGGTTATTGGCGGATACGCTGAATGCGATGATGGCATTACCCAATTTAATCGCGTTGATGATGTTGAGCCCGGTCGTGGTGTCGCTGACACGCGAGTATTTTGCTAAGCGCAAATAAAAAGAGTACTTTGCATATGCAAAATCTCAAATCGTGAATAGTCAACAACAAATCGCAAACAAACCGTAAATTTGTTTTGAGTACGAGGCGGTCTGCTGATCGCCTCGTTTTGTTTTATGTTCACCAATTTGGAGTTTGTCCATGAAACAGAAGCGTCGTGGCGGTCGATCTGCACGAATTCATAAGCGAAAAGCACCGACTGAGATTGCGGCGTCTTCGGCGATTCGGAATATCCCGACCATGGCGGTTTTTGACGAACCGAATCTGGATAAACTGGAAAACCACGCTGATTGGATTCTTAAAGAAATTGGTATCGAATTTCGTGGTGATGCAGAAGTGCTAGAGATGTTTCGCCAATCTGGTGCAACCGTTAAAGGGGAACGTGTGCAATTTGATTCCGGACATGCGAAAGCACTTTGTGCGACCGCCCCAAGCCAATTCATTATGCACGGTAGGAATTCGAAGCATTCGATTACCGTTGGTGATAATTCGGTTTCGTTCACGCCTGGGTATGGCTCGCCATTCGTAACCGATAATGAACGAGGCAGGCGTTATGCTACCCTCGAAGATTTTCAGAATTTTGTTAAGCTGACATACAGCTCTCCGTGGTTGCACCATTCAGGCGGAACAGTTTGTGAGCCGGTTGATATTGCTGTTAATAAGCGGCATCTGGACATGGTGTATAGCCATATTCGCTACTCAACAAAGCCGTTTATGGGTGGGGTAACTGCTACTGAACGTGCGCTCGATTCCATTGCGATGGCAGAGATTGTTTTCGGCAAAAGTTTTATGCAGAATAATTGCGTTATTCAAGGCAACATCAATCTAAATTCACCGCTTGTCCTCGATAGCATCATGTCGGGTTCGCTCAAAGCCTATGCCCGCGCCAATCAGGGAAATTTTATATCACCATTTATTCTTGGTGGTGCAATGGGTCCGGTAACACAACCAGCATTGATTGCACAGGCGCACGCCGAAACCATCGCTGCTATCGCATTGACTCAATTAGTTCGCAAGGGTGCACCCGTTATCTATGGAAATTTTCTGACTACGCTGGATTTACAAACCGGTGCACCCACTTTTGGTATGCCAGAAGCCAGTCTTTCCACTTTGGCACTCGGTCAACTGAGTCGACGGATGAAATTGCCGATGCGTGGTATTGGCCATGTTACCGCTTCCAAGCTAGCAGACGGACAGGCAATGCAGGAATCAGCAGACACGATGACTGCTGCACTGTTGGCAGGTGCAAGCATTGTGTTTCATGCCGCCGGTTGGCTGGAAGGAGGGCTGACGATGGGTTATGAGAAATTTGTTATGGACATCGATCGTTGCGGCATGATGTGTCGGCTATTGGGCGGACTGATCATTGATGATAACCAACTCGGAAAAACGGCCTTTATGCAGGCTGGCCCGGGCGAGAACTTCTTATCCACTGACCACACTTTGAGCAATTTTGAGTCGGCAAACTATAAGTCCGATTTGTTGGGGGATACGCAATCCTTTGAGCAGTGGAGCGAAGACGGTTGTCATAATTCCGAACAACGTGCGCACCTGAAATGGCAGGAAATGCTTAATCAATATCAGGATCCCGGAATTGATCCAGCAATTGATGAGGCATTGCTTGAATTTATTACGCAAAAAAAATTATCGATGCCGGATCAGTGGTATTAGCCCCGTAGTATTGTCCTGATGGCAATACCTTGTGTATCACCAAACTTGTTCGCCGCTTTCCTGTTCGCGCCGCTTGTCGAGACGTGCCAAAACTGCCAACTTTTGCTCGCGGGACATGATAATCCACTCGCGAATCTCATCGGAGTTTCTATAACAACCTCGACAAAAAGGTTCGCCGTCAAAGCGACACACCGATAAGCATGGCGATGGAATACTGGTATCAAGTTGGGGTTTCTGATGTTGACCACGGCGGCGATTAGTTTTGCTTTGTCGAGTCGGTGTGGTCATTTCATTGTCGTTTGTTTTGTCATTCATTATTTATGACTCAGGTTTTGTAATCAGCACAAAGCGAATTTTATCAGTAACGGATAACTTATAATCCATGGCGAATTCAACCCATAAGTGCAACACTCGGGTTTATATTATGATCTATTCCCATTGCGTGGGAAAAGACCTCCCAAGGGGTTTTATACCCCAAACATTTTCTAGGTCGGTTATTCATTAAATCGGTCGCTTTGAACAGCTCTTTTTCGGTGACTTTATGCAAAGGCATTTTCTTTGGAAAAAACTGCCTGAGCAAGCCATTGTGGTTTTCATTCAAGCCACGCTCCCAAGAGTGATACGGTTTAGCAAAATAAGTTTCACACTCGAGTTGTTTGGCAAGCTCACTATGCCAACAAAATTCTCTGCCGTTATCAAAGGTTAGTGTCATTACATGTTGTTTCATATGCTTTAACAACCTGAGTATAGCCGCGTTGGTTTCTTTTGCGGTTTTGTTCTTAGTCCGAAGTGCGAGATAAAGCCTACTTTTGCGTTCAGCAAGGGTGGCAAACGCCCCTTGACGACCCTTACCGATAACACAATCAGCCTCCCAATCGCCTATACGCGAACGATTGTCCACTATACTGGGTCTATCAGCAATATCAACCCGATTGGGGATGCGTCCGCGGTAATCGTTCTTGCCATAACGCTTGCGATATTTCTTACCCTGATGGCGCAAGTATCGATATAACGACCCACCAGCTACTTTGTCTTTCAAAATGAGACGATAGATGGATTCGGTGCTAATACTGATGTTTTCCTCCATTCTCAAACGACCGCTAATTTGTTCAGGACTCCAATACAGCGCGATCTTTTGTTGAATATGAAGCTTTAACTCGTCATTGAGTTTGATGTGCTTGGGCTTTTGCTGATGCCTCGTTTGGGCAAAGCGGTGGGCTTGTTTGTAGCGATAGCCGTTGCCCCCGGTATTGCGTTTAATTTCACGGCTGATGGTTGACCTACTTCTGCCCATGGTTTTAGCGATTTCTGTCAGTGTACAATGCTGCTGATTCATGAGGTAAATGTGGTATCTTTCGTGTTCAGTCAAATGGGTATATCTCGTCATGTTTTACTCCTTTTTTCTCGTCAGTTAAAAGAGTACGAATGTACCCTTTGACTGACTTAGGAGTGTTGCACTTATTATGTGAATTCAAGCATTATCATCTGAAATCAAATCAAGATTTTAGCACTTGTGTCCTGTAGGGTATAATTAAAACCCATTTGCTCATCACTGATAATCTGTAATCCGCAATTCACAACCGCTATGCGAAAAAGAAGAAAACCTGCATCCGTGCCGAAGTCTGATTCTAAGTCCGAGCCCAAGCCCAATCTCAAGCCACCCCAAAATTGGCAACATTTATTGGCAACACGGGTGAGCCGTTTTCCGCTACTTGCACCTGTGTTACAACCGCTGTATCGGCGCGATGGCATTGGGCTTTTGTTATTGTTCGTCGGTGTGTTTATGCTGTTTGCTATTTCTGCACCACGCACGATTATTCTTGAAGACGATGGCTTGTTTGTTTCTGCGGCTTGGTTTGCTGGAGTTGTACATCCGCCCGGTTATCCGCTTTATACAATTTTGGGCTGGTTGAGTTCTCATTTATTGCCGTTTGGCGAGATTCCTTGGCGAGTGCATCTTGTAAGCGGGTTTATGGGAGCAGTTACCTGTATTTGTATCGCTTATCTGGTGCTTCGTCGTACTGGTAATCGTCCAGCGGCTTATCTCGCGGGTGCTGTACTTGCAGTATCGGAGCATTTTTGGTCTCAAGCAATTATTTCCGATGTTTATACCACCAATACAGCGTTGTTATTCTTGGCTTTGGTTATGGCACACGAAGCGGTTTCAAAACGAGACACACGATTTTGGTTTGTGGTGGCTTTTCTCTATGGTTTAGGCTTGGCAAATCATTGGCCGCTGTTGATTTTGGGTAGTCCGATTTTTATTGCGTATGCGCTTGCTTCTGGCAGGGAATTCTGGGGCAAACTGCATTATCTGATATTGTCTGCATTGATTCCTGCTGTATTACTTTATGGTTGGATGATTTGGCGTTCTCATCAAGATGTGTTGGTTAATTTTCTTGGACCCATAGACTCACTGAGCGAGGTGATTTCCTTTATCAGGCGAGATATATTTGCTGATGCGGATTCAAGTGCTTCTGCTGGTCTTATAGATAAGGCGCACTATGCACGATATTTTATCACTGAGTGGTTTCTGCAATTAAGTATATTAGGAGGTGTGTTTGCACTCTGGGGTATGCTACAGAGCTATCGCAACGGCTGGCGTTTTGGCTTCTATGGCGAAGTGGTAACCGTGTTTACCAGTAGTTTCCTGTTGATTTGGATGCTTGGTTATGATTACGAATATTTACGAATTGCCGTATTTCGTCCCTATCCATTAGTTACTTATTGTATTTTAGCACTATGGTTTGGGATTGGTATGGATACACTGATACGGGTGGCGGGTAAATGGCGCAAGTCGTCGTCGCAAATTATTATTGCCAGTTTTAGCTTAATCATTATTGTTCTTGGTATATGGAACGGTCGCACCAATTACCGTGCCAATGATAGGTTTGCCGAGCAATTAGCCCAAAGTTTATTTGATGTTGTGGAACAGAACGCTATTTTTGTAGTTTATGGGGATGCAAGTACCTTTACCGCCTCGTATTATCATCTGGTAGAAGGTAAACGCATAGATATTAGTCTATTAGAGAAAGGGGGATATTTCCTGAGTAACCGTGTTGTACAGCCCTTGTGGAGCAAAAAGCAAAACTATGATGCATGGTTTGAATTTGCTAAGAACACCGACCAACCTTTTTATAGTGAATCCCTGTTGTCCCCTGAGATACAAAAACAAATAGGACAATCTCTTGTTGTATTTGCCTACAAAACAAATGAGAACGTGGAACCTGGTAGAATGATTATTGAAACCAATGACTCAGCAAAACAGTTTTTCAAAAAAATGATAGCATTGACGGAGACAAGAGATAGGTGGAATATCAATCTGCGTAACAGAAAAATAAAATTATATGGTGAATATTTGGGATATGCCATCCTTATACCTAATAAGATGGAAAATTACATCGAGGATGTTTTGCCTCTGGCAGAAAACAATTATTGGTCGTTAATAGGAATGACCACCACCTTGTTGGGGCAAAGATCCAGGGTTTCTATTGCAGAAAAATATCTCAAAAAAGCAAAACTTCTCGCCGATGACCAGCGTTCTAAATCTGATGTTGCACAAGAATTTTATTTGGAGTGTCTTATCTCGAAAAGAAAAGGTAACTCCCGTAAGGCAAGAAATTTATGCAGGAAATCTATAAAAATAAGTTCAAAAAAAACCAATCCAGCTTATAAAATCTTGAAGGAGCTGTGAAAAGTTAAAAGTTTTCAGTTGCTAGCTATTAGTCACACAATTTTTTTTCTTATTATTCAAGTATTTATTTTTATTTCGCGGGTGCTGTTAGAGATTACCCTAATTAACCGTAAAACTCTCACCACAGCCACATTGCTCGGTCACATTCGGGTTGTTGAAATGAAACGCTGATGACAATCCTTGCTCGATATAATCCAGTTCCAATCCATGAATAAATTTAATATCACCCTGTTGCACAACCACTTTGACACCATGACTTTCAAATACTTGGTCGGTGTCGTGTATTTCGGTGGCATACTCTAATTGATAGGCATATCCAGAACAACCGGACTTTTTGATAGTGACACGCAAACCAACCCTCTCACCACATGTTTCGAGATGAGAACGTACTCGTTGTGCGGCCGCTTGCGTTAATATAATAGACATAAGGTTATGACCCAATGGTGACAATGACGATAGACGGATTGTAGCATGGAAGACACGCTTGAAATCATTATTCGGTATCGGTGCTATACCCGCAGTCTTGCGTTACCAGCATCCCAAACTGGTTCGCTTAACACGATGGCTTTTCTTGTTTGCCCTAATAGCACAATATCAAACGTGTTGCCCGATTTTGCATACTGGGGATCAACATAGGCGAAGCCCAAACTGCGTTGTGTGGTATGCCCGTATCCGCCCGATGTGGTTACGCCAATCACGTTATCGCCATCTAAAACGGGTTCGCCACCCATGACATCGTTATCAGTTGCTTCTACTTCAAAATAGACCAATTTGATTGTTGCTCCCTGTTTAGCTATGTTTAGCGTCTCCTGTTTGCCGATGAAGTGTTGTTTTTGATCCGCAAAGAACCGCATGGCACCGGCATCAACCATTGAAATTTCATTGGTTAATTCAGCACCCCAGCCTTTATAGGCTTTTTCGATTCTCAAGGAATTCATCGCATAGGTGCCAAAATTAGCAATGCCATATGCTTCACCAGATGCCCAAATCGCCTCATAGACACCCAGCATGTCTGCCATCGGACAATGTAGCTCCCAGCCGAGTTCGCCGACATAGTTGACCCGTAATGCGCGTACTGTATAGCCGCCAATATCAATCTCTTTTCCGCTCAGCCAGCGAAATGTGTCATTAGTTAAATCGGATTCGGTCAAGCTCGCTAATAATTGTCTCGACTTCGGTCCGGCGACTACTAACACGCCCAATTCGTTGGTGATATTGGTGACGGTCACGTCTTCCCCATCTGCGATGCCCAGCGTCAAAATAGCCCAATCTCGTTCCTCGCTGGTTGCTCCCGACAGCACATAATATCGTCCTGCTCCCAATCGGGTGATGGTTGACTCGCCGTTGATGCGTCCTGTTTCAGACAAGTAGTGGGTTAAGGTAATGCCGCCTGTGCGAACGGGCATGTTGTTGGCACTGATTCGATTTAGATATTGTTCTGCATCTTTGCCAACAACATCGTATTTCGCAAAAGACGATAAATCCAAAACAGCGACTCTTTCGCGTACTGCACGACATTCCTGCGCCACCACGTCAAAAGTATTGTTATGACGAAATCCGGTTTCTTCAATGCGACCATCTAGGGAAAACCATTTTGGTCTTTCCCAGCCATTGGCATTACCATAAACTGCTCCGCGTGAAGCCAGCAAATCATATAACGGGGTGATACGAGTCTTGCGAGAAGCATCGCGTTCTTCGCCAGGAAGCAGCAGTTTATACATGCACTCATAATCCTCATGGGATTTTCCTTTGCAATAATTGCCGGGCGCATAGGCACTATATCGGCGCGGGTCAACCCCCGCCATATTGATTTCAGCATCGCCGTAGATCATCCACTGCGAGAGATATTTGCCTGAGCCGGCACCTGCTGCGATGCCGATTGACGCACCGTTGCAATGCCAAAAGTTTCGCAATCCAGCAGACGGGCCAAGGAATGGATTACTGTCTGGAGTATGCGGTATCGCACCACATACGACTCGCTTGATACCTAATTCGCGCCACATTGGAACACGCTCCATGACTCGTTCAACATAGGGCATGATGTTTTCAAAATCGGCATCAAACAATTCATTTTCCGAATCCCATTCAGGCCAGCCACCACGATGTGTCCAGCACTCATGTGAATGTTCCTTTTCATAGATTCCAATGAGTCCAGATTTTTGTTCCTGACGATAGTATGAAGAGGGATAGGGGTCACGAATTACTGGCATCTCAACATCGCTATCCAAAAACGCCTGCACCGTATCGGTGACCAAATAGGTATGCTTCATATTGGTCAGCGGCACATCAGTACCGACCATTTGACTAACCTGACGGGCATAGCAACCAGCAGCATTAACCACATGCTCGGCGATGACATTGCCCTGCTCGGTAACTACTTCCCAATCACCGGATTTGCGCTGTTTAATATCAGTAACACGATTGCCGGTGACAATGGTTGCTCCCATGTTTCTCGCCCCTTTTGCCATCGCATTACACACCCCAGCCGGATCGACATGCCCATCGGTGAAGGTCTGTGCCCCAGCGAGTACGCCATCAATATTGACATAGGGTACGAGTTGTTTGATTTTTGCCGGATCAATAATTTCACAATCAAACCCCACCATTTTGCCGACTCCCTTGACCCGCTCAAACCATTCCACTTCAGCGGGTTCCAATGCAAATCGTATCCCACCACAGCCATGCCAGCTAACATATTGACCGGTCAACTGCTCAAGTTTGGGATACAATTGCAAGCCGTAATGATGAATTTTTGCCATATTAAAATCGGCAATAAAGCTTGGACATTGCCCAGCAGCATGCCACGTTGAACCCGATGTCAGCCCACCTTTTTCGATCAATAAACAATCGTTCCAGCCTTCTTCGGCAAGATGATACGCCAGACTTACGCCCATCACGCCACCGCCTACAATCACTACTTTTGCCTGTGTAGGCAGTTTTTTTTCATTCATTGTTTGCACTTGACTCAATTTATTTAGATTTTTTCAATGTGTCATGAATTAACGTTCCGCGTGATAGCAGCACCATAGTTTTAATGTCAATGTTGGACCAAAATACAATTACCAACATAGAACGCTTTGCACGAGCAGGGGTTTACAAGAAAAAGCACGCGGAATGAGGGAGTTTATACTTACAAATGACAGATATGAGACCGTTTTTGACACCGCTAAAGACAAAAGAACTGTCGTGCAAATCTCTCTAAGCAATAATCTCCTTGCTTTTTTATCCAAACCTGTAGTTTCGGCAAGTTTATAAAACATCCTCCATCTGTCGCCTAATTGCTGTTTTACCAGAAGCGTTCAGAAATTATATCTTGAGTTCAAGATGTAAATTTATCTCGGTAAATATTTCATCTATGTCAACATCAAAAGTTTTATTATTAATGTCTTTGTGGGGTATATTGAGTGTTTCCAATACATTTTTAAATCTTTTAAAACCATTATCATTGCGTAATTCTACCCATTCAACATTACGTTGAGCTAATTGTGTTTTATTTTGATCTGATAATTTATCAGCAATAAACACAGCACTATTTCTCGCTATCACAGCGTCAGCACCTTCGGGGTTGCCCTTGCCCATTAGTTTGACTTCGCACTTATATTCATTTTTTTCATTGATTAGAAAAAAATCTATCTCTCTGAGACTTTTGCATAATCCACAAAACACCCCTCGCAACTCACAAACAACGTGATTTTTTATAAATTTGCCTCATTTTTTCGCCCATGTTCTCTCAATCATCAATACGACACCAAAAAAGCCGCTATTTCGGCACTTTTAACCACTTTTAGTGGGTTTTTATCTGTTTTATTGCCCATTTAGGCACAACTCTCCTTTAAACGTTGCAGTTCTTTGAAAATATTCATCCCAGTTTTAAGGTTATGGCTCATGGCAATCAGATGTGCGCGGGTTTTGTTTCTGGCTAACCCCATGTATCTTGCCTTGCCTAATCCGTGATGCAGTTTGAGCAAACCAAAGGTGCGTTCAACCACATAGCGGACACTGCTATACATTTTATTCAGTGCTTTTTGTTGCTCCGTTAATGGTGTGTTGCGATAAGCTCGGTGCAGGATTCTATTGTTTTCTTTACCCAGTTTCTCGTCATTGTCTTTGTTGGCATAGGCACTGTCTGCGTAAACTTGTCCGTGCCTATCGCCTAACAGATGTTCAAACTCCTGTGAATCATGCACATTGCCAGGCGTATAGGTCATTTTCTTGATAAAACCATCTTCATCGGTATTGGCGTGCATCTTAAATCCGTAGGTGCTTTTACGCCTGCCATCGGATGCCGTTTTCACGTTCCATGCCGCTTCTGGGTCTTGGGTATTGTCGCCTTGTTTGTTCTTTTTAGAACGGCATTGCTTCGCCTCAATCACAGTCGCATCGATAATATTGACCGAGCCTGTGGCAACAATAAGACTGTTTTTAGCGAGATGGTTATTGATCTGCACCAATAAAGAATCAAGCAGATTTTCGGTGTGTAATAAGTTCCTAAACCGCCAAATAGTGGAATGATCGGGTACTGCATCACTGAGACTCAAACCAATAAACCGGCGGAACATTAAATCCCGGGCTATCTGTTCTTCTAAGGCTTCATCGCTTAAGTTATACCACGCCTGTAAAATCAGTATCTTAAACATCATCAAAGGTGGGTATGCTGGCACACCGCGCTTGGAGGCATAAAGATGGCTGAGCGTTTTTTCGATCTGTTTCCAATCGATAATTTCATGCACATCATCTAGTTTGGACAATGACTTATGCTCAATTAAAAGGGCATCTGCGAACGAGTATTGGGCGGTTTGTTTCCAAGACATTTGACGGTATCCTCAAGGGTTTATTGAATGAACGCTATTTTACCATTTTAAGTGGGGCCCCGGGTGGATTTATGCAAAGGTCTCTCTCTATTCACTTCTCCTTTTTTAATTTTTTTAGCGCGTGGTTTTGTCGCATAATTACCATTAGGAACAGAATATAATTTACACAATGTTATCATCAATGGTCCTTCCGTCTGCTTTCCAGCAGTACTCCATAAACCACCACGCAAAGCTGCTCTTTTAACCGCTAAGGCGTTAATAACGATTAAACTTTCATTTATATCTAATTCGATGCTCACTTTATTAAACCTTATTTGTAATGACAAGTTTAAGTCTTCGATTTTTGTTAACTCATCAATTGCGTTATAAAGTGTGTCATAGTGCTTATATGATGCTTCGATTACTACTTCACGAGCACCCGAATTGTACATATTAGTAATGGTTTTTTTATTTAATCCAGAGTTAATTGCAATTTCATCGGTTGGCAGTTGTAAATTCAACATTTCTTTTTTATACCAATCAGTACCAATGTCTTGGTTATTAAGTTTGGCTGCAGCAATGCTTTTAAAAAAATCTATTGCAAACTAAAGAAATTCGGCATTGATTAGGGTAATAATTTCTATCCTATAATCGTCTCCTTTAAGCAGTTTTTTAATGATGTTTTTAATGACTTGTCCAGTTAATGTCATTTGATGCTCCTTTTGAATTCCGACAGATGTAAAAATTGACTTTTTCTTTTGTTAAACATACTCGAATCATCTTTTTTTGCCAAAGACTCCATGTGTTCAAAATACTCTTTTTTTTGTTCTGTTAAGAAAAAATACCTATCCAAATATTTTGCCGTTCTGCCAAACGTGCCACTACCCGCAAAAGGATCAAACACTAAATCATTCTTAAAAGAATAATATTCAATAACGCGCTTGCATAAATCAACGGGGAAAACAGCCGAGTGAGTTTTATTAAATGTGGGGTCAATTTTCCAAACGTTCGAGGTTTCATAACCATCTGCCACTTTGCTTTCTTTTACTGTCTGCCAATCATATTGGCGTATATTCCAATCGATAAGTTTATCGGTGTGTTTTCTATATACCATTAAATATTCTGTTCTGGCATTGGGTTTATATGCCAACGGTTTGCGATGTTGCAAGAAACCTGCATTTCGATTTTTTACACTCGCTTCTGGTTTTGCCCAAATAATATCATCAATAAACTCCCACCCCATTTTAATGAGGAAGTTATGAATATCGAACGGTATCGGGTATCTTTTGGAGGCGTATTGTCGGCTAATCCGAGGGACAATGACGGGTGATGTGTTTACGATTAAAAACCGCCCCTCCTTTGTTTTATCAAAAGTGAGCTTAAAAACTTCTTCTAAAAAACCAAGATAAGCCTTATAACTTTGGTATATTGAATAATCTCTGGCATTGTAATAGGGTGGCGAGGTAAATGTTAAGTGAAAACTTTCGTTGGGTATTGCCGATAAAACATCTCTAACATCGCCACATACAACCGTATTTTTTAGATAATCATAGGATTCTTTATGCGGTAATTTATCTTGTGAGGTTTGTTTTGAGCCAAAATACTCTCTGTTTATCACGCATTGAATTGTTTCATTTTCGTGCTCCTGCAATTTCCGTAATCTTTGATCAATTTTGCTTTGTCCCTTAAACACCAACAGCCCTCTTATTGCCTGACTAACAATTTTAGGGTCATCATCATCCAACAGCTTAAGCAAAACATCGATAGTTTGTTCATTTCTCATTCTACCAATCGATGATACCGCCTCCCTTCTGATGGCGGTCGTTTTATCGTTAGTCGCAATTTCTGCCAATACTTCAAGATTAGCGATATTATTAACCTTGCCAATATTTTTTACTGCATTTAATCTGATTTTATGGTTAGCATTAAAAAGCAATTCTTTAATCCAGCCGTCATCAAATTTATCTGGAAGACGACCTAAATTATTGAGAACAAACAAAATACTTCTATCATCATCAATAGAATCAAGTAAGGATTGCATAGCCCCATTACCTTTTTCTTTTATTTCTGATATGTATTCTTTGGTAAGCATGTCGTTTATATTTTGGCGAATTCAATCCATAAGTGCAACACGCAGGTTCATATTATACCCATGCCCAGTGTGGAAAAAGGCACCCCAATAGGGGATTATATCCCAAGCATTTTCTAGGTCGATTATTCATTAAACCGGTAACTTAATACAAAGGCATTTGCTTTGGAAAAAATTGTCTGAGGGCAAGCCATTGTGTCAGATAATTATTTGGTATTCAAGCCGCACTCCCAAGAGGGGTACGGTTTAGCGTCGTTAAGTTTCACACTCGAGTCGTTTGAATTCCCTGCCGTTATCAACGGTTTAGCGTCATCACACATCGTTTTATATGCGCTAACAAGCAGAGTATCGACGCATTGGTTTCTTTTTATGTACGGGCAAATAATTGCTCTCGTTTGGGTAAAGTGGTGGGCTTGTTTGTAGCGATAGCCGTTACCCCTCTCCGTTCAGTTATAAAGAGCACGAGTGCCCTTTGGCTGACTTATGGAGTGTTGCACCTAATTATGCGAATTCAAGACATACGACATGCGAAATGTTGCCACAAATAAAACAACTAACCTTAGCTGTCCCTAATTGGTCGTTTTTACATGCCTGTTTTGACACTGGGCAAAAGAACTATCGTGTAAAGGTCTCTTTAGTAAAGAACGTGGCAATGACTGTTACGAGTGTGCCAATGACGCGACATGGTATGATTTTTACCCCTACGAATATTGACCATCGCATCCATATCGGGGGTTGGATAATTTTCAGCTCATTAAAATAAATACCGAGCACATCATATTGGACTTGGCAACATGATGAGTCATCAAAACCTCGTGAAGACAACCCGATTTGTCTCATAGGAATTGAACCAAGACAAGTGATTGAATTAATCGTTCACAATGTGTAAACTTCATTCGTTGTCGGCAGGCGCGTAGCTCAGTTGGTTAGAGCACCACCTTGACATGGTGGGGGTCGGTGGTTCGAATCCACTCGTGCCTACCAAAAGAGACATACCAAAATGATTTGAATTGTATGCTCGTGTCCTGAATTTTTAGACATTACCTTAAGATTGTTGTTCATGCTTTCTTTGCGTTGTTACATGGATGTGCCCGAGTTTGAATGACAAAACCGCCTTTATAACCTGTAGTTAATGCCTCAAATTTCTCTTCCAGACGGGTCAATTCGCTCCTACGATAACCCATTGACCGTTGCCGAGGTCGCCAAAGACATCGGTGCTGGACTTGCTAAAGCGGCCATCGCTGGCAGGATAAACGGCGACCTTGTCGATACCAGCACTTTATTGGTCGACGATTGTGAACTAGCCATCGTTACCGCAAAGGATGAAGCTGGTTTGGAGGTGATTCGTCATTCGACGGCACATTTGTTGGCACAGGCGGTTAAGCAGATTTTTCCGACCGCACAAGTGACTATTGGTCCGGTCATTGAAAATGGTTTTTACTACGATTTTTCTTATCCGCCGGGCTTCTCAGAGGAGAATCTCGAAGCCATTGAAAAACGCATGACGGAACTAGCAAAAGCGGATTATACGGTTGAGCGGTCCGTCATGGGGCGTGATCTGGCAGTAGCGTTTTTTGAGCAACAGGGCGAAATTTTCAAATCCGAAATCATCGCTGATATTCCGCAAGATGAGCCTGTTTCGCTTTATCGGCAAGATGATTTTATTGACTTATGTCGTGGGCCTCATGTGCCTAGAACCGGTCATTTGCAAGCCTTCAAGCTAATGAAGGTCGCGGGTGCGTATTGGCGGGGCGATTCAAAGAATGAAATGCTACAACGTATTTATGGCACGGCTTGGGCTGATAAAAAACAACTGAAAGCGCATCTACAACAACTCGCAGAAGCCGAGAAGCGCGACCATCGCAAACTCGGCAAGCAATTAAATTTGTTTCACATACAAGAAGAAGCACCGGGTATGGTGTTTTGGCATCCAAAGGGCTGGGCGTTGTATCAGGTGTTACAACAATACATGCGTAGCGAACAGCGCAAGCGTAACTATCAAGAAATCAACACCCCAGAAGTAGTGGATTTTTCCTTGTGGAAACGTTCAGGGCATGCCGATAAATTTGGCGATAATATGTTTTCAGTCGAATCAGAAGGGCGGGCATTCGCACTCAAACCGATGAACTGCCCGTGCCATGTTCAAGTATTCAATCAAGGGTTGAAAAGCTATCGTGATCTGCCTTTACGGTTAGCAGAATTCGGCTCGTGTCATCGAAATGAATTATCTGGTGCTTTGCATGGCTTGATGCGGGTGCGTGGATTCGTGCAGGATGACGGTCACATTTTTTGTAGCGAACAGCAGATACAAAGCGAAGTCGGGGAGTTTATTGATTTTTTGCATCATGTTTACCATGCGCTGGGCTTTACTGAAATTATATATCGACTATCGACCCGTCCGGATAGTCGGGTTGGCAGTGATGCGGTTTGGGACAAAGCGGAAGCGGCATTGAAGCTGGCACTTGACGATAAAGGGTTGCCTTGGGAATTATGCCAAGGAGAGGGCGCGTTTTATGGTCCAAAAATTGAGTTTTCATTGAAAGACAGTATTGGCAGGATTTGGCAATGTGGCACCATACAGGTCGATTTTTCCATGCCCGAAAGACTGGACGCGCACTATGTTGATGATCGGGGGGTCAAGCAAACGCCGGTCATGTTGCATCGGGCGTTGCTTGGCACATTTGAGCGTTTTATTGGCATATTAATTGAGCATTGGGAGGGGAAGTTTCCGATTTGGTTGGCACCGGTGCAGGCGGTGGTGATGAATATCACCGATAATCAGCGCGAATATGCACGGGAAATTGCAGATATATTGAAAAAACAGGGTTTCAGAGTAGAATCGGACTTGAGAAACGAAAAAATCGGCTTTAAAATCCGCGAGCATACATTACAGCGTATCCCCTACCTGCTTGTGGTCGGTGATCTCGAGGTTGAAACAAAATCTGTCGCCGTGCGAGCGCGTGATGGGGAGAATCTCGGTGCCATGCCAGTTGGGCAGTTTATTGCTGATTGTCTGAGTACGGTTGCTTAACGTCACTTGTTTGATAGTTGTTCATTTGGCGATATTGCACCCATAATTTATACATTTACGTTGTTGTCGATAGCCGGTAACATAAAGTTATCTACCATGAGGAATAAGACATAGCAAAACAAAAACCGATAAAGGTAAACGAGCAAATTAACAGCGATCCGATACGGGTTATCGGATTGAATCGGGAGCAATTAGGCATTCTCTCTTTGCGCGAAGCTCTTTCCGTGGCAGGAGGGAACGGTGCAGACTTGGTTGAAATTTCGCCTAATGCCGAGCCGCCTGTTTGTCGGGTGATGGATTACGGCAAACATCTGTATAGCGAAAGCAAAAAACGCCATGATGCCAAGAAGAAGCAAAAGCAGATTGTCGTTAAAGAGATTAAATTTCGCCCGGGAACCGATGTCGGTGACTACGATATAAAGGTCAGGAAGCTGACCGAGTTTATTCAAGCGGGCAACAAAACGAAAGTGACCATGCGCTTTCGTGGCAGGGAGATGGCACATAAAGAGCTTGGGTTGTTGCTGTTGAACAAGGTTGAGCAAGACTTAATAGACATTGCAGAGGTCGAGCAAGCGGCTGTGCTGGAAGGACGGCAAATGGTCATGGTGCTGGCGCCGAAAAGGGGATAGCGTTACCCGATATTGTATATCTGATGTTACAATATCGGCGTGTTGTTCTTTCCAATGAGGGAATGACAACCGAAAATATTATTAAGCGTAACGAAAAGTAGTCCATTCCAGAACTACCATCGTACATATTTAATCATGGTGGCAAATAGCCACCCAAATACTGGAGTTAAACATGCCAAAACTGAAAACAAATCGAGGTGCTGCCAAGCGTTTCAAGCGCACGGCAACCGGAAAGTTTAAGCGTTCACAATCTCACCTACGTCATATTCTGACCAAAAAATCGACTAAGCGAAAGCGTCATCTGCGTTCTGGTTCGTTGGTTAATGCCGCAGACCATGCTGCTATTAAACAGATGCTTCCATATAGTTAAACAATCACGGAGAATAGAATATGCCAAGAGTTAAAAGAGGGGTTACCGCAAAATCCCGACACAACAAAGTCCTCAAGCAAGCTAAAGGTTATCGTGGCGCAAGAAGCCGTTTATACAAGGTGGCAAAACAAGCGGTTGACAAGGCTGGACAATATGCCTATCGCGATCGGCGACAGAAAAAACGTCAGTTTCGTGCGTTATGGGTGGTTAGAATCAATGCCGCAGCGCGTGATAACGGGCTTAGTTACAGTCGGCTGATAGCTGGTTTGAATCAAGCATCGATTACGCTCGACCGGAAAGTGCTTGCCGATATGGCAATCAATGATAAACCCGCATTTAGCCACTTAGTCGATCAGGCGAAACAAGCGCTGAACGGTTGATGGGTCGCGCTCACCCGAAGCAAATTGTTATCGCTAAATGTCGTCTGAGTGGCAATCGGGCAACGTGGCGTAATTGGCTTATGGTGTCGCCATTAACCAGCGTTTCGTGTGTGCAATAAAAGCCCCGCACGGATGACTGCAAGCATATCGCCTGATGATTGCCTATGAATATCGAAAATCGTAGGACTGACACCCAAGAGACTGTGCAAAATAACCAATATTCGTCATTCCTAACCCCTAGTGCCCCTTGTCAGGGAGGGGGGAATTGAGTGACAAGTCCCCCTGACAAGGGGATTTAGGGGGTTAGGTTTTTCACATGTAACACATGCCTAGCGAGGATTTCTTGCACAGCCTCAAGCGTGGGGAAAGACAGTTAATGGAGATTGTTTCATCGGGTAAAGTGTAGCTATGATTCGGTGTTAGGTGTGCCAATCAGATAGTTCGGTGAAATTAAAATTCTCAAGTATGTTTAAGCGTTTAACAGCATGCAAGCACGAAAAAAGATTATTGATCAATATTCTAATAGCGAAAAACGCGGCTTCTTTGTCATGGACTGCGTTCAGTTTATGCAAGGCATGTCCAAAATACGATTGATTTAACGGTAACCTCGCCACCTTATGATAATCTCAGAGACTACAAGGGCTATTCATTTGATTTTGAGGGAATTGCAAAAAACCTTTACCGCGTAACTAAAAATGGTGGTGTTGTCGTTTGGGTCGTGGGCGATAGAATAAATAGCGGCAAAAGCCTTACCAGCTTTGAACAGGGGTTATTTTTCAAAAAGATTGGCTTTCAAATGCACGACGTTATGATATATCAGAAAAAAAACACACCGTTTATGAGAAGCAATGCTTATACGAACTGCTTCGAGTTTATGTTTGTGTTGTCAAAAGACAAGCCTAAAACATTTAATCCACTTAAAGAGAACACCGTACGGCATGGTTATGAAATGTTAACGCATAATAAAAAATCGGACGGAGTGAATAAAAAAGTTTTGAAGGAATTGAAAAAAGAAAAAACCAAAAATAATATATGGCATTATGCGGTTGGTATGGGTGGCACAACATCAGATAAAATCGCATTTAAGCACCCTGCCGTATTCCCTGAGAAATTGGCAGAAGATCATATTTTGTCATGGTCGAATAAAGAAGATTTAATATTTGACCCAATGTGTGGCTCTGGCACCACGGGTAAAATGGCGTTAAAACAGGGCAGAGAATTTCTCGGTGTGGATATTTCAGCAGACTATATAGCCATCGCAAAAGATCGTATTAAGTAAATTCAAGCCTGTAGAAGGCAAGCATTATTATGAGACCTTTGCACGAGCCGGCATTTTGTTTGCTATATCAGGAAAAAGCGTGCGGAATGAGAGAACTTATACTTATAAATGACCGCTTGAGACCGATAGAAGGCAAAATAACTATCGTGCAAAGCTCTCATTATAAAATACCCCAAATACTAAATGATTCGAAGGTGGTTAAGTGCGAAAAATTAATATATTAGGTCTTTTTTCTGGAGGTGGTGGACTTGATTTAGGTTTTTCAACTGCTGGTTTTAGCACCATCTTTTCATCTGATATTGACTCCTACTCGTGTAAAACTATTGCGTTAAATCAGGGCAAAAAGAACTACATCTCAAAACACCCCATTGTATGTGAAGATATAAAGAACGTCTCCTACAAAACAATTAAAAAACAAATTGGCATCAAAGATATAGATTTTATTATTGGTGGTCCACCATGCCAAGCGTTTTCAGTTTTTGGAAAAAGGAAGGGTTTAGGTGACCCAAGAGGTATATTAGTATATGAGTATGCACGGATTATTAAAGAAATAAAACCGGAAGGTTTTTTATTTGAAAATGTAGCTGGCTTAAAGACTATTCATGATGGATCTTTGTACAGCGAATTATTCGAAACCCTGTCAATAGGAGGGAAGTATGCTATTTCGGCGCATGAGTACGAAGTTGCAGATTTTGGTATTCCTCAGTTCAGGCGAAGAGTGTTTTTTATAGGAACGAAATCAAATAAGTCTATTTCACAAATGGAAGTTACACATGCTCCTCCAAACTTTGTATTGAATGCCCATAAACCATTTAATACGGTTTCATCTGTTTTGGTTGATTTGCCCACACCAATTACAGACTGGAAAGGTAATCCCTGTTTGAATGGACATGTTGGTAGAAAGCATAGCCAAAGAATTATTGACAGATATGGGGCTTTGTCATTTGGAGAGCGTGACCACAAAACAAGAATAAATAAATTAAATCCAGAAAGACCTAGTTTTACAATCATCGTTGGTTCAGATGCTGGGGGGGGTAAGGGGCATGTACACCCATTTGAACCACGAGAAGTAACCCCGCGAGAAAGTGCAAGAATACAAACATTTCCTGATTGGTGGGAATTTTATGGGACTGGTAGACATATTATTAGACAAGTTGGTAATGCAGTTCCGCCATTATTTGCGGCTATTCTTGCACAACATGTTGCAAAAGAGGTTTTTAGTAAAAGACAAAAACTAAACTTAAAGGAACTTATCAATAAACTTGATCTTGGCTATCTTCAATAATGGAAATAAAAGATTTATTTAGTCACAAAATTCATTCAAGTGCCGATGATTGGACAAGCAAACTCATTGATATAGCAACAATATTCTCAGAGTTCGATGGCAAACCTTATGATAGAGTTGCAATTGAAGAACGATTATCACAGATAAGTCCAAGGGCTTCGATAGTAGCTAGAGACCCTTCAAAGTTTCGTGATGAAATTAGCGCATATCCTGCATATTTAGGGCTATATAGAATTGAGCTTGTTGATGGTCAGTGGCATATATTCTTAAGTGATACGGCTAAACAGTTTTTAATTACTGAAGAGCCTAATGTAGCAGCTTTTATGTTGCTACAAATGATATTATTTCAATATCCGAACGGTATGGGGGTTGCATATAGATCAGGTTCAAGAGGTGTAAGAATTCAGTCTAATACCCGTGATAGAACACTAGAGTTTATTGAAAACGGTGTCCATTTGGCACCGTTTAGATTGATTTGTATGGGCTTGAAATCCGATTCAGTTTTAAGAAACATAAATCCTTTGGAAGCAAGGCTTACACATGATGAAGTATTTGTACTTGCTAACCAAGAAATTACAAATTGTGATACGAGTCCATCTATCGATGATGTTCAAGATATTTTAGCTGCATTTAGAGATGACAAAATATCAGCACCTGAAAAATACGAAAATCGGTTTCATATTTTGAAGCACACCAATTTTTTAATATCTGATTGGTCTGGCATTAGAATTAGGGATGCCCTCAGTAAAACAGACGCTGATGAATTATTATTAAAGCTTGATGTTATTAACTCTTGAATTCACATAATAAGTGCAACACTCCTAAGTCAGTCAAAGGGTACATTCGTACTCTTTTAACTGACGAGAAAAAAGGAGTAAAACATGACGAGATATACCCATTTGACTGAACACGAAAGATACCACATTTACCTCATGAATCAGCAGCATTGTACACTGACAGAAATCGCTAAAACCATGGGCAGAAGTAGGTCAACCATCAGCCGTGAAATTAAACGCAATACCGGGGGCAACGGCTATCGCTACAAACAAGCCCACCGCTTTGCCCAAACGAGGCATCAGCAAAAGCCCAAGCACATCAAACTCAATGACGAGTTAAAGCTTCATATTCAACAAAAGATCGCGCTGTATTGGAGTCCTGAACAAATTAGCGGTCGTTTGAGAATGGAGGAAAACATCAGTATTAGCACCGAATCCATCTATCGTCTCATTTTGAAAGACAAAGTAGCTGGTGGGTCGTTATATCGATACTTGCGCCATCAGGGTAAGAAATATCGCAAGCGTTATGGCAAGAACGATTACCGCGGACGCATCCCCAATCGGGTTGATATTGCTGATAGACCCAGTATAGTGGACAATCGTTCGCGTATAGGCGATTGGGAGGCTGATTGTGTTATCGGTAAGGGTCGTCAAGGGGCGTTTGCCACCCTTGCTGAACGCAAAAGTAGGCTTTATCTCGCACTTCGGACTAAGAACAAAACCGCAAAAGAAACCAACGCGGCTATACTCAGGTTGTTAAAGCATATGAAACAACATGTAATGACACTAACCTTTGATAACGGCAGAGAATTTTGTTGGCATAGTGAGCTTGCCAAACAACTCGAGTGTGAAACTTATTTTGCTAAACCGTATCACTCTTGGGAGCGTGGCTTGAATGAAAACCACAATGGCTTGCTCAGGCAGTTTTTTCCAAAGAAAATGCCTTTGCATAAAGTCACCGAAAAAGAGCTGTTCAAAGCGACCGATTTAATGAATAACCGACCTAGAAAATGTTTGGGGTATAAAACCCCTTGGGAGGTCTTTTCCCACGCAATGGGAATAGATCATAATATAAACCCGAGTGTTGCACTTATGGGTTGAATTCGCCACTCAATAGAAATTAAATTTTCTGGTTTCGATAAGGCTACAAATGATGATGAATTATTGAGTGTAATTCGAGCATGTGACTGGGGAAAATATTTTGATGGAGTAAAAACACTTGAATCTAACAAAGTAAATATTCTAACAAACGAAAACCCTGTAATATATTCTGAAATTGAAGCTATTCCTCAATATCGAACGGAAGCATTAGAAATTATTAAATCAGAAAATATTTACGAACTAATACCCGTAAATTTTTCAAAATCTGCTAGTGAACAAAGCAACAAGAAGAAAGTAATTTATACAGACCCAGAGCTTACAAAAATTAGAAGGCAACGGGCTAACCTTAGCCATAAAATCTTGCTTGATAAGCTTCATAATTATCTTGAACGCCGAGGTGCAACACCGCTTGAAAATGAACACATTGATCTGTTTGCTGAATTACCATCGAAAGATAAGTTCGTTTTTGAAGTCAAAAGCATTACTGTAAATAATATTCTTAGCCAAACAAGAAAAGGGGTAAGCCAATTATATGAGTATCGCTATAGATACCAAAGCATCATCGGCTATGATGTAAATTTATTTCTTGTTTATCCGCAAGAGCCTGTTCTAATTACTTGGTTACAGGAATATTTATGTTTCGATAGACATATCGGGGTTATTTGGTTCGATGAAAATAATCAAATAAAATTCTCACCGCATTGTAAGAATATGGCAAAACCATTGGTCTGCGAAAGTGCGATATAATAACAATGGAGAAAATCTTGGACACTTATCAGAGAAATTTCTACTTGAGTTTAAAAATAATGGAGAATAAATGAGACGATACCCAACAAACCATCCTAGCCGACTAATGTGGTGGCTGAATTCATTTCTCGGTATCAAAATTAGGGTTGCTGGTTCAATATTTAACTATTCTAAATCTGTCTAACCATCGTGTCTGTTACCCACCAAACTCTGTTCGAGCCGGCACTGGACCAGATGTACGCTGAGGCACAGGATGCTGTTCGCCACATCGAGTCGTTGTCGGAGCTGGCTGATTTGCGGGTTCGATACCTCGGTAAAAAAGGGCTTGTCACCGAGCAATTAAAACAGATAGGGGGATTGCCGGCGGCACAACGCAAGGAGGCTGGGCAGGCAGTCAACAAAATAAAACTGCAAATTTTGGCGTGTTTGGAATCCAAACACCAGCAGTTGGAAGAACAAGCGCTGTACGCACAATTTGAAGACCAGACTATCGATGTTACCCAGCAGGGCAGGGGGCAGGTCATCGGTACTTTGCATCCGCTTACCCGCACCTTGAAACGCATGGAGGATATTTTTGATCGACTGGGTTTTGATGTCGCCACTGGACCCGAGATTGAAGATGATTATCACAATTTTGAGGCGTTAAATATCCCGCCCAATCACCCCGCTCGAGCAATGCACGATACCTTTTACATCGCTGACCATGTGGTATTGCGTACCCATACGTCGCCCGTGCAAATCCGTTATATGGGGCTTCATAAACCACCGATTCGAGTGATTGCGCCGGGGCGCGTTTTTCGGTGTGATTCTGATGTAACCCATACGCCGATGTTCCATCAGCTCGAAGGACTTGCGATTGACACGGACATTACCTTTGCCGACCTGAAAGGAATTCTGATTCATTTTATCCACGAATTTTTTGAAAAAGACCTTAAAGTGCGTTTCCGACCGTCCTATTTCCCATTTACCGAGCCATCAGCGGAAGTGGATATGGGCTGTGTGTTTTGTGCTGGCAAGGGTTGCCGAATTTGCAAACAAAGCGGTTGGCTGGAAATACTGGGTTGCGGCATGGTGCATCCGCAGGTACTCAAATATGGCGAGATCGATAGCCGAAAATACACTGGATATGCCTTTGGTATCGGTATTGAGCGGTTGACGATGTTGCGTTACGGGGTCAACGACTTGCGGTTATTCTTCGGCAATGATCTGGCATTTTTGAGGCAATTTTAATGACTTATCTGCAGGCAATACGACCGCTATGTTAGTGAGCGAAGCGTGGCTCAGAGAATGGGTTTCACCTAAAATTAGCAGTGCTGAATTAGCCGATAAATTGACCTTGGCCGGGCTGGAGGTGGACTCGGTGCGAACGGCAGGAGCGGCATTAGACCAACGCATTGTAGTCGGTCAGGTTATCAACGCTATGCCGCATACCGATGCCCGCCACTTACAGATATGTGAAGTCGATGTCCGTAAGCGACGCTATGCTATCGTCTGCGCTGCCACAAATGTGCAAGCAGGAATGAAAACGGCAGTTGCACTGGTTAAAGCGCGGCTACCCGATACGCAAGGGCTTGGGCGACAAGTGTTAAAACGTGAAATACGCGGGGTTATGTCGCACGGGATGTTATGCTCAGCGGCAGAGCTGGGGCTTGAGGATTCCTCTAAGGGAATTTGTGAATTTGATACCGATGCGATTGTTGGTCAAGCCGTCGGGGATTACCTTAATTTACACGATCAGGTGTTTGAACTGGAACTGACACCGAATCGGGGAGATTGTCTCGGTATGGTCGGGGTGGCGAGGGAAGTGGCAACATTGACCGCCAGCAAACTAACAATACCGCTTATTCCGAAGGTTAAAATGGGCTGCCAAGATAACCTGCAAGTGCAGTTAAAAGCACCCCAAGGGTGTCCGCGCTATGTTGGTCGTGCGGTAACGAGTATTGATATGCGGGCGAAAACGCCTGATTGGATGGCAGAGCGGTTACGTCGCTCGGGAATGCGAAGTATCAACCCCATCGTAGATGTGACTAATTATGTTATGCATGAGCTCGGTCAGCCAATGCATGCCTTCGATTTGAAAAAAATTAGCGGTGGCATTATCGTGCGGATGGCAAAAGAAGGGGAAAAATTGAATCTGCTGGACGGTAGTCGGGTAAAACTAACCAAACAGATGTTGGTTATTGCCGACCACAATAAAGCCATCGCGCTGGCAGGTATTATGGGCGGGGCAGATTCTGCTATTACCGATAAAACCACCCATATTTACCTTGAATCCGCTTTCTTTTCTGGTGCGGCAATTGCGGGTAAGGCGCGGCAATTTGGTATGCACACCGATGCCTCGCACCGATTCGAGCGTGGCGTTGACAGTGCCTTGCAACTCAAGGCAATAGAGCGGGCAACCGCATTGATTATTGACATTGCTGGCGGGCAGGCGGGACCGCTCACCCATGTGCAGGAGAAGTCCGCATTGCCGAAGATGCCGACTATTCGGTTTGATAAATCAGAGATTCGCCGAGTACTCGGTATTACCATTGCCGACAATAAAGCGACATCAATGATGGAAAATCTGGGGATGTCGGTCAAGCCCGTGGAAAATGGTTGGCAGGTTAAGCCACCGAGCTGGCGGTTTGATATTCAAGGGCAACACGATTTGGTTGAGGAAGTGGGGCGTTGTTTTGGCTTTGAAAAGGTGCCTGCACGGGTGCCCAATGCACAACCGAGAAGTGGCACTCATCCAGAAAACAAACGCGCTTTACACGATATAAAACAAACGCTGGTTCATCGCGGATACCATGAGGCGATTACCTATAGTTTTGTTGATGAAAAACGTCAACAACAGCTGCTCAACAAAGGTAATGCCATTCGGTTGCTCAATCCCATCGCCGATAACATGACGGTCATGCGTCAGAGCCTGTGGCCCGGACTGTTGGAAGCACTCAAATCCAACCTCAATCGTCAGGAGGAACGCATCCGATTATTTGAGAGTGGACATGTGTATGCAAAGGCACAAAATACTCGTAAAAGCACGGAAAAATCATGTCTTGGCGGACTAGGTAGCGGTTTATCCCTGCCACGTCAATGGGGGTCTCAAGCCGTTGAAATGGATTTTTTCGATATGAAAGGTGATATTGAAGCGTTGCTTGGTCATGGCGGACTCGACCTTAATTTTAAGTTACGACAAGCGACTCATGCGGCACTACACCCCGGCCAGTGTGGGCAAATTATGTTGGCAAAAAAACCAATCGGCTTTGTCGGTAAGCTACATCCAGCACATCAAAAATATTACGATATTAGTCAGGCGGTGTATTTATTTGAAATTGAGCTTCCGCCCTTGATTCCGATGCAAATACCTGCTTTTTCGGATATTTCAAAATTCCCGTCAATGCAAAGAGATTTGGCAGTACTAGTCGATGAAAGCGTCAGCGTACAATCCATTTTGCAGTTGGTTCGCACAACCGCAGGGGAATTATTAAAGAATTTAGAGTTATTTGATGTTTACCGCGACACCAATTTAGGAAAAAATAAGAAAAGTTTTGCTTTCAGCTTGACCTTCCAATCACAATCAAGCAATCTGATGTCATCAGAAGTGGATAAAATAACCAACCGCATTGTTAAGGTACTTGAGCAGAAATTGAATGCACGTTTACGACAATAATTCAACGCGAAATAATGTATAATTTGGTCTATAATAACCCTTGAGTTCAATCATTTCTACTAGAATCTGTGTTTATCAGAATCGATTTTGCTGTTATAAATCGGAATGCGACATATTTTGATAAGCCAGAATAGTTTACGCACGGGTTTAGTGACAGCAAATGTAGAACATAACAAGCCGAATCCTAACAAGTGACGAATGAAATCAACATGACTGTAACAAAATCAGAGCTAGGTAATACATTGTTTGATGAAGTCGGCTTGAATAAGCGCGAGGCAAAGGATTTTGTTGAATTGTTTTTTGAAAAAATCCGCTTGTCTTTAGAGGAGGGTCATTCGGTTAAACTAACTGGATTCGGTAGTTTTGTGCTTAGAGATAAATCGTCCAGACCGGGACGCAACCCCAAGACGGGCGAGGTTGTGGCAATTTCTGCCAGAAGGGTGGTTACTTTTCGCCCAAGTCATAAATTGCGAAACCGTGTAATCGGCAATTCTCTTGAAATCGCTCAAAAACTAGGGCGTAAGTAAACAATGACAATGCTTGACCCAAGCGGTTATGAATTGCCACCCATTCCGACTAAACGCTATTTTACCATTGGTGAGGTCAGCTCATTATGTGAAGTCAAACCGCATGTCTTACGCTATTGGGAGCAGGAATTTACACAATTACGACCAGCTAAACGCAGAGGCCGCCGATATTTCCAACGTCACGAAATCGAACTGATTCGGCAAATCCGTAGATTGCTCCATAGCGAAGGTTTCACCATCAGCGGTGCACGGGAACGTATCAAACAACTCGCTTCAAAAAATGACACCGCAGTTGTCAGCGAACAGGATGTGCGTAAGCTACTCAATCAGTTTATTATTGAATTGAATGAGGTCAAGGACATTCTAAGCGAATAAATTATAGCTCATTACCAAATCCGCAAAGGTTCATTTAGTTCGGGGTGTGGCGCAGCCTGGTAGCGCACCGCAATGGGGTTGCGGTGGTCGGAGGTTCAAATCCTCTCACCCCGACCAAGACATAAAATGCTCGCTCTTTGGCGAATTCAACCCATGAGTGCAACACTGCACTCGTCATACTCGATTTTGGCGTATCACGATAAATCCAACAAAAAACAACTTCGCCGCTTAAAAAACAATTGAAAAATGGTAGAATCTATTTCTAATTCTTTGCAAATGTCGCTAACGTGGTTTCTGATGATTGGGCGAGTAGTTGAATGATGCAAAGCACTTAACTAGGACAGCTCTATTTATTAGAATTTTTTTGGTACCGCATACAGAGCACGCAGTGTACAAGGGCGTGTGAGGATTTTCTCGTGACTACAGAAAATCGAATACTGACGTGGCAGTCGCATAAAAAGCAACTAATAGTGGTGTCCTTCTAGTAATTAACACTCTGATAAACAATACAACTATGAAACTTTTGAGTCTGGCTATATGTGCTATCACCGTGGCATTTTTGTTGACATCTGTATCAGTAATAGCCAATCACAATTCAACCGAATCCCGAAAAGCAAGAGTGTCGGCTGTGGGAATACTGCAAATCGATAGTGTAGCAACCGCTACCACAATCAGTGACAGCGACATCGACCCCGAAGACGGCGAAGCAGTTTACGACAACACCTGTGCGATTTGTCACGACAGCGGTGTCGCTGGTGCCCCCGTTTTAGGAGAAACCGAAGACTGGGCAGAACGTATTGAGCAGGGACTAGATACCCTGATAGAACATGCGATACAGGGATTTACTGGTGCCTCTGGGGTCATGCCTGCCAAAGGCGGCAACGCTACTCTTAGCGACAATGCCATCACTGTTGCGGTAGAATTTATGGTTGACCAAGTGGAGTAGTATATCGACGCTTCTGTCCCAGTGTGGGAAAAGACATCCAGAAGGGCTTGTCGGTTAATTCAAAACCAGTCTAATTTTAAAAAAATAATATGTTTAATAACAATGATTTAAGTATTCACAACAAGCTAAAAACTCCATTTTACGACAAGCCCCAGAAGGGTTATACCCCAAGCATTTTCTAGGTCGGTTATTTATTAAATCAGTGACTTGGTGACAAAAACATTTGCTTTGGAAAAATTTCTTTAACAAAAAGTATGAGCAAACCATTGTGATTTATTCAAGCCCCGATATTCCCAAGCATCGATAATCACCTAAGTAATTGGCTTGAACCACTTCCTCCGAATGTTGTTTAGCAAAATGGAATGACGGAATAATGGCAGTACGTTTAAGTAAATACGCTTCTTTCAACAAGGCGTTTAAGTTAGAAGTGTTGTGTTTTATTCCAACTTTTATAACCTCCGCCGATTGATAATAAAGATAAGATGGTCCAGATAGCGGTTTTTGTATAATTCAAAAAAACTCGACGCAGAGGAACAGAAAATTATCAGTTTTCAGTGGGCAGAAACTGATAATGAGTCGCTCGCCCAAACCATTACCGTAATGCGGAGTCAAAATCCCATTTCCGTGATTGGGCGAGGAAGCTTGATTCGTCATTAAAACCACAATCCTAATAATTCGCATCATCGAAGGAATTCTTACGCTTTTCGATAAATTCCAACAAAGCTTCGTCAATGGCCGGGTCGAGTTCTGGGGCTACATAGTCATTGAGCATTTGTTTCCATAACGAGTTTGCCCGCATCATCGCATCTTGGGAGCCTTCCGATTGCCATTGTTCAAAACTGTTGTTATCGGCAATATTGGAGCGATAGAACGCCGTTTTGAAATTATTTTGGGTGTGTTCACAGCCGAGAAAATGTGCACCCGGACCAACTTCACGGACTGCATTGAGTGCTTGGGCATTTTCCGACAAATCAACCCCTTGTGAAAAGACTTGCATCATGCCCAACTGATCGGCATCCATGACCAGTTTTTCATAGCTCGAAACCAAGCCCCCTTCCAGCCACCCGGCCGCATGCAGTACGAAATTTATGCCTGCGGTTACTGCGGGTAAAATGGTATTGGCACTTTCGTAGGCGGCTTGTGCATCGGGCATTTTCGAGCCACACAACGAGCCACCACTACGGTATGGCACACCTAATCGGCGTGCCAGCGAGGCACAGCCGTTCAGCACTAACGCCGGTTCTGGAGTGCCAAAGGTCGGTGCCCCTGACTGCATGGAGATGGAGCTGGCAAAGGTGCCGAATATCACTGGCGAGCCGGGTCGAACAAGCTGGGTAAATGTCATTCCAGCCATTGCTTCAGCTAAAATTTGTGCCATTGTGCCAGCGGCGGTAACTGGCGACATCGCACCAGCGAGTATGAATGGCGAGATAATACTGGCTTGGTTGTTGCGGGCATAGACTTCCGATGCACCGAGCATGGTTTCATCAAAGGTCATCGGTGAATTGGCGTTAATCAGGTTCACCACGACCGTGTTTTCTGCCACAAACTGTTCACCAAACAGGATTTTGCACATATCCACGGTATCCTGTGCGCGTTCTGGCTGGGTTACTGAACCCATGAATGGTTTATCGCTGTATTTGATGTGGCTATAGACCATATCAAAGTGGCGTTTGTTGACCGGCAAATCTGTCGGTTCACAAACGGTACCACCAGAATGGTGCAATGACGGCAACATATAAATCAGCTTGACAAAATTACGGAAGTCCTCAATCACGGCATAGCGTCTGCCGTTATCCATATCACGGACAAATGGCGGACCATAAACTGGTGCAAACACGGTGTTTTTACCGCCGATGGTCACATTGCGCACAGGATTACGCGCTTTTTGCTCGAACATGGCGGGGGCAGAATCCTGAATAATTTTTCGACACATGCCGACTGGAAAGCGAACGCGCTCGCCGTCGATGTCCGCGCCAGCTTCCTTAAACAGTTTTAAGGCTGGTTGATAGCGAAAATCAATGCCGATTTCCTGCAATATCGTGTCGGCATTTTTTTCGATGAGTAAAAGCCCTTCCTCGTTAAGCAATTCATATTCGGGAATCTTGCGTGTGATGAACGGGGTGATTGCTGGTGTAGCGGTTTTACCCGCGTCTTGTCGACCACGTCGACCGCCCCGTTTTTTTCCTTGTTGTGTCATAAAAAAAATTAAGTTGTTTTAAGATGCCGATAGTATGGAGTGATCAGCAAATAACAACAGTTCATAACACGACTTGCGTATAACCGATTACGCCACTGTCCAATGGGCTATCGTCAACCCAAAGGTCTGATTGATGTGAATTCAAAATTTTTTTAAACCAAACAATCAATCATAATCAACCGCTGTCAGTTCATCAATAATGTGAGACACTGGCATAAAGCGTTCTAAAATTTATATTTTATGGGCTTGTCGGAAAATGGCGTTTTTAACTTGTTGTGAATATTTAAGTCCTTGTTACTAAACATTTTATTTTCTTAAAATTGGACTAATTTTGAATTAACCGACAAGCCCTTTATGGGTCAAAGACCGAATGACTTTCAAGAAAATCATCCAAAGCATGGTCAAGCAAGGCACTGTTGTTTTTCGGGTGCTTGCTGTAACGATAAAACTGTCCCGACTTGTTGAGAAACGAGTATTAACTAGAAAAGAATTCGCTAAGTTAATGATTTATCAAATAACAAATTTAGTCTATCCAGTTCCAGCGTTTTGAAAATGTCATCGGATTGAGAAAAATCGTCGCCGGACAACCGAAAAATTCAAGTATCGGCAGGGCGTTTTGCAACATTTTTGTAACCATCATCAAATGTAATTGTCGCTAAGCCACGTTTTGATTGGGCATCTGAAAACGCTTGCAACGATACAAACTCAAAGCAGGAGGATAAATATTCAATATGCCGTTGTAGCGTTGTCGGCGGTACATTATGTAGCGTATTTAATAATTCGTTCTGCATGTTATAATCAAAATAATAAAGTAATATCAATCTGTTATGACGTTAAATTAACTTAATATATTGATTTTTTTTGCGACCTATTTGTCAATGCATGATTCAATTATACTGTCATCAATTATGTTCGTTTATGTAAGAAATTGACTGAGACCTTTGCATTATGGTTCTTTTGTCCGCTTTTAGTTGTAGAATATGATTTTCCATTTCACCTACTGTCATATTTGATTACTTGTGCATAACTTTAATATCTCAAATGTAGGTGGGTTTATGCAAATAGATCAATTAGTACAAAGTCATATCGATGAAATTTTTTCATATTGTGATATTACCAATCACGATAAGTTATCCAAGTTAATGAACCGTGAATATTCAAGATAAATCAATGAGTTATGAGTATTAATAGTCGAAGTCAGGAAGCACCAATGAACGGGAAAAATAACAAGCTACCCAGACTGCGCTTTCCCGAGTTTCGGGATGCGGGGGAGTGGGAGGAGAAAAGGCTGGGGGAGGTGGCTTCCTTCAGCAAAGGCAAAGGAATTTCGAAAGCAGATATTATTGTGGATGGTAAAAACAAGTGCATTCGTTATGGCGAGCTTTATACCGTATACAATGATAATGAGATTATAAAAAACGTTGTTTCCCTAACAAACACCGAGATTGGCAGATCAGTTCTAAGTGAAAAAAACGATATTTTGATGCCAACTTCGGATGTGACACCTAACGGATTAGCGACTGCAAGTGCTCTCGATGAAACGGGGATAATATTAGGTGGCGACATTCTGATTATTCGCACCCCAAGGATTCTCAATTCGTTCTTTTGCTATTTTGTTTCGTCACATAAGAACAAAATAATGAGATTGGTTTCTGGGGTTACCGTTTATCATATTTACGGTGCCGACATGGCGACTCTTCGCCTGAATTTCCCCATCCTCCCCGAACAACAAAAAATCGCCGATTGCCTGTCGTCCCTTGACGATCTCATCACCGCGCAGACGCAAAAACTGGCGCACCTCAAAACCCATAAAAAAGGGCTGATGCAACAACTATTCCCCACCGAAGGTGAAACACAGCCCAAACTCCGCTTCCCCGAGTTTCGGGACGCGGGGGATTGGCAGGAGAAAAGGCTGGGGGATATTGGAAACGTATCTATGTGTAAAAGAGTGTTGAAGCACGAGACTTCCGTCTCCGGCGATATTCCATTCTACAAAATAGGTACTTTTGGCAAGCACGCCGATGCCTATATTCCCAAGGAGCTATATGAAAGATATAGAGATCAATATTCCTTCCCCCAGAAGGGTGAAATCTTAATATCCGCATCAGGCACAATTGGCAGAATCGTAGTTTATGATGGTTCCCCAGCTTACTTCCAAGATTCTAATATTGTTTGGATTTCCAACAATGAGAAAATTGCGACAAATGCTTTCCTGCTGTTCTGCTATGGAAATACCAAGTGGAAGACCAGTGATAATACGATTGCTAGACTGTATAACGACAACCTAAGAAGCATTGAGATTCCTGTTCCATCCCTCCCCGAACAACAAAAAATCGCCGATTGCCTGTCTTCCCTTGACGATCTGATCACCGCACAGGGGCAAAAGCTGGCGCACCTCAAAACCCATAAAAAGGGGCTAATGCAACAACTATTCCCCGCCGCCGATGAGGTGAACGGATGAGTAACAAGCCTTGGAGTTATCGATACTAAATAGAAGGGTAGGGATGCGGAAAAACAAACCTTAACTGAAAATCGCTTTTAATATAAAGAACATCACTGCCGCCAAGATACCTGCGACAGGTAAGGTAATTAGCCAAGAGACGAATATCCCGCCGACAACACGCAAATCAATCGCCGCGATACCGCGAGCCATACCAACGCCGATGACACCGCCGACAGCAATTTGCGTGGTCGATACCGGCAGACCAGTACGCGATGCGATGACAATGGTAGCTGCGGCAGCCAGCGTAGCACAGAACCCCTTGCTCGGTGTCAGTGGTGTAATCTGGCTACCGATGGTTTGCATAACGCGATAGCCCATGGTGGCAAGACCAAGCACGATGCCGCCGCCACCCAATAGCAATACCCATACTGGAATCGTTGCCTCTTGTGCCAGTTCGCCACCCGAATGGATTATGCTAACGACTGCGGCGAGTGGACCGATACCATTGGCAACATCGTTTGAACCATGTGCAAACGCCATCGCACTGGCAGTAAATAGCATCATCGGTGTAAACACTTTTTCGACACTGGCATAGTGAAAATTCCGGTCGGCATTGGCATCAACTTTTATTTTTCGAATCAACAACCAGCCAAGTAAGGACACCAATGCCCCAACGACAGTGGCAATGATGAAGCTCTGGGCGATGGAAAGGTCAATATTGAGATGTTTCAACCCTTTGAATACGGTCACCAATGCAATAATAAATCCGACAAAAAAAACATACATCGGTGCCCATCGCTTTGCCATTTCAAAGGGATGTTTACGGTTCAAAATAAGCTTACGGATGCTAATCATGAGTAAATACGCCAGTACACCACCAACTAATGGGGACACAATCCAACTAGCAACAATGGTGCCAATTTTTGTCCATTGCACTGCTTCGATGCCAATTCCCGCAATACCAAAACCAACAATTGCACCGACAATCGCATGGGTGGTCGAAACAGGCCAGCCTTTCCACGAAGCGACTAACAGCCAAATCGCTGCTGCCAGCAACGCTGCCAGCATACCAAACACCAGTATTTCTGGTTGCGAGACGATAAAAGTCGGGTCGATAATGCCTTTGCGAATGGTTTTTGTAACATGGCTACCCGCAAGAAAAGCACCAGAGAATTCAAATATTGCGGCAATAATAATCGCCTGTTTGACGCTGATAGCCCGCGAACCCACGGATGTACCCATGGCATTGGCAACATCATTAGCACCGATACCCCAAGTCATAAAAAAGCCGAATACAACAGCAATCGTAAGCAGAATCGGCGCGTATTGAGCGAGTATTTCCATAGTTCAAACTAATTTAAATAGGAGAGAGTGGAATATTTGTCATTCCCTTGATAAGCAGGAATCCAGTAAAACACATAAACCCGCAAGGGTTTTCCGCCAGTAACGCGAGCTAGTGAGGGATTCTTGCACAGTTTCAAAAAAAAGGGGGGGGGCATGCGTAGTAGTCGGTCAAATGTCGGATTTAATGTGCAACAAACAGCCGAATACGATCCCCAACTTTTTCAGCGTAATCTGCCAGATCACCGACCCATTCGATAATCCGATACCACATAATGACCGATACTGGGTCGATGGTTGATTCCAAACCAAACAGAGTGCGTGCCAACTCCAATTCCAGCACATCAGCATCATTTTCGATAGCATTCAATTGGTCAACCATTTCTTCAACTTGTCGAGCATCATGTCCACGAAATCCGGTTTCTAATAGCTCATCCAGCTCCTCAATCACTTTGAGCGATTGCTCGCAGACTTTTACGCTGGTTTTTGCTAATGCGACTATCGGTTCTTGCATTGCTGGTGGAATTTTCATCTGTCTTTCGAATAGCAACTCTGCAATATCCTCGGCAGCATCCGCGATACTATCTTGAATGTGCAATACTTCGAGCAGGTCACGGCGATCAACCGGCATAAACAAAGACTTTGGCAGTCGGCTTCTAAGAGAATTTTTAATGCGGTCAGCCTCGCTTTCCTTATCAAAAATTCGCTGTTTTATTTCCTGAAACGCCGCATCATCTTGTTCACACAACGATTCAAACAGGGCAGGGACTTCCTGAGCACATTCAACGACAGCACGCATGTGCTCTTGAATTGAAACCAAAGGAGAACGTTTAACTAAATGAGCAAGTGGATTAGAAATCATTACATTATGAGACTCTGATAAATAGAATAATAGGTAACTTTACATAATATACCTTATACGAAGTTAAGATTATTTTAATAAGTATAGCAATATTATTATTTATAAACAAATAGTTATAAATAATAATAAAGTCATCACATTAACTAATTATTTGTCATTGTTACACGAAATATTATACAGATGGGCCGTCCTGTTTTGCGCTTCGATGAACACTCTAGCGATTTGCGGATAGTGCTTTTTTATATTCTTTTCCAGTTGGCTTATGGTGCCCTCGACATCCCCCGCAGAAATACTATCGTGAAAATCCAAACTGATATTCAGTAGTACATCCTCTGGCCCCATGTGCATGGTTAATATCTCATTGATGCTCAGAATATCTGCTTCCCGATTCAAAATAGTTCTAATGCCCGAAACCACATCACGACTGGCAGCCTCACCAATAAGCAAACCTTTGCTCTCATACGCCAATAGCATGGCAGTCGCACTCAAAATGATACCGATGGCAATTGATGCCAACGCATCAAAGATGGGCTGATGGAGCCATTCGGTCAGCAATAAACCACAGAAAGCGACCAGCAGACCGAGCATTGCCGCACTATCTTCAAATAAGACGGTAAAAACAGTCGGATCCTTGCTTGCCTGCATAGCTTTGAAATAGCCTAATTGCCCTTTATGCTTGTTAAATTCCCGAAAAGCAATTGTCCATGCAACACCTTCGAATAGCATGGCAACGCCAAGAACCACATAGTTGATATAGGCATCTTGAATTTCTCGGGGATTATTAATGCGGCTAAACCCTTCGTAAAGCGAAACCCCTGCCCCAATGGCAAAAATCAGTATTGCCACAACAAACGTCCAGAAATATAGCTCCATTCCATATCCAAACGGATGCCGCTCATCCGCAGGCTTAGATGAACGACTCATTCCCCAAAGCAATAATCCTTGATTACCCGTATCAACGATGGAATGCACAGCCTCACTCAACATCGCCGAGCTACCCGTTACGGCAGATGCTAACATTTTTGTAATGGCAATCAATCCATTGCCAATAAGGGCTGCAATAACAACCCACTTCGAGCCAGATTTTGGTTTCAATTATTCGAGAATGGTGGGAGAATGGGGAAATTCTATTGTGCTTATGCCCTATTTTCTAGCGAATATGGCTTAAATGTCAAGGAATATTCTAGAGAACACTTTTATTTATCGCCTTTTTCCGCCTTCTATAGAATGACGATATTCTTTTGTTATTTCTGCAGTTCTTGCCTAAGTCGTGGAATCGTCATGCTCATGTTCATATCAACAGCCATTATCAAACGAGCAACACAATTTTTCCGAAATGGCGACCTGCTTCCATAGCACGGTGGGCATTTATAGCCTGTTCTAATCGCCATTCATCGGATATGAGTGGTAACACTTTACCCGCCGCCATCAATGGCAATACTGTTTGGGTAAATGCTGTAATGATGGCTGTTTTTTCGGACAATGGGCGCGAACGTAACACCGAGCCGATAATTCGCTGTCGCTTGACCATTGCGAGTGCCAGATTGATTTGTGCTGTAGCACCGCCCATTAAACCAATCACCACCAGCGTTCCTGCCACCGCGAGGCATTGCATATTCGCCGCCAGATACGCGCCGCCGATGTGATCGAGTATCACATTCGCACCACGCTCACTGCCCTGTTTGGCAGTATATTCCCTGACTTGTTCTGCAAACGATTCATTTTGATAATCAATCACATAATCGGCACCTTGTTGTCTAACCCGCTCGACTTTCCCAGTGGATGCGGTCACCATCACCGTACTATCTGTGTGCAGTTGTTGACAAAGCTGGATTGCGGCAGTGTTTACACCCCCACCGCCGCCGTGCAGCAAGATTGATTGCTTATTTTCCAGACCTGCCAGCATAAATATATTCAGATAAGCCGTAATATAGGCTTCACACACACAGGCAGCCTGCTTGAAATCCAGATTATCGGGAATCGCCATCACATGATCAGCGCAAGCGACCGCATATTCGGCATATCCACCGCCTCCAACCAGTGCCATCACCCGTTCACCGACTTGCCAGCGCGTCACATCTGCCCCCAGCGCGGCGACTGTTCCAGCCACTTCCAAACCAAGAATTTCCGAGTCCCCTTCAGGTGGCGCGTAATTCCCTTGCCGTTGCACTATATCAGCACGATTCACGGAGGTCGCCACCACTTGGATTAAAATTTGCCCGACCGCAGGAAGCGGCATCTCGACATCACCGAAAACCATCATTTCCGCCCCACCGAAACCTTTGAGGAGAATGGCTTTCATCGACAATATTTCATGTTATCTGGGTCAACCCCAAAGGTAGCGCTCATTGTGATATCCTCTCCAACCCAACAATGTCCATCAATTTTCCGTAATCGGTAACCACGTCATACTTGACCTTTTCAGCGTCAATCTCGGTGATTTCAGCAAAAAATTTACGCGCACATGCGATTTTTATTTCCTCAATTTTCCTCAATTGCATGGACGACATTGTGCCCTTGGTTTCCGCCACAAAGTAGATATGTTTGACACTGCCCCGCTCGAACGATATTCCCCAGTCGGGATTATAGTCACCAACCGGTGTCGGGATCAAAAAGCCGCGTGGAAGTTTCGCATAGACCACTACTTTATCGCTTACATCCAGTTCACCGACAAAACGGCGCTCAACAGTGGAATCAGGGACACAATAATCATAGACGTGTTTCTTGAGTTTGCCCGTGGCGTGCGATAAATCCTGCCCAGATTGGGCGGCGGTGAAAATATCGGTTTCATAACGATCTTCAACCTTGTCATAATTGAGCTTTTCAATAATCGCGCTGGCTTTTTGTTCCTTGATTAGTCTTGACGCTTCCGCGATGAAATGTTCCGGATTTTGCTGGAACTGTGCGAATACAGCCGATTTCATTTGGGTAAGATTGTCCCAGCCCTCGCGCAGAGCCGAGTGGGAGAATATAAAGCGGGTTGGTTCGCCAAAGGACAACAGCCGCTCCTTGTCCTTCAGGATCAGGTCATAGGCATCCACATCATCGGAATAGCCCGTGCGTTTGCTAACATTCGGGTCTTTCAGGTGTTTGGTTTTTTTGTCGATGGCGAAATAGCCATTATGGGTTGCACCTGCATCAATATCCGCCAGATATTTGCGATAATCCTGATTATCAAGCGGCGAATTCAACCCATAAGTGCAACACTCGGGTTTATATTATGATCTATTCCCATTGCGTGGGAAAAGACCTCCATAAGGGTTATACCCCAAACATTTTCTAGGTCGGTTGTTCATTAAATCGGTAGCTTTGAACAACTCTTTTTCGGTGACTTTATGCAAAGGCATTTTCTTTGGAAAAAACTGCCTGAGCAAAAAGTATGAGCAAGCCATTGTCCCAGATGATTATTCGGCATTCAAGCCATGCTCCCAAGAGTGATACGGTTTAGCAAAATAAGTTTCACACTCGAGTTGTTTGGCAAGCTCACTATGCCAACAAAATTCTCTGCCGTTATCAAAGGTTAGTGTCATTACATGTTGTTTCATATGCTTTAACAACCCGAGTATAGCCGCGTTGGTTTCTTTTGCGGTTTTGTTCTTAGTCCGAAGTGCGAGATAAAGCCTACTTTTGCGTTCAGCAAGGGTGGCAAACACCCCTTGACGACCTTTACCGATAACACAATCAGCCTCCCCCTCTATCACTACGCCTATACGCGAGCGACTGTCCACTATACTGGGTCTATCAGCAATATCAACCCGATTGGGGATGCGTCCGCGGTAATCGTTCTGTCCATAACGCTTGCGATATTTCTTACCCTGATGGCGCAAGTATCGATATAACGACCCACCAGCTACTTTGTCTTTCAAAATGAGACGATAGATGGATTCGGTGCTAATACTGATGTTTTCCTCCATTCTCAAACGACCGCTAATTTGTTCAGGACTCCAATACAGTGCGATCTTTTATTGAATATGAAGCTTTAACTCGTCATTGAGCCTGATGTGCTTGGGCTTTTGCTGATGCCTCGTTTGGGCAAAGCGGTGGGCTTGTTTGTAGCGATAGCCGTTGCCCCCGGTATTGCGTTTAATTTCACGGCTGATGGTTGACTTAACTTCTGCCCATGGTTTTAGCGATTTCTGTCAGTGTACAGTTTTGCTGATTCATGAGGTAAATGTGGTATCTTTCGTGTTCAGTCAAATGGGTATATCTCGTCATGTTTTACTCCTTTTTTCCGTTCAGTTAAAAGAGTACGAGTGTACCCTTTGACTGACTTAGGAGTGTTGCACTTATTATGTGAATTCAAGCAATATCTTTGTTCCAGTTTTTATGGCATTCGCTTTCAAGGATTTTTTTGCCAGCACGGCGACCGTTCCAGCCACTTCCAAACCAAGAATTTCCGAGTCCCCTTCAGGTGGTGCGTAATTCCACTGCCGTTGCACTATATCAGCACGATTCACAGAGGTCGCCACCACACTTGGATTAAACTTTGCCCAACCGCAGGAAAAAGTATCAGAATACTTTTAAAAATCTATCCTTGCTACTTCAAAATGATGTGATTTTTCAATATCAAGCATATACTTCGACTTTCTGGGGTTCCCATCAGAATTTTTACCTTGTTGATGAATATCTAAACATGATTGATTATCTCCGTTTATGACCAGTAGTAGTATTTGTTTGATTTCTTTCGATAGCGGGAGGTTGCATTTCTGCTAATTCGGTTTTGCTCATATTTCGTTAACCCGCCTTTTAATTCAGAGTGCCACCTTTGAAAACTACGATTATCATCATTGTATTCAACATCCACCAAAGCTAAAATAAGACCGTGATAACCAAACACTTCTAAACTCTTGTCTGTTGCTATTTTATCATTGAGTATTACTCGGTGCCTATCTGATTTTATGGCACTGGTTTTCATATCCCAGTTAATATTACGAAAACTATCAAACTCAACATTACCATATTTCTTTCCGGGCATTTTGAAACCTGCTTGAGGCAATAAATCTTGGCACAAGGCTTCAAAATACCATGCCATCCATTCCATTTGTTTCCATTGATAATCTATTTCTTTTAGTTTTAGAATAGCTGTCTTGCCATCCCACTTAGTAGGCATTTTGCTGAGGGCATCAACAAGTAAGGTTTTATCTGTTTGGTAAATAGGTTCTGTTATATCGTTGCTCTCTTTTCAAACATGAGTTCTTGTTGTGCTGTTTCATTTTGCATTCGTTGATTAGCAATATTGCAATAATCTGGGTTAATCTCAATACCGATTGTTTGACGACTATTTTTAACAGCCATAACACAGGTCGTACCGCTACCACACATTGGGTCAAGTACAACATCATTAGGATTAGAAAAACATAGAATTAAATCTTCTGCTAATTTATCTGGATATGTGGCAGGATGTTTTAATTTAACACGATTGCCTTCCGTGTTGCTGGTGCTATACGACCACACCGTGCCTCGGCATTTCATTGAATTAACTGTTTTTGGTTTAATTTTTTTGAACCCCCCATCAGTAAGTCTATCAGTACCCGTGTAAACCTTGCCCACATGTTTTGTAGGTATCATCAGCGGGTTTTTATTAAAAGATTTCGGTCGCTTGCCTTTGAAGAATAATAAAACGTATTCATGGTCAACACGAAAACGACTATTCCACCAAGCTCCCGGATTCCCCGATCTTTGATAGATACAGGTCTCAAACAAACGCCATCTTGCATTTTCGCACCAATCTATTGCTAACTTAAAAGTTGTCAAGGATTTAGCAAAATTTTTTGTGCCATCACCAATAACAATAGCACACACTCCGCCCTCTTTAGTTGCTTTGTATAGACTTTTGCCGAGTGCTTGATAATTAAATACCCAGCCTTCTTTATAATCTCTAATGTTATCATAAGGCGGTGAAAACACAGATAAGTCTATGGATTCATCATCCAATTCTGCGGGGATAATCGCACAATCTCCTTGTATGATTTTATAATTTTTCATATGAGTCATTGTACCAGCTATTGCAATATTTCCCAAATTCCCAGATAGAGTGGCACTAGTGCTTCAAGAGCCTGTGAATCCCTCTTTCAAGTCTTATGGCTGGCAATTACAGCAGATATTGCCGAGAGTTTTACTCAAAAACCGTTGCTCAGTGCATTGTCAGTGCTAAATTGGTTATTTTGGATGCACCTATCCTGCAGAAGCCGTTACGCTTGTTCTATATCGGGTTAAATAGTCAGCCCTTAAAAACCGACCTAACAAGTAAATATCTGTTTCAAGCGACCACTCAGCGAACGTGAATCAACCTTGAATCAAATAGATTAAAGATTTTTTACCAAAAATATGGACAAAACGTGCTTTTTTAAGCCATAAATAGCAGACGTGACAAAAAACCAGCCACGCCGTACTTATTCCTACCGTTGCAGTATGGGTTCGTAGAATGCATGACACCGATCGCAGTGGATGGTGGCACTTCTGCCAATAGTTAATTTTGTGTTTGCGGTTTTAGATAGCCAACCAGAAACCAACAGATTTGGAGCGAATCCAAAGGCAGATGAAGCATAACTGCCTAACAAGGCAAATGCACCATTTTTTAAATTGAATCACTTCCAAGAGACATAAATAATGAGTCCAACTATCAACATACTAGGGGGGAAGACCATGAACACCAAGAAAGCCAAATTACTGTTTGAAGAAGCCAGGGCATATTGTGCCGAGCATTATCCGGACATGCTGGAGTGGGCTACCCAGATCAACTCCGATACTTTCAATAACATGAGAAGCAAGGAGTTCCTTTCGAACTACTGCCATGTCGTGTATGTGAGTGGTTTCAGGGTTGACACCATTATCGACCTATTCCCGCAACTCCAAACAGCATTCAAAGATTTCAATCTGGACGCGCTTTCCCGAATGCGGTCAATCGAGCCGGTACTCAAGATTTTCAAAAATGAAAAAAAGGCACAAGGGTTTCTTGATGGATGCAAGCAAATTTCCTGCGAAGGTTTTTCAAAATTTAAGCAACGACTGAACACTGAAGGTGTTGATATGTTGGAAGAACTTGGCGGCATTGGAGAAATAACCAAGTTTCATCTTGCCAAGAATATTGGACTGATTGATAAAGCCAAACCGGATATTTGGTTGAAGCATGCTGCCAAGTTGTGCGACACTAAAGTCGATGAGCTTGTCAAGTTTTTAAGCAAAGAGTATTTGCTTTCCCAACATGTGGTTGATGTTATTTTATGGCGATACGGGGCGGATGGAAGACTAGGACAACGCTAGGATTGGCACAAATCTAAAAGAGTAGCTTTGACCACCATTTTTTATCCGTCACCTAAAATCCCCTGATACAAAAATCATATTCCCTACAAACGAAATTACGGTAAAAATCAACCCACCGCTTCAACCCGTGCCGCACAGAACTTAAATTCTGGGATTTTGCCCACTGGATCCAACGCTGGGTTGGTCAATGTGTTTGCGGCAGCTTCGGCGTAGCAAAATGGGATAAAAATCATATTGTCGGGCAAAGCCGAATCTGCTCTGGCGGTTAATTCAATGGCACCTCGGCGGGTCGATACTTTGATTTTTTCGCCTGCTTCAATATGCAAAGAGCGCAGTGCTTGCGGGGAAATGGAGGCAATCGCTTCGGGTTCAATCTGATCCAGTACACGGGTGCGGCGGGTCATTGAGCCTGTGTGCCAGTGTTCTAATTGTCGACCGGTGGAAAGGATCATCGGGTAGTTTTCATCGGGTACTTCGGCGGGTGCGACTAGATTCGCCGGCACCAATTTCGCGCGCTTACTCGGTGTCGGGAAGCCATTGTCGAAAACAATATCATTGCCCGGTTGGTCGGGTGCTTCGCAAGGATAGGTGACCGCACTTTCGACAGACAACCGATCCCAGCTAATGTTGTCCAGCGACGGCATTACCCCTGCCATTTCGGCATAAATGTCGCGCGGGTGTGAATAGTGCCAATCCAAACCCATGCGTTTGGCAATTTCCTGCGTAATCCACCAATCCTGACGCACCTCGCCCGGCAGTTGCAGGGCACTGCGTCCCATCTGTACCTGACGATTGGTGTTGGTTACCGTGCCTTCTTTTTCGGGCCAGGCTGATGCGGGTAGTATGACATCGGCATAAAATGCGGTTTCGGTTAGGAATAAGTCCTGCACCACGAGATGGTCTAGTTTTGCCAATGCGTCTCTGGCGTGTTGCACATCGGGGTCGGACATAGCCGGATTTTCGCCCATGATGTACATGCCCGATATTTTATCATCGTGAATGGCATCCATAATCTCGACCACAGTCAAGCCGCGTTGCGGGTCGAGTTTTGTGCCCCAAGCATCTTCAAACTGGGCGCGCAGATTATCGACATCAACCAATTGGTAATCGGGTAACATCATCGGAATCAAACCAGCATCCGATGCCCCTTGCACATTATTTTGACCGCGCAAAGGGTGCAAGCCAGTGCCAGCGCGACCAACCTGACCGCTAATCAGCGATAATGCAATCAAGCAACGCGCATTGTCGGTGCCGTGTATGTGTTGCGACACGCCCATTCCCCAGAAAATAATCGATGCCTTAGCGGTTGCAAAAGTCCGTGCGACCACGCGCAAGGTCTCGGCATCAATCCCGCAGATGACCTGCATCTTTTCGGGCGAGAAATCTTTAATGTGTTGTTTTAGGTTTTCAAACCCTTCGGTATGTTGTGCAACATAATCACGGTCATATAGATTTTCGTCTATAATGGTGTGGAGAATGCCATTGAGCATCGCCACATCCGTGCCCGGCTTAAACTGCAACATGTGGGTCGCATGACGTTTCAAAGCCGTGCCTCTCGGGTCCATAACGATGAGCGTGCCGTGCTTGGCGGCTTGTTTGAAAAAGGTCGCCGCAACCGGGTGATTACCGACCGGATTAGCCCCAATAACAACGACACAATCCGCATCTTTTACGGCATTGAACGGTGCCGATACCGCACCTGATCCGACCCCTTCCAATAACGCTGCCACCGATGACGCATGACATAGTCGGGTACAGTGATCGACATTGTTGGTGCCAAAACCAGTGCGTACCAGTTTTTGGAATATATACGCTTCTTCGTTAGAGCATTTTGCTGAGCCGAACCCGGCCAAGGCGTTACCACCACGCTGGTCGCGGATTTTCTGCAATCCACCCGCCGCCAAAGCCAAAGCCTCTTCCCAGCTTGCTTCGCGAAAATGTGCTAAAGGATTAGCCGGATCAAGGTCGATGTCCCCGGCTTTGCTGTCTTTGTCCAGCCGAATCAGCGGTTTGGTCAAGCGATGCGGGTGTTTCACATAATCAAATCCGAAGCGACCCTTGACGCATAGCCGACTCCGGTTAGCCGGCCCATCACGCCCTTGAACGGCAAGAATTTCATTATCCTTGACCTGATAGGTGATTTGGCAACCGACCCCGCAATAGGGGCAGACGCTATTTGTTTCGGTCAATGAGTCGGCGGTCAAATCAAGCCGCCCTACCCCTTTGTCATCCACGAGAGTCGCTTCCATGAGTGCGCCAGTCGGACAGGCTTGCACACATTCCCCACAAGCCACACAAGAACTGTCGCCCATTGGGTCATCGAGGTCGAAAACAATTTTTGACTGATGCCCACGCAAAGCCATACCAATCACATCATTCACCTGCACTTCGCGACATGCCCGGACGCACAGGTTACATTGAATGCAGGAATCCAGTGCGACATACATCGCTGGGTGACTGGTGTCGGGTGGCGGTGCTTCATGGCGTGGAAATCGGCTGGTTGATACCGATAACTTATCGGCCCATTGCCAAAGATGGGAATCGCGCTGGTGGGCAAGATCACGCGGCGGTTGATCGGCAATCAATAATTCCATCACCAGCTTTTGCGCCTGACTTGCTTTCGCGCTGTCGGTTTTCACCACCATACCCGCAGTAGGTTTGCGTAAACACGAGGCGGCGAGAACTCGTTCACCTTCGATTTCTACCATACAGGCACGACAATTCCCGTCTGCACGGTAGTCCAGCTTAGGGGCATAACACAGGTGTGGAATTTCTATCTGCTGACGTTGTGCCACCTGCCAGATGGTTTCACCCGCATCAGATCGCACCAATTCACCATTAAGCGTAAAGTCGATTGCCTCTGACATTACAAATCCTCCGCAAAATATTTCAACACACAATTGATTGGATTCCCCGCCGCCTGACCCAAACCACAGATTGACGCATCGGTCATTACCGCACTCAAACCATTGAGCAAGTCCACATCCCATTTTGGTTGTGCCATGAGCTTGACCGCCTTTTCTGTACCAACCCGACACGGCGTACATTGCCCGCAGCTCTCCGCCTTAAAGAAACGCATCAAATTTAACGCCACTTCCTTCATGTTGTCCTGCTCGCTAAATACCACCACCGCCGCCGAGCCAATAAAGCAGCCATATTCCTGCAAGGTGCCAAAATCGAGGGGCGCCTGATCAATGGAAGCCGGCAAAATGCCACCAGATGCCCCGCCGGGCAAATACGCTTTGAAGGTATGCCCCGCTAACATACCATCGCAATGATCATTGATTAAATCGCGAATAGAAATGCCGGCTGGGGCCAATTTAACGCCCGGATTTTTGACCCGCCCGGAGACCGAATAACTACGCCAGCCTTGACAACCATTTGTACCCGCATCGGCAAACCATGCCGCACCTTTCTCAACAATGTCCCTGACCCAAAACAGCGTTTCTACATTGTTTTCAAGGGTCGGGCGACCAAACAAACCCACTTCTGCAACATACGGCGGACGATTACGCGGCAAACCACGCTTACCCTCGATAGATTCAATCATGGCCGACTCTTCGCCACAGATATAGGCACCAGCACCACGTCTTATCTCGATGTCGACATGTTCAGCCAGTCCAGCCGCCTTGACTTGCGCAATTTCGGTTTTGAGCAAGGCGATAATGGCCGGATATTCATCGCGAATATAGATATAGCTACGCTCAACGCCCACCGCCCAAGCCGCAATCAGCATGCCTTCAATAAAACGATGCGGGTCGGATTCTAAATAATAACGGTCTTTGAAAGTGCCCGGTTCGCCTTCATCGCCGTTCACTGCCATCAATCTCGGCTCGTCAAAGCCACGCACGATATTCCATTTACGTCCGGTCGGGAAGCCGGCGCCTCCCAGTCCTTTTAGTGCCGAATCATCCAGCTTTTCGATGATCTCAGTAGCCGTTAGTGTCGCCGCTAGACAGGATTTAAGTAATTTATAGCCACCCTCCTTGCAGTAGTTCGTGTAGTCAATGTAGTCAGGAATATGCGGATGAGTCCAACCATTTGCCGCCGCTTCCAATAATTGTGACGCACTCGCATTACCGATATGGTTATGCCCGACTTCGGCAACCGGTGCCATTTCACAACGCCCCATGCACGGTGCGCGCATAACCCGAACCTCCGAATTTGCGGTCGAATTGACCGATTGATCCAGCCCGGCCAGCAGTGCTTCGGCACCAGCAAGTTGGCAGGCAATGCTATCGCATACCCGTATCGTGGTTGCGGGTGGCGCAATATCGCCCTCCTTAACCACATCAAAATGCGCGTAAAATGTGGCCACTTCATAGACTTCGGTTTGCGACAGATTCATCACTTCTGCTAAGGCAGCCAGATGGTCACTGGACAAATGACCATATTTATCTTGAATCAGATGCAGGTATTCAAGCAACAAATCCCGCCGCAGTGCCTCGCCCACTAAAGCCTTAATCTGTTCCCGTGCAAAATCAACGACCTGCCGCCCTCTAGGTTTCGACTGAGTCTTATGCTTGCCACGCCCAGGATGCCCTCTTTTCATCGCAATATGGTTAACGCTCATATAAATAATTCCCGTTTATTGCTTGATTGGTTTGTTGTTTGATAGTATGAATTCACCATTGATGGTCAATTATAGATTAAATCGGGCAATACAATTTCGCTTAGCAACATTATTTTTTGATTTTTGTGCGATGTAAAACAAACAATGTCGCATTCGTTATCGGTAATCAGTGCAATATGGCTACTCGTCCATGCTTTAATGGCATTGTTTGCTCATGCAGTATTTGGAAACGGGGTGTTTTGTGCCTTGTATTGTTTTATTTCTTGCATGACTCTTCTTGAGCGTAATTCCTTTCCGCTTAGTTGGATGTCAATGAGTAGGCGGGTTAGTCGTTGTGCCTGAAGGTGCTCCTGCTGTGATTCAAATTTCTCCTTTTGTAATGCGATGAGCGTAGCACCAAAGATAATATTGTCTTGCTCTCCGTTGAGTGGCTGGGTGACGACTGGCCCTTTTTGTGGGAGGTATTGATAATGACGTGTGGCAGTAATCGTTTCGCCGCTTTCAGCATCATGACCAAGCACCAGCCCAAAGCCAATTTCCTGTAGCAGATATTTTTCGAATATACGCAATATCGTATGTCGGTTTTGTTTATCAAGTAGTTCAAAAACAGCGTACTGATACTTGTTATACAGTAATTGATGGGGGTCATGACGGTGTAGCAGTTTTAGCGTGAGTTCGTTGAGGTAATAGCCGCAAACGACCCCTAAAACATCAAGTTGTGGGCAGAATTCGGTTTGTTCAATGGAAGTTAGAATGGGAAGCTCGCCTTTGCCTGTCCAGCCGAATAGTAGCGGTTTAAAGGGTAAAAATAATCCGCGAATACGAGATTTTTCTCTTCGGCAACCTTTGGCAATTAACGCCAGCCTGCCAAAATTAGGGGTAAATATCTCAATCAATAAGCTACTTTCCTTGTAAGGTCGGCGGTGCAGTATGTAGCCCGGCTGTTGATTGACTTTCACGTTATTTGATATTCACAGGAATATTGGGATACTGGTTTACATATCAATGCTCGGCATACCCAAGCGAATGCAGCAATGTTGCTCGGTCTGCCCAACCTTTTTTTACCTTGACCCATAGTTTAAGATAGACTTTTTTGTTAAATGACTGCTCCATCTGCTTGCGTGCATTCATGCCAATCGTTTTAATTTGTTGACCATCTTTGCCGATAACAATCGATTTCTGTCCGCTTTTTTCTACCCAGATAATAATATCAACGCACAAGACACCCTTGTCATTGGTTTCAAATTGTTCGACTTCGGCAGCAATCGAATAAGGGAGCTCTTGTCCAAGCGTCATAAATGTTTGCTCTCTCACTAGCTCGGCTGCCAGAAAACGTTCCGAGCGGTCAGTAATTTGTTGACATGGAAATCCGGCATCCCCGAGCGGTAAATATTTTGTTACCACGTCTAAAAAGTGACTGAGCATATTATCATTTGTCCCAGAATCCTTTTTTTTATCCAGCTTGAGAGCCGAAATAGGCAAGATTTCGGCAAAGTTATGTCGCTCTTTTGACTCGTCAATCAGTGGTAATAATTGGGTCTTGTCTTTCAGCCGATCAATTTTATTGATTAGTAAAATAATCGGAATGCCCTTTGATATTGCATGAGATTTGACCTGTTGAAAAACGGCAGTTAGTGGCTTCGACCATCCTTTGTAGTCAATCATAAATAATATTACATCAACATCGATCAAACTGCGAATCGCTGTTTGATTGATGACCTTGTTGAGGCTTTTTTTCTGAGCATTGTGCAAACCGGGCGTATCAACGAATACAATTTGACATTTTGGCAGTGTTTTAACACCTAAAATTCGGTGTCGTGTGGTCTGCGGTCGTTTGGAGATAATGGATATTTTCTTGCCGATGATTCGGTTTAGAAGCGTTGACTTGCCAACATTGGGCGCACCTGCGAGGGCAGCGAATCCAAAACGATGCTGTGTCATGGTGTTGCATGGTTTTTAACAAGGGCTTCAATGGCAAAAGCTGCTGCGCCATGCTCTGCCTTCTTGCGGCTACTGTCGGTTGCCGTGAATGCGGTTTCAAAACCTGCCACCGTACATGCCACCGTAAAGATTCGATTATGTGCTTCGCCTGTTTGAGAGATGATGTTATAAACAGGTGGGGAGAACCCTCGCTTTTGCAGGGCTTCCTGTAAACGGCTTTTACTGTCTTTCAAATCGGTTGGTTTGATGGTGGCGAGCAGGTCATTGTATAACCGACCTAACCCCTTTTTGACTGCCGACATATCGCTATCCAGATACATGGCACCAACGATTGCCTCAAAAGTATCGGACAAAGTCGAATCGCGGTTATAACCCCCGCTTTTTAACTCCCCGTCACCCATAATCAAATACGCCGATAAATTCAAGTCCTTTGCCAGCATTGACAATGTTTTCCGACGTACCAAAGACGATCGCATTCGGGTTAAATCACCTTCGGGTAATTCGGGAAACTGATGATAAAGCGATTCTGCGATGACATAACCTAGAATACTATCTCCAAGATATTCCATTCGTTCATTATTGGGGCTTCCCACACTGCGATGAGAGAGTGCTTGAATCAACAGATTCGAGTCTTTAAATTGATAGCCTAAAGCCCTTTCCAGCGAATCCAATGCTATAGTCATCAATCGATGACATTGCCAATTCGACTCCATTCCACCCCACCACCACTGAGGCTTTTCCAACTAAACCAGATGAAAAATGCATGTCCAACCACATTGCTTTCAGGCACAAATCGCCAGTACCTGCTGTCATTACTATGGTCACGATTGTCGCCCATGACAAAATAATGCCCCGCGGGGACAACAACCTGCTCTAAATCTCTTGAAGCACGGGAATCATCCAACAGAATTTGGTGTGCAGAATCGTCTATGGTTTCACTGAATTGTGCTGCAGATCGTCCCTTTAGTTTTATTTGTTGGTAGGCGTATCTGCCGTTACTCTCCATTTCAATCGGCTGTCCGTTGATGGACAGTTTTTTGTCCTTATAAGAAAGCACATCTCCCGGCAGTCCGATGACACGCTTAATAAAATTTAATTTTGGGTCGACCGGATACCTAAATACCATTACATCGCCACGTTTCGGACTCTCGACTGAGAACAGCTTTTTATTGATAATCGGCAATCGAATGCCATAAGAATATTTGTTGACTAAAATAAAATCCCCGACATGCAAACTCGGCAACATTGAGCCAGACGGAATTCTGAATGGTTCAACGATAAAAGACCGAAGTACAAAAACAATCAGGATTACAGGAAATAAAGAACGGGAATATTCGACAATGATAGGCTGCGATCTTGTTATCCGACCTTTGTTATCCAGTTTTGGTAAAGCATCGTGCTCACACTTGGAGAACATTTTATACAACAGGACAATGGTACCCGTCACCAGCAGTGCAATAAATAAAACAAATGAAAAATCCACAAATAACTCCGAAATTAAATAGCAAACATTAGATTATATTACCCGAACACATCGCTAAATTAGTCGCGCTCGATCTTCAAAATTGACAAAAAGGCTTCTTGTGGTATTTCAACCGAGCCAATTTGTTTCATTCTTTTCTTACCCGCTTTTTGTTTTTCCAACAATTTACGTTTTCTGGTGATGTCGCCACCATAGCATTTTGCAGTCACATTTTTGCGTAATGCCTTAACCGTTTCTCGAGAGATGATTTTAGCACCAATGGCAGCCTGTATAGCAACATCAAACATTTGTCGAGGAATGAGTTTCCGCATCCGCGAAACCAGCTCTCTGGCACGATATTGGCATTGTTCTTTATGTACTAATACTGCCAAAGGTGCGACTGACTCACCATTGATCAGAATATCCACCTTGACCATATTCGCAACCCGATTCTCGATAAACTCATAATCCATTGAGCCATAACCCCGACTAACCGATTTTAGATGATCGAAAAAATCGACCACGACCTCATTCAATGGCATTTCAAATTCCAACATCACCTGCCGACCGTGATAATGAATGTTTTTCTGAATCCCCCGTCTTTCAATGCACAACGATATGATTGCCCCCACATAGTCATGTGGCACCAAAATCCGTGCAATCAAAAAAGGTTCTTTGATTAACTCAATGTGTGACGCATCAGGCAAATCTGCCGGATTATCAATCTCCAAAACCGTACCATTCTTGAGCAACACTTCATATACAACAGTCGGTGCGGTGGTAATCAATTCGATCTGATATTCGCGTTCCAAACGCTCCTGCACGATTTCCATGTGCAACATACCTAAAAACCCACATCGGAATCCAAACCCCAATGCCTGCGATGATTCCGCTTCAAAGACCAATGACGCATCGTTCAAGCTTAATTTACCCAACGCCACTCTGAATGCTTCAAAGTCCGCATTGTTAATCGGATACAGTCCGGCAAACACAGTCGGCTTAATCTGCTGAAATCCTGACAAGGGCTGCTCAGCAGGCTGGTGGGCTAAGGTCGCAGTATCCCCAACTCGTGCCGCTTTAATCTCTTTTAAGCCGGCAATCAAATAACCGACATTCCCAGCCGACAGCGTTTCAACCCGAACCGGTTTTGGAGTGAACACGCCAATATCTTCAACCTGATAATCCCGCATGGTCGACATCATTCTGATACGGGTACGCCCAGCATTTAACACCCCTTCCATAACACGGATTAAAGAAATCACACCGAGGTAGTTATCAAACCAAGTATCAATCACCAAGGCCCGCAATGGTGCCGTTTCGCTGCCACGCGGCGCAGGTAACAAGGCGACTATTTGCTCAAGCAATTCTGCCACACCGTGCCCTGTTTTCGCGCTGACCGACAAGGCGACACTACTATCGAGTCCAATGACATCTTCGATTTCTTGCAACACTCGTTCAGGTTCGGCAGCCGGCAAATCCACTTTATTAAGCACCGGTATCACAGTCAACCCAAGATCGACAGCGGCATAACAATTTGCTACCGTCTGTGCCTCAACACCCTGAGCCGCATCAACCACCAATAATGCCCCTTCACACGCATTCAGCGAGCGCGATACCTCGTATGAAAAATCGACATGACCGGGCGTATCAATCAAATTAAGCTGATAAATTTGCTTATCATTCGCATGGTATTGCAAGGTAACGCTTTGCGCCTTAATTGTGATACCGCGTTCGCGCTCTAATTCCATAGAATCCAGAACTTGTGCTTTCATTTCTCGCTTGTCCAACCCACCACAAAACTGGATAAATCGATCTGCCAAAGTGGACTTGCCATGATCAACATGTGCAATAATAGAAAAATTCCTAATCCTTGATGGATGAGGTGTAAAATATTGGGGGGCAGACATCGCTGAAAATTACAAAGACAACCGAAACAAATATAAGCAAGGGTAAGTGGTAGCTACGCGGATTCTACTCTAGTTCCGCTAATCAGTTGCTTATTATTTTTTACCACAAACCCGATTCTCCTAAATAGCAAATAATGAGTACGCTTTTGACACCGCTAGAGCGGCTTTAATAAGCCGAACTAATTATTACCAACCACATAAACTATCAATCAGCCGCTTGAATACAAGCCATTGAAAACATGACTCGTATAGAATATGGCATATTCTTTATAATCATAAATTTACTTTTGGAACATCTTAAATTGAACTCGGTCAAATCAAATCAGAATCAGCATGATGCCTTACGCGCCGATGTGCGCTTGCTCGGCAATCTATTGGGGGAAACAATCAAAAATCAACATGGGGAGAAACTGTTTGACTTGGTTGAGGAAGTGCGTGGTGTTGCGAAGCAAGCCCGCAAGGGCGATACCGATCAAACACAACGGCTGATTGAAATTTTATCTGGCTTAAAGCCATCACACCTGCTCAATCTGGCGCGTGCATTCACTTTATTTCTGAATCTGGCAAACATCGCCGAGCAACATCATCAAATACGCCAACGACGTGCGCTGGCAGTAGAAAAACACACCTTCAGCGGTGCCAGCAATGAAGAATCTGCAATCCATCCGGGTGGGTTTTTAGAATCATATCTGAGAAGTTTAATAGATGCCAATATAAAGCCAGATGATTTATATCAACAAGTTTGCAATCTGAACATTGAACTCATATTGACTGCCCACCCAACCGAAATTTTACGGCGTAGCGTGTCTTCCAAATTTCAGCGGATTGCGGGTTTGTTGGCAGAGCAGGATCGGCACGATTTATCGGATACCGAACGATTTGAAATCAAACTCGGCTTGCATCGTGCCATCACCGAAGTCTGGGAAACCGATGAAATAAGACGATTACGCCCAACGCCTGTGGATGAAGCAAAAACAGGATTAGTTGCGATGGAGCATTCGATTTGGGATGTGGTGCCAGCAATTTTACGCGAACTTGACCACGCACTCTATACGGTCACCGAAAAACGACTGCCGCTGGAAGCTGTGCCCATTCGATTTGGTTCATGGATGGGTGGCGACCGCGATGGCAACCCCAATACCACGCCCAAAGTAACCGCACAGGTTTGTGCCCTATCACGATTAAAAGCAGCCGAAATGTTTTGGGCAGAGATTGATGAGTTGCGCCGTGATTTGTCTATGACCCAAGCCAATCAAGCATTGCGGGATGCGGTCGGCGATGATGTTTTGGAGCCTTATCGCGCCTTGCTTGAAAGCGTCTTGAAAAAATTGAACGCAACCATAGAGCATTATACGCAGGTTTTCGAGCAACACACCACATCGACACAATATTCAGTCTCGGCATCCCGTCCAGAAAGCGACATCTATCAGTGGCGTGAACAACTACAACAACCGTTAATGCTGTGTTACCAATCGCTGATTGATTGTGGAGACAGTATGATTGCCGATGGTCGGTTGACCGATATTCTGCGGCGGCTCGGGGCATTCGGGCTGACCATGTTTAAGCTCGACATACGACAAGAAGCGGCACGTCATAGTGATACACTAGATGCGATTACGCGCTTTTTAGGGCTTGGCAGTTATCTCAAATGGGACGAGCAACAACGTCAGGACTTCCTGTTAGCGGAATTACAAAGCAACCGTCCGTTAATTACCTCTGCTTTCCCCGAAGCCGATGATGCCAGCGCAGAAGTTAAGGAAGTATTAACCACCTTCCGCATGATGGCGGCTGAGAACCACGAATCCTTTGGTGCTTATGTCATATCAATGGCGACCAGCCCGTCCGATATTCTCGCGGTCACGTTGCTACAAAAAGAATGCCGCATCAAAAATCCTCTGCGCGTGGTGCCCCTGTTTGAACGGTTAGATGACCTCGAAGGGGCAAGTCAATGTATGGACACCCTGTTTAACCAAGTTTGGTATAAGCAATATATCAACGGCAAACAAGAAGTCATGATCGGCTATTCAGATTCGGCTAAAGATGCTGGCATTCTGTCTGCATCATGGGGGCTATATCAGGCACAGGAAGAACTGGTTGATGTGTTTGCAAAACATGATATTGAGTTGACTCTATTTCACGGTCGTGGTGGCACTGTGGCACGTGGTGGCGGGCCTGCTCATAAAGCCATATTGTCGCAACCGCCGGGCTCGGTAAACGGTTCAATTCGTATTACCGAACAAGGGGAAGTCATTCAGGCAAAATATGGCTTGCCCGGCATGGCAACGGAAACCTTGCAGGTTTATCTCGGTGCCGTACTCGAAGCCACCCTAACCCCCCCACCCCAACCTAAAACGCAATGGCGGCAGCAAATGACCGAATTATCGCGTGAAGCCGTCAAGGAATTTCATAGCGTCGTCCGCCACCACAATGATTTTGTCGAGTATTTTCAACAAGCCACACCTGAACAGGAAATCGGTAATCTAAAAATCGGCAGCCGACCAGCGAGAAGACGCAAAGGCACTGGCATACAATATTTACGCGCTATTCCCTGGATATTTGCTTGGACGCAAACGCGCTTGTTGCTGCCCGCATGGCTCGGGGTCGGCAGTGCCTTGCAACATGCTGTGGACAATGGCAAAAGAGACACTTTGATGGACATGGAGCAGAACTGGCCTTATTTCAAAGCCACATTAAATGCTATCGAAATGGTGTTTTCAAAATCCAACCCGAATATATCGGCCATCTATGACGAACGTTTGGTACGACAAGAACTTCAATATTTTGGTCAGGATCTAAGAGACAAATTCCACCAAACGGTCAGTTTGTTGCTGGATATTACCCAACATGAAAGCGCACTCGAAAACGTCCCTGTTGTACGTCAATCTATCGATGTCAGAAATACCTATGTCGTGCCGCTCAACCTATTGCAAGTAGAATTACTGGCAAGGATACGCGAACAAGACGATGACCAAGTACTCAACGCACTCTTGGTCACCATCAACGGCATCGCCGCTGGAATGCGGAATACCGGCTAGTAATTACGAATCACGAGACCTTTACATCATCGGAAGACCACAGGAGACTGTGCAAAAAACCAATATTTCGTCGTTCCTGCGAAAGCAGGAACCCAGTAAAATAGCCAAACCCGCAAGGGTTTTCCGCATGTAACCCATGCCGAGCGAGGGTTTCTTGCACAGTCTCACAGGTATCGCTCCTATGGAGCTAATAAAATCGTCATTGGATTGGCTGCAAAGGTACCGCTCCTATGGAGCGAAACGAGCAATAATCAAACCGAATTGAAAGGTGGAAGTTGGCTCGTGGGCAGTTCTTCCCGCCGTCATTCCGTGCGAAAGAGACCATGCAAAAACCCAACATCCGTCTTTCCTGCGAAAGAGACTGTAGGAATAACGAATATTAGATTTTTGCACAAGACATCAATATAAAATCCCGTAGGAATGATACCCATCACAATTGAGAATGGAAAATGGACAATAATTTTCAACTATCAATTTTCAATTCTACAAAGGGTATCGCCCCTACGGAGCGAAACCAATCATCTATGTCGTAATTCATAAGTTGCAATCTCTCACCTCGACCACTGTGGATGCTTTGCGCCTGTTGCTGAGCGGGGATGTGGGGTTGTGGGAAATCATTGGCATATCCTTCAAGGTGTCATGCACTGCCATACTGATTGCCGCACCGTTTGCGCTTGGTATTGCGTTTGTATTGGCTTACTTCGATTTTGTTGGTCGGCGATTGCTGATTTCCATATTTAGCACATTGTTGGCTTTTCCTGCTGTGGTTGTTGGCTTGGTGGTTTATATCACTTTATCCAATCAAGGTATATTAGGTGATTGGCGATTACTCTTTACGCAAGCGGCAATGGTCATCGCACAGATTATTTTATGCCTGCCGATTCTGATTTCAATGAGCCATGTGGCTTTTCAGTCGGCTGATCACCGCGCTTGGGAAACAGCACGAACATTAGGGATTACTGGGTTCAGGTCATTTTTGTTAATTGTCTATGAGGTCAAATTCGGGTTGTTCGCCGCCTTTCTCGCTGCCTTTGGTCGCATTATTGCCGAAGTTGGTGCTTCGATGATGGTCGGCGGTAACATCCTACACTATACGCGCAACATCCCGACTGCCATCGCACTGGAAACCAGCAAAGGTAATTTTGCTCAGGGCATTGCTTTGGGCATTATGCTGTTATTGTTGGCGTTTATATTGAATATCCTGCTTCACTATGTGCAGGGACGGGGTAAACTATCGCCATGACGATTTGCGAGAAAATAACCTTCAGCAAAATCACCAAGTCGTTTTCCGCAACACCATTGCTCAACGATGTCGGCATTACGCTGTGTGGTGGGAAAGTGATTTTGCTCAGCGGTGAAAACGGCAGCGGCAAAACCACCTTGCTCAGGATTCTGGCTGGTCTGTTAAAACCCGATGCAGGTTATGTTAACTTCAGCTCGGCACATTTCCATGCCACGGATGAATCTTGGAAACAGGCGCGTAAACGGCTCCTCGAAAACATCATGTATCTCCACCAATGCCCCTATATGTTTAGCGGTAGCGTATCGCGTAATCTGGCATTAGCCGTGCCAAAATCGATGGGCAACCAAACACAAATGCAAATCAAGCAGGCTTTGGAATGGGGCATGCTGACCCAATATGCGTCCACCGATGCCAAAACATTGTCGGGCGGACAGCAACAGCGCGTAGCCTTAGCGCGCGCTTGGTTACGCCAGTCGCCGATTATGTTGCTAGACGAACCGATTGCCAACATGGATACCCGCTCCAGTCGCCGCACGATTAAGCTACTACATCAGCTCAAAGAAGCCAATACGGCTATTTTGATATGCAGTCACCATCAACACGTTTTCGATACGCTGGTTGACCAGCAGGTCGAGTTAGTCGGTCATCGGTTGATTGCACACGGGACGACTTCATACAGCGGCAATGTCGCGCCGATCAACCCAGAAAAATCCAGAGATATTGTTGGAGGATGACACTGGTGGCGGAGCATCATCCTGATAACGATATAAACGGCTTGATTCTAGCGGGCGGATTGGCGCGCCGAATGAACGGACAGGACAAGGGTTTGATTTTGTTTCGTGGTCGGGCGATGGTGGAACATATCGCACAAGCGTTGTCGCCACAGTGTGATGGACTGTTCATTAACGCTAATCGCAATATCGGCGAATATGAAAAATTGGGTTATCCAGTCATTTCAGATCAACTCACCGGTTTTCAAGGACCATTGTCCGGAATGTTCAGCGGACTGCAGCATGTTCCAACCCAATGGCTGATTACGGTGCCTTGTGATGGGCCTTTCATGGTAGCCGACTATGTCCAAAAAATGTACCATGCGGTAACCGAAAACCAGTCCGATATTGCCATTGCATCCTGCCATGACCGGGCACAACCGGTCTATGCCCTGATTAACCGCTCACTCAGCACCAGCCTGCAAACTTTTCTTGCCAGCGGACAGCGTAAAATTGATCGCTGGTATGTGCAACATAAACACATCATTGTCGACTTCTCCGACACCCCGCAGATGTTTGAAAACATCAATACGCCAGAACAGTTACAGGCTTTAGAACGCATAGCGAAATAAAATATAGCAGGTCTAGGGCAGCCCCATCATGCTGCGCGCTTTCCTTGCTGGCAAACAAAATTCGGACTCACGTCAGGCTATCAGGGAGGTGTCAACCCAAAGATCAAATGTCTCCTTATTTCTATTCAGTTAAAAAGTATGAGTACCCTTTGGCTGACTTAAGAAGTGTTGCACTTATTATGCGAATTCAAGTGATGTTAAATAGGTAGGAGATATTCAGGGGCAATAGTTCAATATAAAAACAATTTACAGAGCGGTACGATCCTACTGGCGATAATGGAACATGGCGGAATTGTCGTCCAAGTGTAGGGCTTTGTTAGGCATTTTACATTGCTCAATATTTGAAAACAGATTGTACTGCTTAGGTTTTTTAATTTCACCATTCTTGCAATATTCCAAAATACCTTTCGCAACAAACGTGGCTAGATTGACAGGAACAGCATTTCCAATCATTTGTTCTAAATTTGTTTTAGTCCCTTCAAACTTAAAAGACTTGGGAAACGTTTGAAGGTAACTTCTTTCAATGGTAGTGAGTGGGCGTGTGGCAGATAAAATTGCCTCAGTCGGATCGCCAGCATGTTTTTTATATCCAGAGGGTAGCGGTCTGTTGACACCTCTTACAGTCGGACTAGGTTCATCAATAGAAAAGATGCCTCTACGACTATAATTGCGAGGGTGACGGTAATAATAATCTAGTCCTAAAGAGTCTCCTAAATAATCACGGATAGTCATTGGTTTATTGCTTAGGTTTTTTTTCAGAATTAACCGTAATATATTATTTTTATTGCCTAAATGCCCTATAAGGAAAAATCTTTTTCGTGCTTGGGGGACATTACAATATTCGGCACTGAGTATAACCGCTGTTAAGCCATATCCGGATTTTTCATATTGACTCACGACATCAGAAAGAATACGACTTTTTTTTATTCTCTCCACGTTTTCCATAACAAACCACTCTGATTTATATGAGCAAACAATATTGGCAAAGTGATATGTTAGATTAGCACGCCCCAGCGATTCATCTCTTTTCCCCGCGGAAGAGAAATCCTGGCATGGTGGTCCGCCTGCTATCATATCGGGTTTATATGTATTTATTATATTTAGTGCGCCTTCTTCGTCTTTTAAGTCGTGTAAATGGCAGGTGTGTTGGAAGTTATCATCATATACATTGACCGATTTATCCCAGTTATCCACGGCCGCCACTACATCTATGCCAGCATTTCCAAAACCCAAGCTAAGACCACCGCTCCCAGAAAACAAATCAACACATTTCATTATTTAAATAATTCAGGAGAATTGAATATAATTGCATCAAATCTACGTTCTGGACTAAGCAGGTTTTGACCGCCACCAAGAATTATGTTTTTAATTTCTGTTTTAGAAATGATGGGAGTTTCTAGTCGTTGGCTTGACATATAGATGTTGGTTATATTGCCAGCGGCTGCGAACGCTTTATCATTTTTGGTGTTATAAGAGAGATTGTCGATGATTTCTTCGTGGTCAAATTTTTCATTATCACGAAAATCTTTTAGCATTTTGTATAACCAAATAGCGGTCCTCGTTTGTCGAGAAATGCTACTAGCATCCGATCTTCGGTTGGCTATTTTAGAAACGAAATTAGCAAAACCGGCATTACTCCACACAAAAACATCCAGACACTGATCTGCGAGAATAGGCGATTTGCCAATTGTTTTCCAAATGGGTTGGGCGAATTCAACCCATAAGTGCAACACTCGGGTTTATATTATGATCTATTCCCATTGCGTGGGAAAAGACCTCCATAAGGGTTTTATACCCCAAACATCTTCTAGGTCGGTTGTTCATTAAATCGGTCGCTTTGAACAACTCTTTTTCGGTGACTTTATGCAAAGGCATTTTCTTTGGAAAAAACTGCCTGAACAAAAAGTATGAGCAAGCCATTGTGCCAGATGATTATTTGGCATTCAAGCCACGCTCCCAAGAGTGATACGGTTTAGCTTCGTTAAGTTTCACACTCGAGTTGTTTAGCAAGCTCACTATGCCAACAAAATTCTCTGCCGTTATCAAAGGTTAGTGTCATTACATGTTGTTTCATATGCTTTAACAACCTGAGTATAGCCGCGTTGGTTTCTTTTGCGGTTTTGTTCTTAGTCCGAAGTGCGAGATAAAGCCTACTTTTGCGCTCAGCAAGGGTGGCAAACACCCCTTGACGACCTTACCGATAACACAATCAGCCTCCCCCTCTATCACTACGCCTATACGCGAGCGACTGTCCACTATACGGGGTCTATCAGCAATATCAACCCGATTGGGGATGCGTCCGCGGTAATCGTTCTTGCCATAACGCTTGCGATATTTCTTACCCTGATGGCGCAAGTATCGATATAACGACCCACCAGCTACTTTGTCTTTCAAAATGAGACGATAGATGGATTCGGTGCTAATACTGATGTTTTCCTCCATTCTCAAACGACCGCTAATTTGTTCAGGACTCCAATACAGCGCGATCTTTTGTTGAATATGAAGCTTTAACTCGTCATTGAGTTTGATGTGCTTGGGCTTTTGCTGATGCCTCCGTTTGGGCAAAGCGGTGGGCTTGTTTGTAGCGATAGCCGTTGCCCCCGGTATTGCGTTTAATTTCACGGCTGATGGTTGACTTAACTTCTGCCCATGGTTTTAGCGATTTCTGTCAGTGTACAATGTTGCTGATTCATGAGGTAAATGTGGTATCTTTCGTGTTCAGTCAAATGGGTATATCTCGTCATGTTTTACTCCTTTTTTCCGTTCAGTTAAAAGAGTACGAGTGTACCCTTTGACTGACTTAGGAGTGTTGCACTTATTATGTGAATTCAAGCGATAGCCAATTGCAATGATGCCTCAAATTTATTTTCATTCTCATTATTGTAAAAAGGAACGCCCGTTATTAAATATTTATCGGCGCTAATTTTGACTCTCTTTTTGTCTTCTCCTGTTTTCTTTAAGAAACCCTCTTTCCACTTATCATGTTCTTTCAAATACTTGTCTTTTGGATCGATGAATACTTGATAAATTAGATTTTCGCCTTCTTTCTGCTTACAGAAAAGCACAAAATCTGGCTCAAAGGCTCGTCCCATTCATCTACGATTTTAATTTCTCTTTCGTTGCGAATGAGATAAATATTCTCAAAAGTTTGTTGTAAGTGTTTAAAACATATGGCAAACATGCTGACAAATACTTTTTCATCGCTTGTGCCGTAATTTGCATTGTAAACATACCAAGCCTTATCAGCAATCTCTAAACCATCTATAGGCATCAATGGCACGAACCGAATCATTCTCGCTGATATAATCATCTAGCCGATATAAAGAGCGTATGAAATTACTCATAAATAATATGTTTAATAATTAAAATCAATTAGTTATAGATTACTATTGTATTATTACATTAAGTTTTGAAGAATTGTTAGGAACAATTATTAAGTGCTTTTGCAACGCGATGTATATTGGTTTGAAATGTCAGAAACGCCAGTAAATTAGGGCGTAATAAGAATGTGAATAGTGGTAGTGGGTTTCTTACACAATCTCGCAAGCAGGCATCCAGTCAAACAAATATCCTTAGCAAAACCTAACCATCATTTTCAATTATCAGCCCGCATTAAAGCACCGCATAGCGTCTCCGCTTGCTAGTGCCTTTCTGGCACGTTGCGCGCCATCTGGCAGATTTGATGCCAGCCCAACATGCTTGAGACCGATGGCAGTGCCATATATCAAACTGTCGCACATCGCACCCGGGGTATTTGCCAAGGCGGCGATCCCCTGCTCCAAATTATGTGCGGCTAACGCATGTAGCTTAGCGGTGTTCTGAAAACCGGCTTGTTTAATGTCCGCTACAAACTGTTTTGGAATGGCAACCGCACGGTCATCCTGCTCAATGCCCAGCGTTTTGGGTGCGAGTCGATGTAATTGCAGATTCTGATTGTACTGATAGCTAAAATATCGTGATAACTGGTTCAGTGCGGGGATACACCCGCCTTCCACGCCACGCATAATTATGGCTGAGTCAAATCCACTTTGCTGTGCCAGCATCGCATAAATGGGCGGATAAGCACGGTGTACGAAACCGGTCAACAGATGGGTTGAACGAGAACCCGACAACGGTTGCAAGACCACTTCTAGTGTCGACAAGCAGCTTCTTTTGACCATTTTGTCGCGCAATTCAACTAGATTATGCAGGCTGGGGATATAGTGTTTCTGGTCGAGGTAAGTCCAGCCTATTTGGGCATCATCCAGACAGGAAGCACCATCGGCGACAGTTCTGTCAACTTTTTTCCCAGCGGCTTCAAGCACCAAGCGCGTGGTAATGCCATATTTTGGAGACACGGCTTCGAGTCCATGCACATAGGTTGGCAGACCGCAGGCGGCAAATACCGACGGCAGAAAGGGAGTCGCACTCAAACCGCGTAGGGTGCCGTTGAACGGATCGGCAATAGCCAGAATTTCTGCCGATACGGTTTGTCGCCTCTCGGTTTGCTTGATTAAGGCAGCCAAAATGCCGCTGTTTTCTGCCTCGCTCTCGCGTTTCATACGCAATGCGATGAGAAATATACCCGCTTGCACGGCATCAACCTGACCATTGAGAATCATGGACATACCATCTTCCGCCTGTGCCTGATTCAGTGACTTGCTTAATTCTGGACCAGTCGCGACAAGTTGCAGATAATCGCGCATACGCGCTTGCGGGCTGGTAATCTGAGTCACTTTGTGGAACCGTGTAGGTGCGTTATCTCAACCGAGACCTTTGCACTTGTGCCCTGCGGGTATGGTTGTCGGAAGCGCGACTTCAGAGACTGTGCAAAAACCCAATATTCGTCGTTCCTGCGAAAGTAGGAACCCAGTAAAACAGCCAAACCTGCAAGAGTTTTCCACATGTAACGCATGCCTAGCGAGTGTTTCTTGCACAACCTATTCAGCCGCACAAAAGAGACTATGCAAAAATCCAACATTCGTCATTCCTAACCCCCCTTGCCCCCTTATCAGGGGGGAATTGAGTGACAAGCCCCCCTGACAAGGGGGATTTAGAGGGTTGGGTTTTCCGCCAGCGTAACCTAGCGAGGATTTCTTGCACAGTCTCTTCAGCCGTGCCAACCATCTTGTCTATCCTGTCCATCCATGTAAATACTCTTCGACGAACAATGGACGGTAAATTGATCATTGATAATTGAAAATGATGGTCAGGTTTTGAAAGTGGAATCCCCCGGAAGTGTGGCTTTAGAGACTGTGCAAAAATCCAACATTCGTCATTCCTACCCCCCCTTGCCTCCTTATCAGGGGGGAATTGAGTGACAAGTCCCCCTGACAAGGGGGATTTAGGGGGTTGGGTTTTCCGCCAGCGTAACCTAGCGAGGATTTCTTGCACAGTCGCAAAACCGTTGTAGATGGCGGGACTTATGTACAGGATATACGGGCAGATAACTGCTCTTGCGTTATCTGCACTTCCGAACATTTTTTGAGTCAATTATGCAAATGCGTATTCGACGACTATTTCTCCAGCTCGGACTGTAACGCTGGCACGGCAACAAACAGGTCTTCATTCCAGCCATAATCCGCAATCTGAAAAATAGGTGCTTCAGCATCGTTATTGATGGCAACAATGACTTTCGAATCCTTCATACCTGCCAGATGCTGAATAGCCCCGGAAATACCGACTGCAAGATACAGGTCTGGTGCGACTACTTTGCCAGTTTGCCCAACCTGATAGTCATTGGGCACAAAACCAGCATCAACCGCCGCTCGTGATGCACCCACTGCACCGCCAAGTTGATCGGCTAGCTTTTCGAGTATCGGGAAATTTTCACCGTTTTGCATGCCGCGTCCACCAGACACCACGACTCGGGCAGAGGTTAATTCGGGTCGCTCGCTGGAACTCAATGCCTGTTCAACAAACTGCACTCGGTCGGTCGTATCGGTCGCATCGGTCGCATTAATGTGGTCAATTTCTGCCTGACCATTGTTGCCATCAGCGGCTTCAAATGCAGTCGTGCGGACGGTGAGCATTTTCAGCGGGTCGGCAGATTTTACGGTTGCCAGCGCATTGCCAGCATAGATGGGGCGTACAAATGTATCGGCATCAACGATGTCGCTAATATCCGAGATTGCCTGCACGTCACACAGTGCCGCCACATAGGGGATTAGGGCTTTGCCAAAGGTTGAAGCGGCTGCTAAAACATAGCTGTAGTCACCACCATCGACCACTGACTTGACCAATATGGCGGTGTTTTCAGTGATTTCATGAGCATAGGCCGCTCCATCGCAGCACCATACCTGACTGACCCCGACTATTTTTGCCGCCGCCTCAGCAATACCTGTGCAGTCCTGCCCGACTACCAAAATATGTATCTCGCCACCAATTTTGCTGGCCGCGGTTACCGTATTGAGCGTTGCCGGAGACAATCCGGATTTATCGTGTTCGGCTACTACCAGAATGCTCATTTAATCACCTTTGCTTCGTTTTTTAATTTATCAACCAATTCAGCCGCATTTGACACCATTACCCCAGCATCGCGCACAGGTGGCTCGGTTACTTGCAACACCTCGATACGATTATCGATATTGACACCCAGTTGTTCAGGCGTTAGCACGTCAATCGGCTTCTTTTTTGCCTTCATAATATTCGGCAAGGAAGCGTAGCGTGGCTCGTTCAATCGCAAATCTGTGGTTACCACTGCTGGACAGGCAATTTGCAACATTTCCAGACCAGCATCAATTTCCCGCGTAATCGCAAAGCCGCCATCGTTCTTTTCTATTTTTGAAATATAGCTCCCTAGCGGGCGTTGCATTATCGCCGCCAGCATTTGACCGGTTTGGTTATTGTCGTCGTCGATGGATTGTTTACCGAGAATGATTAGCTCGGTGGATTCTTTTTCGGCAACCGCTTTAATTATTTTCGCAATTGCCAGCGGTTCTAGGGTTGCCTCAGTGTTGATGTGAATGCCTCGGTCAGCCCCCATTGCCAGACCAGCACGAATCGTTTCCTGACATTTTTCAGCCCCTGCAGAAAGCAAAACAACCTCCTCGGCATGACCTGCTTCTTTTAAGCACAGTGCCTCTTCCACCGCAATTTCGCAAAATGGATTCATTGCCATTTTAACATTAGCTGTTTCAACAGCCGTTTGATCAGCCTTAACTCTAACTCTGATATTAGCGTCAATGACACGCTTGATGGCTACCAGTATTTTCATTGCGTCGATTCTCCTCGTAAAGAATTGATTGATGGCAAAAATTTGACGCGGATTCTACCTTAATATCTCGCGGGTGAGTAGATTACCAGTTATTCGGGTAAATTTCACACCTGCAATCATAAAAAAATTCCGCACAGAATTTGCCTCGTGCAAAGGTCTCAAAATGAGATTTTCGTTAATCGTTCATGAATAATCGCACTTGAGACAGTGCAAGAAACCCTCGCTAGGTTACGCTGACGGAAAACTATGGAAGTGTGGCTTGAGAGACTATGCAAAACTCAACATCCGTCATTCCTGCGGAAGCAGTAACCCAATCAAACACCCAAACCCGCAAGGGTTTTCCACATGCCTAGCTCCGCATGAGCGGTATCTTTGTAGCTAATGGGCTTGTCGGTTAATTGAAAATCAGTCTAATTTTAAGAAAATAAAATGTTTAATAACAAGGGCTTAAATATTCACAACAAGCTAAAAACGCCATTTTCCGACAAACCCCTAATCCAATGACGATTGTTTTTAGCTCCGTAGGAACGGTATCTCTCTTTTGTTTCGCTCCTACGGAAGAGGCGGTACAAAAAACAAATATTCGTCTTTCCTAGCCCCCTTATCAGGGGGGAATTGAGTGACAAGTCCCTGATGAGTAGAAGGTACCCCTTGACAAGGGGACTTAGGGGATCCGCCAGCGTAACCTAGCGAGGGTTTCTTGCATCAGTCTCTATTAGCCGCACCAACCATCTTGTCTATCCTGTTTATCCATGTTAAATGCTTTTCGCTAAATACCCTTTGGCGGTCATCGGACAATGGACGGTGAATTGAGAATTAGAAAATGGTGGTTAGGTTTTGAAAGTGGAAGTCTCCGAAGTGTGGGTTGGTATCGCCCGTGGACACGATACCATAACGTTGACCGAATTTGCAACCGTGCCAATAAGCATGCTAAATAGCATCCTAATTGAGCAACACCCAACGAGTCAGAATCACATTTGTATCTATGGACGAAAAATGATTGTGGGTGTCCATGATTATTTGATGATTATTTGTTAGCGGAGGAAAAAGCTGAACAGTGTAACCGTCACCCCTACGCTACCCATTGTTAAGCCAACCATCCACTTGATTAGGTGTGCTTCGGTGTTGGCAATTTTTGCGTTAGTGTTGGCAATTTCTGCGTTAGTTTTGGCAATTTCTGCTTTAAGCGCGGACTCGGTGTTGGCAATTTCTACTTTAAGTGCGGCCTCGGTTTTGGCAATTTCTGCTCTAAGCGTGGACTCGGTGTTGGCAATTTCTGCTCTAAGCGTGGACTCGGTGTTGGCAATTTCTACTTTGGTGTTGGCAATTTCTACTTTAAGCGCGAACTCGGTTTTGGCAATTTCTGCGTTAGTTTTGGCAATTTCTGCTCTAAGTACGGACTCGGTGTTGGCAATTTCTGCTCTAAGTACGGACTCGGTGTTGGCAATGTCCACTTTAAGTGCGGACTCGATTTTAGCAATTTCTACGTTAGTTTTGGCAATGTCTGCTTTAAGTGTGGCCTCGGTGTTGGCAATGTCTGCTTTAAGTGTGGCCTCGGTGTTGGCAATGTCTGCTTTAAGTGCTGCCTCGGTGTTGGCTAATTCGGTTTTGGTGGCGAGGTTGGCGTTGAGCAGATCAGCTTGAGATTCGGCAAGTGCTTCGGCTTGTTGTACAGGCATACCGACCGCCGTCATACGTTTGACGAAATGGTGTGTATCAAAGGCGAGAGCATTAGAAGCCATGCTTTGACTTTAATACAGACGCTGTTGTTTGTCCACTGGAAATTGACGCGGGTAATTGATAATTGATAATGGTGGTTAGGTTTTGAAAGTGGAAGTCTCCGAAGTGTGGGTTGGTATCGCCCGTGGACACGATAACCATAGCGTTGACCGAATTTGCAACCATGCCAATAAGCATGCTAAATAGCATCCTAATTGAGCAACACCCACCGAGTCAGAATCACTTCGTATCTATGGACGAAAAATGATTGTGGGTGTCCATGATTATTTGATGATTATTTGTTAGCGGAGGAAAAAGCTGAACAGTGCAACCATCACCCCTACGCTACCCATTGTTAAGCCAACCATCCACTTGATTAGGTGTGCTTCGGTGTTGGCAATTTTTGCGTTAGTGTTGGCAATTTCTGCTCTAAGTGCGGACTCGGTTTTGGCAATTTCTGCGTTAGTTTTGGCAATTTCTGCTCTAAGTACGGACTCGGTGTTGGCAATGTCTGCTCTAAGTACGGACTCGGTGTTGGCAATGTCCACTTTAAGTGCGGACTCGATTTTAGCAATTTCTACGTTAGTTTTGGCAATGTCTGCTTTAAGTGTGGCCTCGGTGTTGGCAATGTCTGCTTTAAGTGCGGCCTCGGTGTTGGCTAATTCGGTTTTGGTGGCGAGGTTGGCGTTGAGCAGATCAGCTTGAGATTCGGCAAGTGCTTCGGCTTGTTGTACAGGCATACCGACCGCCGTCATACGTTTGACGAAATGGTGTGTATCAAAGGCGAGAGCATTAGAAGCCATGCTTTGACTTTAATACAGACGCTGTTGTTTGTCCACTCTCTGGCAATTGAAAATTGATAATTAGAAAATGACGGCTAGGTTTTGAAAGTGGAAGTCTCCGAAGTGTGGGTTGGTATCGCCCGTGGACACGATAACCATAGCGTTGACCAAATTTGCAACCATGCCAATAAGCATGCTAAATAGCATCCTAATTGAGCAACACCCACCGAGTTAGAATCATTTTGTATCACGGACGAAAAATGATTGTGGGTGTCCATGATTATTTGATGATTATTTGTTAGCGGAGGAAAAAGCTGAACAGTGCAACCATCACCCCTACGCTACCCATTGTTAAGCCAACCATCCACTTGATTAGGTGTGCTTCGGTGTTGGCAATTTTTGCGTTAGTGTTGGCAATTTCTGCGTGAGTTTTGGCAATTTCTGCTTTAAGCGTGGACTCGGTTTTGGCAATTTCTGCTCTAAGCGTGGACTCGGTGTTGGCAATTTCTACTTTGGTGTTGGCAATTTCTACTTTAAGCGCGGACTCGGTTTTGGCAATTTCTGCGTTAGTTTTGGCAATTTCTGCTCTAAGTACGGACTCGGTGTTGGCAATTTCTGCTCTAAGTACGGACTCGGTGTTGGCAATGTCCACTTTAAGTGCGGACTCGATTTTAGCAATTTCTACGTTAGTTTTGGCAATGTCTGCTTTAAGTGTGGCCTCGGTGTTGGCAATGTCTGCTTTAAGTGCGGCCTCGGTGTTGGCTAATTCGGTTTTGGTGGCGAGGTTGGCGTTGAGCAGATCAGCTTGAGATTCGGCAAGTGCTTCGGCTTGTTGTACAGGCATACCGACCGCCGTCATACGTTTGACGAAATGGTGTGTATCAAAGGCGAGAGCATTAGAAGCCATGCTTTGACTTTAATACAGACGCTGTTGTTTGTCCACTCTCTGGCAATTGAAAATTGAAAATTGAAAATTGAAAATGACGGCTAGGTTTTGATAAGAATATTTATTTTACTGGATTCCTGCTTCCGCAGGAATGACGGATGTTGGTTTTTTGCACAGTCTCTTCCGCAGGAATGACGGATGTTGGTTTTTTGCACAGTCTCTTCCGCAGGAATGACGGATGTTGGTTTTTTGCGCAGTCTCTTCCGCAGGAATGACGGATGTTGGTTTTTTGCGCAGTCTCTTCCGCAGGAATGACGGACTAGGTTGCTTTTCAATTCTCAATTCTCAATTCTCAATTCTCAATTTTCAATTTTCAATTTTCAATTAGTTGTGCTACAGTAACGCTATCGAGAGGGATGTTTACACACTCCGAAAATAAGTCGCACAAATAACCCATCAAACTGAAGGAGATTCCAAATGAAATCATCGTTTATCATAAAAACACTTAATAATCATATGGTTACCACCCATCCCCACACACAATCCGCGTTCGGCTTATGGGGCAGAGCAATGATGGTGGCTATAACGCCCTTCAAAACGGTGGCACGAGTGGCATTGAACGAAACAGCACCTCTGAAGCACTTCCTCGCCGCTACTTTCTTTGCACTATTGTTTGTCGCACAGCTGGCTAATGCACAAAGCTTGAATGACTTCGTGACCACTTGGAGCGTACAAGGAAGTTCAGGAAGTCCGACGGTTATTCCAACAACAGGCAGTGGCTATAGTTACAACGTAAATTGGGGTGATGGTGGCACAGATACAATGGACTATACCGGCGATGCCATGCATACTTACGCCGATGCAGGGACTTATACCGTCCGTATTAGTGGCGACTTCCCGCGTATTTATTTTAATGCGGGGGAAGGCAATGATAATTCCAACAGTATCATCGCCATTAACCAATGGGGAAATCAGCAATGGACTTCAATGGAACTGGCTTTTAGTGGAGCAACCAACCTTATAGGAGACGCAACCGACCGACCTGATTTGTCTCGGGTAACAGATATGTGGGGTATGTTTAGGCATGCTAGCAAATTTAACGAAGACATCGGCGATTGGAATGTCAGCAATGTTGAGCGTATGGGCACGCTGTTTGAACATACTGACGAATTTAACCAAGATATTAGCCGTTGGGATGTCAGCAATGTGACCAATATGGAGTGGATGTTTGCTAATGCCACTGCCTTTAACCAAGACATAAGCCGTTGGGATGTCCGCGGTGTAACGAATATGAGTAGTATCTTTGATAATGCAGATGCTTTTAGTCAGAACCTAGGTGCTTGGTATATCACTGGGGATTTATCCGTGTCCCCGGCACTTGAAGCAGGAGCCGAAGTAACCACTTTCACGGCTCAAAATAGTGTTTTAAGTGGTCACAACCCGAGCTATATGCTTGGCGGAGCGGATAGCAGTTCCTTTACTCTGACGACTGACGGAGTGCTGACCATAAACGCCGCACCTGCTGCTATAGGATCTTTATATGATATTCGCATATCAATCCCAGTCACAGGCTCAGGCACAGTCTTAGTTGGAACAGATAATCACCGAGATTTAACCTTTGCCGTTAATAATAAACCGATGATTACCTCTAACAATGGTGATTCCCAATATGAAATAACACTCCCCGAGAACACCAAGGCAGTCACCACCATCACCGCGACAGATATGGACTCGAATACTTTGACCTATACGCTTTCAAATAACGATGCCGCGTTGTTTGAGATAAATAACGCAGGAGAATTAAGTTTCAAAGACGAGTATATTCCAGATTATGGAAACCCAAGGGACTCACAAGGTAATATTGACCAGAACGCAGACCAAGAATATAGCGTTCTAGTTTCCGTATCGGATGGCGTATCGACCCACACACAGGAAATTATCGTAACCATTGAAAATGTTACAGTGGTTGCTCCCGACATCAGCGTCAGCCCGGGATTCCAGAACGCCACCGTAGGTGTTGCCATTACCCCATTCGTCATTACCAATAGCGGTGGTACAGCCACCTATAGCATCAGTCCAGCCCTGCCAGTGGGACTGTCTATTGACACCGCCACTGGCACCGTATCAGGCACCCTAACGGAGCTGTCTAGTGCCATAGTTTACTCCATCACGGCTACCAATATCAGCGGTAGCGATAGCGTTTCTTTCACCCTATCCGTTCAGCCAGCAGTGATGGCTCCAAACATCAGCGTCAGCCCCAGTAGCCTGACCTTCACCGTAGGCACTCCTGTTACCACTAATCCCATCACCATTACGAATAGCGGTGGTCCAGCAGATGCAGGATTCCTCATCACAAGTAATAGTCAAAGTTTGGAAGATGACACAGGTCTGTCCTATAATTATCTTACCGGTGTCATCTCTGGTACACCAACGAGAGCCGTTAATGCGAGGATTTACAGAATTCAAGCTGATAATTCCAGAGGCAGATCCGAGGTCACCATCACCATTACTGTTAATGCGGCAGTGGTTGCTCCCGACATTCCCGACATTAGCGTCAGCCCGGGATTCCAGAACGCCACCGTAGGTGTTGCCATTACCCCATTCGTCATTACCAATAACGGTGGTACAGCTACATATAGTATCGCTCCAAATCTGCCAGCTGGACTGTCTATTGACACCGCCACTGGCACCGTATCAGGCACCCTAACGGAGCTGTCTAGTGCCATCATAGTTTACTCCATCACGGCTACCAATATCACCGGTAGCGATGTCGTTACTTTCACCCTATCCGTTCAGCCATCAGGAATAATTGCTCCAAACATCAGCGTCAGCCCCAGTAGCCTGACCTTCACCGTAGGCATTCCTGTTACCACTAACCCCATCACCATTACGAATAGCGGTGGTCCAGCAGATGCAGGGTTCGTCATCTCAAATACAAGTAATAGTCAAAGTTTGGAAGATGACACAGGTCTGTCCTATAATTATCTTACCGGTGTCATCTCTGGTACACCAACGAGAGCCGTTAATGCGAGGATTTACAGAATTCAAGCTGATAATGCCGGAGGCACATCGCGGACTACCATCACCGTTACTGTTAATGCGGCAGTGGTTGCTCCCGACCTTCCCGACATTAGCGTCAGCCCGGGATTCCAGAACGCCACCGTAGGTGTTGCCATTACCCCATTCGTCATTACCAATAACGGTGGTACAGCTACATATAGTATCGCTCCAAATCTGCCAGTGGGACTGTCTATTGACACCGCCACTGGCACCGTATCAGGCACCCTAACGGAGCTGTCTAGTGCCATAGTTTACTCCATCACGGCTACCAATATCACCGGTAGCGATGTCGTTACTTTCAGCCTATCCGTTCAGCCAGGATCGATTGCTCCAAACATTAGCGTCAGCCCCAGTATCCTGACCTTCACCGTAGGCATTCCTGTTACCACTAATCCCATCACCATTACGAATAGCGGTGGTACACCAGATGCAGGATTCGTCATCGTACTTAATAATGGTCAAAGTTTGAACACTGACACAGGTCTGAACTTTAGTCGTGCCGGTGTCATCTCTGGTACACCAACGAGAGCCGTTAGTACGAGGATTTACACAATTCAAGCTGACAATGCTGCAGGCAGATCGCAGACTACCATCACCGTTACTGTTAATGCGGCAGTGGTTGCTCCAAGTATCAGTATCAACCCCGCCACCGTAACGGTAACAGCGGGTACGGCTATTGCGGATATAATTATCACTTCAAGTGGTGGTGATGCTGTCAGCTACAGCATCGATCCAGACATTGCTAATGGATTATCGTTTGACGAAACCAGCGGAACCATATCAGGTACGCCATCGGAGGAGGCAAGTTTAATTACCTACACCATTACTGCCGAAAATAGTGTTGGTTCGGGTAGTGCGACAATAGCCATTATCGTTAATGAGGCACCAACAACATCCGTAGCTGTCCCGATTATCAGTATCAGCCGTGCTACGCTGGTTGCCACCGTGGGTACTGCTATCCAGCAGATAACCATCGTTTCAAGTGGCGGTATGGTTTCCAACTACAGCATCAATCCAGCCATTGCTAATGGACTGTCATTTGACGCAACCAACGGCATCATATCAGGCACACCAACGGCGGTTGCAGGTCCAACCAGCTACACCATTACTGCTACTAATAGCGGTGGTACGGCTATGGCTACGGTAGCCATCACCGTTAATGATGTTGCCCCGAGTATCAGTATCAGCCGTGCTACGCTGGTTGCCACCGTGGGTACTGCTATCACGCCCATAACTATCAGCTCAAGTGGTGGTGTAGCCACCTACAGCATCGCCCCAGCCATTGCTAATGGACTGTCATTTAACACAACCAGCGGCATCATATCAGGCATACCAACGGCGGTTGCAGGTCCAACCAGCTACACCATTACTGCTACTAATAGCGGTGGTACGGCTATGGCTACGGTAGCCATCACCGTTAATGATGTTGCCCCGAGTATCAGCATTAACCCCGCCGCCGTAACGGTAACAGTGGGCACTGCTATCCAGCAGATAACCATCGTTTCAAGTGGCGGTATGGTTTCCAGCTACAGCATCGATCCAGCCATTGCTAATGGACTGTCATTCGAGATAACCACTGATGGCGGGGACGGTCAGGCCACTCACAATTACGACCCAGATGGGGTCGGTGGTCCTGCTGGCGCAAGAGCAGTAGTTGTCCGGGATGGTCGTATTTATGAAGAAGGTGCAAACGGAGCATTGATTGGAATAATAGGAGAAGGTGTGTTTGAGGATGCTAATGCTGCTTATACCTTGAGCAAACGAACAGGAGATGACGCGCCCGATAACGCAATCAGCGGCATCATATCAGGCACACCAACGGCGGTTGCACCTTCACGCACCTACACCATTACTGCTACTAATAGCGGTGGTACGGCTATGGCTACGATAGCCATCACCGTTAATGATGTTGCTCCGAGTATTGTTGCCAGCCCGACCACACAAAGTGTCACCGTAGGCAGTCCCATTGACACGATAACCATCACCTCAAATGGCGGAGCGGTTATCAGCTACAGCATTAGTTCAACATTGACAACTGGATTGTCATTTAACACCACCACCGGCACCATCTCGGGTACGCCATTGGTGGTTACGGGTTCAACCAGCTACACCATTACTGCGACCAATAGCGGTGGTATGGCTATGGCTACGGTAGCCATTACCGTCAATGAAGCCGTCCCGATTATCAGTATCAGTACCGATACGCTAACTGCAACAGTGGGAGACGCTATAGCGGCTATAACCATCGATTCAACAGCCGGCGGAGCGGTTGTCAGCTACAGTATTAGTCCAACACTGACATCTGGATTGTCATTTGACACCGCCACTGGCACTATTTCGGGTACACCAACGGCGGTTGCGAGATTAACCACCTACACCATCACGGCGACTAATACCAGAGGTTCAGATAGCACGACAATAGCCATTACCGTTAATGCACCAAAATTAAACACCCCGACTGCAACAGTAAACGGAGAGGTTAAGGTTAGTAAGAAAATGATTATGGTTGATGGCGAGATGATGATGGTTGAAAGCAGAACGATTACGGTTGAAGTGACGAGCAAAGGAACTGAAACAATCACTCAGTTTTATGCCGGCGAAGTATCCGAGTCAAAGTTGCAAATGATAGCGAACAAGGCGGTTGCTACGGGTACGGGTACGGGTGGCATTGATTTAATCGATGAATCAAGTATTGACAGCACAATAACCCCCACTTTGGTGCTGAATACGGCGGTTGATATTACGGTGAATGAGGGGGCATGTCCCGCCAAAGTATGTGAAGTCACTTTGTCTTATGAAGCAGGAGATGAACAAGCAGGCAAAGACTTGTATGTATTCCACTATGATTATGATAGGGAAAAGTGGGAAGCCTTGCCACATGTTCGCCGTGATAGAACAGAGTTAACGGTGACAGCCCTTGCCGATAGTTTTTCGCCATTCGCATTGTTTAATGCAAGCAGAGCGGACAAATTGGCGAAGCAACTGAACAAGGATATTTTGCCAAATCTTGTCCAAACTATGCTTGCCAGCACCATGTCGGCGGTAAGCACCCGCATGGATGCTACTTTCTCGGGCACACCTCAAGGCAGTTATCAATTAGATGGTCAGACGGTGAAACTGAATGGTAGCGGTAACCTGCAAGATGCGATGGCGAGCAAACTGCCGCATTATGCGACATCACTGAAAGACGGCACAATGGACTGGAAAGCAATGTTGTCTCGTTCATCCTTTGTATTGCCGCTGAATGCGGTGGGCGAAGAGGGTGCTGGTGGTGCGACCATATGGGGCAGTGGCGATTACAATAAAATGAGTGGCAAGCTCAGTGATGGCGACTGGAAAGGCGATGTATTTAGCCTTCAACTTGGTGTCGACCAGCGTATGAAAGATGATTTACTGGCAGGTGGTTTGGTGTCTTGGAGCAAAGGCGATGTCGATTACAGGCAGGATAATAAGAGCGGAGATTACACGCACCAGATAACCAGTGTTCACCCGTACTTGGCATGGTCAATCGATGATACCCGCCTGTGGAGTAGTGTTGGCTATGGTCAGGGTGAACTGTCCATTAAAGAGCAAGCAAAGAATAGAGAAGGACGCAGTGACACGCGCCTATTGTCCTTGTCGGCAGGCGTTTCTGGTCGATTGTCGCGATTTGGTCAATCTGGATTAAAGATCAAGAGCGACATGATACTGACACAGATTAACATTGATGGTTCTACGGACAATAGCACCGATAGCACTACTATCTCGGCTCATAACCTCGCCAGCCAACGACTACGCTTGTTATTGGAGATTGAAAAGGAACGTCAGCTGGCATCGGGTGGGCGATTCAATCCATTGATGGAAATCGGATTGCGCTATGATGGTGGTGTTGATAATTCTGGTATTGGTGCGGTACTGGGACTCGGTGGACGTTATGCCAACACGGGTTTAACGGTTGAAGGCAAGTTCCACACGCTGGTTGGTCGTAAAGACTATAAAGAATGGGGTATTCAAGGCACGATTCGCAAGACAACATCTGCCAATGAACGAGGACTGTCATTTAGCTTAAGCCCGAGCTATGGAGCGACTAACAACAGCACAAATCAGGTATGGGAGCGAAAACTATCCGATGGAAATAAGAGTAATAGCGATTACCAAGCACAACTGGATGTGAATATGGGTTACGGACTATTCACCAGCGGCGGATTATTGACCCCATACAGCGAACTCCGCATGGGCAAAAATAACCGCTATCGTTTGGGCTTACGCTGGAAGCCGAATTCACCATTTAGCCTGCACCTGTATGGCGAACGCAAAACCAGCAGTGATAGCGACCGAATCCTACTGGAAACCAATATACGGTTTTAGGAAATATTGAGAATTGAGAATTGAGAATTGAGAATTGAGAATTGAGAATTGAGAATTGAGAATTGAAAATTGAAAATTGAAAATTGAAAATTGAAAATTGAAAATTGAAAATTGAAAATTGAAAATTGAAAATTGAAACCAACATCCGTCATTTCTACTTCCTGCCTGTGAGACTGTGCAAGAAACCCGTGCTAGGCATGCGTTACATGTGGAAAACCCAACCCCCTCAATCCCCCTGATAGGGGGGGGGGCAAGAGGGGATTAGGAATGACGAATAGAGACTTTAGTTCCATGCACGGTATCAGTCACGCCAACCATTTTGTCCATCATGTCTATCCATGTAAATGCTTTTCGGCGGACATCGGATCATTGAAAATGATGGTTAGGTTTTGATAAGAACATTTGACCGTCATTTCTACTTCCTGCCTGTGAGACTGTGCAAAAAACCCGTGCTAGGCATGCGTTACATGTGGAAAACCCTTGCGGGTTTGGCTGTTTTACTGGGTTCCTGCTTTCGCAGGAAAGACGAATGAGACTTTAGTCCCGCCTACTGTGCCTCTTTTTGTGCGGCTAAAGCCATACTTCCTGCAGTTACCCACGGTAAGTGGGGCTTTACCGATTTTTGTGTCTGAAAAATCGGCATCATAACCCCTCCTCAAGAAGTCAAAAGGGAACATTACTGCTTTGGACTAACAATTTGACCCGTGCATGTTGCACTCCATTGCAGTAGAATGGAGACCTCTGTACGCTAGTTCTTTATGTCCCATAGCGGTGTCAAAAGCGGTCTCAATCGGTCATTTATAGGTATAAACCTCCTCATTCCATGTGCTTTTTCCTTGTTGGGAAACAAAATATCGGCTCGTGCAAAGGCTTCAAAATGAGATTTTCGTTCATCGTTCATGAATAATCGTGCTTGAGTTCGAGCATCAGCATCTATCTATCAGTATGGCAATAGCAGAAAATCAATTTCTATCATGCATGGAAACCGCTATGCGCGCAGCCGACCACGCCCGTAACATTACCCGAAAATGGTTTCGCACCAGTATGCAGGTAGAAAGCAAGCAGGATAAAACGCCGGTTACCGTTGCCGACCAAGAAACCGAGCAAGCCATAAAAGACATTATCCACGACCGACATCCGACCCATAGTTTTTTCGGCGAGGAAAGTGGGCAGCACTTAAACAGCGAAGAATGGCAATGGGTCATTGACCCGATTGACGGCACCAAGTGTTTCGCAACGGGTATGCCGATTTTTGGCACCTTAATCGCCCTGCTGTATCGGCAAGTGCCGGTCATTGGTATCATTGATTATCCGATTTTGGATGAAAGATGGGTCGGTATGCAGGGCTACGAAACAACCCATAACGGCACGGTTTGTCGTACCCGCACCACCGATTCGCTGGCTAATGCAACGGTATATAGCACCAGCGTAGATATGTTCGATGAAATCACCGTCAAGCAGGCGAATGCACTTACTAAAAGCTGTCAATTCAGGGTGTTTGGTGGCGATAGTTACGGTTATGGATTGCTGGCATCGGGCTATAATGATCTGGTTTGCGAAGCAGATTTGAAACCGTATGATTATTTTGCCCTGATTCCAGTCATCAACGGTGCTGGCGGCATCATCACCGACTGGCAAGGCAATCAACTTACTTTTGCATCCAATGGCGAGGTGCTGGCGGCGGCAAATACATCGCTACACCAGCAAGCGATTATAAAGGTATCGGGGTGAGACCTTTGCATAATTGTCGGAAGCACGGCTTCAGCCGTGCAAAATCGTTGTAGATGGCGGGACCAAAGAGACTCTGCAAAAATCCAATATTAGTCGTTCCTGCGAAGCATGTCCCCGCGTAGGCGGGAGCAGGAACCCAGTAAAACCCATAAGTGTTTTCCACATGTAATCCGATTTAGTGGGGTTTCTTACACCGTCTCTGAAAGTCCCATTTCCGATTATTTTTTGAATGATACCCACAGGGCACAAGTGCAAATGTCTCAAAGCAACTTAAACCAATCACTAACAACTGATAATTTCCAATGGCACAATATGTTTTTACAATGAATGGTGTGGGCAAAGTCGTCCCACCGAAGCGACAGATATTAAAAGATATTTATCTCAACTTTTTTCCCGGCGCAAAAATTGGTGTTCTGGGCTATAACGGTGCGGGGAAATCCACTTTGTTGAAAATCATGGCGGGCATCGACACCGACATCATCGGCGAGGCGCGACCACAACCGGATATTAAAATCGGCTATTTGGCACAGGAGCCGGAATTAGATGAGTCCAAAGATGTGCGCGGCAATGTTGAACAAGGCATGGCTGAGATTAAGCAGGCGCAAACACAATTGGATGCGGTATATGCCGCTTATGCTGAAGCTGATGCCGATTTTGATGCCCTGGCAACACAACAGGCACGGCTGGAAAATATCATTCAAGCAGCCGATGCACACAACCTCGACCATAAATTTGAAATTGCTGCCGATGCGTTGCGCTTACCTCCGTGGGAAGCGGACATCAAAACGCTTTCGGGTGGAGAGAGACGGCGAGTCGCATTGTGTCGCTTATTATTGTCCAATCCAGATATGCTCATTCTGGATGAGCCTACCAATCACCTCGATGCGGAATCGGTCGCTTGGCTAGAACGATTTCTGCTTGAATTTGAAGGTACTGTCGTTGCGGTTACCCATGATCGCTATTTTTTAGACAATGTTGCCGGCTGGATTCTTGAGCTTGACCGTGGTGAAGGCATTCCTTGGCAGGGCAATTATTCCTCTTGGCTGGAACAAAAAGAAGCGCGTTTAGCCCAAGAACAAAAGACCGAGCAAGCACGCATCAAAAGCATCAAGCACGAATTAGAATGGGTACGCGCTAATCCCAAAGGTCGTCATGCCAAAAGTAAAGCACGCATCAAACGCTTTGAGGAAATCTGCTCAACCGATTATCAAAAACGTGCCGAAACCAATGAAATCTATATTCCGCCGGGCCCTCGGCTTGGTGATTTGGTGATTGAAGCCAATAATATTTCGAAATCATTCGGCGACAAGATACTCTATGAAAACTTGAGTTTCAGCCTGCCCAAAGGCGGTATTGTCGGCATCATCGGTGCCAATGGTGCGGGTAAGACGACCCTGTTCCGCATGATGACCCAACAGGAGCAACCGACAAGCGGAGAATTTCGGGTTGGTGACACGGTCAAGGTCGCCTATGTCGACCAATCACGCGACATGCTGGATGCCAATAAAACCGTTTTCGAGGAAATTTCCGATGGTCTGGATTTGATGCTGGTCAACGGCTATGAAATTCAATCACGCCGCTATCTCGGTCGGTTTAATTTCAAAAGCACCGATCAACAAAAAAGGGTCGGTACTTTATCCGGTGGTGAACGCAATCGCGTCCATCTGGCAAAAGTCCTCGCCAGCGGTGGCAATTTACTGCTTCTCGATGAGCCAACCAATGATCTTGATGTGGAGACCTTGCGCGCATTAGAAGAAGCCATCTTGAATTTCCCCGGTTGTGTTGCGGTTATTTCGCACGACCGCTGGTTTTTAGATCGAGTTGCCACTCATATACTCGCTTTTGAGGGGAATTCCCAAGTGAACTGGTTTGACGGGAATTACAGCGATTATGCCGAAGACTACAAACGTCGACACGGCAACATTAAGCCGCAGAGGACGCGACATGCACGATTGAAGTGATGGAGTTGATAATTGAATAAGGGAGTCTTGTCCGTTATTCCTGCTTTTAATACGAGGACTAACTTTTACTGTCAACATCGGCTATATCAGGCGAATGCCTGATGCCAAATTGCTTTGATGGTGTCGCGTTCGGTCAATAACATGTCTTGTTCTATCAATACTGGTCGTTCCATGAGCTTTAAATCGAGAGAGTGGCGAAGATAGGTTTTATAGCAGGCATGTAATTGCTCACCCGTATTGCTATCAATGATCGAATGTGTGATGAGTGCATCAATGCACTCGGCAGTGGTACGGGGGATGGTTAAGTTCTCATACTCATTGGCATATCGCAAAATCCAATACTGAATCAAAAACTCAATATCAATAATACCGCCGACATCGAGTTTAATATCATAGTGTTGGTTGGTTGATTGGCTGTTTGTGTCAATCATCTTTTGGCGCATGTCGATAACGTCCTGTTTGAGTTGCTGCTTGTCACGTTCCAAACAGAGTATTGTTTTTCTGAGTGCTTCAAATTTCTTTTTAAATTCATCATCGCCTGCCACCACCCGCGACCTGACTAGAGCTTGATGCTCCCACGTCCACGCACTATTAATCTGATAGTCGAAAAGTCCGGACAGTGAGGTGACCAGTGTGCCACTGCGTCCGTCTGGTCGCAATCGCATATCGAGTTGATAGATGATGCCCGCTTGAGTGCGGGTGGTTAGCAAATGAATGAAGCGACGCCCAACCCGATTATAAAAATGTGCGACTTCGCTATGAATGGCACAGTCGGTGTTTTCAGGTTTTTCATAACAAACCACTAAATCTAAATCAGAATTATAACCGAGCTCACCACTTGCCAATTTGCCATAAGCAATAACACCAGCAACACTGGGGGCAGTAAATTGACTGTTTTCTTTGTGAGCGTCTTGAGTTTGTCCTGAATGTGCTTTGTATTGACTATCCAGTGTACTGAATTTATGTTCTGCAAATTTCACGGCTTGGCAGAATACCGTTTGCAATAACACTTCGGCGAGTTGTGTGAGTGCGTGGTGGACATCGTTCACCTGTATCCTATCCGACACATCTGCAGCAGCAATACGCAATACTTGGGCATGATGATATTCGCGTAGTGTGTCGCCCCGTCTTTCTTCGTCATACAAACTCACTTGTGCCAGACGATGATTGAGTTCGGCGTATAGTTCCTCTGTGTTGCACTTACCAATGTCTCGCGATGGTGCTTGCAATGGGCTGAGTAGCTCATCCAATATTGTCGGGTGCTTGCCAATATGTGAAGAAATCCAAGCACTGGCAGCACACAGGTGCAATAACTGTTTCAGGGCAATCGGATTTTCAATCAGCAAGCTGATATACGCTGTACGCCGACCAATGGCTTCGATGACCAAGACAAATGCGACCATTGCACGTTCTGCATCAGCATGTTGAGCCGCATGTTGTAATGCGAGTGGCATCAGCCTATCTATTCGATCACGTTCGATGCCGGAAAACGCTTGATAGAGTCGCCCCGAGCGAAATTCCCGCAATAGCACTGGGGTTGATGTTGCCTGTTCAAATCCAGCCGTTTGCAATATGCTGCTCGCCTCATGTTGCGTCAATGTCCCGCCCCAAACATCCATTAACTGTACCCGCATATCGGTTGCATCGGTTGTGTCGGTATCTGCTCCTAATATCATTTTGAATTGGGTGTCTATATTGGTGCGGTGTTGATCCAATTTTTCAACATAGGCAGACCAGTTTTCAAATCCCATGCTCCAAGCAAGACGATGCTGATCCAGTTGTGCTTCGGGTAGTTGTTGAGTTTGTCGATCTGCGACCATCTGCAAACGATGTTCTGTATTGCGTAAAAACCGATAGCTTTCTAATAATTGCTGTACTGTCAGATGATCTATCACCCCAATATCAGCAAGCACTGCCATCGCCTGATATAACGATTCAGTTTGTAGGTTTTTTTCTCTGCCACCACGAATCAGCTGATGGCATTGTGCGAGAAATTCTATTTCTCTAATTCCGCCCCACCCTAGTTTGATATTTTGCTTTACCCCCTTTTTCTTGATCTCCCGTTCAATCATGCTCTTCATCTCGCGAATCGATTCAAAGGCACTAAAATCGAGGTATTTCCGATAGATAAATGGATTGAGTGTCAACAATAACCTATCGCCTACATCACTATCCCCCGCCACCACTCTGGCTTTTATCAATGCGTAACGCTCCCAATCTCTGCCGTGGGTTTGGTAATAGTGTTCCATTGCCGAAAACGATAACGCCAGTGGACCACTGTCACCATTTGGACGCAACCGCATATCAGTACGAAAAACAAACCCATCTTTAGTCATTCGATCCAGTGCGGTCACAATTTTCTGACCGAGCTTGATGAAATATTCCTGATTGTCGATACCAGATTTGTTTTTATGTGGCTGACGGCAATCAATCGATGCAGGTTCAAATGCGGTCTCACCCGCACTCTCGTAGGCAAAAATCAAATCGATATCAGATGAATAATTAAGCTCATTACCACCTAATTTGCCCATCCCCAAGACCACCATTTTAACCGGCTGTCTATTTTCATCATACGGGACACCATAGCGTTGCGATAACCATTTATTATGATGACTTAACGCCTGCTCGATGCAACCCTGTGCCAATTCCGAAACACAACGCATGGTTTCTTCAAGCGTTGCCATGCTACACAGATCGCGCCACGCTATTCGCACCATTTCCCGTTGTCGAATTTTTCGTAACCCGCTATGAAGCGACTCCTCGTTCTCGCAGTCTTTAAGCGATTCGCTAATTCGATCGACCAGCGAATAAGGTGCGTAAGGGTTATCTAAATCGCCGCTATCAATAAGCTCATAGAGCATCAACGGTGCACCGATACATGTGGTTGCGACAAAATCGCTGGCAGCCCACACTGCCCGCAACTCTGGACGTGCCGCACAAATGTCGAGTATTTTTGTGTCTAGATTATTGTTCTGATTATTGTCATTCTCTACCGCCAAAGCGTCCACTGTTGCCACAAAGCGAGTCCAGCTATTTTCCGCAATATCAACCAAAGCGTCAGGGATGTGGCTCGTAAAGTGATTTAATTCCATGACACTAACATAACACAAAAGCAGGCAGATTTGATAATCCCATGTATATTTGGAAGCGAGACTTATGAGAAGCCGAGTAACAGCAAATATCTATCATGTCCGCTTGCACGGGTTAGGCAATGAGTTAAGCACAAACATTGAACCGACTTAACGTGCCGCAATGATATTAGATTCTGGCCCATAGGGAAAACCGGTAATATTTTCCGCCCCAGTCTGGTTAATCACCAAAATATCGTGCTCACGGTAGCCTCCGGCCCCGGGTTGATCTTCTGGAATCATAATCATCGGCTCCATAGACACCACCATATTTGGTTGTAAAACAGTTTCAACGTCTTCACGCAATTCCAAACCGCTCTCGCGACCATAGTAGTGACACAAAACACCAAAAGAATGACCGTAGCCAAAGGTGCGGTTTTGTAACAGTCCATACGATTGATAGATTTTGTTAAGCTCCAGCGCGATGTCACAACAACGTGCGCCCGGTTTGATTAGTGCTAAACCGGACTCGTGAACCTCGACATTAATCTCCCACAATTTGAGTGACTCGGAGTCAACATGATCAAAAAACAGTGTGCGCTCCAGTGCCGTATAATAGCCCGCAATCATCGAAAAACAATTGAGCGACAAAATATCGCCTTTTTGCACCCGCCTTGAGGTAACTGGATTATGTGCGCCGTCGGTGTTGATACCCGATTGAAACCAAGTCCAAGTATCCATCAATTCGGCATCTGGAAAGCGGTGAGCAATTTCTCTTACCATGGCATTGGTGGCGGTAAGTGCCGCTTCATATTCCGGCATACCATCACGCACCACATCAACCAATGCCGCCGCACCAATGTCACAGACTTGTGCCCCCTCTCGAATATATTCAATCTCTTCATCGGATTTCACTGTACGCAGATACATCACCTGTTTGCTGATGTCCTTGAATTCACAATTTGGCAGGGCGACATGCAGTTTTTCCATGTTTTCTAAATTAATATGATCATGTTCGACCCCAATGATGCCCTTTTTCGGTGCGATTTCTTGTAGCGCACGAAAATAGTTGTCACGCTGCCAATCGGTATAAACAATATTCTCGTCACAGTAAGTGCGCCGCCAAGGTTGACCACCATCAATATTCGCAGAAATAGAAATCAACTTATTCGCATCGACAAACAAACCATACAGGCGACCAAAAGCACAGTACAAAAAATCACCATAATAATTAATGTTATGAATTGAAGTAAACAAAACCGCATCCACGCCCTCGGTCACCATAGTCGTGCGCAATGTTAGGAGTCTTCTTTCGAATTCGCAGTCGGAAAAGGTGGGGGACACTGGCACACCGTTTGGAATATGGGTTAGATTTTTCATATCGCTGTTCTGTTTAATGATGGAGCAAGGAATGATTCCAAGCCATGTTGGACGGCGTGGTCAATACTGGCATTAGTTTCAATAATCAACCTTGAATTCACACATGCCACCCGCTTTTCTTGCTGGCAAACAAAACTCTGGTATGCGCCAGACTATCAGGAAGCGTCCTAAATAACGATAGCCGATTGCAATGCTGCCTTAAATTCATTTTCATCCTCATTATTGTAAAACGGAACGCCCGTTATTAGATATTTATCGGAGCTAATTTTGACTATCTTTTTGTCTTTTCTTATTTTCTTTAAGAAATCCTCTTTCCACTTATCGTGTTCTTTCAAATGCTTACCTTTTGGCTCGATGAACACTTGATAAGTTAGATTTTTGCCTTTTTTCTGCTTACAGAAAAGCACAAAATCTGGCTCAAAGGCTCGACCTAATTCATCTATGATTTTAAGTTCTCTTTCGTTGCGAATGAGATAAATATTCCCAAAAGTTTGCCGCAAGTTTTCAAACCGTCTAGCAAACATATTGACAAATGCTTTTTCCTCGCTTGTGCCGTAATTTGCATTGTAAACATACCAATCTTTATCGGCTATGACATCTTCTTGTCCTTTTCCCCTTTCACTCTCTTTATAAACTTTTATTGCTTTGTTTTTGAATACCTTATGAACATATTTGCTAGTATAGTCAGAGCCTTCATATTCGGTTAGATTAGATTTTATTTCAGCTTCTATAGTTTGTATCAACCTCTGAATCGCCAACAAATAATCGAAGTTTGAAATGTTGGCAAGCCTTGATTTTGAGCCGTTAAAAGTTATTTCTAAACCACCTAAATAATCCTTGCTATCAATAAAATCGGATAACGATGCTACATTCGGAAAATATCGCTCTAAATTATCAAAATAGAAAAATGGATTTTGCGACAAAGCGTAGCGAATTATATGCTTTGGTATCTCACACAAGGTAATATCGGCTGCTTCTATCTGTCCAATATTAGTTTCTTGTTCTTGGTTAAAAACATTGGACACCTGCCCTGCCCCCGATGAAAGCGTAAAAGCAATATTGCATTTTTTCACGCCCAAATCGGCAAATGACTTTACCTTGTTGTAGCTTCTCTCTATTTTTTTATTGTATAAAACTTTGCCAGTTTTATAAAAATCGGTTTTTTTAAAGTCCTCTTTAAGGCTAAGTTGTTTGGTTTCTATATTGTCTTCATCTTCATAGATGCCAGATTTAACTAATGCTTTTTTCAATTCCGAAATGTATCGGTTATCCTCTTTGGTATGATAGTAAAGAACTTCTAACACTTTCAAATCATTAGAAATATCATCGTCATATTTTCGTTTGTATTGGTCTTGCCCTTGTTCTGCCGTAAACGGAAAATACCTCGCACCTCTGCCAATTAGCTGCGCTTCTGAAAGCGTGGTCTTACCAATCTTGGTATTTGAACCGCCCGTATTCTGCCCTTCATACAAACGGACAATATCAAACAAATTTAAGACATCCCAACCCTCGTTTAACTTCTGAACCGCAAAGACGGCTCTAATCGGATTGTTTTTATCTTCCAATGTGTTCAAGCGAATTTGATTTAATTCGGCTTCTTTATCGTTATTGGCGCTGAGGCAGTTTTCCTCCTTAAAATTGGACTGTATGCGTTTTACTATTTCGGTTGGCGTTAGGTTTCTACTTGCAAAAAATTTGAATGCTTGCTGAACAATCGCAACAGTAGATGTTTTCTGAATGTCATCGACCATTTTCGTTGAAAAATCATCAATCAATGTATGAAACTTAATCTTATTTCCCTCTGATTCTTTTATGGTTTTCTTTGCCTTAAACAGAATTACAGGTTTTAGGTTAATGCCCTTTAAAGAAGCCAATTCCTGACGATATAAATTCAATATTAAGGCTTGAATAATCCGCTCTTTCTCGTCATACAAAGACCGTATTAAGCTAATTTCCTTAGAATATTTATCAATTCTGAATTGAGCAAGATCGTATTTATAAATTACTTTATTTTGATATTTCTCGGTAATTTCTTTGCTTTCATAATCCAATGTGGCAGTAAACTCCAAAAGCATATTATCGTTATTCTGTTTTAGAATTTTCATTACCGTTCCCTCCCAGCTACCGAGCAAGTTGCCTTGCCTTGTCCCGGCGCTGATGTGATGGGCTTCATCTGCAATTAAAACAATTTTTCGGTCTTCAAAATCCTCATAAGTAACGCTATTTTCTTTGGTATTGTTTAAGTCCAAGTGCAGTTGTTGGATAGTGGTAAATTTTATATTGATATTTTGCTCGTCTGCTTCCTCAAAATTACCGACTTCTTTTATCAAAACTTCCTTGCCGTCAAAGACTATTTTTTCACCAAATAAGTATTTTGATGCCTGTGAATTCAAAAAATTATCTTTAGTTTTATTGATGATATTGTTTGAATTGACAAAAAACAAAAAATTACGAGTGCCTTTTTCATAGAGATAAAGCATTAAACCCGCCATCACCAGGGTTTTACCGCTCCCAGTCGCCATGTTGTAAAGCAGATGAACAGGCTTGTCTGGTTTGCCGTCAAAATCTTTATTATGACAAAGAATATATCTTTGGAATGACTCCGTTTGATAGGGTCTTATTCCATATTTAAGATTATCTACAATGTAGTTTGGGACTTCTATCCGAGCAATTTCTCGTTTGCCAAACTCTAGCGTCAATGTATCGTATAAAAATCCCATTATTTGATTTTTTTGAGGTCTAAATGTCTTTTAGCGGAAAGTTTTGTTATTACTTTTTTACCCGTTTTCTCTTCTATTTCTTTTCTGGTATTACCAGCAATACTACCGCCTTGCTGAGCAATAATTTTATTTTGAGCAAATGTTTTAGGTTTCTTTTCTTTACTAATTTCAGTTGTAGTAGCTTCAGCAAGCATATTGAGTACTAATTCCAAATTACTCATGTTGTCGCGCAGATTTTCTTTCTTTAAGTCTTTGAGTTTTTTGTAATCTTTGACTGAAAAACCGCTCCAACCCTTGGTGATTTCATCGGTCAAAATAGCATATTCCAAACCTTTTTTTACGCCTCTTGTATCCCATTCGTCTGTCAATTCTTTGCGTACTTCTATGCTTTTTAAGCGTTGATTTATCCATTCTTTGGAATACCCTTTTTTCAAATAGGTTTCCATTGCTCGGTCAATGCTTAATTCAGGGTTGTCTATTTCGTCTATTCTTTCAGCACCAACTTTTGCAAGCCATCTTTTAAACGGATCGGCTTTGGGTGATGGTATGGATTGAATAATACGAAATAAGCCTTCAGTATCTGCCGCTTGTATTTTGCGTATTTTACCGTCTGATGCGGTCATCTCAACTAGGGTACAAATTGTACCCCAGTTGGAATTTAATTCAGTATCACGGCTTTTAATCCGTTTAATATATTGCTTTACATCTTTGCTTTCTGTTAAAACGAGGACTACATCTTGTACAGAGAAATACCATTTTTCCTGCTCGTCATCCCAGTGTGTGCGTATTTGTTGTTGTTCAAATAATTTTACGGCGGTTTTATTCTCCATTTTCAATTATAAAAATCTTTTGTTACTTGTGTTTCTGCTTCGCTCACCGCGAAATCCTTGTCATTGACAGAAGATAAATTGACATAAAGTTGGTTTTTATCCAATAACTCAAGCAGATGTTCCTTTTGTTGTGATAATTCTAATTGCTTAAACTCTTCGATATGTTCCTCTTGTTTTTTAAGGTCAACATTATAGTTTAAGAATGATTTTGCTTTCATTTCCTGCCAGATTTTCAAAAGTGATTTGCTATCTTTAGCTTGTTCTATTTGCTCGATAAAGGTTTGATTGTGTTTTTTAAGCTCTAGATAGGTGAATGTTCCTTGTTTGTTTTGTTCTATTACTTTTTGTACTCTCTTGTTAGTAACAATTTCAATATAGTCCATTTGCTCTACCATAATAAACTGACGACTGCCTCCATCTTCTTTGTTTAGTTCTAAAACTGCATGAGCTGTGGTGCCACTACCTGAGTGGTAATCTAATATAATGTCATCGCCTTGAACATTTCCAACCCTGCAAATCCTTTTAAGTAGTTTAGATCCCTTAGGATTGTCAAAAACTCCTTTTCCTAATATTCGTGCAATCTCTTCATTATTAAAATGCGTGTGCCCTACTTCGTCATAATTCCAAACACTACCAGAAGTAACTCCTTGCTTGACTTCTGATAAATATGTTTTTTTATCAATACCTCCGTTTTTATTGAAATATAAACCACCTTGATAATATATCTCCAATAGCCTATCTTTTGAGTATCTAGGATAACGCCCCTTAGGGGGTCTCCATGCCGTGCCATTGGGAAATTTAATAGTATAATTGTTTTTTTCTTTGCCGCTTTTAGCATGTATTGGTGTAGATTTCCAAACTCCTTTTGAATCATTATCTGGGTTAGTATAGGACTTATTCATCTTTTCCGTTCTGTCTAATAGACCAATAGTATAATTTGCTTTATTTTTTGCATAAAAAAGGATGTTTTCATGTTGATAAGAAATATATTTTGAATCGTTTGAAACAGTATATTTGCTATTCCAAATAATTGTACTAATAAAATTATCTCGTCCAAAAATTTCATCCATCAATACTTTACAATAATGCATTTCTTTATCGTCTAGGCTTACCCATATACTTCCATCATCTTTTAATAATTCTCTAGCAACCGTCAGCCTATTTTTCATGAAGGTGAGCCAAGTGCTATGATTAAAATTATCATTGTACTTAAAGCCATCGTTGCCCGTGTTATAAGGCGGGTCTATGTAAATCAGCTTGACCCTACCAGCAAATTCTTTTTTTAAACTATGCAACGCCAACAGGTTATTGCCTTTTATAATCAGGTTGTCGGTAATGGTATTTTCTGGCAATCCTCGTTTTTTATTTATTTCTGCATCTCTGTTAAATTTCTTAAAATCTTGTTGCCCATCTTTGTCATAAACTTTGGCATTGGTTAAAACTTTGGGGTCTAATAATTGGGTAATCTCGTCTTGTGCCAATATTTCATTAAAAAATATCTCTTGGCGTTTGTCTTCTTCTCGGCTTTGCCCACCTTCCAAAATACAGTCCTTAAAAGGCCAAACCAATGCCACTTCATTGCGTTGTTTGAGGTATTTGCCGTCAATCGTTAGCCCAACCTTGTTTTTGTATTGAGTATAGCTGTCGTTCAGGTAGTTTTTCTGTTCTAAAAACTGCACGAATAAATTTTGCTTAAAAACTAAAACGCCCTTAACTTCAATAAAGAATTTTGCTTTTAAGTCCTGATCATCAAGCAATAATTCAATCAATCTCGCATCAAAATTTTGTGCTTTATTTAACACAACCCATTTTTTTAATTCCCCATCGTCAGTTACGAAGTCGTTCTCTTTTTGGAGTTGTTTTTCTAATGTTTCAAATAGTTTCATTTGGTAATTTATTTGTCATAAATTTAATTGTCCGCAAGTTAGTAATTTTTGATCGGGCGAATTCAACCCATAAGTGCAACACTCGGGTTTATATTATGATCTATTCCCAATGCGTGCGTATTTGTTGTTATTCAAACAGTTTTACGGCGGCTTTATTCTCCATTTTCAATTATAAAAATCTTTTGTTAGCTGTTTTTCTATTTCGCTCACCGCGAAATCCTTATCATTGATAGAATATAAATTGACATAAAGTTGGTTTTTATCCAATAACTCAAATAGATGTTCTTTTTGTTTTGATAATTCTAATTGCTTAAACTCTTCGATATGTTTCTCTTGCTTTTGTATGTCAATATTGTAGTTTAAGAATGACTTTGCTTTCATTTCCTGCCATATTTGCAAAAGTGCTTTGCTATTTTTGGCTTTTTGTATTTGCTCGATAAAAGTTTGATTGTGTTTTTTAAGCTCCAGATAAGTAAATGTGCCACCTCCTTGCCAAGCTACAGATTTTGAGATTCCGCCTGTATCAAACTCTAAAGACTCCAATAATTCATCTGCTTTTTTAGCATTCCTGCCAATGACTTTTTTTAATCTTGCTACGGCAACGGTTTCAATATAATCCATCTGTTCTATGCCAATATATTGACGGTTCATTTTGTGGGCGACTGCACAGGTTGTACCACTGCCTAAGTGGAAATCGAGGACTAGGTCATTGGGTTTTGTTGATATTTCTATTATTCTTTTAATTAACGGCTCTGGTTTTGGTGTATCAAAAATAGCCGCACCAAAAATATTTTTTATTTCATCTTTTGCATTTGCATTATTTGAGGTGTCTTTCCATATAGTTTCTGGAATACTGCCTTTATTTTCTGATAAAAATTTCTTGTAATATAATCTATCTTTGTTTTCTATAAGCCTATTATCATCATCAAGTTTTGTCATTGTAGTTTTATTAACCAACCATAATCTATTAGAATAATAATTTCCCTTATTGGTTGTATATTGATACTCTGAACCCCCTTGTTGTCTCGACCAAATGCCTAAAATACGATAATTGCCACGTTCATCATTGTCAGGATTTTTGTATGCTTTTTTTGTTGTTTCATCTAATTCTGTTTTTAATATCCTTAAATTTTGTTTGTTTTTCCCAAAAATAATTATATTTTCGTGAGATATGCTGAAGAATTTAGCACTGTTATCTTTCCCCCTTTTTTTATGCCATATTAGGTTACAAACAAAATTCTCCCGACCAAAAACCTCATCCGTCAAAACCTTTAGATAAGCCTGCTCGTTATCATCGCATTGCACAAATATAACACCGTCATCTTTTAATAATTCTCTAGCAACCGTCAGCCTATTTTTCATGAAGGTGAGCCAAGTGCTATGATTAAAATTATCATTGTACTTAAAGCCATCGTTGCCCGTGTTATAAGGCGGGTCTATGTAAATCAGTTTGACCTTGCCAGCAAATTCTTTTTTTAAACTATGCAACGCCAACAGGTTATTGCCTTTTATAATCAGGTTGTCGGTAATGGTATTTTCTGGCAATCCTCGTTTTTTATTTATTTCTGCATCTCTGTTAAATTTCTTAAAATCTTGTTGCCCATCTTTGTCATAAACTTTGGCATTGGTTAAAACTTTGGGGTCTAATAATTGGGTAATCTCGTCTTGTGCCAATATTTCATTAAAAAATATCTCTTGGCGTTTGTCTTCTTCTCGGCTTTGCCCACCTTCCAAAATACAGTCCTTAAAAGGCCAAACCAATGCCACTTCATTGCGTTGTTTGAGGTATTTGCCGTCAATCGTTAGCCCAACCTTGTTTTTGTATTGAGTATAGCTGTCGTTCAGGTGATTTTTCTGTTCTAAAAACTGCACGAATAAATTTTGCTTAAAAACTAAAACGCCCTTAACTTCAATAAAGAATTTTGCTTTTAAGTCATGATCATCAAGCAATAATTCAATCAATCTAACATCAAAATTTTGTGCTTTATTTAACACAAGCCATTTTTTTAATTCCCCATCGTTAGTTATGAAGTCGTTCTCTTTTTGGATTTGTTTTTCTAATGTTTCAAATAGTTTCATTTGGTAATTTATTTGTCATAAATTTAATTGTCCGCAAGCGCAAAGGTCTCAATATGTTGTTTTTAAAATCGTTTTTGTTGCTTTCATTTTTTCCAATTTTCAATTATAAAAATATTTTATGTTCATTTTTCTACCCGCACAAACGCATCGCCTGTGCCATTTTAACCCGTACCTGCTCTGCCACTTCCACCGCCAGCAAACCATCCTCTCCCGACACCAGTGGCGGCTTGTTATGCACAACACAATCTATAAAGTGTGCCAGCTCTGCGTTTAACGGTAACTGTGGCGTTACTTCAATATCACGGCGTATCAATTCAGGGAATTTGTCGTCCGTTTTGGGTTTGCCCGGTCGGACTTCTTCGAGTTGCTGGTCGCTAAAATTCAACCCCAGATACATGTCGTGGGAAAATACGCGGATACGCCGAAACTGATTGCGTGAAACTCGGCTCGCCGTCACATTGGCAACCGCACCATTATCAAACTCCAGACGGGCATTGGCAATATCAACATGATTGGTAATTACTTGTGTGCCGGTGGCAGATATGTTGGTCAGTTTTGCGTCAATCAATGACAACACGATGTCAATGTCATGAATCATTAAATCGGTTACCACATCAACATCGGTTGCCCGTTCAACAAACTTGCCTAGTCGATGTACTTCAATAAAGCGCGGATTGTTGGCAAGTTCGGCTAGTTTTATTACCCCAGCATTGAAGCGCTCTAAATGACCGATCTGTAAAATGATTTGGTTTTTTTCGGCAAGCTCAACAATTTTAGTGCTTTCTGCGACACTGGGTGCGACTGGTTTTTCCAGTAGCGTATGCACCCCAGCCTCAAGAAAAGGTCGCACAACTGCCAAATGAAAGCTAGTCGGCACCACAATACTGACCGCATCAATGTGACCTTCAAGCCCACTCGTATTGGTCAACGCTTGGCAGTGACACCGCTCGGCAACATTCGCCGCCGTGGATTGATTGCTATCTACAACCGCAACCAACTCGACGTTCTCCATGGCATGATAAATTTTGGCATGGATAGAGCCGAGATGACCAACCCCAACCACCGCAACTCGTATTGGTTTAGACATCAAGTATTGTTCTCATCTGCATTGTTTGCATCCCCGAGGTTGGTCGGTTTAGTTTGAATATGCGGCACTATAACCGCACCAATCCGCTATCAAGTCATGTCATTATACTCCGAGACCTTTACATAAATCTATCCAGAGACATCTCCCCAATCCACAGATAGAAATCCCTAAAACGTAGGGAGCCTTGGCGGTATAGCTAACAACAAAACCTCCCATCCCCCAATGGGCACACAGCTCAAGGCTGATACTATGCTACCTTACAAACTCGATGGGCTTATCGGAAAATGGCGTTTTCATCTTGTTGTGAATATTTAAGTCATTGTTATTAAACATTTTATTTTCTTAAAATTGGACTGATTTTGAATTAACCGACAAGCCCACCGTGCTAAATCTTTGTGGAAAACCTAACCATCATTATCAATTATCAACACCGTTAAGGGGGCATTTGATCTTTGGGTTGAAAGATGGCTGGTAGAGACAAATCCAAGTATGATCTGGAGATAAACTCTGCAATAGTGATAATATACAGGTATAGAAACTGATTGTATTAGTGTCGAAAGCACGGCTTTATCGGTGCAAAATTATTTTTTTTCATCATGTTATTTGTCGATTTAATCGCTATTTATTTCGTAATCGGGCTGGTTTGGGCAGTGATTTTTTTCCTGATTGGTTACCAATGGGTGCTTGCCGATGCCACTGGTTCAGGGTTATTGGTTCGCTTGCTTTGGCTTCCTGCGGCAGTGATAATTTGGCCGTTACTTATGTTGAAGTGCTTGACCCGTGATTAGAATCAAGTTAAAAAAGCAAATCACTGCATAATCATATCAAATGAAAAAAGGTCACCGCCGAGTTCATCATCTGTTTTGGTATCTGGCTTTGCCGATGTTGATATGGTTTCTGGTCAGCAGTCAGCCCACTGAAAAGGATCAACCGATTGTCGAAATCGACCTACCCGCAGGTTCGTCTATCTCTATTATTCCATAACCCCATTTGAGACTGTGCAAGAAACCCTCGCTAGATCGCGTTACAGGTTGAAAACCCTTGCGGGTTTGGCAGTTTTACTGGGTTACTGCTTTCGCAGGAACGACGAATATTGGTTTTTTGCACAGTCTCACTTGAACGGATTCGTTTGTCAATGAGTCACCAATTTGTCCCAGTAAACTGGAATAAGCGGAAGCGAACCTACGACATCTGTTTATGGGTCGGCATTGTGTTGTATCTGGTGTTATTTATTGGGATTAGTTATAGCCGCTTTCAGGGGGCGTTTTCACTCTCTCCGATAATCATTTTGATACGAGCCTTCTCAACTTGCGGGTTTATCATGCTGACCCTCATTCTCTGCATCGGTCCATTGGCGCGGATTGACCAGCGATTTCTACCATTACTCTACAATCGGCGGCACTTTGGTGTGTCTTTTTTCATTATTGCCCTGATTCACAGCGGGTTGTCCATTTTCTGGTATCACAGTTTTGGTGACATCAAACCAATTATATCGGTCATTACGTCAGGCGGGGATTACCAAAGTTTGAGCGGTATGCCATTTCAATTATTTGGTCTGCTGGCTTTGCTGATATTCTTTGTTTTGGCTGCTACAAGCCACGATTATTGGAATGCCGTACTTGGGTCGATGTGGAAGAGTCTGCATATTCTTATTTATCCGGGCTATGCGTTGCTCATTCTGCATATTGGTTTGGGCGCATTACAGGAAGACAATACCGGCTTGTTGCCGTTCATGGTGTTTGCCAGCGTCATAGCGGTCGGTGGATTACATGTCTATAGTGCGCTATTTTGTAGCCGAGAACAGCATAGCATAGTGCGTGGTGGAGCATGGGTTGAGGTCGGCAGATGGCAGGATATTGAAAATAATCGTGCCATTACGGTGTGCGTTGGTAACGATGAACGTGTTGCTGTTTTTCGTTATGATAACAATAAGTTATGTGCTGTTTCTAATGTTTGTAAACATCAAAACGGGCCGCTTGGTGAGGGCAAGATAATCGATGGTTGTATTACCTGTCCATGGCATGGTTATCAGTATCGACCGCTGGACGGTTGTTCTCCACCGCCATTTACGGAAAAAATTGCAACGTATCAGTTAAAGTTGCAAGGCGATATGATCAACCTGAACCCGACACCATTTACAGCAGGTACGGCTAGACCGATAACCGAAATTCCGTTGTCAGGAAACCAAAATATCGAAAACCAGCATGAATGAGCCCGACAAAAAACCATTTTTCGTTGGCTATCGTGCGATGCCTGCACAGTTAAAGCGGTTCTACATTCCAATGGTGCTGTTGCTGTGGGTGTTTGTGGCTTTAGCGGGCTATATTATTGCGAATCAACAGAAAAGTACCGAACCGGGATTGTGGCAGACGGCGGGCACGAAAACGATTTATGGCTTGCTGGTGGTGAATCCCTATCCAGTATTACATCGAATTGACCCAAGCGACCCGACCCGAAATGAGTCAATTCTGCTGGTGAAACAGGGTAAATTTTCGGCGCGTACGATGTCCCGCCCATTCCATAACAAAATGGTATCAGTAACCGGATACCCAATCCTGCGTGGCGGCTGGAGTATGTATGAATTGGCATCGGCAGAACCGATTAAAGCGGAGACACGCCCCATCGATGAAGCACTGATGTCCAAACTGGCGACCACTACCAAACCGGTGTCATTAGGCGAGGTTACGCTACACGGTGAAATAACCGATTCAAAATGTTTTCTCGGGGTGATGAAACCGGGCAGCGGTTCGGTGCATAAAGCCTGTGCTGAAGTGTGTTTACTCGGTGGTATTCCAGCGATGTTGGTGGTGCGTGGAGAGGATGGCAAAAAATACGGCTATATGCTCATTCAAGCGGACGGATCAAGTGCGTCAAAATCAATTTCAAAACAGGCTGCCGAACAGGTCGTCATTTCAGGTGAACTACAACAACGTGGCGATTTGCTCTATATAAAAATGGACACAGCACTGAAAAACACTCATGAGTTTGACGGTTGATATTTAACCTACTGATTTATAGATAAAAAAATCAAGACACTACAAAACGACTTTTCTACCAAAGTCCGCGTGTTTAGTGGGCTGCCAGCGATTGAGGAGAGACAAACCGTCAAACTCAAGAATATCAACGTGATGGCAGGAATGGAGTCTCTATTAAAACGCTCTTTTAAGGGCGTGTTTGGATTGGTGATTTTCCAGAGCGAGTTTGATTAGTTGGTCGATTAGTTTTGGGTAGGGGATGCCGCTAATTGACCAGAGTTGTGGGTACATGCTGATGGGGGTGAATCCGGGCATGGTGTTTATTTCGTTTAGGGTGATTTTATGGGTCTCTTTGTGAACGAAGAAATCTACTCTTGCTAAGCCTTTGCCGTTGATGGCTTCGAAGGCTTTGATGGCAAGTTGTTGTACTTGTGAAGTAGTCTCGGCATTTAGATGGGCAGGGATGATTGATTGGGATTTGTCATCGATGTATTTGGTTTCATAGTTATAAAATTCGGCACCAGGGATGATTTCGCCGAGTATGGAGGCTTGGGGTTGGTGATTGCCGAGAATGGCACATTCGATTTCGTGGCAGTTTTCCATCGCCAGCTCAATGACGATTTTATTGTCAAACTGCAGAGCATGTTCTATCGCACTAATTAGTTGGTTCTGATTGGTCACTTTGCTGATACCGACACTCGAACCTAAATTTGCCGGTTTGACAAAAACGACATCACCAATCTCTTTTTCAACTTCACTGATGATGCGGTTTTTATCCTGTTGCCATTGCTCAAGGTGATAGACATGATATGCGGCTTGTTCAATATCAGCATATTCGAATATTTTTTTTGCCAGTGCCTTGTCCATTGCCAAAGCAGAAGCGGCTACCCCACAGCCGACATAGGGTAATCCCGCCATGTCCAGCGCACCTTGTAAGGTGCCGTCTTCGCCAAAGGTGCCGTGTAGCACGGGAAATACGACATCTAGTGTTGGTATGACGGGGGAATTGGCGTGGAAATGGACGGTTTCTGATGTTGCTGCCGTTAGGTTGCCTTGATAATGCAGTTCGAGCGCAACGGCAATCGGCGCAGTCGGTTGTATGACTGTCCGATTAACGGAGGGGGGCTGTACCGAGCCATTTGTAACGATACCATCTATATTGTCGGTGAGATGCCAGCGTCCTGACTTGTCGATTCCAATCAGATGAACGTTATATTCGTTACCATCTAGGGCATTGAATATTGACCGTGCTGAGGTGACGGAAACCTCGTGTTCACAGGAGCGACCACCGAACAATACGCCAATATTAAGCCGCTCTGTCATGCTTATCTGTGCTCAAAAAACGGATGCCTAATAGACGAATCGGTCGATGACCTGCTTGCATAATCTAATCAACGTGTCGATCCAAGGTAAGATGGCAAGAATGATGAATACATTTATGGTTAGTACAACACGACTACCAATTTGCCACGCGCCCGATGAGTCGGTTTGTACGACCTCCGCTGTTGGCGAATCGGGGGCATCAAAGTAAATCAGTTTGATGATTCGTAAGTAATAGTAGGCACCAATGACCGCGAGTAGCACAGCGACAACGGCGACCCAAACATGATGAGAGGCAACCAATACCTGAATAACAGATAATTTGGCAAAGAAGCCTGCGGTCGGGGGAATGCCCGCCATTGAGAACATCAGAATCAAAAACAACAAGGCAATCCATGGGTGGCGTTTGCTCAAGCCCTTAAGATCGTTGAGCTGGTCGGATTCGGTATCTTTGGACGATAAATGCAAGATCAAGCCGAATGCGGCACAACTCATGGTGGTGTATATAAGGACATAGAACAAAGACGCACTGTAACCAGCATCAGTGCCACTTATAATCCCAAATAGAAAAAAGCCCATGTGGGAAATGGTCGAATACGCCAGCATTCTTTTCAAATTATCCTGAGCAATGGCAACCACATTACCGATTGCGACCGATAACAGCGCGAGCAAGGTCAACATCTGTTGCCACTGTATATACATGTCATCTAGCCCGCCAATCAGAAGTCGCATTATCAGGGCAAATGCGGCAATTTTAGGAGCAGCACTGATGAAAGCGGTGGTTGAAGTAGGCGCACCGTGATACACATCAGGAACCCACATGTGAAAGGGGACAGCCCCGATTTTGAACGCCAGAGCAACGACAATAAATACGATAGCAAGGGAGAGTGCTAGACTATTATGTAAGGTGTTTGCAGTGGCACTAATCATGGCAAGGTCGATGGAGCCGGTTAATCCATAAAGCAACGACATGCCGTATAACAGAATGCTGGATGCCAGCGCACCAAGAATAAAATATTTCATTGCAGACTCCACAGCCAGCTTGTCGTCTCGAAAAAATGCAATCATCGAATACAAACACAACGACATCAATTCCAATCCTAAATACAGGGATAGCAGGTGGTTGGCGGATGCGATTACCATCATGCCACATACCGAGAAAAGCCCTAGTACATAATATTCATTTCTGAAAAAGTTTCTTTGCTGGTTGTAGTGTTTGCTGTAAATGAATACGGTAGCAGAGAGCAAACAAATGGCCACTTTCAAAACATCTGCCAGTGGGTCATCGATGAAAAGTCCATTGAAAGCGACTGTCGACTGGGTTGCGGGATCACTAATTACCAATACGGCAGTGGCAATTAACGTTATAATACTTAATCCATAACAAATAATATCGTTATGCTTCTTGTTGAGGAACAAGCCAAGAAGCAGTATTGCCGATGCCATTGTGGCAATAAACATTTCCGGCAATGCCAGTGTGGTTTGTAGTGATTGTAGGTTCATTATATTATTTCACAGAACAGGCGGTCATCCAGTTTATTAGACGTAATTCATCGGCAAATCAGTGGGCATTTAGACATCTCCATTTGTTGCAACAGATGGTCGACAGACGCATGCATAACCTCAAGCACTGGATTGGGCCAGATGCCAATCACTAACACCATCACGGCAAGTATTCCGAGCATGATTATTTCCCGATTATTGACATCATCCAGCATGGCAATGTCTTTGTTCACTACTTTGCCATAGACGACTCGTTTTACCATCCATAACGTGTATGCGGCACCAAATATAAGAGTCAGCGCGGCAATGGCGGCGAGCCACGGGCTGGACTGAAATGCGCCGAGAATGACCAGAAACTCACCGACAAAACCAGAGGTGCCGGGCAGTCCAGTATTGGCCATGGCGAAGAGTACTAAAAATGCGGCAAATATGGGCATTGGGGTTGCAATACCGCCATAGGTATCGATCATGCGCGAATGCGTGCGGTCATAGAGTACGCCGACACATAAAAACAATGCGCCAGAAATGAAGCCATGCGAAATCATCTGCATCATTGCGCCTTCGGCACCTTGGGCGTTAAAAATAAACAAGCCCAAAGTAACGAAGCCCATGTGCGAAATCGATGAATAGGCAATCAGCTTTTTCATATCCTGTTGCACCAACGCCACCAGTGCGATATACACCACTGCAATCAGCGACAGGGTAATCATAAGCCAAGCAAGCTCATGGCTGGCATCCGGTGCAATCGGCATACTCAAGCGAATGAAGCCATAGCCGCCCATTTTTAACATAATGGCGGCTAAAATCACCGAGCCACCAGTCGGTGCCTCGACATGGGCATCGGGTAGCCAAGTATGCACCGGAAACATCGGCACTTTGACCGCAAAGGCGGCGAAAAATGCCAGAAAAATCAGGATTTGTGCGGACAATGTCAGGGGCTGGGCGTGATAGTCAAGAATACTGAAACTATCGCCACTAACATTATACAAATAAAGCAATGCCACCAGCATCAACAAAGAGCCCAACAGGGTGTAAAGAAAGAATTTGATGGTGGCATAAATGCGCCGCGTCCCTCCCCAAATGCCGATGATGAGAAACATCGGAATGAGCATACTTTCCCAGAACACATAGAACAACATCGCATCTAGGGCAGAAAAAACGCCAATCATCACCCCTTCCATAATCAAAAATGCGGCCATATATTGGGCGACACGTTCGGTAATGACTTGCCAGCCAGCGATGATGACAATAACGGTCATCAACGTGGTCAGCAGAATCAGTGGCATGGAAATGCCATCTACGCCGAGTGAATAGTTGATGTTGAAGGCACTGACCCATTGGTAGTTTTCGACGAACTGCATGTGCGCCGTATTGATGTCGAATCCGCTATATAGTGGGAGACTGAGCAAGAATATGATGAGAGAAAACCCCAGTGCCAGCTTGCGGGTGGTTGCCGCTCGTTGCTCGCCGGCGGTTGCCAACACGAGTACGCCGGCAACGATGGGTAACCAAATGAGTAGGCTGAGCAAGTTATCTTCTAGTACCATTGGCTGAGACAGAAAGAATCGGCACAATCGTGTTTTCGAGATTGCGCGAATAAGTTTGGATGCAGAGGTAGCAATGTCATGCTCATCGCCAGACAAAGACCGCGATGAGTATAAATAGCCCGATAATCATAGCAAAGGCATAGTGGTAGGTGTAGCCAGTTTGGATATGACGCAGGATGGCTGAAAATCTGCCAATGGTATTTGCTGTGCCGTTGACCAGAACGCCGTCAATGAAACCCGCATCAACATGCTTGTTGAGGTGTTTGCCAAGCGCGACAGTCCCTTTGGCAAAGACCGTTTGATAGAAGTCATCAAAACCATATTTATTATCGAGAATGCGATGAATAGGTGCGAAGGTGTGTGCGATTTTGCTGGGCAGTGCGGTGTTTTTACAGTAGCAATACCAAGCACAGAATATGCCTAGCACAGCCAGCCAAAAGGGCAGTGTCAGTATGCCATGCCAGATGACGGCAAGGGTTAGATTGGAGCGGGTGCTGTCGTGGAAATTCGCGGCAATGGATTCGACAACGTTATGTTGCTCGAGAATAAAAATAGAATCAGCGAAATAATTGTCCATCACCACCGGGCCAAAATACATAAAACCAGCCAGCACTGAAGGGATAGCCAGAACAACCAGCGGAAAAATGACGACAGTGGGCGATTCATGTGCATGTTTGATGACCGCTTTATCGGTGCGATTGCGTCCATGAAAGGTCATAAACATGAGCCTGAACGAATAAAATGCGGTGATGAATACGCTAATTAACACCGCAAAATAAGCATATTGCGCGCCCCAGATTTGACTATGATGGACCGCTTCGATAATGGCATCCTTGGAGAAAAATCCAGAGAAAGGCGGGATACCTGCCAATGCCAATGAACCGACCAAACAAGTCAAATAGGTAATCGGCATAATGGTTCTTAAGCCACCCATCTTACGCATGTCTTGCTGGTGGTGCATGGCGATGATTACCGAGCCAGCACCGAGAAATAGCAAAGCCTTGAAGAAAGCATGTGTGCCGAGATGGAAAATGGCAACCTGATAAGCCGATGCGCCAAGGGCAACGGTCATATAGCCAAGCTGGGAGAGTGTCGAATAGGCAACTACACGTTTAATATCGTTTTGCACCAAGCCAATCAGTGCCATAGAGATGGCGGTTGTGGCACCGATGACCAACACCACCGACAGGGCAGTTTCAGAAAACTCAAATAGCGGCGACATTCTCGCAACCATAAAAATCCCAGCAGTTACCATAGTGGCGGCATGGATGAGTGCGGAAATGGGGGTTGGACCCTCCATCGAATCGGGCAACCAGACATGCAACGGCACTTGAGCCGATTTGCCCATTGCACCGACAAACAACAGCAGGCAAATGACGGTTAGCCACTGCCATTCGCTAAACGCCAAGCCGAATGATGAGCCGACGACGATATTTTGTACAGAGGGGGCAATGGCGAAGACCGCCGCATAATCCAATGTTCCAAAGACATAGAAGACCGCAGCGATGCCCAATAAGAAGCCAAAATCGCCCACCCGATTGATTAAAAACGCCTTCATATTGGCAAAAATAGCGGCATCTTTTTCAAACCAAAAGCCAATTAATAAATACGATACCAACCCAACCGCTTCCCAGCCGAAGAATAATTGTAGAAAATTATTCGACATCACCAACATCAGCATTGCGAAGGTAAACAGCGAGATATAACAGAAAAAACGCTGGTATCCCGGATCATTCGCCATGTAGCCAATGGTATAAATATGCACCATCAGTGAGACGAAAGTAACGATGACCATCATGGTGGCGCTGAGTTGGTCGATGAGAAAGCCGATTTGAAAGGGGATGTTGCCGCTAATCGCCCAGGTATAAAGCACTTGATTGGCGAGGTTGCCGGACTGCACATCACGATAGACCAGCACAGAAAGTGCACAAGCTAAGCCCACGCCGACAATGGTGACCGAATGTGTGCCACGGCGGCCAATTATTTTGCCAAATAGACCAGCAATGATTGCGCCGGCTAAACAAACCAGCGGGATGGCGAGGTAGATATTCTCCATGCTCATCCTTTCAGCGAGTCCAGTTCATCAACATTGATGGTTTGGCGACTGCGGAACAGAACAATCAAGATGGCTAAACCAATGGCAGCTTCGGCGGCAGCAACGGTTAAGATAAAAAACACAAAAACCTGACCGGCAATATCTTGCAGATAATAAGAGAAGGCGATGAAGTTGATATTCACTGCGAGCAATAATAATTCAATCGACATCAATAAAATCACTAAATTTTTCCGATTCAGGAAAATACCCACCACACCGATGGAAAACAATATCGCACCGAGTATTAGATAATGTGATAAAGGAATCATACTTCGCTCCCTTGGGTTGGTTTGGTTGCCGCATCGGAGGTGGAGGATGAGGTGGGTTCGGCGGGTGTTTCAGTTGGGGCTACCGAATCCATGCTGACGATTCTGAGCCGATCCGATCGCTTGACCTGCACCTGCGTACTGGGGTTGTTGTATTTGCTATTCGGTCGTCGCCTCATGGTTAAGGCAATCGCGGCAATGATCGCAACCAGTAAAATAAAAGCGGCAATTTCAAAAGCATACACATAATGCGTATAAATCTGCATTCCCAGTGCTTTTGTATTGCTGTATTCAACGCCGTAGGCAGACGGATTATGGTATTTATCCGCATCGAAAGAAGCATACATTACCAAGGTGATTTCTAAAGCCAGCAATACTGCCACCAAACCACCTATCGGCAAGTAGCGGGTAAATCCAGCACGTAATTTAGCCACATCAATATCCAGCATCATCACCACAAACAGAAACAACACCATGACCGCACCAACATAGACCAGCACCAGCACAATGGCGAGAAACTCGGCTTGCAATGTAATCCATACGCAGGCGGCACTGAAAAATGCCAGCACCAAAAACAAGGCGGAATGCACTGGGTTGCGGATGGTGACCACCATGGTCGCGGCAAAAAGCAGCAGCACACTGAAAATATAAAATGCAATTTGTAGAAACGTCATCGACAGGTTATGGTTAGGTTATCGGTAAGGGGCATCCTGTTTACGCGCACTGGCAATGTCTTTTTCGTATTTATCGCCAATTTCGAGCAAGCGTTGTTTGTCAATCAGGCGCTCACCATTCTCTTCCATATGAAACTCATGAATATCGGTCATGACGATGGAGTCGACCGGACAGGCTTCCTCGCAAAAGCCACAATAGATACATTTGAATAAGTCAATATCATAGCGCGTGGTGCGGCGGCTACCGTCGGCACGTTCTTCGGAGTCGATGGTAATTGCCAAAGCTGGGCAGACGACCTCACACAGCTTGCAGGCAATGCACCGCTCCTCGCCATTGGGATAACGCCGTAACGCATGGAGTCCGCGAAAACGTGGCGACTTTGGGGTTTTCTCTTCGGGGTACATGATGGTGGTTTTCTGGCGAAATAATTGCCGACCAGTCACCCCGAGACCCTTGCGCAACTCTTGCAGCGAAAAGGTTTTATATAGCTGTTTGATGCCCATAATTTATGCCCTTATTAACCTGTAACGAGTATGATTCCGCATGAATCGGTCATTTGAATATATAGCCAAATGGTGTGTAAAACTTGCCCAAACCAATGACCACAATCCAAATCAATGTTATCGGGATTAGCACTTTCCAGCCCAGCCGCATAATCTGATCATAGCGATAGCGCGGAAAAGTCGCTCTGAACCATAAAAAGAAAAATGCCACAAAAGCGGTCTTGATGCCAAACCAAAATAACCCGGGTAGCCAGATAAAAGGGGCAATATCAGCCGGTGGCAACCAGCCGCCTAGAAACATCAGTACGGTCAGGGCGGCAATCAGGATCATGTTGGTATATTCGGCTAAAAAGAACACCGCAAATGCCATGCCTGAATATTCCACATGAAAACCCGCGACAATTTCTGATTCGCCTTCGGCAACATCAAACGGTGCACGGTTGGTTTCGGCTACTCCGGAAATAAAATAGACAATAAATAACGGAAACAACGGTAAAAAATACCATTCCCAGAAGCCACCAGATTGATGCAGTACAATTTCTCGTAAGTTAAGACTGCCAGCGACCATCAAAACCCCGACGAGGGCGAAACCCATGGCGATTTCATACGCCACAATTTGTGCTGCCGAACGCATGGCACCGAGAAAAGCGTATTTGGAATTGGAAGCCCAGCCGGCAATGATGACTCCATACACGCCCATAGAAGTGAGGGCAAGCACATAGAGCAGGCTGGCATCAATATCCGCCAGCACCAAATAATCTGTAAATGGAATCACCGCCCAAGCCGCAAGTGCGGGAGCGAGTGACAGAATCGGGGCAATCAAAAATAGGAATTTATTTGATTTGGTCGGCAGGATGATTTCCTTCATCAGCAATTTCAGGGCATCAGCAATCGGTTGAAGCCAGCCTTTAGGCCCAACCCGATTCGGACCAACTCGCGTCTGCATATAGCCGATTATTTTCCGCTCGGCAAAGGTGAAATAAGCGACGCTCAGCATCAGCGGTAACAGGATTGCCATAATTTTAATGACAATCCAGCCGGTTGTTTGGATGGCTTCTGGCAACCAAGCGGTCAAGGACAGATAAAAGGCGTATATCATGTTTGGTTTGTCCCGCTGGGGTGGTCGGTGTCGGCGACATGTTCTGATTGTGCTGCTTCTGGTTGTGCAGCACCGTCCGGCACTTTTTTAAGGTTGACGATGACAGCCCCGCCGAGGGCAACTGTTTGCATGAATGCGGCGGGAATATAAACACAGTTATCCGGGATGCCCGCGTTTGCCCGTACTGGCAGAATGGTACTTGATTCGGTTGTCGCTGGTGCGGATAAAGCCTCGACCACCACTTGCTCACCATCGTTAAGGTGCAGTGCGGACAAGGTCGCTGGGTTGAGAGTGGCTGCAGGTGGCGGATTATCTGCGGTTTGCTGTAGTGAGCAAGCATGGCGCAAGGTCATGTCGCCGCGATACATCGGCATATCGACAAGCCGTTTTAGATGTTTTAAGCCATCGCCGTTGGTTTCTTTGTCGGGCGTGGTTTCACTCATCAAACTCCATTGGCTTGGCGATTGTTTTAGGCGGTTTGAAGGTGGCGGATTGTTCGCCTGGGCGGGTAGGTTGATTTCAGCGGTAACATCATCTAAAGAAATATAATCGAAGTCGGCAAGATCAAGGAAATTGCCCAATACGCGCAGAATTTTCCATGCTGGACGCGCCTCTCCTTTAGGTGGCGAGGCTACTTTGGCATGTTGTACGTGCCCCTCGCAGTTGATAAAAGTACCGGCGGATTCGGTGAAGGCAGCCATAGGCAATAATACGTCCGCATATTGCATCACCGATGCACTTTTGAATGCGCTGATTTGTACCACAAATTCGCTGTGTTGCATGGCTTGCAATGCCGCTTTGCCATTCATGCAGTCAAGTTCAGGCTCGGTGGCAAGGAGAAGCAGAGCGCGGGGCGCGGGGTCATTTTGTTGCGGTATTTGCCCGAGTATTTGAGCGGCATTCAGTCCGCCATTCGCGGGAATACAAGCGGCTAGCCAAGCGGCGGCACTGTTCGCTACTGGCAGGACGGCTGTTTTACCGCCGCTAATTATGCAAATCCAATGGGCAATGGCTCGCAACAGGCTGGCATTGGTATGTTGCTGGGCAAGATTGCCGAGAATAATCAAGGCGTTTTCACCTGCATCGACAATGTGTTGTGCTGTTTTAGGCATGTCATGCGTTGCCACAGCATGGTTCGCCAGAGACTTGATTTCACCCGGCAGTTGAGCCAATGAGGTTGCCGATTTTAGTGTTGCAACACGGACGGCCAAGGCGGCGAAGGCACATACCATCTGTTCACCGCTAGGTACGACCGTTTCAACGGTGGCGAAATTAAACGCATAATCAAGCGGATTGAGTGCGCTAATTTTGCTACCTTTTTTATTGCTTCCCTCGCGCAGTCGCAATGCCAGCAAGGGCTGCTCCTTACGAATATTTGAGCCGACCAGTAACACCGATGCCATATCGTTATATTTTTGCATCGGCACTTCCGAAGAGGGGAAGGTCGGGGCAATGTTATCGTCTCTAAAATCGCATTGTTGTAAGCGGTGGTCGACATTATCGCTACCCAGCGCGCGCATGAGTTTTTGCAATAAATAAAATTCTTCTAAAGTCGATGTCGCGGCGGCTAAACCAGCGAGGTCTTTGCCGGAGCCTGAATCAAGGACTGTTTTTATGCCCTCGGCGGCATGGTTTAATGCGGTTTCCCAGCCCACTTCACGCCATTCACTGCCGTCTTTGATCATCGGTTGGGTTAGGCGTTGATCGCTGTTGACCGCTTCATAACTATAACGGTCACGGTCGGCAAGCCAGCATTGGTTGATTGCGGGATTATCAATCGGCAACACACGCTCGACGCGGTCGCGCAGGGTTTGAATATTGATATTGGTACCCAAACAATCGTGTGGGCTGATGGCGAAGTGATTTTGTAATTCCCACGAACGCGCCGCAAAACGATACGGTTTTGAGGTCAATGCCCCGACTGGGCAAAGGTCTATCATGTTGCCTGACACTTCCGAGTCGATTGAATGATTGAGAAAGGTGCTGATTTTCATCAACTCGCTGCGCCCGGGCGTGCCCATTTCCCGCACTCCAGCAACCTCATCGCCAAACCGCACACAGCGGGTGCAGTGAATGCAACGGGTCATTTCGGTGGCAATCAATGGACCGATGTTATGGCTTGGCACGGCACGTTTTTTTTCCAGAAATCTGGAGTCATCATGACCATATCCCATCGCCTGATCCTGTAACGGGCATTCCCCGCCTTGATCGCATACAGGGCAATCCAGCGGATGATTGATGAGCAGAAACTCCATTGTGCCCTGTTGTGCCGCACGCGCATATTTTGAGCGGGTAAATACTTTCATGCCGTCCATCACTGGGGTCGCACAGGCGGGCAACGGCTTGGGGGCTTTTGCTACTTCAACGAGACACATTCTGCAGTTTGCGGCAATGGATAGTTTTTCGTGATAGCAGAAACGGGGAATCTCAATATCGTTTCTGTCGGTCACGCAAATCAGCATTTCGCCTGCTTGTGCTGCCAACGGTTTGCCATCCACCTCGATGGTAATCGTATTCATGCGACTGGCTCCTTATGGGCTTGTGGCGATTCAACCATGTCATCCTCCATGTCAGATTCATCTATCTTGGCGACAAACTCATGGCGAAAATGATTGAGAAAACTTTGCACTGGCCAAGCAGCGGCATCGCCTAAGGCACAAATGGTACGCCCTTCAATCCGATTGGCGACATCCAGCAAAGTGTCCAAGTCGGACATCGTCCCGCGACCAGTATTTATCCGCCGAATAATGCGATACATCCAGCCGGTACCTTCCCGACAGGGGGTACATTGTCCACAGGACTCTTCGTGATAAAAATAAGCAAGTCGCTCCAACACCTTGACCATATCGGTTGTTTCATCCATGACGATGACCGAGCCAGCCCCGACCGCAGAGCCATGTTGTTGCAGTGAGTCATAGTCCATATTCGCCTGCATAATGTTTTCCGCTGGCATCACCGGCACCGAAGAGCCGCCGGGGATAACCGCTTTTAATGCGCGTCCCTTCCAGACCCCGCCGGCCATTTTCAATAGCGCACTAAACGGTGTGCCCATTTTGATTTCATAGTTGCCGGGTAATTCGACATGACCAGTCACCGAGAATATCTTTACCCCGCCTGAATTTTCCACTCCTAGCCCCTTGAACCATTGGCTGTCTAGCCATTTGCCATTGGCACGTAAAATCGCCGGCACTGAGGCGAAAGACTCGGTGTTGTTAATGGTGGTCGGCTTGCCGTATAAGCCGAATGCGGCAGGGAAAGGTGGTTTGAAACGCGGCTCGCCTTTTAAGCCTTCCAAGGAATTGAGCAATGCCGTTTCCTCGCCACAAATATAAGCACCTGCGCCTAAATGGCTGTACATGTCAAAATCGAAACCAGAATCCAGTATATTCTGCCCCAGATAGCCCGCTTGATAGGCTTCCCGCATGGCTTGTTCCATGACTTCATAGGGTTGCCAAAATTCGCCGCGCATATAATTATATCCAACACTCGCGCCCATGACATAGCCGCCAATCGCCATGCCTTCAATCAACGCATGCGGGTTTAGGCGCAGAATGTCGCGATCTTTACAAGTACCGGGCTCGCCCTCGTCAGAATTGCACACGACATATTTTTGCACCTCGGACGTGCGCGGCATAAAGCTCCACTTGACCCCGACCGGAAAGCCAGCACCACCACGTCCGCGCAAGTTTGCCGTCTTTAAGGCGTCATTGATTTCCATGGGCGGGGTTTTCTCGCGCAGGATTTTTGTCAGCACCTGATAGCCGTTATTCGCCTTATAACTGTCCAGCGTCCACGGCTGGTCGATAGTCGCATCCGGCAAACACACGTTGTATGCTTTGCGAACGGTGTTGTGTTCAGTTTCAATCATGCCGCCGACTCCGAAGTTACCGCATCCAAAATAGCGTCAATCCGCTCGGTGGTCAGATTTTCATAATATTGCCGACCAATCTGCATCATCGGCGCGCCGGCACAGGCGGCTAGACATTCCACTTCTTTCAAGGTGAATTGACCGTCCTCGGTAGTCTCGCCAAAGCCGATACCTAATTTATTCTGCAAATGAGCAACCACGTCATCGCAACCGCGCAACAGACAGGAGATATTGGTGCAGACACTGATTTTATGTTTACCGACCGGTTTCAAATCATACATCGAATAAAATGTGGCGACCTCATAGGCACGAATCGGCGCAACCTGAATTATCTCGGCAACGTATTCAATAAGCGCGTCACTCAGCCAATTATGTTCGTCTTGTGCGATCCGCAATGCCGCCAATAACGCTGATTGACGGCGGTCTTTGGGATATTTTCGCAGCTCATTGTCTATTTCCCGCAAAGCTGCGGCGGACAATAATGGCTTGCGGTCGTCCATGCTGTTTGTCATGTTGGTTGGTGTTTATTAGGCTTGTTGGGCATGGCAATTACCGTTCAATATATAACACGACAGTGGGTAATTGAAAATGCGGCAGGGGCTAATAATCATTCGCCCATCATATTTGCCCGATAAAACAACCATCATATTCGCCCGATAATATGAAAACAGGGTGGAAAATTTTCCGCCCCTACGGTATTGGCATGATTGCATTGGGGGCGTTTTTCCGTCGTTCCTGCACAAGCAGGAATCCAGTCAAACACACAAACCCGTAGGGTTTCCACATATAACGCATGCCTAGCGAGGGCTTCTCGCACAGTCTCATTGGCGCGGTCGCTACGGCACCGGATTTGAGTGAAAGCAGTATTTCCTATGAAATTTAGCATGACATTTGCACTGATTCGGGCTGGAAATGCCCAGCCACGTCCGCCGGGACACCATAATCTTGTATAAAACTTTTGGCATAGGACTTCCAGCCATTTTGGTAGTCTCTGCTGGTGTGTCGGATATAGAAATCCATGTCGCTGGAGTTCAGTGTGTCCAGCAGTTCGGCGACATTCACGCCTGCTTTTGGTTTGATGCAATATCCAGAATAAAACGTGTATTCAGGTGCAGGACACTGCTGGAAGTTCGGTTTTTTGTTCATGCCCGAGGTGAGCAATTTGTCGCCAAACGTGGTGGTCAAGCCAAATTCTCGACCAAACGCATACCAGCGGACGGTATCAAACTCGCCCTTGTCCCTTGCCAGCAATTGGGTTTTGTGTCTATTCAAGTGCTGATATGCCAAGGGGAAGCGTTGCCTCAAATCCGCTTCTGCCATTAACTTGCCGTTGTGGTAAGGGAAAATAATGACACGCTCTTTAATATCCTGTCCGTCTTGCATCACGGAGGCTTTAAGTATCGGTCGAGTAATGGCAGTTTCGATGCGCATATCAATGCCATGAATGTCGCGGACAATTATTGTTTTTGAACCTGTATCTGGGCTTGTATCGGTGTCGGCTTTTTGCTTGTCCATGATGAATACACCGTCGGCAAGTGTTTGTATGCCAACATGAATATCCGCGATTGCCCCGAGCGGCTGTCCCCGCCTTCGTATTCGTTCAATTTCGCCTAGCGTTGTGGCTGATTCAAGTACCCATATCGCGTTCATGGGAAGGCACGAAATCGACACCATGCCCTTGCTGACCAGTGACTTTCCGTCATAGCGATAAAGTGCGAACTGATTGCTTTTGCTGTTTTTGGTTAGCACGGTGATTAACGAATAGGTCGTTGCCGCTTTGAATATCTGATGGCTGCCAAAGTCAATTAAACAAGCAATCGTATGTTGCTGTAATATAAATTGCCGCAGGAGTTTCCCAGCCGCTGTTTTAGCATAGGTGTTTGGCGTTATGTAGCCGAGTTGCCCGCCGCACTTCAGTAAGAACATACCAATTTCAAAGAAAGCGATATAAAGGTCGGTGGAACCCTGCTTTGCCAACCGCCAATCGCTTTGGATCCGCTCTCGGCGAGCTTTTCCCAAATGCTGGATACGAACATATGGCGGATTGCCAATCACATAATCAAAATGCCCCGCATAGGGTGCCAGCGAGGTGCGGTCGGTGGCATCCATACAACGCAAGTCCCATTTTATCTTTATGCGTTTTCCTTTCGCACTCAAAGTCTCGTCAAGGCGCTGTCGACACGCAGTTAATGCGGCTTTATCAATGTCAAAACCAGTGATATTTTCTAATGCTTTACGACAATGCTTGGCGGGCAAATTGGTGCAAATGTACTCCACTAGCCGCACCAAGAATGCACCGTCTCCACAAGATGGGTCGCAGACGTGCAGTTTTGGCTGATATTCTCGTATGGTTTGCACTAAAATGAGGTCAACAACCCATGTGGGCGTATAAACAACTCCATATTCTTTATCCGTAATGAGTGCTTCAGTCATGGTTTTAGGTGTCAGCGGTCAATTTCGCCGAAAACAATGTCTTGGGAGCCGATGATTGCCACCATATCTGCCAGCATATGTCCTTGCGACATTTCATGCAGTGCGGCTAGATGCGGGAAGCCCGGGGCGCGAATTTTTACTCGATACGGTTTATTCGCACCATCAGAGACGAGGTAAATGCCGAACTCCCCTTTAGGGTGTTCGATAGCGGCATAAGCCTCCCCCGCAGGCACACAATAGCCTTCGCTAAACAATTTGAAATGGTGAATGAGCGACTCCATATCGCCTTTCATATTTTCGCGCGAAGGCGGGATGAGTTTGTGGTCATTGACGATGACCGCGCCTGGGTTCTTGCGTAGCCAGTCGATACATTGTTTGATGATGCGGTTGGATTGACGCATTTCTTCTACGCGCACGAGATAGCGGTCATAACAATCGCCATTGCGACCGACTGGAATATCAAAATCCATCTGTGGATAAACCGCATACGGCTGTTTTTTGCGTAAATCCCATTCGACTCCAGAGCCGCGCAACATAGCCCCGGTGAAACCCAATGCTTTAGCGCGTTCTGGTGTAACAATGCCAATATCAACGGTGCGTTGCTTCCAGATTCGGTTGTCGCTCAACAGGGTTTCGTATTCATCCACATAGCCCGGAAATCGCTCAGTGAAGGCTTCGACAAAATCCAGTAGCGAGCCTTCACGGTCGGCATTGCGTGACTTGGTTTGTGCTTCGGAATGACGTTTGGTTGGTGCGTATTTTGGCATTTGCTCGGGCAAGTCCCGATATACGCCACCCGGACGATAATAAGTGGCGTGCATACGCGCACCAGAAACCGCCTCGTAACAATCCATCAAGTCTTCGCGCTCGCGGAAACAATATAAAAACACCGTCATCGCCCCGACATCCAGCGCATGTGCGCCCAGCCACAGACAATGATTAAGGATGCGAGTTATTTCATCGAAAAGAACGCGAATATATTGGGCACGAATGGGCGGCATAACGCCGAGCATTTTTTCGATGGCTAGGACATAGGCGTGTTCGTTGCACATCATCGACACATAGTCCAGCCGATCCATGTAGCCGATACTTTGGTTATAGGGCTTCGATTCCGCTAGTTTTTCGGTGCCACGATGGAGCAGCCCGATATGTGGGTCGCAACGTTCGATGACCTCCCCGTCCATTTCCATGATGACCCGCAATACGCCATGTGCGGCCGGGTGCTGGGGCCCAAAATTCATGGTGTAGTTTCTAATTTCTGCCATTAGTCGGCTACCTCGACATTGCCGTTGGGAAGGCTCGGCGTGGCAGTTTTGACAAAACTGTCCTTTCTAATCGTGCGTGGGATTAGAACCCGCTTCTCGACGGTGACCGGTTGATAAATGACCCGACCATGTTCTGCATCATAACGCATTTCCACTTGACCAGATAAGGGGAAATCCTTGCGAAATGGGTGTCCGATGAAACCGTAGTCGGTCAACAAACGCCGTAAATCGGGGTGTCCGGTGAACATAATGCCGAGCAAGTCAAAAGCTTCGCGCTCAAACCAATTTGCCGTCGCCCAAATATCAATGACCGACTCAGTGATTGGCTGGCCGGCCGATTGTTCATCGTCTAATTCGGTGCGTAGGCGCAGACGGAAGTTGTGATTTAAGGAGAGCAGATGATAGACCACCACATAACGGTTGCCCTGCCAGCTACTTTTACAATCTGGGTTGTTTTCATCAATCCCATAGGCGGAATAATCTACACCACAAAGATCGATGAGCTGGTCAAATTGGCAGTCGGCGTGATCGCGCAGGGTTTGGCAGACGGTCTTGATGTGCGGGTATTTTATTTCGCAGGTTAGCTCGCCAAACTCCACCCGCTCGGACAATAGCACATCGCCCAACAGGGTGGGCAGGACGGTGCGTAATTGAGCCAAATTCATCATTGTTTGCACATATTTAGAGTGTTGCCTAAGGGATTATTGAGCAATTAAGCGACTTGAGCAGGTGTTGGTTTGGCTATGGGTCTGGTAACTGGTCGGGCAATGGTATTGGTTTTCTTTATTTTTTTCTGTAATTGCAAAATACCATAAATCAATGCTTCCGCCGTGGGCGGACAACCCGGCACATACACGTCCACCGGAACAATGCGGTCGCAACCGCGCACCACAGAATAAGAATAATGGTAATAACCACCGCCATTGGCACATGAACCCATAGAAATCACCCAGCGAGGCTCTGCCATTTGGTCATACACCTTGCGTAAAGCCGGTGCCATTTTATTGGTGAGCGTGCCAGCAACAATCATGACATCGGATTGTCGCGGGCTGGGGCGAAATATAATGCCAAAACGGTCAAGATCATAGCGGGCAGCACCTGCCTGCATCATTTCTACCGCACAACAGGCGAGACCAAAGGTCATTGGCCACATTGAGCCAGTACGCGCCCAGTTTATTAGGTCATCCAGTTTTGCCGTAGCAAAGCCGGACGACAATTTGCCTTCAAGTGCCATATTGATTTACTCCCATTCCAACGCACCTTTTTTCCATTCATAGATGAAACCAATGACCAAGATGCCGAGAAATAACATCATCGCCCAGAACCCAAATACACCTAGCTCATCCAACACAATCGCCCACGGAAATAAAAACGCAATTTCAAGATCAAAAATAATAAATAGAATCGCGACCAGATAATAACGCACATCAAACTTCATTCTGGAGTCCTCAAAAGCCTCAAACCCGCATTCATAGGGCGAGAGTTTCTGGTCGTCAGGGTTGTTGGGGGCAAGCACCTTACCGACGCTGATTGCGACAACACCGATGCCCAAGCCAATCAGAATAAACAACAGAATCGGAAAATAATTCGTTAGCACAAGAATTGAACTCCACAGAATATTATCAAAAGAATCTCATCGAGAACACCATTGCAATTATTGGTTGCCATATTTATTGTCCGATATAGCCAGCAAACACTGTTCCGAAACACGACCAGCCTATTCTAACTCATTTGTTCTAGTTTCGCCTTAAATAAAATTGCAATGGGCATTGAAAAAGGCGTATGTTCAAAGTCTTGATTGCACGTGGGGGGATTGTAATATACAGTTCCCATTGATTGCGTGGCAAAGTTCGCAGAATAAAGAAATAGATTATGCAGTGAGCGAAGCAGAAGCCAATGGGCGTGGCACAAGTAGTCACTAGTGAAAGTATGACATGCATGAGGATTTGCCCATGCAGATGAAAAATCGTGCCGTACACCACGTCTTATCGGAAAATGGCGTTTTTAGCTTGTTGTGAATATTTAAGTCATTGTTATTAAACCTTTTATTTTCTTAAAATTGGATTAATTTTGAATTAACCGACAAGCCCACCGCAAGCGCGGCAAAAAAGACAGTTAATCGAGGTGTCCATATGTTAAAGTCGCATAATATGTGCTGATACACGAGCATGCAATGTGACTGTTTGAAGTCGCTTAAATGACCCAAAACAAGCAATAGACTATCCTTACACTAGCAAATAATTAAGAAAATGCCTGATTACCGATCATGGACAACAACCCGTGGCAGAACGATGGCGGGGGCACGGGCTTTGTGGCGTGCCACCGGTATGACAGAAGATGATTTTAATAAACCTATTATTGCGGTTGCCAATTCCTTTACTCAATTTGTACCCGGTCATGTGCATCTAAAAGACATGGGGCAACTGGTGGCACGAGAAATTGAAGCGGTTGGTGGGGTTGCTAAAGAATTTAATACCATCGCGGTGGATGATGGTATTGCTATGGGGCATGGTGGCATGCTGTATTCATTACCATCACGGGAAATCATTGCCGATTCGGTGGAATATATGGTCAATGCCCATTGTGCCGATGCGCTGGTGTGTATTTCTAACTGCGATAAAATTACCCCGGGTATGTTAATGGCGGCTATGCGGCTGAATATTCCGGCGATTTTTGTCTCGGGTGGACCGATGGAAGCAGGCAAAGTCACTTGGCGTGACCATGAAAAATCGGTGGACTTGGTTGATGCCATGATGGTGGCAGCAGATGACGAGGTGAGCGATGCGGAGTCTGAAAATATGGAGCGTTCGGCTTGTCCGACCTGTGGTTCTTGTTCGGGTATGTTCACCGCAAACTCGATGAATTGCTTGACCGAAGCGTTAGGGTTGTCCTTGCCGGGTAACGGTACGCTGGTTGCTACTCATAGCGATCGTGAGCAATTATTTCTCAAGGCAGGGAGAACCATCGTTGCCACCGCCAAACGATATTACGAACAGGACGATGACACGGTGTTGCCGCGTTCTATCGCCAACTTTGATGCCTTTGAAAATGCCATGTCGCTGGATATTGCCATGGGTGGTTCGACCAATACGGTCTTGCATTTGCTCGCTGCCGCTCATGAGGGGGAGATTAAATTCACCATGCAAGATATCGACCGCTTGAGTCGTAAAGTACCGAACTTGTGTAAAGTCGCACCAGCTTCAGCAGATTATCACGTTGAAGATGTGCATCGTGCTGGCGGGGTGATGGCAATACTCGGCGAGTTAGATCGTGCTGGTCTGATAAATCGTAATGCTAAAACCGTCCACGTTGACAGCATTGCACAAGCCATCGCACTGTGGGATGTATGCCATACCGACAACCAAAAACGACAAGATTTTTTTCGTGCCGCCCCAGGCGGCGTGCCTACCCAAGTGGCGTTTAGTCAAAGCAAACTTTATAATACGTTGGATTTGGATCGCGAAAATGGCTGTATCCGCGACCTTGAACATGCTTACAGTAAAGACGGCGGGCTGGCGGTCTTGTTTGGCAATCTTGCCGAAGACGGCTGTATCGTCAAAACGGCTGGGGTCGATGAAAGCATTCTCAAGTTTACTGGTAAAGCCCGAATATTTGAAAGTCAAGAGGCTGCCGTCGATGGCATTCTCGGCAATAAAATTAACGCCGGAGACGTGGTTGTGATTCGCTATGAAGGGCCTAGAGGCGGCCCCGGAATGCAGGAAATGCTCTATCCAACGACCTATCTGAAATCAAAACACTTAGGCAAAGCCTGTGCCCTGATTACTGATGGGCGATTTTCTGGTGGCACTTCGGGGCTGTCCATCGGGCACGTTTCCCCCGAAGCCGCAGAGGGCGGACTGATTGGTTTGGTCGAAGAAAATGATGTTATCGAAATCAATATCCCCAATCGCACCATCCATCTTGCGGTCGCAACAGCGGATTTAGCACAACGCAGAAGCAACATGGACGCACAAGGCAACGCCGGATGGAAGCCTAAGCGCGAGCGCATCGTCAGTACCGCACTCAAGGCATACGCACTACTCAGCACCAGTGCGTCCAAGGGTGCGGTCAGGGATGTTAACCGGTTATAAGCAATGAGGATTGCAGAAAACTATGTCCCAACCAAAAGCTCAAATGTCCCCTTAACGGTGTTGAGAATTGATAATTGAAAATGATGGTTAGGTTTTGCAAGCGGAAGTCTGGGAAGCACGGCTTTCGAGACTGTGCAAGAAACCCACTACCCCTATTCACATTCTTATTACTGCCCTAATTGACCGACGTTCATGGCATTTCAAGCCAATACGCTGCCCTGCAAAACACCTGATAATTGTGGCAAATAAACCTTCGAAACCTGTCCTAATTATGATACAATAATAAACATAACTAACTGATTATAATCATTAAACAGAGGCTTTATGAGTGATTATGTACGCGGTTTAGATCGCCAGCAACAACTGTTATTCCCAGATCGGCTGGATGATCGGCGAGAATGATCCGGTTCGTGTTATTGATGCCTATGTCGATAGTTTAGATGTTGAGTTCTTAGGCTTTAAAACCAGACACAGCGACAAAAACAGCAATGGTCGCCCCGCCTTTTGCCCAAAATTGATGCTGAAGCTCACTATCTATGGCTATAACCATAAAATAAGAAGTTCTCGGCATCTGGCTCGGGAAACCCATAGAAATATCGAGTTTATCGGGTTATTGCAAGGCTTAAAGCCCACCTATAAGACGATTGCTAATTTTAGAAAAAATAATGCCGCAGCACTCAAGAATACATTTAAGGAATTTGTTTTACTGTGCCAAAATATCAATCTCATTGAAGGTCAATGAGTGGCACTAGATGGAGCGTTTTTGCGAGCCAATACATCCAAAAATACCTTGATTGTTAAATCCACTGTGGATAAAAAAATAGACAAGGTAACGCAGGCTATTGAGGACTACCTGAACTTATTAAACACCACAGACCAGCAGGAGGAACCGGAGCAGACTCTGGATAATCCTGATTATGATTCATAAAATACAAGTACTTAAAGAGCGCAAACAAAAGATGGAAGAGGATTTGAATACCTTAGAGCAATTGGGCAAGAAGCAACATAACACAACCGACCCGGATGCCGCATTGATGTGCAAACCAGCACATCATCTGGTCGCTTATAACTGCCAAATTGTGGTGGATGACAAAGCAAAGCTGATTGTCGCAACGGATGTATCAAGTCAAGGCAATGACATGTAGCAGTTGCATCAGATGGACAGTCAGGCGAAAGAAATCCTCGCCCTTGAGACACTGGATGTGGTTGCCGACAAGGGGTATTATAGTGCAAAAGAGATAAAGAACTGTGTTGACGACAAAATCCATCCGATCATCCCACCGATTGATACGCAACAGAAACAAAAGAAGACTGGCAGATACACTAAAGAGGATTTTGTCTATTGTTGTACATCTTAGAGGGTCGCAAGACGAATACACCTGCCCTAACGGCAAAACACTGAAAAAAAAGCAAGCCCAAGCCTATCCAAAGGCAAGATTGGGTTTATTTATAGCACCAGTGCCACAGATTGCAAGGCTTGCCCTTTGTGCAGCGAGTGCATGGCAAAGCAAACGCCTCACCGAAGAATATGGCGGTGGGAACATGAAGCCTTTATACAATCCTGTCGCGAGTCTATGCAAACAAAATCAGCAAAGGCGATTAGCAAAAGAAGAGGGGCGATTGTGGAGCATCCTTTTGGCATCATAAAGAGGTCATTAGGCTGGGATCACTACTTGCTCAGAGGCAAAGAAAAAGTATCCGGAGCCCATGGTTTTGATTGGGCATTGATTATGTTTTGCTATAACTTTAAAGCGTGTTTTGAACATGCTTAGGCACCATGCTGTTCAATAAACTGTTATTAGCTAGTCAGCCCTTAAAAACATCTAAACAGTTTGATTTATATCAATAAAACAAACAAAACCATTAACCAAATCAACCGCTTTATGTTAGAATAACCGTTGTTTTCTGGTCGTTTTAGTTAAAAAATTATGCTGACTCCATCTACCCCAAACACAGGGCAACAAAATCTGTTTCATACCGAATTGTTCTCTCAATTAGACCCACGAGACCCTTTAATCCAATTAGCCAACGTCATCGACTGGAAGGTCTTCGAGGATGCATTTAGCAAACACTATTGCCACGATAACGGCAGACCCTCAAAACCAATACGCTTAATGGTCCGGTTGCTGATGCTCAAACAACTGGAAAACCTGTCCGATGAGAATGTGGTCTTACAGTTCAAGCGTAATCCGTATTATCAATACTTCTGCGGTTATCCAACCTACACCCCAAACGTGCCTTGCAATGCAACCGAACTGGTGCATTTTAGAAACAGAATCGGTGTCGCAGGTTTTGAACTCATTTTTAAGATGAGTGTGATGTTGCACGGCAAAAAAGCCAATGAAAACACTGTTTTGATTGACACCACCGTACAGGAAAAAAACATCACCTATCCGACTGATTCTAAACTAGCCATCAAAATTATCAACCGTCTCAACAAATTGGCGAAAAAACATGGCATCAAACAACGCAGAACCTTCGTAAAAGAAGTTAAAAACTGCCGCTTACGCATTCGCCACTTCCGCCATGTTAAAAAGCGCGCATCCGCTAAAAAGGCATTGAAACGATTGCGAACGATTGCCCATATTCTAATCCGAGAACTACAAAGAAAACTACCCCAACACGGACTGCTTGAAACCTATCAACCAGACTTCTTGCTCTATCAACGGGTGTTGGCACAACAACCCAAAGACAAAAATAAAATTTATTCCCTGCACGAACCCCATGCTTATGTGATTTCTAAAGGCAAAGACCACAAACGCTATGAATACGGCAACAAAGTATCCATCGTCTCGGCCAAAGACAGTAACATCATTGTCGGCGTTGTCAGCCATAAGAAAAACCAGCATGATGCAAAAACCCTACCCGATGCGATAAAACAAGCCAATAGCAACAGAACAAAACCCATCAAACAAGCGGTCTGCGACAGAGGCTATTGTGGGGTTAAACAAGTGGGCGATACGGACATTATCCTGCCCAGCAAAGCCCTGAAAAAAGACAATCGTTATCAAAGAGATAAGAAACGCAAATTGTGTAAGCGACGGGCTGCCATAGAACCCATTATTGGGCATTTGAAATCCGATTTTAGGTTATCCAGAAACAGGCTTAAAGGACAAGTTGGCGATGAAATCAATGCTTTAATGGCTGCTTGCGCCTGGAATTTGAGAAAGTGGCTGGTTTTTTGTCACGTCTGCTATTTATGGCTTAAAAAAGCACGTTTTGTCCATATTTTTGGTAAAAAGCCCTTGGTCCATTTGATTCAAGGTTGATTCACGTTCGCTGAGCTGCCGCTTGAAATATATTTTTACTTGTTAGGTCGGTTTTTAAGGGCTGACTAGCTATAAAAGCAGGCAATATTGAAGCCGTGATGGAAGAAATCAAGCGACATCTTTCTTTTTGCGTCCACTATTCGATGGTTTATGCCAGAAATGCTTATTTTTGCAATAAACAAGCTTATTTCACCTGCCTGTTTTTAATAAGAATCCTTTTTTACCCGTACCCGACTCAAAATGCTCAATAGTGGGCTTGTAAGTCGGCGTTTTTTGCACAGTCTCATGAGCCAAGCGTGGTTGCTTGGGGAAGTTTCTTGATACCCAGCACCGTGCGTAGTGCCTTATCATCCTGAAGGTGGCGAATATCATCCAAGCGAAAACTGCCTTCATGCTGCATTAGGATGAAGGTCTTGATGAATTTAGAGGATGGGTAACCACGATTGCTTTTTGGCTGGGAGAAGTGCTTATCGATTCGCTCAGACAGGTTCATGTAATCCATTAAGGGAGTCCATTACTTGAGCGATAGCCAATAAACCAGCACGAGATGTGAGTAAATCGTTCGTTGTATCGAGTTTGTATGGTAGCATGGTTATAAGCCTTGAGTTGTGTGCCCATTGGGTGATGGAGAGTTTAAGTGCAAACCATTATACCGCCAAGGTTCCTTACGTTTCAGGAATTTCTATCTGGGGATTGGGGTATCAATTTCCAGTGGACAGACAATAGCGTCTGTATTAAAGTCCATGTATGGTTTCTGATGCTCCCGCCTTTGATACACACCGTTTCGTCAAACGTATGACTGTGGTCGGTATGCCTGTACAACAAGCCGAAGCACTTGCCGAATCTCGATCTGATTTTCTCAACGCCAACCTCGCCACCAAAAATGAATTAGCTAAAACCGAGTCCACACTTAGAGCAGAAATTGCCAAAACCGAAGCACCTAATCAAGTGGATGGTTGGGCTTAACAATGGGTAGCGTAGGAGTGATGGTTGCACTGTTTAGCTTTTTCCTCCGCTAACAAACGATCATGGCAAATAATCACGGACACCCGCAATCATTTTTCGCCCATGATGCTGAAAAGATAGTGGGCAGTCACTGATAACCTTCTCGTGTTCTCGACTTTGGCATCCAGCACCGTTCTACTTCCTGCGTCCATGCAGTCGTCTGTGTCAAATGTTCTTTTCAAAACCTAACCATCATTTTCCATTGCCCATTGAGCTACCTACGATAACGCTTAGGCGTGTCGGGGATGACTTTGTTTTTGTACTCGGTGGTTTGCGGTGTTGATTTTCAAACCGCTTTACAGCGTTGCAAACACGGCAGATGCGGCTTCGATGGTTCGCTCAATGTCATTGTCGGTATGTGCGGATGACATAAATCCCGCTTCAAAGGCAGAAGGTGCCATATAGATTCCACGCTCTAACATGCCATGAAAAAATTGATTAAATCGTTCTCGGTCACAGTCCATGACTTGACGCAAGGTGCGAACAGCGTGTTGCTCGGTGAAGAATAATCCGAACATTCCAGCCACGTTATTTGCACTTAGGGGAATACCGTGTGTTGTTGCGGCTTTGACAATCCCGGTGACCAGTTTTTCTGTTTTCGCGCTCAGCGTTTCAAAAAAACTGGACTGGTCAATCGCTTTTAGAGTGGCTAAACCGGCCGCCATTGCCAACGGGTTACCTGATAAAGTTCCCGCCTGATAGACCGCTCCCTCTGGGGCAAGATGCGCCATAATGTCCTTGCGTCCGCCAAAAGCACCGACTGGCATCCCGCCGCCAATAATTTTGCCAAGCGTGGTTAAGTCGCCATGCACCCCATACAAACCCTGCGCTCCTTGTGCGCCGACCCGAAAGCAGGTCATGACTTCGTCGATAATCAAAATACTTTGAAATTGATCGCATAATGCCCGTAACCCGGGTAAGAATCCATCTATCGGCGGGACGCAATTCATGTTTCCAGCCACCGGTTCGAGAATCACGGCTGCAATTTGCTCGCCGAGTTCAGTAAAAAGCGTAGCCACTGAAGCGAGGTCATTGAAGGTGGCGGTCAAGGTATGTTGTGCCATCGAATTGGGCACACCGGGAGATGTTGGCACACCCAATGTCAGTACGCCCGAGCCGGCTTTTACCAATAAACCATCCGCATGTCCGTGGTAACAACCTGCAAATTTGATGATTTTGTCGCGCCCCGTAAAACCTCTCGCGAGTCTGATTGCGGACATGGTCGCTTCGGTGCCAGAATTGACCATGCGGACTTGCTCAACCCAAGGCAGGCGTGTACAAATCAATTCTGCCATTTCTGTTTCAAGCACCGTAGGGGCACCAAAACTCAACCCCGATTCGGATTGCTTTTGGATTGCCTGAAGCACATTTTTATCGGCATGTCCGAGAATCATCGCTCCCCATGAGCCGACATAATCAATGTATTGCTGCCCATCTTCAGCAATTAGGGTCGCCCCTTTGCCCTGTTTGATGAATATTGGGCTACCACCGACCGATTGAAATGCTCTGACCGGAGAATTAACGCCACTGGGAATGACTTTTCGAGCTTTTTCGAACAGATTTGAATTGAGATTTGAATGTTTCATCGTTTCTTTCCAGTGGATTGCTGGCAATGAACAGCCTGACGTAAAGTAGTGGCATGTTCTCTCAACTCGCTGGCAGATAAGGTAAAAATAACCATTTCATCATAAGCGGTACTCAACCAAGTAAAGGGAATGGTTGGGTAGTGTTGCTCCAGCGTATGAGAGGCGGAGCCTGCTTCAACAATCAAGATGCCTTCATCGGTTAGATAATGTTCAGCATGAGACAACATAGGGGCAATAAAATCGAGTCCGTTCTGACCACCCCTAAAAGCATTATCTGGTTCATGGCAATATTCTGCGGGCAGGCATGCCATGCGCTCGTCTGATACATAAGGCGGATTACAAACAATCAGGTCAAAGCGTTGTTCAATGCCAGTAAACCCATCTGCGTGGTGTAGTCTGATTCGTTCGCCAAGCTGATAATTGTCAATGTTAATGCCAGCCACCGCCAATGCTGGATTTGAAATATCACTGGCGAGTACGGTTGCATACGGAAATGCCAGCGCGCAACTGATGGCGATACAGCCACAGCCAGTGCATAAATCAAGGATAGAATGCGTTTTGCTCGGTTTAACCCAAGGCATAAAAGCATCGGCAATCCATTCACCCAAATACGATCTGGGAATAATCGCACGCTGGTCAATATAAAATTTATTGTCCGCAAACCATGTTTCTTTTGCCAGATAGGCTAACGGCATACGCTGTTGGATGCGTTTTTCTACAAGTTCATCAATACGCGCATCAAACCGATTTGCCTGCCAATCCTGCGAATCATATTGTGCTAACGAGTTGTGTTCCGATGAAAAGGGGTCATTCGATACCGAAGTGCGGTCGATTCCGAGTATGTGCAATACGATACAGAGGGCTTCATCATCTGCATCGCTTGTACCATGACCATAAACTAGCTCGGCTTGTTCCAATCTAGATTTGACTGCGGCTATTTTTTTCTCCAGATTCATTGACATTTTTCGTGATGTGCCACGTTTTTCGCAATGTTTGTCAATGTTTGTCCGTCTTACCGCTCATCAAACTAGGCGAATTTCATATAACGGCAATGCCTCCAGCATCGTGCCGATAGTGTCTGACGACAATGCCCGTGAGCCTATTTGCGGTTGTATCTTGCCTGAAACTTGCCTACACGTCCGGCACTGTCCATGATTTTCTGTTTTCCAGTATAGAACGGGTGGCATTCAGAACAAATTTCCACATGTAAATCCTTGCCTAATGTGGATTTCGTTTCAAAGGAATTACCGCATGCACAAACCACCTTGATTGCGCTGTATGTTGGGTGAATATCTGGTTTCATAATGATTCCTCTGGATTTTCTGATACAAATTTTAGGGTTAATGTGAATATTTTGGTGTTTGATCGATGTTTACATGAAGTGCATTTGCCGCTTATTTGATGGCGGTGTCATCCCCCTTGAAATTCGAGGTGGCAATGATATAAAAAATGACGATCTAAATCAAGCACACGGTCGAAATACTGTTGCTAAAGCAGCGGTTATCGATTCATCGATTTAATAAATTCTTCGTTCGTTTTAGTCGCCTTTAGCTTTTCAATCAAGAATTCAGCCGCCTGTAAATCATCCATCGGGTGCATCAATTTTCGTAATAGCCAGATTTTCTGAAGCTCGGACGGATCGGTGAGCAATTCTTCTCGCCGCGTACTTGAACGATTGATAATCATTGCTGGATAGACGCGCTTCTCGGCGATGCGACGATCCAGATGGATTTCTAAATTGCCAGTTCCTTTGAACTCTTCGTAAATGACATCATCCATTTTCGAGCCGGTATCAATTAAGGCGGTCGCTAAAATCGTCAAACTCCCACCTTCTTCAATATTGCGCGCCGCACCGAAAAATCGCTTTGGTCGCTGTAACGCATTTGCGTCAACCCCACCCGTTAGTACTTTGCCCGATGCAGGTGAAACGGTATTATAAGCACGCGCTAAGCGGGTAATCGAATCCAGCAAAACAACCACATCTTTTTTATGCTCAACCAGCCTTTTTGCTTTTTCGATGACCATTTCCGCAACCTGCACATGACGTGTCGCTGGCTCATCAAATGTGGACGAAACAACTTCTCCACGCACGGTTCTTCGCATTTCCGTGACTTCTTCGGGTCTTTCGTCAATCAACAACACCATGACAATGGTTTCGGGATGTAACGAGGTAATGGATTGTGCGATTTGTTGCAACATCACCGTTTTACCCGTTTTGGGTGCCGAGACAATTAACCCCCTTTGTCCTTTTCCTATCGGTGCGATTAAATCGATGACCCGACCAGCCAAATCCTCTGCTGAACCATTTTCCCGTTCTAGACGCATTCGCTTATCAGGATGCAACGGGGTTAAATTTTCAAACAGAATTTTTCGTTTGGCATCTTCGGGCGATTGGAAATTGATTTGCTCAACTTTCAAAAGTGCGAAATAACGCTCGGAATCTTTGGGTGGGCGAATTTGACCAGAAACGGTATCGCCCGTTCTTAAACTGAATCTGCGTATTTGACTAGGTGACATATAAATATCGTCAGGCCCAGCTAAATAAGAGGAGGTGGCAGACCTGAGGAATCCGAAACCGTCTTGAAGGATTTCTACGGTGCCTTCGCCAACAATTTTTTCTCCTTTTTTTGACTCGGCTTTCAGAATAGAAAAAATCTGATCTTGTTTTCGCATTCGATTGCTGTTGTCAAGATTCAGCGAGCTTGCCATATCAGATAGTTCTACGGGGGATTTAGATTTTATTTCGCTGAGATTAATTGCCATATTAATTTGTTATGAGGAAAATGAAAAAGCATATACTAGTTGCTCAATACAGGCATTAGCCAGCATTGAGGGCAAACAGCATGGGATTTTGATTTAATGCCGTCTGAACGACTGCATTACAGATGTAATTCGGGTATCATATAGGGCTTCAACACAGATGTCCAGATTGTGGTTGAATAAATTAAGGTTTGGATGTTGTTTAGATTCTTTGCAACCGTCATGCAATGCGATTGACATGCACCATTTTTGTTCATGTTTATGGCAGGTATCTAGTGGACGAGACGGATACTACCTTTAATTAAATATTGCTGTCAATAAAACTAGCCAATTGAGATTTTGAAACAGCACCGACTTTGATTGCTTCGACATTACCGTTTTTGAATAACATCAATGTCGGAATGCTACGAATCCCGTATTTGGGTGGTGTTTCAGGATTATCATCGATATTGAGTTTAGCAATGATTATTTTTTCACGATACTCATCGGCAAGCTCTTCGAGAATCGGGGCTATTATTTTGCAGGGACCGCACCACTCTGCCCAATAGTCAATTAACACGGGCTGGGCTGCTTCTAGTACATCTTGTTCGAACGATGCATCGCTCACATGCACGATATTGCTTGAATTGTTTGACATAATAGTTAAATTAGCAGTGAATTTTAGAGTAGAGTGCTTTGGCACCTAGCCGATTTTGTTTGCTAGATAAGGAAAAAGCGCGTGGAATGAGGAAGTTTATACTTATAAATGACCGATTGATACTGCTAGAATACAAAAGAACTACCATGCAAATCTCTCGAGTAAGTTTTAATGGCGTGAATATGCGACTAATGCCACTCGTAATCAAGCATTCTACCAAAAATAAATAGTATCTAAAATAAAACATGACAAAAAAACACCTTACCGAGCAAAGATTTACTGATTTAAATTTGATTGATTCTCTACAACAGGGGATTGCCGATGCTGGATTTGAGTATTGTACCCCGATTCAGGCGAAGAGTCTGCCCATCGCTTTGAGCGGAAAAGATGTCGCAGGTCAGGCACAAACCGGAACCGGAAAAACGGTTGCCTTTCTGCTTGCCTGTTGTCAACAATTGATTACCCATCCTGCACCAACGACCCGACAGCCGAGCAATGTGCGTGCCTTGATTCTGGCACCAACACGGGAATTGGCGATTCAAATTTATAAAGATGCAGGGACATTAACGAGGCATACAGCACTTAAATTAGGGTTGATTTATGGCGGTACCGGCTATGAGGAGCAGAAACAAATCCTCGCACAGGGTATGGATATATTGATTGGCACTCCAGGGCGATTGATTGATTTTCATAGGCAGCATTTATTTGACATGAAATTAGTTCAATTTGTGGTTCTAGATGAGGCGGATCGAATGTTTGATCTTGGTTTCATTAAAGATATACGATATTTATTACGCCGAATGCCAAAGCCAGAGACGCGGCTGAATATGCTGTTCTCCGCAACCCTGTCCTTTCGAGTGATGGAATTGGCGTACGAACACATGAATAATCCAGAAGAGATTAAAATTGATGCCGAGATACGGGTTGCCGATAAAATCGGTGAATATGCGTACTATCCTGCAGATGAAGAAAAAGCCACCTTGCTCATCAATTTGTTACGCCGTGATGAGCCTGATAGGGTTCTGGTATTCGTCAATACCCGCCATGCTGTCGAACAGGTGTCACGAACATTATCCGCCAATAGCATCAGCAGTGTCGCATTATCGGGCGATGTGCCGCAGCTAAAACGTGAACGTATTCTCGACGATTTCAAAAGCGGAAAATATACCGTGCTGGTCGCAACCGATGTCGCTGCGCGTGGATTGCATATCCCTGAGGTCAGTCATGTGTTTAATTACGATTTGCCTCACGATGCGGACGATTATGTCCATCGTATTGGTCGTACCGCACGCGCAGGGCACAGTGGCGAAGCCATCAGCTTTATATGCGAAAAGTATGCGTATTCAATTATCGAAATCGAATCTTTTATTGGGCACGTCATTACTAGAAAAACAATTGATTCGGCATTACTGACAGCGGTCGAAACGACAGAAAAATATGACCGAAAAGGTCGAGGTAACCACTTTATAAAAGATAACGCCACTAGGCCGACATTAAAAGAGGACAAAGTAGAAAAACTGGACTCGGACGATTCCTGTCAGCCCGAAATAAGTCAACCGAATGAGCCATCAACAGCACAAACCATCACCGTCCAAGCAAAAACAAATCCGCCTGCACGATACGAAAAGCGACATGCACCGCCGATGCCAACGGATAACATGACGGACAACAGCCCCGACCATGACAGCACGCCGAAAGCGATTGTACAAATCGATAAAACAACGCCACCAGCATTGGCGGTGCCGACCAAACGTTTTAGCCGACGGTTTGGGGAAATCCCGCTGATTGGTTGAGCATTCGGCAACCTTCAGGTTTAATTTTCCAGTCTTTAATATTAATCACTATGCAGAAAGCATTATTCCAGTCCGAGTTGAATCATTTAGAGTTGATACAGCGTGGCAAAGTTCGAGACATCTATGCGGTTGATAACGATCATCTGCTGATTGTTACCAGCGATCGACTTTCGGCATTTGATGTCATACTGCCGCAACCTATTCCGGGCAAGGGAGAAGTGCTGACTCGAGTTGCTAATTTCTGGTTTGAGCGGACTCATAACTTACTGCCCAACCATACCAGCAACCGATCTTTGGCAGAAATTGTCCCAGATAAAGCACAACGCATACTGTTGGGTGATCGTGCCATTGTAGTGAAAAAACTGACTCCTTTGCCGATTGAGGCGATTGTTCGGGGCTATTTGATTGGATCAGGCTGGAAAGAATATCAGCACACCGGGACGGTTTGTTCGATACCTTTGCCGCCAGACATGCAACAGTCCGCACAACTGCCAAAAGCGATTTTTACGCCTTCAACCAAAGCCGAAGTCGGACAACATGATGAGAATATCAGCTACCAACAAACCGTTGGACTGATTGGTCAATCTATGGCGGAGCAAGTGCGTGATTTCAGCTTGCAGATTTATTCCGAAGCCGCTGCCTATGCGAAGGCTCGCGGTATCATTATCGCCGACACCAAATTTGAATTTGGGGTCGATAAAAACAATACATTACATCTGATAGACGAGGTGCTAACGCCCGATTCTTCGAGATTCTGGCCAGTAGATCAATATCGAACGGCGAGTAGCCCCCCGAGTTATGACAAACAATTTGTACGCGATTATCTTGAGACTTTGGATTGGGATAAAACGCCACCCGCTCCCGATTTACCCGATGAAATTGTGCTTAAAACAGCACAAAAATACGCCGAAGCGGAGCGCGTGTTGACGTACTAATTGGACAATCTATGGATGGCGTGTAAAGTCCCACTTCCCGAGTTTGGAAAAGCGTTTGAATTATGCGGAAGCCGCATGTTTATTAAAGTGCTCAAAGCGATTTGGAATGCCTGCTTGTACCTCCAGTGCGTTAGCAATTATTGAGGGGTCATAAAATTGTTCGGTTGCAATTCTAATGAACGCATGATGTGGACTTAGAGCATCATGTACATATTTATCGCGTATAATTCTCTTGCGTTGCTGATGTGAGGAATCATCGAGTTCAATGACGGCGATTATCTTGGTTGCGGTATCGGTGATAACAAAATCTATTCGTTTCGACCACGCTTTAGATTTGTTCTTGAATAGAAGTGGCTCGACCAAAGCTATCAAAGACGTTTGACAATGCACCAAATATCTATCGTCTAATGCTTTTCTGAGACAGAAGAATAGTTTTCTCTCGTTTTCAGTACATAAATATTCTTGCTTCCTGTGTAAAATTTGTTCATGGGGATATTTGGGGATATTTGGGGATATTTTTTGATGGTCGTTTAGTTTTTTCACGGTCCCACTAGGAATGAAATCGCGGAATTTAAGGGCTAACAATAGGATGGCAAATATCCCTGCCAGTATCAGTATTAAAATATCAAAATCCAACATTAGCCGGAAAACCATGATGTCTCGCTTTTAGGCTTATCACCTTTAGGGCTGTATTTGTTGAAAAACTTAACCGTATCAACCGTTTCATGTAGATAACGGCTATCTGGAAAATTTAATGTCAGTACTCGGCGGACATCACCTGCCAAATCGACAATCCCCATGTTCTCGTAGCTGAACATCAAGAGTGCTAGAGCTTGTTCAGTTGCGAGCGAGTCCGGGTAGTTTTCGATGATGTTTTTCGCACGATTAGCCACGGCGACATACGCTTTTCTGGTATAGTAATAATTCGCAATGGCAATTTCGTTTTTCGACAGTGCCTCACGCAAATTGACAGATCGTTTTCGGGCATCTAATGCGTATTGGCTATTCGGAAATAAGGTATATACCTGCTCAAATGCAATCAGTGCTTTTTGTATGATAATAGAATCGCGGTCGCTCAAATCATCCCTGCCCACGAATCGGCTAAACAGCGATTGGTCTTCAGAGAAACTGGCGAGACCTTTTAGATAATACGCATAATCAACGAAGCGATGCGTTGGGTGTAGCTTAATAAACCGTTCTGCTGACGCAATCGCAAGACCGCTTTGTTTATCCTGATAATGCGCGTAGATGATGTCAATTTGTGCTTGCTCAGCATGAATCCCATAAGGATATTTTGCTTCCAGCGTTTTAAGCGATTCCACGGCAATTTTCCAATTCTTTTTGGATAGTTCTGTTTTAGCAATCGAATATAACTCTTCTGCAGTTCGCGTGTCTTCAGATTCCTTTTTTGATGAACAACCCGAAAGCAACGCAACGGCGATGAGTGTCATCATAATGCAATGCAGGATAGTACTATAAACCGAGCACGGAGTGTAACGACTTGATGTGTTTAGCATGATATTGATATAACGTGGAGTAGAAATGAACACGATAACGGGATTATCCATATTGTTACCTACAATACAAGCCCCTTAAACAACCAGAAAAAGCAGTCAATAATCGGGACATCTATGTTGTTATTCAGATACAAATTCATTGAGCGACTATTGTGCCATAATCAAATTTATTATGTCGGATTCTGAATCACATTTTTTACTGCACATTCCAGCAGAAATGGAAGGGATGCGGGTGGATAAGGCATTGACAGAATTACTTTCGGTACATTCCCGCGCAACAATACAGCAATGGATAAAACAAGGCTTGGTATTCGTTGACGGCGAGGTTGTGACACAAAAACTGAAGCTCCGAGATGCCGAGATACTTGAGTTTACGATGCCGTCTGCACCGCTTGTGCAACCCCGCCAATGTTCGGCTCAAGATATTGGTCTCAACATTATTGATGAAGATACGCATTTGATGGTTATCAATAAACCAGCAGGACTGGTGGTTCATCCGGGTGCAGGCAATTGGGACAAAACCTTGCTTAATGGGATTTTATATCACCACAGTCATGCCGCACTCCTGCCCAGAGCAGGCATTGTCCATCGGTTGGACAAAAACACCACCGGACTGATGGTCATCGCCAAAACCGAACAAGCACGACAACATCTCATCGAGCAGTTGGGTAGCCGACAGATGCAACGAGAGTATTTAGCACTGGTCAATGGTATTATGATTTGCGGAGAAATGATTGACCAGCCAATTGGACGACACCGAAATGATCGATTACGCATGATGGTAACAGAAACAGGTAAGCCAGCAGTAACACACACCCGAGTATTGAATAAATTCCGCAATCATTGCTTGATACAAGCAAACCTGAAAACTGGACGCACTCATCAAATTCGCGTACATCTAAGCTGGCGTGGTTATCCGATTGTTGGCGATACCATCTATGGCAACAGATACCGTCCACCATTGGGAGCAACAATAGACTTACGCGAATCACTACAAGGATTTCAACGTCAGGCACTGCATGCCCGAAAATTATCCTTGATACACCCCCACAGCGGCGAACAAAAAATTTGGCAACAAAATCCACCCGAAGATATGGCAACACTGATAAAATTACTCAAAGCGGATGCTGATATTCATTGTAGCTAGAAAAATCATTACAATCTTTGAAAACCAACACAATCGTCCATTTTCAATTTTCTCCCATGCTCAAAACCCTGTTACTACTGCTTGTCGGCATGCTTAATGTCGCGTCTTTCGCACCCTTTAACGTATGGCCATTAAGTATATTGAGTTTTGGGGTATTGTTTTTTGTTTGGAATACAAGCTGCTCGAAACGTGCGATTTGGTATGGTTTTGTGTATGGGCTTGGCATGTTTGGTGCGGGTATTTCGTGGATATATGTCAGCGTACACACGTTTGGGGGTATGCCACCGATGATGGCCGGGTTATCGGTTTTTATGCTAGTCGCGATGATGTCAATTTATCCTGCACTTTGCGGATGCGTACAATCTTGGTTTTCGGGCTGGAATCCAACGGTTAGGATGGCATTGCTCATGCCATCGTTGTGGATATTATTTGAATGGTTGCGTGGCTGGTTGTTTAGCGGACTACCTTGGTTGTCCACCGGTTATGCCTATTTGGATACGCCGTTAGCCAATTACGCACCCATTGGCGGGGTCTATCTTATTGGTTTGATTGTGCTGGTCGGTGCGGGAACGTTGACCGCAATTATCCGCCATCTAAGCCGCGGTAATTCCATTTTAGCAGTTGTGCTGGTGCTGGTTTGGGTGGCGGGTTGGCAACTGGATAAAATAATATCATGGACTCAGGCAACGGGTCAGCCAATTTCTGTTGCTATTATTCAGAACAATGTGCCGATTATGCAGAAGTGGCAGGCGCAAGAAGCACGCCGTATTGTTACCGATTACATGCAAACCAGTCAGCAACATCATGGGGTTGATTTGATTGTATGGCCAGAAGCAGCCATTCCTGATTATTTGGACAATATCCCAGATGATTTCTGGCAAGAGATGCAAACCCATCCAGCCGATTTTGTGTTTGGTGTTTTGGAGCGACAAAGTGTTGACAGTGGCTGGCGTTATTACAACAGTGTTGCAGCCGTAACCAAAATAAAATCTGATGATGGCAACATCATTTATCGAAAACAGCATTTGGTGCCATTTGGCGAATATTTACCCTTGCCGGGTTTGTTTGCCCCGTTGTTAAACATACTCCATATTCCTATGTCTGATTTCAGTGCTTGGTTGCCGCCCCAGTCACCGCTCAGCGTAGCGGGGAACCGATTCGCAATATCAATTTGTTATGAGGATGCGTTTCCGCAGGAATGGCAAAATCAGGTTGCGTCCTCAGGTGCGTTAATCAATGTTAGCGAGGACAGTTGGTTTGGGAATTCACTGGCACCGCATCAACGATTACAAATGGCGAGATTTCGTGCACGGGAGAGTGAACGACCGATGATTCGCGCTTCCAATAACGGACTATCGTCATTGATTAACTGGCAGGGCGGTGTTGATGTTGTTGCTGCACAGTTTGTTCGGCAGTCGATCACTGGAGTCATCCAGCCTAGAGCCGGGCTAACCCCCTATGTTATGTTTGGCGACCGGCCAGTTTTAATATTCACCGCCCTACTCCTGATATTGGGTTTGTTGTTTGGCCGAGCCGATAAACCGATATTAAAACACCCCGTTTTGTCTCAATAGGTACTGAACCCAGACATTCGGAAACCCCATCACCGAGAGCCGTCACACCCGACCGCCATAGCGGTAATACCCAGTCGATCGAATAAAGTTGTGTCTTGATCTTCTTCGGGGTTGTCCGCTGTTAACAATGTGTTGCCGACAAAGATCGAATTGGCACCGGCAAAGAAACACATTGCCTGTAGCTCATCACTCATGTTTGTGCGACCCGCAGATAAGCGGACATGGGATTTTGGCATCAGAATGCGCGCCAGTGCAATGGTACGCACAAATTCAATCGGATGCAGTGGTGCAACATCAGCCAGCGGCGTACCTGCGATTGGAATCAGCATGTTGACAGGAACACTTTCAGGATGCATCTCTAATGTGGCGAGCGTTAGTAGCATGTCCACACGGTCTATTTGTTGCTCGCCCATGCCGACGATGCCGCCGGCACAAACCTTGATGCCTGCGGCACGAACACGGTCTAAAGTGTCGATCCGGTCTGCGAAGGTACGAGTTGTGATAATTTCGGAGTAATACCGTTCGGACGTATCAATATTGTGGTTGTAATAATCCAGCCCTGCCCCTTTCAGGCGTAATACCTGATTGTCTTCCAGCATACCTAGTGTCATACAGGTTTCCATTCCCAACTCCTTGACACCAATAATCATCGCTTCCAGGGTGGTCATATCGCGGTTTTTCGGCCCCCGCCATGCGGCACCCATGCAATAGCGCGTCGCGCCGTTTTTCTTGGCAGTGCGTGCGTCTGATAAAACCCGCTCAACCTCAATCAACTTGCTGGCTGACAATTGTGCGCCGTTGCGTACGGACTGGCTACAATATGAGCAATCTTCAGGGCAACCACCGGTTTTGATGCTTAACAGTTGACTGCGTTGCACCTGATTGGGGTCAAAATATTTGCGGTGGAGCGAATGCGCATGAAACAACAAATCATTCAGAGGTAGATTATACCAAGCGTCCGCTTCTTCGCGCGTCCAATCAGTACGTATCGTTTCTAAACCGTCTTTCATTTGATTTTCCCTTAACTATAAATTGTATAAATTATGGACACCTCTATTAACTGCCTTTTTTCGCGATTGTTTCAGTCCTCGTTATTTATGGGAAAATACTCATGGGTTTGCCGGTTAATTCAAAATCAGTCCAATTTTAAAAAAATAAAATGTTTAATAACAAGGACTTAAATATTCACAACAAGCTAAAAACCCCATTTTCCGACGATCCCTCATGCATGCCATATACACTGCGGTTTTCCGTGAGGGACTTCCTTACACTCAATATTTGTGGCAATGGCACGACAATGGTATGATTCTCACTCCTTCTACGGAGATTGACTGTCGAATCCATAATCTATGGATTGGAGGATTTTCAGTTTCATTACAACAAATATAATCGCATGATTCATTGGACTTGGCAACACCTTATTAGCATCAGAACACCGTGAAGACAACCCGATTGCTCTCATAGGAACTCGGGCACAACCTTGAATTCACATGCCATTATGGTATAATTATGGTGTCTGGAACAAATATTGTTCTCGACACCATCCCAGAAATATCACTTTAACATCACTTTTAAGAGGTTAACATGACATCACAATCAATCTATTTTCCGACATTGGCAACTGTTTTATGGCCTAAATTAGCAGCTGACCGAAATTGGCTGAGACAAATTACGTTGGCAATAATTGGGGTTGCTCTTTTGATCTTATCGTCAAAAATCAAAATTCCATTTTATCCTGTGCCGGTAACCATGCAGACGTTTATCGTGCTGGCATTGGGTATTGTTTATGGTTGGAAATTGGGTACCTCGACAATATTACTTTATCTGGCAGCGGGGGTCATGGGGATTCCAGTATTCGCGGGTACTGGAGCGGGTTTTGCTTACCTAGCGGGACCGACCGGGGGTTACTTGATTGGCTTTGTTATTGCAGCTGCGGTCACTGGTTACTTGGCAGAAAAAGGCTGGGATCGAAAGATCGTGTTGACTTTTATAGCGATGTTGATTGGAAATATAATTATCTATATACCTGGTTTGATATGGCTCGCCAATGTATTGGGTTGGGATAAACCGATTCTTGAATGGGGTTTGTATCCATTTATCGTGGGCGATTTGACAAAAATAGTCTTGGCGATGCTGGTTATTCCGATGGCGTGGAAAATGACCAAGCGGTTACGCTGACTCTGGGTGATTGTATCCTCTTGAAGCCAACCCGCCATTCTGCTGCCGCACTGGGGTTTGATCGATCATGCGTCAGTCAAAATGCCGTAGAGGTCGTGACCAGCTTGCAGGTGGCGGGTTTTGACGGTTATTTGGTGGGTGGTTGTGTACGCGATTTACTGATAGGTATAAAACCTAAGGACTTTGATGTAACCACCAATGCCCTCCCTGATCAGGTGAAAAAACTTTTCCCTCGTGCCCGAATCATTGGGCGGCGGTTTAAGATAGTGCATGTGCCTTTTGGTTGGGGACGTAATCGTGAAATAATTGAGGTGGCGACGTATCGTGCCGCACCCAATCAGGTAACTCAAAGTCGGCAAAATCAAACAGAATTTGGTGGTAGATTAAAGGCTTCCAGTCGCGGCCGAATTTTAGACGACAATGTTTATGGCACCATTGACGTTGATGTCATTCGGCGGGATTTCACCATCAACGCTCTGTATTACGACCCGAGCAAAGAGGTCGTGCTTGATTTTGTTGGTGGCATTGCAGATGCACAAACAAAAACATTAAAAATAATTGGTGATGTAAATCGGCGATTTGCGGAAGACCCAGTGCGTATGGTACGAGTTGTTCGGTTTCAGGCTAAACTGGGCTTGCAAGTGGAAGAATCTATTTCATCTGCGATTGAAGAAAATGCCGTCCTCCTGACCGATATTCCAGCAGCGCGATTGTTTGATGAAGTATTGAAATTATTTCACCATGCTGCGGCAGTAAAATCATGGTTACAATTACGCGAAACATTATTGCTTTATTATTTGTTTCCGCAAACGGTGAAATGTATTAACCAGCAAGACGGAGATAAATTTGAATCACTCATTTTGGACGCACTTGACAATACCGATAAACGCATAGAACAAGACAAACCAATTCTGACTGCGTATTTGTTCGCGGTCATGCTGTGGCAGCCATTCAGAACAGAGTTCGAAAAATTGATTGTCCAGGGGACGTGGCAAGACGAGGCTTTTTTGATTGCGAGCGATGTCATTTTCAAACGACAGTCGAATTCAATTACATTGCCGTTGCGAGTCAAAGGTCCAGTGCGTGAGATATGGGAAATGCAACCTTTATTAGAAAACAGAAAGGCACACTCTGTTGAAAAATTACTTGACAACAGACGCTTCCGAGCGGCCTATGATTTTTTGTGCTTACGTCACCAAAGTGGGGAGGTGAGTGAAAAAATTGTCCATTGGTGGCACAAAATTCAGTATCTGGATTGTGTTCAACGACAATCAATGATTGACGCATTGCCTCGTCATTCGAGTCAAAATAAAAAGAAACCGAAGAAACACCGATTAGAATCCGCGTAATTCGTAATTTCCAGCATGGCACAATATTTTTCAATACACCCAACAACCCCGCAAAGACGGCTGATTTGTCAAGCTGCCGAGATAATTCATGGTGGCGGTGTGATCGCATATCCAACCGACTCCTGCTATGCTTTGGGCTGTGCCATCGGTAACAAAGATGCGATGAACCGTATAAAAACAATCAGAAATTTTGGTGACGAGCATAACTTTACTTTAATGTGCAAGGATTTATCCGAGATTAGTATTTATGCGAAGGTGGACAACAATATTTATCGGTTGTTAAAACGCTTCACGCCCGGTGCATATACATTTATTCTCGTTGCTACTCGTGAGGTTCCAAAACGGCTACAAAATCCGAAACGCCGCTCAATCGGTTTGCGGGTGCCTGATTTTGCCATCGCAAATGCGCTACTCGACGAAGTGAACGAGCCCTTGATGAGTGCTACTCTAATTATGCCGGGGGAAACACTGCCATTAAATGACGCTGAGCAGATTCGCGAAATATTGGAGCATCAAGTCGATTTAGTGATTGATGGCGGAGATTGTGACTCCCAGCCAACATCAGTGGTTGACTTAATCAGTGGTGTTGCCCGCATCATAAGGACAGGTAAAGGCGATGTCAGTGCGTTTCAATAGTATCCGAGTCCAAACGCGTGATGCGTATCCGAAACATTGAATAATCAAATGAAAAACAACAGAGTTTTATCGGGAATGCGGCCTACTGGTCGGTTACATCTTGGACATTACCACGGTGTATTGAATAATTGGGTACGGCTACAAAATGACTATGAATGTTTTTATTTTGTTGCCGACTGGCATGCGTTGACAACACATTATGATAGCCCGCAAACCATGAGCGAGCATGTTTGGGAGATGGTAATTGACTGGTTGGCAGCGGGTGTCGATCCTGAACAAGCCACTTTATTCATCCAATCACGAATTCCTGAACATGCCGAGCTGCATCTTTTGTTGTCTATGATAACGCCGCTGGGTTGGTTAGAGCGGGTACCTAGTTTCAAGGATCAGCAACAAAAATTACGCGAGAAAGAGATTGCCACTTATGGATTTTTAGGTTATCCATTACTACAATCTGCGGATATTTTGATGTATCGGGCAGCACTTGTTCCAGTCGGGGAAGATCAGGTTCCACATGTTGAATTGACGCGTGAAATTGCGCGCCGCTTTAATTATTTTTTTGGTCGACAAGCCTGTTTTGAACAAGCGGTTGAACAGGCTATCAAACAGATGGGCAAAAAAGCGGCAAAATCGTTTAATCATATGAGACAACGGTTTAATGAAAAAGGCGACCGTGAAGCCCATGCTCAGGCGGTGGCATTGCTACATGAACAACAAAATATCAATCAGCAACAAAAGGATCAACTCACCGGATTTTTGGAAGGACGTGGCAAAACCATTTTACCGGAACCTGATGCGTTATTGACCGAAACCTCAAAAATGCCCGGTTTGGATGGGCAAAAAATGTCCAAATCTTATAACAATACCATTGCATTACGCGATGAACCTGAACGGGTTAAGCAGTCAATTCGAGTGATGCCAACAGACCCTGCTCGGGTACGAATCACCGACCCCGGTGATCCTGATAAATGTCCCGTGTGGCAGTTACATCGAGTGTATAGTGATAGCGAAACTCAACAATGGGTTGTTGCGGGATGTCGCTCTGCTGCTTTTGGATGTCTTGAATGCAAGCGACCGTTGACCGAAAAAGTGTTACAAGAACAGGAGCAAATTCGACAGCGAGCACTGCCCTATGAAACGAACCCAGAAAGAGTGAAAGAAGTGATTGACATTGGTTGTCACCGAGCGCGCGAGGTGGCAATGGAAACCATAGAAATGGTTCGAGATGTTGTTGGAACTGTCTATCAGTGAGTGCTTTGCGCTGTCCGAAATTTTGTCCGCTAAGGAAAGTGCACGGAATGAGGGAGTTTATAACTATCAATGAGCCATTGAAACCGCTTTTGGCACCTCTAGAATATAAACTCACTATTGTGCAAAGTGCTATCAGCAGCCTAAAAAAATATAGAAATGTAACATCGTGAGTGCAATAAAAACCAAACAGCAAAATCCAGCACTGTCCGATTCAGTGCAAGCCGATGCCAAGTTAACTCACGTTGAAACCGTGCTAGTTAATGGTCAGGCATTAGAGAATTGGCCGCAGGATCTTTTTATCCCGCCTGATGCGCTGGAAGTGTTTCTGGAGACTTTTAGTGGCCCGTTGGATTTATTACTCTACTTGATACGGAAACAAAATCTGGATATTCTGGATATTCCAGTAGCGCGTATTACTCGGCAATACATGGAGTATGTGAATATGATGCGAAAATTGCGCCTCGATTTAGTGGCAGAATATCTGGTTATGGCTGCCATGCTTGCGGAAATTAAATCACGGCTGTTGTTGCCTCGACCAGCCACTGAAGAGGATGCGGACGGAGAAGACCCGCGTGCCGCTTTGGTGCGCCGTTTGCAGGAATACGAACGTTTTAGTCAGGCAGGTATGGAAATCAATAAAATACCGAGAGTGGAACGTGAATTGTATCCGGTAACAGCAGATTTTGAAGAGGTTGCACCGCTCAAAGTGGTATCACAAGCATCGCTGAATGATTTGGTGGTCGCATTTCGAAACGTTTTGGAGCGAATGGATGCGAATAAGCCGCTTGCTTTTGGTGTAGAAAAGTTGACCGTGCGGGAAAAAATGACTCATATTCTGGATAAAATACGGGTTATCCAACTTATTCGCTTCGAGGATTTGTTCGACCAACAAGAGGGGAAGCACGGATTGGTGGTGAGTTTTATGGCAATTTTGGAATTGGTACGTGATGACATGTTGGTTGTTATGCAGAATGGGGCGTTTACGCCTATTTACTTAAAGAGTGTCGCAAAAAACGCAGATGAGTAACGAACTAAAAAACATTGTTGAGGCTATTTTGATGGTGGCGGATACGCCATTGAGCGTAGTCAAAATTCAAGGTGCTTTCGAGGACAACTTAGTGCCGCAAGCGGAAGACATTAAAGCAGTCATCGCCGAATTACAGAAGGAGTATCAGGAACGTGTTGTTGAGCTTAAAAAAATTGGCAATAGTTACAGATTTCAAACCAAAACCAAATATGCCGACTGGATTAGAAAGCTGCAAGCTGGCAGACCACCGAGGCTATCTCGCGCATTACTGGAAACGCTTGCCATTGTAGCGTATCGGCAACCGGTTTCTCGTGGCGACATCGAGGACATCAGAGGGGTTAGTGTGAGTGCGGAAATGATGCAACGATTGATGGAGCGAGAATGGATCAAGCAGGTCGGCGTTCGGGATACGCCGGGCAGACCCGCTATATTCGGAACTACAGTCGCATTTCTCGCCTATTTTAATCTTGAATCACTAGGTGAATTACCACCTTTGATGGAACAGCGTGAGCTGGGGGTTATTGCCAGCGAATTTGACACACCTCTACCATCAGATGTATTGGCGACACTCAATGTCCGTACACAACAACAGGATATAAACACATTAACCCCCTCGCTGGGTGGGCAGGATAACCCCGAAAGCAAAGATGAACACAGAAAGGAGACTGATAGTAAATCTGATGCAGGCACATGATGAGCAGGGTTGATAGCGAGCAAACCGCCGAGCGGTTACAAAAATATCTATCCAGTATCGGAGTCGGCTCCAGAAGAAAAATCGAACAGTGGATTGGTCAGGGGAAAATATCGGTCAATGGGAATATTGCCCAGCTAGGCGACAAGGTGACTGCCAGATGCCAGATAAAAATAGACGGTCGGATGTTAAAGCACGACCTAAAATTCCGCTCGACAGGACAATTCATGAATAAACCACGTCAGCAACGGATTATTCTTTATAACAAACCAGAAGGGGAAATTTGCACTCGCTCAGACCCGAAAAACAGACCCACCGTATTTCGTCATCTGCCAATACTAAAAGGAGAACGTTGGGTTGCGGTTGGTCGTTTGGACATCAATACTCGTGGGCTTATGCTGTTCACCAATGACGGCGATCTGGCGAATCATTTGATGCATCCAAAACTCGAATTAGAGCGCGAATATCTGTGTCGGGTATATGGACAGGTTGATACGGAATCCCTTGATAGATTAAAAACCGGTATAGAAATTGACGGACATCTGATGCACTTTTTGCACGTTAAACGACAACGGGGCGAGTACTGTAATACTTGGTATTCGGTCACCGTTAAACAAGGGAGATACCGTGAGGTACGGCGAATGTGGGCGGCAGTAGGTTGTAAGTTAAGCCGATTATCAAGAATTCGATATGGGAAAGTGGCACTGCCAAGGGGAATTAAATTAGGCGATTGGATTGAGCTGAGTCCTGATTTAATCAAAAGGCTAGAGAAAAACGACCATAATGATAAAGTAATCACCCCCAGCGTACCCAAAAAATCCACACAACGCAGAAGATGATGAGAATCTGTTAGATGGTATGGGATGAGTGCCCGAGTCCCCAGACAGAATATTATCAATATTCAGATTCATTTTAATTTTAGACGAACCTATCCTCTGTATAAGGCTTTTTTTTCTTTGTTTTGCCGTTCCTGATGATGACAAAAAACAAGGCTTTACGTCAAATAGGCGGGGGGCTCAAACTCCTTCAGTGTAATAGCACTGTTGCTAGGTAAGTTTCAGTTACTGGCTTCCTAGGTTATGCTGGTTGCGGTTGGGTTCTTTTCAACCGCTCGATATGAGGTGTTTACAATGATTAGTAAGTATAAGACAATTTGCGACCAACCATGCTCCCATTAAAACCATGATCCTATTAAAACCATGATCCTATTAAAACCAAAATACTGAACAATGCGTACCTCACAATTACTCCTTGCCACATTGAAAGAAACCCCTGCCGATGCAGAAGTCATTTCCCATCAATTGATGTTACGCGCCGGCTTGATTCGACAGGTCGCCGCTGGCATTTATAATTGGCTACCCATCGGAATGCGTGTACTACATAAGGTACAGCATATCGTACGGCAGGAAATGGACCGATCAGGCGCACAAGAAGTCTTACTTCCGGGTGTGCAGCCGGCGGGACTTTGGCAGGAATCTGGTCGCTGGGAACAATATGGTCCCGAATTGCTCCGCTTGCAGGATCGGCATCAGCGCGACTTTTGCCTCGGGCCTACGCACGAAGAAATTATAACTACGCTGGTAAAAAGCGAAGTGCGGAGCTATCGCCAGTTACCCCTCAATTTCTATCAAATACAGACCAAGTTCCGTGATGAGATTCGTCCACGATTTGGGGTTATGCGTGGTCGTGAATTTATTATGAAAGATGCCTATTCATTCCACACCAATCAAGCCTCGTTACAGGAAACTTACGACGTCATGTATCAAACATACTGCACTATTTTTGATCGTCTTGGGTTGCGTTATCGTGCTGTCGTGGCGGATAGTGGTAGTATCGGTGGCGACACATCGCATGAATTCCATGTGTTGGCAGATTCTGGCGAAGATGTGATTGCCTTTTCAACTGCCAGCAATTATGCGGCCAATATCGACCTTGCTGGTGCAGTCGCACCACTTGAAAAGCGTTCAACGCCATCCATGCCAATGCAATTAGTCGATACCCCCAATGTCAAAACGATTGCACATCTTGTTGATCAGTTTGACCTTACCATTGAAAAAACCATCAAAACACTGGTCGTTAAAGCATCTGAGCAATGTTCACACCCGCTGGTCGCTTTATTGGTGCGCGGCGATCACCAGCTCAATGCGGTCAAAGCCGAGAAATTGGATGCCGTTGCCAAGCCACTGAAAATGGCTGATAAATCGGAAATTCATACCGTGATTGGTGCAAATCCCGGCTCGCTTGGTCCGGTCAATTTACCAATCCCTTTTATTGCCGACCTCAGTGTTGCAGAAATGTCCGATTTTGGAGCGGGTGCCAATATTGAAGACAAGCACTACTTCGGAATTAACTGGCAACGCGATGTTTCTTTAGGGGATGTCGCCGACATTCGTAGCATTGTCGCCGGCGACCCCAGCCCAGACGGCAAAGGCATTCTAACCATTGCGCACGGTGTTGAGGTTGGGCATATTTTCCAATTGGGCACCAAATACAGCACTGCTATGTCGGCAACGGTTCTCGATGAATCTGGCAAAGCCGTTGAAATGTCGATGGGCTGCTACGGCATCGGTGTCACGCGAGTTATTGCCGCATCAATCGAACAAAACCACGACGACAAGGGCATTATCTGGCCTGATTCCATTGCTCCATTCGATATTGTATTGGTGCCGATTGGAATGCACAAATCAACCCGCGTCAAAGAAAAAACCGAACAGATTTACAGCCAATTGGAAAATGCTGGCTTTGATGTTTTACTCGATGACCGAAATGAACGTCCTGGCATCATGTTTGCCGATATGGAACTAATCGGCATCCCACACCGCTTGATTATTAGCGAACGCGGTTTGGAAAAAAGACTGCTAGAATACCATCACCGTGCCACAGACATGAAAAAAGAGATTGATTTAGACACCGTTATTGATACGCTGAAGAAAATCTTTGCATCGTTTGTAACCCAACCAATAATCCGAACCAGTTCCCAAGCAACGGAATAAAGCGAAAATGCTAAGGATCCGCTATTTTCAATTTTTACTCTTCAATTCTCCCATCCCAATGTTAGAAAACGGTGCAGAATTTGACAATACGTCAATGTCAATCACACCCCAGTGTCGAACTTTATCAATCAGCACACCACGCAGATAAGGGGTGAGCTGCGAATCCTGTGTTTGAACATCGCTAATCGGTAGGTTTCTATCAAAGGACTGTAATCGAACTGGACTCTCCAATAACAAAGCACTTTTCAAATGCACATCAGGCAACAAAATCAAATTGCCTCCCTCAACGGTGGAACTCTTTTTTCCGCCCAAAAAATCGGCAAAATCTACAACTGTATATACTTCCTCATGAATACAGATTATCCCCTTAATCCAATTTTTTACTCGTGGCAACGGTGAAATTTGTGGGCAAGTAGCCATTTCAAGCCCACCCACGCACGGTATTACCAAGTGAAGGGCTTCTAACACGAACGTCAAACCCGACCATGACGAACTGCTATCCGATGCGACCGTTTCGGACTCAAGAATTTGGTTGCCCAATCTGTCACCCACCAGTTATTGGAACAATGCTTCGGCAGTAGCAATATCAGAGCCATGCTCAACGCTGCATTCGCTAATATTCATGCTGTACCCATTTGATTTGTCATGCTATTTTTATTGTGCTTGTGAATATCGATATACGCTATAATATAGAATATGATTGCAAGCATCTTATTGTAACCGAAAAAATTGAATGAGTACTTCATTCTCAATAAACAATGCCCTTTCACTGGAAAACCAGTTTCTTGTTGCCATGCCACAAATGAATGGTTCCGATTTCAAACAGGCGGTTATCCTGATATGTAAACATGATGCTCATGGTGCGGTTGGCATCGTCATCAATCGGCTAACTGGACACCGAATCAGCGATGTTTTTGCGCAATTGGACATTGACGTTTCGAGTAACCATTACTTAAACATGCCCGTTGTTGATGGCGGTCCGGTCTATCCCGAACTCGGACTCGTGGTACACAACAACCCATTTTCTGCACAAACTGAATCATGGGAATCGAGCATCCATATCGGTCAGGACTTGTGTTTGACCAGCTCAAAAGACATTTTGTCCGATATGGCACGCGGCAAAGGTCCCGAAAAAGTATTGCTGAGTCTCGGCTATGCCGGCTGGTCTTCGGGTCAACTGGAAAGCGAGATACAGGGAAACGCATGGTTCACGACACCTGCCGATCATGACATTTTATTCGCCACAGAAATGGACAAAAAATGGCAACAATCGGCAAAATTGCTCGGCATCGATGTTAACAGATTTTCCCATCAGGTGGGTCATGCTTAAACTTTTACTGCCTGCCCAACCTTGCACGCATCAGGACTGAGACAGCCGCTTGAGTCGTACATCAAGCCACAGAATACTCGGTTTTGACTTTGGTTTGAAACGTATTGGTGTTGCCATCGGCAATCGGCAAACCAAAACAGCGCAAGCACTTTCGACATTACCCGCCAGCAATGGCGAGCCCAATCAATATGCGCTGGATAAAATTCTACAACAATGGCAGCCAGCATTATTGGTTGTCGGGCTACCACTGGCGATGGATGGCAGTGAAAGCAAGATGTCCGCTGCAGCTCGAAAATTCGGCGCAACATTATCCGCAACCAGCGGTTTAATGGTCAATTTCGTCGACGAAAGACTGACTTCAGTTGCCGCAGAACATCTATTGCGTGACTCGATGCAACGCGGTAAAAAGATGACCAAAAAACGACTTAGCACCATCGATAATATTGCCGCACAGTTGATTCTCCAGTCCTATTTAGACGACAATCGGGACATGGACAACAGGAGCAACATAAATACCGCTACCCGCATAGATATAGCGGACACCATACAAGTGCTGGCGACACAAATATCCTCTGCTAACCTACCCGACCCGCTACTCATCGGAATTCATACCGGCGGGGTATGGCTGGTGCGGCGACTACACGCTCTGTTAGGCTATACCGAGCCATTGGCGACTTTGGATATATCTTTTTACCGTGATGACTTTAGTCGGATCGGACTCAATCCCCAAGTCAAATCATCCGAATTGCCGGTCGCCATCGACGAGCGCAATATTATTCTTATTGACGATGTGTTATACACCGGTCGTACAATTCGTGCGGCGATGAATGAGATATTTTCCTATGGACGACCCAATCAGGTGAAATTAGGCGTATTGATCGACCGAAGCGGACGTGAAATTCCGATTCAGGCAGACTTTGTTGGTTGTGTGATGAGTCTTGCCCAATCTCAACAAATAAAACTAACCATGAAAGACGGCGATCAGGACGGAAAACTTGAACTGAATGTGATCGATTTAGCCATAAAAAGTGCCTGTGTAGTCGAATGATACCGTCCGATAGTGTGCTGCAGTTTGATGAAAAGGGAAACTTAAAACATTTTTTAACCATCAACGGACTGCCTAGAAAAACCCTGATTAATATTCTTGATACGGCGGAGTCCTTTATCAATTTTGGTCAGCGGGAAATAAAAAAAGTCCCGTTGTTACGCGGGAAAACGCTGGTCAATCTGTTTTTCGAGCCGAGTACGCGCACACGCACGACTTTCGAGATTGCCGGCAAACGCCTCTCTGCCGATGTCATCAATCTTACTGCCGCCAGAATGTCGCTCTCCAAAGGCGAAACCATTTTGGACACCGTGCGTACGCTGGAAGCCATGCACACCGATTTATTCGTCATTCGCGACCATGCCAGCGGCGCTGCTCATCTTGTTGCCCGTCACCTACCTGATCATGTGCGCGTCATCAATGCCGGCGATGGTCGCCATGCCCACCCGACCCAGGCCATGCTGGATATGTTCACCATCCGACAAGCGAAACAGGAATTTTCAAATCTAACAGTCGCCATCATCGGCGATATACTGCATTCCCGCGTTGCCCGTTCACAAATCCACGCGCTAAACATTCTGGGGGCTAAAGAGGTGCGCGTCATTGCACCGAAAACCTTGATTCCAACAGAAATTGAATCGTTGGGGGTAACCACAACCAGCGATATGGTGGACGGTTTGGACAATGTCGATGTGATAATAATGTTACGCATCCAGCACGAACGCATGGATGGACAACTTATCCCGAGCGAACAGGAATACTTTAATCGTTATGGGTTGACCGAAGACAAACTTCAATATGCGCGTGAGGATGCCATCGTCATGCACCCGGGGCCAATCAATCGTGGCTTGGAAATTGCCTCGACCGTAGCAGATGGTGCGCGCTCGGTGATTCTTGCTCAAGTGACCAATGGTATCGCAGTACGCATGTCCATCATGGCAAAAATCATGGGCGGAGCGGAAAGAGCATGAACACGGTAATCCGCAATGGTCATCTGGTCGATCCTGCCAACGGCATCAACGGTATCCACGATATTTATATCCGCGACAGCAGAATCGCTGCCCTAGTCAAAGCCCGTGTCAAAGCACCTGCCAACTTCTCCATTGACCATGACATTGATGCCACTGGTCAATATGTGTTTCCGGGACTCATTGACCTATGCGCCCGATTAAGAGAGCCGGGCGAAGAGCATAAAGCCACCATAGCAAGCGAAACCCGTGCTGCCAGCAGTGCCGGCATTACCCACATGGTTTGCCCACCCGACACGTTCCCAATCATCGATACACCCGCGATGGCGCATATGATTCAGAATCGGGCAAACGAGGTCGGCTATGCCAACGTTCATCCGCTGGGCGCATTAACCATAAATCTGCAAGGGCAGCGTTTAACCGACATGGCAATGCTGATGGATGCCGGGTGTGTTGGTGTGAGCAATGCACTGGTGGCAGTAGAAAACACGCTGGTCATGCGCCGCGCTATGCAATATGCTTCTACTTATGACCTACCAGTGTTCCTCACCCCGCGAGACAAGTGGTTGCAAGGCAATGGCGTAGTTCATGAAGGCATCGTCAGTACCCGACTCGGCTTGCCGGCAATTCCAGAAGCAGCCGAAACGGTTGGGGTCGCTCGTGACCTCGCACTTATTGAAACCAGTGGTGCTAGGGCGCACTTTGACCTTGTTTCCTGTCGCCGCTCGGTTACCATGCTGGCGGAAGCCCAGCAACGTGGTTTACCCATCACTGCCGGGGTCGCCATTCATCACTTATTATGTTGCGAAAATAATATTGGTGTGTTTGATACGCAATATAAAGTGATGCCACCATTACGCACCGAGCAGGATCGAGCCGGCTTGATTGCGGGTGTTGCCGCAGGACAAATAGCGGTCATTTGCTCCGATCACCAACCCCATGCCGTGGACGCAAAACTATTCCCTTTCAGCGAAGCTGCCATCGGCATCGCTGGCATTGATACACTGCTATCGCTCACTTGGTCTCTCGTTGCGGACAATAAATTGACCATCGCGCAGGCGATTGCCGCATTAACCATCAATCCGGCAAGAATTATCGACATTGATGCTGGACATTTAAGTCTCGGTGCGGACGCAGATTTATGTCTTTTCGATGCACACAAAGAATGGCAATTGGATGACATGAGCATGCAAAGCAAGGGTAGAAATTCGCCGTTCATAGGCAAAAAAATGCGTGGCAAAGTTACCCGAACGCTGATTAACGGCAACACCGTATTTGCTGTGTAGCCCCATTATTATGTGGCGAATTCAATCCATAAGTGCAACACTCGGGCTTATACTATGATTTATTCCTATTGCGTAGGAAAAGACCTCCATAAGGGTTTTATACCCCAAGCATTTTCTAGGTCGGTTATTCATTAAATCGGTGACTTTATGCAATAGCATTTTCTTTGGAAAAAATTGCCTGAGCAAAAAGTATGAGCAAGCCATTGTGCCAGATGATTATTTGGCATTCAAGCCACGCTCCAAGAGTGATACGGTTTAGCTTCGTTAAGTTTCACACTGGGCTTGTCGGTTAATTCAAAATTAGTCCAACTTTAAGAAAATAAAATGTTTAATAACAAGAACTTAAATATTCACAACAAGCTAAAAACGCCATTTTCCGACAAGCCCACACTCGAGTCGTTTGGCAAGCTCACATTCTCTTGCCGACCGCTAATTTGTTCAGGGCTCCAATACAGTGCAAGCTTTTGTTGAATATGAAGCTTTAACTCGTCATTGAGTTTGATGTGCTTGGGCTTTTGCTTATGCTCGTTTGGGCAAAGTGGTGTGCTTGTTTGTAGCGATAGCCGTTACCCCCTGTATTGCGTTTAATTTCACGACTGATGGTTGACTTGATTCTGTCCATGGTTTTAGCGATTCCTGTCAGTGTACAATGTTGCTGATTCATGTCGAATGGGTATATCTCGTCATGTTTCACTCCTTTTTTCTGTGCAGTTAAAAGAGTACGAGTGTACCCTTTGGCTGATTAGGGGTGTTGCACTTGTTATATGAATTCAAGCACGCTTTTAATCCCATATGCCGCGATAACATCGGGCAGCCCGATTATTTATATTCAATCTATGACAGAAACCGCACATACGCTGTTTGCCGATAGCGATGATATTTGGCTTGCGTTAAGGGCTGAGGTCGAAGACCTGTGCCATACCGAACCAGTGCTACAATCGTTTTATCAAGACATGGTGCTAAAGCATGACGATTTCTCTGAGGCTTTGTCGACCATGCTGTCCGCCCGTGTGCATTGCACGATTCTCGACCGCGCAACCCTGATAAAAACAATCTGCAATGCCCTGCAAAACGATTCCAATATTGCTGATTCGGCGCAATATGACCTGCTGGCATTTTGTCAGCGCGACCCCGCATGTAACCGCTATTCCCTGCCGTTTTTATACTATAAAGGCTATCATGGACTGCAAATTTATCGTATCGGGCACTGGTTGTGGAACAACCACCATCGTGGCTTAGCGCGTTTTCTACAGAGTCGGGTGAGTGTGCTATTTGGTATCGATATTCACCCAGCGGCACATATCGGCAAAGGGATATTAATTGACCATGCCACTTCTATTGTCATCGGCGAAACTGCCGTTGTCGGTGACAATGTATCGATGCTTCACGAGGTTACCTTAGGCGGCACCGGCAAGGACACGGGCGACCGCCATCCAAAAGTCAACAGTGGCGTACTTATCGGTGCTGGGGCAAAAATTCTTGGCAATGTCAACATCGGAAAAAATGCCAAAATCGGTGCCGGAAGCGTGGTCTTAGAAGATGTTGCGGACTACTGCACGGTAGCGGGCATCCCGGCCCAGCCAGTCGGGGACTGTGCCGGCGGCACACCTGCACTGGACATGGATCATTCTTTGGATGTTTAAGTTCAGAAACGTATCGATATCTTTGCACGATACTTCTTTTGCCTTCGGTGTCAAAAGCGGTGTTAGCCCGATGATCCTTTCCACCGGTCGACAACTAGAACACTGGCACACAGGCTCAATGACCCGCCGCACTCGTGTATTGGATCAGATTGAACCAGAAGCGATTGTCTCCATCTCCCCACAAGCACTGCGTAATTTGCATATTGAAGCAGGCGAAAAGATCAAAGTCTCGACCCGCCGAGGCACCATTGAATTAACCATCAGATCAGATTCGGCTTTGCCCGACAATATGATTTTTATCCCATTTTGCTACGCCGAAGCCACGGCAAACACATTGACCAATCCAGATTTGGATCCAGTGGGCAAAATCCCAGAATTCAAGTTCTGTGCGGCGCGGGTTGAGGCGGTGAATTGAGTGCCGTGTTTAACAATCGATAAAATGGTGTTGTATTAGCCCGACTGTTTAGAATCGTGATTTCTGTTCCTGACTTCGACGGTTTGTCTCTCCTCAATCGCTGGCAGCCCAATAAACACGCGAACTTTGCTAGAAAAGTCGTTGTGTAGCGCCTTGATTTTTTTATCTATAAATCAGCAGGTTAAATATCAACCGTCAAACTCAGGCTGTTTGTCGGGTCTCTCGCCGAATAAAATACCCATGAACACAAGGGGCGAGTTTAGCGACTCAACCTTTTTGAAAACAAGCGAGCCAACACTCGTGTTAGGCTTCTGTTGACAGTAGCCCAGCACCTTGCCTGTTGATGACTAACTGCACTTAACAGAGGTTTCTAATGAAACCCAGAAATAATAACTCGACAACCATATCGGTTTTGATGTTGTTCGCAGTCTCAAATTCTTTAGCGGATGCGGCAATTATCAAGAACAAAACTTTGCTATGTTTGAGAAATACTGTTCTGATAGTGCTTATGTTGTCGAATGTCTTTGTCTTGCCGATAATATGGATAGGGTTACAGTAGCCCTCTTTCCAAGTTTGCCCAAGGAAAAATCTAAGGCGAATTCGACTCATAAACGCACCACCGCCAACAAACGAGCATCTATGCCAGTATGCTCAAAAAACACCTGATTAGGTGTTTTAAATCTCAATCATTTTCTCGGTCGGGTGTTCAATTGATGAACGGCTATTTTAACCTCATTGAAGCAAACATCGGTCAACTTCATTGATTTAGAGAAGTATTGTCGTAACAAACCATTTGCATTTTCGTTTTGTCCGTGCTCCCACGAGCGGTAAGGCTTGGCAAAGTAACTTTTACACTTGATTCATCTTGACCGATTTATTTTTAAGCGCGTGTCTTTGCTGGGCAAGATTGTGGACTTGTTGATGCTGGTAGCCTCGTTTGCCGGTATTGCGTTTTAATTCTCTACTGACGGTAGAATGAGACATACCCAGATCGGCGGCAATACTCCTCATTGTTTGTCCTTTTTTATATGTCATATAGATATAATGCCTTTGTTCAAGAGTGAGTTATTTGTGCATAATTCACCTGTTTCTTAAAGCAAAACCAGTCATTACAACAAGCTGTCTAAACTCAAGAATTCAGTGCATTATTTGCTTTTGGCTTAACCTAAAATGCGGACGAATAAAATGTTTAATAACAAGGACTTAAATATTCACAACAAGCTAAAAACGCCATTTTCCGACAAGCCCAAGAACTGAAAATAGCATTGGAAATGAATGGTCAAGCATGACAATCCACACCAGCAGAAATCATAAAAAATCCAGCATTCCTGCGAAAACTGGACACTTCCCTTATCATTCCTCCCCTCAAAGGCTAACGATGCGTATCCATCATTCTGTTAGAATAACGGCATTTTCTTAACACCGTTATCTTATGAACTCATTTCAAAAAGAAAGAAACTCTCACTCTAAAGGGTGTTTAAAACAATTCACGGTGTGGACAGTTGTTCCAGTATTGATAATACTATTTGTCGGCTGTGTTGTTTTGTGGTTGAGTGATGGCGTGCTGAGTCGTACACATTATTGGCAGATCCAAAGCAATCAATTTATTGCGTTAAATCATGCTTTATCTGCTTTGCCAGCATTATTTTGGTTCAATTTAACTTTGCTTGGTGATGCGTTAGTGTTGTTTCCGCTATTGTCTTTTTTATTAATTTGGAAACCACAAGCTTGGGCATCGATGTTTGGTGCTATCCCGCTCTCCACATTACTGTCAGTCGGTGGCAAGCATTTAATGGCTGTCCCGCGACCTGCTGCTGTTCTCGATGGCTCGCTTTTCATAATAATCGGCGACAGTTTGACCTCACATAACAGCTTGCCATCGGGACACTCCATCACGGTATTTGCAGTGGCGACCGCTGTTTTTGCTACATTTATGCTCGTGCCACGGAAACGCTTACATTGGTTCTGGTTTATGATTGTGTGTTTTTTCTCCGCATTATTATGTTTATCTCGCGTGGCAGTAGGGGCACATTGGTCTCTCGACTTATTAATTGGTGCGGCATTTGGTGTCATTGGTGGGCTGAGCGGTGTCATACTGAGCGGTCGGTATCAGCGTTGGTGGCAATGGATAACACAGTTCAACGGTCGCCTTATATTTGGCATATCACTATTAATTTGGAGCATGTTGTTGATACACCGGGCACTGGAATCGCAGTTTGACGGATTAGTTGTTCTATGGTTGTCAGCCTTATTAGGCAGCATGACATCGCTATGCCTACTATACAATCTTAAGACACATCGAAACCCCTAATTTTGGACAGCATGATGCGCCATCCACTGATACAAAACAGTTTTAGAGTGTTGACAATGGGAGTTTTGCGACTTAAACGCCAGTTTTATTGGCAGGTTGGTACAGTCTCGTTTATTGTCATAGCCACTTTGGCTAACATAATGCTCTATCATGTGCCACTTTATACATTCACACGAGCTAATCTTGATTACTGGTCTCTTAACGGCATTTTGACCTTCATCACGCTGTTTGTTGTCATTTTTATGTTCACCGCCACAATATTCTTTGTTCTCGCCATACTAACGCAACGTCTCATCAAGCCCGTTCTCATACTGCTCGCACTGGGCAACTCAATCGCACTTTACTTTGTTTCAACCTATCAGGTCATATTAGACAGAACTATGATGGGCAATGTATTTAATACGAATTTTTTAGAAGCCGTCAGTTATTGGCATCCGAAGCTGGTTATTTACTTTTTTGTTTTTGGCATCGTACCGAGTTGGTTTTTGTTAAAAACACATGTTCGATATACTACCCGATTACGCCTATTTCCGCCTGCATTTATCAATATTCTCGTTGGTTCGTGTTGGATTTATTTTGCTTCAAATACATGGCTTTGGTTTGATGATAATTCCAAAAGGCTGGGTGGTGCGATTATGCCGTGGTCCTATGTTGTCAATACGATACGCTATCATGCTGTACAATTAAAACGCTTTCAGAAACAAACTTTACTCCCACCCGCTATTTTTAAAAGTAATGAAAAAACGGTGGTTATTTTGGTCATCGGTGAAAGTGCCCGAGCAAATAATTTTTCCTTGTATGGTTACGACAAACCCACTAATCCTCTGTTAGCTCAATCTGATGTTATTGTCTTAAAGAATGCCATTTCTTGTTCTACTTACACGACTGCATCAATAGGTTGTATGCTATCCCATACCGACACAGGATCGGGGTTTTATCAACAATATGAACCATTGCCCAGCTATCTGCAAAGACATGGTATTGACGTTATTTGGCGAACCAACAATTGGGGCGAACCGCCGATGAATCTCGAATATTTTCATCGCCGAGATGATCTTGTTACAACGTGTGAAGGTTCTGGCTGTGATTATGACGAAATATTATTAAGTGGATTGGCTAAACGTGTTCAGTCATCAATCCAACAAAAAATATTTGTCGTGCTACATCAAGCAGGTAGCCATGGTCCATCTTATTACACTCAATACCCAAAACAATTTGAAGTATTTAAGCCAACATGTAAGTCTGTAGAATTACATCAATGTACAAATCAAGAACTCATCAATGCCTATGATAACACCATTGTATATTTGGATTATTTTCTAAGCAAAACCATTGACATTCTTAAAAGCTTACACGACACCTCTGCTATGTTAATGTATGTCTCTGACCACGGCGAGTCTCTGGGGGAATACGGCTTATATTTACACGGAACCCCTTTTTCTATTGCCCCGGGGGTACAAAAAAAAATCCCGTTTATTATTTGGATGTCGGATCATTTCATCACTCAAAAAGGATTATCTAATACCCTTTTACAACCAAGAAGCAATCCCACTCATAACAATGTATTTCACAGCATTATGTCCGCTTTTGACATGCACAGCGATGTGTATAACGAACAACTCAATATTTTCAAATAGCGAACACACGAATATTGGTATCAGAATGTAGCCGGACTAGTTTCCATACCTTTAAGGATACCACTATTAATTAGTCAGTCCTTAAAAACGTATAACCACGTTGATTTATATCAATAAAACACATAAAACCATTAACAAAATCAACCGCTTTATGTTAGAATAACCGTTGTTTTATCAGCCTCCTTTTATAAGCAGGCATGGAGTACAACAACCCAAAAACAAAATTTATTCCCTGCACGAACCCCATGCTTATGCGATTGGCAAAAGCAAAGACCACAAACGCTATGAATACGGCAACAAAGTATCCATGGTCTCGGGCAAAGACAGTAGCATTATTGTCGGCTTTGTCAGTCATAAGAAAAGCTAACATGATGGGCTTGTCGGTTAATTCAAAATCAGTCCAATTTTAAGAAAATAAGATGTTTAATAACAAGGACTTAAATATTCACAACAAGCTAAAAACGCCATTTTCTGACAAGCCCATTATGCAAAAAATACTACCCGATGCGACAAAACAAGCCAATAGCAACAGAACAAAATCCATCAAACAAGCGGTCTGCGACAGAGGCTATCGTGGGGTTAAACAAGAGGGCGATACGGACATCATCCTGCCCAGCAAAGCCCTGAAAAAAGACAATCGTTATCAAAGAGATAAAAAACGCAAATTGTGTAAGCGACGGGCTACCATAGAACCCATTATTGGGCATTTGAAATCCGATTTTAGGTTATCCAGAAACATGCTTAAAGGACAAATTGGCGATGAAATCAATGTACTGCATGACTGCTTGTGCCTGGAATTTGAGAAAGTGGCTGGTTTTTTGTCACGTCTGCTATTTATGGCTTAAAAAAGTGTGTTTTGTCCATTTTTTGGTAAAAATCCCTTGATCCATTTGATTCAAGGTTGATTCACGTTCGCTGATCTGTCGTTTGAAACAGATATTTACTTGTTAGGTTGGTTTTTAAGGGCTGACTGATTATGTAAATTGAAAATGGATTACAACTAAATCCTTTGTGTGGATTTGTTGGTAGCTGTTTCATACTGCTATAATCACACCCCATATATATTTTTGAGGTATGCTATGAAAAACCCCGTCAGAGTTGCGGTCACTGGTGCCGCAGGTAATATTTCTTATGCTTTGCTATTTCGAATTGCCGCTGGTGATATGCTTGGCAAAGACCAGCCAATCATATTACAGCTTTTAGAAATCCCGCCAGCGATGAATGCACTTGAAGGTGTTGTGATGGAGCTGAATGACAGTGCCTTTCCATTGCTGGCAGGCATTGAGGCAACGGATAATGCGAATGTTGCTTTTAGTGCAGTGGATTATGCCATGCTGGTTGGCTCAAAACCGCGCAGTGCGAATATGCAACGTAGCGACTTGTTGAAAGACAACGGTAAAATATTTTCGGCACAGGGGAAGTCGCTTAATGAACATGCATCAAGAGATGTGAAAGTGCTGGTTGTCGGTAATCCGGCGAATACCAATGCGATGATTGCCGCCGCCAATGCGCCAGATTTGGACAGTACGCAGTTTACCGCAATGACGCGCTTGGATCATAATCGTGCTAAGTCTCAACTGGCAACGAAACTGGACATTCATCATCAACGAATCAGTCGTATGATCATATGGGGTAACCACTCAGCAACGCAATATCCTGATATTTCTCATGCCCTGATTGATGGCGATGCGGTAAGCGATCGGGTTGAGCAACACTGGCTGGAAGACGTTTTTATTCCGACCGTGCAACAGCGAGGCACGGCTATCATCAAAGCACGTGGTGCATCCAGCGCAGCATCGGCAGGATCGTCCGCGGCTGATCACATGCGTGACTGGTCCTTGGGCACCGCTGATGGAGATTGGGTTAGTATGGCGATTCCTTCGGATGGCAGTTATGGCATTGAAAAAGGGCTAATGTATTCATTTCCGGTCACCTGTAAAGCAGGCAAATACAACATTGTTCAGGGGCTTGAAATCAGTGATTTCAGTCGTACCCGAATGCAGCTAACGGAACAGGAACTGAGCGAAGAAAAACAGGCCGTAGCAGAATTGTTGTAATTCTGTTATCCCGCCAAGAGACTGTGCAAGAAACCCTCGTTAGGTATGCGTTACATGTGGAAAACCCAACCCCCCCTAAATCCCTCTTATCAGGGGGGGCAGGAACAGCGAATGTTAGGGTCTCTTTCTCATGAATGTAAAATCCCGTAGGGATGACACCTTTGTAGCCAAATAAATGATGACAGCCGAAGCTCCGTAGGAGAAACAATCGTCATTGGATTGGCTCCAAAGATACCCCTCCTACGGAGTTGCGAATATTGATTTTTTGCACAGTCTCCGAGTCCATCGGCAGGATAGCCAATATGAAAATAAGCGTTGTTATACCCGCATTTAATCGTGTAAATTTAGTTGTACGGGCAATTCAATCGGTATTGGTACAAAGCTACGCGCCGCATGAAGTGATTGTGGTTGATGATGGTTCCACCGATGACACCGTTGCCAACATCAAACAGGAATTTCCGCAAGTCAAGCTCGTTAGTCGGTCGAGACCGGGACAACCTCAAGGCGTGAGTCGGGCGCGAAATATCGGCATTCAACTCGCCACTGGCGATTGGATCGCATTGTTAGACTCCGATGACGAATGGTGCAAACATAAATTAACCGCTCAGGTTACCGCCTTAACGCGGTCATCGCCACCATCGCCACAGCTACCAGACCAATCAGGCTACCAGATTTGCCACACCGATGAAACTTGGATTCGACACGGTAAGTACGTCAATCCAATGAAAAAACATGCCAAGCCGAATGGCTGGATTTTCGAGCAGTGTTTGGCTTTGTGTTGTGTTTCGCCCTCGTCTGTATTGGTCAAAAAGACGTTATTGAAGCGTGTTGGATTATTCGATGAATCACTGCCAGCCTGTGAGGATTACGATCTATGGTTAAGAATATTTTCTCAGCTACCCGTGTTGCTGGTTGCCGAAAAACTGCTGATCAAACACGGTGGACATGCGGATCAGTTGTCGCAAAAATATTGGGGCATGGATCGATTCAGGGTGTCGGCAATCATTAAATTGCTTGAGCAAAACAAGCTTGAGCAGAACAAGTTGAGCGAATATAACCAACAATGTGCGGTGAATATATTGTTGCAAAAGCTGACGATACTAATCAAGGGCTTTGAAAAAAGAAAAAATACCACCGATTTGATGCACTATCAGGCATTGTATGAACGCTGGAGCGATGTACTGTGCTAAACATCATCACCGCATTGCCAGCAGAAGCGGCACCAATCATTGCAGGGCTTTCACTCAAGCCATTGCCATCATCAGAGGGATACTCGATTTTCTGTGGGCATGGCATTCGACTTGGCATCAGTGGCATGGGCTGTGCGAACGCCAGCATATTGACCAATTGTTTTCTCATGCAAGGCAATCCAACGTATCAGCACAAGCGAGCATACTGGCTGAATTTTGGCATCGCTGGCAGTGCCGGTTGGGAGATTGGTGAACTGGTTTTAGCACACTCCATTACCGAGCAGTCAACGGGTAAAACCTGGACACTGGACTATGACACATATTGCGACATCAATTTGAATCTACCTACTGCCCAAATATGCACCGTGGACATGCCACAAACGAACTATCAAGGGAACAACGTCTATGACATGGAAGCCGCAGGCATAGTATCGTCATTATGCGATAGCAACGTGTTCGATGATGTTTTTTTCTTAAAGATGATATCCGATGGAGCAAACAGACCTCTAGAATCATTGACAAAACATGACATAAAACAAATGCTCAACGACCGAGCAGAATATATACTCGCCGCCATCGAGAATATTTATGGTGCCTCATTAGAACGGGTTCCAGATCACAATCCATTGTCAATCATCTCGACAACATGATTATTTACTTGAAACATCGCATCACCAACATGACCACAGAAGGATTTAATTCAAAGATTGTCCATAAAATCGACCGCCAGAGGATTTATAAACTTCGAAAACTATCGGGTTTCAGTTCGTTTCACTGTGGAAAACTCAATCTACCCATAGATTTGCCAGCAGAACTCACAAACTGTTAATCGGTTTCGCTGTTTGACCATTTTATTGAGCAACCTATACTGGGGATTTGTTCGCTCGGTCCCTTGCCTGTTTGTGCAATACGTTTCATGGCTTCATATAATTCCCGCCGACTGCTGGGATTGGCTGGACCGCTTCCGCTTTCATCTAGTCGCCCCCGATATTGCAGTTGCAAATCCGCATTGTAGCCGAAGAAGTCTGGGGTACAAATAGCACCATATTGTTGCGCCACTTTCTGCTCAGCATCCATGAGATAGGGGAAAACAAAATGATGTTCATCAGATACGCGCTTCATGTTGTCAAAAGAATCTTCGGGATAATTTTCAGCATCGTTTGACATAATTGCCACGCTTTTTATGCCATATTTCTCAAGGTTACGCACATCCGCAACCATTCTGTCGATAACGGCTTTGACATACGGGCAATGATTACAGATAAACATAACCAGCAAGCCGTTTTCGCCACGACACGCATTGCGTGACCAATTTTTTCCATCAACGCCAGGCAAATCAAAATCTGCTGCCGACAATCCAAACTCACAGACGGGGGTTTCAAGTGCGACCATTTTTTTCTCCAATTTGAAATTAGGGCACCGAATAGTAACCTAAAACGATGCCATGATGATGGCTCGCGTCGTTTCGCGCATGTGGCGACATCAAAAACCGCCTGCCATGCCGTCTTTTCGATGGTCGGAAGCACCGATATAGCCGTGTTTGGTTTTGACGATTAACTGTGCCCCGCCCATGCTAAACGGGGTGTCGGCATTTGTCTGTGCTATCTGATGCCCGCGATTTTTTAATTCAGTGCGTACTTTGTCAGCAATACCATATTCGATAAGCACTTGATTGTTTTCACACACTTGCCAGCGCGGGGCATCACTTGCCGCTTGCGGATTGAGCTCATAATCACAAATCCGTATCACCATCTGAACTTGTCCCTGTGCCTGCATATGTCCGCCCATGACACCAAAGCTCATAAACGGCTGCCCATTACGACAAAGAAACGCGGGTATGATGGTATGGAATGGGCGTTTGCCACCGCCAATCTGATTCGGGTGTCCATCTTGCAAACTAAATCCGGCGGCGCGGTTTTGCAGGCTGATGCCGGTTGCGGGAATGACGATACCAGAACCAAACCCTTGATAATTACTTTGTATTAGCGACACCATCATCCCCGATTGGTCGGCAGTGGTGAGGTAAACCGTGCCACTGTTCGGCGGCAATCCATAGTGCGGCTGAGCGGCTTTTTTCATATCAATCAAGGTGGCGCGATCTTTCAGATATTGCCCATCGAGTAATGCGGTTGGGGCGATGTCCATATAAGCAGGGTCGGCGATATAACGAAACGCATCGGCAAAAGCCAGCTTCATTGCTTCAATCTGGCAATGCAGGCTATCCGCCGAATCCATTTCATACTGCGCGATATGATGGTGCTGCAGAATCCCCAGCATGATGAGCGCCGCTAACCCCTGCCCATTGGGGGGAATTTCAACTAATTCAAATCCATGATACTTTTGTGATATTAAATCAACCCAATCCGCTTGATGGGTAGCAAGGTCGGCGGCAACCAATTTAGCACCATCGGATTTTGCTTTAGCAACCATTTTATCTGCGAGATTACCGCGATAAAAAGACTCCCCTTTGCTGTCAGCGATTTCCTGTAGCGTGTGCGCCTGTGTGGCAAAGCGAAATAGTTGTCCACTTTGGGGCGCATTACCGGCGGGCAGGAACGGTGAGAAATCCTCAAATCCCGCATATGTTTGAGTGGCAAAAGACCACGCCCGTGCCGTTATCGGCGTGACCATAAAACCCTGTTCGGCATACGTTATAGCGGCTTCAAATAATTTACCAAACGGTAGTTTGCCAAACCGTTCAGATAATGCCACCCACGCACTGACGCAGCCCGGCACGGTAACACTGTCCCAACCATATTCTGGCATCGCATTCAATCCAGCAAAATGCACGGCAGAGACCGCCGCTGGGCTACGTCCTGAAGCATTCAATCCATGCAATTGCGCGCCGTCCCAGACAATACAAAACGCATCGCTACCAATGCCATTGCTGGTCGGCTCAACCACGGTCAAGGTAATTGCGGTTGCCAATGCCGCATCAACCGCATTGCCACCCTGTTGCATCATCGACAAACCCGCCTGCACAGCTAATGGCTGAGAACTGGCAACCATATTGCGTGCCATCACCGGCATACGCTGGGAAGCATAGGGGAATTGTTGTTGGAATGGGGTCTGCTTTTGACCCATTTAATGCTCATCGCCGATGTTCATTTTCGGCAACTGTTGACTGCGTCTGTTTTCAATTGGCACAACCAATAATGACATCATTGACGGGATGATTAACAGGGTAATGATTGCCGACAAGGCTAACCCGCCAACCACCACAGAGCCGAGTCCGCGATATAATTCGGAGCCGGCACCGGGGAATAAAACCAAGGGCAACATCCCAAAAACACTGGTCAGGGTGGACATGAAAATCGGACGAATGCGGTTTCTGGTTGCTTGTTTTATCGCTTGTTTAGCAGGTAGTTGCTCGGCGCGAATATGGTGCAATGTTTGATGCACTAGCAGGATGGCATTGTTAACCACGATGCCGATGAGAATAATAAATCCGAGCATAGTGAGCATATCCAACGGTTGTCGTGTGATGAGGTTTAGAAGTGCCAGCCCACCCACACCACCTGCGGCTGCCACCGGCACCGATAACATGATAATCAGCGGATAGATGAAGCTTTCAAACAACACCGCCATGACCAGATAGACAATAACCAGCGACAACATCATATTGACTGCCATCGCATTACTAGTCTCAACCAATTTTTCTGCGGTGCCTGAGAGATTAAACTGTACGCCCTCGGGCAGCCCTTCTTGTTGTAACGGTGCGATTACCTGCTGTTTTATGATGGCGATAGCGGACTCCAGTGGCAACGATTCGTTTGGTCTGACTTCCAGCGTTATCGTGCGTAAGCGTTCACGATGGCGGATTGCTGTCGGGCCCGCGGTTAATAGCGAATCTGATAACGACGACACTGGCACCACCTGCCCGCTAGGCGTAACCACCGGCAAACCGTCGATACCTTGTGTTGCGCGGATATTGTTGTCCGCTCCTTTTAACACGATGTTCATCAATCTGCCGTCTATGGTGGACTGTGTGATGCGCGCACCATCGTTAAAAACATCGATGGTTTGTGCCAACTCTGCCGCCGTCACTCCGCTATCGCTCAGGCGCGTGAGATTCGGGATCACTCTGACTTCAGGCGCGCCTAATTCAAGACCGGGAACGGGTCGCCATTCATGCCCGTCGACGCGCGGGAATAAGCCGACAATTTTTCCGAAAACCTGATTGGCAACCTGCAACATGGTCTTCTGGTCGGGTGCGGATATATCCAAATCAATTTTGCGTCCGCCACCGATACCGCGCCCGAATATGGAGGGTTGGTTAATGAAGCCAAAGGTGCCCGGCTCGCGAAATACTGGTTTTTGCAGATACGGTTTTAGCTCGGCAACCCGCTCGGGGTCTTGAGCAACTGCGCCGATGAATGTTTGTGCCCGTGTCGCAACATAAAAAAACCGTGCTATTTTGGGGGGCTGTGTGCCGGTCGGTAATTCCGCTTCTGCTTCTGCTTCCGTGACCCACAACGGGCGAATCTCGTCTTCAATGCGCTTGGCGATTTCAGCGGTGGTGGCAAGGTTATAGCCGGGCGGCGGAATGACGATACCGAAGAGCAAATTGCGATTGCCTTCTGGCAGATATTCGAGTTTTGGTAATGCTTGATAGGCCCCAAAACCGGCTATAACGGTGATTGCGATGGTAATGATGAACGCCTTGCTACGGCTGGCGACAACGACATCGACAAATGCCGTAGTGAGCGTTACGAATTTTTTCGCAAGCGCGTCAACAACTGGAATGGGGCGCGTCCGCGTATGTTGCAGTTCACGCTGCAAGTCCTCTTTGAATAATCGGTTTGCTAATGCCGGTATGACGGTAATGGATACGAGCAGTGAGAGTAAAACCGCCACCGCAATGGCAACCGCAATGTCCCGAAACAACTGGCCGGCTTCAAGCTCCATGATGAGGATTGGTATAAAAACCATCACGGTAGTCAAAGCAGAAACCAAAACCGCACCCCAAACCTGTTGCGCGCCGAGATAGGCGGCTTTGATATTGGAATGCCCCTGCTCTTTTAACCGATAGATATTTTCCAACACCACAATCGCCGCATCAACCACCATTCCGACTGCAAAAGCCAGCCCGGCAAGCGAAATCACGTTGATTGAGCGTCCCAATGCGGACATGGCGACAAACGCCCCAATCACCGACACTGGTATTGCTAGCGAAATAACCAGCGTGGCTCGGAAAGAACGTAAAAATAAAATCAGAATGAGTGCTGCCAAGGTACCGCCGACCCAGATGTTTTGCTGTACCAAATCAATCGATGAATTGATATAAACTGTCTCGTCATAAACCTGCTGAAGCGTCAGTCCAGCATTCGGAATGGTGGCTTGATTAAGCTCATCGATGGCATTTTTCAACCCAGCCATCGTGGCAATGACATTGGCACCGGTTTGTCGGCTCGCACTCAACGCCATTGACGTTTGACCCATGAAGCGGATGGTAGCCCCCGGTTCTTTGAAGCCAAAAGCAATATCGGCAACATCGGCCAGCGTAACCCGACCTAAACGACCTTCATTATCCACATTACGCACCAGAACATCGCCAATAATGTTCAGGTTATCAAGCTCGCCTTCGGTACGCACCACATAACGCCGCTTGCCCTCATCGATACTGCCGGCACCCAAGGAGATATTGGCATTCCTGATGGCGCGCGTAACATCGCCCACCGTGAGGCGGTAATGTGCCAATAAAGTCGGCTCAATCACGACATGAATTTCGCGTTCGCTAGCACCATAAACATTGATTCGGGAAATCCCCGGCACTCGTTCAAGATGTCCCTTAACGACATCTTCTATGAAATCGCCATATTCATAGATCGGTTTGTCATTATTCTCGGCATTATTGATGATCATCCAAGCAATCGCATTGTCATCGCTACCCGAGATGCTGATGGTCGGCTGATTGGCTTCATCGGGATAATTGGTAACCCGATCCAATCGGTTTGCAACCAGCAACAAAGCCCGATCCATATTGCTACCAATCTTGAACTCCAGGGTAATACTGCTACGCCCGGACTGGGCATTGCCGGTGATGGCAACCAATCCATTCAGACCAGCAAATTGTTCTTCCTGAGGGTTTAATATTTCCCGTTCAACTTCGGCAGGTGCGGCACCAAACCAGTTGGTCGTTACGGTGATCACCGGGCGATTGACATCCGGCGCAAGCTGAATAGGAATGGTTTTTAACGCTACCAGCCCAAACAATACCACCAATAACACGGCGGCAATAACCGCAATCGGTCGATCAATAGCCGTGCGTATGAGGTTCACGAATTTTAGGGCTGGTTTGCGATACGCAACGGTTGCCCGGGACGTAATCTTTCATTGCCACGAATAACAACAAGATCGCCCGCCGCGAGACCATTCAGCACTTCAATGCGGTGTCCGCTCGCCTGCCCGGTTTGAATGGTGCGAATTTCGGCGGCATTGTTATTGAAAATATAAACGATGTTATTCTGTCCACGCCGTATTACGCCGTCTTTATGGAGGGTCAGAATATCGCGTACTTTGGCTGCTGGAATATGCACCGTCACGCTTTGTTCGCTGGCGAGGAATCCTGCATCGGCACCAAGCACGAGACTAAATCGAACTCGGCGAGTTCGGGTTCGCGGATTTTCCTGCGGGATGATGGCACGAACACGGGCGGGGTGTCTGCTACCATTTTCGAGTGCGACAATAATTTCGCCATCGGCATCATCGACATCAGTGGACAGTCCACTTAATAAAGTAGCCGGAACATCCGCCTCCAGTTCAAGCAGTTTATCGGAAATAATTGCAAAGACGGACTCCCCCGCCCGATGATAATTGCCTATTTCGGTTAGTTTTCGCGTTACTGTGCCGTCAAACGGAGCCACAATGTCGGCGTAACTTAATTGCAGTGCTGCCAACTCAAATGTCACCTTGCGTCCGGCAACTGCCGCTTGTGCTTCGCGCATCCGTGCAAAAGCAATGTTTTGTTGTTGCTGGGCATCATCGTACAGTGCCTGACTAACCGCCGCAGAATATTGCAATTTTTCCAGTCGCTTCACCTCCTGCCCCGTGAGTACTAACTGTGCTTGCACCGTTTTTAGACGCGCTTGGGATTCGACCCATTGAGATTGCGCCTGCTGTTTTTGTAGCACCAGGGTGGCGGAATCAATCCGTGCCAGCAACTGCCCATGCGTGACCGCATCGCCAATATCAACCAGTATCTCCGCTATTGCCCCATTAACACGCACCGCAACCGTGCCTGAACGCTTTGCTACCAACCGTCCAATAATAGGAATGGTATGAGTAAAGCGTTGCTCAACCACCGCATCGACCGAGACCAGTGCCGGTTGTTGGGCATAACTGTCGGACAATGCCAACAGTAGTACGACAAAAATGGTGAAAAATTTATACATGAGAATAACTTTGCAATACCCGCTGTTATCTCTGTGGCTAGGTCATGCCCAAAACAAAGACATGCTACAAAGACATGCTAACTGGATACAGCTAACCGTCTGTATCGGCACTAACTTCGGAGGAAAAGTCAGTATCCTCCGCATAATCAGGCTTGTGTTCGGTTGACTTTATATGAGGTTCGCAGCCCGGATACAGGCGCTGTAAATCCCAACTGTTTATTGCCGCTCTCACTTTATATCTCATTCTGTTTTGGTGACCAGCTCTGAGCATGTTGTCTTCAGCAAATGGCGGTGCTTGCCAATCGTATGCAGCACTGTATATTTCGCGTATCTTGGCGATGCTTGCCTGCACCGACTGTGGGCTGATAGTGCCGAGCTGTTCGCGCTGAGAGATACAAGCTATACCTGCCTTTGCCATTGCCGCAGCACACTCGTCTCCTCTTGCTTGGAGCCTGGGCACGGCGTTATTAGCATCGTCTTTCTCATAAATGATACTGGACTGAAAATCTTCCGTTATCGCACCAACTACAACCATGCCGGGGTATTTTTCGTCTGCATCCAATCCCATCCAACGGGCTAGTTCTGCGTATGATTTGGCTCTCTGGAGAATACTATAGCTACCCATCAACTCTAGCTCGTCAATCAGTATAACCCAGCCTTTATAACCTGCCGCCTTGATTAGTTCCAACACAAAACGTAATCTCTGTGCGGGTAGGTCGCGGGCTTTTGGTGCACTGAATTGATAATTGTGTTGCTCGCCTATGGTTTTCAGTCCATCTTTTACTGTTTTTTGGGTTATTTTGTTGCCCGACCAAAAGGACTGAATCTCATTGATTAAATCGGCATCATTGGTTTTCTGATGAATAATCAGGGTAGCAGGAAATATTTTATGCAGCCCAGAATCCCCGCTATGCACCCACTCAAAAAACGCCTCATAGCCATCACTATTAAAGTCAATATTCTGCACCACTTCGTCCACCATCAGACCGACTGTGTCGCGAATAACACCATTGTAAATAGCCGATTGAAAGGTCTTGTCCAAGTTATAAAAAGGGGTTTCTTTGCTGACTGAAAACATACTACAAACGTAATTTTCAGAAAGTGCAAGGTGTTTGAAATATTCAAGCGTATGAGATTTTCCAGTACCAAAATCACCGGAGACAAGCATGCTTTTAGTCTCATAATATGTATTTGAATTGGTATCGAGCAAATGCTGAAACCGTTTTTCAGCCTCGGCCTGATTGCCGCCAAGAATTTCTACGGCTTTACTATTTGGTACGCCGCTCCGCAGTGCTTCAAGGGCGGTTCGGTATGCGCGTTTTTCATCGTCTGTGTGGATCATAACTATCCTGCAATTCTAATAAGTGGTGCATTAGGATTCACTAACTCGCGATCATATACGTCACTCATAATTCTGGTTTGCAGTGCCTGATATATGCCGATACCTCTGGCTTTGCTATCAGGTTCCATATTCAAAAATTCATCATTTGATATAGTGAGTATTGCGGTTGATTGCAAACGCTCGGCACTGTCAATCAATTGCCTGAGCAATTCATAATGCTCCATTACCATCGCTCGGGTGTAATAACGGGAGCCATCCGCCGGTCGCTTGGAAACCGTTACCCGAGAGTTATCCAGCACAATCAATGTGCCGGACATGCCTACTTCGCGAAACCAATAGAGTGCAGATTCGAGAAAAATTCTCGCGCTAGTACGGTTTATGGAGGTGTGGATTGAAAACGGTCTGACGCTGGTTATTCGGGTGTTACTGCCGGTCAGCCAATCAATTATGGGTTGTCCACGGTAACACTGCTCGTTCGAACTTTCCTCCTGAATACATAACTGCGTCATGGCAACTCTAAAATCTTTCGCCATTGATTTGTTCACCGGAATTTCGTGAAGTTTTGGTCTCAGTGCTAACAATACACCCTTTTTGGTCAGATTGTTTGCAGTAGCAATTTCTGCGAATATATTCTCTTTGGTTGTTGGTGCTATGTTATGAACTTGGTAAAAAAGCTGTTCAGCAAGACGCAAGATAAATTTTCGCGTTATCAGTCGCCAATCAACCTGCTTCGCCAAAGCAAAGAAAATGTCCTGTGGCATGTGAAAGCGACAGTCTATGGAGTCAACATCTATGACTTGGTAGCCCAAGTCGTTGGCTCTGGTTTTTATGGACTGCTTCAATAGCGGTTTAGCCACTTCATTGGGCACCACAAACTTGATTGTTGCGCCACCATGCTTTATAAAAGTGGACAAATATTCTTGGTCAATGTGGTTTACCCATTCAGATACTGAAAGATGTTGTGGCATTATTGTCCCCCAGAAAACTGTATTCCGTAATAGCTGATAGGGTTTCCATCGCGCCCAACAAAAGAAATTATTCCTCTACCACTTTTCAAGCCAGTGGAAGTTGGAAAGCTTACCGTTGCACCAGATTTGGTTGTTTTAATTTCTCCAGCATCAAGAAAATAGATGTCTCTGGCAAAGTCCATCTTATCGTAGTCGCGGTTACTACTCGGAAGCGAGGTAAACATCTCATAGATTTGTTCCAGTTTGACCACTGGTGCAAGATCGAAGGTTTCATGTCCACGTCCAGCACGCTGTGCCTTGGCAACAATGTTATAGACTTTGTATAAGGACTCCAAAAACCGTGCCTGTCTAGATGTCGTCACACTTTTTTCACGGTTGACACGCAGAATTTCGGCTAATTTAGATGGTCTGAGGTTAGATACCTTCTTCCGGTCGAGGCGCAGCGCCATTTCGGCGGGGAGCAGTCGCATCGTCGATGGATAAGAAATTAATGCACCATCGCGCGCGAAAATATCAAAACCGAGATCCTTGGTTGCCTGAGCGAGTTCGTCTGCATAATTTTCAGTCATATAAGATGCCACTTTTGCATCCTCAAACTCCCAAGTTGATATAGCCGTAGCGACCACTTTTTGCAGCTCATTGAGCGATTGCCCAAGTCGTTCACGGGCTTTTCTTATGCCGTTAATGTTGCCGTCCTGTGCCGCTTTGCGTAGTTGGCTGGCATTTTTTGCCACGGTTGATGCGGCTTTCTTTGTGTTGTCAGCGCACACTTCCACATCACTGAACATTTCCTCAAACGTTATCATAATTAATTTAGGTTCGGATTTAAATTATAGAGAGAGACTTTTGCATAATTTTGATTATATGCCAAAATTCTCGAACTATTTCGTTAAAAACAGTATTAGCTAGGGCATCTATATTAACAGGCTTGCCGCACTTGCAGGGAAGTCTTTTTGGGCTTGTCGGTTAATTCAAAACCAGTCTAATTTTAAAAAAATAATATGTTTAGAGACCTTTGCATAAATCCACCCGGGGCCCCACTTAAAATGGTAAAATAGCGTTCATTCAATAAACCCTTGAGGATACCGTCAAATGTCTTGGAAACAAACCGCCCAATACTCGTTCGCAGATGCCCTTTTAATTGAGCATAAGTCATTGTCCAAACTAGATGATGTGCATGAAATTATCGATTGGAAACAGATCGAAAAAACGCTCAGCCATCTTTATGCCTCCAAGCGCGGTGTGCCAGCATACCCACCTTTGATGATGTTTAAGATACTGATTTTACAGGCGTGGTATAACTTAAGCGATGAAGCCTTAGAAGAACAGATAGCCCGGGATTTAATGTTCCGCCGGTTTATTGGTTTGAGTCTCAGTGATGCAGTACCCGATCATTCCACTATTTGGCGGTTTAGGAACTTATTACACACCGAAAATCTGCTTGATTCTTTATTGGTGCAGATCAATAACCATCTCGCTAAAAACAGTCTTATTGTTGCCACAGGCTCGGTCAATATTATCGATGCGACTGTGATTGAGGCGAAGCAATGCCGTTCTAAAAAGAACAAACAAGGCGACAATACCCAAGACCCAGAAGCGGCATGGAACGTGAAAACGGCATCCGATGGCAGGCGTAAAAGCACCTACGGATTTAAGATGCACGCCAATACCGATGAAGATGGTTTTATCAAGAAAATGACCTATACGCCTGGCAATGTGCATGATTCACAGGAGTTTGAACATCTGTTAGGCGATAGGCACGGACAAGTTTACGCAGACAGTGCCTATGCCAACAAAGACAATGACGAGAAACTGGGTAAAGAAAACAATAGAATCCTGCACCGAGCTTATCGCAACACACCATTAACGGAGCAACAAAAAGCACTGAATAAAATGTATAGCAGTGTCCGCTATGTGGTTGAACGCACCTTTGGTTTGCTCAAACTGCATCACGGATTAGGCAAGGCAAGATACATGGGGTTAGCCAGAAACAAAACCCGCGCACATCTGATTGCCATGAGCCATAACCTTAAAACTGGGATGAATATTTTCAAAGAACTGCAACGTTTAAAGGAGAGTTGTGCCTAAATGGGCAATAAAACAGATAAAAACCCACTAAAAGTGGTTAAAAGTGCCGAAATAGCGGCTTTTTTGGTGTCGTATTGATGATTGAGAGAACATGGGCGAAAAAATGAGGCAAATTTATAAAAAATCACGTTGTTTGTGAGTTGCGAGGGGTGTTTTGTGGATTATGCAAAAGTCTCGTTTAATAACAAGGACTTAAATATTCACAACAAGCTAAAAACGCCATTTTCCGACAAGCCCTTAATGAACGCTATTTTACCATTTTAGTCGTGCCCTGGTGGATTTATGCAAAGGTCTCCTATTGTCGTTTATTTGAACAAATATGTGAATTTGACATTATTTTTCAATTAACCGACAAGCCCATCATGTGTTCTGAACAGTGCCTTCAGACGATTAACGCCTGAATTTTGTCATACAGCTCTCGCGGTATCGAAATTCCGTTTTTAACACTGTTGGCACGACCTTTCACCCGCCGACTTGCGGGTAATCGAGTGCCTTCCTGTTCGAGTAACGCGCTGAATAAACGGTCGGCGTGAGCGAAAGGGTCTTCGGTGTTACCGAAGCGTTTGGGGTCGATGGCAATCAGGAGTTCCCCTCCTCTTGGTGGTCCGCCGTCACGGTTGTCTGCGGCAGCCGCTTCAAAACTACAGCGTTCTCCAATCAGAGGACCGACCAACAGCTCAATCATCAATGAGATGGCAGCCCCTTTGTGCCCACCGAATGGTAACAGGCAACCTTTTATCACCTCGTTGGGGTCTGTGGTTGGATTGCCTTCGCTATCGATGCCAACACCCGGAGGCAATTCGCGTCCTTCTCGGGCTGCAATCATCACCTGCCCCATTGCCTGTGTGGAAGTCGCTTGATCAAATACCATCGGGGGTTTGCCCGGGCGTGGCCAGCCAAAGGCGATTGGATTGGTGCCATAAAATGCTTTTGTTCCGCCAGCCGGCGCAACCGCTGGCATATAAGCGGTAAATGCCAGAGCACACAGTCCTTTTTCGGTCAGCGATTCGATTTCAACCCACAGGGCAGCAAAATGATGAATTTTAATCATCGACATGGTGGCGATGCCGTTCTCGCTGGCGCATGCTACCAACGGGTCACGGGCTACTTTCAATGCCAATGGTGCGTAACCGTCATCGCCATCTGTCCGCAACACCGCAGGGGCGAGTTTTTCTACTGTCGGACGAGCGTTGCCGTTGACCTTGCCACTTTTCAAAGCAGCGACATATCCGGGCAAGCGAAACAAGCCATGAGAATGACACTTATCCCTTTCTGCTGCGGTGATGGTGTCGGCGACTGCGGTTGCATTTTCATCGTTACAACCATTGCTCACCAGTGCATCAAAAGCCAATCGGTGGACTTGGTCGAGGGTAAGAGAGATGTTGTTCATGGCGACTCCTAATAGTTGATTTTCGAGATTGCAATTATTTCGAGATTATGATTACAGAAGCATGATTATAGACACCCATATTGTATCAAAACAAGTTAATATCACCCCTGCGTTACACTTACATGAGAACCAACAATTTTAATTCGACTGATGACACAAACTAATAATTACATTAACGGCAACTGGGTCGCGGGCGAAAATCGCGTCTCGAATATCAATCCTTCGGATACTCGCGAAACCATCGGTGAATTTGCTCAAGCAAGTAGCACCCAAGTGGCGGAAGCGATTTATGCGGCACAACAGGCACAAAAAACGTGGGCAACCAGCACCCTTGAGCAACGCTACAACGCTTTGATGGCAATCGGGACAACGCTGATGCAACGCGCGCAAGAATTGGGCGAATTGCTGTCTCGTGAAGAGGGCAAAACCCGCATCGAAGGCAAGGGCGAGGTTTATCGCGCCGGTCAATTTTTCACTTACTACGCCGCCGAAGTATTACGCCAGATGGGCGATATTTGTGATTCGGTGCGGGCTGGGGTTGAGGTTCAGGTTAACCGCGAGCCGATTGGGGTGGTTGGCATTATCACGCCGTGGAATTTCCCAACCGCATTGCCCGCTTGGAAGCTGGCACCTGCCATCGCCTATGGCAATAGCGTCGTTTGGAAACCGGCTAATCTGACCCCGGCCAGTGCCGTGGCGTTGATGGAAATTATTGCCGAACAGGATTTGCCCCCCGGCTTGGTCAACATGGTATTAGGTGCGGGTAGCAAAGTCGGCGAAGCCATCATCAGTTCGAAAGAGGTTGATGCCATTACCTTTACCGGCTCGTTAGCGACCGGCAAGCGCATTGCCACGGTTGCGGCACAAAATCTAACCCGGGTGCAGATGGAAATGGGTAGCAAAAACCCCTTAGTGGTGCTGGATGATGCCGATTTAGATACGGCGGTATCCTGTGCGGTAAACGGTGCCTTCGGTAGTACTGGACAAAAATGCACCGCATCATCGCGGCTTATTGTCAGTGTTGGCATTCACGATCAATTTGTCGATGCTATGCAGCAGGCGATGGCACAATTGGTGGTCGGGCACGCACTCGACGACAAGAGTAACATTGGTCCGGCGATTGATGATGCCCAGTTACAACAAAATTTACGCTATCTCGATATTGGGAAAAACGCCGGTGCCGAGCTAGTTTGTGGTGGCGAACGATTACAGTTGGACAGTCCGGGACACTATATGAATCCGGCGTTATTTATCAATGGCAACAACGCTATGCAGCTCAACAAAGACGAAGTGTTTGGACCGCTAACCTGCGTTATCAAGGCGGATGACTATGAACACGCGCTGGTATTGGCGAACGATACCGAATTTGGATTAACTTCAAGCGTGATAACGCAATCGCTCGCCCACGCAACTCATTTCAAGAAAAATTCAAAAACCGGTTGCGTGATGGTCAATTTACCTACTTCTGGCACCGACTATCATGTGCCTTTCGGTGGGCGTAAAAACTCCAGCTTCGGCTCCAGAGAACAAGGTAGCTATGCGGCCGAGTTTTATACTCAAGTTAAAACCACCTATATTAAGGCAATATGAGACCTGTACACTTGTGCCCTGTGGGTATAATTCAAAAAATAATCGGAAGATGGACTTTAAAGACTGTGCAAAAATCCAACTTTCGTCATTCCTACCCCCCTTGCCCCTTATCAGGGGCGAATTGAGTGACAAGTCCCCGTCAAGGGGAATTTTGGGGATGGATTTTCCAGATGTAACACGAACTATCGTGCGGTTCTTGCAATCCATTTAGTCTCGCCACTACAAAGGTTTTGCATGGCTGTAGCCACACTTTCGCCAATTATACAAAGGTCTCAATATGTTAATTATAGACGGATTACAATATTCCAATTGGAGTCGCAAGATATTCAAGCAAATGCGCGCAGGTGGACTGGACTGCGTGCATGTGACCATTGCCTATCACGAAACGTGTTTAGAAACCTTGCGAAATATCGGCAAGTGGAATCAGCTATTTGAGCAGCATGGAGATTTAATCACCCGTGTTGGCTCGGCTGCAGAGGTGTTGCAGGCAAAGGCGGATAACAAAGTTGGAATCGTGTTTGGATTTCAGAATTGCTCACCGATTGAGGATGATTTTTCGTTGGTGGAGATATTTCATACGCTCGGGGTACGCTTTATGCAGTTGAGTTATAACAACCAAAGCCCATTGGCGACCGGGTGTTATGAACAACATGACCCCGGCATTACGCGCTTTGGCAAGCAGGTTATTCAAGAAATGAATCGCGTTGGTATGGTCATCGACATGTCGCATAGCGCGGAACGCTCAACCCTCGAAGCCATCGAAATCTCCCATCGCCCGATTGTGATAAGCCATGCCAATCCGTGCTTTTTTGAGCCCGCTCTGCGTAATAAATCCGATGCGGTCATCAAAGCACTAGGAGATAGCGGGGGAATGCTCGGACTCAGCTTATATCCGTTTCATCTACAACACGGGGCGGATTGTACTTTGCCCGCATTTTGTCAGATGGTCGGCGATGTGGCAGAGATGATGGGGGTTGATCATGTCGGGATTGGTTCGGACTTGTGTCAAGACCAAGCAGATTCGGTGGTAAGCTGGATGCGAAATGGGCGCTGGAGCAAGGTGACGGACTTTGGTGAAGGCACTGCTTCCAATGCTGGCTGGCCACGACAGCCCGATTGGTTTGGTAATTCTACCCATTACGCCAACCTCGTCGACGGCTTACAACGGCAAGGCTTTTCGAGCGTTGATATTGAGAAAGTCATGGGTCAAAACTGGTTGCGTTTCTTTGAACACGCTTTCGTGGCACAGTCAGAAATGCCAGCGATGGTATAGTTTATGTCCGCAAAAGAGGCGTTAATCAATGTGCAGGTGCTGTTAATGGAACAACAGCTTTCATTGGAAAGTTTGAGCGAACAACTAATGACACAGGCGGATAAAATCTTGGCATTGGAGCATAAAATCACCCATCTGCAAGCCCAATTAGCACGACTCGATGAATCAAACGAACACCAGCAAGCGGATGACGATGAAAGACCACCGCATTATTGAGCATATTATTGATTGGGGCTGACGATGAGATATGTGCATACCATTTAGAAGGCAAAAGAACTATCGTGCAAAGCTTTCACGCTAGTGAGACTGTGCAAGAAACCCTCGTTAGGTTGTGTTACATGTGGAAAACCATTGCGGGTTTGTGTGTTTGACTGGATTCCTGCTTTCGCACGGAATGACGAATGTTTGGTTTTTGCACAGTCTCTGGTCACCGCATATCGGAGAACGGTAAGAGAGTTACCTAAAATTCGTTCTACATGATCATGGCTATATCGAGAAAAGCGTATGCAATGGCGTATTCAAGGCTTGCAGTGTTTTGCCGTTTTCACGATTCAGCACCACCACCGCGAAACCTAAGTTTTGAACAGCCCACTCCTTGTCAAGATTCAAGGATAGTCTTTTCTGGGTTAGTCCATGAGACAGTTGAAGCGGGTCGCTCCAATATCTCACAACATAATTATGTGTCAACATCCGTCCTTTGTTTTCGCCACCGCCGATGTCACGCACGATATTGTTTTCATAAATAGCCGTATAGACTACTGCATCGGAGCCGATTGCCTGATTATCAATAGCAAGAACAACCGCCAGCCTCTGATCATTGGTTGCTTGTAAATTCAAACGGATTGTCACCACGGATTGTTGCTTATTGTTCTGTTTGATGCGTTCGACAACATTGACACCACCGCGTGATTCTTTGCCAGCGACCACAATCTCTGGCGTGTATATTGATTGCTGCTTGTTAAACGACCCGACTTTACGTTGCCGTGCAGTAAACTCGGGCTTTGAATAGGGATCAAGCCAACCCAAATAATTCCAGTAATCCACATGAAACGCCAATGCTACCGCATGGAATTCGCGGTCAAAAGTCTTGCCCAATTCAGTTATAAAATTGTCCGCTCGCGGACAACTGCTGCAACCTTCGGACGTGTATAGCTCAACAACCGGCGTAATGGTGTCGCGGCTAGTGATTGATAATTGTGTTGCTTGCTCGTCCGCCGCCGCAAAACCAAGAGCAAGAACAAAAGCAAGCCCTAAAACCCCCGCTTGTTGACTATGCCGTAACAACAATTTCATGGTTGAAACAGGGCGACATATTGCTCGTATCCCGCCTCAGTCAATTGTTCTTTTGGGATAAATCGCATGGCAGCGGAATTCATGCAGTAGCGCAGACCGGTTGGTGCAGGACCGTCTTTGAACAAGTGTCCTAAATGTGAATCGGCATGGTAACTCCGCACCTCAGTACGCGGAAAAAGTAGTTTGTAATCTGTTTTTTCGACGATGTAATCTGACTCAAGCGGTCGAAAGAAACTCGGCCAACCGGTGCCTGAATCAAATTTATCTTTCGATGAAAACAGGGGTTCGCCACTGACAATATCAACATAAATGCCGTCACGTTTTTCGTCATCGTACTGATTGCTGAACGGTCGCTCGGTGGCATCATTTTGGGTCACCCGAAATTGTATATCGGTTAGCCGCGTTTTAATCTCGGAAAGCGCGGATTTTGTATATGATGGCACGGCTTCAGGTTTTGTGGGTGTAGTATCGGACATTTTTTGCTCACTTGTAGTGGATTCTGGTTTGAACTGTTGAGGCGAATTGCTTTTCAGAGACACGCTAAATCTAATGCCTACAAGCAAAGTCAACCCAACCAACACAATGACTGTTTTCATCTCATTTTACCGACATTTTTAGCTCATATCCATGCGTATAGATGATAATGCGTAGTTTGGCAAAGTTCAATCACCAACAAGCGGCACCAGTGCGGCTATGTTTTCAAATATATAATCACTATGTGCCTCCAATGCGGTGCGGTCATGCGCCCCAGTCAGCACGCCAACAGAATAAGCGACTCCGGCATTTTTACCCATATTCATATCTCTGGGACTATCTCCGACCATGATGACTTGCTTGGGCGACAGTCCGCAGGATTGACAAAAAGCATAGATCATTCCAGGTTCTGGCTTGACCCCATACCCACTATTTGCACCACAAACAAAGTCAAATAAGTCGGTTAATTGCAGTTTGTCTAACATGTGGTACGCATTTTGCTCGTCATCCATCGTCGCCAAACCTAATCGAATATCACGTTTTTTAAGATCATCGAGAAAACCACGCAGATTTGCGATTGCCGGCACATAATGACTCGACGCATGGGAAAATATCTGTTGAATATGCTGTAAATCCTGAACCGCAATAGGCTGTCCGATTCGCTCAGACCAAAATTCTAGAATCTGTTGATTACTGCCTGATGCCAATGGTGAATCGCTCACCCAACTTTGAGTTTCTGCAATAAACCCACCATCCGCCATCAACGATTCACCAAGCTCGGGGCGACCTAGACTGGTTGCGATAAATTCTGTAACCTGACGATAAGATTCCAACCAACTACCGTTAAAATCCAGTAACGTACCGTCTTTGTCAAATAGAATGCCCTTGATTTTTTCACTGCTTCTATCAGCCGCGATTTCGCTCATGTGCTTTGCCTTTTTCATCTTGTCGTAAACCACGGTTATGGGAATCCTTGTGTCTTTCGGACTTGAGCAATCGCCGCAAGGCGTTGTCGACGAATCGCCGTTTTGATTTTTACCCCGACTTTGTTGTCGCTATCGCTCTGACCCCTGACATGAACGGCAACCGCACCGCCGTCAACTGCTAATGCCGCCTGATGATATGCCAACAATAAATCCGTTGACGCGCTATTTGCCTGTTCATGCCCGCTACGACCACGCTTATCCGCCAAACAACAGAGCGCAAACGCGCCAATCAATGCAGGCTTTCTGAAGCCATCGAATTTTTCCAGCACCTTCAGCACGGTGGTCGGCTTCAGCTGCTCAATCCGATGGCAATGCAGATGAAACTCACAGACTTTTAAGGCAAACGATTGGTATTCTCTTGGCACATTCAATCGCTCACAGAGCTGCTTAATCGGTTTCAAACCGCGTTTCTCGTGTCCTCGGTGACTCGGCAATTCTGTTTTCGGTGTCAATGCCTTGCCAAGATCATGCACCAGAACCGCAAACAAATTCATCGGCTTATCAGTCAGTTGCTGAGCCGCATCCAAAGACATCAAAGTATGTATTCCGGTATCGATTTCTGGATGATATTGCTCGGTTTGTGGTACGCCAAACAAGGCATCCACCTCTGGCAATATCTTTTCCAGCGCACCGCAGTCTCGCAATACCTTGAAAAATACTGAGCATTGTTTATTCTGCAAGCTAGCATACATTTCCTGCCACACTCGCTCGGCGACCAGCGCGTCAACCTCATCATGATCAACCATCTGCCGCATCATCGCCTGAGTCCCCTCATCAATACGGTATCCTTTATCGGCATAACGTGCCGCGAATCGGGCAACACGCAATACCCTTAACGGGTCTTCCTTGAATGCATCGGACACATGACGAATCAATTTGTCTTTGATGTCCTGTTGCCCATCGAAAGGGTCAAACAAATGACCCTGTCGATCCATCGCAATGGCATTCATGGTCAGGTCGCGCCGTTGCAAGTCTTGTTGCAAGGTAATTTCAGTATGACTATCAAATTCAAAACCATGATAACCGCTTGCGACCTTGCGCTCACAACGTGCCAATGCGTATTCTTCGCCACTAGACGGATGCAAAAACACTGGAAAATCCTTGCCAACCTGCTTAAAACCTAGTTGTAACATTTTCTCCGTATTCGCCCCAACAACAACCCAATCACGGTCTTTGACTGCCACCCCCATAATACGGTCGCGCACTGCCCCACCGACCAAATAAATCTCCAAGTTTTTTTCAGGATGAATCATTAGTTTTGTAATCGGCTAATTCAACTTATAAGTGCGATACTGGCTTATTATGTTCTATTCCCGTGGGAAAAGACATCTCAATCAATACACAAGCCCCCCCCGAGATTAAATCGGCATTGACTTTGATGGGCTTGTCGGTTAATTCAAAATCAGTCCAATTTCAAAAAAATAAAATGTTTAACAAGGACTTAAATATTCATAAACAAGCTAAAAACGCCATTTTCCGACAAACCCATGGATAAAAAAATCAACACTACAAAACGACTTTTCTACCAAAGTCCGCGTGTTTATTGGGTGTCCAGCGATTGAGGAGAGACAAACCGTCGAAGTCAGAGGGCCCACATGTAACGCATACCTAGCGAGGGTTTCTTGCATCAGTCTCTATTAGCCGCGCCAACCATCTTGTCTATCCTGTTTATCCATGTTAAATGCTTTTCGCTAAATACCCTTTGGCGGTCATCGGACAATGGACGGTGAATTGAGAATTAGAAAATGGTGGTTAGGTTTTGAAAGTGGAAGTCTCCGAAGTGTGGGTTGGTATCGCCCGTGGACACGATAACCATAGCGTTGACCGAATTTGCAACCGTGCCAATAAGCATGCTAAATAGCATCCTAATTGAGCAACACCCACCGAGTCAGAATCACTTCGTATCTATGGACGAAAAATGATTGTGAGTGTCCATGATTATTTGATGATTATTTGTTAGCGGAGGAAAAAGCTGAACAGTGCAACCATCACCCCTACGCTACCCATTGTTAAGCCAACCATCCACTTGATTAGGTGTGCTTCGGTGTTGGCAATTTTTGCGTTAGTGTTGGCAATTTCTGCGTGAGTTTTGGCAATTTCTGCTTTAAGCGTGGACTCGGTTTTGGCAATTTCTGCTCTAAGCGTGGACTCGGTTTTGGCAATTTCTGCTCTAAGCGTGGACTCGGTGTTGGCAATTTCTACTTTGGTGTTGGCAATTTCTACTTTAAGCGCGGACTCGGTTTTGGCAATTTCTGCGTTAGTTTTGGCAATTTCTGCTCTAAGTACGGACTCGGTGTTGGCAATTTCTACTTTAAGCGCGGACTCGGTGTTGGCAATGTCCACTTTAAGTGCGGACTCGATTTTAGCAATTTCTACGTTAGTTTTGGCAATGTCTGCTTTAAGTGTGGCCTCGGTGTTGGCAATGTCTGCTTTAAGTGCGGCCTCGGTGTTGGCAATGTCTGCTTTAAGTGCTGCCTCGGTGTTGGCTAATTCGGTTTTGGTGGCGAGGTTGGCGTTGAGCAGATCAGCTTGAGATTCGGCAAGTGCTTCGGCTTGTTGTACAGGCATACCGACCGCCGTCATACGTTTGACGAAATGGTGTGTATCAAAGGCGAGAGCATTAGAAGCCATGCTTTGACTTTAATACAGACGCTGTTGTTTGTCCACTCTCTGGCAATTGAGAATTGAAAATTGAGAAGCAACCTAGTCCGTCATTCCTGCGGAAGCAGGAATCCAGTAAAATAAATATTCTTATCAAAACCTAGCCGTCATTCTCAATTCTCAATTCTCAATTTTTAATTAGTCAGCCCTTAAAAACATCTAAACAGTTTGATTTATATCAATAAAACAAACAAAACCATTAACCAAATCAACCGCTTTATGTTAGAATAACCGTTGTTTTCTGGTCGTTTTAGTTAAAAAATTATGCTGACTCCATCTACCCCAAACACAGGGCAACAAAATCTGTTTCACACCGAATTGTTCTCTCAATTAGACCCACGAGACCCTTTAATCCAATTAGCCAACGTCATCGACTGGAAGGTCTTCGAGGATGCATTTAGCAAACACTATTGCCACGATAACGGCAGACCCTCAAAACCAATACGCTTAATGGTCGGGTTGCTGATGCTCAAACAACTGGAAAACCTGTCCGATGAGAATGTGGTCTTACAGTTCAAGCGTAATCCGTATTATCAATACTTCTGCGGTTATCCAACCTACACCCCAAACGTGCCTTGCAATGCAACCGAACTGGTGCATTTTAGAAACAGAATCGGTGTCGCAGGTTTTGAACTCGTTTTTAAGATGAGTGTGATGTTGCACGGCAAAAAAGCCAATGAAAACACTGTTTTGATTGACACCACCGTACAGGAAAAAAACATCACCTATCCGACTGATTCTAAACTAGCCATCAAAATTATCAACCGTCTCAACAAATTGGCGAAAAAACATGGCATCAAACAACGCAGAACCTTCGTAAAAGAAGTTAAAAACTGCCGCTTACGCATTCGCCACTTCCGCCATGTTAAAAAGCGCGCATCCGCTAAAAAGGCATTGAAACGATTGCGAACGATTGCCCATATTCTAATCCGAGAACTACAAAGAAAACTACCCCAACACGGACTGCTTGAAACCTATCAACCAGACTTCTTGCTCTATCAACGGGTGTTGGCACAACAACCCAAAGACAAAAATAAAATTTATTCCCTGCACGAGCCCCATGCTTATGCGATTGGCAAAGGCAAAGACCACAAACGCTATGAATACGGCAACAAAGTATCCATCGTCTCGGCCAAAGACAGTAACATCATTGTCGGCGTTGTCAGCCATAAGAAAAACCAGCATGATGCAAAAACCCTACCCGATGCGATAAAACAAGCCAATAGCAACAGAACAAAACCCATCAAACAAGCGGTCTGCGACAGAGGCTATTGTGGGGTTAAACAAGTGGGCGATACTGCCATTATCTTGCCCAGCAAAGCTCTGAAAAAAGACAATCGTTATCAAAGAGATAAAAAACGCAAATTGTGTAAGCGACGGGCTGCCATAGAACCCATTATTGGGCATTTGAAATCCGATTTTAGGTTATCCAGAAACAGGCTTAAAGGACAAGTTGGCGATGAAATCAATGCTTTAATGGCTGCTTGTGCCTGGAATTTGAGAAAGTGGCTGGTTTTTTGTCACGTCTGCTATTTATGGCTTAAAAAAGCGCGTTTTGTCCATATTTTTGGTAAAAATCCCTTGGTCCATTTGATTCAAGGTTGATTCACGTTCGCTGAGCGGCAGCTTGAAATATATTTTTACTTGTTAAGTCGGTTTTTAAGGGCTGACTAATTATCAATTTTCAATTTTCAATTAGTTGTGCTACAGTAACGCTATCGAGAGGGATGTTTACACACTCCGAAAATAAGTCGCACAAATAACCCATCAAACTGAAGGAGATTCCAAATGAAATCATCGTTTACCATAAAAACACTTAATAATCATATAGTTACCACCACACAATCCGCGTTCGGCTTATGGGGCAGAGCAATGATGGTGGCTATAACGCCCCTCAAAACGGTGGCACGAGTGGCATTGAACGAAACAGCACCTCTGAAGCACTTCCTCGCCGCTACTTTCTTTGCACTATTGTTTGTCGCACAGCTGGCTAATGCACAAAGCTTGAATGACTTCGTGACCACTTGGAGCGTACAAGGAAGTTCAGGAAGTCCGACGGTTATTCCAACAACAGGCAGTGGCTATAGTTACAACGTAAATTGGGGTGATGGTGGCACAGATACAATGGACTATACCGGCGATGCCATGCATACTTACGCCGATGCAGGGACTTATACCGTCCGTATTAGTGGCGACTTCCCGCGTATTTATTTTAATGCGGAGAATGGCAATGATAATTCCAACAGTATCATCGCCATTAACCAATGGGGAAATCAGCAATGGACTTCAATGGAGCTGGCTTTTAGTGGAGCAACCAACCTTATAGGAGCAGCACCCGACCGACCTGATTTATCTCGGGTAACAGATATGTGGGGTATGTTTAGGCATGCTAGCAAATTCAATCAAGACATCGGCGATTGGGATGTCAGCAATGTTGAGCGTATGGGCACGCTGTTTGAACATACTGACGAATTTAACCAAGATATTGGTGATTGGGATGTCAGCAATGTGACCAATATGGAGTGGATGTTTGCTAGTGCCACTGCCTTTAACCAAGACATTAGCCGTTGGGATGTCCGCGGTGTAACGAATATGAGTAATATGCTTGGTAACAACACACCTGATTTTAGTCAAAACCTAGGTGCTTGGTATATCACTGGGGATTTATCCGTTATTCCGACACTGGGTGCAGGAGCCGAAGTAACCACTTTCACGGCTCAGAATAGTGCCTTAAGCGGTCACAACCCGAGCTATACGCTTGTCGGCGGAGCAGATGTCGGTCTGTTTACCCTAACGTCAACGGGTGTCCTGAGCATAAACGACGTACCGCCCACTGATAAAACTTCATACAACATTACCATAGCGGCTACTGGCTCATTTGGAGAAGACAATCAGCGAGAGTTGACGCTTGTCACCAATCATATTACGCAGATTACCGCCCCCAATGGTGGTGCTTCTCCGTATGCAATAACACTCCCCGAAAATACACAGGCGGTAACCACCATCACCGTGACAGATGGGGATACAAATGATACTTTGACCTATTCTATTTCTAGGTATGATTCTGATTTATTTGAGATAACTGGAACAGGAAACTCAAGAACATTAAGATTCAAAGATGACTTTATTCCAGATTATGAAAACCCAATAAACTCAGATGGGGTGGTTGACCAAAACGCAGACCAAGAATATCGCGTTCTAGTCTCTGTATCGGATGGAATATCTTTTGATACACAGGAAATGAGTGTAACAATCACGCCAGTCAGCGAAACAGCCCCGACCGACATTGGGCTTTCTGCAACAGAAGTGGTGCGCAGTGCAACGGCTCACCAGCGAGTTGGTTTATTATCTGTTATCGATGCGGATGCGGGTGAAATATATACATATACATTAGCCGCTGGAAATGGTGATACAGACAACGCATTGTTCATAATTGACGGCACCAGTTTAAGAATACTCGCAACACCCGCCGCAGCTAAACCAAGTTATAGCATCAGAATCCAAGTGAATGATGGCACACTTAATTATTCTAAAGGATTCACCATCACCGTTAGTGATGACGCATTATCAACAGACGACTTTGTGACCACTTGGCGCGTAACCGCAGATCAGACCATCACCATTCCAACATACGCTACCGAGACGTATCATTACACCGTTAATTGGGGTGATAGTCCCACCAGCACCAGCACGAACCAGACCGAAAACGCCACGCACACTTATGCCATCGCAGGTGAGTATGAAGTCCGTATCAGCGGCAATTTCCCACGCATTTATCCTGGTGGAGCTGATTTCTACGGCAACTCAAATTCTAACAGTATCATATCCATTGACCAATGGGGAACAGGGCAATGGACTTCAATGGCACATGCTTTTCGGTATGCGAGAAACCTTGCTGGACAAGCCAGCGATAGTCCTGATTTATCTCGGGTAACCGATATGAGGTCTATGTTTAATTTTGCTGAAAAATTCAATCAAAACATTGGTAATTGGGATGTCAGCAGTGTTACCAATATGTGGTTAATGTTTAAGACTGCCAAAGTTTTTAACCAAGACATAGGCGATTGGGATGTCAGCAGTGTAACGGATATGGGGACGATGTTTAGTGAAGCCCGTGCCTTTAACCAAGACATAGGCGATTGGGATGTCAGCAGTGTAACGAATATGATGTCCATGTTTAGTACTGCCTTTGTTTTTAACCAAGACATCAGTGATTGGGATGTCAGCAGTGTAACGGATATGACGACGATGTTTAGTAATGCCCACGCCTTTAATCAAGACATTGGTGATTGGGATGTCAGCAGTGTAACGAAAACCAATTCCATGTTTCAGGCTACCAGAGCCTTTAACCAAGACATTAGCGATTGGGATGTCAGTAGTGTAACTAGTATGGGAGCGATGTTTTATGTAGCCGATGCCTTTTCTCAAAATCTTGGGCGTTGGTATATCACTATCACTGGAGATTTATCCGTTTCTCCGACACTGAGTGCAGGAGACGAAGTAACCACTTTCATGGCTCAGAATGCTGTTTTAAGCGGTCAAAGCCCGACCTATACGCTTGGCGGAGATGATGCTGGTTCCTTTACTCTAACTGACGGAGTGTTGACCATAAACGCCGCACCTGCTGCTATAGGAACTTCATATGATATTCGCATATCAACCACAGGTTCATTTGGAACAGATAATCACCGAGATTTAACCTTTGTCGTTAATAATAAACCGATGATTACCTCTAACAATGGTGATTCGCCATATGAAATAACACTCCCCGAGAACACCAAGATGGTAACCACCATCATCGCGACGGATATGGAAACGAATACTTTGGACTATACGCTTTCAAATCACGATGCCGCGTTGTTTGAGATAACGGATTTAGGCGTATTAAGTTTCAAGGATGCCTATATTCCCGATTATGAAAACCCAAGAGACTCGCAAGGTAATACTAGGCGAATTCAACCCATAAGTGCAACACTCGGGTTTATATTATGATCTATTCCCATTGCGTGGGAAAAGACCTCCCAAGGGGTTTTATACCCCAAACATTTTCTAGGTCGGTTATTCATTAAATCGGTCGCTTTGAACAGCTCTTTTTCGGTGACTTTATGCAAAGGCATTTTCTTTGGAAAAAACTGCCTGAGCAAGCCATTGTGGTTTTCATTCAAGCCACGCTCCCAAGAGTGATACGGTTTAGCAAAATAAGTTTCACACTCGAGTTGTTTGGCAAGCTCACTATGCCAACAAAATTCTCTGCCGTTATCAAAGGTTAGTGTCATTACATGTTGTTTCATATGCTTTAACAACCTGAGTATAGCCGCGTTGGTTTCTTTTGCGGTTTTGTTCTTAGTCCGAAGTGCGAGATAAAGCCTACTTTTGCGTTCAGCAAGGGTGGCAAACGCCCCTTGACGACCCTTACCGATAACACAATCAGCCTCCCAATCGCCTATACGCGAACGATTGTCCACTATACTGGGTCTATCAGCAATATCAACCCGATTGGGGATGCGTCCGCGGTAATCGTTCTTGCCATAACGCTTGCGATATTTCTTACCCTGATGGCGCAAGTATCGATATAACGACCCACCAGCTACTTTGTCTTTCAAAATGAGACGATAGATGGATTCGGTGCTAATACTGATGTTTTCCTCCATTCTCAAACGACCGCTAATTTGTTCAGGACTCCAATACAGCGCGATCTTTTGTTGAATATGAAGCTTTAACTCGTCATTGAGTTTGATGTGCTTGGGCTTTTGCTGATGCCTCGTTTGGGCAAAGCGGTGGGCTTGTTTGTAGCGATAGCCGTTGCCCCCGGTATTGCGTTTAATTTCACGGCTGATGGTTGACCTACTTCTGCCCATGGTTTTAGCGATTTCTGTCAGTGTACAATGCTGCTGATTCATGAGGTAAATGTGGTATCTTTCGTGTTCAGTCAAATGGGTATATCTCGTCATGTTTTACTCCTTTTTTCTCGTCAGTTAAAAGAGTACGAATGTACCCTTTGACTGACTTAGGAGTGTTGCACTTATTATGTGAATTCAAGCTATTCCAAGTGGAGGAGACCAAGGATATTGGGTATTGGTTACCGTATCGGATGGCGTATCGACCCACACACAGGAAATTAGAGTAACCATTGAAAATGTTGATTCTGAAAACCCAGCCCCAACAACTATATCTATGATTAGCGATATTGATAACCTTGTGGCAGGAGGTAATCCTCGCGTTGTGGATGTGGCTGGTTATTTTAGCGACACAAACGACACTTTGACCTTTACCGCTGAATCCAGTAACACTCCCACTGCCAGCGTTGGTGTTGTGGGTAGCACAGTCACCATCACGGCAAACGCCGCAGGCAGTGCAACCATCACTGTGACTGCCACCGATACAGCGGGGCAAAGGGCTATGCAGACTTTTATGGTAACCGTCAATGCGGCAGTGGTTGCTCCTGACCTTCCCGCGTTCCCCAGTCCTAGCTTCCTGAACGCCAACGTGGGCATTGCCATTAGCCCCGTCACCATTGCGAATAGCGGTGGTGCAGCCACCTACAGCATCAGTCCAGACCTGCCTGCGGGACTGTCCATTGACCCCAACACTGGCACCATTTCGGGCACGCCAACGGAGACTACTTCTTCTGGGATAAATTACACCATCACGGCTACCAATGACGCTGGTAGCGATAACGCTGGTTTCACCCTATCCGTTCTAGCACATACTGCTCCCAACATCAGCGTCAGCCCCCGTATGCTGACCTTTACCGTAGGCATCCCCGTTACAACTAACCCCATCACCATTACCAATAGCGGTGGTGCATCTAATATGGGCTTCGAGATCACGGGCGCGAATGGTAAAACTTTGACTGAGAACACCGGTCTGTCCTATAATTTTGTGCAGAAAGTCATTTCTGGTACACCAACGATGTCCGCTAGTGCGGAGATTTACACCATCAGAGCTAGCAATTCTGGAGGCAGCTCCGAGACCACCATCACCATTACTGTTAATGCGGCACCAACAACATCCGTAGGTGTCCCGATTATCAGTATCAACCCCGCCACCGTAACGGTAACAGCGGGTACGGCTATCCAGCCGATAACTATCAGCTCAAGTGGCGGTGATGTTATCAGCTACAGCATTAGTTCAACATTGACAACTGGATTGTCATTTAACACCGCCACCGGCACCATATCAGGCACACCATTGGAGACTGTAGGTTTAACTACCTACCTCATCACCGCGACCAATAGCGGTGGTACGGATAGTGCGACAATAGCCATTATCGTTAATGAGGCACCAACAACATCCGTAGCTGTCCCGATTATCAGTATCAGCCGTGCTACGCTGGTTGCCACCGTGGGTACTGCTATCACGCCCATAACTATCAGCTCAAGTGGCGGTGCGGTTGAGAGCTACAGTATCGCCCCAGCCATTCCTAATGGACTGTCATTTAACGCAACCAACGGCACCATTTCGGGTACGCCATCGGCGGTTGCAGGTACAACCAGCTACACCATTACTGCCGAAAATAGTGTTGGTTCGGATAGTGCGACAGTAGCCATTACCGTTAATGAGGCACCAACAACCTCCGTAGATGTCCCGATTATCAGTATCAACCCCGCTACGCTGGTTGCCACCGTGGGTACTGCTATCACGCCTATAACCATCACCTCAAATGGCGGTGATGTTATCAGCTACAGCATTAGTTCAACATTGACAACTGGATTGTCATTTAACACCGCCACCGGCACCATCTCGGGTACGCCATTGGTGGTTACGGGTTCAACCAGCTACACCATTACTGCGACCAATAGCGGTGGTACGGATATGGCTACGATAGCCATCACCGTTAATGATGTTGCTCCGAGTATCAGCATTAACCCCGCCGCCGTAACGGTAACAGTGGGCACTGCTATCCAGCAGATAACCATCGTTTCAAGTGGCGGTGGTAATGTTGTCAGCTACACCATCGCCCCAGCCATTGCTAATGGACTGTCATTTGACGCAACCAGCGGCATCATCTCGGGCATACCAACGGCGGTTGCACCTTCACGCACCTACATCATCACCGCGACCAATAGCGGTGGTATGGCTATGGCTACGATAGCCATCACCGTTAATGATGTTGCTCCGAGTATCAGTATCAGCCGCGATACGCTGGTTGCCACAGCGGGTACGGCTATCCAGCAGATAACCATCGTTTCAAGTGGCGGTGGTAATGTTGTCAGCTACACCATCGCCCCAGCCATTGCTAATGGACTGTCATTTGACGCAACCAGCGGCATCATATCAGGCATACCAACGGCGGTTGCAGGTCCAACCAGCTACACCATTACTGCTATTAATAGCGGTGGTACGGCTATGGCTACGGTAGCCATCACCGTTAATGATGTTGCCCCGAGTATTGTTGCCACCCCGACCACACAAAATGTCACCGTAGGCAGTCCCATTGAGACGATAACCATCACCTCAAATGGCGGAGCGGTTATCAGCTACAGCATTAGTTCAACATTGACAACTGGATTGTCATTTGACACCACCACCGGCACCATCTCGGGTACGCCATTGGTGGTTACGGGTTCAACCAGCTACACCATTACTGCGACCAATAGCGGTGGTATGGCTATGGCTACGGTAGCCATTACCGTCAATGAAGCCGTCCCGATTATCAGTATCAGTACCGATACGCTGGTTGCCACCGTGGACACTGCTATCCAGCAGATAACCATCGTTTCAAGTGGCGGAGCGGTTGTCAGCTACAGTATTAGTCCAACACTGACATCTGGATTGTCATTTGACACCGCCACTGGCACTATTTCGGGTACACCAACGGCGGTTGCACCTCCACGCACCTACACCATCACTGCGACTAATATCCGAGGTTCAGATAGCGCGACAATAGCCATTACCGTTAATGCACCAAAATTAAACACCCCGACTGCAACAGTAAACGGAGAGGTTGAGGTTAGTGAGAAAATGATTATGGTTGATGGCGAGATGATGATGGTTGAAAGCAGAACGATTACGGTTGAAGTGACGAGCAAAGGAACTGAAACAATCACTCAGTTTTATGCCGGCGAAGTATCCGAGTCAAAGTTGCAAACGATAGTGAAAAAGGCGGTTGCTACGGATGGCATTGATTTCGCCAAAGCACCAGCAAGTATTGACCACACAATAACCCCAACTTTGGTGCTGAATACGGCGGTTGATATTACGGTGAATGAGGACGCATGTTCTGGCAAAGGATGTGAAGTTACCTTGTCTTATGAAGCAAGCGATGAACAAGTAGGCAAAGATTTGTATGTCTTTCACTATGATGAGATGGCAGACACGTGGGAAGCCTTGCCACATGTTCGCCGTGATAGAACAGAGTTAACGGTGACAGCCCTTGCCGATAGTTTTTCGCCATTCGCATTGTTTAATGCAAGCAGAGCGGACAAATTGGCGAAGCAACTGAACAAGGATATTTTGCCAAATCTTGTCCAAACTATGCTTGCCAGCACCATGTCGGCGGTAAGCACCCGCATGGATGCTACTTTCTCGGGCACACCTCAAGGCAGTTATCAATTAGATGGTCAGACGGTGAAACTGAATGGTAGCGGTAACCTGCAAGATGCGATGGCGAGCAAACTGCCGCATTATGCGACATCACTGAAAGACGGCACAATGGACTGGAAAGCAATGTTGTCTCGTTCATCCTTTGTATTGCCGCTGAATGCGGTGGGCGGAGAGGGTGCTGGTGGTGCGACCATATGGGGCAGTGGCGATTACAATAAAATGAGTGGCAAGCTCAGTGATGGCGACTGGAAAGGCGATGTATTTAGCCTTCAACTTGGTGTCGACCAGCGTATGAAAGATGATTTACTGGCAGGTGGTTTGGTGTCTTGGAGTAAAGGCGATGTCGATTACACGCTGGATAATAAGAGCGGAGATTACACGCATCAGATAACCAGTGTTCACCCGTACTTGGCATGGTCAATCGATGATGCCCGCCTGTGGAGTAGTGTTGGCTATGGTCAGGGTGAACTGTCCATTAAAGAGCAAGCAAAGAATAGAGAAGGACGCAGTGACACGCGCCTATTGTCCTTGTCGGCAGGCGTTTCTGGTCGATTGTCGCGATTTGGTCAATCTGGATTAAAACTCAAGAGCGACATGATACTGACACAGATTAACATTGATGGTTCTACGGACAATAGCACCGATAGCGCTACTATCTCGGCTCAGAACCTCGCCAGCCAACGACTACGCTTGTTACTGGAGATTGAAAAGGAACGTCAGCTGGCATCGGGTGGGCGATTCAATCCATTGATGGAAATCGGATTGCGCTATGATGGCGGTGTTGATAATTCTGGTATTGGTGCGGTACTGGGACTCGGTGGACGTTATGCCAACACGGGTTTAACGGTTGAAGGCAAGTTCCACACGCTGGTTGGTCGTAAAGACTATAAAGAATGGGGTATTCAAGGCACGATTCGCAAGACAACATCTGCCAATGAACAAGGACTGACATTTAGCTTAAGCCCGAGCTATGGAGCGACTGGCAACAGAGCAAATCAGGTATGGGAGCGAAAACTAGCCGATGGAAATAAGAGTAATGGCGATTACCAAGCACAACTGGATGTGAATATGGGTTACGGACTATTCACCAGCGGCGGATTATTGACCCCATACAGCGAACTCCGCATGGGCAAAAATAACCGCTATCGTTTGGGCTTACGCTGGAAGCCGAATTCACCATTTAGCCTGCACCTGTATGGCGAACGCAAAACCAGCAGTGATAGCGACCGAATCCTGCTGGAAAGCCACATACGGTTTTAGGAAATATTGATAATTGATAATTGATAATTGATAATTGATAATTGATAATTGATAATTGATAATTGATAATTGATAATTGATAATTGATAATTGATAATTGATAATTGATAATTGATAATTGATAATTGATAATTGATAATTGATAATTGATAATTGATAATTGATAATTGATAATTGATAATTGATAATTGATAATTGATAATTGATAATTGATAATTGATAATTGATAATTGATAATTGATAATTGATAATTGATAATTGATAATTGATAATTGATAATTGATAATTGATAATTGATAATTGATAATTGATAATTGATAATTGATAATTGATAATTGATAATTGATAATTGATAATTGATAATTGATAATTGATAATTGATAATTGATAATTGATAATTGATAATTGATAATTGATAATTGATAATTGATAATTGATAATTGATAATTGATAATTGATAATTGATAATTGAGAATTGAGAATGGTAAATTGAAACCAACATCCGTCATTTCTACTTCCTGCCTGTGAGACTGTGCAAGAAACCCGTGCTAGGCATGCGTTACATGTGGAAAAGCCAACCCCCTCAATCCCCCTGATAGAGGGGGGCAAAGGGGGTTAGGAATGACGAATAGAGACTTTAGTTCCATGCAGTATCAGTCACGCCAACCATCTTGTCCATCATGTTTATCCATGTAAACGCTTTTCGGCGGACATCGGATCATTGAAAATGATGGTTAGATTTTGATAAGAACATTTGACCGTATTCCTGCTCCCCGCCTGTGAGACTGTGCAAGAAACCCGTGCTAGGCATGCGTTACATGTGGAAAAGCCAACCCCCTCAATCCCCCTGATAAGGGGGATCTTGTCACTTAATTTCCCATTGTCATGGGGTTTTCTATTCAATTCCCCCCCCCCCCTAATAGGGGGGGGCAAGAGGGGTTAGGAATGACGAATAGAGACTTTAGTTCCATGCACGGTATCAGTCACGCCAACCATCATGTCTATCCATGTAAACGCTTTTCGGCGGACATCGGATCATTGAAAATGATGGTTAAGTCTTGATAAGAATATTTGACCGTATTCCTGCTCCCCGCCTGTGCGGGGACATGCTTCGAGACTATGCAAGAAACCTGATAGGTTGTGTTGCATGGTTCTGTCGGAAAATGGCGTTTTTAGCTTGTTGTGAATATTTAAGTCCTTGTTATTAAACATTTTATTTTCTTAAAATTGGACTGATTTTGAATTAACCGACAAGCCCTTGATGTGTTCTTTTTCTCATGTCTTATTTAGGCAAAGTAGCGGTTTGTTAGTGATCTCTTGTATTGCCTTTAATTTCACGGCTGATGCTTGACTTAACTTCTGCCGTGTACAATTGCTCATTACATGTGTTCAATGTGGTATATTCCCTGTAACCCAGCAATAAAAAAGCAATGACGCAACAAGACACCCCAAAACGGACGCACATTATTGATGCAATAGAAATACAAACCGCTCCCAATCCCTGCTCTTCGGTTATCTGGCTACATGGACTCGGTGCTGATGGTCATGATTTTGAATCGCTTGTGCCACAATTGCAATTGTCCGAGGATTTGCCGCTACGGTTTATTTTTCCACACGCACCGTTTCGGCGTATCACCGCCAATGGCGGCATGATGATGCGCGGATGGTATGACATCATCGACATGCCTATCGACATCGACAGGGTGCAAAGGGAAGACCGCGCCGGCATCACACAATCAGCACAAATGGTATATCGTTTGATTGAACGGGAAAATCAACGCGGCATCGCAAGCGAACAAATATTTTTAGCTGGTTTCTCTCAGGGCGGAGCAGTTGCATTGTTTGCCGGATTACGGCTAAAGACGAGACTCGCTGGCATCATCGCCCTATCCACCTATATTCCCGAAGCACATACTCTTGCAACAGAAAAATCGAGTCACAATCAAACCACCCCCATTTTTATCGGACACGGTACCGATGACCCGCTCATTCCGTTATCAATCGCAACACATAGCCATCAGTTGTTGCTCAAACAAGACTACCACGTCGAGTGGCACACCTACCCGATGCCCCATTCATTACACTCGACCGAAATTACCGACATAGCCCATTATTTGAAAAAATATGTACCCTCGTGCTTTTGACACCGAAGGTAAAAGAATTATCGTGCAAATCTCTCATTTTTCCCTTTTAGGGTAAAATTTTCATAGTACAACAAAACAAATCGCCTTAAAATCGGGTTAAGTAATTTCGATTATCTGAATATTGCTGGGCGTTATCTTATCGCGGATAACGAAGTGAGTTTTGACAATGTATTGAATGCCGATAGACGACCGTGGTCATTCAATAACACTCGCGGGTTTCGATATGTGGAATGATCTTCGCGCCTCATGGGCATTATTGATTGGCATTGGGTTTATGATGATCGGCAACGGTTTGCAAGGAACCTTGCTCGGATTGCGTGCCACTATAGAGGGGTTTCCAGTATTCATTACTGGGGTAATAATGTCGGGCTATTTCATCGGCATATTTGTCGGCTCAATTATCGCACCTAAACTGGTACAACGGGTTGGACATATTCGGGTCTTCGCCGCACTGGCTTCGCTTGCTTCTATTTCGGTTCTCATTCACGGTATTTACATCGATGCTGTAACTTGGACATTGATGCGACTAATTACCGGTATCTGTTATGCTGGACTCTATGTAGTCGCCGAAAGCTGGTTGAATGATCGTGCCAGCAATGAAACACGCGGACAGGTGCTTTCGGTCTATATGGTCATGATTACTGGTGGGATGGGAGGTGGGCAATTTTTTCTTGGTTTTAGCGACCCAATGACAGTGGATTTGTTTGTGTTAGCTTCAATTATCGTTTCACTCGGGGCTCTTCCAATTTTATTGACTGCACGACCGGCACCAACGTTTTCTTCACATGGAAAGATGTCTTTGATTACGCTGTATCGTGCCTCACCGCTGGCAGTGGTCAGTAATGGTTTGACAGGTGTTGCTCACGGCACCATTTTTGGACTGGGTGCGGTCTATGCGCGACAGGAGCTACATGATGTGCAGTTAGTTGCAACATTCATGGCATCGTTTTTGCTCGGTAGCTTGATTTTTCAATGGCCGATTGGCTGGATTTCGGACCGCATCAACCGCAGAATCGCCATAATAAGCATGTCGGTGGTGGTTATCGTGGCCTGTGTCGCAGCCATACTGGTACCTAAAGGCGGTTTGCTCTTCTTTAGCATCATCGTCATTCTCGGCGGTGCTGCCATGCCGATGTACTCGCTCAGTATTGCCTATGCCAATGACCGTCTCCAACCAGATCAAATCGTTCCTGCCAGCGGTAGCCTCGTGATGGTTGCGGGTATCGGGCTGAGTACTGGACCGATCATTGTCGCATTTTTAATGGGACAATTCGGTTCGGAGGTTTATTTCCTCGGCATTGCCAGTGCCTTCGTACTAATCCTAGCGTTTACCATTTACCGTATGACTGTCACCAAAAATATCTCCCTAGACGAACAAAAACCGATTGTCGCCGCCGGACAGATTGGCACGCCAGTGGCAGAATATAATGCACCCGATGTTGAGGATTATGTGGAGCAACAGTTCGGAGACACTGAAAACGCGGAACAATCCGCAAGCCATAATGATAACGATAAATTGTCATCTGAGTCGGAAGTTTAAAATTAACGGATATGCTCTTTGATGCGCAGATGGGCAACAGATTTCAAGATGTTATCGGTTTTTTGATGACACCGATGTGAGATGTGCCGCGTACATCCGCTAACCGTACCTGTTTTTCTCGTTCGGCATAACGTGCTTTGTCTTGCTTTGTGCTACTTCCAAAACAGGACGGACAACTGACCCCCGCTTGGTATTTTTCGCTTTGTTTATCGACCTCAGTAATCGGTCGGCGACACGCATGACATTGTGTATAGCTGCCCTTTTGTAACTGATGATTCACGGTTACTCGCTCATCGAAAACAAAACATTCGCCCTGCCATTTTGATTCATTCGGCGGCATCTGCTCTAAATATTTTAATATACCCCCTTTCAGGTGATAGACCTCATCAAAACCGCGTTGTTTTAGAAACGCCGTAGATTTTTCGCACCGAATCCCACCTGTGCAATACATAGCGATTTTTTTATGTTTTTCGGGATGCAAATGCTGATTTGCAAATGCCGGGAATTCGCGGAAGTTCGTGGTATGTGGATTGGTAGCTTTTTCAAATTGCCCGACTTTTATTTCATATTCATTGCGTGTATCAATGACCAGCACATCAGGATCGTTTAACAGCTCGTTCCAGTCCTTTGGCTGCACATAAGTAGCGTTTGATTGACCGGGGTCAATCCCGTCTATTCCCATGGTGACGATTTCCTTTTTGAGCTTCACTTTGGTACGTTTGAATGGCAGGCACTCGGTAATGGCGTATTTAACTTCAATGTCGTTCATTGCCACCTGCTGACCGAGCCAACTTAAAAACTTTTCAATATCACGGCGTGTGCCTGCGATAGTGCCGTTGATACCTTCTTTAGCCAACAGGACAGTGCCTAGAATGTTATATTCCTGCAAATTGCTCAGTATTGGGGCACGTCGAGCAACAAAATCATCTAGCGCGATAAATTTATACAGCGTACAAAGGAGAAATTGGGGTTTGGTGAACATATTCGAATGGCTTATAAATGACAGATTACTCGATTTTTTGATGCCGAAAACGCCCTACCCGTTTGCACTCTGCTTGGCAAAATAAGTAGCGTGTCTATCAGCATAACTATTTGCTGTGTAAACTCAAGACCGTGTTGTTGACGAAAAGTTAGGTGGTTTTCGCATCTAATCTGATTCATACAAAGGTCTAATGGTGAATAATACCAGTTTCTAATTATTTTCCAACCATGTTTAGCCAGAATCAAATCAATCAATTCAAGAGTCAAGGTTTCGTTATCAGCCGTAACCTGACATCACCCGAAATTTGTCGGGCAATGCTGGATGTCGTGCAGACATCCAATAATCCACTGCTTGCGCCGGTTGAATTCGAAGTACAGGTGCAATATACGGGGGCACCTTCAGACCGTCTTTCGCTGGGTGGAGATACCCGCGATTCAATTTTCAGAAAATGGGCAACAACACCTGCAATTACGAATCGTGTCAGGCAACTGCTCTGCACGAAAGACATTGCGGTTTCGCAAAATCATCATAATTGCATCATAACCAAATATCCGTGTTTAACAGTGCTACTTTGTGGCATCAGGATATACGCTTTTGGTTGTTTGATTAGCGTGTGGTTAGCACTGGCATAGAATCCAGCGATAACGGTGGCATAAAAGTCATTCTCGGCTCACATTTGCAAGAGTTTGACCGTGATCGGTTCGATGCGACATTTTTTCTCAGACAGGACTTGCCTGAAAATCAAGCGATGATTGACAGTGCCTATCGGCAGATTTGGCACTGGACGATGTCTTGTTTTTCCATAGCAAACCTTCCACGCCGCTGGTCGAAACAACACCAAACAAATCAAAACCTCTCTGGTATTCACCTATCGAGACTGTAACAATCGCCCACTAGCAGGAACCCGTTCAGCCCACTATCCGACATTCCATGTCAAACATAAAGTGGCGTACTTGGTGTTGATTAGATATATTGTTAGAACGCACTCTGCAACTCCACGTCTAAGTATTCCTCATGACCTTTATTCGTTTCATATCAGATTCTTGTGCGCTCCAATTGAGTTATTTTCAAAGCCGTAGCCACGCACTCTGACGGAACCCTGTAACGAACCAAATACCCATTCATCTTAATGATAAGATATAATGCACAAAGTAGGCGTATGCTAACATCCATGAAACGATAGAGAGGCGAACAGTCAATAATGTCATCAGCAAAAACTTCACCGACCAGCGTATTGAATGTATTCATCGGTACACTGTTATCGCTTGTCCTATTTGTGTTCAACACGACGAGTGTTGCCCAATCATCAAAGGCACCAGCAGATAACTTACCTGAACTTGGTGACAGTTCTACGCGCTACTTGGACGCGGCACAAGAGAAGCTAATCGGTCAGCAGTTTCTGCGTCAACTCATCCGTAATCCAGATTATGTTGACGATGGCGAATTGCAAGATTATGTGCAATCAATCGGCAATCGAATTGGTGCAACGGCAGATTTACATGGTAGCAAACTTTCATTTAACCTGATTGAGAATAATGTATTGAATGCCTTCGCCGTGCCCGGTGGCTATATTACCCTCAATACTGGCTTGCTTATGGTGACCAAAACAGAAAGCGAGCTGGCTTCGGTTTTAGGGCACGAAATCGCACATTTAAGCCAACGACATTTGTCACGATTAGCCGCTAAAACGAACCAAGACCAAGCCCCTTTTATTGCAGCAGTGATTGGCTCAATATTCATCGGTGGACAAGTCGGACTTGCCGGCTTGACCGTTGCTAATGCCGTTATCGCCTCTAACCGCCTGAGCTATACCCGCGTATTTGAACGGGAGGCAGATGCCATCGGCATTAAATTACTGGCGAATGCAAACTATGACACCACTGCAATGGCTGATTTTTTTGGTCAGCTTGAACGCTATACCCGCCATGACAATTCAGAAATACCCGAGTTTCTGCGTACGCACCCGCTTTCTCTCAGTCGCATCACAGCAGCCGAATCACGAGCGAGACAATATCCTCCCCAACCACATATGAGCAGCCTTGAATTTCATCTCGCTAAAGCTCGGATTCAGGCATTGTACACTGAACGTGGAAGCGACCCGATTGCTTTTTTTGAGAGTCAAGTGGAGACCGAACAAGCCGCACTCAAAGATGTTGCAACGTATGGACTCGCCATTGCGCTGACTGCGACCAGAAAATTGGACAGAGCCAGAGCGGTGCTGTTGCCATTGATCGAGCGATACCCTAATCATGCTTGGATTCAAGCGGCACAGGCTGAAATTGATTTGGTAGACAAGCAATTTCAACCTGCGATTGATCGTTATCAGACGCTCATCAGCAAGCACCCGAACAAGCTGTATTTGAATTATCGTCTTGCCAATGCGTTGCTGTTGAACGAGCAACCAGAAATGGCTAAAAAAATTATTCGCTACCAGCTTCGACGCCACCCCGACCAATACCTGCTATACCAATTCTTATCCAAAACGAATGCCGCACAAGGACTCCTTGCCGAAGCGCATCAGGCTGATGCCGAATATCATGCCACATTAGGAAATTATGTTGCTGCCATCGAATCACTCAAACTGGCATTACGCGAATCCAAGCCAGCCGGATATTTAACACAGAGCATTACGGCACGAATTGCCGACCTAGAGGCGAAGATAGATTTGCAGAAAAAGAACGGCAACGGCTGACTGTTAGGGCAATCACAATACGCCACTCCTCCCAACACATTTTTCTCGAGCGCATTCAGACACCAAAGTACGCGGAACAATCGGGCACAAGTTATCAAAAACAATCCGAATCGCATTTGTTATTTGCTTGAATTCACATGATGGGCTTGTCGGTTAATTCAAAATTAGTCCAATTTTAAGAAAATAAAATGTTTAATAACAAGGGCTTAAATATTCACAACAAGCCAAAAACGCCATTTTCCGACAAGCCCATGATAAGTGCAACACTCGGGTTTATATGCTCCATTCCAAACTGATAATTCTGCTACAATCCCCAGCATGGACAGTTCCGACCTTAGACAAGCAGGCTTAAAAACTACTCTACCCCGACTGCGGGTGTTGGCGATACTTGAGAACAGTAAAATACGTCATCTCTCGGCGGAGGATGTGTATAAGGAACTGCTCAATGAAGGCGACTCGGTGGGGTTGGCTACGGTGTATCGTGTGCTGACTCAGTTTGAGGATGCCGGTCTGGTGATTCGTCATCATTTTGAAGGTGAACGATCTGTTTTTGAGCTGAATGACGAGGATCATCACGACCACATGGTTTGTGTGCAGTGTGGACTGGTTATTGAGTTTGTTGACGAGCGCATTGAGTCTTTGCAGGAAAAAGTGGCTGATGAGCATGACTTTTCGATACAGGATCACTCCCTAACGCTTTACGGCATCTGTAAACGCTGTAATAAACATTCGCAAAAGACCACGCCTAAAAAATAACAGCCGATAACACGATTTTGTGACTGATTCGGAGCAGATATGTCCACTTTGATTACCGGTTCGTTTGCCTACGATACCATTATGGTGTTTCAAGACGAATTCAAAAACCATATTATTCCCGATCAGATGCACATTCTCAACATCTGTTTTCTGGTACCCGAAATGCGTAAGGAGTTTGGTGGTTGCTCAGGCAATATTGCATATAATCTGAATTTGTTGGGTGGCAACCCGCTTCCGATGGCAACAGTGGGGACTGATTTCGCACCTTACCGTCAATGGCTGGACGACACCGGCATTGACCATCGCCATGTAACGGAGATTTCGGATACTTATACTGCACAGGCGTTTCTCACTACGGACACCCGTCATAATCAGATTATCGCATTTCATCCGGGTGCGATGAATCATGCTCATGAGAATAAAATTAGCGATGCTGATAATATTGAACTCGGCATAGTCGCACCAGATGGTCGTGATGCGATGATTGCACATGCTACACAATTTGCCGCTGCTGATATTCCGTTTTTCTTCGATCCTGGACAAGGGTTGCCGATGTTTGATGGTGATGATCTCAATCGCTTTATTACACAATCGAACTATGTGGTGGTCAATGATTATGAATCACAAATGCTGATGCGCAAAACCGAAAAAAGTCTTGAACAGATTGCCGCACAGGTTGAAGTTTTGATCGTTACCCGAGGCACACAAGGCTGTGATCTTTTCACCAAACACAATCAGCGTCACATTGCCCCTATTGCGGTATATGAGGTTAAAGACCCAACTGGCTGTGGTGACGCTTTCAGGGCTGGATTGTTATATGGTGTAACAAACCAATGGGATTGGCTCTCCACCACCCAACTAGCATCAGTTATGGGCGGTATTAAAATTGAACAGCTCGGGACACAAAACCACTGCCCGAGCAAAAGCGACATTGAATGCCGATATAAAGAGAATTTTGCGGCGGCTATTTCACTGTAATGAGAATGGCGAATAAATTAGCTAATGAGAATTTTTATGGCAGTCGATAAGTGATTGACTCATTGTGGTCATCACATCAAACCATAATTCCGTGTCTGTTTGACTGTAAGTTCCTAACGGGTCTAACTCTGCTAGGCGGACACCTGTATTTTCAATCAGAGTAGGTATTTGTTTCGATTTAAATTGTGGTTCGCTAAACAGGCATTTCACGCCGTTGGCAATAATCGTTTTTCTGAGTGCCTGAATTCGTTTAACGCCGAGAGGTGCTTGCGGGTTCAGGGTAATCGACCCCAACGAATTTAGATTGAACTCTTTTTCAAAATATTGATAGGCATCGTGAAACACCATATAGGGACTGGTTACCACTTTGAGTTGTTGTTGCAAATTTCTTTGTAACGTGTTGATTCGCATAATTAAATACTCGGAATTTCGCACATATATTTGGGCGTTTTTAGCATCAATTTCGGTCAGCCAAATACGAAATAGCCTAACCATCATTTTGGCATTGAAGGTGGAAAGCCAAAAATGCGGGTCAACATCTCCTGCCTGCCACTCTTGATGCTGTTCGGGGTTATCTTGATGGTCTGCTTGATTGCTCGTTTTATGTCTATGTGTCGAATCAGCTTCCCCAAACGTGCCCGTTCTAAGCGGATAGGTTTTAAATTCGCGCAAACTGCCGAGTGCTTTAATAACACTATTCTTGCCCGCCTGAGCAATCACACCACTCAGCGCAGTTTCATAGTCCGAACCAATCCAAACAACCAAATCGGCATTATAGACCTGCTTGACTACTGAAGGTATGAGGGCATAGTCATGCGGGGATTGACCAATCGGAATCAATAATTTCGGAGTCTCCACGCCATCCATCACGCCCGCCAGTAGCGCATGAACAGGCGCAATCGATACGGCTACATTCGGTCCTGCATGTAGCGGCGTTGAGAGCAACAATCCAATACCAATCTGCACCATACCAAACAAAACGAAACATTTACATAAACCAAATTTGCTTGACCTATCCTGTCGATGTCGATGTTTGCGAACCGATACATAACGTACTATAAGCCCGTTTGTTCGAGCAAACGAAAGGCGAATACGGATTGATTGTTTTATAGGCATTGATTCTGATAGGGCATTGACTAATTGTTATATTATAACATAATATAATCGCCTATTCATAAGCAACCACACCTTAAAATTAAACCGCTTAAAACTTTGTAATGGCAAAATCTCCACCCCCCCGTTGTGATGTCTCCAGATTTCATACACAGGAACACAACCATACAGCGTGTATCAATTCGGCACTGAATAAAGCCCAACATATCTGTGCGGAAAAAGAGATTCGCTTGACCCGAATCCGTAAACAGATACTCGAATTGATTTGGTCGGGACACAAACCTGTTTTAGCGTATGACTTGTTAAGGGTGCTGCGTCAGGAAAAACACAATGCAGCACCGCCAACAGTCTATCGTGCGTTGGATTTTTTATTGGAAAATCAGCTCATTCACAAAATTGAATCCCTAAAAGCGTATGTCGGTTGCCGTTTTCCTGATAAAGTGCATGTCAGCCAGTTTTTGATTTGTACAGAATGCAGTCAGGTTGCAGAAATAGAGGATACTCATATGCATAACGCCATCGCTCGACAAGCAACTCGTTCAGGCTTTCGGGTGGATCGACAAACCGTAGAAATCAGTGGGCTTTGTCCGTCATGCCTGCGTATTCTATAACGGTTGTCCATGATCATATCAAATTATCAAATATGGACTCTCTCATTGAATTACAGCATATCAGCATAAAACGGAATGCTGCCATCATCCTCGAGGACATTAACCTCACCGTGTCGCGAAATGAAATTGTAACCCTGATTGGCCCTAATGGAGCGGGTAAAAGCACACTAATCAAAATCGCTTTGAAACTCGTCAAGCCGGATCAGGGTTCGGTCGTTACCGCACACAATTTGAGCATCGGCTATGTGCCTCAAGCGGTCAATCCAGACCAAAGTTTGCCGGTATCGGTGAAACGGTTTCTTGAAATCGCCACCACAAAAACTCCCCCCCCCTTAAAGAATCAAGTCATAGCGGATTTGTTACATCAAGTGGGTGCTGAAAAACTGCAAAAAAAACTGCTTCAAAATATTTCCGGCGGAGAAATGCGTCGTGTTCTTCTAGCACGTGCTTTGTTAAATAAACCCGATTTGTTGATTCTGGATGAGCCAACTTCTGGTGTTGATGTCGGTGGTCAGGTTGCCTTGTATGCGTTGATTCAGAGGATTCGGGATGTCTTTCACTGCGGCGTGTTGCTAGTTTCCCACAATCTGCATGTTGTCATGGCAGCCACCGACAGAGTGATTTGTCTCAATCGTCATTTATGTTGTTCGGGAACACCCGAAGATGTCCAGCAACATCCCGAATTTGTTTCCCTCTTTGGGCATCGAGATGCAAGCGAGCTGGGGTTTTATCGCCATCATCATGACCACGAGCATAATCTGCATGGCGATATTCAGGAAAAACAGGACAAAAAACATAAATGAAGGACGGGCATAGTGTCGATTCAACAAAAAAGAACATGAAAAAAGAACATGGATGAGTTTCTGATTCGCGCCCTTGTCGGTGGCATCGGGGTCGCTATTATTTGCGCACCATTGGGTTGTTTGATTGTTTGGCAAAGGATGTCCTATTTTGGTGCCGCATTATCCCATGCTGCCTTGCTCGGGGTTGCTCTGGGGCTTTATTTTCACATCAATTTATATCTCTCGGTCTTGCTAATTTGCATCCTTATTTCCGCCTTAATGATGTTGATGCAGCGATATAAAGATTTATCATCAGATACTGCTCTGGGCATCCTGGCTCATACATCGCTGGCGTTGGGTATTCTGATTCTGAGCGTGATACCTGCCCTACGAGTTGATCTGATGGGCTATTTATTCGGTGATATTTTATCTATTAGCTGGATCGACATCATTTGGATATACGCTGGTGGCAGTCTGGTTCTGGGCATACTCTTTTGCATCTGGTCATCCTTGTTATCGCTAATTATTCAACCCGACTTGGCATTGGTTGATGGGATTAACGAAAATCGAATCCGTCTAGCATTTTTGATTTTATTGAGCTTCGTGGTCGCTATTTCCATGCAAATCGTGGGTATTTTGTTAATTGTATCACTGCTCATTATTCCTGCTGCCGCTGCCCGCCGATTTGCCTCTTCTCCGGAGCAAATGGCGTACGTTGCAATGCTCATCGGCATACTGTCCGTGGCATCGGGATTGGGAATATCACTATTCTTGGACACTCCTGCAGGACCCTCCATCGTCATCGGAGCAAGTATAATTTTCATGCTCACACTATTGCGTCGAATACTGCACTGAAAGTGCTTCGATGGATTGCTTTTCGTCCGACAGATATTAAAATCAACCCACAAGTCGTGCCCGATGCTTTAATAAACAACAGTTATTGACTACAATGAACTCAACAACAGAAAATCATTCGCCAATTGATGGTAGCGATATTCACTGCCCACTATGGCGGCGATTCGCTGCAATGTTCTATGATTCGCTCTTGTTATCGGTCTTGGTATTGTGTGCTTGGTTACCTGTCCCGCTGCTCCCCGATGATTTGCATCCGGTGCTTGGACGTGGCTTTCGATTAACCTATCTCATCACAATTTGTTTTTTATTTTTCGGTTGGTTTTGGTGCCACGGCGGTCAGACTTTAGGGATGCGTAGCTGGCGAATCCGATTGGTTACTACCGACTCATCAGACTCCGAAACCCCTTTTCGTGCTATAACTTGGCGTGTTGCGTGGTTACGATTCATTATTGCCATGCTGTCTTGGGCGGTTATTGGTATGGGGTTCATCTGGTCATTATTCCATCACGATCAACTCACTTGGCATGATATTATTTCACGAACAAAACTCATTGCCGTCAACAAGCATTGAACAAAATCAGAACATCATCGACAATAACGAATCCGATTATTATGTCAAATCACCTTGATTTAACCTGCCACAGGTTAAAAGAACCGACTTTTTCGATATCTATTCTAGTGTATGGAATCCGCTGATTTATTCGCTAAATTACTACAAATCATCTTCGTTGATTTGGTGTTAGCAGGTGACAACGCCATCGTAATTGGACTGGTGGCAGCAAAATTTAATAAAGACTATCGCCGAAAAGTCATTCTCTACGGGGTCGGCGTTGCTGTTATCTTGCGAATACTGTTTGCACTGATCACGGTACAGCTACTCTCCATAAAGGGATTGCAATTCGTCGGTGGCTTGCTGCTGCTATGGATTTGTTGGAAACTGTGGCAGGACTTACGCCACCCGCATAACACCGAAAATGCAACCCTTGCCGGCAACACGTTGCCACAAAATCCGCCTTTGCTATCGGCAATTTTTCAGATTGTGATGGCTGACGTTACGATGTCGTTGGACAATGTGCTGGCAGTAGCTGGCATTGCTGACGGACATAGTGGCATTCTGATAATAGGTCTGACATTGTCAGTCGTATTTATGACCGTCGCCGCTTCCCTCATCGCCGAAACATTACAGAATCATCGCTGGATCGGCTTTGTCGGCTTGGTAGTTATTCTGTATGTTGGCATCAACATGATCATCGACGGATACCCGTTTTAGGCTCCACAGCAAGCACCCCAAAGACATATCAGAACGGGCATGCAGGACGGTTTGAATGAGGCGAATCGGTTATGCCTCGGTTACGACTGGGACTGAAGCATGGCGACTGCGGGTAAGGTTTTGCCTTCGAGAAATTCTAAAAACGCACCACCGCCAGTTGAAATATAGGATATTTGCTCGCTCAGATTGAATTTTTCAATGGCTGCCAGCGTATCGCCGCCGCCGGCGATTGAAAATGCCGATGATTCGGCAATCGCCGCACCCAATCGCCGACAGCCTTGCGAAAACTGTTCAAATTCAAACACCCCGACCGGCCCATTCCAGACAATAGTGCCTGCTGTTTTCATCATTTCTGCATATTGTTGAGCCGTTTGTGGCCCAATATCCAGAATCAGGTCATGCTCGGCAACATCATCGACCGCTTTGACTTGTGCTTCGGCATCGGCTGAAAATTGTTGTCCAACAACCACATCCACTGGTATTGGAATCTCTGCGCCATGTTGTTTTGCATGAATCATCATCGCTTTCGCCTGCTCGACTAATTTCGGCTCAAACAGAGATTTACCTACACAATAGCCGGCGGCAGCGATAAATGTATTGGCTATTCCGCCACCCGGCACTAATTGGTCAACTCGCTCTAAAAGAGACTCCAGCACCGTGAGCTTGGTTGAAACTTTAGCACCACCGACTATGGCAACCACCGGATGTGTCGGGTCGCTGAGAGCGTGTTCAAGCGCATTCAATTCCGCGCTCAACAGGGGACCTGTGCAAGCTAACTCGGCGTACATGCCCACACCATGCGTCGAGGCATGGGCACGATGAGCCGCACCAAAGGCATCCATGACGAAAATGTCGCATAATTCGGCGTATTGCTTGCTAAGCGTGCGGTCGTTAGCGCATTCACCACGATTAAAGCGGACATTTTCCAGCAATACTATCTGCCCGTTTTCCAATACCGGTTGGGTGGTCAAATAATCGGTCTTCAACTCGACCTGTTGACCGAGTCTGGATGACAGATAGTGCGCCACTGGTTGCAGGGAAAATTCCGCTTGCTCTTGCCCTTCCAAAGGTCTGCCAAGATGCGACATAAGCAATACACGCGCCCCCGAATCACGCGCATACTCGATGGTTGGCAAGGAGGCTTCTATGCGTTTGGTGGAAGTGATTATTCTGCCACTAGCAGTAGCACCAAAACCATCGCCGCTATCATCGCTTAACGGCACATTAAGGTCTTGCCGAATCAGAACCCGTTTACCCGCTATGTTAATATCGCTAAGTTGCTTGACTGCCATCAGGAAATACCCGCAATGATTGGTATGTTATTTGGCATTCATTAACGCAACGGTGGTATCCAACATCCTGTTTGAGAACCCCCATTCGTTGTCATACCACGAACATACTTTGACCAATGTGCCACCGGTAACGCGTGTCATGCCAGCGTCCACAGTCGAGGAAACTGGACTGTGGTTAAAATCGGATGACACCAGTGGTTCATCGCAATAATCCAATATTTTGCCATCGGCAGCATCTTTCAATAGCTGGTTAATTTCATCCACCGAAGTAGCGCGTGCCGCTACGAAAGTCAAATCCACGACCGATACATTGATGGTTGGAACACGAATAGAGAAACCATCGAGCTTGCCGTTTAACTCAGGCAAGACCAAACCGACTGCCGCTGCAGCACCGGTTTTGGTCGGAATCATTGAGCTGGTTGCCGAGCGGGCGCGTCTCAAATCGCTGTGATAAACATCGGTCAACACCTGATCATTGGTATAGGAATGAATGGTATTCATAATGCCATGTACCACACCGACAGAATCGTTCAGTGCTTTGACCATCGGTGCTAAACAATTCGTGGTACACGAAGCGTTAGAAATAACCGTATCGCTGGCTTTTAATATATTGTGATTGACCCCATAAACCACAGTGGCATCGACATCTGCACCGCCCGGAGCGGAAATAATCACTTTCTTCGCCCCGGCGGTTAAATGCGTGCTGGCTTTTTCTTTGCTGGCGAAGAAGCCGGTGCTTTCATGCACCACATCAACACCCAAATCAGCCCACGGTAATTTGCTCGGATCGCGTTCTGCATAAACCGCAATTTTGTCGCCGTTAATCAGAATATGATCGCCAGCAGCCTCAACAGTGCCCGGAAACCGACCGTGGGCAGTGTCGTACTGGGTAAGATGTGCATTGGTCTTGGCATCGCCTAAATCGTTAATCGCAACGATTTCAATTTCATTATTTCCCGACTCGTATTTGGCACGCATGATATTACGCCCAATGCGCCCATAACCGTTAATTGCAACTTTAATTGACATTCTACTAACTCCGATTGAATAAATGATTTGAATAAATGATTTTTTTGAATATAACTTTGTCTGCTATCAGTGCATCCTATCTCGACAACACTTTTTCTGTGGTTTCAACCACCCGCTCAACGGTCATGCCTAGATACTTAAATACATCCTCAGCGGGCGCAGATTCGCCAAACGTGTCAATGCTCACGACAGTATCGCTGCAACCGGTATATTTAACCCAGCCATCGCCGACCCCTGCCTCGACCGCGACCCGTCGAGTAACCGCTGGAGGTAATACCGAATCCTGATAATCAGCATCCTGCATCGCAAACCGATCGGTGGACGGCATAGAAACGACTCGAATACGGCGTTCTGCTAATTGTCGTGCCGCCGCCATCGCTAATTCGACCTCAGAACCAGTGGCAATGATAATCGCCTCGGGCTGACCGTCACACTCTTTGAGTACATACCCGCCGCGCTTTATATTCTCGATTTGTGCGACATTCCGCGTTTGGTGCGCCAGATTTTGTCGGGAAAATATCAGTGCAAACGGCTGGTCAACCGATTGACACGCCTGTTGCCAAGCCACAGCAGATTCCACCGCATCACAAGGTCGCCATACTGCCATTCTCGGAATCAATCGCAATGTCGCAAGTTGCTCGACTGCCTGATGAGTCGGTCCATCTTCACCAAGCCCTACGGAGTCATGGGTAAAGATAAACAGGCTTGGTATTTTCATCAACGATGCCATGCGTAGGGCATTTCGGGCGTACTCCGAAAACATCAGAAAGGTTGCGCCATAGGGCTTGAATCCGCCATGCAAGGCAAGCCCGTTGACCATGGCGGCCATGGCAAATTCGCGCACTCCAAAATAGATATAATTGCCATCGGGGTGTTCTGCAATGCTCTGCGAGCCAGACCATATGGTCAGATTCGAGCCAGCCAAGTCAGCCGATCCACCAATCAATTCGGGTAACATCGCCCCCAAACCTTCCAGTGCATTCTGTGATGCTTTTCGTGAGGCGATACGCTCTTTCTTTTCATTGATTGTCGCAATCAGCGTAGCAGTTTGCTCAGCAAAATCTTGTGGAAGTTGACTCTGGATTCGTCGCGTAAACTCGGCTGCCATTATCGGATAGTCGTTTTGGTAACGTGCAAAAGTATCGTTCCAAGCCGATTCGGTCGCCGCTCCACGTTGTCGCGCATCCCATGACGCATAGATTTCTGGCGGGATTTCGAACGGTGGGCAAGTCCAGCCTAACTGCTTACGCACCAATGCCACTTCCTCTTCGCCCAATGCGGCACCATGACAAGACTCTGTCCCTGCCTTGTTCGGCGAGCCACAACCAATCTTTGTTTGGCAACAAATCAGGCTTGGGCGTTCGGTTTCGCTACGCGCTTGTTCGATAGCCGCCGCCACAGCATCGCTATCGTGTCCATCTACATCAGCAATCACATGCCAACCATAACTGGCAAACCTCATCGGCGTATTATCGGTAAACCAACCGCTCACCTGCCCGTCAATGGAAATACCGTTGTCATCGTAAAACCCGATTAACTTGCCTAATTTGAGCGTGCCCGCCAGAGAACAGCCTTCATGGGAAATGCCTTCCATCAAGCAGCCATCCCCCATAAACACATAGGTAAAATGATCGACAATGGCATAATCGTCTCGGTTGAACTGTGCTGCCAGTGTTTTTTCTGCTATTGCCATGCCGATGGCGTTGCAAATCCCCTGCCCCAGTGGTCCGGTGGTGGTTTCTATGCCAGGCGTATAACCATATTCAGGGTGTCCGGGGGTCTTTGAATGCAGTTGTCGGAATTGTTTAATTTCATCAATATCCAGCGCGTAGCCGGAGAGATGTAGCAACGAATAAATCAACATCGAAGCATGCCCATTGGATAACACAAAACGATCCCGATTATGCCATTTTGGATTGACCGGGTTATGTTTCAGAAAATCGCACCACAGCACTTCCGCAATATCCGCCATGCCCATCGGTGCCCCAGGATGCCCAGAATTGGCCTGTTGCACCGCATCCATGCTCAACACGCGAATGGCATCAGCTCTTTCTCGGCGACTTATTTGATGTGTTACTTGTTGCTGCTGATTCATAGACGGTTGAATTTATGCTGTAGTCGGAATTAACGATTAAATCAGTGAAAATCTATAATCCAGAGTGTACCCCACAATGTCCAATATCAGGAATATTTTCTGCATTTTCAATTAACATCACCTTTCAACAAACGCTGTTTATCACGTTCCCAATCTCGTTGTTTTGCAGACTGACGCTTGTCATATTTCTTTTTACCCTTTGCCAAAGCAATTTTTAATTTTGCCTTGCCACGTTGCCAGTATAAACTAAGTGGAACGATGGTATAACCAGAGCGTTCGGTGGCACCAATCAGTTTGTTAATTTCCGCACTGTGCAACAATAATTTCCTTTTTCTGGTCGGTATTGGATTGACATGCGTGGATGCCGATACGAGGGGTGCGAAATGGGCACCGAATAGATAGACCTCTCCTTTATAGACCGAAACATGGCTCTCTTTAAGTTGTGCGTTCCCAGCACGCAGACTCTTGACCTCCCAGCCCTGCAACACAATACCTGCTTCAAACTGATCCTCGATGGTGTAGTTGTGCCGTGCTTGTCGGTTGAACGCAATCGTGTTGGAATGTATCTCTTTTTTATTTTTTGCCATTATTTGAAGGAATCATATAATATCCGTGTTAGAAGTGTTTTCCATGTATCATGTTTGCACCCAAAGTATAATCCATCTGCCAATATTTTACCTAGAAACAACCCTATACTATGTTGATCGTTGAACATTCAGCGTTAGTCACACATCGTGCCGAAGAGATGTTTACATTGGTAAACGATGTACAGCGGTACGCCGAGTTTTTACCTTGGTGCGGTCGTTCTGAAGAATTAAGTCGCACCGAAAACGAAGTGATTGCCTCCATAACCATTGCTTTTAAGGGCATTAATCAAGCATTCACTACCAAAAACCAACTAATCGGTACTCAAAAAACGGAGATTGCACTCATTGATGGTCCATTTAGCACATTGTCCGGGTATTGGGAATTTACTCCATTGACTGCCAACGCTTCAAAAATCACCTTGAATCTGAAGTTTGATTTTTCCAGCAAAATAGCCGCCAGTGTAATTGGCCCGGTGTTTAAAAAAATCGCTGATTCTATGATTGAATCATTTTGCAAGCGTGCAGATGACATATATCCACCGTCTGAATCCGACAATATCGACGGCAGCATCAACCATGACTAAACTGCAAATCAGCGTTGTTTATGCCCTGCCAGAAGGTCAGGAAGTGATTACACTACGTTGCCCTTTGGGTAGCACCATCGAGCAAGCGATTATGCAATCTAAAATCTGTGATAAACACCCACAAATCGACATCACATGTCAGGAAGTCGGAGTCTATGGTCTAAAACAGAGTCTGGATTTCATCTTGCATGATGACGATCGGGTTGAAATCTATCGTCCATTATCGGTATCCCCCACAGAAGCAAGACGATTACGCGCCCAATCTAGCCGATAAAAATAGTCATTTGTCTAAAAAGTCCGAGTACAACCACAGAAGTCCATCTCAATTTCAAATCGCACCGATTTTAATCCATCAAGGCATGTTGACCCAAAGCAGTAATGTCCATTTTTGATTTATTCAGGAGGGGTCGTCGTCTGACACAATCACAGGTGGCACAGCAACTAAAACCGAGCATCCGACAGGTAAAACGTTTAATGCTTGCCTGGCTTGTGCTACCAGCACCGATGCTAATCGACTTCGGAAGCGCGGCTGATACCGTGCCCGCTGGACCAAAGTCTCATTCGTCATTCCTGCGAAAGAGACCATGCAAGAAACCCTCGCTAGGTTGTGTTACATGTGGAAAACCCAACCACCTACACAGGGGACTTGTCACTCAATTTCCCCCCTGATAAGGAGGGCAAGAGGGGGTAAAAAATGACGGATATTAGTTTCTTACACGGTCTCTTCAGGCTGATTCCATTTCCAGCGAGGTACTGATATTTTTTGTACGACTCTGTAATACAAGATACCATGCGTGCCTTAAACAAAATTTTTATGACTCAATTATTTCTAGTTAGTATCGGTCCTGGCGACCTTGAATTGATTCCAGCTAAAGCGACTAATGCGATTGCGGCTTGCAGTGACATTGTCGCTTATGGTTTGTATCTGGAGTTACTGGCACAGATATGCGGCGACAAAGCACAACACCAATTACCGCTTGGACAGGAAATTGAACGCGCGCGTCTGGCACTGGATTTAGCCGCATCTGGGAAAATAACGGCATTGGTTTCTAGTGGCGATATTGGTATCTATGCGATGGCATCGGTGGTATTTGAATTGTTGGACGGTCAATTATCCGCCGCTAACCCGCCATGTCCAGAATGGCTCAATGTGGATATTGAAATTATTCCCGGTATCAGTGCCATGCAAGCTAATTCCAGTGCGGTCGGGGCGTTGCTGGGACATGATTTTTGTGCCATTTCCCTGTCTGATTTGCTGACTCCGTGGAGTCGCATTGAAAATCGAATCCACAGTGCGGGGGTTGGTGATTTTGTGGTGACGTTTTATAATCCAGTATCGAAAAAACGACACTGGCAATTAAACGCGGCACGCGATATTCTGTTGCAATACCGCCCATGTACGACACCGGTTGTACTCGGTCGCAACCTGACGCGCGCAGATCATCGCATCAACATCACCACGCTTGAGCAGTTAGATGCCGCAGAAGTGGATATGTTTACTTGTGTCTCGGTGGGTAATAGCCAATCTCGACATATCATTAACAAGCAGTCGCAGTGGGTCTATACTCCGCGGGGCTATGCAGGCAAAAATACACGCTAAACATTATGACGGTTTACTTTATCGGTGCTGGTCCGGGCGACCCTGACTTAATTACCATCAAGGCACAGCGGCTGATTGAGCAATGCCCGGTTATTCTCTATGCTGGCTCGTTGGTGCCGCTGGAAATTCTGCAAACAGCCGCCCAAGACGCACTCATTGAGGATAGCGCGCCATTGAACCTGGAGCAAATCATCGAGCGCATGACCCGCGCACATGCAAACCAACAAGACGTAGCTCGGGTGCATTGTGGCGATCCTTCAATTTATGGTGCTATCGGTGAGCAGATGCGGCGTTTGGACGCGCTGGATATTCCCTATCAAGTGATTCCCGGCGTAACTGCCACGAGTGCTTCAGCGGCGTTACTGAAACGTGAATTGACCCTTTCTGGAGTAACCCAAACGGTGATTTATACTCGTTACAGTGCCAAGACGCCCATGCCTGAACAGGAGAATCTCGATGCTTTAGCACGACATGGTGCAACGCTGGCAATCCATCTCGGGGTCAGTCATATTCATAAAATTGTGCCGCAGCTCAGCCCCCATTACGGGGGCGATTGCCCAGTGGCGGTGTGTTACCGAACCAGTTGGCCAGACCAAGATTATGTAACAGGGACGCTGGCGGATATTGTCGCCAAAGTGCGCGCAAAAAAATTCACCCGCACCGCCTTGATACTGGTCGGGCATACCCTCGGCACGCTCGGCACAACGCCATTTAATGATTCTTTTTTATACGATGACAGCAAAGCACATATTTATCGCCCGAAAGTTAAACCGACGATCCCCCGACAAGTACGCCGCGCTCAAGTCCCCAATTTTTACGCAACAGATAACGAGAGGTAACGCAATGAATCTAAAGAAAATACCCGCCACGGTGGTCACTGGATTTCTCGGTAGCGGTAAAACGACCTTATTAAGCAATATCATCAAACAAGCCGACGGCAAACGTATCGCCGTGATTGTCAATGAATTTGGCGAGCTGGACATTGATGCGGATTTGCTTCGTAGTTGTCCGCTGGACTGTGATACGGATAAAGGAAATGCCTCCGCCACATCACTGGCTACATCGCAGGCGACATCGGCTATCCCCGAAGATGGCATTTATGAGCTGGCGAATGGTTGTATTTGCTGCACCGTTGAAGAGGAGTTTCTGCCGGTAATGAAACAATTGGTTGCGCGGCGTGATGATATTGATCATATTCTCATCGAAACATCTGGTTTGGCATTGCCTAAGCCGCTGATACAGGCATTTAATTGGCACGAAATCAAGCAACACTGCACTGTCGATGCGGTGATTACGGTGGTCGATGGGGCGGCAGTCGCCGCTGGACGAGTCGCGCATAACCACGAGCAAGTGGAAACCCAACGTGCCGCAGACAATAATCTTTCGCACGATTCATCGCTTGCGGAATTGTTTGAAGATCAATTAAGTGCTGCCGATATGATTATCATCAGCAAAACCGATCTACTTGATGAGCAACAATTGGATTCGCTCAATCGACGGCTGAGCGAGCAAATCAAGCCACAAATCAAGCCACAGGTCAAAATACTCAAAGCCAACAACGGTGCAATCAATAGCGCATTGATTACCGGACTGGAATTGGCGGCGGAAAATAACATTGACGCGATACACACCCATCACGACCATCATCACGAACACGGCAAAGCCCATCACCACGCCCATGATGATTACAATTCGGTGTCTATAAAACTCGGCGAAGTCGATGGCGACAAATTGGTTGAAATTATCGATGGCTTGATTGCCGCCCATCGCATTTTTCGGGTCAAAGGTTTTCTGGCTTTACCACACAAACCGATGCGGCAGGTGTTGCAAGGTGTTGGGGAGCGCATCGAACGCTATTTCGATAGACCGTGGCACCACGATGAACGCCACCAAAGTCGAATCGTTATGATTGGCAAAGACCTCATTGAAGCGGAATTATATGCCGCATTACAGCAGGCAGTCGTTTAGATGATCGCTTGTCGGGTGATTTAGCGTATGCACTTGTTGGCGGCAAAACCGGGTGGTTTTATTGATGAGCAAGGCATTGTCGATTTGCAACAATCCCCCGGCGACATTGTTATTCTTTCGACTCAGGATAGCTCGTTAGGATTGCTGGCAGAGATTGCCGACCAACAACCCGACTATCCGAGTGTGCGCTTGGCAAACCTGATAAACCTAACCAAGCCAGCCGCATACGATTTATACGAACACACCGTACTGCAACACAGCAAAGTCATCATCGTGTCCTTGCTCGGGGGTGTGAGTTATTGGCAATACGGTGTTGAACGGCTCCAGTCACTGCTTCGGACAACCGACAATCGGATTAAGCTGATTCTGGTGCCCGGTGACGACCAGCCGGACGCAGATTTATTGATGCGTTCTAATTGTGAGCATCAGCAATGCCAGCAGATTTGGCGTTATTTGCGTGAAGGCGGAAAACGCAATACCCGCAATCTGTTCAAATACATTAACGCGCAATTTTTCGTGCATGCCATCCTCGATCAACATGGCATTGATTACGCCTTTGAAGCGCTGCGAACACTGCCATCTGCTATGATTTATAACAGCAACGATGCGCTTTTATCCCTCGAATCGTGGCAACAAACAAAAAATCATGCCCTGCCGACCACCATGATATTGTTTTATCGCTCGCATGTGCAAAGTGGCAATACCGATGCGTTTGATGAATTGATTGCCTTGTTGCAACATAAATTCAACGTCCTAGCCGTGGCAACGCGATCATTAAAAGATGATACTTGTTTGGCAACCGTCAATCATCTTATCGATGCCATTGATTGCGATGTACTCATCAACACCACCAGTTTTTCACAACATGTTGAAGGCAATGCGTCGCGCTCATCCAAGCCACAAGCGGCAAGCCGATTATTTGACCGAGATATACCGGTTATTCAGGCTATTCTGGCTGCCAACAGCGAATCGGACTGGTCACAATCTGCATATGGACTCAAAGCGCGTGATATTGCAATGAATATTGCTCTACCTGAATTTGACGGCAGAATTATCAGTCGAGCAATCAGCTTTAAGTCATTGTTTCGCCACTCAAAATCAACCGAAATGGATGTCGTTCGTTATCGACTTAACAGCGAACGCGCACAATTTGTGGTCGATCTTGCCGGTCGCTGGGCAGCACTACGGCATAAGCCCAACAAGCAAAAGCGCATCGCCCTTATTCTGGCAAACTACCCCACCAAAGACGGGCGCATCGGTAACGGTGTTGGACTGGACACCCCCGCCTCCACCATCAATATCCTCAATGCCTTGAATAAGGCAGGTTATCCACTAAAAAACATTCCTACGCAGGGTGATTCTCTCATACGTCAGTTGCAATCTGGCGTGACCAATAACCTCGATTCATTGCCGATTAGGTCTTGTTTTCAGCATCTATCCCATGCCGATTATCAATATTGGTTCAATCAGATTCCGATTGAAAATCAACAAGTAATAACGAAAAGATGGGGTAATATCGAGGATGACCCCAAATACAGTGAGCAGGGTCTCATGGTGGCTGGCATTCGGCTTGGTGAAACATTTATCGGCATTCAACCTACGCGCGGCTTTGATGTTGATATTGTTGCCAACTACCATGATCCCGACTTAGTGCCACCACATCACTATTTGGCATTTTATTTCTGGATACGTCATGTCTATGCTGCCGATGCGATTGCACATGTCGGCAAACACGGCAATATGGAGTGGCTACCCGGCAAGAGTGTGGCTTTATCCGAAAACTGTTGGACTGATATTGTTTTTGGTGCAACCCCGCATCTCTATCCCTTTATTGTCAACGACCCGGGCGAAGGTGCCCAAGCCAAACGCCGTGCCCAAGCGGTTATTCTCGATCACCTCATGCCGCCGATGGCACGCGCCGAAACCTATGGCGAACTACAGGAATTAGAAAAACTGGTTGACGAATATTATCAAGCAATCGGACTCGATCAACGGCGGGAAAACCACCTGCGTCAAAAAATTATTGCCTTGATTGGCAAAACCAATCTGGCTAAAGAACTCAATCTATCAATAGACGTACAACAGATTGATGCCCTGCAAGACGATACCCTGCAGAAAGTAGATGCCTGTCTTTGTGAGATAAAAGAAGCACAGATTCGCCATGGGTTACATCGATTTGGGCAAATACCAGAACGCCACAACCTGACAGAAACATTGGTCGCACTGACCCGATTGCCGCGCGGTGATGATGCCAACGATGCGGGTATTCTGCATTGTCTGGTCGACGATTTGGAATTGCGTAATGGCGACACATTATTTAACCCGCTCAAGTTCGACCCCAGCACGCGCTGGCAGGGCAATAAACCTACGCTACTGCAAGACATCAGCATGGCAAACTGGCGCAATGAAGCTGATACCCGGGAGCGGCTAGAATTACTGGCGCAGGATTGCATCAATAAAATGCTTGAGCTCGAAGCCATTCCAACCACGCTGAGCCGAACCGCACAGCTGTTGGAATATATCGAAAATAGCGTCCTCAAGGCAGTGATTCAATCGGGTGCTGACGAAATGGCAAACTTTTTAGCAGCCTTAAATGGGCGATTTGTTGCCGCTGGACCAAGCGGCGCACCGACTCGCGGACGGCTCGATGTACTCCCGACCGGACGTAATTTTTACGCGCTTGACGCAAGAACCATTCCCACGCAAAGTGCTTGGGAGCTAGGTCAGCTTTCCGCCGAGCAATTACTCCTGCGTCATTTGCAAGAACACGGCGAATACCCCCGCCAATTAGGTATTTCAGTATGGGGAACCTCGACCATGCGTACTGGTGGCGATGACATCGCACAAGCGTGGGCATTGATGGGTATTCGACCGATATGGGCACCCGGCTCTAATCGGGTGATAGATATAGAAATTATTCCCGGCTTGCAACTCGGTCGTCCGCGTGTCGATGTTACTTTAAGAATATCAGGCTTTTTTCGAGATGCCTTTCCAAATGTGGCGCGTTTGTTTGACAGCGCAGTTCAGGCATTGGCTGATTATGAAGAACCCGCTAATTTCAACGTGTTACAGCAGAATATTAAAGCAACAAGAGAGCATCTGATTAGGCAGGGATTGGATGAAAAGCAAGCCAATATTCAGGCGCGTTTTCGCGTGTTTGGCTCCAAGCCTGGTGCCTATGGGGCTGGACTGCAGGGGTTGATCGAGCAAGGTGCGTGGCAAGACAAGTCCGATTTGGCACAGGCGTATGTTAATTGGGGTGGCTACAGTTACAGTCAGGCGCATTTTGGTCAGGCGGCTTTTTGTGCCTTTGAATCACGTCTCGGACAGCTTGAAGTGGTCATTCAGAATCAGGATAATCGCGAGCATGATTTGCTTGATTCCGATGATTATTATCAGTTTCAAGGTGGCATGGCAAATGCGGTCGAGGTGCTTAAAGGCGAGTTACCCGAAATCTATCACGGCGATCACGCCGACCCATCTAATCCGAAAATACGCACCCTGAAAGAAGAATTGAATCGGGTCATTCGCGCCCGCGTCATCAACCCCAAATGGATTAAAGCCATGCGCCAACACGGCTACAAAGGCGCGTTTGAAATGGCCGCTTCTGTGGATTACCTGTTTGCCTATGATGCGACCACTAATTTGATTGATGATTATCAATATGAAATGGTAACCGATGCACTGGTAATGGATGCGGACAACCGACAATTTTTGGAGCAATCCAACCCCAATGCACTCAAGGAAATGTCGGAAAGATTGCTGGAAGCCCAACAACGCGGATTATGGCAATCCCCCGGCAAATATCATCAACAACTCATTGACACCATTTTAGATATCGACAATTCGCTTGAAATCGCCTCTGATGGACTGTAAACACAGTGCTTGTTCATGCCGCTGTATTGCTTTCTACGCTACTTCATTAACACGCACAAAAATCCTAATTTAGGGAAGCACTGAAAAGTATCTTGTCTAGAATTTATGTATAATCCCATAAAGATAAGTTTATATTTATTCGTAGCCCTGTTTGAGTGTCGGGCAACCAATCCATTATTTCATGTCGTTATTTAGTTCGAATCAGGGCTAGGTAACTTTGTCTAAGGATAAAACAATGTCAAAATCTTTTTTATTTACCTCTGAATCTGTTTCAGAGGGGCATCCTGATAAGGTTGCGGATCAAATTTCGGATGCCATTCTAGATGCGTTATTGATACAGGACACCAAGTCTCGGGTTGCTTGTGAGAGCATGGTGACTACTGGAATGGCTGTGATTGCTGGAGAAATCACTAGCGATGCCGTGATTGACTTTCCAGCGGTTGTGCGGCATACCATCAGCGAAATAGGTTACAACTCGTCGGCTATGGGATTCGACCATGAAAGCTGTGCTGTGCTGGTTTCGCTGGATAAACAATCGGCAGATATTGCACAAGGAGTGAACGAGGGCGAGGGATTGGATTTGGATCAGGGGGCAGGCGATCAGGGGTTAATGTTTGGTTATGCCTGTAACGAAACTGATGTGTTGATGCCCTTCCCCATTACCTATGCCCATCGGCTGGTTGCCAAGCAAGCAGAAGTCCGCAAAGCTGGAACACTGCCGTGGCTACGCCCCGATGCAAAATCGCAGGTTACGGTACGTTATCAGGACAATCGCCCATTATCGATTGATACGGTGGTGTTATCCACGCAACACGATGACGACATTCGCCATGACGAGCTACGCGAGGCGGTTATCGAAGAAATTATCAAACCCGTCCTGCCGACTGAGATGATTTCGGCAGATACGCGGTTTTTGGTCAATCCAACCGGGCGATTTGTTATCGGTGGCCCGGTAGGTGATTGTGGCTTAACCGGTCGCAAAATTATCGTCGATACCTATGGCGGCTCGGCACATCATGGTGGCGGGGCTTTCTCCGGCAAAGACCCTTCGAAGGTGGATCGTTCTGCGGCTTATGCGACTCGTTATGTTGCCAAGAATATTGTCGCTGCCGGCTTGGCAGATCAATGTGAAGTGCAGGTTGCCTATGTCATCGGTGTGGCGCGACCCGTTTCTATCATGGTGGAAACATTTGGCAGCGGTAAAATTGCCGACCAGAAAATTGCCGCCCTGATTGAAGCGCATTTCGATTTACGCCCGAAAGCAATTATTGAAAAGTTAGATTTGTTGCGCCCAATCTATCGCAATACTGCCGCTTATGGTCACTTTGGTCGAACTGAACCTGAATTTACTTGGGAGAAAACCGATAAAGCTGACGAATTGAAAGCAGCAGCAGGCATTTAATCACCTTAAAGAGACCTTTGCATGTCAAAAAATGATCGGAAGTGGGACTTTAGTCCCGCCATCTACAACGGTTTTGCGCGGCTGAATAGACTGTGCAAGAAACCAATATTTGTCGTTCCCTCAAAAGCGGGAACTCAGTAAAATAGCCAAACCCACAAGGGTTTTCCACCTGTAACGCGACCTAGCGAGGGTTTTTGCACCGTCTCTGAAGCCGTGCTTCCGACAATTATGCAAAGCTCTCGCCTAATTAAAACAAACACCATGTCCATACAAACCGCCGAAAATATTATGCCTGATTTTCATGTCGCAGATTTAAGTCTTGCCAACTGGGGACGCAAAGAAATCCGCATTGCTGAAACTGAAATGCCCGGACTAATCGCCATCAGAAACAAATATGCCGAACAACAGCCATTGCAGGGCGCGCGTATTGCTGGCTCAATACACATGACCATTCAAACCGCCGTACTCATCGAGTCACTGGTGGCACTGGGTGCAGAGGTGCGTTGGGCTTCGTGCAATATTTTTTCTACGCAAGACCATGCGGCGGCGGCAATCGCTGAGCAAGGGATTGCCGTTTTTGCCTTCAAGGGTGAGTCGTTGGACGAGTACTGGCATTTTAGCCATCGCATTATGGAATGGTCTGATGGTGGTGCCCCGAATATGATTCTCGACGATGGCGGCGATGCCACCCTGCTACTGATGCTCGGTAGTCAGGCAGAACAGGATATGTCGGTATTGGACAGTCCTTCGAGTGCGGAGGAAGTCGCATTATTCAATAGCATTAAAACCCGCTTGCAACATGACCCCACCTTTTACAGCACCCGCTTGGCAAACATCCAAGGCGTGACCGAAGAAACCACCACTGGGGTACACCGCCTCTATCAACTAGCCGCACAAGGTCGCCTGCCCTTCCCCGCCATCAACGTCAACGACTCAGTCACTAAATCCAAATTTGATAACCTCTACGGTTGCCGCGAATCATTGGTCGATGGCATCAAACGTGCTACCGATGTAATGATTGCCGGAAAAATTGCCCTGGTTTTGGGTTATGGTGATGTCGGCAAGGGCTGCGCTCAATCTTTGCGCGGTCTCGGTGCCACGGTATGGGTAGCCGAAATCGACCCGATTTGTGCCCTACAGGCGGCGATGGAGGGTTTTCGCGTATTGCGTATGGATGAGGTGTGTGCTGAAGCGGATATTTTTGTGACCGCAACGGGTAATTTTAATGTCATTACTCATGATCATGTCGTGCAAATGAAAAACGAAGCAATTGTTTGCAATATCGGTCATTTTGACAATGAAATAGATATTGCCGCACTAAAAAAATATCCATGGGAAAACATTAAACCGCAGGTCGACCAGATTATCCTGCCAAACGGCAATCGTATTACCTTGCTGGCTGAAGGCAGATTGGTCAATCTCGGATGTGCCACTGGTCATCCCAGCTTCGTCATGTCCAACAGTTTTACCAATCAGGTGCTGGCACAAATCGAACTGTGGCGTGATGCCGATAAATACGACAACAATGTCCATGTATTGCCCAAGCATTTGGACGAAGAAGTCGCCCGCCTGCATCTCGGAAAAATTGGCGTTAAACTAACCGAATTAACCCAACAACAAGCGGATTATATTGGGGTGCCGGTTGCCGGACCCTACAAACCAAATTATTATCGCTATTAGAGTATCCATTGATTACCCTAGCGGTTGAACAAGGCTCGGAAGCTTGGATACAGGCACGACTCGGCATTCCAACTGCGTCTAATTTTAGACGTATCATCACCGCCTCTGGTGTGCTTTCACGCTCCTCTGTAAGCTACATGAACGAGCTCCTTACCGAGTGGCAGAGTGGCACAAGGCAAGTCATTTACACTTCTAAATGGATGCAACGCGGTATTGAGATGGAAGCCGAAGCACGCTCGTCCTACGCACTTCGAACCAACACGAAGGTGGCACAAGTGGGGCTGGTGTATCGCGATAAAAATCGCCTGATTGCCGCTAGTCCAGATGGTTTAGTGAATCAAGACGGCTTGTTGGAAATCAAATGTCCACAACCCGCTAAACATGAGACGTATTTATATCATGGCAAAGTGCCGACCATATACATCCCGCAGGTACAAGGGCAGTTGTGGGTTACCAAGCGCAAGTGGTGTGATTTTTTCAGTTATCATCCCGATTTTGCCAACCAGTTATTGGTGCGGGTTACTCGTGACGAATGTTATATCGACAAACTTCGCCTAGCGGTTGAGAGCTTTGTCTCCTGCATGTTAAAAAAGCGACTCCGCTACTAGCATAGCTCAAAACTGCAGAGAAATATCGCGGTGTACCGATTGGCAGGCGGCGATGTCTTTTGCTTGCGCGATGGTAAAGCGTTGCTGTAGGCGAAGACCGATGGTGTCTTTTATCGCATCATGGTATTGATTGAGGGATGAGAGCAGAGTTTTTTCTGCCCTACTACGCCAGTCCACTTCTGCCTTGAACAGGGTGATTGCTTGTTGCAATAGTTGGCTTTGGCGGTTACCCGCTTGGTTATCTGTGCCGTTATGTTTAATTTCACGGCGGAGTTTGGTTAGGTGCGATTTGATTTGCTGTGTTCCACTGAGGTTGCCCAATTTGCTTTCCAGCTGTTTAATGTCCGCCATTGCCTGACTTGTCGACATGCTGGCAATCGTGTTTTCGAGACGCATTAACCGGTATTCCAAGGCATGTAAGGCTTCACTGTGTCGGATAACGCTACGGGTATGGGCAAGTGCTTCAAAGGCATCGTCGACGTTTCTTCGATAGACCTGACGGGCTTTTTTATCGGCATCGGCAAGTGCTGTGTAGGCTGCCTTTGCCACATCCCAATTAGGCGGAATACGGTCGAGTAACGCTTGTTTACGGTGCTGCAAATCAGCGATTTCCTGTTCCAGCGGGTCAAGTTGCTGTTGTACCGTGCCCGGGGTACGCATGAGTCGATTGTGGCGCGTTTCGACTTGTTCTATATTCGCTTCGATTTTTCTCATTTTACTCTGAATAGCTCTGACCTTACGTTGTAACGGGGCATAGCCGTCGCTATACGCATTCAGTTCTGACTCGGCGGTTGCAATCCGCTCAACCAGTGCAAAGGTTGCGCTGGCATTGACAAAACTATCCGCCAGCGCAACGCGGTAGTCTGTGGGCAAGACGGACAAGTCCAGCGTATGTGCTTGCTCAATCGAGTTGATGATCGTCTCACGATGATTGCGGTATTCGGCAAATACTTGGCGCTCCAGACAAAACTGTAACTTGGGATTGACCGGCGGTGGTGCCGTTTCTGATGTGAGGTGGGTGCGATACGGCATATAGTTGACCAGATTGGGGAAGTAGCCGACTATGGCAAGGGCTGCCAGTTGCAACAAAATGAACGCGACCGCACCTTTATAGATATGCGTGGTTTTCACTTTTACCGATGCCACACCGCGCAAATAGAACAAAGCAAATCCAAATGGCGGGGTTAAGAATGAGGTTTGGATATTCAATCCAATCATTACCCCCAACCAAACCGCCGTCACATTGGCAGCCGGGTCTGCTAATAAAATGGGCGCGACTATGGGCACCACGACAACCGCAATTTCGATAAAATCGAGAAAGAAACCAAGCAGAAAAATAACCACCATCACGACTATAAACTGAGCCCAAAATCCGCCCGGCAATCCGCTCAGAAACTCCCGTACCAAATGCTCGCCACCAAAGCCACGAAACGCCGCAGTGAGCATAGCCGCACCGATGAGAATGATGAACACCATTGACGTTGTTTTAGCCGTTTCAGCCATGACCTCGCGTAGGATATTGTCAATGGTATAGGCACGCCAAGCACTCCATATTACCGCGACCAGTAGTGCGACCACGGACACCAGCGCCAGCATGATGCCGATGCGGTCATCATCCGTTTTGATGTTTTTGATGTTCAAGTCAAACAAACTCAACAACAGCAGAATGGCGACAGTCGCAACAATCGCGAGTAGTGCGGGCAGATATGCCCCAGGCTTGCCCTCCATCAGCCGGTAGCCACCCATAATCATGGCTCCGACAGCCCCGATAGCCCCCGCCTGATTGACTGTGGCAACGCCCATGACGATGGAGCCGAGTACCACAAATATGAGCGATAACGGTGGTACCAGTGCGACTAACACACGCAATACAAATTGGCGATTATATTTGCCGTCATACGGCACTGGCGGAGCTGTGCCGGGGCGCAATAAAGCACTGATGAGGATATACGCCATATACACTCCAACCAGTATGATGCCGGGCACCAGTGCCCCCATAAACATATCGCCGGCACTGGCCGAGGTAATATCCAATGCGGACGGCATCGAGAACTCGCCCGTCGCCGCGGTGTATTCCGTTTTGCGTAGCGTGCTGGCTTGATCGACCGCACTGGAAAGCTGGTCGGCTAGGATAATCAAGACGATGGAGGGCGGAATAATCTGTCCGAGCGTGCCTGAGGCACAAATGGTGCCACATGCCAGTGGTTTGGAATAGTTGTTGCGTAACATCGCGGGTAGCGATATTAGCCCCATGGCAATGACCGTTGCACCGACAATACCGGTGGTCGCCGCCAGCAATGCTCCAACAAACACTACCGAAATACCGAGTCCGCCGGGCACGGGGCCAAATAACTGTGCCATCGCAACCAGCAAGTCTTCAGCTATTTTTGAGCGTTGTAACATAATACCCATAAACACGAACAACGGAATGGCAATCAGCGTATCGCGTTCCACATCCCAATACAGACTCCGAAAATTGATGACTCCCGCACTGAGCCACTGAACCGGCCCGTCTTGGATGAAGTAGGCACTGACATCCCCCGCAAACAAATAGCCACATAATGCCGCCAGCGCGATTGCCAAAATCGAGGAACCGGGTAGCGCGAATGCGACCGGATACCCGGCCGTCAACGCCAGAATCATCAACAACAATAAAATGACTAAAAAGACCAGTTCCATACGCAGTATCAGGTAGTTTGATTAGGTGCGTTAATCGTGGCGTTTGCGCGCGCAGGTCGCGCCGAATCAGCACGCAGATTAGCGGTATTTTCGAGTACGAGACTGACAAACTGGATTGCCATAGAGACCGCAAAAATCAACAAAAAACCGGCCATCAGGTATTTCACATACATACCGTATCCACTCTGGGAGATTTCAAAACCGAGTAGCGGGCTATTTATGCTGGCAGCTTTATTGGACATGCCCATCAACATGATCGTCCAGCACAGGGGAAGCCCGAGCAAGAGCGAGCCTAAGATGTTAGATAGTGCTTTGCCGCGCTTGCTGAAAGAGGCGTAGAGCACATCCACACGGACATGCCCCTCCTGCGACAACGTATAGGCACTGGCAAACAGAAACAGTGCGGCATACCAGAAACGAATCAGGTCGCCCATAAAAACCTGTTCATAAGAGAACACGAAGCGCGACACCACAACCTGAAACTCTGCCATGACCACCGCTATCGTCAGCCAGATAAAGCCGAGCGAGCGAGCGAACCAAGCAATCACCAGCGATACTAGCAATAGCGGGTAATGTACATAAACACCGCGAAAAGTGGGTATGCCCAGTTGCTTGGTTAATTGTTTCCCGACCACGGCTTCGAGCAACCCCTCGACCCGTAGAAAGGAAATCAGCATATCGCATAATCCAATCAGGAGTACCGCCCAGTACGCTGCCCGAACAATATAAGCGGCCAGCCGAGCATACATGTCGGCATCATCACGCAACGACCTGTCCGAGCTGATTTGTACCAACGACACCACCACAACCAAGATGGCGACATAACCGAATAATTGAATCCAGTTTTGCCATGATACTGTCGATGGCGATGACGAGGTAACCCACCCCAAAGCGGCGAATATGGCAGAAAATTCAGACCAGTCGCGCCAATAAACCAGATAGTTATTGAATAAAAACAGCCCTATCAGTGCGATCATGAGTGCTGCCAATAAGCGTACCGCAGTCACCGAGTTCAGATATTTAGACATTGGGAGCTTTGCACGAACCGGGTTTTTGTTTGCTTGATTAGAAAAAATGCGGCTTCAGTCGCATAAACCGTTATAAATGGCGGGACTAAATAGACTGTGCAAAAAACCCTCGCTAGGCATGTGTTTCATGTGGGAAACCTTGGCGGGTTTGTGTGTTTTACGGGATTCCTGTTTTCGCAGGAACTACGAATGCTGGATTTTTGCACAGTCTCTAAAGTCCCACTGCCGATTATTTTTTGAATTATACCCGCATGGCACAAGTGCAAAGGTCTCGGGTTTATTATAACAGGGCAATTAAGGTCGTTTTTGATGCCGCTAGAAGGCACAAGAACTATCGTGCAAAGTGCTCATCAGAATATCGAATCACGATTACCCGCTAATTGCGACCACCATTGGTTGCGGAAATGCGGGACCGACAGGGGTGTTCCCTGCCGACCGCCATTGGCGATGGTAAACGGGGTCAAGACAAACCCCATTTACCGTTACCCGCAAGCCTATAATCCAAGCACCCGATTGCGCTGGCTGACATACTCCTGCTCGGCAATCTTCGTCCATGCACCGATATTCGTCCGTGCTTTGACAAAGTTTTGATGGATACGCCGTGCCAGTTCGCTATGCTCAACCACTTCGGCGAAGACTTCTTCCGCCGCCACACCGAATGAATCATAAACATCCTCGTTAAAGCGTTTCAGTTGCACACCCTGTTCCGAGATCAATTTCTCCAGCCATTCACCATTTTTGGCGTTGTATTCCGCCATCATCACATCGTTTTCCATCGCTGCCGCCGCCTGCACCAGTGTTTGGTCGGATTTAGACAATCCTTCCCAAAACTGCTTATTGATGCCACACGCCAGCATCGCTCCGGGCTCGTGCATACCCGGATAGTAGTAATATTTCGCCGCTTCATAGAACTTCATGGCCGCATCGTTCCAAGGACCGACCCACTCGGTTGCATCAATCGCACCGGAGACCAGATTTTCGTAAATCTGACTGCCGGGCAGAGACACAGGAGAAGCCCCTAATTTGGCTAGGACATCGCCGCCGAGACCAGGGATACGCATTTTCAACCCCTTGAAATCATCGGCAGAATTCATTTCTTTGCGGAACCAGCCACCCATCTGCACGCCGGTATTACCACACATAATCCCTTTGAGACCATATTCACCCGCCAGTTCGTCCCATAGTTCCTGCCCGCCACCAAAGCGTATCCATGCGTTGATTTCGGCATAGGTTAGCCCGAATGGCACCGCAGTAAAGTAAGCCCAGCCAGGGTGTTTGCCCTTCCAGTAGTACTCTGCCGCATGATACATCTGTGCATTACCCGAAGCCACTTCATCAAATGAGTCAAACGGTTTCACTCGTTCGCCCCCAGCAAAATATTCGACCACAAAACGACCATCACTCATATCCGACAGTCGTTGGGCAAACCGTTGCGCGCCAGTACCCAATCCGGGAAAATCCCGTGGCCAAGTGGAGACCATAGTAACTTCAATACGACTCTGGGCGATTGCGGGTGCTTGTTTCTCCTCCAGCATTGCGGCAATTTTGGCGTTAGCATCATCCAATTGCTGTTGCATCGCTTTCTTTTCATCCTCTTGAGAGCAGCTGACCACTCCCATGGCGGTTACAGTAACCGCAGCACCGCCAGCAGCCCCCTTCAATAAATCACGACGTTTCATAAGAATACTCCGTTGAATTTAGTTATTGTAACAAAACGATTGACAGGTAACATGCATCTGCAATCACTGATCACATTATCACCCATGTAACCTGTTCAGTAAAGCATTGTGCGGGTGCATCAGCACGGTGCGGCAAAAAAAACGACCAAGCCTGCGAAGCAGAAGGTAAGTCACGCGGCGAGTTGAGTACCAAGATACATGCGGCGGTTGATGCACTGGGCAACCCCGTACGCTTATCTATAACAGAGGGTCAATCCTCAGAGTATGGTCAAGCGGATGCCCTGATTGAAGGGTTTGAAACCGAATTTATTCTGGCTGATAAGGGTTATGACTCCGATACATTTGTACAGAGCGTCAGAGACAGTGGGGCTGTTGAGACTGTGCAAACAAATATTTATCATTCCCGCGATGCCTGTCCCCGCGCAGGCGAGGAGCAGAAACCCAGTCCTGCCGTCATTCCTGCGAAAGAGACTGTGCAAAAATCCAATATTCGTCTTTCCTAACCCCCCTTGCCCCCCTTATCAGGGGGGAATTAGAGTGACGTCCCCCTGATAAGGGGGATTTAGGGGGTTGGGTTTTCCGCCAGCGTAACCTGCGAGGATTTCTTGCACAGTCTCTGTTGCCGTGATTCCGCCACGAAAAAATCGGGTTGAAGGACGCAATTATGACAAGACGATACACAAAGAACGTAATCAGGTGGAGCGACTTTTTCAGAAACTAAAGCATTATCGCAGAATAGCCACACGGTACGAACGATTAGCGAGAAACTACATGGCAATGCTGTCTTTAAGTGGCAGCAATAATTTGGTTGGCTTAAATGAGAACGCCGCCTAGTTCAAAAACCCACAGGCTCTACTTGTTCTAGTTTTGATGTAGCATAAGTATTATTGTTTAATAAGATCCATGCACCGCCTTGATGCTCCCAAAAAATTACTGTTTCATCTTCATTTGCATATTTTGCACCTGAACCTGAAACTACGCTTTTGAGTTGATGGAACTCTCCTTTAATATCAAGTGTTGCCCTACTTTTATCCTTCGATATGTATGCAAAAACGCCGGTGATGCCGTCTTGGGTAGTAAAGACATATTCTTCAAGGTCAATAACACGAACAATACTGCCGTCTTTTTGAGTAATATAAATATCATCTTGAATAATATTAAACTTAACAAACCCTGCTACAGCAACAACAAAAATGGCAAAAATGATAAAGCATAAAATTATTTTGATTGTTTGTATCATGATATTTCCCATATATTAACTGTCTTTTCCGCGCTTGTTGTTGCCGTTATTAGATTTGTATATTGCTTATAAATGACCGATTGAGTACGCTTTTGACGCGGCTAGCGGATAAAAAACCAGCGTGCAAATGTCTCTTACATACATATTCATGGCAAATCATCAACGTATCTATACTTGCGGTTTTCAGTGCCTAACTTGCTTGCTTGCTTGAATAAATCAAACATGCAATACTTACACTACGTTTGAATATTTAATAATTAAATAGCTTTGCACGAGCGGGGTTTTTTTGCCGAGTTTTATTTGCTAAAGCAGGAAAAAGCGCACGGAATGAGGAAGTTTATACTGGCGAATTCAAGACTTATAAACGACTGATTGTACGCTTTTGACACCGCTAGAAGACAAAAGAACTGGTGCACAAATCTCTCCCCGACACCACATATTAACGAGGAAAATATCATGAAATCAATAAAATCTCTGTTTGGTACGATTCGCACGAATGCGTTATTTGCTCTAAGTGCTTTGATAGCAGTTGTTGTACCCATTGGAACTACTTCTGCAGACGTGAATGTCGCGTTCTTTTTAGAATGGGCAACACCCAATCAGCAAGCGAAGGTTGAAAAAACCTATGATGACGCGCTGGGCGAAACGTTGAACTGGGTTAATTTTGAAGCTGGCACTCAAATGACCGAGGCCATGCTGGCTGGCGATATTGATATTTCTTACAGTCAAGGTTTGGCTCCTTTCATCAATGCGGTCAATGCCAATGCGCCAATCAAACTGGTCGCGATTGCAGTTCAATACCCGGCCAACGATTGCGTCATCCGCAACGGTGCTGGTATTGACAAATCCAATGCCTCAGAGCTTGAGGGTAAATCGGTTGCGGTGCCCTTGGCAACCATGGCTGATTACAGCTTCCGCATGATGATGCGTACGCTTGACGTGGACGTTAGTCAGATCAATGTGGTTGATCAAGTGCCTGCGGACGGTGCCGTTTCTTTGGCAGATGGGGCGGTTACGATGGCGTGTGGGTTTGGTGCTGATTCGATGGCAAAAATGTATGAAGCGGGTACGGCTTTGATGTCTCCGTCTGAAAAAGAAGCGGCCGGGATTATCAGTTTTGATGTTGTTTCCGTAACCGAAAAATTTGCTCAGGAAAACCCCGAAGCATTGCGTACTTTTTTACAGGTTACTGATGAAGCAAATGCGGTTTTTGCGGCGGGTAATTCAGATATTGGGGTGATTGCAAATGATGCTGGATTAACCGTTGAAGGTGCGAATGCACAGATGGCAGATTTTGTTTTTCCAAGTACTCAGCAACAACTGAATGAATACTTCAATGATGGCGGCTTAGTCAGTGTTGCAATCGGCATTGTCGGCAAGGATTTCGCAACGGCGGAAAGTCCAGCACTTGCCGATTATAGTGCGGTTATTGATACGTCGTTTCTGAAGTAAATAGAATATCACGGAGTTACTTAAGTCCACATCGATTAACTAGGCTTTTGTGGTCGGTTTTTGCTTTGGCAAAACCAGCACGGCAGCCATGGATGGCGGAAGCGCAGAACAGCAAGAGCGTTCTCTGCCGACCGCCTAAGTATGGCGGAGGTCGAGCGAAGCCCACAGCCGAAAACTCCGCTGTGTATATGACAGACACGAGGTTGCATGATTTATAAAAACTTAGGACTAATACCGCAAGCACAAAAAAAGACGGTTAATAGCGGGGTCTTGCGCATAACCGAAGAACGTATTCATATGCAAATAATATGAGTGATCTGATTGCCGACAATGTTAATATGTTCTTCGGTGTGCCTGATGCCGAAGCTGTTCACGCCCTAAAGGATGTTAGTTTTATGCTAAAAAAAGGCGAACTGCTTTCTGTGCTTGGACCATCGGGTTGCGGTAAAACCACGCTATTAAATATTATCGCTGGTTTCTTGCGCCCAACCAGCGGCAAACTCACGCTCGCTGGGAATGTGGTTGATGGACCATGCGTTGATCGTGGCATGGTGTTTCAGCAAGGTGCTTTGTTTGAATGGCTGACAGTAGCCGAAAACGTCAATTTTGGATTACGCATGAAGGGAGCGGATCCTATTGGAACGGCAAAGCAAGTTGAGGAGTGGCTTGAAATTGTTGGGCTACAAGGATTCGGCGAAACACCCACCTATCAATTATCGGGTGGAATGCAACAGCGTGTCGCATTAGCGCGATGTTTAATTAACAACCCCGAGCTAATTCTGATGGATGAGCCACTAGGCGCGCTTGATGCCCTGACACGAGAAAAAATGCAGGCACTGGTGCTCAAAATTTGGAAGGAAACGGGCAAAACCATCGTACTAATCACTCATTCGGTAGAAGAAGCATTGTTGCTTGGTGAACGGCTGTTTGTTATGGCACCACGTCCAGGGCGGCTACATAAAGAATATCGCCTAAAATTTGCTGAGCGTGGGCTGGTTGAATATACCCGTGACATTAAAAACGGAGAGGAATTTATCACAACCCGTGAAGAGATTTTAACCATGATTTGGAACATGGAAGAAGAAATCATGGGCAAAACACAAGCGGCTTAAACAAACTGTAAGCATCGCATAACACGAACGGTAATAATGGTTATCGGAATTCTGTTTATCGTTTTAATCGCGGCAATCATCTGGTCGATTTACTACGGTCGCAAGCTGATTAAAACCGAAAAGACTGATCTCGTATTCGGCAATCCAAGCAAAGCATTAGGTGGTTGGCACTGGGTTGTTGCTGGAGTGTCCAGCATATTGGTTGTCTGGATTTATTTTTCTTGGGACGCTGGGCGTTCCTATTTTCCTGATGCTGGGAATGAACTTTGCCAAGTGGCAAAATTAACTCGTACAACGAACCCTATTCGTGCTTCGTTTCCACTCGACAAAAGATTGTTGAGTGGCACCAAACTATTACAACGGGATTATGCTCATATTGATCGGCTGGAAGCACAGTTGGCAGACATCGCATTTAATGATGCTGACCGTGCCGAGCTAACGGAAATTATCGGGCAAATGCGCGCTGTCCTAGCGGCACAAGCCAACCCAAGTTTGGTCGATAGCTCGGTAGCAACAAGGTTTGACGGTATCGCAAACAGAATAAACATCCTTGCTGATAATATTGTTAGGGACGGGTATCCGGGTGCTGTCGATGAAGTAGCCCATGCTGAAGCGATGGCACAGCCTGCATGGGGTGAAACCAGCATTGAAATACCAGTCCTACCGATAACCGAACGAGGGCGAAAATTTGATGCTGCCAGCGTCGTAATGAGTCAAATTTCCAAAGACTTTTCGAGTATAAAAAATGATGGTGATGAAATCACTCAACACCTAACCGCTTTAAAGTCCCGCTACAACCAATTTTCAATTGACAATAGCGGCGGAGATGCGCTGATAAAAAAACGCCAAGCACTGCTCAAACAAATTAAAAGGATATACAACCGCATCGACAATGGTCGTGTTTTTCCATCCGCACTCACTCGTGCGGTCGAAGAGGCTTTGATTGCGTTCGATAATAATCAAACAAAAGCACAAGGTAGCCTGCGTTTAATCAATGTGCTTGCTTTGCCTGGAGGCGAGATACTGGCTGGAAATAACGCCTGTTCCGAGCAGGGTTCGGGGCGTTGGCTACCCAAGCCGTCAGATACATTAAACACATTTTTCCGCCTCGCTAACCCTGATATTGGCTACAAAGGCATACCGCTTTTGTGGTACGAAATGAAACCAGTTTCAGAAATCATCGAATATCTTTTGCCCGATTGGATTGCCGACTTGGTGCCGGGCGAATACCCGCGTCACACTGATGATGGCACAATCCCCGAGAGCTTCAAAAGCCACGTCTATGATGTGGTTACTGGCAATTACAATGCTTTTTCAATTCCTCTGCCGATAGGGCATATCTGGGATTCGATACTCAGAGTATTGGCAGGCTTGTTTTTGGGTATCGTGCTAGGTGTACCGCTCGGGCTATTCATGGGACTATCACGATTTGCGAAAGGTTTTTTCGACCCGTTGATTGAACTGTACCGCCCTATTCCCCCGCTGGCGTGGGCACCGCTAATACTCACCATATTCGGCATCCAAGACGATGGAAAAATATTTCTGTTGTTTATGGTGGCATTTGCAATCATGGTTATATCGGCAAGAACAGGGGCTACTGGGACACAACTATCCAAAATACATGCTGCACATTCTCTGGGAGCAACCAACCGACAAATTTTGCGTCATGTCATATTGCCGAATTCGCTTCCCGAGATATTAACCGGTATTCGTATTGCTATCGGTGTATGCTGGGGGACGCTGGTAGCGGCAGAAATGCTGGCAGGCACAACAGGCATTGGCTTCGTCGAAAATGTTGCCCGAAAACAATCTGATTATGAAATAATCTGGACAACCATCATCATTCTGGGCGTACTGGGACTTTGTTTTGATATGATAATGCGTTGGGTCATCAAAAAAACCATTCCATGGCGTGGACAAGGTTAAAGAATGATGGCTTGTTCAGAAATATCATATATAATGACGATGCGACCGTCGTGAGCTATTTCCAATCGCTCACTGATGGCGGACGAAACCCGCTATCATTTACCCAATAACCTAAACCTGTGAATTATTATGTTTGAAAAATTTGAAGCCACATCGCAAGATCCGATTATTAAACTACTCGGAATGTATCGCGATGACCCACGAGCTGACAAAATTGATGTCGGTGTTGGAGTATTCAAAAACCCGAATGGCGAAACTCCCATTATGGAAGCCGTCAAAACTGCCGAGCTTCGGCTACACGAGACACAAACGACCAAAGCCTATATAGGTATCGCTGGTGATGAATCGTTTAATAGTCAGATGGCAGATTTGGTTTTCGGGCAGTCCGATGTACGCCATCGAGTGCGTGCAGTGCAGACACCCGGGGGATGTGGTGCGCTTAGAATGCTGTCCGATATGCTATTTCGGGTTGCCAGCGATAAAACCGTTTGGGTGAGCGACCCCACCTGGGGCAATCATTATTCAATATTTCGCCAAAGCGGGTTCGATGTCGCACCTTACCCATACCTGAACCGAAAAACGAAAAACGTTGACCTTGATGCCTTGATGGGCACATTGTCCAGCTTCGGTAAAAACGACATCGTGGTATTGCATGGTAGTTGCCATAACCCTTCGGGTGCAGAACTCAGACAACAGGACTGGGACGAAATCGCACAGTTGAGTGCAAAAAATGGATTTATACCTTATGTCGATTTCGCCTATCAAGGGTTTGGTGATTCTCTGCATGATGATGCCTATGGCATAAGAGTATTGGCTTCGGCAGTTGAATCGATGGTGGTTGCCAGCTCCTGCTCCAAAAACTTCGGGCTATATCGCGATCGTGTTGGTTGTGCGATGCTGCTTGGTAGCACTGCAGAAATAGCCGACATTGCCCGAGACCACGTTCTCAGCAGTGCGCGTAGCTCGTATTCTATGCCCCCCGACCATGGTGCTGCCATCGTCTCCCAGATACTCAACGACACGGCATTACGTCAATCATGGGAAAACGAGCTTGCTGATATGCGTGGACGTATGCTGTCAATCAGGGCAATGTTAAGTGACCTATTGCGAGAAAAATCCAACTCCAACAGATGGGATTTTATTGCCGACCATCGTGGCATGTTTTCACTGCTTGTCCTAACCGATGAACAAGTAGAGCGTCTCCGGAACGATTATGCGATTTATGCGGTCGCCGGTGGGCGAATCAACATCGCCGGACTAAAAGATGACAACCAACTAATGCGATTTGCCGATGCGCTGGTGGCTGTAACCGCCTAGCTATTGAGACTGTGCAAGAAACTCTCGCTAGGCATGCGTTACATGTGGAAAACTCAACCCCTAAGTCCCCCTTGTCAGGGGAACTTGTCACTCACCCCCCCCCCTGATAAGGGGCAAAGGGCAGGAATGACGAATATTAGTTTTTTGCACAGCCTCTATTCGGGTGATGTTGATTTTTAGAATGGTGCCGGAAAGAGGAGTCGAACCTCCGACCTACTGATTACGAATCAGTTGCTCTACCAACTGAGCTATTCCGGCATGTGGCTACAGTTTGTGATTATAGCGGATTGAAAACAGAGTTGATTATAAGGATGACAACCGTTTTGGTCTATGCAGAAGGAGCATAAATTATACTGTTTTCATTGAAATGGAAGGTCCACGGACTAAAACATTGGACTTAATACCTCATTTCAGTACCATCAAAATCTTGACCCTATGAAAAAAATTTAATCAAAAAAACCGTTATGCTTAATTCACTCATTGTTGGTGGCAGTCGAGGAATCGGCTTAGAATTGAGTCGTCAGCTTGTCCGCCGTGGTGATTGTGTGACGGTGACCTGTCGCGATTCCAGTGCCGCATTGTCCGACCTAGAGGTGCAGATTATTGAGGGCATCGATGTCACCTGCGCTAACGATGTAGGCAACTTACAACGGCAATTACAAGGCACTGCAATTGATTTATTGATTCATAATGCAGGTATCTTGTCATCGGAATCACTGGATGACCTGAATTTCGACCGTATTGAACAACAATTTCAAGTTAATACACTAGGACCGCTACGGGTCATTCATGCCATGAAAAACAATCTCCATAGTGGCTCAAAAGTGGTTATTATAACCAGTCTGATGGGGTCACTTAGTGACAATCACTCTGGCGGACGGTATGGCTATAGAATATCCAAAGCAGGTGCAAATATGGCTGGATTGTGTCTCGCTCGTGATTTAGAAAAACAAAAAATCCCTGTGGCATTACTACACCCCGGACTAGTCGCTACGACAATGACGGGGGGTAACGGTGTCACCCCGAAACATGCCACACAGGGCTTGATTCGGTGTATTAACCAGCTTGATATGAGTAATAGTGGCACATTTTGGCATGCGGACGGTCGCACTCTGCCTTGGTAATGACATCAATTAAGTCAAAATGACTGAATTCGATATACAAAACACGCGGGATTTTCAAACAGAACTCTACCCCGAACTCGATGGTAAATTAAAATCAACGCCTTGGAACAGTGGCGCCTCCGAGGCGCATGGTCTGCTCACTGGGCTTGCATGTCGCGGTGTCACTACGCATGAAATTGTCAACAAAATGTATTTGCTGAACATTTCCGCGTCTGATGATGTTACATTGTTGGAAGGAATGTTTGGTTTAATTGTGCGCGATTTGCAATCTAACGATCTGACATTTAATATTTTATTACCTGCCGACCAAGTCGGAACAGTTGACAAGGCAGAGCAGATTTCTAATTGGTGCCAAGGATATTTACAAGGCTTCTGCCACGATGGCAAGCCACCAATTTGTGATGACAACGAAACCGTATGCGAGGTATTTCAAGATATATTTGATATTGGTGCGGTCGCACTCGAACTAATCGATGACCATGATGATAATCAAAAGTCACTGGTTGAGATAGAAGAATACCTGCGCGTGGGCATTCGTTTGATTTATGATGAGTCAGTCGACAGTGGCATCATTCGTCCGCACTCCGCAACCGAGACATAATAATGTAGCCATGACCACCGACCCCTACCAGCAACGCCGTCAGGATTTGATGCACTTTATTGATGACGGCATTATTATCTTGACCACCGCACATCATCAAACGCGCAACAGCGATGTCCTTTTTCAATTCCGACCGGATAGTGATTTTTATTATCTGACTCATTTCCCCGAACCTGAAGCGGTCGCCGTTTTTATTCCCAACCGAGCAGAAGGAGAGTTTTTACTGTTTTGTCGGGAAAAAGACCCCACTAAAGAAAAATGGGACGGTCATCGTGCAGGTCTTGAAGGTGCGGTTTCTGAGTATGGTGCAGACCAAGCCTTTCCGATTACTCAACTAGCACAAAAGCTACCAGAATTACTGAATCATCGTGACAAGGTCTATACCGTGATGGGGCGTTATCCAGAATTTGACGGTGAATTACTCAACTGTATCAACACCGTTCGTGGTGGACGGCGTGCAGGAACGCATGCGACTGGGGAATATATTGATCTCCGTCATATCCTGCATGAAATGCGTCTCATCAAAAACAAAGACGAAATTAAAATAATGCGCTCTGCGGCAAAGCTCTCTGCCAGCGCGCATAAACGTGCTATGCAATGCACCCGTCCGGGTAAATTTGAATATCAAGTGCAAGCAGAAATGGAATGCACGTTTCGCCTTGGCGGCAGTCCATATAATGCCTATCCGTCCATTGTCGCGGGTGGCTCGAATGCGTGTACTCTGCATTATATAGAGAACAATGGACGACTGCATGATGGCGATTTATTGCTGATTGACGCAGGTGCTGAGGTGGATTGCTATGCGTCCGACATTACGCGGACTTTTCCGGTTAATGGCAAATACAGCGATGCACAAAAAGCCTTGTACAGCATTGTGCTGGCGGCGCAAAAAGATGCCATCGATGCGATTAAACCAAATAATCGAGTGGTTGAATATCATGAAGTCGCCGTACGGACGCTGACTGAGGGTTTGGTTGATATTGGATTGTTGCGTGGCGAGATTAACGAGCTCATCGACACTGATGCTTATCAGTCCTTTTATATGCACCGAACCGGACATTGGCTAGGAATGGATGTACATGATGTCGGTGAGTACAAAATTGAGGGACAATGGCGTATTCTGGAGCCCGGAATGGTGCTAACCGTTGAACCCGGACTCTATGTTTCACCGAGCGATGATATTGACCCAAAATGGCATAACATCGGCATACGCATAGAGGATGATATCCGTGTAACCCGACATGGAAACGAAATACTCTCTGCAGACGCGCCCAAAGAAATCGATGAAATAGAAGCCCTGATGCGCAATGATACTTAAAAATCATGTTGACTGCCATGCCGATGGATTGAATGACGAAGTCGACATCATCATCATCGGTGGCGGTTTGGTCGGTGCTAGTCTTGCGGTCGCACTCAAACCAAGCGACAAAAATGTATTGTTGGTTGAATCGGATAGTCCACAATCCGACAGTCAACCGAGCTACGATGAGCGGACGGTCGCACTCACTCACAGCGCGAAACTCATTTTCAGCGCGATGGGGGTATGGGACAACATTCATGCCATACAAGCGCAGCCCATTTGGGATATTCATATCTCTAATCGCGGTCATTTTGGGCAAACCCATCTGTCTTATAAAGATGTTGGCATCAATCATTCAGGCGATTTTTTGGGCGATCCTTTGGGCTATGTCGTGCCAACCCGTGTCATTGGAAATGTGTTGTGGGCACAATTAAGGCAAGATAATATCCGTATTGCCTGCCCTGCCCGCGCACAAAATCTACAACAACATCAAGATTTTTGTTCGCTAGAAATAACTGATAACGGAAAAACCAAACACATCAAGGCAAAATTGGTGGTGGTAGCAGATGGCGGCAGAAGCACACTTGTTGAGCAAGCAGATCGATTAGGGCAATGCAACAGGCGCACCACCGACTACACGCAATCTGCTATTTTGTCCATCGTCTCCACAGACCGACCACATCATGGACGCGCTTACGAACGATTTACCGACGAAGGACCACTGGCATTGTTGCCACATAGCAACGCACCGAGCGGTGAGGCTCGATATGCTGTAGTATGGACGACCGCAGACGATAATGCGGCTACACGAATGGCGTTATCTGATGATGAATTCATCGCCGTATTGCAAACCACTTTCGGCGACCGTGCAGGTAGCTTCCACCATCCATCAGCACGCAATCAATATCCACTCAAACGCACCACCCTGTCCGAGCCAACCGATGGTCGGGTGATTACTATCGGCAACGCTGCCCACACTGTACATCCGGTCGCAGGACAAGGGTTCAATCTCGGATTACGCGATGTTGCCGTACTCGCCGAAATCATCTTTAATCGGGACGATTCATCTGATGAATTTGCCGACGAATTTGGCGGGAAAGCCATGCTCCAGCAGTATCAGCAAATGCGTAAGCGTGACACCGCAATGGTCAACCGATTCACTCATAGTCTCATCGAAATTTTTTCTAACGATTCAAAAACACTCGCTTTTATCCGCAATGCGGCACTCAACACCATCGAGCATTGTCCACCCGCCAAGCGATTCCTATTAAAACGCACTATGGGACTTGCTGGAAAACCAACGAAACTGGTGCTCGGCATTCCGTTATCCGAAACCAGCCGACATGAAACCAATTAAAAGCGAGCATTAGAAATCGAGATGTCCACTACCACGAAATCGGATGCGATATTTGATGTCATTGTCATTGGTGCTGGAATGATTGGTAGCACGGCTGCCTGCTTATTTGCGAAACAAGGCTTGCGAGTCGGGTTGCTTGACGGTCAGTCGATAAGCGATTGGCAAGCCGATCTCTATCCGCAGGGCTATCCTCGAGTCAGTGCAATCAATATCGCATCCATGACACTCTTTCAGCAACTGGGCGTGTGGCAAAGTATGTGCGACAAATACGTTAGCCCCTATCGCACCATGCACGTCTGGGAAGACGGTAGCAACGCTGCCATTTCCTTTGATGCCCAAACAGTATGCCAGCCGCAACTCGGTTTTATCATCGAAAACAAGGTCATCACCAGCACTTTAATCGAGAAACTACGGCATAATTATGCCGTGTCAATCATGGAGAATACCGTCCTATTAAGCCGACAAATCAATCGCGATAAAGTGGTATTGACCACCGAAGACGGCAAGTCTCTGGAATGTGCGTTATTGGTCGGTGCGGACGGCATACACTCAAAAGTCCGCCAAGTATGCGACATCGATACGGTTACTTTCGATTATGCACAGGATGCCATCGTTACCCGCGTAACCAGCGAAAAAAACCACCAACAAACCGCCCGACAAAGTTTTGTCCGTAGCGGAACAGTCGCCATGTTACCGCTACAAGATGGTCGTTGCTCGATAGTCTGGTCATGCAACCGCGATGATGCCGATAGAATGATGACGTTGTCCGATGACGCATTTTGCGCCGCATTGTCCGATTATTTTGAGCCTCATCTTGGACGCATAACGCAGTGTGATAAACGGCTTCGCTTCCCATTGCACCAGTATCACGCGACCCGTTACATCGCCCAATACACCGTGCTAGTCGGAGATGCTGCCCACATCACCCATCCACTGGCAGGACTCGGTGCCAATATCGGGTTGATGGATGCTGCCGCCCTAGCACAAGTCGTAGAAACAGCTCGCAACAAGGGTCAAAACATCGCCAACCATACAGTATTACGCCGTTACGAACGCTGGCGCAAAGGAGAAAACGCATTCGTGTTAGGCATAATGAAAACCTTCAAAACCGTATTTGAACAACCCCAACAACCGATAAAAACAGCCCGGCAATTCGGCATCAATGCAGCCGATCGGATTACCCCACTAAAAAGCCAACTCACCAAATATGCGATGGGATTATCCGGTGACTTGCCCGATATTTGCAAATAACCGCTGCCCGATTCCGATTTTTGACAATCGAATTCAAGTGAGACTTTTGCATAATCCACAACCCCTCCCTCGCAACTCACAAACAACGTGATTTTTTATAAATTTACCTCATTTTTTCGCCCATGTTCTCTCAATCATCAATACGACACCAAAAAAGCCTCTATTTCGGCACTTTTAACCGCCTTGAATTCACATAATAAGTGCAACACTCCTAAGTCAGTCAAAGGGTACACTCGTACTCTTTTAACTGACGAGAAAAAAGGAGTAAAACATGACGAGATATACCCATTTGACTGAACACGAAAGATACCACATTTACCTCATGAATCAGCAGCATTGTACACTGACAGAAATCGCTAAAACCATGGGCAGAAGTTAAGTCAACCATCAGCCGTGAAATTAAACGCAATACCGGGGGCAACGGCTATCGCTACAAACAAGCCCACCGTTTTGCCCAAACGAGGCATCAGCAAAAGCCCAAGCACATCAGGCTCAATGACGAGTTAAAGTTTCGTATTCAACAAAAGCTCGCGCTGTATTGGAGTCATGAACAAATTAGCGGTCGTTTGAAAATGGAGGAAAACATCAGTATTAGCACCGAATCCATCTATCGTCTCATTTTGAAAGACAAAGTAGCGGATGGGTCGTTATATCGATACTTGCGCCATCAGGGTAAGAAATATCGCAAGCGTTATGGACAGAACGATTACCGCGGACGCATCCCCAATCGGGTTGATATTGCTGATAGACCCCGCATGGTGGACAGTCGCTCGCGTATAGGCGTAGTGATAGAGGGGGGAGGCTGATTGTGTTATCGGTAAGGGTCGTCAAGGGGTGTTTGCCACCCTTGCTGAACGCAAAAGTAGGCTTTATCTCGCACTTCGGACTAAGAACAAAACCGCAAAAGAAACCAACGCGGCTATACTCAGGTTGTTAAAGCATATGAAACAACATGTAAATGACACTAACCTTTGATAACGACAGGGAATTTTGTTGGCATAGTGATCTTGCTAAACAACTCGAGTGTGAAACTTAACGAAGCTAAACCGTATCACTCTTGGGAGCGCGGCTTGAATGCCAAATAATCATCTGGCACAATGGCTTGCTCATACTTTTTACTCAGGCAGTTTTTTCCAAAGAAAATGCCTTTGCATAAAGTCACCGAAAAAGAGCTGTTCAAAGCGACCGATTTAATGAATAACCGACCTAGAAAATGTTTGGGGTATAAAACCCTTATGGAGGTCTTTTCCCACGCAATGGGAATAGATCATAATATAAACCTGAGTGTTGCACTTATGGGTTGAATTCGCCATTTCCTAATGCACAAGATGATGTCATTTTTTCTTTGGCAGATACAAATCAGTAATCGTGCCTTCAAATGCTTCGGCGGCAAAACCTAATGTTTCTGCGAGAGTAGGATGCGGGTGGATTGACAGCCCAATATCGGTGGCATCGGCATTCATCTCGATGGCGAGTACCGCTTCGGCAATGAGGTCGCCAGCATTGCTACCGGTTACCCCAGCACCGATAATGCGTGTGCTGGTTTTATCAAAAATCAGTTTGGTGACCCCCTCGCTACGCCCTTGTGATAACGACCGCCCGCTGGCTGCCCAAGGAAAAACCCCTTTGCCATAATCCAGCCCTTGCGCTTTGGCTTCGGTTTCGGTAACACCAACCCAGGCAATTTCTGGATCGGTATAGGCAACACTCGGTATCACTCGGGCATCAAAACCACTTTTTAATCCGACCGCTACTTCGGCGGCAACCTTGCCTTCATGCGTCGCTTTATGTGCCAGCATCGGCTGACCGACTATGTCACCGATAGCAAAAATATGCGGAATATTGGTTTGTTGTTGAGCATTGACGGCGATGAAACCACGTTCGGAAACGGCAACACCAGCCGCTTCAGCGTTAATGCGTTTGCCGTTTGGACTGCGCCCGACCGCAACCAATACCCGATCAAACCTCTCATGTTGAGGGGCTTTATCGCCGGCAAAAGTAACTTTGATGGCAGTTTTTAATGCCTCCATTTTAGTCACTTTGGTTTTCAGCCAGATATTCTCGTATTCGCCTTTAATGCGTTTCAACAAAGGACGTACCAAGTCCGGGTCGGCACCCTGCATCAACCCATCGAGCATTTCCACGACACTGATTTTACTGCCCAGCGCGTGATACACCGTTGCCATTTCCAGTCCAATAATACCACCGCCAACGATGAGCAGTTTTTTAGGAATGTCCTTTAATTGTAGTGCCCCGCTAGAATCCATCACCCGCTCATCATGGTGCGGGAAGGTGGGAATTTCGACCGACTCTGAGCCGGCGGCAATAATCATTTTGTCGAAGGAAATATTTTCAACGCCAGACTTTGATGTTACTTCAAGCATGTTTGCCGTTTTGAATTTCCCCTCCCCTTGCACTACGGTTACTTTGCGTTTTTTAGCAAGCCCGACCAGCCCCTGCGTTAATTGATTAACGATGCCGTTTTTCCATGTCAAAGTTTGTTCGATGTCGATTTTCGGCACATTGAAGGTTACGCCAATGTCTGCAGCGTGCACACTTTCACTGATCACTTTTGCCACATGCAATAGGGCTTTGGAGGGGATACAACCGACATTAAGACAAACTCCGCCGAGGCGGGGGTATTTTTCAATAAGGATGACTTGCATCCCAAGATCGGCAGCCCGAAATGCTGCCGTATAGCCGCCGGGGCCCGCGCCCAAGACCACCAACTCGGCATGTTTATCGGCTTGTTGAGGGCTCGCTTCGGGGGATTCTGCTGATTCGTGGGCTTCAATCGGTTTAACTTTTTCTGGCGTAACATCTGGACTTGATTGTTCGCCTGTCGACGAGGCTTCAATAATGAATAATACCTGACCGCTGGAAATTTTATCGCCAAGCGCGATTTTGATTTCCTTAATCCTGCCATTGTCGCTGGCAGGAATTTCCATAGTCGCTTTATCGCTTTCGACAGCGAGCAATGGGTCATCTGCCACAATGGCATCGCCAACTGCCACGAAAATTTCGATAATGGGCACATTTTCAAATTCCCCTAAATCAGGGGTTTTGATTTCAATTTGATTGGACATGACAGTCAATTTTTCTGCGCAGTTTGATGGATGATACTATGGCTGGTTATGTACAGGATGTATGGAAAACCCTTGCGGGTTTGGTTATTTTACTGGATTCCTGCTTGCGAGACTGTGCAAAAACCACAATCTAGTGCGTGTTACATGTAGAAAACCCTTGCGAGTTTGGCTATTTTACTGGGTTCCTGCTTTCGCAGGAACGACGAACGTTGGGTTTCTTGCACAGTCTCTTGTGCAGGAATGACGGTGCGGGCTGTTCGGTCGGGCGGAAAATTTTCCGCCCCTACGAGACTGTCCACTGCCCACTTCCAACTTCCAATAATTTTTTGAATGATACCAAAACAATCATAAAGATAATCGTCGCACATCAGTACAAGACTGCGTCAAATAAGCGACAAATCGAGCAGCTTCTGCGCCATCAATGGCGCGATGGTCGTAAGACAAATCCAATGGCAGAATGAGTCTCGGTTGAAAGGCACTGCCGTCCCAAATCGGTTTCATTTTCGATCTGGTTATCCCCAATATGGCAACCTCTGGGGCATTGACGATGGGGGTAAAGGCGGTGCCACCAATGCCGCCAAGACTGGAAATACTGATACAACCGCCTTTAAGGTCAGCCGGTTTTAGTTTGCCGTCTCGGGCGCGCACACTGATGTCTGCCATCTCTCGCGCCAAATCAAAAATGCTCTTTCGGTCAACATCTTTGATTACCGGCACAACCAAACCATTGGGCGTATCCACCGCAATACCGATGTTATAGTATTTCTTTAATACCAACTCCTCGCCATTCGCCGCCAATGAAGCATTGACATTCGGGTATTTTTTCAGCGCACCGACTAATGCCTTCATCACGAATGACAGCAAGGTAATTCTGATGCCGTCTTTTTCCGCTTCCTCTTTTAATGACTGTCGAAACTGATCGAGTTCGGTAATATCAGCATCGTCATGGTGGGTTACATGGGGAATATTTAACCAAGCACGTTGCAAATGCGGGCCGGATAGCTTTTTGATGCGCGATAATGTGATGGTTTCAATCTCGCCAAACTCGGAGAAATCCACTTCGGGTATAGGCGGGATGCCCTGCCCTTGTGAATCGCCCGCACTTGCCGTAGTTGCGACAAGCTGTTGTTTGACCCAAGCGATGACATCCTCTTTAATAATGCGTGCTTTCTGTCCGCTACCAGTTATTTTAGCCAAATCGGCACCCAATTCCCGCGCAAATCGGCGCACCCCCGGGCTGGCATGGGGCAACATGCCGTCTGCTTTCGCTTTATCGGCAGGCAAGCTGGACGGCGGCGCAGGTTGCTGATTAGCCACTGTTTTGCCAACATCGACTGGCTTAATAGGAGCAGGCTGGACTTCATTGGCTTGATTTTGAACGACCTGATTGATAGCACTGGCACTGGTGTCCACAGTAAGGTGCATAATCACCATGCCTTCGGATACTTTATCACCGACGGCAACATCAATCGCGCTAATGGTACCGCTATCCAGTGCCGGTATCTCCATCGTCGCCTTGTCGCTTTCCAGCGTTAATAACGGGGTCTCTGCCGCCACCGTATCGCCAACATGAACTAAAACTTCAATGATTTCAACCGCATCAAAATCACCAATATCAGGAACCGTTACTTCAGCCATAAATCATACCGTGAGCGGATTGGGTTTTTCCGAATCGATGCCGTATTTGGCAATCGCCTGTTTGACCTGTTCATTGGTGACGGACTCTTGCTCTGCCAGTGCTTTTAAGGTGGCAACCGTCACATGATAACGATCAACTTCAAAGAATTTTCTTAACTGTTGACGGGTATCGCTTCTGCCATAACCATCAGTGCCAAGTACATGGTATTGATTGGGCACAAAGGCACGAATTTGCTCGGCATACAAGCGCATATAGTCGGTTGCGGCAACCACTGGCCCGTCCGTGTTGCCTAAACACATTTCCACATAATTTTGTTTCGGCGTGTCTTCGGGATGAAGGCGGTTGTATCGTGCCACGTCCTGCCCATCACGGGCTAATTCATTGAAACTGGTTACGCTCCAGATGTCCGCACCAATGTTAAATTCTTCGTCTAGCATGGTCGCCGCCGCCTCAATCTCGCGTAATATGGTGCCACTGCCCAGTAGTTGGACTTTGTTTTTATTTTTCTTGCCTACCTGACGGAGCAAATACATCCCCCGCAGAATGCCTTCGTTCGCATTTTTTGGCATTGCTGGATGACGATAATTCTCATTCATTACCGTGATATAGTAATAAACGCTTTCTTGTTGCTGGTACATGCGGCGCATTCCATCATGGATAATGACCGCCAGCTCATAGCAATAAGTCGGGTCATAGGAAATACAGTTCGGCACTGTGGACGCTAAAATCAAGCTATGCCCGTCCTGATGTTGTAGCCCCTCCCCAGCCAATGTCGTGCGTCCAGCAGTACCGCCCATGATGAAACCGCGTGCGCGGCTATCTCCTGCAGCCCAACACAAATCACCAATTCGCTGAAAGCCGAACATGGAATAAAGAATATAAAATGGAATGGTGTATAAATCATGGTTGCTATATGCTGTGCCAGCCGCAATCCACGATGACATTGCCCCAGCTTCGTTGATGCCCTCCTGCAACACTTGCCCGCTTTTATCCTCGCGGTAAAACATCAATTGCTCGGAATCTACTGGCTCATAGAGCTGCCCTTTGGGCGAATAAATCCCCAATTGTCGAAACATGCCCTCCATACCAAAGGTGCGCGATTCATCGGGGATGATCGGCACAATAATCTCTTTAAGTGCTTTGTCTCGCACCAGCGCGGAGAGGATACGCACAAATGCCATCGTGGTGGAAATTTCCCGTTCACCTGTGCCGACAAGCTGGGATTTGAAAATTGATAATGGCGGCAATTTAAGTGCTGGGGCACAGGCGCTTCGCCGAGCAGGTAGAAAACCTCCCAGGGCATTTCTACGCGCTAACAAATATTCGGTTTCCTGTGCATTTTTCTCTGGACGATAAAACGGTGCTTGCGCGACTTCTTCATCGGTTAAAGGAATATTAAAACGATCGCGAAAAGCCAGCAGGGCTTCCTCGCCCATTTTCTTTTGTTGGTGTGTGGTGTTCTGTCCTTCACCTGCTTCGCCCATGCCATAACCTTTCACGGTTTTAGCCAGAATTACCGTTGGCTGACCGGTATGTTGTGTCGCGGCATAGTAGGCAGCATAGATTTTATGCGGATCGTGTCCACCACGATTTAACCGCCAAATATCTTCATCGGTCATATTTGCGACCATCGCTTTTAAGTCCGCATTGACACCAAAGAATTTCTCCCGCACATAAGCACCGTCATTGGCTTTGAACGCCTGATATTCACCATCAACCGCTTCCTCCATACGTTTTTTGAGCAATCCTTTGTCATCGCGCTGTAACAATTTGTCCCAATACCCGCCCCAAATCACCTTGATAACATTCCAGCCGGAACCGCGGAAATCGCTTTCCAGTTCCTGAATAATCTTTCCATTACCGCGCACCGGACCATCCAGTCGTTGCAAATTGCAGTTGACCACAAAAATTAAATTATCTAGATTTTCCCGCCCGGCAATAGCAAGCGCACCCGTAGATTCGGGTTCGTCCATTTCGCCATCACCGAGAAAAGCCCAGACCTTGCGATCTTTGGCATCAATCAAGCCCCGATTGTGCAGATATTTCATATAACGCGCTTGATAAATCGCCATAATCGGTCCAAGCCCCATAGACACGGTTGGAAATTGCCAGAAGTTTGGCATTAACCAAGGGTGCGGATAGGAAGACAGTCCAGCACCATCTACTTCCTGACGAAACAGTCGCAAGTCCTCTTTGTTCAGCCGCCGTTCTAGATAGGCACGGGCATAAATTCCCGGCGCAGAATGTCCCTGAATGAACAGCATATCTCCACCATGTTCAGGTGTGCTGGCGCGCCAGAAATGATTAAATCCAACATCATATAGGGTAGCCGCAGAAGCAAAACTGGCAATATGTCCGCCTAATTCTGAGGAGGTGCGGTTTGCACGCACCACCATTGCCATCGCATTCCAGCGAATCAAGGCACGAATGCGCTGCTCCAACCCATGGTCGCCCGGACTCGGTTGTTCCTTATGGGTCGGAATAGTATTTAAGTAAGCGGTATTCGCACGATACGGGATATGCGCCCCGGAGCGGCGCGCTGTATCAATCAATGACTCAATCAGAAAATGGGCGCGTTCATGCCCCTGCGTTTCGATAACAGACGAAAGTGCGTCCAGCCATTCTCGGGTTTCTGTGCTATCTGCATCAATCAGTTTCTGTTCGCCCGACATACTCTATACTCATTGTGAAAGCAACAGTGTAACATGTGCCCCGAAATTATTCATAGAGAACCCCTTATCCCCCTTATCTATGGTGGGATTGAGATTGAAGTGTACTCGATTGAGATTGAAGTGTACTCCATTTTTATGGGGCTTTGATAACCGATCGGCAAACTGATCATTGACAACGACTGACTTTCATTTTCAATCCATTTCTGCCCCTGCACAATTGCCGTCATCCCAACAGTCGGTACGCCATTGGCGGGGAGATATTTGTGCGGGCAAGCCCCATGCGCCCAACGCATTTTGTTTGGCTACGCGCTCGGCATCGTAGCTGGCGGGATGCTTGATCCATGCGTGGATCAATTTACCCTTTCGATTACGCGGCAACCAACCCCAACCGTTTTTGATCATTGCCAGATTGATGTTTGTCTGCCCTTTGAACAGGTGGCATATCATGCGCCCATAAACCCCTATTTCATAACACTCGGCAGTCACCGGATCGCCAACATGAATCAAATCTTTCAGGGCTTTGGTAGCCGCTTTTCCACCTGCTTGTCCTGCTCGGGCAGGGACGGCTTCGCACTTCCTACCGCGAGGGGTAAACGCATCATGGCGCGTTTCTGGTGTGTCCAAATCAGACAGTCGTATGACAAAACGCTTGTTATTATTGCCTTCGATAGCAACCGTGTCGCCGTCAATAATCGTCTTTATAGTCGCATCCAACCTAAAATTGACATGAGATTGCCGTCCGTCGTCAGATGAAGTATTGGAAGATAGCACCAAAGTGAACACTACACAGATTGCGTTGTGCAATGCGATTTTCATTTTATTTCACCCTCAATCGTGCTCAAAATTTCGCGTAGCATTTTTATTTCCCGCGCATGTCGGCGGATGCGTTTGGAGCTAGCTATTTTCCACCGTTTAAAAGCGGTAGCGAATGCCTAACGACAAGACTGGGTAGATTTTGAAACTGTTTAGGCTATCCTGTAACTCGGCATGTTCAGCCTCAATATCTGCTTCGAAATCGGCTTGACTCACATTATTAGTGGAACATATACTTCCCATCACTGTTGCGACACCTGCTGTATTAAGGATGAAACTACAACTGTTATTACCGGTTACAGCACCACTCCCACTCAACCTAGGTGCCCCGAACAATGCGCCGACTTCAAAATCAACACTCAGTCCACTCGTTTTCTGGCTACTCCAGCCCAAACCAAAATAAGGGGACAGTGATTTAAAGTCCAACAATATATTTGATCGACCGGTATATGTCTGATCATTGAACTTAAACATCCCTCCTTGTGTGCTGGCACTCAGTTGGTTTTTATTGGCGAGAACACCAAGACTAAAGCGAAAACCACCACCCGTGGGGTGCCAATCGCCAATCAGACCATAGCTGTTTAGTTTCAACGTTCCCACGTTTTGATTGCCGGCATTGGTTTCTGCATAACTTAGATCATAGCTATTAAACACCAACCTGCCGTTGAATTTTTCATGGAACGGATATTTAAGTTCAACACCAAGACCGAGCGTGCTGACCTTACCCGCCACGCTGATGCCTTCTGCTCTGGCCGCATCGGCAACAGTGGCAATACCGACAGCAACGAATAAGGTACAAGCGGTGAGTACATATCTAGCAATGTGCGTAATATTGTTCATAATGGTTCTCCTAACGTTTAATGTTGTTGGTGACTCGGTTTACACAGAAGCATAAGTAGTCAGCCCTTAAAAAACCGACCTAACAAGTAAAAATATATTTCAAGCGGCAGCTCAGCGAACGTGAGTCAACCTTGAATCAAATGGACCAAAGGGCTTTTTACCAAAAATATGGACAAAACGCACTTTTTTAAGCCATAAATAGCAGACGTGACAAAAAACCAGCCACTTTCTCAAATTCCAAGCACAAGCAACCATGAGTACATTGTGTTGTACTTATGGGTTGATTCACCAAGTTAAAAATGCAGGCACAGCCAACTACACCCACAAAATTGGTTTTATTTCAGATGTAATAACCAACCAGCCCCCAACAACCTACTCATAAAATGAGGTCGGCAGAGAGGACTAGTTGGTGATAGCGACAATCAAACTTAGAGCATGATTGCCGAATTTTTACAACGGTGTAACGTTATCGGCTTGTGGGCCTTTTTCGCCGTTCGAAACCTCAAAAGTCACTTGTTGACCGTCTCGTAGCGTCTTTCGACCCTCACCAACGATGGCGCGGTAATGTACGAATACATCCGGCGCTCCCATGCGTTCAATAAAACCAAAACCTTTGGCATCGTTGAACCACTTAACGGTTCCGTTTACCAATTCACCTGACATACTAACCTCATTAATGTTGCATAAAAAAATTAGCCACAAAGTGGCTAAAAAACGCCAGCCTCTTACGAAGCTGTCTTCGAACGATATTGTGCTGGTCATTTTTTAATGAGCAGTTCAATACCAAGTGCGATTGTATCACCTTTATTTGTACAAAAATAAACTATTTGCAACATAAAATTGATTGATTTAGGTGTTTTTATTGACATGAGCACTTTGCACGCAGCCTGATTTCTATTTTCCAGCTAGGAAAAAGTGCGCAGAATGAGGGAGTTTATACTTATAAATAACCGATTGAGAGCACTTTTGATAGCACGGACAAAAGAACTATATCGTGCAAAGGTCTAGAAACGCCTACTCAAATGAGAGCAATAAACCGAATGGCGTATGCGTTGCACATGTTGTCAAACTTTTGTGCATAGTCGGTGACGGAGTGAGGCATATTATCACCCAATGCTTGACTCTGAACCAAGTACTTTAAGACCAACAATGCCAATAACAATCAAGCAGATACAAGTGATACGGCTAAAATTTGCCGTTTCATTAAACCAGACTATTCCTATAATTGCGACACCCACAGCACCTATCCCCGTCCAAATTGCATAGGCATTGCCGATGGGAATGGTTTTTAAGGCATAAGATAAGCACCAAAAGCTAGTCCACATTGCGGTTAGTGTAATAATAGAAGGGATTAGTTTAGTAAATCCATCGGTATATTTAAGACCAACTACCCATACAATTTCGAACAGCCCACCAACAATCAAAATAATCCATGCCATTATAAATTATTCTCAATAAACGATGATAAACTGGGCGAATTCAACCGATAAATGCAATTAGGGTTCATTATAATCCATTCCCAGTGAGACTGTGCAAAAAACCAACATTTGTCATTTCTCCGAAAGAGACTGTGCAAAAATCCATATTCGTCGTTCCTGCGAAAGCAGAAATCCAGTAAAACGCACAAACCCGACAGGGTTTTCCACATGGAACACGACCTAGCAAGGGTTTTTTGTACAGTCTATAAAGTCCCACTTCCGATCATTTTTTGAATTATACCCGCAGGGCACAAGTGCAAAGATCTCACATAATTGAAAATGGTTTTTTAACCACTGCAGCGTAGTATAAATTGAAGCCATCAATATAAACGCATATTCTGCATTGGGTCATTTTAATCCTCTTAGCCGTCCGGCATGTTCATGTTGTTGTTGTTTTTCTTATGCTCGAATCCGCATGTCGAACATCGCACATTTTACCCCATTGCCGGTATCCAATCAAAACTATTGCTTTCTTTCTCAGTCTAATCGGCTTGATTGTCCTGCCTGACGTAGGCAGCTACAGTGTCCGGCAATGGTGTGCGAAAATATTTGACAAATATTTTCAGTTCCGCACGATTTTGTAGTACAGTTCACCCGCTACTGAACACAGGACTCTCCCGACTAGGTCGGGTGGTCCGTTTAATACAACACCTGACAACGGCAAGGGTCGCTCCTTTGCCGAGGAAATAGACGGGGACATTAATACCTTCTGTGTTCGTGTAGCCCACCCGGCACCTTAACTAAATAAGGTGCTTTCATTTATGCTGCGAAACACAGGAAATTAACCATGAAAAAAATGAACAAACTCGCCATTTTTATGGCGATGGCAATACTATCCGTTTCGGCACTCGCCGAGAAAGAACCCTGACAAGGCTTTTATATCGCAGAAGTCGTTAACGTCACCCTCAAAGATTACTGTAAAGACGTACCACAAGCGATCGCGACCTGTTCGGAGTCGGAAATCGGCTTTGGCTTGCGTGGTGGTTATCAATTTAATGATTTTATCGCTGCCGAAGCTGGCTTTCATATTGTCAATGGATTTGATGTCGGTGTGATTATTGCTGATTTGGGTATTGCTAAAATTGATGTAGATTACAAGAGTTATTCGCTCGGTGGCGCGGCTCGTTACCCGCTAGACGAACGCTTTTTTGCAAGCACGTGCCCCGCTCATACAGGGAGTGTTTTGTTGCCTTTTACCCGCAGGCAATTAAATATTTCGCATGGCTTAAGAGCAGAATTCTGTTCATCCTGCATAAGTCCCGCCATTTACAATGGTTTTGAGGCTGGCAAGAATTTCTCGCTAGGCATGTGTTGCATGTGGAAAACCCTGCGGGTTTGGCTATTTTACTGGGTTCCTGCTTTCGCAGGAACGACGAATATTGGGTTTTTGCACGGTCTCTGAAGCCGCACTTCCGACAATGATACCCACAGGGCACAAGTGCAAAGGTCTCAAAATATTTCGCTTGGCTTAAAGAGCAGAATCCTGTCCATCCATGCAAACGATTCAAGTCGCTAATATTCGGTCAATATCGGCAGCTTTGAGGGGTTTTGTCGTATCTGTCCGGTCTGTTTTTGCAATCAAACATTAAAACGAAAATGCACCACATCGCCGTCCTGAACAATATATTCTTTGCCTTCTAAACGCAGTCGTCCCGATTCTTTGGCGCCTTGTTCGCCATTATATTTTATGAAATCGTCATAGGCGATGGTTTCGGCACAAATGAAGCCGCGTTCAAAATCGCTATGAATGACCGCGGCGGCTTGTGGTGCGGTTGCGCCGATTTTCACCGTCCAAGCGCGTGCTTCTTTAGGTCCGGCGGTAAAATAAGTGTGCAATCCGAGGAGCGCGTAACTGCCGCGAATGACGCGCTTGAGTCCGGCTTCTTCAAGCCCCATTTCGGCAAGAAATAATGCGGCATCCTCATCATTTAATTCAGATAATTCCTGTTCGATGGCGGCACAAATGGCAATCACTTGTGTCGATGCTTGCGCGGCGATTGCACTGATGGTGTCGAGGTGGGGATTGTTTTGGAAGCCATCATCACTCACATTGGCAATATACAAAATCGGTTTGATGGTTAAAAAGCAGAACGGTTTTAATTGCTTTATATCGGCTTTATCAAGTGGCAGTGAAGTCAGCATATTGCCCGCATCTAGATGCGATTTTACGGTTTCTAGTAATGCGCTGAACGCAAGCTGTTCCGAATCGCCAGATTTGCTGTTTTTGTGGGCGTGCTGCAATGCTTTTTCTGCCGTTTCCATGTCAGCCAGCATCAGCTCGGTATGAATGGTGGCAATGTCCGATGCCGGATCAATGCCGGCGTTGCTTGGGTCGGATACATGGCTAATGTTCGGGTCGTCAAAACCACGCACAACATGGGCGATGGCATCGACTTCGCGGATGTGTGCGAGGAATTTATTGCCCAATCCTTCGCCTTTGGAGGCGCCAGCGACCAAGCCAGCAATATCGACAAACTCGATGGTCGTGGGGATTGTTTTTTTTGATTGCACAATATCTGCCAGATTCGCCAGGCGTGCATCCGGCACTTCGACCATGCCAACATTCGGCTCTATGGTGCAAAATGCATAGTTGGCGGCTTGTGCAGCACTCGAGCAGGTCAGCGCATTGAACAAGGTTGATTTGCCAACATTGGGCAAGCCGATAATGCCACATTTAATGCCCATCAATCACCTTTAATAGCCTTTGCAGATTTTGTTTGGGTGTCGCCGTGTAGTGTATTCATCGCTTTTTGCAGGTTGCCACAGACCACATCGGGCAAAACACCGATTGCTTTGTCGATGGCAGATTCAATCAATTTTTGCTCGTTTAAGCGTGGTTTTTGCAGTACATAGCCAGCCACATCGTGATTGGTTCCCGCTTTGACATTCTCATTGGTATTGGGGTGACCGATGCCGATACGCATTCTCAAGAAATCGGCTCTGCCAAGTTTGGCGATGATGTCGCGCAGACCATTGTGCCCACCATGTCCGCCACCACTTTTTAATCGTACACGACCCACCGGCAAATCAAGCTCATCATGGATGACCAGTATTTGTGCTGGATTGATGCGATAAAATGATGCCATCGGCGCAATCGATTGACCGCTTAAATTCATAAAAGTACGCGGTGCAATGAGCCGAACCCGCTGTCCGTTGCATTCAAACAAAGTCGTTTCTGCTTTGAATTTCTTTTCTACTGTCAATGCGAGTTGGTATTGGTGTTGTAGCCGTTGCAGAAACCAAAACCCGACATTGTGTCGAGTTGCGCTATATTGATTGCCGGGGTTTCCCAGCCCAGCAATCAAGGCAATTCCTGCCTGTTCCATATCAATTTTACATTTTGCGATAGTCAAAGAGAGCAACAGCATCATTCACACTTATTCGACTCATCGAGTTATGCAAACTTAACTCGGTGCAAACCCGTTATATGAAGCCGAATCAGGTGACGGGTCGATTATGATAAATTCATACCGCAACAGCAAACGAAGCGGTAATGCAATCAGCTGTCGTCTGATTATTGACTCGTTTCATCAGTTTGCGCTTCGGCATCATTTGCTTGGCTTGCTTCTTCGGGGAGTGCTTCAGACTCGGATTCAATGCGAGGCGGTAAAACCGAGACCACCGCATAATCGTGTTCTCCATCATCGTGTAACAGGGTTGTGATGTCGACTCCTTGTGGTAATTTAATGTCCGACAAATGCAGTGACTCGTTCAGAGCAAGATTGGCGATGTCTAGCTCGATAGATGTCGGCAAGTCAGCGGGCAAACAGGAGATTTCCACTTCATTGATTAAGCGGGAAATAATGCCACCATCAATCCGCGCTCCAACACACTCCTCTTCGTTGATAAAGTGAATCGGTAGGGACATGGTTAGGGTTTTCTTGTCGTCAATGCGCTGAAAATCCGCATGCAGAATGGTTATTTTATGCGGATGACGTTGTACGTCCCGAAGTATGGCTTGCTCTTTATTACCATCGGTATTGATTACGATAATAGCCGAGTGAAACTCTTCTTTTTCAAGGCTGTGGAACAAGACATCATGGTTGATGGCAATGTGGACATTACCCTTGTCGCCACCGTATAAAACCGCCGGCACATCGCCTTCGCGCCGCAATCGTCTGACTAGGTTTGTGCCTGAGCGTGCCCGAACACGGGCAATAAGTTCAAATTGATCTGACATTTTCTTTCTCTCAAATGGGGTTAATCTACAAACAGGTTACTAATGGAGTCCCCGGTCGCAACACGGCGAATGGACTCGGCTAATAGTTTGGCTACGCTGGATTGCTTGATTTTCGCACAATTTATAGCCTCTTCGTGTAACGGAATCGAATTGGTAACCAATAATTCATCAATTTCTGAATCGTTGATACGTTTAATCGCATCGCCCGACAGAACTGGATGAGTACAACTTGCCAGCACCTTAATCGCACCATGTTTTTTTAGTGCGCGCGCCGCTTCGCACAGGGTATTAGCAGTGTCCACCATATCATCGATAAGAATACAGGAGCGTTCGGAAACATCGCCGATAATGTGCATGACTTTCGCTTCATTGGCTTTGGGTCGCCGCTTATCAATGATGGCAAGATCAGTTTCAAGCTGCTTCGCCATTGCTCGAGCCCTCACGACACCACCAACATCTGGCGATACGACAATCGGATTGGATAATTGTTTGCGCCATAACTCGCTCATCAATATCGGCGAGCCATAAATATTATCCGTTGGAATATCAAAAAAGCCCTGAATCTGATCGGCGTGTAAATCCATCGTTAAAACCCGATCCGCACCCGCAACGCTAATCATTTCCGCCACCAACTTCGCCGAAATCGCAACCCGAGCGGTACGCGGTCGGCGATCCTGACGCGCATAGCCAAAATAGGGGATAACCGCAGTAATTCGCCCTGCAGATGAACGCCTAATGGCATCAATCATCACCAAAAGCTCCATCAGATTGTCATTACTCGGCGCGCAGGTCGGTTGAATAATAAAAACATCGCGTCCACGAACATTTTCCATAATCTCGACATTAATTTCGCCATCGCTAAACCTAGCCACAGTCGCCTTACCGAGGGGAATTCCGAGTGCTTGCACCACTTCAGTGGCGAGTACAGGATTGGCATTGCCTGTAAATATCGCCAGATTTTCAGGTGAAATCATGTTGCTATTCGTTAAGAAGGGTGGTCAAAAATTAGTGGCTGGGGTGGGAGGATTCGAACCTCCGAAATGCCAGAATCAAAATCTGGTGCCTTAGGCCACTTGGCTACACCCCAATGGGAAGCACCGCTATCATTTTTCGTCTTTATTCGCGTTGCATTTTCAATCAATCGCAAGCCGATGGAAACACCTGTAAAAATCGGGCATATTTTGATTGCCACGCAACGCTATGTCAATGAAAAACTAGAGAATAGCGAATATCTTTAGTATGAGTTTGGCATATATTGTTGGGGGAGTGGATTTAATTCGCACAAAACCGCTGCTTATATAAATTATACAATGTCTCTTCCAATTTTCTCAAGAATACCATCAAGCTCATCTAGCGAATGATAATGAATAATCAATTTGCCCTTTTTTGCACCATGTCGAATATCCACTTTCGCGCTTAAGCGCACCGAAAGATCGTCTTGCAAACGGATAATATCGGTATTTGTTTGATTGGCATCATCGGCGGGTGTCGTATTTTCATCATTAAGCCATCGCCGAACCAGTTGCTCAGTTTGCCGTACCGAGAGTTTTTTGTTTTTTACCCAGTTAGCAGCTTCGGGTTGCTTCGCTTGGGGCAATCCTAGCAGAGTGCGTGCATGCCCCATATCGAGCTCGTTGCACTCGACCATTTTTTGCACGGTAGGGTGTAATGCCAACATTCTTAGCAAGTTGCTGACCGCCGTTCTTGAACAACCGACTGCCTGCGACACCTCTTGATGAGTTAAATTAAATTCTTCCAGTAAACGATTGAAACCCCGCGCTTGTTCAATCGCATTCAGGTTTTCACGTTGAATGTTTTCAATCAATGCCACTGCCATCGCAGTTTGGTCGGGGATGTCGCGGATTACGGCTGGAACAGTGCTTAATCCGGCATATTGTGCGCCACGCCAGCGTCTTTCTCCAGCAATAATTTCAAACTGGTTTTGCGCTAAAGGGCGCACCAATAGGGGCTGTATCACGCCCTGTGATTTGATGGATTCCCCTAATTCAGCCAATGCCTGTTTATCCATGTGGAGGCGTGGCTGATACTGACCACGTTGTAATTGCTCGATAGGGATTTCACGATATGGCGTGGTTTGCATCTGTACTGATTCGCGATTTATGTCATCGGGCGACTCGACTTGTGTTGTGGCTTTCACGTCTCCGAGCAATGCCCCTAGGCCACGTCCCAACCTTGCCTTCTTTTTTGCCATTTATGTGTGTTCTCGGTGTGTTCGGTTGCTACGCCGCAATACCTCACTAGCCAAAGCCAAATATGCCTGCGAGCCGGCACATTGTCGGTCGTATTCTAAAACTGGTTTTCCATGACTAGGCGCTTCAGCCAAACGGATATTTCTTGGGATTAGAGTGCGAAATAACTGCTCTGGAAAATGCGCCTGTAATTGCGCGGAAACTTCGGTGGCCAGATTATTTCTATTGTCATACATGGTTCTAATCAAGCCCAGAATTTTCAGGTTGGGATTGAGTTTCTGTTGTACCAGCTCGATGGTTTGCATCAAGCTGGATAGACCTTCCAGCGCGTAATATTCGCATTGCACCGGTATCAATACCTCAGTGGCAGCGGTGAGTGCATTGACAGTCAACACATTGAGGACTGGCGGACAGTCAATGAGTATTATATCAAACATTCGACTAATCCCGCTTAATGCCCGTTGTAGCCGTTGGTCGCGATGCTCTAATTGATTCATCTCTGCCTGTGCGCCTGACAAATCGCCATGAGATGGCAAGATATGGAATTTGTATTTGGTCGGGATAATCGCTTGTGCAATGTTGGCTTCGCCTAATAGCACCTCATAAACAGATGTCTCCAAATCATCCACAGCAACACCACATCCCACGCTGGCATTCGTCTGTGGGTCGATATCAACCAACAACACGCGGTTGCCTGCATAAGCCAATGAGGATGCTAGATTGATGGCAGTGGTGGTTTTACCGACCCCACCTTTTTGATTGGTTACAGCGACTATTCTGGTCAATGTTAAAAATCTATGATTATAAGGTGTCTATGTGCATTCAGAAAGGGTACCTCGAGTTTCTTAACGGCTATTTGGCTCACTAATGCGGGTAATTCATCGTTCAGAGTTGCGATTTCTTGTGCTGGAAACTTGCCCTTGAATGCCAGCAATCGTGCACCAGGTGTTAGACTTTCTTTGCTAATGCGTATCAAATCCGACAACGATGAAAACGCCCGTGCAGTCAGCGTATCAAATTTATTCGCCGGTCGGTACGCCTCAATCCGACTTTTTACCACTGACACGTTTTTGAGTCCAATTTCCGCAATCACATAACGCAAAAACTCGATACGTCGACCCCGACTATCTAGCAATGTTACCGCTAAATTAGGACAAACAACAGCTAACGGTAATCCGGGAAACCCGCCACCACTCCCAATATCTAATAACTGTTCGCCCTTGATATAACGATACACCGCAAGCGAGTCCAAAATATGATAGCGAATCATATCATCACCCGAGCCAATCGCGGTGAGATTTAAGCGTTTGTTCCACTTTGCCAATAATTCAACATGCGCCAACAACCGAATTCGTTGTTCGGCACTCAGGTCAAGACCAAGCTGGGTACATCCTGAAAGTAAAAAATCCATATTGTTAATTGAAAATAAGGGTTTCTTGCACAGTTTCTAATGCGACCGTGCAAGAAACGCCGACTTACAAACCCACTATTGAGCCTTTTGAGTCGGCTACGGGTAAAATAACCTTGTTTGTTGCGAAAATAAGCATTTCTGGCATAAACCATCGAATATTGGATGAAAAAAAGAATATGTCGCTTGATTTCTTGCATGACGGCTTCAATAATCGCCTGCTTTTTATGGGCTTATCGGTTAATTCAAAATCAGTCTAATTTTAAAAAAATAATATGTTTAATAACAAAGACTTAAGTGTTAAAAACAAGCTAAAAACCCCATTATTCCGACAAACCCCTTATGAGCGTGTCTTTGCTCACCGTAACCGGCATGTTCGTTATCGTGGTTTGAAGAAGGTGCAATTTCAGCTAGGCATCCGCGCACTGACTTTCAACCTCAAAAGAGTGATTACGCTGGGTTTTGAAAACATCAATTTGGTGCCTGCCTAGTGTCAATACTAGGATAAATCTGTCTTAAATTTGTCTAAAGGGCAGATTTAAGACACCCATAGCCTAAAATAGCCCATTGGGTCTTAAATAAAGCGGACTATTGTCGTTTATTTGAACAAACATGTGAATTTTGACATTATTTTTCGATTAACCGACAAGCCCACCATGCCTTCTCTTGCCAGTATTGGGTAGCCATGAGCGTATTATTTTATTATTGTAATCGCTATAATGGTTGATTGGTGGCGCGTCCATGAGACGATTTGTTAGCGGTTTCTTTATGGTTTAAATGTATCAATTTATATTCTGGAGCGTGCATAAAAAGATTATCTTCTATGTTGACCATTTTTTTGATGGTTGCCTTAATCGCATGTGCTGATTGATCAATCCCTATCCATTTTCTATTGAGCAAATGCGCCGATTTTAGCGTTGTTCCAGAACCACAAAAGCAATCCAAAACGATACTTTCAGGATTGGAAGATGTTTTAATGATTAAGTCTAATAAATCCTGATTTTTTTCCGTTGGATATGTTGGATACTGCGGGTCTTTGTAGTGCCAAATATCCTGAACTCTTTTGCCTTCGCGTTCATCCGCAAAGATAACTTTTCGCGGGTTGTTGGTTTTTGACCACTCTATCAGCCCCTGCTTATCCCACTGCTTTAATGTTTCCACATCGGTTCGCCAGTGCCTGCCTTTGGGTGGCATGATTCCTTTGAATGGCTGACTCGATTTGCCATTTTCTGTTTCACCCGGAGCATGAATAGGAACTGTCGTATATCTTCTTCCTTGTTTGTTTTTTGGGAATAATTTTTCAATATCGTTCGTGGTGTATTTTTCTTTGGGTTCATTCCAAACAGGTTTTGATGATTTAGAATAAAATAAAATCAAATCTTTGATATTTCCATAGCCTATTCGGTTGAAATTTTTCGGATTACATTTGATTCGTGTAATATCATTTCTAAAGTTCTCCATACCAAAAACCTCATCCATCATTATTTTTACATAGTGTCCTATTTTGTAATCAATATGCAAGTAAATAGAACCTTGCTCAGACAATAATTCTTTCAATAAAAGCAATCGTACTCTTAAAAATTCAATAAAATCAGTGCCGGTAAGTTTATCTGAATAAGCAATATCCCCCTTCCTAGAATTGCTGATGGTGGAGGCTCTACCATCGGTAATGGTGAAATTACCATTGGTAGAAAAAGGCGGGTCAATATAAACCAAATCAATGCCCCCTTTCAATTCTCGGTCTTGCAACAGATATGTAAGCGCACTTATATTGTCTCCATCAATAATCATGTTATCCATTACTTAATGCCCTCACAATTGATATAAAAATTCTCTGAGAACCAGTGAACTCATTATATCTTGAATTCACATAATAAGTGCAACACTCCTAAGTCAGTCAAAGGGTACACTCGTACTCTTTTAACTGACGAGAAAAAAGGAGTAAAACATGACGAGATATACCCATTTGACTGAACACGAAAGATACCACATTTACCTCATGAATCAGCAGCATTGTACACTGACAGAAATCGCTAAAACCATGGGCAGAAGTTAAGTCAACCATCAGCCGTGAAATTAAACGCAATACCGGGGGCAACGGCTATCGCTACAAACAAGCCCACCGCTTTGCCCAAACGAGGCATCAGCAAAAGCCCAAGCACATCAAACTCAATGACGAGTTAAATCTTCATATTCAACAAAAGCTTGCACTGTATTGGAGTCCTGAACAAATTAGCGGTCGGCAAGAAAATGGAGGAAAACATCCGTATTAGCACCGAATCCATCTATCGTCTCATTTTGAAAGACAAAGTAGCTGGTGGGTCGTTATATCGATACTTGTGCCATCAGGGTAAGAAATATCGCAAGCGTTATGGACAGAACGATTACCGCGGACGCATCCCCAATCGGGTTGATATTGCTGATAGACCCCGTATAGTGGACAATCGTTCGCGTATAGGCGATTGGGAGGCTGATTGTGTTATCGGTAAGGGTCGTCAAGGGGCGTTTGCCACCCTTGCTGAACGCAAAAGTAGGCTTTATCTCGCACTTCGGACTAAGAACAAAACCGCAAAAGAAACCAACGCGGCTATACTCAGGTTGTTAAAGCATATGAAACAACATGTAATGACACTAACCTTTGATAACGGCAGAGAATTTTGTTGGCATAGTGAGCTTGCCAAACAACTCGAGTGTGAAACTTATTTTGCTAAACCGCATCACTCTTGGGAGCGCGGCTTGCTCAGGCAGTTTTTTCCAAAGAAAATGCCTTTGCATAAAGTCACCGAAAAAGAGCGGTTCAAAGCGACCGATTTAATGAATAACCGACCTAGAAAATGTTTGGGGTATAAAACCCCTTGGGAGGTCTTTTCCCACGCAATGGGAATAGATCATAATATAAACCCGAGTGTTGCACTTATGGGTTGAATTCGCCCGATTCTAATTGCTATGTCGCTATAATTTCTCCAGAAATATGTTGCACTGATATTTCTTTGCCAGTAATATTTAGAAACAACCCCGCACTATTAGGCGTTAGTGACATGGTGTAATACAGCCCCGTCTCCCATTACTATCATTACTTCCATATTTTTTAATTGCTTCCAAGGGATTAATTTGCCATACATTTCTGTTGAATGTAAACAGAGTTATCATGCTATGGGAATTATCTCGATGTGCTTTTATTTCAACGCCGTCTATGTCAGGCAGCACTAAGTTATTTTCATCCAAGCCCATAAGTGTTTCAAATGTAAACCCAATGCCAGTTGCCCCTGTTCTCTGTGACTTTACAAACCCTTCTCTCTTTAACTTATGAAATTCTTGTTTAAACTCGTCTAAAGTCATTGCTAATGCACTCAAATATAAAACAACACCATGCTTACCATTGGTTTTGTCATTGGGTATTTTTTACGATATAAACTCAATTCTTCGCCTTATCCACAACCTTGTTTTCGCCAATCCATGACATCATTGAACGCAGTTTATTACCGACTTCTTCGATTTGGTGTTCGCGTGCTTTACGGCGTAATTCGGAGAATCGTTTGCCGCCACTAGCATTTTCATCCATCCATTCTCGCGCAAATTCACCCGATTGAATTTCGCTTAGAATTTTTTTCATTTCCGCTTTGGTTTGCTCGTTGACGATTCTCGGACCGCGGGTTAAGTCGCCGAATTCAGCCGTATTTGAAATCGAATAACGCATATCTGCAATGCCACCTTCATACATCAAGTCAACAATCAACTTAAGCTCGTGCATACATTCAAAATACGCCATCTCTGGTGCGTAACCGGCTTCAACCAGCGTCTCAAATCCCGCCTGCACTAAGGCGGTTGCGCCACCACACAATACCGTCTGCTCGCCGAATAAATCGGTTTCGGTTTCTTCCTTGAAGGTGGTTTCAATAATGCCCGCACGTCCGCCACCAATCGATGCCGCATAGGCAATAGAAATATCCAGTGCGTCGCCAGTCGCATCTTGGTCAATCGCCACCAAACACGGCACTCCAGCCCCACGTTCATAGGTCGAACGCACCAAATGCCCTGGACCTTTAGGTGCAATCATCATAACGTTTAAGTCGTCTCTGGGCTTAATATAACCAAAATGAATGTTAAAGCCATGCGCAAAAGCGAGCGATGCACCCGCCTTAAAATCGGCTTCAATGTCCTTATAAATTGCCCCCATTAACTCATCTGGACAGAGCATCATCACAATATCCGCCTGTGCGACCGCCTCGTTGACTTCCAGCACGTTTAAGCCCGCCTGTTCAGCCTTTGCACGCGAGTCTGAGCCGTGCCGCAATCCGACCACCACATCAATCCCGCTGTCTTGCAAATTATTGGCATGGGCATGACCTTGCGAGCCATATCCGATAACTGCTACTTTTTTACTGCGAATTTTTTCAAGGTTCGCATCTTGGTTATAATGTACTTTCATGTTGAATTCACTCTGGTTTGTTTGATAAAAAATCTAAAGGATTGCTTGTTACGGTTACATAACTACACATTGAGGGCATTCCGCCCCCGCCCAATGCCCAAAACACCTGACCGCACCACTTCGACCAATTCAATTTGTGCCAAGGCTTCGAGGAATGCATCGACTTTCTCACTGCTACCGGTCATTTCAAGCGTATAGGTCGATTCGGTGACATCAATAATACGTCCGCGAAATATATCAACCAGCCTTTTAATGTCCTCTTTTTGGTCAACTGTCGATGCCGAAACCTTAACCAACATCAGCTCACGCTCAAGGTGTCGACCTTCGGTTAGGTCGCGTAATTTGACCACATCAATCAGTTTATTAAGTTGCTTGGTGATCTGCTCAATAACGGCATCGGTGCCACGGGTCACGATGGTCATACGCGATAACGACTCGTCATCGGTGGGGGCGACGGTCAGCGACTCAATGTTGTAGCCACGAGCGGAAAACAGTCCAGCAACACGCGATAATGCGCCCGATTCGTTTTCAAGCAAGACTGAAATTATTCGCTTCATGCTAACTCCCGTTCCTGCACGGTGGCTTCGCCCGGTTTCAAGTGCATTTCGTTATGCCCTTTTCCAGCCGCAATCATCGGATAGACGTTTTCGGTATGGTCGGTAATCACATCGACAAAAACCAGTCGGTCTTTCAGCGAAAATGCTTCTTGTAGCACCTCATCCACTTGCCCGGGCTGGTCAACGCGCATACCGACATGCCCATAACTTTCTGCCAGCTTGACAAAATCCGGCAAGGCATCCATGTAGGAATGTGAATAGCGCCGATCGTAGAAGAATTCCTGCCACTGCCGCACCATGCCCATGTATTGGTTATTAAGATTGATCACCTTAATCGGCAAGCCATATTGTAAACAAGTGGACAGCTCCTGCAAACACATTTGAATACTGGCATCGCCGGTAATACAAACCACCACATCGTCCGGAAAGGCGAGTTGCACCCCCATTGCGGCTGGCAAGCCAAACCCCATGGTACCCAAGCCGCCCGAGTTAATCCAGCGACGTGGCTGCTCAAAGGCATAATATTGTGCGGCCCACATTTGATGCTGTCCCACATCGGAGGTGATATAAGCCTGCCCGTGCGTAATTTCCAATAATTTTTGCACTACATACTGCGGCTTGATAACCTGATCACTCAGGTCATAAGCGAGTGAATTTTTGCTTTTCCACTGGTTAATCACCGCCCACCAACGCTCAATCGCTGGGCGATCAATGTTGTCCACTTTGGTTTTCAATGCCTCATTCATCGCCGTCAACACCTCATAACAGTCGCCGACAATGGGCACTTCCACCGCCACGTTTTTGCCGATCGATGCTGGGTCAATATCGATTTGCACCACTTTGGAATGAGGCGAAAATTTCGCCAACTCGCCGGTTACGCGATCATCGAATCGGGCACCAATCGCCAACATAACATCACATTCATACATTGCCATATTGGATTCATAAGTGCCGTGCATTCCCAGCATACCCAGAAAACATGGATTAGAAGCCGGAATTGCACCGAGTCCCATCAGGGTACTGGTGCTTGGGTATTGCAAGGTATCCACCAACTGCGTCAATGCCGCCCCAGCATTGGCAATAACAGCACCACCACCGGTATAAATAATTGGTTTTTTTGCCGCCAATAACAGGTCGATGCCGCGCGCAATCTGCTTGCGATGCCCGGTGGTGCGCGGCTGGTAAGAGCGCATCTCGACGGTTTTGGGATAAACATATTCTGCCATATGAGCGGTGATGTCCTTTGGCACATCTACAACCACTGGCCCCGGTCGCCCGGAAGCGGCAATATAAAATGCTTTCTTCACGGTCTCGGCGAGTCGCTTCACATCCTTGACCAGAAAATTATGTTTTACGCAAGGGCGGGTGATACCCACGGTATCGACCTCCTGAAAAGCATCATCACCAATCAAGTGCGATGGCACCTGTGCGGTAATCACCACCAGCGGTATAGAGTCCATAAAAGCGGTTGCGATACCGGTAACAGTATTGGTTACGCCCGGACCGGAAGTGACCAACACCACGCCCACCTTGCCGGTGGCACGCGCATAGCCATCGGCGGCATGGGTTGCACCCTGTTCGTGGCGCACCAATATATGTTTTACCTTGTCCTGACGATACACCGCATCATAAATATGTAATGCCGCCCCGCCGGGATAGCCGAAAATGTATTCGATACCTTCATCCTGAAGACAATGAACGAGAATATCTGCACCTGTTAGCGTCACTGGTTACCTCGTAAAGAAAAGAAAAAGCCCGTTTGAGCGGACTAGCATGAGACTAAATTAGCGGCGAGTATAGCGATATTTATCTAGATATGCCAAAAGTTTACGCCACCATCAAACAATCGGTTATCAATAATCGCTCATAAATCTCCCATACCCCGAATTACGAATTGTATCAACTAGCCGTACTCATCGGATACCATTAAACACATAAAATAAGGCTTAAAATATCCGGTAAAATATCAGCTTCGCATCAAAACGGTCGCCCTGACCTGGTATTGCCTTGGAGTTGATTCATCATGCCTTTCATCCCGCCTTTCTTTTTCATCCGTTTCATCATTTTTTGCATTTGCTGGAATTGTTTTAGCAAGCGGTTGACATCCTGCACCTGTGTCCCTGAACCGGCCGCGATACGCCGTTTACGGGAACCGCGGAGTACTGCCGGGAATTTTTGTTCTTGTTCGGTCATCGAATTGATAATCGCAATAATCTGAACGATTTTCCCGTCATCCATTTGTTGCAGTGCTTTTTGCGGTAGTTTGTCCGCGCCCGGCAGTTTATCAAGCATCCCCATAATACCGCCCATGTTCTGCATCTGCATTATCTGGTCACGAAAATCGGTTAAATCAAACCCGCTACCTTTGGCAATTTTTTTCGCTAGCTTTTCTGCCTGTACCTTGTCAACCTTGCGCTCCACTTCCTCAACCAGAGACAATACATCCCCCATGCCTAAAATACGCGAAGCTATACGCGCAGGATGAAACGGTTGCAATGCGTCCATCGCTTCGCCCACACCTAGAAATTTAATCGGCTTGCCGGTCACCTGTCGAACAGACAATGCGGCACCACCGCGTGCATCACCATCGGTTTTAGTCAAAATGACACCGCTTAGCGGCAGTGCTTGGTCAAAGGCTTTTGCACTATTGACCGCATCTTGTCCGCTCATACTATCGACTACGAATAGGGTTTCTATCGGCTGCACCGCTTGATGTAATGCCTGCACTTCAGTCATCATTTGCTCATCGATATGCAAACGCCCTGCAGTATCAACAATCACAACGTCGATGCTATTCTGACGCGCATGGCGTAAAGCATCTCGGGCAATATCGACCGGATTTTGTGATTGATTACTCGGATAAAAATGCAATTCAAGGTCGTTGGCAATGGTTTGCAGCTGAGCAATCGCCGCTGGACGATAAACGTCGGTACTAACCACCAAAACAGATTTTTTTTCAGTCGTTTTAAGGAAATTCCCAAGCTTCCCCACGGTGGTTGTTTTGCCCGCACCTTGTAACCCGACAACGAAAATAGTGACTGGCGGACGGGTCGATAAATTAAGCCCCTGATTAGATTCTCCCATCAGCTTCTCAAGCTCATCTTGAACCACTCTGATAACGGACTGACCGGGCTGCAAACTACCCAGCACCTCCGTTCCAACGGCTCGTAACTTGACTTTCTCTACAAAATCTTTGGTCACATCGAGCGCAACATCGGCTTCTAATAAGGCGACCCGAACCTCACGCATAGCATCCGCTATATTGGCTTCGGTGAGACGACCACGCCCACTGAGGGTTTTCATGGTAGCGCGAAGTTTGTTGCTTAATTGATCAAACATGTCTGAATAATAGTTAGTGTTGGTAAATAGGGTTAGTGCCAATTTCCGTAACGTGTTCGGCTATCTCGCATCAACCCCGAGAATACCAGTAGGTGTCCAGAAAATGAAACACCATGCTCACCCGACTGAAAACTTTTAACTTTTCACAGCTCCTCCAAGATTTTATAAGCTGGATTGGTTTTTTTTGAACTTATTTTTATAGATTTCCTGCATGAGTTTCTTGCTTTACGGGAGTTACCTTACAAACACAGGTAACTGCTCCCATAAACCCGCTTACAAGATGTACCCGCCAAGGAATCTCGCCAAACGGCAATAAATGAGAACTCAACCAGCCTAAAATTGTATAAAGCGGATAACCGGGCGGATGTACAACTCCAGCAAACCAAGCCGCAGAAACAAACAAGCCATCGTCTTCAAGAATAATCGTGCGTGGTGCAGAAATAGCAAACAGCATAAACACACCGACGAACAATAACAAAAGCCCAATGCCATCGCGCCGATACAGCGGTTGTAACACAGGTGCAAGTAGCGGAAAACGGCTCACCCGTGTTGCCAATAAATGTTGCCAATTTTGGGGTAGCTTGAGATTGGGCTTGGGCTTGGGCTCGGACTTAGAATCAGGCTTCGGCACGGATGCAGGTTTTCTTCTTTTTCGCATAGCGTTGTGAATTGCGGATTACAGATTATCAGTGATGAGAAAATGGGTTTTAATTATACCCTACAGGACACAAGTGCTAAAATCTTGAGTTGATTTCAGATGTTTTGAGCGAGATGATGATTGATCTGCACCAATAAAGGTTCAAGCAGTTGCTCGGTGTGTAATAAGTTCCGAAACCGCCAAATAGTGGAATGATCGGGTACTGCATCACTGAGACTCAAAGCAATAAACCGGCGAGATATTAAATCCCAGACTATCTGTTCCTCTAATGCTTCATCACTTAAGTTATACCACGCCGCTTGGAGGCATAAAGATGGCTGAACGTGGTTTCTATCTGTTTCCAATCGATAATTTCATGCACATCATGGGCTTGTCGGTTAATTCAAAATCAGTCCAATTTTAAGAAAATAAAATGTTTAATAACAAGGACTTAAATATTCACAACAAGCTAAAAATGCCATTTTCCGACAAACCCATCATCTAGTTTGGACAATGATTTATGTTCAATGAGACTTTTGCATAATCCACAAAACACCCCTCGCAACTCACAAACAACGTGATTTTTTATAAATTTGCCTCATTTTTTCGCCCATGTTCTCTCAATCATCAATACGACACCAAAAAAGCCGCTATTTCGGCACTTTTAACCACTTTTAGTGGGTTTTTATCTGTTTTATTGCCCATTTAGGCACAACTCTCCTTTAAACGTTGCAGTTCTTTGAAAATATTCATCCCAGTTTTAAGGTTATGGCTCATGGCAATCAGATGTGCGCGGGTTTTGTTTCTGGCTAACCCCATGTATCTTGCCTTGCCTAATCCGTGATGCAGTTTGAGCAAACCAAAGGTGCGTTCAACCACATAGCGGACACTGCTATACATTTTATTCAGTGCTTTTTGTTGCTCCGTTAATGGTGTGTTGCGATAAGCTCGGTGCAGGATTCTATTGTTTTCTTTACCCAGTTTCTCGTCATTGTCTTTGTTGGCATAGGCACTGTCTGCGTAAACTTGTCCGTGCCTATCGCCTAACAGATGTTCAAACTCCTGTGAATCATGCACATTGCCAGGCGTATAGGTCATTTTCTTGATAAAACCATCTTCATCGGTATTGGCGTGCATCTTAAATCCGTAGGTGCTTTTACGCCTGCCATCGGATGCCGTTTTCACGTTCCATGCCGCTTCTGGGTCTTGGGTATTGTCGCCTTGTTTGTTCTTTTTAGAACGGCATTGCTTCGCCTCAATCACAGTCGCATCGATAATATTGACCGAGCCTGTGGCAACAATAAGACTGTTTTTAGCGAGATGGTTATTGATCTGCACCAATAAAGAATCAAGCAGATTTTCGGTGTGTAATAAGTTCCTAAACCGCCAAATAGTGGAATGATCGGGTACTGCATCACTGAGACTCAAACCAATAAACCGGCGGAACATTAAATCCCGGGCTATCTGTTCTTCTAAGGCTTCATCGCTTAAGTTATACCACGCCTGTAAAATCAGTATCTTAAACATCATCAAAGGTGGGTATGCTGGCACACCGCGCTTGGAGGCATAAAGATGGCTGAGCGTTTTTTCGATCTGTTTCCAATCGATAATTTCATGCACATCATCTAGTTTGGACAATGACTTATGCTCAATTAAAAGGGCATCTGCGAACGAGTATTGGGCGGTTTGTTTCCAAGACATTTGACGGTATCCTCAAGGGTTTATTGAATGAACGCTATTTTACCATTTTAAGTGGGGCCCCGGGTGGATTTATGCAAAGGTCTCTCAATATAAGAGGGCATCTGCGAACGAGTATTGGGCGGTTTGTTTCCAAGACATTTGACGGTATCATCAAGGTCTATTTAATGAACGCTATTTTACTATTTTAGTGGTGTCGCTGGGTGGATTTATGCAAATGTCTCGTTTAGGATTTAAACACCCATAAAGTGTTTTTTGAGCATACTGGCAGATGCTAGCTTGTTGTTGGTGGTGCGTTTATGAGTCGAATTCTCCACTTATAAATTGATGGATATTGAGTTAAAATAACTGTTTGGATGTTTAACTGTTTGGATGTTTTAATTTGGAGTAATCATTATGCCTCGCCTTTGTATTCTTTTAATCGCCTCGTTAATGGTGGTTTTTATGCCACTTAATCATGCGGCAGTACCGTTACTGTTCGCTACCTCAGGAGACGAATTGCCTAGTTTGGCTCCCATGCTGGTTAAGGTACAACCCGCTATTGTTAATATATCGACTATTTCCACTGTCTCGGTTAGCAATTCGTTGTTTGATGAACCAGACCTAAGACGGTTTTTCGGTATCCCGAATCAACCGAATTCTAGACCACGTCAGCGACAACGTACAGAAACCCGTCTCGGCTCTGGGGTTATCGTTGATGCAAGCAATGGTTATGTGATTACCAATCACCATGTCGTTGATAAAGCCGATAAAATTACCGTTACCACGCATGATGGCAATGAGCTAGATGCCGAGTTGATCGGTTCAGATGCCAAGAGCGACATCGCGCTCATCAAGGTGGTTAGCGACAATTTGACTGAAATAAAACTCGGCGCATCACAAGAATTACGCGTCGGTGATTTTGTCGTCGCCATCGGTAGCCCGTTTGGTCTGAGTCAATCGGTGACCTCGGGCATCATCAGCGCACTCGGTCGCAGTGGGTTAGGGATTGAGGAATATGAGGATTTCATACAAACCGATGCGTCTATCAATCCGGGCAATTCAGGGGGGCTTTGGTCAACCTGCGGGGTGAATTGATCGGCATCAACACGGCTATATTGTCCCGTGGCGGTGGCAGTGTTGGCATTGGACTTTCTATTCCGGTGGATATGGTCAAAAGTTTGATGCCGCAATTGATTCAATACGGTGTGGTGGAGCGCGGGGTGCTTGGCGTTCGCATTCAGGATTTAACTCCCGCATTAGCGAAGAATTTAGGTGTTAGCGATAAAAAAGGTGCCCTTATAGTCGGTATCGAGCCGGGGTCGGAAGCGGAGGATAAAGACATTGATGTAGGGGATATTATTATAAAATTTAATAAGACCCGCATCGAGAGCGGCTCAGATTTGCGTAATGCGGTCGGACTGGTCAGAGCGGGTTCCTCTGCTACGATTGAATACTATCGTGACGGGGCACTGCAACGTGTTGCGGTTAAGATAAGGGAAAGGGAACCGAATAGTTTCGAGTTCGATGACTCGAGCATAAGTCAGCGATTAAACGGTGCGCGATTCAGGACGGTTGAATCATCAGAGGATTTTGGTTTGGATTTCAAAGGCGGCGTTCAGGTTGTTGAAATTGATCCTAATAGCCCGGCCGCCTCATCCAGTCTCAGAAAAGACGATGTCATTGTTGCCATCAATCGGGACGGTGTTACGTCTATTAAACAAATGCAGGAAGTACTCGAAGATGCCGACAGCGTGTTGGTGATCAAGTTGATTAGAAATGAACGGCTATTGCTTTTAGCGATTCAGTAATCGATGGCAATAAACACGATGCCTCATTTTCTCATTGCACCGTCTATTTTATCGGCTGATTTTGCGCGACTCGGCGAAGAGGTTGACAATGTTCTATCCGCAGGTGCGGATATGGTGCATTTTGATGTCATGGACAACCATTATGTGCCGAATCTGACAATCGGTCCGTTGGTCTGTGTAGCATTACGCAAACATGGGATTCGTGCTGCCATCGATGTCCATCTTATGGTCAAGCCGGTGGATCGTATTATTCCTGATTTTGCCGATGCGGGTGCGACCTATATCACTTTCCACCCGGAAGCCTCCGAGCATGTTGACCGCAGTTTACAACTGATTCGGCAGCACGCTTGCAAAGCCGGACTGGTGTTTAACCCCGCTACGCCGCTTGATGTCTTACAACATGTTATTGACAAGGTGGATATGATCTTGCTGATGTCAGTCAATCCCGGATTCGGTGGGCAAGCTTTTATTCCTCACACCCTAAATAAACTTAAACAGGCACGGCAAATTATCACCGACAGCGGACGTGATATTCGTCTGCAGGTTGATGGCGGTGTCAAGGTCGATAACATCGCCGACATTGCCCAGGCGGGTGCCGATACATTTGTCGCTGGCAGTGCTATTTTTGCTGCCGCAACCGCTGGCGACGAGAATGATTACGACACCGTGATTGCGGCGTTGCGCGGAGAGTTGGCTACGGTATAAAGCCGTGTTTTGTGTGCGTTTAGCCGATTCGCGATAGTTTAAGTAGCTTTTTCAGGTCTTTGAGCAGTAGCCTTGGCGCGAGACTCAATGGAATCACCATCATTACGTTTCCTAATGGATCAACCAATAGTGCGTCATGCTGCCCCATATTATATTGCTTAATAATCGGTCTCAGTTGTTTGTCAATACCGCTTGCCGATTGTTTCAGTAGTGTCGCATCGGCGTGATGTTGGCGAATTTCATTCGCTGGCATCTCATCAATAACAATATAACGTTGGATACGCTTCGCATCTTTGCCTAAGGCTAACCGGGTTTGTCGGGTGTTGTAGAGTGCCTGTTGGCATTGTGCATGACATTGCGAATTGAGCAAATGCACAATCGTCCATTTATGTTTGAGTGACTCAAGTTTGAACGACTCAGGTTTGATTGATTCGGGTTTAAGCGATTCAGACACAACCTGCCTCTGCTCTAAGCGGTTATTTTGGAACGCGGTTAATGTAATCACCGGATTGATTAGCGGGGCATAATTAGAGTGTCCTTGCGGTAAAAACACCTTTCCTAATCCATAGTACCAGAAGAAAGCCGCCAGTAACGGACCAAGAAACAAAGACAAAATGGCAATGAATTTTGACCTTGAACGCCATAAAGCGGCACTGCCGACATTGTTTTTTACGGTGTTTTTATGTGCGTTTGTCATATCAAGATTGTCGATGCTCGCCATTGTGTCGCGTATTGTGGCGTGACCAGATAAAGCCAAAAATAATCAGCAACAAAGCCAGCCCCCACCACTGCACCGCATAGCCGAAATGGCGTAGCGCGTTAATCACATAGGGCGACCAGATTTTTACCAAACCGAGTTTCGGGTCTGTCTCCAGTACCACTACCACTGGCTGTAGCGTAAACCCCACCGCTTGGGACAACGCCTGCCAATCGAAATACTGGATTACTTTCGGCCAAGATGTTTGATTTGTATATGCCGCCCCAAGGGTAAAGCCTTGCTCAGGCAAATATAATTGTCCCATCACTTTTTCTGACCCAAGTACGCTATTGCTGGCTAACTGCAATCCCGCAACAGCATTTTCTGCAATCCAGTCCTTTGCAATCCAACCGAGATTAACCAGCACCACGCTACCATCTCCGGCTAACCGAAAGGGACGTAATACTTCATAACCAAGCCGCCCCTGATAGATGCGATTGTCCAACAGAAATGTTTTCCCCTCTAACCAAGTTCCATCCAGCTCAACCGCCTTGTACTCTATATCATCCCAGCTTGGTGCGCGGTTTTTTATAACGATATGCGGATGTTGTTCAGACATGATTTTCTCGAGTTGATTTTTTTCCACCCCTCTACTAAGCTGCCAACCGCCCAACCCCAACAATAATGACAAACACAACAGATAAACAATCCTAAGCAGGTGTTTAACTGGTTTTTTTGCTAAATTCATGGTCATATCAGACTTTATATTCACCTGCTATATGCCGATGCTAAAAACTATACTGCTTATATTGTTACTATTCGTCATCGTCAGCCTGTTTACGGCGTTTTACTATATGGTCAAAGACCCTTCTGCATCTAGGCGCGTGGTCAAATCGCTATTCGTGCGTATAGGATTGTCACTGCTCATTATGTTGCTGTTATTGGTTGGCGTACAATTCGGCTGGATTGCACCGCATGGGTTTGGGCAGTAATTATTTATCTGCATCAACCCGGTTGTGTCGCCGAGAAATATTGATGGAGATGGCTTAATCTATGATGCTTTGCAACTCTGTGATGCCGCTCGTCCGGGCTAAGCCCCCAGTTCTGCCTGATGTGCCTTGACCATTTCGAGCATGCTGTTGAACTGGAAATCGTATTTGGGCATGTTGCCGGGATGTCGGGTAGCACCAAAGCCTTCTTTATCGTGGCGGCGATATATCCAGCAATTAGCCAATCCGTGTCGGTTAGCCGGCGCGTGATCGTGGAACATGCTTTCTGCGGTGTGCAGGATGTCGTGCTTTTCGATGCCCAGCGATTTTAATTTATCCAGCATGTAATCAAAATTCCGCTCCGATGGCTTATACGAACCACAATCCTCAGCACTATAGATTGCATCGAATTCAACCCCGAGACGTGCATTCGAGCTGGCAAAGCTCTCGTTGTCAACGTTCGACAAAATGACCAGTTTGAAATGCTTTTTGAGATAGGTTAGTGCTTCGATAGAGTCAGGGAATGCGGGCCAGTGTTTGACCGACTGCCCATAATCGAGCGCGTCTTTATGGGTGAAACTAACCCGCCATTCTTCAGCCAGCCGTTTATAGACAATCGGCAACAAATCATAATAGCACATCGCCGGAGTTTGAATCTGTTGCGAAGACTCGTGGCGAGCATGCGCTTCCAGCACCTTATCTCGGCTCAATTTTTTTTCTGCTTCATCGAGCAAAGGTTTCAGCCCCGCAACCATGCCAGACTCCCAGTCGATTAAGGTGCCATAGCAATCAAAGGTGAGGGTTTTGTAGTCTCTCAGTTTCATCGGTTAATTTATATTCAGTCGGGTATCCAGCATAAGAGACTGTGCAAAAATCCAATATTCGTCGTTCTTAACCCCCCTAGCCCCCCTTATCAGGGGGGAATTGAGTGGAAAGTCCCCCTGATAAGGGGGATTTAGGGGGTTGGGTTTTCCACCAGCGTAACCTAACGAGGTTTTTTGCACAGCCGCGAAAGCAGTAACCCCGCAAAACAGCCAAACCCGCAAGGGTTTCCGCATGTAACGCAATACTTAACGAGGGTTTCTTGCACAGTCGCATAAGGTCTAATGTTTGTAGCAGGAATATTGAATGACTCGTGTGCAAACTTCCCGCGTGCAAACTTCAATGCTCGATCAAACAATATACACAAAAATAAACAGCCCCAACCACACCACATCGACAAAATGCCAATACCAAGCGGCTGCTTCAAAGGCAAAATGCCGCTCGGGGGTGAAGTGACCGCGTATCGCACGAAACAACATCACCGTCAACATAATTGCTCCCAAAGTAACATGCATGCCGTGAAATCCGGTCAGCATAAAAAATGTTGAGCCGTAAATACCGCTAGTGAGGGTCATGCCTTCGTGGTAGGCTTCGACATATTCCACGCCTTGTAAAAACACGAACAGGAAGCCAAGAATAACGGTCAGGAGTAACCCAGCTATGAGTTGCGGACGATGATTTAATTTGATTGCATGGTGTGCCCAAGTTACCGTTACCCCAGAAGTGAGCAGAATAACGGTATTGATGAACGGCAGTGGCCACCAGCCCATGTGGAAATCACTTTCGCCTAGATTTCCCGGTCCATTAGTTGGCCAAATCTCAGCATAGGTCGTCCACAGCTGCATATGGGTTTCGAAATTATTACCCGCCCCCAACAACCAAGGCACCGAGAGTACTCGAGAATAATATAGCGCACCGAAGAAAGCCGCGAAAAACATGACTTCGGAAAAAATAAACCAACTCATACCCAAGCGAAAAGACATGTCTTCCCATGGTTTATATGCGCCTGATTCGCTTTCCCGAATGACCGTTCCAAACCAGCCAAACAACATCACTATGAGCAACACAAACCCGACAATAGTGACCGTCGCCCCTAGCGTACTACCGTTTAGGTAAGCTGCAAATCCACCCATTATTAGGGTTAATGCAATGGAGCCGACCATCGGCCATTTTGCTGACTCGGGGACGAAATAGTGATCGCGTGCTGTTTCGGACATTTGCTTACCTCAATATTCTCTAGTTTATTCGACTGTTCACGTCAAAAAATGTATATGAAAGCGTTACCGTATTGATGTCTTGCGGTAACTCTGGGTCTATCACAAAAATTAACGGCATTCGTTTTTCTTCATTCGCAACAAACTTTTGCTGGCTGAAACAAAAACATTCTGTTTTCTTGAAATAACTAGCCGCGCTTGATGGGGCTAGACTCGGCACCGCTTGACCGACCACCGCCTGATTTAATTGGTTGACGGCAATATAATTGGTTTCGTAGGTTTGCCCGGGATTGACCCACATACTGCTGACCTGCGGGGAAAAATCCCATGCTGCTTGCTGATTCAAAACGCTGATAAACTCGACTTTCACCCAGCGCTGTTTATCGATTTCCAATTCATCTGCCTGCCGCATCGCAATGCTACCCGTTTTACCATTCAGTCCGGTCAAATCACAAAACACATCGTAAATCGGCACCATCAAATAGCCGAATCCAAACATCAACACCGGAATCAAAAAAAGGTGATATGTTCTGCGTTTGTTAGTCAATTTATACCTGCTTTGCTGGATGACTATACGTTATTTCGGTTATTCATAACCGACCGGTAGTCGCTAAGAATATAAACCCAAAATAAATCATGAACGCAACCACAAAAAGCGTTGCCACCGTGTATTTTATCTTTCTGTTCATTCGACCATCCAATTCATCATTCCGATTCATTGACAACATTTACTTAACAATCGGTTGTACGGAAAAAGTATGGTATGGTGCAGGTGAGCTGACCGTCCACTCCAAACCGTGTGCGCCTTCCCAGACTTGATCTGTGGCTTTTTCGCCGCCACGAATACATTTTATCACCAGCACCAAAAACAATAGTTGCGCGAAACCAAAGCCGAATGCACCAATGGTCGAAATCTGGTTAAAATCGGTGAACTGAACGGCATAATCTGGGATACGGCGTGGCATTCCGGCAAGCCCGACAAAGTGCATCGGGAAGAACAGGATGTTGACGAAAATGGTCGATAACCAAAAATGCCATTTACCCAATCCCTCGCTATACATGTTGCCAGTCCACTTAGGCAACCAATAATAGACCCCAGCAATAATACCGAATATCGCTCCGGGAACTAGAACATAATGAAAGTGTGCCACGACAAAATAGGTATCATGGTATTGAAAGTCAATCGGGGTCATCGCCAGCATCAAGCCGGAAAAACCACCGATAGTAAACAGCACGACAAACCCCAAAGCGAATAGCATCGGTGTCTCAAACGTCATTGACCCGCGCCACATGGTCGATACCCAGTTAAACACCTTAACCCCAGTGGGCACCGCAATCAACATCGTCGAAAACATAAAAAACAATTCACCCGTCAACGGCATTCCAACCGTGAACATGTGGTGCGCCCAAACAATGAATGACAAAAAAGCAATCGATGCGGTGGCATAGACCATAGAACTATAACCAAATAATCGTTTACGTGCGAATGTTGGGATGATTTCGGAAACTAAACCAAATGAGGGCAATATCAATATATACACTTCCGGGTGCCCGAAGAACCAGAAAATATGCTGGAACATCACCGGATCGCCGCCGCCTGCGGCATCGAAAAAACTGGTACCGAAAAATTTATCGGTCAACAACATGGTTACCGCACCTGCCAGCACCGGCATAACCGCAATCAGCAAATAGGCGGTAATAAACCACGTCCAAACAAATAACGGCATTTTCATAAAGGTCATGCCCGGCGCACGCAGGTTCATAATGGTAGCGACAATGTTGATTGCGCCCATGATGGATGAAATCCCCAGCAAGTGAATCGAGAATATTAAAAATGGAAAAGCATCGCCAGTTTGCAAGGACAGTGGCGGGTATAAAGTCCACCCAGATGCCGGGCCGCCGCCCTCCATAAATAAGGTGGACAGCATCATGGTAAAACCAAACGGCAGGATCCAAAAACTCCAGTTATTCATGCGCGGTAACGCCATGTCCGGCGCACCCACCATCATCGGCAACATCCAGTTTGCCAGCCCGACAAACGCTGGCATGACCACACCAAAAATCATCACCAGTGCGTGCAATGTCGTCATTTGGTTAAAGAAATGCGGATCGACAATTTGCAATCCGGGTTGAAATAATTCCGTGCGAATAACCAATGCCATCGCACCACCGATGAAAAACATAATAAAAGAGAACCACAGGTATAGGGTTCCAATGTCCTTGTGGTTGGTGGTGGTAACCCAGCGCATTAAACCGGGGGCAGGACCATGGTGATGGTCTGAATCGTGGTCTGTTTCAGTTGCGTATGCGTTCATTAGATTGCCTTCAAAGAATTTAATGTTTGTTTGAAATTTATGAGAGATTGATAGCTCAATCAATATCGTACTTTGCTTTCATGCTCTTATTACAGGAACTCTGCATTGTAAGAAAAAACAGAATCGGGCTTTTCTTTATATAAAACAATAGTATTTGCTACACTTGGCTTTGAAATTGCCGTGGTCGTCAAACCACCAAAGCCATCGCTTGTTGTGTCCCAGCTAGTACGTGTTGCGGTTTTTTCATCAACAATCACGAAATACTTGAATCCGTTTTCCAACGTCAACTCAGCACTCCGCAAAAGTGTAAAATCAGTGGCACGTTCTTGGTGCGTAGAGTCATTTCCACGAAATGAAACCTTAAACACATTTTCATCCAACTGAACTTCCCTATACCCCCCACCAAAATCCAATGGTTGATAAGAGGTAGCACAACCTTGAATAAATAATACGATAGTAACAGCAATGATGAATTTTTTCATATTTTCCTCTGCGGACAAATAGTTAAGCGGTTTTATTTCAACATCACCGACATCACGCCGAGGATAATACCAATCGCAGCAACCCAGCCACCAATGAGCATTATGCCTAATTTAACAATCAACTCATGTCTCAGCGATTCAATATTTTGTTTGAATTCCTGTCTCAACGATTCGATATCTTGTTTTAATTCATGTCTCAGCGACTCAATATCGTGTTTTACCAGCTCAATATCACGTTTTAACGATTCAACATCCTGCTTAGTCGCCAAATTCTCATTGATGATGAGGGATTGATGGCGGGCGATGGTCTCGGACTGATGTTCGGTCAGTCCGGACTCGGTCAGCTCCTTGATGAACTCATGGGTTGCCATGGCAAGCGTACTCATCGGCATCAGTATTCGTGTTTATTTATGTATCAGCGCATCGCTTTGATGGCGGACGGTTGAATCATATCGCCAGTTTCATTCCCCCAAGCATTTCGCTCATAGGTAATCACCGCCGCAATATCCGCATCACCAAGCTGTGCAGAAAAGGCTTGCATGGCAGTACCTTGCTTTCCATTCATCACAATATCAATATGTGCTTCGATATCTTCGAGCACCATCTGATTGCCTGCCAGAGCAGGAAATACCCCCGCAACACCCGTGCCATTTGCTTGATGACAGGCAGCACAGGTCGTCCCATAAACTTGCTCGCCTTTTTTCATCAGCTCAGCCATCGCCCATTCCCGATCCGCAGAATTCGCCGCTTCCTCCATCGCCACACGTTCCTGTTCGACCCACAGGTTATAGTCTTCCTCGCTTTTCGCTTCCACGACAATGGGCATAAAGCCGTGGTCACGACCACATAACTCGGCACATTGACCACGATAAGTTCCAGTTTTATCGACATCGATATTGACCCACATTTCATTGATAAAACCCGGAATAGCATCTTTCTTGATTGCCAAATCAGGTAGCCACCAAGCGTGAATGACATCGCTTGATGTCAGCAGAAAACGGACTTTTTTACCAACCGGCAAAACCAGCGGTTTATCGACATCAAGCAAATAATTATCCACTGAGGTTGGCTCAATACCAGAACCTAGCACAGCTGCTTTTCTGCTATCCTCGTGCAAATTGCTTATAAATTTGATGCCTTCATCAAGGTAGTCGTATTCCCATTTCCATTGGTGTCCAGTAATTTTGATAGTAACATCTGCATTTGAGGTGTCTTCCATCGCAATCAGGGTTTTTGCGGCTGGAATCGCCATAACCACCAGAATCACAAAGGGAATCACCGTCCAAGTCATTTCCGCAACAATGCTCTCATGAAAAGCGGCTGGAACCGCGCCTTTGGATTTGCGATGTTTGACGATGCTGATTGCCATGACACCAAACACCAGAACACCAATCGCCACACATATCCATAACACCATCATGTGCATATCATAAACTTGGCGACTAATTGCCGTGATCCCTTCGGTGAGATTGAGTTGCCAATCGGCTTGTGCCGCAAAACTAATTGTCCACAGAAACAGCCCGAACACGACCCCAGACACTCTGACACCAACTACTCTTATGAACGACCGTTCAAGCGTTCGTTGAATTTTCATTAAATTTATGAATCCTCGCCAACAATAATACAAATGCAAATTAAACCGCATTTACCCACAACCCTTAAAAACCATGCTAAATTTGACATCAAAATCAGCACCATCAGTGATGATAACATGACCGACTGCAAAAATCGTGATGATAGCCAAATTGGCTATTAGTTACAAGTACGACCACCAACCATTGAGAGTTCTAGCAGTCCATATTCTCTTTGTTCTTTTCTAGAAGTGCGACCGTAACGCCGTTATATCGGCGATTATACCCAAAACAGGGTGGCGGTATTTGTTTTTGAGTCGCTCTGATGACCCAACATGCCTTAAATAGAAGTGCTAAGAAGTCGCAATCAGATATTTCACCCCTAGCCATATCAGGAGCATAAAAACGATAACGAAAATAATTCCGGCGATAAAAAAATGCCAGAATTTTCCGCTTTCAAAGTCGCGTTTGCGGTTCGCGTTATTTTGCACCCCAATAAACGAAAAGAAAACGCTTTGCAGAATCGTGAGAAAAGTCACTTCTGGATTTTTTGGAGCAGGCTCTTCGGGGGGGTGCGGTTGTGTGGGCTTGTTCATGTTAATTCTTTTTTCAATGTTGTTTTTCCGATAATAATGCGAAGAGACTGTGCAAAAATCCAATATTCGTCATTCCTAACCCCTTGTCTCCCCTTATCAAGGGGGAATTGAGTGACAATATCCCTAGCAAGGGAGATTTGGGGGTTGGCTTGTCCACATGTAACGCCAAGCACGCTACTCAATAAAATAAGTCCGAATAATAATTCGAGCGTAGTGGTCAAGCAACAAAAATCCAAATAATGCGCTCAAGTAAAATATTGAATAACGAAATGTTTTCATCGCATATTGATCGCCATCGCTACGATATAACCGCACTGCACAGAAGAGGAATCCCGCCCCCAGCACCAATGCCCCGAGCAGATAAATGATACCACTCATCAACACCACAAACGGCATGATGGTGATGATTACCAACAAAATGGTGTATAGCAAAATATGTAACTTGGTAAAGGCAATGCCGTGAGTTACTGGTAACATCGGCACCCCGGCTTTGGCATAATCGTTTGCTCGATTGATTGCCAGAGCCCAAAAATGGGGCGGTGTCCAGATGAATATAATAAGAAATAACAACAGGGCTTCGCCGTGAATCTCGCCCGTTACCGCGGTCCAGCCCAATACGGGCGGCGTTGCACCTGCTACCCCACCGAGTACGATATTTTGTGGCGTGCTACGCTTGAGAAACATCGAATAGATAATCGCATATCCAACCATCGAGGCAAAGGTCAACAGTGCCGTTATCGGATTGACAAAATACAGCAATATGACCATCGACAAAACGCCCAGAGTCAATGAAAAAGCGACCGCCTGTCGGCCAGTTATGTTGCCTCTTGGTAAGGGTCGGTTATGGGTACGCTCCATGCGTGCATCAATCTCCTCATCAACCCAGTGATTCAATGCCGCACCCGCAGAGGCGGCCAAACCGATGCCGCTCAACCCCCAAAACCAAGCATTAAACGGCACCAATCCATCAGTGGATAAAAACATACCAACCAATGCGGTGAATAAAATCAGCAATACCACCTTTGGCTTGCAGAGCTGCAGATATTCCCGCCAAAGGAATCGTGGTTGAATCGCTTCACTCGTCATAATCATAATCTGCCAGCAGAGAGTCTAATACGCAATTTATCCGCCAAGGTGAGTCGTTCTTGATGGGTTAAGCACTGTCCGACCTCAACCCATTTACCCTTGCTACCGAGTAATAATTGATGCGGATACCAACGGTGTTTGGGTGATTGCAAGCGTATTTGCGTCCAATACAATGGGAACTTCCATGTTGCATTGTTGTTTTTCTGGATATGCTGAATTTCCACATGCTCATCATCAATCAATATTCTTTCGACATACGCCGACCGCCGTACCACCATACGCAAAATCAACCCCACTGCCAACACATCGAGTAGCGCAAAAGGAAGAATCAGCCAATACCCCAACCAAGCGAATCTGATTGCAATACTCAAGCAGACCACCAGCAACAGCACAAACACTTTAACCCAGTCAGCAGAATGATAGGTGCTGTTCGGGCGAATAATAAATTCGGTATGGCTCGGCATTAGTGAACGGCGAATTCAACTCATGAGTGTAACACGATGGTTTATATTATAATCTTTCCCTAGTCAAAAATTGCATGAGCCGGCCATTCTCCATGAGTGAACTGGTTTAACCCAGCATAGACTGTGCAAGAAACCCTCGCTGGCATGTGCTACATGCGGAAAACCTAACCCCCTTGCCCCCTGATAAGGAGAGGGGCAATAGGGTTAGGAACTTACGAATATTGGATTGATGTAACTTAGAGTCGTTCATTGACACCCTGTTATCGTAACATTTTCACTTCCTGTCCATCGCCTGCAGGAACAATTTCGAGGAGCAACAACGGGTAAACCCCTCCTTATATTCAAAAACAGATACAACATCACCAGCCAAAATTTCTACCAATTAGTTGGTATAATTCCTCATTGTGTGGCAAAAAATAATGATCTAAGTATTGTCGTACTTCAGGGTCAACAGCCACTTTGTTTTTTGCGGTATTGTGCGGAGCAATGTCTTTTACCTCAAACTCCGTATCTACTCCCCCCACAAACTCAAAAACCTGTCGAACAGTCTGCCGCGTCTGACCAAATAAATCCTCACTATCTAATATCAGTATCTGTTCTTGGGGGAAATAACTCAAGAATCTTTTGATTTGTTGGGCATAAAGACCGCGCCTTAAATAAAATGGTCGAAAAACAGATACCTCATTACAATTTTCTTTGGTTACATTAGGTTCCTCCATGTCATGATCTGCCTGCAGAGCCTCCATAATTGGTAATGATTCTTTTCCTACTCTTCTTTCACGAAAATAATGTGAAATAGCACGCTCTGTTGGGTTTCTCAAAAGTATGATGATTTTCATTCTCGAATTGCAGGTAAAAATTCTTTCCGCAGCGGGCGGATAAAAAATATATCTTGGTGTTGATTCGAAGGCATGTTGATTAGCATTGGTTAGTCGTGGAAAATGAGCACGATACCAAGCCTCGCCTTTCTTGAAATTATCATTTTTTTCGCTTCGTACATCAAAAAAATGCACCTCTTTCACAGAAGCAGGCACCAATTGAGGATGCTGTGCTAAATAGTAATGCAGGCTGGTCGTACCGCACTTCATAGCACCGACTATCAGAAAATCTGGTTGCATGCGGCTACGCCAAGTTAGCTTGCGATATGGAATTGTAAGTTTAAACACCAATCTACCCATTTTTCGTAGCCTTTTTTTCAGCGGTGCTGGCAGTGTTTGTGCCATTTTATGTATCGTGTTGTATATCATACTTGTATATATGGGAAGTCATTAACAATTAGGCATCATGAGTGATCTTATTTCAGTAGTCGTTCTAATTCTGTCTCGTTTCAGAAAGGGAGCAGATACAACATCACCAGCCAAAATTTCTACCAATTAGCTGGTATAATTCCTCATTGTGTGGCAAAAAATAATGATCTAAGTATTGTCGTACTTCAGGGTCAACAGCCACTTTATTTTTTGCGGTATTGTGCGGAGCAATGTCTTTTACCTCAAACTCCGTATCTACTCCCCCCCCCACAAACTCAAAAACTTGTCGAACAGTCTGCCGCGTCTGACCAAATAAATCCTCACTATCTAGTATCAGTATCTGTTCTTGGGGGAAATAACTCAAGAATCTTTTGATTTGTTGGGCATAAAGACCGCACCTTAAATAAAATGGTCGAAAAACAGATACCTCATTACAATTTTCTTTGGTTACATTAGGTTCCTCCATGTCATGATCTGCCTGCAGAGCCTCCATAATTGGCAATGATTCTTTTCCTACTCTTCTTGCATGAAAATAATGTGAAATAGCACGCTCTGTTGGGTTTCTCAAAAGTATGATGATTTTCATTCTCGAATTGCAGGTAAAAATTCTTTCCGCAGTGGGCGGATAAAAAATATATCTTGGTGTTGATTCGAAGGCATGTTGATTAGTATTGGTTAGTCGTGGAAAATGAGCACGATACCAAGCCTCGCCTTTCTTGAAATTATCATTTTTTTCGCCAAGTAAACCTTGTTCAAATCGTAAACCTTGATCAAATCGTAAGCCTCCATCAAAAAAATGCACCTCTTTCACAGAAGCAGGCACCAATTGAGGATGCTGTGCTAAATAGTAATGCAGGCTGGTCGTACCACACTTCATAGCACCGACTATCAGAAAATCTGGTTGCATGCGGCTACGCCAAGTTAGCTTGCGATATTGAATTGTAAGTTTAAACACCAACTCGTACATACCCATTTCTCGTAGCCTTTTTTTCAGCGGTGCTGGCAGTGTTTTTGCCATTTTATGTATCGTGTTGTATATCATACTTGTATATATGGGAAGTCATTAACAATTAGGCATCATGAGTGATCTTATTTCAGTAGTCGTTCTAATTCTGCCTCGTTTCAGAAAGGGAGCAGATACAACATCACCAGCCAAAATTTCTACCAATTAGTTGGTATAATTCCTCATTGTGTGGCAAAAAATAATGATCTAAGTATTGTCGTACTTCAGGGTCAACAGCCACTTTATTACTTGTAGTATTGTGCGGAGCAATGTCTTTTACCTCAAACTCCTCATCCACCCCCACGAATTCAAAAACTTGTCGAACAGTCTGCCGCGTCTGACTCAATAAATCCTCGCTATTTAATATCAGTATCTGTTCTTGGGGGAAATAACTCAAGAATCTTTTGATTTGTTGGGCATAAAGACCGCGCCTTAAAAGTGTTTCCATCATAGGAAAAGGAAATGGGCTGTCGTTTCGATGACAATGCTGATATTCTGATATGGATTTTTCTGCTACCAAAACGTCCTTGATGATTGGTGGTTGTTCATAATGGCGTTCGCTTATATAAAAATAATGTGAAATAGCACGCTCTGTTGGGTTTCTCAAAAGCATGATGATTTTCATTTTCGAATTGCAGGTAAAAATTCTTTCCACAGTGGACGGATAAAAAATATATCCGGGTGTTGATTCAAAGGCATGTTGATTAGCATTTGTTGGTCGTGGAAAATGAGCACGATACCAAGCCTCGCCTTTCTTGAAATTATCATTTAGTTCTCCGCGTAAGCCTCCATCAAAAAACCGCACCTCTTTCATAAAAGCAGGCATCAATTGAGGATGCTGTGCTAAATAGTAATGCAGGCTGGTCGTACCGCACTTCATAGCACCGACTATCAGAAAATCTGGTTGCATGCGGCTACGCCAAGTTAGCTTGCGATATTGAATTGTAAGTTTAAACACCAACTCGTACATACCCATTTCTCGTAGCCTTTTTTTCAGCGGTGCTGGCAGTGTTTGTGCCATTTTATGTATCGTGTTGTATATCATACTTGTATATATGGGAAGTCATTAACAATTAGGCATCATGAGTGATCTTATTTCAGTAGTCGTCCTAATTCTGCCTCGTTTCAGAAAGGGAGCAGATACAACATCACCAGCCAAAATTTCTACCAATTAGTTGGTATAATTCCTCATTGTATGGCAAAAAATAATGATCTAAGTATTGTCGTACTTCAGGGTCAACAGCCACTTTATTTTTTGCGGTATGGTGCGGAGCAATGTCTTTTACCTCAAACTCCGTATCTACTCCCCCCCCCACAAACTCAAAAACTTGTCGAACAGTCTGCCGCGTCTGACCAAATAAATCCTCACTATCTAATATCAGTATCTGTTCTTGGGGGAAATAACTCAAGAATCTTTTGATTTGTTGGGCATAAAGACCGCGCCTTAAATAAAATGGTCGAAAAACAGATACCTCATTACAATTTTCTTTGGTTACATTAGGTTCCTCCATGTCATGATCTGCCTGCAGAGCCTCCATAATTGGTAATGATTCTTTTCCTACTCTTCTTGCATGAAAATAATGTGAAATAGCACGCTCTGTTGGGTTTCTCAAAAGTATGATGATTTTCATTCTCGAATTGCAGGTAAAAATTCTTTCCGCAGCGGGCGGATAAAAAATATATCTTGGTGTTGATTCGAAGGCATGTTGATTAGCATTGGTTGGTCGTGGAAAATGAGCACGATACCAAGCCTCGCCTTTCTTGAAATTATCATTTTTTTCGCTTCGTACATCAAAAAAATGCACCTCTTTCACAGAAGCAGGCACCAATTGAGGATGCTGTGCTAAATAGTAATGCAGGCTGGTCGTACCGCACTTCATAGCACCGACTATCAGAAAATCTGGTTGCATGCGGCTACGCCAAGTTAGCTTGCGATATGGAATTGTAAGTTTAAACACCAATCTACCCACTTCTCGTAGCCTTTTTTTCAGCGGTGCTGGCAGTGTTTGTGCCATTTTATGTATCGTGTTGTATATCATACTTGTATATATGGGAAGTCATTAACAATTAGGCATCATGAGTGATCTTATTTCAGTAGTCGTTCTAATTCTGTCTCGTTTCAGAAAGGTAACAGATACAACATCACCAGCCAAAGTTTCTACCAATTAGTTGGTATAATTCCTCATTGTGTGGCAAAAAATAATGATCTAAGTATTGTCGTACTTCAGGGTCAACAGCCACTTTATTTTTTGCGGTATTGTGCGGAGCAATGTCTTTTACCTCAAACTCCGTATCTACTCCCCCCACAAACTCAAAAACCTGTCGAACAGTCTGCCGCGTCTGACCAAATAAATCCTCACTATCTAATATCAGTATCTGTTCTTGGGGGAAATAACTCAAGAATCTTTTGATTTGTTGGGCATAAAGACCGCACCTTAAATAAAATGGTCGAAAAACAGATACCTCATTACAATTTTCTTTGGTTACATTAGGTTCCTCCATGTCATGATCTGCCTGCAGAGCCTCCATAATTGGTAATGATTCTTTTCCTATTCTTCTTGCATGAAAATAATGTGAAATAGCACGCTCTGTTGGGTTTCTCAAAAGTATGATGATTTTCATTCTCGAATTGCAGGTAAAAATTCTTTCCGTAGCGGGCGGATAAAAAATATATCTTGGGGTTGATTCGAAGGCATGTTGATTAGCATTGGTTAGTCGTGGAAAATGAGCACGATACCAAGCCTCGCCTTTCTTGAAATTATCATTTTTTTCGCCAAGTAAACCTTGTTCAAATCGTAAACCTTGATCAAATCGTAAGCCTCCATCAAAAAAATGCACCTCTTTCACAGAAGCAGGCACCAATTGAGGATGCTGTGCTAAATAGTAATGCAGGCTGGTCGTACCACACTTCATAGCACCGACTATCAGAAAATCTGGTTGCATGCGGCTACGCCAAGTTAGCTTGCGATATTGAATTGTAAGTTTAAACACCAATCTACCCATTTTTCGTAGCCTGTTTTTCAGCGGTGCTGGCAGTGTGATTGCCATTTTATATATCGTGTCGTATATCATGCTTATATATAGGGAAGTCATTAACAATTAGGCATCATGAGCGATCTTATTTCAGTAGTCGTTCTAATGAAAAGAACTCACATAAAACAACAGTAGCACGACACCAAGTAAAGCCATGCTAATCATCGTCATGCCGTGTACCGACCAAGGCATTAGCAGGTTATACGATTGTTTTCTGGCTATCGGGGTGAGCAATGTGATTATTTTTGATGCTGCTTGGTTCACGCCGTGACGTCTTTTTTGAACGATGTGGCAGATTCGGTTATACACCGCTGGGCAGAATTTTCGGTAAAGCCATTCACTGTCTATATTCGTAGATTTGAGTTCTGGTGGATACAGATTTTGTAATTGCAACCAGATAAATGCCAATGCGGAAAAGAATAATAGTTGGACTTGTTCGACCACATGGGGGATGTCGAAAGGCTTATAGTCGACCGCAAAGGGCAAATAGCTGTACAGCAGTTGTGGGAAGGTGCCGATGAATATGCACAATACCGCAGCAATACTCATGGCGATTAACATGTGCCGCGGGGCCTCCTTAGGACGCAAGCCAGAATCGTGGGCGAAGAAGGCAAAATAAGGGACTTTTATGCCAGCGTGATGAAATACCCCGGCAGAGGCAAACAACATCGCCAGCCAGATAACTTCGTGGTGTTCCAGCAACAATGCTGCCATCACCATAGATTTGCTGACGAATCCGCTGAACAATGGGAAGGCAGAAATCGAAGCCGCACCGATGATACAAAGTGCGGTGGTTTTTGGCATGGTTCGAAATAGTCCACCAAGATTAGAGCCACGCATATCGCCGACTCGGAACAATACCGCACCCATTGACATCATGAGCAGACTTTTGAAAATAACATCGTTGAAGGCATGTGCGACCGCACCATTGACGGCAAGCTCGCTACCGATGCCGATGCCACAAACCATGAAGCCAATCTGATTGATCATGCTGTAACCCAGCACTCTCCTTAAATCATTCTCGATAACGGCGTAAAAAATCGGGAAGCATGCCATCACCGCACCAATATAAATGAGTGCGTCCAAACCAGTAAACGTGCGTGCTAAAGCGTAAATCGCAACTTTGGTGGTGAATGCACTGAGAAACACCGTGCCGCTGACGGTCGCTTCCGGATAGGCATCGGTCAACCAGTTATGCAGCATCGGAAAGGCTGCCTTTATGCCAAACGCAAGCAGAAAGAATAATGCACCCGGATGGTTCATATCTAATGCCCCAATCGCGATATTGCCAGTTTGGTGGAGCATAAGCATGGTACCGGTCAGCAATAATACCCCCGATAGCACTTGAAACAGCAAATAGCGGAGTGCGGATTGAATGGCGCGTGGGGTTGCGCTGGCGGTGATAAAAAATACCGAAGTTAATGCCAGACATTCCCAAAACACGAACATGGTTAAGAAATCACCGGCAAAAACCACCCCCAAAGCACTGCCGGGATATAATAAGGCGACCGCCTGCTGGATGCGGTCTTTGACGTGCCAAGCATAGATGATGGCGATGATGGCAGCGACATGAAACAAGATGCCAAAAATAAAACTCAATCGATCGCTGGTGAACAGCACCAAATCAAGCCCCAGCCATTGCAACTGCCAGACCATTGAAGGATCGAGTGTTAGCAGATTGATTAACCCAATCAACGGCACTACCAACAACACTATTTTTCGGCTTTGTGTGGGCAATCGTTGCGGAATCAGCATAGCAATAGCCGCGCCGATAAAGAAAATGAGAAAAGGAGCCATCATCATGGTTTAGTCATAGTAGTCTTCATCGCGCATCACCCAGCGGCGCATCGCCGTAGCAACCAGCACTAAAATAACACAGGCAACAAACCCATACAGATTATGAAAACCGAAGAAACTCCACCAATGATCGCCGTGTTTGTTGACGACAATATCGAGCAAAGCGATTAACACACACAGCACAAAAAAACACTTCAGCCAACGCCGTAGTGGGGGTGATAATGATGCCCATTTTTTCATCATGGTAGCCAAATTAGATGTCAATAAAACGTGCCAAATCATCGGCGACAAAGAACAATAATACACTCACTAACGCGCTCATGGTCAATGGCACAATCATCGAAGCACGATTCTCCAATCTAGGTCGTGCTTCATCGGCTGAGAGGAAAAATGCCCTGATCGGTATCGAACACAGATAATAGACATTGAGCAAGGTGCTTATCATTAGCACTGCCAATAACCCAATCTGCCCATTTTCCAGCGTCCCTAAGGCAAGATACCATTTACTCCAAACCCCGCCAGCAGGCGGCAAACCAGCAATCGATAGGGCGGCAATGAAAAATGCAACAAACGTCCAAGGCATGGACTGCCCCAAGCCATTTATTTCGGAAACCTTGCTTTTCCCAGCAAAAACTATCATCGCCCCAGCACAGAAAAACAGCGTGATTTTACCAAAAGCGTGCATACTAATATGTAGTCCGCTGGCGATGATGCCCATTTGATTTGCCAACAATGCGCCCAACACGATATATGAAAGCTGACTGACCGTAGAGTACGCCAACCGGGCTTTTATATCGTCCTGTCGCATGGCAATGGCGGATGCCAATAAAATGGTAACAGCAGGTATCCACAAGATAATATCGTGCAAGGGCATGCCCCCCAACACGTCAAAACCAAAAATATAGACGCTGATTTTCAGAATCGAGAACACCCCTGCTTTGACCACTGCGACCGCATGTAATAACGCACTCACCGGAGCTGGCGCCACCATCGCATTCGGCAACCAGCGGTGAAACGGCATCACTGCCGCCTTACCAATGCCAAACAGAAACAGCAATAGCAATATGGTGGTGAGGGCGGGCGACACATCGGCTAGTACCCCGCCAATAACAAATGACAATCCACTACCATAGTTGCCGACTAAAACAATTGCCAGCAGGAACAACATCAACGAGGTGGTCAGCAATACACCAAGATAGACCCGACCGGCGGCAACGGCTTTGGGTGTGCGACTGTGGGTAACCAATGGCCAAGTGGAAAATGTCAGGATTTCGTAAAACAAAAACAAGGTGAACAGGTTTTCTGCAAATGCGATGCCCATCGCACTGCCGATGGCAATACAAAACAAAGCATGAAATCGGCTCTGATGCGGGTCATTGCTGGCATTCAAATAGCCGATAGAATAAAGCGAGGTGATTGGCCATAATACCCCCGCTGTTAAAGCAAAAATAAGCCCGAGCGGTTCAAGATGAAAGGCAATGCGTAATCCCGGCAAGGTGGCAAACAAAACTTGAACAGCAGCATCATTACCGTTACGAAGCAACAAACAAAGCAATACAAAAAGATTCACGAGACCCGCAACAACCAACACCGCATTGCGGACGGTCGGGAATTTTCGGCTTGCCACAACCACGCCAGCACTCAAAAAAGGAACCAGTACCGCCATACCGATAAGCGGTGTAGTCATCCATTCAATAACGTGTCCGACAACTATCATTGTTCAGGTTTGGTTCAAGTTCATAGCCGTTATCGATTAGAGGGCGATTAGGCTCGCCACTGCCCGATGTGCCAGCTCGCTGGTCAAGGAAGCATTCAATCCAAACCACAGCGATAGTCCGAGTAGCACGATTAACGGTAACCATTCTACGACATGCAGTGGCGCATGCTCCATGTTGGGGAGATTATCGGAAACGGTTGCTGGTTTTGTCCACAAGGTTTCGACAATACACCAGACATAAGCGGCACTAGCCAATGAGCCAGCCAGCACGGGAATTGCCAGCCACCACCAGCCTTTTTCCACTGCGGCATTGACCAATACCCATTTACCGACAAATCCGACCGTACCCGGAACTCCAATCAAGACAAGCCCACCAAACAACATGGCATAACAGGCAAACCGATGGTGGTGGGCAATGCTCCCTAACAGGGAGATTCTAGCCGTTCCGGTGCGTGCAATGATGATGCCCACGGCCATGAATATTGCCGCCTTGATAATCGAGTGATTAAACAAATGTAGTAGCGCGGCTGCCGTTCCAGCGACAGTCCCGATACCAATGCCCATGACGATATAGGAAATTTGTGCAACACTAGACCAAGCAAACATGCGTTTCAGATTAGATTCCCGTAATGCGATGATCGGTGCCAATAGCATACCTAGAATGGCACACACTATTAACACCACGTCCAGGGGCATTTCGGTAAAACTGAAATTCGCACCAAACAAATCATGTACAAACCGTAGCATGATGTAGAGTGCGACTTTGGTAGCGGTACCAGATAACAGGACGGTAACTGAATTCGGGGCAAAACTATAGGCATTCGGCAGCCAATCGTGGAGCGGAAAAATCGCACACTTGATGCCGATACCGATAATGAAAAATGACAAGGCAATGATTATGGTGTAATCGGAGCCACGTTCGGCAATGATGCGCGACAAATCGGAAATGTTCAGGGTGCCGGTCTGCATATACAAAAGCCCTATCGATAACAACACAAATGTTGCCCCCACCGCACCAGCAATCAGATAGCGATAGGCTGACAGCAAGGCTTTGGCATCCCGACCACAGCTGATCAGCATATAGGTTGACAGCGAGCTGATTTCAAGAAACACAAAGACATTGAAGGCATCATTGGTTACCACCATACCGTTTAAGCCAGCAATACAGAGCAGCCATGCCGTATAAAAAGCCGGACGGGCGTTGTGCTTGAGATTGTCATCAGTTCTACCCAAACAAAAAATCGCCGCTAACAAGTGAATCAAGTTAATGGTAACCAGCACAAATGCGGTCAACGCATCGACCCTATATTCGATGCCCCACGGTGCCGCCCAGCCGCCGAGCGAATAAACATAAAGCGTGCCATTGGATACGCCGATCAGCAACATCACGCTAATTGCAAACATGATGATCGCGGTCAATACCATCAATGTCCGCGCTAGATTACGATTGCCGAAAATCATACAAAAAGGCGCGACCAGCAACGCCACAACGACCTGTAAAATGGGCAGATGCCGGCTCAGAATATCAATCATGGGATAATCTCTGGCTCCACTTCTGGTTTGTCGACTATCTCATCCTCACAGACCGTGCCATAGGCACGCCGAATCCGCACAATCAACGCAAGCCCCACGGCGGTAGTTGCCACGCCGACAACAATGGCAGTCAGAATCAGTACATGAGGCAGCGGATTGCTGAAATTGGACGTACTCTCCTGTGCGACTGATGACAGAATGGGCGGTACGCCGTCGGTCACCTTTCCCATCGTAATGAATAACAAAAAGACTGCCGATTGAAAAATATTCAATCCAATCAGTTTTTTAATCATGTTGCGACTATCCATGACCATGATCAATCCGCATATCAATAACACGATAGCGACCCAATAGTTTAATAAGCCGGGCAGTCTCCCGAACCAAACATCAAATAAATTCATCATCGAGATTCATCTCGATGGCGATTAAAACTGATGAATAAAGACACCATCGTCGATGCAACAGTGATACCAACACCCAGCTCAATCAAGAAAATCCCCAAGTGTTGCCCCTTGGTTTGCGAATCAGACAATACCGAATAATTCAAAAAATCCCCGCCCAAGAAAATCGTTGCCACCCCCACCGAACCATACAGCAAGACCCCAAATACCATGCTCAGAATAATCACTCTTTCACTGATAATACTTTGCAATTTCCCCGTATCGGTAAGCAGGGCAAAGGTAATTAAACCGGCAGCAAAAATAACCCCAGCCTGAAAGCCGCCACCCGGACCATAGTCACCATGAAACTGCACATATAAAGCAAATAAAATCACCAGCGGAATAAGCCGCAACAAAATCGTTTTTATAACCGGATTTGCACTCAACCGATCGCCCGACATAGGCGACCGAGACGCTTGACTATCGCCCTCACCCGCCAGCAACAAAAACACGGCTATTCCCGCCGTAAAAATAACGACAACTTCACCCAGCGTATCATAGCCTCGATAGCTCGCCAACACGGACGTTACCACGTTTGGAATACCTATTTCAGCGGCGGATTGACCCAGAAAGCGCGGTGCTAAATGCTGATGAATGGCGGCAGTAGGATCGCCATACAATGGCATATCTGTAGTACCCAAAATCAATAAAACACCGACGATTAAACCAAGACAAATCGACAGCAGAGAAGGCCAAGTTGATTTCATACCCGCCTCATCACTCGGCTGGATAACCGCAACAAACAACACCGTAGATATGCCTGCTCCCACTGCCGCTTCAGTAAAAGCCACATCGACCGCATCCAAGACCACAAACAAGGTACAGATAAGCAAGCTATATATCGACGATAAAATCGTTACCGTCAACGGACTATGACTCCGCAACAGCAATAATGCCGTCGCCAGCAACATGCCTAGCAACCCGATGTCAACAATCGTATTGATTACGATACTCAATGTTTATTTTTATTGTGCAACGCTGATTTTGCTAACATGTGGGTGATGACGGGTGAGAGGATAAATATTAATATCGCTATCATCACAATTTTGGCTGCCACGACTAGCGTTTCGGCTAACAACAGCATACCGAGCAGCAACAATCCCGCACCTAGCGTGTCGAGTATGCCTGCACTGTGAATACGGCAGTAAAAATCAGGGAAACGTAATAACCCCACTGCCCCTACCAGCACAATAAAAGCTCCAATCAGCAATACTAGCGCGCCGATTATGTCAATCATGGTGGGCTCGTTTGGAGGATTCGTTGGGTTGACTCATGCCGTTAGCATGGCGATTAAAACAATGTACTAATGCCAGAGTGCTGACATAGCTGATTAAGGCGTACAGCAGGGCGATGTCAATGTATTGTTGCTGTCCGCTGGCAAAAAAATAAACCGCAATCAATAATACGGTTTTTGTGGCAAACGTGTTTGTTGCCAAAATGCGGTCAAACCATGTTGGACCTAAACCAGCGCGAATCAATGAACACAGATTTGCCACCAAAAGAATGACCAGCGCAAGCAAATAAATAGTTTGCATCTTATCTATCGGTCGTTAGTTGGCATACCTTGGCGTGCATTTTACCATCCAGCAAGCCATCCCGTGATTTGACCAACAAAGCATGGACGTGAAGGGTTGTTTGCTTGATTTCAATGGTGACCGTTCCCGGTGTAAGGGTAATCGAGTTAGCATAAATTACCCGACCCATCTCGTCTAAATCGCCTATTTCAACATCAAAAAACTGTGGTGATAATTTTTTTCGATTGAATATCGCCACAATCACATCAATGTTCGACTTGATGATTTCGCCCAGCAACCAGATGATATAGTGGCACTGTTTCAGAGGATGAAATCGAAAACGGTTCAAGTCGGTTTGGTGTACTATTTTCTGATAAAACCAGTCGCTGACCAAGCACGATACCCCCCCTAAAGACAATAACAAACCGCTATAGTGTCCCGACAGCAAACACCATATCGCAACCAACCCAAAAAGTAACACAAGGCGATGTTTAGAGAGCATGTCGGGTTTTACTTATGATTTTGGATTGCATTTACCCGGCTATTCAGGCAGATTTTGATTCAGAGTTTGGGTTTTCCGGTTTGGTCAACCTGCATCTCTTCCATGTCCATGTAGCGGTTGCCAATACGATGATGCGGCCGTCCACTACTTGCGGCACCGAGGGCAATGACGATTTCATCTGCACTCGGCGCATCGACAATATGAAATTCCAAGGTCAAATAATGCGACCGCTGACCCTCGTCATCTTTGTGCATCATCGGAATCGTGATTGCCGTTCCAGCGGCGGCACGTTTGTTGGTGAAACTCAGAAATGATTTGCCCTCCACTGCCATACGATACTGATTTCCAAAACGTAAGGTATGAATCAAACCTGAACCATGTTCAACCTCCCCATTGACACCAACCACTGCCGCTTTGCCATACGCCTCCACCACATTCGCACCACCGATGGTACTGAGCAAAGCAGGCACCATTTTCTCCCCCAAAGGAGCCGCCAACGCTAAAATATCAGTGCGTAAATCTTCAACAAACCCCCTGCCCGCCCAAGGGTTTGCAAGCACTGCAGCAACCCCGGCCATAACCCAAGGTTGTGCCGCTTGTTTTCCACCTTCGATATAGGTTTCATCGACATATCGTACTAATTTTCGGATTTGTAAATTCATTGGAATGCACTATTTATTAAAAAGTTAAAATGGATGGATTAAACCACGTTTCTGACGAATAATATCGGCAAAAAACGCGCTTTCTTGGCGTAATGCGTCTGCTCTCGTTTGTGCCTGACGGAAACCATGTCCCTCTCCATGATATTCTGTGTAGCTGTGTTTTATACCTTTCTTTTTAAGTATCTTGACCACTTCGCGAGACAGTTCAGGAGGGACGACCTTGTCTTCTTTGCCGTGGAATAAAATAAGCGGGCTGGATAATTTATCCATTTGAAATACTGGAGAACGGGTTATAAAGCGGCTTTCAGGCTGTGTCGCTCTCTCACGATGAAAGACTTCGCCAACCAGTCGGTCGGTGTATTTTGATTCGAATTTATGTGTGATGCTGCATAAGGTGGCTAAATTGCCAATGCCATAATAACACGCGCCGCCAGCAAATTGCTGTGGAAATCGAGTCAGCGAACGCAACACCGTATAGCCGCCTGCACTGCCTCCGCGAATAAACACGAGGTCTTTGTCAATCCATTTTTTATCACCGACAAACTGAATGGCGGCAGCAATATCATCAGCATCAAACTCACCCCAATTTCCCAACAGCGATTGGCGGTATTGTCTGCCAAATCCGGTGCTACCGCGATGGTTAATATCCAGTAACGCGAACCCTAGCGAGCAAAAATACTGCTTCAAGATCGAATACGCTGATGTCGCCCTGCCAGTGGGACCGCCATGAATCATCACCATGAGTGGCGGCAACGTGTTTTTCGGGGCACAATACATCATATTGCAAGGCGTGTAGAAATAGCCATAAGCGACTTGCCCCTCGGCGACCGGAAATTTGATTAGACTCGGTGTGCTGTGCCCCTGCTTGCAGTGCATCTCTTTATCCTTTGTTGTCGCTTGCCCTGACGTACTGAATGAATCGATATCCTCTGCCGACGAACGTGATTCATCAGCGTAATATCGTGGCAATTGCCGTATGCTGGCAGACGGCATACTTAAACTCATCATTTCAGCCATACGAGTTGAATCATGGGCAATGAATAATAACTCACTGGAATCGACATATTGCAAGTGACTACATGCCGAAAATCCCGGCTGCAATACGGTGCAATTTGTGCTGTCGCAATCCACTGCAACCAGCACATCACCATCCGCCCGAGTTGCCACGGCAATAATCATCGCATCTCCCATTGGCTGCCACCTGCATTGCCCGAAACTCCAGTGTGCCTCGCCAAACTCTTCATTGCCATAGGTCAAGCGCGTTATGTTTCCGTCCTTGTATTGAAATAAACTCCAGTAATCGCAGCCCTCACTATCGCTAACGAATATCAACCTACCGTCATCTAGAAATCCAAGTTGACAGACCGAGCAATTGGGTTGATCGACAACCACGTTCGGCTGCTCGAGTAGCATTGTGCTTGTGCGGTCAATTTTGATTGTGGCACAGAGCAAGCGGCTTTGATCCCAAGGCATATTCGGGTGGCTCCACTCAAACCAAGCCATTGTTTTACCGTCACTGGATACCACTGGATTGGCATAGAAATCTGCCCCTTGTGCAAGAATGAGTGGTTCGGATTCAATAATATGCCCACCAGCATCCCGTTCCAATGGCATGGCAATCAGGCTATTACAATTTTGTTCGCCCTCTCGGCTGGTTTCCATGACTCCGAGTATGAATGTGCGATTTCCGACAGCGACCAAATCAGCATAGCCACAACAATGGTGCAAGTTTGAATTGCGGCTTAGGCGCCGTGGTGATGCAGGTGATGTCAGGGATTGCCAATATAGATGACCGTCCGCATAATGATTAAAAATAATATCATCACCTACAATACAAAAACATCGCCCACCATATTCGTGCACTGCGGTTCTAATATTAAAATCCTTTGGGGTCATGCAAATTGGTTGTCCACCTGAATTCTCCTGCATCAGCGCGATTCGACCCCGTTCATTCGCTTGAACAGCTAACCAATATAGCGTACCGTGATGTCGAAAAGGGTAAATCGGTGGTGTTTCTTGCTCAATCCAAGATTCAATCGCAATATCATTCTCCCACAGCCCATAAGGCACCACCTTCTTATTCAATCGCTGGCTCATAAACCGTCCACAGAAGACAACACCAAGCGAGCTTGACCAGCAGAGAGTGCGTGTTTGTTAAAAAAACCAACCCGTGCCTCAAGTGCGTATTGGAATGGTTGCTCGGGAGAATAAAGTTGGTTACCACCATCGACGTTCGTATCCATCACCATCGTTTTGATGAGCATTCCAGTGCTGTCGAAAAAGCCAATATCTAACGGTGTCCGTACATTTTGCATGTGAAATTGCGCTTCAATCGGCTGCGGAAAGACAAATAAAATATGCGTTGTGTTGATCACATCCTCGCATATATGCTGATAACCATCGGCACGTTTGTTACTGTCATCGGCAATATGTGTATCAATTTCAATCTTTTTTCCAGCTTCGTTGCGTAATGATATGAGTTCAACATTCATCATCGACAGAGCTTGCCGTGATTCCTTGCATTGTGCAGACCGCTTATTGGTAAAAAGCAATAAAATAATAGCAATACTGATAATGACAAGACTGATGAGCAGGATGATTTGGGTTGTTGCTGGTTGTGTTTTTATTGTTCTCTTTTTCATTGTATGTCCTAAAATGACACGACTTTTGCGGGTCTATTTAGTGATAAGATTATAGTACAACTCCGTCCTCTATACCATTCGAGAGCTTTGCACGATAGTTCTTTTGTAGCGGTGTCAAAAGCGGACTCAATCGGTCATTTATAAGTATAAACTCTCACTCCGCACGCTTTTCCTGATTTAGCAAACAAAATTCCGGCTCGTGGCAAAGCACTCATTCATTTTAATATCCAAACGATGTCCAAAATCATTGATTGTTTAAGCCGTATTGTCGGCGAGCGACATGTTATCACCGACAAACAAAAATGCGCCCCTTATACCACCGAATTACGCGGTCGATATAATAGCGACTGTCTCGCAATCATACTCCCTGCAAGCACACAAGAAGCATCCGAAATAGTCCAATTCTGTCAACAACAGCACCTGTCTTTGATTCCTCAAGGCGGCAATACTGGCACTGTGGGCGGTTGCGTTTCCACCAAAGAACAGCTGATTATCAATCTCAAGCGTCTCAATAACATTATTACGATTGATGCCGTCAATAATACCATGACGGTGCAGGCTGGCTGTGTATTGGCAGATGTTCAAGCAGCCGCAAAGCGGCACAACAGATTATTCCCATTGAGTTTAGGCGCGCAAGGGAGCTGTCAAATTGGTGGCAATCTGGCAACCAATGCGGGCGGCATCAACGTATTACATTACGGTAACACCCGTGATTTGGTGCTTGGAATTGAGGTCGTGCTGGCAAACGGGCAGGTCGTGCATGGGCTGAACGGATTAAGAAAAAACAATAGCGGATACGATATTCAAAATCTATTCATTGGTTCCGAAGGCACATTAGGCATCATTACAGCAGCAGTATTAAAACTATTCCCCTACCCCGCTGGACAAATTGTGGCACTCATCGGTCTGCAATCTGTTACTTCAGCAACTACTTTATTGAGCCGCTTAAAATTCGCCAGTAGCAACCGCTTAACGGCATTCGAATTGATGTCGCAACTTGCAGTACAAACAGCGATAAAACATATTCCCGCTCACATCGATCCGTTTGACAAGCCTTGTGCTTGGTATGTTTTAGCGATTATAGATAGCAATGAACCCGATTCTCATCTCGAAAATCACATACAGGAAACGCTGGCAACTGCGCTCGACGACGGCATCATTGAGACTGCAGTAATTGCAGGAAATCAAACCCAGTCACAACGGTTCATTGCATTGCGCGAGGATATCGTCGAAGCACAGAAATTTATCGGCAGCAGCATTAAACACGATGTTTCCGTGCCGCTTTCAAAAACGGGCGCATTCATCCAGCATACGAATAACGCCGTCAAAGCATTCATGCCCGATGCACGACCCTATCTATTCGGTCATCTTGGCGATGGCAATATTCATTTCAATATTTCCCAGCCAACCAATATGAGCGAGCAACAATTCCTCGACCAGCGAAACGCCGTCAATACCTTAATACACGATATAACCCACGATTATCAGGGTTCTTTCAGTGCCGAACATGGCATCGGCATTGACAAACTCGATGAAATGGAGCGATACAAAGACCCTAGCGAAATGGCACTTTATCGACAGATAAAACAATTGCTAGACCCGAATGGGATATTCAATCCGGGGAAAATATTACATATGGAAAATTGAATATTGCTGACAATCGCAGTTGCCGATTTTGCCGAAAGCAAACTGACCGAGTCGTACTAGTGGGTATTAGATGCACTCAATCTGGAAAGGGACGGCATCGAATCGTTGTTGACGACTATTTTTATCGGATTGCGTTTCACGGATGATCGTGTACGCTAATACACGGCATTTGCCACATTGACTAGCAAGACCAAGCGTATTACAAACATCACGCAAAGAACAAGCACCCTCTGCCACGGTAGCTCGAATCTGCGTATCGGTTATTCCTTTACAAAGACATACATACATTGACGGCTGATTACTGGAGAATGGAAATGAGAAAGTAATACAAATAAGAATCATTGTCAACAATAATTTTCTGCATTGTTAGCCCAAAGCAGTAATGTTCCCTTTTGACTTCTTGAGGAGGGGTTATGATGCCGATTTTTCAGGCACAAAAATCGGTAAAGCCCCACTTACCGTGGATAACTGCAGGAAGTATGGCTTTAGCCGCACAAAAAGAGGCACAGTAGGCGGGACTAAAGTCTCATTCGTCTTTCCTGCGAAAGCAGGAACCCAGTAAAACAGCCAAACCCGCAAGCGTTTTCCACATGTAACGCATGCCTAGCACGGGTTTCTTGCACAGTCTCACAGGCAGGAAGTAGAAATGACGGATGTTGGTTTCAATTTACCATTGTCCATTTTCAATTCTCAATTCTCAATTCTCAATTCTCAATTCTCAATTCTCAATTTTCAATTCTCAATTCTCAATTTTCAATTTTCAATATTTCCTAAAACCGTATGTGGCTTTCCAGCAGGATGCGGTCACTAGCACCACTGCTGGTTTTGCGTTCGCCATACAGATGCAGGTTAAATGGTGAATTCGGCTTCCAGCGTAAACCCAAACGATAGCGGTTATTTTTGCCCATGCGGAGTTCGCTGTATGGGGTCAATAATCCGCCGCTGGTGAACAGTCCGTAACCCATATTCACATCCAGTTGCGCTTGGTAATCGCCATTACTCTTATTTCCATCGGCTAGTTTTCGCTCCCATACCTGATTTGCTCTGTTGCCAGTCGCGCCATAGCTCGGGCTTAAGCTAAATGTCAGTCCTTGTTCATTGGCAGATGTTGTCTTGCGAATCGTGCCTTGAATACCCCATTCTTTATAGTCTTTACGACCAACCAGCGTGTGGAACTTGCCTTCAACCGTTAAACCCGTGTTGGCATAACGTCCACCGAGTCCCAGTACCGCACCAATACCAGAATTATCAACACCGCCATCATAGCGCAATCCGATTTCCATCAATGGATTGAATCGCCCACCCGATGCCAGCTGACGTTCCTTTTCAATCTCCAGTAACAAGCGTAGTCGTTGGCTGGCGAGGTTCTGAGCCGAGATAGTAGCGCTATCGGTGCTATTGTCCGTAGAACCATCAATGTTAATCTGTGTCAGTATCATGTCGCTCTTGAGCTTTAATCCAGATTGACCAAATCGCGACAATCGACCAGAAACGCCTGCCGACAAGGACAATAGGCGCGTGTCACTGCGTCCTTCTCTATTCTTTGCTTGCTCTTTAATGGACAGTTCACCCTGACCATAGCCAACACTACTCCACAGGCGGGCATCATCGATTGACCATGCCAAGTACGGGTGAACACTGGTTATCTGATGGGTGTAATCTCCGCTCTTATTATCCTGCGTGTAATAGACATCGCCTTTACTCCAAGACACCAAACCACCTGCCAGTAAATCATCTTGCATGCGCTGGTCGACACCAAGTTGAAGGCTAAATACATCGCCTTTCCAGTCGCCATCACTGAGCTTGCCACTCATTTTATTGTAATCGCTACTGCCCCATATGGTCACACCACCAGCACCCTCTCCGCCCACCGCATTCAGCGGCAATACAAAGGATGAACGAGACAACATTGCTTTCCAGTCCATTGTGCCGTCTTTCAGTGATGTCGCATAATGCGGCAGTTTGCTCGCCATCGCATCTTGCAGGTTACCGCTACCATTCAGTTTCACCGTTTGACCATCTAATTGATAACTGCCCGCTTGGGGTGTGCTCGAGAAAGTAGCCTCCATGCGGGTGCTCACCGCCGACATGGTGCTGGCAAGCATAGTTTGGACAAGAATTGGCAAAATATCCTTGTTCAGTTGCTTCGCCAATTTGTCCGCTCTGCTTGCATTAAACAATGCGAATGGCGAAAAACTCGTGGCAAGGGCTGTCACCTTGCGATTTATGGTATCACGCCTAACATGTGGCAGGGCTTCCCACTTTTCCCTATCATAATCATAGTGGAATACATACAAGTCTTTGCCTGCTTGTTCATCGCCTTCTTCATAAGACAAAGTGACTTCACATCCTTTGGCGGGACATGCCCCCTCATTCACCGTAATATCAACCGCCGTATTCAGCACCAAAGTTGGGGTTATTGTGCTGTCAATGCTTGGTTCCATTCCCACAATGCCACCCGTACCCGTAGCAACCGCCTTGACCGCTATCATTTCTAGCACTAACTTGGATACGTCTCGAGCATAAAAATGAGTGATTTCATCTCCGCCTTCTCCCTTCGCCACTTCAACCGTAATCGTTCTGCTTTCAACCATCATCATCTTGCCATCAACCATAATCATTTTCTCACTAACCTCAACCTCTTGGTTCACTGTTGCAGTCGGGGTGTCTAATTTTGGTGCATTAACGGTAATGGCTATTGTCGTACTATCTGAACCTCTGGTATTAGTCGCCGTGATGGTGTAGGTGGTTAATCTCGCAACCGCCGTTGGTGTACCCGAAATAGTGCCAGTGGCGGTGTCAAATGACAATCCAGATGTCAGTGTTGGACTAATACTGTAGCTGACAACCGCTCCGCCGGCTGTTGGATCGATGGTTATAGCCGCTATAGCGTCTCCCACTGTTGCAGTTAGCGTATTGGTACTGATACTGATAATCGGGACGGCTTCATTGACGGTGATATTGACCGTCGCAGTATCCGCACCAGTGACATTGGTCGCAGTGATAGTGTAGGTGGTTAAAGCTGCAATCGCCAATGGTGTGCCTGATATGGTTCCGCTGGTGGTGTCAAATGACAGTCCATTAGCAATATTCGGGCTAATGCTGTAGCTGGAAACCATACCCCCTGCTGTCTCATCAATGGTTATCGGCACGATAGCAGTGCCTACGGTGGCAACCAGCGTAGCACGGCTGATACTGATAATCGGGACGGCTTCATTGACGGTGATATTGACCGTCGCAGTATCCGCACCAGTGACATTGGTCGCAGTGATAGTGTAGGTGGTTAAAGCTGCAATCGCCAATGGTGTGCCTGATATGGTTCCGCTGGTGGTGTCAAATGACAGTCCATTAGCAATATTCGGGCTAATGCTGTAGCTGGAAACCATACCCCCTGCTGTCTCATCAATGGTTATCGGCACGATAGCAGTGCCTACGGTGGCAACCAGCGTAGCACGGCTGATACTGATAATCGGGACGGCTTCATTGACGGTGATATTGACCGTCGCAGTATCCGCACCAGTGACATTGGTCGCAGTGATAGTGTAGGTGGTTAAAGCTGCAATCGCCAATGGTGTGCCTGATATGGTTCCGCTGGTGGTGTCAAATGACAGTCCATTAGCAATATTCGGGCTAATGCTGTAGCTGGAAACCATACCCCCTGCTGTCTCATCAATGGTTATCGGCACGATAGCAGCACCCACAGTGGCAATCAGCGTAGCGGGGTTGATACGGATACTCGGGACGGCTTCATTGACAGTGATGGTGATGGTGGCACTATCGCTGATGTCGTTTCGATTGGTCCCCGTGATGGTGTAAATCTCCGCACTAGCAGACATCGTTGGTGTGCCATAGATGACACCATTTGCACTATGGCTCAGACCGGTGTTCTCAGACAAAGTTTGACCATTCGCGTCTTTGATGTCGTAGGAGTTGACGCGACCACCGCTATTCGTAATGTTGATGGGGTCAGTAGTAACGGGGATGCCTACGGTGAAGGTCAGCATACTAGGGCTGACACTGATGTCGGGGGCAGCCTCTGCCTGCTGAACGGTTAGTAAGCCCCGGATGCTACCGTTGCCAGCGGAATTGGTAGCCGTGATGGTGTATGTTATAGCCCCCCCGATGGTCGAAGCAGTTGGCGTGCCCGAGATGGTGCCAGTATTGGGGTCAATCACCAGTCCAGCAGGCAGGGCAGGGTTGATGGTGTAGGTGGCTGCACTACCTCTATTCACAATGGTGATGGGGCTAATGGACACGCCAACGATGAGGTTCACTCCGTAGGGCCTAGCTTCGGAGGGAATGTCGGGAGCAAGCACTGCCGCATTGACGGTTACCATAAAAGTCTGCATAGCCATTTGCCCCGCTGTATCGATGGCAGTAACGGTGATGGTTGCACTGCCTGCGGCGTTTGCCATGATGGTGACTGTGCTACCCGCAACATCAACGCTGGCAATGGGAGTGTTACTGGATTCAGCGGAAAAGATCAAAGTATCGTTTGGGTCGCTAAAGTTATCAGCCACATCCACCATATGAGTTGCACCATTTGCGACGAGGTCAATATTGGCAATCGTGCCTACAGCTGTTGGAGCTGCGGCGTTCCGCGTGACTCCAAGTATGGTTGCTGTTGTTGGCACATCGGCAAACACATCGGCAAACAGGCTTGCGGGGAGCGAACCAAATTGGTTGCCTCTTAAATCGAGTTCTGTCAAGCCAATTAAGCCCGAGAAAACCCCAGCAGGCAAGCTGGAGAGTTGGTTGCCATTTAACGAGAGTTTATTTAGTCCGGTTAAGCCAGAAAAATCACCGCTCTTTAGTCCACTGGATACTAGCGAATAAGCAGGATTACTTGCAACAAAAGATAACTGAGTAATTCCCTCCAAATCCTCCAAAGTAATCACCTCACAATTGATTTTGCCACTCACACCAGCAATGATAATATTCTTAACTGCTGGGGTGCGTGAACAAAGTGTTGTTGGGGCTGCGATAACGGACACACTAAATCCTTGCGTAATGGTTTGATCCGCACTATCGGTGGCAGTAACGGTTATTTCTACGCCCCCTACGGCTTTTGGAGTAACAGTCACTACACTACCGCTCACCATAACGGTGGCGATGGCTGCATTACTAGACATTACGGTCAAGCTCAACGTGTCGTTTGGGTCGCTAAAGCTACCCGCCACATTCACATGGCGATTACGACCATTTGCCACGAGGTTAGTAATATCGGCAATCGTGCCCACGGTGGTTGGGACTGGGTTGGACGAAACGCCTACCATAAAGGTTTGTGTAACGGATTGCCCCGCTGTATCGGTGGCAGTGACGGTTATCTCTACGTCTCCTACGGCTTTTGGAGTAATGGTTACGATGCTACCCACCACTACAACGGCGGCGGCGGCAGTATTACTAGACATTACGGTCAAGGTCAAAGTATCGGTTGATGAGTCGCTAAAGTAACCAACCACATCCACGGTTAGAGCGATGCCCACAGTGGACGTTTGTGCTGGAATAGTTCCACTAGTGCTTGGCAGTACCTCGTTAATCGTGGTTCCGTCGGGAAGACTTATTGCATCTCGTGGCACATCGGCAAACAGGCTTTTAGGGAGCGAAGCAGGCAGTGGGTTTCTACTTAAATTAAGGGTTGTCAAACTGGTCAAGCCCGTGAAAATACCCGCAGGCAAGGTGGTGAGTGCATTATCCTGTAACTGGATATGGACCAAACCGGTCAAGCCCGTGAAAATACCCGCAGGCAAGGTGGTGAGTGCATTACGCAATAAATTCAGACTGGTCAAACCGGTTAAGCTCGAGAAAAGCCCAGCAGGCAAGGTGGTGAGTGCATTATTCGATAAATTCAGACCACTCAAGACAGTGAGTTCATTAAAAATACCAGCGGGAAGGGTCGTTAATTCCCGGTTGTAGATAAAAAAGAGTCGTCCCAACCCGGTTAAGCCAGCAAAATCGCCACTCTTCGGGTTAATAGATGCACCTACTTCCCCAACAATTTGGACAGGGTCGGTAATTCCCGCCAAATCTGTCGCAGTAATGTCTTTACAATCGATTCCGCTGCGGGTTCTGCGGATTGTTAATACGAGTTGCTCCCTAACCGCTTCGGTGCGTGAACAGACGTTTCCTATGGCAGTATCGGCAATGCTGACTGTGAAGGTTTGTTTAGCCGGCGAACTTTCCCCGTCTGTGGCAGTAACGGTGATGGTGGCCGTTCCTATGGCTATTGGCGTAATGGTTACGACGCTATCCGCCACTGTAACAGTGGCGATGTCATCATCACTGGATTGTGCGGTATAGGTCAACGTGTCGTTAGGATCGTTAAATTTACTCGCCACATCCACATCGCGAAGACTACCCTGTGCCACGAGGTTGGTAATATCGGCAATCGTACCTGTAATTGTGGTGGGTTTTTTGACAATGACCATAAAAGTTTGTGTAGCCGTTTGTCCGGCTGTATCGGTAGCCGTTATGGTGATGGTTGTAGCCCCTCCTACGGCTAATGATGGCGTAACCGTAACTTCACCACTATCATCAACCCCAACGGTGGCGATGGTTTCATCACTGGATTGTGCAGTATAGGTCAAGGTGTCGCCGGGGTCGCTAAAATTACCCGCCACATTCACGGTTTGAGCATCACCACTTGCCATGAGGTCAGTAATATCGGCAATCGTATCTACGGTTGTTGGCACTGCGGCGTTAATCGCGGTTCCTGTTGGAAGGGTTATTGCGTTTCGTGGGACATCAGCAAACAGGCTCGCAGGGAGCGAAGCAGGCAGTGGGTTTCTACTTAAATTAAGGGTTGTCAAACTGGTTAAGCCCGAGAAAAGCCCAGCAGGCAAGGTGGAAAGTTGGTTGTCGTTTAAGTTCAGTGTTTGTAAGGCACTCAGTCCAGAGAATATATCGGCGGGCAAGGTGGTTAAGCTGTTATCTTGTAATTGAAGTTCTGTCAGCCCGGTTAAGCCCGCAAAATCACCATTCTTTAGTGGGCTGCTTAGGGCGAAGGCAGGAGTCCCGCCATCAAAATTTAACGCGGTAATGCTTCCCAAATCTGTCGTAGTAATCTCATCACAAGCGTCTTGATCACTCACTGCCGCGATGATTCTTGCCTGAACGTCTGCAGAACGTGAGCAAACTTTGGCTGGATTGGTAGCTGCCACCGTGAAAGTCTGCGTAGCCGTTTGATCCGCTGTATCGGTGGCAGTGACGGTTATCTCTACGTCCCCTATGGCTACTGGGGTAATGGTTACTACGCTACCGCCCACCATAACGGTGGCGATGGCATCATTACTGGATTCAACGGTAAAGGTCAACGTGTCTATATCGCTAAAGTAGTCCGCCATATCCACCTGAAGAGGACTACTCATTGCCGCGAGATCAATATCGGCAAGCGCGGTTACAATGGCGGGGGGTTGGTTGGTAACGGTTACCACAAAAGTCTCCGTAACCGCTTTATCCGCGCTATCGATGGCAGTAACGGTGATGGTTGTACGCCCGACAGCGATGGGTGTAATGGTCACTACACTACCGCTGACCGTAACGGTGGCGGTGTCGTCATTACTAGACATGACTGTAAAGGTTAAAGTCTCGTTTTCGAAACCGTTAAAGTTACCCGCTACATTCAGCTCACGAGGACTATCCATTGCCACGAGGTCAATATCATTAAGTGCGTTCACAATGGTTGGGGCTGGATTGGTAACGGTTACCACAAAAGCCTGTGTAACCATTTGACCGATGGTGTCTTCGGCAGTGATGGTGATGGTTGCACTGCCTGCAGCGTTTGCCGTGATGGTGACTGTGCTACCCACAACTTCAACGGTAGCGGTGGGAGTGTTACTGGATTCAGTGGTAAAGGTCAACATGTTGTCTGGCTCGCTATCGCTAAAATAACCAGATACATCCACCGTGCGAATACTGCTCTGCGCCACAAGGTTATCAATATCCTCAATCGAGTTTACGACTGTGAGCAAACGAACGATGGTTACTCTAATTTCCTGTGTGTAGGTCGATACGCCGTCCGATACGGTAACTAGAACCCAATATCCTTGGTCTCCTCCACTTGAAATAATATTACCTTGCGAGTCTCTTGGGTTTTTATAATCGGGAATATACTCGTCTTGGAAGCTTAATTCTCCTGCGTTATTTATCTCAAACAACGCGGCATCGCTATTTGAAAGCGTATAGTTCAAAGTATTCGCGTCCATATCGGTCGCGGTGATGGTGGTTACTGCTTTTGTGTTTTCGGGGAGTGTTATTTCATATGGAGACTCACCATTGTTAGAGCTAATCTCGGGTCTATGATTGGCGACAAGGGTCAAATCGTGCTGATTGTTTGTTCCAAATGAGCCAGTAGCCGCTATAGTAATGTTGTATGAATATTTATCAGTGGGCGGTGCATCGTTTATGCTCAGGACACCCGTTGACGTTAGGGTAAACAGACCGACATCTACTCCGCCGACAAGCGTATAGCTCGGGTTTTGACCGCTTAAGGCACTATTCTGAGCCGTGAAAGTGGTTACTTCGGCTCCTGCTTCAAGTGCCGGGGACACGGATAAATCCCCAGTAATATACCAAGCACCTAGGTTCTGAATAAAATCAGATGCACCATCAAGCATATTACTCATATTCGTTACACCGCGGACATCCCAACGGCTAATGTCTTGGTTAAAGTCAGTGGCACCCGAAAACATATTATCCATATCCGTTACCTTCCTAACATCCCAACGGCTTATGTCTTTGTTAAAGGCAGTGGCATCACGAAACATATACGCCATATTGGTCACATTGCTGACATCCCAATCACCAATATCTCCGTCAAAGTCGGTAGCATATTCAAACAGCGTGCCCATACGATCAACATTGCTGACATCCCAATCGCCAATGTCTTGATTAAAGCTTTCAGCATACCTAAACATACCCCACATATCTGTTACCCGAGACAAATCAGGTTGGTCGGTTGCGTCTCCTATAAGGTTGGTTGCTCCAGCAAAAGCCAGTCCCATTGAAGTCCATTGCTGATTTCCCCATTGGTTAATGGCGATGATACTGTTGGAATTAGTATTGCCATTCCCCGCATCAAAATAAATACGCGGGAAGTCGCCACTAATACGGACGGTATGAGTCCCTGTATCGGCGTAAGTATGCGTGGCATTGGCGGTATAGGTCGTTGTATCTATGCCACCATCACCCCAATTTACGTTGTAATTATAGCCACTGTCTGTTGTTGGAATGGTGATGGTCAGACCTCCTGGTACGCTCCAAGTGGTCACGAAGTCATCCAGACTCCCAGCAGGCATCTCACCTGCCCCACCATTGACGGTGATGGTGATGGTTCTACTATCCGTACCACCGCTATTAGTGGCGGTGATGAGGTAGGTGGTTAAAGGTGCAATCGCCGTTGGTGTGCCTGAAATGGTGCCAGTGGCGGTGCTAAATGACAGTCCATTACCAATGGCTGGGGCGATGCCATAGCTGACAACATTACCACCGCCACTTGAGCTGATAGTTATAGGCTGGATAGCAGTGCCCACGGTGGCAACCAGCGTATTGGTGCTGATACTGATAATCGGGGTGGCTACGGGTGGAGTTGGTGCCGCATTGGTGATGGTCAATGTGCGGGAATTATTCTCTCCATACCCCCCCGTTGATGTTATATCTAACGTATATGAAGGTGAACTCAGTGCTTGAGCTACGCTTAGAGACCCATCACTCAGGCTAAATAAATCCGCACCATCTCCGACAAGCGTATAACTGGGAGTTTGTCCGTTAAGTACATTGTTTTGAGCGGTGATGCTTCCTATCACAGCATTTATCCCAGCCGTACTACCAACCGTGAACGTTAGCGTTTCTGGTAATGGGTCATCTGACGACAATTCCGCATCGGTAACATACCAAGCACCTAAGTTTTGGCTAAAGTCATCGGCACTAGCAAACATCCACGTCATATTGCTCACCTTCCTAACATCCCAACCACCGATGTCTTGGTTAAAGGCTCCAGCCTCTCTAAACATAAACTCCATACTGGTTACATCGCTGACATCCCAATCGCCTATGTCTTTGTTAAAGGCTCCAGCGTCTCTAAACATATTTTTCATATTCGTTACATTGCTGACATCCCAATTACCAATGTCTTGGTTAAAGGCTCTAGCATGCTGAAACATCTCACTCATATCCGTTACCTGAGACAAATCAGGTTTGTCGCTGGCTGTTCCTGCGAGTGTATCAGCCCCCTTAAAAGCACCTGCCATTGAAGTCCATTGACGACCCGCTCCCCATTGTTTGATGGCAACGATGGTGGATGAGCCATTGTCTGATCTGGTGCTAGGATAATAAATCCGCGGGAAGGTGCCGCTAATGCGGATGTCATAATCGCCTGCGTCGGCGTAAGTATGCGTGGCACCGCCTGTATGTACATCGGTGTCACTCACGTTATCGCCCCAATCAACCGTGTAATTATACGTTTCGGTAGAGAATGTTGGAATGGTGATTGTTGGATGGGTGGATACTATTTCCCAAGTGGTCACGAAGTCATCCAGACTCCCAGCAGGTATCTCACCTGCCCCACCATTGACGGCGATGGCTATTGTCGCAGTAGCCGTACCACCGCTATTAGTAGCGGTGATGGTGTAGGTGGTTAAAGTTGCAATCGCCGTTGGTGTGCCTGAAATGGTGCCAGTGGCTGTGTCAAGTGTCAGTCCATCGGAGAGTGTTGGATTGATTGCAAAGAGAGCAACCACACCACCGCCACTTGAACTGATGGTTATCGCATCAATGGGACTGCCCACGGTGGCAACCAGCGTATTGGTGCTGATACTGATACTCGGGGCTAATTCAACGATTGTTACTCTAATTTCCTGTGTGCGGGTCGATACGCCATCCGATACAGAAACTAGAACGCGATATTCTTGGTCGGCGTTTTGGTCAACCACCCCATCTGAGTTTCTTGGGTTTTCATAATCTGGAATATAGGCATCCTTGAAACTTAATACGCCTGAATCCGTTATCTCAAACAACGCGACATCGCTATTTGAAAGCGTATAGTTCAAAGTATTCGCGTCCATATCCGTCGCGGTGATGGTGGTTACCGGCTGTGTATTTTCGGGGAGCGTTATTGCATATGGAGACTCACCATTGTTAGAGCTAATCTCGGGTCTATGATTGGCGACAAGGGTCAAATCGTGCTGATTGTTTGTTCCAAATGAGCCAGAGCCAGTAGCCGCTATAGTAATGTTGTATGAAGTTTTATCAGCGGACGGTGCATCGTTTATGCTCAGGACTCCCGTTGACGTTAGGGTAAACAGACCGCCATCTACTCCGCCGGCAAGCGTATAGCTCGGGCTTTGACCGCTTAAAACACTATTCTGAGCCGTGAAAGTGGTTACTTCGTCTCCTGCTTCAAGTGCCGGGGACACGGATAAATCCCCAGTAATATACCAAGCACCTAGGTTTTGGTTAAAGGCAGTGGCATCACGAAACATATACGTCATACTCCTTACACCGCGGACATCCCAACGGCTTATGTCTTGGTTAAAGGCTCTGGCATCACGAAACATGCTCGACATATTGGTCACATTGCTGACATCCCAATCACCAATGTCTTGGTTAAAGGCTGCGGCATTAGAAAACATCCCTTGCATATTATTTACACTGCTGACATCCCAATCACCAATGTCTTGGTCAAAGGCAATGGCATTCTGAAACATCGAATGCATACTATTTACACTACTGACATCCCAACGGCTTATGTCTTGGTTAAAGGCAGTGGCACGAGCAAACATCCACGTCATATTGGTCACATTGCTGACATCCCAATCACCAATGTCTCGGCTAAAGGCCATCGCATTGTAGATACTCCCTAACATAAAACTCATATTAGTTACACCACTGACATCCCAATCACCAATGTTTTGGTCAAAGGCTTCGGCATTCTGAAACATCGAGTTCATCTTGGTTACCCGAGATAAATCAGGCGTATCGCTGGCTTGTCCAGCAAGGTTGGTCGCACCCCTAAAAGCACCATTCATTGAAGTCCATTGCCCTGTTCCCCATTGGTCAATGGCGATGATACTGTTGGAATTTTGGTTGCCGTTGTTATCGTGGGTATTAAAATAAATACGCGGGAAACTGCCGCTGATACGGACTTCATAATCACCTGCGACGGCATAAGTGTGCGTGGCGTTTTCGGTCTGGTTCGTGCTGGTGCTGGTGGGACTATCACCCCAATTAACGGTGTAATGATACGTTTCGGTAGCGTATGTTGGAATGGTGATGGTCTGATCTGCGGTTACCTGCCAAGTGGTCACAAAGTCGTCTGTTGCCAATGCTTCATCACTAACGGTAATGGTGAATCCTTTAGAATAATTAAGTGTGCCATCATTCACTTGGATTCTGATGCTATAACTTGATTTTCCTGCGGCGGGTGTTGCGAGTATTCTTAAACTGGTGCCGTCAATTATGAACAATGCGTTGTCTGTATCACCATTTCCAGCGGCTAATGTATATGTATATGTTTCATCCGCATCCGCATCGATAACAGATAATAAACCAACTCGCTGGTGAGCCGTTGCACTGCGCACCACTGCTGTTGAAGAAAGCCCAATGTCGGTCGGGGCTGTTTCGCTGACTGGCGTGATTCTTACGATAATTTCTTGTGTATCAAAAGATATTCCATCCGATACAGAGACTAGAACGCGATATTCTTGGTCTGCGTTTTGGTCAACCACCCCATCTGAGTTTATTGGGTTTTCATAATCTGGAACACGGTCGGCTTTGAATTTTAATGTTCTTGAGTTTCCTGTTCCAGTTATCTCAAATAAATCAGAATCATACCTAGAAATAGAATAGGTCAAAATATCATTGGTATCCCCATCCGTAGCGGTGATGGTGGTGACTTCTCGTGTGTTTTCGGGGAGTGTAATTGCATATGTAGAAGCACCACCATTGGGGGCGGTAATCTGCGTAATATGATTGGTGACAAGCGTCAAATCGTGCTGATTGTTTGTTCCAAATGAGCCAATAGCCGCTATGGTAATGTTGTATGAAGTTTTTCCAGCGGGCGGTACGTCGTTTATGCTCAGGACACCTGCTGAAGTTAGGGCAAACAAATTGGCATCACCTCCGGCGACAAGCGTATAGTTCGGATTTTGACCGCTTAAGGCACTATTCTGAGCCGTGAAAGTGGTTACTTCGTCTCCTGCTTCAAGTGCCGGGGACACGGATAAATCCCCAGTGATATACCAAGCACCTAGGTTTTGACTAAAAACAGGAGATGTGCCAAACATATTATTCATATTCGTTACACTGCGGACATCCCAACCGCTTATGTCTTTGTTAAAGACAGCGCCATTAGCAAACATCCACTGCATATCGGTCACATTGCTGACATCCCAACCGCTTATGTCTTTGTTAAATACGTCAGTATATTCAAACAGCGTGCCCATATCGGTCACATTGCTGACATTCCAATTGCCAATGTCTTGATTGAATTTTTCAGCATACCTAAACATACTCCGCATATTTGTTACCCGAGACAAATCAGGTTGGTCGAGTGTTGTTTGTCCTGCTAGGTTGGTTGCTCCACTAAAAGCCAGTTCCATTGAAGTCCATTGCTGACTTCCCCATTGGTTAATGGCGATGATACTGTTGGAATTATCATTGCCTTCCCTCGCATTAAAATAAATACGCGGGAAGTCGCCACTAATACGGACGGTATAAGTCCCTGCATCGGCGTAAGTATGCGTGGCGTTGCCGGTCTGGCTCGTGTCGGTGCTACCATCGCCCCAATTTACCTTGTAACTATAGCCACTGCCTGTTGTTGGAATGGTGATGGTCTGACTTGCCGCTACGCTCCAAGTAGTAACAAAATCATCTGTTTCTAATACGTCATCGCTCACTGTAATGGTGAATGCCTTAGCGAAATCATTTGTGCCGTCATTAACATTGATTCTAATGCTGTAGCTTGATTTACCTGTGGCAGGTGTTGCGAGTATTCTCAAACTGGTGCCGTTAATGGTGAACAATAGGTTGTCATCATCACCATTTCCATCGGCTAACGTATATGTATATATTTCACCCGCATCCTCATCGATAACAGATAATAAACCAACCCGCTGGCGAGCCGTTGCACTACGCACCACTGCTGTTGAAGAAAGCCCAATGTCGGTCGGGGTTGTTTCGTTGACGGGCATGATTGTTACGATAATGGTTTGCGTATCGGTCGATATTCCATCCGATACAGAGACTAGAACGCGATATTCTTGGTCGGCGTTTTGGTCAACCACCCCGAGTGAGTTTCTTGGGTTTTCATAATCTGGAATAAAGTCATCTTTGAAACTTAATGTTCTTGAGTTTCCTGTTCCAGTTATCTCAAACAGTGCCACATCATCATTCGAAAGCGTATAGCTCAAAGTAGCATTCTCATCTCCATCTGTAGTGGTGATGGTGGTGACCGCCCGGGTATTTTCAGGGAGTGTTATTGCATAGTGAGAAACGCCATTGTTAGAAGTAATCTCGGGTCTATGATTGGCGACAAGGGTTAAAGATCGGTAGTAGATCCGTGTGTCGCTAGCGCTCTTCTTAATCACATTACCACTAACTGATATGCGGATATTATATTCATTTTTTGTAATTTCTGGACTTCCCTTTATGCTCAACACGCCTGTGCTCGTTATTGTAAAGAGATCATCATCAGTGCCACCATCAAGTCCATAGGTCGGGTTTTGACCGTTTAAGTAACTATTCTGAGCCGTGAATCGGGTGACTTCGTCCCCTGCTTCAAGTGTCGGAGGCACGGACAAATCCCCCGTAATGTACCAAAGCCCGAAGTTGGCGACAAAAAAACGAAAATTAGTTCCATCAATCATATTCTCCATATTGGTTACATTGCGGACATCCCAAGCACTGATGTCATGCGTCATAAATGTGGCATTCTGAAACATATAACTCATGTCTGTAAGATTGCGGGTAACCCAACCGCCGATAGGTTGGTTAAAACCGAAGGCTCTTCTAAACATAGCCGACATATTGGTTACATTGCGGGTAACCCAATCGCCAATAGGTTGGTTAAAGATATGATTATAATTAAACATATTGTTCATGTCTGTAACCTCGCCTGTATTCCAACCACCGATAGGTTGATTAAAGGAGCTGTGCTGAAACATTCCCGATAAATCGGTTACGCTACTGACATCCCAACCACCGATAGGTTGGTTAAAGAGTGCGGTATGAGCAAACATATTCGACATATTGGTCACCTTGCTGACATCCCAATCGCCGATGTTTTGGTTAAAGGCATCGGCATTATTAAACATATTGTTCATGTCGGTTACAGTCGATAAATCAGGTCTATCGTTTGTATCTCCAACCAAGTTACTACAGCCATAGAAGGATTTTTCCATAGAAGTCCAGCGTCCATTGCCCCATTGCTTGATGGCAATGATCTTGTCCTTGTCGCCTTCGTTATTAAAATAAATGCGCGGGAAGGTGCCACTGATACGGACTTCATAATCATCTGCATCAGCGTAAGTATGCACGGCATTGCCTGTATAAGTAGCCGTGTCTGCTGCTTCACCACTGCCCCAATTCACGGTGTAATGATACGTTTCGGTAGCGTATGTCGGAATGGTGATGCTCTGACCTGCCGTTACCCGCCAAGTGGTAACAAAATCATCTGTTGCCAATGCGTCCTCGCTAACGGTAATGGTGAATGTATTAGAGAAATCATTTTCACCATCATTTACATTGATTCTGATGCTGTAGCTTGATTTGCCGGCGGCAGGTGTGTCCTTTATTCTTAAACTGGTGCCGTCAATTATGAACGCTTCGTTATCTGCATCACCCACTCCAGTTATCAATGTGTATGTGTATTCGTCACCCGTCTCTGTATCAGTATTAGACAAGAACCCAATCCGGGTGTTGGCGACTGCATTGCGAACCACTGCTTCTGAAGAAAGCATAATATTGGTCGGGGCTGGGTTCTCACCAAACATAAAGTCTCGGTGATTGTTTGTTCCAAATAAAAAATTCGCCATCGCTGATACGCTAATATCATATTTAGTTTTTGTGGGGTCGGGTGCTAGGTTTATGGTCAACACACCTGCTGGGGTTAGGGTAAAGAGATCGGCATCAGTGCCAGAAAGAGAATAAACCGAGCTGTGACTTCTTAAATGAGCATTCTGAGCCATGAAAGTGGTTACTGTACCACCTGCTTCAAGAGTGGGGGAAATAACCAAGTCAGGCACAGCAATATACCAAAGCCCAAGATTTTGATTAAAGGCGGTGGCACCAGCAAACATCGAATTCATGAACGTTGCATTTATATTCCTCACGTCCCAACGGCTGATGTCTTGGTTAAAGGCTACGGCATTCTGAAACATCGTTTTCATATCTCCTACGAGACTCACATCCCAATCACCAATGTCTTGGTTAAAGGCAGTGGCAAAACTAAACATACTCTTCATATTCGTTACACTGCTGACATCCCACTTGCCGATGGCTTGGTTAAAGGACCGGGCATTCCGAAACATGTGCGACATATTCGTTACACTGCTGACATCCCACTTGCCGATGGCTTGGTTAAAGTACTCGGTACTCTGAAACATGTACGACATATTCGTTACACTGCTGACATCCCAATCACTAATGTCTTGATTAAAAGCCATCCTATTGTAGGCACTCCCTAACATAGACATCATATTGGTAACACTGCTGACATCCCAATTACCAATGTTTTGGTTAAAGGCTTGGGCATTATCAAACATACCGTTCATATCGGTTAGCCGAGATAAATCAGGCGTATCGCTGGCTTGTCCAGCAAGGTTGGTCGCACCCCTAAAAGCACCATTCATTGAAGTCCATTGCCCTGTTCCCCATTGGTCAATGGCGATGATACTGTTGGAATTTTGGTTGCCGTTGCTATTGAAGTTATTAAAATAAATACGCGGGAAACTGCCGCTGATACGGACGCTATAAGTCCCTGAATCGGCGTAAGCATGCGTGGCGTTGCCGGTCTCGCTCGTGGCGTTGCTATCATCGCCCCAATTTACGGCGTAATCATAGCCATCACCTGTTGTTGGAATGGTAATGGTCTGACCTGCCGTTACCTGCCAAGTGGTCACGAAGTCGTCTGTTGCCAATGCTTCATCACTAACGGTAATGGTGAATGTTTTGGAGTAACCAAGTACGCCATCATTCCCTCGGATTCGGATTCTGATGCTGTAGATTGTCCTTTCTGCGGTGGGTGTTGCGTTTATTCTTAAACTGCTACCGTCAATGGTGAATGCGTCATTGTCATCATCACCATTTCCAGCGGCTAACGTATATGTATATATTTCACCCGCATCCGCATCGATAACAGATAATAAACCAACCCGCTGGCGAGCCATTGCACTACGCACCACTGCTGTTGAAGAAAGCCCAATGTCGGTCGGGTCTGTTTCGTTGACTGGCGTGATTCTTACGATAATTTCTTGTGTATCAAAAGATGTTCCATCCGATACAGTAACCAGAACACGATATTCTTGGTCGGCGTTTTGGTCAACTACCCCATCTGAGTTTCTTGGGTTTTCATAATCTGGAATAAAGTCATCTTTGAATCTTAATGTTCTTGAGTTTCCTGTCCCTGTTATCTCAAACAGTGCGGCATCGTTATTTGAAAGCGTATAGGTCAAAGTATCATTGGTATCCCCATCCGTAGCGGTGAGGGTGGTCACTTCTCGTATGTTTTCGGGGAGCGTTATTGCATATGGAGACTCACCATTGTTAGAGCTAATCTCGGGTCTATGATTGGCGACAAGGGTCAAATCGTGCTGATTGTTTGTTCCAAATGAGCCAGTAGCCGCTATGGTAATGTTGTATGAAGTTTTATCAGCGGGCGGTGCATCGTTTATGCTCAGGACACCCGTTGACGTTAGGGTAAACAGACCGACATCTACTCCGCCGACAAGCGTATAGCTCGGGTTTTGACCGCTTAAGGCACTATTCTGAGCCGTAAACCGAGTTACTTCGGCTCCTGCTTCAAGTGCCGGGGACACGGATAAATCCCCAGTGATATACCAAGCACCTAGGTTTTGACTAAAAGCAGGTGTGTTGTTACCAAGCATATTACTCATATTCGTTACACCGCGGACATCCCAACGGCTAATGTCTTGGTTAAAGGCAGTGGCACTAGCAAACATCCACTCCATATTGGTCACATTGCTGACATCCCAATCACCAATATCTTGGTTAAAGTCGTCAGTATGTTCAAACAGCGTGCCCATACGCTCAACATTGCTGACATCCCAATCGCCGATGTCTTGATTGAATTTTTCAGCATGCCTAAACATACCCCACATATCTGTTACCCGAGACAAATCAGGTCGGTCGGTTGTTGTTTGTCCTGCTAGGTTGGTTGCTCCACTAAAAGCCTGTTCCATTGAAGTCCATTGCTGATTTCCCCATTGGTCAATGGCGATGATACTGTTGGAATTATCATTGCCATTCCCCGCATTAAAATAAATACGCGGGAAGTCGCCACTAATACGGACGGTATGAGTCCCTGTCACGGTGTAAGCATGCGTGGCATTGCCAGTATAGGTCGTTGTATCTATGCCATCATCACCCCAATTTACGGTGTAACTATAGCCACTGCCTGTTGTTGGAATGGTGATCGTCTGACCGTCCGTTACGCTCCAAGTGGTCACGAAATCACCCGAGTCACCTAACGGACTCCCAGCAGGCATCTCGCCTGCTCCACCATTAACAGTGATGGTGATGGTTCCACTATCCGTACCACCACTATTAGTGGCGGTGATGAAGTAGGTGGTTAAAGTTGCAATCGCCGTTGGTGTGCCTGAAATGGTGCCAGTGGCTGTGCTAAATGACAGTCCAGCGGGAAGTGTTGGATCGATGCTGTAGCTCTCAACATTACCACCGCCACTTGAGCTGATAGTTATATCCGCGATAGCAGTGCCCACGGTGGCAACCAGCGTATTGGGGCTGATACTGATACTCGGGGCGGCTATGGGGGCTGTTATTGCCGCATTGATGATGGTCAATGTGCGGGAATTATTCTCTCCATACCCCCCCGTTGATGTTATACCTAACGTATATGAAGGTGAACTCAGTGCTTGAGCTACGCTTAGAGACCCACCAATCAGGCTAAATAAATCCGCACCATCTCCGACAAGCGCATAACTGGGAGTTTGTCCGTTAAGTTCATTGTTTTGAGCGGTGATGCTTCCTATCACAGCACCTATCCCAGCCGTACTACCAACCGTGAACGTTAGCGTTTCTGGTAATGGGTCATCTGACGGCAATTCCGCATCGGTAATATACCAAGCGCCTAGGTTTTGGATAAAGCCAAAGCCAGGGGCAGATGAAGAGGCTAAAAAAAACATCTCGCTCATATCGATAACCTTCCTAACATCCCAACCACCAATGTCTTGGTTAAAGACTCTAGCACCACTAAACATAAACGCCATACTGGTCACATCGCTGACATCCCAATTGCCTATGTCTTGGTTAAAGGCGGTAGCGTCTCTAAACATCTCACTCATATCCGTTACCCGAGACAAATCAGGTTTGTCGCTGGCTGTTCCTGCGAGTGCATAAGCCCCCTTAAAAGCACCCGCCATTGAAGTCCATTGACGACCCGCTCCCCATTGTTTGATGGCAACGATGGTGGATGAGCCATTGTCTGAGGAGGTGCTAGGATAATAAATCCGTGGGAAGGTGCCGCTAATGCGGATGTCATAATCGCCTGCGTCGGCGTAAGTATGCGTGGCACCGCCTGTATGTACATCGGTGTCACTCACGTTATCGCCCCAATCAACCGTGTAATTATACGTTTCGGTAGAGAATGTTGGAATGGTGATTGTTGAATGGGTGGATACTATTTTCCAAGTGGTAACGAAGTCATTCAAGCCTTGTGCATTAGCCAGCTGTGCGACAAACAATAGTGCAAAGAAAGTGGCGACGAATAGGCACTTCAGAGGTGCGGACAAAATACCACAACGATTTGATGTGGCTGTCCGTGCTGTTTTGAGTTGCGTTGCAATTGAAATCATCGCCCTACCCCATAAGCCGAACGCGGATTGTGGGGTGGTAACTATATGATTATTAATGGTTTTTATGATGAACGATGATTTCATTTGGAATATTCTCTTGATTGAAGTATTCGTGAGGCTGATGGGTTGAATTCACCGCCCTCACTCGACAGCGTTACTGTAGCACAACTAATTGAAAATTGAAAATTGAGAAGCAACCTAGTCCGTCATTCCTGCGGAAGCAGGAATCCAGTAAAATAAATATTCTTATCTAATTGAAAATTGAAAATTGAAAATTGAAAATTGAGAAGCAACCTAGTCCGTCATTCCTGCGGAAGCAGGAATCCAGTAAAATAAATATTCTTATCTAATTGAAAATTGAAAATTGAAAATTGAGAAGCAACCTAGTCCGTCATTCCTGCGGAAGCAGGAATCCAGTAAAATAAATATTCTTATCTAATTGAAAATTGAAAATTGAAAATTGAAAATTGAAAATTGAAAATTGAAAATTGAGAAGCAACCTAGTCCGTCATTCCTGCGGAAGCAGGAATCCAGTAAAATAAATATTCTTATCTAATTGAAAATTGAGAAGCAACCTAGTCCGTCATTCCTGCGGAAGCAGGAATCCAGTAAAATAAATATTCTTATCTAATTGAAAATTGAAAATTGAAAATTGAAAATTGAGAAGCAACCTAGTCCGTCATTCCTGCGGAAGCAGGAATCCAGTAAAATAAATATTCTTATCTAATTGAAAATTGAAAATTGAAAATTGAGAAGCAACCTAGTCCGTCATTCCTGCGGAAGCAGGAATCCAGTAAAATAAATATTCTTATCCATAGCCGTCATTCTCAATTATCAACACCCTTATAAGGGGGCTTTGGGCTAACATCGGTGTCAAAAGCGGTCTCAATCGCTCATTTATAAGTATAAACGCCCTCTCTCTGCGTGCTTTTGTTATTGCCAGCAAGCAGGTTATAATTTAAGCATAATTAAACTGGCAGGGCTACCCTAAACATTTCCGCGAACAAACCCTATGCGAACCTATGATACGACAGAATTGCGTCAAATAGATGCAAATCATCATATACACCCATTCACTGACCATAAGGCGATGTACAAAAGTGGTACACGCATTATTACGAGTGCGGAAAATATCTATATTTATGACAGCGATGGGAATCGCTATCTCGATGCTATGTCTGGTTTGTGGTGCGTCAATATCGGCTATGGCAGAACCGAGTTAGCGGAAGTTGCAAAATCACAGATGGAGCAACTGCCTTACTACAATAGTTTCTTTCAATGTGCGCAATTACCTGCGGTGGAATTGGCAGAAATACTTGCTGAGGTAACGCCGCCACAAATGAAGCGCGCGTTTTTCGGCTGTTCTGGCTCTGATGGCAATGACACCGTTTTGCGTTTGGTACGCTACTTCTGGGAAATTCAAGGACATGCCGAACGTAATATCGTGATTAGCAGACGCAATGCCTATCACGGTAGCACGATGGCAGGTGCGAGTCTTGGTGGCATGGCTGCCATGCATGCACAAGGGGGTTTGCCGATTCCCAATATCGAGCATATCGATCAACCCTATTTCTATGGCGAGGGTGGCAATGTTAGCCTCGAAGAATTTGGATTGCAGCGTGCCCAAGCACTCGAACAGCGCATATTAGAATTAAGCCCCGAGCGCGTTGCAGCGTTTATTGCCGAACCCATTCAGGGTGCTGGTGGGGTGATTATTCCGCCGGATAATTATTGGCCAGAAATCAACCGCATCTGCCAGAAATATGATGTATTGCTGTGCGCCGATGAAGTGATTTGCGGTTTTGGGCGAACCGGCGAATGGTTTGGCTCGGACACCTTTGGCATCGAAGCCGATGTGATGACACTGGCAAAAGGATTATCCGCTGGCTATCAACCCATCAGCGCGGTTATGATTGCCGATAGAATCGCTACGATTCTCGACCACAACGGTGGCGAGTTTGTGCATGGTTATACCTATTCCGGTCACCCTGTAGCATGTGCGGTGGCATTAAAAAATATCCAAATTTTGCGTGATGAACGCATTATCGAAAAGGCACGCGAGAACACGATGGATTATTTTCAATCCAAAATTGCTGCCCTTGAATCACATCCTTTGGTCGGCGAAGCACGCACCAAGGGGTTTCTTGGCGGTTTGGAACTGGTTGCAGATAAACAGAGCAAACGTCGATTCGACGAGGACGGCAGTGCGGGTACACTCTGTCGAGAAAATTGTCTGAAAAATGGTGTAGTGGTGCGTGCTGTGGACGATACAATGGTGTTATGTCCACCTCTGATTATTACCCGCGCACAAATTGATGAATGTTACGATCTCATTTGGACGAGCCTAGAACAATCATTGGTCGAACTTAAAAATCGTGCTTAGCTGACCGAGCAAACCGTCATTAACGATAATCCAAGCCTCACAAACCAAAACAATGTCAAGCAAAACTACAATGTCGATTGAAAACGGCGCCACTAAGGAAATAAATGGTGTCAGCCATATCTTTTTTGATGATTATTGGATTCGTTATTATAAACCGCCAAAAGAGACCTCTTTCGAAAAAAAGAAACTGCTGGACGCACTAACCCGTAGAACATTCCATCATACTGAACGCGGCATTAACACGCCCGGGGAAAGGTTAGACGAAGTACGCTCCGCATATGAAAAAGAAATCGATCCTGCTCGAAAACGTGTCAATGCGGCTATGCTGGCGGGCGCATTATTCAATCGTGCCACCGATATATTCACGACCATCGTGAATCTTGAAGAACGTGGTATTGAGATGACTCAAGATAATGGGCTTATGCTTGAATGCTCAATCTGTTTCTCTGAAGCCCTGTCATTATCCGGCAATGTCAGGCATTACAGTGGCGAAGAAGGTGTCGATGAGCTATGGGGTGAGCCGGGAAAGGTGTTCACTATGTCCATCGCAGATTATTATTGTAGCCGCTACCGTAAAATCGCACAGGCGATGCGTGAAATTGATCGAGTCGGCGAAATCATTCAATCTACGTTTTGTTGTCTGCACTGGTTTTCACAAGCCACCCCCTTGGTAGAAGATTTCATCGCCATCGCTAAATGTGAATGCGAAATCTTGCGTAGCGATTCGAACTATCTAACGGTATGGCCAGAATTTGTTGCCGATGGGGAAAAAATTATCAACTTCCGTGCGATTATCCCAGAACAAGCCAGCACTGATCTGGAAAGACATATCAAACGTGGTACCGCCTTGTTACGTTCAGGAAAAGACCTCATCGCTTGGATTGCCAACCTCCGCGTACCGATGCCCACAAGCACGACAGAATACCTAACAAAATGCACTGCTTACCGAAAAGCGACCCAAGAATTCGTATAGACTTCAGCGGACTTATTCGTTCCCCGTGTTGCGACCAATCACAATAATCTGAAAATTATGTTGAGTCCTATTTTAGTTACTGGAGGTGCCGGATATATTGGTTCGCATACCGTATTACATATTCTTAAAGCTGGCTATGATGTGGTGGTGCTAGATAACTTGTATTCGGGGCATCGTTGGGCGATTCCTGAAGCCGCAGAATTTTATCAGGGGGATATTCATGACCGTGATTTGGTGACTAAAATAATCCGCAAATACAATATTGATTCGGTGATTCATTTTGCCGGTCATATCGTAGTACCCGAATCGGTCGAGAATCCAGCCAAGTATTACCAGAATAATGTCGTCGGGTCGCTCAACCTTATTGATGCCTGTATAGCCAATAACATCAACCACTTTATATTTTCATCCAGTGCAGCGGTGTATGGTGTTCCAGAATCTTGTCCGGTGAATGAGCAGGCGACACCACGACCAATCAACCCTTATGGGGCGACTAAATTGATGACCGAATGGACTTTACGCGATTTCTCGATGGCGACTTCGAGTAAACCGTTTAACTATGTGGCATTACGCTACTTCAATGTTGCCGGAGCGCATATCGACGGTGGTCTGGGGCAGTCCACCCCTGAAGCGACCCACCTCATCAAGGTCGCCTGTCAAACGGCTTGCGGTATGCGACCCTATTTGTCTATTTTTGGTGATGACTACCCAACCGCTGATGGCTCCTGTATCCGTGATTATATTCACGTCGATGATTTGGCAGTGGCTCATCTTGATGCCCTGTCTTATTTGCATAACGACGGAAAAAGTACCGTATTGAACTGTGGATATGGGCACGGATTTAGCGTTAAGCAGGTTATTGATTGCGTCAAAACCGTCAGCAACGTGGATTTTGAAGTGCAAACGGTCGCACGGCGAGCGGGCGACCCACCCGAGCTGATTGCCGATAATAAAAAAATCAAGCGCGTGTTAAACTGGCAACCCAGATACGATGAACTTGCCACGATATGCCGTTCTGCTTATCGGTGGGAGAAAAAACTATCGCAAAAATAAAATCAGCGATTAGCAACAAATTACTCCGAATAACAGGACAATAACTTGATAGGTATGCAACAAAATTTAATGACCCGATTGTGGCAAAAGGACACTGCTCTATGGAGCGGTGCTGATGCCGATGCTATCACCAGCCGGCTAGGTTGGCTGGATGCTGTGGCATGGATGGAGGCACATATTGACGATATTCATCGCTGGGCACAACAAATCGCTGGCTGCGGTCAATTTGACACGGTTATTTTATTGGGCATGGGCGGCTCCAGCTTAGCCGCTGAAGTGTTTTCAACGGTATTTGTCGACTCTACCGACACGATTCAACCAAGCCTCCAATTGCGGGTTATGGATAGCACCTCCCCGGCTCAAATCAAGGCACTTGATGACGTGCTTGCGCGTTCGTTAATTATCGTTGCCAGCAAATCGGGGAACACGGTGGAAACAGCCGATTTATTTGCCTACTTCCATGCACAATTACGCCAATATACCGATTGTCCGGGCGATCATCTGGTCGCTATTACCGACCCAGATTCGTGGCTCCACCAACACGCCGTTGAAAATGATTTTACTCGGGTTTTTCTGAACCCGCCCGATATAGGTGGGCGTTATTCGGCATTGAGTTATTTCGGCTTGGTGCCGGCCGCCTTGATTGGAGTTAACCTGCATCGATTATTGGCAAACACGCGCATGTTGAGCGATGCGTGTCAGTCTGATACGGATAATCCTGCGGCTCATGCGGTATTGGCGTTAGCACACCTGATGGGCGATGGTGCCTTGTCGGGACGACCTATTTTGCAGCTGCGTCTCACCCCGCCGTTACAGTCGCTGGCAGTGTGGATTGAGCAATTGGTTGCGGAAAGTCTTGGAAAAGAGGCAAAGGGCATATTGCCGACATACGATGATGCGATAGATACTCCAAACCAAAATAATATGTTGAGCGTCTATATTGGACTTGATGACGAGGACGGCGACAGGCACAAGGCGGCAACACGGACTGCCGATATGCGGTGGCATTTGGCGAGCCGTTATGATATTGGTGCGGAATTTTTACGCTGGGAAATGGCAACTGCGCTGGCAGCGAGCATCATGGCAGTCAATCCATTCGATCAACCCGATGTTGAGCAGGCAAAGCAACAAACACGATTATTTATAACCGGTCGGGAGTCGCAACCATTCAATACGCTATTTGAAAACCAGCACTATATGGTATATGCCCCTGCGATGGGAGAGGATAATGCAAAGCCCACGATACAGGCTGTATTCGACCGATTTGAAGCCCTGTCCACTGGCACATTATATTTGGCAGTGCTGGCTTATGTGCCAGATTTTGTCGCTGTCAATGACCGTTTACAAGCCCTGCGGCGGCGATTCGCACAACGCTTCGTGCTGACTACCACATTAGGTTATGGTCCGCGTTATTTGCATTCGACCGGGCAGTTTCACAAAGGCGGTCCAGCCAGCGGCTGTTTTATCCAAATTACCGAGCAGGCGATGGCAGACATCGCAATTCCCGGTCGGCATTACAGTTTTTCCGACTTACACAGCGCGCAGGCTGATGGAGATTATGCGGTTCTGGAGAAAAAAGCGCGTCCGCTACTGCGAATAACACTAAAAGGCGATAGACTCGCGGCGTTGGATAAATTGGTAGCAGACATTGAACACGGGTAGGCATGATAATTGATATGAAGGGGCTAGTAGGCAATTCGGTTCATCTATGTAAATCGCCGCTCCTGCACGTCCTTCGCCCGCAGCATACATTACATCCATGTAAACAATAATGCTTACATTTCAACAAATTATTATCACATTGCAGCAGTATTGGGCAGATCAAGGATGTGTCATTCTGCAACCCTATGACATGCAGGTGGGGGCTGGCACGTTCCATCCGGCAACCTTTCTGGGTGCCATCGGTCCGGAACCGCTGTATGCGGCGTATGTACAACCCTCTCGTCGTCCAACAGACGGACGTTATGGTGAAAATCCCAATCGTTTACAACACTACTTCCAATTTCAGGTGGTGCTAAAACCTTCGCCGGATAATTTTCAGGACTTATATCTCGGCTCGCTGACAAGTCTTGGATTGAACATGCTCAAAGATGATGTTCGATTTGTTGAAGATGATTGGGAGTCACCCACATTAGGTGCTTGGGGCTTAGGCTGGGAAATCTGGATAAATGGCATGGAGGTCTCCCAATTCACCTATTTTCAGCAGGTTGGTGGCTTGGACTGCAAACCGGTTACTGGCGAAATTACCTATGGGTTGGAGCGTATTGCCATGTATTTACAAGGCGTGGATTCGTTATTTGATCTGTGCTGGTCAAAGGGCGTGAACAACACGGTAGCAGGATACAGCTATGGCGATCTTTATCGACAAAACGAAATCGAGCAATCTGTTTATAATTTTGAATGCTCGGATGTGACACAACTTTTTGCACAATTTAATGGTGCAGAAACACTGGCGTTGGAATTGGTCGAAAAAGAATTACCCCTACCTGCTTACGAGCAAGTGCTAACCGCGTCCCATACATTTAACTTGCTGGATGCCCGCCATGCCATCGGCGTAACCGAACGTGCCCGATATATTGGACGGGTGCGTCATTTATCAAAACGTGTGGCACAAAGTTATTATCACAGCCGCGAACAAGCAGGCTTTCCTCGCAATCACAAAACCGTGACTCGCGGGTCTCGTCGACGAACAAAATAATGGCACAATCAAAAAAATCGCTTGGTCGGAGGCGGAATCTGTTAATTGAACTGGGCACCGAAGAGCTACCTCCTAAAGCACTCAAAAATCTGGCTCAATCATTCGCATACCATTTTTTTAATGGTTTGGTTGCAGCGCGTGTCGTTGAGGATAATCCGAATCAATATAAATACTATGCCACACCACGGCGACTGGCAGTTTGGGTCAAAGCCGTTTTGCCCAAACAGCCCGACCGCACTGAACAACGAAAAGGCCCATCAATACAAAGTGCGTTTGACGACCATGGTATGCCCACTGTCGCGGCTCATGGATTTGCAAAATCATGTGCCGTGTCGGTTGAACAATTAGAAAAATCGCTTTCCGATGAACCAGCGCGATTGGTTTTTAAGCACAAAGTAAAAGGCAGAAAACTAAATATACTGGTTGATCAATGTTTGCATGACAGCATAAAAGCATTACCCATTCCGAAACGGATGCGATGGGGGAATAACGAGATGATGTTTGTTAGACCGGTACATTGGTTGCTGGCATTGTATGGCAGCGATGTGATTAGCACCAAAGCATTGGGACTCAAAGCCGACCGTTTGACTCACGGACACCGATTCCACTGCCCGACAATATTAAAAATACCCGCAGCAGATCGTTATCTACATATATTAAAACTACATGGATTCGTTATCGCCGATTACGAAACTCGTCAAGCACTTATTGTCAAACAGGCGACCCGCCTAGTAAAAAAAACCGCTAACCGAGTCGAAATCGATCAAGGCTTGCTCGATCAGGTCACCGCTCTGGTTGAATGGCCGACTGCATCGCTCGGCAAATTTGACCGCAAATATTTGAAGTTACCGAAAGAGGTTTTGGTGTCAACAATGGCAGATCATCAAAAATATTTTCATGTCACTAACGAGCAGGGGAAATTGATGCCATTGTTTGTTTCTCTCAGCAACATCAAAAGCAAAACCCCGAAACGTGTGTGCCAGGGCAATGAGCGGGTGCTGAGTGCGCGCTTATCTGATGCCGAATTTTTCTGGAATACCGATCAGAAAATAAAATTATATGAGCGGGTTGACGCGCTTAAGAATGTTCTATTTCATAATAAGCTGGGTTCGGTTTATGACAAGACCATCCGGGTCGAGAAATTAGCCTGTGTGATTGCCACAAAACTCAAAGCGAATAAAGTGCAAGTACAGCGAGTGGCGCGATTGTGTAAAACCGATTTGGTCACCGATATGGTTGGCGAATTTCCGCAACTGCAAGGGACTATCGGCAAGTATTATGCGACCAATCAGGGCGAAGACAAAGCAGTTGCCAATGCCATCGAAGAGCATTACCTGCCACGCTATGCGAATGATACATTACCGTCAACATCCGTCGCACAATGTATCGCACTGGCAGATAAAATTGATTCTCTGGTGGGGATATTTGCGACCGCTGAGATACCTACTGGCGATAAAGACCCATTTGCCTTACGCCGTGCCGCATTAGGCGTATTACGCATCATTATCGAGAAAAAACTGGCTCTAGACTTATTCGATTTGTTGTCGTTGAGCATGGCACAATACATCGATTGTGACTTAAAAAACCTGCATACAACTGATGCAGTACTGAATCAGGTATTCGACTTTAGCAACGAACGATTGAAGGGATATTTTCAGTCGCAGGGCTTTTGTGTACAAGAAATCGCCGCAGTACAGGCTTGTAACCCAACCAAACCCATCGACTTTGCCAATCGCTTACAGGCAGTGAGTCATTTCTTCAACAAACAGCCTAGCGCGGCTAAATCACTGGCTGCAGCGAATAAACGAATTGCTAATATTTTAAGCCGCGCTCATTTTGATGACACCGTCAAATTTAAGCGCGAGCTCATCATAGAGCCTGCGGAAAAACAATTAGCAAACGAGGTTGACACCATTCGCAGTGAAGTAAATCAACATTTCAAGGCACATCGATACGAGCAAGGTTTTAACAAATTATCGACATTAAAAATCTTGATTGATGAATTTTTTGAGCAGGTGATGGTGATGCATGATGATGTGGCAATCAAAAATAATCGCTTGCTATTACTGATGAAAATTCGTCAATTATTCCTTGGTGTCGCCGATATTTCTCATATTCGGATTGACCCATGAAACAAGACTCTTTTGCGACAATGATGGACGAAGTGGCCGCTTTCCATGATAAACATGCGTTCAACCAAAACGGCGGCGAAGACATGATTTATCGCATATCACTGATGACCGAAGAGTTGGGCGAAATTTCCGCCTGTGTAACCAAAGGCAAGCCACTTTCCGAGCTTGCAGAAGAATGTGCCGACTTGTTGATTCTGATTATGGGAAATGCCATCGCCGCAGATTTTGACTTGAACGCGGCTTTCTGGAAAAAAATGGATAAAATTTCAAAACGTAAAAGCCGTATGATTGATGGCAGGATTCGGGTTTCTGCCTTTGAGGATACGGTTACGAACAGCCAAAATAACGTGCCCGAACAATGAACTCAATGGATAGAAAGCTCATTATTCTCGCTCGAGATGGGGTCATTAACTACCAAGCAGAAGGGGGTATCAAATCCCCGCAAGAATGGGTTGCCATCCCCGGCAGTTTGGAAGCCATTTCCCTCCTGTGTCGGGAAGAATATCGGGTGGTGGTCATTACCAATCAATCTGGTATTTCCAAAGGATTATATTCTATCAATGTGCTGAATCAGATTCATCAAAAAATGCTTGATAAATTACATCATAGTGGCGGGGAGATTGATGCGATATTTTTCTGTCCACATCATGCTAACCAACAGTGCGAATGCAGAAAACCGAAACATGGACTGTTTCTTGAATTGTCAAAACGCCTGAAATGCAATCTAAAAAACGTCTGTGCTGTGGGTGATTCATTAGTCGATTTGCAAGCTGCCTGCACGGCTGGAGCAACCCCGATATTGGTTGAAACCGGCAAAGGAGTAAGCCATACCGATATACTTTCAAGCAATCATCATGAAATCGCCATTGACACCGTACCCAGATTCAAAGATTTGAGTCACTTTGTTGATCATTTGCTAAATCGGACTGTGCGTGTTTGACAGAGGTGACTGGATGTTGCATTTACGTTCATTGCTCTATCTCATCGGTCAATCCGTAACAGCCGTGATTGTCAGCCTAATAGCTCTGTGTTGTTTCTTTTTACCATCGTTAACTCGTGCAAAAATCATTTCGATGTGGGCACGTTTTAATATCTGGACATTACGGGTATTATGCGGCATCCATTTTCGGCTCACTGGTGCGGAAAATATCCCCGCCCAGCCATCTGTAATCATCTCCAATCACCAATCTGCTTGGGAAACGCTTTGCTTCCAAATAATTTTCCCGCCCCAATCCTATCTGTTAAAAAAGGAATTGCTGTGGCTACCCTTCTTTGGATGGGGGCTGGCAATGAACCGTCCGATTGCCATCGACCGCACAAAAAAAAAACGTGCATTGGATTATTTGATTAAACAAGGCATCATTCGTCTCAACGAAGGACGCTGGCTGGTTGTTTTTCCGGAAGGCTCGCGCATGTTACCCGGTCAGCCGGGAAAATTTCAAGTCGGCGGTGCCATGCTTGCCACCCAAGCGGGTTGTTCGGTTATTCCGGTTGCCCATAACGCCGGATTGTTCTGGCCGAAAAACAGCTTCCTCAAATACCCTGGCGTAATCGACATCATTATCGCGCCCATCATAGACACTCATGGCAAAAAAACCCGTGAAGTGAATCAACAGGTTGAAACCTGCATTCGTCATAACCTAAAGAAATTACCTACCAGTAGAATACTCTCTGATTGACAGAGAGCTGCTTGGGGAAGTCTCTTGATACCCAACACAGTGCGCGGTGCCTCATCATCCCGAAGGTGGTGAATATCATCCAAGTGAAAACTGCCTTCATGCTGCATCAGGATGAGGGTCTTGATGAATTCAGAGGGCAGGTACCTCGATTACTTTTTAGTCGGGGAAGTGTTTGTCGATTCGCCCAGAAAGGTTCATGTAATCCATTAAGGGTGTCCATTACTTTATCAGTAACCAATAAACCGGCACGATCCGTGAGTAAATCGTTCGTTGTATCGAGTTTGTAAGGTAGCATAGTCATCAGCCTTGAGTTGTACACCCATTGGAGGATGGAAGGTTTTGCTGTTAACCATTATAGAGACAGGACTCCCTACGTTTTAGGGGTTTTTATCTGTGGATTGGGAGCCAGAAATGTTGCATCTAAAGTAAAAACAGATTATGTTCCGTTTGCGTGCCGGGGTGGCGAAATTGGTAGACGCGCCAGATTCAAAATCTGGTTGGGGCAACTCAGTGTCGGTTCGAGTCCGACCCTCGGTACCAGTGTTTATTATGGTGGTAAAAGTGTTCATAAAAACGCCATATTCATATTTCTGACTATGGCGAATTATCACAAGAGGCGTTAAACTATGTTGCCAGAAAGTTAAACAATAACGTAACAAAATGAACAAAATGAACAAAATCCCAGTAGAAAACCCGCCCCAACACGACCTCAAAACCCACATCGGCGAATCCGTCATCATTGTTGGCGATGTCAACGGTAAAGAAGATGTTGTCATTGATGGTAGCGTAGAGGGCGACATCAATTTTCGTGATAACAGTGTCATCATCAGCAAAAGTGGGCGAATCAAAGCGAGTATAACCGCCAGAGATATTGTCGTTATCGGGGATGTAAAAGGTGCGCTACACGCAAGTGAACAGGTCACGATAGAGGCTTCGGGCAAGGTGATTGGCAATATTCATGCGCCGCGAGTTTCTTTGAATGATGGCTGTCAGTTCAAAGGAGCCGTTGATATGGATGAGATAGGCACTTCATCAGATAACCAAGCATCAAAGATTCGACTATCCAAAACCCCCTTTTCTCGTGAGCACCCCCTCAAAGTAGCCAGAAAGCCCAACCAGTCTGGTCAATCATAAATGCTACAACCCCACACTTATGTAATAAACCGTTTTCTAGCCTAGTCGTTCACGGTTTGTGCTACGGTTTTCGCAATTTGTTTGGTCAGGGTTTGCACTTGCTCCATGTCATTTCCCTCGATCATAACTCGGAATAAGGGTTCCGTTCCGGAAGGACGTAATACAACCCTACCAGTTCGTCCTAAAGTTTCTTCAGCATCTACAACGGCATCAAGAATATGTGGATGTTCTGACAATTTTTTGCCATTTGAATTGCCGATTGGGACATTGATCATGTGTTGCGGGTAAACTTCCATTCCGTTCGCTAATTCGTCAACCGGCTTATCGCTTTCGAGCATCCATTCCAGCACCTCGAGCGCAGCGACAATGCCGTCACCGGTCGTCGTTTTATCTAAGCATATAATATGACCAGATGCTTCGCCACCCAAATTCCATTGGTTGTTTGTCAGTGCCTCATGGACATAACGATCACCTACTTGGGTTCGTTGAAACGGGATTAACATTTTTTCGAGTGCCCGCTCCAATCCCAGATTACTCATCACCGTGCCGACAACGCCACCATTAAGCCGCTTGTTCACTTTTCGATAATCAGCAAGCATATAGAGTATCTGATCGCCGTTAATTTCGTTGCCCTTCCGATCAACCAGTAAAACACGGTCAGCATCGCCATCCAGCGCAATGCCTAAATCAGCTTCGGTTTCCTTGACATGTTTCTTCAGGGTCGTTAAATCGGTCGAACCACATACTGCATTGATGTTAAACCCATCCGGCTTATCGGCAATAGCAACAACATCCGCACCCAATTCGGCAAAGACTTTGGGGGCGACATTGTACGCCGCACCATTGGCACAGTCGATAACCAGTTTTATACCCGACAGTGTTTTTGTTTCGTCAAACGTGCTTTTACAATGCTCAATATACCGTCCATAGGCATCGGAAAAGCGTTTCGCCTTGCCCATAGCCATCGAACCAACACATCGTAGCGGCTGCCACATCATCTCATCAATTTCATTGACCAGATCATCTTGTAGTTTTGTGCCTTCGGATGAAAATATTTTTATCCCGTTGTCGTAGTATGGATTGTGAGAAGCACTGATGACCACACCAGCACAGGCTCTAGCAGTGCGGGTAAGATAGGCAATCCCCGGTGAGGGCATCGGACCAAGCAAAGAGACATTCACTCCTGCGGCAGAAAATCCTGCTTCTAAAGCTGATTCCAACATATATCCCGAAACACGGGTGTCTTTACCGATTAACACCGTATCACCGCGCCCAACTTTGGAGAATACACAACCAGCTGCCCAGCCCAGTTTTAATATAGTGTCTGGCGTAATCGGCTGTTTACCGACCTCACCTCTTATCCCATCCGTGCCAAACAGTGAGTCCCTCATCTAATTGCTATCGCTTTGACTGCTGACATAAACGCGCAGCGGCCATCACTAATTCAGCTGGCGGAATCGGGCAAATCAAGGTCTGATTCGTCGAGTGTAGGCACGTCGGTATCAGATTTATCCGCCGTGTCACGCTTGCCTCCTTTCGTTTTGGTGCCTTTCGAACTCGTTTCTGGAGTCGGTGTCGGCTGTTTACCTGCCATGATTTCATCAACCTGTTCGGCATCTAGCGTTTCCCATTCAAGCAATGCTTTTGCCATGACTTCAATTTTGTCATGGTTTTGCTCAATGATGTCTCGTGCACGAGCATATTGTTGATCAATAATCCAGCTCACTTCTTTTTCGACTTTTTCCGCCGTATCAGGGCTAACATTGCGGTGGGTGGACATTTCTCGTCCAAGAAAAACCTCACTTTGGTTGTCACCATACACTCGCGGGCCTAATGAATCACTCATGCCCCAGCGCGACACCATATTTTGCGATAATTCCGTAGCCTGTTCAAAATCGTTAGATGCACCGGTGGTCATTTGATTCATAAACACCTCTTCAGCAATCCTACCTCCCATCAACACGGCAATTCTTGCCAGTAAATAATCACGGTTATGGCTATAACGATCCTCTTCTGGCAACTGCATGGTAACACCCAACGATCTGCCACGAGGAATGATGGTCACCTTATGTACTGGGTCGGTAAAGTCGGATAACACTTTGGCAACCACCGTATGCCCAGACTCGTGATACGCAGTATTTTTCCGCTCATGCTCGGGCATCACGATAGAGCGTCTTTCGACCCCCATCAAGACCTTGTCTTTCGCCTTTTCAAACTGCTCCATACCAACTACTTTTTTGTTTTCTCGTGCTGCGAACAATGCTGCCTCGTTGATGAGGTTTGCAAGGTCTGCACCAGAAAAACCAGGCGTGCCACGGCCAATCACTGCTAAATCAACATCTTCACCAATCGGTACTTTTGCGATATGTACTGTGAGTATCGCCTCGCGCCCACGAATATCAGGCAGTGGTACGTCAACCTGACGGTCAAACCGCCCGGGGCGTAATAATGCAGGATCAAGCACATCTGGACGGTTGGTGGCAGCAATGACAATAACGCCTTCGCTCGCATCAAACCCATCCATTTCAACCAATAATTGGTTCAATGTTTGCTCCCGTTCATCGTGACCACCACCTAACCCAGTACCACGTTGTCGTCCGACCGCATCGATTTCGTCAATAAAAATAATGCACGGTGCATTCTTTTTTGCCTGATCAAACATATCCCGCACCCGAGATGCACCGACCCCGACAAACATTTCAACAAAATCAGAGCCAGAAATAGTAAAAAACGGGACTTTGGCTTCCCCCGCTATGGCTTTTGCCAACAGCGTTTTACCGGTTCCCGGACTACCCGTCATTAACACGCCTCTTGGAATTCGCCCTCCCAGCTTGCGAAAACGCGATGGGTCTTTTAGGAACTCAACTAATTCTTCAACTTCTTCCTGAGCCTCATCCACACCCGCCACATCGGCAAAGGTAATCTGGTTTTTATCCTCGGTCAGCATTCGTGCCTTGCTCTTTCCAAAGCTCAGCGCACCACCACGACCCCCACTCTGCATTTGGCGCATAAAAAACATCCAAATACCGATTAACAATAGTATGGGGAATGAACTGATGAGCAGATGCACCAGCAGAGAAGTTTCCTCTTTCGGCTTTCTTTTTATTTCAACCTGATTGCTGACCAGATCGTCTATCAATTTGGGATCATTGGGTGCGTAGGTCACAAATTCCCCGCCACTATGGGTAACACCACGAATGATGTCATCATCGATTTCTACTGCCGATACACTGCCTTTTCGTACCTCGGCAAGGAATGTCGAATAATTGATTTCGTTATTCGCGCTCTTTTCAGAGCCGATGAAATTATTGAATACAGACATGAGCACCATGGCAATGACGACCCAGAGGAAGATACTTTTAATCAAATTAGACAAGTCAAACACTCCATACAATGAAAACGATTAAAAATTGAGTAAACTATTTTAGCACTGATTATACGCCATCTATCGAAAAAGCACCCATTAACTATTCGTATGCCCTACCCACTGTCCGAAAACCACGCGCCAGCAAATAAACTTCTTTTGATTCCGCTCGGGATGCCTCTGGCTTAATCATCTGTATCTGCTCAAAATATTTGGTCATTTTTTTTCGGACGCAACCGACAGATTCGCCTTCAAATAGTTTAGTCAATAAATGACCGCGCAAATTCAATGCTGTCAGGCAAAAAGTCAATATCGTGTCTTGTAGCTGTGCGGCATTCGCCTGATCGGTAATACCAATACCTGTGATATTGGGGGCCATATCAGATAAAACAAGATCAATTTTACCCGTCTTAAAATAACCACAAACCTGTCTGTGTATCTCTACATCGGTAAAATCACCCTGAACAAACCATACTTTGGCAATTTCTTTCATCGGCAATAAATCCACAGCAACAATCTGGTTACACTGGTCGCTACCAATCACTTTGGAAGCCGCATATTGAGACCAGCTGCCGGGGGCAGCACCGAGATCAACTATTTTTGAATACGGCTTAATCAACCTATATTTTTGATCGATTTGCTGTAGCTTAAAAACCGAACGCGCCCGTAATCCCTGACTACGCGCCTGCTTGACAAACTGATCACGATTTTGTCTGGCAATCCAATTTTTGGATTTTTTGTGCTTTGGTGTTTTATGTTTTATAGGGCAATCTCCAAACATTATTCAGCAACAAATTGAATGCTAGAGCATAGCAGCGTCTGAGGTTAAAATGTCTTATCAGGCGTTCTGGGCGATGACCGACATAGATGCCCATCAATTGCGGAGATGCTTATTGATATGAATTTGCGTCTTATTAAAATGACACAATAATTTGTCTATTAAACATCGTTATATGCCTTTTAGAAAGTGCATCCATGCCTAATATACCCCCGTCTCTATCAACTGCTGTTATGGAGTAGGTGCTATGCCACACATGTGCCCATGCTATTCACCAATGATAACCTGTTCAAAACCTTCCTCACCGTCATCTGTTTGAATAGATTTTAACGCAGTGGTTGCAACAGGAATAGCTAGGTCGATTATCTATCTATTAACATCACAATTATCGCTTGCGGTAGTAATTGTGGCTTTACCAATCGGAATTAATCTCAGCTCGTCCGCACATTCTTGAGATATGCAAGCACTAGAAGCATCCGTATCAATTAACGCTCTTTTAGAATCAGCATCAATAATTAACTGCTGTGCTTTGCTATTTGAATACTATTCTACTTCGCACAATTTAACTACTTTTATACTAATTAAAAACTATTGCTCCTATTTAAATCTTGGTTAAATGATGACACAAGATTGGTATCCCAAGTCAATTTTGGCATCTATGACTTGTTGTACTGAAAAACAACCTTTTCCATAATCCTTTGTGCCAATGCTAATAGCATCATTGCTAATAGCATCATTTTCACTTTCAAAAAAACCAATGACCTGTTTTTTATGGGGCAATACAAATTCTTTGAAATGTGTTTGCTTTAATCCCGCAAGTTTTGTTTTAAAGTAAGCGAAATTATTATCTACCTCTGTATTTGTGTGCATAATATTTCTCCCACTAATTTCATTTTGCAACAAAACAGAAGTCTATGCTAAAACCTTATTATACTTGCCTAGATCGTAGCTTATGAAACTCGTTAGTCCTCATTCGCCTTCTTCCACATCCGTTTGGACAGGCGATCTATCCACTAATTGCACATACGCCATCGGTGCATTGTCGCCTGCACGGAAGCCACATTTTAGGATTCTTAAATAGCCGCCTGGGCGATCTTTGAAATGTGGTCCTAAATCATCGAATAATTTGACCACGACATCACGGTCGCGAAGCCGAGCAAAGGCACGGCGACGGTTTGCAACATTGGCGATTTTCGACAGCGTAATCAGCGGTTCGGCGAATCTCCTGAGTTCTTTGGCTTTGGGCAGTGTTGTTTTAATCTGCTCATGCAAAAATAGTGAATTCACCATGTTGCTAAACATGGCTTTTCGATGAGATGAGGTACGATTCAGGCTACGCCCTGCTTTTTTATGTCGCATCTTTATAATTCCAGATATTATTCAATTCATTGATCAGCTGATTCGTCGCGGCATTCCCAATAATGGATTTCTATCTTCTTTCGCCAACGAGGCAGGTGGCCAGTTTTCAACCGTTGATCCCAGCGTCAGGTCACGTTGTGCCAACACATCTTTAATTTCGGTAAGCGATTTTTTGCCCAAGTTGGGGGTCTTCAATAATTCAGTTTCGCTATGTTGAACCAAATCACCAATGTAATAAATATTTTCAGCTTTCAAACAGTTCGCCGAGCGCACCGTCAGATCAAGATCATCAACTGGTTTTAGCAATGACGGAGCAATTTCAGGCTCCTCCACGATTTGGCTTTGTGCCATAGACTCTTCCAAATTGACAAAAACCGAAATCTGGTCATGCAATATCGTAGCCGCACGTCGGACTGCGACCTCAGGGTCAATCGAACCGTTTGATTCAATATCTAACACCAATCTATCCAAATCGGTCAACTGCTCAACCCGAGCATCCTCGACCGAATAAGCAATTCGATTAATTGGGCTAAATGACGCATCCAGATGGATAACCCCAACTGAGCGGGATTCTTCGGCGTTGTTTAAGCGACTTTCAACCGTTTCATAACCTCGTCCTCTACGAATGGTCAGCTCCATATCAAGCGTAGCATCTTTGGACAATGTCGCAATGTGATGGGTTGGATCAACTAATTCAACGTCATCGGTCAATTCAATATCATCGGCAACAACCACTCCAGCCTCTTTTTTGTTCAGGGTCACCACTGCCTCACTTCGATTGTGCATGATAACCGGAAGAGACTTCAGATTCATTAGAATATCGATAACATCTTCCTGCACACCAGCAAGCGTGGAATATTCATGCAGTACACCTTCAATACGAACTTCAGTAACTGCGCATCCCGGCATAGAGGACAACATTATACGGCGAAGTGCGTTGCCAAGAGTATGTCCAAATCCTCGCTCCAGCGGTTCAATGGTAATTTTAGAATGATGTTTGCCGATAGTTTTAGCTTCCACCAAACGTGGTCTAAGAAATTCGACAGTTAGGTCTTGCATCTGTTTTCCTCGTAATTTTGGGATGAAGTTAAAAAATAAAAATCAGCCAGTTACCGATTAAAATACCCGCGCTATTTAGAATAAAGCGCAACGACCAAAGCTTCATTGATGTCTGGTGATAAATCGGACCGATCTGGCAGTGATTTATACCCCTTTAACGGCTTGAACATTGACTTCAACCCATGGGACGAATCCGATTTGCTCTGCAATTTCCAATGCGGATATGATCCGCAAATGTTTTTTACATTTTTCTACCACTTCAATCTCGTCCCCAGGTCGTACCTGATAGGACGGAATATTGACTTTTTTGCCATTGACCATAATGCTCTTATGGCTTACCAATTGGCGTGCCTCTGCTCGTGTAACACCGAAACCCAGCCGATAAACCACATTGTCCAGCCGACTTTCTAATAATTGTAATAAGTTTAATCCGGTCGAACCTGAAATACGCGCCGCTTCTTTGTAGTAGTTGCGAAACTGTTTTTCAAGCACACCGTACATTCGGCGCAATTTTTGCTTTTCTCGTAACTGCGTTCCATAAACTGTCCTACGAATACGACGGCCTGCCGCCTTTACACCCGGAGGACTATCAAACTTGCACTTCGAGTTAATCGTTCGAGCCGGGCTTTTCAAAAACAAGTCCGTGCCTTCACGCCGGGCCAGTTTACAAGTTGGTCCTAAATATCTTGCCATCGTATTACCTGTCGTTATCTGAATTTTTTATGCCATTAATCGGCTATACACGTCGCCGTTTAGGCGGACGACAACCATTGTGTGGTATCGGTGTAATGTCAGAAATTGAGTGAATTTCAAACCCAAGTCCATTCAACGCCCGAACCGCTGATTCTCTGCCAGGGCCAGGTCCTTTGATTTTCACCTCAAGCTGCTGTACGCCCATTTCTTGGGCACGGACACCGCAAGATTCTGCTGCTGTCTGGGCTGCGAACGGGGTGCTTTTGCGCGATCCCTTAAATCCAGAATTGCCTGCCGATGCCCAACACAACGTATCGCCGTGACGATCCGAAATAGTAATAATGGTGTTGTTGAATGTAGCATGGATATGTGCTACACCTTCGATTACATTCTTTCTGACTTTTGTTTTGCCCTTGCTTGTTTTGCTTGGTTTTGCCATAGATATTAATTCGTTACACTAGTTATGCTGGTTAGTTCGCTCTCGTGGGATCTTATCTTTTGATAGGACGAGTCGGACCCTTACGAGTACGCGCATTTGTTTTCGTACGCTGACCATTCACGGGCAACCCTCTTCGATGTCGCAACCCCCGATAACAACCTAAATCCATCAGACGCTTAATATTCATCGAAACCGATCTTCTCAAATCCCCTTCCACCTCGTATTTAGCCACTTCGATACGCAATTTTTCTGCATGAGCTTCATTAATATCCTGAACTTTGGTCGAGCGTTCTACGCCAGCGATGTCACAAATTTGTTGTGCTGTGTGACGACCGATACCATAGATGGCAGTTAGTCCCAGTTCAATATGCTTATGGTTTGGAATATTGATTCCAGCAATACGTGCCATATTTTAATCTCTAATTAAATTGTGTCCGAGTAAAAGTGGTATGCAACCAGATTGAAGCGGGTGCGGATTCTATCAAAACAAATCATCATCATCAATCCCTCACATATCCAATAATCATGCAATATCCTCAACCTTGACGCTGTTTGTGGCGCGGGTCAGTGCAAATAACACGAACCACTCGATTCCGCCGAATAATTTTGCAGTTTCTGCAAAATTTTTTAACTGATGCCCTTACTTTCATTTTTCAAATCTCTATTAAATTAATCCAATATTAACGAATGCCAGGATGTTTGGAGAATGGTGACTTTTTCATAATGCTTTCATATTGGTGAGACATCATGTGGGATTGAACCTGCGAAATCAAATCCATAGTGACAACCACTATAATCAATAATGAAGTCCCCCCAAAATAAAATGGCACACTCCATTTAACAATCAAAAACTCTGGGATTAAACAGACAAATGTGATGTAAACCGCACCCACCATCGTTAATTTAGATACCACGTTATCGATGTATTTCGCACTCTGTACACCAGGTCGGATACCCGGAATGAAGGCACCTGATTTCTTCAAATTATCCGCAATTTCAGTCGGGTTAAACACTAAGGCAGTATAGAAAAAACAGAAAAAAACAATCATACCACCATAAAACAGAGTATATACCGGCTCACCCGGTTGCAGTTTGGTCGCAATATCGGACAACCAGCCCATCCCTTCTGCTTGTCCAAACCAGTTTCCAATACTGGCTGGAAACAAAATCAGGCTGGATGCAAAAATAGGCGGTATAACCCCTGCCATATTCAGCTTAAACGGCAAATGACTGCTTTGACCTGCCATCATTTTCCGCCCTTGTTGACGCTTCGCATAATTGACGGTAATTCTGCGCTGTCCTCGCTCGACGAAGACCACAAAAAAGGTGACTGCAATAGCACCGATAAACAACAGCAAAACAATCCCGCCAGACAATGCTCCAGTGCGGGCAAGCTCTAAAGTTCCAGCGACCGCAGAGGGTAAACCCGAAACGATTGAAGCAAAAATAAGCAACGAAATTCCATTACCGATACCGCGTTCGGTCACTTGCTCTCCCAGCCACACCAAAAACATCGTGCCAGCACATAGTGTCGCCGCGGTAATAATTTTAAATCCCACACCCGGAATCAGTATAACCGGACTACCTGCCACTTGCTGACTCTCGATTGCCACAGAAATACCCAGCCCCTGAAACAACGCCAGCACTAGCGTAAAATATCGGGTGTATTGCGTGATTTTTCTGCGCCCTGCTTCGCCCTCCTTTTTCAACTGCTCCAGTTGCGGAACAACCACCGTCATCATTTGCATAATGATTGAAGCGGATATGTAGGGCATCACGCCTAATGCAAAAATAGATAACCTACTTAACGCACCGCCAGAGAACATGTTGAATATATCAACAATAGACCCCCTAGTTTGCTCAAACAGTATGGCAATGGCAACCGGGTCAACACCCGGCACCGGAACATGTGTACCCAGACGAAATACCAGCAAGGCACCCGATAAAAACAAAATGCGTTGCTTAAGCTCGGACAAGTTTCCGAACATTCCAGAACCAGAAAATCCAGCATTAGCCATTATATTGCACCCATTGTGTGGTCACGTTATTTTATTCTGATCGATTAATTAGCAGTATCATCGATGACATTACCGCCCGCTTTTTCGATGGCTTCTCGCGCTCCTTTGGTCGCACCGATACCTTGCAGGGTGACCGCACGGTTAATCTCACCGGAAAGTATCGCCTTAGCTCGATTGATATGCAGTCCGATAACACCAGCTTTCTGCAGGGCTACAATATCCACCACATCGCCATCCACCTTACCTAATTCGTTTAAGCGGATTTCCGCCATGTGATTATTCACTTTGGAACGAAAGCCTCGTTTCGGCAATCGCCTTTGCAACGGCATTTGTCCGCCTTCAAATCCAACCTTATGGTAACCGCCAGAACGGGATTTTTGACCCTTATTTCCCCTACCTGCAGTCTTTCCATTGCCTGAACCAGGTCCACGCCCCACTCGCTTGGCAGCAGTTTTGGAACCCAGTGCGGGCTTGATATTATTTAACCTAAGTGATGTCATAACCTAAAATGAATCTAAAAATATAATGCTAATTAATGCCTTCGCACTTGACCATATAACGAACCTTATTGATCATGCCGCGATTTTCTGGTGTATCAATCACTTCAACAGTTTGGTGCATTCGACGTAGTCCCAAACCACGAACACAGGACTGATGATTCTGAAGACGACCATGTATGCTGCGCGTCAGGGTTACTTTCAAAGTTTTCTTTTCCGCCATTGCTTTTCTCTTCGCTCTTGATTATTACCGCTTGACAATACGTTATCGTAGATTTTTTACTTCTTTACCACGTTTTTTCGCAATATAACTTGCACTACGCATCCCCTTAAGGGCAGAAATAGTCGCCCGAGTCACATTAACGGCATTCGTGGTACCGATGACTTTGGTCAAAACATTTTGTATGCCCATCGCTTCAAATACTGCACGCATCGTCCCTCCAGCAACAATTCCAGTCCCTTCGGTGGCAGGTCTCAATACGACTCGCGCCGCACCATGTCGCCCAATCATAGGATATTGCAAGGTGTCACCTTTCATCTGAACCTTAAACATATTACGCCGCGCATCATCCATCGCCTTTTGTACAGCGATGGGTACTTCACGCGCCTTGCCCCTGCCCATTCCAACACGACCTTCCCCATCACCGACCACAGCCAGCGCGGAAAAACCAAATATTCGACCACCTTTAACAACCTTTGAAACACGCCTAATATTTATCAGGTTTTCCCGATAATTATCTTTGCGGGCGTTATCACGTTCTCTTATTTTAGCCATCTAAACAATATTCTATTTATTTAAAATTTGAGTCCATGTTCACGAGCAGCTTCGGCAAACGCCTGTATCCGCCCGTGATACAAATATCCAGACCTGTCAAATGCGACTTTCTCAATTCCTACAGCGGTTGCATTTTTCGCTAACATTTCACCCACTGCCATTGCGGCATCTCGATTGCCACTATTGGTCAATGTTTTACGCAACAAGGGATCCAATGTAGAAGCCGATGCCAAAACTTTATCTCCGAATTGATCGAAAACTTGTGCATAAAAATGACGGGATGTACGATGAACCGATAGGCGTATCGCTTCCAGTCGGGTAATTTTACCCCTGATTTTTCTTGCTCGTCTCAGTCTCGCACTATTTTTATTTACCATGTTCAATATTCCCATTGATTTTTCAGATTAGCTACCGTTGTCGCTTAAAAATTATTTCTTCTTCGCCTGTTTCCTTACAACATGCTCGTCGGCATAACGCACCCCTTTGCCCTTATACGGCTCAGGCGGACGATAACTTCGTATTTCTGCGGCGACCTGCCCAACCTTTTGCTTATCAATACCACGCAATATGATTTCAGTTTGAGTGGGCGTTTCTGCCGTTACTCCGTCAGGAAGCTGATATACAACCGGATGAGAAAATCCTAAACTCAAATTGATTTTATTACCTTGAGCCTGTGCCCGATAACCCACGCCTGTTATGGATAGCTTCCGTTCAAACCCGACCGATACACCATTCATTAAATTGTTAATCATTGACCGAGTTGTACCCGACATCGACAACGTATGTTTGCTCGTTTTTTCTTTATCATCGACAAGCCGTACCTGTAACCCCGCCTCATGCTGTTGCAATTCTATTCCGCGACACAGTTCAAAACGCAATTCACCTTTGGGTCCTTTTGCTGTTACCACGCTACCATCGATGTTGACTTCAACACCGGACGGCACCGTTATCATTTTTTTTGCAATTCGTGACATTTTTGTTGCTCTTGGCTTATCGGTCGGTTCGGTTATCAGAATACAGTACAAACTATTTCGCCACCCATACCTTGTTGGCGTGCAGTACGGTCTGTCAATATCCCTTTAGAAGTCGATACTAAGGCAACGCCCAAACCACTTTTGATTGTTGGCAGATTATCTTTGCTCGCATACACACGACAACTCGGCATGCTGATACGCTTGATTTCATCGATGACCGGATTACCTTGAAAATACTTTAACCGAATCTCAAGGCTCTTTTTCACGCCTTCACCAGCAACCGAATAATCGGTGATATAACCTTCTTCTTTCAACACTGCCGCAATGGCTATCTTGCTTTTTGATGACGGCATTGCCACTGCCTGCTTATGCGACTGCAAACCGTTTCGTATTCGCGTCAACATATCAGCGATAGGGTCGGACATACTCATTTGAATTTCTCGTGCTTTATTTTCTGCTAAAAATGTATTGGACTACTGGCGACCAACTTACCAACTGGATTTGACCACGCCAGGGGCCTCGCCACGCATAATGACTTCCCTCAGCTTATTTCGACAGAGTCCAAACTTTCTGTAATTTCCTCTCGGACGACCGGTCAGCGTACATCGATTGCGTTTTCGTATTCGGCTGGAATCGCGTGGCAGTTTCTGTAAATCCAGCATCGCCTGAAATTGCTCTGTCGCGCTGGTTTCAGGGTTTGAAATTTTATCGGTCAACTGCGCCCTTTTGTCCGCATACATGGTAATTAACCTCTGACGCTTAACTTCGCGGGCAATCATTGATTTTTTAGCCATAATTTAATTCTTCATCGGAAAATTAAAGGCACGCAATAATGCGCTCGCCTGTTCGTCATTTTTTGCAGATGTAGTAATACAAACATCCATGCCGCGTAACGCATCAACATTGTCATAATCAATTTCTGGAAATACGATTTGCTCCTTAAGACCAAACGAGTAGTTTCCACGACCGTCGAATGACTTATTCGACAACCCTCGAAAATCCCGAATTCTTGGAATCGCAACCGAAATTAAACGATCCAAAAATTCATACATCCGCTTCCGTCTCAATGTCACTTTTGCGCCAATTGGCCAACCTTCACGAATTTTGAAAACTGCCTCAGATTTTTTCGCTTTGGTAATAATTGGTTTCTGTCCCACTATTTTTTCAAGGTCATTGGCCGCACTTTGCAATACATTTTTGTTTGCCACTGCTTCACCCAACCCCATATTCAGCGTTATTTTGGTAATTCTTGGAATTTCCATTGCACTTTTGAACGCAAACTCTTGCTGGAGCTTAGGCACAATTTCAACTTTATACTTTTCCTGCAATCTGGTCATGTGTCTGTAAAAATACTAACGAATAAATAAACAATTACGAAACCTCTAATCTATAAAAATCAAGCAAGGTCAATGACTTCATCATTTGATTTGAAATATCTCACCTTCCGTCCATCTTCCAATTTTTTAAAACCGATGCGCTCACCTTTTTTGGTTGTAGGATTGTACAACGCAATATTGGACAACTGGATAGGGGCTTCCTTTTCAATAATGCCACCGCTTTCGCCTGCGTTGGGATTGCTTTTCGTGTGCCGCTTCACCAAATTAACATTATCCACCAATGCGCGACCATCAGCGGTGATATTCAACACATTACCGCGTTTACCTTTATCGCGTCCAGCAATGACGATAACATCGTCATTTTTTTTGATTCTTTGCATAGTCTTTATTTGCTCAATCTAAATTTTTAATCTTTTAATATCCACGCTATGGTACTTTTTGACTACAACACTTCTGGTGCCAAAGAAATAATTCGCATGAATTTATCGGAACGCAATTCACGGGTTACCGGACCAAAAATTCGTGTACCAATAGGCTGGTGTGCTGCATTCAATAAAACTGCCGAATTTTTATCAAAACGAATCAACGAACCATCGGGTCGCCGTACACCAGAGCGTGTTCTAACCACGACCGCATCATAGACATCGCCTTTTTTCACGCGACTATTCGGCAACGCTTCTTTGATTGTAATTTTGATAATGTCACCAATACCTGCATAGCGGCGTTTAGAGCCACCCAATACTTTTATACACATCACGCGCTTTGCACCGCTGTTATCCGCAACGGACATCATTGACTGCATTTGAATCATCTTTATTCTCCTGTCTTAAACTGCCCGACTAACCACCTCAACCAAACGCCAACATTTGGTCTTTGACATCGGGCGACACGCTTCAATACGAACGGTATCCCCAGTCTTGCACTCATTATTTTCGTCATGAGCATGTAGTTTTGTAGAGCGGCGTATGTACTTTTGATACAACGGATGCTTAACCTGACGTTCAACCAATACGGTGATACTTTTGTCACTCGCTGCCCCAATCACATTGCCTTGGATCAGCCGTTTGGTCGTTTTCTTTGTTGTCGATTCTATACTCATTATGTTCTATTGATTATGCTTAACTGACACTCCCACCCACATGTTGCGCTTATTCTAATGACTGACTGTCTGCCATCTCTTTTAAAATGGTTTTGACTCTTGCAATGTTTTTTTGAACAACCTTGAATCGTGCTGGATTGGCAAGTTGCCCCATTCCGCGCTGCATACGAAGATTGAATTGCTCTTTCCTGAGACCTAATAATTCTATCTGTAGGTCTGCTACTGTTTTGTTTCTAAGTTCAGCCGCTTTCATCAACCCACCTGTCGTCTTACAAAATTAGTTTGTACCGGCAATTTCGCACTGGCAAGCCTAAACGCTTCTCGTGCCAACTCTTCAGAAACACCTTCAATTTCATAAATCATTGTGCCGGGCTGAATCAATGCCACCCAAAACTCAGGGTTCCCTTTGCCTTTTCCCATGCGAACCTCTAGTGGTTTCTTGGAAATCGGTTTATCTGGAAATATACGAATCCACATTCTTCCGCCACGTTTTACATGACGAGTAATGGCGCGCCGAGCCGCTTCAATCTGCCGAGCGGTCAACCGACATCGAGTTGTAGATTGAAGCCCAAACTCGCCGAAACTTACTCGATTACCACGACTTGCTAAACCGCGATTGCGACCTTTGTGCATCTTACGAAATTTTGTTCTTTTTGGTTGCAACATAATTAATTATTAACTCGCGTCTGCTGTCGATTTAACGGCAGGCTGTTCAGCAACCTGAATTTCTGCTTTTTCCTGAGCAAAAATTTCCCCCTTAAATATCCATACCTTGACCCCGATAATGCCGTAGGTGGTCTGTGCCTCGTGCACACCATAATCAATATCGGCACGCAGCGTATGCAGTGGCACACGCCCTTCTCGATACCACTCGGTGCGTGCAATTTCCGCACCATTCAAACGTCCGGCAAGCATAACCTTGACACCTTCGGCACCTGAACGCATTGAATTTTGCACGGCACGTTTCATTGCCCGCCGAAACATGATGCGCTTTTCAAGTTGCTGACAAATATTTTCTGCCACCAATTTTGCGTTTAACTCTGGCTTTCGTATCTCTTCCACTGCGACCTGCACCGGATTACCACTAATTTTGGTCAATTCAAATCGTAGCCGTTCAATATCCTCACCTTTCTTACCGATGACAATACCGGGTCTGGCGGTGCATATCGTTACATTCATATTTTGTGCTGGCCTATCAATGATGATTTTACTCACTGAGGCATTCGCTAATCGCTTGCGTAAAAATTCACGAATTTTAAGATCACATGCCAGCATATCTGCGTAGTTTCTAGACGCATACCATTTGGCATTCCAATCTTTCACAATGCCTAGTCGAATACCGTTTGGTTGTACTTTCTGACCCATTACTTATAATTCCACTTTTTTCTATCGGTTAATATTTGGCTTACTATTCTGCTACTATTTCTTCGCACTGGGCGGATTATCACTAACACTAATTGTGATATGACAATTACGTTTCAAAATTCGAGTACCACGACCTTTAGCCCGCGCACGAAATCGTTTCAACATTGGTGCCGTATCAATCATCACCTGACTGACCCATAATTCATCAATATCCGCACCATCATTATGCTCCGCATTGGCAATCGCAGAATTCAACACTTTTTTTATCGGCAATGCACCTTTTTTAGGGCTGAATGCCAGAATTTCTAATGCTTTTTCAACTGGCAAGGAACGAATTTGGTCTGCCACAAGACGACCTTTTTGCGCCGACAACCGAACATATTTCGCAACTGATCTGACTTGCATCGCTTTTACTCTTTAATTATGAACTTAATTAGGTTACTTGGCTTTTTTGCCAGCCGTATGACCGCGATAGGTGCGGGTTGGTGAAAACTCGCCAAGTTTATGCCCCACCATGTTTTCGTTAATCAGCACTGGAACATGCTGTCTGCCATTATGCACTGCGATAGTGATACCGATAAACTCAGGCATAATCATCGAGCGTCTCGACCATGTTTTAATCGGTCGGCGAGAATTCTCTGCCTTCGCTTTTTCAACTTTCGCCCATAAATGATGGTCAACGAAAGGCCCTTTTTTAATTGATCTTGGCATTATTTTTTCCTTCTACGAATGATCATTGATGAGGTTCGTTTATTAGAGCGAGTGCGGTATCCTTTGGTAGGAACCCCCCAAGGCGATACAGGATGCCTGCCACCTGAGGTACGTCCTTCACCACCACCATGCGGGTGGTCAACTGGATTCATTGCCACACCTCGCACGGTCGGACGAATACCCTTCCAGCGATTCGCCCCAGCTTTACCAATTTTGCGTAAACTGTTTTCGGAATTGCCCACTTGACCAATAGTCGCTCGACAATCCAGATGTACTTTTCTAACCTCACCAGAGCGCAACCGCAACTGTGCATAAGCCCCTTCTTTACCAAGATATTGCACCCCTGCTCCAGCGGTGCGTGCAAGTTGCGCCCCTTTTCCGGGTTTAAGCTCGATGCAATGCACCACCGTTCCGACCGGAATATTCCGTAACGGCATGCAATTGCCGACATGATAGCCACCACCGATACCCGAGATTACGACATTTCCTGCTGCCAAACCGCGTGGTGCAATAATATAACGATGTTCTCCGTCTTTATAAACCAACAAAGCAATGTGTGCACTCCGATTCGGGTCATATTCGATATGCTTAATGGTCGCTGGTATGCCATCTTTGGTGCGCTTAAAGTCAATGACCCGATATTGACGTTTATGTCCACCGCCACGATGTCGAACGGTGATACGACCTCCACTATTTCTACCGCTGATTGCCGTTTTCGGCTCAAGTAGTGGTGCATAGGGTTTGCCTTTATGCAAATCCGGAGTAACCACCTTGACCATCCCTCTGCGTCCTGGAGTAGTCGGTTTTTGTTTTACTAATGCCATAACAGTTTACGGTGTATTGATATCAATTTTATGTGCCACTCATGCTAAGAAAATCAATATCTTGACCTTCATATAAACAAACATAGGCTTTTTTCCAGCAACTCCGCGCTCCCTTAATCCGACCGGTCATTTTCGTCTTGCCGCGTACATTGGCAATCTGAACACGCTGCACTTTCACATCAAACAGCTTTTCCACTGCTTGGCGAATTTCCGCTTTACGGGCATCCGTCCGGACGCGAAACACAACTTGATTGTTTTTATCCGCAACCATCGTTGATTTCTCCGACACTATCGGCTTGAGGATAATCTGATACAAGCGTTCTTCATCAGCCACAACAAGGCGATGGACTTGCTTATGATAGGCGACTGTTTTCGCTTTGAATCGGGATTTAGCCATGCTCATTGTAATGCCTCATCGATATTTTTTGCCGCATCGGTCGTAATGATTATTTTCTCATGACGAATTAAACTCACAGGATCAATTTCTTTGCTGTTACAAACAGAAACCTGTTTCAAATTTCGTGCTGAAAGTGCAATATTACCGTTGTCTTCAGCCAATATAATCAATGCTTGCGTGGCATCCAATTTATCCAACGTAGCGAGCAATAATTTACTCTTAGGTAGCTCCATAACCAATTCGTCGACCACAATCAAACGCTGCTGGCGAGCGAGTTCTGACAGTATCGAACGCATTGCCGCACGATACATTTTCTTGTTCACTTTTTGTGAAAAATCGTGCGTAGAAGCTGGGAAAGCACGACCGCCACCGGCAAATATCGGACTCCGAATAGTCCCCGCACGAGCGCGCCCACTGCCTTTTTGCTTCCACGGCTTACTACCGCCGCCACGCACTGCAGCACGATTTTTTTGTGCTCGTGTTCCACTACGACCGCCAGCCTGATAGGCTCTCACGACCTGATGCACTAACGCTTCGTTAAAATCAACACCAAAGTTAATTTTCGACAAGCCAAGCGTGTCGTCTTTCCCTCCGTTGATCTGATTTACTTTTAATTGAATAGTCATTTGTTTTTCTTATTAGCTCGCAACATTTGCTTCTGTTGCTTCAGATTCGGATGTTGATTCAGGTGCACCATCTTCGACAGACTGATACTCTGGGATTGACAACACCACATCAGATTTAACCGCCGGTCGGACTATCACGTTACTCCCTTTGCAACCCGGAATAGAGCCGGAAATCAAAATAAGGTTTCGTTTGCTATCCACCCGAACCACTGTCAAGTTCTGTTGCACGACCTGATCTGCTCCCATATGCCCAGCCATTTTCTTGCCCTTGAACACCCTGCCTGGATCTTGAGCATTCCCAATCGAGCCGCCCAATCTATGTGCCTTTGAGTTACCATGTGAGGCGCGTCCACCGGCAAAACCATGACGTTTCATCACCCCAGCAAAACCTTTTCCGATGCTTTGCCCAGTCACATCCACTTTCTGACCTTTACTAAATAACGAGACTGTCAACTCTTTACCTGCCAAACTGTCAAACGCACCATCGATTGGTGCAGGCAACCGAAATTCCCATACCCCCCGACCCGGCTCGACACCCGCTTTGGCGAAATGCCCTTTCATTGCTTTGCTCACTCGGCTAGCCCTGCGTTCACCCGTGGTCAATTGCACACCGTTATAGCCATCCACTGTTTCGGTCTTAACCTGCGTAATTTTATTCGGCAACACTTCAATAACCGTGACCGGCTGAGATTTACCCTGTTCGGTAAACACCCTAGTCATGCCGATTTTTTTTCCAACGAGTCCCAATGACATTTTATTAGCCCTACTCTATCAACTTAGTTCACTTTAATTTCAACATCAACGCCAGCTGCTAAATCCAGCTTCATGAGTGCGTCAACCGTTTTGTCGGTCGGTTGAACAATATCCAAAATTCTTTTATGCGTTCTGATTTCAAATTGATCACGCGCTTTTTTGTTGACATGCGGCGAGCGTAACAACGTATATTTTTCGATTTTAGTTGGCAACGGAATAGGACCCATAACCAATGCACCGGTTCGCCGAGCGGTATCCACAATCTCCAATGCTGAACGATCAATGGATTTGTGATCGAATGCTTTTAAGCTTATGCGGATTTTTTGATTCTCAACCATGACTCAACTTTTCCCCGATAATGGACTAGACATTTAATTAGCAATCGTGCTACTCGATAATTTTGGTCACCACGCCCGCACCAACAGTGCGACCGCCCTCACGAATGGCAAAACGTAACCCGTCCTCCATCGCTATCGGCGCAATCAACTCCGCCGTTAGTTTGACATTGTCACCCGGCATCACCATCTCAACATTCTCCGGCAACTCACAGGCACCCGTTACATCGGTCGTCCTAAAATAAAACTGCGGACGATAGCCTTTGAAAAAGGGCGTATGTCGCCCACCTTCCTCTTTCGACAATATATAAACCTCTGCCTCAAACTTGGTATGCGGCGTTATCGTCTTTGGCTTTGCCAATACCTGTCCACGTTCCACTTCCTCACGCTTCGTACCGCGCAATAAAATACCCACATTATCGCCCGCCTGCCCCTCATCCAGTAATTTGCGGAACATCTCAACCCCAGTACATATCGTTTTCACCGTCTCTTTGATGCCGATTATCGCAATCTCCTCATTCACCTTAATCACGCCTCGTTCTATCCGACCCGTCACCACCGTGCCACGTCCCGAAATCGAGAACACATCCTCTACCGGCATCAGAAAATCACCGTCAACCTTGCGATCAGGTAGCGGAATATAACTGTCCAATGCCTCCGCTAACTTGAATATCGAACCCTCCCCCATATCCGATGCATCACCTTCCAATGCCTTCAAGGCACTGCCGATAATAATCGGCGTGTCATCACCGGGAAAATCATAACTATCCAGCAACTCGCGTACTTCCATCTCTACTAATTCCATCAATTCCTCATCGTCCACCATATCGGCTTTGTTCAAAAAAACAACAATATACGGAACCCCTACCTGACGTGCCAACAATATATGCTCGCGCGTTTGCGGCATCGGACCATCTGCTGCCGAACAAACCAATATCGCACCATCCATCTGCGCCGCACCAGTAATCATGTTCTTGACATAATCCGCGTGTCCCGGACAATCAACATGCGCATAATGACGCACTTCGGTTTCATACTCAACATGTGCCGTGGCAATCGTAATACCGCGTTCACGTTCCTCTGGCGCATTATCAATCTCATCAAATGCCTTCGCCGATGTACCCCCATACTTCGCCGACAACACTTTCGTCATCGCCGCCGTTAAGGTCGTCTTACCGTGATCAACATGACCTATAGTACCAACATTGACATGTGGCTTCGTTCTGTTAAATTTTTCTTTCGACATGAGCGTCTCCTATAATCTAATCTTTGCGTTAAACGTAAACTTTAATTTATTAATCCAATCAAGCACTTCTGACGGCAGCGGTTATGCTTTCTGGAACCGGTGCATATTGCTTGAATTCCATCGTATAATTAGCCCGCCCCTGTGTTGCCGAACGCAACGAAGTGGCATAGCCAAACATTTCCGATAATGGCACTTCTGCTTTGACTACTTTGCCACTCGGCGAACTTCCCATTTCGTGGATTAGTCCACGCCGCGAACTCAAGTCGCCATTCACACTACCCATATATTCTTCTGGGGTAACCACTTCCACTTCCATCATCGGCTCAAGCAGCTGCGGGGCGGCTTGTTTTGCGCCCTCTCGAAAAGCGATGGAACCGGCCGCTTTGAAAGCATGTTCAGACGAATCTACATCATGGTAAGAACCGAAAAACAAGGTCGCTTTCACGTCAACGATCGGATAACCAGCGACAACACCTGCCTGCATAGCCGACTGAATGCCCCTATCCACTGCTGGAATAAACTCACGCGGAATCACCCCGCTCTTAATCTCGTCAACAAATTCATATCCCTTGCCCATACTACGAGGTTGCAAGCGTAAATGAACATGCCCATATTGACCACGCCCACCGGTTTGCTTGGCATATTTATACTCGGTTTCGATAGTCTTGGTGATGGTTTCGCGGTATGCCACATGAGGCTTGCCAATATTGGCATCGACACCGAACTCTCTTTTTAAGCGGTCAATGATAATTTCCAAATGTAATTCGCCCATGCCCGAGATAATCGTCTGCCCTGACTCTGCATCGGAGCGCACCCTAAAAGAAGGGTCTTCCTGTGCCAACTTGTCTAAGGCAATGCCGAGCTTTTCCTGGTCGGTTTTGGTTTTCGGTTCCACTGCCTGCGAAATAACCGGCTGCGGAAATTCCATACGCTCTAATATTACTTTGGCATCAACAGCGCATAAAGTATCGCCTGTGGTTATACTTTTAAGCCCGACTGCGGCAACGATGTCGCCAGTATGCACTTCCTTAATATCCTTGCGGTCATTGGAGTGCATTTGCAAAATCCGACCGATGCGTTCTTTTTTGCCCTTAACCGAATTGATGACCGTGTCACCACTTTTGATCTCACCCGAGTAAACTCGAAAAAATACCAATTGCCCGAAAAACGGATCAGACATAATCTTAAACGCCAATGCCGAAAACGGTTCATTGTCATCCGCTTGTCGCATTAGTGGGGTCTCTCCATCTGCCACAACCCCTTTGATAGACGGCACGTCCAGCGGACTGGGCATAAAATCAATCACCCCATCAAGCATCGCCTGTACGCCTTTATTCTTAAACGCCGAACCACAGAAAATCGGAATCACTTGGTTATGCAATGTGCGTATGCGAATGCCTTTTTTAATTTCCTGCTCACTTAATTCACCTTGCTCAAAGTATTTCTCCATCATCGCATCGTCGGCTTCGGCGGATGCCTCGACCAGTTTGGCACGATATTCATTGCTTATCGCCAGCATATCTTCGGGAATATCTCGGCATTCAAACGCAAGACCTCTGTTTTCTTCTTGCCAATAAACCGCTTTCATTTTAATCAGATCGACAACACCCGCAAACTGCTCCTCAGCACCGATGTTGAGCTGCATCACCACTGGATTTGCCCCCAGACGTGTCTCGACTTGCTCAACTACGCGCAAAAAATCCGCCCCGATACGATCCATTTTATTGACAAAAGCCATGCGTGGCACATTGTATTTATTGGCTTGTCGCCATACCGTTTCAGATTGCGGTTCAACCCCGCCGACGGCACAAAAAACCGCCACTGCACCATCCAATACGCGCAACGAACGCTCCACTTCGATGGTGAAGTCAACATGTCCGGGGGTGTCGATAATATTAATGCGATGTTCTGGCTGGTCTTTCTCCATGCCACTCCAAAAGCAGGTGGTTGCCGCCGATGTAATGGTGATTCCTCTTTCCTGCTCCTGCTCCATCCAGTCCATGACGGCGTTACCGTCATGCACTTCACCCATTTTATGCGATAAGCCAGTATAGAACAGCACTCGCTCGGTGGTCGTCGTTTTACCCGCATCAATGTGCGCCATGATGCCGATATTACGATAACGATGCAGTGGAGTTTTGCGTGCCATTGTTTTGTGCAATTTAACAGATACAAATAAAACTAAAACCGATAATGCGAAAATGCTTTGTTGGCTTCCGCCATCTTCAGCGTGTCTTCGCGCTTCTTGACCGCACTACCACGATCTCCAGAAGCATCCATCAATTCACCCGCAAGCCGTGCGGTCATGGATTTTTCATTTCTTTTTCGTGCCGAGTCCACTAACCAACGCATTGCCAATGCGATTTGACGATTCGGTCGTACTTCAACCGGCACCTGATAGGTTGCACCACCCACTCGGCGACTCTTAACTTCGACACTGGGACTCACTTTCTCCAATGCGTCATTGAAAACACCAATGGGATCTTCTTTGCCACGCTCCTTGATAATATCAAAGGCACCATACATGATATTTTCGGCAACAGCTTTCTTGCCGTCCAACATCATAATGTTAATAAACTTCGCCACGGTCTGATCCTTAAACTTAGGGTCGGGCAATATCTTGCGCTTCGGTACTTCTCTTCGTCTTGGCATTGCTTAATGTTGTCTTCAGAATTTAATCACGTTTATTGAACATCCATAAATCAATTATTCGAACAGCCCTTGCCCATACAAAAATCGAGCATAAATCGATTTTGGTTAACCCATAAAAATACGCCATTCTGATTATTCAGAAGAGCGTACCCCCTCTTGGGGAAAAACCCAAAAGGCTTGGGAGTTTAGGGTTTGGCAGGAAACGCTGTTCACTGCTCGGGGCCTAAACTCAGCCCATTCGGACATTACAAGCTGATTCTTACAGCCTGATTTTGATAATCTTACCTGACGATGACTTTACGACTTAGGTCGCTTGGCACCGTATTTAGAACGCCCTTGTCGCCGGTCAGAAACACCCGATGTGTCTAGGGCTCCACGCACTGTGTGGTAGCGCACACCTGGCAAATCTTTTACCCGTCCTCCGCGGAGCAACACCACGGAATGCTCTTGGAGATTATGACCTTCACCACCAATATAAGTGGTCACTTCATAGCCATTGGTCAAGCGGACCCGTGCTACTTTTCGTAACGCTGAATTCGGCTTCTTCGGTGTCGTAGTATAAACCCGTGTACAAACTCCACGTTTCTGCGGACAAGCCTGCAATGCCGGAACATTGGACTTTTTTATCTGCTTCTGACGTGGTTTTCTAACCAGTTGGTTTAATGTTGGCATTCGCTCAATTCACTTAAATTTTACATCTTGCACAAACGCCAAGCCACGCTTGTGGCAGAATGCACCCCGCAAAACATTTACTTCAAAACACTCAAAACCGAGCAATTAAAACACAGCCCAATCAGGTCACCTAGTGAGGGCGGCGATTCTATGCTGATGAACCACTAGTGTCAAGTGAAAACCTGCCTAACAAGCAAATTATCTGTCGACCGACAAGCGGACTGCTGAAAACCACAATCAAATAGCATCACTGACCACACATCCTTCTTCGCCAACACTATATTGTATTGTCCTCTGCGATTGCCTACTCATGGACGGTGTCCAGCGTGGTCGTATCCTCTTGAGATTCTCCTAAAAGTGCGTCAAATTCTTGTTTTTTCAGGATATTCGTAATTCTATTTCGCTTCCGTTCGTCATGGAAAGCCAGTCCTGTTCCTGCTGGAATCAAGCGCCCTACAATGACGTTTTCTTTGAGTCCACGCAGGTAATCTACCTTACCGTTGACTGATGCATTGGTCAACACTCGGGTCGTTTCCTGAAATGAAGCTGCCGATATAAACGATTCGGTGGTCAACGATGCTTTGGTGATTCCTAACAGCACTGGGTCATAGGTTGCAGGTTCTTTACCTTGTTCGAGTAATTGGTCATTTTCATCCAGTAGCATGGCTTTTTCTACTTGTTCACTCGGCAAATAGCGACTGTTACCGACATCGGTAATTTTGACCTTGCGTAACATTTGTCGAATGATTACTTCGATGTGCTTGTCGTTTATTTTTACGCCTTGCAACTGATAAACATCCTGCACTTCATTAACGATGTAATCTGACAAGGCTTCAACACCACGATACTTGAGAATGTCGCTCTCCAGCAACGAACCCTCGACAATCACTTCGCCACGCTCCACGCTTTCCCCTGCAAACACGACAATACGACGAGTTTTTGGAATCAGAGTGCTGTAGGTTTCTCCATCTTTGTCGGTGATAATCAAGCGGTATTTGCTTTTGGTTTCTTTGCCAAAAGAAATATTGCCATCAGATTCTGCCAAAATAGCCGATTCTTTCGGTTTACGCGCTTCAAATAACTCTGCGACACGAGGCAAACCACCCGTAATGTCATGCGTTTTTGATGACTCCAGCGGAATCCGTGCGATAACATCACCTTCGTGTACTTGTTGTCCGTCTTCGAGGGTAACAATTGCATCGGGCGGTAGTTGGTAACTTGCATCAACATCGGTACCGGGTATCTTCAGCCCAACACCCGTCTCGTCTATCAGGCTAATGGTCGGTTTAATGTCGAGGGCACTACCACGTCGACGTTGTAGGTCGAGTGTGACATAGGTGCTTTTGCCGGTTAATTCATCGGTTTGCATCTTTGCCGTGACCCCTTCCTCGATGTCGGTAAAGACGACGGTTCCAGCAACTTCAGTAATAATAGGATGGGTATGTGGATCCCAGGTGACGACAACATCGCCAACTTTCACTTTAGATCCTTCAACAACCGTCAATATCGCGCCATAGGGCAGTTTGTGCTTTTCACGGTCACGCCCATGCTCATCCTGAACCATCAGCTGACTTGAGCGGGTAATAACAACATGATTGCCATCGCTGTTTTTAACCAATTTTTCACCGACAAGATGAATTTTTCCCTCATTTTTCAGTTCAACCTGACTGGCCACCACCGAGCCTGAAGCCGCACCACCAATATGAAAGGTACGCATCGTCAATTGGGTGCCCGGCTCACCGATTGACTGAGCAGCGATAACACCTACCGCTTCACCGATATTGATGGTATGTCCGCGACCCAAATCACGTCCATAGCACTTCGCACAAACACCATATCTGGTTTCGCAAGTTACTGCAGAGCGTACCACGATCTCATGAATATTCGCCTGACTTATCTTGATGACTGCCGATTCATCAATCATTTCATCTTTCGAAACAAGCACCTCATCGCTGTCTGGGTCGATAACGCATTCAACCGCATAACGCCCCAATATACGATCTCCCAAAGACACGACAACCTCACCACCTTCCACCTGCGCTTCACGAGGTAAACCGCGTTGCGTTCCGCAATCAACCTCGGTGACCACTAAATCCTGACACACATCGACCAGTCGTCGTGTCAGGTATCCTGAGTTGGCTGTTTTCAGTGCAGTATCAGCAAGCCCTTTTCTTGCACCGTGGGTCGAAATAAAGTATTGCAGAACGTTTAATCCTTCGCGGAAATTAGCGGTAATTGGCGTTTCAATGATAGAGCCATCTGGTTTTGCCATCAATCCTCGCATACCTGCCAATTGCTTAATTTGAGCATGGGAGCCTCGTGCCCCTGAGTCTGCCATCATAAAAATAGAGTTAAACGAATCCTGCTCTACGGACTGATTATTCTTAACAACAGGCTCTTTACCCAACTCATCCATCATGGTATCCGCAACCTCTTCACTGGTACGAGTCCAAATATCAATTACTTTGTTATAACGCTCATTATCGGTCACGAATCCATCAGCATATTGTTGCTGAATTTCGACCACTGCTTTTTGTGCGTGGTCGAGAATGCTCGCTTTCTTTTTCGGAATCATCATGTCATCAATGCCAATAGAAATCCCAGAAAGTGCTGCCATTTTAAATCCGGTGTACATCAACTGATCCGCAAAAATAACTGTTTCTTTAAGCCCCATTTCCCGATAGGACACATTAATCAGTTCAGAAACTGTTTTCTTCTTCATCGGTCGGTTAACCAGATCAAAATCCAATCCTTTAGGTAAAATTTCAAACAACAATGCCCGCCCGACAGTGGTTTCAACCGTTATCATATCGACCGCAGTGGCATCGTCTAGCACAGGGTCGTCCGTATCCGTAGCGACATTATCATTATTCGCCACCAGCGTATTTTTTTCATATACAGGTAAACGCACCTTTATCGGGGCATGCAAATGCACCTGACCCGTCTCATTGGCTCGGCGTAGTTCGTGGAGATTGGCAAAATACTTTATTTTACCAGTGTAACTGCTACTACCCTTTGCAACGATATTTTCACGCGTCATATAATATAAACCGAGCACGATATCCTGCGAAGGCACAATAATTGGCTCACCATTTGCCGGCGATAAAATATTATTGGTGGACATCATTAAAGCACGCGCTTCAAGTTGTGCCTCTATCGAAAGTGGCACATGAACAGCCATTTGATCGCCGTCAAAATCCGCATTGTAAGGGGTACACACCAACGGGTGAAGCTGAATCGCTTTTCCTTCTATGAGAATCGGTTCAAATGCCTGTATACCCAAGCGGTGCAATGTTGGCGCACGGTTAAGCATAATCGGGTGTTCGCGAATCACTTCTGCCAAAATATCCCAGATTTCCGGTCCTTCGGCTTCGACTATTTTCCTAGCTTGTTTAATGTTCACCGAAGAGTCTTTAAGCTCAAGCTTGCTGAATATAAACGGCTTAAACAATTCCAGCGCCATTTTTTTAGGCAACCCACATTGATGTAGCTTCAAAGTCGGACCAACAACGATGACCGACCGACCTGAATAGTCCACTCGTTTGCCCAGCAGGTTCTGACGAAAACGACCTTGCTTGCCCTTAATGATGTCTGAAATAGATTTCAACTGACGCTTATTTGCGCCGGTAATCGCCTTGCCACGTCGACCATTGTCAATCATCGCATCAACCGCTTCTTGGAGCATTCGCTTCTCATTACGAACAATCAGATCCGGCGAGTTTAGGTCGAGCAATCTTTTTAAGCGATTATTACGGTTGATAACCCGCCGATATAAATCATTCAAATCCGAAGTAGCAAACCGCCCTCCTTCCAAAGGAACCAGCGGACGTAAATTCGGTGGCAATACTGGCAATACATCCATAATCATCCATGCTGGATTGTTACCCGAGCTGATAAACGCTTCAATCACTTTCAATCTGTTGGTGAATTTTTTAATTTTTGTTTCGGATTTGGTTGATTCCAGCTCTTCTCGTAGCAATAACGCTTCTTCTTTTAAATCAATTTCTTTGAGTAGCTTACGAATCGATTCAGCACCCATACCCGCTTCAAATTCATCGCCAAAAGTTTCGATAGCTTCGAGATAAGATTCTTCTGACAACAAGCTACCACGTTCAAAATCCGTAATGCCGGGGTCAATAATCACATAAGCTTCAAAATAAAGCACCCTTTCCATTTCTCGAACCGTCATGTCGAGCAACAATCCCAAACGTGATGGCAAGGACTTGAGGAACCAGATATGGGCACACGGTGTTGCCAGCTCGATGTGCCCCATCCTCTCCCTGCGTACTTTAGACAAAGTGACTTCGACACCACATTTCTCGCAAACCACACCACGATGTTTTAAGCGTTTATACTTGCCACACAGGCATTCGTAATCGCTCACCGGACCAAAGAGTTTTGCACAAAACAAGCCATCTCGCTCAGGGCGAAATGTTCGATAGTTGATGGTTTCGGGTTTTTTTACTTCACCACGAGACCAACCACGAATTTTTTCTGGGGATGCAATACTGACCCGAATAAGGTCAAAGTCTTCAATCGTATCGGTTTGCTTAAACAGGTTAAAAATATCTCTCATTTTGTGCGCCCTCTATTTACGCTATTTAGTTGGAGTTGGCAGTGTGTCGACGGATTATTAGTGATGCCCTTGTTTGAGCTCAATATTGAGTCCCAGTGCACGAATCTCCTTGACTAAAACATTAAACGATTCAGGCATTCCAGCATCCATGCCATAATCACCACGCACCATGCTGGCATAGATTTTGGCACGACCGGCAATGTCATCGGACTTAACGGTCAACATTTCCTGCAATGTATATGCTGCGCCATAGGCCTCAAGTGCCCATACTTCCATCTCTCCGAATCGTTGTCCGCCAAATTGTGCCTTACCACCTAACGGTTGTTGGGTAATCAAACTGTATGGGCCTGTCGAACGTGCGTGCATTTTGTCATCAGCCAAATGGTTTAGTTTTAGAATATACATGTACCCGCAGGTGACTGGGCGGTCAAACTTCTCGCCGCTTCGACCATCATATAATATTGCCTGACCACTGTCCGGGAGACCTGCTAATTTCAACATGCCTTTGATTTCTGCTTCAGTAGCCCCATCAAATACGGGGGTTGCCATTGGCACACCCTGTCGAAGATTATTCGCCAACTCGAGTATTTCAGTTTCGGAAAAATCATCTAGTGACTCTTGCTTGCCACTGGTGTTATAAACTTTTCCGAGAAACTTGCGTAGCTGACTCGTTTTTTTGTTTTTACGCAGCATGTCGTCAATTTGCGTGCCAATTTTCTTGGCAGCCCAGCCCAAATGGGTCTCCAAAACCTGTCCGACATTCATGCGTGATGGCACACCAAGCGGATTCAAGCAAATGTCCACAGCGGTACCATCATCCATATAGGGCATATCCTCAATCGGAACAATTTTGGAAATAACCCCTTTATTACCATGACGACCTGCCATCTTATCACCCGGTTGCAAACGGCGTTTCACTGCTACAAAAACTTTGACGATTCTTAAAACGCCGGACGCTAAATCATCGCCCATTTCAATTTTCCCACGTTTTTCTTCAAAGAGACGGTCAAATTTTTCACGTTGTGATCCTAATTGAGCCCGAATAATTTCTATCGACCGATTGGCCTCTTCGTTACGCAGTCGAATTTCAAACCACTGTCGATGCGGTAATTCACCTAAATAATTATTGGTCACTTTTTCGCCCGCTTTCAGGGCGTTTGGACCGCCCTCTGCAATACGATTGTGTAATAATTTCTCGATTCGCGCATAGGCATCCGCTTCGACAATGCGCAATTGATCATCCAAATCCTTACGCACAGCATCTAATTCATATTTATCATTCGCAAGTGCACGCTCATCTTTTTCCAAACCTTCGCGAGTAAATACCTGAACATCAATGACGGTACCCTTCATGCCCGCCGGCATACGCAACGATGTATCCTTAATTTCGCCCGCCTTCTCAGCAAAAATAGCACGCAGTAGCTTCTCTTCTGGAATCAATTGCGTCTCCCCTTTTGGGGTCACTTTTGCCACTAAAATATCCCTTGGCTCCACTTCTGCACCAATATATACAATTCCGGATTCATCTAGCTTGGACAGCGCCGAGTCGCCAACCTGCGGAAGGTCGCGACTAATCTCTTCAGCACCAAGTTTAGTATCCCGTGCCACGCAAGACAGCTCTTCAATATGAACAGAGGTATATACTTCGTCTTTGACCAACCGTTCCGAAATTAAAATAGAGTCCTCAAAGTTATATCCATTCCAAGGCATGAAAGCGATCAACACATTTCGACCCAAGGCTAATTCACCCATATCTGTGGACGGACCATCAGCAAGCACATCGCCCCGCGCAACCTGCTCCGCTATACGCACCAATGGACGCTGGTTAATTGTCGTATTTTGGTTTGATCTCTGGTACTTGGTCAGGTTATAAATATCAACCCCAGACTCGCCGACAACACTCTCGTCATCATGCACCCGAACCACAATCCGTGACGCATCCACTGAATCCACAACACCTCCACGCCGCGCAACTACAGTCACGCCCGAATCCACCGCCACAGCACGCTCCATACCGGTTCCAACTAACGGTTTTTCACTACGCACCACTGGTACTGCTTGACGCTGCATATTCGCACCCATCAAGGCACGGTTCGCATCATCATGCTCAAGAAAAGGCACTAACGATGCTGCTACCGAGACGATCTGTTGCGGTGCCACATCGATATAGTCGATTTTGTCCGATGCTGATAACGAGAATTCATTTTTATGTCGACATGAAACCATTTGATCGGTGAACTTGCCGTGGCTATCCACTGTGGCATTCGCCTGTGCGATGACATATTTATGTTCATCAATGGCGGACAGATATTCAGTCTGTTCGGTTACCTTACCACCAACCACTTTTTTATATGGTGTCTCAAGAAAACCGTACTCATTGGTTCTCGCAAAACAAGCCAGCGAATTGATTAAGCCGATATTTGGACCTTCGGGCGTTTCAATCGGACAGACCCGTCCATAGTGAGTCGGATGCACATCGCGCACTTCAAAGCCAGCACGTTCACGAGTCAACCCACCTGGACCCAATGCAGAAACACGCCGTTTATGCGTAATTTCCGATAGCGGGTTGGTTTGATCCATAAATTGTGATAACTGACTTGAACCGAAAAATTCTCGAACCACTGCCGAGACTGGTTTTGCGTTAATTAAATCACGCGGCATCATTTCTTCGATTTCAACCTGATTCAAGCGCTCCTTGACCGCACGTTCGACGCGCACCAATCCGATGCGGAATTGATTTTCCACCAACTCACCAACCGACTTGACTCGCCGATTGCCGAGATTATCAATATCGTCCGTTTCCCCTTTGCCGTTTTTGATGGCAATAATTTTACGCATGACATCAACAATATCCTGCTTGCTGAGTATGCCGGGACCCTCCTTGGACTCCCTGCCTAACCGTCGGTTAAATTTCATGCGACCGACTCCCGATAAGTCATAACGCTCTTTATTGAAAAACAAGTTGCTGAATAACAGTGCGGAAGCCTCTTTTGTTGGCGGCTCGCCCGGTCTCATCATGCGATAGATTTCAATTTGGGCATCTTCTTCTGAACGCGACGAATCAATTCGTAGGGTGTCAGAAATAAACGGACCACAATCAATGTCGTTGGTAAAAATGGTGGTTATATCGGTAATACCATTATTCCTAAATGTTTGCAAAAGCGTCTCGTCAATTTCTTGATTCGCCTGCGCTAGCACCTCTCCAGTTTCGGTATCAATGATATCTTCTGACAATGCCCGTCCCAATAAAAATTCATCCGGAACCATGATTTCATCGACTCCCGCTTTTTGCTCCACGATTAGTTTTTTGACATACTGTCCGGTAATCTTAGTTTCAGCCTCAATGATTGTCTTGCCTTTCGACTTGCCACTGTTACTCTTTACATCGAATTCCAAACGTTGCCCACGCATACGCTCGGGAACGAGCGTCAAAATGGCATCGGAATCCGTTAAGACAAAATGGTCGTTTTCAAAAAACATCGCCAACATCTCTTCCGTACTGTATCCCAAAGCACGCAACATGATGGTAGCAGGCAACTTCCGCCGTCGGTCAATGCGGACATAAAGCAGGTCCTTAGGATCAAATTCCATATCCAGCCACGACCCTCGAGCAGGGATAACACGGGCAGAAAACAGTAATTTACGCGAAGCATGCGTCTTACCAGCATCGTGATCAAAGATAACGCCCGGTGATCTGTGCAACTGCGAAACAACAACCCGCTCACTGCCGTTGATAACAAATGTACCGTTATCCGTCATTAACGGCATATCACCGAGATACACTTCCTCTTCTTTGATGTCTTTGGATTTCTTGCCACTACCGCTTTTGTTAAAAACAACCAACCGCATAACGACTCGCAACGGACAGGCATAAATCAAACCACGTTGCTGACACTCAAAGACATCAAACCGAGGCTTTTCCAGACGATAACTGACAAAGTCCAGCATCACGCTACCATTATAGCTTTCAATCGGGAAAACGGATTTGAAAGCCTTCTGAATCCCCTGATCAATGCGCTGGTCGGGTGGCGTAAACTCTTGCAGATATTTGTAATACGACTCTTTTTGCATCGCTAGCAGGGGGGGTCCCTGAAAGTCATCAGAACGTTTACTAAAATTCTTTCGAATGCGTTTTTTTTCGGTAAAAGAATAGCCCATGCTTACCCCGTATGACTGCTCAATCAATAAATACAAAAATACTGCCACCTGTGGGCAGAAAGTCACCCCTTGCCTACGACAGCGTCACCGCCCTGTTTGAAAATATTCAGGAATCAAATTTACTTGAGTTCGACAGTACCGCCGGCTTCTTCAATTTGTTTTTTGAATTCTTCTGCTTCCGCTTTCGCAATCCCTTCTTTAACCGCAGTAGGCGCCCCTTCAACCAAATCTTTAGCCTCTTTCAGTCCCAGTCCAGTGATGGCACGCACTGCTTTGATGACACCCACCTTCTTGTCGCCAAAACTAGTTAACATCACATCAAACGCATCTTTTTCTTCGGCTACCGCAACTGCCACATCACCAGCCGGAGCGGCGACGGCGACGGCTGCTGCCGCTGATACTCCAAATTTCTCTTCCATATCCTTGATTAACTCGGACAGGTCAAGCACTGACATCTCGGCAATCGCGTCGAGAATTTCTTCTTTACTTAAAGTCATGGTAATTACTCCTGATAGCTAACAAACATTAATTTTTTGGACACAGTAAGCAACAATCATGCTGCTTTCTTCGCTTCCGCCAGTGCGGCAAGCGTCCGCACACATTGACTCGGCACTTCATTGAGTGTTGTTACCAATTTCTGAATCGGTGCCTGCATGGTACCTACCAGCTTGGCAAGCAATTCATCTCGACCGGGCAGTTTGGACAAACTTTGAATCATCGAAAAATCAATCAGGGAGCCATTCATCACCCCCGCTGTAATCTTCAATCCTTCATTATCTTTCGCAAACTCTGCCATCACCTTAGCAACTGAAACGGGATCTTCAGATGCCGAAAAAATGATCGGTCCGGTAAAGTAATCGCTTAAACACTCAAAATCAGAACCCTGAACGACCCGTTTGGCAAGATTATTCTTGACCACTCGAACCCATACCCCAGCGTTCCGCGCTTTCTGACGTAATACGGTTATCTGTGCAACATTGAGACCGCGATACTCAGCCAATATCCCAGCCTGTGCCGAAGCAATTGCCTCTGTCACATCACTGATTACGACTTTTTTCTGCTCGTAACTTAAACTCATAAAGCACTCCTCATTAAATAATGGTGTCCTGCATCAGAAGCAGTTCTGACTTCGGGGCACCGTCTGCGCTGGCAATTTCTAAACATATTCTTGCAAACAAACATTAGAAATATTTTAAGAATTTCTGAATCAGAATACAGAAATTCACCTGCGGTCTTTGACGACATCGCCTTTGGGCTCTCAACTTACCGCCCTTTTCCGCAATCGAGAACCGCTTTGCCAAAGCAAAAGCCAACCACGAAAAAATGCTGATAACGAACCCCGCTCAGTTCAAAAATCAAACCAAACACGACATCCCAAAACTTACCTGATCACAGGGATACTCGTGCGATCAACCTTAACACTAGGTCCCATCGTGCTAGACAGTGAAACCCGTCGAATATATTGCCCTTTGGCAGACGCTGGTTTCGCCTTAATCAAAGCAGAAACCAACGAATTTAAATTCTCTTCCAGATGATTTTCTGCAAACGATACCTTACCAATAGCGCAGTGAATCACCCCCGCTTTATCAATGCGAAACTGCACCTGACCCGACTTGGCATCTGTAACCGCTTTGCCCACATCAGTCGTCACGGTGCCGACTTTAGGGTTCGGCATCATCCCTCGAGGACCGAGAATCTGCCCCAGCTGACCAACTACACGCATGGTATCCGGGGTCGCGATACAAACATCAAAATCAATTTCACCTTTCTTGACTGTGGCTACCAAATATTCAAGCCCGACAATATCTGCTCCCGCTGCTTGAGCGGCTTCGGCATTTTCGCCCTCGGCAAATACTGCGACACGCACTGTTTTCCCCGTACCATTCGGCAATACGGTCGCACCACGTACATTTTGATCTGATTTTCTGGCGTTGACACCAAGCACCACCGCAATATCAATCGTTTCATCGAACTTTGCAGAACTCACCGCTTTGATCAACGATAATGCATCAGCAACCGCATAACGTTTTTTTCGATCCACTTTTTCGTTCGCTGCACGAATTCTCTTACTTGAAAACGTCATTGGTTATACTCCTTCCGTCTCGATACCCATGCTTCGAGCACTGCCAGCAATAATTCGGACTGCCTGTTCAATATCATTCGAACTCAAATCTGGTTGTTTTATTTTGGCAATCTCTTCTAACTGCACACGAGTCACCTTGGCCACCTTATCGCGATTGGGTACGCTACTACCCTTTTCAATGCCAGCGGCTTTTTTAAGGAGGATAGAAGCAGGGGGTGTTTTCTTAATATAGGTGAAACTTTTATCTGCATATACCGTAATCACCACAGGCACCGGCAATCCCTTTTCCATGTCCTGCGTTTCGGCATTGAATGCCTTGCAAAAATCCATAATATTAACGCCATGTTGCCCCAATGCTGGACCAACTGGCGGACTCGGTTTTGCGTCCCCCGCGGGGACTTGCAGTTTAATATATGCGTCTATCTTTTTAGCCATAATAACTCCTAATGGGTACAATCGCCTGACTGTCGCCACGCTCCCCGTTTAATGTTAAAAAATTGCAATCTAATTGTAACTAGAAACTATCCTTTCTCTACCTGTGTAAAACTTAACTCCACAGGTGTGGAACGCCCAAGAATCGCAATCGATACTTTCAATTTCGCTTTTTCAAAATTGGCTTCTTCCACAGTACCGCTGAAATCCTGAAATGGTCCATCAACAATTCTGACAATCTCGCCCGGCGCAAAAGTAAACTTCATCTTCGGTTGGTCGACACTATCTGACATTTGCTGGATAATTTCTTCTGCCTCTTTATGTGTGATTGGCATGGGTCGGTTTGCGGTTCCGCCAATAAATCCAGCAACTTTAGGAACATTTTTAACCAAATGCCATGTTTCATCTGTCAGCTCCATTTCCACCAACACATATCCGGGGAAAAACTTTCGCTCACTAATACGTTTCTGACCGCCTTTCATCTCCATCACCTCTTCCGTAGGAACCAAGACATCGCCAAAAAACTCCTCTTTTCCAGCACGCGCAATATGGTCGATAATGGATTGTCTAACCTTTTTTTCAAATCCAGAAAATGCCTGCACTACAAACCAACGCATATTGGGATTGTTGTTCTGTTTCTCGGTCGTAGGCACTGCTTGAGAATCCGTTTCAGCCAATTTGGATTGCGTTGATGAGTCCCGCTCTAATGCCGTTTCAACATCAGCATTCCGTGTTTCATCGCTCATCATGTCCCCCTTACCCTGAGAAAGACATCATAAATCATATAAAACGACAAGGCATCAAAAACCCACATCACCAGACCAATAATGATGACCAATACGATAACAAACATGGTGACCTGCACGGCTTCCGGACGAGTAGGCCAAATTACTTTTTGACGTTCAATATTCGCTCCCTTAATGAAAGACCATGTTGAGTGCCCCATTTCCGTAGTCATCATCAACCCAACTGCAACTGCCACGCCGGCAATGACTATGCCGACACGCCCCAGCTGCATCAGGTCACTGAACTGATAGTAAACCACAACGGCTAATACGACACTCAGAATTGCGACGATTATTTTGACTTTATCTATCACTAACTTTATACGAATAATCTAAATTTACGATTTACCTCATCATGCGTCCCACTCAAGGGCAACATCATTCAGCACATATCACCAGCAGTACGATGGCAGGCCAGGAGGGAATCGAACCCCCAACCTGCGGTTTTGGAGACCGCCGCTCTGCCAATTGAGCTACTGGCCTTCGAACCGACATGATGTTACTTGCACCCTATACAATTGTTGCAAAACTCATCAAAACGAATCCGACCGTTTATTCAATAATTTTGGTCACCACGCCCGCACCAACAGTGCGACCGCCCTCACGAATGGCAAAACGTAACCCGTCCTCCATCGCTATCGGCGCAATCAACTCCGCCGTTAGTTTGACATTGTCACCCGGCATCACCATCTCAACATTCTCCGGCAACTCACAGGCACCCGTTACATCGGTCGTCCTAAAATAAAACTGCGGACGATAGCCTTTGAAAAAGGGCGTATGTCGCCCACCTTCCTCTTTCGACAATATATAAACCTCTGCCTCAAACTTGGTATGCGGCGTTATCGTCTTTGGCTTTGCCAATACCTGTCCACGTTCCACTTCCTCACGCTTCGTACCGCGCAATAAAATACCCACATTATCGCCCGCCTGCCCCTCATCCAGTAATTTGCGGAACATCTCAACCCCAGTACATATCGTTTTCACCGTCTCTTTGATGCCGATTATCGCAATCTCCTCATTCACCTTAATCACGCCTCGTTCTATCCGACCCGTCACCACCGTGCCACGTCCCGAAATCGAGAACACATCCTCTACCGGCATCAGAAAATCACCGTCAACCTTGCGATCAGGTAGCGGAATATAACTGTCCAATGCCTCCGCTAACTTGAATATCGAACCCTCCCCCATATCCGATGCATCACCTTCCAATGCCTTCAAGGCACTGCCGATAATAATCGGCGTGTCATCACCGGGAAAATCATAACTATCCAGCAACTCGCGTACTTCCATCTCTACTAATTCCATCAATTCCTCATCGTCCACCATATCGGCTTTGTTCAAAAAAACAACAATATACGGAACCCCTACCTGACGTGCCAACAATATATGCTCGCGCGTTTGCGGCATCGGACCATCTGCTGCCGAACAAACCAATATCGCACCATCCATCTGCGCCGCACCAGTAATCATGTTCTTGACATAATCCGCGTGTCCCGGACAATCAACATGCGCATAATGACGCACTTCGGTTTCATACTCAACATGTGCCGTGGCAATCGTAATACCGCGTTCACGTTCCTCTGGCGCATTATCAATCTCATCAAATGCCTTCGCCGATGTACCCCCATACTTCGCCGACAACACTTTCGTCATCGCCGCCGTTAAGGTCGTCTTACCGTGATCAACATGACCTATAGTACCAACATTGACATGTGGCTTCGTTCTGTTAAATTTTTCTTTCGACATGGTTTAATTCTCGACAACTTCAAATAATCAAATAAATAATAGACGGCATTGCCAATTACACGGTCAACCACCTAATCCAAACAAAAAACACCGCTGTTGCGCTACCCCCATCATCCACCGAGTACCAAACTGGAGCCCACAACCGGATTTGAACCGGTGACCTCTTCCTTACCAAGGAAGTGCTCTACCGACTGAGCTATGTGGGCACTCATAAAGACAGTAGAACCACTTTAACCTCCGCTTCAATCTGGTCATCCTGCCAACCCGGTCACACACCCACAATAACCAGTCTCCATAAACCGCTCACATGGAGCGGGTGATGGGAATCGAACCCACATCATCAGCTTGGAAGGCTGAGGTTCTAGCCGTTGAACTACACCCGCTATTGATGACCAAACTCTTAACAATTCAAGCATGGTGGAGGGGGGAGGATTCGAACCTCCGAAGGCTGAGCCAGCAAATTTACAGTCTGCCCCCTTTGACCGCTCGGGAACCCCTCCCCGAAAATTCAAGCAAACGGATGATTATCCGCTTAATACATAGATTGTTGTCAACAAAACAAGGGCTCTTGCTCTCTTGACTATAAAAGCACAATGCCTATTATCCCCATACTCAGTATTCAAAATGGAGCCCGCAGAGGGATTTGAACCCACGACCTGCTGATTCTTACCTACTACCGTTTTCACGGCCACGATGCTCAACCACAGGGCTTGGCATCGCGTTTGGGGTCTGGACTTTCTCTTCACCTTGTCGGCATCAACTTCTCGGTATCAAAACAACCCATGTTGACTTCAATTTAGGCGGGCGGTGTAAAGTCTCTACACTCCATCCAATACCACTATGGATGTAGCACGGGATTGCCATTTTCATTTCTTAAAGAAGGTTTCCCCGTTTTAGCCACCTCCACTCCACAGGTTTCCCCGTGAAGGTGCAATCATTTACAAATCAGCTGCTCTGGCCAACTGAGCTATGCGGGCATTACCGTGAATCAATTCATAATTTAATCGCTTATGCAAGAATAACCCCATTATTTTCTATTTCAGGATTTAGTCTTATACCCTTCAAACTTAAATAAAAAATCGGAGCAGGATTCTACTCAAATTAAGAGATCAAATGCAATAGAAAACAATCAAAAGTTTGCATCTAAATTGTGAAAAACAAACAACCCACAGATTATGACGAATAATTTTGACCGAGTACACCACGAATCTAAATCTATCTAGCTAGTGACGAGCCAGCGTATTGCCGATGTCTCCTGAAAAGGACACCAACAACACAATCAACAGGCAATCTGCGACAAACCGACAACAGGCTCTATCCATCTGCGATTCATCACCCGACTTTTGTTTGTCTTGTCAATGGTAATAACAAGCCAGTTAAAAGAGCCTAATTGACGGTATTCTAATTGTGATTTAGCGGGTATATCTATGGAGTTAAGATGCACGAGAAGTTTATTGGCTAATTCTTCCTGCGTGAAATAACCGAGCGAAATTCTAATCGCATCGTTTTCATCTCGATAAATCTTGTCATAGTACTTGTCAAAGTACTCCTGCTTTTCGCTTTTTAACCGTCGCTCAGCAGATTCAGCGGATGCCATCGTTTGGTATGGACCTAAAAACACGCGCACTACCTGTAATTCCCGACTGTCACTGATAATGCGTCGAAATACAATCTGATTCTGCTCCATCCATTGGGTATCCGCTTGCCATGATTCTTCTTTCTTGAACGGACCGAGTTGATAACAATTTGTGCTATCAATCCTGCGCTGGACGGTTTTCGATGCCGTTACACTCGACTCAGTTTCTTTGGTCGGCTTTTTCCCCAAATCGACAATCTCTGAAACAGATTGTTGCATATTTTCAACCTCGCTCAACGTCAACATCCCGTCCTTGTTGAAATCATCAGATTTAGGGTTAATTGTCACCTCATTCACGCTTTCTTGATGCTGGCTCGCCCAAAGATAAATAGCAACATTGGCAATCATGAGCAATATCACAATCCATTTCATTTCGCTTCCTCGCTCAACAACAATAATCCGATTAATACTAAATTTGATTGGTGTTTCATGTCATGGACAGACAAACTAGCAACGCATTTAGCATCGCCACCAGTAATTATTATTTTTAATTCACCGTGGTCGGCAAGACGACATTGATCAATCGCTCCGTCAATGCCGGCAACCACTGCCAGCAACACTCCGTTTTCCACTGCAGATTGGGTATCAGCATTAAACAATCGTATGTGTGTCACATCATGCGACATGGTGCCGCATAAAGGTGCAGTCTCTTGTATCTGACCAGTTGCCGTATGAAGAGATTCGACCATAGTAACCACTCCAGGGAAAATTGTGCCACCGAGAAAACGCCCTTTACGATTGATATAATCAATGGTCACAGCCGTCCCCGCATCAATAACAACCAGTGATACCTGCCCAGAGATATATCTTGCTGCCACATTGGCTGCCCAACGATCAAATCCCAGTGACACTGGATTTTGATAGCCATTTTCAACCCCCATGGCTCTAGCTGTGGCACGCATGCAGCTCGGCGATAATTTCCAAATGATTTCACATAAATCGATAATTTTTTTTTTAATGGATTCTGCGGACACACACGACATCCATACCGACTCGGGTATTGGCAACCGTCTAAATTGCTGCTCAAGTTGATCGACCAACGTGGCTGAATGTGTCGTGACAACTTGCTCATCAATTCGTGCATCAGGCTTAGCCTGACCGACTATTGAATCGCCGAGCGAAACAGTGATCTGATCAGAAGTTGCCCATTTAATCCGCTGGTTACCAATGTCAATCAACAATTTCATGCTAAAAATTTATACGAAACCTTAAAAATACCGCTTACGAGATTAGGCAGATAGGCTTGAATACGATAAGCCGCTTACTGATGGTTCTTTTTAGCACGAACAGAAACCACACCCGAAACAATACGTCTGGTCGCTCCATCTGCTTCAACCAACAGCGCACCTTGCTCATCAACACCGCACGCGATTCCCGACAACCGATTACCAAAAGACACCACCTCCACCTCCTGATGCTGGTAAGCATGTAGTGCGTTCCATCTATCCACAAACGATACAAAACCAGTATCAGCATAACATGACAAAAGACGTTCATGGTTCAATACAATAGCAACCACTAATTGATCGCGATCAATCTGACAGCCTAGCGAATATAAATCTGTCCACGGTTGCTCGATTTGCATATCCCAGTCTGGGCGAATATTAACATTGATACCAACACCGATGACACACTCCAAGCCCGATATTTCGACCAGAATACCACCTAGTTTTTTCCCCTCGGCAATAACATCATTCGGCCATTTCAATTTTACCCCCGTGACACCAAGTTCCTGCAAAGACTGCACCACTGCCAAGCCGGAAACCAATGACAAGCCCTGATGACGGTTTTTCGGCAAGCTCCAACCCATCGACAATAAGACAGAACTTGATGGCGGTGCATTCCATGATTTTCCATGTCGCCCTCTGCCGGCAATCTGCTTTTCCGTCAAACAGATTTGACCATCAATTTGACTGCCAGACTGCGCCTGATACGCGGGTTTATTGTGTGCCAATAACCATGAATTGGTGGACTCAATTTGTTCAAAATAATAAATACCATGAGCAGAAAATTTTGTCGATGTTGCCAACAATTCAGTAATTCTTTTGATATTATGTTTCATGGTTGATTATAGTTGGATGGTTGGGTTATCAAGACAGACCTTGATTAAACACGAAAAAAATAATTCATTGTCGCTCACTAGCCAGATTAAATTATAATAGACTCCGACACACCACTCCATACCCAATTCACCCATAGCATAGCATGACACAGCAAAACCAAATCCGCCGCAACAAAACCAGAGAAGTCAACATTGGCAACATTGCTATCGGTAATGGGAATCCGATTGCGGTACAAAGTATGTGTGCTACGCCCACTACAGATATTCCTGCTACTTTGAAACAGCTAAAATTGCTCCAAGTAGCGGGGGCTGATATTATTCGCATCGCAACAGACAACAAAAAAGACGCGCAGGCATTGATTGCACTACGTTCGCAAACCGAAGCGGTAATCAGTGTGGATTTACAGGAAAATTATCGGCTAGCAGAAATTTTAGCTCCCCATGTCGACAAAATTCGCTACAACCCCGGTCATCTTTACCATCATGAACGCAACAAACCATGGCAAGACAAGGTGCGTTATTTGGCAGACATCGCCGATAAGCATGATTGTGCTATGCGGGTTGGTGTCAATGCCGGTTCTGTTGACCCGCATAAACTGAGCCATTCTGCCTCCTCATCGATACATGAAGCAGTTATGCCTATGGTGAACAGCGCCCTCGAACATAGCGAATGGCTCGACCATATCGGTTTTACCCGCTACTGTGTGTCACTTAAGGACTCCGACCCCAAAAAATCAATCTCTGCCTATCAGCAATTTGCACACGCCCGCCCCGACATCCCGCTACATCTAGGAGTTACCGAAGCCGGTATGCCACCAGAGGGGATAGAAAAAACTAGAATCGCCCTTGAACAACTCATCGGCAAGGGTATCGGCGACACCATCAGGGTATCGCTGACGCTACCTTATGACGACAAACATGAAGAAATCAGTGCGGGCAAACAGATATTACAAGACATCGCAGAGGGACGGGTCAGGACGGTCGTCCACTTCCATGAAAACAAATTAAATCTGATTAGCTGTCCAAGCTGTTCACGAGTAGAAAACGCGGCATTTATCGATCTTGCACAACAAGTAAAAACAAGAACTCGCTATGCCGAAGAACATGCTATCACCATCGCCGTAATGGGATGTCGGGTAAACGGTCCGGGCGAAACAGATGACGCGGATTTAGGGTTATGGTGTGGACCACACTATGTCAATCTTAAACGACGCGGGGAAAAAGTTGGTGCGTTCAAATATGACGAGATCCTCGACAAACTCGATAACGAGCTTAAACTTCTAATCCAAACATCTGCACCCACTTCATCAGAAAAAACAACCGCTTAAACACATTCGTTAGCCCGAGCAAACTGGGCAACCCGCTGAATATTATAAGAGTTTTGTAACAGAAAATTGGTGCCGAAGGCGGGACTCGAACCCGCACGCCGTGAAGCACTACCCCCTCAAGATAGCGTGTCTACCAGTTCCACCACTTCGGCTACTTGATCCGTTTAATTTGCGGGTGCCTCGGGAACATCCAGTTGTTGATTGGTTGTCGGTGCTTCGGGTAACGCATCGGGTGCCGATACAGATTGTGTGACAGTCCCCGTCTGCTCTATGACCGAACCTGAAATGACGCTATTTTGCTCGCCTGTTCTGGTATATAGGAATGCCAAAACCAAACTGGTCATAAAAAATAGTGTAATCGTTATCGAGGTCGCTCGGCTTAGGAAATTGGAAGACCCGCGAGCACCAAATAATGACTGCGACGAACCGCCACCAAATGCCGCACCCATTTCAGATCCTTTGCCCTGTTGTAGTAGTACAAGAACGACAATGGTTATAGCTAAAATTAAATGTACAACTAATAGTAAATTGGATACCATGGTTTAACCCTGTTATGTGTCAGGCAGCCCGACAAATTGCTAAAAAATCATTTACTTGAAGTGCGGCACCGCCGATGAGCCCGCCATCTATATCGGGTTTGGCAAGCAGTTCGCTGGCATTCTCTGGTTTCATGCTACCACCATATAGAATTCGACAACCATTCGCGACCTCAGCATCCACGGATGCTAATTGCTGACGGATTGTATGGTGAATGTACTGGGCTTCATCTGGCATTGCCGTAAGTCCAGTACCAATTGCCCACACCGGCTCATAAGCAATCACAACTTGATTCAATGATTGCATGTCAACAGCGTCAATCACTGCCCGAATTTGACGTGCAATCACCTGTTCGGTGATTGACTGCTCACGCTCTTGTTGCGTTTCGCCAACACACAATATCGCTGTCAAACCGTGCTCAATAGCAACTTTGACCTTATGTGCAACTAATAAATCGTATTCCCGATACATCGTGCGTCTCTCTGAATGCCCGAGTATGACGTAACGACAACCGCAGTCACGCAACATTGCAGCCGATATTTGACCAGTAAACGCACCATTTTCATGGACATCCACATCCTGCGCCCCCAATTTACACTGACTATTACGCAATGCAGATTCAACTATCGGCAACAGTGTATAAGGCGGACACAATAGTAATTCAACCTTGTTCAGCGTTCCCGCATCCGCAACAATCCCCGCGCAAAGGGCATTCGCTGTCGCCTTGTCGCCATTCATTTTCCAGTTACCAGCAATTAAAGGGGTTCGCAATGAACTATCTCCAATGTTTTGATTAAAAATTTATACCGTATCTTGATTCTTGCCAGCGAATCGGACACGGGATACTACCCTTCATGACACGATAAAGCAACGCTTTGTCCGTTATTGAACCAAGCAATCGGGCTTAAAATGGCTTGAATTCACATAACATAATAAGTACAACACTCCTAAGTCCGCCAAAGGGTACACTCGTACTCTTTATAACTGCACAGAAAAAAGAGTGAAACATGACGAGATAGACCCATTTGACTGAACACGAAAGAGACCACATTTACCTCATGAATCAGCAAAACTGTACACTGACAGGAATCGCTAAAACCATGGGCAGAAGTTAAGTCAACCATCAGTCGTGAAATTAAACGCAATACAGGGGGTAACGGCTATCGCTACAAACAAGTGCACTGCTTTGCCCAAACGCGGCTTACGCAAAAGCCCAAGCACATCAAAATCAATGACGAGTTAAATCTTCATATTCAACAAAAGCTTGATCTGTATTGGAGTCATGAACAAATTAAAAGAAACCACCGCGGCTATACTCAATGTTGTTAGAACATATGAAACAACATGTAATGACACTAACCTTTGATAACGGCAGAGAATTTTGTTGGCATAGTGAGCTTGCCAAACAACTCGAGTGTGAAACTTAACGAAGCTAAACCGTATCACTCTTGGGAGCGTGGCTTGAATGCCAAATAATCATCTGGCACAATGGCTTGCTCATACTTTTTGTTCATACTTTTTGTTCAGGCAACTTTTTCCAAAGAAAATGCCTTTGCATAAAGCCACTGATTTAATGAATAACCGACCTAGAAAATGCTTGGGGTATAACCTTATGGATGTCTTTTCCAACGCAATGGGAATAGATCATAATATAAACCCGAGTGCAGCACTTATGGGTTGAATTCGCCAATTTTTCATTCCCCATTTTCTATCATTTTGTGAATCCCCAATGCCATTAAGCTGGAACGAAATTCGATCTCGTGCCCTGACATTCTCTAATGAATGGAGCGATGAGTCTTCCGAAGATGCCGAAGCCAAGTCCTTTTGGAATGATTTTTTCAATATTTTTGGCGTATCCCGCCGTCGCGTTGCCTCTTTTGAAGCGCGTATAAAGAAAATTGACGGCAAGGACGGCTACATTGATTTGTTATGGAAAGGAGTGCTACTTATCGAACATAAATCGCGTGGTAAGAACCTCGACCGTGCCTACGATCAGGCATTAAATTATTTCCCGGGATTAAAAGAACGCGAACTGCCACGATTTGTGCTGGTATCGGACTTTGCGCGGTTTCGCTTGCACGATTTAGACGACAACAAGCAACATGAATTTACCCTTGAAGACTTGCATAAAAACATCCACCTATTCGCCTTTATCGCTGGTTATCAAACGCACAAAATAAAAGAACAAGACCCGGTCAATATCGAAGCTGCCGAGCTAATGGGTAAATTGCATGACAATTTGCGGGATATTGGTTATATCGGGCACGATTTGGAGGTATATCTCGTACGCTTGTTGTTTTGTATGTTCGCCGAAGACACTGGAATTTTTGAGCGGCAGCAATTTCAGGATTACATCGAAGACCGAACGGGCGAAGACGGTGCCGACCTAGCATCACATCTTGACACGTTGTTTTACCTTTTGAACACATCAACAACGCAACGCTTGGGGAATCGTGATGAACAATTAAACGCATTTCCGTTTGTTAATGGCAAATTGTTTGAGGAACGTTTGCGTCCGGCATCCTTTGACCGCACAATGCGTGAATCATTGTTGCAATGTTGCTCGCTGGACTGGAGTCGCATCTCCCCGGCAATTTTCGGTTCGCTGTTTCAGTCGATTATGGACAAAGACGCACGGCGCAATCTGGGTGCGCATTACACCTCGGAAACAAACATACTTAAACTAATCAACCCCCTTTTCATGGACGACCTGTGGGCAGAATTTGAAAAAGTAAAAAACAACAAAAACAAATTATTTGAATTTCACAAAAAACTGCGTTGCTTAAAATTCCTTGATCCCGCTTGTGGCTGTGGCAATTTTCTGGTGATTGCCTACCGTGAATTGCGTTTATTGGAGCTGGATATTCTACGCGCCACCCATAAACAAGGGCGGCAACTGCTGCAAATCCAAACCATGATACAACTGGATGTCGATCAATTTTACGGCATAGAAATTGAAGAATTTCCCGCACAAATAGCGCAAGTCGCCATGTGGCTGATTGACCACCAGATGAATACGCGGGTATCGGAAGAATTTGGACTGTATTTTGCGCGTATCCCATTGACTGCCAGCGCGAATATTGTCAATGGAAATGCCTTGCAGATGGATTGGCAGGATGTGGTACCGGCTGGCACTTTGAATTACATTATGGGAAATCCACCGTTTATTGGGAAGAGTTTCCAAACCAAAGAACAAAAATCTGAAATGGAATCACTTTCTGGCAGTAAAAAATTCGCCCGTTTGGATTATGTTTGTGCATGGTATCTCAAAGCCAGCACATTGTTAAAGCACAACCCGGATATAGCGGTGGCTTTTGTATCCACCAATTCCATTACGCAAGGCGAACAAGTTCCAACTTTATGGTCGCCATTATTGGCAGAGGGTGTAAAAATAAACTTTGCTCACCGTACTTTTGCGTGGAACAACGAAGCTAGAGGCATTGCTGCCGTGCATTGTGTCATTGTTGGTTTTGGCTTACGAGAAAGAAAAATAAAACGGTTATTTGAATATCTACACATAAAGGGCAATCCATCGGAAGTTAAAGCAACAAAAATAAATCCATATCTTGTTAATGCGGAAAATATCGTTTTGGAAAATAGACGTAAACCGATTTGTCCCGTTACGCCCATGTTGTATGGAAGCAAACCAGCAGATGGTGGAAACTTACTGTTGAACGAAGATGAAAAAACAGAATTATTAAAGAAAGAACCAAATGCAAAAACGTACATCAGAAGATATTTGAATGCGGACGAGTTCTTATACAACAAGATGCGCTATTGTTTATGGCTGGTAGATTGTCCGCCACATGAATTACGCAAAATGCCTTTGGTAATGGAACGAGTTGAAGCAGTAAAAAGAATGCGTGAAATAAGTCCGAAAATTCCGACACAAAAATTAGCATTAACACCGACTCTATTTGCCGAAATCCGACAATCAAAATCGAAGTATCTGCTCGTTCCGAGTGTAACGTCCGAGAATCGAATTTATATTCCAACTGGATATGTGCCATCGAGTCACATTTGTGGGAATGCAAATATTCAAATTCCAAATGCAACCTTATATGAATTTGGCGTTGTTACATCTCTAATGCACATGGCATGGATGCGAACCGTATGCGGACGATTGGAAAGTCGCTACCGCTACTCGGCGAGCATTGTTTATAACAATTTCCCGTGGTCAAAAAACCCAACCGAAAAACAAACCGCCGACATTGAAACAAAAGCACAAGCGATATTAGATGCTCGTGCAAAATTCCCAGATGCCACCCTCGCCGACCTCTACGACCCGCTGACTATGCCGCCTATATTACAAAAAGCACATCAAACATTAGACCAAGCCGTTGACCGTAGCTACCGCAAAACCGCCTTCAAAAACGAAACCGAGCGCGTCTCGTTTTTATTCGACCTCTACCAACAATACACTGCACCACTTCTGTCGGAGAAAAAGAGCAAACGGCGGAAAACAACAGCCAATTAGCCGCCAGATAATACAGCGCGACATATTATTCCTATTATTTGTTGCTCAAATTTATATCGACAAAATTTGCTCATGAAAATAATATCTGATTTGGTGCTTTCTTTGTATTTTTTCCTATGCAAACTGCTGTATGGGAGTTATTCTAAAAATAAGAAAAAACACTCTCTTTTTACATTTTGTGCGGCTTATATTAAAGCTAATTTACTGTTTCCTGAAGCCACGCTGAATGAGAATTCTAAATTAGCGAAGTTGGTTCTTCTTGATCTTCTTGGTATGAAATCGCCAGAGACGGAAAGTAGAGATGAAAAAAAGAAACGTGATGGACTTTGCAAGAATCTTTATTCTGATGGAAGCGTAACAGATGCACTTGCAAACTATTTCTTACTTGATTCCTTTTATTGCTCTATCGGAAATAAAGACGGACATAACGAAGTCCTTAAAGAAAAAGAATATGAGGCATTAGCCAAAGCGAAATCTTATAAAGATGCAGACAGTATCAATAAACCAAAAGGGGACATTACTGCTTTGGGCTAACATCATCCATCAAGGCATTGCAAAATTCTATAGATTTTGATATAAAGCCGTCCCAGTTTTAGGATGTGGCTTGTCCGCAAGTCCGCATCTATTTATAATAACCTACTTCGTATTAGCATTAGACTTCTCATGGCAACAAAGAAAAAGCCTGAATTATTGATTCACGGTATCAAGCCTTACAAGTTAAAAAAATCTGAAAAATACATGAATGCTGCGCATTTAGCACACTTTAAGGTCATACTCATGGCATGGTTTGAAGAACTCACCGATGAAACTTCCCGCACAGTACATAATATTCAGTACGAAACAGCACATCACGCCGACCCTGCAGATCGTGCTAGTCAGGAAACAGATATGACCCTTGAATTGCGTGAACGAGACCGCGACAGAAAACTGATTAAGAAAATCGAAACTTCAATTGTTCAATTAAGTTCAGGGGATTTCGGTTATTGTGACAATTGCGGTGAAGAAATCGGTTTCAAACGTCTTGAAGCACGCCCAACTGCAACCCTTTGTATCGACTGCAAAACACTGGACGAAATCCGCGAAAAACAATTATCATAAGCAACCGTTTTTGAGTTTTTAACAGTATCTTATTTGACAGTTATTTATTGAGCAACAAGAAAACAGAAATAACGCACTCCCCTGTTAAAGGATTGTCCAAAGGATTGTCAAATTTTCAATTCTCCACTACCACCCTTTTCAATTCGAAGGACGACTTTTTTTGTACCTTGAACACGGCAGTTTCTGGGGTTAGATTTTTTTCGAAATCATCGATTTTAATGAACTCGCTTCGAAACTCGATATAATTGGCAATCGCACCCTCATGGATAAAGATGAGTACCGATAATTGACCAGCATCAATAATTTCTTGGCGTTGTCGATTCGACCAGTCCCACTCAAACGGACAGTTTTTGGTTTGATGTTGTGGCTTAAATGCCGTGAAGCCCTTAACCCACTGCCACGGGAATGCGGTCACATCGGTCAACTTCAATAGGCTATCAGAATCAGCAACTTGTTGAACTTGTTGCATAAAATAAGCTCGTTGATCTGCCAGAGCGGTACATTCGCTTTTTAAGTTCCAATAATAAATCGCCAACACCAGCATTACCACCAGTGGTGCCAAATATAGTACTGGGCGGGCCGGTATGGAGTTTAATGCCCTGCGAATCAAAACAAATCACCGTACGTCATATCGATCATTCAGGTGCCGATGTACGAGACAAAAAGAAGCCCCTTCACAGAGAACCATGAAGGGGCAACAGGTCGGTCACCCACATAAAGTGCAGGAAACGTTATCCGCCAGTCAAATCGTTGACCTCTCGGTCGCTCTCATTGTCCAGCACTTTATCGACCCCACCACGTTGGTTAATTTTCTCGATATCTTTTTTGAACTCCGTTGCTTCTGACCTCATTTGCCAAATATGCCAACCGATCCAAAAAGCTAAAGCAATCAGCACCAATAAAAACTCAGTCCCCACAAAAGGGTAAATAGGGCCAAACGTATCAACGTTGACCCAGTTGTCCACATTACCTGTCATAATCAATAATCTCCAGTGTATATGTTAAAAAACTAGAAAGCTTCAATCACGCTTCGTTACGAATTGCTTCTTTAACGGCTTGTGCATCCGCCTGTCGTTGTGCTTCGGAATCAATATCCAAACCAACCAATTCGATTTCACGCGGAATACGAAGCAAACCCATGCCACTCAATATTTTGGATACAATGTAGGCTGGAATAAATCCCAAAACGCCGAACATAATAACAGCGCCCGCGAATTGTCCCCATGGCGAAATCGTGGCATATCCTTCAAAAGGGGAAGACGGATAGCCCCACAGCATAAAGCCAGCAACCACAACACCCAGAAAGCCTGCATAACCATGCACCGCAACAGCACCGACCGCATCATCAATTTTGAATTTACGCTCAACCCAAAAGTGCATCTTGTAGATAATGACGACCACAACAGCGGCAATCAACATCGCCTGAATCGGATGGTACAGGTCGTTACCCGCTGAAGCGGCAATGACACCCGCCAGTCCACCAGAATAAGTCCAGAACGCATCGCCCTTAGAGACCATGTAAGCCGCCATTAAACCGCCTGACAATGACATCAGGAAGTTAAACGTAATCGCCGACAGTGTGGTTGGTTGCAGGTAAATATTGGTTGCACTGAAATAGGATTTATCAGCAACATCCAGCATCCCCGCGCTATAAACGTCAATGATAGGGACGTTACAAGCAACATAGAAACCCCAGAAGCCGGTATAGATAAGAAACAGACCAATCGTAACCAACCAAGGATTGTGCGGGTTAATGTCCCGTGGCGTGCCATCGGCAGCAAATTTCCCAATTCGCGGACCTAAAACCACTAATATGCCCAGTGCAAAACCACCTGCTATGGCGTGGATAACACCTGACGCATAGGCATCGTGATAGCCCAGCTTGACAACCATCCAACCATTCCATGACCATCCCCATGAGGCATCAATAACCCACATAACCGAGCCAATCAGCACTGCCAATATCCAGAATGCACTAGGACGGATACGCTCAATGACCGAGCCAGAAACAATAGAGGCGGCAGTCCATGCAAACAGCAGGAAGGCGGCCCAGAATACGCCGTTAAGACGCGCCCAAAAGTTGTCCTCTGCACCACCTAAATGTGGAGCCATCAATTGACTCCAAGGGGTCGCATTGGACGTGTCGCCCAAACCACCAGTGATGCCGGGGCCATTGACCAGTGCGAAATAAATCCACCAGCCGAAGAAGAAAAACGTCACGGTCACCAATGGGATAAGCATGGTGTTTTTCATCAGCGTGTGCATGTGGTTCTTGTAGCGCGATGCCCCGACTTCATACATACAGAACCCGACATGGATTAGAAACATCAGGGGGATGGTGAGCCAGTAGTAAAACTCGGTGAATATAACAACTAGCGATGAAAGTTCATTAGTCATAGTCAATGTCCTCGTCTAAATTAGTTTATTGATTGTAGCAACTGCTCCAGTAACCACCAGCCAGCCTCATCATTGCAAAGCCAAACCAATCAGGTACATGTACACTACACATCGACCTGCATCTGCTACTTGTGCATACTACGTTTATGCAGTATTGACATAATCCAATATCAGCGACACTTACTTTAACTGAAGAACAAGTCAAAAATAAATTATTTTTTCTTTGATTGGTATTCAAATGGTCTATCTTAGCAAGATAATAACTTATCGTAAAAATCAAATTTCCTTATAAAATATTCAACTAATCATACCTATGTTACACCTAACACCATTAATCTAGGGCACACTTCAACAAAAATTCAACGTCTTTATAGACAAATGTATGCTCGTGTAGCATCCTAAATGCAGTATCATGAATTGATGCATTATGAGAGAGTACGATAGTTCTTTTGTCCTCTAATCTGTGTCAAAAATAAAATCGGCTGTAAAGGTGTTTATTAAGATGCCTGTTGCAATACCGAGAATTGAAAAGGGACATTGGTTTGATTTATTTGGGTTTGATTTATTTGGTCGCCTTTTTCTACCAGCCTTTTTCTACCAATGGTAATTTCACCATTACCGCTAACAGAATCTTGGAGTGGATTATTCGCTTGCAACCATACGGCATGGTCAAAGTCACGTTTTTGTAATTCGTAATTATTAAATTATACTCATGGGTTATCCTATTCTAGCGAAAGAAGGCTCGGTACATTTAATCATCGTGACGCTACTTGGTCTCGGTGCGACGTTATGGCTTGGATACGGGTCGATTGTCGTATGGATTGGTGTTTTATTTGTGTTTCAGTTTTTTCGTGACCCGAAACGGACTATCACAACTGAGACCGGGGCGATCGTTTCCCCTGCTAGTGGCAAGGTGGTGTCGATAGGGGAGGCAAAAAACCCCTATCAGGATAATGCCAAAGCACTCAAAGTTAGCGTCTTTATGAATGTGTTTTCGGTGCATTCCAATCTTATTCCTATCTCGGGTGTTATCAAAAACAGATGGTATTATGCCGGCAAATTTGTCAATGCCGCTCTGGATAAATCCTCTGATGAGAATGAACGCAATGTGATTTGCATTGAGACCAGTACTGGTTTTAATGTTTATAGTGTTCAAATTGCCGGTTTGATTGCGCGAAGAATCCTGTGTTATGTCAAGCCTGGAGACAGCGTACAAACTGGACAACGCTACGGCTTCATCCGCTTTGGTTCGAGGGTAGATTTATATGTGCCATTAGAATCCCGCTTAGTGGTAAGATTGGGGCAATGGGTCAATTCTGGAGATGATGTTATCGGCTACTTGCCGGATATTGATGCCATTGGATGACGTACCCGAATAGCCCCCAATATTGTCGGTCAATCAGCGAGTCAATACATTGGCATTGAGACCTTTGCACAATTTATCGGGCATCTACATAAGGCACTAAATAATGACATGAGCATAGGCACAAAAGAATCGTCACTATCGACTGGGAAAAAAGGCATTTATTTTCTACCTAGTCTGTTTACAACGGCAGGGTTGTTTTTTGGTTTCTATGCCATCATCCGAGCGACTCAAGGCGATTTTGCCGCTGCCGCACTTGGCGTGGTGATTGCGATGATTATGGATGGGCTGGATGGTAGGGTGGCACGATGGACTAATACGGCGAGTAATTTCGGCAAAGAATACGATAGTCTGGTGGATTTGGTTGCATTTGGTGTTGCCCCAAGTATGGTGATGTATTTTTGGTCATTGCAGTATATTGGCAAGGCGGGCTGGTTAATTGCTTTTTTGTATACGGCGGCAACAGCATTACGGTTGGCGCGTTTCAATACGCTGACCATTAAAGATAACCGATATTTCTATGGAATAGCTTGTCCGGCAGCAGCTGCATTGATTGTCTTTTGGGTTTGGAATTTCCATGAAAGCGGTGCTTCTGGGCAATCGGTATTCGTGTCATGGATTAGTGCGTTGGTTACCATAACGATGGCAGTTTTAATGGTAAGCAATGTTAAGTTCCGCAGTTTCAAGGATTTTGACCACAAGCATAAAATCCCTTTTTTCGTGCTGATTGCTATTTTAGGCGGTATTGTCTTGATTTCATTCGACCCGCCACGAGTGTTGTTTTTTGTTGCCCTTGTTTATGCGGTATCCGGTCCTTTGTGTTGGATTGTTCGCAGACAACAAGGCATCATTGAGAATCCAGCGTTTTTACCCGATGAATCTGATGAGGACGATGAGGATGACCCGCAAAATGGCAATGACGCTAAATAACAAGGAATGTTAAACTGAATTGGGGCTTGCAACATGATCATCGCTCTTATAGACTGTTCACCATGAATGAAGCCGTTATCAACATTATTTTGCAAATTGATGTGTGCGTTGTTGTGCCGAGTACTCTCGGGGCGACTGCTTTGTTACACCTGCCCACGCTACTGCGCTCCCCAGCGCAATAAATTCTACCCCCATCCGCTAAATACGACTCTCTGCCTACAAGGCAGAGTGGCGAAGCATATCAATTTATAAAATTTACCTTAGTCAAGTAGGCAATACCATGAAAGAAAAGTTAATCATTTTTGATACCACATTAAGAGACGGCGAACAGAGCCCCGGTGCGTCCATGACGCAGGAAGAAAAAATCCGCATCGCTCGGGTGCTGGAAAAAATGCGCGTCGATGTGATTGAGGCAGGGTTTCCAGCAGCCAGTCCGGGCGATTTTAATTCTGTGCAAGCTATCGCCGGGCTGATTAAAGACAGTACGGTATGTGGTTTGGCGCGTGCCAATTCGAAAGATGTGGCAAAGGCGGGTGAAGCAATCCAATCAGCACAATCAGGGCGTATTCATACCTTCATTGCGACTTCGCCAATTCACATGCAGCATAAATTGCGTATGCAGCCCGAACAGGTTTTGGAGCATGCGGTGGCAGCCATAAAACAGGCACGAAGCTATACAGATGATGTCGAGTTTTCACCAGAAGATGCCGGTCGTTCGGAGCTTGATTTCCTCTGTCGAATTATTGAGCAGGCAATTAAAGCCGGTGCAAGAACCATCAATATTGCGGATACGGTGGGTTATAACCTGCCGGCGCAATTTGGCGAATTGATTAAAAAATTGATGGAAAAAATTCCAAATTCTGGACAAGCGATTTTTTCCGCGCATTGTCATAACGATCTCGGCTTAGCGGTTGCAAATTCATTAGCCGCGGTTACCGCAGGGGCACGTCAGGTTGAATGCACGGTTAATGGGTTGGGTGAACGTGCCGGCAATGCTTCTCTAGAAGAAGTTGTCATGGCAGTGCGTACCCGACAAGATGAATTTGTCTGTGATAGCGAGTTGGACACCACTCAAATCGTACCTGCTAGCAGATTGGTGTCTAATATTACTGGGTTTCCAGTGCAGCCAAACAAGGCGATAGTCGGTGCTAATGCGTTTGCACACGAAGCAGGCATACATCAGGACGGGGTCATCAAGGCGCGCGAAACTTATGAAATCATGTCTGCGGAAACGGTCGGCTGGGGTTCGAATCGCATGGTATTAGGAAAGCATTCAGGTCGAAATGCGTTCAAGCAACGATTGAAAACACTCGGGTTTGAGTTTGCCTCCGATGGCGAAATGAATGAGACGTTTGCACGTTTCAAGAACATGGCAGACCGGAAACATGAGATTTTTGACGATGATTTGCAAGCATTGGTAACCGAGTCAGGCAATGAAGCAGAGAATGACCGGTTTACACTCGAACATTTACAAGCACATTCTGAAACGAATCAAATGCCCAGTGCTAAAGTAGTTATGTTGGTGGACGGTCTCACGGTCGAAGCCGAGGAACAGGGTAACGGTGCGGTTGACGCAGCATTCAAAGCAATAGAGAAAATAATTAAATCAGGTAGCACCTTGCAGTTATACTCGGTGAACAGCATCACCAGTGGCACTGATGCACAAGGCGAGGTCAGTGTAAGGTTGGAGAAAAACGGGGTTATTGTCAACGGTCATGGTGTCGATTTGGATATTGTTATTGCCTCAGCGAAGTCATACATTAACGCATTGAATAAGCTGTGCAATTCCGAAAGCAGAACCCATCCTCAGTTGGCAAGGGCAATATAAAGGCGATGAAAATGCATGCTCTTGATGACTTCCAGTTAGAAATCCTCGATAAAATGGGCGTGGATATTTGGCAACTCAGGGCACAGAAGTCGACTGAAAACGCCCTACAAATAGATGAGTCGGAAACGAACAGTCAAGCACAGCTAAGCGAACCGAAAGATGCCGAGACGCTTAACCGGTCCGAACAAATTCCAGATGACTTAGATAAAGTATCGGCTGCAGTGCGACAGTGTCAGCGTTGCCAACTGCACAAGACCCGCACTAAAGCGGTTGCCGGTGCAGGAAATAGCCAAGCTGTGTGGATGTTCATCGGCGAAGCACCAGGCAAAGATGAGGATCAACAGGGGTTGCCTTTCGTCGGTCGGGCTGGGCAATTGCTCAATGCCATCATCGCCGCATTACAGATGCAGCGAGACGATGTGTTCATTGCAAATGTGATTAAATGTCGTCCGCCTGCCAATCGCGACCCGCTCGACGAGGAAGTGGCACAGTGTGAACCTTATTTACACCGTCAACTGGCATTGGTAAACCCCAAAATTATTGTCGCATTGGGTCGGATTAGCGCACAGGCATTACTAAAAACCAGCACACCACTTGCAACGTTGCGCGGTCGGGTACATCACTATGGGGTTTCCAATACGCCGATGATAGTGACCTATCACCCTGCTTATTTGTTAAGGAGCCCGGGGCAAAAATCTAAGGCATGGGAAGATTTGTTGTTGGCTAAGTCCATTGTCGATCGTGACATAAAGTCTCCGCATAATGGACTTGTCGATTAATTCAAAATCATCCTCATTTTAAAAAAAATAATATGTTTAATAGCAATGGCTTAAGCATTCACAACAAGCTAAAAAAACCATTTTCCGACAAGCCCATATTTAAGAATACCTGTGTACAAGTGCAAAGGTCTCTATTTGTTCAAATAAACGGCAATAGGCTATTGCCGTCTTAAATCCGCCATTTAGACAAATTTAAGGCGGATTTATCCTAGTATTTATCCTAGTCAGTCACCAAATTTATGTTTTCAGGTTATTCTGAGTTTCCTATGGATAAAAGCCAGCTCGTCGACAATACTCCTCATTGTTTGTCCTTTTTTACATGTCATATAGATATAATGCCTTTGTTCAAGAGTGAGTTATTTGTGCATAATTCACCTGTTTCTTAAAGCAAAACCAGTCATTATAACAAGCTGGCTAACCCTTGAATCTAAACTCAAGAATTCATTGCATTATTTGCTTTTGGCTTAACCTAAAAACCAAACAAAATACACCCCTGCTATTATATTCAAGTGGTGCGTTTATTATGCGAATCTAATTTTTTTAAAATTAGACTGATTTTGAATTAACCGACAAGCCCATCGTTGGACTTAGCGACATCGTTTGAGTACCATCGGAAATGATGGTCTGGTTACGAGTGTTTCGGTATTTTATTTGTGATTGATATTTGTTTTGAGGTGTTATGACTATTGAAATTGTGGATGAGGCAGCGATGTTGGCATTAGGTTGTTCATGGGGGAAGTGCTTGGCGAATCATCTTGAACATGGCTGTGTGCTGTTTTTGTCGGGACCGCTTGGAGCGGGTAAAACCACTTTGATTCGGGGAATATTGTCGGGGTTTGGGTTTGACGGCATTGTATCGAGTCCGACCTATACACTGGTCGAGCCCTATACGGTCAACCATCGGCATTTTTATCATTTCGATTTGTATCGACTAAAATGCCCCGAAGATTTGGAGATGATAGGCATTCGAGACATGATGATATCGTCAACGGTTAGCCTCGTTGAATGGCCAGATCGTGGTGCTGGCATTTTACCTGCCCCAGACTATGACATTGTGATTCGTTATACCCAAAGTGGGCGCGATGTTGTCATTACCAACCATAATGCACCGTATCTTGTATGACGACCTATCGATTGCTGATTATAGCTCTGCTGTTGGGTACGAACGGATACGTTCAGGCAGCGGCTATCAATGATATTCGTATGTGGCATGCACCAGAGCGAACACGAATTGTTTTTGATATGGACGAGCGACCAATATTCCGTGTTTTCACGCTGAATAACCCTAACCGGGTGGTGATTGATTTGTCGAATACGCAATTAAACAGTAGCGTGCCCTTACCCGCAACCACTGGACAGTTTATTCAACAACTGCGTGTTGGTCATCCAAAGCAGGGCACACTACGACTGGCTTTTGATCTCAACAAACCAGTGCGTTACTTCATCCAGTTACTCGCCCCGGTCAGTCAGTATAAGTATCGATTAGTTGTGGATTATTATCATCATGATAGCGTGCTTGAAGCTGATCAACCCGTGCGACCGATCATTCCTGACAAACCGCGAAAACGAAAAGACGTATTACTGGTTTTGATTGACCCCGGTCATGGTGGCGAAGACCCAGGTGCTAGTGGACGAACAACACATGAAAAAAATATTGTGTTGGCAATTGCCAAAAAACTGCAAACGCATATCAACAAACAGCCCGGACTGCGGGCTGAGCTGACCCGAAAAGGTGATTATTATGTTGGACTGCGAAAACGCACTCGAATTGCACAAAAACTGAAAGCAGATTTGTTTATTTCGATTCATGCCGATGCAGTCAAAAACAAAACAGTCAGAGGAGCTTCGGTCTATGCTTTGTCCGTGCGAGGCGCGACCAGCGAAGCGGCGAGATTGTTAGCCAACAAGCAGAATTCAGTTGATTTAATCGGCGGGGTGAGTTTGGCGGACAAAGACAATACACTGGCAGAGACACTGATAGACCTTTCCATGGAAAAAAAAGTGCCGCAAAGCATTAGTTTTGCCCGCGAGGTATTAGATGAGTTAGCAAAGGTAGGTCGGGTGCATAGCAAGAAAGTTGAACGAGCGGGTTTTGTCGTATTAAAATCTCCCGAAATACCATCCATCTTGGTGGAGACCGCCTATATCAGCAACCATGAAGAAGAAAAGTTGCTACGAAGTTCAAAACATCAGCATCGAATCGTCAATGGTGTGGTGGCGGGAATAAAACGTTATGTGGCTAAAAACCAACATTATTTATTTAACAGATGACTCTTTTAGAATAATAGATGCAGGTATGATTCTTATGAAGCAGGTTCAAATACAACAACGGGACATTCTCCAACTTGATGACAAATTAATCAATCAAATTGCCGCAGGTGAGGTTGTTGAACGACCAGCATCACTGTTAAAAGAACTGCTTGAAAATAGTATTGACGGCGGTGCCAGCCGAATTGAAATTCATGCAGAGCGTGGTGGATTGAAGCGAATTCGCGTTAAGGATAATGGTATTGGAATACCCAAAGCACAGCTCCATTTAGCAATGTCAAGACACGCAACCAGCAAACTGACGGCGATCGAAGAGCTGTTTAACGTGAACACATTGGGGTTTCGTGGTGAAGCCTTGCCCAGCATCGCTGCGGTTTCCAGACTGACATTACAGTCTAAAGTAGCGCAACAGGACAGTGGCTATGAAATATCGGTGCATGGTGGTAAGTCGGCATCGTCGCCAAAGCCGATAGCCCACCCGCAGGGAACCACCGTTGAAGTCGAAGATTTATTTTATAACACACCAGCGCGTAGAAAATTTTTGCGTGCAGAGAAAACCGAATTGAACCATTGCGACAGTGTTGTTCGTAAGCTCGCATTGAGTCATTTTGATGTGGAAATCAGCTTCATCCATGATGGCAAGCCATCATTGCACGTCCTGCCAGCAATCAACGAGGTGCAAAAAGATAACCGAATTGCCCATATTTGCGGAAAGCCTTTCGCCGGTCAATGTGTCTATTTTGAGGATGATGTCGAGGTCATGTCATTATCTGGCTGGATAGGATTGCCTGCATTTTCGAGAAGCCAGCGTGATTTGCAGTATTTTTTCGTCAACGGTCGCCCTGTGAGCGATAACCTGATTGCTCATGCGGTACGTCGTGCCTACAGTGATGTGCTCCATCATGGGCGGCATCCAGCGTTTGTTTTGTTTTTTACGATTACACCTAATCTGGTGGATGTGAATGTACATCCAGCTAAAAGCGAGGTTCGGTTTCGGGAAAGTAGGGCAGTACACGATTACCTTTATCGTACATTACATCGTACCATCGCACAGCTCACGCCAGAATCCAGTGAGGTCAGTTTACCAACACCGCAGAATGTGCCGATGGGCTCTAATCAGCAAGGCGGATATGGTACGGGTGCAGTGCAGCAGAATATCAAAATGCTCATACAGGAACAGACGCAGGCATACCAAAACATGACCCCGTCTGCTCACCCATCTCGTTCAACGATACCAGCGTCCGCTGAGCAGGATGATTCGCCTATTCCTCCGCTGGGCTATGCAGTGGCACAGTTAAAGGGCATCTATATTCTGGCTGAGAACAAAGATGGATTGATTATGGTGGATATGCATGCGGCCCATGAAAGAATTACATATGAGTCGCTGAAGCAGCAAATGCAGGACAAGCAGATAAACAGCCAGCCGTTGTTGGTGCCAGTGCAAATCAATGTCAACAATATCGAAGCAGATGTTGCGGAGTCATTTTGTTCACAATTCAAGGGGCTTGGATTTGACGTTGATCGACTAGGTGATGAGAAGCTAGTGGTTCGTTCGGTGCCAGCGTTGTTGATTCGAGTCGATGTCGACCAGCTCATCAGAGATGTGCTTTCGGATTTGATTGAACATGGGTGTAGCAACCGAATTACCGATGCCCAACTCGAAATTTTGTCCAGCGTAGCATGTCATGGCTCGGTTCGAGCTAATCGGAAACTCGAAACCGCAGAAATGAATGCACTACTCAGACAAATGGAAGTGGTGGAACGCTCTGGGCAATGCAACCACGGACGACCGACTTGGATGAGTGTTTCATTGAGTGAAATTGATAAATGGTTCATGCGTGGACGCTGAGTTGCCGTGTGTGATTTTCCTGATGGGTCCGACCGCATCAGGAAAAACAGAAATGGCAAGGCACATTTTTGAGCGATTCAACTGTGAGCTTATCAGTGTTGATGCTGCTCAGGTGTATCGGGGCATGGACATCGGTACCGCGAAACCAGACAAACAATTTTTACAAGCCTATCCACATCATCTGATTGATGTGCGTAATATTGATGAACGTTATTCAGTCGCCGAATTTTGTCAGGATGCCCGTGCTTTGATAAACGACATCCACCAGCGAGGCAATACCCCGATTCTGGTGGGCGGTACAATGTTTTATTTTTCTGCGCTTGAAAAAGGGTTGTCGAATCTCCCTGGTGCAGATGCCGAGATTAGAGCCTCCATCGAAAAGGAAATTCAAGAAAAAGGACTGGTGGCATTACATCAACAGCTGGCAGAAATAGATCCAATTTCGGCACAATACATTGCGCCATCCGATTCGCAACGCATACAACGTGCTATTGAATTATATCGCTTAACCGCTGTTGCTCCCTCCCACTTAACCACTCTGTCCAGAGAACAGGGCAATGTTAGTCGGCTTGATAGCCCCATCGTCAAAGTGACCCTGTTCACCTCTGATAGGGCATGTTTGCACGACAAAATAGCACAACGCTATTCACGCATGTTGGCGCATGGTTTGGTCGAGGAAGTCTGCTCACTGACCGCTCATTTGGCAGAGCCAACAAAACTGACCACCATGCGTACAGTCGGCTATCGGCAGGTGCTGGATTATCTGTTTGATAAAACAGATTATCAGCAAATGACAGCCAATGGTATCGCGGCAACTCGACAACTGGCAAAGCGTCAATTAACGTGGCTGCGTAATCAGTCAAATTTGGTATGGTTTGATGTTGATCACCCCAAGACAGTTGAAGCGATGATGACTTATTTGCGGACGTATTTGCGATAGAGACCGTGTAAAAAACCAACATTCGTCATTCCCTACCCATCCCCCCTCTATCAGGGGATTTAGGGGGGGGTGGTTTTCCACATGTAGCACGACCTAGCGAGGGTTTCTTGCATAGTCTCGATCGCGGAATGGGCATTCATTTTCTGTGTTTTGTGTTTGAATCTTGCAGTAAATAATTTTTTGATACCATTCATAACCTAACTTTATGATAGAATTGCTACTGGAATGTTGGGTTATGGCTGTTATTCACTGAAGTTTGACCGGAGTATGAGTTTCCTCCATTAACACATGTCAAAGACAGGTTAAAGATAAGTGTGGAGTAGCCTAGATTTAAATGAGCAAACTGCGGTTTGATTCGGTATCAAAAGCGGATTTGTAGATATTAACCGTAAAATGAACAAAATAATATAAGGTAATCACAATGACACAATCAAGAGGTCTGGCATTACAAGAGCCATTTTTAAATGTTTTAAGAAAAGAGCGCGTTCCAGTATCCATATTTTTGGTGAACGGCATAAAGCTGCAAGGACAAGTCGAATCATTTGATCAGTTCGTAATTTTATTACGCAATACGGTCAGTCAAATGATATATAAACATGCAATTTCAACAATTGTTCCAGCTCGATCGGTACGAATTGTTCAGGAAACCGAAGAAGAAAGCGACACTGAATACAATGATATATAGTTATCTGCACAAAGAAAATTCTGCCAATGTGTTAATCAGTGTCGGTAAATAATTTGGAGATGACGCACCCTGTTTAGGCATATCGACGAACGACATAACCATGTCAATCAAACGGAACGGGCAATTTTAGTCTGTCAGATTCAGCCATCATATATTCCTTGGTCAAGGGTGATACCATCTCGTGTCACTGATTGCACGTTATGCGATGAATTGACGGACGATTCGCTATCTGAGTACGCACCGCTGAAGGAACTCAACGAGCTTGCAATCTCTGCTGGAGCACGGGTGTGTGCTGAGTTTATTACACGACGTTCCAAGCCAGTTGCTGCGACTTTTATTGGTAAAGGCAAGGTACAAGAGCTGGCACAAATGGTCGATCATTATGATGCCAATCTGGTGATTTTCGATCATGCTATCAGTCCGATTCAGGAGAGGAATATCGAGCGCATTGTCTGTTGTCGGGTGCTTGATCGTGCAGGATTGATTTTGGACATATTTGCCCAGCGAGCAATCACCAGTGAAGGCAAACTTCAGGTAGAACTGGCACAACTGAAGCATCTGTCGACTCGTTTGGTGCGAGGCTGGACGCATTTGGAACGGCAAAAAGGAGGCATCGGTTTGCGTGGTCCGGGTGAATCTCAATTAGAGACCGACCGAAGGCTAATCGGCACACGCATAAAAACATTAGCCGTCCGTCTTGCTAAAGTCGAAGCGCAACGTTCGTTACGGCGACGGGCGCGTCATCGTACCCCCATTCCTACGATTTCTTTAGTCGGTTACACCAATGCTGGCAAATCATCGCTATTCAACGCCATCACGGGTGCTGATGTGCTAGTCGAAGATAAATTATTTGCCACTTTAGATGCCACTATGCGGCGCGTGGAATTGCCCGCTTTTGGAGCGGTCGTGCTGTCTGATACGGTTGGTTTTGTGCGTGAATTACCATATGATTTAGTGGCTGCATTTCATTCCACCCTAGAAGAGGTGGTCAGCGCGACTTGTTTGTTGTTGGTGAGTGATGTATCTGACCCAGATCATCGCGATCTTCGTTGCCATGTTGAACAGGTGCTAGATGAAATCGGTGCTAAGGATATTCCGATTATTCACATCTATAACAAAATAGATTTGAGCGGCGACGTCGTGAAAACCGCACTTAGCAATGACGGACAACGGATTAACAAAATATGGCTGTCCGCCGAAACAGGCGCGGGGGTCGGACTTGTACGGCAGGCACTAGCACAGCTCCTCGGCAAGAATTATCGAGATTATTTGATTCGCTTAAAACCACAGGCAGGGGCGTTGCGTGCCAAGCTGTTTCAGCGTTGTCAGGTTATCAACGAGCAAGTCGATGCCAGTGGCACGATTACCATGAAAGTAAAAATGAACCCAGCAATGCGGGGCTGGTTAGAATCCCAACAACAATATCATGAGTTGTGGAATGACCTCTGCAGTCGTAACTAGAACGGTGGTGGTGCTTTCTGGAATGGCTGATAAGTCAGGGTATTGCTGTTATGGGCTTGTCGGAAAATGGCGTTTTTAGCTTGTTGTGAATATTTAAGTCATGGCGAATTCAAGTTTAATGAATACGATAGTCAGAATAATTTACCAAATATTGTGACATGGTCAACTTAAAAGTCTTAATCTTGACTTCGACAGTCCACCCCATGAGACTATGTAAGAAACCCTCACTAGGTCGCGTTACAGGTGGAAAACCCTTGCGGGTTTGTCAGTTTTACTGGGTTCCTGCTTTCGCAGGAACGACGAATATTGGTTTTTTGCACAGTCTCCCATGCAGTTCGCCCAACCAGTAAACATGCGGGGTAGTAGAGAGACGCCTTGTAGTGCCTAGATATTTTTTGGCTAATATTGATGCACATAAACCATCAACAGGAGAACCTATGGCAATTGAAGAAGGCAAAAACGCGCCGGCGTTTGCACTAAGAGATCAAAACGGAAATGAGGTTGCGTTAAGCGATTTCAAAGATAAAGAGGTGATTATTTATTTTTATCCAAAGGACGATACGCCCGGTTGCACAAAACAGGCTTGTGGCTTCCGTGACTTGTGGAGCGATATTGAGAAAACGGGGGTGAGTGTATTGGGCGTTTCACCCGATGACGTGCAATCCCATACTCAATTTATTGACAAATATCGTCTACCGCTGACCCTGCTATCCGACCCCGACAAAACCATGATGACTCAATATGATGCCTATGGAGAAAAAATGATGTACGGTAAAAAAACCATCGGTATCATTCGTTCAACGGTATGGATTGGAACCGATGGTAAAGTCAAGAAGCATTGGCGCAAGGTGCCTCATGCTGCTGCCCATCCGGCGAAAGTGTTACAAATTTTACAGCAGCGTTAAATTTCGTTGCGGATTGTTTTGTTATTCGTCATGTCTCTGTGGGTTATCCAATATTTTTAACAATCCATTGAGGGAATGGATAATGGTTTGATGGCGCACCGTATTGCGGTCACCTGCCAGTATTTTTGTTTCTATCTGCATCGAATCTGCTCGGTCATGTTCTGTCTCATGTGTCGCCCATGCAAAACAAACCATTCCCACCGGCTTAGCTGTGGTCGCCCCACCCGGACCGGCAATGCCGGTAACCGATAAGGCATAAGTGCTACGCGCTCGTTTTCGTCCTGCCACTGCCATCGCTTGTGCGACTTCTGGACTGACCGCACCGTATTTTTTCAATAACGCTTCGGGTACGCCGACTTCGATTTTGGCAGCATTGCTATATGTGATATAACCCCGTTCAAACCAATTTGAGCTACCCGCAATAGCGGTTAAGCAATACCCGATGCCTCCTCCAGTGCATGATTCAACCGTGGTGACCGAATGTCCTGACTGCATCAGTTTATTGCCGATTAGAGTGGCTAGACTTTGCTGATTCTGCTCGTTATACATCGCCTTCACTGCCATCATGTCAACCGATTATTGTGCTTGAATACGACCCGTGCTGTCGGTATTTGTGCCCAAAGCCTGTACTCTCAACTCGGCAACATGATTGACGATATTGTTTTTGTAGTAGTGCTGCAAGTCTTGAAGGGTGATTCGAGTTACCGCATCGGCATTTTGCTGTCTGCTATCAAACTGATATTCCTCTCGATTTATTTCATCCCAATAACGTCCTGATCTTGCGTTTAAGTTTTTGTCTTTACGCAATATATCAGTCACTAACGTAGATTTTAATTTCTCGAATTGCTGTTCACTCATGTCATCTAATATTGTATTGAAGTCATCAATAAATACATCATACAGTTGATTGATTTCTAGTGGTGAATGGCTTGTGCTTTGAACCAAAAGCTCCAATCCCGGTGTCTGGTCGATGGTTGACACACCAGCATGGACGATGTAGCCGACACGATTGACCGTGCGAAGCTGGTTATAAAAATACGGATCCAGCAAATATCTGAGCAACAACACTTTTGCCCGTTCAGTTCTCGAGTTATCGCTACCCTGAAAGTATGACACCAACGCTGAATCAGAATGTGTCACATCCACACTTCGTAAATATCGTTTTGTTCTGTCTAATTTGCGTATTTTCGGGCGTTCTACTTGGTCGATAAAGGTGCTGTTTTCCAGTAATCTATCCAACATCGTACTACGCGCCTGCGTATTTTCAATGCTGACATCGCCGTGCGACAAGACACTCACATTAACCTGCTTAAATAATGTTGGCACGAAATTCGCCACATCCTCTATACGCATTTCTTGTAGCAGTGCAATTTTTTCTTGCGCACTCCAATACGGCTGTATCAGCCGCCTATACATAGCGCGTCTTGCCTGAGTTAATGGCGAATCTTTTGTGATATTAGCTAACTCACGCAGCATCTCCGCCTTGATGACTTCAAAACGTTGTTTATCATATTCGGGATTGGCTAACGCATCGATAACCAAATCAAGTAGTTGTGATTGCCGATCCTCAAACCCGCTAATATGCACCGAAATACCACGACTATGGCGATACAGATTATAATTCAACCCTGCCAAATGGGCCGGATAAATTGTATTTGTCAGCTGGCTGTTGACCAACCGAACACATAACTCGGTCAACACCACATTGGCAGCACTCTGATTCACAACAGGCGATTTGATACTGACATAAAAATTCGCTTTCGGTGTTTCAAATTCATTATCCGCTTGATACCAAACGGTGACTTTAGGTTTTGATGTGTTGACTGTTGAAATTTGCTGCGGTCTGTTTTGTGGCGAATCAATATCCAATAAATCCAGTCGCTCGGGTATAAACGGATTTTCTGTTGGCAATTTCAGTTCTGCATGGATGGTTTTCGTTTGCCACCGCTTCAAGGTTTCGGGTTTGATTGTGGCGAGTGAATACTTAACATCATAATATTCGGAAACTTTGTCGGTCGACAAAGACTGCGAGGTCACATGCACATTAACATTATTCGGATTTAACTCATCTAACAATGTTCTGATTCTATGTGGCGCAAATATTTCCATCAAATACCCTCCCTGCAAGACATCTTTTGACGGATAACGCTGTAACTTGGATGCCAGCGACTGTGCTAACTGCCCTGCATCGATCTGTTGCTGAAAACGAAATGCTATTTTCAACAAATTGCTTTGTTCCTGAAATCGCCATTCATCAATTTCCTGTTGCTTGATTAAATTGATTGCCTGAAAAACCAGCTCACCAATGTCGTCAATATGATTTAGTCCTTGTTTTGTCAAACCTATCTGAATTGCAAACTCACCTTGTACCTGATCCATATACCCTTGCCCAACACCTAAATGCTCCGCCCATCCGCGATCCTTCAACACCGCATACAACGACCCTGCTCCTTCGTGCCCCAGTAAATCGCTAATATAATCTAACGGCTTTGATGAATACTCCGCATAGGTAGAGGGAATCGGAAATACAAAACGCAAAGAATCCAATTCTCTTTCTGGTACAGAATTGAGTCGCACTGGTATTAATTCGGTATTCATATATTGCTGGGTAAACAACTGCGGCTCTAAATTCCGATCAGGGATTTGCGAAAATCGCTCGGAGACCATTTGCTCCAGCTGGTCGAGAGACTCTCTACCCAGCACCACCAATGCCATTATATTTGCCGAATAATGTTGTTGATAAAATGTAATGAGTGCGTCTCTTGCACTGACATCACGGTCACGCAATGTGTCCAGCGAACCCACCACAAATCTGGAATACGGGTGATCCTGATTCAACCATTTTTTTTGCACAGCCCATAATCTGCGATGTTCATTTTTTTTCCGTGTCTGATATTCCGAATGAATAATCGACCGCTCTCGATCAACATAAACCGCATCGAAGCTGGGGTCGATAAAGAATCTCGAAAACCGATCTAGTGCGGGAGCAAAGTGTTCGGGGGCGATGCTTAAATGGTAATTGGTATGACTAAACGATGTGAAAGCGTTATGACTACCACCGTTGCTTTTTATGAACTTCTGATACTCTCCAGCGGTTGGATATTTTTTCGTGCCGAGAAACAGCATATGCTCAAGGAAATGCGCCAACCCCTGCCAGTTTTCAGGATCCGACCCGCTACCCACATAAACATCCAGTGCCGCTGCCGACTTATCGGCTTCGCTATCCGAGACGAGCAATACCTTTAAGCGATTATCTAGCTCCAAATAACGATATTGTTTTTGATCAATCGGGCTTTTGACAATACTTTCTTCCGCATGAACTGCATACATAATGGACATAAAAATCAGGCTAGTGATAAAAGTCAGGGTTAGACGAAATAACATGTTGATATTTGAGTAGCGATTATTTTAAGCGTGAATATAGTCCTTATCACATATTTTTCAACGCCTAATATCATGAAAGAGAGTTTTGCGCTTGTGCCCTGTGGGTATAATTCAAAAAAATGCTCGGAAGTATGACTTTACCGATTTTTGTTTCTCGACAATTGCTCCTGCATTGTTCTAATAAGTTACATGCCATGTAACGATACAAAATCAGCATACCGCACATAAGTCCCGCCATCTACAACGCTTTTGGGGCAGTGCAAGAATCCCTCGCAGATCGCGTTACGGCGGAAAACCCTTGCCTGTTTGTCTATTTTACTGGATTCCTGCTCCCCCGCCTGCGAGACTGTGCAAGAAACGCGGACTTGCAAGCCCACCTAGTTACGCAATCCAGACAAATAGATAAAGACACTTTTTACGCGCTTCAATCAAAAGGGCTGTTTGTAGTGCCTAGGTGTTTTTTTGTTTCTTTATAAATCAAGGAGTTATGAGTGTGAACCGTCGAAGTAAGGAGGCCAGTTTATAAAAAATCACGTTGTTTGTGAGTTGCGATGGGTGTTTTGTAGATTATGCAAAAGTCTCAATTAGACTGATTTTGAATTAACCGACAGTCCCAGCGTCTATCAATGACAAAGAAAAGACCCCCAAAAAGGGGGTCTTAGTGACACTAACAGCTAAAAAGAATGTACCAATGAAGCATTAAATCTTTGTTGCCCTGTTGAGATAAAGGTAGATCTTAATCCAAAATCTATGGATTTACTTAAACCAACATCCCATGAGAGAATGCCAACATAAACATGCTTATTGGGAAGATATGAATCCATTCTAAGTTTGCCATACTTATTAAGATCAAACCCCATTCCTTTTTCATCAAGAAAAAAACTATTCTTGATAGCAGTGCGGTTACTCATAGCAAGAATAACTGCACCTACTACTACAATAGCAACTAAAGCTCCACCACCAGAAGAACTTCCTCCATTATTAGGAGTAGGCTCAGGAACTGTAGGCTCAGGAGTAGGCTCAGGAACTGTAGGCTCAGGAGTAGGCTTAGGAACTGTAGGCTCAGGAGTAGGCTCAGGAACTGTAGGCTCAGGAACTGTAGGCTCAGGAGTAGGCTCAGGAGTAGGCTCAGGAACTGTAGGCTCAGGAACTGTAGGCTCAGGAGTGGCAACAACTTCATTAGGAGAAGCTTTATCTATTGCTTCTTGTCCATAATAAATTGTAAACTCTATAGGATTATATCCTTCGGGTGTTGTTCCATCATATAGACCAATATAAAAACCAAGTGAGTTAGAAAAATAATTTCTAAAAGTTTTAGTTTCACCTGAGAATCCTCTAAAGGCAGATTCCTCAGGTTTTGTCGATATCACTTCCCCACTATCTAAATAGACAGCTTTAAACTTAACAGGAAGAAAGTTTTCTGGTATTTCTGACCCAAAAGATTTGAAATTTTCACCAGCATTTTCAAAGTAAAACTTTCCTTGAAATTCATTAGAGTAATGCCCACTTATACAGGAAACATCACCAACACTATGACCAACACCATGATCATCATTGTCAAAATGAATTGCATGCACTTGAAAAGATAGACTCATAAGCAAAACACTCAAAAACCATGTTGCCAAAAACCTTTTAAAACCAACAATGTATTTCTGTGCAGTTAAAAGAGTACGAGTGTGCCCTTTGGCTGACTTAGGCGTGTTGTGCTTATCATGTGAATTAAAGGAAGACGCTATGAGCGGGGCGAGAAGCCCGCTGAGCGTCAGTTTATGGGGGGGGGGGGGGGTAACCTGTTGATTTCATTGTAAAAATCCTCATATTATAACTTGTTATAACATAAACACGATACCAAAACAGCAATCACAATAACAACTGCCACAGAGATAACACGAACCCGAAATATGCCCTACACTCCTTCCAAACACAAGGAAAATACGTCGCTTGTTAGCCCAAAGCAGTAATGTCCCCTTTTGACTTATTCAGAAGGGTTATGGCACCGGTTTTGCATTTCTCGCCCACAGACACTCATCAGCAACTTGACAAGCATGGTTGCCCAGTTGCCGTGTAACAGCGATAAACACAGTGAGACCTTTGCACTAGCCGGGATTTTGTTTGCTAGCAAGGAAAAAGCGCACAGAATGGGGAGTTTATACTTACTAAATGACCGATTGAGTACGCTTTTGACACCGTTAAAGGATAAAAGAACTATCGTGCAAAGGTCTCACAGTATCTTTCGGGGCAATCACCCCATAGAAAGAGCAACGGCAAGAGAGTGAACTCATCCCCTGAGTTTGACGGTTGATATTTAACCTACTGATTTATAGATAAAAAAATCAAGGCACTACAAAACGACTTTTCTACCAAAGTCCGTGTGTTTATTGGGCTGCCAGCGATTGAGGAGAGACAAACCGTCGAAGTCAGGAGGCGACTTTCTGATAAAGTCCGTTGCCGTCTCCTCACGGTGACGATGCAATATATTTTAATCACCCAAACTCATACACAAATGCAGAACATGAATAAAAAACTGATTATCAATCTCATGCTTTTTCACGTTACCATCATCGCATTGGCGAATTACACCGTGCAATTTTCTGGTACCTTTATGGGCTATCCATTTACTTGGGCAATGTTTGTATTTCCGCTCGTCATTCTAGCGACCGATATGACCGTGCGCCTATCGAATAAGTCTAACGCCCAAGCCATTGTCGCACTCGCCTACGTTCCAGCAATTTTGATTAGTATCTGGCTGGCTGATTGGCGAATCGGACTTGCCAGCGGCACTGCCTATTTAATCGGACAATTATTGGACATATCCGTTTTTCAGCGGGTCCGCAAACACACACTATCATGGTGGACAGCTCCCCTATTATCTACATTTTTCGCAAATATTATAGACACTTACACGTTCTACTGTATTGCTTTTTATCGATCTGCCGATACCTTTATGGCAAGCAATTGGCTGGAGATAGCAACCGTCGATTTATGTTTCAAAGTGATCGTATCCATTGTGCTATTCCTCCCTGCCTACGGGATTCTGCTGGATTTCCTGCTTAATCGGCGTGTTGTAGCAGAAAATTAGCGACAATGATGGTCTATCCAATCCAATCATTTAACCGACAACCACATTAGATAACCGAATAAACTGCTCAACCGTTAAATTTTCGGCTCGTTGAGTGCAGTCAATTTGAGCGGCTTCAAACTGATCTAGGGACACTTGTTGCTGTAACGAATTGCGTAATGTTTTTCGACGCTGAGAAAAGGCGAGTTTGACAATTTCGTTAAATCTGGCACGGTCGTGAATCACCTTCGAAAGGACTCGAGAAGCTGGTTTGGGGGTGAGCCGAAGCACCGTTGACTCCACCTTTGGCGGGGGATTGAATGCCGTAGGTGGCACATCAAACAAACACTGGCAATCCAGTTCCAGTGCCACCATAACCGATAATCGACCATAGGCTTTGCTTGCGGGTGTGGCACTCAATCTTTGGGCAACTTCTCTTTGTAGCATGAACACCATATCGTGGATATGCACGACCGATTTGAGCAGATGGAACAGCAGTGGCGTGGATATATTGTAAGGCAGATTTCCTATCAGGCGAACTTGGTTGCGTTGCCACAGTGTCGGTTTATCAATCTGATTCGGCAACAGCGACTCGATATTAAAATTCAGTATATCGCTTTCAATCACGGTAAGTCGACTAGCATCATATTTGCGACCCAATTTTGCCACTAAATCACGGTCAAACTCGACCGCAGTCAAATGCTTGACGCGCTCTAGTAGTCGTTTGGTTAATGCACCTGTTCCCGGACCAATCTCAAGGATTAACTGCCCATCCATTGGCGAAAACGCATCGACAATGCTGTCCAATACGTTGTTGTCTTTTAAGAAATGCTGCCCAAACCGTTTCCTTATCATGCTATTTTAAACCCGATTACTTTGACCGCCCACCCGCAAACTCGATAGCCAAATTGATGGCGGCAATCAAACTCGATGCCGTTGCCATGCCACTCCCAGCCAAATCTAATGCCGTACCATGATCTACCGAAGTGCGTATTATCGGCAAACCTAGGGTAATGTTGACCACTTCCCCAAACCCGCTATGCTTAATCACCGGCAATCCTTGATCGTGATACATCGCCAAAACACCGTCAAGTTGACTCAATTGTGTTGTGGTAAATGCGGTATCGGCAGGTAGTGGACCGACCAATTCTAGCCCCTGCCCACGCATCTCGTCCATTGCTGGTGTGATAATCTCAATTTCTTCTTTGCCAAGATGACCGCCCTCCCCAGCATGTGGATTCAGCCCACAGACTCCGATCCTAGGAGCGGGAATGCGATAAAGTTGGCTCAACCCCCGTGCCATAACCTCAAGAACTGATTTAATGCGCCTGATGGTAATTTGTGCGGCAACCTCGATTAAGGGCAAATGAGTAGTCGCCAAACAAACACGAATCGCACCGTTGGCAAGCATCATCACTGGTTGCACAGCGGCGGTACGCTCGGCAATCCATTCGGTATGACCGGAAAAAGCGATGCCCGCATCATTGATGATACCTTTATGTGCTGGGGCGGTAACCATTGCATCAAATTCCTCCGACAAACACAAATCCACTGCCGTATCAATACATCGGGTTACATAATGACTATTTTGTGGATTCAATTTACCCGCAATAACCGAGTCAGCAATGGGCACAGGGATAAGCCGAATGTGCCCCACCCTACCCGTCTGCCCCTCCGCATCATTGCCTAAATCCGCGTGAGCCGTTGCCTCATATTCGCGAATATCGACATCAATGCCCAATAATTCGGCACGTTCTCCGAGCACATCGGCATCACCCACCACCACCAAAATAGCATCAAACCGTTGCTGTGCTGCTTTAATCACGATGTCCGGACCAATCCCTGCCGGTTCGCCACTACAAATTAATATTTTGTGCAAGGTAAAATAATTGAAAATTATTGTTCATTTTCCATTGCTAGGAGTGGCATCTTTCTTTTGTTTCGCTCCTACGGAGATTCGCTGTCTCATTTATTTAGCTACAAAGGTATCGTCCCTATGGGACTTGTCGGTTAATTGAAAAATAACTCAAATCCGCAGATAGAAATCCCGAAAACGTGGAAATCCTTGGCTGTATAATGGTTTGCACTTAAACTCTCCACCACCTAATGGGCTTGTCGGAAAATGGCGTTTTTAGCTTGTTATGAATATTTAAGTCCTTGTTATTAAACTTTATTTTCTTAAAATTGGACTGATTTTGAATTAACCGACAAGCCCCTAATGGGTGTACAACTCAAGGCTTATGACTATGCTACCATACAAACTCGATACAACGAACGATTTACTCACCGCTCGTGCTGGTTTATTGGCTACTGCTCAATATAATGGACTCCCTGAACATGCTCTAAGCGAATCGATAAGCACTTCCCTAAGCCAAAAAGTAATCGTGGGTACCCGCCCTCTAAATTCACCAAGACCTTCATCATGATACGGCATGAAGGCAGTTTTCACTTGGATGAGGTTCTCCATATTCAAGATGAGGCACTGTGTACTGTGTTGGATATGAATAAACTTCCCCAAGCGACCACGCTTGGAGGCGGACTCATGCGGATTGGAAGATATCCGCAAATCCATACTGCCCATGGTAACTTGGGTGAAGGTCAATAAAGCCGTATTGAAGGCAGTCTTGTATCGCTGTTGGTTTGTCGCCCCTGAATCCAACTCAGCAACAAATAACCGCCAACCGCCTGTTTTTACAGCAAATTAAACAAGCCCTTGCATGTAAGCAAAAATTTACCTTTGAAACTACTTTATCTGGCAGGAGTTACTGGAAGCTCATTCGTCAGTTACAGGCAGATGGTTGGTTTGCCGAGCGTACAATTATTTATTGAACGGGTTGCAGAAAGAGTTAAGCATGGCGGACATGATATTGTGCTAACATCTATTGCCAGACGCTATCCCAGAAGCATTGGCAATCTTATCCATCACTATGCACCATTATGTGATAGTGTATTGTGTTTGGATAATTCGCAAAAGCAGGAAAAGGTTATTTTTACTCAAACACAGCAGGATATAATCATTCAGAACAAAATCATTTATCAAACCATTATAGAGCGTGCCCGTACATGAAGCCATCAGATAAACCAACCATCAAAGACATGGAAAAAAAGACGCAACAAATAGCAGAAGCCCTCAATAGAAGCGTGGCACAGGCAGTGTGAGAAAATTAGCGATTAAAAAGGCTTGCAATATGATTATTTATGCTGGGGAAGTGAAAATTATAGAGGAATGCCAAACAAAACCACATCAAGCCCCGTAACAAAAAATAATTCCCGTTCTCACTCTTATCCAATGTCCTCCCCCTCAAAAGTCGGTTTCATCAGCCTTGGTTGTGCCAAAGCCACTGTCGATTCGGAACGAATACTGACTGAATTGCGTGTTCAGGGATATGAAATGTCCGCCCACTATGATGATGCGGATCTGGTCATCGTCAATACCTGTGGATTTATTGATGCGGCTATCGAAGAATCCTTGCAAGCCATCGGCGAAGCACTGGACGAGAACGGCAAAGTGATCGTCACTGGCTGTCTGGGCGCAAAAGGTGATATTGTCAAACAACATTATCCGCATGTATTGGCAGTAACAGGACCTCATGCCACCGATGAGGTGATGGCATTGGTGCATCATCATTTGCCACCAAGCCACGACCCTTTTATCGACCTGTTGCCAGAGGGTGGCGTGAAATTAACCCCACGCCACTATGCCTATCTGAAAATTTCCGAAGGTTGCAATCATCGCTGCACGTTTTGCATTATTCCGCAAATGCGCGGGAATTTAGTCAGCCGACCAGCCGCCGAAATCATGCAAGAAGCGGAAGCCCTGGTGCGTGCTGGTGTCAAGGAGTTACTCATTGTTTCCCAAGATACCAGTGCGTATGGTGTCGATTTGAAATACCGTACCACTTTTTATAGTAATACCGATAAAATCCGACCGCTACGTTGTCATATCCAAGATTTATCGGAAGCACTAGGGCGTTTAGGCATCTGGGTTCGATTGCATTACGTCTATCCCTATCCCCATGTCGATAGCTTGATACCGCTTATGGCAGAGGGGCTGTTGTTGCCCTATCTCGATATCCCGTTTCAACATGCTAGCCAGTCGATTCTAAAATCAATGAAACGACCAGCGCATAGCGAAAAAGTATTAAAAAGGATTGAAAAATGGCGCAAAATTTGTCCACAACTCACCATTCGTAGCACCTTTATTGTTGGCTTCCCTGGCGAAACCGAGCAGGACTTTGAACAGCTATTACAGTTTCTCGATGAGGCACAAATTGACCGTGCCGGATGCTTCAAATATTCCAATGTCGATGGTGCCACCGCCAATAAAATTGAAAATCAGCTACCGCAAGCTATCAAGCAGGAACGCTATGACGCATTCATGAAACATCAATCGGCAATATCAGCTAATCGCCTCAAACAAAAAATCGGACAGGATATGGAAGTCATCATCGACAGCGTAACCACCACCACAAGCGGTCGACAAGCTATCGGTCGCAGTAAAGGCGATGCCCCTGAAGTGGACGGCATCGTAGAAATCAATCATTGTGCTCCCAATTTAGCCAGCGGAGACATTATCAAGGTGCGGGTTACCGCTGCTACCGAATACGATTTAATCGCCCTACCAAGCAAACAATTCAATGGCAATGTTTTATCCACTCCGTAAGCACGATACGCTTGTTTCGCACCTACGCTGTTTCGGCTTTCGAGCATTAGAGACTCGTGCAAAAAACGCCGACTTACAAGCCCACTATTGGGTCTTTTGAGTCGGGTACGGGTAAAAAATGGTTCTTATTAAAAGCGGTTATTCTGGCAACCCTATGGGTATGGATTAAGTTTTCCACAATGAAACAGAATTGAAACGCGATAGTTTTCGAAGTTTCTAAATCCTCTGGCAGCCGATTTTATGGACTGAATCTTTGAATTAAATCCTTCTAGGGCTTGTCGGTTAATCGAAAAATAATGTCAATATTCACATATTTGTTCAAATAAACGACAATAGTCCACTTTATTTAAGACCCAATGGGCTATTTTAGGCTATGGGCATCTTAAAATCTTGCCCTTTAGACAAATTTAAAGCGGATTTATCCTAGTATTGACACTAGGCAGGCACCAAATTGATGTTTTCAAAACCCAGCGTAATCACTCTTTTGAGGTTGAAAGTCAGTGCGCGTATGCCTATCTGAAATTGCACCTTCTTCAAACCACGATAACGAACACGCCGGTTACGGTGAGCAAAGACACGTTCATAAGGTGAACGCATTGCTGAAAGCCAACCATCTTTTTTAGCATCTTTGCCTTTCTTAATCGTTGCATCATGACAGCCTTTGTGCTTGAGTGTGGTTTTGTCCGGGTTCACACAGTACCCTTTATCACCAAAAGCAGCACTTCCTGTGGGGCAAACGTGAGCAAGCCCTTCAGCATCGGTAACTTCCGCCGATGTAGCCGCAATCTTATTGATTAAACCACTCTGTATATCAACCGAGGCGTGTTCTTTATAACCATACCAAAACTGGTTACCGCCCTTACAACCAAAGCCTCCATTATCAACCGCTATTTTTTCAGCCGTCTTATTATTAAACTTCTCTAAACAGTCCTTAATAGCACGATCTCTATCGTCCCAAGTGGTCAGCTTACTCACCCGCGTGACTTAGCATCAACAAAGGTAAAAACTTCGCGAATTAAATCCCAAATCCCCAGATAGAGTGGCACTAGTGCCAAGAGCCTGTGAATTCTCTTTTCAAGCCTTATGACTGGTCATTACCGCAGATATTGCCGAGAGTTTTACTCAAAAACCGTTGCTCAGCGGATTGTCGCAGAAGCCGTTACGCTTGTTCTATATCGGGTTAAATAGGCGGTGCTTCAAACATATTCAGTGCCAGCCGCACTTGTTCCATGAATATTCGGTGAGTATTCGGTGGTCTTCCCGCATTTTGACATCCCGTTCTAACCCTTTTGCCGCGATGGCGTACAGCCGCCAGCGTAGCGTTATCGCAATGCTGGGACAACTCACTCGGTAGCAACTGACGCATGAGGGAAAATAAATTGTAGGAAAGTGCGGAAATTAAAAAGTACAGCCAAAATCCAGCTTCAGTTCCTTGATTAGGTTCTCGCTGTCCTCGCCATTGCCATATTAGTCATATTGGGCAGTGGACAATCTCGCTATCGCTTAGTCCATCCTGATTGGTGGCCGATTAGTGGCAATCGCACGATAAATATAAGCACCCGAGTTTATTTCATCTGAATTATCGGGTGAACCTAAATCCAGACTCGTTTGACCTATAACGGCTGTTCTCTGAATGATCGAGGTGAAGGCTTTTGCATAGTCACCGATACAGAAGCTGGTGCGGTAGGTATCCTGACCACTGACCGCTTTGCCTTTTTTATCGAGGAAGGGTATCCAGTCCGAAGCGTTTACCGCCGCTATCTGTGCGTGCATAGCCGCACTGGTCTTGGCTCGAATGGCATACTCGATGCCTTCCGGCTTGTCGGTTAATTCAAAACCAATCCAATTTTAAGAAAATAAAATTTTTAATAACAAGGACTTAAATATTCACAACAAGCTAAAAACGCCATTACCAATACAAACAAAATCTGATTATGAACTGAAAATTGCACAGTTTTATAAAGCACTCAGGCAAATAGAATCCGCTAATCTCGAATCCAAGAATTTTAAGATTTACTCTGTTGTTGATTATTTTTGCAAGAAAAAATGTAAAATCAAATCAGACCATGATATGCCGCTATATTTCGATACAAGTCACTTAACGCTTACTGGTGCGGAAATGCTATCTGGTTTGTTTGAAAAAGTGTTAATGGTCGCTCCACGCAGACGATGACCTTTACCGTAGCCCGTCAGCTGATATTCGGCGGATTAATGAATGACAATCAATTATCCATTATTAATTTCTGAATGTGCATCCTCTTTCTCGCCATCAATCAGCATCCTGATTATCCGCTCATTGTGGCGGCCAATCGCGATGAAACTTTTTCCCGTCCGTCTCTGCCGATGCACTACTGGCAGGACAACCCCCATATTCTGGCAGGTCGTGACTCCTTAAAAGGCGGGAGCTGGCTAGGCATAAATTCGACCGGAAGATTTTGTGCGGTCACTAACTTCAGAACAGGCAAGCCACCTAATCCGCAGTCAAAAAGTCGTGGACAACTGGTGCAACAATATTTGAAAGACGAAACGACCGCATCTCATTTCATAGCTGATTTAAAAAAGAATCACCGTGCATACAATCCGTTTAATCTGGTATTCGGCACACCAACTAAAATCAATATATTTTGTAGTGAAGATTCATCCCTACAACACTCAAAAGATGGTTTTCATAGCCTATCCAATGGAAAATCAGAACAGTATTGGCCAAAAATGTCCCACGGTGTTCGGCAGTTCGCTGAACTGATTAACCAAAACATGACTCTCGACATCGATCAGCTCAATACCATTATGCGCGATGAAACCAAAGCCAGCAATCATACGCTACCGAACACCGGGGTGAGTCAAATCATAGAAAAACAACTGTCATCTATATTTATTCGTGCTACCAGCGGCATACCCAACTATAACGGTGATTACGGCACACGCACAACTTCTTATTTGTTGTACTCACATCGGCATATTCAAATATATGAATTCAACTATGACCGCGATGCCAATGTCACCGACCAGCAGCGTTTTACATTAAACCGTAAGACTGCCAAACCGCTCAAGCTCCATCAACAATAACTAATTCCCGCTGATACGCTTTGAATGCAAATTCTCTGGCAACGGCATAATCCGGGTCGTTATAACATTCCAAAGCATCTTGATAAGCTGGAAACTCAACGATTAAAATGCGTGGAAAATCGTCGCCTTCATCTGTTTGATGGTCGCCATGACCAGCGATAACTTTCGCACCATACTGATTTTCGATTTCACCCCATAATTTAGAATATTCGTCCGCCACTACCTGATCGCGACACGCAGACGACCGAATTATCCAATAACCAGCCATATCTTGCCCTGCACATAGTCAATAAATTAAGGCTCTCATAACACCAAAGGATGTCGCCAAGTCCAACATTTTCAATATTGGGTGTTTGTTCCTTCCTACGGGCTTAGATTGGTGGTTGTTGGGCTACTTTTTCCTCAATACCGCTCCTTCTGCCGAATCCTCAATCTCATATCCTTGCTCGGCAATCTGTTCGCGTAATTGATCTGCTTCACTCCACTTTTTCGATGTTCTTGCTTGTGTGCGTAATGCCATCAGTTCTGTTATCTGGCTGGGTATTGTCAATGTGGTTGGTTGCCAATTTTTTAGGTTGAGACCTAATACTTTGTCACATTGCAGGAGGGTCGCTTTTTTGCTGGCTTGGTCGAGATTGCTTTTAACCAATTCCCACATAACTGCTAATGCCTTAGGAGTGTTTAAGTCATTATAAACATTGTCGCAGAATCGTTGCAGATAGTGATTATCAGGCGTTCCCGCATTGCCCCATTCGTAAGCAGCATAGCGTAATCGGGTTAATGCGGTTTGCGCACTATCCAGACTTTGCCAAGTAAATTTCATATCGCTACGATAGTGAGCCGTCAGACAAAGATAACGGTAGCTGAGTGGATCGTAATCACGCTCTATCAATGTTTGTAAGCGCAAGAATTCGCCCGATGACTTAGACATTTTTGCTTGATCGGTTTTCAGAAAATAACCATGTAGCCAGAAATTAGCTAATTGAGTGCCATAACATATTTGTGCTTGGGCAATTTCATTGGTGTGATGTACTGGAATATGATCTTTGCCACCACAATGAATATCAAATGTCTCGCCGAGATATTTCACCGCCATCGCCGAGCATTCAATATGCCAACCGGGGAATCCGATGCCCCATGGGCTGTCCCATTCCATCTGTCGCGCGCTCCCTTTGGGGCTCAATTTCCACAGTGCAAAATCGGTCGCATTATGTTTTTCACCAACATCAACTCGTTGACCTGCATTTAATCCGTCAACATCAAGTCGCGCTAAATAACCATAGTCGTCGAGCTTCGATGTGTCAAAATAGACCCCATCGGTGGTCATATAAGTACAACCCTTTTTTTCTATTTCAATGATGTCGTTGATTTGTTCGCTAATATGATCGGTTGCTCGACACCATATATCTGGTTGTAGAATGTTCAGATGTTGCAGGTCTCGTTTAAAGGCGGCGATATAAAGAGTCGCAATTTCCCAAGCCGTTTTACCTGTTCTCTTTGATCCTTGTTCGATTTTGTCTTCGCCAGTATCAGCATCCGAGGTAAGATGACCAACATCGGTGATATTCACGACATGGGTGGTATCATAACCAAAAAATTCCAAAGTACGACGTAACAGATCTTCAAAAATATAGGTGCGTAGATTACCGACATGGGCGTAATCATATACTGTAGGTCCACAGGCATACATTCTCACCCGATTGTCTTTAAGCGGCTCAAATTCGCGTAAACGCCGTGAATAGCTGTCGTATAATTTTATTTTCATCTGTTTCGGTGCATTAAAATACTTAAGAATGTGTCTAGGTTCAGATATGAGACTTTTTTACTATAAAACTCGGGCTGTCTGTGTTCAATACCGATGAGACAAACGGAGTGTCTTCGCGGGGTTCTAATAATACTCATAAGGTGTTGCCAAGTCCAATATCATGCGGCAACATTCGTTGTAAAGAATTGGAATCAAAAGCATGTCGATACTTATGGCTGGCACGAAAGCACGTTTTAGTCTTTATTCGTACGTTTCTCGATAGATGTTCCTGACTTCGATGCCACCCTATGCAGATCCGCCCCCAACCCAGCAAACATGCGGGGGGTAGTAGAGAAACTGGTGTCATAACCCCTCCTGAATGAAGTCAAAAGGGAACATTACTGCTTTGGGCTAGCAAATGGCTTATACTGCTATTGCAAATCATTCTCATTTGTATTACGATTACTGCTATTGCATATTCCGCTTTAACACTTAAAATACATCATGCAAAAAAATCTATCGAGATTTAGAAATCCAATCACTATCGTGGCACTTCATACCCCTCCTGTTTTGAAAAGCAGAAATGGGTGATTTTTACCTAATAAAAAGACACTAATTATGAAATTCAATATGAAACTTATTTTATTGAGTACGTCGATACTCTTGGCACTCGCATCTCCAATTCGGGCGGAAATGAAATTTGAAGTCGAAGGCAAATTAACATTTGGAGTAAACAACAGGCTCGATAATAGTAGTTACCTTATCGGTGAAGTTGAATTTTATACAGATCAAGAGTTTGACAGTGGTTTTGGATTGGCACTGTCGAGTGAACTTGAAGGTGAGAATTTTGGTTGGGGGACAACCAAATATGACGATGCCAGTCTGTTAGACTTCATCACGCCAATCGGTGTTCTAAGCTATGGTGATATAGAGGAAAAAGGAGCGTCCGAACTATTCTACAATGATCTAGATGGCATGGCGTTTGGTGTCGCCGGCTACGAAGACCGATATGCAAGTTTGCGCTGGCATGGCGATATCGGAGATCATTTCAGCTATGCGGTATCGGACAGAAATATGAGCAACAATGATGACGAATATTCCTTTGGTGCTGGCTATGAAACGGATCGGTTTGAATTTGGATTAGCCTATGACAGTGATGCCGAAGACCAACAAAAGGAAGCTTGGGCAATCACAGCAGTTTACAACGGGACACTAGGTTCTGCCTATGCTGAGTACACTTTGTCTTATATTGATGTCGACGAAAATAGTGCTTTTGGCCTTGGTGTTGAAGCTGAACTAGCGAATGGTCTGGCTGTTGAGGTGTCTTATGCCTTTAACAACGCCACTGGCATAGACAATGGATATGGGCTTGCTCTTGAGTATGAAGCAGGTTCCTTGTCCGCCGAAGCATTCTATGAATACGATAGCGAGGGAGGGGTGGAATTGGCCTATTCAATCGACTCCCTTGCTCCAGAAGGCACAGTATTTTACGCTGGATATGCCCAGGAAGAGGGCAACACTAAAGACACGGGATACTATGTTGGTGTTGGCTTTGGGATAAAAGAACACGCTATCCTTGGAATCGCCTATTCCCAGACTGATAATGCAGGGGGTCTAGAGGTGCAGTCAGGAATTTCCGCAATGTTAACAGTTTCATTTTAATGTTCGTAACCAGGTCGGGTTAAATCCATCTCCTCCCGCAACAATTCACGGCAACGGTTGCCAACGTCACCATCAAGCACAGGGTGACGGTATTTCGTTGCCCACACTAGATGGTATTTACAGTCCCAGACTGTGTGGCTGCCGCGCTGGGCAACCCCGTTCGCTTATCTATAACAAAGGGTCAATCCTCAGAGTATGGTCAAGCGGATGCCCTGATTGAAGGATTTGAAGCCGAATTTATTCTGGCTGATAATGGTTATGACTCCGATGCATTTGTACAGAGCATCAGAGATAGTGGGGCGGTCGCCGTAATTCCGCCACGAAAAAATCGGGTTGAAGGACGCGACTATGACAAGACGATATACAAAGAACGCAATCAGGTGGAGTGCCTTTTTCAGAAACTAAAGCATTATCGCAGAATAGCCACACGGTACGAACGATTAGCGAGAAACTACATGGCAATGCTGTCTTTAGTGGCAACAATAATTTGGTTGGCTTAAATGAGAACGCCGCCTAGCACCACTCTATCTGGGGATTTGGGTTTTTAAATGAGAAATTAATCTCCCTCATTGTCTTGCTCGCTCCATCCTTCTTTGATATTACGAGCTCCTTTTTTTAAAACTTCCCAAGTTTTTCGGGACCCTTTTCCAACATCCTTTCCTGTTTTATTGGCTTTTTCTTTGCCACTTTGTTGCCACCAGTCATTGAGCCTGTCTTTATATATATGGATATTTACCCCATTATCTTTTGTGCAACGTTGTGGCCTGTTTGCACGTTCAAAACAAGAGCACGGTAACTTCAAATCAATATCTACAAATAGTTTTTTTTGTAATTTTTTTTCTGGAACGATAAAATCATAAAAATAGGGACCATTCATTTTTGTACCACGTTTAGTGTAATACCAAAATGTAGAATATTTATATACAAAAGCAAGGTGTACCGTTTGACTGGTACTTTGTGCTTTATTGAGCTTGAAAAATGACAATCCATTTTTCCCCCTTTTCCATAAATCTGAGGAAACATATCTTTCTTCTCCGATTTTATTATAATGACGCACATAGCGGTCATTAAATTTCGGTGCTGGTGTTGGGATAACTTCACACAAAGAAGCATCACCTTTAGTGATGGTTATTCGTACATCGGTGGCCATTCGCACATCGGCAAATGTTTGAGCTGATATACAAAGAACTATTACTGTTGTTAAAAAAAAAATAATTTTACTTAACATTTTCTTTCTCCAAAATAGAAATCACTAAAACATCAAGGGGCCTTGGTGGTATAATGGTTTACACTAAAACCTTCCATCATCCAATGGGTACACAACTCAAGGCTTATGACTATGCTACCATATAAACTCGATACAACGAACGATTTACTCACATCAGTAATGGACTCCCTTAATGGACTCCCTGAACATGTTCTGAGCGAATCGATAAGTACTTCCCTCTGTCAAAAAGTAATCGTGGGTACCCGCCCTCTAAATTCACCAAGACCTTCATCCTGATGTAGCATGAAGTCCGTTTTCACTTGGATGAGGTTCGCCATATTCAAGATGATGAGGCACTGTGTACTGTGTTGGATATGAATAAACTTCCCCAAGCGACCACGCTTGGAGTCTGGATCAGGCGGATTGGAATATATCCGCAAATCCATACTGCCTAGTGGGTGGCATTGGGTGAAGGTCAATAAAGCCGTATTGAAGGCAGCCTTGCATCGCTGTAAGAAAGTGACGCTGGATATTGATGCCACTGAAATTGTTGCCCATAAAGCTCAAGCACAGTGGACTGACAACAAACGCAAAGGCTTTATGCCGATGGTCGGGCATATAGCGGAAATAGGCAGATTGTGGACGTAGATTTCCGTCAAGGCATGTGCCGCCAGCGAAAGGTAATCTGGCGTTTATCAAGCAATGCCAGCAGTCATTACCCGAAGGCTGTGCCGTGAGTGCCTTGCGTATCGATGTTGCAGGCTACCAAACAAAAATCATTGAATATTGTGATACGGAAGGGGCTTGTCGGAAAATGGCGTTTTTAGCTTGTTGTGAATATTTAAGTCCTTGTTATTAAACATTTTATCTTCTTAAAATTGGACTGGTTTTGAATTAACCGACAAGCCCGGAAGGTATCGAGTATGCCATTTGAGCCAAGACCAGTGCGGTTATGCACGCACAGATAGCGGCGGTAAACGCTTCGGACTGGATACCCCTCCTCGATAAAAAAGGCAAAGCGGTCAGGATACCTACCGCACCAGCTTCTGTATCGGTGACTATGCAAAAGCCTTCACCTCGATCATTCAGAGAACAGCCGTTATAGGTCAAACGAATCTGGATTTAGGTTCACCCGATAATTCAGATGAAATAAACTCGGGTGCTTATATTTATCGTGCGATTGCCACTAATCGGCCACCAATCGGGATGGACTAAGCGATAGCGAGATTGTCCACTAGCCAATATGACTAATATGGCAACGCGGCAAGGACAGCGAGAACCTAATCAAGGAACTGAAGCTGGATTTTGGCTGTACTTTTTAATTTCCGCACTTTCCTACAATTTATTTTCCCTCATGCGTCAGTTACTGCCGGGGGAGTTGTCCCAGCATTGCCATGACTCTGCGCTGGCGTTTGTACGCCATCGCGGCAAAAGGGTTAGAACGGGATGTCAACTCTTGGTCAAAATGCGGGAAAACCACCGAACACTCCTAGAACAAGTGCGGCTGGCACTGAATATGTTTGAAGCACCGCCTATTTAACCCGATATAGAACAAGCGTAACGGCTTCTGAGACTGTGCAAAAAATTAATATTTGTCATTCCTGCGGAAGAGACTGTGTTTAATGATTAGAATCAGTTAGTTATGTTTATTATTGTATCATAATTTGGTCAGGTTTCGAAGGTTTATTCGCCACAATTATCAGGTATTTTGCAGGGCAGCGTATTGGTTTGAAATGCCATGAACGTCGGTCAATTAGGGCAGTAATAAGAATGTGAATAGGGGTAGTGGGTTTCTTGCACAGTCTCTTTCACGCGAAATGACGAATGGAACTAAAGTCCCGCCTTCCATGTCAGTCGTATGCCGATTTTGTAGGAGCAAAAACCGGTGTCATGCCCTTCCTGAATAAGGCAAAAGGGGGCATCACTGCTTTCGGCTAACATCGTGCAGATTATCCTTGTTGAGCGGGACACCGTATTTGACGATAAATAGACCGCATGGTATCGTATGCCCCACTTTACTGATGGACGAGGACAATGAAAACACCAAAAACACTCTATGATAAGTTATGGGATGCTCATGTTGTCAAACAAGGCTCTAACATACTCTATATAGACCAACACTTTATACATGAGGTTACCAGTGCACCTGCGTTTGAATCGTTGTATGACATGAAACGACCCGTGCGTCGCCCCGAAGCAACATTAGCCGTAGCAGATCATGACATTCCAACATTTTCTGGGCGTAGTGATAATTGTGAAGACCCGGAAGCAACCTTGCAACTGAAATTGATACGAGAAAACACGACCAGATGTAATATACAGTATTTCGGTTATGATGATATTCGACAAGGAGTGGTTCATGTTGTGGGTCCTGAACAAGGGCTAACTCATCCGGGTATGACAATAGTCTGTGGTGATAGCCATACATCGACACACGGAGCTTTTGGGGCACTGGCTTTTGGTATTTGTACTTCAGAAGTAGAACATGTATTGGCTACCCAAACACTCTTGCAAAAAAAATCGAATAATATGTGTATTCATATTGAAAACAAAATGGGGTTTGGTGTTACTGCTAAGGATTTAATTCTAGCAATCATTGGTGAACTTGGCACAGATTGTGCAACGGGTCATGTCATTGAATTTACAGGTGATGTAATAAATAATTTGACAATGGAAGCACGAATGACGGTTACGAACATGGCAATTGAGGCGGGGGCTCGTTCGGGACTGATTGCGCCAGATAATAAAACATATCGTTATCTGAAAAACCGTAGTTATTCCCCTAACGAACAACAATATGAAACGGCTGTAAAATACTGGAGTCAGTTTTATAGCGACCCAGATGCAAAATATGATAAAACTTACATAATTGATGCTGAAAAGATTGAACCCACGGTCACTTGGGGGACGAGTCCGGAAGATGTAGTGTCAATAAATGGTTCTGTTCCATTACCTGAAAGTGCTAATTCTGAGAATGAAAAAGGGGCTATGCTTGACTCGATTGAATATATGGGGCTTACGCCGGGTCAAAGAATAGAGTCTATACCCATAGACCGTGTTTTTATTGGATCGTGTACAAATGGTCGCATTGAAGATTTACGCGAAGCGGCTCAAGTGGTTAAAGGGAAGAGAGTTTCTGGGCATATAAATGCTATGGTTGTTCCCGGGTCGGGATTAGTAAAGCTTCAAGCTGAACAAGAGGGGCTAAGCAACATATTTTTAGACGCTGGATTCGAGTGGCGAGAATCAGGTTGTTCAATGTGTTTAGGCATGAACCCTGATCAATTAATGGCAGGTGAGCGTTGTGCATCTACTTCAAACCGTAATTTTAAGGGTCGGCAAGGATATGGTGGGCGGACACATCTTGTTAGCCCCGCAAACGCTGCCGCTGCTGCTATTACTGGTCATTTGGTAGATGTTAGAACTTTAATAAATTAGGGTAACGTAATGGAAAAATTTACAAAAGTTTCTGGTTTTGCTGCACCGATACCTCTGAACAACGTCAACACGGATATGATTAGCCCCAAAAATGTTATGAAATCTGTCACTAAAAAAGGTCTTGGTTGGGGTTTGTTTCAAGAATACAGAAACCTTCCAAACGGCGATAAAAACCCTGATTTTGTGCTTAATAAAAAGCCTTGGTCTTCAGCAAAAATTATTGTATCACTGAACAATTGGGGTTGTGGCTCATCTCGAGAACATGCTCCTTGGGCGATGCATGGTTTTGGAATACGCAGCGTAATTGCCATTTCATTTGCTGATATACATTACAATAATTGTTTCAAGAATGGCATTCTTCCAGTGCAACTCTTGCCGGATGAAATTAAGCATGTAATGAACAGCGCTGAAGCCGGCGAAGAAATGACCGTTGATCTTCAAAAAAATGTGGTGAGTTTAGCGGATGGGACTACGTTCCATTTTAACGTTTCTTCTTTTTATCGTGACTCCCTGTTATCGGGCGCGGATGAAATAGATTATACACTTGCCCAAATTACATCCATTGAGCGTTTTGAAAAAAAACAGAGAAAACTAACGCCTTGGCTATTTGATCGTGTGTTAATACAGTATAGCTCGGAAAGCATGTGATTCCACATGCTTTAATATCCAAAATTATTGCTTGCTCTGGGTCGGCGATTTGCGGTTGTCACTCGTCTCTCATTGTTAAGTTAATAGTGGCATTTTTTGACAACATTGTTGTGCATCTCTTATTAAATCTAGAAAGAGGAAAATAGTTTGAACATTAATACTTTTAGAGAGACCTTTGCATGAATCCACCCGGGCACCACTTAAAATGGTAAAATAGCGTTCATTCAATAAACCCTTGAGGATACCGTCAAATGTCTTGGAAACAAACCGCCCAATACTCGTTCACAGATGCCCTTTTAATCGAGCATAAGTCATTGTCCAAACTAGATAATGTGCATGAAATTATCGATTGGAAACAGATCGAAAAAACGCTCAGCCATCTTTATGCCTCCAAGCGTGGTGTGCCGGCACTTGTGCCCTTTGGGTATGCCCACCTTTGATGATGTTTAAGATACTGATTTTACAGGCGTGGTATAACTTAAGCGATGAAGCCTTAGAAGAACAGATAGCCCGGGATTTAATGTTCCGCCGGTTTATTGGTTTGAGTCTCAGTGATGCAGTACCCGATCATTCCACTATTTGGCGGTTTAGGAACTTATTACACACCGAAAATCTGCTTGATTCTTTTATTGGTGCAGATCAATCATCATCTCGCTAAAAACAGTCTTATTGTTGCCACAGGCTCGGTCAATATTATCGATGCGACTGTGATTGAGGCGAAGCAATGCCGTTCTAAAAAGAACAAACAAGGCGACAATACCCAAGACCCAGAAGCGGCATGGAACGTGAAAACGGCATCCGATGGCAGGCGTAAAAGTACCTACGGATTTAAGCTACACGCCAATACCGATGAAGATGGTTATCAAGAAAATGACCTATACGCCTGGCAATGTGCATGATTCATTGCATGATTTTGGGGAGTTTGAACATCTGTTAGGCGATAGGCACGGACAAGTTTACGCAGACAGTGCCTATACCCACAGGGCACCAGTGCCAACAAAGACAATGACGAGAAACTGGGTAAAGAAAACAATAGAATCCTGCACCGAGCTTATCGCAACACACCATTAACGGAGCAACAAAAAGCACTGAATAAAATGTATAGCAGTGTCCGCTATGTGGTTGAACGCACCTTTGGTTTGCTCAAACTGCATCACGGATTAGGCAAGGCAGATACATGGGGTTAGCCAGAAACAAAACCCGTGCACATCTGCCATAACCTTAAAACTGGGATGAATATTTTCAAAGAACTGCAACGTTTAAAGGAGAGTTGTGCCTAAATGGGCAATAAAACAGATAAAAACCCACTAAAAGCGGTTAAAAGTACCGAAATAGAGACTTTTTTGGTGTCGTATTGATGATTGAGAGAACATGGGCGAAAAAATGAGGCAAATTTATAAAAAATCACGTTGTTTGTGAATTGCGATGGGTGTTTTGTGGATTATGCAAAAGTCTCATTACAATTATTAATTCTGCCCGTTTGGTTTTTTCTTGAATTGAATCTAAATGTTGCCTATTTCGGCATATTGTTTGCTCTTTACACTGGTGCAGGGTTTATAGGTGGCAAGTTTTACCCTACAATAAATATCAGGTTAGGGAGGAATAAGTCCTACAATCTGATTTTTATCATGTGTATTACTCTCTCTTTGTGATTGCATTATTCGATTTTCGTATGATAACTTTTATCGTCCCTGCTGGATTGTTTGTTGTGGCAGGGATGTTACGACCTGCTTTTTTGCCAGATATTAGCAACGCTTACACAAAAGATGGTAAGGAAACAAACATTATACCCACCGCAGAACGTTTATTTGGTATTATGAGTTCAATAATGTGTCTTATTGCTGGCTTCGCATTTTTTGTTGGTGTTTCAACTTCCCAAACAGTACTCTATGGTTGCTTTAGTGCTGTGTTATTTTTTGTTATAACAACTACCCTTAAATTTCAGGCAACTTCAGAAAACAAATAAAATCTTTACTTTCTCGTTATAACAACCTTAGAACAAAATACAAATCGGAGTTTTTTTTATGAGCCTCACAAATAAGATGCTTTCTTGGCGTGAAAATATTCAAACCGAAGGCGTTTCCATTTTGAATAATGATGGTGGAGTTATAGTAAGCCCAACAAAAGTAGGGTATATAATTTTGACTACAGATGCCCAAGGACTTGAGCGTAAATTCAGAGCGAAAAATAGACGTCTCAATAAACCAGGCGTTGTTTTGTGTAGCTCAATAGAGCAATTATGTGAATTGGCAGAAATAAATGAAGAGATTAGGGCATTCTATCAAACACATTGGGACAATGATATTCTGTTAGGTTGCATATTACCTTGGAAAGAATCAGGAAAAACAAAAATTCCCAATGACGGGGCTGATAAACTAATGATGGACAATCGTGCATCTAGCTGTTTTGTCATTAAGTTTGGAACACCCTCTGAACAAATTGTCCAGAACTTGTGGGAAAAACATGGAAAGCTAGTGTTTGCCAGCTCTGCGAATCCATCGGGGAAAGGAAATCGAGGGTTAGTTGAAGGCATTGGTCACAAAATAGAGGAAGAAGTTGATTTAATTATTGAGGCAAACGGGTATATAGCATCTATTCAACCTGAAAAAAATATAAATACACGTTATGAACAGGGTGTGATGGTGTCAATGGTAGATGAAAAAGGCAGTTTAATACCGTTGCAGGATGGGAAGCGTTCTGTTTCGCCTGCACCAACAGTTATTCGGGTAGGCTTAAATATCGATTTTGTTATGGGTAAGTTGTCGGAACAGTTTTTAAGTTGGAACTTTCGGCAAGGTCAATATTATTAAGCCGTACCACGGTCACGATTATTGTTGATTGGCAGGCACTCATAGTTATTCGATCTTTTCCAGATTTTCTAATTCACAAATTGGTCTGGATGCGAATAATCTGATATAACCTGTGCGATAGGCATAAATCCCAAGATGCCATAGGGCATATTGTGGCGTGCTTGACAAGTATTGATGTCCATTCGATAACATTGCATGGTATTGAGAATCTCACGGCTGCGATCAACCACGGTAATCTCGTTTTCTTCGCGGGACAGGATTTCGGCAACAGATGCGCAAGCTCTCCTGCCACCGAGTATGATTATTTTCATAAATGGGTGGCGAAAGTTTTACCGATACAACAATAATAGAAGCCATCGCCTGAATGCACACCGGGCAATCGTTGCCGACCGAATACAGTTGCTGTGCCAAATGTCTGATTGAGGAATTGTAATTCACAATCGGCTCGGTGTTTGATAAATTTCTCAATAACATCATCATTTTCTGTCCTGAAAATCGAACAGGTTACATACAGCATTTTCCCGCCCGGCTCTAGCAAAGCCCACACCGCATTCATCATCGCCAATTGTTGAGTGGCGAATTTTTCAATATCCGTCTCTCGGCGACGATGTTTAATATCGGGATGTCGGCGTATTATACCGCTCCCCGAACAGGGTACATCGAGTAGGATTCTATCGAATTGTTTGGCATCCCACCATGTGGCGGTATCGCGCAAATCGGCTGCTATGACGGTTGTATCCAGTTTCAGTCGGTCGAGTTTTAAGCGCGTAAAGTTCTGTTTAATTGTGCTTATTCGATGAGATAAATCGACTGCCACCAGTGCCGCCAAATCGGGCTGGGATTCCAACATCAAGCACGTCTTTCCACCCGGTGCCGCACAGCCATCCAGAACCCGTTGCCCACTCGCCAAGCTCATCGCTGAGACAATGATTTGTGCCGATTCATCTTGAACTGAGAGCCAGCCTTGTGCAAACCCCGGTATTTTATGTACTGCAACTGGTTTATTCAGAATAATACCTAGTTCATTGTCTGCGACCAGCGTGTAATCCATATCGTTTTTCTTAAAGACAGTTTCAATGTCAACACGGGTGGTGAGCTGCTGGTTAATTCTCATGGTCAGCGGTGGTTTTTCATTGGACGCACTGATGATAGACGGATAATCGTCCGGCCAGTCGCGTTTTATGCGCTCGTATAACGGCTTTGGAAATGCCAGAATAACATTATCATGCCTGATATGTGCTTGATTTATGGTGCGAATAATATCTGTTTTCTTGCGTAGGAAATTTCTAAGCAGGGCGTTGGTCAGGTTTTTTGCCCATGCTTGTTGGGTATTCGACAGCGCATTGACGGTTTCATTCAGCACGGCATAATCTGGGACACGCATAAACTCAATTTGATAAAGCGCACTCACCAACAAAAAATGGACAATACGATCGCGCTCTTTGAGTGGTTTCCGCAACAGTTTAGCGGTGAGGCTATCCAAATAGACATAAAAACGGCAACCGCCAAAGGTGGTTTCTTTGAGCTGTGCAAGATTGCCGTCAAAATCGCCTGCTATATTTGCCACGGCACGATCAAGGGAAAGCCCCTCGTCAATAACGCATCGTAACACCTGTGCGGCTGCCAGTGGCAGTTTCATTTTGGTATCGTTAATCGGGATTGCGAAATACCATGCCTTTGGTTATCGGCAACCCATTGAGAAAATCGCCAACCGCTAATGCCTTGCCGCCGGGTTTTTGTAACATATCAAGATTGAGCCGACCATTTCCGGTTTGAATGACCACGCCATTGCGGTCGGCACTGATAACCTGCCCGATTTCTCCATCGTTTTGACCTTCTTGTTCACCAACATGATGGGCTTTTATAATTCTGAGCGTCATATCGCCGAGTTTTGCGGTCGCCATCGGCACCGGATTAAAAGCACGCACCTTACGCTCCAAATTGACCGCACTTTGCGTCCAATCTAACGCCGATTCAGCTTTGTTGAGTTTATGTGCATAGGTGACCCGCTGCTCGTCCTGATCAAGCGCGGCGAGAGATTGATGACAAATCTCATGCCATTGACGGTTTAGCAGATTCCCGCCGAGCAAGGCTAACTTGTCGTGCAACGAGCCAGCTGTTTCCTGATAAGCGATATCGATAGCCGACTGTGCCAAAATCGCACCACTGTCTAAGCGCGTCTGCATCTGCATCAATGTGATTCCGGTTGTGCGGTCGCCCGCCTCAATGGCTCGCTGAATCGGCGCGGCACCACGCCAGCGTGGTAGCAAAGACGCATGTACATTGACACAGCCTAGACGGGGAATCTGCAGCACTATTGACGGCAACAATAATCCATAGGCAATTACCACCATCAGGTCGGCATGCAATGCCATAAGCTGTTCGATAACGGCGGGTTGTTTGAACGATTCCGGCTGGAAAACCGTCAATCCATGTTTTTTTGCAAGGCATTTAACCGAACTTTCATGTTGTTTTTTACCACGCCCTGCAGGGCGATCTGGTTGCGTATAAACAGCCACCAATTCAACCGATGACATCACTATCAATGTCGCAAGCGAGGGTACAGCAAAATCAGGCGTACCCGCAAAAACTACTCTCATTGAATTAATTTAGCGTAAAAATCGACAGAAACTGAAGTGATGGAGCGGTTGTTTGCTCGTGCTTCTTGCACATAAGTGCAGTGTACATGGGGTGCATGGGGTACATGGGGTACATGGGGTACATGAGGATTTACCGATATGACATAGCAATCGTGGAAAAGAGCATAGATAACCATCATAAAATTCATTGGATAGCAAACAAAATTACGGCTCGTGTAAAGGTACCACTACATGGCTATCCCTAATTTTGGTCATTCTCTTGCTCCTGCAAATCACGCATTTCTTTGAGTAGCTTCTTACGCACTCGATCCTGTTTTAATCGCGACAGATAATCGACAAACACCTTGCCATCAAGGTGATCTACTTCATGCTGAATACACACTGACAATAATCCATCTGCTTCCAGTTCGAATGGTTGACCGGTGGCATCCTGTGCCCGTATTCTGACCTTGTTAACACGTTCTACAACGGCGGATACACCTGGCACCGACAAACAACCCTCTTCGGTTTCGGTGACCCCTTCAATCTCGGTGATTCCAGGATTGATGAACACCCGAAGCGCGTCTTGAGTTTCAGATAAATCCATAACAACAATTCGTTGTGGCACGTTAATCTGAATCGCTGCCAATCCAATTCCCACCGCATCATACATCGTTTCTGCCATATCCCCAATCAATACCTCCAGATTGCTGTCAAACTCAGTAACTGGTTTTGATTTAACCCTGAGTCGCTGGTCAGGATAGATTAGAATTTCTCGTATTGCCATAATAAGACCTTATGATCGTTTAGAGCTACATTGTATTACCAACAACATGAAACTTCCATAGGTATTGAACTCGGACATTTCAGAATGGCTATAAACTTGCAACAAAGACCCTTTGAAATCATCGTGCGAAGGTCTTTTAAGTGAGATCGGGGGGGGTGTGGTTGTGTAAACGTCTCGCTTTTATTCTCGCCCGTTCAATATCTGCTGGCGTATCGATTCCACAGCCCGGTACGGCTATTGCATCAACACAACAAATTTTGTCACCATGCCATAGTGCGCGGAGCTGCTCAAGTTTTTCCCAATTTTCTAATTCACTGGCTGGTCTGGATGCGAATATGCGGATATATCCGGCACGATACGCATAAATCCCGAGATGTCGCCGCGCATGTTGTTCGGCATGGTCGGCAAGTGCTGAAGAATTTTCACAGCGTACCCAAGGAATGGTTGCTCGACTAAAGTAAATCGCATAACCGTATTTATCGGTGACCACCTTAACCACTGAAGAATCGGTCAATTGCGTTATATCCTCTAGCCGAGTACAAGCGGTTGCCATCATCGCATCGGTATCATCGGCTAATGCCTGTGCGACTTGATTGATCAAAGCCGCTGGCATGTCCGGTTCGTCGCCTTGCACATTCACGATAAGCGATTGTTCTTGTAAGCCGAGTTGTGTGGACACTTCGGCAATGCGGTCGCTGCCTGAACGATGTGTCGCAGAGGTCATAACGGCTTCTCCGCCAAAACCGAGTACCGCATCGATAATGCGTTCATCATCAGTTGCCACGATAACACGTTGTGCGGCACTTCGATGACCGTTTTCGACTACATGCTGAATCATCGGCTTACCGCCTATATCCAACAACGGCTTGCCAGGCAGTCTGCTTGACCCGTAACGTGCTGGAATGATGATGTTAAAGGGGGTCATGCTTAATTTACTCCGTTTGCCAGTAAATCATCGATATGTCGGTATAAAGTGTCGTCAACGTGCAGATGTGCGACAACCACCCATATATTTTTGGCAGTCGCCACAGAGCGACATTTTATTGCGTCTTTTTCGGTCATAAGAATTGGTCTGTTGTCGGCAAAGGATATATCATCGGCAGTAAATTTATGGTGGTCGGGAAAAATATGCGGGATGATGTCTATGTCGGCTTGTTCAAGTTGCGAAAAAAATCGAGCTGGATTACCAATGCCTGCCACCGCATGTGCCGGCTTGTCGGTAAATTCTGACAATGCACGGCGACTATTATCTATTAGATTACGCGCATCCTGTAATTCCATGTTCATGTGGCAAGCTATACAGCCCGATGGAATGTTATGCTGCCATTGTTTAGGGGATTGACCATTGAAGACCACAATATCTGCTCGCATGAGTGCGGATATTGGTTCGCGTAGTGGCCCTGCAGGCAGACACCAGCCATTTCCGAATCCGTATTGACCGTCAATAACCACAATATCAATGTTACGCTTTAATGCAAAATGTTGGTAGCCATCATCGCTAACTAGAATATCGCAATTCATGTTATCAATCAAATAAGTGCCGTTTTGTACGCGCTTAGTGCCGACTACCACAGCAACATCACAACGCTCGAAAATCAATTGTGGCTCATCGCCAACAAGGTGAGCCGAAGTTGTGCGGTTCACTTCTCGTGGATAAAACGCCGATTTACCGCCATAGCCACGCGCAATGACCCCGGGCTTAAAACCACGCGCCTTTAGATGGTCGACCAATGCCATTACCAACGGTGATTTACCACTGCCTCCCATACTGATATTGCCAACCACGATAACGGGTACTGGCAGACTGTCGGAGCGCAGTAACCGCATTCGGTAGCAACTACGCCGTAACGCCATCAACAACCGATAACACCATGAAATGGGCAACAGCAGATAGTTCAGTAATCGTGCTCGCCGCCACCCTTGTTGCAGTGTATCCCGCATCGCATTCAATGCTGTTCCGCTTTGTTCATCGATTTTGTTGCTGATATTCAAGCTCAATCAAGAGAAGTGATTAGCAAGTAGAGTATTTGTGATGCTTATAGATGTCTTTTGAGAATTTCACTTTTACGAGCAACGCTGACATCAATTATCGCATGAGATTGAGCGATGATTGATTCTAATTTTTCTATTTCGGATACTAATTATTCTTGTTCCGATAGTGTGGGGACGGGAATTTTAAATTGTTTTACTTTATTCCAAGACGTTCTTGGCAGTTGTTGTCCGCTGACTGTTTTTAATGCTTTATTAGGTTCTTCTGGCAACCCTATGGGTATAGATTAAGTTTTCCACAATGAAATAGAATTGAAACGCGATAGTTTTCGAAGTTTCTAAATCCTCTGGCGGCCGATTTTATGGACTGAACCTTTGAATTAAATCCTTCTGCGGTCGCATTGGTGATGCGATATTTCAGATAAGTTATTATGTCGTCGAGATGGTTTTTCAGCATCTTGACAACTGATATGACCAGATTTAGACGTGAATGTGTCGCCCACCAGTACCCTTTCTTAAAGAACGCTCGGGCTAGTTTATCGTCGCAGTAAGTCCACAGATCAAGCAGTGTCTCTTGGGCTTGTCGATTAATTAAAAAATAATGTCAAAATTCACATATTTGTTCAAATAAACGGACAATAGTCCGCTTTATTTAAGTCCCAATGGGCTATTTTAGGCTATGGGTGCCTTAAATCATGTTCTTTAGATAAATTTAAGACGAATTTATCCTAGTATTGACCCTAGTCAGGCACCAAATTGATGTTTTCAAAACCCAGCGTAATCACTCTTTTGAGGTTGAAAGTCAGCACGCGTATGCCTACCTGAAATTGCACCTTATTCAAACCACGATAACGAACATGCCGGTTACGGCGAGCAAAGACACGTTCATAAGGTGAACGCATCGCTGAAAGCCAACCATCTTTTTTAGTATCTTTGCCTTTCATGTTGGCTTTCTTAATCGTTGCATCATGACAACCTTTGCGTTTGAGGGTGGTTTTGGCTGGGTTCACACAGCACCACTTATCGCCAAAAACAGCACCTCCTGTGGGGCAAACGTGAGCAAGCCCTTCAGCATCGGCAACTTCCGCCGATGTAGCCGCAATCTTATTATTAAACTGCTCTGCATATCAACCGAGGCGTGTTCTTTATAACCACACCAAAACTTGTTACCGCCCTTACAACCAAAGTGTGCCCCCTTATCAACCGCTATTTTTTCAGCCGTCTTATTATTAAACTTCCCTAAACCTGCCTTAATAGCACGATCTCTATCGTCCCAAGTGGTCAGCTTACTCACCCGAGTGACTTAGCATCAACAAAGGTAAAAACTTCGCGAATTAAATCCATAGACTTCAGTCCTTTACGAACACGGTTAAAAATCGTCATTAAGTTTTTTGTACCCAGTCGTTTCCGAAAATCACCAAAGTAACTGTGATCCGGGGACTTCTCTCCTAAATTCAATTCGCAAAACCATTTTCCAGAATTGTTCTCTTGCAAAAAACGTTCCATTTCACGGTCGCTCATATATTCCATGAATGGTAAAACCAGTGCACGTAAGCCAAAGACAACCCCTTTTTCTTTGCGACCTTTAGCCGAATTAGAGATTAACGTAAGGTTTGGCTAGTTCATCGAATGACAATAAAGCATCAAGCTTACGATAGGGATGGTTTGCCACTACCAGATCGTCTAGTGCTATAAACAGCGTGTTTTGTTGGCGTTTGCTCATAAATAAGACCCGTTTTGAATTTCGGGTATTATCTCACATTGCGGCAAAAGTGGTTAGAACGGGACGTTAACTCTTGGTCAAAATACGGGAAAACCACCGAATACTCCTAGAACAAGTGCTGCTCGTACTGAATATGTTTGAAGCACTGCCCATTTAACCCGATATTGGACAACAGTAACGGTTTTTGAGTAAACTTCTCGGCAATATCTGCTGTAATGACCAACCATAAGACTTGAAAGAGAGATTCACATATCATTGAAGTGCTGGCACTGCGCTATCTGGGGATTTGGGGAGTATTGGGCGGTTTGTTTCCAAGACATTTGACGGTATCCTCATGGTTTATTTGCAGGAGCAAATAACCGGTGTCATACCCCTCCTGAATAAGTTAAAAGGGGATATTACTGCTTTGGGCTAACAGGTGTCGTTATCTTATTGCGAATCATTATCATTTGTGTTATTATCCAATGTCATTTTCGCCTTTTTCACATATTATTAGAGATTATGCTAAAACAATCATTTAGAAACTCAATCACGACTTTGGTATTGTCCGTTATGATGACAATATCCGCCCAGAACGCTTATGCCGATGAGGAGGTCAATGTTTATTCCTATCGTAAGCCCCAGCTTATTCAGCCGATGTTTGATGAATTCACCAAGGAGAGTGGTATCAAGGTCAATGTGGTGTTCGCTAAAACAGGCATGCTAGAAAAACTGCAAAGCGAAGGCATCAATAGTCCCGCTGATCTGGTTTTTACCGTTGATATTGGACGCTTATCCGATATTAAAAATGCCGCTTTAACACAACCGGCTCAGTCGTCCGTGCTGAAGGATAACATCCCGTCCAGCATGCGTGATGATGAAAATCATTGGTTTGGATTAACCTCAAGAGCGCGTATTATCGTGACCTCAAAAGATCGCATCAAAAAGGGTGCGGTCGCCAACTATGAAGACCTTAGCGAACCGAAGTTTAAGGGGAAAATTTGCACCCGTTCAGGCAAACACCCCTATATGGTGGCACTGACTGCTGCTATGATTGCCCATCATGGGGTGGCGGATGCGGAGCAATGGCTCAGCGGCTTGAAATCCAATCTGGCTCACCAACCAGAAGGCAATGATCGTGCCCAAGTGAAAGCAATCAAAGAAGGCATCTGCGATATTGCGGTAATCAATCACTATTATATGTATAAAATGATCAATGACCCGGAACAAAAGACCTGGGCAGATGCGGTCAATATCACCTTCCCCAACCAAAACAATCGTGGCACACACATGAACATCAGCGGGATGGCGATGACGAAACACGCACCTAATCAAGATAACGCACTCAAGCTCATGGAATTTCTCGCCAGCGAAAAAGCACAGCGAATGTATGCTCAGATGAACGGCGAATATGCGGTCAAACTTGGTATTCCGTTGGCAGATTCGGTCAAAATTTGGGGACATTTCACGCGCGATGAAGTTGGACTCACCGACGTTGCGTCACATCGACGGGAAGCCTCAAAAATGGCAGACCGTGTCGACTACGATGGTTGATCTTCATTTTTGAGCGATACCAATTTAAGCACATACAGCCGTGTCAATCCTTGGCGAATTGGCACGGCTGTCATTGTTGTGCTGGCAATATTGCCGGTGCTTGCCATTGTTTGGCTGGCATTTTTCCCAGCGGAAAACATCTGGCCACATCTCATTAGCACTGTTTTACCGCGTTATCTTGCCAATACGATTGTTCTCATGCTCGGTGTGGGACTGTTCGTTTTCCTCATCGGCGTATCGACTGCTTATCTGGTCAATACCTATGCGTTCCCCCTGCGTCAATATTTCGAATGGCTGTTAATACTCCCGCTTGCTGTTCCCGCCTACGTCATCGCCTATCTATACACCGACTTGCTGGAATTTTCCGGCCCGGTGCAGATGCTAATACGCGAATTCTTTGGCTGGCAGGCTGGCGATTATTGGTTTCCCAAGATACGCAGCATGGGTGGCGCAATTATGTTGATGGGCTTGGTGCTATATCCCTATGTCTATCTCATGGCGCGTGCCTCATTTCTGGAGCAGTCGCCACATCTGCTTGATGTCAGTCGCCTGATGGGGCGGTCGCGATTCAATACCTTTCTGTTCGTTTCATTGCCTATTGCTCGTCCTGGCATTGCCATTGGCATCGCCTTAGCACTGATGGAGACCTTGAATGATTTTGGTACGGTGGATTATTTTGCCATACACACTTTAACCGCCGGGGTATTCGATGTCTGGCTGAACATGAATAATCTCGGCGGTGCGGCACAAATCGCAATTGTGATGTTAAGTTTTGTGTTGTTGCTCATCGGACTGGAATATATCGGGCGCAAACGCACCGCTTTTTACCAAACTACCGGCAGATTTACGCACACGGACAAAATTCAGTTAAACGGATTAGCAAAATGGGGCGCGTTTAGTCTTTGTTTTGCACCGGTTGTGGCTGGATTTTTCATTCCTGCCGTGATGCTGGTTAATTACGGAATTATCTATTTTGAACAATCATGGACTATGCAGTTTCGGCAATACGCATTAAACAGCCTGTTCGTGTCGGTCATTGCAGCAGGGTGCTGTGTCGTCATCGCGGTATTGGTAAGTTATGCAAAACGCATTGAAGGGTCGAAGCTGGCAATTGCATCAAAATTGGCTTCAATGGGATATGCCGTGCCCGGTGCCGTCCTCGCCGTAGGCGTTATTATTCCGCTCGCCGCCTTTGACAATGCGGTGGATGGATTTTTTCGTGCCCAATTCGATGTCTCCACTGGATTGATTCTCAGCGGTACCACTTTCGCACTTATATTGACTTATGTGATTCGCTTTCTGGCTATATCCATCGGCAGCATCGAATCCAGTTTTTCTAAAATTTCAATCTCGGTGGACATGGCAGCACGCACACTCGGACATGCGCCATTGAGAACCCTGCAACGTTACCATTTACCGCTCATCAAAAGCGGTGTTTTCACTGCTGCCCTAATCGTGTTTGTCGACTGCATGAAAGAGTTGCCGGCGACACTATTACTGCGCCCGTTCAATTTTGAAACTTTGGCGACCCATGTTTATCTGTTTGCCTCCGATGAAATGATTGAGCAAAGCGCACTCGGTGCCTTATTGATTGTCATCTGCGGGTTGATTCCAGTCATTGTGTTAAGCCGAACAATTACGTATTCTCAGATTTTAACCAATCAGACCGAACCATGAATACTGTGCAAAAACCCAATATTCGCCATTCCGCGCGAAAGCAGGAATCCAGTAAAACACCCAAACCCGACAGGTTTTCTGCTAGTAACGCATGCCTAGCGAAGGTTTCTTGCAGTTTCCCATGCTCCGCTCAATCAATGTCGCCGCAATCTGTCTATGTCGATACTCGAAGTAGAAAACATTCGCTGTGACTACGGTGGTCAGAGTGCGGTGAAATCCGCCTCATTCGAACTTGAAGAAGGTAGCCTCGCCTGCTTATTAGGCCCCAGTGGATGTGGCAAAACGACCATATTGCGCGCAATTGCCGGATTTCACGACCTGCAAAGTGGTTCAATCACCCTGAACAACACCTGCATTTCTAGTCGCACAAACACCGTTCCGCCTGAACAACGTAATATCAGCATGGTATTTCAGGACTGCGCTTTGTTCCCCCATCTTACGGTGGAAAAAAACATTGCCGCTGGACTATATGGTCATACAAAAAACACCATCGCCAACACGGTGTCGGAAATGATCGACTATGTACGGTTAGCTGGATTAAACAAACGCTATCCGCATGAACTATCAGGCGGACAACAACAACGGGTTGCCTTGGCGCGCGCATTGGCACCTAAACCAAGATTGTTACTGATGGATGAACCGTTTTCCAACCTTGATTTAGAATTACGCGAAAAACTCGGTCGTGAGGTACGGGATTTGTTAAAAAATATCGGCACAACCTGTATTTTAGTCACCCACGACCAACAAGATGCGTTCACGTTTAGCGACGAGGTAGGGGCAATGCGCGAAGGTAAAATTGAGCAATGGGACACGCCTTATAACCTGTACCACAAACCGTCCACTCGATTTGTGGCAGATTTTATCGGCGATGGCGTATTTCTCGATGCGATTATTTTGAATCAAAACACGATTGAGTCTGAACTTGCCAAACTCAGCGGCGAGCTTGGCACCACTGCCCGTCACGGGCAACGCATCCAATTATTGGTGCGCCCTGACGACATAATCCATGACGATGACAGCAAAATGACCGCCAAAATCAAGAAAAAAACATTTCGCGGCGAAAACTATCTATACACATTGGAACTCCCCAGCGGCAGTGAAATTCTGTCACTAGTGCCCTCCCACCATAACCACGCCATCGGCGAAAATCTCGGCATAAAACTAGAAATAGATCACTTGGTTTATTTTGATGCCTGACGAGTGTCTGTCTGTGAGATTTTTTTACTATAAAAAATCGGGAGTTGGATGATTTTCAGTCTTATTACAACGAATACCGAGCACATGGTTATTGAACTTGGCAACACCTTACGAGTATTATCAGAACCTCGTGAAGACACCCGATTTGTCTCATAGGTATTGAACTCGGACAGGTTATATTTTAGCGATGCTGATATGGTATATTTTGGTATCGTGTTTATGTATAATAAGTTAAAATTATAGTAATTATTTTTAATAAAATCAATGAGTTATTCATCTCCCCAGAACAAACCAAAGCCTACAGGCTTCATAAGCAGCACCTTTCGTACATGTCTCTGCTTATTCAGATTGGTAAAAAGGACATTATTAGGATATCGCTATATTAGATTGAGCCCAAACTTAAAGGGTAGAATTTGTTTCTACGATCGAAAATTTTCTAAATTTTTTACTATACAATCTCGCGGTCATACTGATTCGAATACGGCTCGCCAGATATATGATTCCGAAGATTATTCTTTAAATAGATTGGCTCGTGAACAAGATATTATTGAAGAATATGAGAGAATATTAACGACGGGTAAGATTCCTCTTATTTATGATTGCGGAGGAAATATTGGATTGGCATCAAGATATTTCGCAGAACAGTTTCCTGCTGCCCGAGTTATCTGCATTGAGCCGGAAAAGGGTAATATGGTTCAGGCAAGAAAGAACTGTAAAAAATTCGACAATGTTATTTTTAGAGAAGCGGCTATTGGAGCAACCGTTGGTTTTGTCACGATTATGGATGAAAATGTAGATGCGGATACATTCAGGGTTTTAACGAGCGATAAATCTGATGAGACGGAAATGGTAAATATTGACCAATTATTGAAAGAAAACAATGATTGTTCTTTGTTTATCGTTAAAATCGATATCGAAGGCTTTGAAGAAAATCTATTCTCACAAAATACTGAATGGATCGATGATTGCATGTTGCTGATCGTTGAATTACATGATTGGATGCTACCAGGGTCTGCTAATAGTTCGAATTTCTTACAAGTAATCTCGCATAAGAACAGAGATTTTGTTCACAGAGGGGAGAATATTTTCTCCATACGAAATAGTTAAAGCAACTGTACCCGCCCAGATGAGACTGTGCAAAAAACCAACATTCGTCGTTCCTGCGAAAGCAGGAACCCAGTAAAATAGCCAAACCCGCAAGGGTTTCCGCATGTAACGCATGCCTAGCGAGGGTTTCTTGCATAGTCTCATATGCGGGTAACGATAGCACCCAATGACGACAGCAATGACACCAGCAAATAATCGGCTTGTTGCTGGATAAAAATTAAAATGCTACAGGATACTTTTACATAACTTGAATTCACATAATAAGTGCAACACTCCTAAGTCAGTCAAAGGGTACACTCGTACTCTTTTAACTGAACGGAAAAAAGGAGTAAAACATGACGAGATATACCCATTTGACTGAACACGAAAGATACCACATTTACCTCATGAATAAGCAACATTGTACACTGACAGAAATCGCTAAAACCATGGGCAGAAGTAGGTCAACCATCAGCCGTGAAATTAAACGCAATACCGGGGGCAACGGCTATCGCTACAAACAAGCCCACCGCTTTGCCCAAACGAGGCATCAGCAAAAGCCCAAGCACATCAAGCTCAATGACGAGTTAAAGCTTCATATTCAACAAAAGATCGCGCTGTATTGGAGTCCTGAACAAATTAGCAGTCGTTTGAGAATGGAGGAAAACATCAGTATTAGCACCGAATCCATCTATCGTCTCATTTTGAAAGACAAAGTAGCGGATGGGTCGTTATATCGATACTTGCGCCATCAGGGTAAGAAATATCGCAAGCGTTATGGACAGAACGATTACCGCGGACGCATCCCCAATCGGGTTGATATTGCTGATAGACCCCGTATAGTGGACAGTCGCTCGCGTATAGGCGTAGTGATAGAGGGGGGAGGCTGATTGTGTTATCGGTAAGGGTCGTCAAGGGGTGTTTGCCACCCTTGCTGAACGCAAAAGTAGGCTTTATCTCGCACTTCGGACTAAGAACAAAACCGCAAAAGAAACCAACGCGGCTATACTCAGGTTGTTAAAGCATATGAAACAACATGTAATGACACTAACCTTTGATAACGGCAGAGAATTTTGTTGGCATAGTGAGCTTGCCAAACAACTCGAGTGTGAAACTTATTTTGCTAAACCGTATCACTCTTGGGAGCGTGGCTTGAATGCCAAATAATCATCTGGCACAATGGCTTGCTCATACTTTTTGTTCAGGCAGTTTTTTCCAAAGAAAATGCCTTTGCATAAAGTCACCGAAAAAGAGCGGTTCAAAGCGACCGATTTAATGAATAACCGACCTAGAAAATGTTTGGGGTATAACCCTTATGGAGGTCTTTTCTCACGCAATGGGAATAGATCATAATATAAACCCGAGTGTTGCACTTATGGGTTGAATTCGCCTAATCCTTAAATTCACATAAATGGGTTCTTCTGGCAACCTATGGGTATAGGTTAAGTTTTCCACAATTAAGCAGAATTAAAACGCGATAGTTTTCGAAGTTTCTAAATCCTCTGGCAACCGGTTTTATAAACTGAATCTTTGAATTAAATCCTTCTGTGGTCGCATTGGTGATGCGATGTTTCAAGTAGGTCATTATGTTGTCGAGATGGTTTTTCAGCATCTTGGCGACTGATATGACCGGCTTTAGGCGTGAATGTGTCGCCCACCAGTACCCTTTCTTAAAGAACGCTCGGGCTAGTTTATCATCGCAGTAAGTCCACAGCTCAAGCAGCGTCTCTTTGATTGCTCAAGCTCGGGCAACCTTCAATCCTTTTGATTGAAGTGCGTAAAAAGTGTCTTTATCTTTCTGATTCCATTTGTCTGGATTGCGTAACCATGTATAGCGAGACCCGACCAAATCATCGATACTAGTGTTGGCGAATTCAACCCATAAGTGCAACACTCGGGTTTATATTATGATCTATTCCCATTGCGTGGGAAAAGACCTCCATAAGGGTTATACCCCAAACATTTTCTAGGTCGGTTGTTCATTAAATCGGTCGCTTTGAACCGCTCTTTTTCGGTGACTTTATGCAAAGGCATTTTCTTTGGAAAAAATTGCCTGAACAAAAAGTATGAGCAAGCCATTGTGCCAGATGATTATTTGGCATTCAAGCCACGCTCCCAAGAGTGATACGGTTTAGCAAAATAAGTTTCACACTCGAGTTGTTTGGCAAGATCACTATGCCAACAAAATTCCCTGCCGTTATCAAAGGTTAGTGTCATTACATGTTGTTTCATATGCTTTAACAACCCGAGTATAGCCGCGTTGGTTTCTTTTGCGGTTTTGTTCTTAGTCCGAAGTGCGAGATAAAGCCTACTTTTGCGTTCAGCAAGGGTGGCAAACACCCCTTGACGACCTTTACCGATAACACAATCAGCTTTCCCCCTCTATCACTACGCCTATACGCGAACGATTGTCCACTATACGGGGTCTATCAGCAATATCAACCCGATTGGGGAGCGTCCGCGGTAATCGTTCTGGCCATAACGCTTGCGATATTTCTTACCCTGATGGCGCAAGTATCGATATAACGACCCATCCGCTACTTTGTCTTTCAAAATGAGACGATAGATGGATTCGGTGCTAATACTGATGTTTTCCCCCCATTTTCTTGCCGACCGCTAATTTGTTCAGGACTCCAATACAGCACGAGCTTTTGTTGAATATGAAACTTTAACTCGTCATTGAGTTTGATGTGCTTGGGCTTTTGCTGATGCCTCGTTTGGGCAAAGCGGTGGGCTTGTTTGTAGCGATAGCCGTTGCCCCCGGTATTGCGTTTAATTTCACGGCTGATGGTTGACCTACTTCTGCCCATGGTTTTAGCGATTTCTGTCAGTGTACAATGCTGCTGATTCATGAGGTAAATGTGGTATCTTTCGTGTTCAGTCAAATGGGTATATCTCGTCATGTTTTACTCCTTTTTTCTCGTCAGTTAAAAGAGCACAGTATGCCCTTGGCTGACTTAGGAGTGTTGCACTTATTATGAGACCTTTGCATAAATCCACCCGGGGCCCCACTTAAAATGGTAAAATAGCGTTCATTCAATAAACCCTTGAGGATACCGTCAAATGTCTTGGAAACAAACCGCCCAATACTCGTTCGCAGATGCCCTTTTAATTGAGCATAAGTCATTGTCCAAACTAGATGATGTGCATGAAATTATCGATTGGAAACAGATCGAAAAAACGCTCAGCCATCTTTATGCCAGCAAGCGCGGTGTGCCAGCATACCCACCTTTGATGATGTTTAAGATACTGATTTTACAGGCGTGGTATAACTTAAGCGATGAAGCCTTAGAAGAACAGATAGCCCGGGATTTAATGTTCCGCCGGTTTATTGGTTTGAGTCTCAGTGATGCAGTACCCGATCATTCCACTATTTGGCGGTTTAGGAACTTATTACACACCGAAAATCTGCTTGATTCTTTATTGGTGCAGATCAATAACCATCTCGCTAAAAACAGTCTTATTGTTGCCACAGGCTCGGTCAATATTATCGATGCGACTGTGATTGAGGCGAAGCAATGCCGTTCTAAAAAGAACAAACAAGGCGACAATACCCAAGACCCAGAAGCGGCATGGAACGTGAAAACGGCATCCGATGGCAGGCGTAAAAGCACCTACGGATTTAAGATGCACGCCAATACCGATGAAGATGGTTTTATCAAGAAAATGACCTATACGCCTGGCAATGTGCATGATTCACAGGAGTTTGAACATCTGTTAGGCGATAGGCACGGACAAGTTTACGCAGACAGTGCCTATGCCAACAAAGACAATGACGAGAAACTGGGTAAAGAAAACAATAGAATCTTGCACCGGGCTTATCGCAACACACCATTAACGGAGCAACAAAAAGCACTGAATAAAATGTATAGCAGTGTCCGCTATGTGGTTGAACGCACCTTTGGTTTGCTCAAACTGCATCACGGATTAGGCAAGGCAAGATACATGGGGTTAGCCAGAAACAAAACCCGCGCACATCTGATTGCCATGAGCCATAACCTTAAAACTGGGATGAATATTTTCAAAGAACTGCAACGTTTAAAGGAGAGTTGTGCCTAAATGGGCAATAAAACAGATAAAAACCCACTAAAAGTGGTTAAAAGTGCCGAAATAGCGGCTTTTTTGGTGTCGTATTGATGATTGAGAGAACATGGGCGAAAAAATGAGGCAAATTTATAAAAAATCACGTTGTTTGTGAGTTGCGAGGGGGTGTTTTGTGGATTATGCAAAAGTCTCATTATGTGAATTCAAGCACTTTATTTAAGACCCAATGGGCTATTTTAGGCTATGGGTGCCTTAAATCATGCCCTTTAGACAAATTTAAGGCGGATTTATCCTAGTATTGACCCTAGTCAGGCACCAAATTGATGTTTTCAAAACCCAGCGTAATCACTCTTTTGAGGTTGAAAGTCAGTGTGCGGATGCCTACTAAAATTGCACCTTATTCAAACCACGATAACGAACACGCCGGTTACGATGAGCAAAGACACGTTCATAAGGTGAACGCATCGCTGAAAGCCAACCATCTTTTTTAGCATCTTTGCGTTTGAGGGTGGTTTTGGCTGAGTTCACACAGTCCCTTTATCGCCAAAAACAGCACCTCCTGTGGGGCAAACGTGAGCAACACCTTCAGCATCGGTTATTGCCACCGATATGTCCGCAATCTTATTGATTAAACCACTCTGCATATCAACCGAGGCGTGTTCTTTATAACCATACCAAAACTGGTTACCCCCTTACAACCAAAGTGCCCATTATCAACCGCTATTTTTTCAGCCGTCTTATTATTAAACTTCTCTAAACCGGCATTAACAGCACGATCTCTATCGTCCCAAGTGGTCAGCTTACTCACCAAGTGACTGGCATCAACAAAGGTAAAAACCTCGCGAATTAAATCCATAGACTTCAGTTCTTTACGAACACGGTTAAAAATCGTCATTAAGTTTTTTGTGCATAAGCGTTTCCGAAAATCACCAAAGTAACTGTGATCCGGGGGATTCTCTCCTAAATCCAATTCGCAAACCATTTATCCAGAATTGCTCTCCTGCAAAAAACGTTCCATTTCACGGTCGCTCATATATTCCATGAATTGTAAAACGCAGGGCGCGTAAGCCAAAGACAACCCCTTTTTCTTTGCGACCTTTAACCGAATAGAGATTAACGTAAGGTTTGGCTAGTTCATCGAATGACAATAAAGCATCAAGCTCACGATAGGAATGGTTTGCTGCTACCAGATCGTCTAGTGCATAAACAGCATATTTTGTTGGCGTCTGCTTATAAATAAGACTCGTTTTGAATTTCGGGTATTATCTCATACTTTCGTGCTATTAACCGACAAGCCCATTGTTAGGAAAGTGCGGAAATTAAAAAGTACAGCGCATTGGCAACAAAATCTGAACACGGCAGGGTGTCACCACCAAAATCTCGCTTCAGTTCCTTGACTCGGTTCTCGCTGTCCTCGCCACGTTGCCATATTAGTCATATTGGCCAGTGGACAATCTCGCTATCGCTTAGTCCATCCCGATTAGTGGCAATCGCACGATAAATATAAGCACCCGAGTTTATTTCCTCTGAATTATCGGGTGAACCTAAATCCAGACTCGTTTGACCTATAACGGCTGTTCTCTGAATGATCAGGGTGAAGCCTTTTGCATAATCACCGATACAGAAGCTGGTGCGGTAGGTATCCTGACTACTGACCGCTTCGCCTTTTTTATCGAGGAAGGGATCCAGTCCGAAGCACTTACCACCGCTATCTGTGTGCACATAGCCGCGCTGGTCTTGGCTCGAATGGCATACTCGATGCCTTCCGTATCGCAATATTCAATGATTTTTGTTTGGTAGCCTGCAACATCGATACGCAGGGCACTCACGGCACAGCCTTCGGGTAATGACTGCTGGCATTGCTTGATAAACGCCAGATTATCTTCCGCTGGCGGCACATGCTTTGACGGAAATCTACGTCCACAATCTGCCCTGTTTCCGCTATATGCCCGACCATCGGTATAAAGCCTTTGCGTTTGTTGTCAGTCCACTGCACTTGGGCTTTATGGGCAACAATTTCAGTGGTGTCAATGTCCAGCGTCACTTTCTTACAGCGATGCAAGGCTGCCTTCAATACGGCTTTATTGACCTTCACCCAAGTTACCACGGGCAGTATGGATTTGCGGATCTATTCCAACCCGCCTGAGCCAGCCTCCAAGCGTGGTCGCTTGGGGAAGTTTATTCATATCCAACACAGTACACAGCGCCCCATCATCTTGAATATGGCGAACCTCATCCAAGTGAAAACTGCCTTCATGCCGCATCAGGATGAATATCTTGGTGAATTTAGAGGGCGGGTACCCACGATTACTTTTTGGCAGAGGGAAGTGCTTATCGATTCGCTCAGACATGTTCAGGGAGTCCATTAGGAGTCCATTACTTGAGCAGTAGCCAATAAACCGGCACGAGATGTGAGTAAATCGTTCGTTGTATCGAGTTTATATGGTAGCACAGTCATAAGCCTTGAGTTGTACGCCCATTAGGTGATGGAGAGTTTAAGTGCTAACCATTATACCACCAAGGCTCCTTACGTTTTAGGGGTTATCTATCTGCGGATCTGGGTAACAGGATTAGGTTGACATCACGCGGATAAAAAGTGTAAGGTGTCGCGACACCAATCACAAATTTAGGAGAATCGGTTATGTCAGAATTCACACTCGACAATGTAACAAAAGTGCTAGACCCGCAAATCCAAAAGGAAGACACCAAATTGAGGGACATGATGAGTACCGGCAAAGAACTCAGCACGGTGGATATGGTCAAGCTACAAATGGAGTCCAATAAATATTATATGACTATTCAATTGGAAAGTGCACTGGCCAAAAACATGAAGGATGCGTTTAGCCAAATTGTGCAGAAGATGTAACCACCGATGGAAAATTTAATTTCAAAAGATATTTTGCGTCAGTGTTCGGAACTCGGTTTCGCCGCTAGTCGCTGGTCTGCTTTGCGTGAATATTCCCTGAGTGTTTTCGAAGCTATCAAGGAAGTTGCTCCAGACAATCCTGCTTGGATTGTTGGCTCGGCAATGGTCTATGCGTGTGCTGACGAAAACCCCGATGAAGCACGCAACTTCATGTTAAAACACGGCATATCCAGTAACTCAGGTGACCCTTTGGCGCGTGCCTTCCTAGGGGTTTTTCTGACTCTCGGGTTGCGCACTGGAGAGGGAGAAGAAGTGTTGCGAAGTGTGGTAGCAGAGGGTAGCAATCCCGAGGCAGTCAACCTAGCTAAGGTAACGCTGGATAATATGCATCTAGCCTCTTGATACGTTCGCACAGTTGGGCAGTGCTGTGAGGCAACAAAAAAAGCCTATTATTATGGATTCTGGAGTCGATTATGCCAGTTGATATGAGTAGTCTGCAACGAATGTTGATGGATCGGTTGCAGGAGCAAATTGCTAGCCCACCAGTACAACAGCAGCAGGCGGATTCGCAGCAAGTCGCCCAATTTCAGAATGAGTTAGGAGCAGACGCAGGCACAAAGAATGCGGGTGCTACGCAGCCAGTGGCGGCCGGAGACGGCAACAATGCAGTCAATTTGCAAACCGTGCAGAGTCAGGCATTAACGCCTGGCGATAGAATTCTGGCCAATATGTCTTCACCCAGTGCCAACGGCATCGATGCCCGACAGATAACGCCGGTCGCCAACATTGCTGGAGACGGTGTCAGCGGTCTCGTACATGCCCAGATGGCAATGAATGAAGCCACATTGAATTCCAGCATAGGCGTTAATTCGCTCAGTAGCACGTCTCAGGGTTTTGAAAGCCTGTTGAAATCGTCATAAACTGCTGTTTCCCTGCGACAAGGCAGAACACATGAAAACTACAGCTGTATATCACCCGCACCTATTTTTCCGTGTTGCAAGAAGCACTATTCTTCCGCCTGCGGGAACCAAAACGGTCGGGTAACCATGAAAGCCCTAAAAGTCCTCGCGGCAAGTGTGTTGCTTTGCTTGTTGGCGGCTTGCAAGGTCGAGCTTTATGCGCAACTGGATGAACAGCAGGGGAACGAAATGCTCGCCCTGTTGCTGGACAACGGCATCAGTAGCAATAAAGTTCAGGGCAAGGGCAATATGATTAGCCTGCATGTGGACGAAAGAAAAATATCAGAGGCGGTTGAAATCCTGCGGCGCAATGGTTTTCCAAAACACAAATTTTCCACCGTCAATGACATGTTTGGCACCGACAAGCTAATATACACACCCTTTGAAGATCGAGCTCGCTACAATTACGTCCTCTCCCAGGAAATCGCCGAGACGCTATCTCATGTGGACGGGGTGATAGAAGTGCGAGTGCATCTAGTCACGCCCGATAAACAGCGACACGGCGAGCAGTCACCGAAGGACTCAACTTCAGCATCTGTCTTTATCAAGCATAACCCCTCCTTTGATTTCAACGCCTATATACCCGAAATCAAGACCATCGTCGCCAGTGGTATCGCTGGCATGTCGTATGAGAATGTCAGTGTCACTCTCTTTCCCGCACAAAAAGAAACAAAGATGAGCGATTTGCATCGTCCGATTCATCTTGAATATGTGTTTTCCCTTGAATTAGCCACAAAATCGGTGACTCGTTTTTATCTAATCGTTGGTAGTCTGCTGGCACTGATTTTCATATCCGTTGTGACCAATATTTACCTGCTCTTGTCAAGGAACGGCTAGACTTTAGCTAACACGGCGAAGTTACCGATCATGTATAATACAGATACGCCGAAGGTATTAGACAGCTCTGCAGTCTCAACCCCAGAACTGTTTTCCGCAATCCTCAGATTTAATTTTCAGCCCGCTGGTTACATGGATACAAGCTGGTGGCAACCCGAGTGGCCGTCTAGTGAGTTACGGGCGCATTTGCATAAGAGCAGACGGGCACAGTGCCGTCTGTCACAGATTATCCTGCATCAGTTTGGATTGACTAGCAAATTCGACCTCGACTTTGCCATAGAAAAGAAACGCCTAGCCTTGCTGACGCCGACCCGCCTTATGTATCTGATCAAGCTGGCGGGGTTGATTCTACAAATACAACGCATTGCCCGTGCTATTCTTCGTCAGGATAGGGAATCCATCACTGCTACTGTCGGTGAATCAGATTATCGCTTCGCTCTTAAGCACGCTACCCAGATACTCAGGAAAGCAGGAGTTGAGCCAGTGGCGATTACTGATGACATGGTAGGTGATACCCGCTTCAGCACACTAGAGGAGGACTGTCGGCGATTTGGTTTCGGTGCATTTGCGTTAGCTATGCAAGATATGTCGACGGCTTTCTCGCGCCGCTTACAATTAAAATTAACCAAAACAGATGTTGATCAATATTGGCACGATGCGGATGCACAAACTAATGAGGCGGTGTCAGCGGGTGACCAAAGTGCTCGCTTTTTCCTCATCCTCAATCGGGAGGTAGGTGCAACGTGACCAGAGTCGCCATAAGAAAACTTGGCGAGATACCGGTCTCACCAATAGGTAAAGTTATCCGCTCGGCGGATTATCAACTGATTCTTGAGTGTGAGGAGTCCATCGCCGCCGTCAAACAGGAAGCGGAAATCTTGTACCAGAAAACCTGCACGGAGGCACGCAGTGTTGGAGAGTCTCAAGGACAGGAGCAAGCGGCTGAGCAACTGCTCAAAACAACGCTAGGAATTAATGAATATCTGGTTGCGATAGAGCAAAAACTGGCAACCATTATTGTCGATACGGTAAAAAAAATCATCGGCGATTGTGATGCTGTTGAGGCTGTGAGTGGCATGGTAGGCAGAGCACTGTACCATGTGCGTAATGAAAACCGTATCACTCTGCAGGTGTCGCCCGGCCAGTCCGATGGCATTCGCGAGCGGCTTGGTGCCGTGACCACAAACTATCGCAACATGGGTGTGGTTGATGTCGTCGCAGCACCTGCGATAGCGGACGGGGCTTGTCGGCTAGAGACCGCCGCCGGCACTATCGACACCAGCCTCGATCGACAGATCGAGTTACTGGAAAAAGCTTTGTGGGAGAGCCTCAACCGAGCTACGGAGGTTTGACATGGCTGGACTGGATCTGCATATCTCCGCCTTTGCCGAACGTTATCGTATTGATGATCTTAGTGCGGATGACGAAAACACCTATATCCTGACCTTCGACGATGACTTAGAAATACGCTGTTTTGAAAATTTCGATTTGATTCATTTGGTCGCTCACTTGGAGCGGTTGCCAGAACATGACAGCGAGGTGGAGGCGCGATTACAGAAAGTACTCAACTATGCGTTAATGCGAATGAAGCACAGCCGCGCCACGCCTATACTGGACGGAGACAATTGCCTGTTGCTGTTTGAGCGCTTCGTGGCGAACATCAGCGGACCAATGTTTGAAGAAAAAATCGAGCAGTTTGTTAATGTACTGGAAGAGTACCGACATTTTCTAGGGCAACGCGGGGCTACTTCCCCGCTACGCACTGATAATGCGATGATGTTCCGTCCATAAACTTGGAAATGATGCCATGATTTCCGCTTTCGATTATATCACTGATAATTTTGCCCACACGCTCAGAGACCTCAAACTGGTCGAAATACATGGACAGGTACAAGATGTGACTGGTGCCATGATTCGTGCCACCGCACCGGGTAGCAGAGTGGGTGAGCTTTGCTATCTGCAAACCGATGGTGAGCAGATTATGGCGGAAGTGGTGGGTTTTGAAGGCCAGTACGCACTGCTGACCCCGATGGGTAATACCACCGGGGTCTCCTATGCGGCTGCGGTTATTCCTACTGGGCGCATCCATGAGGTGCCAGTTGGACCTGAACTACTCGGTCAGGTGCTGGACGGTTTGGGGCGATCCAGTAGTGGCGAGAGACTCGCATGTCGCACAACGCGCCCGGTTTACGCCGCCCCCCCCAACCCGATGGATCGAAAAATCATCGCACAACCCTTGTCCATGGGTTTGCGGGTGCTGGACGGTCTGCTGACCTGCGGCGAGGGTCAGCGCTTGGGTATTTTCGCCGCCGCTGGAGGCGGTAAGAGTACCCTGCTTTCCATGTTGATTCGCAACGCCGATGCGGATATTGTTGTACTCGCCCTGATTGGTGAGCGGGGGCGGGAGGTGCGGGAATTCATTGAGCATGATATTGGTAAGGAGGGACTAAAAAATACTGTGCTGGTGGTAGCGACCTCCGACCGCCCGGCGATGGAGCGGATGAAGGCGGCCTATGTTGCTACCACCATCGCTGAGTACTTCAGAGATCAAGGCAGCAAAGTGTTGCTGCTGATGGATTCGGTAACCCGCTTCGCCAGGGCCCAACGGGAAATCGGGCTCGCCGCTGGCGAACCGCCCACACGCAGGGGGTTTCCGCCTTCAGTGTTCGCGGCTTTACCGCAATTGATGGAACGTGCTGGACAGTCCGACAAGGGCTCCATTACCGCACTTTACACGGTGCTGGTGGAGGGAGACGACATGACCGAGCCGATTGCCGATGAAACTCGCTCCATTCTCGATGGGCACATTATCCTCTCCCGTCAGCTTGCTCAAGCCAATCACTATCCAGCGATTGACGTACTGGCCAGCGTCAGCCGCGTGATGAACAATATCGTCGCTGATGAACACACACGCTTGGCTGGGCGTATGCGCCAACTATTAGCCAAGTACAAGGAAGTCGAACTATTGCTGAAAATAGGCGAGTATAAAGCTGGTGCGGATGCTGATGCAGACGATGCCATCGCCCGGATTGACGGAATTAACGATTTTCTCAAACAAGGGTTGCGGGAGACCATGATGTTGGAGGACACTTTAGAGCAGATGCGATTAGTGGTGGGTCAGGTATGAATGGATTAGGGAGAAACATCAACTAATGAAAAAATACAAAGAGTCAAACCATACAATTCATCATGGGGATGCCTTGGAAGTATTGCGATCTGAAATAGACAGTGATTCTATAGATTTAGTGTTTGTTGATCCGCCGTACAACATTGGGAAAAAATTTTCTGAATTTAAAGATAGTTGGCCATCTGATACTGAATATGTGGAATGGGCATATCAATGGATTGATGAATGTATAAGGGCACTAAAACCTACAGGAACCTTATATCTAATGACAAGCACCCAAGCAATGCCATATTTTGATCTGTATGTAAGAAAAAATCTTGAAATTCTTAGTCGTATTGTCTGGTCTTATGATAGCTCTGGAGTTCAAGCAAAAAAACATTATGGGTCAAAATATGAACTTATTTTACACTGTGTAAAAAACATCAAGTCCTATTGTTTTAATGCAGATGATATTCTCGTAGAAGCCAAAACTGGAGCGAAACGAAAACTAATTGACTACAGGGGTGATGTCCCAAAACTGTATAATACAAAAAAAGTGCCTGGTAATGTATGGGAGTTTCCTAGAGTCAGATACCGTATGCATGAGTATGAAGAGCATCCATCACAAAAGCCAGAAGCACTATCGGAAAGAATAATTCGTGCGAGTAGTAATAAAGGAGACACAGTGCTTGATCCATTTTCAGGCACGTTTTCTACGGCTGCCGTTGCTAAAAAATTGGGACGCAAAAGCATTAGTATCGAATTACAAGATGAGTATCTAAAAATTGGTTTGCGTAGAGTATTAGGTAGGGGCGATCATTTAGGCGAAAAGCTAGAAGCCGTTAAGAAAAACACAAAAATAAGAAATGGTCGCGGGATAAAATACGACGACAAAACAGAGGATATTTTTAGTGTCAATCATTAAACACGATTTTACAGATCAAATTATTGCTACCCTTGATGTCAATACGGGTGGCAAAGGTGAGAAAATACTGCAAACAAGTGAGATTGTTCAATATTTGAACATCAAAACTAAAGCGGCAAATCGTGGTTCAAAATCTAGGGCTGGCTTTGCAAATCACTACGCAATATATGTGCTAATCGAATATTATCTAAATAAAGGCTTTAATAAAAAGGGTGACTATTCGAACTACGATGGAGCAAAATTTAGTAATCTGTTTCGCAGACAACGTGAATTGCCTTTTGGTAGTAAATTACAAAATCACGCATTAAACCATCGCCTGAATGAATAATTTAAAAAATACTTTCCTACAAGCGGGAATTTGCCAATTATAAGAGACACCGAAAGTAATAAATATTGGATAAATGAAAAACTGATTATCTCAGGTTCAATAAATCTTGCACAATCAATCAAGGATATTATAGAGGCTTACATAAAGGCAAGACAGAGTGCTTTTTCGGAATTTATGAATTATTGCCAAAAAATAATTGATATACAGGAAAATTCACCAGAAAAAGCAATCGAATTTGTCAAAGGACTGTTCCGCCAAAATGTTGATGCAAGAGTTTTTGAAATAGCCAGATTCGCAGTTCGTAAACAATATTATGTCGATCAAAGAATTTATTGGGGTTGGTCTCCAGAGAAACTGATTGAGGAATCATTAATACTTTATAAAACTGGCAGAACAAATGCCAATGATGGCGGCATTGATTTTGTTATGAAACCGCTTGGTCGCTTTTTTCAAGTAACCGAAGCAGTGGATGCGGGAAAATATTTTTTAGATATTGATAAAGTGCAACGCTATCCAATTACATTTGTGGTAAAGACCAATGAATCAAGTGAGGAAATACTTGAAAAAATTGCACATCGAGCTGAGGAAAAGTATCAAATTAAAGCCATTGTAAAAGTATATATAGAATCAATTGAATAAGTAATAAATATACCAATGCTTGTAAAAACATTTGAGAAAGTGTTAGAAACTGGAAAAGGTGCGAGTGTAATTGAGGAAATTGTCCTTCAAAGCCGTGTTGAGTTTAATGTTGAGGCAGAAGAACAAGATATTTTGGCGTTTGAACAAGCACAAGACGATGCCCGTAAAGAAGCAACCTGACAAAAACACGCGCTCGGGTAAAATAAAGCCACATTCGTTCCCCACTACGATTTGTTTTGTCGGTAATGTTGGACGTTATAAGGACGGTAATTATGACACATGAACAAACGGCTGGCGTTTTGAGGTATCCTAATGCTTGATGAGCTAATAAAAGTTAAGCGGTTGCGCGAAGACAAGGCTATCGCCGCACTTAACGAAGCCCAGACGTTGCTGGAACAACGCATCGCCGATGAGGAGGCGAAGCGGCAGGAGCAAGCCGACTACAGCCTTTGGCGGGCAAGACGGAAACAGGAGTTGTACCAAGATATTGAGGGCAAATCGGTGTCCCTTACAGCATTGGAGCAAATGCGTGAGCAGATTGCCTCTCATCGGGACATGGATCTGCAACTGCAGGAGGATCTCGTCGAGTCCGTGCGTGAGCGGGAAATAGCAGGGCAGGCTCTGGAGACAGCACGGCAGGTACGTTTGTCGGCTTATCGGGAAGTCACCAAGTATGAACAATATAATCAGACCCTGGCGAATGAAGAACAACGGGAACAGGAACGGCGGGAAGAAGTTGAAGTGGAGGACACAAATACCGGACGGGGCAGTGCCCTGAAACAAAACAAACGGGGAACATTACAATGAAAATATCGAAAGAAAATGTACCGCTCTCGAAGCAGTCGGAGAACCCTCAGCAACAGACTCAGCGCTCCAAAGAACAATTGGATGAAGCTAAAACAAAGTTTTCATCCGCGCTAAAAGGGGACAAAGCCAAACATGACAAACGACAAAAGGAAAATATACCACTCTCGAAGCAGGCGGAGATATCTCATCATCGGCAGCAAACTCAGCACTCCAAAGAGCAAATGAATGAAGCAGAGGCAAAGTTTTCATCCGTGCTAAAAGAGCCCAAAGCCAAACTTGACAAACGACAAAAGGAAAATGTACCACTCTCGAAGCAGGTGGAGAATCCTCACCATCGGCAGCAAACTCAACACCCCAAAGAGCAATTTGATGAAGTTAAAACAAAGTTTTCATCCGCGCTAAAAGAGCCCAAGGCCAAACCTGACAAACAACAAAGAGAAAATGTATCACTCTCGAAGCAGGTGGAGAATCCTCACCATCGGCAGCAAACTCAACACCCCAAAGAGCAATTTGATGAAGTTAAAACAAAGTTTTCATCCGCGCTAAAAGAACCCAAAACCGAAGAGATGCAGTCGAAAGCCAGACTTAATAAACGGCAAGATGACAACCTTTTTGACATGCCCGTTGACAGCACAGAAGCTGGACGTGGCTCGGGGGGCATCGCAAATTCCGACAACACCAGTGCGGAAACGCTGGCAGTGAAAGGCAGCCAAGAACCGCCAGTCGCCCGCGACATCAGCTCGGTCGCACAGCAGATTGCTACGCGCGTACTGGTCTCCCCGCCCGGTGTCAACAATCCAGAGGTGCGTATTCAACTCAAAGAGTCCGTCCTTCAGGGTAGCGACGTGCGTATTTTCCGTGAGGGTGGTACCTTGAAAGTCGTATTTGTGGCACCGAACCAAGAAGCTGCCAATTTTATTGCCAACAACCGTGAGGCTATGACGGTGACCTTGAATAACCGCTTACCCGGAGAACAAATCGATATCAGCATTGAAACACAGCAATCGGAACGCGACCGTGGTGAACATGGAGAGGGACGCTCCCGTCAACAGTATGTGGCAGACGATGACGATGACATATCTGGTGTGGGACTGTGACTACTCGGGCTGGGTTCGGACTGAATCACGAACGCATTGAGCTATGACTTGGCAGGCAACCCCCTATCCTCGCTACGCCCCCCCATCGGTCAGCTTTGCTAATCACTGGCACAAGCATTGCTTGGATAACGTAAAGTTGACGCTGGGTTCGCTGATTTTTGGGGCGAAACGGATTGTCAATGGTGGCAATGACAATGTTGGCATGGTGCTGGACTGCACACTCGGTGACAGCAGTCTTGCGGTCTATTTGACGGAAGATGCCCTTGCCGGATTGCTGGATGACGTAATGACAGTCGAAACTTTACGGGCTTTGGATGAACCTTGGAGGCTCACATTAATCGAATCTGCCTTGACACCGCTGGTGGATACGCTACAGGAGCAACTGGGCTTGGCATTACGATTGGTACAAGCCAGACAGGCAGAAGCACCGTTACCCGTTGATAGTCTTCGCTTCAGCATTCGTTCTGGTGGTAATGCCGGACCAGAGAGGAGTTGGTTCCTTGCTATCGTCCTTGCGGATGATCCTCCAACAGAGGTGCTGGAATATCTGCAACGGTTCGGAAACACGGCAGCTAAAGATCTTTCGTGGCTACCTCTGCCTGTTGCACTTGAAGTGGGGCGAACTAGTTTGTCGTTAGCGGAGGTTGCACTTTTGACAATTGGTGATATTATCATGTTGTGCGATGCTTATTATCTATCGGAGAAGTGCCTTCGCATCAACGTCAGCGACCAGCTGTCCTGCATAGCAAAGATTGACGGTAATGTCCTGACGCTACAAACCCCGTTCAACAACAATACAGACAACAAGATGGCATACGAATCAACCTATTCTAACACTGCGGAAGCCCAGATGCCGGGGACAGTAAACGCCGAGGGAAAAGCTGAAGGCAACGATAACGTACAAACCGACACCGAGAACCACCTTGCCGAACTCCATGTTAATCTGGTGTTCATCGCCGGTCGACTGCAATTAACAGTGGGCGAGCTCCGTCAGATGCAACCAGGTCATGTGTTTGATCTGCGGCAAACCGCCGACCGACACATCGATATCACTGCTAACGGTGCCGTCATCGGTACGGGTGAACTGGTGGAAGTAGATGGACGAGCCGGAGTCCGTGTACATGAGTGTAAATAGATTGTATTGATTGGCAGAGCGGGTATCTGAATGAGCGTGGAAAACATTGATCCACTTGCGTTGATTCTATTTCTCAGCGCACTCAGTCTCCTGCCTTTGCTGGTGATAATCGGCACTTCTTTTGTCAAAATCAGCATTGTTTTCTCCTTGATTCGCAACGCCCTTGGCATCCAGCAAATTCCCCCCAACATGGCACTGCATGCACTGGCACTAATCATGACAATGTACATCATGGCGCCGGTGGGCTTGCGTAGCTACGACAATATTACCAGCGAGCCGATCGCCTTGGATAATTTCCAATCCATTGAGCGCACTTTCAAGCGCGGACTCCAGCCCTATAAGGAATTTCTGAAAAAACATACTAGCGACAAAGAGCTTGACTTTTTCGTATCCACCGCGAGAACCCTGTGGGCTACTGAATTCCATGTGGACATCCACAAAGACAACATGATCATTCTATTGCCATCATTTATTGTCGGAGAGCTCACCGTCGCCTTCGAGATAGGTTTTTTGGTATATCTACCATTCATCGTTATCGATCTGGTCGTCTCCAATATTCTGATGGCGATGGGTATGATGATGATGTCGCCGACGACCATCTCTCTGCCTTTCAAGCTACTACTATTCGTTTTCCTTGATGGCTGGACTCGGTTGGTACACGGATTAGTTTTGTCCTACCAATAGGTGTTAAGGTGTCTGAAGCCGAGATAATTAGTCACGCCTCCCAGGCGCTGATACATGTGCTGTTGTTATCCCTGCCGCCGATAGTGGTGGCAGCGCTGGTGGGTACGCTGGTCAGCCTAGTGCAGGCTCTGACTCAGATTCAGGAGCAAACTATTTCCTTTGCCTTTAAGTTGGTTGCGGTGATATCGGTGCTGATTCTGCTTTCGGGATGGATTGGTGCGGATTTGATTGGCTATGCTAGTCGTTCTTTCGATGCAATTGAGGATTTGTATTTTCTCGGTTAAGTGTCAAGGGCACCTCTATTAACTAGAATATTTTTGTGCCCGGTTTTTGCTCCTGCAAAATCGGCATACTGTGCTTCCTGCACATAAGTGCCGGTCAGCCCCGCACGGAAAGCAGTTAATAAAGATGCCCTAAATTATGATTACAAACACTGTGCATTTTGATAATAGAATACAGTAGCACCTCATTGACGGATTATGGAACAACTGATTGACCTGATCAAAGAGGTATTACTCACTTTTTCCTTGGGGCTGCCTCGGCTTATGGGGGCTATGACCATGCTTTCGTTCTTGGGTTCTTCAGTAATGGGTGGCGTGATGACCCGTAACATGGTGGTCATCGCTCTCTCCTTGGTTATCTACCCAATGCTACAGCACCAGATTCAGTCAGTCGAACTGAGTCCGTGGATGATTGCCGGTATCGCAATGAAGGAGCTAATGGTGGGCATGATGATAGGTTATCTGGTCACTGCGGTGTTTTGGGCGATTCAAGCAGTTGGCGCGTTCATCGACAACCAGCGAGGAGCCACCATGGCCAGCAGCATGGACCCGTTGCTTGGTGGTCAGTCTTCGCCCTTTGGTATGTTGATGACACAAACTCTGGTCACTTTGTTCTTTGTCAGTGGTTTGTTCCTCCTTTTTCTTGGAGGTATCTACAAGAGCTATAACCTGTGGCCAGTGGTTTCCTTTTTTCCGGTAGTCAGTATGGCATTGCTTGAATTTTTGTTAGCACAATTTGTGTTGGTGGCGAAACTGGCCGTGGTGGTCGGCGCTCCCATCATCATCGCTATGTTCTTGAGCGAGTTTGGTCTAGGCTTGATTAGTCGTTTTGCACCACAATTAAATGTCTTTTTTCTTTCCATGTCAATCAAGAGTGCGGTTGCCAACTTCTTGCTTATCCTGTTCTGGAGCGTGCTGATACTTTACTTCGGAGATTTGCTGGGCAACTTCGACAACCAACTGCATCTTTTAGATGATATTGTCAGCAAGGACACTCGAACATGAGTGGCTCCGCTGACAAAACTGAACAGCCAACCGCCAAGCGTCTGCGTGATGCTCGTAAAAAAGGACAGGTCGCCAAAAGCAAGGAGGTGCCCAGTGCCGCAGTGATCGTGACTGTCATGCTTTTTCTGTGGAATGCCAGTGACTATTATATGGACAAGCTGGAACAACTTTTGAACATGCCGATATGGATTGAGAGCGTTCCCTTTGAAAAAAGTTTTAACGATATAGTCAGGGAAGTGCTGGAGCTAGGTTTGTCCATGGTACTACCAGTAGTTGGTTTGGCTGCTTTGGCGGGTATTCTGGGTAACTTTTTTCAGGTGGGGGTACTGTTCGCTCCCGAGGCGGTGAAACCAGACCTGAAAAAAATCAATCCAGGTTCTGCCCTGAAGAATATATTTTCCACCAAAAGTGCCATAGAAATGCTTAAGTCGATCATCAAGATTGTCATCATGACCTATCTGATCGGCCATGTCATTTGGATTCACGCGCCGTCTTTGTTGCGTATTCCCTATTGCGGCATTGATTGTGTATTCCTCACACTCGGTATGGCACTGCTGGACGTGATAGTTTACGCATCTATAGCCTTTATCATCGTGGCCGCATTAGATTATGTATTCCAGAAATTTGAGTACATTAAGGGACTGAAGATGAGCAAAGATGAGATCAAACGGGAATACAAGGAATCGGAGGGCGATCCACAGATTAAGGGCCGCCGCCGACAACTGTTCATGGAGATTGTCAGCTCCCAGCAGACCTCCAACGTCAAACGTTCCAGCCTAATTGTCAGCAATCCCACCCATGTGGCAGTCGGGCTTTACTATGAACGGGAGAAAACACCATTGCCGGTTGTTACCCTCAAAGAGCAAGGATTGCATGCCCTGCGGGTGATTGAAATTGCCGAAAAGGAAGGAATACCAGTGATGCAGAATATCCCTCTGGCACACTCACTGCTGGAGGAGTGTGACCTAAATGCTTATATACCAGATACGCTAATTGGGCCAGTGGCAGAAGTGCTACGACTGGTTCGAGGTATGTGACACCCGCTCATAAATTCTATCAGTTTGGCTTTTTTTTCTGCTCTTTGGTGTCACAGGGAATCAAGAACTGATATATTTCGAGCCGCCGTGATAGATGGGTTCCAATTCTGGTCCGGCAATGAAGTTAGCGAGGCCAGGCACTTCTTTAATATTCAGTTTGAAGCCGGGCAGTCCAGTGTTCATGCGCTGCATTTCGAGATTGCCCGAATTAAGGGTAAAATCACTACGCATCTGCCGCTCATCGGGGGTTATTGTTGCACCTAGCTTGGGGAGGGAGTAGCCAGCGTCGTTTCGGGCGGCGAGATACTTGAGTTCGGCATCCAGTTGTCCAGTTCTATCTTTACCGCTTTTGCAGTTGAAAGCCAGTGTCTCACCCATCTCGTTGATAATTACGCCTAACCGTGACACCATCTTATAGGGGTCCTGTCCGCCTTTGTTATAGCTACCTTCACGCCAGATTTGCTTGGCTTCCACCGAAGCTGAGCGCAAGGTATCCATGTGCTGTAAAGTAGCATCAATTTCGCTCTCGAGATCGCTAATTGTAGCTGCGGTATTGCCGTCAGTGGTAAAAACACCGTCTTCTAGCAATTTCAAAGCGACTTCCATCTCTGATACCTCGCCTCCGAGCTCCATTAGTTTGAGATAGACTTCGCCCCCCATCTCAAGGGATTCCCGTTTGCCAAACAAGGATTGCAGTTCCGGATTATTTTTCTCCATGGCGTAGCCCCAGCCCATCAGTTTATCCCAGCCACGGGTATGGGATGGAATGTGCTTTGCCCGGCCAACCGCACCAGCGTTGACCCCGAAGTTAAAGGTGCGAACCTTACAATTTACCTGAACGGTGCGTAGTTCGCCCGCAGCATCGCGCACCTGGAGGTCAATCACGCCGTTCAGTTTTTGCAAGGCTGCGGTCTGCTGCCGGAGCATTGCGTGCTCATTCGAATCTGGACTGAAAATGGGGCGTATTCGATCCGGGGTCAACAAGGAAATTGAACTCAGGTTGATGTCTGTTATCTTACCGTCAAGAGCAGATTGAAGCTTATCTGGATCGCTCACCAACGTAGCTACAGCCAGTTCTTTGGCCATGTTATGGCTGGCGGCGGTACGCATTTCGGATGCGTACTTTTTAGCTTTGGATGAGCTTGTGCGGATTTCATCAACGATCTGGCTGACCTGTTGCTCCCTTTCTGCATCTAATGCAGTATCTGGATTGAACATAGATTCCAACACATCATCGCTATATAAGGGGGGTAAATCAGGTGGTAGCTCGCTTTTTACAGTAGCGTAATCACCATTACCATAGGTCAGTTCCTCAGCGGGGTTGGCATTAGCACTGCCGTCACTAGCAAATTTGCCATCATTAAAGTCTATATCTTCGTAAGGGCTTTCAGACGCTATCTTACGCATCTGTTGTTGCGTCTGATAATCGAGGTCAATATCTGTGCTATGGGGTTGCACTGCATATTCATCCTGTGGAGTATCTACATCTAATGTAGCATTTGGCTTAAGGGTGCTTTCCCAAGCTTCATCATTATATTGAGCAGGTACCTCGGGGACGGGTGTTCTTTGTTTTTTTACAGTGGCGTAATCACTGTCACCATAGGCAAGCTCCACGGTGGGGTTGGTGCTAGCACCGTGACTAGCCGTTCTACCGACCTCATCCTCAAATCTAGGGGCTAGAGGTGACGTACTATCATTTTTAGTGTTACGGGTGACGAGCAGATCCTTCACCATGGTACTCAGCTCCTGTTTTGGTAGCTTACGCAAGTTGGAAGCCGAGATGTCGTAAGCATCTAGAACGCCGTGACGCAGAGCGGAAAACATGGTTTCTCCGTTATCGTCGATTAGTTCGGTGCGGGCTAAGTTGGGCACATGGGTGTACTGCATGCGGTCACCACAACAAACACCATTGGCAGGAATATCTTTGGCGAAATGCCCAGCCATGTCCTTGGCCGGTGTGATTTTGCTATGGGCTGTGAGTAATTCGCCCTCCACTGAATAATAATGTAGCTCCTTGTCTATCGGCTCCCAAGGTAGCTCGTTCCTAGTTCGGTTGGTAGCATTTTTGAATTCAAACTTGAGGTTGGGCATATCTTTTTCTGCCACGCCCGCCTGCTTGAGTTGATAACTCGTGAACTCCAGTAGCATCTGTTCCTGAGTGAGTTCGGGATGGGCCAGCGGCAGCCAACTGTCTGTTGTTGTGCCAGCCGCCTTGTCCGCCCAGTGTTGCTGCAAAGCGACAATACTGTCGCCAGTCTTCTTGCCCTTGGTTAAATCGAAGGAATTCCACACAGACTCGGGTAACACTTGTAAACTGTCGCTGTCGCCGCTACCTCCTAGGGCGAAATCCTTCGCCATAAGGAGTCCTGCACGGTGCTCTTCCAACACTTCAACCAGTTGCTGTTTCGCCTCCACGGAGAGACCACTGGCGGTAAGTCCACCAGCTACCTTGATGGCGGCATCGGCGGTAATCAGATTGTAATCAATACGGTCAGTGCGACTGACGGCATGCTCTGGTGGTGATTGGTCAATATCGTACAGACACATCAGATCTGCCAGATCCATGTGCCGATCTGCCAGCCGCTCCTGCAGTTTGATTATAAAATCATGTATGGTGGGTAATCCCTTGAATTCGTCCCTTACCACCGAAGTCCAGCGTTGCACCTGGGCTAGGTTGTACTTGCCAGCACGCAACAGTCCATTGACTTCCCCTTGTTCCTGTTTATTCAGGGGTGTGTGTTCTGATTTTTCCAGCAGTTCCGATGCGCGCACGATGTCGTGGTCAATTTTCTGGGCAAAATTCACGACATTATGCATATCATTGTCAAGTAATTCGCTCCCAAAGACAAGTTGAAAACTGTCTTGTTTGCCAGCACGTCCCGTACCAGCCGGCAGGCGGTCAGTGAACCAAGAGATGGGCACTAGCATTGGGTCGTCCGGAACAAGGCTGACGGCACGCTCGCTGGTCTGCGTAGTCACCGCGGACTTATCGACCTGCTCTCGTATCGGACTCAGAGCCGCGCCGTCCGAGGTGCTGACCTTACGATTGCCAACACGACCCTGCTGTGCCGTTTTAGTGGCTCGATTGGTTGTGGCGTGGGTGACAGGTTGTCGCTTAGTAACGGTTGTTATGCCCATTTTAACCTCCTTCAATCAGTGCATTTCGTTCAGATAATAGTAATCGATTTTGCCGCCCTTTTGCAAGAGAATATATTCTTGGGTAATGGACTTAATGACATAGCCGTTTTCTAAACGTGAACCTTCACCATAACGTTGTTTGTTGCCCATAATAATGTGGGGGGTGTCTCCAAAACTGATACCACGAATATCCAGTTTCAGGGATGTATCTGATGGTGCACTATATTTGGGGGTGGTGAGCGGTGGGCGTGATGCAAATTTCTGGTTGAACATTTTTATGACTGCTGTCAGACGTTGGTCTGGCTCTGGCTCTATTTTACCCGGCAGCACTAGTAGCCCTTGTTTGCCATGCCTGATCTCGACATATTCTAGGTTAGCCGCAACCAGCATATTCTTTAGTGCGGCGATACGGTCATCTAGAGTCTGCACCTCGTCGGCAAGCACCTGGTAGATGGTGTTGCTTCGTAGTTTAGCCAATGTGCTACGCCAGAATACCGCATCCCCCACATAGCCCTTAAGTATAAAATCACCAAGGGAGTCCGGCACCATAACGACATCAACCTGATTGATACTGTCGTGGTTGACCTTATTGTCCAGAATCAGAGTCAGCGAATTGGCCATTTGTTGTGTCGAAATGAGATTGATCTCCGCCATAATGCCGCTGTTTTCCAATTCGGCAAGGAACCTCTGTCGTTTCCCTTCTGTCTCAATGTAACCAGTAATGTGAATATCACCTTCATGCTCTCGGTCCACTTCTATAACCGCATTGTAGTGGGCGGCAATCTGCTGAACCTTGCTTTCGATTTCCTCAGCAGTAGGCACGCTTAAGTCAGGTGTCAGCAACCATGTGGTGAACACGATCAGTATGACCAGTATCGGAACTCCGGCGGAGACGAACCAAATCAGGCGCGAACCTCGTCTGGTGGTTGCCGGAGCCGCCTCTGCATCATTCTTATCCTCTTCCTCATTCTTTTCCGCTTCCTCGTCTCCAACCATCGACGTTTCTCCGCTCTCGGACAATGCCGTCATCTTTTGTTTAATCTGTAGGTCAATCACCGGCCATTCTGCATCCACGGGACCCACTACTAGGAACAAAGTACCTATAGAGATGAGTTGGAAGGGCTCGGGTGTCAGTTCACCACGCTCCATTTTTTGCTCGCCGACATAGATAGGTCTAGCGGTGTCCAATAGTGTCAAAAGAGCTTGTTCACCATCCATGCGCAAACTAATGTGGCGATCGGATAGACTCACGTCGTCCAGTACCAAATCGCAACTTTCATTTTGTCCTAGGACAAGCTCCGTAGTGGACAGTACGACCTCGGCACCCACATGAACGCCACTGAGTATCTTCAGTATCCAGTTTTTAGCCGCAGGTGCCATGTTTAGCTTGCGTCCGCGCCTTTAACGTACCCGTCCTTGACCCTGTGCATTGCTGGTAGCCTTCCTATCTCCGTATTCTTCTCCCTGTGCACGCTCCTGCCGACTTTCTTCCTTATTCATAGTTTGCCGCACATCGGCACTGTGCCCCTTACCATGTAGTACTTTGGTGTGGCCGCTGTCTATATCGTCAAAGCCAGTATGGAGGTTATACTCTATCGTTGCGTCAACGATGGTTGGTGTAATTACAAAGTAACGGTCATAGAGCAGATTGTTCTCTTGCTTCCAACTAAACAACCGTCCTAGCAGAGGAATATGTCCGAGTAATGGGATGCGCCGACTGCTATCGATACGCTCACGGATGCTGTATCCGCCTATCAACAAGCTTTGGTTCTCCCTGATAATCGCCTGAGTCTGGATGACGGTACGGGAGACCTCTGGTACTCCCGCAACTGCTTCACTGCTGATACCGCGAGAGCCATCCTCAACATGAACGGACAGGTAAATTTTCCGTTCTTCGGGTTCGTAAATCAAATGGGGACGAACCCGGAGTACCGAGCCATAAGAAACTGGCACCAAGTCAACTGCTTCATCTGCCCCTAGACGCACATAGAAGGTCTGATTGCTTTGAAATAATGCCTCATGGTTATCCAGCGTTAATACTGAGGGGCGCGATACGACACGACTCTTGCCTTTTTCCTGAAGGGCGGAAATTTGCGCGATGACCCTTCCGACCGTAGCAGCACTCATTGCCATACTTACATCTTCGTTGATGCTAAAGTTAATATCACCACGCTGTTCACTGCCACGCCAATTGAAGCCGAGACTTTGGGCATCGGTATCTCTGATATCGAGAATCGTTACCTGTATCTGAATCTGGTCCTGGGGTATGTCGAGTTGTCGAATCAGTTGTTCATAAGTGGGCATTCGAGATTCGATGTCACGCACGATGATGACGTTCAAGCGCGGGGCACTGGCGATGTAAGCCACGCTCTTACGAGCCTGTTTCGAAGTGGACGACGTTATCGTAGATGGTTGTGGTGGCTGATCATCGGGTACCAGACCTGTTCCGCGTAACTTGCGACTTGGACTTGCATCATTTGTCACCTTGTTGATGTGGGACACGTTCATAATTCGAGACAACATCTCCGCCAAACTAGTGACTTTCCCTCTTTTGCTGGAGACGCTGTTCGCCCCGTCCACATAACCGTATTTAATGTGGAAAACTCGCACCGAATAACTCTCATCACCAACCTCACTAGCCTGTTTTTTAATCGCCCACGCGACGGTTTCCGAGACCAGTTCAACGAAGCGAGGAGGACCAGACACATGGACGGTGTTTTGTGCTGGAAACAAATCCCAACTCAATGGCGCACCTTGTAACGCAAGGCTTTTCAACTGTCCACGAAACTTCTCCGCCAGGGTATAGGGTAAATCTAGGGTTTTACGCTCAATTTCACTAATGTTGTAAACATAGAGGGTGGTGCCGTCATAGACCCACGAAAGGTCATAGGTTTCAGTGATGCGGGCAAGAAACTCATTTGCACTGACCACGGGGAAACTCCCGCTTACGGTGGTGTTGATATTGGGGCTGACAATCGTCGGCACAGATACACTGGAGGCGAAATCATATAGTAACTCCCGTAGCGGCTCTTCCTGCGCGAAGTATCCGTACTGTTTACCCTCCCAAGGTTTTTCCCCCGCCTGCCACGACTGGGCGTACGCCACAGTGGCTAACACAAGCGTCAGAATGAAAACTGCTATCCTGCCCACTTCCAGTGTGAGTCTTTGTGCTTTCTGCTCACAATCGAACTCAGGTAGCACCATGGTGGAACAACCACAGCCTCTCCAGTATTGCATCAGCAGATTCTAACCCATTTTTTATTTTCCCCAGTCGCTTGTATTCATCGGGTGGTGCCCCAGCTTTGAGTTGGCTGTCTATAGCTACGCACTGTTGCTTTAACTCGCGCCGCAAACTATCCCTGAATACACCACTCTTGTCCTCGAGTAGCTTAACTTCGATTTCCATAATAAGTTTTTCTTCCGACGGTGTTGACATAGTTTACCCCTCTCTGGTTTTCATTAGATTTTCGACAATTTATTCGGTAGGTATTAAACTTTCAATGAATCAGTACCCATGTTCCACGATTGATCAGTGGATGTCTCGGTGGACAAATCGTTCAGTCTTTCACGCCAACTTTCCGCCAAGTCCACAAAAACCTTGACAATCGATTCAAAGTGCGCAAGCTGCATGTTCTCAAGCCGCTCTTCGCGTATCAGCACGATGCTTTTACTGCTAGCTTCAATCCCGATGGTCGCTCCCTTAGTGCCACGGAATATGTAGTTGGCATCCAACAAAAGGGCATACATCGATTCCAAATCGGTACTAGGGGCGACACCTAGCATGGAGTAGAGGTAAATTGATTCCTCGTCTGGTGCCAATTCAAAACTAACTCCAATGTCGTCAAACAGCAAATTACAACGGTGTTCATTGTCCAGTTGCAACTCGGCAATGTCGATGGTCTTGCCAAATTCCTGCAACAGGTTCTTTATCATATTTTTAGACACTAATCTTTGCTCCTTTTGTGAACGGTTATTGGTCAGCGGAAAAATTATAGACTTAGGTTCATGCTGATGCAGAATCCAAGTTATTAGACACCAGTTTCCGCATGGCTTCAGTGCGTTTGATCAACTGGCTGTAATCTATACCGTCAAACTCCATGTCACACAGAATCTCGATGGACTCAATGGCTTTTTTGGCAGCATCCCAATTTTTCATTGCGATATAACACTCGCAGGCATGGAAAGCATAAACTGGATTGATAGCATCTGCCAGTGCCGCACAGGAATAGGCATTGATTGCACTCTCGAATTCGTTCAGCCGTTGGCAACATCCGCCAAGCCCGAGCCAAAAGCGGGCATCTGCGTGTTCGTATGTGGAAAGGAGCTGAAACAGTGTCTTCGCATCCTGATGCTTTTGCTGCTGATACAAATTATAAGCAACCTGGTACAGTGCCTCGATTTCTGCTTCGCTGTAACCACGGATATCAGCTATTGAAACGCCTTGTTCTATACATTCCAATGCCATTTTTTCCGTCCTGACAGCCATCTCATCCGTCAGCTCGTATTCTGTCTGTAGTGCTACCACTGTTTTAATTCAAATTGGTCTCGTTTGTAGAATTATGTTTTGCCTGTCCCCTATCTCACTGCACTGGGTCAGATGCTCTGATTTATCTGTAATGTTACTTCGTCGCTTTTAGAGATGGTTGACATGACCGCGTTCTGTGCATTCTCCAACTGCTCAATCATATTCCGTATTCGGCGCAGATCATCTTCGTCCTGAGCCTGCATTTTCGCTAGCATTGCTTTATCCCGCATGGCACCAGCACGCGCCTTAGTCGCTTCGTAGCTCTTGGTTGCGCTACCGATGGATAACCCTCCGGTCGCCATTTCGGTTGTGCCTCGAGCCACGCTTACACCACTTCTTACTTTGTCCACGACTTGCAGGACACGGCTACTACTCGTACCTAGTTTTTCTGCTACGATTTTGACGGCGGCGGTGGGTGCCTTAGTGGCTGTATTCTCCGCGACATCTGTGGTCGTTTCTACCGCACCTTCGGTCACCTTTGTGCTGGTTTCTACGGTTGCCTCGGTGGTTGTCTTTGCTATGGCCTCGGTTGCCGTTGTGCTGGCTTCTGCGGCTGTCTCTGTTGCCGCCTCTGCTATGACCCCGGTTGCCTCGCTACTGACTTCTGCGGCTGTCTCTGTTGCCGCCTCTGCTATGACCCCGGTTGCCTCGCTACTGACTTCCATCGCGGACTCTGCTGCCTGTGTAGCGGTTTCCACAGCTGCCTCAGCTATGCTGGTGCTGGCTTCGGTGGCAGCCTCTGCGACGGTAGCTCCCGCTTCTGCTGCTACTTCACCAGCTGTGGCGACAACTTCGGTCGTCGCTTCCGCCGCTTCCGCCGCGACACCGACTGCAGAAGCCCCTCCGCTGGCGACCACGGCAACGATATTGACCACTAGCATTAGCGCGGTGATGCCTAAAGAAAGCCCCATCTTAGCCTTGTCATCCATGCCCATGGCATCCATTGCCTTTTCCATTCCGCCACTCTGTTGGGCTATCAGCAAAGCGGCACTCATTGCGGCAATCATGAGCAGGGGGGCGGCGGCGGCACCACCCGAAACGACCCCGATAACCCCTGCAACGATAAAGCTCAGCCCAACACCAACCCAAGCAAAGACCTTGGCGGCAATCCCCCCCGCCTTGCTTTTTTTGTTCTGGGCAACTTTCTGCAACTTCGATACCATTTCCTTATTCTTTAACTCCTTGTCAACGGAACGATCATGAATGCGCTGTTCGGCACTTTCAATGCTGGATTCGGTTTCTTTTTGTCGAAGGCTATACAATACAGCCATCAGATCGGTGGCGTTCATTTGGGCTGGCACAGGTAACTCAGGGCCACCCGCATTCATATTAGCACTGTATTGATGTCCTGCGGACTCTCTCTTTACCGTCAGATTATCCGTGGATGTGCCGCGGGTAGTTTTTCCAACATGCTTTGTGCGTGCGGTCTGTTCTGTCGTCGACACATTGACGCTTGGTCTTCCTATATTCAGATCGTTTTGTGACATGCTTTTTTCTCGATGGAGGCTCGCCTACCCTTCATCCGTAAGGATGGGCTCGCCTGATTGATTCATCTCCTTGATTAACGCCTGCATGGATTCCGCCCGCTCTTTGAGTGCTGGAGCAATGCGAATCACTTCGTCGACACAGGTGCTAGCTGCATCCTTGTCACCCAAAAACATAAAACAGATGGATAGATTTAGATACATTTCTGGGTCCGGCTTGTCGCTGTGAATATCCGCATAGCTGAGGGCACTGGCGGCACCAAGATAATCTTGAATCTGTTGCCGGCAATAACCAAGTCCACACCAGAGCCTCGCCTGCTCGTGATCATAAAAACAAAGCAATTCGAATACTTTGGCAGCCTCCGCATACTTACCCTGTTCATACATCCCGTGAGCCAGTGCATACAAACCCTCAAAAGATTCGGACGAGATACCGCGCGCTTCCCGCAAGGTGCGCTTGCCATGCAGCACCTCGGCGGTGCCCTCAGTCAGAATCTCCGCTAATTGGCGACGTACGGTATCCGTGCCCATAACAGTTTCTAGCGACCGAAGGAGGTGAGGATGTCTTTCATAATTTGCTTCCTCTGGGTGACAACATTGTTGGCACCCTCGGTTGCATTGGTGGACTTGCCCACCAAGCTTTTTAGCTTAATCATGAAAGTATCGTTATTGGAAGACATCTTGTCTATGTAGGTGTTCAGGTATTGGATATTGACTCCCCATTGATCCTTGTCGTGCCATGTATCATTACCAGCACGGTCGTAATCAATATTATTACTGTTACAGAATTCCACCATGTCTCGTGGCATTCCTGATGTACCATCTCCTGCATCCTGCTTGAGGGCTGTCATTCTCGCCAACATATTTCTGGCTTTGTTAAGGTCATTCAGCTTGCCTTCTTCCTGCTGAGCACGATCTGTCGCCAGTCCGCTCAGTGTTTCTGCCCGTCGCAGAAACAGCATGGCCATAACATCTTCTATCGACGCACCCTTGCCGTCAGTGCCCGCAATCTGGCTTATACCGCTGGTACCGCCTACTCCTGATATATCATTCATACGAAATTTCCTCAGTATTGGTTAGATTGTACACTTAACTCGTCACCACCAAGCTAGTGCTTCTCCTTGTCATGGTCGTTCGTTTCCGACACGCCCAGTCACCACGGAACGATAATCGTACCACAGGATTATCACCGCGACAAGTATTTGTCTGCCCTGTTGTTAGCCCAAAGCAGTAATGTCCTCTTTTGAGGTTCTCCTGAACTTCCTATGGGCAAAAGCAAACAATACTCAAAAATGCGGTACAAGTGAGACCTTTGCATAAATCCACCCGGGCACCACTTAAAATAGTAAAATAGCGTTCATTCAATAAACCCTTGAGGATACCGTCAAATGTCTTGGAAATAAACCGCCCAATACGCGTTCGCAGATGCTCTTTTAATTGAGCATAAGTCATTGTCCAAACTAGATGATGTGCATGAAATTATCGATTGGAAACAGATCGAAAAAACGCTCAGCCATCTTTATGCTAGCAAGCGTGGTGTGCCGGCACTTGTGCCCTTTGGCTATGCCCACCTTTGATGATGTTTAAGATACTGATTTTACAGGCGTAGTATAACTTAAGCGATGAAGCCTTAGAAGAACAGATAGCCCGGGATTTAATGTTCCGCCGGTTTATTGGTTTGAGTCTCAGTGATGCAGTACCCGATCATTCCACTATTTGGCGGTTTAGGAACTTATTACACACCGAAAATCTGCTTGATTCTTTATTGGTGCAGATCAATCATCATCTCGCTAAAAACAGTCTTATTGTTGCCACAGGCTCGGTCAATATTATCGATGCGACTGTGATTGAGGCGAAGCAATGCCGTTCTAAAAAGAACAAACAAGGCACAATACCCAAGACCGGAAGCGGCATGGAACGTGAAAACGGCATCCGATGGCAGGCGTAAAAGTACCTACGGATTTAAGCTGCACGCCAATACCGATGAAGATGGTTATCAAGAAAATGACCTATACGCCTGGCAATGTGCATGATTCATTGCATGATTCACAGGAGCTTGAACATCTGTTAGGCGATAGGCACGGACAAGTTTACGCAGACAGTGCCTATACCCACAGGGCACAAGTGCCAACAAAGACAATGACGAGAAACTGGGTAAAGCAGACAATAGAATCCTGCACCGAGCATATCGCAACACACCATTAACGGAGCAACAAAAAGCACTGAATAAAATGTATAGCAGTGTCCGCTATGTGGTTGAACGCACCTTTGGCTTACTCAAACTGCATCACGGATTAGGCAAGGCAGATACATGGGGTTAGCCAGAAACAAACCCCGCGCACATCTGATTGCCATGAGCCATAACCTTAAAACTGGGATGAATATTTTCAAACAACTGCAACGTTTAAAGGAGAGTTGCGCCTAAATGAGCAATAAAACAGATTAAAACCCACTAAAAGCGGTTAAAAGTGCCGAAATAGAGGTTTTTTTGGTGTCGTATTGATGATTGAGAGAACATGGGCGAAAAAATGAGGCAAATTTATAAAAAATCACGTTGTTTGTGAGTTGCGCTGGGTGTTTTGTGGATTATGCAAAAGTCTCTCTATATATTACGGGTACATTGATTGAACAATTAGTATGCGACATTATCGCCCTGATATGCTGTATTAAACAAGACTCTCTGATAAAAAACGGAGGACTAATGTTCATTTTCAATTCTCAATTTTCCATTATCAACCCTATTCCAGCCAAATCGTTCAAAACTAATCCCTCCGTTTGAGTCGAATAAAACGCCTTCGTCAATCAGTTTCTGTCTTTGTCGTTGATCGCTGTTGCCTTGTTTGCGTTCGCTAATCTGCCCTTTGCTATTGATGACTCGATGCCACGGAATAGATTGACCCTCTGGAGTCGCCGCCATGGCATAGCCAACTTGACGTGCGCTGCAATTCGCCATGTGCGCAATGCGTCCATAGCTGGTCACTGTCCCTGTCGGAATGCGCTTTACAATCGCATAAATATCCTGATAGAGGCCCGATGGCATCTCAAGCATGCTCACTCAACAGTAACCGACTTGGCTAGGTTTCTCGGCTTATCAACATCGGTGCCTTTGATTAAGGCAACATGGTATGCCAGCAGTTGTAGCGGAATGGTATAAATAATTGGTGCGATGGAGCTGTCCACAGGCGCAACATTGATTACCTGCAGATTATTCTGAGTGGATATTTCGGCATTGGGGTCGGCAAATACGATGAGTTTTCCGCCGCGTGCGCGCACCTCTTCGATATTACTTTTTAATTTTTTTAGCAGACGATCATTCGGTGCCACAGAAATCACTGGCATTTCATTATCAACCAATGCCAACGGGCCATGCTTGAGCTCTCCTGCTGGATAAGCTTCGGCATGAATATAGGAAATTTCTTTGAGTTTTAATGCCCCTTCCAATGCAATCGGGTAATACGCCCCGCGCCCGAGGAATAATGCGTGTTGCTTATCGGCAAATTGTGCCGCTATTTCTTTAATTGTCGGCTCCAGCGTCATGGCTTGTGCCACTTTTGACGGTAATTCTCGCAGCTCTGCAATCAAGCGTGCTTCATCGGCTTCGGTCATAGCAAATCGCCGCCCCAAAGCAATCACCAATAATCGCAATGCGACTAATTGCGTGGTAAATGCTTTGGTCGATGCAACCCCGATTTCCGGTCCGGCATGGGTCATTAAAACCAAGTCCGATTCACGCACTAACGAGCTTTCTGGCGCATTGCAAATAGCCAAACTATGTGCATATCCGACCTCTTTGCCCAGTGCTAATGCCAATAACGTATCGATGGTTTCGCCAGACTGCGACAACGTGACCACCAAACAATCGTGTGGCACAACATGACTACGGGAATGAAATTCACTGCCTATTTCTACCTGACAAGGCACGCCAAACTCTTCAAACCAGTGTCGCGCTACCAGACCAGCATGATAACTGGTGCCACAGGCAATAATTTGCACCGCTTGGATATGATTAAAAATTTCAGTGGCGTTGACCCCAAAACACGTCTCCAATAATCTGTCATCGACAATCCGCCCTTCCAGCGTATTGGCAATAGCGGCACTTTGTTCATGGATTTCCTTAATCATATAGTGACGGTGGTCGCCCAATGATGTCGCCTCGGCGGATAGACTGCTACGTTTTCTTTGCCGCTGTTGCGGTTCGCCCGCTTGATTAACGACATGAATATCACCACCGTTAATATCAACAATGTCGCCATGCTCCAGAATGAAGAAATCTCTGGTTACCGAAATTAACGCGGACATGTCTGAAGCAATAAATGAATCGCCATCACCAATACCGACCACCAGTGGCGACCCGCGCCGTGCCGCAATTAACCGCTTCGGCTCATCGGCACTAATCACAGCAATCGCGTACGCTCCTTCCAATACCGCGAGGGCTGCCTTGACCGATGCGAGCAAATCCAACCCATTTTGAATATGATACTGAATTTCATTGACGATAACCTCCGTATCGGTTTGTGACGTAAACACAAAGCCTTTTTTCTGCTGTGCTTGCCGTAACGCTTCGTGGTTTTCAATAATCCCGTTACATACCAAAGCAAGATTGCCACTCATCTGCGGATGTGCGTTGTTCTCTGTTGGTGCGCCATGCGTTGCCCAGCGGGTATGGGCGATGCCAACCGTCCCGCGCATTGGGTTGGACGATAACGCCTGTTCAAGGGCAGCAATTTTGCCGACACTACGGGTGCGAGCAAGGATATGCTGGTCGTCGATAAGTGCAATCCCAGCCGAATCATAGCCGCGATATTCAAGCCGCTTCAAGCCATTCAACAAAACGGGCAATACATCTGAACGCGCAACCGCACCTACTATTCCACACATAATTTATTTTTTTGAAAAATATTACTGATTTATCAAGATTTTATCTCAATTCTTTAATGTTTATGATGAGTTTATCTAACGCACTCATCGGTCGTGTTGTGCAATGCTCACCCCAGAGCCTTGTTTTAAGAGTCAATACTCCATCAACTACAAAGTTACCTCCGCATAACGCCCAAGATCACCCATCACCACTTTGAAGCATTAGAGAAGGGTTAGTCTAACACTCATCTTGTTATTCTTTTTTGTTTTCATAGACAACCCTGCCACCCTCTCGAACCCATCGCTCAGAGAAACCAACATGAGAAATATCGTTACTACTTCTATCAAGTTGACGCTCCGTTTTCTCCGCAACGACACCCGGCTCAAGCTCATAAATAACCTTTACTTTGGTCTGGTTGTGTTCGTAGAAAACAGCATAATAAATTTTAGTGTTTCTCCAAACTCGATTTAAAGATTCTTCGCGTTTGTTTTTGGGCTTCTTAAACATTCTGTCAAGCTGACCAGTTCCCCCTTCTTTGCATGAAAGATTCTCATAAACAACTGCATGATCATTCGGGTTTCGCGCATCAGCATCCCTCTTTGTTGTTATCAATTCATGACCCAAAACATCAGCAATAATCATTTCTTTGACGAGTCTAGGCTGAAGTATATTGTACACTCCAACTGTTCTTGCCAATTCTGCCGACTGGGTCACAAGGGCAATTATTTTTCTGTAAACTTCACGCACCATAGAACAAATCGAGTGTTTCTGGTTCTTTGTCGAGCGAGTCTAGTCGTTGCTTAGCTGCCTCGACAAAATCAGATTGCAGTTCAAAGGCGATATAATTTCGTCCATTCTGTTTGCAGACGAAGGGACAAGTTCCAACGCCCGCAAATGGATCAAGGACTAAATCGCCGGGTTTTGAACTGGCCAGAACGAGGCGCTCGATTAGTTTCTCCGGTTTCTGAATCGTATTGAGTGCGTTGCGGGAAACTAATTCTTTGGATTTGTAAGTTAATTGCTTGATGTCGCCCCACACATCTCCGGGGTTTTTTCCTTGCTGATTAAATTTCGTCTTGCCATATTGACCATTGATAACGGAAGGTACATTCTCGCACCGTCTCCGATGCTCAAGTTCAACGAGTTGGGGTACACGAATATCATCAAGATTATAGCAACGCACTTTCTTTCCTTTGACAAAATAACCGATAATGTCGTAGTTGTTTGTGTAACTCAACCGCCCCTGAGCCAAGCGACTGGGCTGATACCAGACTATCTTAGATTTGAGATTCATAAAAGGTCGGTAATCTATAAAATCCAAACAATCGGGCTTGCCAAATAGATAAAGCGCCCCACCTTCTTTGAGTTTTGGGGCAAACATCTTAATCAAATCGAGATTAAATTCCTGTATCGAAAGCACCTTATCCCAATCGTTTTGGGTAACCCCATAAGGTCCATCACAGATCACTAAATCAACCGATTCGTCGGTTACTTTCTGCAAGAGTTCCAACGAATCACCACAATAAATTTTATTTTCACATAGAAATTGTTGCATAATTCAAAATTGCTGGTAGCAAAACGAGTTATTTTTCTAATTCAATAACATATTTTGTGCTTAATTCGCAAAGTCCCGCTGCCGAATCGCACATCAATGATTAAGATTGCAAATTCATATTGGTTTACGGATCATGATTTCTGTGGGCTTTTTTTGTCGGTCGCTTCCAGTTGTCGATAGCGGTTTGTCGCGCACGACTGATGGCTAGGGCGTTTTCTCGGACGTTGCGGGTAATAGTCGAACCGGCTCCAATTGTTGCACCATCGCCCACCTGCACGGGGGCAATCAGCTGGCTATCTGAGCCGATAAATACGTCATTGCCGATGCGGGTTTGATGTTTGTTAGCACCATCATAGTTACAGGTAATCACACCAGCACCGATATTGACCTGCCTGCCAACCTCGCTGTCGCCGACATAACTCAAATGGTTGATTTTGGATTGCTTGCCGATGTTGCTCTTTTTGACCTCGACAAAATTACCGATACGCACTTTATCGTTGAGTACCGTTTCTGGACGGATTCTGGCGAAAGGGCCAATATTGCAATGGTTGCCGATGATGGCGGTATCGATAACGCTATTGGCTTCAATGACGCAGTGATCTCCGATAATAGTATTACGAATCAAGCTATTAGCACCAACCCGAACATGATTGCCGACCTGCACCTCGCCTTCCAATATGACATTGATGTCGACTACACAATCATGCCCAAATTGACACACCCCACGCACATCAAAGCGATTCGGATCGCATAGCGTTACGCCGTTTTCCATCAATTCGGTCGCTTGGCGGGTCTGAAAGACGCGCTCCAATTTTGCAAGATCGGCTTTATTGTTTACCCCAGCAACTTCAGTTACGCAATCGCTTGTAATCCCAATAACATCGATGTTGTCCGCAACCGCACAGGCAATTATATCGGTCAGATAGTATTCGTTTTGTGCATTATTGCAGGCAATTCGCGGTAGCCATTTGGCAAGATGACTAGCTTTTACGCCGATACAATTGGTGTTGATTTCGGTGATTTGTTGTTGCTGGTCACTGGCATCTTTTTGCTCGACAATGCCGACAATCTGCCCCTGATTATTACGCATAATCCGCCCCAATCCGAATGGATTGCTCAGAGTGGCAGTCAATAAATTAAGATGATTCCCTGCGTTGGCAACTCGTTTCAAGGTGGCAAGGGAAATGAGCGGCACATCACCATTGAGGATTAGCACAGTTGAATCCTGACTCACATGCGGCATCGCCTGCAACACCGCATGCCCGGTACCGCGCTGTGCCGATTGTTCGACCCAATTAATGTCTAAGTTTTTCAGTTTTAACTGTTTGTATAGCGGCGATTCTGGCTGTTCAATCGTCGCCATCACCTGTTCCTTGCCATGACCGGTAATAACATGGATGCGGTATGGGGCTAAATCGCTTGCTGTTTCCAGCAAATGTTGCAACATCGGTTTGCCGCCTATGGGATGCAATATTTTTGGCAAATCGGAGCACATACGCTTGCCTTCGCCGGCAGCAAGAATAATGATTTCAACTGTCATATATGTGTCATCTGCGGCGAATTCAACCCATAAGTGCAACACTCGGGTTTATATTATGATCTATTCCCATTGCGCGGGAAAAGACCTCCATAAGGGTTTTATACCCCAAACATTTTCTAGGTCGGTTGTTCATTAAATCGGTCGCTTTGAACCGCTCTTTTTCGGTGACTTTATGCAAAGGCATTTTCTTTGGAAAAAATTGCCTGAACAAAAAGTATGAACAAAAAGTATGAGCAAGCCATTGTCCCAGATGATTATTTGGCATTCAAGCCACGCTCCCAAGAGTGATACGGTTTAGCAAAATAAGTTTCACACTCGAGTTGTTTAGCAAGATCACTATGCCAACAAAATTCCCTGTCGTTATCAAAGGTTAGTGTCATTACATGTTGTTTCATAACATGTTGTTTCATATGCTTTAACAACATGAGTATAGCCGCGTTGGTTTCTTTTGCGGTTTTGTTCTTAGTCCGAAGTGCGAGATAAAGCCTACTTTTGCGTTCAGCAAGGGTGGCAAACACCCCTTGCCGATAACACAATCAGCCTACAATCGCCTATACGCAAGCGACTGTCCACTATGACTGTCCACTATACTGGGTCTATCAGCAATATCAACCCGATTGGGGATGCGTCCGCGGTAATCGTTCTTGCCATAACGCTTGCGATATTTCTTACCCTGATGGCACAAGTATCGATATAACGACCCACCAGCTACTTTGTCTTTCAAAATGAGACGATAGATGGATTCGGTGCTAATACTGATGTTTTCCTCCATTCTCAAACGACCGCTAATTTGTTCAGGACTCCAATACAGCGCGATCTTTTGTTGAATATGAAGCTTTAACTCGTCATTGAGTTTGATGTGCTTGGGCTTCTGCTTATGCCGCGTTTGGGCAAAGCGGTGGGCTTGTTTGTAGCGATAGCCGTTGCCCCCGGTATTGCGTTTAATTTCACTGCTGATGGTTGACTTAACTTCTGCCCATGGTTTTAGCGATTCCTGTCAGTGTACAGTTTTGCTGATTCATGAGGTAAATGTGGTATCTTTCGTGTTCAGTCAAATGGGTATATCTCGTCATGTTTCACTCCTTTTTTCCGTTCAGTTAAAAGAGTACGAGTGTACCCTTTGACTGACTTAGGAGTGTTGCACTTATTATGTGAATTCATGAGGAAACAAGTAGTAAAAATGCTTAAGTTATGTAATCAATTTAAGATACTGCAGTAGCAACAATAGCGGGAACCACCACTAATCAAAGTCGTTAACATGTGCGTAACCTAAAACTTTCTGTTGCCAATATCATCTGGAATATTCTCGTCAGCCGTTGGAATCGGTCGCGATTGTTGCGAATTTATATTTTGACTATTAGTGCGATGATTTTGTGAATGTCCTGAACTCGGTGTGTGTGGCACATTTGACTGTCGTTGCCTGTTTGGTCGTGGTGTTTGGTTAGATTGTCGCGGCGGACGGACAGAATGCTCGTTATTGGACAAGTTCTGTGAGGATGCTTCAGTTTCCTGATGTTGCGGAGTCGCTTGGGCGGGGCGATTGTCGTGATTGGGATTTCGCTTTCTCGATCTCATGTGACGGCTTCGTGGATTGGGTTTATCTTGCTGCGTCCGACCTGCATGATTTGGTTTGTCATCACGTTCAGAATGAGCGTGCTGTCGAACTTGTTGATCCGAAGACGGCTTATCATTCTGCTGGCGTTTTCGGTTTTGTTGGTTGCCACGACCTCGCCCGTATGCAGATTGATTGTTCGGGCGATTATGTGGTTTTCGCCTTGCTTGGGCTGGTTCCCTGTTTTGCTCATGTTGCGGTTCGTCTGCATCGTTCTCTCCAAAAATCGCCGCGCCAATGCGGCGTAACAAACTCGACTTTTTGTTGTCTATGGTAGCGGCTTTGGCTAGCTTACGCTCTGGCGGAGGGCGATGCGTAATCTCATCGAGTTTGACCAATGCGACTTGCTGGTTGGTAGCTGGTTTTGCAAGCAGATTGGCTTCATGGTTATCAATCTCGACTTTTTGTTTATAGCTGGCTATGCCGCTCAATGTATCAAATTCTTCGCTACGCAATCGTTTAACTTGAAAATGCGGACTGGATAGTTGGCTCGAAGGTATTATTATTATTTTAGATGCCAGTTTTGATTCGAGCTGACTGAATTCATCGCGTTTTTCATTCAAAAGATAAGTTGCCATATCCAGTGGCAGAACGACCTGTATTGCTTCGGCATTTTCTTTTAATGCCTCGTCTTCAATAATGCGCAAGAGATTCAATGAAGACGATACGATATTACGAATCGAACCCATTCCTTCGCAGCGTGGACAGGGTTGGTAATTGGCTTCGCTAATCGATGAGCGCAATCGTTGTCGAGACATTTCCAGCAATCCAAAACGAGATATCTGTCCAATCTGAATACGTGCCCGATCCGCTTGTACTGCATTTCTCAATTGTGTTTCCACGTCTCGTTGGTTGCGACTGACCATCATATCAATCAAATCAATGACAATTAAGCCGCCCATATCACGCACCCTAAGTTGACGTGCTATCTCACCAACCGCTTCCAAATTGGTTTGCAAGGCAGTTTCCTCAATGTCGCTACCTTTTGTTGCACGGGCAGAATTGACATCAATGGAAATCAACGCTTCTGTGTGGTCAATGACAATCGCACCACCTGATGGTAAATGAACTTCACGATTGAAGGCCGATTCAATCTGGCGTTCAATCTGATAGCGTGAAAATAACGGTACGCTATCTTTATACAGTTTTAGTTTGGATAAACTCTGTGGCATCACCCGCTCGATAAAACGCTTCGCACGTTCATATATTTCTTCATCATCGATAATGATTTCCGTAATATATTCTGAAAGATGATCCCGAATTGCACGGATAACAAGGTTGCTTTCTTGATAAATTAAAAACGGGGCTTTGACTCCGCTTGCAGATTGTTCGATGGTTTGCCAAAGGGTTGTCAGAAAATCCAAGTCCCATTGAAGTTCGTTCTGGCTCCTGCCAATACCTTCGGTTCTTGCAATCAGTGAATGTTGGGCATCAATGTTTAAGTTCGACAAAATAGTCTTCAATTCTGCACGTTCATCACCCGCGACCCGCCGTGAGATGCCACCCCCTTTAGGATTATTGGGCATGAACACCAGAAAGCGTCCAGCGAGGCTGACAAAAGTGGTTAAAGCAGCCCCCTTGTTGCCTCGTTCATCCTTGTCCACCTGAACGATCATTTCCTGCCCCTCCTCAATGACCGAATCAATTTTGACCTGACTGATAGGCGTTTTCGGATCATAGTCAGAACTATGCCTGCTAAAGTAATTTCGATAGATTTCTCTAAGCGGCAGGAAGCCGTTTTTCTCGGCACCATAATCCACAAAACAAGCCTCAAGACTGGGTTCGACTTTGGTGATGATGCCTTTGTAAATATTTCCTTTTTTCTCGGTTCTTATTGCCGATTCTAAATCAAAGTCAACGAGCTTTTGCCCATCGACGATGGCAACCCTCAGCTCTTCAGCATGAGTTGCATTAAATAACATTCTTTTCATTAGTATTATTCCGTCTGCCTGCGTTAGAAAACCTAACATAGCAGTATTGCTAGTGACTGTCCTGACGTATGCTAACGTGGACAGATTTAATTTAGGGGCGTTTTTGACAGAATAATAGCGAACGAAATGAGCATGTAGAAAGCGACCAGTAGAAGGCAAATTGTGCTGTTCTCAAAGAAGCTATAAACATCGCCACAACATCAAAGTGTTGTTGAATTAGCACGGGTCAAGTCCGTTCAGCATGCCACACTTAAAATCGAGACACATCGAAATCGCCACACTCGTATTTTCTGTTGTATCGCTTAATATGCCGTTGCTTCCTAGCATCAGTGATTAGTCTATAGATAGAGATGATTCGGTCATCTCGCTAATCAAATCCGAAGTTTCATGAGATTTCAAAGCAATTTCTCAACATAAATCATTATGTCGGATTGTTTTGCTCGTTTCACCCTATTTACCCACTTCATTTGTGAGCAGGTGATACGCATACCGCTATTTCTGACCATCATATCCCACGACACTGGCATTTATTGCGGTACACCTTATCAGGAAACACACGATATCTCTCAACCTTAATTCAGGTCTGTCTGGACGCCACCGCCCAATAATTACGACCACCATCGCTTATAGATTATAGTGAAAATGACCGCAAGATAAATATTCAAAGCCCTTTGGATTGACAACGGCAACCCAAAGCGTTACGCGACTATATCAATCTTAAACGGCGAATGCAATCTTTTGTCCGGTTTTTGTTACGAGCAAATTAACTGTCCTATTAATTAGTCCGCCCTTAAAAACGTCTAACCATATTGATTTATATCAATAAAACAAACAAAACCATTAACCAAATCAACCGCTTTGTGTTAGAATAACCGTTGTTTTTTGGTCGTTTTAGTTAAAAAATTATGCTGACTCCATCTACCCCAAACACAGGGCAACAAAATCTGTTTCACACCGAATTGTTCTCTCAATTAGACCCACGAGACCCTTTAATCCAATTAGCCAACGTCATCGACTGGAAGGTCTTCGAGGATGCATTTAGCAAACACTATTGCCACGATAACGGCAGACCCTCAAAACCAATACGCTTAATGGTCGGGTTGCTGATGCTCAAACAACTGGAAAACCTGTCCGATGAGAATGTGGTCTTACAGTTCAAGCGTAATCCGTATTATCAATACTTCTGCGGTTATCCAACCTACACCCCTGCCATGCCTTGCAATGCAACCGAACTGGTGCATTTTAGAAACAGAATCGGTGTCGCAGGTTTTGAACTCATTTTTAAGATGAGTGTGATGTTGCACGGCAAAAAAGCCAATGAAAACACTGTTTTGATTGACACCCCTGTACAGAAGGGAAAAACAGGAAAAAAACATCACCTATCCGACTGATTCTAAACTAGCCATCAAAATTATCAACCGTCTCAACAAATTGGCGAAAAAACATGGCATCAAACAACGCAGAACCTTTGTAAAAGAAGTTAAAAACTGTCGCTTACGCATTCGCCACTTCCGCCATGTTAAAAAGCCCTTGATCCATCCTAGCGCGGGTTTCTTGCACTGTCTCTATTAGCCGCGCCAACCATCTTGTCTATCCTGTTTATCCATGTTAAATGCTTTTCGCTAAATACTCTTTGGCGGTCATCGGACAATGGACGGTGAATTGAGAATTAGAAAATGGTGGTTAGGTTTTGAAAGTGGAAGTCTCCGAAGTGTGGGTTGGTATCGCCCGTGGACACGATAACCACAGCGTTGACCGAATTTGCAACCGTGCCAATAAGCATGCTAAATAGCATCCTAATTAAGCAACACCCACCGAGTCAGAATCACTTCGTATCTATGGACGAAAAATGATTGTGGGTGTCCATGATCATTTGATGATTATTTGTTAGCGGAGGAAAAAGCTGAACAGTGCAACCATCACCCCTACGCTACCCATTGTTAAGCCAACCATCCACTTGATTAGGTGTGCTTCGGTGTTGGCAATTTCTACTTTGGTGTTGGCAATTTCTACTTTAAGCGCGGACTCGGTTTTGGCAATTTCTGCTCTAAGTACGGACTCGGTGTTGGCAATGTCCACTTTAAGTGCGGACTCGATTTTAGCAATTTCTACGTTAGTTTTGGCAATGTCTGCTTTAAGTGCGGCCTCGGTGTTGGCAATGTCTGCTTTAAGTGCTGCCTCGGTGTTGGCTAATTCGTTTTTGGTGGCGAGGTTGGCGTTGAGCAGATCAGCTTGAGATTCGGCAAGTGCTTCGGCTTGTTGTACAGGCATACCGACCGCCGTCATACGTTTGACGAAATGGTGTGTATCAAAGGCGAGAGCATTAGAAGCCATGCTTTGACTTTAATACAGACGCTGTTGTTTGTCCACTCTCTGGCAATTGAAAATTGAAAATTGAGAAGCAACCTAGTCCGTCATTCCTGCGGAAGCAGGAATCCAGTAAAATAAATATTCTTATCAAAACCTAGCCGTCATTCTCAATTATCAATTTTCAATTTTCAATTCTCAATTCTCAATTCTCAATTTTCAATTTTCAATTAGTTGTGCTACAGTAACGCTATCGAGAGGGATGTTTACACACTCCGAAAATAAGTCGCACAAATAACCCATCAAACTGAAGGAGATTCCAAATGAAATCATCGTTTACCATAAAAACACTTAATAATCATATAGTTACCACCCCACAATCCGCGTTCGGCTTATGGGGCAGAGCAATGATGGTGGCTATAACGCCCCTCAAAACGGTGGCACGAGTGGCATTGAACGAAACAGCACCTCTGAAGCACTTCCTCGCCGCTACTTTCTTTGCACTATTGTTTGTCGCACAGCTGGCTAATGCACAAGGCATAGATGACTTCGTGACCACTTGGAGCGTACAAGGAAGTTCAGGAAGTCCGACGGTTATTCCAACAACAGGCAGTGGCTATAATTACAACGTAAATTGGGGTGATGGTGGCATAGATACAACGACCTATACCGGCAATGCCATGCATACTTACGCCGATGCAGGGACTTATACCGTCCGTATTAGTGGCGCCTTCCCGCGTATTTATTTTAATGCGGAGGAAGGCAATGCTAATTCCAACAGTATCATCGCCATTAACCAATGGGGAACAGGGCAATGGACTTCAATGGAACATGCTTTTAGTGGAGCAACCAACCTTATAGGAGACGCAACCGACCGACCTGATTTGTCTCGGGTAACAGATATGTGGGGTATGTTTAGATATGCTAGCAAATTTAACCAAGACATCGGCGATTGGGATGTCAGCAATGTTGAGCGTATGGGCACGCTGTTTGAATATACTGACGAATTTAACCAAGATATTGGTGATTGGGATGTCAGCAATGTGACCAATATGACGTGGATGTTTGCTAGTGCCACTGCCTTTAACCAAGACATTAGCCGTTGGGATGTCCGCGGTGTAACGAATATGAGTAATATGCTTGGTAACAACACACCTGATTTTAGTCAAAACCTAGGTGCTTGGTATATTACTGGGGATTTATCCGTGTCCCCGGCACTTGAAGCAGGAGCCGAAGTAACCCGGTTTACGACTCAGAATAGTGAATTAGACGGTCACAACCCGAGCTATACGCTTGTCGTCGGAGGTGATGCCAATTTGTTTGCCCTAACGTCAATGGGTGTCCTGAGCATAAACGATGCACCGCCCGCTGGAAAAACTTCATATCACATTACCATAGCGGCTACTGGCTTATTTGGAACAAACAATCAGCAAGAGTTGACCCTTGTCGCCAATCATAAACCCGAGATTACCTCTAACAATGGTGATTCCCCATATACAATAACACTCCCCGAGAACACCAAGGCAGTCACCACCATCACCGCGACAGATATGGACGCGAATACTTTGACCTATACGCTTTCAAATAACGATGCCGCGTTGTTTGAGATAAATAACGCAGGAGAATTAAGTTTCAAAGACGAGTATATTCCAGATTATGAAAAACCAAGAAACACTATGGGAGAGTTTGACCAGAATGCAGACCAAGAATATAGCGTTCTGGTAACCGTATCGGACGGCGTATCGACCGACACACAGGAAATTATCGTAACCATTGAAAATGTTACAGTGGCGGTTCCCAACATTCCCGCGTTCCTCGATCCCATCTCACTGGGTGCCACCGTGGGCACTGCCATTAGCCCCGTCACCATTACCAATAGCGGTGGTACAGCCACCTACAGCATCAGTCCAGACCTGCCTGCGGGACTGTCCATTGACACCGCCACGGGCACCATCTCGGGCACGCCAACTGCAACCAAAGGGAATTTGTTGTACACCATCACGGCTACCAATGACGCTGGCAGCGATAACGCCCAAATCAACCTATCCGTTCAGATAGGAGCGTCTGCTCCCGACATCAGCGTCAGCCCCAGTATGCTGACCTTCACCGTAGGCATCCCCGTTACAACTAACCCCATCACCAATAGCGGTGGTAGATTCGATACCGGAATCAGTATCACGGACGCGAATGGTCAAACTTTGACTGAGAACACCGGTCTTAACACTAATGCACATGGTGACATCTATGGCACACCAACGATGTCCGCTAGCGCGGAGATTTACACCATCAGAGTTAGCAATATCCAAGGCAGCTCCGAGGTCACCATCACCATCACTGTTAATGCGGCAGTGGTTGCTCCTGACATTCCCGACATCAGCGTCAGCCCGGGATTCCAGAACGCCACCGTAGGTGTTGCCATTACCCCATTCGTCATTACCAATAACGGTGGTACAGCTACATATAGTATCGCTCCAAATCTGCCAGCTGGACTGGTGATTGACCTAAACACTGGCACCGTATCAGGCACCCTAACGGAGCTGTCTAGTGCCATCATAGTTTACTCCATCACGGCTACCAATATCACCGGTAGCGATGTCGTTACTTTCACCCTATCCGTTCAGCCATCAGGAATAATTGCTCCAAACATCAGCGTCAGCCCCAGTAGCCTGACCTTCACCGTAGGCATTCCTGTTACCACTAACCCCATCACCATTACGAATAGCGGTGGTCCAGCAGATGCAGGGTTCGTCATCTCAAATACAAGTAATAGTCAAAGTTTGGAAGATGACACAGGTCTGTCCTATAATTATCTTACCGGTGTCATCTCTGGTACACCAACGAGAGCCGTTAATGCGAGGATTTACAGAATTCAAGCTGATAATGCCGGAGGCACATCGCGGACTACCATCACCGTTACTGTTAATGCGGCAGTGGTTGCTCCCGACCTTCCCGACATTAGCGTCAGCCCGGGATTCCAGAACGCCACCGTAGGTGTTGCCATTACCCCATTCGTCATTACCAATAACGGTGGTACAGCCACCTATAGCATCAGTCCAGCCCTGCCAGTGGGACTGTCTATTGACACCGCCACTGGCACCGTATCAGGCACCCTAACGGAGCTGTCTAGTGCCATAGTTTACTCCATCACGGCTACCAATATCACCGGTAGCGATGTCGTTACTTTCAGCCTATCCGTTCAGCCAGGATCGATTGCTCCAAACATTAGCGTCAGCCCCAGTATCCTGACCTTCACCGTAGGCATTCCTGTTACCACTAATCCCATCACCATTACGAATAGCGGTGGTACACCAGATGCAGGATTCGTCATCGTACTTAATAATGGTCAAAGTTTGAACACTGACACAGGTCTGAACTTTAATCGTACCGGTGTCATCTCTGGTACACCAACGAGAGCCGTTAGTGCGGAGATTTACACAATTAGAGCTGAAAATGCCGCAGGCAGATCGGAGGCTACCATCACCGTTACTGTTAATGCGGCAGTGGTTGCTCCAAGTATCAGTATCAACCCCGCCACCGTAACGGTAACAGCGGGTACGGCTATTGCGGATATAATTATCACTTCAAGTGGTGGTGATGCTGTCAGCTACAGCATCGATCCAGACATTGCTAATGGATTATCGTTTGACGAAACCAGCGGAACCATATCAGGTACGCCATCGGAGGAGGCAAGTTTAATTACCTACACCATTACTGCCGAAAATAGTGTTGGTTCGAATAGTGCGACAATAGCCATTATCGTTAATGAGGCACCAACAACATCCGTAGCTGTCCCGATTATCAGTATCAGCCGTGCTACGCTGGTTGCCACCGTGGGTACTGCTATCCAGCAGATAACCATCGTTTCAAGTGGCGGTATGGTTTCCAACTACAGCATCAATCCAGCCATTGCTAATGGACTGTCATTTAACGCAGCCAACGGCACCATCTCGGGCATACCAACGGCGGTTGCAGGTCCAACCAGCTACACCATTACTGCTACTAATAGCGGTGGTACGGCTATGGCTACGGTAGCCATCACCGTTAATGATGTTGCCCCAAGTATCAGCATTAACCCCGCCGCCGTAACGGTAACAGTGGGCAGTGCTATCACGCCGATAACCATCAGTTCAAGTGGCGGTGATGTTGTCAGCTACAGCATCGATCCAGCCATTGCTAATGGACTGTCATTTGACGCAACCAACGGCATCATATCAGGCACACCAACGGCGGTTGCACCTTCACGCACCTACATCATCACCGCGACCAATAGCGGTGGTATGGCTATGGCTACGATAGCCATCACCGTTAATGATGTTGCTCCGAGTATCAGTATCAGCCGCGATACGCTGGTTGCCACAGCGGGTACGGCTATCCAGCAGATAACCATCGTTTCAAGTGGCGGTGGTAATGTTGTCAGCTACACCATCGCCCCAGCCATTGCTAATGGACTGTCATTTGACGCAACCAGCGGCATCATCTCGGGCATACCAACGGCGGTTGCACCTTCACGCACCTACATCATCACCGCGACCAATAGCGGTGGTATGGCTATGGCTACGATAGCCATCACCGTTAATGATGTTGCTCCGAGTATCAGTATCAGCCGCGATACGCTGGTTGCCACAGCGGGTACGGCTATCCAGCAGATAACCATCGTTTCAAGTGGCGGTGGTAATGTTGTCAGCTACACCATCGCCCCAGCCATTGCTAATGGACTGTCATTTGACGCAACCAGCGGCATCATATCAGGCATACCAACGGCGGTTGCAGGTCCAACCAGCTACACCATTACTGCTATTAATAGCGGTGGTACGGCTATGGCTACGGTAGCCATCACCGTTAATGATGTTGCCCCGAGTATTGTTGCCACCCCGACCACACAAAATGTCACCGTAGGCAGTCCCATTGAGACGATAACCATCACCTCAAATGGCGGAGCGGTTATCAGCTACAGCATTAGTTCAACATTGACAACTGGATTGTCATTTGACACCACCACCGGCACCATCTCGGGTACGCCATTGGTGGTTACGGGTTCAACCAGCTACACCATTACTGCGACCAATAGCGGTGGTATGGCTATGGCTACGGTAGCCATTACCGTCAATGAAGCCGTCCCGATTATCAGTATCAGTACCGATACGCTGGTTGCCACCGTGGACACTGCTATCCAGCAGATAACCATCGTTTCAAGTGGCGGAGCGGTTGTCAGCTACAGTATTAGTCCAACACTGACATCTGGATTGTCATTTGACACCGCCACTGGCACTATTTCGGGTACACCAACGGTGGTTGCGAGTTTAGCCACCTACTACACCATCACGGCGACTAATACCAGAGGTTCAGATAGCACGACAATAGCCATTACCGTTAATGCACCAAAATTAGACACCCCGACTGCAACAGTGAGAGGAACGGTGACTACTAGCGGCAAAAGTATTACGGTTGAAGTGACGAGCAAAGGAACTGAAACAATCACTCAGTTTTATGCCGGCGAAGTATCCGAGTCAAAGTTGCAAACGATAGTGAAAAAGGCGGTTGCTACGGATGGCATTGATTTCGCCAAAGCACCAGCAAGTATTGACCGCACAATAACCCCAACTTTGGTGCTGAATACGGCGGTTGATATTACGGTGAATGAGGACGCATGTTCTGGCAAAGGATGTGAAGTTACCTTGTCTTATGAAGCAAGCGATGAACAAGTAGGCAAAGATTTGTATGTCTTTCACTATGATGAGATGGCAGACACGTGGGAAGCCTTGCCACATGTTCGCCGTGATAGAACAGAGTTAACGGTGACAGCCCTTGCCGATAGTTTTTCGCCATTCGCATTGTTTAATGCAAGCAGAGCGGACAAATTGGCGAAGCAACTGAACAAGGATATTTTGCCAATTCTTGTCCAAACTATGCTTGCCAGCACCATGTCAGCGGTGAGTACCCGCATTGATGCTACTTTCTCGGGCACACCTCAAGGCAGTTATCAATTAGATGGTCAAACGGTGAAACTGAATGGTAGCGGTAACCTGCAAGATGCGATGGCGAGCAAACTGCCGCATTATGCGACATCACTGAAAGACGGCACAATGGACTGGAAAGCAATGTTGTCTCGTTCATCCTTTGTATTGCCGCTGAATGCGGTGGGCGAAGAGGGTGCTGGTGGTGCGACCATATGGGGCAGTGGCGATTACAATAAAATGAGTGGCAAGCTCAGTGATGGCGACTGGAAAGGCGATGTATTTAGCCTTCAACTTGGTGTCGACCAGCGTATGAAAGATGATTTACTGGCAGGTGGTTTGGTGTCTTGGAGTAAAGGCGATGTCTATTACACGCTGGATAATAAGAGCGGAGATTACACGCATCAGATAACCAGTGTTCACCCGTACTTGGCATGGTCAATCGATGATGCCCGCCTGTGGAGTAGTGTTGGCTATGGTCAGGGTGAACTGTCCATTAAAGAGCAAGCAAAGAATAGCGAAGGACGCAGTGACACGCGCCTATTGTCCTTGTCGGCAGGCGTTTCTGGTCGATTGTCGCGATTTGGTCAATCTGGATTAAAGATCAAGAGCGACATGATACTGACACAGATTAACATTGATGGTTCTACGGACAATAGCACCGATAGCGCTACTATCTCGGCTCAGAACCTCGCCAGCCAACGACTACGCTTGTTACTGGAGATTGAAAAGGAACGTCAGCTGGCATCGGGTGGGCGATTCAATCCATTGATGGAAATCGGATTGCGCTATGATGGTGGTGTTGATAATTCTGGTATTGGTGCGGTACTGGGACTCGGTGGACGTTATGCCAACACGGGTTTAACGGTTGAAGGCAAGTTCCACACGCTGGTTGGTCGTAAAGACTATAAAGAATGGGGTATTCAAGGCACGATTCGCAAGACAACATCTGCCAATGAACGAGGACTGTCATTTAGCTTAAGCCCGAGCTATGGAGCGACTAACAACAGCACAAATCAGGTATGGGAGCGAAAACTATCCGATGGAAATAAGAGTAATAGCGATTACCAAGCACAACTGGATGTGAATATGGGTTACGGACTATTCACCAGCGGCGGATTATTGACCCCATACAGCGAACTCCGCATGGGCAAAAATAACCGCTATCGTTTGGGCTTACGCTGGAAGCCGAATTCACCATTTAGCCTGCACCTGTATGGCGAACGCAAAACCAGCAGTGATAGCGACCGAATCCTACTGGAAACCAATATACGGTTTTAGGAAATATTGAGAATTGAGAATTGAGAATTGAGAATTGAGAATTGAGAATTGAGAATTGAGAATTGAGAATTGAGAATTGAGAATTGAGAATTGAGAATTGAGAATTGAGAATTGAGAATTGAGAATTGAGAATTGAGAATTGAGAATTGAGAATTGAGAATTGAGAATTGAGAATTGAGAATTGAGAATTGAGAATTGAGAATTGAGAATTGAGAATTGAGAATTGAGAATTGAGAATTGAGAATTGAGAATTGAGAATTGAGAATTGAGAATTGAGAATTGAGAATTGAGAATTGAGAATTGAGAATTGAGAATTGAGAATTGAGAATTGAGAATTGAGAATTGAGAATTGAGAATTGAGAATTGAGAATTGAGAATTGAGAATTGAGAATTGAGAATTGAGAATTGAGAATTGAGAATTGAGAATTGAGAATTGAGAATTGAGAATTGAGAATTGAGAATTGAGAATTGAGAATTGAGAATTGAGAATTGAGAATTGAGAATTGAGAATTGAGAATTGATAATTGATAATTGATAATTGATAATTGATAATTGAGAATTGATAATTGATAATTGATAATTGATAATTGATAATTGATAATTGATAATTGATAATTGATAATTGAGAATGGACAATGGTAAATTGAAAACCAACATCCGTCATTCCTGCTCCCCGCCTGTGAGACTGTGCAAGAAACCCGTGCTAGGTATGCGTTACATGTGGAAAACCCAACCCCCTCAATCCCCCTGATAGGGGGGGGGGGCAAGAGGGGATTAGGAATGACGAATAGAGACTTTAGTTCCATGCACGGTATCAGTCACGCCAACCATCTTGTCCATCATGTCTATCCATGTAAATGCTTTTCGGCGGACATCGGATCATTGAAAATGATGGTTAGGTTTTGATAAGAACATTTGACCGTATTCCTGCTCCCCGCCTGTGCGGGGACATGCTTCTTAGACTATGCAAAAATCCTGATAGGTTGTGTTGCATGGCTCTGTCGGAAAATGGAGTTTTTAGCTTGTTGTGAATATTTAAGTCCTTGTGAGACTTTTGCATAATCCACAAAACACCCATCGCAACTCACAAACAACGTGATTTTTTATAAATTTGCCTCATTTTTTCGCCCATGTTCTCTCAATCATCAATACGACACCAAAAAAGCCTCTATTTCGGCACTTTTAACCGCTTTTAGTGGGTTTTAATCTGTTTTATTGCCCATTTAGGTGCAACTCTCCTTTAAACGTTGCAGTTCTTTGAAAATATTCATCCCAGTTTTAAGGTTATGGCTCATGGCAATCAGATGTGCGCGGGTTTTGTTTCTGGCTAACCCCATGTATCTTGCCTTGCCTAATCCGTGATGCAGTTTGAGCAAACCAAAGGTGCGTTCAACCACATAGCGGACACTGCTATACATTTTATTCAGTGCTTTTTGTTGCTCCGTTAATGGTGTGTTGCGATAAGCCCGGTGCAGGATTCTATTGTTCTTTGGTTCTCCTGAGTTTCCTATGGGCAAAAGCCAAACAATGCTCAAAAATGTGGTACAAGTGTATTTTTTTATAGAGATATTCAAATGAAAGATACCGCATTGTTGTCCACGCTTCCTGAGCAAAGATGCCATGAAGTCGTTGCGGTTGCCGTGGATATGTGGACTCCCTTTATGACGGCAGTTGGAGCGACTTTACCGAACGCCACTATTGTTCACGACAAGTTCCATATCGTCAGCTATCTTACAAAACATGGTTGACGAAGTCAGTTGCTAATGAAAATAAAACATTAAGAGCCGCTGGTGTCGATGATTTGGTCGGGTCTCGCTATACATGGTTACGCAATCCCAACAACTGGAGTGAAAAAGATAAAGCCACTTTTTCTTGCCTTCAATCAAAGGGGTTGAAGGTCGCCCGAGCTTGGGCAATCAAAGAGACGCTACTTGAGCTGTGGACTTACTGCGATGATAAACTAGCCCAAGCGTTCTTTAAGAAAGGGTACTGGTGGGCGACACATTCACGTCTAAAGCCGGTCATATCAGTCGCCAAGATGCTAAAAACCATCTCGATAACATAATGACTTACTTGAAATATCGCATCACCAATGCGACCGCAGAAGGATTTAATTCAAAGATTCAATCCATAAAATCAGTTGCCAGAGGATTTAGAAACTTCGAAAACTATCGCGTTTCAATTCTGTTTCATTGTGGAAAACTTAATCTATACCCTTAGGGTTGCCAGAAGAACCCTTTTCAGTAACACATAGAGTGCGCCGGTGCCACCATCTTTTGGCTGGGCGGAACAAAAAGCTATTACTTCTGCCGATGCTTTCAGCCAATTGATAGTCAGTGGCTTGAGAATGCCTTTGTTGTTTTCTGAGTGGTGACCTTTGCCATGAATAATTAAGACGCAGGATATATTCTGCCGCACTGCATCGGTCAAGAACTCATTCAAATATGTCTCGGCCTGATAGGCACGCATGCCATGTAAATCCACTGTCATCCGATAGGGATATTCTCCGCACTTTAATCGTTTAATCGCCTTGCGTTGCAAACCAGAACGAACAAACAGCACCTGTTCACCTAACAATGTTTGGTCTATCGCGGCAGTAGCGGGTACCTCTGTCGAGACATGTTGATTGGAGCGTTTGCTTGGCGGTGATTTTTCCCGTTGGTCGTAGCTGTTAAAGCGATGCTTGCTATAGTCTCGACCCGAAGCATTCATGTTCGCCATCTCCCTTTGAAAAAGAGATTGCTTATCAGGTTGTTTGTGTTCGCTCATTATCACCCTGCTATGCGATATTTTTCAAGTATTTGTCGGCATCGAGTGCGGACATGCAGCCACTTCCAGCAGAAGTAACCGCTTGACGATAGATGTGATCGGTCACATCTCCGGCAGCAAAAATGCCGTCGATACTGGTGCATGTAGCATTGCCCGATGCGCCACTGCGAGTCACAATATAATTGTTTTTCATTTCCAACTGACCGTCAAACAAACTGGTATTGGGAGCATGACCAATGGCAATAAATACCCCCATCAGGTCAATTTCTTTTGTTTCTTGCGACTTGACGTTCTGGATTCTGATGCCACTAACCCCGTTATCATCTCCCAGCACCTCATCCAGCACATGATTCCATGCAATCGTTATATTGCCGCCATTGTCTCTGGTTTTTGCCATTAACTGATCCACCAATATGGCTTCTGCACGCAATTCATCGCGGCGGTGTACCAGTGTTACGGAGGATGCTAGATTAGCTAGATACAAGGCTTCTTCGACTGCAGTATTGCCTCCACCAATTACGGCAACATCTTGATTTTTGTAGAAAAATCCATCACATGTTGCACAAGCAGACACCCCCCTACCCTTAAACGCCTCTTCAGATGGAAGCCCGAGATACATGGCGGATGCACCCGTGGCGATAATCAAGGCATCACAGGTATAAACCACTGAATCACCCGACAACCGGAACGGCTTGTTAGTGACTTCGGCAGTGTGAATGTGGTCAAAAATAATTTCGGTATTAAATCTTGCCGCATGTCGATTCATTCGGTCCATCAATTCAGTACCCTGAACACCGACATCATCGCCGGGCCAGTTATCCACATCGGTTGTGGTGGTTAATTGCCCGCCTTGCTCGATGCCGGTAATCAATACCGGGTTTCGGTTTGCCCGAGCGGCATAGACAGCAGCAGTATAGCCAGCAGGACCAGACCCGAGAATCAGTAACGCACAGTGTTTTTCATCTAACATGGTAATTTTTTTGAAATTTTGGAAGTAAATTGTGCAGGTCATCGTGACCATCAAAAGAATATCTTATCGAGACCTTCGCACGATGGTTCTTTTGTCCCCTAGCGGTCTCAATCGGTCATTTATAAGAGATATTTGCACATAATAGCGTAACACTTCATCATATTCGGTCAACCAAATATTCTAAAACGACTCCTTGATGATGGACACAAAAACACATAACCCAGTCTATTTTTCAATCAAAATCTCACTGTTATCGATTTTACTCGACAATGCGTTTGAAACTTCTTTCAACTGTTCCAGCTTGTCCATGCCTTTGCCGCTATTTAATATTTCATGAGCGTGTTGCACGCCTTGTGTCATTGAATCTGCCAAATTACCCGCATAAATGGTCGCTCCGGCATTGAGCGCGAGCATATCGTGGGCTGTGCCCGCCTCGCCGGCTAACGCTTTTTTGATCATCGCTAAACTTTGTTCAGAATCGGATACAATCATCGATTCGAGTGGGGATTTCGACATTCCAAATTGTTCAGGACTAATCCGATATTCGGAGAATACGCCGTTATGGTATTCGACTACCAGCGTATCGGCAGCGATAGAAATTTCATCAAGTCCATCATCAGAGCACACCACCAGCGTATGCTCACTACCAAGCTCGGCAAACACTTCGGCAATTGGTCGAACCCACTGCTGGCTGAATACACCGACCAGTTGCAATTTGGCATTGGCCGGATTTGTTAATGGTCCGAGCAGATTAAATATTGTGCGTATGCCAATTTCTTTTCTCGGACCGATAGCATGACGCATTGCGCTATGATGACTCGGCGCAAACATAAAACCGACTCCGCATTGATCGATGCACTGTGCCACTTGTTGTGGGGTGATGGCAATGTTGACCCCAGCCGCCTCTAGCACATCGGCACTGCCTGAATTGCCGGTTGCTGCCCGATTGCCATGTTTGCCGACATGTGCGCCTGCGGCAGCGACGACCAACGCACTGGCAGTCGACACATTGAACAGTCCAGCACCATCGCCGCCAGTCCCAACGCTATCGACAATGTTATCGGATTTCGGGGTTACTTTTACCGATAGCTCACGCATTATCGTGGCTGCACCAACAATCTCATCCACAGATTCACCTTTAACACTGAGAGCGGTCAGGAATGCGCCAATCTGAGCATCGGTTGCACCGCCGGACATAATCAAACGCATGACCGATTGCATTTCTTTCCTGGTTAAATTTTTTGCGCTAACAAGTTGTCGAGTTGCCGATTGCAAATCCATATTATTCTCCTATTGTTGTTGTGATTTACAGGTGTTTAATGCCAGTGTTTGAGCACGGGATTATTTTGAACTCGTCGCCGCATTCAGGCAATGATGCAAAACGCTCATTTCAAATATTTTAATGGATTGATTGATTTTCCACCCTCGCGAATTTCAAAATGCAACATGGTGCTTTTGGTGCCACTGTTGCCCATACGCGCAATTTGTTGTCCTGATTTTACGCTTTGCCCTTCGCCAACCAGTATAGCCTGATTATGTGCATAGGCACTCAAAAATCGAGTCGAATGTTTGATGATAATTAACTTACCATAACCCCTTAAACCCTCGCCGACATAAACCACATCCCCATCAGCAGTGGCTTTTATCGGGCTTCCAGCTAAGCCAGTGATTTGTATGCCATTGCTGCCTTTTGATGGCGAATATTGGCCCGTCAACTTTCCTTCTGCTGGCCAATTCCATTGGCTCGGTGTTGGAGAAAACTTTACTTTAGGTGCAGTGGTAATATCGGTTTTGGTGGTTGATAGCGGCTGCCGTGTCGGCAATGTGGTTGCGATAACAGGTTGTTTAGTAGTAGCGGTGTTCGATGTCGAAGGTGTATTTGTAGCCGTTTTCTGAACAGGGGTGTCACGTAAAGTGACGACTTGTCCTGGCTTAATGGTGTATGGTTTCTTGAGCCCATTCCATTTCACAATATTCAGAAAATCGAGCCCGAAAATCCAGGAAATGCTATAGATCGAATCACCCTGTTTGACGACATAAGCAGCGGGGATTTTTCGATCTGGCGATTTGTTGATAACCGGGGGAGCTTTGTATGGCGTACAGGCAGCGATAAAGCACGCAACGGTAATACCTAGAAAAAGCGTCATGAAATATTTTGATATAGGTCGGTTCATTGTTTTTTTCTGTACTTGTTTTTCGGTATTGACAACATTGATTTTTCTATCTGCATAGCGGTTTTGCTGACACCAAAGTCAGCCACAAAAAAATCAAAGACATCCTTAGTATTCCAAAACTCTGACACGGTCCCAATATATAGAGTAGATGCAATTATTCGCACAGCCTAAAACCGAACCAATATCACATACCCGATAACTGCCATCACTAATACCGTCCAACCGAACCATTCCATCCACTGGTGTAATACCTGTTTGATTTTTTCACCGCACCACCACAACAAACAGGCAATCAGAAAAAATTGTATGGCACGACCGACCACCGAAGCCAGTATAAACGGGATGAGTGCCATTCCCAGTACGCCAGATGTAATGGTGAATAACTTATAAGGGATGGGCGTTACTCCAGCAAGCAGCACCAACCACACGCCATACTGGTCAAACCAGTTTTTCATGTCGGCGAATTTGTCCTGTAAATGATAGAATTCGAGTATTGGCCAGCCGATCTGATCAAACAAAAAATAGCCGATTAGATAACCGAATATCCCACCCAATACTGATGTGGTTGTAGCCACAGAAGCCAGCCACCATGCCCGATTTCTGCTTGCTAGTATCATCGGGGCGAGCATCACTGCGGTCGGAATCGGGAAAAACGAAGATTCGACAAAACTCACACCAGCAAGCAATTTTTCGGCATGGGGGTGACTACACCATTGTATTACCTTGTCGTACAGCGATCCGAAAATTCTCATCGACTTATTTTGCCGTTTAACATGGGAACAAACCGCACCGCTTCGTGCAATTGCTCATCAATTCCCCAGTCCGTTTTGGTGATTACTCGTAACCGCTGATCCTCGCCATCACCAACAGGAATAACCAACCGCCCACCAGATGACAACTGATCAATTAACGGCTGTGGCACCACTTCAGGTGCGGCAGTAACGATGATGCCATCAAAAGGCTGATTGCTTTCCCAGCCAAGAAATCCGTCTCCGTTCATATAACTAATATTACGATAACCGAGATGAGGGAGGCGCTGTTTTGCTTCAATTTGCAAAGCAGCGATACGTTCAATCGTAAACACCCAAGTAACAAGCTGGGATAGTATCGCGGTCTGATAACCACAGCCGGTACCAATTTCCAAGACTTTCTTAACCGCAACACGTCCATCAAGAATAAATTCCGTCATTAAGGCGACAATAAACGGCTGCGAAATGGTCTGCCTACGACCAATCGGCAAAGCAATATTCTCATAAGCCTTATGTGCCAAACCCTCATCAATAAAAAGATGTCTGGGAGTATCCTGTATCGTATGCAGTACTTTTTCGTTGCCAATACCTTGATGACGCAATCGCTCAACGAGTCTGCCTCGAGTCCGCATAGAGGTCATGCCGATGCCTTGGTGTTGTTTCAATTTTTGGTTAACCATTGCCCTAGTAAATGTTCACGCTTGTTCATTGAGCATTTTTTGAATTTTTTCCCAATTTTTATTTTCTTTGTCATTCCATTTTTCAAAAAATACAACATCTTTCAATTCTAGTCTTGGTAACCACCCTTTAGTTTCAAGATCTGGTTTCTTTGCAAGTTTATCAACATATCCTAAACATAAGTATGCAACAGGAATAACATGTTCTGGCAAATCTAAAGTTTCTTTTAATGTATCATTTGATAGTATGCTTACCCAACCTAAACCTACGTTTTCTGTTCTAGCTGATAACCATAAATTTTGAATTGCACAACATACACTGTAGAGTCCTGCTTCAGGAATACTTGATCTACCAATTACAAATGGCCCAAATTTTGTAGGATCATATGTGACACATAGATTTACAGGAGATTCTAAAATACCTTCTAATTTGAAAGAAAGATATTTTGTTTTTTTTGGTTCTTCAACTAATTGTGATGAACGGTTTTTTTCTTCCTCAAAAGATTTTTTTATTTTCTTTTTAGTAGCTTGATCCTTAATTAAAATAAAATTCCATGGTTGAGAAAATCCTACTGAAGGAGCATGATGTGCTGCGTTGAGAATTTTTGATAAAACCTCATCTTCTATCGGCTTTGAGGTAAAGTGAGATCTTACATCCCTTCTTGAATAAATTGCCTTGTAGAAGCCTCTTTTTTCTTCATCAGTAAAATCCTCTGTCATCTATCTTGTACCTTCTTTCTTTCTTTTGTTAAACGTTAATAATGTCAATCGTTTGATTTATTTTTCAATGGGCCTGTAGTCTAGCTGGTTAGGATACTGCCTCGACGGTGTCCGCTTGATTGTCACCGAGCCAGTCTTCTATTGCTGGTATGCTGTTGTAATGTGTCATATCAATTGTCAGTGGTGTTATTGACACCTGACCACGATTAACGGCATAAAAATCCGTTCCCGCTACGGCATCAGCCGCCACACCTTGCGCGCCTATCCGATAAACACGATGACCATTGACGGTGTTTTCACGAATAATAGGGTCGGATTGGTTACGTTTGCCCAATCGGGTTACTGCCATGCCGTTCATTTCTGCATAGGGTAAATCGGGTACATTAAGATTCAACAAACAATGATCAGTTATCGGCAACGCCTTGAGATTATCGAGCAAATCCAAGACAACTCGAGCAGCCGTATCGAAATGTCTTAAATTCGTTCCTGCCAGAGATACGGCTATGGCAGGCAAGCACAGGAACCGCCCCTCGATTGCCGCCGCCACGGTGCCCGAGTATATGACATCATCACCCAGATTCGAACCATGATTGATGCCTGAAATCACCATATCCGGTCGGCAATCTAGCATACCCGTAATCGCCAAATGCACACAATCCGCTGGCGTACCATGCACCGACATAAAACCATTTGGATGCTTGCGAACCGTAATTGATTGGCGCAGCGTCAACGAACTACTGCTACCACTACAATCCACATCAGGTGCGACCACGGTCACATCGGCGACTCCCGAAACGGCTTCAAATAGCGTCAACAACCCTTTCGCATCATAACCATCATCATTACTGAGCAAAATTTTCATGTCCGATTTATACATGGTTCCTAAGCAAAATTCACATGATTCGAGTAACTATACGCTTTACCAGCCGATTAAGAATCGTTGATTTTAATCAGCGGTATTCGGACTGAACTTGGGGTTTTGCCGCCGTGGCATCCAGTGTTCGCCAGCATACTGCCAGTGCCAGTATACCGAGCAAGCCAAAACCAGACAGTAAGGGCATCACCGTTCCATCATACGCTTGACCAATCACCGTGCCGAATGTCAGTGATAGAAATGTTGCTATTGAACCAATCACTGCCGATGCCATGCCGGCGATGTGTCCCAGCGGCTCCATTGCTAACGCATTCAAATTGCCAAACAATACGCCGATGGGGAAAAACCCGAGTAGAAAAAATGCAATCAATGACCAAAATGGTGGATGTCCTTGATAGACGTAGGCAACAAACCAAAATATAAGCGATGTTGTGCATAGGCATACTAGGGACAGTTTCGTAAGTTGGCGCATACCGTAGCGCATCACCAATTTTGAGTTTGCGTATGACGCGAGTCCGAGCGCGGCAGCAACCATCGCAAAATAGAGTGCGAAGGCTTCACCCGTATGATATTGCTCCTGCAAAATTTGTTGTGACGAGGTGAGATAGCCCACAAACGCACCGAAGACCAAACTAGCAGCCAGCGTATAGATCATGGCGTTGCGGTTTTTACAGACTTCGCACAATGCCCAATACAATTGCGTAGTAGAAAAGCGACGGCGTTTTTCCAGTGGCAATGTCTCTGTTTGACGCAGGGAAAACCAAATCTGTACCGCTACCGCAAGCGACAATAGCACCACGAATATCGCACGCCAGTCAGCAATCCACAAAATCCCCTGTCCGAGCGATGGCGCGACCATCGGAACCAGAATAAACACGGCCATAATCAGCGACATGATTCGTGCCATCGCATCTCCTTCATAGCAGTCGCGGATAATAGCAATAATCACGTTGCGCGGGGCAGCCGCTCCAATACCCTGTAGGAAACGCCCAATCAGCATTGCCAGAAATGTTTCCGCAAACGCACTAATCACACAACCGAGTACAAACACACTCACGCCAAAAAGAATCACCGGCTTGCGTCCGGTACTGTCGGAGATGGGAGCAAAGAGTAATTGCCCAACTGCCATACCCAAAAAGAGCATGCCGACAACAAGTTGGCGATCATTTTCATTCGCCACACCGAGGTCATTGCCGATAGCACCCAGTGCTGGCAGCATGGCATCGATTGAGAGAGCGACCAACGAAGTCATCAATGCCATCACGGTGACAAACTCCACCATAGGCAACGATTTTGTGGGTTTTGTTAGCATACAATTAATCCAAGTACGCGCATTATGAGGCGTTAAAAATATGCGAGAAGCCTGTGACTTGAATCGTCGCATTAAGAAAAATATCAGAACGCCGATTTTATGTCAGTTGAGCGATTAGTCAATCAGTACGAGCCGTATTGCAATTGCATTACCGCTTAGCTGTTAAGCTGACGTTATATTACCTTAATGACCCCGATATGGCATTGACGGAAATAGCCTATCACCTCGGTTATTCCACGCACTTTCCTTACTAATAAACAAAACACTGGTGCATGCAAATGTCTCTATTATAATTTTAACCAAGAATTCACTTTGATTTTTAAGCGATGAGTTCTTGGTTTTTCTTTAAAAACCAATCAGTGTTATCTGGCAATAATGTCTATTTTCCCTTGACAGTGTATGCGCTTGCTCCTATAGTGGGGAAAAGTGGGAAATTGTGGATTTCTCTAATTATATACTGAAATATCAGACTGATAAACCATGATTCGTGGTGCAAATACATTAAATCTTGATAGCAAAGGCAGGCTGGCTATTCCGAGCTGTTTTCGGGGTGCGCTGATGGAGCGTTGTGGCGGCAAGATGGTGGTTACGGTGAATAATACCAAAGAGCATTGTTTGTGGCTATATCCGTTGGATGAGTGGGAAGTGGTTGAGCAGAAAATAGTTTCTTTGCCGAGTTTTAATGCCAATCATGAAAGATTGAAACGATTTTTATTGGGTCATGCTAATGATGTAGAGATGGATGGCAATGGTAGGATTTTGTTGCCAGCACCTTTGCGGGAGTTTGCGATGATGAACAAGTCAGTGTTTCTAGTTGGTCAAGGCAATAAATTTGAGATTTGGAGCGATGATTTATGGAAAGTGCGGCGCAAGCAGTGGCTGGAAGAAGATATGGATTTTGAGAATTTATCCGTCGAGATGGAGCAGCTTTCGCTGTAACCAACATGAACACAGCGACGCATATTCCAGTATTGTTACCCGAGGTTATCCATGCGTTAAATCTTGGCGACTGCAAAATCGTGGTGGATGCGACCTATGGTCGTGGCGGTCATGCGCGAGCGATTTTTCACGCACTTGCCAGCGACACCCGATTGATTGTTGTCGACCGCGATCAAGATGCGATTAGTCAGGCACGTTTAGAATGGCAAAACGAGAACCGTGTTGACATTATCCACGCGCCGTTTTCTAGATTGTACGACATGTTAGAGATGCGTGATTTGATTGGCAAGGTTGATGCGATTCTGTTTGACTTTGGCGTGTCCTCGCCACAACTCGACGACGCGACTAGGGGGTTCAGTTTTCGCCATGATGGGGTTCTCGATATGCGTATGGATCAAAGTGTTGGGATGACCGCAGCAGGCTGGATAAAACAGGTTGAGGAAGACGAATTGATTCATGTGTTAAAGGTGTTTGGGGAAGAGCGGTTTGCCCGTAGAATTGCCAAAAAAATCAAACAAAAATTGCTGGAAAGTGAAATTAATTCGACTGCTGAGTTGACCCGATTGGTCTGCGAAGCGGTGCCAACGCGGGAAAAAAACAAACACCCAGCAACGCGCACCTTTCAGGCAATTCGCATTGCGGTTAATCACGAGTTGCAGGAAATCGAATCCGTTTTGCCGATGGCATTGGACGCGCTGGCAGTCGACGGATGTTTGGTTGTGATTAGTTTTCATTCTTTGGAAGATAGACTGGTCAAGCGGTTTTTTCGTGGTCAAAGCAAAGGCGACCCCTATCCCCACGACCTGCCAGTTACCCATGATATGCTGAAACCACGATTAAAATTGGTCGGCAAACCAATCAAGCCGAAAAGTAGCGAAGTAAAACAAAACCCTAGGGCAAGGAGTGCGGTTATGCGTGTTGCTCGCAAAGTGGCATAGGCGATGAATAAAATCTCTATTTTAATGCTCATTACCGTAATCGTTGGTGCGCTTGTTGTCGTTACGGTGCGACATGAAAACCGCTTGGTATTTGTTGATTTGCAAAAAACAGAGAATCAACGCACTCATTTACAAGCCGAGTGGAGCAGATTGATGCTGGAGAAAGCGACTTGGGCAATGGAGAACAATATTGCCGATGATGCTGGCAACCGGTTGGGGATGTTGCCTCCACCCGCGTCACAAATGATTACCTTGCAACTCAAAAGCTGGCAATCAAACCAATCTAGTAACGGTAATCGGGGGAATGGTGGCTAGGAGTACGAGTACAAAAGCCCTTGCGGGTTGGCGACAGAATTTAGTGCTGATGTTGTTGGTTTCTGCTTTAGCCGTGTTGGCGTTGCGGGTCGTACAGTTGCATACGGAGGACAATGCGAAATTACAGAGTCAGGGTAATAATCGTTATATGCGGGACGTAAAAATCGCGCCACAACGAGGGCGCATCCTAGATCGTAACGGGCAAGTGTTGTCGGTCAGTACGCCGATGGATTCGTTAGTTGCCGACCCTGCCGTATTTTGTCAGGCGCAAGTCGCTTGGCAATCAATGTTGAAACACATCGACATTACTCAGAATAGTTTACAAAAGAAATGCAAAAAATTTGCTCGTGCCAGATTCATGTATATCAAAAGACAGATACCGCCGATAGTGGCCGAGCAGGTTATGGCAATGAAAATTCCCGGCATCGAAACGCGTCGAGAATACAAACGTTATTATCCGGGTGGACCTGTCAGTGCGCATTTAATCGGTTTTACCGATGTTGATGGCAATGGACAGGAAGGCTTGGAGCAGGCTTTCGATGCACATTTGAGTGGTCAGGAAGGACGTAAACGACTGCTTAAAGATTTAGCCGGACGCTTTGTTGAAAGCGTGGAAAACATTCAGCAGGTTCGGCATGGCAAGGACTTGGTTATTACCATTGACCAGCGCGTGCAGTCATTGGCAAGTCGTTATCTTGAGTCGGTCATCAAGAAACACGATGCAACGGGTGGTAATGTGGTGGTGCTTGAGATTCCAAGCGGGGAAATCATTGCTATGGTCAATTCGCCGCAATTCAATCCCAATAATCGCAGTTCAATAACGCCAGGTGTGTTTCGCAACAGTACCGTCACTAACATTTTGGAGCCCGGTTCCACCGCTAAGCCATTTACCATTGCGATGATGTTGGAACAGGGTGGCGTGACCCCAAACACCATGATAGATACTTCCCCGGGCTATTATCGAGTGCCGGGTCATACCATACGCGATGTGCATAATTACGGCAAAATATCGGTCTCTGATGTGCTCGTCCATTCGAGTAATGTCGGTATTAGCAAACTAGCACTGGAACGACCGTTTGATGATTTATATCAGACATTGAGAAAGGTTGGGTTTGGAATACGAACGGGCACGCTACCTGGTGAAATTTCAGGGGTGCTGGTAAAGCGTAATCGCCAAATTGAACATGCAGCATTGTCGTATGGCTATGGTTTTTCTGCCACGCCGTTGCAATTAGCGCGGGCATATACCGTTTTTGCCACCGATGGTGTACTGCTACCAATCACATTGCAACCCAGAGAACCCGGATACAGCGTATCGGGCAAACAAGTTTTTGATCTGTCCACTGTTGCCAGTATCCGCACCATGTTAGAGCAGGTAGCAACACCCAAAGGAACTGCGCGAAAGGCGCGAGTGGCACGCTATCGAGTTGGAGGGAAAACAGGAACCACGCACAAGTTAATCAATGGAAACTATAAAAACAAACGCTATGTTTCGCTGTTTGCCGGGCTGGCACCGATAACCAATCCCAAGTTTGTGATGGTGGTTGCCATCGATGACCCCAAAGGGCGTCTTTACCATGGTGGTGATGTGGCGGCACTGGTGTTTTCAAGTTTGATAACGGATTTAATGCGTTTGTATAATGTTAAACCGGATGGTATTCAGCAATCGGATGTTGCACTTGCGGTCGAGAGCGGAGAATAGCGCGAGCGAACCACCATGTCAGTCATCAATCCAATTACCAATTCGCCCGCTGCATCAACGAACTCACCTGCGGCTATGGATAATGCAACAACTTGGCTCAGTGCATTGTTGACAGGATATGCGGAAATAGAGCAAGCGCGTGATTGCCAGATTGATGCGCTGAAGCTGGATAGTCGCATGGTCGAGCGTGGCGATTTATTTATCGCATTGCCGGGCATGATAGCCGACGGTCGTGCGTATATTGATCAGGCATTGAGCAATGGCGCAGCGGCTGTTTTATTTGAAAAACTCGGCTCGAACAGTGAGGTCGACAGAGCGACTGCAAAGCGTGATGCGGCAGTGATTGGTATCGAAAATCTGCAACAAAAACTCAGCTCCATTACGGCGCGGTATGTCGGCGACCCATCTAAAAAACTGCAAGTGATTGGGATTACCGGCACCAATGGAAAAACAACGACTGCTTATTTGATCGCTCAAGCATTGGAATTGCTCGGTGTGCGCTGTGGTTACGCTGGCACCATCGGCAGTGGATTGCTTGATAACCTGCAAGTAGCCGCATTAACGACTATGGATGCAATCTCCATACAGCAACAGTTATCCGCATTTTTGACCGCCCAGGCAGATGCGGTTAGTATGGAAGTATCTTCACATGGTCTGCAACAGGGACGGGTTAATGCGGTTGATTTCGACATTGCCATATTCACCAACCTAACGCAGGATCATCTGGATTACCACCAATCCATGACGCATTATGGCGATGCCAAGCGGAAGTTGTTTGAATTCGCATCGCTTACCCATGTGGTAATCAACAGTGACGACGAATTTGGTCGTGCGTTGTTATCATTATGCCGGAGGCAGGAGCGATTGGAATGTATTAGCTATGGGTTGAGTGCGGCAGACCTACAAGCGGTTGACGTGCAAACAGATGCACAGGGGATACGCTTCAGATTAAAGTCTCGCGGTCGTAATCAGCAGATTCGGACACGATTATTAGGTGCGGTGAATGTCCAGAATGTGCTTGCCACCATCGGTTGCTTGCAGGTAATGGGTTATGCAATAGGTGTAATCGCTGAGGTGATTGCCGAGGTGTTTGCACCGCCCGGGCGCATGGAAATGTTTCGTAACGGGTCGCATCAGCCTACGGTGGTGGTCGATTACGCACATACGCCGGACGCATTGGAACGCGCACTTAAATCCCTCAAACCACTGTGTCATGGCAATCTGATTGTCATATTCGGCTGTGGTGGCGACCGCGATCAGGGAAAACGAGCACGGATGGGACGAGTTGCACAATCCTGTGCCGACCAAGTCATCGTAACCGATGATAATCCGCGTACCGAATCGGCGGCGCAAATTGCGGCACATATTAAACAGGGGTTGAGCCAATCGGTTACCGTTATCCATGACCGTAAACAAGCGATAACGGCAGCGATTAAATCTGCCAGTCAGGATGATTGGATTTTGCTGGCTGGCAAAGGACATGAGCAAATTCAGACGGTCGGGCACTCGACTTACGCATTGAGTGACCGCTCTGTGGTATCGGAACTGCTTGAGGTGTCGTCATGATGCTGTCGGAAGTTGCCCATGTCGTACACGGAAAACAATACGGAGCAGATGCACAATTTGCGGCGGTGGTTACCGATTCGCGAACGATTAAACGCGGTGATTTATTTGTTGCGATTCGTGGAGACAAATTCGACGGGCATGATTTCATCGCACAGGCAGCCGAAAAAGGTGCGGTCGGAGCGATGATTTCTACTGCGGTGGAGACCGATTTAGGTCACATCAAAGTCGCTGATACCACGCAAGCACTGGGGCAGCTGGCAAGTCATTGGCGTTCGCATTTCGCTATTCCGATTCTCGCTGTTACGGGTAGCAATGGAAAAACCACAGTCACTGCGATGGCCGCATCAATATTGAATCAATGTGGAAACTGCCTGTCCCCAGAGGGTAGTTTTAACAACCAATGGGGGGTGCCACTGACGCTACTCAAATTGAACGAGCGACATGATTTTGCGGTTATCGAAATGGGTACCAACCATATCGGGGAAATTGCCAACTTGAGTCGGATGACCCGACCGACCATTGCGTTAATCAATAATGCGGCATCGGCACACCTTGAAGGGCTGAGCAATCTGAAACAAATCGCATTCGCAAAAGCGGAAATTTTTTGCGGCTTAAACGAGTGCGGTGACGCACTAATCAATGCCGATGACCAATTTAGCGAGCAATGGTTTTCGCTACTTAAAGCACAGTTAAAAAACGGACGGGTGATTTCTTTCGCGCTGGACAATTTCGCAGATGTGCGCGTAACTGATATGCAATTGGACTGGTTAAATAGTCGTTTCACGTTGCATATTGCTATGCAGTATATCGACATCAATCTCGCCTTACCGGGCAGACACAATGTACTGAATGCGCTGGCCGCCGCCGCATTGTGTTATGCCGCAGGTGCGCCGATACAGAACATAAAAATCGGACTTGAAAAGATGCAACCGGTATCGGGTCGGTTGAACCTGAAAGCAGGATTGGCTGGCAGCAAGGTGATTGACGATAGCTATAACGCCAATCCAGAGTCGATTAAGGCAGCTATCGACGTGCTGGCAAATTTCGCTGGCGAGAAAATTCTGGTTTTGGGGGCGATGGCAGAGCTTGGAGAAAGTAGCAAACAACTACACCACGAAGTCGGTCACTATGCCTACCAAAAACACATCGATATTCTATATTGTCTAGGTCAGGCTAACGATGTTCAATATTATACGCAGGGCTATGGTGCAGGCGGTCGAACCTTTGAAATGCGAGATGATTTGATTGCTGAATTGAAATGCCATTTAAGTGCTGGTGTAGCCGTGTTGGTGAAGGGTTCGCGCTCAGCTATGATGGAACGAGTGGTTGCCGAAATTACGGATGCCGAAGAGGTCGAATATCAGGCGAATGGCGCATCGGACAATTATCATGTCGGAGCGCGCCAATGTTGACTTGGCTATTTGAAAATCTTGCCCGTGAGTACGGTTTTCTGAACGTATTCCGCTACCTGACATTTCGTGCTATCTGCGGGGTACTCACCGCCATTGGCATATCGTTTGTTTTTGGACCAATGATGATTCGTAAGCTCAGTGTTCATCAGATTGGTCAAACTATTCGAGATGACGGTCCACCGACCCATTTTGACAAAGTCGGCACCCCGACAATGGGCGGGGCGATGATTTTGGTTGCCATTGTCCTGGCTACTTTGTTATGGGCTGATTTGAGCAACCGATATATATGGGTGGTTTTATTTACCACCATCGCTTTCGGTCTTATCGGTTGGATTGATGATTATCGCAAACTGATTGACAAAGACCCTAGAGGAATGGGCGCGTGTAACAAATTTCTGTTGCAAAGTATTTCCGGGTTGATAGTAGCCCTTTTCCTTTTTTATACTGCACCGTCTCCGGCAGAAACCGAGTTGTTGGTGCCGTTATTAAAAGATGTCATGCTGCCACTTGGCTGGGGATTCGTCGTGCTGACTTATTTGGTGGTGGTTGGCACCAGCAATGCGGTGAATTTGACCGATGGCTTAGATGGCTTGGCGATTATGCCAACCGTGATGGTGGCGGGGGCATTAGGGGTGTTTGCTTATGCCGCTGGAAACGCCAATTTTTCGGAGTATCTTGGTATCCCTTATATCGTTGGTGCTGGAGAAGTGCTGATATTTTGTTCGGCATTGGTTGGAGCGGGGCTTGGATTTTTATGGTTTAACGCTTATCCAGCACAGGTGTTTATGGGCGACATCGGTGCGCTGTCCTTGGGTGCGGCTATTGGTATTGTCGCAGTCATTGTGCGACAGGAAATTGTGCTGGTGATTATGGGCGGGGTATTTGTCATGGAAACCGTGTCGGTGATTCTGCAGGTCGCTTCTTTCAAATTGATTGGTCGCAGGGTCTTTCGTATGGCACCCATCCACCATCATTTTGAGTTAAAGGGATGGCCTGAACCTAGAATCATTGTTCGTTTCTGGATTATCAGCCTAATTCTGGTGTTGATCGGACTCGCCACATTAAAAGTGCGTTGAGGAGCAGGCATTGAATATCACACATTCTATACAACCGAATCAGGCTCGAAATTTGGTCATCGGACTTGGCTTGACCGGCTATTCAGTGGTCAAGCATTTGGTCAAAGCGGGGGTGCCGGTTACGGTCGCCGATTCGCGGGAATTTCCGCCGTATATGAGGCAAGTTAAAGATGAATTCCCCTCTGTGGAACTGATTACCGGGCAGATACCGTATGCACAGTTTGGCACTTTCGAGCAAGTCATTGTCAGTCCCGGCATTGGCATTGAACAACACGGTATTGGACAAAATGCCAGTAACGCGAGCTTGCTGATTGGGGATATTGAATTGTTTGTCAGGCAGGTTACTACTCCGATTATTGCGATAACCGGCTCCAACGGCAAATCTACCGTGACCATGTTAGTGGCGGAAATGCTGTTAGCGGCTGGATTGAAAGTAAAGGTTGGCGGCAATATCGGTACTCCAGTACTGGACTTGCTTGATCAGACTTTACCAGACTATTACGTCCCTGATTATTATGTGTTGGAGCTGTCGAGTTTTCAGCTGGAAACGACTTATTCGCTGCGTGCCGCTGTCGCTACGGTACTGAACATTAGTGCAGACCACATGGATCGCTACCTCACGCTAGAGGAATATACGAATGCCAAGAAAAGGATATTTCAAAATGCCCACAATGTGGTGGTTAATCGTGCCGATGTATTGGCGAGCCCATGTTCGTCTCATGTTTCTACAGTGAGCTTTGGTTTGGATGTGCCGCAGGATGACACCCAATTTGGGGCACTAACGACGGGGCATTCACGCGCATTGTTGCGCGGTACAACGAAACTTGCTGAAGTCGAACAAATCACCCTGCAAGGAGAACAAAACCGAGCCAATATTCTGGCGGCAATGGCGTTAGTGGAAATGGCCGGGGTTGCATTACGACCGTGCGTGATTGCTGCCGCGCTTAATTTTGGTGGCTTGCCACATCGCTGCGAAATAGTCGCTGAAGTGAATGGAGTGAAATGGATCAATGACTCTAAAGGAACCAATGCAGGAGCGACTATTGCTGCCATTGAGGGTTTCCAACAAGAGCTTGTTTTAATCGCCGGTGGCAAAGGCAAAGGGGCTGATTTTTCACCATTAGCAGAGAAAATCAAGCAATGCGTAAAACACACGATTTTGTTTGGCGAAGATGCCGACATTATTTCCGAGAGCTTTGATTCATCGCTACCACATACCCGAGTTGATTTACTGGAACAGGCAGTGATGCAAGCAAAAAAACTAGCCAGACCCGGTGCGGTGGTGCTGTTTTCGCCAGCTTGTGCCAGTTTTGATATGTTTGATAACTACGAACATCGAGGTAATGTTTTTAAGCAACTGGTTTTGGAGCTGGTGCATTGAATAACGCAACCAATGACATGCCCAATTCGCCGCATGGTTTCACCGGAGAGCCGAATACACAGCAAGCAAGTTGTAAGCGCGATGATGCGTTCTGTGACATAAGATTGATGTATGTGGTTATTGCGATACTGTCATTGAGCTTGATTATGGTTTATTCCGCGACTATTGCGGCTGACCGCCATACATTGGATATTAATTTCAGCATGCTTGCCAAACACCTGCTACACATTGGTCTGGGTAGTCTGCTACTGTTTATTATGGCAGTAATTCGTCTGGATTGGTTGCAGTCAGTCAGCCATATATTATTGTTGGTTGGGTTTGTCTTGTTGGTTCTGGTGCTGTTCCCTGCTATCGGGGTGGAGGTGAATGGCAGTATGCGCTGGATCGATTTAGGCGGGTTTCGCTTTCAGCCGTCCGAGTTTATGAAGATAGCCAGCATCATTTTTTTTGCCAATTACCTGTCGAAAAAACGTGATGATTTGCATCGCTTCAAAATCGGCATTTTTAATGTTGGGCTGGTTGCTGGTAGCATTGGATTCTTGTTGCTCTATGAACCAGATTTTGGCACTACCATGCTCATCACGACAACGGTCGCAATCATGATGTTTTTAGCGGGTGTTCGTGTTCTTCATTTACTTGTTAGCTTGGGTGTCGCTGGTGCAATTATGGCGTTGGTGATGTGGGCAGAACCTTATGTTATGGCACGGCTATCCAGTTTTCGGGATCCTTGGGCGGATCCTTTTGGACATGGGTTTCAGTTGATTCAGGCACTCATTGCCATTGGTCGAGGAGAATGGTTTGGTGTCGGTCTTGGCAATAGCATTCAGAAATTATTTTATCTACCCCATGCAGGTAATGACTTTCTCATTGCCATCATCGGCGAAGAGCTAGGTGCGGTGGGTATTTTTGGGGTACTCATGTTGTTCGCATTGTTATTGTTTCGTGCCTTTGCTATTGCCCGCAAGGCGTTTCGGTTGGGACACCGATTTTCAGGTTTTATGGCACAGGGGATTGGTCTGCTATTTACTTTGCAAGCAAGCGTACATGTCGGCGTGAGTACCGGATTACTGCCAACCAAAGGGCTGACCCTGCCATTGATGAGCTACGGAGGCAGTAGCATGTTGAGCAGTATGGCGGCAGTGGGTTTGTTGTTTGCGGTTGATCGCCAAAATCGGGCACGACAAAGCGGCGAAAGATAATGAGAATAATCATTATGGCAGGCGGTACCGGCGGACATGTCATTCCAGCATTGGCAGTGGCAGAAGAATTGATCGCGCAAGGGGTGCAGGTGAGCTGGATTGGGACGCGACAAGGTCTTGAATCTCGGTTGGTTGCCCAAGCTAATATTGATTTTGATGCTATCGACATAAAAGGCTTGCGTAAAAGCGGTGTGGTGCGAAAGATGATGATGCCGTTTATGTTGTCAAAAGCCATTCTACAAACGCTGTACATCATATTGAGACGCCGTCCAAAAGCAATTTTAGGGATGGGCGGATTTGTCTCTGGCCCCGGCGGGTTGGCAGCGGCGGTGTTGCGATTGCCTATTATTCTGCATGAGCAAAATTCAGTGGCCGGGCTAACCAATCGCTGGCTGGCTAGATTTGGCTATCGAATATTGACCGGCTTTCCTTCTACCGAAGGATTTAGGCAGTTTCAATGGCTTGGTAATCCAGTCAGAACGGAGATTGCCAACATACCTGTGCCGGAAATCAGGTTGGCGAATCGCACCGCAAGATTGCGACTATTGGTCGTTGGCGGTAGTCAAGGTGCAAATATATTGAATCAGCAATTGCCGACACTATTTGCCACTAACCAGATACCCGATATTGATGTTTGGCATCAAAGCGGTGCAAAAGGGCGGAGCGAAATCACGGAGGCTTATTTACAAGCAGGAATAACTTGTCAGGTTGATGAGTTTATTGAGGACATGACGTCCGCTTATGAGTGGTGTGATTTGGTTATTTGTCGAAGTGGTGCAATGACGGTTTCTGAGGTTTGCTGTGCGGGCGTGGTGGCAATTTTTGTGCCCTATCAACATGCGGTCAATGATCATCAAGCGCGCAATGCCGCTTATTTGGTTGACCATAATGCGGCTTATATGGTGCGCGAGAATGCCTTTACTAAAGGACATTGGCTAAAAATTTTAACGCGCTTTGATGAGGACAGAAAACAGTTGATAAGCATGGCGAAAGCCGCACGAAAACTGGCTAAACCGCAGGCGACTCATAATGTAGCAACAGTTTGCATGGAGGCGATGAATGCGTAATTTTGTCAAACATATTCATTTCGTTGGTATCGGCGGAATCGGCATGAGTGGCATTGCCGAAGTGTTGCTTGATTTGAATTTTAAGGTTTCTGGCTCGGACGTATCCGACACGACCATTTTGCAACGCCTGCGTCAGGCGGGAGCTGTCATACATATTGGGCACGATGGACAACATATTGCAGGTGCGGATGCGGTGGTTGTTTCCAGTGCCATCGATGACAGCAATCGCGAAGTGGTAGCAGCAAGAGAGCATCGGATTCCGCTCGTGCCGAGAGCCGAAATGCTGGGTGAATTGATGCGTTTCCGCAAAGGGATTGCCATTGCCGGCGCACATGGAAAAACCACGACCACTAGTTTGGTGGCAGCCGTGTTGATTAAAGCGGGGCTTGATCCGACTTTCATAGTCGGCGGTGTGGTCAATAGCGTCAACAGCAATGCGCGTTTGGGGCAGGGTGAGTATTTGATTGCAGAAGCCGATGAAAGCGATGCCTCGTTTTTACATCTGCAACCGCAGATGGCAGTAGTGACCAATATCGACCATGACCACATGCAAACCTATGGCGGTAATTTCAATCGCCTGAAACAGGCGTATCTCGATTTTCTACATAATTTACCGTTCTACGGTTTGGCAATCCTGTGTTTTGATGATCCCCATATCAGAGAGCTTGCAACCAAGATACGCAGACCGGTGGTGAGTTATGGTTTATCAGATGATGTTGATTATCAGGCGGTCAATATCACTCAAGCCGGCAGAGAAAGCCACTTTGAAGTGATTCGTTTCGGCGAGTCCCTGGGTCAATTCAGTCTAGCATTACCCGGCAAGCATAATGTGTTGAACGCTTTAGCAGCAATTTCAATTGCTTATAAGATGGAACTACCACTGCCAGCTATCACTGCCGCATTGTCGGGTTTTCAAGGTATCGGCAGGCGCTTTCAATCGCTTGGTATGGTGCGTATTGGCAAGCATAACGTGGAAATCATTGACGATTATGCACATCACCCCACCGAATTAGCGGCCACCTTGCAAGCGAGCCAAGATTGCTGGCCTGAACGGCGAATTGTGGTGGTCTTTCAGCCGCATCGGTTTTCCCGTACACGCGATTTATTTGATGATTTTGTGCAATTGCTGTCCGGCGTTGCACATCTAGTGGTTACCGAAGTATATCCCGCTGGTGAGTCGGTTATCACAGGCAGCGATGGTCGTTCGCTGTGTCGGGCTATTCGCAAGCGTGGTAATGATCCGATTTTTGTGGAAACGTTGAGCGAATTAAACGAGCTGTTGCCGAATATCGTGCAAAAGGATGATGTGTTATTGACCCTGGGTGCTGGCGACATTGGTCGCTTTGCACAATCGCTGGTACAGCAATCCGCCCAAATGACTGCGTGAGGATGAGCGATGATGAGTAAGAGGGTTAGTAGCGCACCTGATTTTATGCGCGGATTAAACGGGCAATTATTGATTGACGAACCGATGTCACGTCATACTAGCTGGCGTACTGGTGGCATCGCCGATTATTTTTATACCCCCGCAAATAAAGCGGACTTAATCCAACTGCTCAAACAATTACCGACCCAGATGCCGCTTCATTGGATTGGTTTGGGCAGTAATTTGTTGGTGCGTGATGCTGGTGTGTCCGGCATGATGGTGCGAACATCACAAGGATTAAGTGAATTGAATTTGCTCGCCGCCAACCGACTATACATCGAGTCCGGCGTGTCTTGTGCCAAAGTAGCCCGAATCTCAACCCGTAATAATTTGCAAGGAGTGGCGTTTTTAGCCGGCGTACCCGGTTCGTTTGGTGGGGCATTGGCGATGAATGCGGGTGCCTTTGGGGGCGAAACTTGGCCTTGGGTTGAACAGGTTGAATGCGTCAATCGTCAAGGGCAGTGTCGAGAGATTCAGGCTCAAGACATACATTATGGTTATCGTCAGGTTGATTTACCTGATGATTGCTGGATATTGAGCGGCATACTCGCATTGGAGTTGGCAGATAGTCAGTCTAGTGGCAAGGATGAGATTCGCAGTTTATTGGAAAAACGCCATGCCTCGCAACCCATACAAAGTGCGAATGCAGGTTCGGTTTTCAGGAATCCGCATGGGGATTTTGCGGCTCGATTGATTGAAAATACCGGACTAAAAGGACATACAGTCGGTGAGGCGACCATCTCGGAAGTTCATGCTAACTTTATTATCAATCGAGGTCGGGCAACATCCACAGACATCGAGGAATTGATCTATATTGCCCGTGACCGAGTACGCCAACACAGCGGCATTACCCTGCAACTTGAAGTCAGAATTATCGGAGAGTCCGAATGATTGCTGTTCCTACTGATGCGGGTACGTCCAAAATTCAGTCGAATGATGAGGTGGCTACGATGCCGCCACGTTGGATGCCCTTTATCGTCTTATTGATTGCCATTATCGTGGTGCTGTTCATTATTGATCGTTTGTTCGACCCGCAACAGTTTCGGATTAAACAAATCGAAATGCACGGGCAACTCAATCATGTTAATAGCGTACAAGTAAAACAAATTGTTGAAGCCACGTTGGATGGTAATTATTTCTCTGCCAATTTGCATCAACTCGAAAACAAAATAAAGCAGATTCCGTGGGTGTTTTCCGTGTCATTACGCCGTCGCTGGCCATCGACTATTGTGGTTTCTATTACAGAAGTGCAGCCGATTGCGCTCTGGGGCAAGGACAAGTGGCTTCATTTTACTGGCGATTTAGTCGATCGTCAGCAGGATGCCAAGCAACGTGATGAGCAGGGTTTGCCCTTGCTATCTGGCGCTGATGAGCAGGCAGATGTTGTTTGGGAAACGTTTCAGAAGTGGTCGGAACTATTTTCTTCCAGTGGCTTGTTCCTCAAAGAACTGCGTTTGGATGCGCGGGATTTGTGGTGGTTGAAACTTTCTATTAGGGAACTGGCATCTCCTGACCGTAGATTAACATCGTCTCATATGACAGAACAAATCGGTGATCGCGCTTCGATTGACGTGACGATGGTCGTTGATAAACGCTATTCATCTTTTCGCATTCAACGGTTTGTCGCTGCGTTGAATCAGGTGCTTATCGTTCAATTTCCACAGATGAATACCATTGACCTGCGCTATCCAAATGGCTTTGCAATTGGTTGGGATGATGTACAACATGTTGTAAAAGTGGAGACAGTACCGTCACTATGATAAAAAAATTACAGGATAATTTGGCAGTTGGGCTGGATATCGGTACTTCTAAGGTGCTGGTTGTCGTGATTGAATTCGGTGTGGACGGTGAAATGGAAGTGATTGGTGTCGGTCATCATCCAGCAAAAGGATTGCGAAAAGGTGTTGTTATCAATATTGACTCTACGGTGCAGTCCATTAAAAGAGCGGTCGAGGAAGCGGAATGGATGTCGGGTTGGAATATTGATTCGGTCTATGCGGGCATTGCCGGATCGCACATTAACAGTATCAATTCACATGGTGTTGTCGCAATTAAGGACAATGAGGTCACGCTCCAAGATATAGAGCGTGTGCTTGATTCCGCAAAGGCGATGGCAATTCCGAATGATCAGCGTATTCTGCATGTGTTGCCGCAAGATTATATTATCGACGGGCAAGATGGAATTCGAGAACCAGAGGGCATGTGCGGTGCACGTATGGAAGCTAGAGTGCACATGATTACTGGTTCGGTTAGCGTGGTACAAAATATCGCTAAATGTATCCGTCTTTGTGGATTGGAAGTGGACCATATTATTGCCGAACAGGTGGCTTCAAGCGAATCGGTACTCACCGAAGATGAGCGTGAGCTAGGGGTTTGTATGATCGATATTGGTGGAGGGACAACGGATATTGCAATTTTTTCAGAAGGTGCCATTCATCACACTGCCATCATTCCGATTGCGGGCGATCAGGTGACCAACGATATTGCTGTTGCCTTTCATACCTCTACACCAGCGGCTGAAGAGATTAAGAAAAAATATGGTTGTACGTTGGTACAGCTAGTTGAAGAAAGCCAAGTTATCGAAACCCCAGGCACGGGCGGACGTCCATCACGAACGCTATCACGACGAAATCTAGCAGAAGTCATTGAGCCGCGCATTGAAGAGTTATTGGTGCTTATTCAGGACGAAATACGCACAAGTGGTTTTGAAGGTGTAATTCGCTCGGGCATTGTGCTTACCGGGGGCAGCTCACGCATTGAAGGTATTATCGATTTGGCAGAAGAGATTTTCCATTTGCCAGTGCGTCAGGGGGTGCCCAAATACACAGGCAGTCTAAGCGAAATGGTATGCAGTCCAATTTATTCCACCAGCATGGGGCTTGCACGATTTGGATATGATAATCGCAATCAGATTCAATCCTCGCAGAAGTCGAACATGCTGGTATCGATGTTGCAACGGGTGAAAGGCTGGGTTGAATTTTGATGTGGTTTGAGAGTTTTTTTGGCTGGGTATTCCATGATTTGGCCTATGATGTTTTATACAATGCGGAGAAATAGAATGTTTGAATTAGTAGATACAGTGAGCCAACAAGCGGTGATTAAGGTCATCGGAGTGGGCGGTGGAGGTGGCAACGCTATCGAGCATATGCTCGCTGCCAATCTCGATGGTGTTGATTTTATTAACGCTAATACCGATGTCCAAGTGTTGGGACGTTCTGGTGCCAATACGGTTTTGCAATTAGGCGAAGGCTTGACCAAAGGACTTGGGGCTGGCGCCAATCCTGATATTGGTCGTCAGGCGGCGATAGAAGACCGCGACCGCATCGCAACAGCGATTGACGGTGCTGATATGCTCTTTATCACCGCTGGAATGGGTGGTGGAACCGGCACTGGTGCCGCACCGGTGATTGCCGAATTAGCACGGGAGAAAAACGCGCTTACGGTTGCTGTGGTTACTCGGCCGTTTCCATTTGAAGGCAAGAAACGCCAAATCATTGCTAATCAGGGCATTGAAGAGTTAAAGCAACACGTCGATTCTTTAATCATCATTCCCAATGAAAAAGTGTTAGCGGTCATGGGGCAGGAAGCCACGCTGGTCGATGCGTTCAACAAGGCGAATGAAGTTTTGTTTAATGCCGTACAAGGAATTTCAGAGTTGATTACCCGTCCGGGATTGATTAACGTCGATTTTGCCGATGTCAAGACAGTAATGTCTGAGATGGGGATGGCAATGATGGGGTCAGCGACCGCGAGCGGTGAAAATCGTGCCAGGGATGCGACACAACAAGCCATATCCAGTCCGCTACTTGAAGATGTCAACTTACATGGTGCTAAAGGCTTGTTAGTGAACATAACCGCTCGTCAGGATATAAAAGTTGGTGAGTATGAAGCGGTCGGTAATGCGATAAGCGAATACGCTGCCGAGGATGCCAATGTGGTTATTGGGACTGCTTTTGACTCGTCCCTGCAAGACGATATTCGGGTTACGATGGTCGCAACTGGACTGGTTGACCCCAACATGGAAACCAAGCTATCTGATGACTCGGAGAGCCATCAGGAGAAAGCCTTTTCTCTCAAGCCAGTAGAAGATACAAGACCACGTTTCGCAACACGGAGGCAGTCTATACGAAGCGGTGAGAGCAACGCCGACAAAAAATATGATGATTATTTGAATATTCCGCCCTTTTTAAGGAAACAGCAGGCAGATTGACACGATAATGTATAGGCTGGTTGATAACGGTAAAAATTGATGAGTCGGCATAAAACTGTTTATTTTCAAATGCTTTTAGTATAGCATTCGGCATTTTTTCGGGGGCTTGGTTCATCGTTCCCCAATAAGCATAATACCTTGAGTAGATAATTAAAATGATACGGCAACGAACCCTGAGAAATGTTATTCGTGCGACTGGTGTGGGGTTGCATACAGGTGAAAAAATATATCTCACTCTCCGACCGGCGGTAGTGGATAGCGGCATTGTTTTTCAGCGTGTTGACCTTGACCCTGTTGTTACCGTACCGGCACGCCCAGAAAACGTGAGTGATACTCGTTTGTCCACGACTTTGGAAGTGGATAATGTCAAAATTTCCACAGTCGAGCATTTGATGTCGGCGTTTGCGGGTTTGGGTATCGATAATGCCTGTGTTGAAGTCAGCGCACCAGAAGTCCCCATCATGGATGGCAGTGCCGCACCATTTGTTTTTTTGTTGCAATCGGCAGGGGTTGTTGAACAGGAAAAACACAAGCAGTTCATGCGAATCAAAAAATCCGTGCTGGTGGAAGACGGCGATAAGTGGGTAAAAATTGAACCGTTTAATGGATTTAAGGTATCATTTGAGATTGATTTTGACCACCCTATTTTGAAGAATTCCAAGCAGACTGCAACAGTAGATTTTTCGACCACATCATTCCTCAAAGAAGTCAGTCGTGCGCGTACCTTTGGTTTTATGGATGATCTAGAAGCGTTGCGCGAAGCCGGATTCGCACAAGGAGGCAGTTTTGACAACGCCATCGTGATGGATGCGTTTCATATCCTAAACAACGATGGTTTACGTTATGAAGATGAATTTGTGAAACACAAAGTACTGGATGCCATCGGTGACCTTTATTTGCTCGGCTATCCGTTAATTGGTGCGTTTAGTGCCCATAAATCAGGGCATGCATTGAATAACAAATTATTGTGTAAACTGCTTAACAATGAGTCAGCATGGGAACTGGTGTATTACGAGGACGAGGCACAGGTACCCATTGCGTTCGTTCAAACTATCGTGGTTGCATAACCGCGTCAGGGTTCAACTATTGCAGGTTATATAGCGGCATACGCTAATCCGATGTGTCCGCTCTTGTTTGATATGAGATGCGGTGTCGTCCAGATTCCTAAACGTGCGGTTGTAATGCGGATACAGGATGTACTTTTATGTTGATAGCGGACACTTTGAAATTATTCTCATTTAATTGCCGTAACAACGAAGGGGCTTGGTGCCGCATTTGGGTTGCCCAGACCGCCGAATTACAAAATACCACGAGCCGACCGGATTGAAACAACAGCGGGTGGGTATGTGGTGCGGCAATGCCGATTTGCGTTTGCCAATAGTGGATTAAAGATTGTTGCAGGGAATTGGTTGCTGGCGAGTCCGCACTCTTTGGCAAACAGATTTTAAGAAGCTCGGCGATGGGTTTGAACTCGTTCATTATCTACTAATGGTATTCGGGTATAGTTACTCAAGTATAACTTCTATAACTTCTATAACTTCGGCATAATCCAGTCTAATAAGCAAACAATCATACTATATGTTACAGAACACATTAAAAAACTTTTTTGGTGATAGCAATCAGCGTTTGCTTAAAAAACTGAGTCGAACAGTCGCTAAAATCCATGCCCTTGAAGCAGGTTTACATACGCTCAGTGATGCTGAGTTGGCGGCGAAGACGACTGAGTTCAAGGCGCGTTTTGCTGAACACGCGGACCAAGATGCCCTGTTGATAGAAGCGTTTGCGGTAGTACGCGAAGCAGCAGTACGCACATTGGGATTGCGTCATTTCGACGTACAGATGATTGGTGGCATCGTCCTGAATGAGGGCAAAATTACCGAGATGAAAACCGGCGAGGGCAAGACGCTGGTGGCCACGCTTCCTGCCTATCTCAATGCGGTGTGCGGTTGTCCGGTGCATATCGTGACGGTTAATGACTATTTAGCACAACGTGATGCCGAGTGGATGGGGGCAATTTATTCGTTTCTCGATCTAACTGTAGGGGTGGTTTTGTCGGGGCAGGATCGAGACGCAAAGAAAGTCGCTTATCAAAGCGATATTGTTTATGGCACTAACAATGAATTTGGTTTCGATTATTTAAGGGATAACATGGCTTTTTCCGGGCAAGACCGATTTCAGAACGGCTTGGGATTCGGCATTATTGACGAAGTGGATTCGATATTGATTGATGAGGCGCGTACGCCTTTGATTATTTCCGGACCAGCCGAAGAAAGCACCGAGCTGTATAACAAACTCAACATCATCGCTCCGAAGCTGACTAAACAACAACAACCTGAAGAGGCCGGCGATTTTTCGGTTGATGAGAAAACCAAACAGATTGCTTTGACCGAAGAAGGCTATGAACATGCGGAGGAATTACTGAGCAAAGCCGGCTTGCTCGAACAGAACAGCAGTTTATATGAGGCAACCAATATCAGCCTGATGCACCATCTGTATTCAGCGTTGCGCGCCATCAATTTATTTAGCAAGGATGTGGAGTATATTGTGCGCGATGATGCCATCGTGATTATTGATGAATTCACCGGGCGGATGATGCCGGGGCGCAGGTGGTCGGAAGGCTTGCATCAGGCAGTTGAGGCCAAGGAAGGGGTGACTATTCAGCAGGAAAGCCATACCTTAGCGTCTATTACGTTCCAAAATTATTTTCGGTTATATGACAAGTTAGCCGGCATGACTGGCACAGCAGACACCGAGGCTCCAGAGTTTTTACAAATTTACCGCCTTGAAGTTGTTGTCATTCCGACCAATCAGGACATGCGTAGGGAAGACCGTCCGGACTTGGTGTATCGCACTGCGAATGAAAAATATGCTGCTATTTGTGCGGATATTGAAGTATGCCGCAAGCGAAGCCAGCCGGTTTTAGTTGGCACCGCATCGATTGAAACATCGGAGCATTTATCACGGGTTCTGCACGATCGGGGTATTGAGCATCAGGTTTTGAACGCGAAACACCATGGCAACGAAGCGCACATCATCGCTGAAGCAGGACGACCGGGTAAAGTAACGATTGCGACCAATATGGCCGGGCGCGGTACCGACATCGTACTCGGTGGCAATTTAGATATTGAACTGGCGACCATCGAGCATGACAAAGCAGGGGATGACAAAACGCGGGAGGATATAGAACAGGATGCACGGACACAGTGGCAGAAAAGACATCAGCAGGTGATCAGTGCGGGTGGCTTGCATGTTCTAGGGACAGAGCGTAACGAATCTAGACGGGTCGATAATCAGTTACGCGGACGGTGCGGACGACAGGGCGATCCTGGTTCGAGCCAATTCTTTTTATCGCTCGAAGATAATTTAATGCGAATTTTTGGTTCGCAAAAAATTTCTGGACTGATGGAAAAGCTGGGCATGGAAGAGGGCGAAGCAATTGAACACCCATGGGTGTCACGCGCCATTGAAAATGCACAGAAAAAAGTCGAAGGACACAATTTCGACATGCGTAAACAATTACTGGAATATGATGATGTTGCCAATGAGCAACGTAAAGTAATTTACGAACAGCGCAACCTGTTGATGGAAACCGAGGATATTTCAGACTATATCGTGGCAACCCGCACACAAGTGATTAACGCCATTATAACACGATTTATTGTGCCACAAACAATGTCAGAACAATGGAATACCGAGCAGCTGGAGAAAGAAATCGAAAGCGAGTTTGGCATTGCTTTAGCAATTCGACAATGGCTTGACGAAAACGACTCACTACATGAGGAATCTCTGCGTGAGAAAATTTTGCAACATATTACGGCGATGATTCAATCCAAGGAGGAGCGAGTCGGCAGCGACAGTATGCGTCATTTCGAGAAACAGGTCATGCTCAAGGTGCTAGATGAGCAGTGGAAAGAACATTTGGCAAATATGGATTATTTGCGACAGGGGATTGGGCTGCGCGGATATGCACAGAAGAATCCCAAACAGGAGTACAAACGGGAATCGTTTGAGATGTTTACCACATTGCTTGAGTCCATGAAGTTTGATGTTACTACCATTCTTGCTAAGGTGCATGTGCCGTCAACGGAAGAAATGCTGGAAATGGAACAACGATTGCGCGCACAACAGGCAGATGACTCGGCAGTGAAATATATTCACCACAATGTGGCGCAGGACGTTGAGCAGACTGGACATGAGTCGCCCGAGTCGCCTAAGTTGCCCGAGTCGCATAAATCAAGTGCGCGTCCGACACACAAATCGGATGGGTATCCCGATCGCCACTCGGGTAACGCATCAACAGCACAACCATTCGTCCGAGACGGCAAAAAAATTGGTAGAAATGAACCGTGTCCATGCGGTTCTGGAAAGAAGTTTAAGCAATGCCATGCAAAGTTTAGCTAGAACGCATCCTCGTGGACAAACTGAATTCATTCAATAATGTTCGATTTTTAACGAAAAGCCTAAAATCTTTGGTTTCTAGTCTGATTTATGCAAAGGTCTAAATGAATAAATCCCCCCTTGCGCCGAGACAATTTCCGCTACTTCCCGAAATAGCGGGGGTCAGACTCGCAGCCACGGCGACCGCTATCAAGTATCGCGATCGCGATGACTTGATGCTTGCCTGCTTTGCTTCGGGGACGACGGTTGCTGGGGTGTTGACGCAGTCCTCCACTGCCAGTGCGCCGGTTTTGTTATGTCGGGATCATCTTCAAAGCGGCATGGCATGTGCATTGATTGTCAACGCTGGTAATGCCAATACGTTCACGGGTAAAACGGGTGAGCAGCATTGTCGAGATACCTGTGCCGCCGTAGCAGGTCATCTTGACTGTGCAATCGATGACGTATTTGTCGCTTCAACTGGAGTGATTGGCGAGCCGTTACCGATTAAGCGTATCGTCAATGCGGTACCAAAACTAGTCGGACAATTACACGCCAACAATTGGCAGAATGCGGCACAGGCGATTACCACAACCGATACCTTTGCCAAAGGGGCAAGCGCACAAGCCATGCTCGGCGATGTCATGGTACGCATTAATGGTTTTGCAAAAGGCTCCGGCATGATTGAGCCGAATATGGCAACCATGCTGGCATTCATCTTTACCGATGCACACATTCCAGTAGCCTTACTACAACAAATGCTGGTCGATGCCAATCAGCATACCTTTAATGCGATTACCGTGGATAGCGACACATCGACCAGTGATACCTGTTTGTTGTTTGCCACCGGCAAGGCCGCCAATGAATGTCCCACAGACCTTGAGGCACCAGCATTGAGTGCATTTAAGCAGGCATTACAAGCCGTTATGCAGGATTTAGCCAAGCAAGTGGTTTGTGACGGCGAGGGTGCAACCAAACTGATTGAAATTACCGTGCATGGTGCGACCTCAGACCGAGCGGCAAAAGTAATCGCTAAGTCGGTTGCTAATTCGCCTTTGGTGAAAACGGCGATTGCGGGTGAAGACGCTAATTGGGGGCGAATAGTGATGGCAGTGGGCAAATCTGGGGAGCAGATTAGTGGCGATAATTTAAGCATAACTATTGGGGCAGAATTGATTTCTGAAAATGGGCAGGTCGTCGCCGATTACAACGAAGAGCGGATTGCCGAACACTTAAAAGGCGATGAGATTTTTATTGCTGTTGGAGTCGGAGTGGGTGGCGGCTCAGCCACGGTATGGACTTGCGACCTAACACATGGCTACATCAGCATCAATGCGGATTACCGCTCGTAACGCATGGGCGACCATCGGCAATGACGCACGACTGCATGTTGTTGTCGGAGTATTGCGAAACCCGGCAGGGCAACTCTTGATTCAACAAAGGTTGGCGGGTAAGCCGTGTGCCGGACAATGGGAATTCCCCGGCGGCAAGGTCGAGAACAATGAAACACCCGAACAGGCTTTGGTGCGTGAACTGCATGAGGAATTGGGCTTGGTATTGGGCACGACCATAAAAGACATGACCCCGCTAACCCAAATCGCCCATGACTACGATCATGCAAAGGTCTGGCTGGATGTTTATTTGATCGATCATTTTGACCAACCGGTGATAAATCGGGAAGGACAAAATTTTGCATGGAAAGCGGTCGAGGAAATCCCGAAAATGAATGTGCTGGCAGCCGTGCCGCCGATTCTAATTGCTCTTATACAAGAATAAGCGGCATTTATTGCGCCATAAACAAAGCGCAATACGTTTGATGCAAGGCAGTTATTTGTTTTTCAAGGGTAGCGATGGTTGAGTCATTGGTAATGACATCATCTGCCACGGCTGAGCGCTCGGAGTCGCTCAACTGAGCCGCTAAAATGCGCTTGATTTCATCCAAATCCATATTACGGTAGTATTGCAAGCGACTTATTCTAGTTGAGCGGTTACAGGTGACCACGACCACACGGTCCATCGATTTATCTAGCCCGCTTTCGATGAGTAGCGGAATTTCAAGGACACAGTACAAAGCGTTGCTCTGACGACATTGGGCAAACATTTCATCCATGATTGGGGGGTGCAAAATGGATTCTAGCAGTTTGCGTTTGTTCGCATTTCTGAATACGAGCTTAGCCAGTTTCTTACGGTCGATATGCCCCGAGTCATCGACTATTTGGTTACCAAATCTCTCAATAATCCGTTCAAATTGCGGAGTACCCGGGCGGGTTAGTGCATGGGCAATGAGGTCGGCATTGATGGTAGCGATGCCGAACTGCTTGAATAAGTTTGCAACGATGGATTTACCGCTACCAATGCCGCCGGTCAAGCCGATTTTTTTTGCCATCATTAAACCTTTGCATAAATCTGCTTAGCAACCAAAGTGCCCAACTTTTCGGTAAAAACATAGGGCATCTTGAACCTGAGTTTGACGATTGATGTTTAACCCGCTGATTTATAGATAAAAAAAATCAAGGCACTACAAAACAACTTGTCTACCAAAGTCCGCGTGTTTATTGGGCTTCCAGCGATTGAGGAGAGACAAACCGTCGAAGTCAGGACTTATTAAAAGCGTCATTTTTTATCGCTACGACACCAGTATTTTGAATTATACCCACAGGGCACAAGTGCAAAGGTCACCATATGAATATATGATATGAGCCATTTGCACGAGTCTGAGCGGTGTTTCTAATCTGAAAAAGTCCGTAGAATGAGGTGGTTATACTTGGAGTTGCTCCCGCCCAGGCACACTGTTCGGTAGCGGTGCATAATTATTGAGAAAGATGGGCTTTTATTTTTGTACTAACGATCCCCATGTCCACTCGCCCCGCTATTTGCGTCTGAACTTTTGTCTTAACCAGTCCGATGACTTTGCCCATTTCTTTCATGGTGGTGGCACCCGTTTGTTGAATCGCATCCGCAACCAGGGTATCGACTTCGGAATCAGACAGCTGATCGGGTAAATAGGTTTCGAGTATAGCGATATTGGCTTTTTCTTTGTCCGCAAGGTCGGCTCTGTTGCCTTTGGTAAATTGTTCAGCAGCATCACTACACTGCTTAATCATTTTTTCAATTATTTGCTGAACACCGTCGTTGTCCAGCTGAATTTTCTCATCAATCTCTTTGCGCTGGATGGCAGCACGCAACAAGCGGATGGTTTCCAGTTTGACAACCTCCTTGTGGCGCATCGCTATTTTCATGTCGGCAACAAGACATTCCTGCAGATTTTCTTTCAGGCTCATTGATGGTCCGGTGAAATTTAGTTAAACAAACTAGTTGCGGTTTGGCACTTAGCCAGACGGCTTAATAGAGACGTTTGTGTCTGGCTTTTTGTCGGGATACTCGTTTCTTTTCACGGCGCACCGCAACATCGCCATCTTGTTTGCGAATGGTGGTTGGTTTTTCGTAGCATTGACGGCGGCGCGACTCAGTAAAAACACCAGCACGTTCACACGCACGGCGAAATCGTCGTAAAATGACATCAAAAGGTTCGTTTTGTCGAACTTGTACAGATGGCATATTGGTTTCCTATCGGGTTAAAGGGAGCATAATTATACTGTATTTTCCAGCCAATTCCATATCAATTAAGAAAAAAATGCGTTGTCAGAACAGGTTTAGCGACCGTAGTAAATGGGCTTGTCGGAAAATGGGGTTTTTAGCTTGTTGTGAATATTTAAGTCATTGTTATTAAGCATTTTATTTTCTTAAAATTGGACTGGTTTTGAATTAACCGACAAGCCCTAAATGAACTACCTGTGTGGCAATGACAATGCTTAACCCTCCATTTGACGATTGCGAGCTCCTTTTGTACGATTACGAGGTTTCCGTGAACTTCGACAATATCCTTTGGTTGCTACATTTTCCGATAGTGCTACTTCACGCTCATTTCTGTTATAAAATACCCCGAAAATATCCACATTAGGAGAAATACGATTGATGACACACGACAACTCTAGTTTATTACACCGTAAAATCGGCATACCGTACATAACTCGGATAGTGGTTTTGATTGTGGCTACACTATTGCTCGTTGCTTGCGTCAAAACTCGGCAGGCGGGGTTCGGAAACCCGATTGAATGGACTTCTATATCAGGTTGGGAGCAGGATAACCATGCCGAAGTTTGGCCAGCGTTGCTAAATAATTGTCGTGTGCTTGCCAATGACCCAGTATGGACGGATATTTGTACTGCCGCTGAGTCACTCGAACAGCCAGACGATGCAGCAGCAAAAAACTTTTTTGAAACTCGGTTTGTTGCGCGTCCACTGTATGCAAACGGGGGTGAGCAGAACGGCTTGATTACCGGCTATTACGAACCACTGTTGTTAGGTAGCCGAGTTGCTGATGGGCGTTTTCGTTATCCCGTGTATCGCGCACCAACGTCGCTACTAACTATTAATCTCAGTAGCTTGTACCCGACTCTAACAAACAAACGCATACGCGGTCGCAAGGTTGATAATACCATCGTGCCATTTTATTCGCGGCAGGAAATCGAAGCCAATCGGGATTTATTGTTCGGCGATGAATTGTTATGGATAGATGACCGAGATGCGGTGTTTTTTCTGCATATTCAAGGCTCTGGACGAGTTCAGCTACCCGATGGCAACATAGTTGGCGTGGGCTATAGTGATCAAAACGGACATCCCTATGTGGCAATCGGTCGGATTTTGATTCGACAAGGTGAATTGAGCCGCGAAGAAACGTCATTATTTACCATTCGTCAGTGGCTACATGACCATCCACAACAAGCCACAGCGTTGCTTAACGAAAACCCCAGCTATGTCTTTTTTACGCTACGGGAAAATCCCGAAAAAGGGCCCATCGGCTCCTTAAACACACCCTTAACGCCACAGCGCAGCCTTGCCATTGACCCGAAGCTGGTTAAACTAGGCACGCCAATCTGGTTGAGTACAAATTATCCGCAACAACCTAATCGCGACTATTCACGACTAGTATTCGCTCAGGACACCGGTGGTGCCATAAAAGGAACTTTACGCGCCGATTTGTTCTGGGGGCATGGTGAAGAGGCAGAATGGTCCGCTGGCAACATGAAAGAATCGGGCAGTTTGATTGTGTTGCTACCCAAATAACAGTTGGTACATGAGGATTTCCCCATAACCGATGGAAAGCGAATCCAAGAGGAGTCATTAAAACAGTCCAGTAAAGTTACAGACTGCCCAATCACTGTCGTAACCTTGCTGGCACTGACGCAAACTGCAGTATAATTTGATTCGCAGTCTTGGTATCTGCATCGAATCGAGTGGTCTCCTGTGTTTAGGTTTAGTTGCCATATATATAGAAGACAATATTAGATTTTTTGAGACCTTTGCATAAATCCACCCAGTGGCACGACTAAAATGGTAAAATAGCGTTCATTAAATAAACCTGACTTCGACAGGTTCGCTCCATCCATATCGCTCACAGCCCAGTAAACATGCGGGGTAGTAGAGAAATCGATTTGTAGTGCCTAGTTATAATATTATACTTACGCTTGGTGATGACACTGTGTAAACTCACCCCATGTTCGTTCGAGTTAAATCTACACCCAATAGCCCAAGACAATCGGTTCGTGTTGGCGATAAGGTCAAGCAAAAGATTGTCCGTTATGTCGGCATTGCCATGAGATGACGATGAGTTGGTGCAGTTGAAGGTTTTGACCGAAGTCGTCAAGGCAAAGATTGCAGCCCAGCACCAGTCCAGTCTGTTTCCGCCTGAGACGCTTGCCAAACAGATGATTGAAGCGAAAGCAGCAAAAGTCCAATCATCCCAAGTCGCTTTGAATGTTGATCTGATGCAGATGGTGGAAGAACAACGTGTGGTACTGGGAATCAATGAGGGGCTTGTCCCACGACAAGCCAAGTAGTTTTGCGGCTTGTGTCTTGTTGCTGCAAACCGAGAGCACATCAATAGCAAACGCTCAACTGAACGACCACCGTCTAAAGACGGTGGGTTGAAAGGACGGACTGAAAGTCCCGTTGATCGGATAAAGCCGATTCGTCACGAAGCAACATCAAAGTGATCATTCGGGTTACGCTCGAAATGGTGCTCCAAATATTCCTTAATCATTGCTTTTGTCAATTCACCCGCCGTTACGCAAAAATAACCTCTCGCCCAAACAGAAAGTGGTATTCAATCTTAAATTTTGTATGGGAACCCTGCCGATACTTCATCTCAATATCATAAAGGCAACTGCTAGCTTATCTACCCGTCTAAAGACGGGGGGTAACCTAAATGGCTTGTCGGAAAATGGCGTTTTTAGCTTGTTGTGAATATTTAAGTCCTTGTTATTAAACATTTTATTTTCTCAAAATTGGACTGATTTTGAATTAACCGACAAACCCCTAAAATGCGGACGAATAAATGCGTAAAGCGTGCTTGCGTATCTGCCATAAGTACTTTCAGGCTTTTGATTCCATGCTCTTTACAATGAATACGCGGAACCTGAACGATCAAGCGCGTCTTAAATTGCATCGTATCAATGTCGCCATGTGCGCTACTCACGGTGGTCGTAAACCGAACAAAGGGTATTGCAGGTACTACACGCTCCTTTCGTTCCCTTTGGCCAATCTATCTGGATGGTTATTGATTTGTCGGTCAGATTCAGCGTAATAGCCGTGATTCGCCATGGGGCACCAAGCCCTAAAAGCGGAGTAAACAATACGGTATCTTTCATTTAAATATCTCCATAAAAAATATACTTGCACCACATTCTTGAGCATTGTCTGGCTTTTACCCATAGGAAACTCAGAACCCTGAAAAGAACGATTGGATGAGGTGTTTCGTTCGCTATATTTTGCCGTGTTATGGCGGTCTCGGATTCACCCATCGGTAGGTCAGATTGATTCTCGGCTCGGTCACGCATCGTGTTTTCGGTAACGAATGTTGCCAATTTCGTTGTGCCGTTCCAAACATCACTAATAACGAGCCAGATTTTAGATTTATTTTGATGCTCGCTTGCTGGTTGCTCGGATTAGGATGAAGAATGAATCGACGTGTCGCACCCAAACTCAGCGAAGCAATGGTGGGCGAAATCCCTAACTCCGGTTCATCATCGCTATGACGACCCATGCTATCATTGCCGTTACGATACAGGTTGAGCAATACGCTGTTGAAAGACCGTTGGGTATATGCCTCGACCAGAGCACGAATTTCCAGCAGTTCTGCGCTCCACGGCACTGGTATATTCATATTGCCAGAATAGCGATAGATTGCGTGTTGGTCGCCATACCAAGCGGATAATCTCGGCGATTCCACCAGTTTGCCAAACAGTTTTATGGTCGGTTGGTGCCACTTTGCTTTTCTGTAAATGGCATCAAACAAATAATCACCTTTAGAGCGACCGATAAAGTCATCAATCAATACGCATTGCTTTGGCACGACAGAAATAACCCGGGGCATAACCTGACAAACCTATACTATGGGCTTGTCGGAAAATGGCGTTTTTAGCTTGTTGTGAATATTTAAGTCCTTGTTATTAAACATTTTATTTTCTTAAAATTGACTGATTTTGAATTAACCGACAAGCCCACTATGAGCATTTTGCACAAGCTGGGATTTTGTTTTCTATCTCTGGAAAAGCCGCACGGAATGAGGGGTTATAGTTATAAGTGATCGATTGAGACCGATTTTGACACCGAACCTTTTCATGGTTTTCTCTATGTGCGGATTGGGGATAAACTAGGGCTATTGTGGTTATTTGTTAGCGGTGTGTGGCATGCTTTTGGTCAGCGGTAATTTGATGATAGCACGCAATCCGGGGCTATTGCTGTTCAGAACAACGGTGCCGCCATGCCGTGCAATAATGGCTGCCACCATGCTCAAGCCCAAACCATTACCACTGCCGCTCCTGCTTTGGTCGAGGCGATAAAATCTGCGAAAAACCTTATCCCGTTCTGATGCTGGAATGCCCGGACCATTGTCGGCAATGGTGACCACGAGTTGATTGTTCAGGCGAATTAACGACAACCAGAGGACACCATGCTTCGGGGTGTATTGGATGGCGTTTTCAATCAGGTTGGCGAATGCCTGAAATAACAGGTGTTGATCTCCCCAATAGGTGATGTTGGTGTGTAAATCGGTATTCAGTATCTGGTGTTTTTCTTCAATGAGTGGTACATAAAATTCAGCAATATCCTGTAGTAGAACATGAAAATCAATCTTTGAAAACCCTGACTTTACCTGACCCGCTTCGATGCGTGCTATGCGAAGTAGCGCATTAAATGTAGCCAGCAATGAATCGACTTCTTTAATTGAGTGTTCTAGGTTGATGGCAGAATTCGAGGTCGGTTGCTCTTGTTTTCGGGCTTTTTCCAAATGTTGTCGCAACCGTGCCAACGGGGTACGCAAGTCGTGTGCAATGTTGTCGGAGACCCGTCGAATATCCTCCATCAACATCTGTATTCGATCCAGCATTTGATTGAGATTATCTGCCATTTGGTCAAAGTCATCATTACGCTTAGTTATCAGAATCCGCCTCGACAAATCGCCTGACATAATACGCTGAGTGGTTTGATTGATACGCTCAATATTACTGACCGTTCTTCTGCCCACTATCAGCCCACCGAGTAATGCGAGCAAAGCCATGATAGCCAACCCCCAAACCAATGCCTGCACGATGAGGTTTTTGGCTTCACTGAGTTGGTTTATATCCCGACCAACCAGTAAACCATAATCGCCAGGCAGACGAAAAATTTTTGCTCTCGCTAGATGGGTTTCTTGGGTTTGTTTATTGATTGCCAGACTGAATTCGATCCATTCATTATTGACGGACGCATTACTCGGCCAGCGGTCAAGATTGCCTACCAATGGTTGCAAGGTGTATGTGGTCAACAAATAGATAGAATTACCCGTCGCCTGCTGTTGACTTAGTCGATCAGTAATCAATGTGGTTAATCCCGGCAATCCGTCCTGCCTATATCGCTCCTTGAGACCATGTATTTCCGCCTGTATGGTGTTGTCCATTTGTTGTGTCATGTAGGACACAGTAAAAACATAAAAGAAATAAAACAACACCAGTGTCGAGATACTAAATATAATGGCGTAGAACAACGCCAGACGCAGGGTGTAACTATGAAGCAAACTACGCTTTTGTTGCACGGAGAATATATCCTGCGCCGCGTACTGTGATTAACAGTGGCGTATCAAAATTCTTGTCTATTTTGGCACGCAAACGACTGATATGTACATCGATAACATTGGTTTGCGGGTCAAAGTTATAATCCCACACATTTTCCAACAACATGGTACGAGTGACCACTTGGTCGCTATGGCACATCAAATATTCAAGTAGCCGAAATTCGCGTGGTTGTAGGTCAATGAGTGTGCTACCCCGTTTCACTTCTCGGGTTAATAAATTCAGCACCAAATCGCCCTCTGTCAAGGTCGTTTCTCGATTTTCGTTAACGCCTCTTCGTGCCAGTGCCTCCAGCCGTGCCAATAATTCAGAAAATGCGAATGGTTTGGTTAAATAGTCATCTCCGCCTGCTTTTAGCCCTTCCACACGCTGGTCAACATCGCCCAAAGCACTCAAAATCAAAATCGGAATAGTGTTGTTTTGTGTCCGCAGGGCAGCAATGACAGCGAGTCCATTTATCACGGGCAACATGCGATCAATAATCAATGCCTGATAGTTTCCCGTGACCGCCATGGACAAACCCACATCGCCCTGTACCGCTATATCAGCGATATACCCCGCTTCCGCCAGTCCCTTTTGGATGTAAGATGCAGTGGTTTCATCGTCTTCGATAATCAAGACACGCATATTTAAGTCAACAATGGGGTACATTTAGAATGAATACCAATGATGGCATGATAGTACTGCTATTTTCAACAAAAATTATATGCTTGCCATGTGGATCCAGTATCAAACATGGTTTCCGTGCATTCCACAGAAATAATTTTGTGTTGTGGTGAGCATATTTGATACAACTCCATTTGTACAAAGGACAGGGTAAAAGTGGTGGTGTTTATAAGTGTGAAGTAGTGGCAGAATTTAGGTGAATCGGGTAGAAATTATTGTCGGATTACGGTACAGTGGCAGACCAAATTTCGTATAGATGCAATTTAGATGCTACTGTGCGAAATCTGATTGTTACTACCAATCCAATTTTTTTATTAACCATATATTTGAGAATATCATTATGAAAATTACTAGCAATATGACGACCGTTGCGATGCTCGTTGGTGCACTATCACTGACCGCAGTGACGGCTCATGCGGGGACGCTCGAAGATGTCATTAGCCGTGGACAGGTGAGTTGCGGTGTGGCTGGCGGGGTCGCCGGTTTTTCCGCCCCTGACGACAATGGCGTAATGCAGGGTGTTGATGCCGATGTTTGTTATGCGGTTGCTGCTGTGGTGTTAGGCGACTTCAAAAAGGTCAAATTCGTTCCACTGACGGCGAAGGAGCGTTTTACCGCACTTTCTTCAGGCGAGATAGATATACTGTCACGCAACACCACCCATACCTTACACCGCGACTCGGCATTAGGTATTAACTTTACCTATTACAACTTCATTGACGGTCAGGGTTTTCTAGTACGCAAGAATTTGGGTGTAAGCAGTGCCACAGAGCTTGACGGTGCGACGGTTTGTGTGCAACAAGGCACCACCACCGAGCTGAATCTTGCCGACTACTTCCGAAGCAACAATATGCAGTTTACTGCCATTGGTTATGATACTTCACCGCAGACCCGCGAAGGGTTTGAAGGTGGTGCCTGCGATGTGTTGACCTCCGATAAGTCCCAGCTGGCGGCAATCCGCAGTGAGTTACAAGACCCTAGCAGCACCATTGTGTTGCCCGAGACCATCTCTAAAGAGCCACTCGGTCCGGTGGTTGCCCAAGGTGATGACGTTTGGCTCAATATCGTCAAATGGTCGCTCTATGCTTCCATCAATGCCGAGGAACTAGGCATAACCTCTGAAAATGTCAGTGATATGGTAGCAAACAGCACCGACCCGCGGATTAAGCGTCTGGTTGGTACCGAAGGCGAGATGTGCAAAGACTTGGCACAGTCGTTGGCGCAAGATTGTTTTGTCAACTCCATCAGTCAAGTCGGAAACTACGGACAGTCTTACGAGCGACATGTTGGCGAAAACACGCCACTTGGTCTCGCTCGTGCGGGTAGCCCGAATGCACTGTGGAGTAATGGTGGCATAATCTATGCACCGCCTGTGCGTTAATCACGTTTGAATACATTTTGACTGCGTAACAATCAGGCTTACGACAGATCGAATGTATTCGGCACAGCCCGACTTTCCTGAATTAGAAAAGTCGGGCTGTTTTTTTATCAGCTCCACCAGCCCGCTAATATCGACATACAATGAAGCAGGAATCTAAAAAAGTTCCATGGTACCGTAACCCCGATACCCGGGCTCTCCTGATACAGGCGATTACCATCGCCATTGTCCTGTGGGTTGCATATTCGTTGATCAGCAATACCATCGACAATCTGCGGGATCGCGGTATCCAGACCGGCATCGGCTTTATGAGTCAGGTCGCACCGTTCGCGTTTCCGCTCGACTTCTACCCGTTCTGGGACTACCGACTCGGAGAAAGCAAATACTGGGAAGTATTTGTTGCTGGAGTGCAGAATACTATGTTGGTTAGCGCACTCGGGATTATTGCCGCGACCTTGCTTGGTTTCTTAATTGGGGTGATGCGGTTGTCGCCGAACTGGTTAATTGCCAAGATCGCGGCAGCCTATATCGAAATGTTTCGCAATATTCCGTTGCTGTTGCAGATTATGTTTTGGAATTTCGCTATTTTCCTGCCTTCGTTGCCCTCGTTACGCAATGCCCACCAATGGGGCGATGCGGTCTATCTGTATAAGGCAGGTCTCAATATCCCCAAACCCATATTCGAAAACTCAATCGCGTTGTGGCTCTTCGCACTCGTGCTACTGGCGATGGTGGTGGGACTGTTTCTATTTCGCCGCTGGACAAAAAAACAACAAATGCAGACCGGTCGGCAATACCATACATTCTGGATTTCATTGGCGGTGCTTGTGCTTGTGCCTAGCCTTGCTTTCTTATTAACCGGTTCACCGATTGGCTTGGAATATGCACAAGAAAGCGGCATCTTTCGGCTCGCTGGCGGTATGCAGATTCCATTGCCGTTATTCGCACTGTGGTTTGCATTAACCATTTATACAGCGGCGTTCATTGGTGAAAACGTGCGTGGCGGCATCATGGCAGTGTCGCATGGACAGACTGAGGCGGCTCATGCCCTTGGTTTGCGGCACGGTGTCACTTTGCGTTTGGTCATTATCCCACAAGCAATGCGGGTGATTGTGCCACCGACCATCAGCCAATTCCTTAATCTGACCAAGAACTCGTCACTGGCAGTCGCCATCGGCTATCCCGAGCTGGTCAACGTGTGGACGGGTATCGCGCTCAACCAGACCGGTCAAGCATTGATTATTATTGCCATGACTATCTTTGTCTATGAGGCATTGAGCCTCTCCACTTCGGGCTTTCTGAACTGGTATAACAAACGTGTCCAACTGGTAGAGCGATAATCTATGACCCCGACTATCGAGTTTAAGCCAAAACCAAATCTGCCACCGCCCATTGCAACCGTGGGCATGGTCGGCTGGCTACGCAGTAATCTGCTGTCCTCGCCGTTTAACATCTTGCTGACGCTGGTTGGATTGCTAGTACTCTACCAAACGATACCGCCGATGTTGCAGTGGCTGTTTTTCGATGCCACCCTCGACGGTAACGAGAGTGCTATTTGTAAGGTGACTAATTCGGATGGCGATATTGTGGATGCCCCTGGAGCCTGTTGGACCTTTATCAAGATTCGTTTCTTACAGATAATGTTCGGGTTATATTACAGTGCTAATGTCGAACAGGTCTGGCGACCAACATTGATGCTGGCATTGGTCGCCGTGCAGATTGGACTATTTTTCGTGCCAGTGTTCCGCTGGAAACGGCAATTAGGCGTGTTTGCCACCCTAATTTATCCCTTTATCGGATTTGCACTTATCCATGGTGAATGGCTTGGGCTACCCGTCGCCGACACCGACCAGTGGGGCGGGTTCCTACTGACTTTTATTCTAGCGAGCATCGGTATAGTCGCGGCACTGCCAATTGGCATTTTGCTGGCATTGGGAAGACGCTCACGTTTGCCTGTTGTGCGGGTTATTTCGGTAACTTTCATCGAATTTTGGCGCGGTACGCCACTGATTACGATTCTATTCATGGCATCGGTGATGCTGCCCTTGTTTTTCCCCTCGGGAGTTGATTTTGACAAGGTCGCACGTGCGCTAATCGGCATTACGTTGTTTCAGTCGGCATACACTGCTGAGGCAATTCGTGGAGGTTTACAAGCCATATCGAGAGGGCAATATGAAGCGGCGGACGCACTCGGGATTAGTTACTGGAAAAAGAATATTTTTATCATTCTCCCACAAGCACTCAAAATATCGATTCCGGGCATCGTCAACACCTTCCTCGAACTGTTCAAGGACACTTCGCTGGTCGCAATCATTGGTCTGTTTGATTTGTTGAACATGGCACAAGCCGCCAGTCGCTCTTCGCAATGGAAAGGCTATGACCTTGAAGCCTATGTGTTTTCAGCACTGATTTTCTTTATTTGCTGTTATGGCATGTCAAAGTACAGCCAATCGCTGGAACGCAAACTGGAAACTGAACACAAAAAACAACGTGCTTAATCGACATCTCTTGTCTGCTTATGAGGCTCGTGACTGTTATACGAAAAAAAACACCGCCATTCTTGTTAGCTAAATCGATGTATTATTCTTTATTCTTGTTCCCATAACGATGCACTCATGACAACTCATATTGATTTTACCGAATACGGTATTCGCAATGTAACTACGCTGATTCATAACCCTTCATTTGAATTATTGTTCAAAGAAGAAACCCGAGCAGATTTGAGCGGTTATGATCGCGGCGTAGTGACCGAAAATGGTGCGGTGGCAGTGGATACGGGAGTTTTTACCGGACGCTCTCCTAATGATAAATACATTGTCCGTGATGATATTACACGGGATACCTTTTGGTGGTCGGACCAAGGCGAGAATGATAACCACCCATTATCACTCGAAAACTGGAATCATCTTAAAGCCATCGTTATCGAACAATTGTCAAATAAACGACTATTTGTGGTTGATGCGTTTTGTGGTGCAAACTCGAGTTGTCGTTTAGCAGTGCGCTTCATCACCGAAGTGGCATGGCAAGCACACTTCGTAAAAAACATGTTCATCCGACCGAGTGACGTGGAGTTAGCAGATTTTAAGCCCAATTTTGTAGTGATGAATGCCGCCAAAACAAGTAATGCAAATTGGCAAGCGATGAACATGAATTCAGAAAATTTTATTGCGTTTAACCTAACCGAAAAAATACAGCTTATCGGTGGCACTTGGTACGGCGGGGAGATGAAAAAAGGCTTGTTTTCACTGATGAATTACTACCTGCCATTACGCGGTATGGCATCGATGCACTGTTCAGCGAATGTATCGGAAGAGGGTGAAACCGCGATATTTTTTGGTTTATCTGGAACCGGAAAAACCACGTTGTCAACCGATCCGAAACGCCGCTTGATTGGTGATGACGAACACGGTTGGGATGATGATGGGATATTCAATTTTGAAGGCGGCTGTTATGCCAAGACGATTGGCTTGAAACACGAGTCAGAACCCGACATCTATCAGGCGATTCGGCGTGATGCGTTGCTGGAGAATGTGATGATTGATGCCAATGGGGTTATTGATTATGATGATAGCACCAAAACCCAAAACACGCGAGTTTCCTATCCGATTTATCATATTGACAACATCGTCAAACCTATTTCCAGAGGCGGACACGCCAACAAGGTGATATTTTTATCTGCCGATGCGTTTGGTGTGTTACCCCCTGTTTCAAAGTTGACTCCCGAACAAACAAAATACCATTTTCTGTCTGGATTCACGGCAAAATTGGCGGGCACCGAACGTGGTATTGAGCAACCGCTACCTACTTTCTCAGCCTGTTTTGGAGCCGCCTTTTTGAGTCTGCATCCAACCAAATACAGCGAACAGCTGGTTAAAAAAATGCAAGCATCTGATGCACAAGCCTATTTGGTCAATACAGGATGGAATGGTAGCGGTCAGCGCATATCAATTCAAAATACCAGAGCAATTATTGATGCTATCCTGAACGGCGAAATCGAACGATCCTCATTCCTCACCATCCCCTATTTTGGACTAGCCGTGCCAAGAACATTGGCAGGCGTTGATAACAACATACTTGACCCGAGAGAGAGCTACACCAACCCGAAGGAATGGCACAAGAGAGCGAAAAAACTGGCCGGTTTGTTTGTGGAAAATTTTCGTAAATACACGGATAGCGAACAGGGGAAGTCCTTAGCGAGTGTGGTTGAGTGTTAACATAATTCGGTGTGCCGCAGTCAAACCGTTGAGCTAATCAGAACTTTACACGCTGGGACGATTATGGCGGTTGTTTTTTGTCTTTTTCATCGGTTTCGGAGCTTTACGCACTGGTTTAGATTGCTCACCCCGTCCGACTGTTCCTCGTTTATGCCGACCACGCTCTTTACGCGACGCACGATTATCATGTCCGCCTCTTTTTATCTCCGTCACCGGTTTATGACGCAACAACAATGGTGTCTCACCTTGTAACAAATGCGCCAGCGCAGCCGCAATCTCCAATGCGGGTACGTTGTGTTCCTGTTGATATTGCTCAATCACGCGATGAAACAGCCCTAGTTCGTTGTTAGCAAGTGCATCAGTGATACGCTGGGTGAATTTCGCAATCCGTTTGTCATTGATTATTTCGGTTGAAGGGAACTCCATGAGCGCGATCTTCTGCCGTGTGGCTTTTTCGATGACATGCAACATGCGCTTCTCACGCGGAGCGACAAACAATATCGCATCGCCGCTTTTTCCGGCACGACCGGTGCGTCCGATACGATGGATATATGCCTCCGCATCGTAAGGAATATCATAATTCACCACATGACTAATACGTCGCACATCAAGCCCACGTGCAGCAACATCGGTCGCCACAATAATGTCCAGCTTGCCAGTTTTTAATTGCTCAACGGTGCGCTCACGATCACGTTGCGGAATATCGCCATTAAGCGGCATTGACGCATAACCTCGTGCGGACAGTTTTTCAGACAGCTCAACCGTTGCGATTTTAGTGCGTACAAAAATCAACATCGCATCAAACATTTCGGCTTCAAGGATACGGGTCAAAGCATCCAGTTTATGCGCACCACTGACTGGCCAGAAACGTTGGCGTATCGTCCCAGCCGTTGCTGTTTCTACTTTTACGGTGATGTTTTCCGGTTGATTCAGATGTTGCGTGGCAATGCGGCGGATTTGTGTGGGCATGGTTGCCGAAAACAAGGCAATCTGTCGCTCATTAGGAGTCAGCGAAAGAATCCACTCAACATCGTCAATAAATCCCATGCGAAGCATTTCATCTGCTTCATCCAATACCAGTGCGGTAAGATTATCCAGCTTTAAAGTGCCACGGCGCATATGATCCATTACTCGCCCAGGCGTTCCGACCACTACATGAACACCTCGCTGCAGGGCACGGATTTGACCGCGGTAATCCTGCCCGCCATAAATCGGCAACACATGAAATCCTTTTAGGTGAGTGGCATATTTTTGAAAAGCCTCTGCCACCTGAATCGCCAACTCCCGAGTCGGCACCAAAACCAGAACTTGTGGGGCTTTCTGACCGAGTGCAAGATTGGACAATATAGGCAAAGCAAAAGCGGCCGTTTTCCCAGTGCCTGTTTGTGCCTGACCAATAACGTCTTTTCCAGCCAATAAAAGCGGAATGGTTAGTGCCTGAATGGGTGAAGGCGTCTCATAACCCACTTCATCCAATGCCTTTAATAAAGCATCATCCAACGAAAATTGATTAAACGCGGTTATCGTGCCAGTCATAGATAGTACCTATAATATGTTAAATACGGGGATGTTGAGTACATATGGATAGCGCGAAACATTATCGCTTAAATCAGAATACGCGGGTCAAAATCGGGCGTGGAGTGTAACGCTTTATACGGTCTATTGCATGGTTTATTTGACTTGTGTTGGCAGAATTGTCCAGTGTAATATTTTGACCCAAATCTATTCAAAATTTATTTCTGCTAGATGGTTGACAACCCTTGATTCGAATAATAAGGATCTGTCGGTTAATTCAAAAATAATGTCAAAACTCACATATTTGTTCAAACTTAGATTCGCATAATAAACGCACCACTTGAATATAATAGCAGGGGTGTATTTTGCTTGGTTTTTAGGTTAAGCCAAAAGCAAATAATACACTAAATTCTTGAGTTTAGATTCAAGGGTTAGCCAGATTGTTATAATGACTGGTTTTGCTTTAAGAAACAGGTGAATTATGGGCTTGTCGGTTAATTGAAAATCAGTCTAATTTTAAGAAAATAAAATGTTTAATAACAAGGACTTAAATATTCACAACAAGCTAAAAACTCCATTTTCCGACAAACCAAAAAAGTAAGAATAGGTGCCAAACTCAGCGTTACAATGTACGCATCCCGCTGACCAAATAATCCCAAACATATTCGGTAAAACTCCAGCGAACTTGAATATCATAGGTTGGTGTGCTACTGATTTTATGCAACAAAATACTAGCATGACCAAAGCGGGTTTGCGTACATGCCCCTTCAACGAATACCTGCGGGTGCAAATCCAGCGGGCATGCTTTAGCCAGCAAGGTGGATGAATCAGCACCATCCAGCCTGAGTACAGTGTAGTAATCGCTGACATCCACCACGGTGCTATGGATACCAGATAGAGACGCTTTAAGATTGGCGCGGACGCGCTCGGTTGTGGCTATCGGGCAATGCAATAACCATTCGTCTGGACCAAGCCAATACAGCGTTGAGGTGTCATTTGCCGTGCAACTATGCGCTTTATTGGGCAGTGTCATTCCGAGCGTGGACTCGACCCGTTCAACAAATTGCGGGTTATTCAGGTCCCCGCGTAAATTTAGTTTTCCACACCACGCCAACTCGGACAAGCCGATGTTGCCTTCTATGCTTATGCGGGTATCAGCGGGTGACGTAGCCAGCACTTTGGGCGTTGTGATTGTTTCAGCCATGGACACGTTCCCCCAGTTTGTCGAAAAACACGGTATCGGTTACCTGAACTTTATGACTCGTCCCGTCCATGAGCGCAACCTCCAGCGTTTGTCCTTTGCGCTTAAACCCATCTTTAAGCACCGCCAGCGCGATGGAACGACCGACATTCGGACTCAGGTAACTTGAGGTAACGTGACCGAGCATATTCATTGGTGGTTTTGGTTTGACCGTTTCGACCACATGACTGCCTTCGGGCAAGACCACATTCGCGTTCTCGGTGAGCAACCCAACCAGTTGTTTTCTGCCCGCTCGTGCCGTATCGGTGCGGGTGAATGAGCGTTTACCGAGAAAATCGGATTTTTTCTTTGACACAATCCAGTCCATGCCCAAATCCATCGGTGTCATCGTGCCATCGCTGTCCTGACCGACAATAATAAAGCCTTTTTCGGCACGCAACACATGCATCGCTTCAGTGCCATACGGACAGATGTCGTATTTTTTGCCAGCCTCCATCAAGGCTTGCCATAGTGCCAGCCCATAGCGAGCCGGAACGTTAATCTCGAAGGCTAATTCACCAGTAAAGCTAATGCGGTAAATTCTGGCGGGGATATTGGCGACCCGACCTGTTTGCATGGACATGAACGGAAAAGACACATTATCAAGTGGTAGTTCGGTCAGCTCCGCCAGCAACTGTCGCGCATTCGGTCCATTCAGCGATGCCACTGCCCATTGCTCGGTGACGCTGGTTGCATACACTTCCAGGTACGGCCATTCGGTTTGTAGCCATTCTTCAATCCAGTTCATTACCCGTGCCGCACCACCCGAAGTCGTGGTCATATGATAATGGTTTGCGGACAGGCAGGTGGTTACGCCGTCATCAAAAACCATGCCATGTTCATTGAGCATTAAACCATACCGACACCGCCCGGGCGCGAGCTGATCCCAAGCATTGGTATAGAGCATATTCAGGAGCTTAACCGTATCTTTACCCTGCATGTCTATTTTGCCAAGCGTAGAAGCATCAAGCAGGGCACAGGAATTTCGTGCCGCTAGGCATTCTCGTTGTACCGCATCGTGCATGCTTTCTCCCACCTTGGGGAAATAATACGGTCGCTTCCAATCACCGACATCCTCATATACCGCATTATTTTTGTCATGCCACGGGTGCATCGCGGTCTTGCGTTTTTGCAGGAATAACTGCCGTCGTTCAGCCCCGACAATGGAACCCAGCGTAAGTGGCGTATAGGGCGGTCGAAATGTTGTGGTACCAATCTCCGGAATCGGTAGATTACGCAGTTTTGACATCACCGCGAGGGCGTTTATATTCGAAGTCTTACCTTGATCGGTGCCCATCCCGGTGGTGGTGTATCGTTTCAGGTGTTCGACCGACTCAAAACCCTCGCGCATGGCCAATTCAATATCCGCTACGGTGGAATCATTGTGCAATTCGTGGAAATGCTTCTTCGGTCCCTGTCCGATGGGGTGATCGCAGGGCAGAATCCATAACGGTCGTGTTGGGGCAGTCTGATAATTTGTTGGCACGGCTGCTAAAGACAGGTGAGCCGTATCGAATCCGGCAGCTTGTACAGCCGCAGAACCCGCCTCAAACCCCTCGCTTAAACAGTCGCTTAATTCATATGATGCGCGACACGCACCCGCAACAACACAAGGATTGTTGATGGACACTTGTGCGGGGACAAAGCAGTGCAAGTCGTCCAGATACTTGAGCCTGCCTTTGGCTTGACTGAACAAATGTACCGTCGGGGTCCAGCCGCCGGATACGCCAATCACATCACAGTCAATGGTCTGTACCACGCCGCTCACCGCGCTACCGTCCACGTTCAGCGACATAATTTCTACATTTTGGATTTGTCGGCGGCTATAACCGACCCCGCTGATGGTCGAGTTTTCGATAACATGGAGACCCAGTGCTTTGGCTTGGGCAATCGGTTTGCTTTGTGCATTGATCCGAACATCAACAATCGTTACTTCAGCACCCGCTTTTTTCGCATCGCGGGCAGTCAGATACGCACTATCGTTATTGGTCAAGATAACCATACGTTTGCCGGGTAATACGCCATAGCGATTGATGTAGCGACGAATTGCACCCGCCAGCATTACTCCGGGGCGGTCGTTGTCGGCAAATACCAGCGGTCGCTCGCTCGCCCCCGTAGCCAGCACAACCTGCTTGGCACGGATTTTCCACAGTCGCTCTCTGGTGCCTAGTGGTGATTTATCTTCGGAGCCATGTAAGTGCGGGCGGTTATGGATGCGCTGGTTTGCTACTAAAAAATTATAATCGTAGTAACCGGTAACGGTCGTCCTTGACAACACGGTAACGTGTTCCATTTTATGGAGTGCGGACATTTTCTGCTCAAGCCATTGATGAACATCAAATTCGCCATCAAATTCATTAGGCAACGAGGACTCGCCCAACAATGCGCCACCAAATTCATTGTTTTCATCCACCAACATAACCCGCGCACCAGCGTATCCGGCCGTCCAAGCCGCCTGTATGCCAGCAGGTCCGCCACCGATTACCAAGACATCGCAATGCGCAAAGGTTTTGTCGTAACTGTCGGGGTCAATTTCGGTTGGTGTTTTACCAAGACCTGCAGATTTGCGAATAAACTTTTCATAGGTCATCCACAATGACGCTGGCCACATAAAGGTTTTATAGTAAAATCCAGCAGGCAAGATTCTTGACAGTGTCGAGTTTATTGCGCCGAGGTCAAAATTAACCGAGGGCCAGCAGTTTTGGGAGCTGGCGCGTAACCCTTCATATAATTCGATTTCCGTCGCCCGCCGATTGGGTTCGGTATGGGCCCCAGTTTCAAGCTGTACCAACGCATTCGGCTCCTCCGCCCCAGCGGAATAAATGCCGCGCGGTCGATGGTACTTAAAACTACGCCCAACCACGCGGATGCCATTAGCCAACAATGCCGATGCCAGTGTGTCGCCAAGATAACCCTCATAGGCTTTGTTATCGTACCAAAAGCAAATGCACTTGCCACGCTCTAATCTGCCGCCCCGAGATAGGCGATTAACCTGTTGTGTCATTGCCAATTTCGGGTTTGGGTTGGTCGGGTCGATAGGTGGCGTAAATGTGATCTGTGATGGTGTTTCGGGCGACATTAAACCAGCGTCTGCAACCGTGGCTATGTACCCATCTCTCGTGGTGAATACCTTTAGTATTGCGCCGAAAAAAGACGTAATCGCCCCACTGCTCATCGGATAATTGTTGCGGTTGCTCGGGGCGGACAATGTGCGCTTCGCCATGACAGCTGAATTCGGTTTGATCCCGCACACCGCACCACGGACAGTTAATAATTAACATCAGTGTGCCACCGCCGCGGCCGCACCTTCGTCAATCAAGGCGCCACTATTGAATCGATCTATGGAAAAGGGTGCGGCGATGGGGTGCATTTCGCCACACGCGATAGAGTGGGCAAAAACTCGCCCAGAGCCGGGCGTTGCCTTAAATCCGCCAGTGCCCCAGCCGCAATTAAACAATAGGTTATTGACCGGTGTTTTGGAAATCAAGGGCGAGCGGTCGACCGTAACATCAACCACGCCACCCCATTGTCGGAGCATTTTCAGGCGCGAGAATATCGGATAAAGCTCAATGATTGGACCAACGGTCTCCTCGATGACATTAAACCCACCACGTTGAGAATAGGAGTTGTAAGTATCCGAGCCCGCGCCGATAACCAGCTCACCCTTATCCGACTGGCTGATATACGCATGAATACTGCCAGACATAACCACGCAGTCCAAAATCGGCTTAATCGGTTCCGAAACCAGTGCTTGCAATGGAAAAGACTCGATCGGCAAGCGAAACCCAGCCATTTCTGCCAACACGCTACAATGTCCCGCAACAACACAACCCACTGTTTTAGCACCGATAAATCCGCGACTGGTTTCAACCCCGCGCACAGTGTTGTGGTCGATTTTGAAACCGCTCACTTCACAGTTCTGAATAATATCCACGCCCATGGCATCGGCCGCCCGAGCATACCCCCAAGCAACCGCATCATGCCGTGCGGTACCGCCACGTTTTTGCAGTAATGCGCCCAACACCGGATAGCGACACGCTAGGTTAATGAAGGGCACCATTTTTTCAACCTGCGCTGGCGTTAAAAATTCCGAATCGATGCCATTGAGGTGGATGGCATTGCCACGCCGACCAATCTCCTGCAAGTCATGGACACTGTGTGCAAGATGCAACAAGCCACGTTGCGAAAACATAACATTATAGTTCAGCTCTTGACTCAGCCCTTCCCAGAGTTTCATCGCATGTTCATAAATGCCTGCAGATTCATCCCATAAATAATTGGAACGGACAATGGTGGTGTTGCGACCAGTATTGCCGCCGCCGATCCAGCCCTTTTCGATAACCGCGACATTGGTGATGCCGCATTCTTTAGCAAGATAATACGCCGTGGCAAGACCATGACCACCGCCACCGACAATCACCACATCATATTCTTTCTGCGGGTCAGCACTCCGCCACGCCCGCTGCCAATGCTGATGATAGCTCAGCGCATTGCGGATTAGGCTAAAAATGGAATAACGATTCATTGGCAATGGTCAAAAGCAATTATAAATATGAAAGGCGAATTCGACTCATAAACGTACCACCGCCAACAAACGAGCATCTATGCCAGTATGCTCAAAAAACACCTGATTAGGGGTTTTAAATCTCAATCATTTTCTCGGTCGGGTGTTCAATTTATGAACGGCTATTTTAACCTCATTGAAGCGAACATTGGTCAACTTCATTGATTTAGGAAGTATTGTCGTAACAAACCATTTGCATTTTCGTTTTGTCCGGCTCCCACGAGCGGTAAGGCTTGGCAAAGTAACTTTTACACTTGATGCTCTTATTGATTTGTTGATGCCATGAGAACTCTTTACCATTGTCATAAGTGATCGAGTCCACCGCTTCGGCGACTGGTTCTAACGTAGCGCGTATTGCTGCCGATACGTTTTCTTTGTGCTTGCTCTTGACAGGGTAAGCCAGTCTTAATTTAGATATTCTTTCATCTATCGTTACAATTGCTACTTGGTGTGCCTTGCCAATCATAGTATCCGCTTCCCGATGCCCAAATACTTCACGATTATTGACCGCTCCTGAACGCTTATTCAATATCAACACGATCAGGAATCCCGGTACGATTGTTGGCGTAGCCGCAGTGCTTGCGGTAGGGTTGCCTTGATGCCGAAGCCGTGTATGTAACAAGCCTCCCTCCGCCTTGTCTTTAAGCAAATAGCGATAAACACTCACATGGTGAAGGTTAATGATATGGTTAGCTTTGAGCCAACCACAGATTTGTTCATGACTCCAGCCTAACGCCAAGCAGTTTTTAATCAATCGCTTCAACACTTGATTCATCTTGACCGATTTATTCTTAAACATGTGTCTTTGCTGGGCAAGTTTGTTGGTTTGTTGATACTGGTAGCCTCGTTTGCCTGTATTGCGTTTTAATTCTCTACTGACGGTAGAATGAGACATACCCAGCTCGGCGGCAATACTCCTCATTGTTTGTCCTTTTTTACGGGTCATATAGATATAATGCCTTTGTTCAAGAGTGAGTTATTTGTGCATAATTCACCTGTTTCTTAAAGCAAAACCAGTATTATAACAACTGGCTAACCATTGAATCTAAACTCAAGAATTCAGTATATTATTTGCTTTTGGCTTAACCTAAAAACCAAGCAAAATACACCCTGCTATTATATTCAAGTGGTACGTTTATTATGCGAATCCAAGAAACATAAACATCCGCAAAGTGTATTTATATTTTATCCATGTAGTTTATCCAATAACGACAGGGATGCATATTTATGCGGTTATCGTCAAACAATTACAGATTGTAATTCAATTTGTAAAATATCAGATTATCAGCCGAATCAAGAATACCTAATGGGCTTGTCGGAAAATGGAGATTCTAACTTGTTGTGAATAATTAAGTCCTTGTTATTAAAAATATTATTTTCTTAAAATTGGACTGATTTTGAATTAACCGACAAGTCCCTAATAACAAGTTTTTAATTCTCCATTGAACGACAACCCTAGACACAAAAAACCCGACCATAGTGATCGGGTTTCGTATTTAATTGCCTGGCAGTGTCCTACTTTCACATGGGGAGACCCCACACTATCATCGGCGCTAAGCGTTTTCACTTCTGAGTTCGAGATGGAATCAGGTGGTATCCCGCTCGCTATTGCCACCAGACAAACTGGTCAAAAGCAGAACGACTATCAGTCAGAACTGCTTTATATTTTTGCGTACCAACCGTGACGGTTAGCACAATAGGGTAGTCATTGGCGCATATTTCTATATGTTGCTTGTTGCAATATAACTCATCGAGGTCAGGCCTCTTGGGTGTTATATGATCAAGCCTCACGGGCAATTAGTACTGGTTAGCTTCATACATTACTGTACTTCCACACCCAGCCTATCAACGTTGTAGTCTTCAACGACCCTTCAGTCTGACCACCCGAAAGTGGTCAAAAGGGAGACCTTATCTTGAGGGGGGCTTCCCGCTTAGATGCTTTCAGCGGTTATCCCGTCCGTACATAGCTACCCAGCAATACCATTGGCATGATAACTGGAACACCAGAGGTACGTCCACTTCGGTCCTCTCGTACTAGAAGCAGCTCCTCTCAAGTCTCCGGCGCCCACGGCAGATAGGGACCAAACTGTCTCACGACGTTCTAAACCCAGCTCGCGTACCACTTTAAATGGCGAACAGCCATACCCTTGGGACCGGCTACAGCCCCAGGATGTGATGAGCCGACATCGAGGTGCCAAACACCGCCGTCGATGTGAACTCTTGGGCGGTATCAGCCTGTTATCCCCGGAGTACCTTTTATCCGTTGAGCGATGGCCCTTCCATACAGAACCACCGGATCACTAAGACCAACTTTCGTTCCTGCTCGACGTGTCTGTCTCGCAGTCAAGCACTCTTGTGCCTTTACACTAACCGCACGATTTCCGACCGTGCTTAGAGTACCTTCGCGCTCCTCCGTTACTCTTTGGGAGGAGACCGCCCCAGTCAAACTACCCACCATACACGGTCCCGGACCCGGATAACGAGCCTCGGTTAGAATCACGAATAAGCAAGGGTGGTATCTCAAGGGTGGCTCCACAGAGACTAGCGTCTCCGCTTCAAAGCCTTCCACCTATCCTGCACATACTTATTCAAAATCCAGTGTAAAGCTGTAGTAAAGGTTCACGGGGTCTTTCCGTCTAGCCGCGGGTACACTGCATCTTCACAGCAAGTTCAATTTCGCTGAGTCCCTGGTGGAGACAGTGTGGCCATCGTTACGCCATTCGTGCAGGTCGGAACTTACCCGACAAGGAATTTCGCTACCTTAGGACCGTTATAGTTACGGCCGCCGTTCACCGGGGCTTCAATCAAGAGCTTCGTCCGAAGACTAACCCCATCATTTAACCTTCCGGCACCGGGCAGGCGTCACACCCTATACGTCCACTTGCGTGTTTGCAGAGTGCTATGTTTTTAGTAAACAGTCGCAGCCACCTCTTTATTGCAACCTCCTTCGGCTTACAGAGCAAGTCTGTTCACCTACCAGAGGCACACCTTCTCCCGAAGTTACGGTGTCATTTTGCCGAGTTCCTTCACCAGAGTTCTCTCAAGCGCCTTAGGATTCTCACCCCACCCACCTGTGTCGGTTTGGGGTACGGTCGTGTATAACCTGAAGCTTAGAGGTTTTTCTTGGAAGCATGGCATCAATTACTTCATTCCTTAATAAAAAAGAACTCGTCATCACGTCTCGATCTATAAGGACCCGGATTTTCCTGAAGTCCAAATCTACTCGCTTAAACCGGCATATCCAACAGCCGGCTAACCTAGCCTTCTCCGTCACCCCATCGCAGTTATACTCGGTTCAGGAATATTAACCTGATTCCCATCGACTACGCATTTCTGCCTCGCCTTAGGGTCCGACTCACCCTGCGCCGATGAACGTTGCGCAGGAAACCTTGGGTTTTCGGCGTGCGGGCTTTTCACCCGCATTATCGCTACTTATGTCAGCATTCTCACTTCTGATATCTCCAGCAAACCTCACGGTTCACCTTCACAGACTTACAGAACGCTCCCCTACCATGCCATCCAATCCGAAGAATGAATCGCATTCGCAGTTTCGGTACACACCTTGAGCCCCGGTATATCTTCCGCGCGGACCGACTCGACCAGTGAGCTATTACGCTATCTTTAAAGGATGGCTGCTTCTAAGCCAACCTCCTGGCTGTCTGAGCCTTTCCACATCGTTTCCCACTGAGATGTGTTTAGGGACCTTAACTGGCGATCTGGGCTGTTTCCCTCTCGACGACGAAACTTAGCTCCCGCCGTCTGTCTCCCGTGATAGCACTCATCGGTATTCGGAGTTTGCTATGGGTTGGTACCGCGAGATGCAGCCCTAGCCATGACAGTGCTCTACCCCCGATGGTGAAACACGAGGCACTACCTAAATAGTTTTCGGGGAGAACCAGCTATCTCCGGGCTTGTTTAGCCTTTCACTCCTAACCACAGCTCATCCACTCATTTTTCAACATAAGTTGGTTCGGTCCTCCAGTCGGTATTACCCGACCTTCAACCTGGCCATGGCTAGATCGCCCGGTTTCGGGTCTAATCCTAGCAACTAAACGCCCTATTAAGACTCGATTTCTCTACGGCTCCCCTATACGGTTAACCTCGCTACTAAAATTAAGTCGCTGACCCATTATACAAAAGGTACGCAGTCGTCCATCTAAAAGATAGACTCCCACTGCTTGTACACACACGGTTTCAGGTTCTATTTCACTCCCCTAACAGGGGTTCTTTTCGCCTTTCCCTCACGGTACTAGTTCACTATCGGTCGATAAGTAGTATTTAGCCTTGGAGGATGGTCCCCCCATGTTCAGACAGAGTTTCTCGTGCTCCGCCCTACTCGATTTCACTTTATAAGCCCTTTCGCATACAGGGCTATCACCTTCTATGGCCAGACTTTCCAGACTGTTTTGCTAGAACTTATAAAGCTTAAGGGCTGATCCCCGTTCGCTCGCCGCTACTAAGGGAATATCGGTTGATTTCTTTTCCTCCGGGTACTTAGATGTTTCAGTTCCCCGGGTTCGCCTCGTTATCCTATGTATTCAGATAACGATACCTGCAAAAAAACAGGTGGGTTTCCCCATTCGGAAATCCCTGGGTCAAAGTTAGTTTGTCAACTTACCAGGGCTTATCGCAGACTACCACGTCCTTCATCGCCTCTTATCGCCTAGGCATCCACCGTGTGCGCTTTTGTGCTTGATCATATAACCCCAAGAGTCCTGAATTGACTTTTATCCGCTTGTCGTTGCCCTCGCTTGCTAGCTTGAACAATTGATCCACGAATAAAAATTTCGCATCAGTGCGTTTTGCCTATCCTTAAAAAAATAAAGATTCGAAAAAACGTCTTGAAGTTACATTAGCTTGAACTCTCGAAGAGTTATGCAACATAAAAATGCAAAATATAAAAAATATTTAAAAAATGTACAAAGTACATTTCGGTACCCGCACTTACGGAATTTGCCGTCGTGTATTCAGAATCGAATACACATAAATCAATGTGAATAACATTAACAAATTCGCGCTTGCGCGCGCCTTTGACTACCCTAATTGTAAAAGAACCAAGCTCACTTCGTTTGAAATGAACCGCAAGTAATGAATCAAACTAGTCTTAAACGCTAACCACATTCAAGACTAGTTTCATTACACCACCTCATCAACAAATCTGCTCTGGTGGAGCCAGGCGGGATCGAACCGCCGACCTCCTGCGTGCAAGGCAGGTGCTCTCCCAGCTGAGCTATGGCCCCTACGGGAAAACTACTTTCTGTGCTTTGACTCGCCCTCAAATTTAGGCGGGTTACTCTTTAATTATCCAGCCGTGGAAAGCCGCAAAAAGCATTACCGCTAGACACGACCCTGCCGATATAAAGCATTACTAAAGCCCAATCCATCATAAATCCAAATCAACCACATAGCACTGAAAAACAGCCACAGAATACCACAGCCAAAATCATGATTACAATAGACCATCCCAAGAAAACAACCTCCCGCTATCAGAAAAAAACAACCTCCCGCTATCAGAAAAAAACAATCCAATTAACGCCACCAACGGTAATAACTATCGTTCCAACCGTTGCCATCAATAACACTTTTTGCAGGAAACTCTTAATGTCAAAACAATAGACATTAACAATTAATTCTCCTTTTAAAAAGAGCTGGACTGATATCTAACTGTGGAAACTTGGCGGCTTTGATTAAATTTTATAACTACCGTGAGCGTTTTTTGAGACTGAGAAGCGGCACCAGAACCACTGGAACTTCCTTGTGATTGTGAAACCCCTCCTACAACTCCCCCTAGAACAGAACCGATAGCACCCAGCACCCCTCCACCTGCACTTACTGATGTATTTTTTGACTGCGACGAATCTGAATGTGACGTTTCCGTCGAGATTTTGTCATATATCCAAGTATCGTTGCCATCTGCATCCTGAGTGACAATGTTAGGCGATCCAACCGCTGCTGCCACATCCCCCTGGGACATGCCTTCTTTGATTGACGCCTGAAACAAACCAAGCGTAGTTTTTCTTTCCTGAGTCGAGCCGAGTTCTGCCTGATGCTCTGCTGCGGTCTTCTGAGGCGGCAATGGAGCACACCCAGAGAAAAGCAACGCAACACAAAAACTCAGAACGTACAAATTTTGTAGTTTAAACATAATATATCTCGCTGTAGAATGTAAAAGAAAACAGTTGTATGACTTGAGAAATTACAACCGTTGCCGTTCAATGAACATGCCTTTTTCTAATTTGGTAAAAAACTCCTGATAAAATTTAGGTTCGGTTACGGACTCATATTTTACGTTAGCTCCGGATAAGCCACCAATCGCCGTAGATGACAATCGTACCGACAAACGTACTCGGGTCTTTTCCCCGAACGGTGTAACCGTTACAGTCGATTCAACCGTTGAAAATTCCTGAGATGTTACGCCACCAAGACCAAAAAAACCCTTAACAAAAGCTGTTCCGGTATCATCAACATTGGTTTCATGCAAACTTTTAGACGCGGATAAGAGACCAACATCAGCATTCGCATTCTGTACAACAAAACCATCATCCTGAAGAACTGCCAAAGCGACTTGTAATATTTTCTTCGTATCTTCGGTTTCATAGCTACGTGTCTGCAATTGACGAATCTGCAATTGTGTTAGTTCTGGCTTTTTATTAGCGTCCTTTTTCGCTTGTTCACCAGAAGCCTTTCCGGCTGACAGGGCACCCTGAATAGCAGGAACAATAAGAGGTGCGACACAACCACTCACATTTATCGACGACCCTACAATAAATGCTAGCATAACCAATACCCTAGTCCTACCACAGGAACCTAATAAATTTGTGTGTGTATGACGTTTCATATTCACATTCTCCTCGCATAAAATTAAAAAACACCTTCCGTTCCCCCCAGACAAAAGCAGTCCAGAAGTACACCCACGGTAATAACTATCGTTCCAACCGTTGCCACCAATAACTTCGGCATCAGCGAAACATATTCTTTCATCTCCTCCATTTTTGCCATGAATACATCCTTCAGTGCTTTGGCAATTTCTCCCTTAAGTTTCAAAAAATCTGGTGGGTCTGGGAGGACTTGAACTTCCGACCTCACCCTTATCAGGGGTGCGCTCTAACCAGCTGAGCTACAGACCCAAAACAAAACTACAACAATCTTAAAATCGGTCGGAGTAACCTCACCCCCATTTTATTCGGGGGCGGTGTGCTCTAACCAGCTGAGATACAGACCCAAAACAAAACTATAATAATCTTAAAATCGGTCGGGCGACCTCACCCCCATTTTATTCGGGGGCGGTGCACTCTAACCAGCTGAGATACAGACCCAAAACAAAACTACAACAATCTTAAAATCGGTCGGAGTAACCTCACCCCCATTTTATTCGGGGGCGGTGTGCTCTAACCAGCTGAGATACAGACCCAAAACAAAACTATAATAATCTTAAAATCGGTCGGGCGACCTCACCCCCATTTTATTCGGGGGCGGTGTGCTCTAACCAGCTGAGATACAGACCCAAAACAAAACTATAATAATCTTAAAATCGGTCGGGCGACCTCACCCCC
>OZ253450.1:630000-2765189 GCA_965261335.1 Candidatus Spongiihabitans sp.
GATTATATCAATCAGAGACCTTTGCATAATCCACAAAACACCCATCGCAAATCATAAACAACGTGATTTTTTTATAAACTTGCTCATTTTTTTGCCTATATTCTCTCAATCATCAATGCGACACCAAAAAAGCCTCTATTTCGGCACAACTCTCCTGTAAAAGCCGCAGTTGTTTGAAAATGTTCATCCCTGTTTTTAAGATTATGGCTCATGGCAATCAGATGTGCACGGCTTTTGTTTCTGGCTAACCTCAAGTAGCCATGCCTAATCCGTGATGCAATTTGAGTAAACCAAAGGTACGTTCAACCACATAGCGACTATCAGGATAGCCATTTTAACAGTCCTTGCTGGAATTAGTCTTCTGTCGCGTTTCTTTCCTTAAGTCCCATTCCTGTGCGGTATGATTGCCAGAAGTGCGACTTTAGCCACTCAAAACGATGACCAGTAAGCGGAATCAAAGTCTCATTATTCATTCGCACAAAAGAAACTGTGCAAAAAACGGTTCTCCTGAGTTCCTATGGGTAAAAGCCAAACAATGCTCAAAAATGTGGTACAAATGTATTTTTTTATGGAGATATTCAAATGAAAGATACCGCATTGTTTACTCAGTTTTTGGGGCTTAGTGTCCCATGGCGAATCACGGCTATTACGCCGGATCTGACCGACAAATCAATGACCATCCAGATAGATTGACCAAAGGGAACAAAAGGTGCGTGTAATACCTGCAATGCCCTTTGTTCGGTTTACGACCACCGTGAGCAGCGCACATGGCGACATTGATACGATGCAATTCAAGACGCGCTTGGTCGATCAGGTTCCGTGTATTCATTGGGCTTGTCGGTTAATTCAAAATCAGTCCAGTTTTAAGAAAATAAAATATTTAATAACAAGGACTTAAATATTCACAACAAGCCCTCATTGTAAAGAGCATGGAATCAAAAGCCTGAAAGTACCGTAGACAGATACGCAAGTACGCTTTACGCCTTTATTTGATTCGCTATTGATGTGCTGTCGGCTGCAGCAACAAAACACAAGCCGCAAAACTACTTGGCTGGTCGTGGGATGAGGCGCATCATATTCAATCCCGAGCGGTGAAAAGGGGATGGACAGACGCTCTGTTGAGGAAGTGAAACATTGGCATCGATGAAAAAAGTTTCCGCAAGGGGCAATCTTATGTCAGCTTGCTGTACGATTTGAATGCGTCCAGAGTGCTTGAGGTCGTGGCAGATAGAACGACGGAATCGGCAACCACATTGTTGTCCACGCTTCCCGAGCAAAGACGCAATGAAGTAGCGGCTGTTGCCGAGGACATGTGAGTTCCCTTTATGACGGCAGCTGGAGCAACTTTACCGAATGCCGCCATTGTTCACGACAAGTTTCATATCGTCAGCTATCTTACAAAAATGGTTGACTCGGTGCGGCGAGCTCACCGAGCCGAAGTCAGTTGCTAATGAAAATGAAACATTAAGAGCCGCTGGTATCGATGATTTGGTCGGGTCTCGCTATACATGGTTACACAATCCCAACAACTGGAGTGAAAAAGATAAAGCCACTTTTTCTTGCCTTCAATCAAAAGGGTTGAAGGTCGCCCGAGATTGGGCAATCAAAGAGACGTTGCTTGAGCTGTGGACTTACTGCGATGATAAACCAGCCCAAGCGTTCTTTAAGAAAGGGTACTGGTGGGCGACACATTCACGTCTAAAGCCGGTCATATCAGTCGCCAAGATGCTAAAAAACCATCTCGATAACATAACGACCTACTTGAAACATCGCATCATCAATGCAACCGCAGAAGGATTTAATTCAAAGATTCAGTCCATAAAATCGGCTGCCAGAGAATTTAGAAACTTCGAAAACTATCGCGTTTCAATTCTGTTTCATTGTGGAAAACTTAATCTATACCCATAGGGTTGACAGAATAACCCAAAAAACCAACATCCGTCGTTCCTGCGAAAGCAGTAACCCAGAAAAACACTCAAACCCGCAAGGGTTTTCCACATGTAACACAACTTTCCACATGTAACACAACCTAGCGAGGGTTTCTTGCACAGACTCGAATAATGTCCCCGCCCAAGCGGGGAGCAGACCATCCAGTCAAACAAATGTCCCTATCAAAACCAACCATCATTGTCCATTTACCGTCATTTTCAATTATCCATTGTTCCTCGCCTACGGTGGTAATCGGCGCGAATGAAGCCACACTCCCGAGCGGCTTCTACCCAGAAGCGAGGAATAACAGCACACTCGATAGGCGATTAAAACTGAACTTTGCTTTCCAACAGAATCCTGTGCTTGGAAGTGTCTCTAGTTTCGCGTTCAACCGATAAATTGATGTTGAATGCTGAATGACGTTTCCAGTTTATGCCTAACTCATAGTCCTTAGATTGTCCGCCTAGGGTGGCTTCGCTGTATGGAATCAACATGCCCCTGATACCCGAGACAGACAAACCATAATCCATTCGTGCATTTAAGCGCATAGCGTAATCATTACTTGTGCCGTTATTGCTCACGGATGTTTGATCCCGACCATACACTTGTTGCATTCTTATGTCAGTCGCACCGTAGGACGGATTAACACTAAACGACAAGCCTTGTTGATTGACATTCGGGGCTTTCTCAATCGTGCCGTGAATACCCCATTCTTGGTAATTATTCTGACCGACCACAGCATGCATCTTGCCTTTAACGACCCAGCCGTCGAGATTATGGCGTATTCCAGCACTCAGTACCGCACCCAATCCAGACTCACCATCACCGCTGTCATAGCGTAAACCCGCTTCTAACACAGGTGTAATCGTACCGCCTGATGCGAGCGTCCGTTGTCGCTCCGATTCTAAAACTAAACGTAGTCTTTGATTGTTGACTTTAGCAGCGTTCTCAACATCAGTACGCACCAGCGAGATGTCGCCTTTCAGGCTCAGCCCAGTCTGTGATAATTTACCCTTTACTCCGCCTGATAAGGAGAGCATGGAGACCTTGCTGGTCACATTCCCAGTGGACACCTCAGCCCGTCCCTGCCCATAACCGACACTACCCCATAATGACATATCGCCACTTGTCCATGCCATATAAGGGTGAACACCGGTCATGTTTTTGAGCTTATAGGCACCATCGGTTCTATTATCGGTGTAATCCGTCTTACCATTACCGAATGACACCAAACCACCGACCAATAAATCATCACGTATGCGACTATCAATACCGACCTGAAAGCCAACTAAACTGCCATTCCAATCAAGACCACCACTCTTACCGCTGAGTTTAGTGTAATCGCCACGACCCCAGAGGGTCATTCCTGATTGTTCTGAATCAAGGTTGCCAGCCGTATTCAGTGGCAATACAAAAGATGAACGAGACAACATGGCTTTCCAGTCCATGCCGCCGTCTTTCAATGCTTTCGCATAATGCGGCAGTTTGTTTATCATCGCATCTTGCAGATTATCGCTACCATTCAATTGCACCGTCTGACCATCTAATTGGTAGCTGGCTAATTGCCGAGCATCCGAGAAAGCAGCACCTACCCGACCTTCCACCGTACGAGCAACATTGGCAACAAGTGCCTGTGTGAAACGAGCGATAACTTGTCGCTGAAACTGTGTGTTAACTCGGGTGACCACTCCAAGAACAAAAGGTGAGAAACTGGTGGTTTCGCCAGTAACGGTCATCGCATTAATGTCAACAGTGCCGTCAAGCTCTCTCCACTTGTTGTCCGTGTAGTGGAATACGACAAGTTCCGATGCCGATATATCACCTAATCTCTCTAGGTCAGCATCCGTATAGGACAGGCTTACTTTACATGGACTATCGACAGAACAGGCATCGGGGACAGGGTAACCAAAGGCATCTGTAATCACTATATCAACAATCGCATTTTCCAGCAGATCGACTTTGACGACAGATGGCAAGTGCGAAATAAACTTAAAATAGTCATTTGCCGTTTCAATATTCAGGGTATTGGAGGCTTTAGTTATAACATCATCCGCACTCGCACTCGTAGTAGTCGTGAATGCTCTAATAGTCACCGTAACGGTTTTCGATTCACCAAACGTCACACCCACACTTGTCGTACTACCATCACTCCTTTTAATCTTTCGTTTCACTGTATTGGTGAACTCCGGTATTTCCAGCGTGATGATAACGGCATCGGATAGGGGTGATGTGTTGCCATCGGCATCGGTTGCGGTTGCCGTGAATGTGTTGGCTCCTCCATCTAGCGTTACGATGATCGTCCAAGTACCACCCGTTGCGGTTTCGGTGCCAACAGAACTTCCGTTTTGGAGTACCTCAACAACGGAACCCGCATCAGCGGTTCCAGTCAGCGTGAATGATGCTGTGTTGACCGTTTGTGGTGTGGTAATGATGCTTACACTCGGTGCGGTTGGTGCCGCATTAACGGTGATGGCTATTGTCGCAGTATCCGAACCAACATTATTTTCCGCAGTGATGGTGTAGGTGGTTAAAGTTGCAATCGCCGTTGGCGTACCTGAAATGGTGCCAGTGGCTGTGCTAAATAACAGTCCATTACCAATGGCTGGGGCGATGCTGTAGCTGACAACATTACCACCACCATTTGAATCGATGGTTATCGCATCAATGGGACTGCCCACCGTGGCAACCAGCGTATTGGGGCTGATACTGATAATCGGGGCGACATCACTTGCTCCACCATTAACACTGACCATAAAAGTCTGCGTAGCCCTTTGACCGATGGTGTCTTCGGCAGCAACAGTGATGGTTGCACTGCCTACGGCGTTTGCCGTGATGGTGACTGTGCTACCCGCAACATCAACGCTGGCGGTGGGAGTGTGACTGGATTCAGCGGTAAAGGTCAACATGTTGTCTGGGCCGCTATCGCTAAAATAACTAGCCACATTCAGATTATGAGGACTAGCATTTACCACGAGGTTATCAATATCATCAATCCGGTTTACGGCTGTGAGCAAACGAACGATGGTTACGATAATTTCCTGCGTGTCAAAAGATGTTCCATCCGATACAGTAACCAGAACACGATATTCTTGGTCGGCGTTTTGGTCAACTACCCCATCTGAGTTTCTTGGGTTTTCATAATCTGGAACACGGTCGGCTTTGAACTTTAATGTTCTTGAGTTTCCTGTTCCAGTTATCTCAAATAAATCAGAATCATACCTAGAAATAGAATAGGTCAAAGTATCATTGGTATCTCCATCTGTGGTGATGGTGGTGACCGCCTGTGTGTTTTCGAGGAGTGTTATTTCATATGGGGAATCACCATTGTTAGAGGTAATCATCGGTCTATTATTAACGACAAAGGTTAAATCTCGGTGATTATCTGTTCCAACTAAGACTGTGCCTGAGCCTGTGACTGGGATTGATATGCGAATATCATATAAAGCTCCTATAGCAGCAGGTGCGGCGTTTATGGTCAGCACTCCGTCAGTCGTCAGAGTAAAGGAACTGCTATCCGCTCCGCCAAGCATATAGCTCGGGTTGTGACCACTTAAAACACTATTTTGAGCCGTGAAAGTGATTACTTCGTCTCCTGCTTCAAGTGCCGGGGACACGGATAAATCATCCCCAGTGATATACCAAGCACCTAGGTTCTGACTAAAAGCATCTGCATTATCAAAGATACTACTCATATTCGTTACACCGCGGACATCCCAACGGCTTATGTCTTGGTTAAAGGCAGTGGCACTAGCAAACATCCACTCCATATTGGTCACATTGCTGACATCCCAATCACCAATATCTTGGTTAAATTCGTCAGTATATTCAAACAGCGTGCCCATACGCTCAACATTGCTGACATCCCAATCGCCGATGTCTTGATTGAATTTGCTAGCATATCTAAACATACCCCACATATCTGTTACCCGAGATAAATCAGGTCGGTCGGTTGCGTCTCCTATAAGGTTGGTTGCTCCACTAAAAGCCAGTTCCATTGAAGTCCATTGCTGACTTCCCCATTGGTTAATGGCGATGATACTGTTGGAATTAGCATTGCCAGAATCCGCATTAAAATAAATACGCGGGAAGTCGCCACTAATACGGACGGTATAAGTCCCTGCATCGGCGTAAGTATGCATGGCATCGCCGGTATAGTCCATTGTATCTCTGTCACCATCACCCCAATTTACGTTGTAATTATAGCCACTGCCTGTTGTTGGAATAACGATCGTCCGACTTCCTTGTACGCTCCAAGTGGTCACGAAGTCATCCGGACTCCCAACAGGCATCTCGCCTGTTCCACCATTAACGGTGATGTTGACCGTCGCGGTATCCGTACCACCACTATTAGTGGCAGTGATGGTGTAGGTGCGTGAAGGTGCAATCGCCGTTGGTGTGCCTGATATGGTGCCAGTGGTTTCGTCAAGTGTTAGTCCATCGGGGAGTGTTGGAGCGATACTGTATCCCTCAACCGCTCCACCACTTGAATCGATGGTTATCGCATCAATGGGACTGCCCACGGTGGCAACCAGCGTATTGGGGCTGATACTGATACTCGGGACGGCTACGGATGCAACACTGTCCAGCGTGATGATAACCTCACCAGATGTTCCTGTGTTGCCAGTGCTATCGGTTGATCTTGCCGTGAATGTATTGACTCCTTCATCCAGCATTACAAGTAACGTCCAAGCAGTACTCGTTGTTGCGGTTGTGGTGCCAATAGAGCTTCCATTTTTGAATACATCAACAGTGGAACCCGCCTCAGCGGTTCCAGTCAGCGTGAATGAGGCTGCGTTGACCGTTTGTGGTGTGCGGGTGCTAATGGATACACCCGGTGCAATACTGTTAATCGTCAATGCGTAGTTGCTGGAAGCGGTGTTGCCATTGCCAGCAATATCCTGAGCAACCTCTGCGTCAATGGATACGATGGCGCTTCCGTCAGTGGTGACTACTACATTAAAGGTGTATGTTCTGTTATCAGCACTTGCGGAAAAGCTGGTTACAGCAGGACTACCCACGTTTGCCGTACCTGTTACCATAATATCGCCTTCACCAAAGCCACTAACTCCCTCACTAAAGATGGCTGTGTAGCTCAGGGTGCGGGTGTTTGCTGTGCCACCATCACCTCCAGAAGTAGATGTGATGGTTACTCCGGGTCGGCCAGTGTCCAGCGTGATGATAACGGCATCGGTTGCGTCTGATGTGTTGCCAGTGCCATCGGTTGCCGTTGCCGTGAATGTGTTGGCTCCATCAGTCAGCGTTACCAGTAACGTCCAATCACGATTCATTGTTGCGGTTGTGGTGCCAATAGAACTTCCATCTTTGAGTACATCAACAACGGAACCCGCATCAGCGCCACCAATCAGCGTGAATGATTCTGTGTTGACCGATTGTGGTGTGTTGGTAATGGATACACCCGGTGCCATGCTGTCCAGCGTGATGATAACGGCATCGGTTGCGTCTGATGTGTTGCCAGCGCTATCGGTTGCGGTTGCCGTGAATGTGTTGACTCCTTCATCCAGCGTTACAAGTAACGTCCAAGCACCATTCGTTGTTGCGGTTGTGGTGCCAATAGAGCTTCCATTTTTGAATACATCAACAGTGGAACCCGCCTCAACGGTTCCAATCAGCGTGAATGAGGCTGTGTTGACCGATTGTGGTGTGCTGGTAATGGATACACCCGGTACAACACTGTCCAGCGTGATGATAACGGCTCCAGATGTTCCTGTGTTGCCACTGCTATTGGTTGCGGTTGCCGTGAATGTGTTGACTCCTTCATCCAGCGTTACAAGTAACGTCCAAGTGCCATTCGTTGTTGCGGTTGTGGTGCCAATAGAGCTTCCATCTTTGAGTACATCAACAGTGGAACCCACATCAGCGGCTCCAGTCAGCGTGAATGAGGCTGTGTTGACCGATTGTGGTGTGCGGGTAGTGATGCTTACTGTAGGTGCAGTCCTGTCAATCGTCAATACGTAGGCGTTAGAAGCGGTGTTGCCATTGCCAGCAATATCCTGAGCAACATCCGCACCAATAGACACGGTGACGTCTACGTCAGCGGGGGCTATTGCATTAAAGGTGTATGTTCTGCTATCAGTTGCGTCAAAGCCGGATATAACAGTACCATTACCCGAGTTCACCGTGTCTGTTACCATAATATCGCTGAAATCAAAGCCATTAACTACCTCACTAAAAATGGCTGTGTAGCTCAGAGTGCGGGTGTTTGCTGTGCCACCATCACCGCCAGAAGTAGATGAGATGAGTACGGTCGGTGGAGTACTGTCCAGCGTGATGATAACGGCTTCGGTTGCCTCTGATGTGTTGCCAGCACTATCGGTTGCGGTTGCCATGAATGTGTTGACTCCTTCATTCAGCATGACGGGGAACGTCCAAGCAGTACTCGTTGCCGTTAGGGTGCCAATAGAACTTCCATCTTTGAGTACATCAACAACGGAACCCGCCTCAGCGGTTCCAGTCAGCGTGAATGATTCTGTGTTGACCGTTTGTGGTGTGCTGGTAGTGATGATTACACTCGGTGCCATGCTGTCAATCGTCAATGCGTAGTCATCAGAAACGCCGTTGCCATTGCCAGCAATATCCTGAGCAACATCCGCACCAATAGACACGATGACGTTTCCGTCAGAGGCGGCTTCTACATTAAAGGTGTATGTTCTGCTATCAGCACTTGCGGAAAAGCTAGTTACAGCAGGACTACCCACGCTTGCCGAGCCTGTTACCGTAATATCGCTTGCATCAAAGTCGCTAACTGCCTCATCAAAGGCGGCTGTGTAGCTCAGAGTGCGGGTGTTTGCTGTGGCACCATTACTGCCAGAAGTAGATGAGATGTCTACGCTCGGTGCAACACTGTCCAGCGTGATGATAACGGCATCGGTTGCGTCTGATGTGTTGCCAGCGCTATCGGTTGCGGTTGCGGTGAATGTGTTGGCTCCATCCGTCAGCGTGACGGTGATTGTCCAAGCACCATTCGTTGCGGTTGCGGTTGTGGTGCCAATAGAGCTTCCATCTTTGAGTACATCAACAGTAGAACCCGCCTCAGCGTCACCAGTCAGCACGAATGATGCCGTGTTGGTCAATGTATTCGCTGGTTGCGTAATGGTGACTTCCGGCTTGCCCGTGTCCAGCGTGATGATAACGCTAGCAGATGGGGTTGATATGTTGCCGATGTCATCGGTTGCCGTTGCCGTGATTGTGTTAGCTCCCTCCGTCAGCATGACGGTGATTGTCCAAGCACCATTCGTTGCGGTTGCGCTGCCAAGAGAAACCGTCCCCGCCCCTCTGTACAGATTCACAGTAGAACCCGCATCAGCTTCACCAGTCAGCATGAATAAGGCTGTGTTGACCGTTTGTGGCATGGTGGTGATACTCGGGGCGGTTGGCACCGCATTAACGGTGATATTGACCATCGCGGTATCCGTACCATCACGATTAGTGGCAGTGATGATGTAGGCGGTTAAAGTTGCAGTCGCCAATGGCGTACCTGAAATGGCACCAGTATCTGGGTTAAATGACAGTCCGTTAGCAATGGACGGATCGATGCTATAGCTGTCAACCGCACCGCCCACACCACCGCTTTCGGTGATGGTTATCGGTGTGATAGCGATACCCACTGTGGCAATTAGCGTATTGGTGCTGATACTGATACTTGGGGCAACTAATTCAACGATTGTTACGATAATGGTTTGCGTATCGGTCGATATTCCATCCGATACAGAGACTAGAACGCGATATTCTTGGTCGGCGTTTTGGTCAACCACCCCGAGTGAGTTTCTTGGGTTTTCATAATCTGGAATAAAGTCATCTTTGAAACTTAATGTTCTTGAGTTTCCTGTTCCAGTTATCTCAAACAGTGCCACATCATCATTCGAAAGCGTATAGATCAAAGTAGCATTCGCATCTCCATCTGTAGTGGTGATGGTGGTAACCGCCTGTGTGTCTTCAGGGAGCGTTATTGCATAGTGAGAAACGCCATTGTTAGAAGTAATCTCGGGTCTATGATTGGCGACAAGGGTTAAAGATCGGTAGTAGGTCGGGTTTGAGTGAGGGGCTTTCTTAAGCACATTATCACTAACTGATATGCGGATATTGTATTCAGTTTTAGCGGGCATTGCTTTTATGCTCAACACGCCTGTGTTCGTTATTGTAAAGAGACCATCATCAGTGCCACCAGCAAGTCCATAGGTCGGGTTTTGACCGTTTAAGTAACTATTCTGAGCCGTGAATCGGGTGACTTCCGCTCCTGCTTCAAGTGTCGGAGGCACGGACAAATCCCCCGTAATGTACCAAAGCCCGAAGTTGTCGGTAGGAAGATGAGCAGCTCCATCAATCATATTCTCCATATTGGTTACATTGCGGACATCCCAAGCGCTGATGTCTTGCCTCATATTTACGGCTACCTCAAACATATAACTCATGTCTGTAACATTGCGGGTAACCCAACCGCCGATACGTTGGTCAAAACGGCTGGCGCCTCTAAACATAGCCGACATATTGGTTACATTGCGGGTAACCCAATCGCCAATAGGTTGGTTAAAGAGGAAGGCACCATCAAATATATTCGACATATTGGTCACATTGCTAGTACTCCAATCGCCAATAGGTTGATTAAAAAAGTAACTGTCCTGAAACATTCCCGATAAATTGGTTACGCTACTGACATCCCAACCACCGATAGGTTGGTTAAAGATTCCGGTATGAGCAAACATATTTGACATATTGGTCACCTTGCTGACATCCCAATCGCCAATGTCTTGGTTAAAGGCATCGGCATCATTAAACATATTTGACATATTGGTCACCTTGCTGACATCCCAATCGCCAATGTTTTGGTTAAAGACAGCAGCACCATTAAACATATTGTTCATGTCGGTTACAGCCGATAAATCAGGTCTATCGTTTGTATCTCCAAGCAAGTTACTACAGCCGTAGAAGGATTTTTCCATAGAAGTCCAGCGCCCATTGCCCCATTGGTCGATGGCAATGATATTGTCCTTGTCGCCTTCGTTATTAAAATAAATGCGCGGGAAGGTGCCACTGATACGGACTTCATAATCACCTTCATTAGCGTAGGTATGCACGGCATTGCTGGTATAAGTAGCCGTGTCTGCTGCTTCACCACCGCCCCAACTCACGGTGTAATGATACGTTTCGGTAGCGTATGTCGGAATGGTGATGCTCTGACCTGCCGTTACCCGCCAAGTGGTAACAAAATCATCTGTTGATAATGCGTCCTCGCTAACGGTAATGGTGAATATCTTAGCGAAATCATTTTGACCATCATTTACATTGATTCTAATCGTGTAGGTTGAGCGGTCTGCGGCGGGTGTGCCCTTTATTCTTAAACCAGTGCCGTCAATTATGAACGCTTCGTTATCTGCGTCACCCGCCCCATTGGTCAATGTGTATGTGTATTCGTCACCCGTCTCTAAATCAATATTAGACAACACTCCAATCCTCGTGTTGGCGACTGCATTGTGAGCCACTGCTGCTGAAGAAAGCATAATATCAGTCGGTGCTGGGTTATTCCCAAGCGTAAAGTCCCGGTGATTGTTTGTTCCATACGAGCCAGTAACCGATACTTTAATATCATATTCAGTTTTTGCCGCAGTCGGTGCTGCGTTTATGGTCAACACACCTGCTGGGGTTAGGGTAAAGAGATCGGCATCAGTGCCAGAAAGAGAATAAACCGAGTTGTGACCTCTTAAAACAGCATTCTGAGCCATGAAAGTGGTTATTTCATCACCTGCTTCAAGAATGGGGGAAACGACTAATTCAGCACCAGAAATATACCAAAGCCCAAGATTTTGATCAAAGGCATCGGCTTCCTGAAACATAGAATACATGAACGTTACACCGCTCACGTCCCAACGGCTGATGTCTTGGTTAAAGGCTTTGGCACTCTGAAACATCGTTTCCATATGCCCTACGAGACCCACCTTCCAATCACCAATGTCTTGGTTAAAGGCGTCGGTAACAGCAAACATCCCTTGCATAGTATTTACACTACTGACATCCCAATCACCAATGTCTTGGTTAAAGGCTTGGGCACTCTGAAACATAATATTCATCTTATTTACACTACTGACATCCCAATCACCAATGTCTTGGTTAAAGGCTCGGGCATTCTGAAACATGTACGACATATTATTTACACTGCTGACATCCCAATCACTAATGTCTTGATTAAAAGCCATCCCATTGTAGCTACTCCCAAACATCCCTTGCATATTCGTTACACTGCTGACATCCCAATTACCAATGTTTTGGTTAAAGGCGCTGGCATTATTAAACATGCTGCTTATATCGGTTAGCCGAGATAAATCAGGCGTATCGCTGGCTTGTCCAGCAAGTTTGGTCGCACCCGAAAACGCAGATACCATTGAAGTCCATTGCCCTGTTCCCCATTGGTTAATGGCGATGATACTGTTGGAATTTTGGTTGCCGTCGTTATCGAAGTTACTAAAATAAATACGCGGGAAACTGCCTCTGATACGGACGCTATAAGTCCCTGAATCGACGTAAGTATGCGTGGCGTTGCCGGTCTGGCTCGTGTCGGTGTTACCATCGCCCCAATTTACGTCGTAATCATAGCCATCACCTGTTGTTGGAATGGTAATGGTCTGACCTGCCGTTACCTGCCAAGTAGTCACGAAGTCGTCTGTTGTCAATGCTTCATTACTAACGTCAATGGTGAATGTTTTGGAATAATCATCCGTACCATCGTTCACATTGATCCTGATTGTGTAGTCTGATTTATCTGCGGCGGGTGTCTCCTTTATTCTCAAACTGGTGCCGTTAATGGTGAACAATAGGTTGTCATCATCACCATTTCCAGCAACCAATGTATATGTGTGTGTATTATCTGCATCTACATCGCTATTAGACAATAGACCAACCCGCCTGTTAGCCGTTGCACTACGCGCCACTTTTGTTACAGATAATGATATGTCAGTAGGTGCGGTATTCGCTTTCCTATTAACGGTGATGGTGATGGTGGCGGTATCCATACCACCGCTATTGATGGCGGTGATGGTGTAGGTCTCCGTACCAATGTCCGCATCAGAATTTAGCGTACCGCTAATTATGCCAGCCTCTGCGTCAACGACCAGACCTGCCAGATCTGTGACCTCTTGATTATCCGAGTCTGTGATTATGTAGCTGACGACATCACCACCCGTATTCGTAATAGTGATGGTGTCAATGGGAGTACCCACGGTGGCAACCAGCGTATCGGTGCTGATACTGATAATCGGGGCAACATCATTAACGGTGATGCTGATGGTGGCGGAATCCATACCACCGCTATTAGTCGCGGTGATGATGTAAGTCTCCGTACCAATCTCCACACTATCATTTAGCGTACCGCTAATTATGCCAGTCGCTGTGTTAAAGACCAGACCTGCCAGATCTGTGACCTCTTGATCATCCGAGTCTGTGATTATGTAGCTGACGACATCACCACCTGTATTCGTAATGGTGATGGTGTCAATGGGAGTACCTACGGTGGCAACCAGCGTAGCGGGGTCGATACTGATACTTGGAGCAACATCATTAACGGTGATGCTGATGGTGGCGGAATCCATACCGCCGCTATTAGTCGCGGTGATGATGTAGGTGGTTAAAGTTGCAATCGCCGTTGGTGCACCTGAAATGGTGCCAGTGGCGGTGTCAAGTGTCAGTCCATCGGAGAGTGCTGAATCGATACTGTAGCTCTCAACCGCTCCACCGATTGAGCTGATAGTTATCGGCTGGATAGCAGTGCCCACGGTGGCAACCAGCGTATCGGTGCTGATACTGATAATCGGGACGGCTACAGATGGGGCGGCTGGGGTAACCGTAATGGTAGCGGTGTTGTGTACAAATACAACGGTATCGCTACCGACTTCGTCTGATACCGTCAATAAAAAGCTCAAGGTCAGTGTTTCAGTGATTTGATCTGGTACTCGGAATGTTACCGTAGCGGCACTGGTGTCACCAAGTGCGACTGATTCACCAGCGACCTGCGTCCAAGTCTGGGTTACACCACCTTCAGTCGGGTCATAACTGTGAACAACACTGCTTAAGGTGACTTCGGCATTTTTAGTCACCGTCAACGCAACAGTATGTGTATCGGTACTGCCCGTTTCAGTAACGCCCCCACTACTAGCCGATATGCTGACATCCAAGTCGATATTAGTAATTTCTACTTTGATGAGTAGTAACTCGCTTTTTATATCGGTACCACTATTTCTGACCTGTACAATCGCCCAATATATTTGGTTAGTGCCTTGTGTCGTACCATCAGAATTTAATGGGTATTCATAATCTGGAGGCGATTTGAACGACAAAACTCCGCTACTCCTATCTATCTCAAACAGGTTATTATCTCCCAGGACAGCCCCTGATGGAGTAGGAAGAAAATACTCTATAGAACGACTACCATCATTTGTGGCTGTTATGGTATCTACCACGCTTGTTCCTTCAGCTATTTGTAGAAAATCCTCATCTATATTATTAGAATCTGGATTAACGTTAGCTACATATACACTATGTCCTGTTGCAGTTGCTGTTCCATCAGAGTTGGCTATCCCACCCCTATAGGTAATCATCGGAGCGGTTGGTACCGCATTAACGGTGATATTGACCGTCGCAGTATCCGCACCACCGCTATTAGTAGCGGTGATGGTGTAGGTGGTTAAAGTTGCAATCGCCGTTGGTGTGCCTGATATGGTGCCAGTGGCGGTGTCAAGTGTCAGTCCAGCGGGGAGTGCTGAATCGATACTGTAGCTCTCAACCGCTCCACCATTTGAATCGATGGTTATCGCATCAATGGGACTGCCCACGGTGGCAACCAGCGTAGCGGGGTTGATACTGATACTCGGGGGCACATCACTTGCTCCACCATTAACACTGACCATAAAAGTCTGCATAGCCCTTTGCCCCGCTGTATCGGTGGCAGTAACGGTGATGGTTGCACTGCCTGCGGCGTTTGCCGTGATGGTGACTGTGCTACCCATAACACCAACGCTGGCAATGGGAGTGTGACTGGATTCAGCGGTAAAGGTCAAAGTGTCGTTTGTGTCGATAAAATAACCAGCCACATCCACAACGCGAGGATTACCTCCTGCCACAAGGTTATCAATATCGCTAATCATAGATATAGTTGTTGGGGCTGGGTTTTCAGAATCAACACTTTCAATGGTTACTCTAATTTCCTGTGTGTCGGTCGATATTCCGTCCGATACGGAGACTAGAACGCTATATTCTTGGTCTGCGTTCTGGTCAATATTACCTTGTGCGTCCCTTGGGTTTTCATAATCTGGAATATAGTCGTCTTTGAAACTTAATACGCCTAAATCCGTTATCTCAAACAACGCGGCATCGTCATTTGAAAGCGTATAGATCAAAGTATCATTGGTATCCCCATCTGTCACGGTGATGGTGGTGACTGCCTTGGTGTTCTCGGGGAGTGTTATTTCATATGGAGAATTACCATTGTTAGAGGTAATCATCGGTCTATTATTAACGACAAAGGTTAAATCTCGGTGATTATCTGTTCCAACTAAGACTGTGCCTGAGCCTACTGAGCCTGGGATTGATATGCGAATATCATATAAAGTTCCTATAGCAGCAGGTGCGGCGTTTATGGTCAGCACTCCGTCAGTCAGAGTAAAGGAACTGCTATCCGTTCCGCCAAGCATATAGGTCGGGTTGTGACCACTTAAAACACTATTTTGAGCCGTGAAAGTGATTACTTCGTCTCCTGCACCCAGTGTCGGAATAACGGATAAATCCCCAGTGATATACCAAGCACCTAGGTTCTGACTAAAATCAGATGCACCATTAAACATATTACTCATATTCGTTACACCGCGGACATCCCAACGGCTTATGTCTTGGTTAAAGGCAGTGGCACTAGCAAACATCCACGTCATATTGGTCACATTGCTGACATCCCAATCACCAATATCTTGGTTAAATTCGTCAGTATATTCAAACAGCGTGCCCATACGCTCAACATTGCTGACATCCCAATCGCCGATGTCTTGGTTAAATTTGCTAGCATATCTAAACATACCCCACATATCTGTTACCCGAGACAAATCAGGTCGGTCGGTTGCGTCTCCTATAAGGTTGGTTGCTCCACTAAAAGCATGTTCCATTGAAGTCCATTGCCCTGTTCCCCATTGGTTAATGGCGATGATACTGTTGGAATTAGCATTGCCTTCCTCCGCATTAAAATAAATACGCGGGAAGGCGCCACTAATACGGACGGTATAAGTCCCTGCATCGGCGTAAGTATGCATGGCATTGCCGGTATAGGTCGTTGTATCTATGCCACCATCACCCCAATTTACGTTGTAATTATAGCCACTGCCTGTTGTTGGAATAACCGTCGGACTTCCTGAACTTCCTTGTACGCTCCAAGTGGTCACGAAGTCATCCGGACTCCCAACAGGCATCTCGCCTGTTCCACCATTAACGGTGATGTTGATGGTTCTACTATCCGTACCACCGCTATTAGTGGCGGTGATGGTGTAGGTGCGTGAAGGTGCAATCGCCGTTGGTGTGCCTGATATGGTGCCAGTGACCACGTCTAACATTAGTCCAGCGGGGAGTGTTGGAGCGATACTGTATCCCTCAACCGCTCCACCACTTGAATCGATGGTTATCGCATCAATGGAACTGCCCACCGTGGCAACCAGCGTATTGGGGCTGATACTGATACTCGGGACGGCTACGGGCGCAACACTGTCCAGCGTGATGATAACGGCATCGGTTGCGTCTGATGTGTTGCCATTGTTATCGGTTGCCGTTGCCGTGAATGTGTTGACTCCTTCATCCAGCGTTACAAGTAACGTCCAAGCAGTACTCGTTGTTGCGGTTGTGGTGCCAATAGAGCTTCCATTTTTGAATACATCAACAGTGGAACCCGCATCAGCGGTTCCAGTCAGCGTGAATGAGGCTGCGTTGACCGTTTGTGGTGTGCTGGTAGTGATGATTACTGTAGGTGCAGTCCTGTCAATCGTCAATGAGTGGTTACTAGAAGCGGTGTTGCCATTGCCAGCAATATCCTGAGCAACATCCGCACCAATAGACACGATGACGTTTCCGTCAGAGGCGGCTTCTACATTAAAGGTGTATGTTCTGCTATCAGCACTTGCGGAAAAGATGGTTACAGAAGGACTATCCAAGCTTGCCGTGCCTGTTACCGTAATATCGCCTTCATCAAAGCCATTAACTGCCTCAGTAAAGATGGCTGTGTAGCTCAGAGCCCGGTCGCTTGTTATGGCACCATTACCTCCAGAAGCAGATGTGATGGCTACTCCGGGTCCGTCAGTGTCCAGCGTGATGATAACCTCACCAGATGTTCCTGTGTTGCCAGTGCTATCGGTTGAGCTTGCCGTGAATGTGTTGACTCCTTCATCCAGCGTTACAAGTAACGTCCAAGCAGTACTCGTTGTTGCGGTTGTGGTGCCAATAGAGCTTCCATTTTTGAATACATCAACAGTGGAACCCGCATCAGCGGTTCCAGTCAGCGTGAATGAGCCCGTGTTGACCGTTTGTGGTGTGCGGGTGCTAATGGATACACCCGGTGCAATACTGTTAATCGTCAATGAGTGGTTACTAGAAGCGGTGTTGCCATTGCCAGCAAGATCCTGAGCAAGATCCGCACCAATAGACACGATGACGTTTCCGTCAGAGGTGGCTTCTACATTAAAGGTGTATGTTCTGCTATCAATTACAGAAAAGCTGGTTACAGAAGGACTACCCAAGATTGCCGTGCCTGTTACCGTAATATCGCCTTCATCAAAGCCATTAACTGCCTCAGTAAAGATGGCTGTGTAGCTCAGAACCAGGTCGTTTGTTGTGGCACCATTACCTCCAGAAGCAGATGTGATGGTTACTCCGGGTCGGCCAGTGTCCAGCGTGATGATAACGGCTTCGGTTGCCTCTGATGTGTTGCCAGTGCTATCGGTTGCGGTTGCCGTGAATGTGTTGGCTCCATCAGTCAGCCTTACCAGTAACGTCCAATCACGAGTCGTTGTTGCGGTTGTGGTGCCAATAGTACCTCCGTTTTGGAATACCTCAACAGTGGAATCCGCATCAGCGGTTCCAGTCAGCGTGAATGATTCTGTGTTGACCGATTGTGGTGTGTTGGTAATGGATACACTCGGTGCGGTGCGGTCAATCGTCAATGTGAACCCGTTAGAAGCGGTGTTGCCATTGCCAGCAATATCCTGAGCAACATCCGCATCAATAGACACTCTGACGTTTCCGTCAGTGGTCGCTACTACATTAAAGGTGTATGTTCTGCTATCAATTACAGAAAAGATGGTTACAGCAGGACTACCCAAGTTTGCCGTGCCTGTTACCGTAATATCGTTTGTATCAAAGCCATTAACTGCCTCATCAAAGATGGCTGTGTAGCTCAGAGTGCGGGTGTTTATTGTGGCGCCATTACTTCCAGAAGCAGATGAGATGGTTACTCCGGGTCGGACAGTGTCCAGCGTGATGATAACGGCATCGGTTGCCTCTGATGTGTTGCCATTGTTATCGGTTGCCGTTGCCGTGAATGTGTTGGCTCCATCAGTCAGCGTTACCAGTAACGTCCAAGTACCACCCGTTGCGGTTGTGGTGCCAATAGAACCTCCGTTTTGGAATACCTCAACAGTGGAACCCGCCTCATCAGCGGTTCCAGTCAGCGTGAATGATTCTGTGTTGACCGTTTGTGGTGTGTTGGTAGTGATGCTTACTGTAGGTGCAGTGCTGTCAATCGTCAATGAGTGGTTGTTAGAAGCGGTGTTGCCATTGCCAGCACTATCTTGTGCAACCCCTGCGGCAATGGATACGGTGACGTTTCCGTCAGTGGTGGCTTCTACATTAAAGGTGTATGTTCTGCTATCAGTTGCGGAAAAGCCGGATATAACAGTAGCAGTAGCACTACCCGAGATCGCCGTGCCTGTTACCGTAATATCGCCTTCATCAAAGCCATTAACTGCCTCATCAAAGATGGCTGTGTAGCTCAGAGTGCGGGTGTTTGCTGTGCCACCATCACCTCCAGAAGTAGATGTGATGGTTACTCCAGGTCGGCCAGTGTCCAGCGTGATGATAACGGCATCGGTTGCGTCTGATGTGTTGCCATTGTTATCGGTTGCCGTTGCCGTGAATGTGTTGGCTCCATCAGTCAGCGTTACCAGTAACGTCCAAGTACCACCCGTTGCGGTTTCGGTGCCAATAGGAATTCCGTTTTGGCGTACCTTAACAAGGGAACCCGCCTCAGCGGTTCCAGTCAGCGTGAATGAGCCTGCGTTGACCGATTGTGGTGTGTTGGTAATGGATACACTCGGTGCGGTGCGGTCAATCGTCAATGTGAACCCGTTAGAAGCGGTGTTGCCATTGCCAGCAATATCCTGAGCAACATCCGCACCAATAGACACGATGACGTTTCCGTCAGAGGAGGCTTCTACATTAAAGGTGTATGTTCTGCTATCAGCACTTGCGGAAAAGATGGTTACAGAAGGACTATCCAAGCTTGCCGTGCCTGTTACCGTAATATCGCCTTCATCAAAGCCATTAACTGCCTCATCAAAGATGGCTGTGTAGCTCAGAGCCCGGTCGCTTGTTATGGCACCATTACCTCCAGAAGCAGATGTGATGGCTACTCCGGGTCCGTCAGTGTCCAACGTGATGATAACCTCACCAGATGTTCCTGTGTTGCCAGCGCCATTGGTTGAGCTTGCCGTGAATGTGTTGACTCCATCAGTCAGCGTTACAAGTAACGTCCAAGTACCATTTGTTGCGGTTGTGGTGCCAATAGTGCTTCCATCTTTGAGTACATCAACAGTGGAACCCGCCTCAGCGGTTCCAGTCAGCGTGAATGAGCCTGTGTTGACCGATTGTGGTGTGCGGGTAGTGATGATTACTGTAGGTGCAGTCCTGTCAATCGTCAATGAGTGGTTACTAGAAGCGGTGTTGCCATTGCCAGCAAGATCCTGAGCAAGATCCGCACCAATAGACACGATGACGTTTCCGTCAGAGGTGGCTTCTACATTAAAGGTGTATGTTCTGCTATCAATTACAGAAAAGCTGGTTACAGAAGGACTACCCAAGATTGCCGTGCCTGTTACCGTAATATCGCCTTCATCAAAGCCATTAACTGCCTCAGTAAAGATGGCTGTGTAGCTCAGAGTGCGGGTGTTTGTTGTGGCACCATTACCTCCAGAAGCAGATGTGATGGTTACTCCGGGTCGGCCAGTGTCCAGCGTGATGATAACGGCTTCGGTTGCCTCTGATGTGTTGCCAGTGCTATCGGTTGCGGTTGCCGTGAATGTGTTGGCTCCATCAGTCAGCCTTACCAGTAACGTCCAATCACGAGTCGTTGTTGCGGTTGTGGTGCCAATAGTACCTCCGTTTTGGAATACCTCAACAGTGGAATCCGCATCAGCGGTTCCAGTCAGCGTGAATGATTCTGTGTTGACCGATTGTGGTGTGTTGGTAATGGATACACTCGGTGCGGTGCGGTCAATCGTCAATGTGAACCCGTTAGAAGCGGTGTTGCCATTGCCAGCAATATCCTGAGCAACATCCGCATCAATAGACACTCTGACGTTTCCGTCAGTGGTCGCTACTACATTAAAGGTGTATGTTCTGCTATCAATTACAGAAAAGATGGTTACAGCAGGACTACCCAAGTTTGCCGTGCCTGTTACCGTAATATCGTTTGTATCAAAGCCATTAACTGCCTCATCAAAGATGGCTGTGTAGCTCAGAGTGCGGGTGTTTATTGTGGCGCCATTACTTCCAGAAGCAGATGAGATGGTTACTCCGGGTCGGACAGTGTCCAGCGTGATGATAACGGCATCGGTTGCCTCTGATGTGTTGCCATTGTTATCGGTTGCCGTTGCCGTGAATGTGTTGGCTCCATCAGTCAGCGTTACCAGTAACGTCCAAGTACCACCCGTTGCGGTTGTGGTGCCAATAGAACCTCCGTTTTGGAATACCTCAACAGTGGAACCCGCCTCATCAGCGGTTCCAGTCAGCGTGAATGATTCTGTGTTGACCGTTTGTGGTGTGTTGGTAGTGATGCTTACTGTAGGTGCAGTGCTGTCAATCGTCAATGAGTGGTTGTTAGAAGCGGTGTTGCCATTGCCAGCACTATCTTGTGCAACCCCTGCGGCAATGGATACGGTGACGTTTCCGTCAGTGGTGGCTTCTACATTAAAGGTGTATGTTCTGCTATCAGTTGCGGAAAAGCCGGATATAACAGTAGCAGTAGCACTACCCGAGATCGCCGTGCCTGTTACCGTAATATCGCCTTCATCAAAGCCATTAACTGCCTCATCAAAGATGGCTGTGTAGCTCAGAGTGCGGGTGTTTGCTGTGCCACCATCACCTCCAGAAGTAGATGTGATGGTTACTCCAGGTCGGCCAGTGTCCAGCGTGATGATAACGGCATCGGTTGCGTCTGATGTGTTGCCATTGTTATCGGTTGCCGTTGCCGTGAATGTGTTGGCTCCATCAGTCAGCGTTACCAGTAACGTCCAAGTACCACCCGTTGCGGTTTCGGTGCCAATAGGAATTCCGTTTTGGCGTACCTTAACAAGGGAACCCGCCTCAGCGGTTCCAGTCAGCGTGAATGAGCCTGCGTTGACCGATTGTGGTGTGTTGGTAATGGATACACTCGGTGCGGTGCGGTCAATCGTCAATGTGAACCCGTTAGAAGCGGTGTTGCCATTGCCAGCAATATCCTGAGCAACATCCGCACCAATAGACACGATGACGTTTCCGTCAGAGGAGGCTTCTACATTAAAGGTGTATGTTCTGCTATCAGCACTTGCGGAAAAGATGGTTACAGAAGGACTATCCAAGCTTGCCGTGCCTGTTACCGTAATATCGCCTTCATCAAAGCCATTAACTGCCTCATCAAAGATGGCTGTGTAGCTCAGAGCCCGGTCGCTTGTTATGGCACCATTACCTCCAGAAGCAGATGTGATGGCTACTCCGGGTCCGTCAGTGTCCAACGTGATGATAACCTCACCAGATGTTCCTGTGTTGCCAGCGCCATTGGTTGAGCTTGCCGTGAATGTGTTGACTCCATCAGTCAGCGTTACAAGTAACGTCCAAGTACCATTTGTTGCGGTTGTGGTGCCAATAGTGCTTCCATCTTTGAGTACATCAACAGTGGAACCCGCCTCAGCGGTTCCAGTCAGCGTGAATGAGCCTGTGTTGACCGATTGTGGTGTGCGGGTAGTGATGATTACTGTAGGTGCAGTCCTGTCAATCGTCAATGAGTGGTTACTAGAAGCGGTGTTGCCATTGCCAGCAAGATCCTGAGCAAGATCCGCACCAATAGACACGATGACGTTTCCGTCAGAGGTGGCTTCTACATTAAAGGTGTATGTTCTGCTATCAATTACAGAAAAGCTGGTTACAGAAGGACTACCCAAGATTGCCGTGCCTGTTACCGTAATATCGCCTTCATCAAAGCCATTAACTGCCTCAGTAAAGATGGCTGTGTAGCTCAGAGTGCGGGTGTTTGTTGTGGCACCATTACCTCCAGAAGCAGATGTGATGGTTACTCCGGGTCGGCCAGTGTCCAGCGTGATGATAACGGCTTCGGTTGCCTCTGATGTGTTGCCAGTGCTATCGGTTGCGGTTGCCGTGAATGTGTTGGCTCCATCAGTCAGCCTTACCAGTAACGTCCAATCACGAGTCGTTGTTGCGGTTGTGGTGCCAATAGTACCTCCGTTTTGGAATACCTCAACAGTGGAATCCGCATCAGCGGTTCCAGTCAGCGTGAATGATTCTGTGTTGACCGATTGTGGTGTGTTGGTAATGGATACACTCGGTGCGGTGCGGTCAATCGTCAATGTGAACCCGTTAGAAGCGGTGTTGCCATTGCCAGCAATATCCTGAGCAACATCCGCATCAATAGACACTCTGACGTTTCCGTCAGTGGTCGCTACTACATTAAAGGTGTATGTTCTGCTATCAATTACAGAAAAGATGGTTACAGCAGGACTACCCAAGTTTGCCGTGCCTGTTACCGTAATATCGTTTGTATCAAAGCCATTAACTGCCTCATCAAAGATGGCTGTGTAGCTCAGAGTGCGGGTGTTTATTGTGGCGCCATTACTTCCAGAAGCAGATGAGATGGTTACTCCGGGTCGGACAGTGTCCAGCGTGATGATAACGGCATCGGTTGCCTCTGATGTGTTGCCATTGTTATCGGTTGCCGTTGCCGTGAATGTGTTGGCTCCATCAGTCAGCGTTACCAGTAACGTCCAAGTACCACCCGTTGCGGTTGTGGTGCCAATAGAACCTCCGTTTTGGAATACCTCAACAGTGGAACCCGCCTCATCAGCGGTTCCAGTCAGCGTGAATGATTCTGTGTTGACCGTTTGTGGTGTGTTGGTAGTGATGCTTACTGTAGGTGCAGTGCTGTCAATCGTCAATGAGTGGTTGTTAGAAGCGGTGTTGCCATTGCCAGCACTATCTTGTGCAACCCCTGCGGCAATGGATACGGTGACGTTTCCGTCAGTGGTGGCTTCTACATTAAAGGTGTATGTTCTGCTATCAGTTGCGGAAAAGCCGGATATAACAGTAGCAGTAGCACTACCCGAGATCGCCGTGCCTGTTACCGTAATATCGCCTTCATCAAAGCCATTAACTGCCTCATCAAAGATGGCTGTGTAGCTCAGAGTGCGGGTGTTTGCTGTGCCACCATCACCTCCAGAAGTAGATGTGATGGTTACTCCAGGTCGGCCAGTGTCCAGCGTGATGATAACGGCATCGGTTGCGTCTGATGTGTTGCCATTGTTATCGGTTGCCGTTGCCGTGAATGTGTTGGCTCCATCAGTCAGCGTTACCAGTAACGTCCAAGTACCACCCGTTGCGGTTTCGGTGCCAATAGGAATTCCGTTTTGGCGTACCTTAACAAGGGAACCCGCCTCAGCGGTTCCAGTCAGCGTGAATGAGCCTGCGTTGACCGATTGTGGTGTGTTGGTAATGGATACACTCGGTGCGGTGCGGTCAATCGTCAATGTGAACCCGTTAGAAGCGGTGTTGCCATTGCCAGCAATATCCTGAGCAACATCCGCACCAATAGACACGATGACGTTTCCGTCAGAGGAGGCTTCTACATTAAAGGTGTATGTTCTGCTATCAGCACTTGCGGAAAAGATGGTTACAGAAGGACTATCCAAGCTTGCCGTGCCTGTTACCGTAATATCGCCTTCATCAAAGCCATTAACTGCCTCATCAAAGATGGCTGTGTAGCTCAGAGCCCGGTCGCTTGTTATGGCACCATTACCTCCAGAAGCAGATGTGATGGCTACTCCGGGTCCGTCAGTGTCCAACGTGATGATAACCTCACCAGATGTTCCTGTGTTGCCAGCGCCATTGGTTGAGCTTGCCGTGAATGTGTTGACTCCATCAGTCAGCGTTACAAGTAACGTCCAAGTACCATTTGTTGCGGTTGTGGTGCCAATAGTGCTTCCATCTTTGAGTACATCAACAGTGGAACCCGCCTCAGCGGTTCCAGTCAGCGTGAATGAGCCTGTGTTGACCGATTGTGGTGTGCGGGTAGTGATGATTACTGTAGGTGCAGTCCTGTCAATCGTCAATGAGTGGTTACTAGAAGCGGTGTTGCCATTGCCAGCAAGATCCTGAGCAAGATCCGCACCAATAGACACGATGACGTTTCCGTCAGAGGTGGCTTCTACATTAAAGGTGTATGTTCTGCTATCAATTACAGAAAAGCTGGTTACAGAAGGACTACCCAAGATTGCCGTGCCTGTTACCGTAATATCGCCTTCATCAAAGCCATTAACTGCCTCAGTAAAGATGGCTGTGTAGCTCAGAGTGCGGGTGTTTGTTGTGGCACCATTACCTCCAGAAGCAGATGTGATGGTTACTCCGGGTCGGCCAGTGTCCAGCGTGATGATAACGGCTTCGGTTGCCTCTGATGTGTTGCCAGTGCTATCGGTTGCGGTTGCCGTGAATGTGTTGGCTCCATCAGTCAGCCTTACCAGTAACGTCCAATCACGAGTCGTTGTTGCGGTTGTGGTGCCAATAGTACCTCCGTTTTGGAATACCTCAACAGTGGAATCCGCATCAGCGGTTCCAGTCAGCGTGAATGATTCTGTGTTGACCGATTGTGGTGTGTTGGTAATGGATACACTCGGTGCGGTGCGGTCAATCGTCAATGTGAACCCGTTAGAAGCGGTGTTGCCATTGCCAGCAATATCCTGAGCAACATCCGCATCAATAGACACTCTGACGTTTCCGTCAGTGGTCGCTACTACATTAAAGGTGTATGTTCTGCTATCAATTACAGAAAAGATGGTTACAGCAGGACTACCCAAGTTTGCCGTGCCTGTTACCGTAATATCGTTTGTATCAAAGCCATTAACTGCCTCATCAAAGATGGCTGTGTAGCTCAGAGTGCGGGTGTTTATTGTGGCGCCATTACTTCCAGAAGCAGATGAGATGGTTACTCCGGGTCGGACAGTGTCCAGCGTGATGATAACGGCATCGGTTGCCTCTGATGTGTTGCCATTGTTATCGGTTGCCGTTGCCGTGAATGTGTTGGCTCCATCAGTCAGCGTTACCAGTAACGTCCAAGTACCACCCGTTGCGGTTGTGGTGCCAATAGAACCTCCGTTTTGGAATACCTCAACAGTGGAACCCGCCTCATCAGCGGTTCCAGTCAGCGTGAATGATTCTGTGTTGACCGTTTGTGGTGTGTTGGTAGTGATGCTTACTGTAGGTGCAGTGCTGTCAATCGTCAATGAGTGGTTGTTAGAAGCGGTGTTGCCATTGCCAGCACTATCTTGTGCAACCCCTGCGGCAATGGATACGGTGACGTTTCCGTCAGTGGTGGCTTCTACATTAAAGGTGTATGTTCTGCTATCAGTTGCGGAAAAGCCGGATATAACAGTAGCAGTAGCACTACCCGAGATCGCCGTGCCTGTTACCGTAATATCGCCTTCATCAAAGCCATTAACTGCCTCATCAAAGATGGCTGTGTAGCTCAGAGTGCGGGTGTTTGCTGTGCCACCATCACCTCCAGAAGTAGATGTGATGGTTACTCCAGGTCGGCCAGTGTCCAGCGTGATGATAACGGCATCGGTTGCGTCTGATGTGTTGCCATTGTTATCGGTTGCCGTTGCCGTGAATGTGTTGGCTCCATCAGTCAGCGTTACCAGTAACGTCCAAGTACCACCCGTTGCGGTTTCGGTGCCAATAGGAATTCCGTTTTGGCGTACCTTAACAAGGGAACCCGCCTCAGCGGTTCCAGTCAGCGTGAATGAGCCTGCGTTGACCGATTGTGGTGTGTTGGTAATGGATACACTCGGTGCGGTGCGGTCAATCGTCAATGTGAACCCGTTAGAAGCGGTGTTGCCATTGCCAGCAATATCCTGAGCAACATCCGCACCAATAGACACGATGACGTTTCCGTCAGAGGAGGCTTCTACATTAAAGGTGTATGTTCTGCTATCAGCACTTGCGGAAAAGATGGTTACAGAAGGACTATCCAAGCTTGCCGTGCCTGTTACCGTAATATCGCCTTCATCAAAGCCATTAACTGCCTCATCAAAGATGGCTGTGTAGCTCAGAGCCCGGTCGCTTGTTATGGCACCATTACCTCCAGAAGCAGATGTGATGGCTACTCCGGGTCCGTCAGTGTCCAACGTGATGATAACCTCACCAGATGTTCCTGTGTTGCCAGCGCCATTGGTTGAGCTTGCCGTGAATGTGTTGACTCCATCAGTCAGCGTTACAAGTAACGTCCAAGTACCATTTGTTGCGGTTGTGGTGCCAATAGTGCTTCCATCTTTGAGTACATCAACAGTGGAACCCGCCTCAGCGGTTCCAGTCAGCGTGAATGAGCCTGTGTTGACCGATTGTGGTGTGCGGGTAGTGATGATTACTGTAGGTGCAGTCCTGTCAATCGTCAATGAGTGGTTACTAGAAGCGGTGTTGCCATTGCCAGCAAGATCCTGAGCAAGATCCGCACCAATAGACACGATGACGTTTCCGTCAGAGGTGGCTTCTACATTAAAGGTGTATGTTCTGCTATCAATTACAGAAAAGCTGGTTACAGAAGGACTACCCAAGATTGCCGTGCCTGTTACCGTAATATCGCCTTCATCAAAGCCATTAACTGCCTCAGTAAAGATGGCTGTGTAGCTCAGAGTGCGGGTGTTTGTTGTGGCACCATTACCTCCAGAAGCAGATGTGATGGTTACTCCGGGTCGGCCAGTGTCCAGCGTGATGATAACGGCTTCGGTTGCCTCTGATGTGTTGCCAGTGCTATCGGTTGCGGTTGCCGTGAATGTGTTGGCTCCATCAGTCAGCCTTACCAGTAACGTCCAATCACGAGTCGTTGTTGCGGTTGTGGTGCCAATAGTACCTCCGTTTTGGAATACCTCAACAGTGGAATCCGCATCAGCGGTTCCAGTCAGCGTGAATGATTCTGTGTTGACCGATTGTGGTGTGTTGGTAATGGATACACTCGGTGCGGTGCGGTCAATCGTCAATGTGAACCCGTTAGAAGCGGTGTTGCCATTGCCAGCAATATCCTGAGCAACATCCGCATCAATAGACACTCTGACGTTTCCGTCAGTGGTCGCTACTACATTAAAGGTGTATGTTCTGCTATCAATTACAGAAAAGATGGTTACAGCAGGACTACCCAAGTTTGCCGTGCCTGTTACCGTAATATCGTTTGTATCAAAGCCATTAACTGCCTCATCAAAGATGGCTGTGTAGCTCAGAGTGCGGGTGTTTATTGTGGCGCCATTACTTCCAGAAGCAGATGAGATGGTTACTCCGGGTCGGACAGTGTCCAGCGTGATGATAACGGCATCGGTTGCCTCTGATGTGTTGCCATTGTTATCGGTTGCCGTTGCCGTGAATGTGTTGGCTCCATCAGTCAGCGTTACCAGTAACGTCCAAGTACCACCCGTTGCGGTTGTGGTGCCAATAGAACCTCCGTTTTGGAATACCTCAACAGTGGAACCCGCCTCATCAGCGGTTCCAGTCAGCGTGAATGATTCTGTGTTGACCGTTTGTGGTGTGTTGGTAGTGATGCTTACTGTAGGTGCAGTGCTGTCAATCGTCAATGAGTGGTTGTTAGAAGCGGTGTTGCCATTGCCAGCACTATCTTGTGCAACCCCTGCGGCAATGGATACGGTGACGTTTCCGTCAGTGGTGGCTTCTACATTAAAGGTGTATGTTCTGCTATCAGTTGCGGAAAAGCCGGATATAACAGTAGCAGTAGCACTACCCGAGATCGCCGTGCCTGTTACCGTAATATCGCCTTCATCAAAGCCATTAACTGCCTCATCAAAGATGGCTGTGTAGCTCAGAGTGCGGGTGTTTGCTGTGCCACCATCACCTCCAGAAGTAGATGTGATGGTTACTCCAGGTCGGCCAGTGTCCAGCGTGATGATAACGGCATCGGTTGCGTCTGATGTGTTGCCATTGTTATCGGTTGCCGTTGCCGTGAATGTGTTGGCTCCATCAGTCAGCGTTACCAGTAACGTCCAAGTACCACCCGTTGCGGTTTCGGTGCCAATAGGAATTCCGTTTTGGCGTACCTTAACAAGGGAACCCGCCTCAGCGGTTCCAGTCAGCGTGAATGAGCCTGCGTTGACCGATTGTGGTGTGTTGGTAATGGATACACTCGGTGCGGTGCGGTCAATCGTCAATGTGAACCCGTTAGAAGCGGTGTTGCCATTGCCAGCAATATCCTGAGCAACATCCGCACCAATAGACACGATGACGTTTCCGTCAGAGGAGGCTTCTACATTAAAGGTGTATGTTCTGCTATCAGCACTTGCGGAAAAGATGGTTACAGAAGGACTATCCAAGCTTGCCGTGCCTGTTACCGTAATATCGCCTTCATCAAAGCCATTAACTGCCTCATCAAAGATGGCTGTGTAGCTCAGAGCCCGGTCGCTTGTTATGGCACCATTACCTCCAGAAGCAGATGTGATGGTTACTCCGGGTCCGTCAGTGTCCAACGTGATGATAACCTCACCAGATGTTCCTGTGTTGCCAGTGCCATCGGTTGCGGTTGCCGTGATTGTGTTGGCTCCCTCCGTCAGCGTGGCGGTGATTGTCCAAGCACCATTCGTTGCGGTTGCACTGCCAAGAGAGTCCGTCCCAGCCCCCCTTAATAGATTCACAGTAGAACCCACTTCAGCGGTTCCAGTCAGCGTGAATGATTCTGTGTTGACCGTTTGTGGTGTGCTGGTAGTGATGATTACACTCGGTGCGGTTGGTGTCGTTGGTGCCGCATTAACGGTGATGGCTATTGTCGCAGTATCCGAACCAACATTATTTTCCGCAGTGATGGTGTAGGTGGTTAAAGTTGCAATCGCCGTTGGCGTACCTGAAATGGTGCCAGTGGCTGTGCTAAATAACAGTCCATTACCAATGGCTGGGGCGATGCTGTAGCTGACAACATTACCACCACCATTTGAATCGATGGTTATCGCATCAATGGGACTGCCCACCGTGGCAACCAGCGTATTGGGGCTGATACTGATAATCGGGGCGACATCACTTGCTCCACCATTAACACTGACCATAAAAGTCTGCGTAGCCCTTTGACCGATGGTGTCTTCGGCAGCAACAGTGATGGTTGCACTGCCTACGGCGTTTGCCGTGATGGTGACTGTGCTACCCGCAACATCAACGCTGGCGGTGGGAGTGTGACTGGATTCAGCGGTAAAGGTCAACATGTTGTCTGGGCCGCTATCGCTAAAATAACTAGCCACATTCAGATTATGAGGACTAGCATTTACCACGAGGTTATCAATATCATCAATCCGGTTTACGGCTGTGAGCAAACGAACGATGGTTACGATAATTTCCTGCGTGTCAAAAGATGTTCCATCCGATACAGTAACCAGAACACGATATTCTTGGTCGGCGTTTTGGTCAACTACCCCATCTGAGTTTCTTGGGTTTTCATAATCTGGAACACGGTCGGCTTTGAACTTTAATGTTCTTGAGTTTCCTGTTCCAGTTATCTCAAATAAATCAGAATCATACCTAGAAATAGAATAGGTCAAAGTATCATTGGTATCTCCATCTGTGGTGATGGTGGTGACCGCCTGTGTGTTTTCGAGGAGTGTTATTTCATATGGGGAATCACCATTGTTAGAGGTAATCATCGGTCTATTATTAACGACAAAGGTTAAATCTCGGTGATTATCTGTTCCAACTAAGACTGTGCCTGAGCCTGTGACTGGGATTGATATGCGAATATCATATAAAGCTCCTATAGCAGCAGGTGCGGCGTTTATGGTCAGCACTCCGTCAGTCGTCAGAGTAAAGGAACTGCTATCCGCTCCGCCAAGCATATAGCTCGGGTTGTGACCACTTAAAACACTATTTTGAGCCGTGAAAGTGATTACTTCGTCTCCTGCTTCAAGTGCCGGGGACACGGATAAATCATCCCCAGTGATATACCAAGCACCTAGGTTCTGACTAAAAGCATCTGCATTATCAAAGATACTACTCATATTCGTTACACCGCGGACATCCCAACGGCTTATGTCTTGGTTAAAGGCAGTGGCACTAGCAAACATCCACTCCATATTGGTCACATTGCTGACATCCCAATCACCAATATCTTGGTTAAATTCGTCAGTATATTCAAACAGCGTGCCCATACGCTCAACATTGCTGACATCCCAATCGCCGATGTCTTGATTGAATTTGCTAGCATATCTAAACATACCCCACATATCTGTTACCCGAGATAAATCAGGTCGGTCGGTTGCGTCTCCTATAAGGTTGGTTGCTCCACTAAAAGCCAGTTCCATTGAAGTCCATTGCTGACTTCCCCATTGGTTAATGGCGATGATACTGTTGGAATTAGCATTGCCAGAATCCGCATTAAAATAAATACGCGGGAAGTCGCCACTAATACGGACGGTATAAGTCCCTGCATCGGCGTAAGTATGCATGGCATCGCCGGTATAGTCCATTGTATCTCTGTCACCATCACCCCAATTTACGTTGTAATTATAGCCACTGCCTGTTGTTGGAATAACGATCGTCCGACTTCCTGAACTTCCTTGTACGCTCCAAGTGGTCACGAAGTCATCCGGACTCCCAACAGGCATCTCGCCTGTTCCACCACTGTCCAGCGTGATGATAACGCTAACCGACAGGATTGAGACATTGCCAGCCCTATCGGTTGCCGTTACCGTAAATGTATTGCCCCCTTCTTCCAGTGAGACGTTGGTTGTCCAAGTGCCACCCTCTGTTGCGGTTGCTGTTGCAACAGGGGCAGAGGCACCCCCTCTGAATACTTTCACAGTAGATTGTGCCTCAGCAGTACCCGCAAGCGTAATTGATGTCGTGTTAGTTGTTTGTGCATCAGTGCTGATAGTCGGTTGTTCCGGGGGGCTTGTGTCCAGCGTGATTGCAATGTAATCGGAAGCTTCCGAATAATTCATGTTGGCATTGACTGCTCTTGCCCGATAATAGCGAATTCCTACTGGCAGGCTGAACCCTATCTCCCAATAGCCATTATCATCAACCCTTACGCTGCTGCCTACTCTATGTGAATCAGAGAATACACTACTAGGGAATACACTACTCGTATGTCGATATAGAGACACGGCTACTCCCGGATCAGCGGTGCCAGTAACAGTGTAGGCTGCCGTGTTGACTAATACGTCGGGCTGTGTCGTAATGCTAGGGGTCGTAGGGACACCTGAACTAGCAGGGACACCTGAACTAGTAGGGATACCCTTTCCGCCCTTTCCGTCACTCTTACTCTCCGAGACCAATGCCATGCTTAATGTCATGCTGAGCAGGAGCGACAGCACAAAGCCTGATACAGTCATACCTTTGAATGCACGACTACAATAGCCCACACGGCTGGTTGTTGCATCGTCAACACATCGCACAGATTCAATTATTTTATTCATCATATTCATATTCCTAACAATAATCCACAGTTTTTAAATAAGTGCACTGATGGTACATAACTTGGAATTATCTGTCCACTAGGATTTGAATATTATTTTGAATGAGACAGTTTGTCTCCCTCAATCGCTGGCAACCCAAATAAACACGCGGACTTTGGTAGAAAATTCGTTTTGGGCTTGTCGGTTAATTCAAAATCAGTCCAATTTTAAGAAAATAAAATGTTTAATAACAATGACTTAAATATTCATAACGAGCTAAAAACGCTATTTTCCGACAAGCCCGTTTTGTAGTGCCTTAATTTTTTATCTATAAACAGTAGGTTAAATATCAACCGTCAAACTCATGAAGGATGTGTAAAAAACCAATATTCGTCATTCCTACCCCCCTGATCAGGGGGGGCTTTTCCACATGTAACGCATGCCTAGCACGGGTTTTTGCACAGTCTCGAAGTCTGTCCCCGTGCAGGCGAGTAGCAGGAATGACGGATGTTGGTTTTTTGCAGAGTCTCGAAAGCAGGAATCCAGTCAAATTTCTTGCGAGCCGTAGCCGAACGCCATCCTGTCCTCAGCCGTGCTGTTTTGTTTCGTGTTGCTCGTGCCGCCGCTTTGGGTAACGTTGCAGTTGAAATCATTACCCCTCCTAAGAAGCCGAGAGCGACTTGTGTAGGGGGGAGGGGTAACTATATGATTGGTGTTTTTATCCTTTATTTTCCTTATTGGAGACAATTAAAGATTATTCCAATTACACGTTCGTTAAAAACAACAATACCATATTATGAATATAAAAAGGGGGCATTTGATCTTTGGGTTGACACCTATGCATCAAAATGTTTGACTTTTTGTTAAAACCGACAATTTTTTGTCGCAAGTTAGAGAACTTTGCACTCACTTATGGTGAATGCGTGAAGCAAATATCTCATTTAGATTGATAATAATCCATTAAAATTTGCGCTACTTCAGGTCGGGAAAATTCGGCTGGAGGGGCGATGCCTTGAGACAGCATTTCACGGACTTTGGTGCCCGACAGCAAAATAAAATCGTCCATATTATGGTCTGGTGCCTCGCGCATCATAATGACTTGATTGAGTTTCTTTGAATAAGCCGTGTGGTCAGCATTAAAAATTTCGATTTCCAACTGGTTGGTGACTTGTTCATCAAAAATGGTTTGTGCATCAAATGCACCATAATAGTCGCCAACACCCGCATGATCGCGACCAATAATAAAATGGGTTGCGCCCATGTTTTGACGAAAAATAGCATGTAATACGGCTTCACGGGGACCGGCATACAACATGTCAAAGCCATAGCCGCTAATAATGACCGTGTTTTGTGGGAAGTATAACTCAACCATTTTCCTAATCGTGGCATCGCGTACATGCGCCGGAATATCGCCGGGTTTGAGCTTTCCAAGTAGCATGTGAATGACACAACCATCGGCGCCAACACGTTGCATGGCAATACGACATAACTCCTCATGGGCAAGGTGCATCGGATTACGGGTTTGGAATGCGACTGTCTTTTTCCAGCCATGCGCGTTAATGGCTTGTCGAATTTCACCCGCAGTACGAAAGGTGTCGGCAAACATGGTTTTGAAATAACTAAAATTCAAAACTTTGATAGCGCCAGATAGCAATGTACGCCCCTGATTGCTGAATTCGGCAACCCCCGGATGAGCCATATCGGTTGTGCGATAGACCTTTTCACAAATATACGTCATGTCCTGCTCGGACAGGGTCTCTATTTTGTCAACTTCCATGACAGCAAGCACGGGATTAGCATTGACATTAGGGTCTTTCAAGGCAATCGTTTGCCCAGCGGTAATATGTGTGGCGGAGTCCACCAAACACAAAACCGGCGTCGGCCAGAATAAGCCGCTTGTCGTTTGCATGGAATCAGCAACACTCAAACAATCCGCCTTATCCATGTAGCCGCCTAACGGGGTAAAGTAACCCGCACCCAGCATGACCGCATTAGCGGCTCCAGATGAACTCAGCAATACCGAATTTAAGGATTGTGCCTGCTCGATGTGGGTGCGCCGTTCATCGGCATCATCGACATATAAAGGGGTTAGTGCATCAGCACCATGTGGTTTAATCATTGTGGTTTAATCGTTAGGAAAATATTGTTTGAAAAAGTTAGGTCTGATGCCGCTGGCGTACAGCAGTGGCAAGGTTATCGAGCATTGTCGCAGTACTATCAATATCAATACAGGCATCAGTAATACTTTGCCCATACGTTATGGCTTTGCCGTCAATGACATCCTGTCTGCCGGCGACCAAGTGGCTCTCAATCATCACGCCGATAATCCGCCGCTTACGCCTATCGCCATCTGCAATTTGATTAGCGACATCAGCGCAAACGTGGCTCTGGTTTTCAGGGACTTTCTTACTATTGGCATGGCTACAATCAATCATTACCTGGGGCGACAATCCAGCGATGGCTAGTTTATCGCATGCTTCTTTGACGCTCGCCGTATCAAAATTCGGGGTTTTGCCGCCACGCAAAATAATATGGCAATCGGGATTACCCGTTGTTGTGAATATGGCAGATTGCCCCTCTTTGGTCATGGATAAAAAGTGATGCGGTCTCGCCGCTGCGCGGATGCCGTCAACGGCAATATCGAGATTGCCATTGGTGCCATTTTTTAATCCAACCGGACAGGACAGTCCAGAACTCAGCTCGCGGTGTACTTGGCTTTCTGTGGTGCGTGCCCCAATCGCACCCCAAGCGATGAGGTCGGTAACATATTGCGGGGTAATAATGTCTAAATATTCCGTCCCCGCCGGCATCCCTGCATTATTGAGTTCAAGCAGTAAATTGCGCGCCATGCGGAGTCCCTTATTGATGTCAAAGGTGTCATTCAGATACGGGTCGTTAATTAAGCCTTTCCAGCCCACCGTAGTACGCGGCTTTTCAAAATAGACGCGCATTACAATCAGCAATTCGTCTTGATAACGCTGTTTAAGTCGCATTAATTGATGGGCATAGTCGATAGCGGCTTCAGTATCATGGATTGAGCAAGGTCCGACTATGGCGAGAATACGGTCGTCATCGCCGCTGAGTATATTATGGATTGCCTTTCGGGTTTCCAATGTGGTGGTCGCCGCTTGTGTCGTCATTGGTAACTCGGCGATGATTTCGCTTGGACTAATGACTTGGTCAATGCTGGCTATTCTAGTGTCGTCGGTAATGGATGTGGTCACAAGGTCTCCCATGGGTAAAATTTAAGACGTTGGATTGTACTTTTATCGTTGGCAAGTGTTAAGCGGTTAGCTCGAAAAATAGTGATAAAAGTACGGATTCATGATGAATTCAACCCATAAGTGCAACAATCGGGTTTATTATGATATTGAGACCTTTGCACGAGCCACAAGTACACGGGGCATGGGGATTTACCCATCAGAGACTATGCAAGAAACCCTCGCTAGGTCGTGTCATTGGTGAAAAACCCTTGCGGTTTGGCTATTTTACTGGGTTACTGCTTTCGAGACTGTGCAAAAAACCTCGTTAGGTTACGCTGGTGGAAAACCCAACCCCCTAGCCCCCCTTTATCAGGGGGACTTTCCACTCAATTCCCCCCTGATAAAGGGGGGCTAGGGGGGGGTTAAGAACGACGAATATTGGGTTTTTTGCACAGTCTCTTTCGCAGGAACGACGAATATTGAGTTTTTGTAGTCTCTCGCTATGGACTGGTGATAACCGCAGAAACGGTTACGCCAGTATGATGGTACAATGTCGCCTTATTTATACATACTACATTGTCATCGGCAACGCTTGTAATAGCAGGAAAAATAAAAAATGAATTTAGTCCCTGTGATTATGTGCGGTGGTTCAGGCACACGCCTGTGGCCGCTTTCGCGCAAAAACTATCCCAAGCAATTTGTCCCCTTGTTTGAACAGCCGGGTAAGGAAACACTGTTTCATCGCACTATAGCGCGGATTGCTTGCTTTGACTGCCAACATGCCATTGTCGTATGCCATGACACACAACGTTTTTTCGTTGCTAACAGCCTGCATAATACGAAAATAGAAAACACCATTTTGGTTGAGCCAAAGCAGCAGGGTACTGCACCAGCCGCCACACTAGCAGCACTAGCAGCGGTCAGCCAATTCGGGGAGGCGTTGTTGTTGATTATGCCAGCAGATCATATCATTGATGATGTGGGAGCATTGCGAATTGCCATTGATACTGCAACAGCAGCTGCACAACAAGACCATATCGTTGTTTTCGGGGTATTGCCTAGTCGCGTGGAAACAGGCTATGGCTATGTCCATACCATTGCCGATACGAAGCAATCAGGCGGCGTGTTAAAAGTCATCGAGTTTTGCGAAAAACCTTCTCAACAAACTGCCAATGAGTGGATTGCGCGTGGAAATTGCTACTGGAACAGCGGCATGTTTTTGGTCAAAGCATCGGTCTATTTGGATGCCATTGCGCGCTTTGAGCCGACCATCAAACAAGGTTGCGAACAAGCATGGGAAAAACGTTATTATGATTTAGGGTTTACCCATGTGGATGCCGATAGTTTTGCACAATGTCGCGATATTGCTATTGATTATGCGGTTATCGAACGGGTCGATAATTTGATGCTGATGCCGACAAACATGGGCTGGAACGATGTCGGTTCATGGGATGCGCTGGGCAGTGTGTTTACAGCGGCAGATAATCACAATCGAGTCAAAGGCGATGTCATATTAAAAGAGGCGAGTAATAATGTCGTTTATAGTCATAACAAACTGGTTAGCGTCTTAGGCGTTGATGATTGTATCGTGGTGGATACTGCTGATGCGGTTTTGGTCGCCAGCAAAAAACACGCCCAGCAGGTCAAAGAGCTGGTCAATGATATGCAGCGTGAACATCGCAACGAGGCGGATGAATCGCATGAAGTGTTTCGCCCGTGGGGTAGCTACGAGAGTATTGATCAAGCAGATTGTTTTCAGGTGAAGCGTATTACGGTCAATCCTGGGCAAGTGCTGTCCCTGCAAATGCACCATCACCGTTCCGAGCATTGGGTCGTGGTTCAAGGTCGGGCACGGGTTACCTTAGGCGACCAAATATTTATCCTTGAAGCTAATCAATCAACCTATATTCCAGTACAAACGAAACATCGCTTGGAAAATATAGGCGATCAGCCGCTGTGTCTTATCGAAGTGCAATGCGGAGACTACTTCGGCGAAGACGACATCGTTCGCTTCGCTGACCGATACGGCAGAACCAAACCATGATGGCATGGTTATCCTGATTCGGAATCATGCTCCAATCAATTCAATCGCCCAATGACCAAGCAATGGTTTCGCCTGCCATGAGCGGGATTAAACTGTCATCAAGAGCATCATCCGTGGCATTATCTTTACCAATACTTTGCGGGATATGCTTGGCTTTATTGTGCAAGGTGATTTTTCTTGTATTTCGATCAAGTTTGTAAAAACCAGCCCCAAAATGACTGGCAAAATTCTCGAGCTTATCAATACATTCCGACCTTGCAAAAACCTCAGCATAGAGTTCGATAGCCGCATACGCCGAAAATATTCCAGCACAACCACAGGCACTTTGTTTACTGCTGCGGCTATGCGGCGCGCTGTCAGTCCCTAGAAAAAACGACGGATTGCCACTGGTTGCAGCCGCCACCAGAGCCTGACGGTGCGACTCTCGTTTTAGTACCGGCAAGCAGTATAGATGAGGACGGATACCATCGCGAAAAATTTCATTGCGGTTATATAGCAAGTGTTGCGGGGTAATCGTGCCTCCCACAAAATGCGAGGTGGATTTCACAAAGTCCACGCCTTCATGAGTGGTAATATGCTCCAATACCAATTTCAGCTCGGGCAATTCCCGATGTAGCGGCAATAAAATTTGCTCGATGAATACCGCTTCCCGATCAAAGATATCAACATGGGGATCGGTTACTTCAGCGTGAACCTGCAATACCACGTCATGTTGTGCCATGCACTCAAACACATTCATCAGTGCGCTGACTTTGGTTACACCCGATGATGAATTGGTGGTCGCACCGGCAGGATATAATTTGAACCCCAATATATGCTCACTTTCGGCAGCGACTTTTACTTCATCTTGGGTAGTGTCATCGGTTAGATAAAGGCTCATTTTCGGGTCAAACGATGTCCCATCGGGCAATGCGGATAAGATGGTTTTACGGTATTCAAGTGCCTGTTGTACGGTGCTGACTGGCGGCTTGAGATTGGGCATGATGAGGGCACGACCAAATTGCGCCGCAGTGTAGGGGATCACCCGTGCCAACATATCCCCGTCACGGACATGGACATGCCAGTCATCTGGTTGCGTAATGGTTATGGTCATGGCAACAATCGTAAATTGCACATTATATCAATTATGCGATGCCATCATGTTGGCGGGAATCATCGTTAATACAGCCCAAAACAGGACTGAACAAGAGCGGTTCTTTTGTGCGTCAATTTTCCATGGTGAGTGAGCGATATGATGCCCATGTGATTTAGATGGCATCAAATCATTTGTTGGCTAAAAATGTCTTAACGCTTTGAATCAGGTTGTTTTGAACATCGACCAGACGCTTGCTGGCATCAATCAGTTTTATTCTGTGTGGAAATTTTTCTGCCCGTTGTAAATAGGCGTATCGAACAGCATGTTTGAAATCAATTTGTTGTTGTTCAAAGCGGTCGCCGTTAGCACCTATTTTTTGACCCCGTTTTTGGATTCGCGCCAGACCGACTTCAACCGGCACATCAAGTAGAATGGTCAGGTCGGGTTGCAATCCATGTTGCACCCAGTTTTCGAGTTGTTGAATCCGTTGTTCACTCATTCCTCGCCCACCGCCCTGATAGGCATAGGTTGCATCAGTAAATCGGTCGCACAGCACATGCCGACCGGCTGCCATCGACGGCAAAATAACTTCTTGCAAATGTTGCATGCGCGCACTAAACATTAACATCAGCTCCGTGTCATCGCTTATCCGTATGCGTTTATTGCTATCGCTATCATGTTCATCGAGTAAAATTTTTCGCAATGATTCGCCCAATCGTGTTCCGCCCGGTTCACGGGTTGCAACGACATCAAAATTTTTATTGATTAGCCAAGTTTTCAGGTATTCAATCATGGTTGATTTCCCTGCACCATCAGCACCCTCAATGGTGATAAAAACACCTCTGTTCGCGACTTTATCCACCATTCTTCTTTTTTAAGATATATTTTCTCACCGCCGCATTATGTTCTTTCAGTGTGTCCGAGAATTTATGCCTACCTCCACCCATCGCAACAAAATAAAGCGACTTAGTTTGCTTCGGATTAACCGTTGCGAACAGCGAATCATATCCGGGCAAACTAATTGGTGTCGGTGGCAGACCATACCGCGTGTAGGTATTATAGGGATTGTCACGTTGCAGATGTTTGCGCGTAATATTGCCTTTGTATTCATCACCAAGCCCATAGATAATCGTTGGGTCGGTTTGCAGACGCATCCCTATTCTCAAGCGATTGTCGAATACTCCCGAGATATGAGGTTGCTCCTTTCGGTCTTGGGTTTCTTTCTCAATAATTGAAGCTAGAATCAGTGCCTGATAGCGGCTTTTTATTTGCAGGTTCTCCGCTCGGTTTGCCCATACCTTATCTAATTTCGCCTGCATCAAAGCAAAGGCTTCTTTATAAATGGACATATCGCTGTCGTCCTTGCGGTAATGATAGGTGGACGGATAAAACTGTCCCTCTGGATGAAGTTCTGGCTGCCCCATCGCCTGCATGATTTGTTGGTCACTCCAATGCAAAGTGGTTTTTTTGAGTTTCGGAGCGGTATTGATGAGGTACCGCATTTGCTTAAATGTACGACCTTCGATGATGGTAATTTTTATCCCTATCTGCCCTTTGCCGCTGACCAATCTGTGCATGAACTCGGTCAGCGTGATGCCCTCAGGAAAGCGATATTCGCCTGCCTGAATACGGGTTTCCAGATTATTGAGTCGGGCGTGTATTCTTAAACTATAAGGTTCATCAATAACTTGGTTGTCGACTAGCCGCTCGGCAATAGCGGTCAGTGACTCCCCCCGTTCGATTAAAAAAACCTCATCACCAAAGTGTCGTGGTTTTGCCATCGTCGAGTCATAATACCAAACAACAGATAGAGTCACAATGAACCCTAGCAGCACCACCAGCATGCTCATCTTTCTGAACCACGAAGCGAGCATCATGGTCTTGATTTTATGACAATCCCACTCATGGCGCTATCGCCGACCTGCCGATAAACAGCTCGGAATAGAATTACACCTTGCTGAATACCAAAGTTGCATTGGTTCCTCCAAAACCGAATGAATTACTCAACGCAGCTTCAATTGTGTGTTCTCTGGCTTCGCCAGGTACATAGTCGAGATCGCATTCGGGGTCTTGTTCAAGCAGGTTGATGGTCGGCGGAATCGCCTGCTCATAAATCGACATCACCGTCATGGCTGCTTCCACGCCCCCGGCGGCGCCCAATAAATGTCCAATCATCGACTTGTTGGAGCTAATTGACAGTTTTTTCGCATGCTCGCCGAAAGAACTTTTTATAGCTTGCGTCTCAGCAATATCGCCCACTGGAGTGGACGTTCCATGGGCGTTCATATATTGTAATTGGTCGGCATTGAGTTTGGCATTGTGAAGCGCGTTATTCATGCAACGAGACGCACCTTCCCCACCGACAGACGGGCTGGTTATATGATAAGCATCACCGCTCATACCGAAACCGAGTAACTCTGCATAAATCCGTGCACCGCGTTTTTTCGCATGTTCATATTCTTCAAGCACTAAAATTCCGGCACCTTCACCCATGACAAAACCATCTCTGCCGATGTCCCAAGGGCGACTTGCGGTTTCGGGTTCATCGTTGCGAAAGCTCAATGCTCGTGCTGCAGCAAACCCCGCCAATGCAGTGGGGGAAATCGGTGCTTCAGCACCACCTGCGATCATCACATCGGCATCACCATATTCGACCAGTCGCCCAGCCTCGCCAATGGCATGTGCCCCAGTGCTACATGCCGTTACCATAGACAGATTGGGTCCCTTCAAACCATGTGCAATAGATAGATTCCCCGAAATCATATTGGTAATCGTCATCGGAATATAAAAAGGCGAAATGCGACGCACTCCTTTTTCCCGCAACAAATCTGTGGTTGATTCGATGGTATTGACCCCGCCAATACCAGAGCCAATATAAACCCCTACGCGTGGGGCATTACGCTCCGATATTTCAAGTGCGGAATCCTTAAAGGCTTCATTGCCACAGACCAGACCAAGCTGCATAAACCGGTCCATTCTGCGTGCTTCTTTATCAGGCAAATGCTCGCTAGGGATGAAACCATCGACCTCGCCAGCAAAAGAACAGGGGAACGAAGATGCGTCAAAATGGGTAATCGATGCAATCCCGTTTTTGCCGCTCAACATCCCCTGCCAAGATGCGCTTAGCCCGATTCCAAGGGGGGTAATTGCCCCCATACCAGTAACTACTACACGTCTTTTATTCATTCAAATACTCTGTTTAATTTGGATTTTTCTATTATACGAGATTTTTGCATCATTCAAATACGCCCCCCTGTTCGCCAGATGTATTAGGATGTACCGACAAATTTTTAAGATATTTGTCACTCTGATACCCCATATACTACCTGATAAATACAACATTCGCAGTCTTTTCCGACCCCATTGTTACCCAAAGATCAAATGTCCCCTTAAACATGTTGATAATTGAAAATGATGGTTAGGTTTTGCAAGCGGAAGCACGACTTTCAGAGACTGTGCAAGAAACCCAATATCGTCATTCCTAACCTCCCTTGCCCCTTGGGCTTGTCGGAAAATGGAGTTTTTAGCTTGTTGTGAATATTTAAGTCCTTGTTATTAAACATTTTATTTTCTCAAAAGTGGACTGATTTTGAATGAACCGACAGTCCCAATAAGTGCAGCACAAGAGGCTTATCGGAATATTCGGGAATAATTATCAAGGCAGGGATTTTCTTTGCTCATCGTGAGGGACGGGAGTGCTTGCCGTAATGACCAGTTTACCCAAAAATTTATCGAAAGCAATCCCGAGAAGGTAAAGGAGACAGTCGCGGCGACTGATAGCATTGTCGCACGAGAAGCTGACAGGAAAGGCAAAATGGATTATGATTATGGCATGTAAATTACATGGCTGGATAGTACAGCAACCCATCTCGTTAGCAGTAGAATTTAACAGGAAAATTTTATGACTCACAGCAACAATTCGTTCGACAGCTATGCCACGCTCGAAGCCAATGGAAAAACCTATGGCTACTACAACCTACAATCTGACCAGCTCGCAAAACGAGCGAATATAAACCGACTACCCAATTCAATTAAGGTTTTATTGGAGAATCTGCTACGCCATGAAGACGGTGTTGCTTGTACGGTCGAGGATATTGAAGCGGTTGCAAGGAGTGCCGAACAAAAGAGCGCACAAGAAATTGCCTATCATCCGGCTCGAGTGTTGATGCAAGATTTTACTGGTGTGCCGGCTGTCGTCGATTTGGCGGCTATGCGTGATGCGTTGGTGAAGGCGAATATCGACCCGGAAAAAGTCAACCCCTTGTCGCCTGTCGATTTGGTTATTGACCATTCAGTGGTCATCGATCAATTTGCAACCGATACGGCACTTACTGCTAACGTCGAATTTGAAATGCAACGTAATGCTGAACGCTACGAATTTTTGAAATGGGGGCAGGCAGCGTTTGATAATTTTAAGCTGGTACCACCCGGCACCGGCATTTGCCATCAGGTTAATCTGGAATACCTTGCACAATGTATTTGGAGCGATGATAGTCGTGGCGAGATGATAGCCTATCCAGACACGTTGGTCGGCACTGATAGCCACACCACCATGATCAATGGACTGGGCGTGTTGGGTTGGGGAGTCGGTGGCATTGAAGCTGAAGCGGCGATGTTGGGTCAGCCGATACCGATGTTGATTCCACAAGTGGTTGGTTTTGAATTAACTGGGCGGTTGAGCGAGGGTATTACGGCGACCGATTTAGTATTACGCATCGTGCAAATGCTTCGACAACATGGCGTGGTGGGTAAATTCGTGGAGTTTTATGGCGATGCGTTGGATGGACTGCCACTTGCTGACCGAGCCACGATTGCCAATATGGCACCAGAATATGGGGCAACCTGCGGATTCTTTTCCATTGATCAGAAAACGCTCGACTACTTGCGATTGAGTGGGCGAGATGAAGACACGGTGGCATTGGTTGAAGGCTACAGTAAGGCACAGGGCATGTGGCGAGACAGTTCAGCAGAGCAACCGATGTTCGCCTCGACATTGCATCTCGATATTGGCGAAGTACAACCGAATTTGTCGGGACCGAAACGACCACAAGATCGGGTTGCCTTGCCTGATCTGCCGTCCGCTATGGAAGCGTTCATTCAACAAAATGGTAAGCAGGACGAAATGGACAAACATTTTTCTACTGCCAATGGCGATGACATGCGGCACGGCGATGTCGTGGTGGCAGCAATAACCTCTTGCACCAATACCTCGAATCCAGCGGTCATGGTAGGAGCGGGATTGGTTGCGAAGAAAGCCATTGAGCGTGGTTTGACACGCAAACCATGGGTTAAAACATCACTCGCACCCGGCTCCAAAGTGGTCACAGAATATCTGCAAAAAGCGGGGCTACAAAGCTATCTCGACCAGCTCGGATTTAATACTGTTGGATACGGTTGCACAACCTGTATCGGCAATTCCGGACCGTTACCCGAAGCGGTACATGACGCGGTGGTCGAACATGACATAATTGTTACCTCCGTGTTGTCGGGTAACCGCAATTTTGAAGGTCGGATTCATCCGTTGGTGAAAGCCAATTGGCTGTCGTCCCCGCCTTTGGTGGTCGCCTATGCTTTAGCAGGGAATACCCGTATTAACTTAACGAGCGAAGCAATCGGACAAGACAAACAGGGGCACGATGTGTTCCTCAAAGATATTTGGCCAAGTAATGATGAGGTGGCAGCAGAAGTTGCAAAACTCGATCAATCCATGTTCACCAGCAAATACGCCGATGTTTTTTCTGGCGATGATCAGTGGCAGGCAGTGCCGACTACGGAGGGCAAGACCTATGCGTTCTCGACCGATTCGACCTATATTCAGTTACCGCCATTTTTCGATGATCAATATACCCGAGGTAAAAATAAAAACATCATCGGCGCACGCTTGTTGGCGTTGTTGGGCGATTCTGTTACTACAGATCATATTTCCCCAGCGGGTTCCATTGCTAGCGATAGCCCAGCGGCGAAATACCTCATCGAAAATGGTGTGTCAGCAAAAGACTTCAACTCCTATGGATCGCGTCGGGGTAATCACGAAGTAATGATTCGTGGCACCTTCGGGAATATTCGTATCAGGAACGAGTTAGTGCCCGACACCGAAGGTGGTTACACCCGCACTAACGATGATGCAAGCGTGGTTTCAATTTATGATGCGGCAATGGGTTATCGGGCAGCCGGCACACCGACAGTCGTGGTCGCGGGTAGCGAATATGGCACCGGCTCAAGTCGAGACTGGGCAGCCAAAGGTACCTTGTTACTCGGTGTAAAAGCGGTCATCGTAGAAAGTTTTGAACGTATTCATCGCTCCAATTTAGTCGGTATGGGCGTATTGCCGTTACAGTTTATGCCCGGCGAAAATCGTAAAACGCATCATATCTCGGGTAGCGACAGCATTGATATTCTTGGACTGGACGACAAGCTGACCCCCAAGCAAATATTTGAAGCGCGAATCAATCGTGCTGATGGAACGGTTGATAACCTGCAACTGCAATCCAGAATTGATACTGCCGTTGAAGTGGAATACTACCTGTGTGGTGGCGTGTTACCATTCGTTTTGAATAAATTAAAAGAGACCTTTGCATAATTTAAAATGCTGGTAGAATAGCGATTAAAATCGTTCCTATTGCGACAACAATATCGTTTTTAACAAGCTAATGACCTCCTTATTAACGAGCAGTCGGGAACCCTTTGTCGCTAAGCTGATTTATGCACCAAAATCCTAATTTCTGATTTGAGCATACAAAGCATTTGACGTATAAGGGGCATAATCAAGCAAGAGGTTAGCTAGGATAGCCCGATAATTTTCCCGTGCTACCCACATATTCTCCATAGCACACCAAGTAATCATGTCGATGATTTCAAAGCACCTTCAGTTTCACGTCTCTCCCTTGATACGATTTAAGGTAGCACTGATGATCGGTTGCGTAATGCTATTCGCGCACAGCAACACGGCACAGAGTATAGACATCACAGAGCAAACCCTTTTTTATGCGGTCACATATCAAAAATATAAGGCTGGTGAACTGGAAATTATTATTGAACGCAGTGAAGGACAACTTAAAACGACGGTCACCAGCCATTTTTCTAACCTGGCCAAGCTGTTTCTCTCCAATTCAACTATTGAAACATGGTTTAACATGATGCATGGAAAAATATCTTTGCAGCGCGGGCACTTCTCTGGCAACAACAAAACAGGCGAACGTAGTTTTGTTATTGATTACCAGCAACCCCACATCAAGCTACAACCAACAGGCAAACAAATCCCGATAAACACAACGGATATTTTCGAATCCGCCGCCTTTCCGATGATGTTGATAACCAGCGATATTCAGTCTATCGCTGGACAAACCGTGCAGGAAACAAGCTCCAAAGGCATCAGCGAATACGTCTATCTCACACCACAACAACAAACCCTTGAACTTGACGGCAGGCAATTTGAAACATGGAAAATAACTCGCCAAAAACCGACCGACCTCACACGCACCGTCACGGTCTGGCTAGATCAAAATAATCAACAAATTCCAGTAAAAATCGCCAGTAGCCGAAAAGGAAAAGAAACAATAATAACCTTGCTGTCTAAATCCTGAAACCCGTCTATCCACACACCGTTTTATGACCGTTCTCCTCGTTCAACAAGATAATTGACATTATTCATGACTGCTGCGCTTACTCTTTCTAATCTAAAGAAAACCTATGACAATGGTCATGTCGCGCTCAGCGGCATTGATTTGCACGTTGCGCAGGGTGATTTTTTTGCGTTACTGGGTAAAAACGGTGCTGGCAAGTCCACCATTATCGGGATTATTTCATCACTAATCAACAAATCGGCAGGTTCGGTGCAGGTTTTTGATGCGGATATCGATGTCGATTTTGCCAAAGCAAAATCATACATTGGGATTGTGCCACAGGAAATAAACTTCAGTATTTTCGAAACTGCCAGCCAAATTGTGATAAATCAGGCGGGCTATTACGGCATAGGGCGCAAAATTGCCAAGCAACGAACCGAACATTATCTTGACCAATTAGATTTGACTGCGAAAAAGGATGTTCCGACAAAATCTTTATCGGGCGGCATGAAACGGCGACTGATGATTGCTCGGGCACTGGTTAATGAACCGAAACTATTGATTCTGGATGAACCGACTGCGGGAGTGGATGTTGAAATCAGACGCTCAATGTGGGAATACCTTGTCGAAATAAATGCACAAGGCACAACCATTATTTTGACCACTCATTATCTGGAAGAAGCGGAGATCCTGTGTCGGAATATTGCTATTATCGAAGGTGGCGTACTGATAGAAAACACCAGCACCAAAAGCCTTCTGTCACAACTCCAACAAGAGACCTACATACTCGATCTAATTGAACCAATTGACAAATTGCCAGATAGCCTGCTCCAATCTGATGCACAAAGCTGGACTCTGAAAACCGATATGACGTTGGAAGTTATCGTGCCAAAATCGCTTGGCATTAACCCGTTCTTTGAAACCCTGACCAACAACAATATCCGCGTTCAAAGTATGCGCAACAAAACCAATCGGTTAGAGCAGCTGTTCTTGGAAATGACCGCTTGATACATCAAAAGCCCCACATCGAACCTGAACAGGACAACGCCTAATGAACGGAACAGAAAAATATATCGCATTTATAACTATTCTGCATAAAGAAATTACGCGCTTCACGCGCATCTGGCAACAAACAATTCTGCCACCCGTCATAACTACTTCATTATATTTCATCATTTTCGGCAATCTTATCGGCCCCCGAATTGGAGATATGGGCGGTTATCCCTATATGAGCTTTATCGTTCCGGGATTGATTTTGATGTCGGTCATCACCAATTCTTACGCCAATGTATCGTCCTCTTTTTTCAGTGCGAAATTTCAACGCTCTATCGAGGAGTTACAAGTTTCCCCCGCCCCAAACAGCATCATACTACTTGGCTATGTCGGCGGCGGTGCAGTGCGTGGTATTTTAGTTGGTGCAGTGGTGACCATAGTATCATTATTTTTTAGCAAGCTATCCGTACACAATCTGCCAATCATGGTGAGTATTGTCGTTCTGACGGCAATATTGTTTTCTTTGGCAGGCTTCCTGAACGGGGTCTTCGCACAGAAGTTTGATGATGTGACTATCATTCCGAATTTCGTCCTTACGCCGCTAACCTATCTCGGCGGCATTTTTTACTCCATCAAATTGCTTCCTGATTTCTGGTACTCCATCTCCCACATCAATCCCATCCTCTATATGATCAATGCTTTTCGCTACGGATTTCTTGGTATTTCCGACATCAATCTTGATGTGTCTTTTGCCATTATTATTGGCTTTATCGTACTCCTGTTTGTTATCAACCTTAAATTACTCAACATCGGGTTTGGCATACGGCGGTAACTGCCAATCTATTGGCAACGATCAGTCGTTGTCTATAGTTTGGGGGCAGTGATTCGCCCCGATGAGTCAACACAACACCAATCGCAACAATGATTAGTCCGACCATACCGTTCACCGTTACCATATTACCAAAAACAAAATAATCCATTAACATCGTGGTCGGTGGTGTCAAATAAAGCAAACTGGAAACGCGAGTCGCCGTGCATTGCTTGATTAACAGAATCAGCAGGGCATAAGCACCGAGGGAGACGACGAATGTCAGCCACGTCATGGCAAACAGAAACTCGGCATTCCAGTCAGCATGAAAACCCTCCTGACTTCGACGGTTTGTCTCTCCTCAATCGCTGGAAGCCCAATAAACACGCGGACTTTGGTAGAAAAGTCGTTTTGTAGTGCCTTGGTTTTTTTGTCTATAAATCAATGGGTTAAATATCAACCATCAAACTCGGGCGGCAGGAATCCCGCTCTCGATTTGATTTCTAGCGAACGTTGATGGGACTGTCGGTTAATTCAAAATCAATCCAATTTTAAGAAACTGAACGACCACCATCTAAAGACGGTGGGTTGAAAGGACGGACTGAGAGTCCAGTTGATCGGCTAAAGCCGATCCGTCACGACGCAACATCAAAGTGATTATTCGGGTTACGCTCGAAATGTGCTCTAAATATTCCTTAATCATTGCTTTTGTCAATCCACCCACCGTTACGCAAAAATAACCTCTCGCCAAAACAAAGTGGTATTCAATCTTAAATTTTGTATGGGAACCCTGCCGATACTTCATCTCAATATCATAAAGACAACTGCTAGCTTAAAGCTACCCGTCTAAAGACGGGGTTTTAACTAAAATGCGGACGAATAAAACATTAAGAGCCGCTGCTTGATCTGTGGACTTACTGCGATGATAAACCAGCCCAAGCGTTCTTTAAGAAAGGGTACTGGTAGCGACACATTCACGTCTAAATCCGCTCATATCAGTTGCCAAGATGCTAAAAAAACCATCTCAACAACATAATGACCTGCTTGAAACATCGCATCACCAATGCGACCGTAGAAGGATTTAATTCAAAGATTCAGTCTATAAAATCGGCTACCAGAGGATTTAGAAACTTCTAAAACTATCGCGTTTCAATTCTGTTCCACTGTGGAAAACTTAATCTATACCCATAGGGTTGCCAGAAGAACCCATAATGAATATAAAAAGGGGATATTTGAACTTTGGGCTAACACAATCGGTAAAATTTGTTGCGTGAGAATATAGATTAATATACCCTCCGTACTCTCGAAAAATATATGGCTACGTAGCTCAGCTGGTTAGAGCACATCACTCATAATGATGGGGTCCCCTGTTCGAATCAGGGCGTAGCCACCATGTTTGCACTCACTTATCAAGCCGACTTAGTGCATGGTCAATGGCAGTGACGATTTCATCCAAGTCATCTTTTGTGCATATCAAAGCGGGACTCAGACACAGGGTATTGTTGTGTTCGTTGAAACTGCGGTTAGTGCGCCCAATCATAACGCCTTGTTGAAGGCAATCGGCAACTACGCTGGCTGTTATCGATTCGTCCACAGGTTGTTTGGATACGCGATCTTTGACCATTTCTGCACCGACAAATAAGCCTTTACCACGAACATCGCCAATCACCGGATATTTTTCTTGTAGTTCGTACAATCTATCCAGCAGATAGCCCCCCATTTTGTTGACGTTGTCGAGCAGATTCTCTCTCTCAATGATACGCATGTTTTCCAACGCTGCCGCAGGACCGCCTGCACATCCGCCAAAGGTGCTAATATCACGGAAATACTGCAATTTCTCATTCGGTTCAGCCAAGAATTGATTAAACAAATATTCGGTGGTAACGGTCACAGAAATAGCCGCATAGCCGCTGGCAACACCCTTTGCCATCGTAACAATATCTGGTTTAACGCCATAGTGTTGGTAGCCAAACCACTTGCCAGTTCTACCCATACCACAAACCACTTCATCAATATGTAGCAGTACGCCGTACTTCGTACAAATTTCCTGAATGGTTTCAAAATAGCCATCGGGAGGAGTAATAACGCCACCACCAGCCGTAATTGGCTCAAGAATGACCGACCCTACCGTGTCAGGGTCTTGTTCCAGAATGACCCGCTCCAATTCTCGAGCAGCCTGAATACCGTAGTCTGGGTGGTCACCATTTTTGGCTCGATATGCCATGCAGTGTGGCATTTCCACGAAACCGGGCGTAAACGGTCCATATTGCGCTTTGCGTTGAACTTGTCCGCTCGCACTCAAGGTGGTAATGGTGGTGCCGTGGTAATCGCGGTCACGGTAAATGATTTTATGCTTCTTGCCGTTATTTTTAAGCTCCGCAAGTTGTCGTACCAGCTTGAAGCCTTTTTCATTTGCCTCAGAGCCAGAATTTGAATAATAAACCCGACTCAGTCCGGGCATTTTATCGATCAATCGTTCGGCAAAACGTGCTCCGGGAATATTGCCGGCAGAGTTTGAAAAATAGCACATTGTCAACAACTGATCGTGGACTGCTTTAGCGATGGATTCCCGACCATAACCGACATTGACGGTCCACACACCACCCGATACCGCATCCAGATACTCCCTGCCATGAATGTCTTTCACACGAAGTCCCTTGCCTTCGACAATCACCATCGGCTCATGAGCCTGCATTGGCTTGTGTTGTATCAAGTGATGCCAAACATGAGACTTATCATTGCTGATGATTTCTATAGGGTCTGATTCGCTGTATGCTCTGCTCATGCTATGTTACCTCATTACTGAACTGAATAATTGCGCTGGTTATTGGCTGCCATTATACTCCCAAACCATACTATTCCAATTTGATGATACGATAGAACCAGTTTCACACGATTAACTAGACCACATTCACAACAAGAAAAAGTAGAATCGATGTTGTTCGATGTGTTTCAAGGCACTACCATCCGCACTCTGACAAATGCTTCCGTTAGCGCCCCAACCAACATATTTCGATAACCATCTGTCATACTATTCAGCACCATCAGCAATAAATTTTTTGGTACGCTGTCGCTTTGTTTTGGATGAGTACCTAGTTCAGATAATAACTTATGCTCTACTAACAGGGCATCTGCGAACGAGTATTGGGCGGTTTGTTTCTAAGACATTTGACGGTATCCTCAAGGTTTATTGAATGAACGCTATTTTAGTGGTGCCTCTGGGTGAATTTATGTAAAGGTCTCCATTTGAATATCTCCATAAAAAAATACGCTTGTACCATATTTTTGAGCATTGTTTGGCTTTAGCCTATTAGGAAACTCAGAATAACCCGTTTTAGGGATTTCTATTTGGGGATTGAGGATTTATAGCTCTGTTGGTGTGTTTATTTCAGAGTATAGGTGTTTTTGTACCGAAATGACACGCGGTTGCGACGTGCATCGTCTGTGGGGATGCCCCCAATGCTTTGGCGAATGTCAAGGCTTGTCGGTCTCTCCAAATAATACGAATGCTCAAAATCCTTGTCCGCTGTGACATGCTGTCAGTCAATCTGCTGGACATCGTCTTGAAGTTTGTTGGAACGATTAGCACCCCTTCCTGCCCAACCGTTTGGAGTTTAACTTGGTGTTGCGGGACAGCCTCATTGCCGTGTCATTCTGGTTGTAATAGACGCTGACTTCCTCACCCAGTTTATACGGGTTATTGAGTGGTGAGCCTTTTTCAAATGTGGTGCTACTCTATCTGGGTTTGGGTGATATGATTTTTTGGTATTGCACATGAAATCTGGTAACATCAGCACAGAAAATCACTTAAGACTTTAGCATAATCCAAGCTCACCAGCCTAATCTCGGTGATTATGCCGATGTCGTTACTTACCTTAAATTGGCAGAACAAATTGGTTAAAGCGGTCGGATATATTGATGGAGAAATCAGCGATTTGGCGGATACGCGCGTTCCAGTCATAGATCGTGGGTTCTTGTATGGTGATTCGGTGTATGAGGTGTTTAGAACTTATTCGGGTATCCCGTTTCTGTTTGATGAGCACTACCAAAGACTCCTGAATTCGGCGTGTTTGATTGCAATGGACATCAATCAAAGCAAATCAGACATCATTGCCGCAATAAAACAATCTGTCGCTGCCAGTCAGCCCGCTATCGGTGAAGATGTATATGTCCGTTATCAGATTACCCGTGGCGAAGGAGCCATTGATCTTGACCCTACATTGTCGTTACAAACCCGTTTAGTCATCATTGTAAAAGCCGTGCCTACATGGAACAAGGCACTGTACGATAAGGGCGTGGTATTAGCGATACCAAAATTGTGCCGCAATAGCGTCAATAGTCTTAATCCCAATATCAAAGGCGGGAATTATCTCAACAATATCATTGCCTTGGGGGAGGCTAAAAAACGAGGCGCGAATGACTGTTTAATGCTTGACGCCACTGGACAAGTTAGCGAGTGCTCCAACAGCAATGTCTGGTTTGTAGTCGATGGGCAATTGATTACGCCCGCTACGGGTAATCTGGACGGATTGACAAAACGCACCCTCATTGGCTTGTTTGCCAATGCCAATATTGAGGTAGTGCAACGATCCATTCACAGCGATGAGCTGAGCGAGGCGAGCGAGTGTTTCATTACCAGCGCAACCCGCGAAATCATGCCGGTGCGTACATTATACGCTGTCGACGGTAACCAAATTGATTTCCCAGCAGGTGGCGGTAACTACACCCAACAAGCGATGCGAATTTATAACCAGATGCTGGACGATTTTGTCAAACAGCACAAAGAAAGTGCTTGGTTCTGATGTCTTCGATGATAAATACAGCCGATGCTTGAGTCATTAAGTCCCGATATGGTTATCCGCCTTTATGTGTTTTGCATTGTACTCGGTGTGATGGTGTTATGGGAATTATTGTCCCCTAGACGCACAAACACACCACGAAAACGACGTTGGCAATCTAACTTTGGGGTTTTCTTAATCAATATAATTTTGCTTATGGTCGTGCCGATGTCGGCACTGGAGGCGGCGCTGTTGTCTCTGGACTATAAATTCGGCCTATTTATCTGGTTTAAGGTATCGCTGTGGCCATCCATTATACTCACCCTGCTGGTATTGGATATGGCAATATACTGGCAACACCGATTGCTTCACCTGTTCCGTCCCTTGTGGCGTATTCATCGAATGCACCATACCGATACGGCTTTCGATGTTACGACTGCTTTGCGCTTTCACCCCATTGAAATCCTGCTGTCGATTTTCATTAAAGCGGTCGTCATCATTTTGCTGGGGGCACCCATTTTAGGTGTCATCGCATTCGAAATCCTGTTAAACAGTGCAGCGATGTTTAACCATAGCAATGTACGCATAGCGCCATGGCTTGATAAATATATTCGGCACATTGTCGTAACCCCGGATATGCACCGTGTTCATCATTCCATTCATAAAGATGAGCATCATTTCAATTACGGATTTTTTCTACCATGCTGGGATTGGTTGTTTGCCAGCTACCACGCTCAACCAAAAGACGGTCATCAGAGCATGACTATCGGACTCGATATTTTCAATCAAGAAGAGGAGGCAGGGCTAGATAAATTGCTTACTCAACCATTCCGATCTAACCACTCTGATTTGAATATGCCAAAATAACCATGCCGATAAATCGAAAACTTTTGGAAATTCTGGTCTGCCCGATTACAAAATTATCGGTTTCTGTTGTCGATCAATCGACCCTTGCCAAATTAAACGAATTGATCACTGCAGGAACGCTACACAATCTGAATGATGAAGCGATTTCCGAGCCGCTTGAAGAAGCACTGATTACACGCAACAAAAACATCATTTACCGCATCGAAAACAACATCCCGATTATGTTGGAAACACAGGGTATCGAGGCCGATCAAATACCAGAAAGTTGAACGGACCACCGTTGTATTATTCAAACCCACGCGCGCTCATATTGCAACGGTAAGATGTTTCTAATGGCTGAATTCAAGCATGTCAACAACCCGTTTAGTAGCGGATTATCGTCATAAATGGCAACATAATGGCAACATTTTTTGCCATCTCTAATTTGACTGCCCTTGAAAGCATTGCTTCAGTCCCCATTTTGAGCCCCTAGTGCTATTAACCTGAATTATTATCATGACCAAACAAAATCACGACCAAACGGTTCCCCCTAAAAAGCGTACCGCAAAATCCACGCAGAAAACGAGCGTCGAAACGCATGCTTTCCAAACCGAGGTGCAACAATTACTGCATTTAATGATTCACTCTCTGTACAGTAATAAAGAAACCTTTCTACGGGAAATTGTTTCAAACGCTTCGGATGCCTGCGACAAGCTACGATTTCTGTCACTGACCAACGAAAAGCTACTGGAAGACAATCAACAATTAGGTATTTGGATTGACTTGGATGCCAAGAAAAACACCATTACCATTCGAGATAATGGAATCGGCATGACCCACGATGAGGTCATTCAAGACATTGGTACCATTGCTCGCTCCGGTACCAAAGCATTTCTTGAAGAAATGAGTCAGGACAAATCAGCCGACAGCAACTTCATTGGTCAGTTTGGTGTTGGCTTCTACTCCTGTTTTCTGGTTGCAAAAGAAGTCACTCTATTGACTCGTAAAGCAGGAACATCGACTAGCAAAGGGGTTAAATGGGTCTCAGATGGTAGTGGTGAATACACTGTGGAAGCCATCGAACGCCCCGAACGCGGGACCGAAATAATCATTTCACTCGGTAAGGACAGCAAAGAGTATGCCGAGAAATTTCGTGTAAAAAGCGTGGTTGCCAAATATTCCAATCATATTTCCTTGCCGATTCAAATGTTAAAAGACCCTGATTTGGACGATCAAGGCAAGCCGTTGAAGGATCAGCAGCAGGAATGGGAAAATATCAATAAAGGCTCAGCACTGTGGGCACGACCGAAAAAAGAGATTAGTACAGACGAGCATAATTCGTTTTATACCGCACTCACCTATGATTCCGAACCGCCCGCTTTGACCATACACAATCGTGTAGAAGGCAAGATGGAATATATATCTCTGTTTTATATCCCGACCAAAGCCCCGTTCAATTTATGGGATCGAGAGCAACGACATGGAGTCAAACTCTATGTTCGGCGTATCTTTATTTCTGATGATGCCAAAAACCTCATGCCAAACTATTTGCGTTTTGTGCGTGGACTGGTGGATTCTGCGGACTTGCCATTGAATGTATCACGAGAATTTTTACAGCAGAATCGTGATATTGACAAAATTCGGGCGGCCTCTGTTAAGAAAATTCTGGCTGAACTCAAAAAACTTGCCTCTAAAGATGCCGACAAGTACCACGGCTTGTGGAAAGAATATGGCAGGGTGCTCAAAGAGGGCTTGATTGAGGATTTTGAAAATAAAGATACCGTTGCTACATTGGTTCGATTTGCCTCGACCCATAATAACAACGAGGCACAGACCATATCTTTGGATGATTACATTGCGCGCATGCCGGAAAAACAAAATGCGATTTATTATGTAACGGCAGATAGCTATAATGCTGTTCAGTCTTCGCCACACCTTGAAATTTTTCGTAAGAACGATATTGAGGTGTTGTTACTGTCCGAGCCGGTGGACGAATGGGTCGTTAGTCACCTGACCGAATATCAGGAAAAACCTTTGAAATCTATTGCCAAAGGCGACCTTGATATTGACGCGCTCAAGGGCGAGAGCGACAAAAAACAAAACGATGAACAATCCAAAGCCATGCAACCGCTGGTTGAAAAATTCAAGTCCGTGTTGGTCGATCAAGTCAAAGATGTTCGGCTTTCGAACCGATTGGTTGATTCGCCAAGTTGCTTGGTCGCCGATGAGCATGACATGGGTGGAAATATGGGGCGTATTCTTCAGGCAATAGGACAAGATGCACCAATCACAAAACCTATTTTAGAAATCAATCCCGAACACGCACTTGTCAAACAAATTGAGCACGATAACGAGTTTACTGATGAATGGGCTAAACTGCTATTTGATCAGGCCGCACTAGCTGAGGGTGCCTCGTTAAAAAATCCGGGTGATTTTGTAAAACGAGTCAACCGATTGTTGATTGGGCAACATGCGTAATAGAACCCACAATCGTAATGTCCGCCAAAAACAATAGTGGGACACTCATTCCGCTATTGTTTTTTCTCCCTCGGAGTGACCAGCGTCATACCAACCAACAACAAAATAAAAGCAGACCAAACCCAACCAGAGTGCACCTCATCAAATAATATAATGCCCCAGCATACGCCAGCCGTTGTAACGACATAAGCAACGAAACTGGCAAAAATCACGCCGCTCATTTTTATCAGGGAAAGAAACATCGCATACGCCAGACTGCTCACGATTGCCATTGCCACTATAGCCCATTCAATTTTGGTGAATGGAAATGCTAACGGCACCCACGCATCCTGCACATAAAGAAACGGAATAATGCCTACTCCGACCACAATCAAAGCACCGCTCAACAACGCCATCATATCCATGTCGTCGGGAACCCAAGCATCCACATACAACCCTTCGACGGCATGAAAAACACACGCCAACAACACCAACAATAACCATTTAATCATACTCGGGTCAGGCAAACTACTTTCAGGAACGAGCAATAGCAAAATAGCAAGAAAGCCGACTAACATGCCAAAAAACCGCTTTGGTTGGTAAACATCCAGCCTAAAAACCAGTGCCAGCACATAGGTCATCATCGGCACCAAAGTAACCATAATCGCCAGCAGACCTGCTGGAACCCGAGAGGCCGCATAAAAATATAATCCGCCGGGAACGGCTGATCCTAGCAATCCGATAATCACATAGCGTACCCCGTCCCGCTTGTTCAGACGTGGCACGACCCCACGAACCACACAAATTGCCAGCAACAACAAGCCGCCGCCACTGGTTTGCCAAAATACCAGCCCTAAGGGATGGGCATTTTCGGAGGTTGCAATTTTTGCTAGAGAAAATTCGACCCCCCATATCACGCCGCAGAACAACACAATGAAATATGGCAAAAAACGTGCATAGGGTTTCCTCAACCCGAGTTCAGACATCTTGCATTATGAGACTGTGCAAAAAACCAATATTCGTAGTTACTGCGAAAGCAGGAACCCAGTAAAATAGCCAAACCCGCAAGGGTTTTCCACATGTAACGCATGCCTAGCGAGGGTTTCTTGCACAGTCTCATTATGATAGTTGCTCATGCCGAAAACAGTCAATTAGGTGGTCATTAACCAGTCCCATAGCCTGCATAAAAGCATAACAAATCGTGCCACCTACAAAGGTGAAGCCACGTTTCTTCAAATCTTTAGCCATAACATCGGATAAGGTGGTATTGGCCGGTATCTGTGCCATTTTCTGCCAATGATTTTGGATTGGTTGGTAATCCACATAGCTCCAGAAATATTGATCCAGCGTCAATCCTTGATCTTGCATTTCCAGACAGGCACGGGCGTTTTTTATACAGCTATTAATCTTCAATGTATTTCTCACTATACCGCTATCAGCTAGCAATGACATAATTTTAGATTCATCATAACGCGCTATTTTTTGCACATCAAAATAATCAAATACTTGTCGATAGTGATGCCGTTTACGCAATATGGTAATCCAACTTAAGCCCGCCTGTGCCCCCTCCAAACACAGCAACTCGAACAACTTTTGTTCGTCATGTAGCGGTTGTCCCCATTCATTATCATGGTAATCCTGATAAAGTGCGTCATTACCACACCATCCGCATCTGATTTTTTCCATTTTGGCATCTCTATTCATTAGGATTTTTTGTGGCTACATGGAGTGCCGAATGCAGAACCACTATGTAAGGGGTATATGAGAATTTACCCATAACTAAAGAAGCTCGGAAAAAGACAATGCCATCAAATAATTTTATCATCAATCAATTTTTGAATCGCTTTTATATATTCTTTCATCGCTGACAAATGTGGATTCACTTGCAATGCCCTATTCATATACAGCAATGCCAGTCCGTATTTCTGTAACTGCCAATAAATCAGTCCTTGTCCAGACAGCGCACCAAAATGACGCGGCTCAAGAGCAAGGGTCTTGGTAATATCATCGGTCGATAACTGATATTCCTTCATTAAATAATAAGCCGTTGCCCGCCGATTCCATCCTTCGGCGAAGATCGGCGCAATGTCGATAACTTTGGTAAAGTATTTAACTGCTTCATCATAACGTGCCTGCCTCATAGATTCCCCTCCATGCCACATAAGCATAGCCACGCCAGAAATGTCGGATTGATACCAATTAGTCCAAATCTGTTTGGTAATGCCCGTAGCTTCATCCGCATTGGTAGTCATCCTCAATTTGTGGAACAAAACATCCAGCTCATGATTATTTTGATCGCCGTAAATCGGCATCCCGCTGATTAAAATCACAAATGCGATAACCTGAATAATTATTCGCATGTTTATCCCTATAATTTTCAATTCTTAACTATTTCCCAAAGTTCAATTCCTAAATCAGGTTCGGGTCAGACATGATTTCTACCAACGCCGTTCCAGGGTAATCTAGAGCGGCTTTGATGACTCGGTCAAGGTCTTGCGCTTGTTCGACTCGCTCGCCAAAGGCATCGCATAATTGGGCATAAGCGGCAAAATTGGGGTTGTGTAACGAGGTTTGCCAGACATCCCATTCTGCGGCACGCTGCTCTTTGGTAATTTTGCCGAGTTGATGATTGTTGAGCAAAATATGCGTTATGTTCATGTCATATTTAACCGCAGTGGTGAAATCTGCCAGATATTGACCAAATCCACCGTCCCCACTGATGGATACCACAGGTCGTCCTTTGAGTGCGTCAATATCTTGAGTGGCTGCCCATGCCCCTATAGCGGCAGGGAAAGAAAAGCCGATAGAGCCTAAATAACCGGACATCAAGACCGATTGTCGACTACATTCAAAATACCGTCCAAACGAATAGGTGTTGTTGCCGACATCCACCGCGATAATGGCATCTTCAGGAAGCAAACGACTCAGTGAATCAAAGATACACGCAGAATTGATGCCGCTACCAGCATCATCATTGCGACGGCTCCGTTTTTCCTCACGCCAGATACCCCAGCGTTCGGCTAATTCCGGTCGTTGGTCTATCGTTTGCAGGTTTTCATCAATCCGCTGATACAAAATATGTGCGGTGGTCGCTATTTCCCCCCATACGGGTAGGGTGACAGGATGAAATTTACCGAGCGCCATCTGCTCAAAATCGACTTGTATGATTGGTCTTTTTTCGGTTATTCCAGTGTGGTTAGAAAATGACGCACCAAATACCAGAATCAAATCACATTCATTCATAAACCAACTGGCAACTGGAGTTCCAGAACGCCCTAGCACACCCGCTGCCAATGGATGGGCATCAGAAATTTGCCCCTTTGCCTTAAACGTAGTCAATATTGGCGCATTGAGTTTTTCAGCCAGCGCAATGACTTCATCCATGCTGTATTTCGCGCCATAACCGACAATGATAATCGGTCGTTTGTGTCCATTGATCATCTGCACAGCCTGTTGTACGGTATTATCCGCTGGGGTAATTTTTTGATCCGCCATGCGCCCATCAGGATGTCCTACCTTTGTTTGTGCACTAGGCGGTAGGGTCTGTACGTTGTCGGGAAAAATAAGGTGTGATGGACTGCGGTTGACGATGGCATTTTTACAAGCAAGACTCATTAGCTCACCATGTTTGCTGGTATTCAATACCGTTTGACTAAAACCAGTTACAGCCTCGAAGGCAGAGGCAAGATCAATATCCTGAAAGGCACCAGGGCCTAATACCTGAATATTGACCTGTCCAGTCAGTGCCAGCACTGGTGCCCGATCTACATGACAATCCCACATGCCGGTCAGCAAATTAGTCGCACCCGGACCAGCAATAGTCAAACACGCTGCGGGTAACCCGCAAGCCTTAGCATAGCCTGAACAGGCAAAAGCAGCCACTCCTTCATGACGTATGCCATAGTAATTGAGATTGCCTTGTTCTTCCTGCAGGCGCAGGGCTTCTGCCAATCCGAGGTTGGAATGTCCAACCATGCCAAATACCGACTTGATGCCCCAGTTCGTCATCGTCTGCACCATTACATCAGAAATAGTCTGCATTCGTGCAGGCTCCTTTTCAAGAGCAAGATAGATACCATCCTGTCGCACTTCCACTGGGTAAAGTGTCTGTCCTGTATCTTCATGACCACCCGGCGGACGACCGGTCAGCGGATCAAAGTCCCAGCCATGCCACGGGCATCGTAACCAGTATTGACCATCATCAGCACATTCAATGGAGCCTTCTCCAAGTGGTCCGCCTTGATGTGGACAACGGTTATCCATCGCCGCATACTGCCCGTTAATATGGGTCAATGCCATGCTTTTGGTTCCCGCAGTAACGGTTTTGACGCGCCCCTCGGGCAATTCATCAAGCGTGGCAACTTTATACCAAGTGTATTCAGTCTCTACTTTAGTCATTGGCTTATGTTAGTGCTGTATTGGCTGATAAGAATAATCAATTTTTGACAACAAATGCAAGGAGAGTCATCGTCAAACAGGTGTTGTTGAGCAGATGATGAGCACGCACCGTATTTGCGAGCACCATACTTCCAGCATGATTATATCGGTCATGGCAGTGATAAACAATGTGCGGGTTCATTGTGTTAGCCCAAAGCAGTAATGTCCACTTTTACCGCGATGGTGACCAGTCGCCAGCCCAGAGTCATCGCAATGCTGAGACAACTCTATCTGGTAGCAAACGCATGAGGGCAAATAAATTGTACGAGAGGTGAGTAAATTGTTGGTTGTATCGAGTTTCTAGGGCAACATAGTCATAAGCCTGCACTCCCATGGTGATGGAGGTTTTGGTGCTAACCGTTGTTGTTAACCGTGTACAGCCAGAGATTTCTACGTTTTACGGATTTCTATCCAAGAAGCCGAGTAAACGCACGTTTGACTATAGAGGTTGACCGGGGTGTTAGATTATCGGACAGCCCTTATGCTATATTCCTGTGCATCATACACATCAATTCAACAATCTATAATGCAATAATCTATGTCCGATGACGCAGAAAAACAAATGACTGATTTAATCGAAAAAACACTCAAAGATAGTCGTTACCATCTTGCCTTGTTTTCCGCAGATGAAATTGAATCTTTGCGTCAAGCGATTTTTACCAAGACTACCCGAGGGAAGGAGGCAGGGAAAGAAGTACCCTTTATCAAATGTATCGTTCGAGACAAAGATATTCAGCTCAAGCCAGAAGAAATTGTTCGTCAGCTTTATGCGACACGACTTATCCGTGATTATGGATACCCTAAAAAACGATTGGCATTCGAATATTCGGTCAACTTTGGCAGAGAAAAGAAAAGTGCGGATATTGTTATTTTTGACAAAGACCGCAATGATACCGCTTATGTCGTCATTGAGCTAAAAAAGCCAAAACTCAAAGACGGTAAAAGCCAGCTTCGCTCTTATTGCAATGCCACAGGTGCACCGATGGGTGTCTGGACAAATGGCGAGCAAATATCCCATTACCACCGCAAAGACCCGAATTATTTTGAAGACATCACCGACATTCCAAGGGCAAACCAAAGTCTTAATGACATTCTCAGCGAACGCTTTACCCTAAAAGACCTCATCATTAAAGATAAAATTTCCAATGAAAGAAAATCTTTAAAAGACATCATTTTAGAAATGGAAGATGAGGTTTTAGCCAATGCCGGCGTGGATGTGTTTGAGGAAGTTTTTAAGCTCATATTTACCAAACTTTATGATGAATATCAGAGTCGAGACGATAAAACAGTTATTAACTACCACCTGCAAAGCGTCTTAAAAACTGCCGTCCATGAACCAGCCCCGCCTGATTATGTTGATGGGCAGGACTACGAAAAACTCAAGCAGGCGGTCAATGGCATTAACGATGAAGGCTTTCGCGTCATGGAGTTCAGAAACACCGGACAAACGGACACCGAGCTAAAAAAGAAAATTCAAACGCTGTTTGATAATGCAAAAACAGAATGGCCCGGGGTATTTCCCAAAGATTCATCTTTTGAACTATCCGATAGTCATTTATCCGTTAGCGTTTCCAGCTTGCAGGATGTCAAATTGTTTAATTCTAATTTGCTGGTGGTGGACGAAGCCTTTGAATATCTGGTCAATAAATCGGCTAAAGGCGAAAAAGGGCAATACTTTACCCCTCGCCATGTGATTGATATGTGCGTGCAAATGCTCAATCCAAAACGGGGGGAGTATATGATAGATACGGCTTCGGGCAGTTGTGGTTTCCCCGTACACACTATTTTCAAACTAACCGGTCACCTGTTTACCAATGCGGAAATCTCAGATAAAGACAAACAGCATGTGTTAAAGGTATTTGGCATCGATTTTGACGAAAAAACCGTGCGAGTTGCTCGTACTTTGAACTTGATTGCCGGAGATGGTGAAACCAATGTGCTACACCTGAACACGCTGGATTATGAACGCTGGCAAGATAAAACCGATCAAGACAGGAAGTGGATAAACACCTATGGGAAGGGCTTTGCACGGTTAGAGACACTAAGACAAGAGAAAAACGAAAATAAAAAATTTAACTTTGATATTCTGATGGCAAATCCGCCTTTTGCCGGAGACATAAAAGAAAGTCGCATTTTGCATCAGTACGAATTAGGCTTTAAGGCAGACGGTAAAAAAGCACAAACTAAAGTCGGGCGGGACATTCTTTTTATTGAGCGTAATTTAGATTTTATTAAAGCCGGCGGGCGTATGGCGATTGTGTTGCCACAAGGTCGCTTTAATAATACATCCGATAAACATATCCGTGAGTTTATCGCCGAACGTGGGCGTATCCTGGCGGTGGTTGGTCTGCACGGCAACACCTTTAAGCCGCATACCGGCACCAAAACCAGCGTGTTGTTTGTGCAAAAATGGCATGATGTGCTTTGTCCTAAAGTCGATGATTACCCCATCTTTTTTGCAGTATCCGAGAAAGGCGGCAAGAATAATTCGGGCGACTATATCTATCTGAAAAACGGCAACGGACAGGACAAACTGGATCGAAATGGTCATTTAATTGTTGACCATGACTTGCATAATCACGATGGTGAATTGCCTGATGGCATTGCTGAGGCTTTTATTGAATGGGCGAAGAGCGAGAACATGAGCTTTTGGAGCTAATATGGAGCAGCAAGATATTATTATTTACAAAACCCCAGATGGTAAGGCATCGGTGGCACTATACGCTCGAAACGGCAATATCTGGCTCAATCAAAAACAACTGACTGAACTTTTTGTCACCTCCCGCCAAAACATCGCCATGCACATAGATAACATATTGAAAGAAAAGGAATTATATGAAAAATCAGTATGCAAGGATTTCTTGCTAACTGCCGCAGACGATAAAAATTACCAAGTCATTCATTATGCCTTACCCATGATATTGGCGGTTGGCTTTCGGGTTGGCGGTATTTACGGCACACAATTTCGGCAATGGGCAAACCGACACCTGCAGGAATATATGCTCAAGGGCTTTATCATGGATGACGAACGTTTGAAAAATCCAGACGGTCGCCCAGATTATTTTGACGGCATTGCTGAGGCTTTTATTGAACGGGCGAGGGGTGAGAAGTTATTGTTTTGGAATGGGTATTGATAGTGCAATATTCAATTATTCGTTACCAAGCAGTAAAAACAGCATCACATTCTTTTAGGTTTGATGCGGAATTTTTCCATCCATATTATTTAAAAATACAGGCAGTTATTGAAAATAAAAAATATAAAAAACTGAAAGATTTTGGTGTTTCTATATATCATCCAAAAGAAATTAAAAGAAGTTATGTTGATAATGGAGTTTTGTTTTTTAGAACCCAAAATGTACGACCTTTAGCTATTGACACATCAAGTAATCCTGTATTTATTTCCACTTCAGATGCAGAAAAATTGGAAAGAAATTACATAAAGTACAAAGATGTATTGCTTACAAGAACAGGAGTAAACTTTGGTCAGACAGCTATATACCTAAATAATACAAAAGCCATAGCATCATCTCATGTTTTTATTATACATAGCGGGAACCTAAATCCATTTTTTTTAAGTGTGTTTTTTAATACCAAGCATGGCAAAATAATGATTGATAAAGGAATGTATGGTGGAGTACAGCCAGAGGTGGCACCATATTTTTTGTACCAAACTCCAATCCCAATTTTCGATAATCTCGAAACATTAATTGAAACAGTATATCGTCAATCTCAAAATCTAAAAGAACAATCACACAATCGTTATCAACAAGCCCAAACCCTCCTCCTATCCGAACTTGGATTAACCCACTGGCAACCCAAACACCAGCTCACCTTTATCAAAAATTATTCTGACACAAAGCAAGCGGGACGCATTGATGCGGAATATTTTCAACCGAAATATGAGGCAATAGAAAAAGCCATTAAAAGTTATTCTCGGGGATATTCTTTTATTGGCAGTGAGTTTAAACAGAATAAAAGTACATTCCATGTTAATGATGAAAAACAGTACAAATACATAGAGATTGGATGTGTTAATGTTTCAAATGGGGAAATAATACCGAACGAAGTATTAGGCTCAAAGTTACCTGCAAATGCCAAAAGAATCTTACGACAAAACGATGTGATTATTTCTAAAGTTAGAACATACAGGGGAGCCGCTACTATAATTGAAAAAAGTGGATTTGTGGGTAGCAGCGCATTCACCGTTCTTTCAGAAAACGGGTGTATAAATAAAGAAACGCTCTTTGCTTTTATTCATTCAAAACCATTATTAGCGTGGTCTCTTAAACCGAACACTGGAACATCTTATCCAGTGATTGTAGATGATGATATTATGAGTTTACCAATCCCGATATTGCCTAAATCAAAACAAACCCAAATAAAGCAAAAAATCACCGAATCCTTTGATTTACGCAAGCAATCCAGACACCTTTTGGAATGTGCCAAACGAGCAGTAGAAATAGCCATCGAACAAGACGAACAAACAGCCATACAATGGCTACAAAATGAAACCGGGGAAATGTAAATAGAACAAGATGCCACACTCATGAGACTGTGCAAAAACCCACCTCTCGTCATTCCTAACCCCCTTTCCCCTTTTTTTATCGGGGGGGATGAGTAGAAAGTCCCCCTACAAGGGGGGGGGGGTGGGTTTGCCGCCAGTAACGCATGCCTAGTGAGGGTTTTTTGCACAGTCTCATGGGCTTGTCGGTTAATTGAAAAATAATGTCGAAATTCACATATTTGTTCAAATAAACGACAATAGCCCACTTTATTTAATCTTGGATTCGCATAATAAACACACCACTTGAATGTAATAGCAGGGGTGTATTTTGCTTGGTTTTTAGGTTAAGGGACTGCATCATTAAACTGTGCAATAGGGACGGTTTTGGCTGCTTGCCAATATTTTGAGCACCAAGGTCATGGCAATATTGTTGCTAAATGCCGTTAATCGTTTTCGATAATCTGATAAAAGGTTTCGCCTTGCTTGATTAAACCTAACTCCGAGCGGGCGATGGTTTCCACGGTTTCGCCACCTTCCTTAATATCAATCACCTCAGCAACAAGCCGTTGGTTTCTTTGGTGTATCGCCATATTTTCCAATCGGGTTTGTTGTACTGCTTGATTGAGACGATATAAATCGAATACATTCTTGTCGCCAAACCATAGTGCGTATTGGATGCTTATCAGCGTAATCAGTAATATGCCGTTAATCGATTTTACCATTGCGTTCTCATCTGCGTTTTAGTCGGATCGGTCAAAGGCATCTCTAGAACACCTCTATTAACTGCCTGTTAGCGTCCGGTCAGGTTAGAAAAGGCGGTGCGTCCCGCATAAATCGCATTATCAGCCAGAATCTGCTCGATTTTCAACAATCTGTTGTATTTAGCCACGCGCTCAGAGCGACATAACGAGCCGGTTTTTATCTGTCCAGCAGCGGTCGCCACTGCTAAATCGGCAATCGTGGTATCCTCGGTTTCCCCAGAACGGTGGGAAATAGTCGCACAATAGCCCGCCTGTTGTGCCATGCGAATCGCATCAAGGGTTTCGGACAAGGTGCCGATTTGATTAAATTTGATTAAAATCGAGTTAGCGATACCCAAATCAATACCTTTTTTCAGTATTTCGGTATTGGTAACAAACAAGTCATCGCCGGTTAGTTGCACTTGATGTCCTGATTTTTTGGTCAGCCCAGCCCAGCCGTCCCAATCTGATTCATCCATACCATCTTCAATACTGATAATCGGGTATTTACCAATCCATCGCTGCAGATAGTCGGCAAACTCACCCGCATCCAATGCCAACCCTTCGGCTTTTAAGCGGTATTTCCCATCTGTATAAAATTCCGAACTGGCCGCATCCAGCCCAATCATAACCTGATCTCCGGGGCGGTAACCGGCTTTTTCAATGGCTTGCATAATCAAACTCAAGCCTTCCTCATTGGATGCACATTGTGGTGCAAACCCGCCTTCATCGCCGACTGCGGTACTGAGGTTATTCGCCAGTAAAACGGATTTCAAGGCATGGAAAATTTCAACGCCGCACCGCAATGCCTCAGAATAAATAGGAAATCCCACCGGCAAAATCATAAATTCCTGAAAATCAATAGCGTTATCCGCATGTGCCCCGCCATTGATGATGTTCATTTGTGGCACCGGCAGGGTGAATTTATCATTCCCATACAACGTGCCCAGATGCTGATATAACGGCACCGCTTGAGCATTGGCGGCAGCATGAGCGGCAGCCAATGAAACAGCCAGTAGTGCATTAGCACCGAGGTTGCTTTTATTTTCTGTGCCATCTAATTCCAGCATGGTCTTATCGATGCGTCTTTGGTCGAGGACATCCTGTCCACAAATTGCATTTTTTAAGGTGGTATTTACGTTGAGAACGGCATTCAACACTCCTTTGCCCAAATATCGTTGCTTATCACCATCACGCAACTCCAACGCTTCAAGTGAGCCGGTTGATGCCCCCGATGGAACGGCAGCCCGCCCCGAAACACCGTTCCTTAAAAGCAAATCCGCCGTAATGGTCGGATTACCTCGGGAATCAAGTATTTCCCATGCCGTTATGTCTTTGATTTGTGTAGATTGCGTCATTGTAATAAGTCGGTAATTATTGTTAGATGTGCCTACGTTTCGCTCAAGCCACGATGATACTCAAACAGTGCCACCAAGTCCAATACTGCAAGCACTTAGCTTCAATCTATCACAACAATCCCGTTAATTATCCACCAAGTGGTTAGACGCTAACCAACGGTGGCTGGCTAAAGCGGCAGAGATGATAGGTTTAATAATGCCATTAAACTTGTCGCCCCTACCGCCGACCGAATTATTTAATCGGTCACCTCAAATAGCGACATCATTCCTGCTGAAATGTGGTCATTGACATGGCAATGGAACATCCAAACCCCAACATTGTCCGGAACAAACTCAACCGTTTTTAGGCTCGCCGGCATCAAGTCCATCACATCGACACGGTTACCATTCCATAACACGGTGTTTCCATGCCAATGTGGCGTATGCAAATCAACTTCAGTCCCCAAACTGATCAAATACCACCGAACACGGTCGCCTTTTTTCATTTTTTGACCGGGTATATTGCCATATACATATCCGTTAATGCCGTGCATAAGATTACTTTCAGCAAAATCATCGTCTTCCACTAACCCGTCGCTCGCACAAGTTTCTTGGGTAAATTCTTTTAGGTTATCGCAGAGGTAATTGCTGGAATTTTCATCCGACACGGTAAACAGACTGACCATCTCCCTATCTACATCAAGCGGTCTGCCATCTGCATCCGCCATTCCCTGAGCTGTTATAACCATTGGCCCAACAAGCCCTGAATTGGTATCCACTGGCGAATCTACATGTGAGTGATACATCCAGACTATTGAGCTAGCGTCATTGGGTCCAGGTCCAGCACGTTCTGGCACCATCCAAGTGTAGGTGTGTATTTGTCCGGGGGAAACAACGCCATCCGCTTTGTTCGCTCCAACAGTGCCATCATTGTATTGGGAGCCTTCAGACGCTTTGTCATAGAAAACACCGTGCGGATGAACCGAATAATTATGTTCAGCAGAATTGTTTTTGAATACCACTTTGATGGTGTCGCATACTTCGGCATGGATAATTGGGCCTAATGTTCCCAGATGCTCCCACTCAGACGGGCGTGATTTGCGTTTTGAAAACGTGCCATCAGTGTATGCTTGATATAGTGCTTTGATGTATTTGCTACCAATTCGATCTGTCTCGTTTCCAACAAACACATTCTCGTCTTCATTAAACGCTCGATCCTGTAATTGGTTAATCCCTAAAGGGGCGTAGTCCCAAACAACTTCATCTGCTGCAATATAATAAGTTCTGGTCTTTCCCTCATTTTGAGAACAAACGTTCGCGACTGTTTCTGCTCCATACGCAAAATTCTGTGCGGGTATGAGTACGTTGGCAAATAATGCCAAGATAATTGAATAATTAATTTTCATTGTTCTATAGATTAAATAATTAAGGGGTTAAAGGAATTTAATCTTAATATAAATGAGAATGATTCGCAATACTGATTTAGCATAAACTCCGCCCTCACAAACCTGTCGTGATTGGCGGGTGCTATTGAACATGGACCAATTAGCGGACGGCAAGAGAACTGAGGAAGACATCCGCATTAGAGACTGTGTAAGAAACCCTCGATAGGCATGCGTTACATGCGGAAAACCCTTGCGGGTTTGGCTATTTTACTGGACTCCCGCTTTCGTGGGCATGACAAATATTAGTTTTTTGCACAGCCTCATTACACCGAATCCATCGTCTAATTTTGCAAGCAAAGTGGTTTATGATACATTATCGCTCGTTTTCAAGACCCCTACGAGCATTCCGCAAGCGAGTAACACAAGCCCACACAAGCCGTTATCGTTGTTTGTATGCAATTATCAAGGTTGAAGGGTTTGCACTATAGATGTCTCTGATACTGTGCAAAAACCCGTGCGGGTCATATGATTGTTTTACTGATTTTGAAGCGATGAACCGTTTACAGATGAATGACAAAATCAAACTACTAAAGAAACTTCGACAAACCACTGTCGGCATCGATACCAAATATCGGCTTGCAAATGGGCAGAAAAGCAGTCGGATTTATTTGGATAGCACTGCCAGCACCTTGCAGCTCGGTTTAGTACGCGATGTGATTGCCAAGTATATGCCTTTTTATGCAAGTACGCATACTGAAGTGCACTTCGGTGCCAAGTTGACGAGTGCGGAATTCGCTTGGGCACATAATATGATATTGTCATTTGTCAATGCCGACGCACAAACACATACTGCTTTTTTTGTCGGTAGCGGGACAACCGGTGGCATCAACAGAATCGCAATGACATTGCGAGAAAAACGTCCGCATCGTAATGTGGTGATTTCATCGATTATGGAACACCATTCCAACGATTTACCTCACCGCCGACATTATGATCAAGTGATTCATGTGCCGCTCCAAATGAATAACGGTAATCTCGGCTGCATCGATTTGGCACGCATCGAACAAGCCCTGCAAGCGCATAGCAATAAGGTAAACTATGTTGCGGTAACCGGCGTATCCAACGTGACTGGTATAAAAAACCCTATTTATGATATTGCCGAGCTTGCGCATCAATACGATACCTTAATATTGGTTGATGCGGCTCAAATGGCTGCCCATGTGCCAATACAAATGAGCCATCCCGACAACCCGGCACGAAATATCGACATGCTGGCTTTTTCCGGACATAAAATGTATGCGCCATCCTCACCCGGTGTTGTGATTACACGCAAAGATTTATTCAGTGGTATAGAGCCGATAGAGGTTGGCGGTGGAATGATTGATGATGTTTACATAAATCATTATTTGCCGACCGATCGTTTTCCGGATCGTGAAGAAGCGGGTACGCCAAATATAGTCGGCGCTATCGCATTAGCAACGGTCATGCAGATGCTACAAACAATCGGCATGGATTTTATAGACCAAAGAGAATCGGCTATCGTCAGTCACGCTGTTGAGCAACTTGATAAAATTGCCGATGTTATCGTCTATGGCGACACCAACCCAAAGCAAAGCAACCGAACTGGCGCACTATCGTTCAATATAAAAGGCATGGACCACGCACTAACTGCCGCCATCCTTAACGACTATTTCAATATCTCGGTGCGCAATGCCTGCTTTTGTGCTCACCTGTATGTGCGCGAAATGATAAGCGATGAGCTCAGTGAAGCCGTTGATCAACTCAATAACAAAGAATTAGAAGCATTAGCCGAACTGCATCGTGGCATGGTACGAGCCAGCTTTGGCATTTACAACGATTACTCTGACGTAGAAGCTTTAATAAATGCGCTCCAACATATCTGCAGCAAGCCGACATTCTACCAACAACAATACCGCCTAACCCCAAACGGCGATTACTGTCATAAAACATTTAATTTTGACCATACTAACCTATTTTCCACAACCATCGAAGTCAACCGCTGGCTTGACAATCAGATCGATAAAGATACATCGATATAAATTTAGTCATGGTGAATTCAGCCCATAAGTGCAACACGCGAGTTTATATGCTCCGTTCTCGGCACACCTTCATTATGGGCTATCGTGGTGGTTGGTTGGGGTTGTAGCACTAGCCTTTGTGCCCGTATTGCGTTTGATTTTACGGCTTATGGGACTTAACTTCTGCTGATGCAATGACCGATTCACGCACCCAATGCGTATCTTTAGTACAAACCATCAAGCGACAGCCCTATTATTGTTTGCTATGGGGATTGCGTGTTGCATGTTGACATGGCTGCTACGATGTTTCTATTATGCGGATTGAGATTACCGTGAGCCTAATTGTGAATGAAACCTAAAGCCGCTTCCTATTACAAACAAAATCGCCTGAAACAATTGCGTGCGTTTTGTTATACCGCAAAGTTCGGCAATATTTCCCGTGCAGCGGAGCAACTTTATTTGAGTCAGCCGTCGGTTTCGTTGCAGATACAGGCGTTGGAACGAGAGCTGAATACAGTCTTGTTCGAGCGCCGAGGTCCCAAAATAAACCTGACTCCAGACGGTCTCGCGTTGCTTGAAATCGCATTGCCGATGGTCGATGGTATGGACTCTTTGCGGGATACTTTTGCCGAGCGGTGTGGTGATTTGAATAGTGGGTATTTGAATATTGCCGCCGGCGAAGCAACCATACTTTATATTCTGCCAACCTACTTGAAGCAGTTTACGAACAAGTATCCGGGAGTGAATATTCGGCTACATAACGTGACCGGGGCAGATGGGATGGCGATGTTGCGTGCTGATGAAGCCGATATTGCGGTTGGCTCTATGATCGAAACGCACAATGATTTAAGCTATTACCCACTATTCAAATTTGAGTCGACTTTAATCACGCCGCTTGACCATCCGCTGGCAAAATGCCCCCATGTTACGCTTGAGGATATTGCCAAATATGATTTGATTCTACCGCCACGCTATCTAAGCACTTGGGGGCGGGTTAAATCGGTATTCCAGCAACACAATATCCAATATAAAGTCGTGTTGGAAGCGGGTGGTTGGATGGTCATTAAAAAATATGTTGAAGCTGGACTAGGAATTTCAATCGTTACCGATATTTGCCTACAAGATAGCGATAATTTGGTGGTCATATCGGTTAAGAAATACTTTCCTTGCCGCAGTTATGGGATTGTTACCCGCCGTGGCAAGTTTATTCCGGTGCAGGCAAAACAGTTTATTGAAATGCTTGCACCTGAGTTTTTTCATCGTGCTGCTACTGATGAGTCAGCCGAAAAAATCGATGAGAAAACCACCGTGGCAACCAAAATCATCAAAGTCGCTCAATGAGTATCGAGGATTATGTAGTGGACGGTGATGTCGACGCAGTCACGGAGCGTTGGTATCCGCATGTAACCGTGGCGTGTATTGCAAAACGAGCAGACCAATACATCATGGTCAGGGAGCGTAGCCGCCAAGGTAGCGTTATTAACCAACCTGCAGGGCATGTTGAAGCGGGGGAATCATTGATTGAGGCAGTGATACGCGAAACACGGGAAGAAACAGGCTGGGAGTTTGAACCCAAGTATATTTCTGGAATCTATCAATTTGTTGCAGGCAATGGCGAGACCTATCTGCGCTTTACTTTTTTTGGTGAACTCATCACGCTCAACAAACATGTCTCGCTCGATGCTGCCATCGAAGAAGTGCTATGGCTTGCTCGACCAACACTTGAAAACAACTTAAAACATTTGCGAAGTCAGGTTGTACTACAGTGTATTTCCGACTTTGAAAATGGCAATCAACTCCCCTTAAGATGTGTGCAACGGTTAGAATCACGTTAGTACAAGACCGATGCCAACATGTATTAAAAACAATCCGATGAAAATAGCTATCGTAATACCCTTGCCAAGACTTTGGCTACATATGAACCCGCCAAAGACACACTTGCGATTATTATGCAGAGGGTTTTTACTGGTTTTTTCGCTGGTTTTTTCGGTACTTGGCTGGGCTGGCAAGGAGCAAGGCATTATCGCACCTCAGCATGTTACTCGGGATGCGATTGCGGTTTGTTATGATTTTGGATGCAAGCAACGTGCGGTGGTCAATTTATCGGTTGCAGAATGGCTTGAGGTGGCTGGCTGGTTTAAGCCGACAGCAGAAACAGCCGCACAGGAACGCGATCAAATCAAACAGGCAATCGGCTGGATGGAAGTGTTAATTGGCAGACATACCCCTACTCATCGTGACCTTGCTTTTGATTTACCTGCGGGTCAGGATGTTGCAGATTTGTTTCCCGGTCAACAGGACTGCATTGATGAAGCGGTCAACACCACAACCTATTTACGGCTCTTGGAGTCAGAGGGGCTCCTCAAATATCACTCCGTCATTGAACAAGCCTATCGGCGTGCGATTTTTGACCAGCATTGGGCAGGGCAGATAATAGAAAAATCCAGTGACACTCGATTTGTCGTTGATTCGTGGTTCCAACCAAATGGCTATCTGCCGATCATTCAGGCAAGTGAAGACTGGGAAGACATTAGTCTGCTCAGTGCCGTCATTGATAATTCACGCACACAGGATGAGCCTACCACACCATCATTTTGGCAACGCTGGTTTGGACACCAAGATACGCCGTGATGAGCAACATTATTGTTGGCATGTCAGGTGGTGTAGATTCCTCCGTCGCGGCGGCCACGCTCATTGAACAAGGTCATCAGGTGACTGGGCTGTTTATGAAAAATTGGGAGGAGGATGACGACAATGAATATTGTGCCGCCACTGAAGATCTGGTTGATGCCAGAGCTGTTTGCAAACTCCTCGATATTGAACTCAAAACAATCAATTTTTCATACGAATATTGGGAGCGGGTGTTCCAATTATTCCTTGAAGAATATCGTAACGGTCGCACACCCAACCCCGATGTGGTGTGCAATAAGGAGATAAAATTCAAGGAGTTTTTAAATTGGGCACGGCATTTAGGGGCGGACTTTATTGCCACAGGGCACTATGCCAGAATCGTAAAACAAACGCGTGACTACCTGCTCAAAAAAGGACTCGACCACAACAAAGATCAAAGTTATTTTCTCCATACTTTGCAACAAGATGCGTTGCGCTATGCGCGTTTCCCGATTGGTGAAATGCAAAAAACACAGGTGCGCGAGCAAGCAAAAAAACTGTCCCTACCAACCCATGATAAAAAGGACAGCACTGGAATATGCTTTATAGGAGAACGCCAATTCAGTCGCTTCCTAAGCCGATTCCTGCCGACTCGCAAAGGGCAAATAAAAACCCTCGAAGGAGAAACGATTGGCCAACATCAGGGGGCTTACTACTATACCATCGGTCAGCGACAAGGGCTGGGGATTGGTGGTGATGGTGCCGCCTGGTATGTTGCCGATAAGGACGTTAAAAAAAATATCGTTTATGTGGTGCAGGGACATAATCATACGGCATTAATGAAAAAAATAGTCATGGCAGAGCAACTGCATTGGACTAGCGGACGGACTCCCGTTGTGCCGACACCGTGCAAAGCTAAAACCCGCTATCGGCAAGATGAACAGGATTGCGTCATCGTGATGATTGGAACGAACCACACGCGAGTCGAATTTGAACACCCTCAATGGGCAGTGACACCGGGTCAATCTATTGTTTTTTACCACGATGATGTCTGTTTGGGAGGCGGTATCATCCAATCTGCTTTGAATGATTGATTGTGAGTTATGAGAGCCGAGCATAAAACCCTCAGTCCCTTGATGGCGTTATCGCCACTGGACGGACGCTATCAAGACAAAATGACCACATTGCGACCGCATTTTAGTGAGTACGGATTGATTCGAGCGCGCGTTATGGTCGAGGTGGAATGGCTGATTCACCTTTCCAACCGACAAGACATTGCTGAAGTACCCCCTTTTTCAAAACAAAGCATTCGGTTTTTGCGTTCATTGGTTTCCGAATTCGATATTGAACAGGCTCATCAGGTCAAGTCTATCGAGAATACCACCAACCACGATGTCAAAGCCGTCGAATATTATCTGAAAACGTGCATTAAACAGCATGATGAGATTCAAAAAGTTAGCGAGTTTATTCATTTTGCCTGTACCTCCGAAGACATCAATAATATGAGCTATGGATTGATGCTCAAAGAAGCCCGTGATGCGGTGCTACTACCAAAAATGGCGACCCTGATACAGGCGATTAACGACCGCGCATGTGATTATGCCGAGCAATCGATGTTAGCGCGAACACATGGACAGCCCGCCAGCCCGACCACCGTCGGCAAGGAATTTGCCAATGTGTCACATCGCCTAAAACAAGCGACTACACAATTAGCAGAACAAAAACTATTTGGAAAATTCAATGGCGCAGTTGGAAACTTTAACGCCCATTATGCGGCGTATCCTGAGCTTGATTGGCCTGCAATCACACAAGAGTTTGTCACCCATTTAGGATTGAGCTATCAGCCACTGACCACGCAGATAGAGCCACATGATTATATGGCTGAGTTTTGTCATACCCTCAGTCGCATCAATACCGTGTTGATTGATTTTAATCGTGATATTTGGGGGTACATTTCGCTCGGTTACTTCAAGCAAAAAGTCATTGACGGTGAAATCGGTTCAAGCACCATGCCACACAAGATTAATCCGATTGATTTTGAAAACGCCGAAGGCAATCTGGGGCTTGCCAATGCGTTGCTCGGTCATTTTGCCGACAAACTACCCGTGAGCCGCTGGCAACGCGACCTGACGGATTCGACCGTGCTACGAAACCTTGGCGTGGGCATTGGATACAGTACATTGGCGATGGCATCGACTTTGAAGGGCTTGACTAAACTAGACTTAAATATCTCGATATTGAACCAACACTTGGAACAAAATTGGGAAGTGTTGGCAGAACCAATTCAAACCGTGATGCGCCGATATGGTATTGCGGAGCCCTATGAGAAACTAAAATCGTTGACTCGCGGACAGGGCATCAACAAGGAATCGCTACATCGGTTTATTCATGTGCTGGACATTCCGCAACAGGAGAAAATCCGTTTGCTGGCAATGACACCGGCAAATTATATCGGTAATGCCGCTGAGGCGGTGCGTAACCGACACAGCGGTAGATGACGAGCAAATAGCATTGACTGAAATTCGACTGTCAAAACTAATGGCAGCGCGTGGCATCTGTTCGCGCCGTGAAGCTGACCGATTCATTGAACAGGGGCTGGTCTCTGTAGATGGCAATATCGTGACCACTTTGGGAACCCGAATCTTGGAATCGCAAACCATTTCTTTGCATCAACGCGCACGACAACAACAGGCGATGTTAATGACGGTTTTAATCAACAAACCGCTCGGATATGTTTCTGGATTACCCGAAAAAGGCTATTCATCGGCAGTGATGTTGATTGATCACAAAAACCGACACAACATGAGCGATGTAACACCAAAACGTCACGCTATGGCTCCAGCGGGCAGACTCGATATTGATTCCACTGGGCTGATGGTTTTTACACAGGATGGGCGGATTGCCAAGATGCTCATCGGCGCCGACAGTGTCATCGAAAAAGAATATCTAGTTCGGGTTAGTGGCAACATCACCGACTCCAAAATGGCACAGCTCCGACACGGTTTGATGCTGGATGATAAAAGACTCAAACCAGCACACATCGAAAACAGAAAAGAAGATGAACTTAAATTTATCCTCATTGAAGGGCGCAAGCGACAAATTCGCCGCATGTGTGAGCAGGTTGACCTGCCAGTGACCCGACTAAAACGAATACGGATTGGCAACATAAAATTAGGGAATCTGGGTCGCGGAAAATGGCGACTGTTGCACCCCGATGAACGATTTTAATCGCCTTGAATTCACCATATTACAATACCAGAACAATGACTGAAGTGGTTTGTGAATTTCAGCATCCTGCTTTGAAAAAATCGTGCCACCACCCGCGCAACGTGACATATTACTGGTAATTCGTCCGATGTATCGCTTACTCAGACCTTTATTATTTAGCTTGGCACCTGAAACGAGCCATGATGTGACGATGAATCTGTTGTGGTTGCTCTCTCAATCAACATGCTTGACCCGATTATGTGGCATGTTAGCGAGCCGTCAATCACAGCCCCAGCAGGTGACGGCAATGGGCATTACTTTCCCCAATCCGGTCGGGTTAGCGGCTGGATTAGATAAGCAGGCGAAGGCGTGCAATGCGCTACATGCGATGGGTTTCGGCTGGCTTGAATTGGGGACAGTGACCCCACTCCCGCAACAGGGCAATCCCAAGCCCAGAATTTTTCGTTTGCCCGAGCATCGAGCACTGATTAACCGACTCGGGTTTAACAGTGTTGGATTAACGCGCTTTGTCAACAATATTCAACACGCCAACCCAGCCATTATCAAAGGCATCAACATCGGCAAGAATACGGCAACACCCTTAAATCGCGCGATTGAAGATTATTTGATTGGTTTACGCGGTGTGTATCATTATGCTGATTATGTAACCATCAATATATCGTCTCCCAACACCCACAAATTGCGCGATTTGCAACATGGTCAAGCGATGAATGAATTGCTTCGTGCGCTGCATCTTGAACGCCAGAAACTAACTGACAAGAGCGGAAAATATGTGCCGTTGGTGGTCAAAATTGCCCCCGACCTTGAGCTTCATCAGATAGATGAGATCGCTTTAATGCTTCGCCGACACCACATCGATGGCGTGGCAGCAACCAATACCACTTTATCGCGTCACTCAGTCGCACAACACACATTGGCGCAAGAAACAGGCGGATTAAGCGGTACACCGATTCAAGATGCCTCAACCCGTGTGATTGCCGCACTCTATCAAAATTTGCAAGACGAAATCCCCATTATTGGTATCGGCGGCATTGACAGCCCACAGTCGGCACTGCAAAAATTTGCCGCAGGTGCGAAACTAATCCAGCTTTGGACTGGTTTTATTTATCAGGGACCCAAGTTAATAAAGGCAATACGCGATGCATTGCCACACAGCACAACATACGGGTCATCGGAATCCAGAGGTGTATTAAGATGAATTCTGCCGTGCGAAATAATCGTCGAGAAATGCGTCAAACGATAATGTATCGGTATTTTCTATTGTCTGTTGTGTGGTGTGAGATTGGGCGGCGAGGTCTTCAAATTTACGATTGATATTAGGATCAAGACGCACTTGCTTGAATCGTTTTTCGGCTTGTTCCGACATCATGTTGGAAAATTCATAGAAGCTGAGATCTTCCGAAAGCATCTGATCGATGATTTTTGCCGAAGGAGTCAGACTTGAATCTTTTACCTTGTTAATCTGTTGCTCCACGACCGCCTGATACATATTTGAATGCTTGACTTGATCCAATAACATTGCCAGCGGACGCATTTCGCCAAGCAAGTCCAGCATAACTTGTTGAGCCGGTTTTTCTCCCTGCTCGGTATCAATTTTAAGTCGACTATCACGTCCTGCCATGACCATTTTTTGTTGGTTTGAGCGTGCCATTCGGAAGTCATCTGCGCTCAGTGGCGCACTATGTGAGAATAGGCAATAGAGCAACAACAGATCCATGAAATGGACACATTCGGCATCAATACCAACTGCTACGAAAGGGTTTAAATCGATGTTGCGTACTTCGATATATTCCACCCCACGTTGTTGCAATGCTTGGGAAGGGCTTTCCTGTGAGGCAGCCACGCGCTTTGGGCGAATTGAAGAATAAAATTCATTTTCGATTTGCAACAGATTACCGTTTAGTTGCTGATATGTGCCATTGACCTTAACGCCAAATTTTTCGTACTCTGGATTGACCGTTTGAATAGCATGGCGCAACGATTTCACAAACGCATCGACACCGTTGTAGTCAATTTCAATATTAGCCTGTGCGTCATTGCTGTAACCCAATCGGCTTAACCGTAATGAGGTGGCGTTATGCGCGTAAAAACTATGTGCGTCAAAGTCCTCAAGAATATGTTCTCGACCACGCAAAAAAGATCGACACACCGCAGGTGAGGCGCCGAATAAATAGCTTCCAATCCATGAATAACGATGAAAATTCCTGATTAGGGAAAAATACTTATCCGACTTTCGCGCTTGTAATTGGTCGATTTGGTGAGCCGAGTCGGGTTCAAAATAATCATTCCAAAACGCATCTGGCAGAGAGAAATTAAAATGTATGCCAGCAATGGTCTGCATTAATGCGCCGTAACGGTGGCTTAAACCACGACGATAGGCTTCTTTCATTTTCGCCACATTGGATGTGCCATAACGTGCGATTGGAATTTTTTCCGCACTTTCAACGACACAAGGCATACTGTTGACCCAGAGCTTTTCATCACCAATATGCTGATAAGTGAAATGATGAATATCTTGCAACTCCTGTAACAGGTTTTCGATATTATTGTGAACCGGCGTAACAAATTCGAGCAGAGACTCACAGTAATCCGTAGTAATCATCGGATGAGTCAGTGCCGAGCCTAAATTATACGGATGAGGAGTCTGTGCCAATAAGCCATTCGAATCAACTCGCAGGCTTTCTTTTTCAAGTCCTCTTTGTAGGTTGGTCAGATGTTTTTCGATGCCACGAGACACCAGCGAATCCAGAATTTGTTCAATGTTTGCAGACACGGATTATTGATGATGAAATGGGTTATGGTGTTCACTAAGTTTAATATTGGGTAATGACATCGTCATTTGTCATCTCGAAGTAGGTGGTGGTAAAATTATTTGTATCATACCAACCTATTCCTGATTTTGAATAACTATTTTTCCATTGCCCCCATGCTCGACCTGACCGACCGTCATTGTCGAGCCTTTTTTCGGTTATTTTCCAACAATGTTCGACTCTATACCGAAATGGTGGTGACCAATTCAATTATCCACGGTGACCGCGAACGCTTTTTAGGGTTTGCCGACTGCGAACATCCGCTTGCGTTGCAGCTCGGAGGTTGTGTTCCTGAAAAACTCGGGTTTTGTGCACAACTGGCACAAGCGCAAGGCTACGACGAGATTAACTTAAACATCGGTTGCCCAAGTGACCGAGTTAAAAGCGCGCAATTTGGTGCTTGTTTGATGGCAAAACCACAATTGGTAGCAGATTGTATTGCACGCATGGTCGATAGCGTTACGATACCAGTTACGGTGAAAACGCGCATTGGTATTGACCATCAAGACAGTTATGAACAGCTTGCCAGTTTCATCGATAGCGTCTCCAATGCCGGATGTCAGCATTTTATTGTACATGCCCGAAAAGCGTGGTTAAAAGGACTCAGCCCAAAAGAAAACCGTACCCTGCCACCGCTGCAGTACAATCGGGTGTATCGCCTGAAAGCGGATTTTCCAGATATTCAATTTACCCTGAATGGTGGTATCACCTGCATCACACAAATTGAACGCCATCTGTCTAAAGTGGATGGCGTTATGATTGGTCGTGAGGCTTATCAAAACCCTTGGTTCATCAAACAAATTGACCAACATTTTTCCCCCGATAGCATACAAAATTCGCATAGTCGGAAAGATATTGTAATGGCTTATTTACCCTATGTCGAAAAACAGCTACATCAAGGCGTTTACCTGCGTCACATGACGCGACACATGCTAGGGCTTTTTTATGCCCAGCCCGGTGCGAAAATATGGCGTCGCTACTTGTCGGAATGGGGCGTAAAGAAAAATGCAGGCATTGAAGTTATCGACAACGCATTAAATTTGATTGATGCAGAACAAGCGCGTGTCAAGCAGGTTTGAATTCACATAATTGAGGGCAAACAAATTGATGAACGTATTAAAACTACATTCCGAACGACTGCAAGATGAATGGCTCGATGCCTATGGGCATTTGAGCGAGGCGTATTATCTGATACCGTTTAGCAATACCACTTGGATTCTTCAGGATCATTTTGGTATCGGAGTTAATTATTTTGATAAAACGAGTTGTGCCATTTACACGGTAGAAACACATCTGCGTTACTTAAAAGAGGTGCAAAAACAGGCACTAATGGATGTCGAAAGCATGATTCTGGGCTCGGATGAAAAAAGGATTTGGTTCGCCCATCTTATGCGAGTTGATGGAACCATTTGTGCTACTGCCGAGTTTATGGTTTTACATTATCATACTGAACAAGGACGCACAGTACCGATGCCAGATGCGGTGCAGGCGATGTTAAAAAATGCCGAAAGCAAACAAAAACCGAATTGGGTCGGGCACTCAATCAGTTTGAATAAGCACTAAAATAACCGCCAAGCAAGGGGCATACGATTTGTACGGTTGTGTGTAATACTGGTCGTGCATGAGTTACGATTCATTTTAATCAACCAAATCTGTTACGGTGTTTATATTACAATGCTGGCAAATTATTTCCTTTGGAGAGCATGATAAAATCCAGCCGCCACAATCCGTGTGGCATTGATACCAAAGGGAAACCATGAACCACGCCGCACACAACAAACTGATCTCTTTTATCTGGTCAATTGCCGATGATTGCCTGCGCGATGTTTACGTCCGTGGCAAATATCGTGACGTTATCTTACCTATGGTAGTTTTACGCCGACTGGACACTTTGCTTGAACCGACAAAGGAAAAAATCCTCGGCGAAATAAAATTCCAACGGGATGAAATGAAAGCAACCGAGCTGGACGATGCCCCGCTGAAAGCCGCCTCTGGCTATGTGTTCTTCAACACCAGCCAATGGACACTGCGCAAGCTGTTTGAAACAGCGACCAACAACCAGCAAATCCTGCTGTCCAACGTCGAGGAATACCTCGACGGCTTCAGCGATAACGTCAAAGAGATCATCGACCGTTTCAATCTGAAAGAACAGATGCGGCATATGGCTGGCAAAGATGTGTTGCTGGGCGTGTTGGAGAAGTTCGTTTCATCAAAAATAAACCTAACCCCGCATGACCGCGATGACCCCGATGGCAACACACTCCCCGCCTTGACCAACCTGGGCATGGGCTATGTGTTCGAGGAACTAATCCGTAAATTCAACGAGGAAAACAACGAAGAAGCGGGTGAACATTTCACCCCGCGCGAGGTGATCTGGCTTATGACCCATCTGGTGTTTGACCCGATCAAGCACCGGCTGCCACCAGTGCTGACCATCTATGACCCTGCTTGCGGTAGTGGCGGAATGTTGACGGAATCCCAGAACTTCGTCAAAGATACCGAGGGAGCAATCCGTGCCACAGGCGATGTTTACCTCTATGGCAAGGAAATCAACGACGAGACTTACGCGATCTGCAAATCCGACATGATGATTAAGGGCAACAACCCTAAAAACATCAAGGTTGGCTCCACGCTTTCCACCGATGAATTTGCCGTCAATAGATTTGACTTCATGCTGTCCAACCCGCCTTACGGCAAAAACTGGGCCAGCGAGGTCAAATATATCAAAGACGGTAATGACGTGATCGACCCGCGTTTTCGGGTTGAGCTGGCTGATTATTGGGGCACACGAACCACCCATGATGCCACGCCGCGTTCCAGTGACGGGCAGTTGCTGTTCCTGATGGAAATGGTTTCCAAGATGAAATCGACCAGGGACAGCCCGCTTGGTGCGCGCATCGCATCGGTGCATAACGGTTCCAGCCTGTTTACTGGCGATGCAGGTGGCGGCGAAAGCAATATCCGCCGCTATATCATTGAAAACGATTTGCTGGACGCGATTGTCCAGATGCCTAACAACCTGTTTTATAACACAGGCATCACCACCTATATCTGGCTGCTTTCCAACAACAAGCCCGACCAGCGCAAGGGCAAGGTGCAGTTGATTGACGCCAACCTGATGTTCCGCAAATTGCGTAAAAACCTGGGCGATAAGAACTGCGAATTTTCACCGCAACACATTGCCGAAATCACCCAAGCCTATCTGGATTTCAAACCGGTTGAACGGCAGATGGATGCGAATGACGACCCGACCGGCATGGCGGTGCAGATCTTTGATAACCGCGATTTTGGCTATTACAAAGTGATCATCGACCGCCCTGACCGCCGCTGTGCCCGGTTCAGTGCCGAACGCCTTGCCCCTTTGCGGTTTGACAAAGCCCTGCGCGAACCGATGCAGCATATTTATGAAACCCATGGCGATGCGGTTTATTCCGCAGGTATATTGCAAACCGAGCACCAAAACATCCTGAAATGGTGCGAGGATAACGACATCACCCTGAACGCCAAAAACCGCACCAAACTGCTGGATGTGAAACACTGGCAAAAGCGGCGCGATTTGTTTGCTGCGGGGCATCAGCTTATGGCGGCAATAGGCACCGAGGAAAGCAACGATTTCAATCAGTTCAAGGCGGATGTGGATGCCGCTACCAAGGCACAGAATATCAAGCTTTCTTTGGGCGAGAAAAAAGCGATACTGAATGCGATAAGCTGGTATGACGCGGAGGCGGCGAAGGTGGTTAAAAAATCTGTGAAGTTGAACGCGGGCAAACTGGCGGAATTGCTGGAACACCTTGACTGTGCTGAAAGCGATCTGGCGGATTACGGCTATTACAAACAGGCAAACGGCAGCTTCCTGACCTATGAACACAATTCAGACCTACGCGACGCGGAATCCGTGCCGCTGTCGGATACCATCCACCGTTATTACAGAACGGAAGTAAAACCGCATGTCGATGACGCATGGATCAATCTGGATTCTGTGAAAATCGGTTATGAGATCAGTTTTAACAAATACTTCTACCACCACAAACCGCTACGCAACCTTGCGGACGTGACCGCTGATATTCTAGTGCTGGAACAACAGGATGAAGGGATGATGGGTGATATTCTGGGGCTGGAGGCATGATGCAGGCTTACGCGGAATATAAGGATAGCGGCGTGGATTGGATCGGCGAAATTCCAGCGGGGTGGGAGGTTAAGCGAATGAAATATCTTTATCTCGACATATCCGAGAAGAACCAACCTAATGCGGAGCTTCTTTCGGTCACACAAAGCCAAGGCGTTATCCCCAGAACTTGGGTTAAAAACCGCATGGTTATACCGTCGGGGAATTTGGCGAGTTTCAAGTTTATCAAAGAAGGCGACTTTGCGATTAGTTTACGCTCCTTTGAAGGTGGATTGGAGTATTGCCATCATGACGGGATAATCTCGCCAGCCTATACTGTCCTAAAATCTGCCCGTGATGACCTGTTTTATGGGTACTATAAATTTTTATTCAAAAGCCTTTCGTTCATTTCGGAAATACAGATGTCAATTGTTGGTGTTCGCGAAGGAAAAAACATTAGCTTTGAAGATCTTTCTTATTCTTTTATTCCCCTCCCCCCACTTCACGAACAAACCGCCATTGCAGATTTCCTTGACGACAAAACAGCCAAGATCGAGGCTTTGATTGGGATCAAGCGGCGGCAGATTGCGCTACTTGAAGAGTGCAAACAAATCCTGATCCAGAACGCCGTCACCAAAGGACTGAACCCCGATGCCCCGATGAAAGACAGCGGCATAGACTGGATCGGCGAAATTCCAGCGCATTGGGAGGTGAAGCGAGTTCAGGACTACGCCACATACAATGATGACATTGTTGATGAAATTGCTTACAAACAGCGTGAGATAAAATACGTCGATATTTCATCGGTAAATGCGGTGACTAATACCTATAAATTCGAAAGCATGCCGTTTAGCAATGCACCAAGTCGAGCCAAAAGGACAACAAAAAGCGGAGACACTATTTTTTCAACTGTGCGTCCATACTTGAAAGCAGTTGCAACATTTCATAACCCCGAACATAATCTTGTTGTTTCTACTGGCTTTGCCGTAGCACGGCCTAAAAAAGATACAAATGCACGGTTTCTAGGTTATTTGCTACGCAATGAGGTTTTTATCAACGAAGTCTCAAAAAATTCGGTTGGGGCAAGCTACCCCGCTATCAATGCTTCTGATCTATTTAAAATCAAAACACCTTTTCCAGAAATTGAAACACAAACCGCCATTGCTGATTTCATTGATGATGAATCCGAAAAAATCAACGCCGCAATCAAAATCAAAGAAAATCAGATTGCCAAACTAAACGAATACAAAACCACGCTGATCAACGCGGCGGTGACGGGTAAAATCAAAGTGACTTAGGAGATAAGCATGGTCAGTAAAACAAACGAAGAAGCACTGGAAAGCCTGATTGAAAGCCATTTGGCGGATGTGGGTGCATTCCAGATTGGACAGCCTGCGGATTATGACGCACAGTTCGCCGTCGATACGCGGTATTTCTGGCAGTTTCTTGAGACCATCCAAGCCGACGAGCTGGACAAGCTGAAGCGCCACAATGCAGTGAACTGGCAACGCAAAATCCTTGAGCGTTTTGACAGGCTGATCAAAACGCATGGCATCCTGCACCTGTTGAAAAAAGGCTTGAAGGTGGATGATGCAGAATTCAACCTGATGTATCCCGTGCCCTTGGCTAGTTCCTCAAAATCCGTTCATGATAATTTTGCCGCCAATATTTTCAGCGTTACCCGCCAAGTGCGCTATTCCCTTGCCAACCAGGGGCAGGAAATCGACATGGTGCTGTTTATCAACGGCATCGCGCTGGTGTCATTAGAGCTAAAGAACGCATGGACTGGTCAGAATGCACGTTACCACGGGCAAAAGCAATATCGCGAAGACCGCGACACCCGCCAACCCTTGCTACAATTCGGCCGCTGTCTAGTGCATATGGCAGTGGATACAGACGAAGTGTTTATGACTACGAAACTAGCGGGGAAAAGCACCTTCTTTTTGCCGTTCAACAAGGGGCACAATCACGGACAAGGCAACCCACCCAATAGGGAGGGTCATAAAACCGCCTATCTGTGGGAAGAGGTGTTCACGCGCGAAAGCCTTGCCAATATTATCCAGCATTTCGTGCGCCTTGATGGTGCTGCCAAAGACCCGCTGGCGAAACGCACGCTGTTTTTCCCGCGCTATCATCAGCTTGACGTGGTGCGCCGATTGATTAATCACGCGGCGACGCATGGCACAGGGCAGACCTATCTGATCCAGCATTCAGCGGGGTCGGGGAAATCCAATTCGATTACATGGGCGGCGTTTCAGTTGATCGAAACCTATAGGAAAGGGCAGGAAATGCCGCTGTTTGATTCGGTGATCGTGGTGACAGACCGCCGCTTGCTGGATAAGCAGTTACGCGAAAATATCAAAGAATTTTCCGAGGTTAAGAACATTGTTACCCCTGCATTTAAATCATCTGAGCTTAAATCAGCGTTAGAGAATGGTAAGAAGATCATCATTGCCACGATTCAAAAATTCCCCTTCATTATCGACGGGATCGCCGATTTGAGCAACAAACGTTTTGCTGTGATCATTGACGAGGCACACAGCTCGCAAAGCGGCACCGCACATGACAACATGAACCGCGCCATGGGCAAAGATGACAGTGACGCGGTGGATGCGCAGGACAAGATCATCGAGGCGATGCGATCGCGCAGGATGCGCGGCAATGCGTCTTATCTGGCATTTACCGCCACGCCTAAGAACACAACGCTGGAAAAGTTTGGACAGAAACAGCCCGATGGCAGTTTTGAGCCGTTTCATCTGTATAGCATGAAACAAGCGATTGAAGAGGGTTTTATTCTCGACGTGCTGGCAAATTATACGACCTACAAAAGCTATTACGAGATTCAAAAGTCGATCACCGAAAACCCCGAATTCGACACTGAGAAGGCACAGAAAAAATTACGCGCCTATGTGGAAAGCAGTCAGCAGACGATCAACATCAAGGCAGAGATCATGCTGGAGCATTTTATCCCGAGGGTGGTGAATGCCAAGAAGCTACACGGCAAGGGCAAGGGGATGGTGGTAACGCAGAATATTGAAACTGCCATTCGCTACTACAAGGCGGTAACGTGCCTGCTTGAAGCGCAGGGTAATCCGTTCAAGGCACTGATCGCCTTTTCCGGTGACAAGAATGTAGATGGCATCGACTACTCCGAGTCTGGAATGAACGGTTTTCCTGAAACGAAAACCCGCGATAAATTTGATACGGACGAATATCGCCTGTTGATTGTGGCAAACAAGTATCTGACAGGATTTGACCAACCCAAACTGGCGGCGATGTATGTTGATAAGAGATTGCAGGGGGTTATGGCGGTTCAAGCATTGTCACGGCTCAATCGCTCCGCACCAAAACTGGGCAAGAAAACCGAGGATCTGTTCATTCTGGATTTCTTCAATAGCGTTGACGATATAAAAAGTGCCTTTGACCCGTTCTATGCCGCAACCAGCTTATCTGAAGCGACGGATGTCAATGTGCTGCATGAACTGAAAGATGCAATGGATGGTGTAGGTGTTTATGAATGGTATGAAGTTGAGGATTTTGTTGCTCGATACTTCAACAACGAGGATGCACAAAACCTGGTCCCGATCATTGATGTTGCCGCTAATCGGTTCAATGAAGAACTGGAACTGGAGAACGATGACAAAATTGATTTCAAGATCAAGGCAAAGCAATTCGTCAAGGTTTACGGGCAGATGGCATCGATTATGCCGTTTGAAGTCGTGGCTTGGGAAAAACTGTTCTGGTTTCTGAAATTTCTTATTCCCAAACTCAAGATCAAAGACCCGAATCAAGACTTGCTGGATGAATTGCTGGATTCTGTTGATCTGTCTTCTTATGGGCTGGAACGTGTGAAGCTCAATCATTCCATTGGGCTGGACGATTCCGAAACAGAAGTGGAACCGCAAAATCCCAATCCACGGGGTGCTCATACAGAAGATGAAAAAGACCCGCTGGATGAAATTATCAGAACCTTTAACGAACGCTGGTTTCAGGGTTGGAGCGCAACACCAGAAGAACAGCGCGTGAAGTTTGTGAATATCGCGCAAAGCATCAGGGCACATCCGGATTTTGAAAGCAAATATCAAAACAACCCGGACCCCCATACTCGCCACTTGGCTTTTGATAAAATGCTTGAAGAAATCATGCTACAACGGCGAAAAGAAGAGCTTGAGCTCTATAAATTGTACGCTGGAGACACGGCATTCAAAGCGTCTTGGCAAAAGAGTATGGAGCGGTTGGTGGAGCAGGTTTAGGCAAGGCTGCATAGGGGCTTGTCGGTTAATAGCTCGACAGCATGAGATAATACCCGTTATTCAAAACGGGTCTTATTTATAAGCAAACACCAACAAAACAGGCTGTTTATAGCACTAGACGATCTGGTGGTAGCAAACCATCCCTATCGTAAGCTTGATGCTTTATTGTCATTCGATGAACTAGCCAAACCTTACGTTAATCTCTAATTCGGTTAAAGGTCGCAAAGAAAAAGGGGTTGCATTCGGGCCTACGAGACTGTGCAAGAAACCCTCGCCAAGCCGTGTTACATGTGGAAAACCCTTGCGGGTTTGGCTATTTTTCTGGGTTCCTGCTTTCGCAGGAACGACGAATGTTGGTTTTTTGCACAGTCTCCATAGTGCGATGGAAAAGACATGACAAGGGGTTATACCAAGCATTTTCTAGCCGATTTTTAAGAGATGACTATATCTATGTTAGTCATGGAATTGATTGTAAATGCGTTGTGCCAGTGCGCGATTGATGCCGGGGGCTTTGCCTAAATCCTCGATGCCGGCACGTTTGATTTCTGCCAACCCGCCAAAATAGCGTAGCAGGTTGCGGCGGCGTTTATCGCCAATACCAGCAATCTGTTGTAGCGGTGATTCAGTCCTCGCTTTAGCGCGCCGTTGGCGATGTCCGCCAAGCGCAAAGCGATGTGCCTCGTCTCGGATTTTTTGCACCAAATGAGACGCGGGTGATGTGCCTTGCGGCTGTATCATGCGACGATTGGGCAAATGAAACTGTTCTTGTCCGGGTTTTCGGGACACACCTTTGGATACCCCCATCAAAGTAACCAAACTCCCGATTTGTAACTCGTCAAACACGCTTTGTGCGACACCGAGCTGTCCCTTGCCGCCATCAACAATGACCAAATCGGGCAATTTCCCGTCATTTTCCAGTATCCGCGTATATCTTCGCTTGAGTAGCTGTTGCATGGCGGCATAATCATCGCCCGGTTCAATGTTGGTGATGTTATAGTGCCGATAATCAGATTTCACTGCCCCTTGATGGTCAAACACCACACACGAACCAACCGTGCGTTCGCCCATCGTGTGGCTAATATCAAAACACTCAACCCGTGTCGGAATTTCATCCAGTGACAATAATTCGGTCAACGTCGCAAATTGTGTATCAATCTGGCTTTTTTCATTGAGATGTCGACGCAGATTATCCGCCGTGTTTATACGCGCTGATTCAATCCAACGGGCGCGATGGGCACGGCATTGTTGCCTGATTTTGACGTTACGCTTGTTATCGGTGGACAACACCTGTTGCAACGAGCTTCTGCTGTTAATTTTTTCACTGAGTAGGATTTCCGCTGGCATAGTTGAACCCAAATAATGTTGCGGCAAAAAAGCCTCTAGCAGTGTGTCGGCAGTTTGTTCCAACGGATTAGGCTGAAGGTGAAATCGCGCACCTAAATTCCGACCATGCCGAATGGACACCACGCCAAAGCAAACCAAGCCTGATTCAACTGCCACCGCAACCACATCCGCATCACTCACGCCCGAAGAAATATATTGCTTCTCCCTGATTCTTTGCAACAAGGCAATGCGGTCACGATATACCGCTGCCGTTTCATAGTTCATATCAGCCGATGCCTGCTCCATTTTCTCACCCAGCTCATCGAGTAACCGAGTGTCTTCACCTGTCAACATAGCTTGTGCCTGTCGAACATCATCCGCATAATCCTGTTGCTCGATGCGTCCGACACAAGGTGCGCTACAACGTTTAATCTGAAACTGCAAACAGGGGCGGGAACGATTTCTAAAAAAGGCATCATCGCATTGTCGCAAGCGAAAAATCTTGTGCAAATGCCCTAACATCTCGCGTACCGCTGCCGCATTGGGATAGGGTCCATAGAACTTTCCCGGCAACGAACGCCGCCCACGATAAAATGAAAACCGTGGAAATCGATCTTGCTCGGTGAATCGGATATACGGGAAACTTTTGTCGTCACGCAATAAAATATTGTATCGCGGACGCTGATCCTTAATCAGATTGTTTTCTAATAATAATGCCTCGCTTTCGGTGCGCGTTTGTTGCGTCTCCGCATTGGCAATTTTAGACACCATCAATTTGGTTTTCGGGCTTAGCCCGGTGCTTCTGAAATAACTGTGCAAGCGTTTTTTCAGGTTTTTTGCCTTACCGATATACAGGGTTTCTTTATGTTCATCCAAGAAAATATACACGCCGGGCTTTTCCGACACCGTGTCCAGAAATGTCTTTGCGTCAAAATGATGTTCGGCGGCAGTCATGTTCGATAATCGCTAACCGACGAATATGACGTAAAAAACAGTCGCTAATCGTGTCAGTCTATATCGCATTTATTGGTTTTGAATGTTGCTGTGGTCTGTCATAATATGGTTCTCGTATTCGCAAATTAACAATTATTACAATGAAAATATCCGCATTTGAAGCCCGCATTGGCAACCTGATGGAATATCAGGGGAAATTATGGCGCATCCTCAAGAAAAACCACGTTAAACCCGGCAAAGGCGGTGCTTTTGTCCAACTGGAGATGAAGTGTATCAGTGATGGCACGAAACTCAATGAGAGATTTCGCTCCGAAGACAAAATGGAAAAAGCCCATGTCGAACCACGAAGTATGCAATACCTCTATCTTGACGGTGAAAACTATGTGTTCATGGACAATGAAAACTATGAACAAATGTCCCTGCCGCAGGATGACATTGAAGCCCAAGCACCTTATTTATTGCCCAACACTGAAGTACAAATCAACTTTCACAACGACAACCCCATCGGCATCGAATTACCCGCTGCGGTCACGCTGGAAGTCGTCGAAACGGACGGCGTCGTAAAAGGACAAACCGCTTCCGGCAGTGGCAAACCCGCCGTGCTGGAAACCGGTCATAAGGTCACCGTCCCGACCTTCATCACCATCGGCGAAAAAGTAAAAATAAACACCGACACCGGCGACTACATAGAACGCGCTTAATGGGTGGGCATTGGTTTATAATTGCATAGTTTCAAACACATAAAATAACCGCTTGCATCACAACAATGTCGAAAAATTATCCGATTAATTATCTCAAAGCAATTCTAAATTCTCGCGTTTATGAGGTGGCAAAAGAAACGCCACTGGAGTTAGCAGAGTTGTTGTCGGATCGCTGGCAACACAATATCTGGTTAAAAAGGGAAGATACCCAGCCGATTTTCTGCTACAAAATTCGCGGTGCATATAACAAGATGTGCAGCTTAACAACAGCAGAATTGAAACGTGGTGTGGTGGCGGCATCAGCAGGGAATCATGCACAAGGTGTTGCTTTGAGTGCCCAGCAACTTGGATGTGAAGCGTTGGTAGTGATGCCGGTGACCACGCCTTCAATCAAGGTTGAAGCGGTCCGCCGTTGGGGTGCAGAAGTGCAACTAATCGGCGATAGCTATGACGAGGCGTTTGAGTATGCACAAGCTGTTCGCAAGAAACAGAAACGAAAATTCATCAGCCCATTTGACGACCCTTTGATTATTGCCGGTCAAGGCACGGTTGGGCTTGAAATCATCAAACAAAATTCGCAGGCTGTAGATGCGGTCTTTGTTCCGGTTGGTGGTGGCGGGTTAATATCGGGCATCGCAGCTTATATTAAACAGTTGCGACCCGAAATTAACATTATTGGGGTTGAACCTTTTGAGTCCGATGCGTTGTATCGGTCTTTGAAAGCAGGTAAACGAATCAAACTCAACAAGGTCGGCATTTTTGCTGATGGTGTGTCAGTCAAACAGGTTGGAAAAGAAAATTTCAAACTATGCCGAGATTTTGTTGATGATGTGGTCAGAGTGAGTACCGATGAGATTTGTGCGGCAATCAAAGACATCTGCGAAGACACGCGCACCATCGTTGAGCCTTCTGGAGCTTTGGCTGTCGCGGGAATTAAACGTTGGCTCAAGGACAAGAAAGCGCAAAATAAACATCCGCACAAAACAACAAAACATAACAAACTGAATTTAGTGGCTGTGGTTTCTGGTGCAAACATGAACTTTGACCGTCTGCGACATGTTTCCGAACGTGCCGAAATTGGTGAAAGACGTGAAGCAATTATTGCCGTTACCATTCCTGAACATCGTGGCAGTTTTCGGCAGTTTTACCGTGTTCTAGGACAACGCAGTGTTTCCGAATTTAACTATCGGTATGCGAGCAAGGGGCAAGCACATATTTTTGTTGGTGTGCAGATTAAGCATCGTGCCGAAAGTGACCAACTGATAAAAAAGTTGGTGGCAAAAGGCTTTCCGAGTATCGATTTAACCGAAAATGAGCTTGCAAAAATACATGCACGGTATATGGTGGGTGGTAGAGTGCCTGAAATTACCGATGAGCGTGTATTTAGTTTCGAGTTCCCAGAACGACCGGGTGCTTTGGGCGACTTTGTTGATAGTATCGGAACCACTTGGAATATCACGTTATTTCATTACCGTAACCACGGCTCGGATTTTGGGCGGGTGTTATGCGGTATTCAGGTACCAAACGAAAGTCGCAAGGCATTTACGCTTTTCCTAAAGGAGCTGGGTTACGCTTACCGTGAAGAAACCGATAATCCAGTTTATACATTATTTTTACGTTAATCAGATAAACAATGCCAAAGTATCACAACACAAGAACCGAAATAGATATGAGCGAGGAGGTCGTGCTTGGCGGATTTTATAGTGTGCCTGGTGAAGGTTTTGTCGTCGAGTTGAAAATAGCCGATACCAGTCATTTATTTGATAAACGGGGATTACAATACCGAATCATCAAGAAAAAACAAAAAGGATATGACACCACCGTAGAAGAAACGGCATTAACACAAATCAATAATTTCCGACCAGTATTTGACGCATGACAACCTGCGTCCAAGCACTATCAACAGCGGCGACATCCAATGCAGTCGCTGACTATTCGTTGTCATGGCGGGCACGATCTGCCGAACAATGTTCAAATATGAGTCTTGCGACGAATCAAATTCATTTATGGATTGTGCGTCTTGGTAGATTCATGGTACAGGAAAACACGCTATCGGACTCTCTCTTGCCCTCGTTTTCGAGTCTATTGACCCCAGCGGAACTTCGACGCGGACAAAGAATTGTTGATAACGATTACCGTAAATACTATTTTGGTGGACGAATAGGACTACGCATTTTGTTGTCAGGTTATAGTGGTCTGGTCAATTCTAATTTAGAGTTTGGTTATGGAAGTCGCGGCAAGCCAAAGCTATTGAACCAAATTGCGAACGGCAGGTTAGCATTTAATTACACCTTATCCAAAGGATATGCCTTATACGCATTTGCTTGGAATCGACCGTTGGGGGTTGACCTTGAAGTGTTTCCTCGTCCTACCTCTACCGCTCGTCTGGCAAGGCGGATACTCACGAAGTGTGAGCGAGCCGCTTGGAACATGCTTCATAAAGAACAACAAGACCAAGCGATGCTGGCATGCTGGACAAGAAAGGAAGCCTATGGCAAAACGCTTGGAGTCGGTATTCGATATACCATGAATCAGGTTAATTTGTTTGCCAATTTACATTGCCCAGAATGGCGTATCGAGGAAACGGGGTTGTTCGATGATGAAACAACCCGCCGCCAACAACTCTTGAAACAATTAAAGGGCGTACAACTGCGGCTACCTATTGCTGGTGTTGCATCGCTGATGTATGCAGTAACCCGTGCAGAACATGAAACAGAACATAACGCGATGAACAATCCCGCGCTACTCGCCTTTCAGCTGCAGTGATAATCTTAAACATAAATAGAAAAATGAAATTTGTAGATTTAGACGCGCAATTTGATCTTGTCGATAAAGACATCAGATCGTCCATAGAACGGGTATTAAAGCATAAACAATTTATTATGGGCCCCGAAGTCGGTATTTTAGAACAACAACTGAGCGACTACTGCGGTGCCCAGCATGTTATCAGTACGGCGAGCGGAACCGACGCGCTTCTGATGGCGTTAATGGCTTATGGTGTGGGTACGGGTGATGCGATTATTGCACCTGCATTTACCTTTGTTGCCACTGCCGAAGTCATTCGGCTACTTGGTGCAACGCCGGTGTTTGTCGATGTTGATGAAAACACCTTTAATATCGATTGTACACAATTGGAAACAGCCGTCCAAACCATCAAAAATGAAGGTAACATGAATCTTAAAGGCATTATTCCGGTAGATCTATTCGGGCTACCCGCCGACCATGATCGCATTCGGCATATTGCAGAGCAACATGGACTCTTTGTTGTGAGCGATGCTGCACAGAGTTTTGGTGCCGAATATAAAAACAAAAAAATCGGCGTATTTGGCAATATTGCAACCACCAGTTTTTTTCCAGCCAAACCACTTGGCTGTTATGGGGATGGTGGTGCGGTATTTACCGATAATCAGGATTTGGCAGAAATAATAGAATCAATTCGCTTTCACGGCAAAGGTAGTGGCACGATGGGGCAATATAAAAATGTGCGTATCGGCATCACTGGACGTTTTGATACATTGCAAGCCGCTATCCTCAGTTGCAAACTAAAGATATTCAATCGCGAGCTTGAGCAACGACAAGCCATTGCTGAACACTATCACCACGCACTCAACGAGGTTGTCATTACCCCGACCATTCCAACCGAATACCGAAGTGCGTGGGCAGTCTATACCATCCGCAGTCGCAAACGCGATAAAATAAGACAACATTTGAGCGACAATAACATTCCCTCGGCAATTTATTATCCTACTCCGCTACACCGCCAACCAGCATTCAAAAGTGCCGTTATTAGCGGTCAAACGCTCCCCGTAACCGACATGCTGGCAGACGAAGTAATCAGCCTGCCAATACACCCCTATTTGCATCCCGATGAGCAAATTAAAATTGTCGATGCGATAAAAAAAGCATTGCTGTAAGTGGCGATAAACGCTATAAAATCAGTACCCGCGTCCCTGTTTTTACCTGTGCGTATAATTCGATAATCTCTTCATTTTTCATGCGTATGCAACCACGCGATGCGGGGATTCCCAATATTCCCTCTTCAGATGTGCCATGTATGTAAATGTATCGTGCATACGAATCAATCCCATCACCTTGGTTAATGCCTTTTTCTAATCCCCCAATCCATAAAATTCGGCTCAATATATCTTCTGTTTCGCTGCGCGTGTTATCTTGATAAATCGTGCTAATGTTGCCATAAAAAACACGTTCAATGAAGCGTCCGCCCAATGGCACATGATTGCCATATTTCGCTTTTACTTGATGCAGTCCAAGCGGGGTTTTGTTGCTCGCGTATTCACTGCCGGTTCCGTATTCAGAAGATGAAATAACATACGATTTTATAATCTCGTTATTTTTGATGTAATGCAGTTTCTGTTCTTTGATTGAGATAAACAAAAAATCGTTTATTGGCACGTTATTTTTACTCAAAATATACGCGATCGCATCCGCTTTACTTTGTGCCAAACAGAGGCTTGGAACGAATGCAAGTAATAGGGACAGTGCCAAAGCCATCGTATGGTATGTTAGATTGTGCTTTCGTGGCTTCGGTGTTTTCATTGCCATGACAATTGATGCACTAACATTGCGGCAACTAAGTCCATGTCTCATGTACCCTCTGATATAGATTTAATCAACACCATTAAACGGTCTCCCGCTTTGCCACTATGCGAGTCTTTTGGATGTGGTTTTTTTTGTGCTTGCTTTTTTCCGAGTCGTCTTCTTTTTCGTTACTTTTTTTTTCGATCGCGTCGGTTTCGCGTTTTTAAGGAGTTCCTGACAGTCTTCTAATGACAGGATTTTAGGCTCTGTGATGTCTTTGGGGAGGCGGGCATTTTTCTCGCCGTCTGTGATATAGGGACCATAGCGACCGTTCAGGACTTGAATCCCTTGCTCCGCAAAATCCAAAATCAGGCGGTTGGCATCTTTTTCTTTTTTTTCGGCAACCAGTTGCAATGCGATTGCTAACTCCACAGTATAGGGGTCGTGGTCGCCCAGCGAGACAAATTTATCGCCATATTTGACATACGGGCCAAAACGTCCAATCGCAACGGTCAACTTTTCGCCTTGCTCGGTTTCGCCTAATAGTCTTGGCAGTTTGAATAACTCCATTGCCTCTTCAAAGGTAACCGTGTCTAATTTTTGGGTCGTACGCAAACTGGCAAAAGTCGGTTTGTCTTCGTCCTCGCGCGTGCCAATTTGTGCATAGGGACCAAACCTGCCCATGCGTACCGATAGCGGTTTGCCTGATTTTGGATCGGCACCTAAAACCCGCGATTGGATGACATCATCACGACTGACGCTTTGTTCTTTTTCGGTGATTAGTTTGGAAAATTCTTGCCAGAACTCCTGCATTAACGGTAGCCATGATTTTTCGCCACGTGCCACCGCATCTAATGAATCTTCCATTTTTGCGGTAAACGCATAATCCACATATTGGGTGAAGTGGCTAGATAAAAACCGATTGACAATTTTACCAATCTCGGTCGGCTCAAAGCGTCGATTTTCCAGGGTAACATATTCGCGGTTTTGCAAGGTGCTAATGATGGAGGCATAGGTCGATGGTCTACCAATGCCGTGGGCTTCCAGCGTCTTGATTAACGAGGCTTCATTGTAACGTGGCGGCGGTTCGGTAAAATGTTGCTCAGGTCTGATTTTTAGCAGGTTGACGCTCATACCTTGCTGCAGGGCGGGCAGGATTACTTCTTTGTCGCCTTTATCCGCTTTGTCATCTTGTCCCTCCAAGTACACCGACATAAAGCCAGCAATACGAATAGTTGACCCCGATGCACGAAATACCCCAGCATTGCCAGCGGTCAAATCAACAGCAACCGTGTCGATAGTGGCATGAATCATCTGACAGGCGATAGTGCGCTTCCAAATCAGATCGTAAAGCCGATATTGATCTGTACTTAATTGCGACTTGAGCGTTGCGGGCAACCGTTTTGCCGAAGTTGGGCGAATCGCTTCGTGGGCTTCTTGGGCATTTTTTGATTTATTCTTAAACATTCTGGACTGCTCAGGCAGATTGTCTGCGCCATATTTGTCGGCAATTAATGCTCTGATTTCAGTCACCGCCTCAGTGGAAAGCGACACGGAATCAGTCCGCATATAAGAAATTAACCCAGTTGCTCCGTCTTCAATGTCGATACCTTCGTATAATTGTTGGGCAGTTTGCATAGTCCGTTTGGCGGTGAACCCCAGTTTTCGTGATGCCTCTTGTTGTAGGGTTGAAGTAATAAATGGCGGTGCCGGATTGCGTTTGCGCGCTTTCTTTTCTATTTTGGAGACGATTAGTTTGCCTTGCGCCGCTTCGTTTAAGGCTACTTCAGCAGATTGGGCTGTTTTTTCATCGGTTATGGAAAATTGCTTTAATTTTTCGTCTTGGTACTGAATCAGCTTACCGAAAAAATGCTTGCCCTCGGTGTTCAAATCCGCTTCGATAGTCCAATATTCCTGACGGATAAACTTATCTATTTCCTGCTCGCGCTCGCATATCATCCGCAATGCAGGACTTTGCACACGTCCAGCCGATAGCCCTTGGCGAATTTTTTTCCATAACAATGGCGACAGATTAAAGCCAACCAAATAATCAAGAGCCCTGCGTGCTTGCTGGGATTCAATCAGGCTAGACGAGATTTCTCGTGGGTTATCAACCGCTTTTTGAATTGCGGTTTTGGTAAATTCACGAAAGTCGACCCGATATACAGGCTTATCGCCAATGGCGTTTCGTTCTTTAAGCAGCTCGTATAGATGCCATGAAATGGCTTCGCCTTCGCGATCCGGGTCGGTCGCGAGGTATAAGGCATCGACGGTTTTCATTGTCTTAACAATCAGGTCAACATGCTTTTTATTGCGTTCAACAATTTCGTAGTGCATTTTGAAATTATCATCCGGGTCAACCGCGCCTGTTTTGGGCAACAGATCGCGGACGTGACCATAGGACGCTAATGCTTTGAAATCCTTGCCCAGATACTTGGACATGGAGCGTGCCTTTGCTGGCGATTCGACAATGATAAGTAGTTTTCCCATTATTTTTAGTTATTTATCTGTACATCAATATATGCCGTGGGTGCAGGAAGCACGGAAGCGACAATTTACTCGGAGGCAATGGCACATAAATTGATCCGCTGTTATTTGTGTTGCTGTCCACAGTGGTCACTAAAAGCATGACAGTCTTTTAATGAATACAGGTATGTAGTCCATCTAAAACCAGTGTTTCGGTTAATTCAGTAACGCCCTCACCATCGGTGTAATTACTCAGCACCATCAGTATTACCCACTTCAAATGATCAATTTCGACACTATCAACCCCTAACGCCATCAATCGGTCTATTACAATTTCTCTGGAAATCGCATCAAGAACACCGCACTGTTCGAGGGCGAGTAACAAGCCACGCGCTTCAACATTCAGTTGTTTCTGTTCGGCACTGGAATAATGTCTAATCGCACCTTGATTGATACTGGTCGGGGGGGCATTACTCGCACACCTGTTTGATAGACTTTCCAACCAGTTAAAAGCACGGCTAATCATGGTCGGCTCGAAACCGGCTTGTTTCAATTCCAACATCAACGTCTCCTGATCGGGTTCAAGTTCATCGTTATCAAACATATAGTTCTCGAATAAATAAATCAGAACATCTAGTACATTTTCTTTCATTAGTAATATAAACCGTTATTTAATTCGTATCACGATTGCAAATTAGGGCAGACGTTGATAACCGCCGTTCATTTCGGCAATGAGTCCACGCAATTCCAAGTCTATGAGAGTGGTTGAAACTTGCTCTGTCGTCAGTCCACTCTGCATAATTATTTGATCTATTGAAATTGGTGCGTAGTCTATCAGATTATATACCGATTTTTCGGTCAGATTTGCAACCCCTTTTTTCATTAAATGTGCATTCGGCTGCGCGGGATTGACTTGCCCAGCAGATTGCACAGGGTTAAAAAACTGCCCGATTTCATCGGTTATATCTTCGATGGATTCAACCAATTTTGCCCCCTGACGAATTAAATGATGACAGCCGAGACTGGTCGGCAGATAAATTGAGCCGGGAATGGCAAATACTTCCCGCCCTTGTTCAGCCGCCAGTCGTGCGGTTATCAAACTGCCACTGCGTATGCCAGCTTCGACCACCAGTGTGCCCAGCGATAAGCCACTAATGATACGGTTTCGTTGCGGAAAATGGCTACGGCGGGGTGTTGTGCCCGGGGCAAATTCGGTCACAATCAAGCCTTTTTCTGCAATTTCATGATACAGCGTCTGATTAGAATAGGGATAGATGCGGTCGATGCCGGTACCCATGACTGCAATAGTTGCATCGTTTACCGACAGGCTACCGCGATGTGCATAACTATCGACCCCAGCAGCCATGCCGCTGGTAATGGTAAATCCCATGGTGGTTAATTCTGTGGCAAATGCGAGCGTGGTTTTTTTGCCACTTGGACTGGTGTTGCGGCTGCCCACTATGGCGATTTGCGGACTCTGGAGTAAATCGATATTGCCCTTGACGAAAAGCCCCAGTGGTGGGGATGGGATTTCATTGAGCAATTTTGAAAAGCGCACATCGTTAAAGCCGATGTATTGACTATTGGTGGACTCCAGCACCGCTAAATCATTGTCTAACAGGTTTTCATTTGCGGTTAATACGGCATCGACCCCCTTTTCGCCGATAATCTCGGTCTGGTATAGGCAAGCACGATCAGCCGTAAAAATGCCCCTCGGACACCCAAAAAAAGTGACCAATGCCCGTTTCTGCGCAAGCGATACCGCACGTAAATAATGAAGTTTTAGCCAATCCTTGAGCATGTTATCTGCCTTGTATGTTATATCATTCCCGCTCGGTAACGGGATATTGATTCGCCCAATCACGCCCGAACTTGGCATATTCGGGGTTAATTTCAATGCCCAAATACGCCACGCCAAGTGATTTCGCAACGACGCATTCTGAACCCGACCCGGCAAAGGGAATAAGTACGCTACCGCCACTGCCATTGATGCACGACCGTATAAGCCGTTTAGTCAATGTCATCGGTTTCTGTGTCGGGTGCTTCAAAATGTTATGTCCAGCATGGTTGGCTAACTCGCTCGGTGGCTTGACCCCGCCGCCACAATCTCGGCACGCAAACCACCGCTCGGCACGTCCAGCACCGCCAGCAAGAGCGGGAATGTCTAGCACGTCACGCGGCAGAGCCCCGCCATTGTCGTTATAAACGGTTTTTTGCTTGCCCCGACTATATCTTCCATTGGTATTTTTCCGTGTCTTACCGATGCAACGCTGAAAGTGCGACGTATAAGGCACACGAATCTGTTCGATTTGCAATGGCGGACGTTTTGTTCCATGCTTCCACAGGCATAATATCGCTTCGTGCGATCGCTGCCAGAACTTTGATGACGGCACTGCCTTGTTGGTGTAGTGCCAAGCCAGCCAGCGTTGCTCATCGATGGGGTATTTAACGGCTACCCGAGCTAATACTTCGTGGAATCCGTAAACATAGATGAGTCCATTGTCAGCAAGCAAACGAAAACACTGAGCGAGCCACTCGTTACACCATTCGACATATTGACCAATCGGCATATTGTCGTCGTTATTGCCAAAATCCTTGCCGATATTATACGGCGGGTCGGCAATCACCACATCAAACTTCACATCGATAGGTTGGTGTTTGAGTGTTTTAATAACATCTCCAGCGACTATCTTTGAGCGGAACGAAGACGCTACAGATGGCGTAATCAAATTTGGTGTTTTTTGTCCTGATTTTATATTATTCCACATTTCTTGAATTCACATAATACCCAGATCCGCAGATAGAAATCCTTAAAACGTAAGGAGCCTTGGTGGTATAATGATTTGCACTAAAACCTTCCATCATCCAATGGGTGCACAACTCAAGGCTTATGACTATGCTACCATATAAACTCGATACAACGAACGATTTACTCACATCTCGTGCCGGTTTATTGGCTACTGCTCAAGTAATGGACTCCCTGAACATGTCTGAGCGAATCAATAAGCACTTCCCCAAGCCAAAAAGTAATCGTGGGTACCCGCCCTCTAAATTCACCAAGATATTCATCCTGATGCAACATGAAGGCAGTTTTCACTTGAGTGCCTATTGTCGTTTATTTGAACAAATATGTGAATTTGACATTATTTTTCGATTAACCGACAAGCCCAATTTGGAGTATTGAGAGCGAGTATGAGACATGACGTTGAGAATGAACCAACAACAACTGTTTGCGGATGACGAAGAACCCGGCTTGTCGATAGCTAGCGCAGCCAGTCAGCTTGAAGTGTCAACAGCATCGGTCAGGAATTGGATTAAAACCGGATACATTCATCAAACTGCTCGTAATCTGATTTCGAGAGCCTCTTTCGATGACTTCAAAAAGAACGTGGCGGGTCATAAAAAACTCACCGCCCGAGCAAATAAATCATTAAAGGACTCCCACGACCATAAAAAAACACAACAAACATTTTATGATTTGATTGCCCGGCATGGAACTGATTTTGAGAATACCAGCTTACGCTACCAAGACTCATTGTCGAACGCATACCGAAATAAAGAGGGCATATACTATACCCCGACACATATCGTGCAACGATTCTTTCAACATTTGCCGGATGATTGCGCCAGTCTGTCTTTTTGCGATCCCTGTTGTGGATCCGGCAATTTTATCCTGGCTGCCATAGCACACGGAATCCGACCTGAAAATATCTACGGTTATGATATAGACCCCATCGCTGTAGCGTTGACACAAAAAAGAATACGGCAACACACGGGCTACCAGCCCGAGCAAATTATCTGCGCTGATTTTCTGAAATCAAGCCTGAATCCTGACCGTATTTGTTTCGATATTATTTTCACCAATCCGCCATGGGGGAAGAAAATAACCCCTGAACAAAAAGCACTGTATGCGCGCTTATTAGGCACAGGAAAAAGTGTTGACAGCAGTTCGCTGTTCTTTTTCGAATGCTTGTCGTGCTTAAAGGTGGACGGGTATTTAGGCTTTTTATTGCCCGATGCCTTCTTTAATGTGGGCATATTCGAACATGCACGCAAAAAAGCATTATCACTAAATATCAAGGTATTAATGGATTTTGGCAAACCCTTTAAGCAACTGCTAACAAAAGCAAAAGGGATTATCATTCAAAACCGAGCCGCTTGCGATGACAACTTGATTCGGTGTGAGACCATTGATCAGATTGAAAGCAGAACTCTCAAATCGTTCAATAAAAACCCGAAATCCATAGTAAACTTTTCCTGTTCATCGGCAGAATCAAAAGCGATCGATCATTTATACCAGCAACAGCATTTGACCCTGACAGCTAATACGCACTATGGTCTTGGCATTGTAACGGGGAACAACAAAAAATACTGCATTGCTCAGCCAAAACAAAATTATATTACAGCGTATAGAGGGGCAGAAATTCATAAAGATCGACTTGATCCCGCATCCGCTTACATACCCGATGATTTATCCTTGTATCAACAGGTCGCACCTAAAGTGCTTTTCCTGGCTAAAGAAAAACTGGTGTATCGATTTATTTCATCCAAGCTGATTTTCTATCACGACACCGAGCAGATATTTTTCTTAAATAGTGCCAATATGCTGATCCTGGCAGATGACTTTCCGATTAACGCAAGGCAACTAAGCCAGATACTCAATAGCAAAGTGATTAACTGGTTATTTCAGAAAACATTTGAAACACACAAGGTGCTACGTTCCGATATTGAATCACTGCCAATTCATGCAGGATATTTCGATACTCATTCAATCTTTACCGATGAGACATTTCTTAACCATCTTAATATGCAAGAACAACACGATGGAACTTTCAGAATTAAAAAATAAAATTTGCGACTGTTTTAGTGGCTCGCCAAAAGACATGGAGAGCCTGTTGCAAAGCATTGACGATGATAAGTCCGTGTTTCCGTTTAATGAATATGAGCGGTTAATCTGTAATCTGTTAGAAACAAAGGGACTAACCTTCCAGCAATATATGGATATAAGACTGGAATACATTTCTGCAAACCCCTGCCTAATAGACATTTGAAATATCTGCACCACGCGGGTTTGGTGAAAATTTTTCCCAGACATATATTTGTGGAAAATGTGCCGAACTGGAAAGACCGTCAAAGAAATTAGACCCAAATTATTCAGGTCAATATGACTTATGGCTTAGCGGGATAAAAATCGAGGTAAAAGCTTCCAGGGCGGTTGATAGCAGTAGCTCAGAACCACTCTACATGAAGGCACTTTCGCGTGAGACGCAGAAACCTTTTTTAATGAACTTCCAACAGCTAAAACCACAGTGTTCTGATATATTTATTTGGGTTGCTGTATTTAGAAACGAAATAGTTATATGGGTTATGAATTCTAACGAAGTGCTACAGAATTCATTATTCTCTCGAGGACAGCATCGCGGAAATCATGGCAACGAAGGACAATTACATATCACACATGACAACATTCATGTATTAGGTGTGTATGAATTAAAAAGCAATGATTTAGGACAGTTTGTCAGAGATGCTACGCAACGCAATTAATAGAGGGGCAATAATGACTATCAATGCCTTTTTGCTTACCGACTATTGAAATCATTGCCTCGTTTTATAGACAGTTAAATTAGCGTTTTCGTGTATGAGATTCTGATTATACCCCAAACCCATCAGAACTCCTAAAATCCATCAACAGCAAGCAAAGCAATGCTACAAAAAATCACGATAGAAGCGACTATTCTACGTTTGCCCGATGGCTCCTTGAAATAAAAGGCACCAATCAAGGCGGCGATGATGATTGATGTTTCTCGTAAGGCGGAAACCAGCGGTATTGATGCCTGAGTCATCGACCATACGACCATTGAATATGAGGTTAAGGCTAGGGCTGCGCCGAGCAACAATATTTTCCAATTGTGTCGGATGGCAATGACCTCAGCGAGACTTCTTTTATAAACGGTATAAGACAACAGAATAATGCACTCGATCGTCGACATGTAAAACAAATAGGCGAGTACATTGTTGGATAATCTGCCGCCAATGCCATCGACAATGGTGTAGCTACCGATAAACAGGGCGGTGATTAGTGCGGAGCAGAGTGCCCGAGGGTGTTGCATAACCTGTTGAAAGCCCCTTGAGGCAAAGATGAAAATGCCGATTAGTACCCCGATTAACGACACAATTTCAATATCGCTGAGGGCTTCATCGAGTACCAATACTGCCCATAACGACACGAATACGGGTGCGCTACCCCGTGCCACCGGATAGGCTTGGGAGAAATCGCCGTATCGGTAAGCCTCGCTCAATGCCACATAGTAGCCACAATGTAAGAACACAGAAGCAAACATGTAGGGCAGGCTGGCAGCATTGGGAAAGCCGACAACAGGGAGCAACACGACCGCAATCAGACCAGTGAATACAATCAGACCGGTGATGGCGATAAGGTGGTCGGCACCTGATTTTACGGTCGCATTCCAAATGGCATGAAATAACGCCGCAAGCAAGACGATGAGGGCTATGCTTAATTCCATGATGACTAAAAATGATGAACACTTTGCAACTGTGCAAGAAACCCTCGCTAGGTATGTGTTATATATGGAATACCCAACCCCCTAAATCCCCTGACAAGGGGGGGGGGTTAGGGGGTTGGGAACGACGAATATTGAATTTTTGCACAGTCTCTGAAGCCGCACTCCCGACAATGGGCTTGTCGGAAAATGGCGTTTTTAGCTTGTTGTGAATATTTAAGCCCTTGTTATTAAACATTTTATTTTCTTACAACTGGACTGATTTTGAATTAACCGACAAGCCCCCACAGGGCACAAGCGCAAAGGTTGCCCATTGAACGCCTCCCATATAGGTAAACTTTCTCATTGTCGCGCACTCCCGTGCAGGCAAATAAAAATCCGACTCGCAAAGCACTTATGATGCCAATCGTGATTAGCTCGTTTGTATATGCGAAATATATCCAACCACCTGTAGCATATCGCGTACTGCGTCCTGATGGATGGAGCTGGTGCCGATGCTACTTGAGCGGCGATGGCTTAAACGCAAACGGTGTTGGGCCATGCTTTCTTGAGCCAGTTGTGTAATCGATTCGATGCGTTTTTCTTTGGAACTATTTACTTCGCCTTGAGAGGAAAAATTGGTAATTTCGAGTTGTATTAGATTCAGTACTTGAGCGTGAATCAGATTTAATTCTTCCTCGCCTTCCGATGAAAACACCACTCCGCGATCAAGCCGTTTTATTGCCAGCCGTGCCAGATTATAAGAAACAATATCACCGATGTTTTCCATTGTCGTGGCAAAGCGTAAAATTTCATCCAACGGCTGTTCGTATTGTCGCTCACTATCGCTGCTGTCTTTGTGGTGAATATGACGACGGGTTTCCGACAGATAACGCTGAATAGCCTTGTTGCGGGCATTGATTTCTTTATCTTTTTCAATGAATTTCTCGATAACTAGGCGATCGGTTGCGGCAAACATGTGCAATGCCTTACCAAACAATGCTTCAGTGTTATCTGCCAGCCTAAATGCTTCTCTTTGGGCACAGGATATGGCTAATTTAGGGTGGCTTATAAATTCAGGATTAAGACTGCTACCCGGTGCATGAGAATCAGGTGTCAGCGATTCCGTTTTGCCCGAGTCCACCAGCCATTTTGAACATTGGGCAACTGTATTGTTGAATGGAATGAACATCAGTGCCAACATCAGATTATAAGCAATATGCAGATTGATAATCTGAACCCCACTGGTTGCACCAAACTTTCCAATCCACTGAATCAGTAAAAACGACAGCATAAATGCCACCAATGCCAATCCGAGACGCATTAAAAAATTTGCCAGCACTGCGCTGTAGGTTTCTGTATGACGGCGGTTCACCAGCAATAGGGCAATCAATCCAGAGCCGATATTCGCACCCAATAACATCGCAATCGATAATGGGGGTTGTAAAAGCCCGACTTCTGCCAGCGCAGCAATGACCAGAATTACTGCCACGCTAGAATGTGCCAGCCAAGTGAGCAGGGCAGCCATAATCAAGCCTAACCAAGCGGCAGAATTCAGCAGCCCTAGAATTTCTTCTGGTAGTGGGTGACTGGTGATGGGTGAAATGACTTGCCTAATCAGCTGAATAGAGAGCAACATCAATCCAACGCCAAGCAAAATTTGTCCCAATTGCTGCATACGCCAAGTACGCGCAAAACGATGAAAACACAGCCCCGCCAGCAACAACAAGGGAGCGAGAAAAGAAAGGTCAAGGAAGAGGATGCGAACCGCAAGCGCGGAACCCACATCGGCGCCGATGATGATGACAATGGCAATGCTCATCGACAGCAGTCCGCTGGTGATAAAGGAAGTGGTGAGCATGACAGCCGCAGTCGCACTTTGCAGAATCAATGCCGATACCAGTCCACAGAAAAAAGATTGCAGGCGTGCCCCAGCCATGCTGGCAATGATGGCACCTATTTTGGACGAATAGGCTTTTTCAACGGCAGAGCGCACCATGTAGCTACCCCACAACAGCAAAGCAATACTTCCCGCTAAATTCAGAATGAGCAGCAATTTATGGGAGTCGGTCACTCGCAATATCCGTGTGATGTTTTTTTGATGTTGGGGTCAATGACAGGTAGGGAGCTCGGTTATCTTTGCTCGGGCGATGCTCAAGTAATTTGCCCGGCAATGCCAAACATATCCAACGTATTGCGGATAGCGGCTAACGCGCCTTTCATCTCATCGGCACCGAGTCGCCCGATACAGCCGATGCGAAAACTTTCAGCGACGGTGAGTTTGCCGGGATAAATCACATAGCCTTGTTCGCGTAGGCGATTATAAAATGTGTTGAAATCAAAACGGCGGTCTTGTGGCATGTGAAAGGTAACAATGATGGGAGCTTGTAGCACGTCTGGCAACAAGGTTTTGAAGCCCATTGTGCGCATACCATCGACCAGAATATGGCAGTTATTTCGATAGCGAGTACCACGTCCAGCAACCCCGCCTTCCTCATCAAACTCGTTCAATGCCTGTGCGAATGCCAATAATACATGGGTTGGCGGCGTGAAACGCCATTGTTTGGTTTTATTCATTGCCGTCCACTGAGCGAATAAATCCAAGCTCAGTGACGGGCTATTACCTGCCGTATTTTGTAGCGCGTCTGTTCGGGCAATACAAAAACCTAATCCGGGCACACCTTCGAGACACTTGTTGCTGGAAGCAACCAGCGCGTCAAACTGAATCGACTTGCTACTCACGGGTAAGGCGCCGAACGCACTCATCGCATCAATGAGAAATCCGCGCTGATGTTTGGCAACGATATTCGATAGCGCAGCGAGCGGATTCAAAATTCCTGATGTGGTTTCACAATAAACGGCGGCGACATGAGTGATGGATTTATCCTGTCCAAGGGTATTGTCCAATTGTGCAATATCGATCGGGGTGTATTCATTCGATGCCTGAATCAAGCATTCCCGCCCATAGTATTGGCAAATCTTCGCCATGCGGTGTCCATAAGCCCCATTGACACAAATCAGTAATTTCCCCGATGGCGGCACAAAACAACCAATCATAGCTTCAACCACAAACGTGCCGCTACCTTGTAATGGTACCGTCGTATGGGTGTCCCGCCCATCGACAATGGCGACCAAGCGAGTCAGTACGCGCTGATTGAGTTCAATAAAATAACTATCGCGCGAGCCATAATCATGTAGCATGGACTGTTTGACCGTCGCGGACGTGGTCAGAGGACCGGGCGTGAGCAACAACGGTTCAACGGTCGGCGAGGCGGCACATACGGCGTGGTCAAATTTGGATTTCATGGTAATAGTGGAAAGTAATACTAAAAATTTAAGGGTGCATGTTTTGAGCGACAAGGTTTGTCATCGTCTAGGCAGTAATTTATCTCATATCACTGGTAGTAAAAAACAAATCAGAATACGAGAGGTGTTTTTTATTGTCCAAGTGTGCTTGTTAGCTTTTCTTTAATCGTTTGGTTGCGCTTGCCAGAATAATTTTACTTTCTCAAAATAGCCAATTCTGTCAGTTATTTTCAATACTTCTTTTGGGTAAAACTCACGCCATGACATCGCATAACTCAAGCATCCACTTCTTTCGTGAATAGCCCTCATTTATGCGAATATTATTTGAGTTTGCAATCTGTATTTGTCCCCACCCTAACGCACCAATGGTTAAACAGTCCCACCCCATGAACTCAATTGGAACAAAGTAAACATCAGATATTTGTGCAGTGATTTCCAACATAGAATATCTGACAATCAGCAGGGAAAAATAATTGCTGTCATCTTCATATAACCGAGCCAACCGGTGTACCGATGTTAAATTTGGTTTCTTCTCGGTGCGTTTTAACATCAACAGCATAATAGAAACCATCATTATCTTTGAATGCCAAATCTGCCATTGCCCTACGAGCAAAATCCGCTTGATAATCGGCACATCTGTCGCCAAGGATGCCTTCAAAATTATCCGATAATATCCCCTCAATGGCATCACCAACTGCTCTTGTACTTTGTGCGGTTTGTGGAGACAGAAATTGTTCATGGTTATTCAAGAGATGCTTGACGCTTTGCTCAACACGCTTGCGATAATCCGAATAAAATATATTACTTCTCATAGTGCCCTTCATCAAACGAATGTTTTTGTTGTGAACGGATGTCTTTACTCCTATTACCATTTGATTGCAGCTGTTCGGCAAGCGTATTACGCTCCCAGAAATACCCGCCCGAGTAACCCTGAATGCGCTTGTTATTCTCAATCATGGCGAGCCGTTTTTCTGCAACACAACAGTAATCATGATCAATTTCAATGCCAAAATATCGGCGATTCAGTTTCTTGGCAACAACTGATGTTGTGCCACTGCCGAGGAATGGGTCGAAAACAATATCGCCCTCATTGGACGATGCCAGAATCAATTTTGCGATTAACTTCTCCGGTTTTTGGGTTGGGTGATCGGTGTTTTCCGGCATAGACCAAAACGGAATTGATATATCGGTCCATAAATTTGACGGGTGCGTTATCCTGAACTTTCCGCTGTCGGTATCATGCCAGTCTTTCGGCTTTCCGCTGTTGTCTTTATAGGGTGCTAGCACTTTTCGCTTCATTTTTACCGAGTCAACATTGAAGGTATATTGGTTTGACATGGTGCAAAACCAAATATCCTCAGCGCAATTTTTCCAGTTTGTTTTAGCACCACGACCCTTTTCCCTTTCCCAAGTAATTCTATTTCTAACCGTAAAATAATTCTGTGCAACTCGATGAATGGCACTGGATGATTGCCAGTCTCCGCAGATATATATTGATGCTGTTTTCTTAAGCGTGTGTATAATGCCCTCGATCCATACGCCTAACCATTTTTCGTATTCATCAAGCGGTTTTTTGCTAAATTGACGACCATTAAACGCTTTGTTCATGTTGTACGGGGGGTCAACAACCAGCAAATCAACGCATTCGCGGGGCAACATAACGCCAGCATCATAGATGTTTTGGTTAATAGTCTTGTCAATCACCGCATTGATTGGGGCTTTCTTTTGTAGCGTAATCAGATTTTTAGCATAAACTGTGCGGTCTTCATCGGTTATGCGAGTCGTTCTGTTTCTTGGTGCGCTTGCTTTGGTGTGATTCATTTTTCTGGTTTATTGATTTCGGCACCGTGTTTGATTTTGATGAACAAAAATCGGGTTTCTCTCCGTTTATCTTCATCTCCCCGATAACCGTAGCATATAACACACTATTCGCTTTAGCTTTCTAATATTCGGTGCTTCTTGGTGTGCTATTTTCCATTGGTTGTTAGCCCAAAGCAGTAATGTTCCATTTTAACTTCTTAAGGATTAGCCGCGCAAAACGATACACAGTAGGGACTAAAGTCCCATTCGTTATTCCGTGGGCTTGTCGGTTAATTCAAAATCAGTCCATAAAATGGGCTGCCAGAGGATTTAGAAACTTCGAAAACTATCCCGTTTCAATTCTGTTTCATTATGGAAAACTTAATCTATACCCATAGGGCTGCCAGAATAACCCTAAAATGCACCCGTTCGATTGCATTGCAGACCCAGCTGGGTTGTAACAATACCTACATTGTAAGGTGCGATGTTACAATTAAATCAATAAATTGCTTGTTAAACAAATCTTGGTTTAATACGTCACCATGATGAATAGTAATATTTTTATACTTAAAGGGCTTGTCGGAAAATGGGGTTTTTAGCTTGTTTTGAACACTTAAGTCATTGTTATTAAACATATTATTTTTTTTAAAATTAGACTGATTTTGAATTAACCTACAAGCCCTTAAAATATTCGTGTTTGTGGCAATCCACATCAACTTGTTTCATTTTATCTGAGTCCATTGCGTTATAAATGAATGCGGTGTTAGGTTAAATAGCGTATCAGGTTGACTCGTTGTCACCTAAGCAACAAAGATTTATCTGCTCGAATTATAGGCTGATGGAATTCAAGATATTAAACTTTTTACGGAACTCTATTTAGTCAGCCCTTAAAAACCGACTTAACAAGTAAAAATATATTTCAAGCTGCCGCTCAGCGAACGTGAATCAACCTTGAATCAAATGGACCAAGGGATTTTTACCAAAAATATGGACAAAACGCGCTTTTTTAAGCCATAAATAGCAGACGTGACAAAAAACCAGCCACTTTCTCAAATTCCAGGCACAAGCAGCCATTAAAGCATTGATTTCATCGCCAACTTGTCCTTTAAGCCTGTTTCTGGATAACCTAAAATCGGATTTCAAATGCCCAATAATGGGTTCTATGGCAGCCCGTCGCTTACACAATTTGCGTTTTTTATCTCTTTGATAACGATTGTCTTTTTTCAGAGCTTTGCTGGGCAAGATAATGGCAGTATCGCCCACTTGTTTAACCCCACAATAGCCTCTGTCGCAGACCGCTTGTTTGATGGGTTTTGTTCTGTTGCTATTGGCTTGTTTTATCGCATCGGGTAGGGTTTTTGCATCATGCTGGTTTTTCTTATGGCTGACAACGCCGACAATGATGTTACTGTCTTTGGCCGAGACGATGGATACTTTGTTGCCGTATTCATAGCGTTTGTGGTCTTTGCCTTTGCCAATCGCATAAGCATGGGGCTCGTGCAGGGAATAAATTTTATTTTTGTCTTTGGGTTGTTGTGCCAACACCCGTTGATAGAGCAAGAAGTCTGGTTGATAGGTTTCAAGCAGTCCGTGTTGGGGTAGTTTTCTTTGTAGTTCTCGGATTAGAATATGGGCAATCGTTCGCAATCGTTTCAATGCCTTTTTAGCGGATGCGCGCTTTTTAACATGGCGGAAGTGGCGAATGCGTAAGCGGCAGTTTTTAACTTCTTTTACGAAGGTTCTGCGTTGTTTGATGCCATGTTTTTTCGCCAATTTGTTGAGACGGTTGATAATTTTGATGGCTAGTTTAGAATCAGTCGGATAGGTGATGTTTTTTTCCTGTACGGTGGTGTCAATCAAAACAGTGTTTTCATTGGCTTTTTTGCCGTGCAACATCACACTCATCTTAAAAACGAGTTCAAAACCTGCGACACCGATTCTGTTTCTAAAATGCACCAGTTCGGTTGCATTGCAAGGCACGTTTGGGGTGTAGGTTGGATAACCGCAGAAGTATTGATAATACGGATTACGCTTGAACTGTAAGACCACATTCTCATCGGACAGGTTTTCCAGTTGTTTGAGCATCAGCAACCCGACCATTAAGCGTATTGGTTTTGAGGGTCTGCCGTTATCGTGGCAATAGTGTTTGCTAAATGCATCCTCGAAGACCTTCCAGTCGATGACGTTGGCTAATTGGATTAAAGGGTCTCGTGGGTCTAATTGAGAGAACAATTCGGTGTGAAACAGATTTTGTTGCCCTGTGTTTGGGGTAGATGGAGTCAGCATAATTTTTTAACTAAAACGACCAGAAAACAACGGTTATTCTAACATAAAGCGGTTGATTTGGTTAATGGTTTTGTTTGTTTTATTGATATAAATCAAACTGTTTAGATGTTTTTAAGGGCTGACTATTTAACTCTAAACCCACCGCCGCCCGGGGTTTTAATCACCACGACATCGCCGGCTTTTAGTGCAATCTGAGCGGTGCCGGACAGTTGGGTTATGGTTTGGTCGGCATGCTCCACATAGTTATGACCCACTTTACCCGCCGCCCCGCCATGCAAACCATAGGGCGGTACTTTTCTATGTCCTGAAATGATATTCGCCAGCATAGGTTCGAGAAATTTGACCTTGCGAATAACGCCATCACCGCCACGTTGCTCGCCTTCACCGCCGGAATGTTTGCGAATCTCAAATGACTGCAAAATAACCGGAAAGCGCCATTCCAATACTTCCGGATCGGTCAAGCGTGAATTGGTCATATGTGAATGCACGGCATCGGTGCCTGGCTGTTTGCTGGTTGCGCCGGTGCCCCCGCATATCGTTTCGTAATACTGGTATTGCTCATTGCCCCAGATAAAATTGTTCATAGTGCCTTGCGATGCTGCCACCACATTGAGTGCGCCGAACAGGGTATCGACTAGGTATTGCGAGGTTTCAACATTACCTGCAATGACCGCAGCCGGGTATTCGGGGTTAATCATGGAATGCGCTGGAATAATAATATCCATCGGCTGCAAACAGCCCTCGTTCAGCGGGATATTATCGTCCACAAGACAACGGAAAACATAGAGTACCGCAGCCCGCACCACCGCAGTCGGGGCATTAAAGTTACCCGGATGTTGGGCACTGGTGCCAGTGAAATCGACGCTTGCTGTACGCTTGCTTTGATCGACTTTTATGGATACGGAAATCTGGTTACCATCATCCATTTTGTAGGTAAACGCACCACCTTCCAACACCTCCAACACCCGCCGCACCGATTCTTCAGCATTATCCTGAACGTGTTTCATGTAGGCATGTACTGTTGCTACTCCATAATGATCGGTCAATTTAATCAATTCTCTGGCACCTTTTTCACAGGCTGCCAGCTGCGCTTTGAAATCGGCAATATTCATCGCTGGATTGCGTGCTGGCCAGTCCCCACGGGTAATCAGCGCGTAGATTTCCGGTTCACGAAAACGATCGTTTTCAACCAGCTTGACGTTGTCAATGACAATGCCTTCCTGCTCGATACTGGTCGAATCAGCGGGTGCCGAACCCGGGGTCGTGCCACCAATATCGGCATGATGCCCACGCGAAGCAACATAAAATAAAATACTACCATCCGCCGCAAACACTGGCTTGATGATGGTCACATCGGGCAAGTGGGTGCCGCCGTTGTAGGGGGCATTGAGGATATACGCATCGCCCGGCGCAATATCACTGCGTTCGCGTATGATGGTTTTAATGCTTTCTCCCATAGAACCGAGATGTACCGGCATATGTGGTGCATTGGCGACCAGCGCACCCGATGGATCGAAAATCGCACAGGAAAAATCCAGTCTTTCCTTGATGTTCACTGATGCTGCCGTATTCTCCAAAACCGAACCCATCTGCTCGGCGATGGACATAAATAAATTATTGAATATTTCTAACATCACCGGGTCGACTTCGGTACCAATCGCCTTCACTTGTTTACGTTGTTGATAACGCTCCAATACAAGATTATTGTCTGCTGTCAAGGTCGCACACCAGCCCAGTTCAACCACAATGGTCGCAGTCGGGTCAAGTATCACCGCGGGACCATTGACGGACTGATTAACGAATAATGATTGGCGTTGGAAAAAGGGCGTATCGTGCCACGCCTCGTCCATATAACATTGCTTGATTGCATCAGGCTCGGCATTGGCAGATGTGCCGTTGGGCGACGTTGCCACATGATGGACTACTGTGGACGACCGTGCTGGCGAAGTAACCTCGACCTGAATGGATTCGACAATCATCTCCTTATCCGTAGAGATAAACCCAAAGCGCATTTGATGCACCTCCTCGAATTGACTGACAATCGCTTTGAACGGGGCATGTGCCACAACCAGCGCAGTATCCGAGCCTTGATAACGAATATGTAACAGGCGTTTGAACGATAAATCCATGCCCGTATCGCCCTGCTGCCTGATCTCCTCCACCCCATGTTGTTGCAATTTATCCAGTTTTTTCGCTAAATCGGCAATCACCTGCTCGGTCAAAATTGTTTCAACCGCCTGTTGACGCTCAACCACCGTATCCGCCAAACCCATGCCATAAGCGGACAATACCCCCGCGAATGGATGCACGATAATGCGTTGCATGGCTAACGCATCTGCCACCAAGCAGGCATGTTGTCCGCCAGCACCACCAAAACAGCATAAGGTATATTCGGATACATCATAGCCACGCTGCACCGAAATTTTCTTAATCGCATTTGCCATGTTTTCCACCGCAATGGTCAAAAAACCGGCTGCCACGGCTTCGGCGGTGCGACGTTCGGCGGTCGCTTGCTCAATCTCGCTCACCAGTTCACGAAATCCGGTTACAACTCGGTCGTAATCCAATGCCTGATTGGCGTTTTCTCCGAACACATTGGGAAATAATGATGGCTGCAATTTTCCTAGCATGACATTACAGTCGGTGATGGTGAGTGGTCCCCCTTTGCGATAACAACAGGGTCCCGGGTTAGCACCAGCGGAATCTGGTCCAACCCGAAAACGCGCCCCATCGAAATGCAGTATCGAGCCACCACCTGCTGCAACGGTATGAATTAACATCATCGGCGCACGCAGGCGCACCCCCGCAATCTGGGTTTCAAATGCTTTCTCAAATTCGCCGTTGTAATGACTAACGTCAGTGGATGTACCGCCCATATCAAAGCCAATAACGCGGTTGAATCCAGCCGCTTCACAAACCCGCGCCATACCGACCACGCCCCCAGCCGGTCCAGATAAAATAGCGTCTTTGCCGTGAAAAAATTTAGCATCGGTCAATCCGCCGTTGGAACGCATGAACATCAGTCTGCCGCCATGTTGCTCCAGGTCACCGAGCTGTGCGGTAACATGATTGACATAACGCCGTAATATCGGCGAAAGATAGGCATCTACGACAGTCGTATCGCCACGAGAAACCAGCTTCATCAGCGGACTAACCTGATGGCTTACCGAAATTTGGGTAAAACCGATTTGTTCGGCAAGACGCTGTAATTGCGTCTCATGCTGATGGTATCGATAACCGTGCATCAGCACGATGGCAAGCCCACGCAACCCGTTATCATAATGACCCTGCAACCCGCTTCTCGCCGCACCTTCATCCAACGGGGTCAAAATGTGACCCTGTGCATCGATACGCTCATCAATCTCCAGCACATCGCAATACAACATCTCTGGCAGTTGAACATGCAGCGCGAACAAATCGGGGCGGGTTTGGTAGCCAATTCTTAATTGATCCTTAAACCCTTTGGTGGTGACCAACAAGGTCGGCTCGCCCTGTCTTTCAAGCAACGCATTGGTGGCAATCGTGGTGCCCATTTTTATAGCGGCAATTTTTTCCACCGGCAGGCTTTCATGCTCACCGATGGCTAGGATATCCTTGATACCTTGAATCGCCGCATCACGATACTGTTCAGGATTTTCCGAGAGCAATTTATGCGTTATTACCTCGCCATTCGGTTGCCGCGCAACCACATCGGTAAACGTGCCACCGCGATCAATCCAGAATTCCCATTTATCATCCGACGAGGTAGCGGATGACTTTATAGCCTGCGTTTTCATCACTGCATATTTCATAAGGGCTGTCTTGGATAACTCGTTTACACTCTAACCCATTGTCTTAATTGCAATAATTGAGACAATAGGGCATGTTAAAATGCTACTCACAATTCTTTCAAAAATAGTCCAAAATGCACCTTCGGCATACCGTTAAATTGTCGCATATTTCCCATAATAACGCTCTTTATGGGTTATCTAGGATTAGCTTCTAATTTAACCTAAACGACCAGAAAATAACGGTCATTTTCACATAAACAGCTGATTAGTTTAAGTATTTTGTTCATTTTATTGATATAAATCAATGTGTTTATCTGCATCGACCGGCAAATGCGTATTCGGGGTAAAATTCACCTACCCCAACCAATATACGAGTGCATTCGTGATTGCTACGGCATAAATGCAACCAATTAGCGAGGAAATACCATGCCTAAAACATCTAAAATTGACGATCAACAAAGAACCGAAATCGAAGCCGCCTTATTCCGAAAAATGATCGCGCATTTTCGTACACACCCAGAAGTGCAAAATATAGATTTGATGAATCTTGCCTACTTCTGCCGCAATTGTTTTTCAAAATGGTATGTCGGTGCAGCAAAAGAACATAACATCGACATCGATTATGAGCAGGCGCGGGAAATTATTTACGGTATGCCTTTTAGCGAATACAAATCCAAGCATCAGCACAAAGCATCGCAGCAACAGTTGTCAGAGTTTGCCGACAGCCAGCATAAAGCGACCGAATAGATGATCCAAGGATTGGGTTATCGGCGATGACCACACGGGATGTCGTATAATGGGCTTGTCGGAAAATGGCGTTTTTAGCTTGTTGTGAATATTTAAGTCCTTGTTATTAAACATTTTATTTTCTTAAAATTGGACTGATTTTGAATTAACCGACAAGCCCATAATCTGGATATGGAATAATTGCTATACGAAAAACTTGCCGAGGATGTCGCCGAATGGCGTAAGGGCGGGTATGTCTGTGCTGATTACCCGGTGTTGAGACTGTGCAAGAAACCCTCGCTAGGCATGCGTTACATGCGGAAACCCTTGCGGGTTTGGCTATTTTACTGGGTTACTGCTTTCGCAGGAACGACGAATGTTGGTTTTTTGCACAGTCTCTGTTGCCCGACAACGGCTTTGACGGACGCAACTGGCGCCAGAGCGGCTCGTTGATACTACGCTCTACGCTTTCAAAATACTGGTTATTAGCGACGCTAGTTATATATGTTGTAAAATAGCCCAAATACTAAAAATATGAGATAGTGAGATACGTTATGGAATCTTTATTTGAAATACCCAAATTAGAAGTAGTTGAAAGTAATTCCTACCAAAATTCATTTGATACCCTAATTGCCAACACGGATACATTATCTTTTTTGAGAACGGTACCTAATGAAACGGTAGGGTTAATCGTTAGCTCACCACCCTATAATTTAGGAAAATCGTATGAGAACAGGCAAGATTTTAAAAAATATCTTGGCTTTCAAAAACAGGTAATAGAAGAGTGTTTTAGAATACTAAAACCAGATGGAAATTTTTGTTGGCAGGTTGGAAACTACATCGACAAAGGAGAGGTGTTTCCTCTGGATATTTATTACTACGATATATTTAAGTTTGATTTAGGCATGAAACTTAGAAACAGGATTATTTGGCATTTTGGGCATGGGCTACACGCAACAAAAAGATTTTCTGGCAGGTATGAAACTATTCTGTGGTTTTCTAAATCGGATGATTACATTTTTAATTTGGATTCTGTAAGGACGCCCTCTAAATATCCAGGAAAAAGACACTTTAAGGGAGCAAAAAAAGGACAAATATCAGGCAACCCTAAAGGTAAAAACCCGTCCGATATTTGGGATATATTGGCTAAAGATTTTGATACATGTATGTGGGATATTCCAAATGTAAAATCAAACCACCCAGAAAAAACAACTCACCCATGCCAATACCCAATTGAACTTATAGAGAGATTAGTTTTAGCCATGACGAATAAAAAAGAAATAGTATTTGATCCTTTTATGGGTACTGGTTCAACTTTATTAGCAAGTTTGTTGCATAATCGTAAAGCCATGGGGGTCGATAAGGAAATAGAGTATTTTAATATCACTAAATCAAGAATTAGTGACTTGCGTAATGGAATACTAAAAAAAAGAGAACTAGGCAAGCCAATCCATAAACCAACAGGCAGAGAAAGAGTATCACAGACACCAGAAGAATGGGTATCTACTAAAAATCAAGGAGTTTTGTTGTGATTGTTGCTGCAGAATACTCATTCAATGGAGGCAAGAAAAAATAGAGGAGGAGTTCCCCTTATTATTGAAGGAAATAAAAGATGTTATAGCATCTGTAGATGCTTCATTATGTAAAACCAAAAAAAGTAAAGAAGTAACGATGGTGGGAAAAATGTTATATAGTCATGTTGATTTGAATCTAGAATTCAAGAAATATTTTACCCCGCATAGTTGGGCTAATTTTAAGGTACAGGTGATTATTCTAACAGTTATTATGTAGGAAATTTTAAGCCAAAATCAATTGGGAGGACACCTTTTAGAGATATGGATTTTGTAAAGGGAAAAGTAGGGGTGGAGGTGCAATTTGGAAAATATGTGTTCATGGTTTACAACGTTTGTGCAAAAATGACTATTTTTAACAAATTAGCAGGTATTGAAGTTGGTGTTGAGATTGTTCCCGTCAAGGATTTGGCAGATGAAATGTCTAGTGGAGTTAGTTATTTTGAGCAGTTTGTATGGGATTTAAATAATAGGGGAGTATCAGATATTGACCTTCCAGTTCTTATATATGGAAGCCACCAGCGTTTATGGGGTTGCTTTGGCGTATTATTTACATCGCTCAGGCGACAAGGTGATTGTGGCGAACCCAATGAGAACCCATGCGTTTGTCAAGGTGGAGATGTTGCGTAATAAAACGGATAAATCCGATACCCACAGGGCACAAGTGCTGGCAGCATTGCGCGTTATTGTCAGCATATTGTGGTCAAAGGTGAGTTAGAGAAAAATCTGTTCAAGCCCAAAAGCGAAGCCAGTGTTGCGTTACAATGCCTGATGACGCGCTTGGAGCAGTTAAACAAACAATCAACCCAAGAGAAGAATCGTTTGCCAGTGAGCTTGAATAAGACCGCCAGCAAATCAATCAAAGCGATGATTCGGTACATCTGTCGGCAAATAGTGATTGTTGAACAGGAAATCAAGGCGTTGGTTGCGGGTGATTCTGTGTTGCGTCAACAAGTACGGTTATTGACCAGCATTGGCGGGATTGGCAACAAAACGGCTTGGGCTATCCTCGCCTATATGGGGGATATATCGTTATTTGATAACGCCAAGCAAGTGGCCAGTTTTGCTGGGTTGAATCCGAAGATAACCCAGTCTGGCAGTAGTATCAACAAGAGTAGTCTGTCAAAAATAGGGCACAAACGCCTGAGAAAGTCTCTCTATATGCCAGCACTGACGGCGACGCGACACAATCCAGTCACGCAGGATTTATACAATAGGCTACTTGATAAAGGCAAACCTAAACAAGTGGCAGTGTGCGCGGTGATGCGGAAACTACGGGTTATATCTTATGGGGTATTAAAATCAGAACAGCCTTTTGATGTCAATTATGCTTGCAAATAGCGCGTTTGTGGTGGAATCCCAGTCGGCAAAGTCATTCTAACAATGAGCCGAAAAAAAGTTGAAAATAAGTGGATTTTTAACACAGTATCTTATCAGGGGGCAAGGGGGTTACGGGAATGACGGGTACATCCCGCATGTGATGCCCCCCGATTACTTGATTAGCGGAATCCCGCACTGGTTATGTCAATCTAATTATAGGGATATACCGTGTCAATATCAGTGAAAAACGATAATGCCTGCTCTAAATCAACATCCTCATCTAATAATTGAAATGCGTTGATGCCGCATCGTTCCATGAACGATAGATTATCAACCGTTGCACCGATTGCTCTGATTTCGTTTTGATAGTGTTGCTCGCGTAATTCTATGGCTTGGGAATAGCCTCGTCCTTCAGAAAAGCTACTAAAAATAAGAGCAATAATCGGAACAGCATCGAGGTTATCGGCGAGCGACACGACTTCGTCAGCCGGTTGTAAATAAACGCCGATAGCACCGCTGCTTTTAACTGCCTCTCCAGCCTCCATCCAGCGCGACAATGAAACCAATGTGTGTGTTTTATCGTCCGTTAAGCGTGTTGTAACTGACGAATCTGGCTCTTCAAGCCGCCACGGACTGTCGATGATTTGACGATTTTTTATGATTTGCATACAGGTTGTCTTGGAAAGGAGAAACGCCAGTTCGAATCACCGTTTCGAGAAAGGGTTCATCAGCATGGCGTTGTTGCAGATAGGTTTCTATAATATTTTCAACCGCATCTGCCAGTGCCGTTTTTGCCACTGCGGGTCCCAGTCTTTGCCCGATTCGTGCGTCATTTTCAGCAGAACCACCGAGCGTCAACTGATACCACTGTTCACCTTTTTTATCCACACCCAATATGCCGATATGTCCAGCATGATGGTGTCCACAGGCATTCATGCAACCGGACATTTTCAGTTTGATATTGCCAATTCGATACAGGCGGTCTAAATCCTCAATACGGCTACCGATTTCTTTGACAAGATCAATGGTGCCTGCATTTGCCAGCGAGCAGAAATCTAATCCCGGACAGGCGATCATGTCGGTTAATTTGCCAATGTTTGGGGTCGCTAAGTGTAGTGCGTTCAGCTTATGCCAAACGGTAAATAAATCGCTCGATTTGACATAAGGTAATACCAAGTTTTGCTCGTGGGTTACGCGGATTTCATCTTCGCTGTATGTTTTGACAATATCGGCAAGCTGCTGCATCGCATCGGCAGTTATATCGCCGGGAGCCTCGCCTTGTGCTTTCAATGAAATATGTACCACAGTATAGCCGTCCAAAGCGTGTTCGGTATTGTTATGCTTGCGCCAGTTCATAAAGGTCGGGTTAGCCACTGGAATCAGGCTGTCGCCGTTACTTGTCGCTGGGGCATTGTTGGAAAGGTTGAGTTTCTTGGCGAAAAATGATTTCGCCCGATCAATTTGTTGCTTGGTCAATGCTGGCGCATTTTTGCGGGAAATAGCCCAAGCCTGATTGACTTTTTCGGTAAAGGTTTCAATGCCCAGCGCATTAACCAGAATTTTAATCCGCGCTTTATATTTATTGTCCCGCCGACCATATTTATTATAGACCCGCATAATCGCTTGCAGATAGCTCAGCAGTTCGGAGGCGGGCAGGTCGTCATGGATTAATTTGCCCACAACTGGAGTGCGTCCCATGCCACCGCCGACATAAATTTTGAAGCGGATTTGATTATCGTTGTTGCGGATAATTTGAATGCCGATGTCATGAAATTGAATCGCTGCGCGGTCATTTTCCGCACCCGTTACGGCAAACTTGAATTTTCGGGGTAACCAGTTAAATTCGGGGTGCAGGGTTGACCATTGTCGTAGCAATTCACACCATGCTCGAGGATCCTCGTATTCATCGCTGGATACGCCAGCAAGATGGTCGGAGGTTATATTTCTGATGCAGTTGCCGCTGGTTTGAATGGCATGCATATCGACATCGGCAAGCTCATGCAGAATGGTTGGCACATCATCAAGCTCTGGCCAGTTGTATTGAATATTTTGTCGGGTCGTAAAATGCCCATAGCCACGGTCATACTTTCGGGCAATATGGGCAAGTTTGGCTAATTGGACGCTATTGAGCTGTCCGTAGGGAATCGCAACCCGTAACATATGTGCATGGCGTTGCTCGTATAACCCATTTCGTAACCGTAGCTGGGTAAAGTTATCACTATCCAGCGTCCCCGCTCGGAAGCGGGAAACCTGTCCCTGAAATTGGTCAGCACGCTGATGCAAAAATTGCCGCTCTTGATTGCTGTATTGATACATGTTTATATTTGACCAGATTGGGTTATTCAGTGGAGGAGTGTAAAAAACTAATGGACAATAAACAACATAGATTAAAAAATAATGCTATTAATATGCTATATTATTCATTTGCATAGTAAATATATCGTATAAAATGAAAAAAAAAGAAAATTATGCCATAGATGACGTGGATCGCAAAATTTTATATTATTTACAGCGCGATGCCAGCATGACAATCAAGCAAATTGCCGAAAAAGTCCATCTATCCCCAACCCCCTGTTGGAAGCGGGTTCAACGCATGGAAGAGTGCGGTATTATTCGTGCCCGAGTAGTGTTACTCGAGCCGTCAAAAGTCAACGCAGAGATTACCGTTTTCATTTCGGTTATGACCAACCAGCATAATACCGCTTGGAGCGAAAAATTTGCACATGAAATGTCTTCAATCCCAGAAATCATGGAAATCTATCGCATGAGCGGTGAAGTAGATTACCTGCTACGGGTAGTCGTTCCCGATATTCCTGCTTTCGATAAACTCTACAAGACCATTATCGACCGCATCGCATTATCCAATGTAACGTCAACCTTTGCCATCGAGCAAATGAAATATACCACCGCGCTCCCTGTGTAAAGGTTGCTATCAATTTTCAATTCTAATATTTCTGTTATGGCTAAATTCCTCGTACTTCACGGACCAAATTTAAATCTGCTCGGATCGCGAGAACCACAACACTACGGTCGTATCAGCTTGGCAGAAATAAACGACAATCTTGCGCGTTTGGTGGAAGCCGATAATCATGAGCTGGATTGCAAACAAAGCAATGCCGAAAGCCAGCTAGTCGATTGGATTCAACAAGCCGTTGACCAGCAGGTGGATTTTATGATTATCAACCCGGCTGCATTTACCCATACGAGCATAGCCATGCGCGACGCATTGTCGGCAGTCAACATTCCGTTCATTGAAGTACACCTGTCCAATGTTCATGCACGGGAACCATTTCGCCGACAATCTTATTTTTCAGATATTGCCGAAGGTGTGATTGCCGGGCTTGGTGCCAGCGGATATGAATTCGCTTATCGGGCGGCAGTGTCCCGACTGGACTCTGTCGATGATTCAAGGGGCATTAAATATCAATGAGCAAGAAAATTCAAAGTTATCAGCATTACATCAATGGCAAGTGGTGCGATGCATCAGATCGGGCGGTGCTGGGTAGTATTAACCCATCTGATGAGTCGGTTTGGGCAGAGGTGTCAGTTGCAGGTGAAGAAGAGGTTAATCGTGCAGTAGATGCTGCTAAAACGGCTTTGTACCAAGGGGCGTGGTCATCAATGACGGCAACCCAGCGGGGTAAGTTACTGCGGCGGTTAGGTGATTTGGTTGCCGAACACGCCGATCATCTTGGCAAAATCGAAACCACCGACAGCGGAAAACTATTAAAAGAAACGCAGGCACAAACCAAGTACGTTGCCGATTACTATTATTATTATGCTGGCATGGCGGACAAAATCGAGGGGACGACATTGCCTATCGACAAGCCCGACATGCATGTATTTACCACGCGGCAACCGATTGGTGTGGTTGCGGCGGTGGTGCCATGGAATGCACAGATGTTTTTAACTGCTACCAAATTGGGTCCTGCTTTGGCGGCGGGCAACACGGTGGTACTAAAAGCCTCTGAAGTGGCACCTGCCCCGATGTTTGAATTGGCAAAAATTATCGATCAAGTCGGTTTCCCTGATGGAGTAATTAATGTTATTACTGGTTTTGGAGAACCGTGTGGTCGTGCCTTAACCGCACATCGTGATGTGGCACGGGTCGCATTTACAGGTGGTGCGGAAGCGGCTTCCAAAGTGATTCAGAATACGAGCAATAATTTTGCCCATGTATCGTTAGAGTTGGGTGGCAAATCGCCGATGTTGATATTTGACGATGCCAATATTGAGGGTGCGGTCAATGGCATTATTGCCGGCAATTTTGGTGCTGCCGGACAAAGTTGTGTGGCTGGGTCGAGAGTCCTTATTCAGCAAGGCATCTATGATGACATTATGGTTCGGCTGGTTGAACGGGCACGGAAAATTCGGCTTGGCAATCCGCTCGCAGAGGAGACGCAGATGGGTCCATTGGCGACGCGTACACAAATAGAGCATATCGTTACCGCTATTGAAAACGCACAGCAGCAGGGTGCGGAATTGCGACATGGCGGCAAGCAGCCAGAGCAGTTTGAACGAGGTTATTATTTCGAGCCGACCATCCTTGAGTGTCCGCATCAGCAGATAGAAACCGTGCAAAACGAAATGTTTGGGCCTGTTATGAGTGCGATGAAGTTTGTTGATGAGGAGGATGGTATTGCTATGGCAAACAATACGCGTTTTGGACTCGGTGCGGGTATATTTACTGAAAATCTAGCTCGAGCGCATCGGGTGAGTACGAAAATTCGTTCAGGTATCTTGTGGATTAACACCTATCGAGCGGTTTCTCCAGTCGCACCTTTTGGTGGATTCGGGCACAGCGGCTTTGGTCGTGAAGCGGGGATGGAGGCGGTGCTGGATTACACACGCAGTAAAACCGTGTGGATTAACACATCCAGTGAGCCGATGGACAATCCTTTTGTTATGCGGTGATTGTTTATTCATAAAATACGAGCTGCTTAAAAATCGGCTATCGCCCTGTCTATCCCCCCCCCCCCGAGCGGGCGTTATTTTTAGCGTAAATCATAATAACTAACATGTATAATAAGAACTCGCAATTTCAACCGCATTGAATATGTCAAAGATCAACAAAAACAGAGCCGACAACGTAGCGACCAACCAACCCCCCGAATCATTTCGGTCGGGTCCGGACAATCGTGGGCACTTTGGGATTTTCGGGGGCAGATTTGTAGCAGAAACCTTAATGCCGCTAATCCTTGATGTTGAGAAAGCCTATAACAAATATAAAAACGATTCGGACTTCCTGCAAGAACTTGATGATTACGCTAAAGATTATATTGGCAGACCAAGCCCGCTTTATTTCGCCGAACGCCTGAGTCGTCGATTAGGAGGTGCGAAAATTTATTTCAAACGTGATGAACTCAATCACACCGGGGCACATAAAATCAATAACACCCTCGGGCAAATTTTGCTGGCTAAACGCATGGGTAAACGGCGTATCATTGCCGAGACGGGTGCCGGTCAGCATGGTGTTGCTACGGCGACAGTGTGTGCTTTATTCGATCTGCCTTGTGTGGTCTATATGGGAGAGACGGATATTAAACGTCAGGCACCAAATATATTTCGCATGAAACTACTAGGTGCCGAAGTGGTGCCCGTCACCAGTGGGACGGCCACTTTGAAAGATGCAATGAATGATGCTTTGCGTGATTGGGTTGCCCATGTTGAGGATACCTTTTATATCATCGGTACCGCAGCAGGACCACATCCCTATCCAGAAATGGTGCGCGATTTTCAATGTGTCATTGGTAGAGAGGCGAAACAACAACTGCTTGAAAAAGAAAATCGCCTGCCGGATACCCTGCTGGCATGTATTGGCGGTGGTTCTAATGCCATTGGATTGTTTCATCCCTTTCTGGATGACGAATCGGTCTCCATGATCGGTGTCGAGGCGGCTGGCAAGGGACTGGACACCGACAAACATGCTGCTTCGCTCAATAGTGGTACGCCCGGGGTGCTACACGGCAACAGAACCTATTTGCTACAAAATGATGACGGTCAGATTTGCGATGCACATTCTATTTCTGCTGGGTTGGATTATCCCGGAATTGGCCCCGAACATTCATGGTTATATGAGACTGGTCGGGTACAATATGTTTCTGTTACCGACCAAGAAGCTCTCGATGCGTTCCAGTTATGTTGCCGTACCGAAGGCATCATTCCAGCATTAGAACCAGCCCATGCACTGGCACATGTTGCCAAAATCGCACCCTTGATGTCGAAAGATAAAATTATTATTATGAATTTATGCGGTCGGGGCGATAAGGATGTGTTTACTGTCGCAGAGGCACTGGGGGTCGAATTATGAGCAATCATATCAGCAATCGCCTCAGCAATTGTTTCGTAAAACTTAAATCCGAAGGGCGGGCCGGTTTAATTACTTTCACCACAGCCGGTGACCCTGATGTAGATGGCGCACAAAAAATTCTTAACGGATTACCAGATGCGGGGGCAGATATTATCGAATTGGGTATGCCGTTTTCCGACCCGATGGCAGATGGACCTGCCATTCAATCAGCCAGCTTACGCGCACTCAACGGTGGCATGACGGTGCTCAAAACACTGGATATGGTTGCACAATTTCGACAACACGATAAGCAAACGCCGGTTGTGTTAATGGGTTATTACAATCCGATTCACCACTACGGTAATCAGCGGTTTCTGGATGATGCGATTAGCGCAGGTGTGGATGGACTGATTATTGTTGATTTGCCGCCCGAAGAAGATGATGAGCTGTGCTATCCCTGCCTCACGAGCGGATTAAATTGGATTCGACTGACCACTCCAACCAGCCACGAGAGCAGACTCGCCGTAGTCTTAAAAAACAGCTCTGGATTTGTATATCATGTTTCCATTGCAGGTATAACCGGCACACGCTCGGCACAACAGTCCGACATACGCATTGCCATCGAACGCATCAGAGCGCAAACTATGCTGCCCATCGCCGTAGGTTTCGGCATCAAAACCAAACAACAAGTCCGTGAAATCGCATCCATTGCCGATGCGGTTGTAGTTGGCTCGGCTTTGGTTGACATTATCGCAAACGGACTAGCGTGCAATATAAACACCGATGAAATCGCCAGTAACCTCCATGAATTCGTCACCGAACTTGCATCTGGAACCCGTCTATCGTCATAATCCATCAAATGAAGCGTTTCTTCATTTGCTATACAGACGATTCTTATTTACACTCCGCCCCTCACTACATTAACCGACTAAAACATGGCAAAAGAAGAAAGCATTGAGATGGAAGGCACCATCATTGAGTCCTTGCCAAATACGTTGTTTAAGGTAGAACTTGAAAATGGGCATGAAATTATTGCTCATATTTCAGGAAAAATGCGTAAACACTATATCCGCATACTGCGTGGCGATAAGGTCACTGTTCAGCTTACCCCCTATGACCTGAGCAAAGGTCGCATCACTTTCCGTTCACGTTAGCGGTTAATTTTCGTAAATAATTCTCGCTCGTTAATCGGGTATCAATGCGGCAACGAATTTTTTAGCATCAAAGGGGGTTAAATCGGTTACCGCTTCTCCCAGACCAATAAATTGAATTGGTAGCCTGAACTTCTCTGCCAAAGCAATGACAATCCCCCCCTGTGCGGTGCCGTCCAATTTGGTCACACATAGTCCAGTGAGCGGAATTGATGCTTGAAACTGCTCCACCTGTACAATGATATTTTGTCCATTGCCCGCATCAACGGTAATCAGAACATCATCGGGAATATCAGGATTCGCCTTCTCCAATACTCGCTTAATTTTTGTTAATTGTGCCATTAACCCGCCGTGAGTATGTTGTCGTCCAGCAGTATCAATCAGCAAATAATCAATTCCCCGTGCACACGCCGCACTATACGCATCAAAGGCAACTGCCGCCGCATCTGCACCATGCGATTGAGCGACAACCGGAATATCGAGACGTGCCCCCCAAAACTGTAATTGTTCGATGGCAGCGGCGCGAAATGTATCGCATGCGGCCAGCATGATGTTGTTGCCACCGTCTTGATAATGTTTTGCTATTTTTGCCAGTGTTGTGGTCTTTCCGACCCCGTTCACCCCAACCATCAGGGTAACCTGTGGCCGACCCTGCGGGTGATTTGTTTCGGTTTGTTGGCAACCGTCAAGCGTAGCTAACATTATGTCGCGCAACCCCTGACGCAATTGATCGGCAGTGCTATGTCTTTCCTGTTTCGCTTTTTGTCGTAGTCGTGCGACCAATGACTGACTGGTAGCAACACCAAGATCAGCCATCAGCAAATGATCTTCAATATCCTGATACAACGATTCGTCTATTGAGCAATCTCGTTTAAACAACTCCAACAAACCACCGGAGAGTGATTGTCTGGTTTTAGAAAGTCGGGTAAAAAGTCCTTCGCTGGATGTCATTGGTTTGTAATGTGTTGGTGATTTTACCATTTGTTTGCTTCGTTTCTATCTGCTATCTGTCGTGCGATCAGATGGGTAATTTCGTTATGTTTCGCGCCTTTTTTCTGCTCAGTTAAAAGAGTACGAGTATATCCTTTGGCTGACAAAGTGTTGTACTTGTGAATCAAGCACATTAGTGTTCTTTATATTCATAAATTTACCTAATTACCACTATAGCTCAGCGACTCTATCCTGTATATCATCACAGCATATCTATTTAATTCGTAAGGGGGTGTATCATGGCGCACAATAAAGTGCAATTCCAGAAAGGGGTAGTTTGAACGATTTTATCAAACAGTACGGTACCGAAGCCCAATGCTTCGATGCGCTTTATGCTTGGCGGTGGCCCAAAGGGTTCCAGTGTCCGGCCTGTGGTCACGACAAGTGCTGCCTGACCAATCGCAAACTTCAGCAGTGCAATCGCCAGACGTCACTGACGGCTGGAACCATCTTTGAATCCACCAAACTACCGCTTACTCTATGGTTTCAGGCTATGGTTCCAGGCTATCTATCTGATCACACAGGACAAGAAAGGCATCTCGGCCATGAAACTGCATCGTCACCTAGATATTTCCTACAATGCCGCATGGCGAATGAAGCACAAGCTTATGCAGGTAATGATGGAGGGGGATCGCAATAAAAAACTATCCGAGTTGCTCGAATTGGATGATGCCTACTTGGGCGGCGAGCGTACTGGGTGCAAGCCGGGACGCTGTGCTGCGGGTAAGACACCTTTTGTGGCGGCGGTGGAGAGCACGGGCGACCATTGCCCGATTCGGATTAAGTTGTCGGTCGTAAAGGGTTTCCGCACAGAAGCGATTAAGTCATGGAGTCAGCAACATCTGACCGGGGCAGTACCGTTATCTCCGATGGCTTGGCGTGCTTTAATGCCGTTGTCGAGGCCGGTTACTTGCATGACAAGATTGTGTGCGGCGGCGGGAGAGCGTCTGTCGAAAAACCCGAGTTATTGAGTTCTATAATTAGGTGGGGCAATACGATTCTGGGTAACTTAAAGAGTGCCTTACGCAGTACCTATCATGCTATTCGACCTAAATATGCTCAGCGATACTTGGCAGAATTTCAGTATCGTTTCAATCATCGTTTTGATTTGAGCGGACTCATTCCCAGACTTGCTTGCGCGGCACTCAGAACGTCACCGATGCTGGAAAACTTGCTGAAGATAGACTTAGGTTAGATGGTAATTAGGATGATTGATGCTCAATTAAAAAGGCATCTGCGAACGAGTATTGGGCGGTTTGTTTGCAAGACATTTGACGGTATCCTCAAGGTTTATTGAATGAAACGCTATTTTATCATTTTAGTGGTGCCACTGGGTGGATTTATGCAAAGGTCTCGTTGTGACTGATTAAGTCATTGTTATTAAACATATTATTTTTTTTAAAATAAGACTGATTTTGAATTAACCAACAGTCCCTGTTTATCAAAACTCAAATACGGACCACTGTTACACTACCAGACAATATTCAGTGGTTTTGGTTGGTTTCGGTGAGATTTTCGGCGACGACATTCACCAGACTAATCGATTAGCCTGATTGCTAATTTGGCAAAAACCCAATGATGTCCCCATATTCCGGTGACCATACGAGCAGTCGGTTTCAGTACCGTGACATCGGCACGGAAGACCGCCCGTGTATGACATGAGAATTTACCCGTGAGTATAAAAGCGAAGGATACAACAATAGCGGAAAAGGCATAATCGAGATGCCATTGCGGTTATTCCAATCTTTGCATCGGGACTCAGTATTGAGGATTGTACATAGATTCTTCGATCACCTTCTCCAAGCATTCGGGTTCGGGTTGATCGGTTAAGCCATTGGTGTAGGCGTACTTTGCTACTGCGATGGCAATATGCAGGGAAACCGAGCGAATTTCGTTGATGGGCGGATAAATCGATCCAGCTGCTAAATCGGCTTCACTAACCGATTCCGCTAACACCCTGGCGGATTCTAAAAAGATCGTATCGGGAATGGTCTTGGCCTGACAAGCGAGCATCCCTAAGCCTATGCCGGGGAAAATATAGGCATTATTGCCTTGCCCTGGGCGCAATCGCTGACCGTTAATCAATACTTCATCAAACGGACTCCCACTAGCAAAAATAGCCCGACTGTCGCTCCATTGATACGCCTGCTCCGCCGTGCATTCAGCACGGCTGGTTGGATTGGATAATGCCAATATGCCCGGCCGTTGTTTAATTTCTGCCATGCGAGCGATCATTTCTTCGGTAAAAGTTCCGGGTGAGCCGGTCGCCCCTATCAATATATCGGGTTGATGCACATCAAGGGCTTCCAGAAACCCATAATCAGGCAAATCATGGGCAAACTTTTGAATATGCTGTGGCAGGTTCGCCCGAGACTCGTTGAGCAGACCTTTGCTGTTAAAAAACCATAATCGCCGATGCGCTTGTTCGTGGCTTAACCCATGTGCCATTAAAGCCTGAACAAGCATAGAGCCGACCCCCGAGGCGGCCGATCCAGCACCTAAAAAAGTGAACTTCAAATCCTTGAAGTCTTTTTTAGATAGACGAGTCGAAGCATAAACACCAGCCAGCACCACGGCAGCCGTGCCTTGAATATCATCGTTAAAACAAAATGTGCTATGCCGATATTTATGCAGTAGCATGAACGCATTATCAGCAGCAAAATCTTCAAATTGGATTAGTACACTCGGATAGGCATCCGTTACTGCGGTAATAAATTCATCCATCAAACTAAAATAATCCGCGCCATGAAGTCTTTTTTGATGCGTACCTAAATACACTGGATCAGCCAACAAGTCCTCGTTATTGGTGCCGACATCGAACATCACAGGCAGGGTTTGTTGTGGGGCAATGCCGGCACAAGCGCAATACAGACTGAGTTTGCCGATGGAAATGCCCATGCCATTGGCACCCAAATCACCTAATCCAAGCACCCGGCTGCCATCGGTGATAACGATGATGCGAATGTCTTTGTAGGGCCAGTTATTCAGTATTTCTCTTATCCTGCCACGATCGCTGGTGGTGATATAAAAGCCCTTCTCTTGGCGAAAAATATTGGCGAACTCTTTGCAAGCCTGTCCCACTGTCGGCGTATAAATCAGCGGCATGATTTCCTGAATGTTTTCGATAATCAACTGATAGAACAACCGCTCGTTGCGCTCCTGCAATGCGGACAGGAAAATATATTTTTCGATGTCACTTTGTTTGCGCCGCATGTTTGTCAGCACACGATCCAACTGGGTCGCCATCGTCCCCACTGTTGCTGGTAACAATCCACGCAATTTTAAGTGCCCTCGCTCCTCGTCCGTAAATGCGGTCGATTTATTATGGCTGGCGTTATGCAACAATGCCGCACCGGTGAGCGTGGTGTTTTTGTTCATTGTCTCATGTGTTCTCATGACTATTTCTGTATCGTTAGCACCTTACATAAATCAGCCACATAAGCAAAGTTTCCGATTTTGCCGCAATATGAGCGGTTTTACTCACTGTCCTGCACATTAAGTATGTGCCGGTCGATCCTGATGGGTCTCATCTATTTTAGCAAAATAAGCATTCTTCATTGCTATCTCGAAGGCGACATTGTTAGCGTAGTCGAATCCGAAAATCGGTTGCCATAACTCCTGTGGCTCCATACAAAGATAAAAGAATACCCTGCTATGCCACGCCGATAGCGAACCATAGACATGTTTGAACAAGTCGATCTTGATTTCAGCCGGATAAGAAAATTTCCCGCCAGATTGTTGCATCGGCATTTGCAATATTTTACTGGTTAGTGGTCTTTGTCGGATAGTTTTCATAACCGATTTGGTAAAAGTAAGCGTTCCCATGGAGATCAACGCAACCTGCTCGGGGTCAAATTCGCTCACAATATTGTGACAGATGGCTTGGTAATCAGCCTCCCAGCCACGGTAATGGATAATAGGATGAAAGTGGAAGCCCACAACACAGCCCTTATCTGCCAGTGCTTTTGCCGAATCCAGCCGTTGGACAAGACTCGCCGATAAATGTTCTTCGTGGTCAATTATGGTTTGCGGATTGAGCGACCAAGTACAGATGACATTGCGTGGCACCTTGTTGTTCAATAACCAGCCAATATTTTTAGATTTGGTTTTAAGCTCTAGAATGACGTTCGGATGGCTTGCGGCAAAATCGCATAACGCTTCCAATACGCCTTGATGATTGCCCCACATGAGCGAGTCGGAAGATTGCCCAGTACCAATATGGTATGTTTGTTGCGGGTCGAGTACAAGCTGTGCTAATTTATCCGAGAAGCCGCTGTCGAATTTTACTTGGTTACCGTGATAAAACGATTGAATACTACAATAACTGCAATCGAATCCACATTTTTCCACCGCATCGAGCGTGAGCAAATTACAGCAGCGAGTACGTTCAGAAGCCACCGGACAACGCCCCAAGCCCAACTTTGTTTGCACTATGGTTTTGAGTAACGGCTTCTGTGTCTTGGGCTTATCCTGTATCGACAAATGACTATAGTCATTGTCCTTAGCGCATAGGGCATCTTGTTTTTCTTGCAAGCATACCAAAAGGCGTTTTTTCGATGCGCTTGCGTGGTTATTTATGCCGCTTGGCCAGTCTCCCGATAAGGGTAATTCTTTCCAACGGGTGCGCTGCAAAGCCATTTCGCTAACCAGACGCAATTCCTGTTGGGTAAAACGCAATTCATGGGCTTTTTGTTTAAGAAACGCCTGCTCAAATGAGGGCAGTAAACCGAATGACGTATGCGTTACGATGTGGTCGAACTTTTGTGCATAGTCGATGGCGGGATGAGGGGCAGTGCTGGGCATGATGTTGGTGATTCTACCATGTAAGAAGCGGATTCAGTCCATAAGCACAACTCCCACATCCGCAGATAGAAATCCCTAAAACGTAAGGAGCCTTGGTGGTATAATGGTTAGCAACAAAACCTTCCATCACCTAATGGGTGTACAACTCAAGGCTTATGACTATGCTAGTCAGCCCTTAAAAACATCTAAACAGTTTGATTTATATCAATAAAACAAACAAAACCATTAACCAAATCAACCGCTTTATGTTAGAATAACCGTTGTTTTCTGGTCGTTTTAGTTAAAAAATTATGCTGACTCCATCTACCCCAAACACAGGGCAACAAAATCTGTTTCACACCGAGCTGTTCTCTCAATTAGCCCCACGAGACCCTTTAATCCAATTAGCCAACGTCATCGACTGGAAGGTCTTCGAAGATGAATTTAGCAAACACTATTGCCACGATAACGGCAGACCCTCAAAACCAATACGCTTAATGGTCGGGTTACTGATGCTCAAACAACTGGAAAACCTGTCCGATGAGAATGTGGTCTTACAGTTCAAGCGTAATCCGTATTATCAATACTTCTGCGGCTATCCAACCTACACCCCTGCCATGCCTTGCAATGCAACCGAACTGGTGCATTTTAGAAACAGAATCGGTGTCGCAGGTTTTGAACTCATTTTTAAGATGAGTGTGATGTTGCACGGCAAAAAAGCCAATGAAAACACTGTTTTGATTGACACCACCGTACAGGAAAAAAACATCACCTATCCGACTGATTCTAAACTAGCCATCAAAATTATCAACCGTCTCAACAAATTGGCGAAAAAACATGGCATCAAACAACGCAGAACCTTCGTAAAAGAAGTTAAAAACTGCCGCTTACGCATTCGCCACTTCCGCCATGTTAAAAAGCGCGCATCCGCTAAAAAGGCATTGAAACGATTGCGAACCATTGCTCATATTTTAATCCGAGAACTACAAAGAAAACTACCCCAACACGGACTGCTTGAAACCTATCAACCAGACTTCTTGCTCTATCAACGGGTGTTGGCACAACAACCCAAAGACAAAAACAAAATTTATTCCCTGCACGAACCCCATGCTTATGTGATTTCTAAAGGCAAAGACCACAAACGCTATGAATACGGCAACAAAGTATCCATCGTCTCGGGCAAAGACAGTAACATCATTGTCGGCGTTGTCAGCCATAAGAAAAACCAGCATGATGCAAAAACCCTACCCGATGCGATAAAACAAGCCAATAGCAACAGAACAAAACCCATCAAACAAGCGGTCTGCGACAGAGGCTATTGTGGGGTTAAACAAGTGGGCGATACGGACATCATCCTGCCCAGCAAAGCCCTGAAAAAAGACAATCGTTATCAAAGAGATAAGAAACGCAAATTGTGTAAGCGACGGGCTGCCATAGAACCCATTATTGGGCATTTGAAATCCGATTTTAGGTTATCCAGAAACAGGCTTAAAGGACAAGTTGGCGATGAAATCAATGCTTTAATGGCTGCTTGCGCCTGGAATTTGAGAAAGTGGCTGGTTTTTTGTCACGTCTGCTATTTATGGCTTAAAAAAGCGCGTTTTGTCCATATTTTTGGTAAAAATCCCTTGGTCCAATTTGATTCAAGGTTGATTCACGTTCGCTGAGCGGCCGCTTGAAATATATTTTTACTTGTTAGGTCGGTTTTTAAGGGCTGACTACGTAGCAATACAATTCATAGTAATGAAAGCCTATACGTAATGATATATAAATATCATTGAATTTTTACTCATTTTGAGGAAATAGAAATGAAAAATATTAGTAGCGTTATATTAAGTAGTCTTTTGAGCATTCTTTTGCTTATGAGTCTATCTTTTCAAGTACATGCAATTCATTTTGACAATGATGATCATGGTGTTGGTCATAGTGTTGGTGATGTTTCCTGTATAAGTGGGCATTACTCTAATGATTTTCAAGGAGACTCTTACTTTGAAAATGCTGGTGCCAATTTCCTACCTTTTGGTTCAGAAATACCAGAAAACTTTATTCCTATTAAGTTGAAAGCTGTCTATTTAGAGAGTGAAACAATCATATCATCAAGAGACCTTTGCATAAATCCACCCGGGGCCCCACTTAAAATGGTAAAATAGCGTTCATTCAATAAACCCTTGAGGATACCGTCAAATGTCTTGGAAACAAACCGCCCAATACTCGTTCGCAGATGCCCTTTTAATTGAGCATAAGTCATTGTCCAAACTAGATGATGTGCATGAAATTATCGATTGGAAACAGATCGAAAAAACGCTCAGCCATCTTTATGCCTCCAAGCGCGGTGTGCCAGCATACCCACCTTTGATGATGTTTAAGATACTGATTTTACAGGCGTGGTATAACTTAAGCGATGAAGCCTTAGAAGAACAGATAGCCCGGGATTTAATGTTCCGCCGGTTTATTGGTTTGAGTCTCAGTGATGCAGTACCCGATCATTCCACTATTTGGCGGTTTAGGAACTTATTACACACCGAAAATCTGCTTGATTCTTTATTGGTGCAGATCAATAACCATCTCGCTAAAAACAGTCTTATTGTTGCCACAGGCTCGGTCAATATTATCGATGCGACTGTGATTGAGGCGAAGCAATGCCGTTCTAAAAAGAACAAACAAGGCGACAATACCCAAGACCCAGAAGCGGCATGGAACGTGAAAACGGCATCCGATGGCAGGCGTAAAAGCACCTACGGATTTAAGATGCACGCCAATACCGATGAAGATGGTTTTATCAAGAAAATGACCTATACGCCTGGCAATGTGCATGATTCACAGGAGTTTGAACATCTGTTAGGCGATAGGCACGGACAAGTTTACGCAGACAGTGCCTATGCCAACAAAGACAATGACGAGAAACTGGGTAAAGAAAACAATAGAATCCTGCACCGAGCTTATCGCAACACACCATTAACGGAGCAACAAAAAGCACTGAATAAAATGTATAGCAGTGTCCGCTATGTGGTTGAACGCACCTTTGGTTTGCTCAAACTGCATCACGGATTAGGCAAGGCAAGATACATGGGGTTAGCCAGAAACAAAACCCGCGCACATCTGATTGCCATGAGCCATAACCTTAAAACTGGGATGAATATTTTCAAAGAACTGCAACGTTTAAAGGAGAGTTGTGCCTAAATGGGCAATAAAACAGATAAAAACCCACTAAAAGTGGTTAAAAGTGCCGAAATAGCGGCTTTTTTGGTGTCGTATTGATGATTGAGAGAACATGGGCGAAAAAATGAGGCAAATTTATAAAAAATCACGTTGTTTGTGAGTTGCGAGGGGTGTTTTGTGGATTATGCAAAAGTCTCATCAAGTCCTTCTTCCTCTGATTTTATTGGATTCCCTGGTGATATTAAAACTTTTAAAGATTATTTTTCTAACTCACTTGGTTTTTATGTTGGTCCATATGATGGAACAATACCCGAAGGATATAATCCTATAGAGTTTACAATTTATTATGGCCAAGAAGCAATAGATAAAGCTTCTCCTAATGAAGTTGTTGCCACTCCTGAGCCTACAGTTCCTGAGCCTACTCCTGAGCCTACAGTTCCTGAGCCTACTCCTGAGCCTACAGTTCCTGAGCCTACTCCTAATAATGGAGGAAGTTCTTCTGGTGGTGGAGCTTTAGTTGCTATTGTAGTAGTAGGTGCAGTTATTCTTGCTATAAATAACCGCACTGCTATCAAGAATAGTTTTTTTCTTGATGAAAAAGGAATGGGATTTGATCTTAATAAGTATGGCAAACTTAGAATGGATTCATATCTTCCCAATAAGCATGTTTCTGTTGGTATTCTCTCATGGGATGTTGGTTTAAGTAAATCCATAAATTTTGGATTAAGATCTACCTTTGTCTCAACTGGCCAACAAAGATTTAATGCTTCATTGGCATATTCTTTTTAGCTATTAGTGTCACTAAGACCCCCTTTTTGGGGGTCTTTTTTATTGCAAAACTATTAACTACTTATAAGTATAAAAGTTTGTTTTAATTATGCATATTGATATAGCTACAGCTTTAGTTTTATAGATAATACTTCCAAGAATATTTGTTTATTCTAAAACTTGACATGCTCTTTATGTGAATTCAAGTTGTGTGAATTCAAGAATCATTGTCCAGCCAACATGTTGCATTATGGACGCAACTGCTAAATCGTATCACTCGGGCTTGTCGGAAAATGGCGTTTTTAGCTTGTTGTGAATATTTAAGTCATTGTTATTAAACATTTTATTTTCTTAAAATTGGACTGGTTTTGAATTAACCGACAAGCCCCACTCATAGGAGCGACTTGAATAAACCAATGGCTTGCTCATAGACTTGCTTAGGCAATTTTTTCCAAAGCAAATGCTTTTGTCACTATAAGTCACCGAAAAAGAGCTGTTCAAAGCCACCAATTTAATGAATAATCGACCTAGAAAATGCTTGGGGCAATCCCTCTGGATGTCTTTTCTTGCTGGGAATTGATTATATAAACATAAATCATTGAGTGTTGCGCTTATGGATTGAATTCGCCAGCGATTGTCTTTTGCACTAACGCCACTTTCACCTAAGCTTACCCTGCAATAAATCTTTGATGCGATCCCATTGGTCATCACATAAAATTTGTCGACACATTTATCCGTTCTCAAAAAGCGGGAATTATAACGAATTCCACAGATTTTATCTTAAATGAGAACAGCCCCTAGAACAAGTGCTGCTGGCATGAAGAGGTTTGAAGCACCGCCTATTTAACCCGATATAGAACAAGCGTAACGGCTTCTGATACTGTGCAAAAACTTAATATTCGTCGTTCCTTTGATAAGCAGGAACCCAGTAAAATAGCCAAACCAGCAAGGGTTTTCCACATGTAACACGAGCCGACGAGGGTTTCTTGCACAGTCTATTCTGCAGGATAGGCGCGTCCAAAATAACCAATTTAGCACTGACAATCCGCTGAGCAACGGTTTTTGAGTAAAACTCTCGGCAATATCTGCTGTAATGACCAGCCATAAAACTTGAAAGAGGGATTCACAGTACCTTGAAACACTAGTGCCGCTCTATCTGGGGATTTGGGCTTGATACTCTTATTGACTTGTTGATGCCATGAGAACTCTTTACCATTGTCATAAGTGATCGAGTCCACCGCTTCGCCGACTGGTTCTAACATAGCGCGTATTGCTGCCGATACGTTTTCTTTGTGCTTGCTCTTGACAGGGTAAGCCCGTCTTAATTTAGATATTCTTTCATCTATCGTTACAATCGCTCCTTAGTGTGCCTTGCCAATCATAGTATCCGCTTCCGAACGATATTTAATACCAACACGATCAGGAATCCCGGTACGATTGTTGGCGTAGCCGCAGTGCTTGCGGTAGGGTTGCCTTGATGCCGAAGCCGTGTATGTAACAAGCCTCCCTCCGCCTTGTCTTTAAGCAAATAGCGATAAACGCCCACATGGTGAAGGTTAATGATATGGTTAGCTTTGAGCCAACCACAGATTTGTTCATGACTCCAGCCTAACGCCAAGCAGTTTTTAATCAATCGCTTCAACACTTGATTCATCTTGACCGATTTATTCTTAAACATGTGTCTTTGCTGGGCAAGTTTGTTGGCTTGTTGATATTGGTAGCCTCGTTTGCCGGTATTGCGTTTTAATTCTCTACTGACGGTAGAATGAGACATACCCAGCTCGTGGCTAACCCTTGAATCTAAACTCAAGAATTCAGTGTGTTATTTGCTTTTGGCTTAACCTAAAAACCAAGCAAAATACACCCCTGCTATTATATTCAAGTGGTGTGTTTATTATGCGAATCCAAATGGAAAATAAAGTAGCCCGCCCTTCCTTCTAAAACATTTGCATTTCGTTCACCAGTATGACAAAGGCAATGAACTACCTCGTGTACTACTTGAAAAACTGCTCTATTCATATCATTCAAACAATTCTCTGTAATTTGGATTACAACATCCTTGTAATTTCCCGGATACCACATTCGCGGATGCCCTTCTGTAATAAGATCAACTCCTAGAAGGTGTGTATGATTTATCCCGTTCCCCATATATTCTTTCTGCTTCTCGTAAAACATGCCCATTCGGAATAGGCGATGATACAAATGATGATACAAATATTGTTGCATCCAGTTTTTTCTATTCAGCAAAAAGCGGCAAATGAATACCAGCAACAACAGCACCAGTCAAAAAGGAACGGCGTGAAAAGGGATATTTCATAATATTGTCTCCATATTATCTCCGTTGGTGATTAGAGATGTGTACTTCTAAAGCCCATACAGGTCGGAAAATACTGTCAGTATTTGATGAGAGTGTCAAGACTGTGCTGGATTCAATATCGATGAAACAAACTGGGTTATCTTCGTTTATGTTCTGATAGTCATAGGGCGTTGCCAAGTCCAATATCACGCACTTGGTATTGTTGTAATGAGACTGAAAATCATTCAACCCACGATTGATTGATGCGATGGACAATATTCGTGACAAGGATAAAAATCATACCGTGTTGTGCCATTGGCACGCTCGTAACAGCTATTGCCACGACTATTATGTAGGCGATAGCAATAGTGACGTCTGTAAATGAGAAAGCAACATTATTCGTTCTTTTTTAGGATTATCCATCAACTTATTTTCGGTCTCATCTGCTCACGCGGCAAACGAATATCAAATTTTCCGCGAATGCGGTCGTCTAATTCTGCCGAGATATGTGCCGGAAAATGGCTATCCAGTATTTCGCGGGTTTTTTCTCGGGCAATATCGTTGACTGTTTTGGAGCCCAATTCCTGCCATTCTGCTGGGGTCAGACGATTACCAACATCGGGATAGACATAATCGCTCTCCATGCGCGATAAAGTCGCCTGATGCCCGAGAAAATGTTCTGGACCACCAATGCAAACATCTGCAATAGTCGCTAACGCAAGATTCTCTGTATCGATTTCAAGCCCGCGCACACTGCGGTTAATTGCACCCAACATATCATTGTCTATGGTCGCGCCTTCAAAGCTAAAGCCCAGCAAACTGGCTTGCATCCCGACCGATTCATACACCAAATTAGTACCGCTATGACCGGCCAGCGCTAACGTATAGCCTTTTTCAAAACCGGACTGGGCATCGGGAATTTTGGAATCCGCCATGCCCGCGGCAATGCCAGTCGGCAAATTCAAGTAGCGTCCAACCTGACCGCAAGCTGCCATCAACACCGCCTGCTCGCCACTACCCCCACTCATGGCACCGGTGCGTAAATCGGAAACAAATGGCCATGGGGCATAGACACAGGGGTGTCCGGGCACAATCAGATTGGCATACGCCAACGCAGCCAAAGACTCGGCACATTCCTGCACCACCGCACCCGCTAAAGATGCCGGACTGGTTGCACCCGCCTGTCCGGCGGCAAGCAGTAAAACCGGCATACCGCCGCGGATACATACCTCCATCACCCGACAGGCATCTTCGGCAAAGCGCAATGGCGGGACGACAAAACAGCAAGACACACTGGCAAAAGGTCGGGCTCGCCATTGATCCTCACCACCGGCAATTTCATGCAACAACTTCAGCCCTTCCTGAGCGTGATCTGGATCTACATAACTGACTCCGCAGTGTTTAGTCGTGCCAGCAACCGAGGCATAGGTGGTATTCAAATCCATCGCTGCTGGCTGTTCAATATCGCGGGCAACCATACAGCGTTGGAAAAAATGAATATGCTCGTGCTTGTCCACCAAGCGTGCTGCATCATATAAATCCTGCAGCGTCGATTCCCGATAACGCCCACCTTTTGGGTGTTTGTCGTGGTGCTTCCATTCATCGACAACGTGAACCGCCGCACCCGCAGTGCCAAAATGTACTTTATTACCACTGAGATGCATGTCATGTTCGGGCGACTGCCCGTACAGGGTGATGTCGCGGGCACAGGTTGCCATAGTCCATTCAATCAGCTCTCGTGGAAACAATAACCGCCCTTCAGGCGTTAGCCTTCCACCAGACTTGGTAACCAGTTCCGCACAAGATGGAATAAATCGGGTGAACCCGACATTTTCAAGCAGGTCAAGCATGGCTTCGTGAATCCGCTGCAGCTGCGTCTCGGTTAGGGGCATAAATCGCCCACCATGCTGGCCGGGTCTGACCGGCTTATTCTCTGCGGCTAACGGTGCGGCTCTTAACGCCTTTCTTGCCGCTCTTCCACCTGCTCTTCTGACCATCGATGTTCACCTCTCGTTGAGTAACAAGCACCAAGTATTATATAATCCACTGGTAATGCATGTAACATTTAGCGACCCGAACTTCGGCAACATGCCGAAATTATTGAATATGTAAAATCCAACACGCCGTTGTGCCCCTTCTGTTATTTCACCGTATCGCGTTCTGCTCATCAATCTGGAAACTATTGAATAAATATCCGATTATCGGTCAAGCACGATGGATTACAAATAGCAAATTTCCCATCAGTGCAACTGGGGTTTATCTTACTAATCCATTCCCTGTATATGGAAAAAGACATTCCAAGGGTTGTACCCCAAGCATTTTCTAGGTTGTTCATTAAATCAGTGACTTGATGCAAATGAACTTATTTTTCTGGTTATGGTCTTTTGCATGACTAGAATGGGGCTAGACGGCTAAAAAACAGGTAACCACATCCAATATTCCATGTTAGTTATGACAAAGAAAAACAAGTATTATAATCGTTCCCGAATTACGGAAAAGAAATTTAGAGAAGTTTTGAAGTATTTTTGTGCTGATTTGACAGCGACTCAAATTGCTTATTTTACGCGTCTTAACGTCAATACCATTAACAAGATTTTACATCTTTTAAGACAAAGGATGTTTGAATTATCTCAACTCCAGTCTGCCCCACTGGCAGGACAGATTGCAGTGGACGAGTCTGACTTTGACGCACCGCATGTGCGCGACAAACGGGTACAGGGTGCTAGCGGCAAAACGATTGTTTTTGGTTTATTAAAAAGAGGTGATAAAATTCATACTCAAATAATAGAAAAGTGTGACAGAACGATTATTCATGCTATTATAAGAGAGAGAACAGGATCAGACGACATGCTCCATTCCGACGGTTGGAGAGGCTATCATGGACTGGTAGATTTTGGTAAAAAAAAGCATTACAGAGTGCATCATGATAAGAGTGAATTTGCCCGAGGAAACTCTCATATTGACAAGGTAGAATCCTTTTGGGGTTATGCTAAAATGAGACTTTCAAAATTCAAAGGCATGAACAAAAATATGTTTGAATTACATCTTAAAGAATGTGAGTTTAGGTTCAATAACCGAGGACAGGATTTGTACAAAATCTTGCTCCAAACATGCCGAAAAGAACCGATTAACTAATTAAGACATCAGTATTATTGGCTCTATCATTAACTTGACATTATGTATAGCATCTATAAAAAAATCGCTATCGCCGTTGGCTTATTTATTATCTCAACAACCTCTTTTGCGGCTAAAGATGAAATTTACACCTCCTATTTTGGCAACGTGGGTGCAGGTGGGTACGATGTAGTTGCTTATTTCACTGACGAGCAACCAATCATGGGCAAGGTCGACATATCTACCGAATATAAGAATGCGGATTGGTATTTCTCCAGCGAGGAGAATCTCATAAAATTCACCTTGAACCCAGAGATGTATGTACCACAATACGGCGGGTACTGTGCTTGGGCAGTTGCCAAAGGTAGCACGGCTTCAGGAGACCCATTGATGTGGACTGTGGTTGATGACAAGCTTTATTTGAACTATAATGCCACTGTGCAGACTAGATGGACCGAAAACAAAGATGCTTTGATTATTCGTGGCGATTTGAATTGGCCTGAAGTGCTAGAATAGACGGTTTTTAAGTGGTTTATTGATTACCACGGTAGCACAAGATTTTATTTTTTGTTCCTCAACCTGTTCCTCCTTTGCCCGTCCCTAGGACGGGCTTTCTTTTGTGTTCACCAACCGCAAAGCCAAGTAATGCTACTGTAATATGAGCAATTACGAAAACTATTCCGAAACATCACAACGCTATGATGCCACGCGCATCCCCGTGGGGGTGGAAATCATCATCGGTTGTTTGGCACAAAACAAGACACCACTGGCGCAACAATACTTGCTGGATGCGGGTTGTGGCACTGGAAATTACGCGCTGGCTCTGCTGGCACAGGTTGGGCGAATCAGTGCCATAGACATCAACCAGAACATGCTCAATCGCGCTCGTGAGAAATTAACAAGCAACAATAAATCCGAAAACAAACGCATCGACTTCCAGTACGCGCCGATTGACGCATTACCCTTTGACGATGCCGTATTTGACGGCATCATCATCAATCAGGTGTTGCATCATTTACAACTCGCTTCCGATGCCGACTATCCAATCTACCGCAAGGTCTTTGCCGAATTCGCACGGGTATTAAAACCCTGTGGCAACTTGGTGGTAAACACCTGTTCACAACAACAATTAAGGCATGGATTTTGGTACTACCGACTGATTCCGGACGAAACAACACAGATGTGTGAACGCCATGCCCCAATTCTTGTTTTACAACAACTCATGCAAGATGTCGGTATCGCCTACCAACAATGCTTCGTGCCGGTCGATGCCCTAATGCAAGGAAATGCCTACTTCAATCCACGTGGACCCTTATACAAATCATGGCGTGATGGCGATTCAATATGGAGTACGGTCTCCGACACCCGCATTGAAGAAATTCACCTACAAATCAATAAGCTAGACCAATCCTCAAAGCTAGAAGATTATATTCACGACAATGACAAAACCCGTCAACACATCGGTCAAATGTCCTTCCTACACGGACAACGAACCGCTGATACTTGTTAGAGGGTTTGATGTATCAGCACTGATTCAGGCAGGACGTGCGACTTTCCCTGTTTTGCAGGTGCATGTTGTCGATAAGCAAAATCGGTAAAGCCTCGCCACCGAATATCTGAATGAATAGCGGAGCTTAATAATACAGAAATTTGGCCGCATCAAACAATCCGAACTTCAATGTTTTACTTTTTCCATGATTCCATATTCACATTCCCTGCGAAATTCACGGTAGCGTTCATTGATTTCAAAATGGTTAAAAACCGATACCCAACTCGGATAGGGTACCAATCTGTGTAAGGGTCTCATATTAAAACAAGACGCGTTTTTATGTTTTGGTATCTTTCAAAAATGAAACCGCTAGGAAGGAAACAGAGTAGTTAAACCACTCAATTCGGCGATGTCTAATAGTTTTTGGGGCACATTGGTGAAGTTTAATGTTGATGCCGATGATTGCGCACGGGTTTGCCAATAGACCAATAACGCCAATCCAGTGTTGTCGATTTCATCGATGTTCCGTAAATCTATTTGATAGGCGGGTTGAGTAAATTCGGGGGTGTCCAGAAATGTTCGTGCCACCACTTCGGTGGTTAGTTTTCCGCTCAAACGAATATCCGTACCGACTGTGGTTATCGTGTTCACGGCGAATAATGTTTATCGTTGCTATTTTTCATGTCGGAAATCATGCCGTCCAGCCCTTTGTTGAGTACGCTGGCGCGAAATATATTTCGATAATTCAGCACCATATTCAAATTGCCGACCGTTAGATTATAGATTTTCCATTGCTGTTCTCTTTGAATAAGGAAATAACTGACCAGTATGGTAGTGCCTTCGCTGACATGTATTTCGGTGTTGACAGTGCCAAATTTAGCACCTTTTTTTTCCTTTATTTCTGATTGATTAAATGTGATGGTTTCATTGCCAGTATATTGAAACAGTGCAGTGGCATAAGTGATGATGATTAACCTTTTGAATTCATTCGCAAAGTCTTTGCGTTGTTGTGCGGAGGCTTTTTTCCAGTTCTTTGCCAACACTAATTTGGAAATATAATTGAAGTCAAATAACGGACTCGCCACCCGATCTACCAAATCAAACAAATCTCGGTTATTGCCATTCAATTGTGTGTGTCTTTCAGAAAATGCCGCCAGCAGAGTGTTAATCGTGTTTTCTATGATAGTGGCTGGGTCATCATCTGTGCGGACAGGGTCGGTCTGAGCGAACAGCGTGGTGCATAGTGCCAATGAAATGATCGATACAGTCAGAACACGTTTAATGAACTGCCCGATCATGGTGACGGACAAGAATTTAATCGGTGACAGGTGTTTTTTATTCATACAAATTTTCTCTAGTCTGATTTGGCTGGATTATTTGGCAGCATCTTTGGACGGGTCTTTTTCTGACTTAAACAGGAATTGACCAATCAATGATTCGAGCTGTATTGCCGATTGGGTTAGCTCTAAAGTATCGCCATCTTCAAGATAAATATCAGAAAACCCCGGCGAGAGTCCGATAAACTGGGCTCCCAGCAAACCGGCAGTGAGAATAGATGCGCCAGTATCCAATGCCAATGTATCATATTGCTGGTCAATATCCAGACCAACTACTGCCGAATAATCTTCTTTGTCAATCCATATCCCGCTGACACGACCGACTCGGACACCGCCAATCATTACGGGTGCTTTTACGTTGAGTCCGCCGACATTATCAAATTTGGCTTCGACACGATAGGTTTTATTGGCACCTGTGCCTGCGGCACTAACTTGTATTGCCAACATCACCAGTGCGGCAATTCCACAGAGCATGAAAATACCAACCCATATCTCAATACTTTTTCTTTGCATGTTTTTCAAAAACCTCCAAACATCAGTGCAGTCAAAATATAATCGCCACCTAAAATAGCCAGCGATGAAGTCACAACAGTGCGGGTTGTCGCCCGACTGACCCCTTCTGCGGTCGGTGTTGCATGATAGCCTTCAAACAGGGCAACCCAAACCACGATAAAGCCAAAAACGATGCTTTTGATGATGCCATTTAGTACATCATCCATCAAATCCACGCCGCTTTGCATCGAAGACCAATAGACCCCAGCATCCAGACCAAATTGCCCGTGCCCGATAAGATAGCCACCTAAAACACCAATCGAACTCATCATAGCTGCCAGCAGTGGCATGGCAATCAGTCCGGCAATAAAGCGTGGGCCAATAATACGAATCATCGGGTCAACTGCCATCATTTCCATTGCCGCCAGCTGCTCGGTGGTTTTCATCAGCCCAATTTCAGCAGTGAGTGCGGAGCCGGCTCTACCAGCAAACAATAAAGCCGTCAAAACCGGTCCAAGCTCCCGTACCAAAAATAATGCGACAACAACACCTAAACTGGATTCTGCACCAAAGTCGACTAATTGATAATAGCCTTGTAAACCCAAAACCATACCCGTAAACAGTCCAGAAAATAAAATAATCAACATCGTTAATACGCCAACGGCGTAAAGCTGTTGAATAATCAATCTGCCTCTGGGTAAACTGCATACCGCACCGCGTATCACCGACAATAGAAATAGTACGGCTACCCCGAGTCGGGATACGAAGTGTACCCCCCATCTGCCAAGATGAGCAATTAGATTGATCATGTTTTTGTCGGCGGCTTGGGTGCGTATAAATCGGTCAAATAATCACCTGCAGGATAATGGTATCCGACCGGACCATCGGGCAAGCCATTCATAAATTGTTTAATCTCTGGTTGCTCACTATTTGCCATCTGTTGTGCCGTGCCGTGCCCGGCAACCACGCCGTCATCGAGCAAATAAACATAGTCGGCAATGCTACACCCTTCCACAACATCATGTGTAACGACTACAGAGGTAATGCCCAGCGCGTCATTGAGCTGGCGAATCAGTTGCATAATAATCCCCATGGAAATGGGATCAAGACCGACAAAAGGCTCGTCATACATAATCAATTCTGGATCCAACGCAATCGCTCGGGCAAGTGCCACCCGTCTTGCCATGCCACCGGAAAGTGCGGACGGCATTAAACCCCGCGCGCCACGCAAACCGACCATTTCTAGCTTCATAATCACCAGAATCCGAATTAACTCTTCGGGCAAGTCGGTTTGTTCGCGAAACGGGAACGCAACATTGTCAAAGACGCTTAAATCGGTCAACAGCGCACTGTTTTGAAACAGCATCCCCATTTTTCGGCGCATTTCAAATAATGCCCTACTCCTGCTCGGCGGAATCGGTGCACCGTCAAATATCAATGTCCCCGAATCGGGTTGTAATCGCCCGCCCAACAAACTCAAAAATGTCGATTTTCCGCAACCACTGGGACCCATAATGACCGTTACCTTGCCACGCGGAATGGTCAGGTTTAACCCGCTGTATATATTGTGTTCAGCAAAGGAGAAATAAATATCTCTCGCTTCAACGATAGGATTGTCGGAAAGTGCAGGTTTCATGTTGGGGGACGTTATCCGATAGTGACCGGCTAACCAATGTTTAAGGTAATTTTACCAGAGTGCATTAAAACAGACGAGGGTTTTTGCGGGAGCGGTTGCTTGGCTTAAAAATCAATATCAAACTCAATATACTAATATATGCAACCAGCACAAAAAACATATGGACAATGATGTTATCGCCACCAATCAGATTGTAAGCGACCTGATATTGGGAGTCTATCTGCAATAAGTCAAAGAGGTGCACTGCGATGTCCTTGACCGTTTCTTGTATGACAAGCAGGTGATAGGGGATTTTGACCAGCATCACGATTTGCAAAGTCAGCCCGATGATGGATGCGAGGATTACCCGAGTGCCGAAAAGTATGATTGTGGAAATACTGCTCATGATTATTTACTCTGTTTAATTGATGCTATATTAACATTGGATATGCTGGATTATTCGCTGACTCATTAATTTATACAATGCTCAACAGAATAGATAGTGAACATGTGACGGTGCAACAAATTAATATTCGTCGTCCCTACCCCCCCTTGCCCACCTTATCAGGGGGCAAGGGGGGGATCCACATGATAGTACACCTAACGAGGGTTTCTTGCACAGTCTCCTTTGCACGATAGTGCTATTGCCTTCGGTGTCAAAATCGCTCATTTATAAGTATAAACTCTTTCATTGCTTCGTACTTTGCCATGAACTAGCAAACAAAATTTCGGCTCGTGTAAAGGATCCATAGTGTCTTTATTTTTTACGCATCAGACAGCCCGGTTAAGCGCGTCATAATCTGTTGCTTTATGCCTACGGCATCCAGACCGATTGCGGCTAGTTGTTGCTGTTGGCTACCATGCTCAAGGTGTTGGTCGGGAATACCCAAATTCAAAACAGGTACTTGACGATTATTGTGTGCCAGACATTCATTGACGGCAGCCCCGGCTCCGCCCATAACCACATTTTCCTCGATTGTGACCAGCAAGGTGCAGGTCTCTGCCAGTGTCATAATCAGTGGTTCATCCAATGGTTTAACAAAGCGCATATTGACCACTGTGGCATCAAGATATTCACCGACGGTAAGCGATGTAGACAGCATGCTTCCAAAGGCTAACAGGACAATTTGACCGTCTTGTTGTGGTGTATTGGCGTTACCGTATCGCCGCACCTCTGCCTTGCCAATCGGTAGCGCATTCATGCTGGTTTCTTCGGCGACACCCGGTCCGCCACCTCGAGGATAACGCACAGAAACAGGACCAATATGTTGATAGCCAGTATATAGCATGTTGCGGCATTCCGATTCGTCAGCTGGTGCCATAATCACCATACCGGGGATACAGCGCAGAAAGGAATAATCGTAAGCACCTGCATGGGTAGCACCATCGGCACCGACCAATCCAGCACGGTCGATAGCGAATAAAACATCTAAATCCTGAATAGCAATATCGTGAATCAATTGATCGTAGGCGCGTTGTAAAAATGTAGAATAAATGGCGACCACTGGTTTTAATCCCTCGCAAGCCAGCCCGGCGGCAAAGGTCAATGAATGCTGCTCGGCGATACCGACATCAAAATAGCGATGCGGGAATTCATGCGAAAACCGCACCAAACCCGAACCCTCGCGCATGGCGGGGGTAATACCAATGAGTTTTTCATCCTGTGCCGCCATGTCGCACAACCAATCGCTAAATACATCGGTATAGGTTCGTCCTTTTTTCTTTTTTTCCATTTTGCCGGTGTCCGGATTAAATGGTGTAACGCCATGAAACACACACGGGTCGCCCTCAGCGGGTTCAAAGCCTTTGCCTTTTTGGGTAATCACATGCAGAAATCGCGGACCCGTCATTTCTCGCATGTTTTTCAGCGTGGTAATCACGGTTTGAATATTGTGTCCGTCAATCGGACCAATGTAATAGAACCCAAGTTCCTCAAATAACGTGCTTGGCATCACCATGCCTTTGAGGTGCTCTTCCCAGCGTCTCGCATAGTTCTTGATGGGTGGTGGCAATGTACTCAAAACGGTTTTGCTACCTTCGCGCACGGTTGAATAAGCATGACCAGAAAGAATGCGCGCCAAGTAATTTGAAATCGCACCGACATTCGGCGAAATGGACATTTCGTTGTCATTCAAAATGACCAATAAGTTGGCATCCAGATCGCCAGCGTTATTCAATGCTTCAAAAGCCATGCCGCCCGTCAACGCGCCATCGCCGATGATTGCTACCACTTCACGGTCTATCCCTTGTTGTCCAGCAGCCACCGCCATTCCCAGTGCCGCACTAATGGAGGTGCTGGCGTGACCGGCACCAAAGGTATCGTATTTGCTTTCGCTGCGCTTCAAGAAGCCCGATAACCCTTGATGTTGGCGAATGGTACGAAAACGATCTCGCCGACCGGTCAAAATTTTATGTGGATAGGCTTGGTGACCAATATCCCATACCAAACGATCTTCAGGAGTATTGAAAACATAATGCAGGGCAATGGTAAGCTCGACGGCACCCAGTCCGGGGGCTAAATGCCCACCAGTTTGCGAGGTAACATCAATCAAATATGTTCTGAGTTCGGTGGCAAGCTGACCAAGTTGCTCCCGCTCCAGTGATTTCAACTGAATAGGGTCGTCAATTCCGAATAATAAAGGATAGCGCGTGCTACTGTTGGACATCAGTAACTCCGAGTGATGACGAATTGTGCGATCTGTGTGAGGAAGCGACTATGAGCCCCCAAGCCTTGAATGGATTCTATCGCCTGTGCCACCATTTGATTGGCATGGACTCGGGCATCGTCAACGCCCATCAGTGACACATAGGTTGCTTTGTTCATTCTATTATCGGCATTACCGAGCTTCCCTAAAGTATCGCTATCCGCTGTATGGTCAAGTATATCGTCCACGATTTGAAATGCTAGTCCGATGGCTGACGCATATTGTGCCAGATTTTCCAGCAACATTGGCTCAACACTTGGTGCCGTCAACCCGCCCATTATTGCTGCGGCTTTGATGAGCGCACCGGTTTTAAGCCGATGAATTTGCACCAGTTGTTCGTATTCAATGGCTGTTTCGGTCGCTTCCATATCCAATGCCTGCCCCCCTGCCATGCCTCGTGACCCAACAGCAAGGGCAAGTTCTTCCACCATACGCAAGCGTTGAATTGGCAAAACCTGATTGTCCTGTGCCGATGCTAAAATTTCAAAGGCATACGATTGTAATGCGTCCCCGGCTAACACGGCGGTAGCCTCATCAAAGGCGATATGGCAGGAAGCACGTCCACGGCGGAGCGCGTCATCATCCATAGACGGCAGATCATCATGCACCAACGAATAAGCATGCACCATCTCTACCGCACAAGCAGGCGTATCTAATTGCTCCAGATTCGCACCAGCAATTTCACCACAAGCATAGACCAACATTGCCCGAAAGCGTTTGCTACCACCGAGACAGGCGTATTGCATGGCACGGTGCAAGCGGGCAGACGCTTTCGGGTTGTTCGGAGGGCTGGTTAGCCGAGCTTGGAGTGCATTTTCTACGCGCTGGCTATAACGCTTCCAAAGGACTTCAAATTCACTCAATTAAACGTCATCCTCATCCACAGGTTCAAGTTCATAGGCACCATGTTTTTTCACCAGTTTTTGCACTTTTTGTTGTGCCCGATCAAGGCTTTTTTGACACTGTTCAGATAACACCATCCCGTGCTCAAAATCATTGAGCATGTCATCTAGAGTTTGTTCTCCTTGCTCCATTCGTTCAACTATTTTTTCCAGCTCGGTCAATGATTTTTCAAAATCTGGCATGGCATTATGTTTGCTACTGCTTTTAGGTTGAGGCATAATTTGTCAACACGATATTTGATGTTCGTCCATAGTATCAAACTTGCCCCTCTGATGGATTACTAAAGATTCAAGATTTGAAATCTTTTGCATATCAAATTCGACCATCCAATATCGGAAGTGGGATTTTAATAATTGTGCAAGAATCCATGCCCGTTATTTCTGTGCAAACTAGATATTATCAAAACTAATAATCAGGCAAGGTTTTGAGTGCGTTATGGGCTTGTCGGAAAATGGCGTTTTTAGCTTGTTGTGAATATTGAAGTCCTTGTTATTAAACATCTTGAATTCACATAATAAGTGCAACACTCCTAAGTCAGTCAAAGGGTACACTCGTACTCTTTTAACTGAACAGAAAAAAGGAGTGAAACATGACGAGATATACCCATTTGACTGAACACGAAAGATACCACATTTACCTCATGAATCAGCAGCATTGTACACTGACAGAAATCGCTAAAACCATGGGCAGAAGTAGGTCAACCATCAGCCGTGAAATTAAACGCAATACCGGGGGCAACGGCTATCGCTACAAACAAGCCCACCGCTTTGCCCAAACGCGGCATAAGCAAAAGCACATCAAGTTCAATGGCGAGTTAAATCTTCATATTCAACAAAAGATCGCGCTGTATTGGAGTCCTGAACAAATTAGCGGTCGGCAAGAAAATGGAGGAAAACATCAGTATTAGCACCGAATCCATCTATCGTCTCATTTTGAAAGACAAAGTAGCGGATGGGTCGTTATATCGATACTTGCGCCATCAGGGTAAGAAATATCGCAAGCGTTATGGACAGAACGATTACCGCGGACGCATCCCCAATCGGGTTGATATTGCTGATAGACCCGTATAGTGGACAGTCGATCGCGTATAGGCGTAGTGATAGAGGGGGAGGCTGATTGTGTTATCGGTAAAGGTCGGCAAGGGGCGTTTGCCACCCTTGCTGAGCACAAAAGTAGGCTTTATCTCGCACTTCGGACTAAGAACAAAACCGCAAAAGAAACCAACGCGGCTATACTCAGGTTGTTAAAGCATATGAAACAACATGTAATGACACTAACCTTTGATAACGGCAGAGAATTTTGTTGACATAGTGATCTTGCCAAACAACTCGAGTGTGAAACTTATTTTGCTAAACCGTATCACTCTTGGGAGCGTGGCTTGAATGCCAAATAATCATCTGGCACAATGGCTTGCTCATACTTTTTGTTCATACTTTTTGCTCAGGCAGTTTTTTCCAAAGAAAATGCCTTTGCATAAAGCCACTGATTTAATGAATAACCGACCTAGAAAATGCTTGGGGTATAACCTTATGGATGTCTTTTCCCACGCAATGGGAATAGATCATAATATAAACCCGAGTGTTGCACTTATGGGTTGAATTCGCCAGCAATTGAGACCGCTTTTGACGCCGAAAGCAAGAACTATCGTGCAAGTCTCGCGACAAAAAGTTTCGAAAATTATTACCGCATATTCATCGTCTTCAAAAATATATCGGAGAATATATTGGCGATTGAGACCTCAATTTTTTGTGTAAATAAATCCAATAGTGAAGGCTCTACTGTGTATTGCACCACCGTTTCGGCACCGATAACATCGCGCGCAATTTGGTTGACACTGCCGAATTGATCAATCAAACCCAGCTCGCGTGCTTTTGTGCCACTCCAGAACAAGCCACTAAAAATCTGTTCATCATCTTTAAGCCTGTCTCCTCTACCCGCTTTGACCGCATTGATAAATTGCTGGTGAACATCGTCTAACACAGTCTGAACATGTTGCAAGTGGGTGGGGTCAAGCGAGCTGAATGGGTCTAACAACGCTTTATTTTGCCCAGCGGTCATAAGCCTTCGTTCAACCCCTAATTTTTTCATTGTATCGACAAATCCAAAGCCATCCATCAACACCCCAATCGAACCGACAATACTGGATGGATGAGCAAATATCTGGTCCGCAGCGACGGCAATATAATAACCACCCGAAGCGCAAATATCGCTAACAGAGACATAAAATGGTTTGTCAGGATAACGTGTTTTCAGATGAACGATTGCTTCATTTATTTGTGCCGCCTGTACTGGACTTCCGCCCGGACTGTTAATGCTGAGTATCACTCCAACCGAAAATTCAGATTCAAAAGCATCCTGCAGGCTTTGCTTAATCAAATTGGCAGAAAGTTCACCAGCAGAGATGACCCCGTTTAATTCCACCAATGCGGTATGCTCATCAAACGCAAGCTCATCATCGCCTTGAAATGGAAAATGAACAAAAGTCACCGCGATGATATAACTGATAATCAATAGTTTTATCGCAATTCCCCAGCGTCGTTTCGCTTTTCGTTCTCTAATGTAGTCGTGTGCCAGAATGGTCAGCATGCGGACATTTTCCGTGTTTTGACGGTCTGTCGAACTTGTTCCCGCTTGGATAGGTGGCGGTGGCGATTTGTCTTTTTTCCAGAAAATCATGTTGTTACACTCATAGAATAATCGGTAATCGTCAAAACAGATGGGCAAAAATCAAATCACCCCTGATTTTTTCAGGGCTTCTAATTCGAACGCATTATATCCCAAAATATCACTCAAAACATCTTCGGTATCCGCACCATGGAGCGGTGGTGCTTTTGTATATTCGATCTCCGTTTTAGAGAATTTCAGCGGATTAGCCACCCCAGGCAGGCTATCGGTAAGCGCGTGCGGCAAATCTATTTTCATGCCTCTAGCAATAATCTGAGACTTTTGCATAATCCACAAAACACCCCTCGCAACTCACAAACAACGTGATTTTTTATAAATTTGCCTCATTTTTTCGCCCATGTTCTCTCAATCATCAATACGACACCAAAAAAGCCGCTATTTCGGCACTTTTAACCACTTTTAGTGGGTTTTTATCTGTTTTATTGCCCATTTAGGCACAACTCTCCTTTAAACGTTGCAGTTCTTTGAAAATATTCATCCCAGTTTTAAGGTTATGGCTCATGGCAATCAGATGTGCGCGGGTTTTGTTTCTGGCTAACCCCATGTATCTTGCCTTGCCTAATCCGTGATGCAGTTTGAGCAAACCAAAGGTGCGTTCAACCACATAGCGGACACTGCTATACATTTTATTCAGTGCTTTTTGTTGCTCCGTTAATGGTGTGTTGCGATAAGCTCGGTGCAGGATTCTATTGTTTTCTTTACCCAGTTTCTCGTCATTGTCTTTGTTGGCATAGGCACTGTCTGCGTAAACTTGTCCGTGCCTATCGCCTAACAGATGTTCAAACTCCTGTGAATCATGCACATTGCCAGGCGTATAGGTCATTTTCTTGATAAAACCATCTTCATCGGTATTGGCGTGCATCTTAAATCCGTAGGTGCTTTTACGCCTGCCATCGGATGCCGTTTTCACGTTCCATGCCGCTTCTGGGTCTTGGGTATTGTCGCCTTGTTTGTTCTTTTTAGAACGGCATTGCTTCGCCTCAATCACAGTCGCATCGATAATATTGACCGAGCCTGTGGCAACAATAAGACTGTTTTTAGCGAGATGGTTATTGATCTGCACCAATAAAGAATCAAGCAGATTTTCGGTGTGTAATAAGTTCCTAAACCGCCAAATAGTGGAATGATCGGGTACTGCATCACTGAGACTCAAACCAATAAACCGGCGGAACATTAAATCCCGGGCTATCTGTTCTTCTAAGGCTTCATCGCTTAAGTTATACCACGCCTGTAAAATCAGTATCTTAAACATCATCAAAGGTGGGTATGCTGGCACACCGCGCTTGGAGGCATAAAGATGGCTGAGCGTTTTTTCGATCTGTTTCCAATCGATAATTTCATGCACATCATCTAGTTTGGACAATGACTTATGCTCAATTAAAAGGGCATCTGCGAACGAGTATTGGGCGGTTTGTTTCCAAGACATTTGACGGTATCCTCAAGGGTTTATTGAATGAACGCTATTTTACCATTTTAAGTGGGGCCCCGGGTGGATTTATGCAAAGGTCTCAATCTGTGGTTCGTCAAACACCTGTTCGATATTATTGATGCGCGAACATGGCACACCTGCATCGGGCAATGCACTTAACCAAAACGCGCTTGGCTGTTTGATAATTTCGCCGGCAATTATAGCAACCAAAGCCGAGCGATTCTCGACCCGGGCGGCATTGGTTAAATATTGCGCTTCATCGGCAATGGTAGCCCGTCCGATGAGCTGACAAAGGATTTTGAATTGGCGGTCGTTACCAACAGCGATAATGATGTCGCCATCATTAGTGGCGAAAGGTTGATAGGGCGTGAGGTTGGGATGTTGGTTGCCGGTTCGAACGGGCACCTGTCCGCCAATCAAATAATTCGCCGCTTGATTGGCTAACCAACCCACCTGCGAGTCCAGCAGTGCCAAATCAATATACTGTCCTTGATTGGTTTGGTTGCGATGATGCAATGCAGACAGAATACCGATGGTCGCATACAAACCTGCATTGATGTCAACAATCGGCACACCAACCCGTTGTGGTACGCCCCCCGGCGTATTATCGGCTTGTCCGGTAATACTCATCAAACCACCCAAACCTTGAATCAAGTAGTCATAGCCCGGCTGACCTGCCATCGGGCCTGTTTGACCAAAACCGGTTATCGACAAATAAATCAGTCTCGGGTTTATGGTCGACAGTGGCGCATAATCCAAGCCCATTTTTGCCAGCCCACCAACCTTAAAATTTTCAATAAAAATATCTGACTTCGCAACCAGTTTTTTGAGTATCTTGATGCCATTTTCGGTCTTCAAATTGATTGTAACCGATGATTTATTACGGTTAGCGCTACAAAAATACGCCGCTTCATCGGTGTCGTTGCCGTTTTTATCTTTCAGCCATGGCGGTCCCCATTTGCGTGTATCGTCTCCACTATCGGGGTGTTCAATTTTAATGACCCGCGCCCCGAGATCGCCCAGAATCTGCGTACACCAAGGTCCGGCAAGCACGCGCGACAAATCAAGCACCAGCATACCATTGAGCGGACCCATTAGTTTTTCCTCATTGAGACCTTTGCATCATTTTCAATATTCAACCTGTAATTCTTCCAGATTAAGAAAATAGTCCAACGCTTCAGGGTTTGCCAACGCATCGGCGTTCTTTACTGTCTCGCCATGCACAATGCTCCGCACTGCCAATTCTACGATTTTCCCGTTCAGGGTTCTTGGAATATCAGCAACCGCAATAATTTTTTGCGGCACATGACGGCGGGTTGTATTGTCCTGAATGGTGTGGCGAATTTTCGCTTTCAATTCGTCCGTCAATACGACTTGGTCGCGCAATAGTACAAACAGCACAATACGGACATCACCTTGCCATTGTTGTGCAATACACACGCTTTCAAGCACCTCGTCTATTTTTTCGACCTGACGATAAATTTCCGCACTCCCTATTCGAACACCACCCGGATTCAATACCGCATCAGAGCGACCATAAATAATCAATCCATCATTGGCGGTGATTTCGGCATAATCTCCCTGTGTCCAAACATTGTCAAAGCGGGCAAAATAGGCTTCGTGGTAATAGCGATTATCCGGCTCATTCCAAAACCCCAACGGCATACTCGGAAATGGTTGAGTACAAACCAGCTCGCCACGTTTTCCTCGCACCTGCGTATCTTCGTCATAAACATCCACTGCCATGCCCAGTCCTCGACACTGGATTTCACCACGATAGACCGGTCGCAACGGGCAACCGAGTACGAAACATGACACAATATCCGTCCCGCCTGATATTGAAGACAGCATGACATCAGATTTAACATGCTGGTAAATATAGTCAAAATTTTCTGCCATCAGCGGTGAGCCAGTTGAGAGTATCGCACGCAAGGTTGCCAGTTTCGAATTTTCTATTGGTTTGACATCCGCTTTCGAGCAGGCTGAAATAAATCGTGCGCTGGTGCCAAAAACCGTTATCCCGACTTCGTCAATCAAATCCCACAGACGATTGTGATGCGGATAAAACGGCGAACCATCATAAAGCACGATGCGACATCCGCTGGCAAGACCGCTGACCAACCAATTCCACATCATCCAACCACAGGTGGTGAAGTAAAACAACCGATCATCACGCCGTATATCGGTATGCAGTTGGTGTTCTTTTAAGTGCTGTAATAACACCCCACCAGCAGAGTGGACAATACACTTTGGTTTGCCAGTGGTGCCCGATGAATACAAGACGTAGAGCGGGTGATCAAACGGTAACTGCACGAAATCAATATCGGTTCGTGTTGTTACAAAATCATCGTAGCGCATTGCATCGCGGATTTTGCTTATATCAGGTGATGTATTGAAGAATGGAACGACAATCACTTTGCGAATACTGGCTATTTGCTCGGCAACCACCGACACGGCATCCAGAATATCAATGCTTTTGCCGTTGTAGCGGTATCCATCGATGGTAAACAGCACTTTGGGACGGATTTGAGCGAACCTGTCCAGCACTCCCTTGACCCCAAAATCTGGAGAACATGATGACCAGATCGCACCAATACTAGCAGTCGCCAACATCGCAACAACTGCTTCCAAATTATTTGACATATAGCCGGCAACGCGATCCCCCGCCGTTACACCGAGCGATTTTAACCACTCAGCACATCGTGCCACCTCGCGATATAAATCGGCATAAGACATATCACGCCCGTGATTTTCGCCACGAAAAACAAGCGCGATTCTATCGTCCGCATCTTTATCAGCACAAAATTGAAGCAGATTCTCGGCAAAGTTTAACCGCGCTCCAACAAACCATTTCGCGCTCGGCATCGCCGCATGATTGGTCAGCACCGTATCCCAATGTCGGCTACTGATTACCCCACAAAACGTCCAAACTGCGACCCAAAACTGCTCACTGGACTCTACACTCCAGCGATAAAGCGAATCATAATCGGTCACCGATGGATTGGTTTTTGACACCTCATCGATAAACGCCATCAAATTACTGCGTACAACAGACTCTGGCGACGGTTGCCACAAAGGTAGTTGATTTTTCACGCGACTATTGCAATATGAATAGAGGTGTCCTAAAACTGCGTTTCTGGCACATGCACCACCAAGCCATCTAGTTGATTGGTAATTTTAATTTGACAACTCAATCGGCTCATCTCATCCACCCCTTCGGCAAATTCCAGTATATCCTGTTCGCCCTCCTCCATCTTGGGCAATCGTGCTATCCACTGTTGGTCAACATGAACATGACAGGTGGCACAGCAACATGCCCCGCCACATTCTGCCAATATACCTGAAAATTCATTCTTTTTTGCCAACAACATCACTGAAGTCCCTATTGATCCGTTAATCGCATGTTGACTACCGTCAGCGAGTATAAAATTGATTACAGGCATATTTTGGTCGTATGTTGGTTGTTTTAATATCGAATAATACAGCGTAACCGATTTCAATTCGAATCCTCGTTTTCAATGACAAAATCTGTTATTTGCCAATACAAAATGAGCTGAAAATCATGCCCAATAGATCATCGCTGGCGACTGCGCCGGTGATTTCGCCCAATGCTTTTTGGCAAGCATTTAAGTCATCGGCTAGTAATTCGCCGGCATGATAGTGGGCTTGTTGCTGCAATCCACAGCGTAAATGATCGTAAGCACGTTGTAATGCGTTGATATGCCGTTCTCTTGCTAGAAACGCACTATCATCGGTCTGGCAGAATCCCGCGATTTGTTTTATCTTTTCTCTCAATGCCGATAATCCTTCGCCACTCAAAGCGGAAAGGCATGCCGTATTTTTCACGATGTCATCTTCTTCGATGGAGGTTGATGAGCAGGGTACTCGGTCGGTTAAATCAATTTTATTTCTAACCAATAGCACGGTTGGGTGTGCGTCTAGCAGGGGTTTGAGCAGAGATGTTGCCTGAATATCATCGGTATTGGCATCATCAATCACCAATATAATCAGATCCGCCTGACGTTGCACTTGCAACGCACGCCGCACTCCTTCCGCCTCGATTTCATTGCTGGTTTCGCGTATGCCAGCAGTGTCGATAATCTCTATCGGCAATCCGTCAATATCGATGATCTGATCAAGCACATCGCGTGTGGTTCCGGGTATGGTGCTGACGATGGCACGTTCCTCGCCACAAAGCGCATTTAATAAGCTAGATTTACCCGCATTCGGCAAACCGGTTAAAACCACCTTAAGCCCATCACGCATCAACCTGCCTTGCTCGGCGGACTCTATCAACGTGTCGAATAGCATACTCATTTGTTCAAGCTGTTCGACAATGTTGTGTTGCGCCAAAAAGTCAATTTCTTCATCGGGAAAATCAATGGCAGCTTCGACAAAAATGCGTAGTCGAGTGACTGCATCTGTCAATTCATTCACCTTTTTAGAAAAACCACCTTGCAATGATTTTAGCGCAGAGTGGGCAGCGGATTCGGTACTGCTTTCGATTAAGTCAGCGACTGCCTCTGCCTGGGTCAGGTCGATTCGTCCATTCAAAAAAGCACGTTCGCTGAACTCCCCGGGTCGGGCTAATCTAGCCCCCAATTGCAGGCATCGTCGAACTAGCATACGCATCACAATAGGACTACCATGCCCATGCATTTCTAGTACATCCTCGCCACTGTAGCTGTTAGGAGCGGCGAAGAAAAGCACGATACCACGGTCAATCACCGAATCATCGCTATCTTTGAAGTCGACATATGTGGCAAAACGTGGCTTTGGACAAGTACCAATCAGGTTATGAGCAATAGTCGACACTGCACAACCAGACAGGCGCACAATACTGATTCCGCCTTTACCCGCAGGGGTGGCAACGGCGACAATCGTATCGGCATGTAATACCTCATACACGGATTGCCGCTCAGCTAGTTTGGTATTTTCTTGTGATGTAGTATTGTTGTGCAATGGAAAGCAGGTTATTAACAACCCAATATAGAACTAATCCAGCGGGGAACCATAAAAAGAAAACGGTAAACACAAATGGCAATGCCATCATCACTTTCTTTTGTATCGGATCAACTGGTGCTGGGTTGAGGAAATGCTGTGCAATCATTGACCCTCCCATGATTATCGGCAACACAAAATAAGGGTCGGGTAACGACAGATCATTGAGCCAGAACATAAAATCCGCCTGTCGTAGCTCAACGCTTTCTAATAACACCCAATAGAGTGCGATAAAAACAGGAATCTGCACGATGACAGGCAGGCAACCGCCCGCAGGGTTGACCTTTTCGGTTTTATACAGTTTCATCATTTCCTTCTGAAATTTTGCCTTATCATCGGCATAACGCTCCTTCAATGTTGCCATTCTCGGTTGTAGCTTTTTCATCTTTGCCATCGACTTATAACTGGTTGCGGATAGCGGATAAAACACCGCTTTCACAAGCACGGTGAGCAGGATAATTGCCCATCCCCAGTTCTGTGTGACACCGTGAATTTTTTCCAATAACCAGAACAGTGGTGTCGCTACAGGTGTCAACCAGCCGTAGTCAACCGTTAATTTCAATGCTTTCGCATTCTGTCTATCCAGCCGAATTTGCTCCTTAGGTCCGACAAATAATGCCGTATTGATGACCCCGTTACCCCCTACTGGCACCGTAACCGGCTCGGTTGTTTTATAACCAATGCGAAATTGTGGTCTAACAGTATTCTTGTTTACACCAGAATACAGCTGATAGCTCGACGAACCAACAGGTAGCCAAGCAGCAACAAAATAATGTTGCAACATGGCAACCCAGCCATCTGGAGTGGTCACGTTGAGAACGCTATCCTGCATGTCGCCATAGTCTATTTTTTCGTATTTCTCTTCCTCCGTATAAATCGCAGCCCCGTTATAACTCGGCAATCTGCCCAGAAAACCCATAGAGCCTTCTTGTACCACTTCGGTTTGCTGTAATTGTCCGTATGCAAAACCAGTCCACGGCTGATCACTCCGGTTGGCAATGTGAAAATCTACCTCAATACGATAACTATCCCGTTTGAAGTGGAATATTTTTTTATAAGCGACCCCATCCGCTGCCGTCCAGCTCAATGTCACATCGATACTGTCGGCATCGCCAAGTTGATACTCGAACTGGGTCGCAGAAAATAAAACATTATGGTTCGGATAGTCGCGCTGCTTGCCAATCAACCCACTTTGGGCAATGAATAATCCTGAATTGTCTCGATGCATTAAGATAAACGGCTCATCAGGTGTATCGACACTAACCGGATGTTGAAGCAACTCTACCCTAATCAAATCACCACCATGAGTATCAATCTGAGCATGGATTAAATCCGTGTTCACGTTGATGATTCTGCCACGGCTGGTCGCTACAGCGACTGGCTCAAGCACATCGGAATGGTCGCCTGATGGGCTTGTTGTTTCCGGTGCAATCGGGACATCATCACTAATATTTGCACTCGTCGTAGTAGCTGGAAAATCGCTACCCTGTGTGACCAATTGGTTGTCGATCCCTTTCCGTTGCTGGAACTCTGCCCACGATTGCCAGATCATCACCAGCACCAAACCGAGTGCACCAAACAGCATCATTCGTTGAAATTGCATGAATTTATTGAAATTTATTAATGTTTTAATTTAACGGAGGCTTTGCATTTAATATCGGCTTGCATGTTGCAAAAGTCTCAATGTTATGTTGATCTATTTTATTGAAATTTTCTGCTATGCCAACTTATTGAGACTATGCAAGAAACCAATATTTGTCGTTCCCGCGAAAGCGGGAAACCAGCAAAATAGCCAAACCCGCAAGGGTTTTCCACAGTCTCATATGCGGGAGTACAAGAGATCACCATTACTTGATGTCACAGGATTGTTCTATTCGCTAACTCGTCGGCATGACTTGATGGCACAGGGTCATACCCCCCTTCATTCCACGGGTGGCAACGCCCGATTCGTTTAACGGCTAACCAACTGCCGCGTATTGAACCGTATTGTTCAATCGCGACTATGGCATAGCTCGAACAGACGGGCTGGAAACGACAATGCCTTGCCATGAAAGGACTCATGGCAATTCGATAGATTTTAATGATTACAATCAGTAGTTTTTGCATTTTTTACTCGCTCTGCACCATAAATTATCCAGTTCGCCCCGCAAGGTTTGGTTTTCTTGTCCTGCACAGCCAATCTTAGCGACCACAACGAAATCAATGGCAGGCAATTCAACACCAAAATCAACACTATGTAACCGAAAAGACGCTTTAATCTGTCGTTTAATCCGGTTGCGCTGTACTGCTTTTTTGCTAACTCGCTTGGATACGGCTAATCCCAGCCGTGCATGACCCAACTCATTGTTGAGTGTGTGAACGCTAAAATAGCGTCCGTGAGTCGATTTTCGGTGACCAAAAACTGCACTAAACTGGGCATTATTCAGAAGTTTGTATTGCCGTCCAAGCCCTGCCGCTACTAGCGACATACAGCAAACCGCCTGATTAAAAATGCCGTCACTGCGGTTGTTCACACGCTACGGAAGGGAACAAAACGCCTACGCGCTCAATCGTTCGCGTCCTTTGGCACGACGCGCATTGATGATAGCGCGTCCACCGCGAGTACGCATACGCTCACGAAAACCGTGCGTTCTTTTGCGCTTTATTTCACTAGGTTGAAATGTACGTTTCATGACATGAATCCAAAGATATGAAAGGGTTGCGGAATCTAACCTTTTCAGCGACAAAATTCAAGCCGATATCCGTGTCAACCCAAAACTCAAATGCCCCCTTAACGGTGTTGATAATTGAAAATGATGGTTAGGTTTTGAAAGCGGAATCCCCCAGAATAGACGGTGCAAGAAACCCAATATCGTAGTTCCTGCGAAAGCAGGAACCCCGTAAAATAGCCAAACCCGCAAGGGTTTTCCGCATGTAACACATGCCTAGCGAGTGTTTCTTGCACGGTCTCGAAGCATGTCCCCGCACAGACGGGAAGCAGGAATACGGTCAAATGTTCTTATCAAAACTAACCATCATTGTCCATTTTCAATGATCCAATGTCCGCCGAAAAGCCTTTACATGGATAGACATGATGGACAAGGGGGGTTGGCGTGGCTGATACCGTGCATGGAACTAAAGTCTCATTCGTCATTCCTAACCCCCTCTTGCCCCCCCCTATCAGGGGCTTGTCGGTTAATCGAAAAATAATGTCAATATTCCACATGTTTGTTCAAATAAACGACAATAGTCCCCTTTATTTAAGACCCAATGGGCTATTTTAGGCTATGGGCATCTTAAATCTGCCCTTTAGACAAATTTAAAGCGGATTTATCCTAGTATTGACACTAGGCAGGCACCAAATTGATGTTTTCAAAACCCAGCGTAATCACTCTTTTGAGGTTGAAAGTCAGTGAGCGGATGCCTATCTGAAATTACACCTTCTTCAAACCACGATAACGAACACGCCGGTTAAGGTGAGCAAAGACGCGTTCATAAGGTGAACGCATCGCTGAAAGCCAAGCATCTTTTTTAGTATCTTTGCCTTTCATGTTGGCTTTCTTAATCGTTGCATCATGACAGCCTTTGCGTTTGAGGGTGGTTTTGGCTGGGTTCACACAGTACCCCTTATCGCCCCTTATCGCCAAAAAAAGCACCTCCTGTGGGGCAAACGTGAGCAAGCCCTTCAGCATCGGTAACTTCCGCCGATGTAGCCGTAATCTTATTGATTAAACTTCTCTAAACAGTCCTTAATAGCACGATCTCTATCGTCCCAAGTGGTCAGCTTGCTCACTCGATTGACTTAGCATCAACAAAGGTAAAAACTTCGCGAATTAAATCCATAGACTTCAGTTCTTCACGAACACGGTTAAAAATCGCCATCAAGTTTTCTGTGCATAAGCGTTTCCGAAAATCACTAAAGTAACTGTGATCCGGGGGGCTCCTCTCCTAAATCCAATTCGCAAAACCATTTTCCAGAATTGTTCTCCTGCAAAAAACGTTCCATTTCACGGTCGCTCATATATTCCATGAATTGTAAAACTAGGGTGTGTAAGCCAAAGGCAACCCCTTTTCTTTGCGACCTTTAACCGAATAGAGATTAACATAAGGTTTGGCTAGTTCATCGAATAACAATAAAGCATCAAGCTTACGATAGGAATGGTTTGCTACTATCAGATCGTCTAGTGCTATAAACAGCCTGTTTTGTTGGCGTTTTCTCATAAATAAGACCCGTTTTGAATTTCGGGTATTGATCTCATGCTTTCGTGCTATTAACCAACAAGCCCATCAAGGGGATTGAGTAGAAAGTCCCCTGACAAGGGGGCAAGGGGGGGTAGGTTGTTCCGCCAGTAACGCGACCTAGCGAGGGTTTCTTACACGGTCTCGAAGCATATCCCCGTGCAAGAGACTGTACAAGAAACCCAATATTGTCGTTCCTGCGAAGCATGTCCCCGCGTAGGCGGGGAACAGGAATCCAGTAAAATGGCAAACCCGTAAGGGTTTTCCACATGCTAACGCGATCTAATGGGTTCTTGCAGTCTCGTAGGCGAGGATCATCATAATTGCCGACTTATGCCCCGCTTATACTTGGCGTGGCAATGTCATCTTTTTGTATTGCACGAATGACAGCAACGCATAATAGGTGGGAAAGTGTGGTAAATTTATAAATGCTTTTATTTAAGCCTTGCCGAGCGTTTTACGATGCAACGCTTTCATTTTAATTAAGAATTAACCGCCCAAATACAGCAAACCAAATCATGCCAAAAAAGCCCTCCGCTAACTCGACCGAACCCGCCCTGGAAACTCGGCTTTTCCAGGCCGCCGATATGTTACGCAACAACATTGACGCAGCCGAATACAAGCATATCGTGCTGGGCTTGGTGTTTCTTAAATATATCTCTGATTCCTTTGAAGCACTACATAGCGAAATCACCGCCCAGCAAGGCGATTACCAATATGCCGATGCGGAAGATCAAGACGAATATCAGGCAAAGAATGTCTTTTGGGTGCCACAAGAAGCGCGCTGGTCGCATATTCATGGGCGTGCCCGATTGCCGACTATCGGCAAGGAACTGGATACGGCAATGGAAAAAATCGAAAAGGAAAACCCCACCCTCAAAGGTATTTTACCAAAAGTCTACCTAATTACCACCTAACATAAGCCTATCTTCAGCAAGTTTTCCGGCATCGGTGGCGTTCTGAGTGCCGCGCAAGCAAGCCTGGGAATGAGGTCGCTCAAATCAAAACGACGATTGAAACGATACTGAAATTCTGCCAAGTATCGCTGAGCATATTTAGGTCGAATAGCATGATAGGTACTGCGTAATGAACTCTTTAAGTTACCCAGAATTGTATTGACCCAATAGAACTCAGGTTTTTCGACAGACGCTCTCCCGCCGCCGCACACAATCTTGTCATGCAAGCAACCGGCCTCGACAACGGCATTAAAGCACGCCAAACCATCGGAGATAACGGTACTGCCCTCGGTCAGATGTTGCTGACTCCATGACTTAATCGCTTCGGTGCGGAAACCCTTTACGACCGACAACTTAACCCGAACTGGGCAATGATCGGCCGTGGTCTCTACCGCCGCTACAAAAGGTGTCTTACCTGCAGCACCGCGTCCCGGCTTGCACCCAGTACGCTCGCCGCCGAGATAGGCATCATCCAATTCAATCAACCCGGATAGTTTGTTATTGTGATCCCGCTCCATCATCACCTGCATAAGCTTGTGCTTCATTCGCCATGCGGCATTGTAGGAAATACCCAGGTGACGATGCAGTTTCATGGCAGAGATGCCTTTCTTGTCCTGTGTAATCAGATAGATACCCTGGAACCATAGCGTGAGCGGTAGTTTGGTGGATTCAAAGATGGTTCCAGCCGTCAGTGATGTCTGGCGATTGCAGCGATTGCACTGCTGAAGTTTACGATTGGTTAACTGGCAGCACTTGTCGTGACCACAGGCCGGACACTGGAACCCTTTGGGCCACCGCCAAGCATAAAGCGCATCGAAGCATTGGGCTTCGGTACCATACTGTTTGATAAAATCGTTCAAACTAACCCCTTTCTGGAATTGCACCTTATTACGAACCATGACATACCCCTTATGAATTAAATAGATAGACTGTGATTATATACAGGAAAGAGCGACTTATCTATGGTGGTAATTAGGAAAGTCTATGAAAGACCAAATCTTTCCCACACCACTTTGGGTAATTTGATTGATTTAATCAGCAATATCGCACTCGGCAGTGCAGCGGCGAAATCAAAAGACATTCTCGGCAAGGTCTATGAATATTTTCTCGGTCAATTCGCCTTAAAAGAGGGGCAAAAAGGTGGGCAGTTTTACACCCCCACTTCCATCGTCAAACTCTTGGTCGAAATGCTCGAACCATATCAAGGGCGGGTGTTTGACCCTTGTTGCGGCAGCGGCGGTATGTTTGTGATGAGTGAAAAGTTTATCAAGGAACATCAGGGGAGACTGGACGCTATTTCCATCTATGGGCAGGAGAGCAATCAAACCACCTACCGCCTGGCGCGTATGAATCTGGCGATTCGGGGCATAGACGGCTCGCAGGTAAAATGGAACAACGAAGGCTCATTTTTACGCAATGCCCACCCCGATTTGAAAGCCGATTTTGTTATCGCCAACCCGCCTTTTAACGACAGCGACTGGAGCGGCAAGTTACTACAAAATGACGCACGCTGGAAATACGGCACACCGCCCAGCGGCAATGCCAACTTTGCATGGGTACAGCATTTTTTACACCACCTGTCGCCCACCGGCATTGCTGGTTTTGTGCTATCCAAAGGCTCACTCACCTCCAAAACCTCCAGCGAAGATGTCATTCGCAAAAATATGCTTGAAGCGGGTTTGGTTGATTGCATCGTCAACCTGCCAGCAAAGCTATTCCTGAATACGCAAATCCCCGCTTGCCTGTGGTTTGTCTCCAATAAACACGGCAAAAACGGCAAGCGCAACCGTAATGGCGAAGTGCTGTTCATCGATGCCAGCGAGCAGGGGCATTTAATCAATCGCAAAACCCGCGAGTTCTCCGCTGATGATATTGCCGAAATAGCCAGCACCTATCACCGTTGGCGAGGGAGTGAGGGAAGTGCCGATAATCAAACTAACGACTATCAGGATCAAGCCGGTCTCTGCGCTTCGGTATCAATCCAGCGCATCAAAGCACTGGATTATGTGTTAAGCCCCGGGCGTTATGTCGGACTGGCAGAAGTGGAAGACGACTTTGACTTCAGCGAACGGTTTGAAGCATTAAAAGCCGAGTTTGCCGAGCAGTTAAAAGAAGAAGCGGTTTTGAACGAACGGATACAGGAAAATTTAACCCGCGTAGAAACAAACAAAATTGAGACAACAAGCTGACCACAACTAACATGCGTTATTGGAAATATCGGCAACAAAGACTGTGCAAAAACACAGCAGCCGTCATTCCTGCGGAAGAGGCTATGCAAAAAACCAATATACGTCATTCCTGCACCGCCCCGTCATTCCTGCGGAAGAGGCTATGCAAAAAAACCAATATACGTCATTCCTGCGAAAGCAGGAATCCAGTAAAACACACAAACCTGCAAGGCTTTCCCACGCTCTCAGCAGTTCTAAAAAACGATACCAATGCCCAAACCTTGCGACTTGATAATAACCTTAAAACGAGGCATACAAAATGAACGAAGTAGATTATGACAAGTTAAAGAAATCATTGGATAGGCTGGTGGATAAGTACGCCGACTATCAAGAAATGGAGCAACGACCAGAATTAAGGGAATCGGACAAAGAATCGATTAAAGAATCCGTCATTAAACACTTTGAAATCTGTTATGACACATTATGCAAGTGTTTCAAAAAATTCACACAAGAAAAAACAGGGTTGCCCATACCAAATTCACCAACACCGCTTTTTAGAAAAGCGCACGAAAGCATACTTATAGACAGGGGAATGCTCGAACGGTTGCTTGATTATAATGATTTACGAAATGCCGCTACCCACGATTACAGCGAAGTAAAGGCGGACAAATCATTCAACAAAATAGGTGATTTTATTCAAGATGCCACAGAACTTTATAAACAAATGAGTGAATATCAATGAGCCAGGAACAACTTATCGATTTAGCCCCAAAACAACTCGGCTTGCTTAAAAAGATTATCAAGCAACATATTCCCGACAAAACCGTTTGGGTTTATGGCTCCCGCGTAACATGGGAGGCAGACGAAGTTTCCGATATAGACTTGACTGTCTTTAATTGTACCAATGTACAGATTGATGAACTGAAAGAAACGCTGGAAGAAAGCGATTTATTGTTCACCGTTGATGTAATGAACTGGGAGGAAATAGCCGATAGTTTTAGGGCGAATATTAAAAAGCAGTATGTGGTGTTGCAGGAGAAAAATAAATTGACTGGCTGGCGGGAGGTGAAGTTGGGGGATGTTATTGAAATTATAGGTGGCGGTACACCCAAAACATCTGTACCTGAATATTGGGGTGGCGATATTCCTTGGTTGGCTCCGCCTGATTTTATTGGTTCTAACCGATGGGTAGAAAAAACCAAAAAATCAATAACACAACTTGGATTCAATCGCAGTTCAACAAAATTATTACATCAGGGAGACGTTATTATTTCTGCTAGAGGAACCGTTGGAGCATTAGCGCAAATTAAGAGACCGATGGCTTTTAGCCAAACAAATTATGGATTAAGGGCGAAAAAACATTTCATTAAACCTGATTTTTTATTTTATACTCTGAAAAGTAATCTCAGCAACATAAAGCAATTTGCGTATGGAACAGTATTTGACACAATTACCACAAAAACTTTTAATGAAGTAAAAATCTCCCTCCCCCCGCTTCTCGAACAAAAATCCATTGCCGAAGTATTATCCAGCCTCGACGACAAAATAGACCTGCTCCACCGCCAAAACAAAACATTAGAAAACATGGCACAAACCCTGTTCCGCCAATGGTTTGTCGAACAAGCCGATGCGGAGTGGGAGGAAAGACCATTGGATGAAATTGCGGATTATCTAAATGGTTTGGCTTGCCAAAAATATCCAGCCAAAAATGAAGTTGATAAGCTACCTGTTTTGAAAATAAAGGAATTAAGGAGTGGCTTTACTGAACATTCAGACTGGGTAACATCAAAGGTAGATGAAAAGTATATTATTGAGTTTGGAGACGTGATTTTCTCATGGTCAGGAAGCCTAATGCTTAAAATATGGAACGGACAAAACTGCGTCCTGAATCAGCATTTATTTAAGGTTACATCCAATGAATATCCAAAATGGTTTTATTATTTCTGGACAAAACATCATTTGGAAAAGTTTATTTCTATCGCTGATAGTAAAGCAACAACAATGGGACACATAAAAAGGGGAGACATCTCAAGCTCATTGGTTTTAATCCCCGCAAGTAAAGAATTATCAAAGATGAATAGACAAATAACCCCAGTGTTGGATAAAATCATTTCCAATCAATCACAAATCAACACACTTGAAAATCTGCGCGATACCTTATTGCCAAAACTGATGAGTGGTGAAGTGAGGATAAAACACGAACAGGTAATACAATGACAACCCCACAAGAAAAAATTCAAGCGATATTGGATAAATGCTCAACAGGCAAGTATATCTTTCGTGGTGAAAACAAGGAGTACGGCAAAGTCTCATCAGGATTGTATCGGCAGTATTGCCAGCGAGACGATAGCAAGCCCGTTAATGATAGCAACCCCACTACTAATGACCCCTTGATTGATAATGAGCATTTTTTTGTTTCCAGCGTGGAACAGGATATTGTTGAAAAGGTAAAGAAACACATCGGACCCGCTGCGCCCAATATAGAAGTCCTGACCGAATTGCAACACTACGGCGGTAAAACCGCCTTGCTTGATTTTAGCAAAGACCTACATATCGCTTTATTTTTTGCCTGTGATGGTAATTTTGACAAGAACGGCAGGGTGATTTTCTTTAAAACATCCGAGCTAACCGAAAGTACAGATATAGATTACAACCAGATAGACACGACAAAACACACCCTAATATCGCCAACAGGGAAAAACCCCAGAGTTATTTTCCAAAGCAGTATATTTGTTCATGTCCCCAAGGGTTATTTAGAAGTATTTGAATACGATATTATTGAAATTGAAAACGACCTTAAAGAACCACTTTTGGATTATCTGAGCAAGTATTTTAATATAAACACAGAGACCATCTACAACGACATTCAAGGTTTTATCCGTAATCAGCATAATCACTCTACGGCAGAAGTAGAATTTTATCGAGGGAATGCAAACGCTGATTCGGGCAAATACAAAGAAGCAATAACAAATTACGACAAAGCCATAGAACTTAATCCTCAACGTGCTATAGCTTATAACAACCGGGGTATTGCAAACTTTAACTTAGATAAACACGAAGAGGCAATAACCGACTATACCAAAGCGATAGAACTTAACCCTCAATATGCTATAGCCTATCGCAACCGAGGTATTGCAAAATTACATTCAGGCAAAAACGAAGAAGCAATAGAAGATTACGACAAAGCCATAGAATTTAATCCCAAACATGCTAAAGCCTATAACAACCGAGGTAATGCAAAATTACATTCAGGCAAAAACGAAGAAGCAATAGAAGATTACAACAAAGCCATCGAACTTAATCCTCAATTTGCTGATACCTATTACAACCGAGGTAATGCAAAATTAGCTTTGCACAAATACAAAGAAGCAATAAAAGATTATAGCAAAGCTATCGATCTTAATCCCAAACATGCTATAGCCTATTGCAACCGGGGTATTGCAAAATCCGCTTTAGGCAAACCCGAAGCAATAGAAGATTACGACAAAGCCAAAACATTATATGCAGAGGCAGGGAATATGGAAATGATAGAAAAATGCGAAGAGGTAATAGCGCTCTTAAAGCGGCGGCAGGACTAAAGCCCCACTACATTTGGAAAACCCTTGCCGGTTTGTGTGTTTTACTGGATTCCTGCTTTCGCAGGAATGACGGGGCGGTGCAGGAATGACGGCAGGGCTGGGTTTCTGTTTCCTGCCTGCCGAGACAGGCTTCGCAGGAATGACGAATATTGGTTTCTTGCACAGTCTCTTTAGAACTTGCAAAGAATTATCACTATTCAAGAAGCCAACTTAAAGATATTGAAAAACTCATTGAGGAGCATAAAGATGAAATCATTAGCGCATGGGGGAAATACTTCAAAAACTGAAGTAACCCATATTTCTCTGCATGGTGTATGGCTCCTTTCATCAAGTGGCAAAGAACTGTTTATGTCTTATGATGATTTTCCTTGGTTTAAGGATCAACCCGTAAAAGTAATCTACCATGTAGAAGAACAATCCACCGGTCATTTCTACTGGCCTGATATTGATAGAGACCTTAGTGAAAATATCATAGAAAATCCTCATCACTACCCCTATAAAGCATCCCCTAAAACCCAACCGGACGCATAAATTTGCATCGTTTTGGTCGTTAGATTGACAACAAGGGTATCTCATACACGGCGATTTTTCGTGCGCGACTGACCAGTATTCACGAAAAAATCCTAATAAAGAGAGACACCCATAATGCAAACTGTGCAAACAATAGAGTTGCATACAAACATATGCACGGGTACAATAATAAGTACATTGAGGGGTACATATTATAATGAACACATTAAGTTATTCTGCATTCCGCGCTCACCTTGCGGGGACATTAGACAAAGTGAACGAGGATCACAAGCCAATCCAGATTACTCGGCAAAACGGCAAACCTGCGGTGGTGATGAGCCTGGAAGACTTTCAAGCATACGAAGAAACGGCTTACCTTATGGCCAGCCCGAAAAATGCCGAGCGACTCAACCAAGCGATTGCAGAAGTGGATGCGGGTAAAATGGTGCGACACGAACTAATTGGCACGAACTAATTGAGATGATCTTGTCCTGGGCTGAAAAAGCGTGGGAGGATTATCTATATTGGCAACAAACCAATCGGAAGGTTCTCAAGCGCATCAATGTGCTCATTAAAGACATTCAGCGTCAATCGTTCGATGGGATTGGATGCCCTGAGCCGTTAAAGCACAATTGGGCTGGTTACTGGTCGCGGCGTATTGACCGTGAACATCGCCTAGTTTATAAGGTGGCGGATAATGCGACCGTTATCGTCCAGTGTCGCTATCATTATTAGGATGTATTTACGTTTAAGAGGCTATTTTCCTTCTGGGTATCCCTGCTAAACTGTCTTTTCCGCGATTGCGGTGTCAGCCCTCGTGTATGTCATATGCACTGCGGTTTCCGTGCAGGTTCTCCTTTGATCGCCGAAGAGCATTTACATGGATAGACAAGAGGATTGGTGCGGTATCAGCCGCGCTTCCGAATCTGCTTTCGCAGGAACGAAGCATATTGGAGTTTTTGCACAGTCTCTTGTGCGGGGAATGACGGGGTGCGAAAGCAGGAGTCCAGCGACTAACGCCCGAAACGGACAGTTCCCCCGTCGTCATTCCTGCGCAAGCAGGAATCCAGTCAAATAAATATTCTTATCAAAACCTAACCGTCATTATCAATTATCAATTTTCAATTTTCAATTTTCAATTTTCAATTCACCAACCATTCACCACCAGCAACTCATTTCAGTCTTGACTGCTTTACGATATTGCATAAAATAGTCAGACTTGCACTTATGAATTGAATTCGATTTCTAATAAACTTGGAGAAAAATATGAAAGCTAATATAGTTATTGAAAAAGACAACCATGGCTACTATGCGTTCTGTCCTGAAATGAAAGGATGTCACACGCAAGGGAATACCCTTGAAGAGGTATTACAAAATATTCGGGAAGCAATAGAGCTTTATCTTGAAACATTGTCTGCCGAAGAAAAAGAATTTTGCTTGAGCAAAGAAATATTAACCACTTCGTTAGAGGTGTCGCTTGCCTAAACTTCCAGGATTAACAGCGGAACAAGCAGAAAAAATGTTGCTCCAAAAAAGGTTCAAGCATGTTAGAAGCAAAGGGAGTCATCGCATTTATCAAAAGGGGCTGATAGATTTGTAATTCCTTTTCATGGCGGGAAAATATTGCATCCCAAGATAACAAAGAACCTTATTGAACTTATTGAAAACAACACCTAACAAGGCACTGCACCTGACCGTAAAAACACCCCTTGTCGCTTTTTACATCAGGTGAACTTAAACATTAATGGCAATCAAAACGTTGATAGCCAATCCACGCGGAAGAAGACCGTAAATAGACCACGGTTTATGCCGTCATTTTCAATTTTCAATTTTCAATTCACCAACCATTCACCACCACAAACTTATTTCAGTCTTGACTATTTTACGATAGCACATAAAATGGTCAGATGGATAGACAGTATAAAAACACCCTTGCCACGCATTTTGCCAGCCATCGTCAGATCGCGGTGGTATCTGGTGCGCGTCAAGTGGGTAAAACGACTTTGGCGTGCGCTATGCGTGGCGAGCAGGACACTTGTTACTTGAACTGGGATGATTTCGATGACCGTGAATTGTTGCTACAGGGCACAAAAGCCATCGCACAACATATCGGCTTGGAGCAATTACAGGCGCATCCGCCGTTGGTGGTGCTGGATGAAATTCATAAATTCGCTCACTGGAAACAACTGCTCAAAGGCTTTTATGACAAATATCAGGGGCAGTGTCATATTTTGCTAACCGGGAGTGCGCGAATGGATGTCTATAAAAAAGGCGGTGACAGCCTGATGGGGCGATATTTTAACTACCGTTTACATCCGCTTTCTGTGCGCGAAGTCATCGGCAACATTGGTATGGAAGGCAGCACTGAGATTCAGACACAACAGGCATTGGCGGAGCAGGATTTTACAGCATTATTGGTCTGGGGCGGGTTTCCAGAGCCTTTTCTTAAAAAAGATAGACGGTTTTTTAACCGCTGGAGCAAACTACGTCAACAGCAGTTATTACAAGAAGATATTCGTGAGTTGACCAAAATTCAGGAATTGGGACAGCTCGAAATGCTAGCAATTTTGCTTAAAAATCAAGTCGGTCAGCTAACAGCTTATAGCAGTTTGGCAAAAAAAGTACGGGTGTCGGTGGATACGGTGCGCCGCTGGCTGGGCGTTTTAGAGGCGATGTATTATTGCTATGCAATCCGTCCTTGGACAAAAAATATCACGCGCTCTTTGTTAAAGAAGCCTAAATACTATCTGTGGGATTGGTCGCAATGCACGGATGTCGGCGCCAGAAATGAAAATTTTATTGCTTCACATTTATTAAAAGCGGTGCATTATTGGAGCGATACTGGGCTTGGGGATTACGGTTTGTATTTTTTGCGAGATAAAGAAAAAAGAGAGGTTGATTTTTTAGTCGCCAAAGATGGCGTGCCGTGGTTTATCGTGGAAGTCAAATCCACTATGGAGCAACCGCTTTCCAGCAGTCTGAAGGTGTTTGCAAAACAGCTCAATGTGCAGCATGTGTTTCAGGTCGGGATTGACGGCACGTTTATTGATAAAAATGTCTTTGACATAAAACGCCCGATAATCGTACCCGCCAAAACCTTTTTATCGCAGCTGGTGTAAGCAAATAGTGTGCCGAGGAAACTCACCGAATTTGACCTTGAAACCTTGAAAAGATGGCATTGAAAACCATGCCATCGTCGTCCTCGCCCTCGAATAGCAGTCAGCCATTTAACACATGAGCAACCAAGTTTTGATGTACCAAGAAGTGCGGATTGGGACTACAAGCCCGCGCTGGTCGAGTTACATGAGGGGAACCCTTACGGGTTTGTGTTTTACTGGGTTCCTGCTTGCGCAGGAATGACGAATATGGGATTTTTACGCAGTCTCTATGCGGCGAATCCGAATGAATAAGTTTCCGTTCTCCATCCTGTTTCGTGAATGCTCGGGCACCGGGTACGTCTTGGCGGTTGCTCACAACCGGCGGCATCCGCAATACTGGCCAAGCAGGCTTTAACAATGCCAAATAACTCGATTGCACAGCAAAAACACCGTGAATAGACTCCATTTTATGTTGCCTATTCACTAATTATTGCTATTTTTTAGTGAATATATGATAATCATGCGATGCCGACCTCCCATCCAGCGAGAAAAAAGATTGCTACTTTGCGAGCAGAATATACTGCCTTAAAAGCGGGCAAAGAATCTCTTTTAGCCATGATTGACGAGGTGGAAACACCGGAGAATGTCTATAACTCCAACGCCATAGAAAACTCCACCTTGACACTGAAGGAAACCGAGAAAATTTTGCTGGAGATGGTGTTGTCTCGTGATGTGTCCGTGCGCGAGGTGTTTGAGGCACAAAATCTGAATCGGGTTATCGCTTACAAACGCAACAAAGCCCAAAATGAGCCAATCAGTGAAAATCTGCTATTGCTATTGCACAATATGCTGATCGGCGGCATCGATGATTCTATCGCCGGTCGATTTCGCCAGAACAATGAGTTTGTGCGAGTGGGCACGCATATCGCTCCAGCACCAGAACATGTCGGGCGAATGATTGAAGACATTTTATTTTCTTATACAAATGATCTGGATCATTATTTTTTAGATAAGATTGCCCAGTTTCATTTGGATTTTGAAACCATTCATCCATTTTGTGATGGCAATGGTCGCATCGGTCGGGTGCTTATTAACTTTCAGTTACTGAGATTGGGGTTTCCTCGTGTGATTATTCGCAACAAAGAGAAAAACACCTATTACCGGGCATTTGATGATTACCGCGAAAAAAAGCAGCCAAAAACTATGGAAAAAATACTGGCTTTAGCTTTGCTGGAATCCCTGCATAAGCGTACAAGCTATTTAAGAGGAGCAAATATCATCCGTTTGTCCGATTACATCAAACAAAATAAACTTTCCGCACCAGCTTTTACCAACGCCGCTCGTCGCCAGACTATTCCTGCCTTTCGAGAAAAAGAAATATGGAAAATTGCTCAAAATTATCAACACGGATAAGCCGATGACCAAACTCACCGAAGCAGCTCTTGAAAGTGTTGCCACAGAACTCCTCGAAGAGCAGGGCTACAGCCACTTAACGCCCGAGCAACAAGGGCGGGGAAACCTTGCCGATGTTGTGTTGCGTGCGCGGCTTCAAAGTGCGATTGATAAACTCAACCCCGATATTCCCGCAAGCGCACAAGAACAGGCATTGCGGGAAGTGTTGAATGTGTCGGAGCAAAACCTGATTGACAGCAATCAAGCATTCCATCAGATGCTGACCGATGGCGTCGGTGTGGAATATCAGAAAAACGGCAACACAGTCGGCGGTAAGGTGTGGCTGGTTGATTTTGAAAATCCATGCACTAATGAATTTCTGGTATGCGATCAATTCAGCGTAAGCGATAACAACATCACCCGCCGACCTGATCTTGTGCTGTTGGTCAATGGCTTGCCGTTGGTGGTGATTGAGCTTAAAAACCCAGCGGATGAAAAGGCGACGGTTAAAAAAGCCTTTACCCAACTACAAAATTACAAAACCGCTATCCCCGCCTTGTTTTGTTATAACGGCGTTTTGGTTGCCTCCGATGGACTGGATGCAAAAATGGGCTCACTAAGTGCTGAATGGTCTCGCTTTATTGCCTGGAAAACCGTTGACGGCAGCAAAGAAGACCCGCGCACCACGCCACAAATAGAAACCCTGATAAAAGGACTGTTGCGCCCCGATGTACTGCTGGATTTGATTAAGCAGTTTTCAGTGTTTGAGAAAACCAAAAAAGAAGATGCTAACAGCGGTTTGATTAGCACCGAAACGATTAAAAAAATTGCCGCCTATCATCAATACCACGCCGTCAACAAGGCGGTGCAGTCCACTATTCGCGCCATACAGATACCAATGGTGAAAGAAGAGCCTAGCAAGTACGGTTTGCCGACCATTGACAACCAGCCGATAGGCGATAAGAAAGTGGGGATTATCTGGCATACGCAAGGCAGCGGAAAATCGCTCTCGATGGTGTTTTATGCGGGAAAATTGGTTATCAATGAACAATTAGGCAATCCGACCATCGTGGTGATGACCGACCGCAACGACCTTGACGACCAGTTATTTGAAACCTTCGCCAACAGCAAACAATTATTACGACAAACGCCGGTGCAGGCGAGCAGTCGCGCAGACCTGAAAATGCTTTTACAAACTGCTGGCGGCGGCATTGTGTTTACCACCATTCAGAAATTTTCACCCGAAGCAGTCAATGACCCCCAATCTATCAATGAAAAAGAGGGGGATTTTGAGTTATTGTCCGAGCGTAGCAATATCATTGTCATGGCGGATGAGGCACACCGTTCGCAATACGGTTTTGGCGCGAAAACCTTGATGAAAAATGAACATGCAGTGACAAAATATGGCTTTGCGAAATATCTCAGAGATGCACTGCCCAATTCCTCATTTATTGGCTTCACTGCCACACCGGTTGAAAAGGAAGACGCTTCAACGCCGGCTGTGTTTGGTAACTACATTGATGTTTACGATATTGAACAGGCGGTCAAAGACGGTGCCACCGTGCGTATTTATTATGAATCGCGCCTCGTTAAAGTACATCTAAAAGAGGAAGGCAAGGCAAATATAGACGCTGAAATAGAACAGATAACCGAAAATGCGGCAGCGTCTGCCACAGAAAAAGCCAAGGCAAAATGGGCGCAGGTGGAGGCAATAGTCGGGCATAAAGAACGCCTGCAAGTGCTTGCAAAAGATATTAGTTGCCACTTTGAAGCGCGCCGCGAAGCCTTTGCTGGCAAGGGCATGATTGTCTGCATGAGTCGCCGCATCGCGGTTGAATTATATGCGGAAATGATCAAACTGCGCCCGGATTGGCACACTGATGACAAAAGTCAGGGGCAGATAAAGGTGATTATGACTTCCAGCGCAAGCGACCCGCAAAGCTGGCAGGCGCATAACACCAGCAAAAATGACAGAAAAACACTTGGCGACAGGTTCAAAAACCCCAGCGACCCCTTGCAACTGGTCATCGTATGCGACATGTGGTTGACCGGCTTTGACGCGCCCTGTTTGCACACCATGTACATTGACAAGTCGATGAACGGGCATAATCTGATGCAGGCAATTTCCCGCGTCAACCGCGTTTATAAGGACAAACCCGGCGGGCTTATCGTTGACTATATTGGCATTGCTACGCACTTGAAACAGGCACTCAATACTTACACCGAAAGCGGCGGCAAGGGTGCGCCTGTGCTCAAGCAATCAGAAGCCGTTGCGGTGTTGCTGGAAAAACACCAAATCGTCGCACAGATGTTTCATGGCTTTGATTACAAACGCTATTTTTCCGCCGACACCAAAGAGAAAATGAACATCATCCTGAGCGCGCAAGAACATATTCTAGGCTTGCCAGATGGTAAAAATCGCTTTAGCAAACAAGTTGTTTTGCTGGGCAAAGCCTTTGCGCTGTCCGTACCCGCGCCTGAAGCGATGGGCATTAAAGACGAATTGGGCTTTTTCCAAGCCATCAAAGCACGCTTGGGAAAATTTGAAGCAAACGTAAACGGCAGCGGACAAAGTGATGCCGAAATAGAAACCGCCGTGCGCCAGCTTGTTGATAGTGCCATAGTGGTGGACGGTGTGATTGATATTTTCGATGCAGCCGGCATTAAAAAACCAGAAGTTGCGATTCTTTCCGATGAGTTTCTGGAAGAAATACGCCATATGAAACAAAAGAATCTGGCATTGGAACTACTCAAAAAAATTCTCGGTGATGAAATAAAAACCCGCACCAAAAAGAATCTGATCAAGAGCAAAAAACTGTCCGCTATGCTGGCTGACGCGATTAAAAAATACCACAATAATTTGTTGACCACGGCACAAGTTATCGATGAACTGATTACCATTGCCAAAGAAATAAAAGCCGCCGATAAACGCGGCGAAAATTTGGGCTTAAGCGATGATGAAATTGCGTTTTATGATGCCTTGGCGGACAATGAAAACGCCCAACAAGTGCTGGGCGATGACACTCTGCGCGCACTTGCCAGAACATTGGTCACACAAGTCAAAGTCAACACCAGCATTGACTGGACACTTAGAACAAGCGTGCGTGCCAGATTGCGCGTTATCGTCAAGCGAATTTTACGCCAATACGGCTATCCGCCGGATCAGCAACAACTGGCGACGGACAATATTTTGCAACAAGCCGAACTTTTCGCCGATGAATGGAGCGTGAAACCGGATGTGTAAAGCCCGGGATGTTACAATGGCGTTCTAGATGCTCCTGTTCAATAATGTTACTCTTTTCCAGCAAACATGCTTATTGCTTGGGTGACAACGGGTCAACAATGAGGCACTATTTAACTTAACACCGCATTCATTTATAACGCAATGGACTTATATAAAATGAAACAAGCTAATATGGACTGCCACAAACAAGAATATTTTAAGTATAAAAATATTACTATTCATCATGGTGATGTATTAAACCAAGATTTGTTTAACAAGCAATTTATTGATTTAATTGTAACATCGCCGCCTTACAACGTTGGTATTGATTACAACTCAAACAACGATGAGCTTTCTTACCAACAATATTTGGAGTTTTCAAAAAAATGGATGCTTAATTGTTATAAATGGAGCAATACTCAGGCAAGGTTTTTGTTAAATATCCCGCTAGATAAAAACAAAGGGGGACATAAAAGTGTCGGTTCAGATTTAACGAAAATAGCTCAAGATGCAGGGTGGAAATATCATTCAACCATTGTCTGGAATGAAGGCAATATATCAAGAAGAACTGCATGGGGAAGTTGGATGAAAGCGTCTGCTCCGTATGTTATTGCACCGGTTGAGCTGATTGTAATTTTATACAAAGATCAGTGGAAAAAAACGAATGGGTCAAAAATATCCGATATTACAAAGCAAGAGTTTATGGATTACACAAATGGACTATGGACTTTTAACGGCGAAAGTAAAAAGAGAATTGGGCACCCCGCACCTTTCCCAAAGGAATTGCCATATCGGGCTATAAAATTATTCAGCTATCAAGATGATATTGTATTTGATCCATTTTCAGGGAGTGGCACAACGCTAATAGTGGCAGCGAACACAAGAAGAAGGGCGGTAGGTTTGGATATTGACAGGAATTATTGCGAATTAGCGAAAAACAGAATAATCACTGAAGTTGGCACGTTATTTTAAGGTTAGTTGTATGAAAAAAATTACTCAAGCAAATATAGTGATGGAGTTTTTTAAAAAGAATTCCAAAAGACCAATTAACCATCCTGAAATAGTTGATTGGGTAACGATTGAATACGAAAAAAGAACTGGTAGCATATTTAGAGATCCGGACAGACAAATTAGACAGCTTCATCAGAACGGGTATCTCATAAAGATAAGCAAAGGGATTTATAAATATGACCCTGAATTTGTAAAAATCAGAAAACTGGAAGATTTTACTGCAGAGCAAAAACAGCAAATCTTACAAAGAGATGCGTTTAGATGTGTTATTTGCGGTAAGAGAGTGCAGGACGGTGTCGAATTACAAGTAGATCATATTAAACCCAAAGATAAAGGTGGAAAAGCAACAATTGAAAACGGTCAAACACTTTGTGCAACACATAACTTTAGGAAAAAGAATTACAGACAAACAGAAACAGGGAAAAAAATGTTTATTAGATTATATGAGTCCGCAAAAGCCATCAACGATGTTGAAACCATGAGTTTTTGCACTCAAGTTTTAGACGTTTTTGAAAAAAACGGTGTAAATGGGCATATCATATGGAAAAAATAATAAACTCTGTAAAGGTCTATAGTTTATACCTCTAACAGGAAAAATGGCAAAGAAAATACCTATTTGAAATGTTGCGTATTATTCCCGAATATGGATCGATATTTTATATATCATAAATGGTATAGGCGTGTTTCTAAAAAAAGATTGGCAACTCAACCCTATTGGGGCTTTGATGATCTATTTCATAAAGCGGGTACAAAGTTACATAATTGCTTTTTCGTTCGTGCTGAATCAAAAAAAATAGCCGGCAAGTTGCATTTCCACTATCAAGAAATATTTATGTTGAAATACCTGGATAAAAATAAGTTTATCGATGCTATTGAAAATGGTGATGCCTATATAGATTTTGATGCCAGAACTGGACATAATCATGGCACAAAGTTTAGATTGAGAAACAGCTCGCTTATTAATTTATATAACAGCGTTAAGGCGTATTGACACATGACAGTATAAATTACTAACCACGGCACAAGTTATCGATGAACTGATTACCATTGCCAAAGAAATAAAAGCCGCCGATAAGCGTGGCGAAAATTTGGGCTTAAGCGATGATGAAATTGCGTTTTATGATGCCTTGGCGGACAATGAAAACGCCCAACAAGTGCTGGGCGATGACACTCTGCGCGCACTTGCCAGAACATTGGTCACACAAGTCAAAGTCAACACCAGCATTGACTGGACACTTAGAACAAGCGTGCGTGCCAGATTGCGCGTTATCGTCAAGCGAATTTTACGCCAATACGGCTATCCGCCGGATCAGCAACAACTGGCGACGGACAATATTTTGCAACAAGCCGAACTTTTCGCCGATGAATGGAGCGTGAAACCGGCTGTGTAAAGCCCGATGGATAGTGCGGCACATTGAAAACAAGATTACGGGCTTGTCGGAAAATGGCGTTTTTAGCTTGTTGTGAATATTTAAGCCATTGTTATTAAACATTTTATTTTCTTAAAATTGAACTGATTTTGAATTAACCGACAAGCCCATTACCTATTTGGGGATCTGGGGGACAATTCATTGATTCAAAGCCTCGAGGAATGTAAAATAGGGCGGATTAAGGTTGTAGCACGAATCTGATGCAAACTAATGAAACAGGGGGGAACTGCGGTTTCTCCCTTTTTTTGAGAAAATTAACGATACCAAATGGCGGGTATGACCGCTGACCGGAGAGATTATTGAATACACCTGCTCTGCTTGTCCTTGAAGATGGCAGTGTCTTTTATGGTAAATCGATGGGTGCTGGCGGAATGAGCGCGGGAGAAGTCGTTTTTAATACTTCGATGACCGGCTATCAAGAGATTCTGACCGACCCATCGTATGCAAAACAGTTGGTTACCCTGACCTATCCCCATGTTGGTAATGTTGGCATCAACACGGAGGACACTGAATCCAGAAAAGTGTTCTGCGCTGGTCTGATTGTAAAAAATGTGCCACAGCGACATAGTAATTGGCGCGCCCAGCAATCCCTAAGCGAGTTTCTCGGTGCGAATAAGGTGGTAGCAATCAGTGATATTGATACCCGCAAGTTGACGCGGCTACTGCGTACTAAAGGGGCTTTGCGTGGTTGCATTGCCGCTGGTGAGAATCTTGCTGTGGATGTCGCCCTGAATGCGGCCAAAGCGTTTGCCGGACTAGCCGGGTTGGATTTGGCAAAAGAGGTTTGCGTGGACAAACCATATCGTTGGCGTGCTGGCGGGGACTGGAGTTTGGAATCAGGATACAGTAGCGCATCGGACTCGGGCGATAATTTCAAAGTTGTTGCCTGTGATTTTGGCATCAAGGACAATATATTACGCATGTTGGCAGAGCGCGGCTGCGATATTACCGTCATGCCAGCCACCGCCAGCGCAGCACAAATACTCGAATGCAATCCAGATGGTGTTTTCCTGTCCAATGGGCCGGGTGATCCGCAACCATGCGATTATGCCATCACCGCGATTGAGCAGATTCTGGAACACAATATCCCCGTATTCGGCATTTGTCTCGGGCATCAATTGTTAGCGTTGGCAAGTGGCGCAAAAACCGTAAAAATGAAGTTTGGACATCACGGTGCGAATCATCCGGTGCAGGATTTACACACCAAACAGGTGTTAATTACCAGCCAAAATCATGGTTTCACGGTCGCTGAGGATTCGTTAAACGAGCTTCGAGACAAAATTAGAGTGACCCATCGGTCGTTATTCGATGGCACCGTACAAGGCATTGAGCGGGTCGATAAAGCGGCATTTTCATTTCAAGGTCATCCAGAGGCCAGCCCTGGACCAAAGGATGTTGGTTATTTATTTGACCGCTTCACCACCATGATGAAACAACGGCAACAGGCAGGGAAACAACGCATGAGGGAGCAAGATGCCTAAACGCAATGATATAAAATCGGTTTTAATCATTGGTGCTGGACCGATTGTCATCGGTCAAGCCTGTGAATTTGATTATTCTGGAGTGCAGGCATGCAAAGCACTGAAGGAAGAGGGTTATCGGGTGATTCTGGTTAATTCCAATCCGGCGACCATTATGACCGACCCGGATTTTGCCGATGCGACCTATATCGAGCCGATTACTTGGCAAACGCTGGAAAAAATTATTGAACAGGAAAGACCACATGCTATTTTGCCGACTATGGGCGGGCAAACCGGCTTGAATTGTGCGCTAGATTTGAATCGCCATGGGGTGCTGGATAAATACAATGTCGAGATGATTGGCGCGAGCAGTCAGGCGATTGACAAAGCCGAAGATCGTGAGCAGTTTCGTCAAGCAATGCAAGCCATTGAGCTTGATACGGTCAACGGCGATTTGGCGCATGATATTGAGGAAGCGCGTGCTATCGTGGGCAACATTGGCTTTCCAGCAATCATTCGTCCGTCATTCACCTTGGGCGGAAGTGGCGGCGGCATTGCCTATAACATGGACGAATTCGATGAAATTTGTAGTCGCGGACTGGATGCTTCGCCAACCAAAGAATTGTTAATCGAAGAAAGCATTATCGGTTGGAAAGAATATGAAATGGAGGTGGTGCGCGACCAGCAAGATAATTGCATCATCGTTTGCTCGATAGAAAATTTTGACCCGATGGGGGTGCATACCGGCGACTCCATCACCGTTGCGCCCGCGCAGACTCTCACCGATAAGGAATATCAAATTATGCGCGATGCCAGCATTGCGGTATTGCGAGAAATTGGCGTTGATACGGGCGGTTCAAATGTTCAGTTTGCGGTCAACCCGGATAACGGTCGGTTGATTATTATCGAAATGAACCCGCGAGTATCGCGCTCGTCGGCGTTAGCATCGAAGGCGACTGGTTTCCCGATTGCCAAAGTGGCCGCTAAACTGGCAGTCGGCTTCACCCTAGACGAGTTGAGCAACGATATTACCGGAGGCGCAACCCCCACATCGTTTGAGCCGAGTATTGATTATGTGGTTACCAAAATTCCGCGTTTCGATTTTGAAAAATTTCCGTATGCGGATGCAACCTTAACAACCCAGATGAAATCGGTTGGCGAGGTGATGGCAATCGGGCGTACTTTTCAGGAATCATTCCAGAAGGCTTTGCGCGGGTTGGAGATTGGAGCAGATGGCATGGACGCGCCATATTTGCCCACTAATCTAGATGCAAGCGGGGCACAAGCATATATCACGGTAAAACTGCGTATTCCGAACGCGCAACGCCTGTGGTATGTCGGTGAAGCGTTCCGAGCAAGAATGTCCATAGAGCAGGTACATGAGATTTGCAAAATAGACTATTGGTTTCTTGCTGAAATCGAGGATTTGATCGCGACAGAAAGCGATATTGCCCAAGTAACGCTCGCGCAATGTACACCTGAACTTATGCGGACATGGAAGAAAAAAGGTTTTTCGGATCGCCGTCTAGCGACTTTAATGCGGGTTGATGAATATGCAGTGCGAGCGTTCAGAGTTGCTAACACGATTCACCCGGTCTATAAACGAGTCGACTCCTGCGCCGCCGAATTTGATACCAGCACGGCTTATTTATACTCGAGTTATGAAGAAGAATGCGAAGCATTGCCGAGTGCCAAGCGCAAAATTATTGTCCTTGGAGGAGGCCCGAATCGCATCGGGCAGGGCATTGAGTTTGACTATTGTTGCGTCCACGCATCGATGGCATTGCGCGCGGATGGCTTCGAGACCATCATGGTTAATTGCAATCCAGAAACGGTGTCGACAGATTATGATACATCCGACCGACTGTATTTTGAGCCGCTGACGCTGGAAAATGTGCTGGAAATTGTCCGTATAGAAAAACCGTTTGGGGTGATTGTGCAGTTTGGCGGACAAACGCCATTGCAATTGGCACAAGCCTTAGAGCAAGCCAGCACACCGATTATCGGCACTTCACCAACCTCCATACATCAAGCAGAGGATCGCGCATATTTTCAACAATTATTGGCGGACTTGGCACTGTTGCAGCCACCGAATCGCATCGCCAATAATGCCTCCGAAGCACTCACGCTGGCAGCAGAAATCGGCTATCCGCTGGTCGTTCGACCGTCATACGTTCTCGGTGGGCGCGGTATGGAAATTGTCTATAGTGCGGCTGACTTGACCGCATTTACAGATTCGGTAGGCATGTCGTTCGCTTCGCCGGTATTGCTTGATCGGTTTTTGAATGATGCCACAGAGGTCGATGTCGATGCGGTTTGTGATGGTGAAAGCGTCATTATTGGCGGCATCATGGAGCATATCGAGGAAGCCGGGGTGCATTCTGGTGACTCTGCCTGCTCATTGCCGCCATTTAGTTTGTCGGCGGCGATTCAGGACGAATTACGCAAACAAACCAAAGCTATGGCACTGGCACTCCATGTGGTTGGTCTAATGAATGTCCAGTTTGCGGTCAAGGATGAGCAGATTTATGTGCTTGAAGTCAACCCGCGTGCTTCAAGAACGGTGCCGTTTGTCTCCAAGGCGACGGCAAGACCATTGGCGAAAATTGCCGCCCGATGTATGGTGGGGCAGTCTTTACTCGAGCAGGGGATTACCGCAGAGCAAATCCCAGCGTTTTATTCGGTCAAAGAAGCGGTGTTTCCGTTCATCAAATTTCCCGGCGTTGACACCGTGCTTGGGCCAGAAATGAAAAGTACCGGCGAGGTCATGGGCATTGGCAATAGTTTTGGCGAAGCCTTTGGCAAGGCGCAGAATGCGGCCGGCTACACCATTCCGCATTCCGGCAGAATTTTATTCAGTCTGCGTCAGGAGGATCAGCAAGAAGCGGTGGCACTGGCACAATATTTTGTTAACGCTGGTTTTGAGTTGGCGGCAACGGAAGGTACCGCACGAGTGATTAGCGATGCGGGTATCGCAGTCAAGCCGGTCAACAAGGTGGTAGAAGGTCGTCCGCATGTTGTTGACGGCATAAAAAATAATGAATTCGATTTAATCATCAATACCACTTCTGGCAAACAGAGTCTGAAAGACTCCTACACCATCCGCCGTGAAGCATTGCTCCATAAAATAACCTATTACACCACATTGGCGGCGGCACGCGCCTCGGTAGCAGCACACCGACACGCCAATACAGTGTCGCAACAGGTATCCGTACGCCAACTACAGGCACTGCACAAGACCCTTAAAAAATAACCAGACACTTCTCATGTGTCATATCCTATTTGTGTGGGTGTTAGATAAATAGAACTGTTCGCTTCGGCATTGCTGGACTCTGCTTTAGCACCCTCCGTCATTCCTACCCCCCCCCCCTTATCAGGGGGGAGAGAAGTGGGGATTTCAATATCCATACTAAAATCCGCCCCCACATCAAAGGGCGGGTCGATATAGATCAGTTTGAGTCCGCCCTGTGCCTCGATTTCCTCGCGCATGGTGACGTTTTTCAGCGAGGAAAGAATCAGTTTGTTAGTCCAGCCTTTTAGCTGGCGACCACGGCTGTCGGTGGCGTAATAAATCCGCCTGCCGCACCGTATCCTCGGGCTTTTCGGCACGTGGCTCGTCCACTTGCTCGATGGTTTGAAAGGGCAGAACAGTGGTACAAACCTCGCTGGTCTTGCCGTTCCACACCAGCTCGACCTCGCGCTTGTCCGCGAACAACAAAAAGCGGTATTTGTCCGGTAGCGGCGTACCCGCTTCCAGATAACGAATCACTTCCTGCTCAGTGAGTTTTGCCATTTAAGTTATTCATTTGTTTACGCTAATTGGATTCTTGCCTGCGTGATTATGCAAGAACAACTCGGTCATGTTATATGGAAAACTCACCCCCTACCCCCCCTTTTTTTCGGGTCAATCATCCCAGAAAGAGTAACGGCAAGAGGGTGAACTCAGCCAATTTACCCGCGCACTCAAGACGCTGGATATTGAGCCTATTCATGCCAATACTCCGCAAGCAAAAGGTCGTGTAGAACGTGCCAATAACCCAGCAAGACCGACTGGTCGTCGATCCGCGTTTACAGGGCATCAATTCTATTGAACAAGTTTATTGAGCAGGTCTATCGAACAGCCCAACGCTTTTTGCCCCAGTTTATGGATGACTACAATCGGCGTTTTACCCGCAGGGCACAAGTACCCACAGGGAGGCTGTGCAAGCAACCCTCACCAGCTCGCGTTACATGCGGAAAACCCAGCCCCCTAAATCCCCCTTGCCCCTTTATCAGGGGGGGGGGCTTTCTACTCAATCCCCCCCCTGATAAAGGGGGGTTAGGAATGACGAATATTGAGTTTTTGCACAGTCTCATGGCACAAGCACCGTCCCCCCGCACTTAACCCTGATTGCACATCGTACGGTATTGCATGATAAGGCGGTGCGGCGAGCTCACCGATCCGAAGAACTTAAACTCATGCTTAGCCTGCACCATCAGCGTAAACTGTCCAAGAACCTGACCATTCAGTTTCGCAACACCGAATATCAGCTAACCGGCTACGGTAAAGGTTTTTCTCTGCGTGGAACGACTATTACTATCTGCCAAGACTTTAACGGTTCGGTAACCGAAGCTACACAAAGGCAATGCTAACGTGCCGAACACTGCGACAAGAAGAGCCAGCCGTTACAATTGCCGATGATAAGACCGTTCTCAACCAAGTCGATCGAGCACTTCACCGACAACAAAAACCCACATGGGAACCCGCACCAGACCATCCTTGGTAGCGACCATTAACCCGTATTTCAAACAGCAATACCTCATAATGAATATAAAAAGGGGACATTTGAGCTTTGGGTTGGCAAAGAATCAGTTGGCTTTGTTTATGAATACAATTAGTTTTAATCTCAAGCGTATTCGAGTACTTGCTCCATCCGATTTTGTGTTGGTATAGGATTATCGCGTCCAGAAAAAGCAAATACGACCTAATATCGTACAAAACAGCGTCATCACTCCTGCCCGCTCGTGCCTTAAAATAGACTTTTTGAATAATATAGATAACCGATTTTGCTCTAATCAGCCTCTATTGGTCAGAATTTAGGCTAAACTCGTTATTCAACAGCCCCACTATAGGATTTGGTGTCATCGCTACCATCAACAAAGCGCGTGCCACGTTTGAAGTCAATATAGATGTTGAGTTGTTTGTCGTTAAATGCAACATCTTTGACCAACCATGGGGAATAGATACCGAGTGCTTGAGCAAATAAGTCTTGCATTGTTTGATCCTTTTGAATGATAAAATTGAATCTGTATTTTAACGCATCACCCACTCAACAATCAAAAGATCCTTAAATATATTAATTTTTTAAAATTAGACTGATTTTGAATTAACCGACAAGCCCCTAAACTAAATTTCGCGAGAACGTTATGCAATACTGCCTCTACAATGCGCAACAGACAAGGGCGATGGAGCAGTTTGCCATTAACAAGCATGGGTATTCAGGGCTGTTACTGATGAAAATGGCAGCCGAGCGGGCGTTTGCAAATATTATGGCGCGCTTTTCTGGGGCTAGTCCGGTAGTGGTTCTGTGTGGCTCTGGAAACAATGGCGGTGACGGCTATGTGGTTGCTAAATGCGCCCAAACTATTGGCCTGGATGTCGTTGTGGTGCAGGCATCGCCACCACAAACCAGAGAGGCAATTCAGGTTTGTCAGGATTTTGTTGATGGTGGCGGCATAACGATAACCGATATTGCGAACCAGATTATGGCACTCCAAAATGCGGGACTCATTGTTGACGGTCTTTTGGGCACCGGGCTGAATCGTGCGCCATCAGGGTGCTATGCGGATTTGATTCGTGCCACCAATCAAACTCTCGGTCCGGTGATTGCGCTGGATATGCCTTCTGGATTGGCTAGTGATAGCGGATTTGCCTTTAATCCATGTCTGAGGGCAACGATGACGGTAACCTTCATTGGGGCGAAAGTTGGCTTGTTTACTGGGGCGGGGAAAGATTATAGCGGTGAAATTAAATTTGAAAATTTAAACCTGCCTAGAAATATTCGCCAAAGCGTGAACCCCGTTGCAACTATTATACAACCGCCACAGTTGAGAAAAAGAACGCCGAACAGTCATAAAGGTGACTATGGCAGTATCATCATTGCGGGTGGCGATAACGGGATGCTGGGGGCGGCATTATTAGCGGGTCGGGCCGCATTGCGCTGTGGCAGTGGCAGGGTAACGGTTTTAAGTACCGAGCGGCATGTGGATATGCCCACACTACATTGTCCTGAGTTGATGAGCCAATGTATTGAAAATGAAAGTGGCTTTAGTCGATTATGCGACCAAAGTGATGTTGTCGTTATCGGTACTGGACTAGGGCTGAGCGACTGGAGCAGGCGAATTTTCGCAGCTCTGATTGATTGGCAAAAACCGCTGGTGATTGATGCTGATGGCTTAACTTTGTTGGCTGAACTGCACCGAGAAAAGCCGCGCAAAAATGACCATTGGATACTCACGCCTCACCCTGGCGAAGCCGCAACATTGCTCGGCTGTACAACCGCAGAAGTTCAAAAAGACCGCATAGGAGCAGTGCAGGCGATTGTCGAACAATTTGGCGGTGTTTGTGTGCTCAAAGGGGCTGGTACGCTGGTGGCGGATGTGTTGGGTGGGGTGAGCGTGTGTGGTGCGGGTAATGCGGGCATGGCAACGGCGGGTATGGGTGATGTTTTGTCTGGAATTATCGCTGCCGTGATGGGTCAAAATACGATGCTAAAAAAACTTGATGAGCGGAGTCTTGACTTGGGTAAAGTCGCCACAACTGGCGTATGGTTGCATTCAAGGTGTGCCGATAAAGTCTCATGCAAAACAGGCATGACAAGCCTATTGGCGGGGGATATTATTGATGCGTTGCCCGAGGTGCTGTTGGCTTTGGAGACGAGCGAATGGTGAATTATCACACGAGGGAAATAATCATTTGCCCGAAATGATTTTGACAAATCAAATAATTAGACATTTGTATAATTCAATGTACCAGAGACCTTTACACTAGTCGTGAGTTTGTTTGCTATCTCGGCTCTGTCGGAAAATGGAGTTTTTAGCTTGTTGTGAATATTTAAGCCATTGTTATTAAACATATTATTATTTTTAAATTAGATTGATTTTGAATTAACCGACAAGCACTACCAAGCATTATCTGAACAAGCGAATGACAAAAGAAACCCAAATCGAACAAAGACTGATCGAAAAACTGGTCGCGCTCAAATACACCTACCGCGAAGACATCCGCGATCGGGAGGCGCTTGAGCAAAACTTTCGGCAAAAATTCGAAGCCCTCAACAAGGTCAAACTGACCGATAGCGAATTTGCCCGCCTGCTGGATGAAATTATCAGCAAGGATGTCTTCACCGCCGCCAATATCCTGCGCCAAATCAACAGTTTTATGCGCGAAGATGGCACACCCCTGCATTACACGCTGGTCAATATCAGGAACTGGTGCAAAAACCATTTCGAAGTGGTCAGCCAGTTGCGTATCAACACCCGCAGCAGTCACCACCGCTATGACGTGATCCTGCTTATCAATGGCGTACCGGTCGTGCAGATCGAACTCAAGGCACTGGAGGTCAGCCCGCGCCGTGCCATGAAGCAGATTGTCGAGTACAAGAACGACCCCGGCAATGGTTATGGCAATACCCTGATGTGCTTTATGCAGCTTTTTATCGTCAGCAATCAGAACAACACTTGGTACTTTGCCAATAACGCCGACCGGCATTTCAGTTTCGATGCCGATGAACGTTTCCTGCCGGTCTATCAGTTTGCCGCCAAAGACAACAGCAAAATCACTCACCTCGACCCCTTCACCGAGCAATTCCTCGCCAAATGCACCTTGAGCGAAATGCTCAGCCGCTACATGGTGCTGGTCGCCAGCGAGCAAAAGCTGATGATCATGCGCCCCTATCAAATTTATGCGGTGCGGGCGATTGTGGATTGCATTCATCAGAACCGCGGCAATGGCTACATCTGGCACACCACCGGCAGTGGCAAAACGCTCACCTCATTCAAGGCTTCCACCCTGCTCAAGGACAACCGCGACATCGACAAATGCCTGTTCGTGGTCGATCGCAAAGACCTTGACCGCCAGACCCGCGAGGAATTCAACCGCTTTCAGAAAGGCTGTGTGGAAGAAAACACCAATACCGAAGCTATGGTGAAACGCCTGCTGTCCACGGATTACGCCGACAAGGTCATCGTTACCACCATTCAGAAGCTCGGGCTGGCACTCGACGGCAAGCACAAAAAACAATACCGGCAACGCCTCGAGCCACTAAGCAACAAGCGCATGGTATTCATCTTTGACGAATGCCACCGCTCCCAGTTTGGCGATAACCATCAGGCAATCAAGGCGTTTTTCCCCAATGCCCAGTTGTTCGGCTTTACCGGCACGCCTATTTTCGACGACAATGCCAGCTATCAGACAATCGACGGAGAAGAGGCTTCGTTCAAGACCACGACCGACATATTCCAGAAACAGTTACACGCCTACACCATCACCCACGCCATCGAAGACCGCAATGTGCTACGTTTTCATGTTGACTATTACAAGGCTGAAAGCAACAACAAGTCCGCTACAAGCCTGACGCAGGAATCCGTGGTCAAGGCGATTTTAGCAAAGCATGATAAGGCAACGGCTGGGCGTAAATTTAACGCCCTTCTTGCCACGGCATCGATAAACCATGCCATAGAATATCACCGCCTTTTTAAGGAATTACAAGAGGAACAACAGGAGAAACAACAAGAGCAGTCAAAAGCCGAGGGTAGCCCTTTTCTCCCCTTGAACATCGCCTGCGTGTTCTCGCCACCGGCGGAAGGCAATAAAGACGTTCAGCAACTACAAGAAGACCTGACCCAGGAAAAGGCGGACAACGCCCAGCAACCCGATAAAAAGAAAGCCGCCCTGAAAGCCATCATAGCCGACTACAACGCCCAATACGGCAGCAACCACCATATCAACGAGTTTGATCTCTACTATCAGGATGTGCAAAAACGCATCAAGGATCAGAAATATGCCAATGCCGACCTGCCGCACCGCGAAAAAATCGACATCACCATCGTGGTCGATATGCTGCTCACCGGCTTTGATTCCAAATACCTCAACACGATCTATGTGGACAAGAACCTCAAACATCACGGGCTGATTCAGGCATTTTCGCGCACCAACCGCGTCCTGAACGACAGCAAGCCTTATGGCAATATCCTTGACTTCCGTCAACAAGAAGTCGCCGTTGACCAAGCCATCACGCTGTTTTCCGGCGAAAAAGTCGGCAAATCCAAATCAATCTGGCTGGTTGACCCAGCCCCTGCGGTGATTGAGGAACTGCAAACTGCCGTGGACAAACTGGAAACCTTTATGGCTTCCCAAGGTTTACAGAACGCCCCGGAACAGGTGGCGAACCTCAAGGGCGATGCCGCTCGCGCCGAATTCATCAACCGCTTCAAGCAAGTACAGCGCTTGCAAACGCAGCTGGATCAATACACCGACCTGACAGAGGAAAACGCCAGCAGTATTGAAAAGATAATGCCTAAAGAGCAGTTGCAAGCCTTTCGCGGTGTCTATTTAGATGTTGCCAAAGCGCTCAGGGAGCAACAGGGCAAGGGCGACGACCCCGACGATCCGGTGCAGCAACTGGATTTTGAACTGGTGCTGTTTGCCTCTGCCGTCATTGATTACGACTACATTATGGGCTTGATTGCGCGTTACAGTCAGGGCACACCGGACAAAGAAAAAATGACCCGCGATGAATTGGTCGGAATTATCACCGCCGATGCCAAATTCATCGGCGAAAGAGCAGACATCACCGCCTACATTGACAGCCTGGAAACAGGTGTTGGGCTGAGTAAAGAAGAAATCATCGCCGGCTTCGATGCCTTCAAAAGCAGGGAATTTACCCGCCAGTTAAACGCAATCGCCGACAAACACGGCTTAGAATTCCGCCCCCTGCAAGCCTTTGTGGAGCGCGTCATGGATCGGATGATTTTTGACGGCGAGCAGCTGGGCGATTTAATGGCACCGCTGGAGTTAGGCTGGAAAGCACGCTCGCAAAAGGAACTGGCGCTGATGGAAGACTTAATCCCGCTACTGCACCGGCTGGCTGAAGGGCGAGAAATATCGGGCTTGGCAGTCTATGAGCAATAGCGCAATCGCAACCAACATTACAATGAGACCTTTGCGCTTGTGCCCTACGGGTATCATGCAAAAAATAATCGGAAGTGGGACTTTAGAGACTGTGCAAAAACCCAACGTTCGTCGTTCCTGCGAAAGCAGGAACCCAGTAAAACAGCCAAACCCGCAAGGGTTTCTTGCACAGTCTCAATAGCGCAATCACAACCAACATTACAACCAACAAGAAAGCACAAAACCATGCAAAATGAGCTGATTCACCTAATGACCGAGTCGTTCGAAGGGCATGCACAAGAGACCGAAAACGGCGTTGAATACTGGTTGGCGCGTGATGTGCAGCATTTACTGGGGTACACGGAATGGCGTAACTTTCTCAATATCGTGACCAAAGCAAAAACCGCCTGTGAAGTATCCGCTCATCCTGTTCAAGACCATTTTGTTGACATCAACAAAATGGTCGAATTAGGCTCTGGTAGCCAGCGGGAAATCAACGACATCATGCTGACCCGTTATGCCTGCTATCTGATTGCCCAAAATGGCGACCCCGCCAAACAACAAATTGCCTTTGCACAAACCTATTTTGCCCTACAGACGCGCAAGGTAGAACTGATTGAACAACGATTGCTTGAATCCGAGCGCGTATCCGCACGGCAGAAGCTAACCCATAGCGAAAAGGAACTGTCCCATGTCATCTATGAACAAACGGGCGGCAATCAGAATTTTGCCCTCATCCGCAGCAAAGGCGACCGGGCACTGTTTGGCAACAATACCCAAGCCATGAAAGCACGTTGGCGCGTGCCGGGTAATCGCCCACTGGCGGATTTTGCCCCCACGATTATCTTAAAGGCGAAAGATTTTGCCACTGAAATCACCCTTCATAATGCCCGCGAACAAAACATGAGCAACGAGCCGCAAATATCAAACGAGCATGTGACCAACCATCAGGCGGTGCGGCAAACCCTGCTCAACCGCGGCATCCGCCCGGAAAGCCTGCCGCCGGCGGAGGATGTAAAAAAAGTGCAACGCCGTTTGGCATCGGCTGAGAAGAAGGCACTCAAAAACCCCAAAGGGCTTGAGAACCAATGAGCAGGGAAAATAACAAGCTGCCCAGACTGCGTTTTCCCGAGTTTCGGGACGCGGGGGATTGGGAGGAAAAAAGGCTGGGGGAGGTTTCTAAATACGAAAATGGTAAGGCGCATGAAAAAAACATCACGGAGTCAGGTTCCTACATTGTTGTAAATTCAAAGTTTATTTCAACCGACGGTGCCGTAAGAAAGTTCTCGGATGTTGCGTTTTGCGTCGCCGCAAAAGAAGACATTTTGATGGTGCTCAGCGATGTGCCTAATGGCAGGGCAATAGCCAAGTGTTTTCAAGTTGATACCGATAATCTCTATTCCGTAAATCAGAGGATTTGCAAAATCACCCCCACCAACACTGTGAGTGCCATTTTATTCTATTCCTTGAACAGAAATTCGCATTTCTTGGCGTTTGATGATGGCGTAAAACAAACGAACCTTAAAAAAGACGATGTTTTAGAGTGTCCAATAATTTTGCCAGAATCCACGGAAGAACAACAAAAGATCGCCGCCTGCCTGTCTTCCCTTGACGAACTGATCACTGCACAAACGCAAAAGCTGGCGCACCTCAAGACCCATAAAAAAGGGCTGATGCAACAACTATTCCCCGCCGAAGGTGAAACACAGCCCAAACTCCGCTTCCCCGAGTTTCAGGACGCGGGGGATTGGGAAGTAAATTCCTTTTATGAATTTGCTGAAATTATTGATGGTGATAGAGGGAAGAATTACCCTAAAGCGCATGAGTTTTATGAAGCTGGCTACTGTCTTTTTTTAAACGCGAAAAACGTGACTAAAAATGGGTTTAGGTTTGATAAGAAGCAATTTATTTCAAAAGAAAAGGACAGTGTTCTAAGAAAAGGCAAACTAAAGCGGGCTGACGTTATTCTGACCACCAGAGGGACTGTAGGTCAATTTGCATATTTTTCAGAAGAAGTTCCCTACGAAAATATGAGAATTAATTCTGGAATGGTTATACTGAGAATCAAAGCGAAAAATATAAATGCCGATTATTTTTACGCCTACAGTAAATCTGAAATATTGAATATATACATTAAAAATATAGCCTTTGGAAACGCACAACAACAGGTAACAGTGACAGAAATTGAAAAGTTTCAACTACATTATCCCCATCCAAAAGAACAACAAAAAATCGCCGATTGCCTGTCATCCCTTGACGAACTGATCACTGCACAAACGCAAAAGCTGGCGAAACTCAAAACCCATAAAAAAGGCTTGATGCAACAACTATTCCCCGCCGCCGATGAGGTGAACGGATGACGGAAAACAACCTCTCACAGTTTATTATCTACCAAAGCGAAGATGGCAAAATCAAGCTGGATGTCCGTTTTGTGGATGAAACGGTGTGGCTGACTCAGGCGTTGATGGCGGAGCTGTTTAGTACCAGCAAACAGAATATTGGTCAGCACCTGAAAAATATCATGTTAGAACAAGAGCTTGACAAGGATTTAGTTGTAAAGGATTTCTTTACAACTGCTGCCGATGGCAAGCAGTACCGTATCAAGCACTACAATCTGGATGCCATTATCTCGGTGGGCTACCGCGTGCAAAGCCACACCGCCACCCGCTTTCGCCAGTGGGCGACCCAGCATTTGCGCGAGTTTATTGTCAAAGGCTTTGTGCTGGACGATGAGCGTTTGAAAAACCCCGACCAGCCTTTTGACTATTTTGAAGAGCTGAGCCGTCGCATTCAGGATATTCGCACTAGCGAAAAACGTTTTTATCAGAAGATTACTGACATCTATGCCACCAGCGTGGATTATGACCCCACTCTGGATACCAGTATCCATTTTTTTAAAACCGTGCAAAACAAGGTGCATTGGGCTATTACCGGGCATACCGCCGCCGAAATTATTCACCACCGTGCCGATAGCGATGCGACCTGTATGGGCTTAACCAACTGGCGTGGTAGCAAAGTGCGTAAGCAGGATGTGGTGAATGCAAAAAATTATCTACATGAAGGCGAGCTGCAAGCCTTGAATAATCTGGTTGAGCAGTATCTGGTATTTGCCGAAGGGCAAGCACTGCGCCGCATTACCATGTCTATGAGCGACTGGCTTGCAAAACTGGATGGTTTTTTACGCTTAAATGATCGAGATATTCTCAATCATGCAGGTAAAATATCACACCAGATGGCAAAGCAACTGGCCGAGCAGGAATACGATAAGTTTCATCAACAGCGCCTGCAAAATAATGCAACTGAAGCGGGTGACGATTTGGCAGTTTTAACAAAAAAAGCAGCGCAGCTCGCCACACCAGACAAAACAACAGAGGACAACAAAAAAACATGACCGAAGCAGACCAACAAGAACTGGGTAAAACCCTCTGGGCTATCGCCGATGATTTACGCGGAGCGATGAACGCGGACGATTTTCGCGATTATATGCTGTCTTTTTTATTCCTGCGCTATCTGTCCGATAATTATGAAGCCGCAGTTAAAAAGGAACTTGGTACAGATTATCCACAGAGGGCAACGGGAAAAGGGCAGCGGAAAGAGAACAGCGAAAAACGTCCGCCTTTGTTGATCTGGTACGATGACAACCAGGCAGACGTGGAGAGATTTGAAAATCAGATGCGCCGTAAGGTGCATTATGTGGTCAAGCCGCAATATCTCTGGGACAGCATTGCCGAGCTGGCGTGCCAGCAGGACGGCGAGCTGCTGAAAACCCTGCAAAAAGGCTTCAAATACATCGAAAATGAGTCCTTTGACAGCACCTTTAGCGGACTGTTTTCGGAGATCAATCTGGATTCGGAAAAACTGGGCCGGGACTACCCCGCGCGTAATGCCAAACTATGCACCATCATCAGCAAAATCGCCGAGGGTATCGCGGAATTTTCCGCCTCCAGCGATGTGTTGGGCGATGCCTATGAGTATCTGATCGGTCAGTTCGCCGCCGGCTCGGGCAAGAAAGCCGGGGAATTCTATACGCCACAACAGATTTCCGATATTTTATCGAATATCGTTACCTTAGACGGGCAAGACCCCAGCACGGGCAAAAAAGCAAAGCTTAAGCAGGTGCTGGATTTCGCCTGTGGTTCCGGCTCGCTGCTGCTCAATGTCCGCAAACAACTGGGCGCGCATGGCATCGACAAGATATTTGGACAGGAAAAGAACATCACCACCTACAATCTGGCGCGTATGAATATGCTATTGCACGGAGTCAAGGATTCGGAGTTTGAGATTCACCACGGCGACTCGCTGCTCAACGATTGGGATATACTGGCGGCGGAAAACCCGTCCAAAAAAATCACCTTCGATGCAGTGGTGGCTAATCCGCCATTCAGCTATCGCTGGCAACCCACCGATGCGCTGGGCGAGGATTTTCGCTTCAAAAGCTACGGTCTTGCCCCCAAATCTGCCGCCGATTTTTCCTTTTTACTGCACGGCTTTCATTTTTTGAGCGATGCAGGCAGCATGGCTATCATCCTGCCGCACGGGGTGTTGTTTCGTGGCGGTGCCGAGGCGCGTATCCGTACCAAGCTACTCAAAGATGACAATATCGATACCGTGATTGGCTTGCCCGCCAATCTGTTCTTCTCCACCGGTATCCCGGTGTGTATTCTGGTGTTGAAGAAATGCAAGCAGCCGGACGATGTGCTGTTCATCAACGCCAGCGAATATTTTGAGAAAGGCAAACGGCAAAACCGCCTGTTGCCCGAGCATATCGAAAAAATTGTCGACACTTATCAATACCGCAAGGAATCAGACCGCTACGCCCGCCGCGTGAGCATGGCGGAAATCGAAAAGAACGATTACAATCTGAATATATCGCGTTATATCAGCACCGCCGAACCGGAACAACAGATTGACCTGCCGACTAATCACGAGGAAATGGTTACACTGGAAAAGACCATTGCCCAGGCCGCCGACAAGCACAATGATTTTCTGGCGGAGCTTGGTTTGCCGCATTTGCCCTCAGGTCAAAGGCATTGAACCCGCCCAAACTGCAAGCCGAACGCGCAGGCGTTCAGCAGGGACAGATCTATTCGGATCATGGATAGCCTAATATAAAGACAGGATTTGTTATGAAACTTAAATCTATAAAAATCGAACATTTTCGAGGTATTTTGAAACTTGAATTGCCCATAGATGATCCGTTGACGGTGATTGTCGGCAACAACGGCATTGGCAAAACCTCAATTCTTGATGCCATCGCCTATTGTCTGGTTGGTCTGCGAGGTTTATGGACCACCCGAGCAGCGCCTGCGTCGCAGAGAAAGGGCATCTTCAAAGTGAAATACTCGAATAAGGGCGCTGCTCCAAAAATATTCATTGATTGGGTAAACGGGGAGCAAGAAACTCATGGGCATTTGCCGCCTTACGAAATTTACAAAACCCTGAAAAAGAAGCCATGCGCCAGTCACTTATGAAGGAACAGGGATACCTTTGCGTTTACTGCGGTCGATCATTAGCATCCGATTTTTCAGATAGCCACATTGACCACTTTTGGCCGCAAAGCATCTTTAATGGAAAGACTCACGAAAATGGCAAGATTTACAAAGATCGTCGGGTTTGCTACAGCAATTTGTTTATGAGTTGCGGACGAGATTCAGGCTTACCTATTACTTGCGGAAGGGCTAAAGAGACTGTGTAAAAAACCCTCGCTAAGCATGCGTTACATATGGAAAACCCTTGCGGGTTTGAGTATTTTACTGGGTTCCTGCTTTCGCAGGAACGACGAATGTTAGATTTTTGCACAGTCTCTAAAGGGAATTGGTTTGATCCTTTAGATTACATCATCCCGAGCGACCCATGTTGTGAGGGGCGTTTTAGATACACGGGTGCGGGCAAAATTGAGCCACAAAACCTATGCGATACTGCTGCTATGAATATGATAAAGATGCTCAACCTGAATAATCTGGCACTGAAATATGCTCGGAAGCAAATTATTCAATATATTGCGCGCACGTTTTTTTCTGACGATCCGGACACTACAGATGAAATTCAAGATGAGATTGATGATCTCAACACTCCAGACGCAGATGGGAGGTTGACAGGTTTTTCGCAGGTCTCCAGGCGATACATGGAGGAAGAAATGTTACTGTTTTAACGTAAGGTCTGGACTGGCGCGCTTTTTTCGGGCGGTAGGGCATCCAATGAAGATTGCCAATAGGTATTTGGTACAACATACCGATAACAATCATGTCCGGTTCATGTGCCTAACTAAAAACAGCGCGATTCAATTACGCTCAGATGTTGATGCGGAAACGATATGGGCAACACAGAAACGGATCGCAGATATATTTGGCATAAAAATACCGACAATCAGCAAGCACATTAAAAACATACTCAGAGAAAGTGAATTAGACCATTCGACCTGACTTCGACGGTTTGTTTCTCCTCAATCGCTGGTAGCCCAATAAACACGCGGACTTTGGTAGAAAAGTCGTTTTGTAGTGCCTTGATTTTTTATCTATAAATCAGAGGGTTAAATATCAACCGTCAAACTCAGGAAAACCCTTGCGGGTTTGGCTATTTTACTGGGTTCCTGCTTTCGCAGGAACGACGAAATATTGGTTTTTTGCACAGTCTCCCCTGCGCGAGACCAGCATGGGCAAGCTCATGCCGCCGCTGGTGGCACGGATTCGCCAGCAGGTGAAGGCGTTTCGGGACGATGGTTATAGCGGCGCAAGCGACATCAGCAGGAGTCTGCTTAACTGGTGGTTCAAGGTCCCCCCGGCACAGGAAAAACATCTACCATTGCTAATTATAGTATGCAACAATTCTACGATAACCAACTGATACACTGAGAGTACCAAAATCATCCGAGAAATTCACACCACCATTAGTAGATGTTTATTGCAAATATGCAAATATTTATACCGAGACCCGAATATATGAAACACAAGACTTTATACACATCCACTAACAATCTTTTCCCGCTTTTCTATATTCATAATTCATAGGCAAATTCACAAGTGTGCCATATACTTGCGATTTTCCGTACGGGACTTACTGGCACTCACAAAAATATTCTGGTTAATAGCGGTGCCCTTAAGAAGTGTTACACTTATGAATTCAAATGAAAATATCGGGATAATCCAAATGAACAACAATTCTATATGTAGCGGGGCTATACGCAACAGAAGTACGCAATTTTTTCTTTTCCTCCTGTCACTACTGCTTGCCCCGGTGACCATGGCGGATAATTCGCGCTCGGTGACCGTGCAAGCGAGTGGTTATGTGGAGGCGGTGCCAGACACATTGCACCTGCAATTATCGATAGAAAAAACCGCCAAAAGTATCGCCATCGCTAAACAATCGGTTGATAAAACGGTCGCCAAGGTGCTTGATATTACGCATCAGATTGGAGTCAAGGCAGACGATGTCGACAACTCGCGTATCAGTGCCTATCCGTCCTATGAATGGCGTAATGACAAACGCCACTACCTCGGCGAAACCGTCGTTCAGGACATTAGCATCACCTTGCGTAAGCTGGACAGTTATGGTCGTTTAGTCTCTCAGCTTAGTGCCCTGCCCTTATTGCGGGTTTACCGCCCAAACATGAGCCACAGCAATATAACAACATTACATCTTGACGCGCTCAAGGATGCCATTGCCAATGGTCAGCGTAAAGCGCAAGTCATTGCCGAGGAGCTGGAGGTAAAATTAGGTCAGGTGTTGAGCGTGCGCGATGAGCTTGCTTCACGTCCTAGTCCTATAGCATTTCAAGCGGCGACTCGATCCAGACAAGCCGCCGATGGTAATGAAGTCGGCTTCAGTTATGCCAAGCAACGCATTACGGCATCCGTGCAAATACAGTTTGAACTTCAATAACGCGACTTGTGGGCGATAGCCATATCATAGCGAGTAGCCCGGAAAACGATTTAGTGGCGTTATCTGCACTGTTTTGAGCGGCTGAAGAGACTGTGCAGGAACCTCCGCTAGGTCGCGTTATGTGAGTAAAACCCAACCCCCTAAATCCCCCTTATCAGGGGGACTTGTCACTTAATTCCCCCCTGATAAGGGGGGTTAGGAATGACGAATATTAGTTTTTTTACAATCTCTAAAGTCGTACTTCCGATTTGGTAAACTGCCCCCCAACTGATACTGCAATTGATATTGTTGGAGTCGGCAAAAAGCAGATATTTTTATGCGGAAATTAGTATAATTCCGCCCATCAAAACAATCTAAAAAACGTAACATTGCAATGAAACTACATCGAGTTGGGTTTGTCGGCTGGCGGGGAATGGTCGGTTCTGTTCTGCTACAAAGAATGATTGCAGAAGATGACTTCGCATTGATTGACCAAGCGGTTTTTTATACCACCTCCCAAGCGGGTCAACCTGGGCCCGATATTGGGCGAGAAATTCAACCGTTACAAGATGCCTATGACCTAGATTCTCTGGGTAACATGGAGGTCATTATCACCTGTCAGGGTGGCGACTATACCACCGAGACGCATACCAAACTTCGCCAACAAGGTTGGGACGGTTATTGGATTGATGCGGCATCCACCTTACGCATGTCAGCGGATTCGACCATTATCCTTGACCCAGTCAACCTAGCGGTGATTGAGCGCGGACTGGCGAATGGTCAAAAAGATTTTATTGGCGGAAATTGTACGGTCAGTTTGATGATGATGGCATTGGGCGGTTTGCTTAATGCCGATTTGGTGGAGTGGATTTCGGTCGTAACCTATCAGGCTATATCGGGTGGTGGGGCGCGACAAATGCGCGAGCTGATTGCTCAGATGGGGGTGGTCAATCAATCCGCTCACGACTTGCTGGCGGATCCGACCAGCTCCATTTTAGATATTGACCAAGCGGTCATCAACACCATCCGCTCGCCACAGTTACCGACAACCGCCATTGGCGGGCCGTTGGCGGGCAATCTACTACCGTGGATTGACCAAGATTTGCCGGACGGAATCAGTCGCGAAGAATGGAAAGGCGCGGTCGAAACCAACAAAATACTGGCACGCGAAACGCAACCGATTCCGATAGAAAGCATCTGTATTCGGGTCGGCACCATGCGTTGCCACAGTCAGGCGTTTACCATCAAACTGAATCGCGACCTGCCGCTAGATGAAATAGAACAAACCCTTGAACAAGGTAACGATTGGGTTAGCCTGATTGAAAACAACCGCACCGCATCGCTAACCCAACTCACCCCAGCCAGCGTCAGTGGCACATTAAATATCCCGGTGGGACGAGTCCGTAAACTCAATCTAGGGGCGCATTATATCTCGGCATTTACCGTTGGCGATCAATTGCTTTGGGGGGCTGCCGAACCGTTGCGCCGGATGTTGCGGATTGTTGAGGGGTTTGATTGTTGACGGTTACGCTATGCGTCATTCATAAACCACCATTGGATTGACAGCACGTCATGCGAAAATCGTTTGCCACCTTCATTACTGTCAGCGTATTTCTCAGCGGCTGGTCTTGGTCGCCCGTTTATGCGGCGGTTCGGGTACAGGCGCAAACCCTGGCGCAATTAAAAATTTCCGTGCTTCGTTCAGTGCCGGCAGAGGTGATTAGTCTGCATCAGGCGACCATTTCAGCACAATTAAATGGCACGGTGGTTGCTTTGCCGTTGTTGGTAGGCGATGTGCTTGAGCCGGGGCAACTCATTGCAAAACTCGAATGCACTGACCGTCTATTGACACATCGACAGGCTGAAGCGGAATTGAGCGCATTATCTGCCAGTCGCACCTTAGCCAAACAGCAACTACAACGACTCAATAAGCTCCACCAATCCAACAATGCCGCCGAACAACAGCTCAATCAAAGACAGGAGCAACTGAATGTTGTCAATGCCAGAATAAAAGCACAATCCATTGCCATTGACATTACCCAACGACAGATTGACAAATGCACAATCCAGTCCCCATTTGGTGGCATCGTCACGCAGATACATAGTGCGGTTGGTAACTTTGTCTCGCTGGGTAATGCGATTGTTTCTTTGGTCGATACCGAGCATATTGAATTGAATGCACAGGTCGGTTATGCCGATATTGAGCAGATAAAAAGCGCACCCACATTATCGTTTTTATTCCAAAACCAAGTCTATCCACTGACTATCCGAGCCACGCTGACCGTGATTGACCGACTAACCCAAAGCCAACAGACGCGCTTCACATTCCCGCAAGCCAAACCACTGGTCGGCTCCAGTGGACGATTGCAATGGGGCTTACCCGGCATTACCCTGCCGGCTACGGTGGTGGTAACTCGTAACCAACAAATTGGCTTGTTTGTGGTTGACAATACCGATACCGATAATCCAGTCGCCCGATTCGTCGCCATACCCGAGGCGAAACAAGGGCAACCAGTGGCAGTGGACTTAGACCCCGCTAGCCTGATTGTTACCGCCGGTCGATTCCAGCTGACAGATGGCGATAACGTGATTATCGAATAGTCGGATAAGCACCTAATCTGGGTTGATGCAACGCATACTGCAAAACCATGTGCTGGCAAACTTAATGTTTGTGCTGGTAATGGTAATGGGCGTAAGCTCCTATCTGCTCATGCCACGAGAACAAGACCCGAGCATTAATTTTAACTGGATTAACATCAATACGATTTACCCCGGAGCCGCTGCCCCAGATGTTGAAAAACAGGTGACCAATGTACTCGAAGATGCGATTCGTCAAGTTGCCGACATCAAATTTGTATCCAGCACCAGTCGCGAAGGCATTTCATCCATTGTGGTGCGTTTTGAGGAAATTTCGCCGCGCGTTTTTGAGAAAAGAATCGCCGATTTGCGGCGCGAAATTGAAAGTGCGGATGATGCGCTACCCGATGCCACCCTCAGCCCGTTCATTTTTGAAGTAACCACCGACAATGCCTTTCCCTCTGCCACCATTGTCATCGGTGCGGTTGCAGATGATGAAAATTTACGCCGTCAGGCGACCCTCATCAAACAGGATATAGAACAAATAAAAGGGGTCAGTAATGTGTTGGAAAATGGTCTTTCCGACCCTGAAATTCATATTATTTTTAACCCCGAGTTACTGGAACAATATGGTCTCAGCCCAATTAGTTTGGCGGACACCATTCGGCTTTATTATAAAAACACCTCTGCGGGTAGCCTGAATGTTGCCAAATACAGCTGGGCAGTAAAAATCACTGGCAGTCGCTATGACCTAGAACATCTCGGCAATCTGCCGCTTGTTACGAGTGCCGGCGAAATCACTTTGAAAGAAGTCGCTTCAATCATTCAATCCAAAGAACCCGCTCGACAACTGGTTAGTTTTAACCAACAGCCAGCGGTATTGCTCGCCATCACCAAACAGCATAAACAGAATGTTTTACAACTGGTCGAGCGGTTGTCCGATTTTATCGCTCAGGGCAAGCCCCTTTTTGCCCGCAATGGGATAACCGTTACGCTGGTTGATGACCAAACCCAGATTACCAAAGATGCGTTAAGCGTGATGCAAACCAATGCGTTAATCGGATTATTTATGGTATTGGTGGTCACTTGGATTTTTATGGGTAGCCAAATCGCGCTATTGACCGGCATTGCCATTCCTTTCATTCTGGCCGGCACTTTCTGGTTTTTAAGTAGCATCGGGCAAACCTTGAACGTCAATGTTTTGCTCGGCGTGGTTATCAGTCTGGGGATGCTGGTTGATGATGCGGTAGTGGTGGTCGAAGCGATTTATTACCGATTACAACGTGGTGCCTCGACATTAAATGCCGCCGTGCAAGGCTTGATGGAACTGATTACCCCAGTGACGACGGCGGTATTAACCACCATGGCGGCATTTTTACCGCTCATGCTACTGCCCGGCATTCTCGGAAAATACATGCTGATTATTCCGATGGTCGTTACCGTGGCCTTGGCAATCAGTCTCATTGAAGCCTATTGGCTGCTTCCCGCTCATGTTATCGCATTCAAAATTGACTTTAATCATTCATCTCGCGTACATGCACTGCGGGAGCGATTACAGCATACCTTACGGCTCGTTTATATCCGCACTCTGATAAAAGTATTTCGTCATCCGATTATTGCGCTGAGTGTGCTATTGCTATTATTTAGCGGTGCAATTGGTGTCGCCGCCTTCGGCAAAATTAAATTTGATTTCTTTGCCAGCGATCCGGTCAGATTGTTTTATGTCAATGTGCAAATGCCGCCGGGTAGCGCACTCCGAACAACCATGGACAAAGTATTAGAGGTCGAAGTAGCCGTAATATCACATATTGAATCAGGAGAATCGCGCTCAGTGGTCAGCTACGCTGGACAGATGGTAACCCAAATCGAGCCTTTCTTTGGTGACCAATATGGTCAGATTTTGGTGTCTTTAGTACCAAAAACAAAATCGAATCGAACGGTTGACCAAATCATTGAGGCGATGCAAGCGGCGGTGATGGCGATTACCGGCATTGAGCAAGTATCATTCCTACGCATTGCCGGCGGTCCCCCGGTATCCAAACCGATTAACGTGAAAGTGCGTGGCGATGAGCGCACACAAATCATGGCTGCCACCGCACAACTCAAACAATTCATGTTTGCACAAAACGTATTCACGGATATTGCGGACGACAATGTACGCGGTCAGAACACCTTAGATTTAACCATCAACAGTGCTGCGGTGCAACGAACCGGTATCACCCCCGACCTGATTGCCCGTACTTTGCGGCTATTGGTTGATGGAGAAATCGTAACCAGCTTTCGCCACCTCGGTGAAAAAGTGGATATTCGCTTAAAAGCAAATAACCATCTGGAGCATATTGATCGCCTGCTGGAATACCGCCTGCCGGCTAACAACCCGTCTGCAACCCCAACGCTCATTCCGCTGAACCAACTGGTTACTGCCGAATACACACGCAGCGCAAACACCATTCGGCACTACAACTACCGCAGAAATATCACCCTCGAAGCGGATATCGACAAGACCCTAATCGACACGATTCAAGCCAACGCACTGATTAAACAACACTGGCAAACCATTCGCCACCGCTTCCCTAATATTACTTTAGATTTCAGTGGTGCCTTAGACGACATCGAAGAGAGCATCGACGCAATCGGTTTGTTGTTTTTAATGGGGCTTGGGCTGATATACCTGATTTTAGGTACCCAATTTCGTAGCTATTTTCAGCCCTTTTTAATTATTATGACGGTGCCGATGGCAGCCACCGGAGTCATTTTCGGTTTGCTCATTACCCAATACCCGCTGAGCCTCTTCACCCTGTACGGCGTGGTCGCCTTGGCTGGCATAGCGGTCAATGCTGCCATCGTGTTGATTTCGGCTGCCAATTCGCGCCTTAAAGACGGTATGAGCGTTACCAACGCCATTATTTTCGCGTCCCGTCGCCGAGTCATCCCTATCCTTATCACCTCATTAACAACCATCAGCGGATTGTTCTCGCTTGCCACCGGTCTTGGCGGTCATTCCCTGTTATGGGGTCCGGTCGCCGCCTCTATGGTCTGGGGGCTGGTCGTCTCAACTACTTTAACCTTGTTTTTTATTCCGCTTTGCTTCCGCCTCGCAATGCGCCGCAGGAGCTAGCGATGCCGAAAGACCAAGCAGGGCTTGTCGGTTAATTCAAAATCAGTCCAATTTTAAGAAAATAAGATGTTTAATAACAAGGACTTAAATATTCACAACAAGCTAAAAACCCAATATTTCGTCGTTCCTAATCCCCCCTTGTCAGGGGCGAATTGAGTGACAAATCCCTCTTGCAAGGGGGGGGTAGGGGGTTGGGTTTTCCGTCAGCGTAATCTAGCGAGAAATTCTTACCAACCTCAAAACCATTGTAAATGGCGGGGCTTATGCAGAATGAACAGAATTCTGCTCTTAAGCCAAGCGAAATATTCTATATTTTGGCGGGTAAAAGGCAACAAAACGCCCTCTGTATGAGCGGGGCGCGTGCTTGTAAAAATAGTGTCGGCTAAAGGGGAATGACCAATCTGACGCTAATCATACTCGGCGAGTGCCGAAACGGATAGCGTTGCCATCGCCATAAAAGCGACGAGTTTGTTCTTTTTTCATGGTTAATTTCCTGTGTTTCGTAGCATAAATGAAAGCACCTTATTTAGTCAGCCCTTAAAAACCGACCTAACAAGTAAAAATATATTTCAAGCGGCAGCTCAGCGAACATGAGTCAACCTTGAATCAAATGGACCAAGGGCTTTTTACCAAAAATATGGACAAAACGTGCTTTTTTAAGCCATAAATAGCAGACGTGACAAAAAACCAGCCACTTTCTCAAATTCCAGGCGCAAGCAGCCATTAAAGCATTGATTTCATCGCCAACTTGTCCTTTAAGCCTGTTTCTGGATAACCTAAAATCAGATTTCAAATGCCCAATAATGGGTTCTATGGCAGCCCGTCGCTTACACAGTTTGCGTTTCTTGTCTCTTTGATAACGATTGTCTTTTTTCAGGGCTTTGCTGGGCAGGATGATGTCCGTATCGCCCACTTGTTTAACCCCACAATAGCCTCTGTCGCAGACCGCTTGTTTGATGGGTTTTGTTCTGTTGCTATTGGCTTGTTTTATCGCATCGGGTAGGGTTTTTGCATCATGCTGGTTTTTCTTATGGCTGACAACGCCGACAATGATGTTACTGTCTTTGGCCGAGACGATGGATACTTTGTTGCCGTATTCATAGCGTTTGTGGTCTTTGCCTTTAGAAATCACATAAGCATGGGGTTCGTGCAGGGAATAAATTTTATTTTTGTCTTTGGGTTGTTGTGCCAACACCCGTTGATAGAGCAAGAAGTCTGGTTGATAGGTTTCAAGCAGTCCGTGTTGGGGTAGTTTTCTTTGTAGTTCTCGGATTAGAATATGGGCAATCGTTCGCAATCGTTTCAATGCCTTTTTAGCGGATGCGCGCTTTTTAACATGGCGGAAGTGGCGAATGCGTAAGCGGCAGTTTTTAACTTCTTTTACGAAGGTTCTGCGTTGTTTGATGCCCTGTTTTTTCGCCAATTTGTTGAGACGGTTGATAATTTTGATGGCTAGTTTAGAATCAGTCGGATAGGTGATGTTTTTTTCCTGTACGGTGGTGTCAATCAAAACAGTGTTTTCATTGGCTTTTTTGCCGTGCAACATCACACTCATCTTAAAAATGAGTTCAAAACCTGCGACACCGATTCTGTTTCTAAAATGCACCAGTTCGGTTGCATTGCAAGGCACGTTTGGGGTGTAGGTTGGATAACCGCAGAAGTATTGATAATACGGATTACGCTTGAACTGTAAGACCACATTCTCATCGGACAGGTTTTCCAGTTGTTTGAGCATCAGCAACCCGACCATTAAGCGTATTGGTTTTGAGGGTCTGCCGTTATCGTGGCAATAGTGTTTGCTAAATGCATCCTCGAAGACCTTCCAGTCGATGACGTTGGCTAATTGGATTAAAGGGTCTCGTGGGTCTAATTGAGAGAACAATTCGGTATGAAACAGATTTTGTTGCCCTGTGTTTGGGGTAGATGGAGTCAGCATAATTTTTTAACTAAAACGACCAGAAAACAACGGTTATTCTAACATAAAGCGGTTGATTTGGTTAATGGTTTTGTTTGTTTTATTGATATAAATCAAACTGTTTAGATGTTTTTAAGGGCTGACTATTTAGTTAAGGTGCCGGGTGGGCTACACGAACACAGAAGGTATTAACGTCCCCGTCTATTTCCTCGGCAAAGGAGCGACCCTTGCCGTTGTCAGGTGTTGTATTAAACGGACCACCCGACCTAGTCGGGGGAGTCCTGTGTTCAGTAGCGGGTGAACTGTACTACAAAATTACGACAAAATCGCACGGAACTGAAAATATTTGTCAAATATTTTCGCACACACTTGTCGAACACTGTAGCTGCCTACATCAGGGCAGGACAATCAAGCCGGTTAGATTGGGAAAGAAAGTAATAGTTTTGATTGGATACCCGTCATGGGGTAAAATGTGCGGCGTTCGATAATGCGGATTCGAGCATAAAGAAAACAACAATAAGCAACATGCCAGACGGCGAATAAAATTAAAATGACCCAATACAGAACATGCGTTTATATTGATGGCTTCAATTTATACTACGCTGCAGTGGTTAATAAGCCGAAACTGAATATCCGCTATCCGAGTTTGTGGGACTTGTGCTTAAACAAGCTCAACTCATTTGATGACCAAGTGCATAGGCTTGCGGAAATTCACTATTTCACCGCACGGGTCAAAGTTACCAGCACCGACCCTAGCAAACGCAAACGACAGCGGCATTATATTCGTGCACTTAAACGCGAGGGCGTACAACTGTGCTACGGTCGGTTTTCTCGCTATGAGGACAGTGCCGGAAACCCCACATCAAAGGAAAAACAAACCGATGTCAATCTTGCGACACATTTTGTGCATGGTGCCTACCCGTCTCCAGACCCGACACAAGGTTATGACTATGCGGTCATCATTTCGAACGACACCGATTTTTGCGGGGCGATTAAGTTTGTGCTTAAAAAATTTCCTGAAAAAAAGGTTGATATTTGGACTGTCGAGGGCACCGAAATTGCTCGTGAACTGGATGATATGACCATGTTTCACCTCAATATGCTACACCACGAACTAACCGACACCGACCTAAAAAACACCCCACAAATAGCCAACAAAGACTATTCTGGGAAAATAATCTAAAAAACCACCACGATGAACGAAAAACCACCGACAAACCTGCCTGCAATCAAAACCGGGCTTGCCCCTGACGCAGGCGAAATCGTTGTTGCAACTCACTGATAGTGTGCTAGGGGCAAAGCACCAGCAGTTGTTGGCGGCTGATGCTTGGCTGGATGATTTGATTGCTTGGGCAGATGAGCATGGCGTGCCTGAGCCGAATTTGCCACGAGATAAACAGGAAATTCTGCGGTTGACAATATTGGATTTTGGTGGTAACGAATTGACGGCATTGCCCGAATCGCTTGGTAACCTAACCGAGCTGACGGAATTGCATTTGGGCGGAAACAAATTGACGGAATTGCCCGAATGGCTGGGTAACCTAACCAAGCTGACGGAATTGCATTTGTGGGGCAATGAATTGACGGAATTGCCTGCCTCGTTTGGTAACCTAACCAATCTGACGGGATTGAATTTGAGTCGCAATGAATTGACGGAATTACCCGAATGGCTTGGTAATCTGACGGTATTGGATTTGAGCAGAAACCAATTAACGGCATTGCCTGCCTCGTTTGGTAACCTAACCAAGCTGAAAGACTTGGATTTGGACGGAAACCCAATCAAAGAACTGCCCTCGGCACTTTCCCGTTCCCGTCTGCAAAACATCTTAGATTTTGATGAAACATAAGAAGGTATAACCCATGTCCAACCTACTCAATAAATCGCCAACAACTTGGCACAATCTAAACCACCACTCTAAACCACCACAATGAACGAAAAAACACCGACAAACTTGCCCACTAATGACTGGCTGGATGATTTGATTGCTTGGGCAGATGAGCATGATGTGCCTGAGCGGAATTTGCCACGAGATAAACAGGAAATTCTGCGGTTGACAATATTGAATTTGAGTGACAATGAATTGACGGCATTACCCGAATCGCTTGGTAATCTGACCAATCTGACGAAATTGTATTTGATCAGAAACCAATTAACGGCATTACCCGAATCGCTTGGTAACCTAACCAATCTGACGATATTGTATTTGAGTGGCAATGAATTGACGGAATTACCCGAATCGCTTGGTAACCTAACCAATCTGACGGAATTGTATTTGAGTGGCAATGAATTAACGGAATTGCCCGAATGGCTGGGTAACCTAACCGAACTGACGGAATTGGATTTGAGTGGCAATGAATTAACGGAATTGCCCGAATGGCTGGGTAACCTAACCGAACTGACGGAATTGGATTTGCGGGAGAACCAATTGACGGAATTACCCGAATCGCTTGGTAACCTAACCAATCTGACGATATTGTATTTGGGCAGCAACCAATTGACGGAATTGCCCGAATGGCTGGGTAACCTAACCGAACTGACGGTATTGGATTTGCGGGAGAACCAATTGACGGAATTACCCGAATCGCTTGGTAACCTAACCAATCTGACGATATTGTATTTGGGCAGCAACCAATTGACGGAATTGCCCGAATGGCTGGGTAACCTAACCGAACTGACGGAATTGGATTTATGGGGCAACAAATTGACGGAATTACCCGAATCGCTTGGTAACCTAACCAATCTGACGATATTGTATTTGGCCAGCAACCAATTGACGGAATTGCCCGAATCGCTTGGTAGCTTGACCAATCTGACGTATTTGGGTTTGTGGGACAACCAATTGACGGAATTGCCCGAATCGCTTGGTAATCTAACCAATCTGACGGAATTGGTTTTGAACGAAAAGCAATTAACGGAATTGCCCGAATGGCTTGGTAACCTAACCGAGCTGACGGAATTGGGTTTGGGTGGCAACAAATTGACGGCATTACCCGAATCGCTTGGTAACCTAACCGAGCTGACGGTATTGTATTTGCGGGGCAATGAATTGACGGAATTGCCCGAATCGCTTGGTAATCTAACCAATCTGACGTATTTGAGTTTGGAGAGTAATGAATTGGCGGCATTACCCGAATGGCTTGGTAACCTAACCGAGCTGACGGAATTGGATTTGCGGGGCAACAAATTGACGGTATTGCCCGAATCACTTGGTAATCTAACCGAGCTGACGGAATTGTATTTGGGGCGTAATGAATTGACGGCATTGCCCGAATCGCTTGGTAATTTAACCAATCTGACGATATTGGGTTTGGGCGGAAACCCAATCAAAGAACTACCCGCATCACTTTCCCATCTGCAAGACATCGTAAAATTTGATGAAATATAAGAAGGTATAACCCATGTCCAACCTACTCAATAAATCGCCAACAACTTGGCACAATCTAAACCACCACAATGAACGAAAAAACACCGACAAACTTGCCCACTAATGACTGGCTGGATGATTTGATTGCTTGGGCAGATGAGCATGATGTGCCTGAGCGGAATTTGCCACGAGATAAACAGGAAATTCTGCGGTTGACAATATTGGATTTTGGTGGTAACAAATTGACGGCATTGCCCGAATCGCTTGGTAACCTAACCAATCTGACGGAATTGAATTTGGACGGAAACCCAATCAAAGAACTGCCCTCGGCACTTTCCCATCTGCAAGACATCGTAAAATTTGATGAAATATAAGAAGGTATAACCCATGTCCAACCTACTCAAACGATTAGAAATTATTCAAGCTGCCATCGACTTAGGCGATGAGGATGTGGTTGCTTTACAGACACCGAGACTGCCATCAGAGGCGGCGAAACTGGCGCAGTTACTGGAGCAACATGAATATGCGAATGCGACCGCATGGATGGCGGAATATCGGCAAAACAATACATGCTGACTGAGTTTATCGACCCCGAGGTGTCCGCCTTGCGACTGGAACTGGCATCGTTCGAAAATACGCTGACTGCACTAACCACTAGCAAGGCGGAGGACTCGCCGCCGAGCAAGCGGATGCAAATGAAGAATACTTGCGACAAGTGCGTGATGAATACGAAGAATTTCACCGCCAGCAACAAGCACAACCCCCGGTTCAGCATTTATCCGATGATGACAAAGCCGAACTCAAACAGATCTACAAACAGGGCACATTCAAATGCCATCCTGACCGTTTGGCGGACGAGCTACAAGCACAAGGCACCGAAAAATTCAAACAATTACAAGCAGCCTATAGCCAACAAGACCTTGCGCGGGTAAGGCAAATTCTGACGGAGCTTAATGACGGCGACTGGGTGCTTGGTTCGGCGACTATCTCCGATAAAACGATGCTGAATCGACGCATTAACGACATGCGTGCAATGATTACCACGCTGAAGGCAGAAATTGCGGCTATTCTCACCGACGAAACATGGTGTCTAATTGAATCGCTGGCGACCGATGGCAATTCGTGGGACGATTATTTTTCCAGCCTGCGGAGCGAGATGGAAAAACAATTAGTTGACGAATGAGCCATGCCACCGAGACTGTGCAAGAAACCCTCGCTAGGTAAGTGTTGGCGGAAAACCCTGTCAGGTTTGGGGTTTGACTGGGTTTCTGCTCCTCGCCTGTGCGGGGGACAAGGCTTCGAGAGTGTGCAAAAATCCCTCGTTAGGTGCTTTACATGTGGAAAACCCAACATGATTCAATATAATTCGGGTAATGCCGATGACTCAAGCGGTGCGAGCAACTCGGACAATGCCGACAAGCCCATCATCTCTTTTTAGTGGTTTTTACTCACTCGGTCTATCGCCAGCAATTGCTTGAGTAGCATTTCCATTTGCCCAAGTGGCCATGCATTCGGTCCATCGCTAAGCGCCTTATCTGGTTGCGGATGAGTTTCCATAAACAAGCCATCAACCCCAACGGCGACTGCCGCTTTGGACAGCACCGGGACAAATTCTCGTTGACCACCGGACCTGCCCTTGAGCTTCCCTTGACCGCCACCGGGTAACTGTACCGAATGGGTGGCATCAAACACCACCGGACATTGTGTCGATTTCATAATTTCCAGACTACGCATATCGACCACTAGATTGTTGTAGCCGAAACTCGACCCACGCTCACAAACCATGACGGTTGCCTCGCTATTGGCGTGACGCGCTTTATCGACAACATGCTGCATTTCATGTGGCGACAGAAACTGCCCCTTTTTAATGTTGACCGGCTTGCCCGATAACGCTGCCGCTTGAATCAAATCGGTTTGGCGACATAAAAACGCCGGCGTTTGCAGGACATCAACCACTTCAGCCGCATCGTTAACGTCTTCGATACTGTGAACATCGGTTAATACTGCGACTCCAATTTCCTCCCTTACCTTGTTAAGAATGGCTAATCCGGCACCCCGTCCGGGCCCGCGTGGCGAGTCAGCAGAGGTGCGATTGGCTTTGTCAAATGATGACTTATAAACAAATTCAAGCCCTAGTCGGTCGGTAATTTCCTTTAATGTGGCCGCAGTCGATAACGCCATTTCTTCCGATTCGATGACGCATGGTCCGGCAATCAAAAAGAAAGGTTTACACTGGTTTTTCTTGAATATGGGGATAGTCATTGGTTGGTCGTTATTGGTTATCGGTGATGGCATTGGATGCCGCGAGTTGATGTTGCAATCCAGCACGAACATAATCGGTGAACATTTTATGCCCGTCTCGGGGATTTGAGGTGAATTCAGGATGAAACTGGCAGGCAATAAACCAAGGATGGTCTGCAAGCTCAATAATCTCAACCAACCCGTTGACAGATAACCCGGAAAAAATCAGTCCGCAATCTGCAAATTGCTGCATGTAGTTATTGTTGAATTCAAAGCGATGCCGATGGCGTTCTCGAATCACATCTTGATTGTAAATACGCTGGTATCTGGAATCTGCTTTAAGCTGAATTTGCTGTGCCCCAAGCCGCATGGTGCCGCCTAAATCGGTCCTTTCATCGCGCAGTTTGCGTCGCCCCCGGTCGTCAATCCATTCGGTAATCAAGGCAATCACTGGATGCGGGGATTGTTTGTCGAATTCGGTGCTGTGAGCATTTTTTAGCCCGACAACATGCCGCGCAAACTCAATGGTTGCAACCTGCATACCGAGACAGATGCCCAAATAGGGGATTTTGTTGAGGCGCGCATATTGTGCCACGGTTATCATGCCCTCAACCCCCCTCGCACCAAATCCGCCGGGCACCAAAATAGCGTCCGCCCTAGTCAGCATTGCTGTACCATGTTGCTCTATCTCGCTTGAGTCAACGTAAAATATTTCAATTTTGGTGCGCGTTTGAATACCCGCATGGAACAATGCTTCCGATAGCGATTTATAGGACTCGGTCAGGCTCACATATTTGCCAACCATGGCGATGGTGAGTTTGTTGTCGGTATGAATGCTATTTTCCAATACGCAATCCCATTCCGACATGTTCGGCGGACCCGCTTTGATGTTGAGTTGCTCGGTCACAATTTGGTCGATTTTTTGCGCCACATACAATTTTGGAATTTCATACACATTGTCAACATCGACACCCGAGATGACCGCTTCCTCCTCCACATTGGTAAATAAGGCAATTTTTTTGCGCGCCACATCGGGCAATGTCTCGCGCACACGACACAATAATATATCCGGCTGAATACCAATCGAACGCATTTCCTTGACCGAATGCTGGGTCGGTTTGGTTTTTATTTCGCCCGCCACGCGAATTTCTGGCACCAGCGTAAGGTGTAGAAACAAGGTATTTTCCTTGCCAAATTCAATCCGCATTTGGCGAATCGCCTCGAGAAATGGCAAGGATTCAATATCGCCGACCGTGCCACCAATTTCCACCAATGCCACTTCCGCATCCTGTGTGCCGGCAATGACGGACGCCTTGATTTCATCGGTTATATGCGGAATCACCTGCACCGTGCCACCCAGATAATCGCCACGCCGCTCCTTACGAATCACTCTTTCATAAATTTGACCGGTGGTAAAATTATTCGCCTTACCCATTGTAGTACGCACAAAGCGTTCGTAATGTCCCAAATCAAGGTCAGTCTCCGCACCATCTTCGGTCACAAAAACTTCACCATGCTGAAACGGGTTCATGGTGCCGGGGTCGACATTGATATAAGGGTCTAATTTGAGTAACGTTACCTTAATTCCTCGGGCTTCCAAAACGCTCCCCAGCGAAGCCGACGCGATGCCCTTTCCGAGTGAAGAAACAACCCCGCCAGTGATAAATACAAATTTGGTCATCGAATCGAATAGTGAGCCACAAGGCGTAGCCAAAATGCAACAGGAAATATTGAGGGAAATGATGGATGCTTCCCGAACGGTGGAGCAGATTACCAAATATAGGCGCAACTCTCAAGGGTATGTGGGCATCCCATATCCGCAGATAGAAATCCCTAAAACGTGGAAAGACTTGGCGGTATAATGGTTTGCACTTAAACTCTCCATCACCTAATGGGTGTACAACTCAAGGCTTATGACTATGCTACCATACAAACTCGATACAACGAACGATTTACTCACATCAGTAATGGACTCCCTTAATGGATTACATGGACATGTCTGAGCGAATCGATAAGTACCTCCCTCTGCAAAAAAGTAATCGTGGGTACCCGCCCTCTAAATTCACTAAGATATTCATCCTGATGCAGCATGAAGGGCAGTTTTCACTTGGATGAGGTTGCCATATTCAAGATAATGAGGCACTGTGTACTGTGTTGGATATGAATAAACTTCCCCAAGCGACCACGCTTGGAGGCGGGCTCAGGCGGATTGGAATATATCCGCAAATCCATGCTGCCTAGTGGGTGGCATTGGGTGAAGGTCAATAAAGCCGCATTGAAGGCAGCCTTGCATCGCTGTAAGAAAGTGACGCTGGGCATTGATGCCACTGAAATTGTTGCCCATAAAGCCCAAGCCAGTGGATTTACAACAAAACGCAAAGGCTTATGCCGATGGTCGGGCATGTTGCGGAAACCGGGCAGATTGTGGACGTAGATTTCCGTCAAAGCATGTGCCGCCAACGGAATATAATCTGGCGTTTATCAAGCAACGCCAGCAGTCATTACCCGAAGGCTGTGCCGTGAGTGCCCTGCGTATCGATGCTGCAGACTACCAAACAAAAATCATTGAATATTGTGATACGGAAGGGGCTTGTCGGAAAATGGCGTTTTTAGCTTGTTGTGAATATTTAAGTCCTTGTTATTAAACATTTTATTTTCTTAAAATTAGACTGATTTTCAATTAACCGACAAGCCCACTGGGTGTCGGACTTGACCCATCTGATCGAAGGAGATGTCATTGCGATTGATGGTCAATGCTTAAGGCGCAGTCTGGATAAAGACTCAAAAAAAGCGGCTATCTGCATGGTCAGTGCTTTGGTACAGCACAATAGTTTGGTTTTAGAACAGGTTAAAGTAGATGACAAATCCAATGAAATCACGGCTATTCCCAAGCTCCTGTCGCGATTAGATATTGCTGATGCAGTCGTTACCCTTGATGCTATGGGTTGTCAGAGACAAGTTGCTCGGCAAATGTTCAACAAAGTGGTGACTATGTTTTGAGTTTGAAAGGGAAAGGGAGTTTGCATGAGGTGGTGCGGCGAGTTCACCGAGCCGATGTGGTGACCTACCTTAATTCGGCATTATCGCCCACCGCATCGGTGGTCACTTATGATGGAGCGCATGGTGCGTGTCAGCGGTGACATTGGCTGGTTACATGAACGTCATGACAGTCCGGGGTTGCAGAGCATCATTGCGGTCACCTGCAAACGAGAGACCGCGAATAAGATAACCGAAGAGACGCTCTATTTTATGAGTAGTCTGGGGTGCAGATAATCCCAGTCAATTAGCGCGTAGCATTCGTACTCATTGGGTGCTGAATGTCGCTTTTGATTGAATACGCTAATCGGACACGCAACGGGCATAGTGCCGCCAATCTCGCCATTATCCGGCATATCGCACTCAACCTGATTAAAAGGGAAAAAACCTCAAAGGTCGGTGTGAAAATAAAACGCTTGAAAGCCAGTTGGAACAATGACTAGCTGTTGCGGGTTATGGCTACAATTTAAGCCCGATTGCCATGAGTTTCGGTGGCATTAGTCCCACGCTGTTTCACTTAAATAACACGAATTTTGGTTGCCATTAGTGTCTTGCACGATTAGTTATCTTGATGATGAAAACGGACAACAACTAAGTCCGCTTGCGGCGGCGTAGGCGGGTATTAGTTTTGTTTTCGTTATTGGTTTGTGATGGGGGCGGCAGATCAACTACTTTTTTGAGATTCTCAAACTGATCTGTTTTATGGGGAATCGCCAGTGCGTCAACAAAATACGCCTGAAACTTTGGTTCGACAGCGGTTTCTACTTTCTGGATGCGTTTTACCACTTCTTCAATTTCGTAACGGGCTTCGATGTCGAGCAGGGTAATGGTCGCACCAGTGCCGGCAGCATTGCCTGCAGAAGTAACGTGTTGCAAATCACAATCGGGAATCATGCCCAGCACCATAGCGTATTTCACGTCAATATGCGCGCCAAAAGCACCCGCTAAACGGATCCGGTCAACGCGCTTGACCTGCAGTTTATCCATTAGTAAGCGCGCCCCCGCATAGAGGGCGGCTTTAGCAAGCTGGATGGCACGCACATCGGTTTGGGTGATGACGATTTTTACCGTGCCCGCATCGTAAAGGTTGTAACTCCATGTTTTTTTATCTGCAATCACTCGTTTAGAGCGGCTCGCCATGGCACCATCAATAACCCCATCAGTTTTGATAAGCCCAGCCAGAAACATTTCGGCAATGACCTCAATGATGCCCGAACCACAAATACCAGTAACACCAGTATGCTCAGTCGCCTGTTTGAAACCAGACTCATCCGACCATAATTCACTGCCGATAACCCTGAATTTAGGCTCAAGCGTTTCTTTGTCGATACGCACGCGCTCAATTGCCCCCGGTGCCGCACGTTGACCGCCGCTAATTTGTGCGCCCTCGAATGCCGGACCAGTCGGGCTGGAGGCGGCTACCATCTTTTTGTTGTTGCCCAGGACAATTTCGGCATTGGTGCCAACATCCACCAGCAGGGTCAGTTCATCGCGCTCATAAGGTGCTTCCGACAAGGTCGCTGCCGCCGCATCGCCCCCGACATGTCCGGCGATACAGGGTAAAATGTATGCTCTTGCTCCTTGGTTCATGCCAAAATCAAGCCCTAAATTCAAGTCGCGAGCTTTGATATTTAACGCCTGATCGGTCGCCAGTGCAAAGGGGGCACCGCCCAATTCTATCGGGTTGATGCCCAACAAAAGATGGTGCATGACGGGATTGCCAACCAGTGTCATATCCAACACATCATCAATATCAACGCCCGCTTCTGCGACCAGTTCCTTGATGAGTTCGTATAGGGCTTCCTGAACGGCACGGGTCATATCCACTTCGCCGCCCGGATTCATCATGACATAGGAAACGCGACTCATCAGGTCTTCACCGAAGCGAATTTGTGGATTCATGCGTCCGTTGGAAGCGATTGCCTGACCGCTGACCAAATCGCATAAATGGGCGGCGATGGTGGTCGAACCGACATCGATTGCGACACCATATACTTTGTTTTTTAGACCCGGCCAAATGGCAATAATCTGTTTTCCATGGTGAACCGCAAGGGTTACTTTCCAGTCGTCTTGTCGCAATACCGTTTGCAACGACTTGATAAGGTGGAAATCAACACTGAGGTCGGTTAATCCCCAGTCAAATTCCAGCGCATCCAGCATACGCTGCAAATCGCCCGTAGGATCGTGCATGTTGGGTTTGGGGACTTCAACATAATACAACCGTACTGCCGCATTAACCGTGATGTCGTGGACATCAAGACGTTTGCGGACAACCTGCCGATGCGCCTGACTTTCGGGTGGGACATCGATAACAACATCACCGCTGAGCTTTGCCTGACAGCCCAGTCGGCGAGTAATCGCCGTACCCGCGGGGAAAAATGCCTGCTCGCTGGCACTCAATGGCGACAGGTGATTGGCATTGGAATGGATGTTGAACTTGGAAAATTCGCCGACACTATGCTCTATCTGGCAACGGTCGCAAATTCCGCGTCCACCGCATACCGTATCCAAATCAACCCCAAGCTGTTGTGCCGCTTCAAGCACAGATTTGCCAGTAGCAATCGTGCCACGCTTGCCAGAGGGCGTAAAAACCACCTGCACCGTGCTCTGACCATTATCCTGATGGGTCATTTCAAAACCGGCAGGTCGTGGTAGTCGCTCTTGTCTTCGACAAAGATGTTGTCGGCTGTCTTAAGGTGCGTAGGTTTGTCTAGTGTCCCCGCAGTAATGCTAATAGTTTGTGTTCCTTTTCGCTGCCAAAACAAACTGCTACCACAGCGATTACAAAAACCACGTTGGGCTATATCCGAAGAGTCATACCAACAAAGGGTGGCATCACTGACTAATTCAAACTGATTGAGGTCTGCTCTGGTGGCGGCAAAATGATGTCCTGAAGTTTTTTGACATTGCGTACAAAAGCAATTGATAACAGCACGCAATTCGCCCACCGTCGTATAGCGAACCCCGCCACACAGGCAACTGCCAGTTCTGACCCGATTATGCACTGTCATTGCTTATGTGCAATGCGTTTAGTGGGCGAACGTTATGTGCGCCGCCGCCGTCTATTGGCGCGTCCACTGCCAGCATTCTCAGCCACCGGTTGGCGATATTTTTTCAGCCATTTGACACAGTTTCGGTCATGTCCCATCACCACATCGGCACTCATCACGCCTTGCATGACTTCCTCATGCAACGGATTGGTTATCGCCGAAGTCATTCCTGCCGCGATAGCCATGCTTAGAAAATGTCCGTCCATGCCTTTGCGATTGGGGATGCCAAAACTAAAGTTTGATGCGCCGCAAGTGGTATTGACTTTCAATTCGTCACGCAAGCGTTTAACCAGATGCAACACCTGCCGACCAGCACTATTCACCGCTCCGACCGGCATCACTAATGGGTCAACCACAATATCGCTATAAGGAATACCGTAATCGGCGGCTCGTTCGATAATTTTCTTAGCCACATCAAAACGCTCATCGGGATTTTCTGAAATACCCGCTTCGTCATTGGAAATTGCTACAACCGCACAATTATATTTTTTCACCAGCGGTAAGACCGCTTCCAGTCGCTCATCTTCCCCAGTAACTGAGTTCAGTAACGGCTTACCCTGATACACTGCCAACCCCGCTTCCAGTGCGGCAATGATGGAAGAGTCAATGGACAGCGGTAGATCGGTAATGGATTGCACCAATTGAATCGCTTCGGCAAGAATTCTCGGCTCGTCCGCCAATGGAATCCCCGCATTGACATCGAGCATCTTTGCGCCGGCTGCGATTTGTGCAAGGGCATCGCTTTCGACCCGACTGTAATCACCATTTTTCATTTCTTCGGCAAGAATTTTTCGTCCAGTTGGATTGATTCGCTCACCGATAATCACGAACGGTTGTTCATGTCCGATTTTCAATTCTTTAGTTGCTGAGCTGATAATTGTATCTGTCATGCTTTAATACTCTAATTATTTGACGAATGGTTGCTGAAATGCGTTCCAGCACGTTGGCGTAGTCGCCCGTTACGCATGCAACAATCGCAACGCCTAAAATTATGGGTGCCGCGACTGTTTTTCCGTATACGATTTCATTAGCCCTTGTGCCGAAGCAAGGGCACAAAGAAATCTGGTTAATAGTACCCCATGTCCAGTTTTGCGATGTCCAGTTTGCGATGTATTTCGAGTTTACACCTAATTCTCTGCTTGCGCTGTCTCCTGATTATGCCCTTGATTACGAATCAATGCCATCAGTCGAGTTTTATCATAGGCGAGTTCTAGTTTGCTGGCGGCAGCTTGCACTTCGGCGTACAAATCATCGCCACAATTTTCTGTCTCCTTTCTCCATGCTTCGAGATAGGCATCTGAACCGACCAATCCAGCACGCATCGCCGCCCGGTCGATGGCATCGGCAAAACGTTCGGTTAATTCAACTTTTTCAGATTGACGACGTTCTTTAGCCATCACTTGAGCGGGAATATCGCGCCAATATACGGTAATCAGTTTAGCCATTTCCGTTTCAACAATTCTCAATTATGCAAATCTGATTATGGAGTCGCCACCATCGCAGTCTGCCGCACACTGCCAACCTGCACCGACAAAGCAGATTCAAAATGCGTGTCCTGCGTCAAAACGCGCTGATATTCCAGCCCCAGATAATCTGCTGCATGACGGGCTTTTTGATCAATATTTACGTCATCCAGCTGCGCCAGATAAAGTAGCTTCCGATAATGACCAAAATAGTCTGATTTGAGTTGCGGAAATCGATCCAGCCCCAGCCCCTTGATAATCAGGCGATCAAAATGGTTAGCGAGAAAATCGGTCAGGTAAAAAGTACCTAATTCTGCTTCATGGAGTTCGTTGAATTTGGCTTTGCCAGAAAACATCTCGTAACAATGCGCACCAGGCAAGCGTTCAACCCCATAGCGTTGTAAAACCACATCCAGCAATCCGCCGGTACCACAATCCGAATAAGCAACAAAGATATTGTCATATTCATGTTGGTTCTCCATGATTTTGCTTTCCACAGCAGCTGGAATTTTATGCGGACGGTTATGCAGTTCAGCGGACAGACACTGAACGTCCATATGCTGCCACTGATTGAGTGTTTTTACCCGCATCAAATCATGCGCCAATGCGCCACAGGCGATGACTAACACCCGACCGGTTTTTGCTCCCGCAAAACCAGCATCCGCTACATCCTGCACATATTGGCGGTTGGGCGATATGGTATTCGGGGACATAATTGCGTAATACTAACGACAAATTATCAATGATCAACAAACAATCCAGTGGCGCGTTTTTCCGCTATTTTCGCTTGTGCGGTTTCTACCGCCACAGCCGCATCACGACAATAAGCATCAGCACCTATCGCCTCACTGAACTCCTCGTTCAGTGGTGCGCCGCCAACCAGAACTATATAGTCATCGCGCATTCCCTTTTCGACTAGGGTGTCGATAACCACTTTCATATAAGGCATGGTGGTGGTCAATAATGCCGACAGGCCGATAATATCGGGCTGGTGTTCTTCGATGGCATCAAGATAATTTTCCACCGGATTGTCAATGCCGATATTGATGACTTCAAAACCAGCCCCTTCCATCATCATCGCAACCAGATTTTTGCCAATATCATGAATATCGCCTTTCACGGTGCCAATCACCATTTTACCGATAGGCTTTGCGCCGGTTTCTGCCAATAATGGGCGAATAATTTCCATGCCGCCTTTCATGGCATTCGCCGACATCAGCACTTCAGGTACAAACAATATACCGTCACGAAAATCAATGCCGACAATACGCATCCCTTCTACCAATGCTTCATCAAGCACTTTGGACGCACTCCAACCGCGTCCGAGCAAGATATTGGTACCTTCCATAATTTCATCGCGCAACCCGTCATAGAGGTCGTCGTGCATTTGTTCGACAAGCTCATCATCGGGTAATGAGGACAAATCTAAATCATCATCGTCGTGTTCGTCTGCCATCGTCAAATCTCGCTAAAGCAAAGTTAAAATGAAATATCCAGACATTAAATATCATCAGAAACAGTCGAATATCCAATGCCATTACCGCCGTTCTTTGCTCCTTGTGCTAAGGAGAAAACAGTTAAAATATAAACAAAATTAAACTCGTGTCAACCCTGCCACGACATACACCTGTTCGGCATACTTTAACAACAAACCTGTTACTGGAGCTATTCTAGGGTAAATTTTCCCTGAAAATACGTTCTACTTGCGACAAAAAAGAACTAATTTACTGCGTTCAGGTGTAAAAATGAGCCAACATTTTACAACAGATTCGTCCGAGAATACTCGTTATCATGGCAAATGGGCACATCGATTCAACAAGATGCCCGCTTGTCGGGGATGTTCTGATTTTCAATGATTCAAATGAATGTGAGACAGGCGGAATATTTGTTTTTTTCGTTACCATGCGGGCTTGTCGAGAAATGGCGTTTTTAGCTTGTTGTGAATATTTAAGTCCTTGTTATTAAACATTTTATTTTCTTAAAATTGGACTTATTTTGAATTAACCGACTAAAACAACGTTGTTGGGACATTAAAATTGACAGCGCAAGTCATTTCAATGCACAATAATTGGAATAGGCAACATCACAAGAACAAACGACAGATTCGAAAATCAATAGCACGGTAGATATGACTGATTTTACAAAAGAACCCTTTAAGGGAAATCACCGTGGCTTTGCGCGACAGCGTATTGAGCGGTTATTAGACGGCTCTGGCATTGTGTTTAATGGCACCAACCCTTGGGATATACAGGTTCACAATTCGGCTTTTTATCGGCGGGTGTTGATTAACGGGTCTTTGGGGTTTGGTGAATCCTACATGGATAACATGAAAGTGCTGGATATTGGATGCGGTGGTTTTGGGAAATTCGTCGCACAACAATATGGCGTGGAAGTGGTGGAAATCACCATCTCGCAAGCACAGGTCGATTTGGCAACCGAATATTGTCGGGGATTACCTGTCGAAATACGTTTGCAGGATTATCGTGAGGTGGGGGAGAAATTCGATGCTATTGTTTCGCTCGGTATGTTCGAGCATGTTGGGCATAAAAACTATCGCACTTATATGGATGTTGCCAAAAAGTGTCCCAAGAATAACGCCCGATTTTTACTGCATACCATCGGAAAAAATGATTCCCTGCTGGGGGTCGACCCATGCAATAGCCAAATACATATTTCCCAATGGAGAACTCCCATCACTACGTCAGATTGTGGCATCTCTAGAACCATCTATGGTTATTGAATATGTGCATAATTTTGGTTTGGATTACGACCGTACCTTGATGGCGTGGTTTAACAATTTTGATGGTGCTTGGGACGAATTAAAACAACATTATTCCAATCGGTTTTACCGTATGTGGAAATATTACCTACATGCTTGCACTGGCGGATTCAGAGCAAGACACATGCAACTATGGCAAATTATTATTTCCAGCGGTGCAAATCGGTATATCTATCGCCGACCGGAATAACTGCGTCCCAAAACTCGGTTAGTCGTTGTTAAATATCCCTAAAATGCTCAACAGGCTAAGGAATAGATTGTATATCGCAACATAAAGCGTTACGGTTGCAGCGATATAGTTGGTCTCACCGCCATGCAGGATTCGGCTGGTTTGAAATAAAATCAAGCCCGACATTAACAGAATAAACATTGCCGATACTGCCAGACTCAATGCAGGCATGGGGAAAAACAGTGTTGCTAATCCAGCGAGAAAAGCAACCATGATGCCCGCCATGAGCATCCCACCCATAAAACTGAAATCTTTCTTCGTTACTAGTACATAAGCAGAAAGGGAAACAAAAATAGCCCCCGTTCCGCCAAGTGCAGTCATCACAACCTGTCCGCCGTTAGGTAGTCCGTGTATGTAGAAATTCAGAATGGGTCCGAGGGTTAGCCCCATAAAACCGGTCAAGGCAAAGACAAATAAGATACCGAGCGAGGAGTTTTGAAATTTGCCAGTTAAGAATAACAATCCGAAATACCCAACCAGCGTAATAACTGGACCGAGTGGAGGGAAGCTCATCGCCATAGACACGCCCGCTGTTACAGCACTAAACAAGAGCGTGAGCGATAGCAATAGATAGGTGTTTTTCAATACCCGATTGAGTTCTATACCGCTGGAAACCGAGCGTGTAACTGTAGCTTCAAATTTAGCCATTTTAATACCTCTTTATGTTGGAGTTTAGCGAATCAAATTTATGTCACTATAGATATATCAAACCTATCGAGTGACCATCTACGGGCTATAACGCCAGTTATTATAGCATAAACGCCAATATGCGGGTGAATATTGGTATTTCCAGCTACAATGTTTAATTTCGAGGCAATTGCTAGTGCCGTTTTACTATAATTGGCGGATAATTTGTTATTCAATTCAGTGTTGAATGTTGGACATTGAGGGTTCTTGCCAGATTTAGCGTATAATTTATTCTTTAATTCCTTTTCATGACATCAAAGTACGGCTACATGATTGCGAATATGAATGGCATTATTGATATGCTGGTAAAACAATCAAAGAATTCGCACAAAGCCACTGCTACCAAACAAGCATTGTTACAACGAGTGAAAATTGAGAGATGTAGCAAATATTCATGAGGATGGGTTAGAAATTGTTGTGTCGAATGCCGAATATTCTAAATGGCGGTAATCATTTTATGATGACTTGTCAGTTTTTGTTGCATGTATCCGATGCCCCGTTTAGTCGGAAAACTTGATACGCTTGGTGAGCTGATTAAAGCATGGGGAACGCAGTTAGGGTTCTCCCATACGGCGATTAGTGATATTGATTTGAGCGATGCCGAGCAACGCCTTGCGGATTGGCTGGGAAAGCATTTTCATGGTGAGATGCACTATATGTCCAGTCATGGTAGCAAGCGTACCCGTCCGGCAGAATTGGTCGGCGGTACAATCAGGGTGATTACCGTGCGTATGGATTACCTGCCACAAACGATGCAACAAGCGCAAAGGGCATTGTCAAATCCGAATATTGGCTATATTGCACGTTATGCACTGGGGCGTGATTATCACAAGGTGATTCGGCGAAAATTACAACAGCTGGCGAATCGAATCAGTGATGAAGTTGGTACATTCGGTTATCGTGTCTTGTGCGATAGTGCACCGGTTATGGAGAAAGCGTTGGCACAGAAATCTGGGCATGGCTGGATTGGTAAACATACCAATATACTCAACCGCGATAGTGGCTCGTGGTTTTTTCTTGGTGAATTATATACCGATATTCCGCTCCCCGTGGATGCCCCGACTAGCGCACATTGTGGTAGTTGTACTGCCTGTATGGACATCTGTCCGACCGATGCCATTGTTGCGCCCTATCAGCTTGATGCACGGCGATGTATTTCCTATCTCACTATTGAGCTTCATAACACGATTCCCGTGGAATTTCGAAAAGCCATCGGCAACCGTATTTTTGGCTGTGACGATTGCCAACTGGTTTGCCCTTGGAACCGCTATGCCACAATCAGCACACAACCCGATTTTGCAATTCGCCATCAACTTGATGCAACTGCGTTGGTGACGCTGTTCGAGTGGGACGAGAAGGCGTTTAAGCAATATACCGAAGGCTCGGCAATCCGCCGAATCGGACATATAAGATGGTTACGCAATATTGCTGTTGCGCTTGGTAATGCAGGCACCAGCGAAGCCGTCATGTCGGCATTGCAAAACCGACTCAACCACCCCTCCGAATTAGTACGCGAACACGTTATTTGGGCACTTTCGCAGCACAAAGCAACCGGACACCCTTGATGGACAGGGAATATCGTCTTATTCTGTCAGGGCAATCATGTCTTCTGCTTGCCAGCATACGGTGATTTCCTTTCCGACTATTGCGGGTGGAGCGTGGCGGTGGTTGTTGGGAATGGCGACTGTTAGTGTGATGGCGGGGGTTTTCACTGTCAGTACGGTTTGTCCACCGTAATAGGCGACATTATCGATGGTTGCAGTGACCGAATTGAGGATGTCATCGGCTGGTTTTGAGGTGGTAATGGATAGCTTCTCGGGACGGATAGCGACCAATGTGGCGGGCAAGTTTTTATCGCTGGATAGTTCGGTGGCGGCGATTTTACCGAGTCCGTAGACCTGATAATAACCCTGTTCTATCCGTTCAGCGGGCAGGATATTCATGCGTCCGACAAAGTCAGCAACAAACCGATTTTGTGGTGCTTCATATAAATTGCGCGGCGTGTCCAGTTGTTGAATACGTCCATGCTCCATGACGGCGACCCGCTCTGCCATCGATAGGGCTTCGTCTTGATCATGGGTGACCACGACAAAGGTGATACCGACCGTATGCTGCAATTTGACCAGCTCATTTTGCATCGTCTCGCGTAGTTTGGCATCCAGTGCCGATAGTGGTTCGTCCAATAACAAAACGCGCGGTTGTTTGACCAATGCGCGTGCCAATGCCACCCGTTGTTGTTGCCCACCCGATAATTGATGTGCATAACGTGTCGTTAATGCGTCCATCTGTACCAGTGCTAAAACCTCGTTCACACGGCGTTGGCATTCGTGCTTTTCTACGCCGTCAATACGCAAGCCGTAGGCGACATTGTCATACACATTCATATGCGGGAAAACAGCATAGGATTGAAACACCATATTGAGCGGCCGCTTGTTAGGCGGTAATGCGATTAAATCCCGCCCTTGCATTTGTATCGTGCCAGCAGTTGGGTTTTCAAAGCCTCCGATCATGCGCAGCAGCGTGGTTTTACCACATCCCGAAGGTCCCAGCAAAACCAAAAACTCATGGTCATAAATATCCAGAGAAACATCATTGACCGCCGTTTCGCTACCAAACGTCTTGACCAGATGGCGTATTTCTATCAACGGTTGCATGTTATTTTTCGTTCGTGTTTTGGAATCGCATCGCCAAAACGGCTGCGACTATGGTGATGACAATGAGCACAGTGGATGCGGCATTCACTTCGGGGGTAACCGAAAAGCGCACCATAGAATTGATTTTAACCGGCAGGGTAATGCTGTTTGGACCAGCGGTGAAGTAGGTGATGACAAAATCATCTAGCGACAAGGTAAAGGCGATGAGTGCGCCAGCAATGATGGAAGGGCGAATTTGTGGCAACAGCGTATCACGCATCGCCTGCCATTCGGTGGCACCGAGATCCATGGCCGCTTTTTCCAGTTCGCGATTGACCGATGCCAGCCGTCCACGCACGATAATGGCAACAAATGGAAAGGTGAAAGTAATGTGGGCGATTATGATATTGCCCAAACTGAACGGCCATATTAGGTCACGTGGCCACCATTGATTGAAGAATACCAACATGGCAACACCCATGCAGATTTCTGGAATGACAATAGGGAGCGATAAAAGTCCATCGGCGATAAAACGCAACGGAAATCGAAAACGCCACATGATTATGGCAGTAGCGACCCCCAAAATAACGCTAATCAACATATTCACTGTGGCAATGGTGAGCGAATTAACGAAAGCGGCAATCAATGAATCGTTTGCTACCGCTTTGAGATAATATTTTGTGGTGAAACCATGCCACACGATATTGCGTTTTGAATCGTTGAAACTAAATGCCACCAATGCCACGATAGGTGCGTACAACATTATAAAAAACACCCCTAAGAACCCCCGCATCCACCAGCGTCCAGCATAATCCAAAGGGCTGTGCTTAGACATCGTCCTCTTTCCATGAGATTGTTTTCATTACCAATAATTGACGTAAAACGATGGCAGCGAAGGTCAGATACATCAGTAAAAACGATAAAGCCGCACCGAATGGCCAGTTATTGGCACCTAAAAATTGTCGTTCAATGACGTTACCAATCAGTTGACTGTCGGCACCGCCGAGCATGTCAGCAATGAAAAACGCACCCAGTGCGGGTATAAAAACAATCATCACGCCACTGATGACCCCAGGCATGGTCAACGGTAACAATACTTTGCCAAAAGTACGCCAATGACCTGCCCCTAAATCTAGACTCGCTTCCAAATAAGAACGGTCAAAGCGTTCCATCGATGCATACAGCGGCAATATCATAAACGGCAAAAAAACGTAGGCAATCCCCAGTGCCACAGCCGTGTTGGTATAAAGCAATTCCAAAGGACGATAGCCACCCAAGCCGTCAAACCCGAGCACCTGCAATAAGGAATCGCCGATACTCCAAAGCCACTCGAGTGTGAAGTTCAAAAAACCGCGTGTTCTAAAGACGGCAATGAGCGCGTAAGTGCGGATGAGAATATTGATCCAGAACGGCAATGTGATTGCCAACAAAAGCGGTATTTTGATTTTCTGTGGTGCAAAGGCAACTGCCAATGCGACCGGATAGCCTATCAACAGGCAGACCACAGTGGCAATGACAGCAATAATCAGCGACTTGGCAAAAATCTCCAGATAAATCGGCTCGAAAGCACGCACATAATTCCCGCTAGTCCAATTGAGGTCGTGCCCGATAATGCCCACTTTATCGGAAAAGCTAAGCCCAAAAATAAAGCCTAGTGGCACGATAAAAAACACCCCAATCCACAACAGACATGGTAGCGCCAGTGCGGAAAAAACGCCGCTATTAACGCGCCAGTGTTCGCCTTTCAACGGAGCTATAAGGAATCCACGCCGCTACTCATTAGCTATCACGATTGAAAAGGATTAGTTTAAGTCGCTAAAATCCGCGTCCACTCTTCGTCGATAAGCTGGGCACGTTCTTCGCCTAGATAGAGCGATGGTTCTAACATGGTCATCATGTCTTCTGACGGGAATATGGCAGGGTTTTTGTTATAGGTATCGTCCATGAGTTTACGCGCACCTTCGTTGGGAGTGGCATATTCGATGTATTCCGCTAAGTCGCGACCAATTTCCGCGCCCAGCAGAAAATTGATAAAGGCATGTGCATTTTCGGGGTGTGGCGCATCGTTCGGAATGCACAGACAATCCTGCCAAAAATAACCGCCTTCTTTGGGAATGACATAGTCGATATCGGGATCTTCGTTAATCAGTTGTGCGATGTCGCCATTCCATTCCACCGCTAAGTCTATCTCGCCCGATGCCAGCAAATCCTGTCCGTTATCTTCAAAGATGCCTTTGACATTTTGCTTGTATTTAATCAGTTGGTCGGCAGCCTGACGAATTTCATCGGCATTGATAGAGTTGAACGAATAACCCAAATAACGCAGAACCATACCAAGCATGGAGCCGGGTTCGCTAATCCAGCCTATCTTGCCCGCATATTGCGCCGATTGTTCGCCCCAGACTGCCGACCACGAATCTGGACGATCGACTTTGGATTTGCGATAACCGATGCCCATTGTTCCCCACATATAAGGCATGGAATACTTGCGTCCGGGATCAAAGCCAGCATCTTGAAAACGTGTGCCGATGTTGGTGCGGAAATTGGGTAACATGCTGTGATCTAATGGTTGCAGTAGATTCGCGCGCCACATGCGATCGACAAAATCATTGGACGGAACGATGACATCGTAGCCGGGATTACCTTCACGGATTTTGGCAAACAGTTCAGAGTTATCGCCAAATAAATCCATTTTTACTGCTACACCAGTAGTAGTAGCGAAATCATCTAAAGTCGTTTCACCAATATAGGTATCCCAGTTATAGAAGTTAAGTTTTTTCTCTTCAGCAAAAAGCGGCAAATGAATACCAGCAACAACAGCACCAGCACCAGTCAGAAAGGAACGGCGTGAAAAGGGATGTTTCATAATATTGTCTCCATAATTATCTCCGTTGGTGATTAGAGATGTGTACTTTTAAAGCCCATGCATGTCGGAAAATACTGCCAGCATTTGATGAGAGTGTCAAGACTGTGTCTGGGTTTGTTAGCCCAAAGCTAAAATGTCCCATTAACGGTGTTGAGAATTGAAAATGGCGGCTAGGTTTTGATAAGAATATTTATTTGACTGGATTCCTCCTTTCGATACTGTGCAAGAAACCCACTACCCCTATTCACATTCTTAATTACTGCCCTAATTCACCGACGTTCATGACATTTCAAGCCAATACACTGCCCCTGCAAAAATACCTGATGGGCTTGTCGGTTAATTCAAAATCAGTCGGATTTTAAGAAAATAAAATGTTTAATAACAAGGACTTCAATATTCACAACAAGCTAAAAACGCCATTTTCCGACAAGCCCATGATATTTTAGTGACTGAATCTAGACACAGGAGAACACCCAATGCAGATATAAAACCAGCGAATCAAATCATACCGCAGTTTACGTCAGTGACAATGCCCGTGAGCGCTTAAAGAGAGTCGTCATTAGTCTCATTACAACGAATACCAAGCGTGTGATTCATTGAACTTAGCAACATTATAGTATCAGTACCTCGCGAAGACACCCGATTTGTCTCACTTGGATATTGAACCCAAACACATTGTTTTATCGGTGACAATCTATTATTCTCGGTTTGGGAGTTGGTCAGGCAGTTGCGCTATTGATTATTTCGATAATTGATAGGGAGGAAAGTCCGGGCTCCAATGGGCAGGGTGCCAGGTAATCACTGGGCAGCGCGAGCTGACGGCAAGTGCAACAGAAAATATACCGCCATAAACAGGCTAATTTACGCTGTTATGGTAAGGGTGAAATGGTGCGGTAAGAGCGCACCGCGCTATTGGTAACAGTAGTGGCACGGTAAACCCCACCCGGAGCAAGACCAAATAGGAATCTATTGGCGTGGCCCGCGCTGGATTCGGGTAGGTTGCTTGAGGCGTTTGGTGACAAACGTCCTAGATGAATAACTGCTCTAGACAGAACCCGGCTTATCGACCAACTCCCACCATCTTAAAATGACTCAGAATAAAATGGGGCTGATGCCCCCAACCAATGATGCGTCCGCACCGTTGCGCTTGCCATCGTATGTGATGTGCTTGCAGCGCATGGGGTGTTTTCATCAAACTCGATTAAGTTTCATGCGCTCCTTGTTGCGTTTCCTGAAAAAGCAACAATGGCGTTTTGAGCGTACCATATGGGAAGTCGATGAGCAGGGTGTCGGCGTTGCGGTTTATGCAGCACATTCTCCCAACAACACCTATTCTTTGATTTGTTATGCCAATGATTTGCTGCCAGAAAAACGCTCTGACCGAGTCATTGCTATGGAATGGGATGCCACATTTACCCTGTTTGATGGCATCCCCGATGCGGCAGATATCAAAAGATTATATGCCAATGTGCCGAAGCAGGAAGCCGGTCATTATTCGCATTCAGAACTGGTTTTAGCGCGCGCTAACCGCAGTGTGCGCTTGTTTGAATATGTAACCGATTGTCTCGCACACGGGCAACAACCCGAGCCTGAAAAGATTGATCGTGTCGGTTATCTGATGCGTACCACCGCAGTGTATGGCAATGGAAAATATGGCATCAGCGACCGCGATCGAATTAGTCACCGCGCGGAATTCAAAGCGGCTTTTCGTGCGGAATTGCTTGCGGTATGGCTGATTCGTGGATTTACTGTGGATATTGTCGAGCATCTAGCGCACATGCGCGGTGGTAGCAAGGCAGTAAAAATCGATCCAGAATTACGTCGTCGGCTCGGGGTAGGAAACTCTACTGGCTTGGGTATGGCGCCGTTTCTTGTCCTGCATCCGGCGTTACTGCATAGCTGGATGTTGTCCCGGGAAACCGCACTGGCACGAGTACGCAATATCCGCAGGAGTACAACCGAAACGGTGCGTGTTTTTGGTCATCTGGTGGCACGAATGGTGCTTGGTGTAGCCAGTTGGAATACTTCGGATGCACGGCAGCAGGGTCGCATCGATGAATTAAAACAGGATTTAATAAAATTGACGGACTATGCTCAATCCACCGAATTGGATGCAGATAGCAAGTGTCGTTTTCTCAACGCCGATTTTCCTTGGGATAGCTTAATCAAATGGTCTGAACAAGCATTATCCATAGAAGGACAAGAGTTGGCAGTGTCATTGGTACTCGAGCCGCATGGCGAGTTCATTGACGATCTTGCCGATACGATGGCGATTGATGAAGCACAGTTTTTTAACATCGATGGTGGACAAAAAATTGGTGAGGCAATCCGCTATATCGAAAATACCTATTCTTGGGCATTGGCATTAGACTATACCGATAAATCACAGTGTGCCCGATTCTGGTATGTGTCAGAAGAGAAATTAGAACCCCGAGTCGGTGAACGATTCGACGAGCCCGGAGCCAACAAAGAACACCCGTTATCGTATGGTCGAGATGTGGCTGCCTTACACACGGCACTCAAAAAATACGCATCTGGCGACCGTGTTGGCAATGAAAACATCGCTCATTTTTTATTATCTCATCCGCATCACCGACATAGTGTTCGGCGCATTCAAATTGCCGAAAAACTGCCCTATGCCGAAATACAGGATAATCTGATTGCCGCACAGATGGTGCCGGTTGATTTGTTACGATGCAAATTATCCTTTTTCGGAGCCAATAAGTTTGACCCTAAATCGGATCGCTGGGTACGAATCAATATGTATCAATACGCGCCATTTCCAGATGAGTTCGAATATAAAGATGCGGATGACTGGATTTATCCACCATTACCGTCCGTATAATGTTGCGCTCGCTTAACCAAATCGACCAAACATCACGCAACGCTGCACGCGGTTGTGGCTTGCCTTGGGGGGTTGCCGATGAAGTGGGAAAAGCCATCCGCTGGTTGCATGCATTTGGGCTGGACGGCGTAACCGGACTGGTGGCAGTACTCGAACAATACAACAATCAAACCCCAACCGACTATGCGCCACAATCATTCAGTGGCATCTGGCGGACACCAAAAGGTATTCTGAACCCATTGATGAGCGGCATTAGTTTATGTGATTATCTAGGTAGCGACTTGGCACGGACGCATCAGTCTGTCACGACCGAAAAAATAGCCCATCCATTGCTTACCGCTGGATTTCTCGGACAATATCTGCTCGGTCAAGCCTTGTCCGAAGCACAATCAATACAACTCAAATGGTCGGCAGTGACCCTCGATCTTTCTCATCATCGGTTGACAGTGAGCGGCAACCAAGATGAATTAGGAATTGCCCTCAGCATGCAATTGACGTGTACGCGAATACCGATTTCACCCATCGGGCGAATGCAACCAATACAACCAGTCATCGGCGATGTAGTCGTGGACGATGTGCTGTGGGAAAAACTCGAGCAATACGCGCTCAATACCTGTGTTGAAGCCACCGAAGCCTCCCGCCTCTCCGGTGCAGGTGCTGGCTTAAACGATAATGATTGAGTAATCCGCAACAAGCCATCGTGCTTTTCGTAGCAGGAAACATCTTGCACCAATAAAGCGCGCGATGGTGATAATCAATGTTGTCATGGGGAATAGTCACGACCGTACGACCATGCTTTTTTTATTGTATTCTCTTAACCCATTGAATAAAAACATATTATTAAACTTGGCACGAATTTTGCTTGTATAACAGATACGTTTCCACACGATCCTTGCAACAGGGTTTGTTTGGGATCCTCGATATACAAACCTGATGAGGTCAATGATGAAATTAGTGATGTCTGTTATCAATCCATTCAAACTCGATGAAGTGCGTGATGCACTAACTTCCATCGGTGTGAGCGGGTTAACTGTTACCGAAGTAAAAGGGTATGGCCGTCAAAAAGGGCATACAGAAATTTACCGTGGCGCGGAATATGCGGTTTCTTTTCTTCCTAAAATTAAAATTGAAGTTGCCGTTACGGAAGAGATGAGCGAGCATGTGGTTGAGCAGATTACAGCGGTCGCTAAAACAGGAAAGCTGGGTGACGGAAAGATTTTTGTTTCTGATTTGACCCATGTGGTTCGTATTCGCACTGGCGAATGTAATGAAGATGCCCTTTAGGAGATAAACAATGCGTCATTTAATCTGTTTGAAATTGGTTGCTATATCTATCATGGCAATCGGAATGTTGGTAACCACATCGGCGTTTGCCGCAGTGGATAGTGAAACGGCTTTTGTATTGAATACCTTTTCTTTTCTGTTCAATGGTGCGCTAGTGATGTGGATGGCGGCTGGTTTTGCCATGCTGGAAAGCGGTCTGGTTCGTTCTAAGAACACAGCGGCTATCTGCCTTAAAAATATCGCGCTATATTCCATCGCTGGACTCACCTTTTATCTGCTCGGCTATAACCTGATGTATGTTGATGTAACCAATTATATTGGCAGTGTGAGTTTCTTCTGGAGTGTGGATGATAGCGCCGCCCTCGGTGGCACTTTTGAGGAGGGTAGCTATGCTGCTTCATCGGATTGGTTCTTCCAAATGGTCTTCGTGGCAACGGCAGCATCTATTGTTTCCGGCGCATTGGCTGAACGAATTAAACTCTGGCCATTCCTTGCTTTCGTTGCTCTGCTGACGGCAATAATCTATCCCATTCAGGGTTCTTGGGTTTGGGGTGGTGGCTGGCTTGATAAGCTCGGTTTTTCCGATTATGCCGGCTCGACGCTGGTGCATTCTGTTGGTGGTTGGGCAGCACTTTCTGGTGCGATCATTCTGGGTGCGCGAGAAGGAAAATACATGGACAATGGCAGGGTGCATCCCATTCCCGGCGCAAACTTGCCATTAGCAACACTGGGTACGTTTATTTTGTGGCTCGGTTGGTTCGGTTTTAATGGTGGTTCGGTGCTTGCCTTGGGCTCTGCCACAAACGCCATTGAAATGGCAAATGTTTTTGCTAATACCAATATGGCGGCAGTTGGCGGTGTTTTGGCAGCCATGATTGCGACTCAAATTCTCTATAAAAAAGTCGACCTAACAATGGCATTAAATGGTGCTATTGCTGGTCTTGTTTCGATCACCGCTGAACCTGCCGACCCAACCATCGGTATGGCAGTACTCATTGGGGCAGTCGGTGGCGGTATTGTTGTGCTGGCGGTTCCTTTGCTCGACAAACTCAAAATTGATGATGTTGTTGGTGCGATTCCGGCTCATTTGTTTGCCGGAATCTGGGGCACACTGGCAGTGGCAATATCGGATACTGAAGCGAGTTTCATCACACAATTGACCGGGGTTGTCTCAATCGGTGTGTTCGCCTTTATCGTCAGCATGTTCTTTTGGCTCATGCTCAAGTTCATGGTCGGAATTCGGGTCGATCAAGAAGCAGAAGCGAGTGGTCTCGATAAGTCGGAACTCGGTTTGGAAGCCTATCCTGAATTCGGTAGCAGGTCGCAGACTCCCTGACCGCCTGATAGTGATTGTCAGTGATATTGGTAAGGTTATTGACTCACTGCCATTAATACGAACAAGCAGATTGCCACTGGCATTAGAACCAGCAACTCTTTTGGATTACGTCCTACTGGATGGGTGGAGGAACAACGTGTGGTGCTGGGCATCCATGATGAGCTTGTCGGTTAATAGCCCGAAAGCATAAGATAATACCCGAAATTCAAAACGGGTCTTATTTATGAGCAAACGCCAACAAAATATGCTGTTTATGCACTAGACGATCTGGTAGTAGCAAACCATTCCTATCGTGAGCTTGATGCTTTATTGTCATTCGATGAACTAGCCAAACCTTACGTTAATCTCTATTCGGTTAAAGGTCGCAAAGAAAAAGGGGTTGTCTTTGGCTTACGTGCCCTGGTTTTACAATTCATGGAATATATGAGCGACCGTGAAATGGAATGTTTTTTGCAGGAGAACAATTCTGGAAAATGGTTTTGCGAATTGAATTTAGGAGAGAAGTCCCCCGGATCACAGTTACTTTGGTGATTTTCGGAAACGACTGGGTACAAAAAACTTAATGACGATTTTTAACCGTGTTCGTAAAAGACTGAAGTCTATGGATTTAATTCGTGAAGTTTTTACCTTTGTTGATGCTAAGTCACTCGGGTGAGTAAGCTGACCACTTGGGACGATAGAGATCGTGCTATTAAGGACTGTTTAGAGAAGTTTAATAATAAGACGGCTGAAAAAATAGCAGTTGATAATGGGGGCTTTGGTTGTAAGGGCGTAACCAGTTTTGGTATGGTTATAAAAAACACGCATCGGTTGATTTGGTTAATGGTTTTGTTTGTTTTATTGATATAAATCAAACTGTTTAGATGTTTTTAAGGGCTGACTAATTAAGAGATAAATTATGATTGAATTGGATAACTTCAACGTTTTTCGCTTCCGTATGAAAGACGCAGACAAGAAAGATCACTCAAAATGCGTATGGGAAATGGATCAGGTTGGTGTCTAGTATGGTTCTTGGGAACTATGTAATCTGGAAGAGGCGATTAACAGATATAACACCGACGGCACGGGTGCGAGTCAGGAATATATGAATAATCTTGCGAAAACATGGGAAACATGGGGCGGGGATGGTTATAAGAATCGGTATTTTAATACATGTTGGCGTTTTAGAAACATTACCGAGCGGAAGGATTGGGTTGTGGTTTATTTCGATGAAACGCTTCACCTTGGACAGTTGGAAGGAGGTATTGTCGTCGACAAAGAACACTGCTTGAGTAAGAAATGTGAGTTGTTTCATTATCGTAAAGTGATTAACAAAAAACCATTTCCGCTCATAGAATTGCCGGACCCGTATAGATTGATTGGGCAAGCTGGACGGGGCAATGTACACCAACACAATCATATTTACACCCGAATGCTGGAGGTACTGGCAGAGAGTGCTTCCCCAGAAAAAGTGCTGGAATATTAAAAATCACTTCCGCTAGATGACCGGCTTGATGTGCTTAGTGATACGGAATGGGAGTCGCTATGCCTCGGATATTTCATTATTGAATACGATTATGTTCCGAGTGGTCTGCGACATGGAAAGACACTCAAGAATTATGATTTGGTCGGTAAAACCCTCAAAGAAGGTAAGAAAATTCTGGCACAATGTAAAAAGAACCTTGAACCATATCCCGTTGATGAATCCTTTTTGGAGGCATGCAAAAGAAACAAAGATATTGATGCTATGTGGTTCTGGTGTGCGTATGGCGGGTGGGGGAAAGATAGTCACGACTGCATCACACTCGTTGATAAAGATTGCATTATGAAATGGCTCGATACGGATAAGGGGAAAAAATACCTCGCTGTATTACAGGGGTAGTACAGAACAATCGACCATACCGCCGATAAACAATATTGGTTAAACCAGTATTTTCTGGCAATGTTGATTCCTCTGCGACCGTCCAACAAGCCGAATCAATCAGCGCGTCATCAATTGTGATTTGTAGATAGCCCTTGGTCGATTATACTAGCATGGCGAATTCAACCCATAAGTGCAACACTCTGGTTTATATTATGATCTATTCCCATTGCGTGGGAAAAGACCTCCATAAGGGTTTTATACCCCAAACATTTTCTAGGTCGGTTATTCATTAAATCGGTCGCTTTGAACAGCTCTTTTTCGGTGACTTTATGCAAAGACATTTTCTTTGGAAAAAACCACATGAGCAAGCCATTGTGCCAGATGATTATTTGGCATTCAAGCCACGCTCCCAAGAGTGATACGGTTTAGCTTCGTTAAGTTTCACACTCGAGTTGTTTGGCAAGCTCACTATGCCAACAAAATTCTCTGCCGTTATCAAAGGTTAGGGTCATTACATGTTGTTTCATATGCTTTAACAACCTGAGTATAGCCGCGTTGGTTTCTTTTGCGGTTTTGTTCTTAGTCCGAAGTGCGAGATAAAGCCTACTTTTGCGTTCAGCAAGGGTGGCACGACCTTTACCGATAACACAATCAGCCTCCCAATCGCCTATACGCGAACGATTGTCCACTATACTGGGTCTATCAGCAATATCAACCCGATTGGGGATGCGTCCGCGGTAATCGTTCTGTCCATAACGCTTGCGATATTTCTTACCCTGATGGCGCAAGTATCGATATAACGACCCATCCGCTACTTTGTCTTTCAAAATGAGACGATAGATGGATTCGGTGCTAATACGGATGTTTTCCTCCATTCTCAAACGACCGCTAATTTGTTCATGACTCCAATACAGCACAAGATTTTGTTGAATATGAAGATTTAACTCGTCATTGAGCCTGATGTGCTTGGGCTTTTGCTGATGCCTCGTTTGGGCAAAGCGGCGGGCTTGTTTGTAGCGATAGCCGTTGCCCCGGTATTGCGTTTAATTTCACGGCTGATGGTTGACTTAACCTCTGCTCATGGTTTTAGCGATTCCTGTCAGTGTACAGTTTTGCTGATTCATGAGGCAAATGTGGTCTCTTTCGTGTTCAGTCAAATGGGTATATCTCGTCATGTTTTACTCCCTTTTTCCGTTCAGTTAAAAGAGTACGAGTAAAAGAGTACGAGTGTACTCTTTGACTGACTTTAGGAGTGTTGCACTTATTATGTGAATTCAAGAACTGCTATTGGCTATAAAAGCAGGCGATATTGAAGCCGTCATGCAAGCAATCAAGCGACATGTTCTTTTTTGCGTCCAATATTCGATGGTTTATGCCAAAAATGCTTGTTTTCGCATCAAACAAGGTTATTTTACCCGTCTGCTTTTAATAAGAACCATTTTTTACCCGTACCCGACTCAAAAGACTCAATAGTGGGCTTGTAAGTCCTCGTTTCTTGCACAGTCTCGCAAGCAGTAACCCAGAAAAACACTCAAACCCGCAAGGGTTTTCCACATGTAACACAACCTAGCGAGGGTTTCTTGCACAGACTCGAATAATGTCCCCGCTCAAGCGGGGAGCAGACCATCCAGTCAAACAAATGTCCCTATCAAAACCAACCATCATTGTCCATTTACCGTCATTTTCAATTACCCATTGTTCCTCGCCTACGGTGGTAATCGGCACGAATGAAGCCACACTCCCGAGCGGTGACTACCCAGAAGCGAGGAATAACAGCACACTCGATAGGCGATTAAAACTGAACCTTGCTTTCCAACAGAATTCTGTGCTTGGAAGTGCCTCTAGTTTCGCGTTCAACCGATAAATTGATGTTGAATGCTGAATGACGTTTCCAGTTTATACCTAACTCATAGTGTTTAGATTGTCCGCCTAGGGTGGCTTCGCTGTATGGAATCAACATGCCCCTGATACCCGAGACAGACAAACCATAATCCATTCGTGCATTTAAGCGCACAGCGTAATCATTACTTGTGCCGTTATTGCTCACGGATGTTTGATCCCGACCATACACTTGTTGCATTCTTATGTCGGTCGCACCGTAGGACGGATTAACACTAAACGACAAGCCTTGTTGATTGTCATTCAGGGCTTTCTCAATCGTGCCGTGAATACCCCATTCTTGGTAATTGTTCTGACCGACTACAGCATGTACCTTACCTTTAACGACCCAGCCATCGAGATTATGGCGTATTCCAGCACCCAGTACCGCACCCAATCCAGACTCACCATCACCGCTGTCATAGCGTAAGCCCGCTTCTAATACAGGTGTAATCGTGCCGCCTGATGCGAGCATCCGTTGTCGCTCCGATTCTAAAACCAAACGCAGTCTTTGCTTATTGTCAACTTTGATTGTGTTCTCAACATCAGTACGCACCAGCGAGATGTCTCCTTTCAGGCTCAGCCCAGTCTGTGATAATTTACCCTTTGCACCGCCTGATAAGGAGAGCATGGAGACCTTGCTGGTCACATTCCCAGTGGACACCTCAGCCCGTCCCTGCCCATAACCGACACTACCCCATAATGACATATCGCCATTTGTCCATGCCATATAAGGGTGAACACCGGTCATGTTTTTGAGCTTATAGGCACCATCGGTTCTATTATCGGTGTAATCCGTCTTACCATTACCGAATGACACCAAACCACCGACCAATAAATCATCACGTATGCGACTATCAATACCGACCTGAAAGCCAACTAAACTGCCATTCCAATCAAGACCACCACTCTTACCGCTGAGTTTAGTGTAATCGCCACGACCCCAGAGGGTCATTCCTGATTGTTCTGAATCAAGGTTGCCAGCCGTATTCAGTGGCAATACAAAAGATGAACGAGACAACATGGCTTTCCAGTCCATGCCGCCGTCTTTCAATGCTTTCGCATAATGCGGCAGTTTGTTCATCATCGAATCTTGCAGATTATCGCTACCATTCAATTGCACCGTCTGACCATCTAATTGGTAGCTGGCTAATTGCCGAGCATCCGAGAAAGCAGCACCTACCCGACCTTCCACCGTACGAGCAACATTGGCAACAAGTGCCTGTGTGAAACGAGCGATAATTTGTCGGTGAAACTGTGTGCTATATCGGTCGACCCTGCCTAGAACAAAGGGTGAGAAACTGGTGGTTTCGCCAACAATGGTGTTCGGCGAATCTGGGTCAACAAAGCTTTTAAGCTCTGTCCACTTGTCGTTCGTGTAGTGGAATACGACAAGTTCCTCTGCCGATATATCACCTAATCTCTCTAGGTCAGCATCCGTATAGGACAGGCTTACTTTACATGGACTATCGACAGAACAGGCATCGGGGACAGGGTAACCAAAGGCATCTGTAATCACTATATCAACAATCGCATTTTCCAGCAGATCGACTTTGACGACAGATGGCAAGTGCGAAATAAACTCAAAATAGTCCTTTGCCGTTTCAATATTCAGGGTATTGGAGGCTTTAGTTATAACATCATCCGCACTCGCACTCGTAGTAGTCGTGAATGCTCTAATAGTCACCGTAACGGTTTTCGATTCACCAAACGTCACACCCACACTTGTCGTACTACCATCACTCCTTTTAATCTTTCGTTTCACTGTATTGGTGAACTCCGGTATTTCCAGCGTGATGATAACGGCATCGGATAGGGGTGATGTGTTGCCATCGGCATCGGTTGCGGTTGCCGTGAATGTGTTGGCTCCTCCATCTAGCGTTACGATGATCGTCCAAGTACCACCCGTTGCGGTTTCGGTGCCAACAGAACTTCCGTTTTGGAGTACCTCAACAACGGAACCCGCATCAGCGGTTCCAGTCAGCGTGAATGATGCTGTGTTGACCGTTTGTGGTGTGGTAATGATGCTTACACTCGGTGCGGTTGGTGTCGTTGGTGCCGCATTAACGGTGATGGTGATGGTTCTACTATCCGTACCACCGCTATTAGTAGCGGTGATGACGTAGGTAATTAAATCTGCTTCCGCCGATGGCGTGCCCGAGATGGCACCAGTGGCTGTGCTAAATGACAGTCCATTACCAATGGCTGGGGCGATACTGTAGCTCTCAACCGCACCGCCACTTGAAACGATGGTTATCTGCTGGATAGCAGTGCCCACGGTGGCAACCAGCGTATTGGGGCTGATACTGATACTCGGGACGGCTACGGGTCCAATACTGTCCAACGTGATGATAACGGCTCCAGATGTTCCTGTGTTGCCATTGCTATCGGTTGCCGTTGCCGTGAATGTGTTGGCTCCATCAGTCAGCCTTACAAGTAACGTCCAAGTGCCACCCGTTGCGGTTTCGGTGCCAATAGTACCTCCGTTTTGGAATACCTCAACAGTGGAACCCGCATCAGCGGTTCCAGTCAGCGTGAATGAGCCTGTGTTGACCGATTGTGGTGTGCGGGTAGTGATGATTACTGTAGGTGCAGTCCTGTCAATCGTCAATGAGTGGTTACTAGAAGCGGTGTTGCCATTGCCAGCAAGATCCTGAGCAAGATCCGCACCAATAGACACGATGACGTTTCCGTCAGAGGTGGCTTCTACATTAAAGGTGTATGTTCTGCTATCAATTACAGAAAAGCTGGTTACAGAAGCACTACCCGAGATCGCCGTGCCTGTTACCGTAATATCGCCTTCATCAAAGCCATTAACTGCCTCATCAAAGATGGCTGTGTAGCTCAGAGTGCGGGTGTTTGCTGTGCCACCATCACCTCCAGAAGTAGATGTGATGGTTACTCCAGGTCGGCCAGTGTCCAGCGTGATGATAACGGCATCGGTTGCGTCTGATGTGTTGCCATTGTTATCGGTTGCCGTTGCCGTGAATGTGTTGGCTCCATCAGTCAGCGTTACCAGTAACGTCCAAGTACCACCCGTTGCGGTTTCGGTGCCAATAGGAATTCCGTTTTGGCGTACCTTAACAAGGGAACCCGCCTCAGCGGTTCCAGTCAGCGTGAATGAGCCTGCGTTGACCGATTGTGGTGTGTTGGTAATGGATACACTCGGTGCGAATGTGAACCCGTTAGAAGCGGTGTTGCCATTGCCAGCAATATCATGAGCAGCCTCTGCGGCAATGGATACGGTGACGCTTCCGTCAGTGGTGGCTTCTACATTAAAGGTGAATGTGCTGTTATCAGCACTTGCGGAAAAGCCGGATATAACAGTAGCAGTAGCACTACCCGAGATCGCCGTGCCTGTTACCGTAATATCGCCTTCATCAAAGCCATTAACTGCCTCAGTAAAGATGGCTGTGTAGCTCAGAGCTCGGTCGCTTATTGTGGCGCCATTACTTCCAGAAGTAGATGTGATGGTTACTCCGGGTCGGACAGTGTCCAGCGTGATGATAACGGCATCGGTTGCGTCTGATGTGTTGCCATTGCTATCGGTTGCCGTTGCCGTGAATGTGTTGGCTCCATCAGTCAGCGTTACCAGTAACGTCCAAGTACCACCCGTTGCGGTTTCGGTGCCAATAGTGCTTCCATCTTTGAGTACATCAACAAGGGAACCCGCATCAGCGGTTCCAGTCAGCGTGAATGATTCTGTGTTGACCGTTTGTGGTGTGCTGGTAGTGATGCTTACTGTAGGTGCAGTCCTGTTAATCGTCAATGTGAGCCCGTTAGAAGCGGTGTTGCCATTGCCAGCAATATCCTGAGCAACCCCTGCGGCAATGGATACGGTGACGCTTCCGTCATTGGTGGCTACTACATTAAAGGTGTATGTTCTGCTATCAGTTGCGGAAAAGCCGGATATAACAGTAGCAGTAGCACTACCCGAGATCGCCGTGCCTGTTACCGTAATATCGCCTTCATCAAAGCCACTAACTGCCTCACTAAAGATGGCTGTGTAGCTCAGAGTGCGGGTGTTTATTGTGGCGCCATTACTTCCAGAAGTAGATGTGATGGTTACTCCGGGTCGGTCAGTGTCCAGCGTGATGATAACGGCTCCAGATGTTCCTTTGTTGCCGATGGTATCGGTTGAGCTTGCCGTGAATGTGTTAGCTCCTTCATCCAGCGTTACAAGTAACGTCCAAGTGCCATTCGTTGCGGTTGTGGTGCCAATAGTGCTTCCATCTTTGAGTACATCAACAGTGGAACCCGCATCAGCGGTTCCAGTCAGCGTGAATGAGCCTGCGTTAACCGTTTGTGGTGTGCTGGTAATGATTACACTCGGTGCAGTCCTGTCAATCGTCAATGAGTGGTTCCCAGAAGCGGTGTTGCCATTGCCAGCAATATCCTGAGCAACATCCGCATCAATAGACACGATGACGTTTCCGTCAGAGGTGGCTTCTACATTAAAGGTGTATGTTCTGCTATCAGTTGCGGAAAAGCCGGATATAACAGTAGCAGTAGCACTACCCGAGATCGCCGTGCCTGTTACCGTAATATCGCCTTCATCAAAGCCATTAACTGCCTCAGTAAAGATGGCTGTGTAGCTCAGAGCTCGGTCGCTTATTGTGGCACCATCACCTCCAGAAGCAGATGAGATGGTTACTCCGGGTCGGACAGTGTCCAGCGTGATGATAACGGCTTCGGTTGCCTCTGATGTGTTGCCATTGTTATCGGTTGCCGTTGCCGTGAATGTGTTGGCTCCATCAGTCAGCGTTACCAGTAACGTCCAAGTACCACCCGTTGCGGTTGTGGTGCCAATAGAACCTCCGTTTTGGAATACCTCAACAGTGGAACCCGCCTCAGCGGTTCCAGTCAGCGTGAATGATTCTGTGTTGACCGTTTGTGGTGTGTTGGTAGTGATGCTTACTGTAGGTGCAGTGCTGTCAATCGTCAATGAGTGGTTGTTAGAAGCGGTGTTGCCATTGCCAGCACTATCTTGTGCAACCCCTGCGGCAATGGATACGATGACGTTTCCGTCAGTGGTGGCTTCTACATTAAAGGTGTATGTTCTGCTATCAGTTGCGGAAAAGCTGGATATAACAGTAGCAGTAGCACTACCCGAGATCGCCGTGCCTGTTACCGTAATATCGCCTTCATCAAAGCCACTAACTGCCTCACTAAAGATGGCTGTGTAGCTCAGAGTGCGGGTGTTTATTGTGGCGCCATTACTTCCAGAAGTAGATGTGATGGTTACTCCGGGTCGGTCAGTGTCCAGCGTGATGATAACGGCTCCAGATGTTCCTTTGTTGCCGATGGTATCGGTTGAGCTTGCCGTGAATGTGTTAGCTCCTTCATCCAGCGTTACAAGTAACGTCCAAGTGCCATTCGTTGCGGTTGTGGTGCCAATAGTGCTTCCATCTTTGAGTACATCAACAGTGGAACCCGCATCAGCGGTTCCAGTCAGCGTGAATGAGCCTGCGTTAACCGTTTGTGGTGTGCTGGTAATGATTACACTCGGTGCAGTGCTGTCAATCGTCAATGAGTGGTTCCCAGAAGCGGTGTTGCCATTGCCAGCAATATCCTGAGCAACATCCGCATCAATAGACACGATGACGTTTCCGTCAGAGGTGGCTTCTACATTAAAGGTGTATGTTCTGCTATCAGTTGCGGAAAAGCCGGATATAACAGTAGCAGTAGCACTACCCGAGATCGCCGTGCCTGTTACCGTAATATCGCCTTCATCAAAGCCACTAACTGCCTCACTAAAGATGGCTGTGTAGCTCAGAGTGCGGGTGTTTATTGTGGCGCCATTACTTCCAGAAGTAGATGTGATGGTTACTCCGGGTCGGTCAGTGTCCAGCGTGATGATAACGGCTCCAGATGTTCCTTTGTTGCCGATGGTATCGGTTGAGCTTGCCGTGAATGTGTTAGCTCCTTCATCCAGCGTTACAAGTAACGTCCAAGTGCCATTCGTTGCGGTTGTGGTGCCAATAGTGCTTCCATCTTTGAGTACATCAACAGTGGAACCCGCATCAGCGGTTCCAGTCAGCGTGAATGAGCCTGCGTTAACCGTTTGTGGTGTGCTGGTAATGATTACACTCGGTGCAGTGCTGTCAATCGTCAATGAGTGGTTCCCAGAAGCGGTGTTGCCATTGCCAGCAATATCCTGAGCAACATCCGCATCAATAGACACGATGACGTTTCCGTCAGAGGTGGCTTCTACATTAAAGGTGTATGTTCTGCTATCAGTTGCGGAAAAGCCGGATATAACAGTAGCAGTAGCACTACCCGAGATCGCCGTGCCTGTTACCGTAATATCGCCTTCATCAAAGCCATTAACTGCCTCATCAAAGATGGCTGTGTAGCTCAGAGTGCGGGTGTTTGCTGTGCCACCATCACCTCCAGAAGTAGATGTGATGGTTACTCCGGGTCGGTCAGTGTCCAGCGTGATGATAACGGCATCGGTTGCGTCTGATGTGTTGCCATTGTTATCGGTTGCCGTTGCCGTGAATGTGTTAGCTCCTTCATCCAGCGTTACAAGTAACGTCCAAGTGCCATTCGTTGCGGTTGTGGTGCCAATAGTGCTTCCATCTTTGAGTACATCAACAGTGGAACCCGCATCAGCGGTTCCAGTCAGCGTGAATGAGCCTGCGTTAACCGTTTGTGGTGTGCTGGTAATGATTACACTCGGTGCGGTGCGGTCAATCGTCAATGTGAACCCGTTAGAAGCGGTGTTGCCATTGCCAGCAATATCCTGAGCAACATCCGCATCAATAGACACTCTGACGTTTCCGTCAGTGGTGGCTTCTACATTAAAGGTGAATGTGCTGTTATCAGCACTTGCGGAAAAGCCGGATATAACAGTAGCAGTAGCACTACCCGAGATCGCCGTGCCTGTTACCGTAATATCGCCTTCATCAAAGCCACTAACCGCCTCTTCAAAGGTGGCTGTGTAGCTCAGAGCTCGGTCGCTTATTGTGTCACCATTACTTCCAGAAGTAGATGTGATGGTTACTCCGGGTCGGACAGTGTCCAGCGTGATGATAACGGCTCCAGATGTTCCTCTGTTGTCATTGTCATCGGTTGCGGTTGCCGTTAATGTGTTGACTCCCTCCGTCAGCGTGACCGTGATTGTCCAAGAACCATTCGTTGCGGTTGTGGTGCCAATAGTACCTCCGTTTTGGAATACCTCAACAGTGGAACCCGCATCAGCGCCACCAGTCAGCGTGAATGATTCTGTGTTGACCGATTGTGGTGTGTTGGTAGTGATGCTTACTGTAGGTGCAGTGCTGTCAATCGTCAATGAGTGGTTGTTAGAAGCGGTGTTACCATTGCCAGCAATATCATGAGCGGACTCTGCGGCAATGGATACGGTGACGCTTCCGTCAACGGTGGTTACTACATTAAAGGTGAATGTGCTGTTATCAGCACTTGCGGAAAAGCCGGATATAACAGTAGCAGTAGCACTACCCGAGATCGCCGTGCCTGTTACCGTAATATCGCCTTCATTAAAGCCACTAACTGCCTCAGTAAAGATGGCTGTGTAGCTCAGAGTGCGGGTGTTTGCTGTGCCACCATCATCTCCAGAAGCAGATGAGATGAGTACGGTCGGTGGAGTACTGTCCAGCGTGATGATAACCTCACCAGATGTTCCTGTGTTGTCATTGTCATCGGTTGCGGTTGCCGTGAATGTGTTGACTCCCTCCGTCAGCGTGACGGTGATTGTCCAAGCACCATTCGCTGTTGCGGTTGTGGTGCCAATAGAACCTCCGTTTTGGAATACCTCAACAGTGGAACCCGCCTCAGCGGTTCCAGTCAGCGTGAATGATTCTGTGTTGACCGATTGTGGTGTGCTGGTAATGGATACACCCGGTGCAGTGCTGTCAATCGTCAATGTGTAGGCGTTAGAAGCGTCGTTGCCATTGCCAGCAATATCCTGAGCAACATCTGCGGCAATGGATACGGTGACGTTTCCGTCAGAGGTGGCTTCTACATTAAAGGTGTATGTTCTGCTATCAGTTGCAGAAAAGCTAGTTACAGCAGGACTATCCAAGCTTGCCGTGCCTGTTACCGTAATATCGCCTTCATCAAAGCCATTAACTGCCTCAGTAAAGATGGCTGTGTAGCTCAGAGCTCGGTCGCTTATTGTGTCACCATTACTTCCAGAAGTAGATGTGATGGTTACTCCGGGTCGGACAGTGTCCAGCGTGATGATAACGGCTTCGGATGTTCCTGTGTTGCCGATGGTATCGGTTGAGCTTGCCGTGAATGTGTTGGCTCCTTCATCCAGCGTTACAAGTAACGTCCAAGTGCCATTCGTTGCGGTTGTGGTGCCAATAGAACCTCCGTTTTGGAATACCTCAACAGTGGAACCCGCCTCAGCGGTTCCAGTCAGCGTGAATGATTCTGTGTTGACCGTTTGTGGTGTGTTGGTAGTGATGCTTACTGTAGGTGCAGTGCTGTCAATCGTCAATGAGTGGTTGTTAGAAGCGGTGTTGCCATTGCCAGCACTATCTTGTGCAACCCCTGCGGCAATGGATACGATGACGTTTCCGTCAGTGGTGGCTTCTACATTAAAGGTGTATGTTCTGCTATCAGTTGCGGAAAAGCTGGATATAACAGTAGCAGTAGCACTACCCGAGATCGCCGTGCCTGTTACCGTAATATCGCCTTCATCAAAGCCACTAACTGCCTCACTAAAGATGGCTGTGTAGCTCAGAGTGCGGGTGTTTATTGTGGCGCCATTACTTCCAGAAGTAGATGTGATGGTTACTCCGGGTCGGTCAGTGTCCAGCGTGATGATAACGGCTCCAGATGTTCCTTTGTTGCCGATGGTATCGGTTGAGCTTGCCGTGAATGTGTTAGCTCCTTCATCCAGCGTTACAAGTAACGTCCAAGTGCCATTCGTTGCGGTTGTGGTGCCAATAGTGCTTCCATCTTTGAGTACATCAACAGTGGAACCCGCCTCAGCGGTTCCAGTCAGCGTGAATGAGCCTGCGTTAACCGTTTGTGGTGTGTTGGTAGTGATGCTTACTGTAGGTGCAGTGCTGTCAATCGTCAATGAGTGGTTGTTAGAAGCGGTGTTGCCATTGCCAGCACTATCTTGTGCAACCCCTGCGGCAATGGATACGATGACGTTTCCGTCAGTGGTGGCTTCTACATTAAAGGTGTATGTTCTGCTATCAGTTGCGGAAAAGCTGGATATAACAGTAGCAGTAGCACTACCCGAGATCGCCGTGCCTGTTACCGTAATATCGCCTTCATCAAAGCCACTAACTGCCTCACTAAAGATGGCTGTGTAGCTCAGAGTGCGGGTGTTTATTGTGGCGCCATTACTTCCAGAAGTAGATGTGATGGTTACTCCGGGTCGGTCAGTGTCCAGCGTGATGATAACGGCTCCAGATGTTCCTTTGTTGCCGATGGTATCGGTTGAGCTTGCCGTGAATGTGTTAGCTCCTTCATCCAGCGTTACAAGTAACGTCCAAGTGCCATTCGTTGCGGTTGTGGTGCCAATAGTGCTTCCATCTTTGAGTACATCAACAGTGGAACCCGCATCAGCGGTTCCAGTCAGCGTGAATGAGCCTGCGTTAACCGTTTGTGGTGTGCTGGTAATGATTACACTCGGTGCAGTGCTGTCAATCGTCAATGAGTGGTTCCCAGAAGCGGTGTTGCCATTGCCAGCAATATCCTGAGCAACATCCGCATCAATAGACACGATGACGTTTCCGTCAGAGGTGGCTTCTACATTAAAGGTGTATGTTCTGCTATCAGTTGCGGAAAAGCCGGATATAACAGTAGCAGTAGCACTACCCGAGATCGCCGTGCCTGTTACCGTAATATCGCCTTCATCAAAGCCACTAACTGCCTCACTAAAGATGGCTGTGTAGCTCAGAGTGCGGGTGTTTATTGTGGCGCCATTACTTCCAGAAGTAGATGTGATGGTTACTCCGGGTCGGTCAGTGTCCAGCGTGATGATAACGGCTCCAGATGTTCCTTTGTTGCCGATGGTATCGGTTGAGCTTGCCGTGAATGTGTTAGCTCCTTCATCCAGCGTTACAAGTAACGTCCAAGTGCCATTCGTTGCGGTTGTGGTGCCAATAGTGCTTCCATCTTTGAGTACATCAACAGTGGAACCCGCATCAGCGGTTCCAGTCAGCGTGAATGAGCCTGCGTTAACCGTTTGTGGTGTGCTGGTAATGATTACACTCGGTGCAGTGCTGTCAATCGTCAATGAGTGGTTCCCAGAAGCGGTGTTGCCATTGCCAGCAATATCCTGAGCAACATCCGCATCAATAGACACGATGACGTTTCCGTCAGAGGTGGCTTCTACATTAAAGGTGTATGTTCTGCTATCAGTTGCGGAAAAGCCGGATATAACAGTAGCAGTAGCACTACCCGAGATCGCCGTGCCTGTTACCGTAATATCGCCTTCATCAAAGCCATTAACTGCCTCATCAAAGATGGCTGTGTAGCTCAGAGTGCGGGTGTTTGCTGTGCCACCATCACCTCCAGAAGTAGATGTGATGGTTACTCCGGGTCGGTCAGTGTCCAGCGTGATGATAACGGCATCGGTTGCGTCTGATGTGTTGCCATTGTTATCGGTTGCCGTTGCCGTGAATGTGTTAGCTCCTTCATCCAGCGTTACAAGTAACGTCCAAGTGCCATTCGTTGCGGTTGTGGTGCCAATAGTGCTTCCATCTTTGAGTACATCAACAGTGGAACCCGCATCAGCGGTTCCAGTCAGCGTGAATGAGCCTGCGTTAACCGTTTGTGGTGTGCTGGTAATGATTACACTCGGTGCGGTGCGGTCAATCGTCAATGTGAACCCGTTAGAAGCGGTGTTGCCATTGCCAGCAATATCCTGAGCAACATCCGCATCAATAGACACTCTGACGTTTCCGTCAGTGGTGGCTTCTACATTAAAGGTGAATGTGCTGTTATCAGCACTTGCGGAAAAGCCGGATATAACAGTAGCAGTAGCACTACCCGAGATCGCCGTGCCTGTTACCGTAATATCGCCTTCATCAAAGCCACTAACCGCCTCTTCAAAGGTGGCTGTGTAGCTCAGAGCTCGGTCGCTTATTGTGTCACCATTACTTCCAGAAGTAGATGTGATGGTTACTCCGGGTCGGACAGTGTCCAGCGTGATGATAACGGCTCCAGATGTTCCTCTGTTGTCATTGTCATCGGTTGCGGTTGCCGTTAATGTGTTGACTCCCTCCGTCAGCGTGACCGTGATTGTCCAAGAACCATTCGTTGCGGTTGTGGTGCCAATAGTACCTCCGTTTTGGAATACCTCAACAGTGGAACCCGCATCAGCGCCACCAGTCAGCGTGAATGATTCTGTGTTGACCGATTGTGGTGTGTTGGTAGTGATGCTTACTGTAGGTGCAGTGCTGTCAATCGTCAATGAGTGGTTGTTAGAAGCGGTGTTACCATTGCCAGCAATATCATGAGCGGACTCTGCGGCAATGGATACGGTGACGCTTCCGTCAACGGTGGTTACTACATTAAAGGTGAATGTGCTGTTATCAGCACTTGCGGAAAAGCCGGATATAACAGTAGCAGTAGCACTACCCGAGATCGCCGTGCCTGTTACCGTAATATCGCCTTCATTAAAGCCACTAACTGCCTCAGTAAAGATGGCTGTGTAGCTCAGAGCTCGGTCGCTTATTGTGGCGCCATTACTTCCAGAAGTAGATGTGATGGTTACTCCGGGTCGGTCAGTGTCCAGCGTGATGATAACCTCACCAGATGTTCCTGTGTTGCCAGCGACATTGGTTGAGCTTGCCGTGAATGTGTTAGCTCCTTCATCCAGCGTTACAAGTAACGTCCAAGTGCCATTCGTTGCGGTTGTGGTGCCAATAGTGCTTCCATCTTTGAGTACATCAACAGTGGAACCCGCATCAGCGGTTCCAGTCAGCGTGAATGAGCCTGCGTTAACCGTTTGTGGTGTGCTGGTAATGATTACACTCGGTGCAGTGCTGTCAATCGTCAATGAGTGGTTCCCAGAAGCGGTGTTGCCATTGCCAGCAATATCCTGAGCAACATCCGCACCAATAGACACGATGACGTTTCCGTCAGAGGCGGCTTCTACATTAAAGGTGTATGTTCTGCTATCAGCACTTGCGGAAAAGATGGTTACAGAAGGACTATCCAAGCTTGCCGTGCCTGTTACCGTAATATCGCCTTCATCAAAGCCATTAACTGCCTCAGTAAAGATGGCTGTGTAGCTCAGAGCTAGATCGTTTGTTGTGCCACCATTACTTCCAGAAGCAGATGAGATGGTTACTCCGGGTCGGACAGTGTCCAGCGTGATGATAACGGCATCGGTTGCGTCTGATGTGTTGCCATTGTTATCGGTTGCCGTTGCCGTGAATGTGTTGGCTCCTTCATCCAGCGTTACAAGTAACGTCCAAGTGCCATTCGTTGCGGTTGTGGTGCCAATAGTGCTTCCATCTTTGAGTACATCAACAGTGGAACCCGCATCAGCGGTTCCAGTCAGCGTGAATGAGCCTGCGTTAACCGTTTGTGGTGTGCTGGTGGTGATACTCGGGGCGAGGTTTTCAGAATCAACATCTTCAATTGTTACTCTAATTTCCTGTGTGTCGGTCGATATTCCGTCCGATACGGAGACTAGAACACTATATTCTTGGTCTGCGTTCTGGTCAATATTACCTTGTGCGTCCCTTGGGTTTTCATAATCTGGAATATAGGCGGCTTTGAATCTTAATTCTCCTGCGTTATTTATCTCAAACAACGCGGCATCGTTATTTGAAAGCGTATAGGTCAAAGTATCATTGGTATCCCCATCTGTCACGGTGATGGTGGTTACCGCCTGTGTATTTTCGGGGAGTGTTATTGCATATGGCGAAACACCACCGTTAGAGGTAATCTCGGGTTTATGATTGGCGACAAGGGTCAACTCTTGCTGATTGTTTGTTCCAAATAAGCCAGTAGCCGCTATGGTAATGTGATATGAAGTTTTTCCAGCGGGCGGTACGTCGTTTATGCTCAGGACACCTGCTGGAGTTAGGGTAAACAAATTGGCATCACCTCCGGCGACAAGCGTATAGCTCGGGTTGTGACCGCTTAAAACACTATTCTGAGCCGTAAACCGGGTTACTTCGGCTCCTGCTTCAAGTGCCAGGGACACGGATAAATCCCCAGTAATATACCAAGCACCTAGGTTTTGGTTAAAGGCAGTGGCATCACGAAACATATACGTCATACTCCTTACACCGCGGACATCCCAACGGCTTATGTCTCGGTTAAAGTCGTGAGCATATTCAAACAGCGCGCCCATATTTTCAACATTGCTGACATCCCAATCGCCAATGTCTTGATTGAATTTTTCAGCATACCTAAACATACCAAACATATTTGTTACCCGAGACAAATCAGGTCGGTCGGTTGCTGCTCCTATAAGGTTGGTCGCTCCAGCAAAAGCAAATTCCATTGAACTCCATTGCCCCGTTCCCCATTGGTTGATGGCGATGATGCTAATGGTATTAGCATCGCCAAGATAAGCATTAAAATAAATCCGTGGGAAATCGCCGCTGATACGGACGGTATAAGTCCCCGCATCGGCGTAAGTATGCGTGGCGTTGCCGTCATATACGTTGTTGTCTTCTGCTTCACTAGCGCCCCAATTTACGCTGTAATTGTACGTTTCATCAACTTGGGCTACTATATTCGTGAAGGTTCGAATGGTAATCGTCTGACCTGCCGTTACGCGCCAAGTGGTAACGAAGTCATCTTTTGATAGTGAGCTATCGCTAACGGTAATGGTGAATGTTTTGGAAAAATCATGTACTCCATCACTGACTTGGATTCTGATGTTGTAGTCTAATTTACCTGCGGCAGGTGTGTTCTTTATTCTTAAACTGGTGCCATCAATCGTGAAGAATGCGTTGTCGGCATCACCATCTCCGTCAACCAATGTATATGTATATGTGTATGTTTCACCCGCATCTACATCGTTATTAGACAATAGACCAACCCGCCTATTAGCCATTGCATCACGAGCCACTGCTTTTGAAGTAAGCCTAATCTCGGTAGGCGGCTCGTTGACTGGACTGATTGTTACGATAATGGTTTGCGTGGCGGTCGATATTCCGTCCGATACGGAGACTAGAACGCTATATTCTTGGTCTGCGTTCTGGTCAATATTACCTTGTGCGTCCCTTGGGTTTTCATAATCTGGAATATAGGCGGCTTTGAATCTTAATTCTCCTGCGTTATTTATCTCAAACAACGCGGCATCGTTATTTGAAAGCGTATAGGTCAAAGTATCATTGGTATCCCCATCTGTCACGGTGATGGTGGTTACCGCCTGTGTATTTTCGGGGAGTGTTATTGCATATGGCGAAACACCACCGTTAGAGGTAATCTCGGGTTTATGATTGGCGACAAGGGTCAACTCTTGCTGATTGTTTGTTCCAAATAAGCCAGTAGCCGCTATGGTAATGTGATATGAAGTTTTTCCAGCGGACGGTACGTCGTTTATGCTCAGGATACCTGCTGGAGTTAGGGTAAACAAATTGGCATCACCTCCGGCGACAAGCGTATAGCTCGGGTTGTGACCGCTTAAAACACTATTCTGAGCCGTAAACCGAGTTACTTCGGCTCCTGCTTCAAGTGCCAGGGACACGGATAAATCCCCAGTAATATACCAAGCACCTAGGTTCTGACTAAAATCAGGTGTGTTGTTACCAAGCATATTACTCATATTCGTTACACCGCGGACATCCCAACGGCTAATGTCTTGGTTAAAGGCAGTGGCACTAGCAAACATCCACTGCATATCGGTCACATTGCTGACATCCCAATTACCAATGTCTTGGTTAAAGTCGTGAGCATGTTCAAACAGCGTGCCCATACGCTCAACATTGCTGACATCCCAACTGCCAATGTCTTGGTTGAATTTTTCAGCATGCCTAAACATACCCCACATATCTGTTACCCGAGACAAATCAGGTCGGTCGGTTGCTGCTCCTATAAGGTTGGTTGCTCCACTAAAAGCCAGTCTCATTGAAGTCCATTGCTGACTTCCCCATTGGTTAATGGCGATGATGCTTCTGGAATTAGAATCGCCATCCCCCGCATCAAAATAAATACGCGGGAAGTCGCCACTAATACGGACGGTATGAGTCCCTGTATCGGCGTAAGTATGCGTGGCATTGCCGGTATAGGTCGTTGTATCTATGCCACCATCACCCCAATTTACGTTGTAATTATAGCCACTGCCTGTTGTTGGAATGGTGATGGTCTGACCTGCCGCTACGCTCCAAGTGGTAACAAAGTCATCTGTGCGTATTAATAATGGGTCAGCGCTAACGGTAATGGTAAATGTTTCTGCAAAATCATAGACACCATCACTGACTTGGATTCTGATCTTGTAGTCTAATTTACCTGCGGCAGGCGTGTTCTTTATTCTTAAACTGGTGCCATCAATCGTGAATAATGCGTTGTCGTCACCACCCGTTCCAGCAACCAATGTGTATGTGTATATTTCACCCGCATCTACATCGTTATTAGACAATAGACCAACCCGCCTATTAGCCATTGCATCACTAGCCACTACTGTTGAAGTAAGCCTAATCTCGGTCGTGGCTGTTTCGTCGACTGGCGTGATTGTTACGATAATGATTTGCGTGGCGGTCGATACTCCGTCCGATACGGAGACTAGAACGCGATATTCTTGGTCTGCGTTCTGGTCAATATTACCTTGTGCGTCCCTTGGTTTCTCATAATCTGGAATATACTCGTCTTTGAAACTTAATGCTCTTGTATTTCCTGTTTCAGTTATCTCAAACAAATCAGAATCATACCTAGAAATAGAATAGGTCAAAGTATCATTTGTATCCGCATCCGTCGCGGTGATGATGATTCCTATCTGTGTGTTTTCGGGGAGCGTTATTGCATATGGAGAAACACCACCATTGGGGGAGGTAATCTCGGGAGACGGATTAACGACAAGGGTCAAGTCTCGGTGATTGTTTGTTCCGAATAAACCAGTAGCCGCCGCTGATATTCGAATGCTATATGAAGTTCTTCCAGCAGGCAGTGCTTCTCTTACGGTCAGAACCCCGTTATTTAGACTAAAGAAACGAGCATCATCTCCGCTCAGCGTATAAGCAGGAGATTGACCGTTAAGAGCCGTGTTTTGAGCGGCAATGGTTACTATCTCATCACCTGCTACAGCCGCACTGCCCACCTGAAATGTGAGACTTTCTGGCAATGCCTCATCTGCTGATAATGCCGCATCGACAATATACCAAGCACCTAGGTTTTGGTTAAAGGCAGTGGCATCATAAAACATGTAATTCATATACGTTACGCCGCGCACATCCCAACGGCTTATGTCTTGGTTAAAGGCAGTGGCATCATAAAACATGTAATTCATATACGTTACGCCACGCACATCCCAACGGCTTATGTCTTGGTTAAAGGCAGTGGCACCCGAAAACATATTGTTCATATTGGTCACATTGCTGACATCCCAATCACCAATATCTTGGTTAAAGTTTCTAGCATTACTAAACATACTAAACATATCCGTTACCCGAGACAAATAAGGTCGGTCGGTTGCTTTTCCAATCAGGTTGGTCGCTCCAGAAAAAGCAGATGCCATTGAACTCCATTGCCCCGTTCCCCATTCGTTGATGGCGATGATGCTAATGGAATTAGCATTGCTAGGGTAAGCATTAAAATAAATACGCGGGAAGTCGCCCCTGATACGGACGGTATAAGTCCCTGCATCGGCATAAGTGTGCTTGGCATTGCCAGAATAGGTCGTCGCTGTATCTGTGCTGCCATCGCCCCAATCCACGGTGTAATGATACGTTTCGGTAGAGTATGTTGGAATGGTGATAGTCTGATCTGCCGTTACCCGCCAAGTGGTAACGAAATCGTCTGTTGATAGCGGGCTATCGCTAACGGTAATGGTGAATGTTTCTGCAAAATCATAGACACCATCACTGACTTGGATTCTGATGTTGTAGTCTAATTTACCTGCGGCAGGCGTGCTCTTTATTCTTAAACGGGAGCCATCAATTGTGAACGCTTTGTTGTCTGTAGCACCATCTCCGTCAACCAATGTGTATGTGTATGTTTCACCCGCATCTACATCGTTACTAGACAATAGACCAACCCGCCTATTAGCCATTGCATCACGAGCCACTGCTGTTGAAGTAAGCCTAATCTCGGTCGGGGCTGTTTCGTTGACTGAACTGATTGTTACGATAATGGTTTGCGTGGCGGTCGATATTCCGTCCGATACGGAGACCAATACCCTATATTCTTGGTCTTCATTGTGATCTATATTACCTTGTGCGTCCCTTGGGCTTTCATAATTTGGAATATATTCGTCTTTGAATCTTAGTGTTCTTGTATTTCCTGTTTCAGTTATCTCAAACAAATCAGAATCATACCTAGAAATAGAATAGGTCAAAGTATCATTTGTATCCGCATCCGTCGCGGTGATGACGATTCCTATCTGTGTGTTTTCGGGGAGCGTTATTGCATATGGAGAAGTACCACCATTGGGGGAGGTAATCTCGGGGGACGGATTAACGACAAGGGTCAAGTCTCGGCGATTGTTTGTTCCGAATAAACCAGTAGCCGCCGCTGATATTCGAATGCTATATGAAGTTTTTCTAGCGGGCGGTATGTAGTTTATGCTCAGGACACCTGCTGGAGTTAGGGTAAACAAATTGGCATCACCTCCGGCGACAAGCGTATAGCTCGGGTTGTGACCGCTTAAAACACTATTCTGAGCCGTAAACCGGGTTACTTCGGCTCCTGCTTCAAGTGCCGGGGACACGGATAAATCCCCAGTAATATACCAAGCACCTAGGTTTTGGTTAAAGTCAGTGGCATCACGAAACATATACGTCATACTCCTTACACCGCGGACATCCCAACGGCTTATGTCTCGGTTAAAGTCGTGAGCATATTCAAACAGCGCGCCCATATTTTCAACATTGCTGACATCCCAATCGCCAATGTCTTGATTGAATTTTTCAGCATGCCTAAACATACCCCACATATTTGTTACCCGAGACAAATCAGGTCGGTCGGTTGCTTCTCCTATAAGGTTGGTTGTTCCAGCAAAAGCCAGTTCCATTGAAGTCCATTGCTGATTTCCCCATTGGTTAATGGCGACGATGCTGTTGGAATTAGTATTGCCCGCACTCGCATTAAAATAAATCCGTGGGAAATCGCCGCTGATACGGACGATATAAGTCCCTGCATCGGCGTAAGTATGCGTGGCGTTGCCGTCATATACGTTGTTGTCTTCTGCTTCACTAGCGCCCCAATTTACGCTGTAATTATGGCCACTACCAGTTGTTGGAATGGTGATAGTCTGACCTGCCGTTACGCGCCAAGTGGTAACGAAGTCATCTTTTGATAGTGAGCTATCGCTAACGGTAATGGTGAATGTTTTGGAAAAATCATGTACTCCATCACTGACTTGGATTCTGATGTTGTAGCTTGATTTGCCTGCGACGGGTGTGTTCTTTATTCTTAAACTGCTGCCATCAATTGTGAACGCTGAGTTGTCGGTATCACCATCTCCGTCAACCAATGTATATGTGTATATTTCACCTTCATCTACATCGTTATTAGACAATAGACCAACCCGCCTATTAGCCATTGCTGTTGGAGTAAGCCTAATCTCGGTCGGGGCTGTTTCGTTGACTGGCGCGATTGTTACGATAATGGTTTGCGTGGCGGTCGACATTCCGTCCGATACGGAAACTAGAACGCTATATTCTTGGTCTGCATTCTGGTCAATATTACCTTGTGCGTCCCTTGGTTTCTCATAATCTGGAATATACTCGTCTTTGAATATTAGTGTTCTTGTGCTTCCTGTTCCAGTTATCTCAAACAAATCAGAATCATACCTAGAAATAGAATAGGTCAAAGTATCATTTGTATCCCTATCCGTCGCGACGATGGTGGTTACTGTCTGTATGTTTTCAGGGAGTGTTATTAAACCACCATTGGGGGCGGTAATCTCGGGGGACGGATTAACGACAAGGGTCAAGTCTCGGTAATTATTGTTTGTTCCGAATAAACCAGTAGCCGCCGCTGATATTCGAATGCTATATGAAGTTCTTCCAGCAGGCAGTGCTTCTCTTACGGTCAGAACCCCGTTATTTAGACCAAAGAAACGAGCATCATCTCCGCTCAGCGTATAAGCAGGAGATTGACCGTTAAGAACTGTGTTTTGAGCGGCAATGGTTGCTATCTTATCACCTACTGCAGCCACACTGCCCACCTGAAATGTGAGACTTTCTGGTAATGCCTCATCTGCGGGTAATGCCGCATCGACAATATACCAAGCACCTAGATTTTGGTCAAAAGCGTTGGCATTATAAAACGTGTAATTCATATACGTTACGCCGCGCACATCCCAACGGCTTATGTCTTGGTTAAAGGCAATGGCATAACCAAACATCCCCGTCATATTGGTCACATTGCTGACATCCCAACGGCTTATGTCTTGGTTAAAGGCAGTGGCACGCCAAAACATAGACCCCATATCGGTCACACTGCTGACATCCCAACGGCTTATGTCTTGGTTAAAGGCAGTGGCACGCCAAAACATGTAACTCATATCCGTTACCCGAGACAAATTAGGTCGATCGGTTGCTTGTCCTTCTAGGTTGGTCGCTCCGACAAAAGCATTTCGCATTGAAGTCCATTGATTACTTCCCCATTGGTTGATGGCGATGATGCTACTGGAATTAGCCTTTCTAAGGTAAGCATTAAAATAAATACGCGGGAAGTCGCCACTAATACGGACGGTATGAGTCCCTGCATCGGCATAAGTATGCTTGGCATTGCCAGAATAGGTCGTCGCTGTATCTGTGCTGCCATCGCCCCAATCCACGGTGTAATGATACGTTTCGGTAGAGTATGTTGGAATGGTGATAGTCTGATCTGCCGTTACCCGCCAAGTGGTAACGAAATCGTCTGTTGATAGCGGGCTATCGCTAACGGTAATGGTAAATGTTTCTGCAAAATCATAGACACCATCACTGACTTGGATTCTGATGTTGTAGTCTAATTTACCTGCGGCAGGCGTGTTCTTTATTCTTAAACTGGTGCCATCAATCGTGAAGAATGCGTTGTCGGCATCACCATCTCCGTCAACCAATGTATATGTGTATATTTCACCCGCATCTACATCGTTATTAGACAATAGACCAACCCGCCTATTAGCCATTGCATCACTAGCCACTACTGTTGAAGTAAGCCTAATCTCGGTCGTGGCTGTTTCGTCGACTGGCGTGATTGTTACGATAATGGTTTGCGTGGCGGTCGATACTCCGTCCGATACGGAGACCAATACCCTATATTCTTGGTCTTCATTGTGATCTATATTACCTTGTGCGTCCCTTGGGCTTTCATAATCTGGAATATACTCGTCTTTGAATATTAATTCTCCTGCGTTATTTATCTCAAACAGTTCGGCATCGTCATTTGAAATCGTATAGGTCAAAGTATTCATATCCGTATCCATCGCGGTGATGACGATTCCTATCTGTGTGTTTTCGGTGAGCGTTATTGCATATGGAGAAGTACCACCATTGGGGGAGGTAATCTCGGGGGACGGATTAACGACAAGGGTCAAGTCTCGGTGATTGTTTGTTCCGAATAAACCAGTAGCCGCCGCTGATATTCGAATGCTATATGAAGTTCTTCCAGCAGGTAGCGCTTCTCTTACGGTCAGAACCCCGTTATTTAGACTAAAGAAACGAGCATCATCTCCGCTCAGCGTATAAGCAGGAGATTGACCGTTAAGAGCCGTGTTTTGAGCGGCAATGGTTACTATCTCATCACCTGCTACACCCACACTGCCCACCTGAAATGTGAGACTTTCTGGCAATGCCTCATCTGCGGGTAATGCCGCATCGACAATATACCAAGCACCTAGGTTTTGGTTAAAGGCAGTGGCACCCGAAAACATATTGTTCATATACGTTACGCCACGCACATCCCAACGGCTTATGTCTTGGTTAAAGGCAGTGGCACCCTCAAACATATTGTTCATATTGGTCACATTGCTGACATCCCAATCACCAATATCTTGGTTAAATTTGCTAGCATCACTAAACATACCATACATACGCATATCATACATATCCGTTCCCCGAGACAAATCAGGTCGGTCGGCTGCTTGTCCCATCAGGTTGGTCGCTCCAGAAAAAGCAGATCCCATTGAACTCCATACCCCCGTTCCCCATTGGTTGATGGCGATGATGCTGTTGGAATTAGCATTGCCAGGATAAGCATTAAAATAAATACTCGGGAAGTCGCCGCTGATACGGACTTTATAATCACCTGCCTCAGCGTAAGTATGCGTGGCGTTGCCGTCATATACGTTGTTGTCTTCTGCTTCACTATCGCCCCAATCAACGGTGTAATTATAGTCACTACCACTTGTTGGAATGGTGATCGTCTGACCTGCTGTTACGCGCCAAGTGGTAACGAAGTCGTCTGTTGATAGTGGGCTATCGCTAACGGTAATGGTGAATCTTTTGGAAAAATCATGTACTCCATCACTGACTTGGATTCTGATGTTGTAGCTTAATCTATCTGCGGCAGGCGTGTTCTGTATTCTTAAACTGGTGCCATCAATTGTGAACGCTGAGTTGTCGGTATCACCATCTCCGTCAATCAATGTATATGTATATACGAATGTTTCACCTTCATCTACACCATTATTAGACAATAACCCAACCCGCCTGTTAGCCGTTGCATCACGCGCCACTGCTACCGCAGAAAGTGCAATATCCGTAGTCGCTTCGTTGACTGGTGCGATTGTTACGATAATGGTTTGCGTGTCGGTCGATATTCCGTCCGATACGGAGACTAGAACGCTATATTCTTGGTCTGCGTTTTGGTCAATATTACCTTGCGCGTCCCTTGGGTTCTCATAATCTGGAATATGCTCGGCTTTGAAGCTTAATTCTCCTGCGTTATTTATCTCAAACAGTTCGGCATCGTCATTTGAAATCGTATAGGTCAAAGTATCCGTATCCATCGCGGCGATGGTGGTTACTGTCTGTATGTTTTCTGCCAGCGTTATTTCATATGGAGAAGCACCACCATTGGGGGAGGTAATCACGGGGGACGGATTAACGACAAGGGTCAAATCTCGGTGATTGTTTGTTCCGAATAAACCAGTAGCCGCCGCTGATATTCGAATGCTATATGAAGTTCTTCCAGCAGGCAGTGCTTCTCTCACGGTCAGAACCCCGTTATTTAGACTAAAGAAACGAGCATCATCTCCGCTCAGCGTATAAGCAGGAGATTGACCGTTAAGAACCGTGTTTTGAGCGGCAATGGTTGCTATCTCATCACCTGCTACACCCACACTGCCCACCTGAAATGTGAGACTTTCTGGTAATGCCTCATCTGCGGGTAATGCCGCATCGACAATATACCAAGCACCTAGATTTTGGTTTTGGTTAAAGGCAGTGGCACCCACAAACATTATGAACATATTGGTCACATTACGAACATCCCAGCCACTGATGTCTTGGTCAAAGTCAGCTGCCCCATTAAACATATTCTCCATATTGGTCACATTGCTGACATCCCAATCACCAATATCTTGGTTAAAGTTTCTAGCATTACTAAACATACCCCACATATCTGTTACCCGAGACAAATTAGGTCGATCGGTTGCTTGTCCTTCTAGGTTGGTCGCTCCGGCAAAAGCATTTCGCATTGAAGTCCATTGCTGACTCCCCCATTGGTTGATGGCGATAATGCTGTTGGAATTATCATTGCCAGAACCAGCACCAAAATAAATACGCGGGAAGTTGCCGCTGATGCGAACGGTATAAGTCCCTGCAGCGTCATACTCATGCGTGGCGTCGCCGGTCTGGCTAGTACTGGTCTCTTCATCGCCCCAATTAACACGGTAATCGTAGCCCATACCTCCTGTTGGAATGACAACAATCTTCCTACTGTCCGTTACCCGCCAAGTGGTAACGAAGTCGTCTGTTGATAGTGGGTTATCACTAACGGTAATGGTAAATGTTTTGGAAAAATCATGTACTCCATCATTAACATTGATTCTGATGTTGTAGCTTGATTTATCTGCGGCAGGCGTGTTCTTTATTTTTAAACTGGTGCGATCAATTGTGAACAATGCGTTGTCGGTATCACCATCTCCGTCAACCAGTGTATATACGAATGTTTCACCGTCATCTACATCGTTATTAGACAATAGACCAACCCACCTGTTAGCTGGTGCATCACGCGCCACTTTTGTTGAAGAAAGTACAATGCCGGTAGGCGGCTCGTCGACTGGCGTGATTGTTATGATAATGGTTTGCGTGGCGGTCGACATTCCGTCCGATACGGAGACTAGAACGCTATATTCTTGGTCTTCGCTTTTATCTATATTACCTTGTGCGTCCCTTGGGCTTTCATAATCTGGAATATATTCGTCTTTGAAGCTTAATTCTCCTGCGTTATTTATCTCAAACAGTGCGGCATCGTCATTTGAAATCGTATAGGTCAAAGTATCCGTATCCATCGCGGCGATGGTGGTTACTGTCTGTATGTTTTCTGCGAGCGTTATTTCATATGGAGAAGTACCACCATTGGGGGAGGTAATCTCGGGGGTCGGATTAACGACAAGGGTCAAATCGCGTTGATGGTTTTTTAAATATAAATAATCACTCGTCAGTGATATGCGAATACTATATGAAGTTCTTCCAGCAGGCAGTGCTTCTCTTACGGTCAGAACCCCGTTATTTAGACTAAAGAAACGAGCATCATCTCCGATCAGCACATAAGACAGGGATTGAGCGTTAAGAACCGTGTTTTGAGCGGCAATGGTTGCTATCTTATCACCTACTGCAGCCACACTACTGCCCACCTGAAATGTGAGACTTTCTGGTAATGCCTCATCTGCGGGTAATGCCGCATCGACAATATACCAAGCACCTAGGTTTTGGTTAAAGGCAGTGGCACCCTCAAACATATCCTCCATATCCGTTACTTTCCTAACATCCCAACGGCTTATGTCTTGGTTAAAGGCAGTGGCTCCAGAAAACATTTCCTCCATAATTTCAACATTGCTGACATCCCAATCGCCGATATCTTGGTTAAAGTCGTTAGCATACTCAAACATCTCACCCATACTGGTGACCCCGCTGACATCCCAGTCGCCAATGTCTTGGTTAAAGGCTCTGGCACGCTTAAACATTTCCGACATATCCGTTACCCGAGACAAATCAGGTCGGTCGGTTGCTTTTCCAATCAGTCCGTTCAGACTTCCAAAAGCAGCTGCCATTGAAGTCCATTGCTGACTTCCCCATTGGTTGATGGCGATGACACTGAGCGAATTTATGGTGAACATAGCAAAGGTGCTATGAAAATCTAGCCGTGGGAAGGTGCCACTGATACGGACTTCATAATCATCTTCACGGGCATAAGTATGCTTGGCATTGCCAGAATAGGTCGTCGCTGTATCTGTGCTGCCATCGCCCCAATCAACGGTGTAATTGTACGTTTCATCAACCTCGCCTGCTATATTCGTGAAGGTTGGAATGGTAATAGTCTGACCTGCCGTTACCCGCCAAGTGGTAACGAAGTCGTCTGTTGATAGCGGGTTATCACTAACGGTAATGGTAAATGTTTTGGAAAAATCAACTTCACCGTCATTAACATTGATTCTGATGCTGTAGCTTGATTTATCTGCGGCGGGTGTGTCCTTTATTCTTAAACTGGCACCATCAATTGTGAACGCTGAGTTGTCGGCATCACCCGTTCCAGCAACCAATGTGTATGTGTATATTTCACCCGCATCTACACCATTACTAGACAATAACCCAACCCGCCTGTTAGCTGGTGCATCACGCACCACTTTTGTTGAAGAAAGTACAATGCCGGTGGGCGGCTCGTTGACTGGCGTGATTGTTACGATAATGGTTTGCGTGGCAGTCGATACTCCGTCCGATACGGAGACCAGAACGCTATATTCTTGGTCTGAATTCTGGTCAATATTACCTTGTGCATCCCTTGGGCTTTCATAATTTGGAATATATTCGTCTTTGAATCTTAGTGTTCTTGTGCTTCCTGTTCCAGTTATCTCAAACAAATCAGAATCATACCTAGAAATAGAATAGGTCAAAGTATCATTGGTATCCCTATCCGTCGCGACGATGGTGGTTACTGTCTGTATGTTTTCAGGGAGTGTTATTAAACCACCATTGGGGGCGGTAATCTCGGGGGACGGATTAACGACAAGGGTCAAGTCTCGGTGATTGTTTGTTCCGAATAAACCAGTAGCCGCCGCTGATATTCGAATGCTATATGAAGTTCTTCCAGCAGGCAGTGCTTCTCTTACGGTCAGAACCCCGTTATTTAGACTAAAGAAACGAGCATCATCTCCGCTCAGCGTATAAGCAGGAGATTGACCATTAAGAACTGTGTTTTGAGCGGCAATGGTTGCTATCTTATCACCTGCTACACCCACACTGCCCACCTGAAATGTGAGACTTTCTGGCAATGCCTCATCTGCGGGTAATGCCGCATCGACAATATACCAAGCACCTAGGTTTTGGTTTTGGTTAAAGGCAGTGGCATCCTCAAACACACCCCCCATTTCCGTTACTTTCCTAACATCCCAATCGCCAATGTCTTGGTTAAAGTCGGCGGCATCACGAAACATAAGTGACATATTGATCACATTGCTGACATCCCAACGGCTAATGTCTTGGTTAAAGTCGGCGGCATCACGAAACATATGTGACATATTGGTCACATTGCTGACATCCCAACCGCCAATGTCTTGGTTAAAGGCAGCGGCATGCTGAAACAGAGCACTCATATCAGTTACACCACTAACATCCCAGTCGCCAATGTCTTGGTTAAAGACAACGGCATTCTCAAACATTCCCCTCATATCCGTTACCAAAGATAAATCAGGCTCATCGGTTGCTTGTCCTGCTAGGTTGGTCGCTCCTTCAAAAGCAGATCGCATTGAACTCCATTGCCCCGTTCCCCATTGGTTGATGGCGATGATACTGTTGGAATCATAATTGCCAGAACCAGCATTAAAATGAATACGCGGGAAGGTGCCGCTGATGCGAACGGTATAAGTCCCTGCATCGTCATACTCATGCATGGTGTTGCCGGTATATGTCGTTGCATCCATGCCTCCATCACCCCAGTTGACGGTGTAACTATAGCCACTGCCTGTTGTTGGAATGACAACAATCTTTCTACTGTCCGTTACCCGCCAAGTGGTAACAAAGTCATCTGTTGATAGCGGGTTATCACTAACGGTAATGGTAAATGTTTTGGAAAAATCATGTACTCCATCATTAACATTGATTCTGATGTTGTAGTCTTGTTTATCTGCGGCAGGCGTGTTCTTTATTCTTAAACTGGTGCCATCAATCGTGAATAATGCGTTGTCGGCATCACCCGTTCCAGCAACCAATGTGTATGTGTATATTTCACCCGCATCTACATCGTTATTAGACAATAGACCAACCCGTCTGTTAGCCGTTGCATCACGCGACACGGCTGTTGAATAAATCTCAATATCCGTAGGCGGCTCGTTGACTGGTGCGATTGTTACGATGATGGTTTGCGTGTCGGTCGATATTCCGTCCGATACGGAGACCAATACCCTATATTCTTGGTCTGCGTTTTGGTCAATATTACCTTGCGCGTCCCTTGGGTTCTCATAATCTGGAATATATTCGTCTTTGAAACTTAATGCTCTTGTATTCCCTGTTTCAGTTATCTCAAACAAATCAGAATCATACCTAGAAATAGAATAGGTCAAAGTATCATTTGTATCCGCATCCGTCGCGGTGATGACGATTCCTATCTGTGTGTTTTCGGGGAGCGTTATTTCATATGGAGAAGCACCACCATTGGGGGAGGTAATCTCGGGGGACGGATTAACGACAAGGGTCAAGTCTCGGTGATTGTTTGTTCCGAATAAACCAGTAGCCGCCACTGATATTCGAATGCTATATGAAGTTCTTCCAGCAGGTAGCGCTTCTCTTACGGTCAGAACCCCGTTATTTAGACTAAAGAAACGAGCATCATCTCCGCTCAGCGTATAAGCAGGAGATTGACCGTTAAGAGCCGTGTTTTGAGCGGCAATGGTTACTATCTCATCACCTGCTACACCCACACTGCCCACCTGAAATGTGAGACTTTCTGGCAATGCCTCATCTGCGGGTAATGCCGCATCGACAATATACCAAGCACCTAGGTTTTGGTTAAAGGCAGTGGCACCCGAAAACATATTGTTCATATACGTTACGCCACGCACATCCCAACGGCTTATGTCTTGGTTAAAGGCAGTGGCACCCTCAAACATATTGTTCATATTGGTCACATTGCTGACATCCCAATCACCAATATCTTGGTTAAATTTGCTAGCATCACTAAACATACCATACATATGCATATCATACATATCCGTTCCCCGAGACAAATCAGGTCGGTCGGTTGCTTGTCCCATCAGGTTGGTCGCTCCAGAAAAAGCAGATCCCATTGAACTCCATACCCCCGTTCCCCATTGGTTGATGGCGATGATGCTGTTGGAATTAGCATTGCCAGGATAAGCATTAAAATAAATACTCGGGAAGTCGCCACTAATACGGACTTTATAATCACCTGCCTCAGCGTAAGTATGCGTGGCGTTGCCGTCATATACGTTGTTGTCTTCTGCTTCACTATCGCCCCAATCAACGGTGTAATTATAGTCACTACCACTTGTTGGAATGGTGATCGTCTGACCTGCTGTTACGCGCCAAGTGGTAACGAAGTCATCGTCTGTAACGGTAATGGTGAATTTTTCTGCAAAATCATGTACTCCATCACTGACTTGGATTCTGATGTTGTAATCTAATTTATCTGTGGGGGGTGTGGCTTTTATTCTTAAACTGGTGCCATCAATCGTGAAGAATGCGTTGTCGGCATCACCATCTCCGTCAACCAATGTATATGTGTATATTTCACCTTCATCTACATCGTTATTAGACAATAGACCAACCCGCCTATTAGCCATTGCATCACTAGCCACTACTGTTGAAGTAAGCCTAATCTCGGTCGTGGCTGTTTCGTCGACTGGCGTGATTGTTACGATAATGGTTTGCGTGGCGGTCGATACTCCGTCCGATACGGAGACCAATACCCTATATTCTTGGTCTTCATTGTGATCTATATTACCTTGTGCGTCCCTTGGGCTTTCATAATCTGGAATATACTCGTCTTTGAATATTAATTCTCCTGCGTTATTTATCTCAAACAGTTCGGCATCGTCATTTGAAATCGTATAGGTCAAAGTATTCATATCCGTATCCATCGCGGTGATGACGATTCCTATCTGTGTGTTTTCGGTGAGCGTTATTGCATATGGAGAAGTACCACCATTGGGGGAGGTAATCTCGGGGGACGGATTAACGACAAGGGTCAAGTCTCGGTGATTGTTTGTTCCGAATAAACCAGTAGCCGCCGCTGATATTCGAATGCTATATGAAGTTCTTCCAGCAGGTAGCGCTTCTCTTACGGTCAGAACCCCGTTATTTAGACTAAAGAAACGAGCATCATCTCCGCTCAGCGTATAAGCAGGAGATTGACCGTTAAGAGCCGTGTTTTGAGCGGCAATGGTTACTATCTCATCACCTGCTACACCCACACTGCCCACCTGAAATGTGAGACTTTCTGGCAATGCCTCATCTGCGGGTAATGCCGCATCGACAATATACCAAGCACCTAGGTTTTGGTTAAAGGCAGTGGCACCCGAAAACATATTGTTCATATACGTTACGCCACGCACATCCCAACGGCTTATGTCTTGGTTAAAGGCAGTGGCACCCTCAAACATATTGTTCATATTGGTCACATTGCTGACATCCCAATCACCAATATCTTGGTTAAATTTGCTAGCATCACTAAACATACCATACATACGCATATCATACATATCCGTTCCCCGAGACAAATCAGGTCGGTCGGCTGCTTGTCCCATCAGGTTGGTCGCTCCAGAAAAAGCAGATCCCATTGAACTCCATACCCCCGTTCCCCATTGGTTGATGGCGATGATGCTGTTGGAATTAGCATTGCCAGGATAAGCATTAAAATAAATACTCGGGAAGTCGCCGCTGATACGGACTTTATAATCACCTGCCTCAGCGTAAGTATGCGTGGCGTTGCCGTCATATACGTTGTTGTCTTCTGCTTCACTATCGCCCCAATCAACGGTGTAATTATAGTCACTACCACTTGTTGGAATGGTGATCGTCTGACCTGCTGTTACGCGCCAAGTGGTAACGAAGTCGTCTGTTGATAGTGGGCTATCGCTAACGGTAATGGTGAATCTTTTGGAAAAATCATGTACTCCATCACTGACTTGGATTCTGATGTTGTAGCTTAATCTATCTGCGGCAGGCGTGTTCTGTATTCTTAAACTGGTGCCATCAATTGTGAACGCTGAGTTGTCGGTATCACCATCTCCGTCAATCAATGTATATGTATATACGAATGTTTCACCTTCATCTACACCATTATTAGACAATAACCCAACCCGCCTGTTAGCCGTTGCATCACGCGCCACTGCTACCGCAGAAAGTGCAATATCCGTAGTCGCTTCGTTGACTGGTGCGATTGTTACGATAATGGTTTGCGTGTCGGTCGATATTCCGTCCGATACGGAGACTAGAACGCTATATTCTTGGTCTGCGTTTTGGTCAATATTACCTTGCGCGTCCCTTGGGTTCTCATAATCTGGAATATGCTCGGCTTTGAAGCTTAATTCTCCTGCGTTATTTATCTCAAACAGTTCGGCATCGTCATTTGAAATCGTATAGGTCAAAGTATCCGTATCCATCGCGGCGATGGTGGTTACTGTCTGTATGTTTTCTGCCAGCGTTATTTCATATGGAGAAGCACCACCATTGGGGGAGGTAATCACGGGGGACGGATTAACGACAAGGGTCAAATCTCGGTGATTGTTTGTTCCGAATAAACCAGTAGCCGCCGCTGATATTCGAATGCTATATGAAGTTCTTCCAGCAGGCAGTGCTTCTCTCACGGTCAGAACCCCGTTATTTAGACTAAAGAAACGAGCATCATCTCCGCTCAGCGTATAAGCAGGAGATTGACCGTTAAGAACCGTGTTTTGAGCGGCAATGGTTGCTATCTCATCACCTGCTACACCCACACTGCCCACCTGAAATGTGAGACTTTCTGGTAATGCCTCATCTGCGGGTAATGCCGCATCGACAATATACCAAGCACCTAGATTTTGGTTTTGGTTAAAGGCAGTGGCACCCACAAACATTATGAACATATTGGTCACATTACGAACATCCCAGCCACTGATGTCTTGGTCAAAGTCAGCTGCCCCATTAAACATATTCTCCATATTGGTCACATTGCTGACATCCCAATCACCAATATCTTGGTTAAAGTTTCTAGCATTACTAAACATACCCCACATATCTGTTACCCGAGACAAATTAGGTCGATCGGTTGCTTGTCCTTCTAGGTTGGTCGCTCCGGCAAAAGCATTTCGCATTGAAGTCCATTGCTGACTCCCCCATTGGTTGATGGCGATAATGCTGTTGGAATTATCATTGCCAGAACCAGCACCAAAATAAATACGCGGGAAGTTGCCGCTGATGCGAACGGTATAAGTCCCTGCAGCGTCATACTCATGCGTGGCGTCGCCGGTCTGGCTAGTACTGGTCTCTTCATCGCCCCAATTAACACGGTAATCGTAGCCCATACCTCCTGTTGGAATGACAACAATCTTCCTACTGTCCGTTACCCGCCAAGTGGTAACGAAGTCGTCTGTATCGTCAGCCTGTATCGGATTGGTGATAACCAACAGCACGAAAAAGGTGACGTGCCCAATGAGAAAAACCAATCGTACCAATTCAATCAACTGCACTTGGATGCCTTACAAGAGTCGAGTACAAATTAGACCGCACACAATAGCCTCTGTCGCAGACCGCCTGTTTGATGGGTTTTGTTCTGTTGCTATTGGCTTGTTTTATCGTATCGGGTAGGGTTTTTGCATCATGCTGGTTTTTCTTATGGCTGACAACGCCGACAATGATGTTACTGTCTTTGCCCGAGACGATGGATACTTTGTTGCCGTATTCATAGCGTTTGTGGTCTTTGCCTTTAGAAATCACATAAGCATGGGGGTCGTGCAGGGAATAAATTTTATTTTTGTCTTTGGGTTGTTGTGCCCCACGCCTGCTTATAAAAGGCCGCTGATAAAACAAGAAGTCTGGTTGATAGGTTTCAAGCAGTCCGTGTTGGGGTAGTTTTCTTTGTAGTTCTCGGATTAAAATATGAGCAATGGTTCGCAATCGTTTCAATGCCTTTTTAGCGGATGCGCACTTTTTAACATGGCGGAAGTGGCGAATGCGTAAGCGGCAGTTTTTAACTTCTTTTACAAAGGTTCTGCGTTGTTTGATGCCCTGTTTTTTCGCCAATTTGTTGAGACGGTTGATAATTTTGATGGCTAGTTTAGAATCAGTCGGATAGGTGATGTTTTTTTCCTGTACGGTGGTGTCAATCAAAACAGTGTTTTCATTGGCTTTTTTGCCGTGCAACATCACACTCATCTTAAAAATGAGTTCAAAACCGGCGACACCGATTCTGTTTCTTGCAATGCACCAGTTCGGTTGCATTGCAAGGCACGTTTGGGGTGTAGGTTGGATAACCGCAGAAGTATTGATAATACGGATTACGCTTGAACTGTAAGACCACATTCTCATCGGACAGGTTTTCCAGTTGTTTGAGCATCAGCAACCCGACCATTAAGCGTATTGGTTTTGAGGGTCTGCCGTTATCGTGGCAATAGTGTTTGCTAAATGCATCCTCGAAGACCTTCCAGTCGATGACGTTGGCTAATTGGATTAAAGGGTCTCGTGGGTCTAATTGAGAGAACAATTCGGTGTGAAACAGATTTTGTTGCCCTGTGTTTGGGGTAGATGGAGTCAGCATAATTTTTTAACTAAAACGACCAAAAAACAACGGTTATTCTAACATAAAGCGGTTGATTTGGTTAATGGTTTTGTTTGTTTTATTGATATAAATCAAACTCTTTAGATGTTTTTAAGGGCTGACTAAGTAGTCAGCCCTTAAAAACCGGCGAATTGCAACCCATAAGTGCAACACTCAGGTTTATATTATGATCTTAACCATTGCGTGGGAAAAGACCTCCCAAGGGGTTTTATACTCCAAACATTTTCTAGATCGGTTGTTCATTAAATCGGTCGCTTTGAACCGCTCTTTTTCGGTGACTTTATGCAAAGGCATTTTCTTTGGAAAAAATTGCCTGAGTAAAAAATATGAGCAAGCCATTGTGCCAGATGATTATTTGGCATTCAAGCCACGCTCCCAAGAGTGATACGGTTTAGCAAAATAAGTTTCACACTCGAGTTGTTTGGCAAGCTCACTATGCCAACAAAATTCCCTGCCGTTATCAAAGGTTAGTGTCATTACATGTTGTTTCATATGCTTTAACAACCTGAGTATAGCCGCGTTGGTTTCTTTTGCGGTTTTGTTCTTAGTCCGAAGTGCGAGATAAAGCCTACTTTTGCGTTCAGCAAGGGTGGCAAACACCCCTTGACGACCCTTACCGATAACACAATCAGCCTCCCAATCGCCTATACGCGAACGATTGCCCACTATACTGGGTCTATCCGCAATATCAACCCGATTGAGGATGCGTCCGCGGTAATCGTTCTGTCCATAACGCTTGCGATATTTCTTACCCTGATGGCGCAAGTATCGATATAACGACCCATCCGCTACTTTGTCTTTCAAAATGAGACGATAGATGGATGGTGCTAATACTGATGTTTTCCTCCATTCTCAAACGACCGCTAATTTGTTCAGGACTCCAATACAGCGCGATCTTTTGTTGAATATGAAGATTTAACTCGTCATTGAGTTTGATGTGCTTGGGCTTTTGCTGATGCCGCGTTTGGGCAAAGCGGTGGGCTTGTTTGTAGCGATAGCCGTTGCCCCCGGTATTGCGTTTAATTTCACTGCTGATGGTTGACTTAACTTCTGCCCATGGTTTTAGCGATTCCTGTCAGTGTACAGTTTTGCTTATTCATGAGGTAAATGTGGTATCTTTCGTGTTCAGTCAAATGGGTACACTCGTACTCTTTTAACTGAACGGAAAAAATGGAGGAAAACATCAGTATTAGCACCGAATCCATCTATCGTCTCATTTTGAAAGACAAAGTAGCGGATGGGTCGTTGCATCGATACTTGCGCCATAATGGGCTTGTCGGAAAATGGGTTTTTTAGCTTGTTGTAAATACTTAAGTCATTGTTATTAAAGATTTTATTTTCTTAAAATTGAACTGATTTTGAATTAACCGACAAGTCCATAAGGGTAAGAAATATCGCAAGCGTTATGGACAGAACGATTACCGTGGACGCATCCCCAATCGGGTTGATATTGCTGATAGACCCAGTATAGTGGACAATCGTTCGCGTATAGGCGTAGTGATAGAGGGGGGAGGCTGATTGTGTTATCGGTAAGGGTCGTCAAGGGGTGTTTGCCACCCTTGCTGAACGCAAAAGTAGGCTTTATCTCGCACTTCGGACTAAGAACAAAACCGCAAAAGAAACCAACGCGGCTATACTCAGGTTGTTAAAGCATATGAAACAACATGTAATGACACTAACCTTTGATAACGGCAGGGAATTTTGTTGGCATAGTGAGCTTGCCAAACAACTCGAGTGTGAAACTTATTTTGCTAAACCGTACCACTCTTGGGAGCGTGGCTTGAATGCCAAATAATCATCTGGCACAATGGCTTGCTCATACTTTTTGCTCCGGCAGTTTTTTCCAAAGAGAATGCCTTTGCATAAAGTCACCGAAAAAGAGCGGTTCAAAGCGACCGATTTAATGAATAACCGACCTAGAAAATGTTTGGGATATAAAACCCTTATGGAGGTCTTTTCCCACGCAATGGGAATAGATCATAATATAAACCCGAGTGTTGCACTTATGGGTTGAATTCGCCACCGTCATTTTCAATTATCCATTGTTCCTCGCCTACGGGGTAATCGGAGCGAATGAAGCCACACTCCCGAGCGGTGACTACCCAGAAGCGAGGAATAACAGCACACTCGATAGGCGATTAAAACTGAACTTTGCTTTCCAACAGAATCCTGTGCTTGGAAGTGTCTCTAGTTTCGCGTTCAACCGATAAATTGATGTTGAATGCTGAATGACGTTTCCAGTTTATGCCTAACTCATAGTCCTTAGATTGTCCGCCTAGGGTGGCTTTGCTGTATGGAATCAACATGCCCCTGATACCCGAGACAGACAAACCATAATCCATTCGTGCATTTAAGTGCATAGCGTAGTCATTACTTGTGCCGTTATTGCTCACGGATGTTTGATCCCGACCATACACTTGTTGCATTCTTATGTCAGTCGCACCGTAGGACGGATTAACACTAAACGACAAGCCTTGTTGATTGACATTCGGGGCTTTCTCAATCGTGCCGTGAATACCCCATTCTTGGTAATTATTCTGACCGACTACAGCATGTACCTTACCTTTAACGACCCAGCCATCGAGATTATGGCGTATTCCAGCACCCAGTACCGCACCCAATCCAGACTCATCATCACCGCTGTCATAGCGTAAGCCCGCTTCTAATACAGGTGTAATCGTGCCGCCTGATGCGAGCGTCCGTTGTCGCTCCGATTCTAAAACCAAACGCAGTCTTTGCTTATTGTCAACTTTGATTGTGTTCTCAACATCAGTACGCGCCAGCGAGATGTCGCCTTTCAGGCTCAGCCCAGTCTGTGATAATTTACCCTTTGCACCGCCTGATAAGGAGAGCATGGAGACCTTGCTGGTCACATTCCCAGTGGACACCTCAGCCCGTCCCTGCCCATAACCGACACTACCCCATAATGACATATCGCCACTTGTCCATGCCATATAAGGGTGAACACCGGTCATGTTTTTGAGCTTATAGGCACCATCGGTTCTATTATCGGTGTAATCCGCCTTACCATTACCTAATGACACCAAACCACCGACCAATAAATCATCGCGTATGCGACTATCAATACCGACCTGAAAGCCAACTAAACTGCCATTCCAATCAAGACCATCACTCTTACCGCTGAGTTTAGTGTAATCGCCACGACCCCAGAGGGTCATTCCTGATTGTTCTGAATCAGGGTTGCCAGCCGTATTCAGCGGCAATACAAAAGATGAACGAGACAACATGGCTTTCCAGTCCATGCCGCCGTCTTTCAATGCTTTCGCATAATGCGGCAGTTTGTTCATCATCGAATCTTGCAGATTATCGCTACCATTCAATTGCACCGTCTGACCATCTAATTGGTAGCTGGCTAATTGCCGAGCATCCGAGAAAGCAGCGCCTACCCGACCTTCCACCGTACGAGCAACATTGGCAACAAGTGCCTGTGTGAAACGAGCGATAACTTGTCGGTGAAACTGTGTGCTATATCGGTCGACCCTGCCTAGAACAAAGGGTGAGAAACTGGTGGTTTCGCCAACAATGGTGTTCGGCGAATCTGGGTCAACAAAGCTTTTAAGCTCTGTCCACTTGTCGTTCGTGTAGTGGAATACGACAAGTTCCTCTGCCGATATATCACCTAATTCTACTAGGTCACCACCCGTATAGGACAGGCTTACTTTACATGGACTATCGACAGAACAGGCATCGGAGACAGGGTAACCAAAGGCATCTGTAATCACTATATCAACAATCGCATTTTCCAGCAGATCGACTTTGACGACAGATAGCAAGTGCGAAATAAACTCAAAATCGTCCTTTGCCGTTTCAATATTCAGGGTATTGGAGGCTTTAGTTATAACATCATCCGCACTCGCACTCGTAGTAGTCGTGAATGCTCTAATAGTCACCGTAACGGCTTGCGGTACACCAAACTCCACTGTCACAGTTCTCGTTTGATTATCATTCGTTGTGATCTGTTTTTGATATTGACCGATGAGCATCGTGATGATAACGGCATCGGATAAGGGGGATGTGTTACCAGCGACATCGGTTGAGCTTGCCGTGAATGTGTTAGCTCCTTCATCCAGCGTTACAAGTAACGTCCAAGTGCCATTCGTTGCGGTTGTGGTGCCAATAGTGCTTCCATCTTTGAGTACCTCAACAATAGAACCCGCATCAGCGGTTCCAGTCAGCGTGAATGATTCTGTGTTGACCGTTTGTGGTGTGCTGGTAGTGATGCTTACTGTAGGTGCAGTCCTGTTAATCGTCAATGTGAGCCCGTTAGAAGCGGTGTTGCCATTGCCAGCAATATCCTGAGCAACATCCGCATCAATAGACACTCTGACGTTTCCGTCAGAGGTCGCTACTACATTAAAGGTGTATGTTCTGCTATCAATTACAGAAAAGATGGTTACAGAAGGACTACCCAAGTTTGCCGTGCCTGTTACCGTAATATCGTTTGTATCAAAGCCACTAACCGCCTCTTCAAAGGTGGCTGTGTAGCTCATAGCTCGGTCGCTTATTGTGGCGCCATTACTTCCAGAAGTAGATGTGATGGTTACTCCGGGTCGGTCAGTGTCCAGCGTGATGATAACGGCTCCAGATGTTCCTTTGTTGCCGATGGTATCGGTTGAGCTTGCCGTGAATGTGTTAGCTCCTTCATCCAGCGTTACAAGTAACGTCCAAGTGCCATTCGTTGCGGTTTCGGTGCCAATAGGAATTCCGTTTTGGCGTACCGTAACAAGGGAACCCGCATCAGCGGTTCCAGTCAGCGTGAATGATTCTGTGTTGACCGTTTGTGGTGTGCTGGTAGTGATGCTTACTGTAGGTGCAGTCCTGTTAATCGTCAATGTGAGCCCGTTAGAAGCGGTGTTGCCATTGCCAGCAATATCCTGAGCAACATCCGCATCAATAGACACTCTGACGTTTCCGTCAGAGGTCGCTACTACATTAAAGGTGTATGTTCTGCTATCAATTACAGAAAAGATGGTTACAGAAGGACTACCCAAGTTTGCCGTGCCTGTTACCGTAATATCGTTTGTATCAAAGCCACTAACCGCCTCTTCAAAGGTGGCTGTGTAGCTCATAGCTCGGTCGCTTATTGTGTCACCATTACTTCCAGAAGTAGATGTGATGGTTACTCCGGGTCGGTCAGTGTCCAGCGTGATGATAACGGCTCCAGATGTTCCTTTGTTGCCGATGGTATCGGTTGAGCTTGCCGTGAATGTGTTAGCTCCTTCATCCAGCGTTACAAGTAACGTCCAAGTGCCATTCGTTGCGGTTGTGGTGCCAATAGGAATTCCGTTTTGGCGTACCGTAACAAGGGAACCCGCATCAGCGGTTCCAGTCAGCGTGAATGATTCTGTGTTGACCGTTTGTGGTGTGCTGGTAGTGATGCTTACTGTAGGTGCAATCCTGTTAATCGTCAATGTGAGCCCGTTAGAAGCGGTGTTGCCATTGCCAGCAATATCCTGAGCAACATCCGCATCAATAGACACTCTGACGTTTCCGTCAGAGGTCGCTACTACATTAAAGGTGTATGTTCTGCTATCAATTACAGAAAAGATGGTTACAGAAGGACTACCCAAGTTTGCCGTGCCTGTTACCGTAATATCGTTTGTATCAAAGCCACTAACCGCCTCTTCAAAGGTGGCTGTGTAGCTCATAGCTCGGTCGCTTATTGTGTCACCATTACTTCCAGAAGTAGATGTGATGGTTACTCCGGGTCGGTCAGTGTCCAGCGTGATGATAACGGCTCCAGATGTTCCTTTGTTGCCGATGGTATCGGTTGAGCTTGCCGTGAATGTGTTAGCTCCTTCATCCAGCGTTACAAGTAACGTCCAAGTGCCATTCGTTGCGGTTGTGGTGCCAATAGTGCTTCCATCTTTGAGTACCTCAACAATAGAACCCGCATCAGCGGTTCCAGTCAGCGTGAATGATTCTGTGTTGACCGTTTGTGGTGTGCTGGTAGTGATGCTTACTGTAGGTGCAGTCCTGTTAATCGTCAATGTGAGCCCGTTAGAAGCGGTGTTGCCATTGCCAGCAATATCCTGAGCAACATCCGCATCAATAGACACTCTGACGTTTCCGTCAGAGGTCGCTACTACATTAAAGGTGTATGTTCTGCTATCAATTACAGAAAAGATGGTTACAGAAGGACTACCCAAGTTTGCCGTGCCTGTTACCGTAATATCGTTTGTATCAAAGCCACTAACCGCCTCTTCAAAGGTGGCTGTGTAGCTCATAGCTCGGTCGCTTATTGTGGCGCCATTACTTCCAGAAGTAGATGTGATGGTTACTCCGGGTCGGTCAGTGTCCAGCGTGATGATAACGGCTCCAGATGTTCCTTTGTTGCCGATGGTATCGGTTGAGCTTGCCGTGAATGTGTTAGCTCCTTCATCCAGCGTTACAAGTAACGTCCAAGTGCCATTCGTTGCGGTTGTGGTGCCAATAGTGCTTCCATCTTTGAGTACATCAACAGTGGAACCCGCATCAGCGGTTCCAGTCAGCGTGAATGAGCCTGCGTTAACCGTTTGTGGTGTGCTGGTAATGGATACACTCGGTGCGGTGCCGTCAATCGTCAATGTGAACCCGTTAGAAGCGGTGTTGCCATTGCCAGCAATATCCTGAGCAACATCCGCACCAATAGACACGATGACGTTTCCGTCAGAGGAGGCTTCTACATTAAAGGTGTATGTTCTGCTATCAGCACTTGCGGAAAAGATGGTTACAGAAGGACTATCCAAGCTTGCCGTGCCTGTTACCGTAATATCGTTTGTATCAAAGCCACTAACCGCCTCTTCAAAGGTGGCTGTGTAGCTCATAGCTCGGTCGCTTATTGTGGCGCCATTACTTCCAGAAGTAGATGTGATGGTTACTCCGGGTCGGTCAGTGTCCAGCGTGATGATAACGGCTCCAGATGTTCCTTTGTTGCCGATGGTATCGGTTGAGCTTGCCGTGAATGTGTTAGCTCCTTCATCCAGCGTTACAAGTAACGTCCAAGTGCCATTCGTTGCGGTTGTGGTGCCAATAGTGCTTCCATCTTTGAGTACATCAACAGTGGAACCCGCATCAGCGGTTCCAGTCAGCGTGAATGAGCCTGCGTTAACCGTTTGTGGTGTGCTGGTAATGGATACACTCGGTGCGGTGCCGTCAATCGTCAATGTGAACCCGTTAGAAGCGGTGTTGCCATTGCCAGCAATATCCTGAGCAACATCCGCACCAATAGACACGATGACGTTTCCGTCAGAGGAGGCTTCTACATTAAAGGTGTATGTTCTGCTATCAGCACTTGCGGAAAAGATGGTTACAGAAGGACTATCCAAGCTTGCCGTGCCTGTTACCGTAATATCGTTTGTATCAAAGCCACTAACCGCCTCTTCAAAGGTGGCTGTGTAGCTCATAGCTCGGTCGCTTATTGTGGCGCCATTACTTCCAGAAGTAGATGTGATGGTTACTCCGGGTCGGTCAGTGTCCAGCGTGATGATAACGGCTCCAGATGTTCCTTTGTTGCCGATGGTATCGGTTGAGCTTGCCGTGAATGTGTTAGCTCCTTCATCCAGCGTTACAAGTAACGTCCAAGTGCCATTCGTTGCGGTTGTGGTGCCAATAGTACCTCCGTTTTGGAATACCTCAACAGTGGAACCCGCATCAGCGGTTCCAGTCAGCGTGAATGAGCCTGTGTTGACCGATTGTGGTGTGCGGGTAGTGATGATTACTGTAGGTGCAGTCCTGTCAATCGTCAATGAGTGGTTACTAGAAGCGGTGTTGCCATTGCCAGCAATATCCTGAGCAACATCCGCATCAATAGACACGATGACGTTTCCGTCAGAGGTGGCTTCTACATTAAAGGTGTATGTTCTGCTATCAGTTGCGGAAAAGCCGGATATAACAGTAGCAGTAGCACTACCCGAGATCGCCGTGCCTGTTACCGTAATATCGCCTTCATCAAAGCCATTAACTGCCTCAGTAAAGATGGCTGTGTAGCTCAGAGCTCGGTCGCTTATTGTGGCGCCATTACTTCCAGAAGTAGATGTGATGGTTACTCCGGGTCGGTCAGTGTCCAGCGTGATGATAACGGCTCCAGATGTTCCTTTGTTGCCGATGGTATCGGTTGAGCTTGCCGTGAATGTGTTAGCTCCTTCATCCAGCGTTACAAGTAACGTCCAAGTGCCATTCGTTGCGGTTGTGGTGCCAATAGTACCTCCGTTTTGGAATACCTCAACAGTGGAACCCGCATCAGCGGTTCCAGTCAGCGTGAATGAGCCTGTGTTGACCGATTGTGGTGTGCGGGTAGTGATGATTACTGTAGGTGCAGTCCTGTCAATCGTCAATGCGTAGTTGCTGGAAGCGGTGTTGCCATTGCCAGCAATATCATGAGCAACATCCGCACCAATGGATACGGTGACGCTTCCGTCAACGGTGGTTACTACATTAAAGGTGAATGTGCTGTTATCAGCACTTGCGGAAAAGCCGGATATAACAGTAGCAGTAGCACTACCCGAGATCGCCGTGCCTGTTACCGTAATATCGCCTTCATTAAAGCCACTAACTGCCTCAGTAAAGATGGCTGTGTAGCTCAGAGCTCGGTCGCTTATTGTGGCGCCATTACTTCCAGAAGTAGATGTGATGGTTACTCCGGGTCGGCCAGTGTCCAGCGTGATGATAACGGCTTCGGTTGCCTCTGATGTGTTGCCAGTGCTATCGGTTGCGGTTGCCGTGAATGTGTTGGCTCCATCAGTCAGCCTTACCAGTAACGTCCAATCACGAGTCGTTGTTGCGGTTGTGGTGCCAATAGTACCTCCGTTTTGGAATACCTCAACAGTGGAATCCGCATCAGCGGTTCCAGTCAGCGTGAATGATTCTGTGTTGACCGATTGTGGTGTGTTGGTAATGGATACACTCGGTGCGGTGCGGTCAATCGTCAATGTGAACCCGTTAGAAGCGGTGTTGCCATTGCCAGCAATATCCTGAGCAACATCCGCATCAATAGACACTCTGACGTTTCCGTCAGTGGTCGCTACTACATTAAAGGTGTATGTTCTGCTATCAATTACAGAAAAGATGGTTACAGCAGGACTACCCAAGTTTGCCGTGCCTGTTACCGTAATATCGTTTGTATCAAAGCCATTAACTGCCTCATCAAAGATGGCTGTGTAGCTCAGAGTGCGGGTGTTTATTGTGGCGCCATTACTTCCAGAAGCAGATGAGATGGTTACTCCGGGTCGGACAGTGTCCAGCGTGATGATAACGGCATCGGTTGCCTCTGATGTGTTGCCATTGTTATCGGTTGCCGTTGCCGTGAATGTGTTGGCTCCATCAGTCAGCGTTACCAGTAACGTCCAAGTACCACCCGTTGCGGTTGTGGTGCCAATAGAACCTCCGTTTTGGAATACCTCAACAGTGGAACCCGCCTCATCAGCGGTTCCAGTCAGCGTGAATGATTCTGTGTTGACCGTTTGTGGTGTGTTGGTAGTGATGCTTACTGTAGGTGCAGTGCTGTCAATCGTCAATGAGTGGTTGTTAGAAGCGGTGTTGCCATTGCCAGCACTATCTTGTGCAACCCCTGCGGCAATGGATACGGTGACGTTTCCGTCAGTGGTGGCTTCTACATTAAAGGTGTATGTTCTGCTATCAGTTGCGGAAAAGCCGGATATAACAGTAGCAGTAGCACTACCCGAGATCGCCGTGCCTGTTACCGTAATATCGCCTTCATCAAAGCCATTAACTGCCTCATCAAAGATGGCTGTGTAGCTCAGAGTGCGGGTGTTTGCTGTGCCACCATCACCTCCAGAAGTAGATGTGATGGTTACTCCAGGTCGGCCAGTGTCCAGCGTGATGATAACGGCATCGGTTGCGTCTGATGTGTTGCCATTGTTATCGGTTGCCGTTGCCGTGAATGTGTTGGCTCCATCAGTCAGCGTTACCAGTAACGTCCAAGTACCACCCGTTGCGGTTTCGGTGCCAATAGGAATTCCGTTTTGGCGTACCTTAACAAGGGAACCCGCCTCAGCGGTTCCAGTCAGCGTGAATGAGCCTGCGTTGACCGATTGTGGTGTGTTGGTAATGGATACACTCGGTGCGGTGCGGTCAATCGTCAATGTGAACCCGTTAGAAGCGGTGTTGCCATTGCCAGCAATATCCTGAGCAACATCCGCATCAATAGACACGATGACGTTTCCGTCAGAGGAGGCTTCTACATTAAAGGTGTATGTTCTGCTATCAGCACTTGCGGAAAAGATGGTTACAGAAGGACTATCCAAGCTTGCCGTGCCTGTTACCGTAATATCGCCTTCATCAAAGCCATTAACTGCCTCATCAAAGATGGCTGTGTAGCTCAGAGCCCGGTCGCTTGTTATGGCACCATTACCTCCAGAAGCAGATGTGATGGCTACTCCGGGTCCGTCAGTGTCCAACGTGATGATAACCTCACCAGATGTTCCTGTGTTGCCAGCGCCATTGGTTGAGCTTGCCGTGAATGTGTTGACTCCATCAGTCAGCGTTACAAGTAACGTCCAAGTACCATTTGTTGCGGTTGTGGTGCCAATAGTGCTTCCATCTTTGAGTACATCAACAGTGGAACCCGCCTCAGCGGTTCCAGTCAGCGTGAATGAGCCTGTGTTGACCGATTGTGGTGTGCGGGTAGTGATGATTACTGTAGGTGCAGTCCTGTCAATCGTCAATGAGTGGTTACTAGAAGCGGTGTTGCCATTGCCAGCAAGATCCTGAGCAAGATCCGCACCAATAGACACGATGACGTTTCCGTCAGAGGTGGCTTCTACATTAAAGGTGTATGTTCTGCTATCAATTACAGAAAAGCTGGTTACAGAAGGACTACCCAAGATTGCCGTGCCTGTTACCGTAATATCGCCTTCATCAAAGCCATTAACTGCCTCAGTAAAGATGGCTGTGTAGCTCAGAGTGCGGGTGTTTGTTGTGGCACCATTACCTCCAGAAGCAGATGTGATGGTTACTCCGGGTCGGCCAGTGTCCAGCGTGATGATAACGGCTTCGGTTGCCTCTGATGTGTTGCCAGTGCTATCGGTTGCGGTTGCCGTGAATGTGTTGGCTCCATCAGTCAGCCTTACCAGTAACGTCCAATCACGAGTCGTTGTTGCGGTTGTGGTGCCAATAGTACCTCCGTTTTGGAATACCTCAACAGTGGAATCCGCATCAGCGGTTCCAGTCAGCGTGAATGATTCTGTGTTGACCGATTGTGGTGTGTTGGTAATGGATACACTCGGTGCGGTGCGGTCAATCGTCAATGTGAACCCGTTAGAAGCGGTGTTGCCATTGCCAGCAATATCCTGAGCAACATCCGCATCAATAGACACTCTGACGTTTCCGTCAGTGGTCGCTACTACATTAAAGGTGTATGTTCTGCTATCAATTACAGAAAAGATGGTTACAGCAGGACTACCCAAGTTTGCCGTGCCTGTTACCGTAATATCGTTTGTATCAAAGCCATTAACTGCCTCATCAAAGATGGCTGTGTAGCTCAGAGTGCGGGTGTTTATTGTGGCGCCATTACTTCCAGAAGCAGATGAGATGGTTACTCCGGGTCGGACAGTGTCCAGCGTGATGATAACGGCATCGGTTGCCTCTGATGTGTTGCCATTGTTATCGGTTGCCGTTGCCGTGAATGTGTTGGCTCCATCAGTCAGCGTTACCAGTAACGTCCAAGTACCACCCGTTGCGGTTGTGGTGCCAATAGAACCTCCGTTTTGGAATACCTCAACAGTGGAACCCGCCTCATCAGCGGTTCCAGTCAGCGTGAATGATTCTGTGTTGACCGTTTGTGGTGTGTTGGTAGTGATGCTTACTGTAGGTGCAGTGCTGTCAATCGTCAATGAGTGGTTGTTAGAAGCGGTGTTGCCATTGCCAGCACTATCTTGTGCAACCCCTGCGGCAATGGATACGGTGACGTTTCCGTCAGTGGTGGCTTCTACATTAAAGGTGTATGTTCTGCTATCAGTTGCGGAAAAGCCGGATATAACAGTAGCAGTAGCACTACCCGAGATCGCCGTGCCTGTTACCGTAATATCGCCTTCATTAAAGCCATTAACTGCCTCATCAAAGATGGCTGTGTAGCTCAGAGTGCGGGTGTTTATTGTGGCGCCATCACCTCCAGAAGTAGATGTGATGGTTACTCCAGGTCGGCCAGTGTCCAGCGTGATGATAACGGCTTCGGTTGCCTTTGATGTGTTGCCATTGTTATCGGTTGCCGTTGCCGTGAATGTGTTGGCTCCATCAGTCAGCGTTACCAGTAACGTCCAAGTACCACCCGTTGCGGTTTCGGTGCCAATAGGAATTCCGTTTTGGCGTACCTTAACAAGGGAACCCGCCTCAGCGGTTCCAGTCAGCGTGAATGAGGCTGCGTTGACCGTTTGTGGTGTGCTGGTGGTAATGAGTACACCCGGTGCCATGCTGTCAATCGTCAATGCGTAGTTGCTGGAAGCGGTGTTGCCATTGCCAGCAATATCCTGAGCAACATCCGCATCAATAGACACGATGACGTTTCCGTCAGAGGTGGCTTCTACATTAAAGGTGTATGTTCTGCTATCAGTTGCGGAAAAGCCGGATATAACAGTAGCAGTAGCACTACCCGAGATCGCCGTGCCTGTTACCGTAATATCGCCTTCATTAAAGCCACTAACTGCCTCACTAAAGATGGCTGTGTAGCTCAGAGTGCGGGTGTTTATTGTGGCGCCATTACTTCCAGAAGTAGATGTGATGGTTACTCCGGGTCGGACAGTGTCCAGCGTGATGATAACGGCATCGGTTGCGTCTGATGTGTTGCCATTGCTATCGGTTGCCGTTGCCGTGAATGTGTTGGCTCCATCAGTCAGCGTTACCAGTAACGTCCAAGTACCACCCGTTGCGGTTTCGGTGCCAATAGAATTTCCGTTTTGTGATACCTCAACAGTGGAACCCGCCTCAGCGTTTCCAGTCAGCGTGAATGAGCCTGCGTTAACCGTTTGTGGTGTGCTGGTAATGATTACACTCGGTGCAGTGCTGTCAATCGTCAATGAGTGGTTCCCAGAAGCGGTGTTGCCATTGCCAGCAATATCCTGAGCAACATCCGCATCAATAGACACGATGACGTTTCCGTCAGAGGTGGCTTCTACATTAAAGGTGTATGTTCTGCTATCAGTTGCGGAAAAGCCGGATATAACAGTAGCAGTAGCACTACCCGAGATCGCCGTGCCTGTTACCGTAATATCGCCTTCATCAAAGCCATTAACTGCCTCACTAAAGATGGCTGTGTAGCTCAGAGTGCGGGTGTTTATTGTGGCGCCATTACTTCCAGAAGTAGATGTGATGGTTACTCCGGGTCGGTCAGTGTCCAGCGTGATGATAACGGCATCGGTTGCGTCTGATGTGTTGCCAGTGCTATCGGTTGCGGTTGCGGTGAATGTATTCGCTCCCTCCTCTAGCGTGACGGTGATTGTCCAAGTGCCATTCGTTGCGGTGACAGTGCCAAGAGAACTTCCATCTTTGAGTACATCAACAGTGGAACCCGCATCAGCGGTTCCAGTCAGCGTGAATGAGCCTGCGTTAACCGTTTGTGGTGTGCTGGTAATGATTACACTCGGTGCAGTGCTGTCAATCGTCAATGAGTGGTTCCCAGAAGCGGTGTTGCCATTGCCAGCAATATCCTGAGCAACATCCGCATCAATAGACACGATGACGTTTCCGTCAGAGGTGGCTTCTACATTAAAGGTGTATGTTCTGCTATCAGTTGCGGAAAAGCCGGATATAACAGTAGCAGTAGCACTACCCGAGATCGCCGTGCCTGTTACCGTAATATCGCCTTCATCAAAGCCACTAACTGCCTCACTAAAGATGGCTGTGTAGCTCAGAGTGCGGGTGTTTGCTGTGCCACCATCATCTCCAGAAGTAGATGAGATGGTTACGCTCGGTGCAACACTGTCCAGTGTGATGATAACCGGATCAGATGGGTTTGATGGTCCGTTTCCAACGACATCGGTTGCCGTTGCCGTAATTGTGTTGGCACCCGCTTCTAGCGTGACGCTGATTGTCCAAGAGCCATTCGTTGCGGTTGTAGTTGCACCAGCAATTTCAATACCGCTACGCAATAGTTGTACGATGGAATCCGACTCAGCAGAGCCTTCAAGCGTAACTGATACTGTGTTAGTGGCTTGTGTTACAGTGCTAATGGCTGGTTTGCCCGGTTTGGTACTGTCCAGTGTGATGATAGTGCTAAGGGATGGGAGGCTTGGTGGTCTGTTTCCAGCGGCATCGGTTGCGATTGCAGTGAATGTATTCGCTCCCTCCTCTAGCGTGACGGTGATTGTCCAAGTGCCATTCGTTGCGGTGACAGTGCCAAGAGAACTTCCATCTTTGCGTACCTCAACAGTGGAACCCGCATCAGCGTTTCCAGTCAGCGTGAATGATTCTGTGGTGACCGTTTGTGGTGTGGTGCTGATAATCGGGGTGGTTAGTGGTACCCCATTGACGGTGATGGTGATCATGGCGGCAGCCGAACCATGAGTATTGGTCGCAGTGATGGTGTAGGTGGTTAAAGTTGCAATCGCCGTTGGTGTACCTGAGATAGTGCCAGTGGCGGTGTCCAGTGTCAGTCCATCGGGGAGTGTTGAATCGATACTGTAGCTCTCAACCACACCGCCTGATGAGGCGATGGTTATATCCGCAATAGCAGTACCCACCGTGGCAACCAGCGTATTGGTGCTGATGCTGATGCTCGGGGGGACTTGTGGTGCCGCATTGACGGTGATGGCTACCGTCGCTGTAGCCGAACCAGCACCATTGGTTGCAGTGATGACGTAGGTAGTTGAACCTGCCTCCGCCAATGGCGTACCCGAGATGGTGCCAGTGTCTGTGCCAAATGATAGTCCATTACCAATCTCTGGTTCGATGCCGTAGCTGGAAACCATACCGCCTGCTGTCTCATCAATGGTTATAGGCGTGATAGTAGTACCCGCTGTGGCAACCAGCGTATTGGTGCTGATACTGATAATCGGGGCGACATCATTGACGGTGACCGTGAAGGTCTGCGTAGCCGTTAGACCGCCACCATCGCGGGCAATCACGGTGATGATGGCTGTCCCTGATGTGACCGAGGTAACGGTAACAGAACCACCCGTAGCGGTAGCGGTGGCAATGTTCGGGTTATCGGACGTGGCACTGTAGAACAGGTCATCACCATCAATGTCATTGAAGTTATTGCGAACCGTAATCGTCTTACTTTCATCAACACTTAACGTTAAGGTGATGGAATCAATGGTACCTTCTTTGACTGGAGCCCTGTTGTTCAGTGTGATGATAACCGGATCAGATGGGTTTGATGGTCCGTTTCCAACGGCATCGGTTGCGGTTGCCGTAATTGTGTTGGCACCCGCTTCTAGCGTGACGGTAATTGTCCAAGAGCCATTCGTTGCGGTTGTAGTTGCACCAGCAATTTCAATACCGCTACGCAATAGTTGTACGATGGAACCCATCTCAGCAACGCCTTCAAGCGTAACGGATACCGTGTTAGTGGCTTGTGTTGCAGTGCTAATGGCTGGTTTGATCGGATCTGTGTTGTCCAGTGTGATGACAGTGGCAAGGGATGGGAGGCTTGGTGGTCTGTTTTCAGTGGCATCGGTTGCGATTGCCGAGAATATGTTGGGTCCCGCTATCAGCGTGACGGTGATTGTCCAAGAGCCATTCGTTGTTGCGGTTGTGCTATCAAGAATATCCGTCTCCAGATCCCCTCTGTATAGATTCACAATAGAACCCGCATCAGCGGTGCCACTAACAAGAAATGATGCCGCCTCTGCCGGTCCGACCGTTTTGCTTGTGGTGCTGATACTCGGGGTGGTTAGTGGTACCCCATTGACGGTGATGGTGATGGTTCCACTATCCGTACCACTACGATTAGTGGCTGTGATAGTGTAGGTGGTTAAAGTTGCAATCGCCGTTGGTGTACCTGATATAGTGCCAGTGGCGGTGTCAAATAACAAGTCATTCTCAATGGGCGGAACGATGCTATAGCTGTCAACCACGCGACCGTTTTTGGCGATGGTTATCGGTGTGATAGCGATACCCACTGTGGCAATTAGCGTATTGGTGCTGATACTGATACTTGGTACTAATAATTCAACGATGGTTACTCTAATTTGCTGTGTACTGACTGGCGATATTCCGTCCGATACGGTTACCAGAACGCTATATTCTTGGTCTGCATTCGGGTCAAATTCTCCCATAGCGTTTCTTGGGTTGTCATAATCTGGAATATAGCCGGCTTTGAAGCTTAATGTTCTTGTGTTTCCTGTTCCAGTTATCTCAAACAGTATGGCATCGTCATCTGAAAGCGTATAGGTCAAAGTATCACTTGTATCCCCATCCGTCGCGGTGATGGTGGTTACTTGCTGTGTGTTTTCGTATATTGTTAGTTCATACGGAGAAACACCATTGTTAGAGGTAATCTTGGGTTTATGATTGGCGACAAGGGTCAACTCTTGCTGATTGTTTGTTCCAAATGAGCCAGTAGCCGCTATGGTAATGTGATATGAAGTTTTTCCAGCGGGTGGTACGTCGTTTATGGTCAGAACACCTGCTGAAGTTAGGGTAAACAGACCGACATCCGCTCCGCCGACGAGCGTATAGGTCGGGTTGTGACCACTTAAAACACTATTTTGAGCCGTAAACCGAGTTATTTCGGCTCCGGCACCCAGTGTTGGGTCCACGGTTGCATCCTCAGTGGTGATATACCAAGCACCTAGGTTTTGACTAAAAGCAGGTGTGTTGTTATGAAGCATATTATTCATATCCGTTACACCGCGGACATCCCAACGGCTAATGTCTTGGTTAAAGGCAGTGGCACTAGCAAACATCCACGTCATATTGGTCACATTGCTGACATCCCAATCACCAATATCTTGGTTAAATTCGTCAGTATATTCAAACAGCGTGCCCATATTTTCAACATTGCTGACATCCCAATTACCAATGTCTTGATTAAAGCTTTCAGCATATCTAAACATACCCCACATATCTATTACCCGAGACAAATCAGGTCGGTCGGTTGCTTGTCCTTCTAGGTTGGTTGCTCCTTCAAAAGCAAGTCTCATTGAAGACCATTGCTGGTTTCCCCATTGGTTAATGGCGATGATACTGTTGGAATTATCATTGCCATTCCCCGCATTAAAATCAATACGCGGGAAGTCGCCACTGATACGGACTTCATAATCGCCTGGGTGGGTGTAAGTATGCATGGCATTGCCGTTATAGGTCTCTGTATCTGTTTCGCCATCCTCCCAATCAACGGTGTAACTATACGTTCCGCTAGAGTGTGTTGGAATGGTAATTTCCTGACCGGCTGTTACGCGCCAAGTGGTAACGAAGTTGGTTGTGTCTATTGAGAATGGGTTATCACCGCCAACGGTAATGGTGAATGTTTTAGAATAATCAAGTGTACCATCACTCACTTTGATTCTGATGTTATAACTTAGACTACCTGCGGCAGGCGTGTTCTTTATTCTTAAACTGGTGCCATCAATCGTGAACAATGCGTTGTCGGCATCACCATCTCCGGCAACCAATGTATATGTGTATATTTCACCCGCATCTACACCATTGCTAGACAATAACCCAACCCGCCTGTTAGCTGGTGCATCACGCGCCACTTTTGTTGAAGAAAGTACAATATTCGTAGTCGGCTCGTCGACTGGCGTGATGGTTACTCTAATTTGCTGCATGTCCTCCGATATTCCGTCGAATACGAATACATTAACCCGATATTCTTGGTCTTCACTTTGATCGATATTACCTTGCGAGTCCCTTGGGTTTTCATAATCTGGAATATAGGCGGCTTTGAAGCGTAATTCTCCTGCGTTATTTATCTCAAAGACAGCCGCATCGTGATCTGAAATCCTATAGCTAAAATCACTAGCCCCTTCCGTATCCGTCGCCATGATGGTGGTGACCGCCTGTGTGTTTTCGGGGAGCGTTATTGAATATGGAGTAACACCACCATTGGGGGAGGTAATCCGCGGTGGATTATGGGAGGGAAGGATAAAATCTCGATGATGATTGTTACCTCCAAGTAAGTTATATAGAGCACCGGAGGCAACCGATATGGTAATGCGATATGAAGTTTTATCAGCAGACGGTGCATTGTTTATGGTCAGAACTAAAGCTGAATTTAGGGCAAACAAACCGGCATCATCACCAGAAAGACTATAAACAGGGTTGTGACCGCTTAGAACGGCATTCTGAGCCGTGAACCGTGTTACTTCGGCTCCGGCACTCAGTGTTGGATCCACGCCTAAATTCCGGGTGCTAATATACCAAAACCCCAGGTTTTGGTTTTGACGAAAAACATCTGCACCACTAAACATATCAGTCATATTCGTTACACCGCGGACATCCCAACGGCTTATGTCTTGGTTAAAGGCAGTGGCACGTTTAAACATATACGCCATATTGGTCACATTGCTGACATCCCAATCACCAATATCTTGGTTAAAGTCGTCAGTATATTCAAACAGCGTGCCCATATTGGTCACATTGCTGACATCCCAATTGCCAATGTCTTGATTAAAGCTTTCAGCATGCCTAAACATACTCCACATATCTGTTACCCGAGACAAATCAGGTCGGTCGGTTGCTGCTCCTTCTAGGTTGGTTGCTCCAGCAAAAGCCAGTTCCATTGATGTCCATTGCTGACTTCCCCATTGGTTGATGGCGATGATGCTGTTGGAATTAGGATTACCAGAATCCGCATTAAAGTGAATGCGTGGGAAGTCGCCGCTGATACGGACTTCATAATTACCTGCATCGGCGTAAGTATGCATGGCATCGCCGGTATAGTCCATTGTATCTGTGCCACCATCACCCCAATTTACGGTGTAATCATAGCCACTACCTGCTGTTGGAATGGTGATGATCTGACCTGCCGTTACTCTCCAAGTAGTTACGAAGTCGTCTGTTGATAATGGAGCATCGCTAACGGTGATGACAAATGCCTTGGAATGATCATTTGTTCCATCGCTTGCTTGGATTCTGATGTTATAACTTAAACTACCTGCGGCGGGTGTGTTCTTTATTCTCAAACTGTTGCCATCAATTATGAACAATGCGTTGTCGGTATCACCATCTCCTTCAACCAATGTATACATGTGTACATCCGTATCTATATCAGTAGCGGACAATAGCCCAACTCTCCTGTTAGCCGTTGCACTACTCGCCACCGTTGTTGAAGAAAGTGCAATGTCGGTTGGTGCGGTATTCCGATTAACGGTGACCGTGAAGGTCTGCGTAGCCGTTAGACCGCCACCATCGCGGGCAATCACGGCGATGATGGCTGTCCCTGATGTGACCGAGGTAACGGTAACAGAACCACCCGTAGCGGTAGCGGTGGCAATGTCCGGGTTATCGGACGTGGCACTGTAGAACAGGTCATCACCATCAATGTCATTGAAGTTATTGCGAACCGTAATCGTCTTACTTTCATCAACACCTAACGTTAAGGTGACGGAATCAATGGTACCTTCTTTGACTGGAGCCCGGTTGTTCAGTGTGATGATAACCGGATCAGATGGGTTTGATGGTCCGTTTCCAACGGCATCGGTTGCGATTGCCGTAATCGTGTTGGCACCCGCTTCTAGCGTGACGGTGATTGTCCAAGAGCCATTCGTTGCGGTTGTAGTTGCACCAGCAATTTCAATACCGCTACGCAATAGTTGTACGATGGAACCCATCTCAGCAGAGCCTACAAGCGTAACTGATACTGTGTTAGTAGCTTGTGTTGCAGTGCTAATGGCTGGTTTGATCGGAGCTGTGTTGTCCAGTGTGATGATAAGTTCTCTGGATGGGAGGCTTGGTCGTCTGTTTTCAGTGGCATCGGTTGCGATTGCCGAGAATATGTTGGGTCCCGCTATCAGCATGACGGTGATTGTCCAAGAGCCATTCGTTGCGGTTGTGCTACCAAGAATATCCGTCCCCGCCCCTCTGTACAGATTCACAATAGAACCCACATCAGCGGTGCCAGTCAGCGTGAATGATTCTGTGTTGACCGTTTTTGCTGTGGTGCTGATACTCGGGGCGGTTAGTGGTGCCGCAACGGTAACCGTGAAGGTCTGGCTTGCAGGAAGGCTGTTACCCTGCCGAGCAAATACCGTGATTGTAGCAGTACCTGTTCCCAGCGCATCGAGCAACACCTCATTGTTTATCGTAATCGTAGCCGTGACCTTTTCAGGGGAACTAGAAGCCACAGTGTAGTCTAACGCAGAGGTATCCGCATCGAAAAAGTTGACATTGCCTGTCATTGTGCCTGCCGTTAGCACGACTGTCTTCGTATCCCCCAATTCTAGAGTCTGGTCAGCAATTGGTTCGTCTCCTGACATGGTCGGACTATCGAGGGCTGGACCGTTGATGATTACTGGGTCTCTGATTATAAAAGTAGAACCAATCGGAGCATTAGTCGCACCTTTTCGTCTAATAGCCATCCTAGTAGTGCTTGTATGAGTGCCAATCCATTTAAACTCTACGGTTGCCATCCGTATTGGCAATCCAGGTTTTGCGAAAGTAGGATGAGTAAATAAGCCACCACTAGAAAGGACCCACGCTATGGTATAGTATCGATCTGTAGTTGGATCGTCATCAAGATCATTGTACATTGGTCTGGTATCTGAGTCCGGTTGTAATTCACCCGATCCCTCCTCGTACGGATCCATTCTTGGCCAAAGCAATTCAGGAAATGCAAAAACCCAATCATCTGCGTACCCCTTATGTATATTCGTCATCCCCACTGGTTCTAATACAGAACCATCATAATGCATTCGTATAGCCAGAGCGGCTATATCTCCCGTGCCCTCATAACGCTGGTATAAATCAAAGGTGAATGTACCGCCTTGGGTAATTCCAGGCGGACTTAGCGTCATAATCGCGGTAGTGCTACCAACCTCTACTATCTCTACTCGATGTTGATGTTCTAGAGGAACAGAAATCTCTGCCACAGCAATACTAACAAGCATTGATGCCACTAAAAAAACAATACACTGTAACAACCTGTTCATAAATTCTCCTCACTATTCAATTAGTTTAGTTATCACTGGACGGGGGTATTAAGGTTTCTATATGAGCACCTATCTCTTCTATAGTGTGATTAAGATTACCCAGACCACTTATCACCCCTGAGTTATCACCCAGCGATGCATATCTCAAAATTATAAGTCCATCGATATGAGTAAATACACCATCACCACTCACATCTAAAAGCCCACCACCTCGTTCTATGATCTCTCCAATCTCTCCTATGGTGCGATCAAGATTACCCAGACCGCTTATCACCCCTGAGTTATCACCCAGCGATGCATATCTCAAAATTATAAGTCCATCGATATGAGTAAATACACCATCACCACTTACATCCAAATTAAAGGTAGGAGCGGCAACATTGACGGTGATGCTAACCGTAGCGGTACCCGAACCAGCACTATTTTCGGCAATGATGGTGTAGGTGATTGAGGTTGCACTCATCGATGGCACACCCGAAATAGTGCCAGTGGCTGTGCTAAATAACAGTCCATTAGCAATAGGCGGGTCGATGTCATAGCGGGTAACCGTATCGCCACCTGTGGCGATGATTATCGGATCGATAGCGATACCCGCTGTTGCAATCACCGTATTGGTGCTGAGCATAATACTCGGAGGAGCGAGAATGTCAACCGTCAATGTGAGCCCGCTAAAAGCGGTGTTGCCATTGCCAGCAACATCATGAGCAACCTCTGCGGCAATGGATACGGTAACGCTTCCGTCAGAGGTGGCTATTGCATTAAAGGTGTATGTTTTGCTATCAGTTGCAGAAAAGATGGTTACAGAAGGACTACCCAAGTTTGCCGTGCCTATTACCGTAATATCGCCTTCATCAAAGCCATTAACTGCCTCACTAAAGATGGCTGTGTAGCTCAGAGTGCGGGTGTTTGCTGTGCCACCATTACCTCCAGAAGTAGATGTGATGGTTACGGTCGGTGCAACACTGTCCAGCGTGATGGTTACGCTAGCCGATGGGGTTGAGACATTGCCAGCGGCATCGGTTGCGGTTGCCGTGATTGTGTTGGCTCCCTCCTCTAGCGTGACGGTGATTGTCCAAGTGCCATTCGTTGCGGTGGCAGTGCCAAGAGACTCCGTTCCTTTGAGTAGCTCCACCGTAGAACCCGTCTCAGCGTCACCAGTCAGCGTGAATGAGCCTGCGTTGACCGATTGTGGTGTGTTGGTAGTGATGCTTACACTCGGTGCGGTGCTGTCAATCGTCAATGCGTAGGCGTTAGAAGCGTCGTTGCCATTGCCAGCAATATCCTGAGCAACCCCTGCGGCAATGGATACGGTAACGCTTCCGTCAGTGGTGGCTTCTACATTAAAGGTGTATGTTCTGCTATCAGTTGCAGAAAAGATGGTTACAGAAGGACTACCCAAGTTTGCCGTGCCTGTTACTGTAATATCGCCTGCATCAAAGCCATTAACTACCTCATCAAAGATGGCTGTGTAGCTCAGGGCTCGGTCGTTTATTGTGGCACTATTACTTCCAGAAGCAGATGTGATGGTTACTCCGGGTCGGTCAGTGTCCAGCGTGATGATAACGGCTTCTGATTGAATTGATATATGCCCTGCCCTGTCTTTTGCGGTTACCGTAATCGTGTTGTTGCCTTCTTCCAGCGTAACGGGAATTGTCCAAGCACCATTTTTATCAGCCTTTGCACTCGCAGAGATTGTACCGCCACGCAATAGTTGTACGGTTGCCCTCGCATCAGCGGTTCCAGTCAGCGTAAATACTGCCGTGTTAATCGTCTGTGCTTGAGTGGTAATGATGGGTCTGGTTGGTTTATCTATATCTCGCTTGATGATAACCCTACGCCGGTTATCCATCCCAAACTCATTCATGACAGTGGATGCGATCTCAATCGTATAAGAGTCTGCAGTAAGTACTGTTTTGAGTACCAGCTTATTCCCATCCAGCCTAAATGTTTCAGTCCCCGAAAGAAGCGTATAAACGGGGTTTTTACCGTTAAGAAATCTGTTTTGGGCGGTGATGGTTGCTATCTCATCATCTTCTACAGCCAGACTACTCACGGGTAATGTGAGACTCGCTGTTAATGTCTCATCTGCCGGGAATGCCGCATCGGTAATATACCAACGCCCTAGGTTTTGCTCAAAGGCGTTGGCAGAATGAAACATATAATCCATATTGATAACATTACGAACATCCCAAAGGTTCATATCTTGGTTAAAGACTGTGGCACTAAAAAACACACCCTCCATATTGGTAACACTGCTGACATCCCAGTGCCCTATGTCTTGATTAAAGACCAAGGCAGTAGAAAACATATAATACATGTTGTTAACATTGCTGACATCCCAATCGCCGATATCTTGATTAAAGGTGCGGGCTCCATAAAACATTTCACCCATGTTGTTAACATTGCTGACATCCCAATCGCCAATGTCTTGGTTAAAGGCAGTGGCTTCAGAAAACATTTCACCCATGTTGTTAACATTCCTGACATCCCAATCGCCAATGTCTTGGTTAAATATTCTAGCACTCCTAAACATAAACGACATATCCGTTACTCGAGACAAATCAGGTCGGTCGGTTGCTTGTCCTGCTAGGTCGATCGCTCCTTTAAAAGCAGATTCCATCGAAGTCCATCGCCGATTTCCCCATTGATTGATAGCGATTAGACTATTCGCATTTATCACTTGCGGAGTTGGATTTCCGAATGAGCGGGAGGTGGTATTAAAATAAATGCGTGGAAAAGTGCCGCTGATACTGACTTTATACTTGCCCTCTGAGGTATATTGGTGGGTGGATCCGCTGGACTGGTTAGTGCTGGTGTTTCCATCGCCCCAATTTACGGTGTAACTATACGTTCCATCAGGGTGTGTTGGAATAGTAATTTCCTGACCTGCCTCTACCGCCCAAGTGGTAACGAAGTCGTCTGCACTTATTGATAACGGGTTATCAGTAACAGTAATCATAAATACTCTAGAAAAATCATGTAGCCTATCCTCTACACTGATTCTGATGCTGTAGGTTCCTCTGTTTGAATCAGGCGTTGCAAGTATCCTCAAACTGTTGCCATCAATCGTGAAGAATGCGTTGTCGGTATCACCCTCTCCAGTAGCCAATGTATATGTGAATGTTTCACCCACATCTACACCATCATTAGACAATAGACCAACCCGCCTGTTAGCCGTTGCATCACGTGCCACTTTTGTTGAAGAAAGCCTAATATCCGTAGGCGGCTCGTTGACTGGTACGATTGTTACGATAATGGCTTGCGTGTCAATCGATACTCCGTCCGATACGGTAACCAGAACACTATATTTTTGGTCTGCGTTTTGATCAATCTTACCGAGCGAGTTTCTTGGATTTTCATAATCTGGAGTATACTCGTCTTTGAATCTTAATTCTCCTGCGTTATTTATCTCAAACAGTGCCGCATCGTCATTTGAAATCGTATAGGTCAAAGTATCCATATCCGTCACGGTGATGGTGACTACGTCATGTGTGTTTTCTAATAGCATTTTTTCATACGGAGAAACACCACCATCGGGGGAGGTAATCTCGGGAGTCGGATTAACGACAAGCGTCAAATCGTGCTCATTATCTGTTCCGAATAAATCAGTAGCCGCCGCTGATACTCGAATGCTATATGAAGTTCTTCCAGGAGGCAGTGCTTCTCTTATGGTCAGAACCCCGTCATTTAGACTAAAGAAACTGGCATCACCTCCGGAGGCAAGCATATAAGCTGGGGATTGACCATTAAGAAACGTGTTTTGAGCGGACATGGTTGCTATCGTATCATCTACTACAGCCGTGCTGCTCACCTGGAATACGGGACTCGTGGATAATGTCTCATATTCTGGCAATGCCGCATTGATAATATACCAAGCACCTAGGTTTTGACTAAAAGCAGATGCATTAAACATACTATCCATATTCGTTACACCGCGGACATCCCAACGGCTAATGTCTTGGTTAAAGGCAGTGGCACGAGCAAACATATACGTCATATTGGTCACATTGCTGACATCCCAATCACCAATATCTTGGTTAAATTCGTGAGCATATTCAAACATTGTGCCCATATTTTCAACATTGCTGACATCCCAATCGCCAATGTCTTGATTGAATTTTTCAGCATGCCTAAGCATACTCCACATATTTGTTACCTGAGACAAATCAGGTCGGTCGGTTGTTGTTTGTCCTGCTAGGTTGGTTGCTCCACTAAAAGCCCGTTCCATTGAAGTCCATTGCTGACTTCCCCATTGGTTAATGGCGATGATACTGTTGGAATTATCACTGCCATCCCCCGCATTAAAATAAATGCGCGGGAAGTCGCCACTAATACGGACGGTATGAGTCCCTGTATCGGCGTAAGTATGCGTGGCATTGCCGGTATAGGTCGTTGTATCTATGCCACCATCACCCCAATTTACGTTGTAATTATAGCCACTGCCTGTTGTTGGAATGGTGATGGTCTGACCTGCCGCTACGCTCCAAGTGGTAACAAAGTCATCTGTGCGTATTGATAATGGGTCAGCGATAACAGTAATGGTAAATGTTCCTACAAGATCATGTACTCCATCACTGACATTGATTCTGATGTTGTAGCTTGATTTGCCTGCGGCGGGTGTGTTCTTTATTCTTAAACTGGGTCCATCAATTGTGAACAATGCGTTGTCGGTATCACCATCTCCGTCAACCAATGTATATACGAATGTTTCACCCGCATCTACATCGTTATTAGACAATAGACCAACCCGCCTATTATCCATTGCATCACTAGCCACTTTTGTTGAAGAAAGCCTAATATCCGTAGGCGGCTCGTTGACTGGTGCGATTGTTACGATAATGGTTTGCGTGTCGGTCGATACTCCGTCCGATACGGAGACCAATACCCTATATTCTTGGTCTTCGCTTTTATCTATATTACCTTGTGCGTCCCTTGGGCTTTCATAATCTGGAATATACTCGTCTTTGAAACTTAATTCTCCTGCGTTATTTATCTCAAACAGTTCGGCATCGTCATTTAAAAGCGTATAGGTCAAAGTATCCGTATCCATCGCGGCGATGGTGGTGACCGTCTGTATGTTTTCTGCCAGCGTTATTTTATACGGAGAAACACCACCATTGGGGGAGGTAATCTCGGGGGTCGGATTAACGACAATGGTCAGATCGCGTTGATGGTTTTTTAAATATAAATAATCATTCATCAGTGATATGCGAATACTATATGAAGTTCTTCCAGCAGGCAGTGCTTCTCCTACGGTCAGAACCCCGTTATTTAGACTAAAGAAACGAGCATCATCTCCGATCAGCACATAAGACAGGGATTGAGCGTTAAGAACCGTGTTTTGAGCGGCGATGGTTACTATCTCATCACCTGCTGCAGCCGCACTGCCCACCTGAAATGTGAGACTTTCTGGTAATGCCTCATCTGCGGGTAATGCCGCATCGACAATATACCAAGCACCTAGGTTTTGGTTAAAGGCAGTGGCACCCTCAAACATATCCTCCATATTCGTTACTTTCCTAACATCCCAACGGCTTATGTCTTGGTTAAAGGTAGCGGCTCCAGAAAACATTGCTCTCATAACTTCAACATTGCTGACATCCCAACCGCCAATGTCTTGGTTAAATTGGCTGGCATTCTCAAACATTCCCTTCATATCCGTTACCAAAGATAAATCAGGCTCATCGGTTGCTTGTCCTGCTAGGTTGGTCGCTCCTTCAAAAGCAGATCGCATTGAACTCCATTGCCCCGTTCCCCATTGGTTGATGGCGATGATGCTGTTGGAATTAGTATCGCCAGAACCCGCCCTAAAATAAATATGCGGGAAGGTGCCGCTGATGTGGACGGTATAAGTCCCTGAATCGGCGTAAGTATGCCTTGCATGACGCGTGTGTACCGTGCTGCTACTGCTATCACCCCAATTCACCGTATAGTTATAGCTTTCTAACAACCAGACTGGAATGGTAATTTCCTGATCTGCCGTTACCTGCCAAGTGGTCACGAAGTCGTCTGTTGATAGCAGGTCATTGCTAACGGTAATGGTAAATGTTTTGGAAAAATCATGTACTCCATCATTAACATTGATTCTGATGTTGTAGCTTGATTTATCTTCGGCAGGCGCGTTCTTTATTTTTAAACTGGTGCGATCAATTGTGAACAATGCGTTGTCGGTATCACCATCTCCGTCAACCAATGTATATACGAATGTTTCACCTTCATCTACATCGTTATTAGACAATAACCCAACCCGCCTGTTAGCCTCTGCAGTACGCTCCACTTCTGTTGAAGAAAGCCTAATCACGGTAGGCGGCTCGTTGACTGGCGTGATTGTTATTCTAATTTCCAGTGTATCGATCGATAACCCGTCCGATACAGTAACCAGAACGTGATATTCTTGGTCTGTGTTTTGGTCAATATTACCTTGTGCGTCCCTTGGGTTCTCATAATCTGGAATATACTCGGCTTTGAATCTTAATTCTCCTGCGTTATTTATCTCAAACAGTTCGGCATCGGCATTTGAAAGCGTATAGGTCAAAGTATCCATATCCATCGTGGTGGTGATGGTGGTTACTGCCTGTGTGTTTTCTGCCAGCGTTATTTCATACGGAGAAACACCACCATTGGGGGCGGTAATCTCGGTTCTATCATTAACGACAAAGCTCAAATCTCGATGATTATTTTTTCCAAATAAGTGACCAGTAACCTCTATGCGAATGCTATATGAAGTTTTTGCAGAAGTCGGGGCTTCCTTTATGCTCAGGACACCATCAGTGAGAGTAAAGAAGCTGGAATCACCTCCGGCGGCAAGCGTATAGCCCGACCGATAACCCTTTAACTGCAAGTTTAAATAGGCATTCTGAGCCGTGAACCGTGTTACTTCGCCTCCTGCACTCAGTGTCGAGGAAATGACGAAGTCAGGCGCTGTGATATACCAAGCACCTAGATTTTGGTCAAAGGTGAACTTACCCTCGAATAGAGTGAACATACTACGCATTTCCGTTACTTTCCTAACATCCCAACGCCCTATGTCTTGCTCAAAGGCAGTGGCTCCATCAAACATATAATCCATAGTGATCACATTGCTGACATCCCAATCGCCGATATCTTGGTTAAAGGCAGCGGCATACTGAAACAGAGCACTCATATCAGTTACACCACTAACATCCCAGTCGCCAATCTCTTGGTTAAATTTGCTAGCATTCTTAAACATTTCCGACATATCCGTTACCCGAGATAAATAAGGTCGGTCGGTTGCTTTTCCAATCAGGTTGGTCGCCCCTTCAAAAGCAGATGCCATTGAAGTCCATTGCTGACTTCCCCATTGGTTGATAGCGATGATACTGTTGGAATTGGTATTGCCAGAATCCGCATTAAAATAAATCTGTGGGAAGTCGCCGCCGATACGGACGGTATAAGTCCCTGACTCGGCGTAAGTATGCGTGGCATCGCCAGTTTGGGTAGTGCTGTGGTTTCCATCGCCCCAATTAACGGTGTAATTGTACGTTTCGGTAGAGTGTGTTGGAATGGTGATAGTCTGACCTGCCGTTACCTGCCAAGTGGTAACGAAGTTGTCCATGTTGCTCGGATCAACGACAATGGTCGCATCTCGGTGGTGGTTTGTTCCAAATAAGTCGCCAGCAGCCTCTATGCGAATATTATATGTTTTTGTCTCACCAGTGGTAGCAAGTACTGTTTTGGGGACAAGCTTATTCCCATCCATCCTAAACGTTTCAGTCCCAGAAAGAAGCCTATAAACGGGGGATTGAGCGTTAAGAAACGTGTTTTGAGCAGTAAAGATTGCTATCTCTCCACCTGCATCCGTACTGTTCACATGGAATTCGAGGCTCGCTGTTAATGTTGCACCTGCTGCCGCATCGGTAATATACCAACGCCCTAGGTTTTGATTGCTGTTTTGATTGAAGGCATCGGCATTAGAAAACATACCATTCATATTGGTAACCTTTCGAACATCCCAGCGAAATAAGTTTTGGTTAAAGACAACGGCCCTTGAAAACATGCTAAACATAAAGGTAACCTTGCTAACATCCCAATCGCCGATGTCTTGGTTAAAGGCAGTGGCATTAGAAAACATAAACGCCATATTGGTCACATTGCTAACATCCCAATCGCCGATGTCTTGGTTAAAAGCGGTGGCTTGAAAAAACATAGACGCCATATTGGTCGCATTGCTGACATCCCAATCACCAATATCTTGATTAAATTTTCCAGTTCTAGAAAACATAGCAAACATATCCGTTACCCGAGACAAATCAGGTCGGTCGGTTGCTTGTCCTACTAGGTTAGTCGTTCCTGCAAAAGCTTCCTCCATTGAAGTCCATTGCTGACTTCCCCATTGGTTGATGGCGATAATACTGTTGGAATTGGTATTGCCATTCCCCGCACGAAAATAAATCTGTGGGAAACTGCCGCTGATGCGGACGGTATAAGTCCCTTTGTCATTGTAAGCATGCGTGGCACTGTCGGTCTGGTTAGTGCTGGTGTTTCCATCTCCCCAATTTACGGTGTAACTATACGTTTCATCAGGGTGTGTTGGAATAGTAATTGCCTGACCTGCCTCTACCGCCCAAGTGGTAACAAATTCGTCTTCGGGATTCGGATTAACAACAATGGTCACATCTCGGTAATGGTTTGCTCCAAATAAATTGCCAGTAGCCCCTATGCGAATATTATATTCTTTTCTCTCAGCGGTAGCAGTAAGTGTCCCATTGAGGACATTCCCATCCATCCTAAACGTTTCAGTCCCAGAAAGAAGCCTATAAACGGGGGATTGACTATTAAGAAACGTGTTTTGAGCAGTGAAGGTTGCTATCTCATCACCTTCACCCGTACTGTTCGCATGGAATATGAGATCTTCTGGTAATGCCTCATTTGCGGGTAATGCCGCATCGACAATATACCAACGCGCTAGGTTTTCGTAGTCTGGGTTAAAGTGGGTACCATCAAACATCTCCTCCATATAATCAACATTACGAACATCCCAGTCGCTAATGTCTTGATTAAAGGCAGCGGCACCCTTAAACATAGTTCTCATATCTGTTACTCCAGATAAATCAGGCGTATCGTCGGCTTCTCCAAAAAAACTATCCGCTCCTTCAAAAGCACCATTCATTGAAGTCCATTTCTGATTTCCCCATTGCTGGATGGAGGAGAATTTCCTGAATAAATCTTGATCAGTACCCTTAAAATAAATACGTGGGAAAGTGCCACTGATACGGACGGTATGATACCCCCCGTCATCATACTCATGTGTGGCAGTGGCAGTTTCGTTAGTGCTGATGTTTCCATCGCCCCAATCAACGGTGTAATTGTACGTTTCATCATCTTCGTCTGCTATATTCGTGAAGGTTGGAATGGTGATAGTCTGACCTGCCTCTGCCGTCCAATTGGTAACAAATTCGGTTTCGGGATTCGGATTAACAACAATGGTCACATCTCGGTAATTGTTTGTTCCAAATAAGCTGCCAGTAGCCTCTATGCGAATATTATATGATTTTCTCTCATCAGTAGCGACTGTTTTGAGGACAAGCCTATTCCCGTCCAGCCTAAACGTTTCAGTCCCAGAAAGAAGCGTATAAGATGGGGATTGAGCGTTAAGAGCCCCGTTTTGAGCAGTGAAAGTTGTTATCTCATCACCCACTACAGCCGTACCGGGCACCAGAAATATGAGGCTTTCTGGTAATGCCTCATCTGCGGGTAATGCCGCATTGACAATATACCAAGCACCTAGATTTCGATTGCCGTTTTGGTTAAAGTCGGTGGTGCCATCAAACATATCCCTCATATTCATTGTTTTCCTAACATCCCAACGGCTCATGTCTTGGTCAAAAACGATGGCATTAGCAAACATCTGCCTCATAGTGATCGCATTGCTGACATCCCAATCGCCAATATCCTGGTTAAAGTCGTTCGCATGCTCAAACATAAACGCCATATTGGTCACATTGCTGACATCCCAACCGCCAATATCCTGGTTAAATTTACTAGCATACCTAAACATAGATTTCATATTCGATACATGAGCCAAAACAGGTTGGTCGGTTGCTTGTCCTGCTAGGTTAGTCGCTCCTTCAAAAGCAGCATTCATTGAAGTCCATTGCTGACTTCCCCATTGGTTGATGGCGATGATACTGTTGGAATTGGTATTGCCAGAACCCGCATTAAAATAAATCTGTGGGAAACTGCCGCTGATGCGGACGATATAAGTATCTGCGGTATCATACTCATGTGTGGCATTGGCTAGCTGATCGGTGCTGAACTGTCCATCGCCCCAATTTACGGTGTAACTATACGTTTCATTAGGGTGTGTTGGAATAGTAATTGCCTGACCTGCCTCTACCGCCCAAGTGGTAACAAATTCGGTTTCGGGAATCGGATCAACAACAATGGTCACATCTCGGTGATGGTTTGCTCCAAATAAATTGCCAGTAGCCTCTATGCGAATATTATGTTCTTTTCTCTCAGCGGTAGCAGTAAGTGTCTCATTGAGGACAAGCTTATTCCCATCTATCCTAAACGTTTCAGTCCCAGAAAGAAGCCTATAAACGGGGGATTGACCATTAAGAAACGTGTTTTGAGCAGTGAAGCTTGCTATCTTATCACCTTCACCCGTACTGTTCGCATGGAATGTGATATCTTCTGGTAATGCCTCATCTGCGGGTAATGCCGCATCGACAATATACCAACGCGCTAGGTTATGGTTAAAGAAGGTACCATCAAACATCTGCTCCATATTATTAACATTACGAACATCCCAGTCGCTAATGTCTTGAGTAAAGGTAGTGGCACCTTTAAACATAGTTCTCATATCTGTTACTCCAGATAAATCAGGCGTATCGTCGGCTTCTCCAAAAAAACTATCCGCTCCTTCAAAAGCACCATTCATTGAAGTCCATTTCTGATTTCCCCATTGCTGGATGGAGGAGAATCTCCTGAATAAATCTTGATCAGTACCCTTAAAATAAATACGTGGGAAAGTGCCACTGATACGGACTTCATGCAACCCCGAATACTGCCCGTTATCATGCACAACATGTGTGGCATTGCCAGTTTGGTTAGTGCTGATGTTTCCATCGCCCCAATCCACGGTGTAACTATACGTTTCATCAGGGTGTGTTGGAATGGTAATTTCCTCACCTGCCCCTGCCACCCAAAGGGTAACAAATTCGGTTTCGGGATTCGGATTAACAACAATGGTCACATCTCGGTAATTGTTTGTTCCAAATAAGCTGCCAGTAGCCTCTATGCGAATATTATATGATTCTGTCTCATCAGTAGCGACTGTTTTGAGGACAAGCCTATTCCCGTCCAGCCTAAACGTTTCAGTCCCAGAAAGAAGCGTATAAGATGGGGATTGAGCGTTAAGAGCCCCGTTTTGAGCAGTGAAAGTTGTTATCTCATCACCCACTACAGCCGTACCGGGCACCAGAAATATGAGGCTTTCTGGTAATGCCTCATCTGCGGGTAATGCCTCATCGACAATATACCAAGCACCTAGGTTTTGGTTAAAGGCAGTGGCACCAGCAAGCATACCAACCATACTCACTTTCCTAACATCCCAATGGCTTATGTCTTGGTTAAAGTCGGTGGCATCACGAAACATTTCCGTCATAGTGGTCACGCTACTGACATCCCAATCGCCAATGTCTTGGTTAAAGTCGGTGGCATCACGAAACATTTCCGTCATAGTGGTCACGCTACTGACATCCCAATCGCCAATGTCTTGGTTAAAGTCGGTGGCATCACGAAACATTTCCGTCATAGTGGTCACGCTACTGACATCCCAATCGCCAATGTCTTGATTAAATTTTTCAGCATCTCTAAACATACCCGACATACCTGTTACCCGAGATAAATCAGGTCTATCGGTTGCTTGTCCCTCTAGGTTGGTCGCTCCAGTAAAAGCATATTCCATTGAAGTCCATTGCCCCGTTCCCCATTGGTTGATGGCGATGATACTGCGGGAATTAGGATTGCCAGCACTCACATTAAAATAAATGCGCGGGAAGTCGCCGCTGATACGGACGGTATAAGTCCCTGTGGCATCATACACATGCTTGGCATCACCGTCATATACGTTGTTGTCTTCTGCTTCACTACCGCCCCAATTAACGGTGTAACTATACGTTCCACCAGCCTCTGTTGGAATGGTAATTTCCTGACCTGCCCCTGCCGCCCAAGTGGTAACAAAGTCGTCTGTATCGTCAGCCTGTATCGGATTGGTGATAACCAACAGCACGAAAAAGGTGACGTGCCCAATGAGAAAAACCAATCGTACCAATTCAATCAACTGCATTTGGATGCCTTATTAAGAGTCGAGTACAAATTAGACCGCACACATTAGGATTTGAAGGGGGGGGGGGTAGTGTAAGTAGTAACTTAACTTTTATCATCTTTTTACTGATTATGTCAATACAAAAAAGCAACATATTTGTTCAAACCCCAGAACCGCAGATAGAAATCCCTAAAACGTAAGGAGCCTTGGTGATATAATGGTTCACACTAAAACCTTCCATCATCCAGTGGGTGTACAATTCAAGGCTTATGGCTATGCTACCATACAAACTCGATACAAGGCATCGAGTATGCCATTCGAGCCAAGACCAGCGCGGCTATGTGCACACAGATAGCGGTGGTAAGTGCTTCGGACTGGATACCCTTCCTCGATAAAAAAGGCGAAGCGGTCAGTAGTCAGGATACCTACCGCACCAGCTTCTGTATCGGTATTATGCAAAAGCCTTCACCCTGATCATTCAGAGAACAGCCGTTATAGGTCGAACGAGTCTGGATTTAGGTTCACCCGATAGTGCAGAGGAACTGAACGACCACCGTCTAAAGACGGTGGGTTGAAAGGACGGACTGAAAGTCCCGTTGATAGGCTAAAGCCGATTCGTCACGACTCAACATCAAAGTGATCATTCGGGTTACGCTCGAAATGGTACTCCAAATATTCCTTAATCATTTATTCCTGACTTTCGACGATAGCATAGGGTAAACTCACCCCATAGTTCGTTCGAGTTAAATCTACACCCAATAGCCCAAGACAATCGGTTCAGATTGTGCAATCCGTTCGTGTCGGCGATAAGGTCAAACAAAAGATTGTGCGGCATGGACATGTGATGACGATGAGCTGGCGCACGTTGAAGGTTTTGGCCGAATGTCGTCAGGGCAAAATTGAATACAGGCATCAGCCCAGCATGAGACGGTGCCAAACAGATGATTGAAGCGAAAGCAGCAAAAGACCAATCGTCCAAAGCCACCTTGAATGTTGATCTGATGCAGATGGTGGAGGAACAACGTGTGGTGCTGGGCATCCATAGAGGTATATGACGAGGTCTATCGCCAGTTGTCTTCGATACCCTGTTGCTGAAGAAGCGGTATCATGCCTCCCATGAAAGGCCACTGGTCGGTTACGAAGTATTCCCGGGTGCCGCTTTCGAGGGACATAGCCTAATCAGAGTTTTGAGACTATGCAAGCACGCTATGATGTCCGGAAAATGATCTTTGTCGCTGATCGGGGCATGCTTAATGAAGACAATCTGCATGCCATGAGATGAGGCGAGTGCTTATTACATTGTCGGGGCGAAACTAAAACAATGGCGAATTCAACCCATAAGTGCAACACTCGGGTTTATATTATGATCTATTCCCATTGCGTGGGAAAAGACATCCCAAGGGGTTTTATACCCCAAACATTTTCTAGGTCGGTTATTCATTAAATCGGTCGCTTTGAACCGCTCTTTTTCGGTGACTTTATGCAAAGGCATTTTCTTTGGAAAAAACTGCCTGAACAAAAAGCATGAGCAAAAAATATGAGCAAGCCATTGTGCCAGATGATTATTTGGCACAATGGCTTGCTCCCAAGAGTGATACGGTTTAGCGTCGTTAAGTTTCACACTCGAGTTGTTTGGCAAGCTCACTATGCCAACAAAATTCTCTGCCGTTATCAAAGGTTAGTGTCATTACATGTTGTTTCATATGCTTTAACAACCTGAGTATAGCCACGTTGGTTTCTTTTGCGGTTTTGTTCTTAGTCCGAAGTGCGAGATAAAGCCTACTTTTGCGTTCAGCAAGGGTGGCAAACACCCCTTGACGACCCTTACCGATAACACAATCAGCCTCCCCCCTCTATCACTACGCCTATACGCGAACGATTGTCCACTATACTAGTCAGCCCTTAAAAACATCTAAACAGTTTGATTTATATCAATAAAACAAACAAAACCATTAACCAAATCAACCGCTTTATGTTAGAATAACCGTTGTTTTCTGGTCGTTTTAGTTAAAACATTACCTAATTACCACCTAACATAAGCCTATATTCAGCAAGTTTTCCGGCATCGGTGGCGTTCTGAGTGCGGCACAAGCAAGCCTGGGAATGAGGTTGCTCAAATCAAAACGATGATTGAAACGATACTGAAATTCTGCCAAGTATCGCTGAGCATATTTAGGTCGAATAGCATGATAGGTACTACATAAGAAGCACTTTAAGTTACCCAGAATCGTATTGACCCACCTGATTATAGAACTCAAGAACTCGGGTTTTTCGACAGACGCTCTCCCGCCGCCGAGATAGGCATCATCCAATTCAATCAACCCGGATAGTTTGTTATTGTGATCCCGCTCCATCATCACCTGCATAAGCTTGTGCTTCATCCGCCATGCGGCATTGTAGGAAATACCCAGGTGACGATGCAGTTTCATGGCCGAGATGCCTTTCTTGTCCTGTGTGATCAGATAGATACCCTGGAACCATAGCGTGAGCGGTAGTTTGGTGGATTCAAAGATGGTTCCAGCCGTCAGTGATGTCTGGCGATTGCAGCGATTGCACTGCTGAAGTTTGCGATTGGTTAACTGGCAGAACTTGTCGTGACCACAGGCCGGACACTGGAACCCTTTGGTCCACCGCCAAGCATAAAGCACATCGAAGCATTGGGCTTCGGTACCGTACTGTTTGATAAAATCGTTCAAACTAACCCCTTTCTGGAATTGCACCTTATTACGCACCATGACATACCCCTTATGAATTAAATAGATAGACTGTGATTATATACAGGTAAGAGCGACTTATCTATGGTGGTAATTAGGACGGTTTTTGAGTAAAACTCTCGGCAATATCTGCTGTAATTGCCAGCCATAAGACTTGAAAGAGAGATTCACAGGCTCTTGAAGCACTAGTGCCACTCTATCTGGGGATTTGGGCTTGTCACCTGAAGTTATTCGTAATGCCTTGATTCATGTGCAACACAGTGTGTTCAAACACAAGTGCGCCCAGAAAAGCTATGTCATGCCTTCTCAAATCAATCCAGAGGCAAAAAAATCTATTCCGTGATGGGATTAAAAGGACCACCACAGCTTACCCACTGTACTGATTGGTATAATTCCTCAATATTTGGGCATTTGTAGTGCCTAGGTATTTTTGTGTTTCTTTATAAATCAATGAATTATGAGGGTGAGCCGTCGAAGTCAGGAAAGAGACACTGCTTGATCTGTGGACTTACTGCGATGATAAATTAACCCGAGCGTTCTTTAAGAAATGGGTTCTCCTGAGTTTCCTATGGGCAAAAGCCAAACAATGCTCAAAAATGTGTACAAATATATTTTTTATGGAGATATTCAAATGAAAGATACCGCATTGGTTACGTATCTTTTAGGGGCTTAGCGATCCATGGCGAATCACGGCTATTACGCCGAATTTGACCGACAAATCAATGATCATCCAGATAGATTGGCTAAAGGGAACGAAAGGTGCGTGTAGTACCTGCAATGCCCTTTGTTCGGTTTACGACCACCGTGAGCAACGCACATGGCGACATTGATACGATGCAATTCAAGACGCGCTCGGTGCTTATGTTCTGCGTATTCATTGTAAAGAGCATGGAATCAAAAGCCTGAAAGAACTTATGGTAGATACGCAAGCACGCTTTACGCATTTATTTGAGTGCTATTGATGTTTTATCGGCTTGCAGCAACAAAACACAAGCCGCAAAACTACTTGGACTGTCGTGGGATGAGGTGCATCATATTCAATCCCGAGCGGTGAAAAGGGGATGGACAGACGCTCTGTTGAGGAAGTGAAACATTGGCATCGATGAAAAAAGTTTCCGCAAGGGGCAATCTTATGTCAGCTTGCTGTACGATTTGAATGCGTCCAGAGTGCTTGAGGTCGTGGCAGATAGAACGACGGAATCGGCAACCACATTGTTGTCCACGCTTCCCGAGCAAAGACGCAATGAAATAGCGGCGGTTGCCGTGGATATGTGGGTTCCCTTTATGACGGTAGCTGGAGCAACTTTACCGAACGTCGCCATTGTTCACGACAAGTTTCATATCGTCAGCTATCTTACAAAAATGGTTGACGAAGTCAGGCGTAAAGAAAATAAAACATTAAGAGCCGCTGGTATCGATGATTTGGTCGGGTCTCGCTATACATGGTTACGCAATCCCAACAACTGGAGTGAAAAAGATAAAGCCACTTTTTCTTGCCTTCAATCAAAAGGGTTGAAGGTCGCCCGAGATTGGGCAATCAAAGAGACGCTGCTTGAGCTGTGGACTTACTGCGATGATAAGCCAGCCCAAACGTTCTTTAAGAAATGGTACTGGTGGGCGACACATTCATGCCTAAATCCGGTCATATCAGTCGCCAAGATGCTAAAAACCATCTCGATAACATAATGACCTACTTGAAACATCGCATCACCAATGCGACCTCAGAAGGATTTAATTCAAAGATTCAGTCCATAAAATCAGCTGCCAGAGGATTCAGAAACCTCGAAAACTATCGCGTTTCAATTCTGTTTCATTGTGGAAAACTTAATCTATACCCATAGGGTTGACAGAATAACCCAAAAAACCAACATCCGTCGTTCCTGCGAAAGCAGTAACCCAGAAAAACACTCAAACCCGCAAGGGTTTTCCACATGTAACACAACCTAGCGAGGGTTTCTTGCACAGACTCGAATAATGTCCCCGCTCAAGCGGGGAGCAGACCATCCAGTCAAACAAATGTCCCTATCAAAACCAACCATCATTGTCCATTTACCGTCATTTTCAATTACCCATTGTTCCTCGCCTACGGTGGTAATCGGCACGAATGAAGCCACACTCCCGAGCGGTGACTACCCAGAAGCGAGGAATAACAGCACACTCGATAGGCGATTAAAACTGAACCTTGCTTTCCAACAGAATTCTGTTGGAAGTGCCTCTAGTTTCGCGTTCAACCGATAAATTGATGTTGAATGCTGAATGACGTTTCCAGTTTATGCCTAACTCATAGTCCTTAGATTGTCCGCCTAGGGTGGCTTTGCTGTATGGAATCAACATGCCCCTGATACCCGAGACAGACAAACCATAATCCATTCGTGCATTTAAGCGCATAGCGTAGTCATTACTTGTGCCGTTATTGCTCACGGATGTTTGATCCCGACCATACACTTGTTGCATTCTTATGTCAGTCGCACCGTAGGACGGATTAACACTAAACGACAAGCCTTGTTGATTGACATTCGGGGCTTTCTCAATCGTGCCGTGAATACCCCATTCTTGGTAATTATTCTGACCGACTACAGCATGTACCTTACCTTTAACGACCCAGCCATCAAGATTATGGCGTATTCCAGCACCCAGTACCGCACCCAACCCAGACTCACCATCGCCGCTGTCATAGCGTAAGCCCGCTTCTAATACAGGTGTAATCGTGCCGCCTGATGCGAGCGTCCGTTGTCGCTCCGATTCTAAAACTAAACGTAGTCTTTGATTGTTGTCAACTTTGATTGTGTTCTCAACATCAGTACGCACCAGCGAGATGTCGCCTTTCAGGCTCAGCCCAGTCTGTGATAATTTACCCTTTACTCCGCCTGATAAGGAGAGCATGGAGACCTTGCTGGTCACATTCCCAGTGGACACCTCAGCCCGTCCCTGCCCATAACCGACACTACCCCATAATGACATATCGCCATTTGTCCATGCCATATAAGGGTGAACACCGGTCATGTTTTTGAGCTTATAGGCACCATCGGTTCTATTATCGGTGTAATCCGTCTTACCATTACCGAATGACACCAAACCACCGACCAATAAATCATCACGTATGCGACTATCAATACCGACCTGAAAGCCAACTAAACTGCCATTCCAATCAAGACCACCACTCTTACCGCTGAGTTTAGTGTAATCGCCACGACCCCAGAGGGTCATTCCTGATTGTTCTGAATCAAGGTTGCCAGCCGTATTCAGTGGCAATACAAAAGATGAACGAGACAACATGGCTTTCCAGTCCATGCCGCCGTCTTTCAATGCTTTCGCATAATGCGGCAGTTTGTTCATCATCGAATCTTGCAGATTATCGCTACCATTCAATTGCACCGTCTGACCATCTAATTGGTAGCTGGCTAATTGCCGAGCATCCGAGAAAGCAGCACCTACCCGACCTTCCACCGTACGAGCAACATTGGCAACAAGTGCCTGTGTGAAACGAGCGATAATTTGTCGGTGAAACTGTGTGCTATATCGGTCGACCCTGCCTAGAACAAAGGGTGAGAAACTGGTGGTTTCGCCAACAATGGTGTTCGGCGAATCTGGGTCAACAAAGCTTTTAAGCTCTGTCCACTTGTCGTTCGTGTAGTGGAATACGACAAGTTCCTCTGCCGATATATCACCTAATCTCTCTAGGTCAGCATCCGTATAGGACAGGCTTACTTTACATGGACTATCGACAGAACAGGCATCGGGGACAGGGTAACCAAAGGCATCTGTAATCACTATATCAACAATCGCATTTTCCAGCAGATCGACTTTGACGACAGATGGCAAGTGCGAAATAAACTCAAAATAGTCCTTTGCCGTTTCAATATTCAGGGTATTGGAGGCTTTAGTTATAACATCATCCGCACTCGCACTCGTAGTAGTCGTGAATGCTCTAATAGTCACCGTAACGGTTTTCGATTCACCAAACGTCACACCCACACTTGTCGTACTACCATCACTCCTTTTAATCTTTCGTTTCACTGTATTGGTGAACTCCGGTATTTCCAGCGTGATGATAACGGCATCGGATAGGGGTGATGTGTTGCCATCGGCATCGGTTGCGGTTGCCGTGAATGTGTTGGCTCCTCCATCTAGCGTTACGATGATCGTCCAAGTACCACCCGTTGCGGTTTCGGTGCCAACAGAACTTCCGTTTTGGAGTACCTCAACAACGGAACCCGCATCAGCGGTTCCAGTCAGCGTGAATGATGCTGTGTTGACCGTTTGTGGTGTGGTAATGATGCTTACACTCGGTGCGGTTGGTGTCGTTGGTGCCGCATTAACGGTGATGGTGATGGTTCTACTATCCGTACCACCGCTATTAGTAGCGGTGATGACGTAGGTAATTAAATCTGCTTCCGCCGATGGCGTGCCCGAGATGGCACCAGTGGCTGTGCTAAATGACAGTCCATTACCAATGGCTGGGGCGATACTGTAGCTCTCAACCGCACCGCCACTTGAAACGATGGTTATCTGCTGGATAGCAGTGCCCACGGTGGCAACCAGCGTATTGGGGCTGATACTGATACTCGGGACGGCTACGGGTCCAATACTGTCCAACGTGATGATAACGGCTCCAGATGTTCCTGTGTTGCCATTGCTATCGGTTGCCGTTGCCGTGAATGTGTTGGCTCCATCAGTCAGCCTTACAAGTAACGTCCAAGTGCCATTCGTTGTTGCGGTTTCGGTGCCAATAGAACCTCCGTTTTTGAATACCTCAACAGTGGAACCCGCCTCAGCGTTTCCAGTCAGCGTGAATGAGCCTGCGTTGACCGATTGTGGTGTGTTGGTAATGGATACACTCGGTGCGGTGCTGTCAATCGTCAATGTGAACCCGTTAGAAGCGGTGTTGCCATTGCCAGCAATATCCTGATCAACATCCGCACCAATAGACACGATGACGTTTCCGTCAGAGGTGGCTTCTACATTAAAGGTGTATGTTCTGCTATCAGCACTTGCGGAAAAGATGGTTACAGAAGGACTATCCAAGCTTGCCGTGCCTGTTACCGTAATATCGTTTGTATCAAAGCCACTAACCGCCTCTTCAAAGGTGGCTGTGTAGCTCAGAGCTCGGTCGCTTATTGTGTCACCATTACTTCCAGAAGTAGATGTGATGGTTACTCCGGGTCGGACAGTGTCCAGCGTGATGATAACGGCTCCAGATGTTCCTCTGTTGTCATTGTCATCGGTTGCGGTTGCCGTTAATGTGTTGACTCCCTCCGTCAGCGTGACCGTGATTGTCCAAGAACCATTCGTTGCGGTTGTGGTGCCAATAGTACCTCCGTTTTGGAATACCTCAACAGTGGAACCCGCATCAGCGCCACCAGTCAGCGTGAATGATTCTGTGTTGACCGATTGTGGTGTGTTGGTAGTGATGCTTACTGTAGGTGCAGTGCTGTCAATCGTCAATGAGTGGTTGTTAGAAGCGGTGTTACCATTGCCAGCACTATCTTGAGCAACCCCTGCGGCAATGGATACGGTGACGCTTCCGTCAGAGATGGCTTCTACATTAAAGGTGTATGTTCTGCTATCAGTTGCGGAAAAGCCGGATATAACAGTAGCAGTAGCACTACCCGAGATCGCCGTGCCTGTTACCGTAATATCGCCTTCATCAAAGCCATTAACTGCCTCAGTAAAGATGGCTGTGTAGCTCAGAGCTCGGTCGCTTATTGTGGCGCCATTACTTCCAGAAGTAGATGTGATGGTTACTCCGGGTCGGACAGTGTCCAGCGTGATGATAACGGCATCGGTTGCGTCTGATGTGTTGCCATTGTTATCGGTTGCCGTTGCCGTGAATGTGTTGGCTCCATCAGTCAGCGTTACCAGTAACGTCCAAGTACCACCCGTTGCGGTTTCGGTGCCAATAGAACCTCCGTTTTGGAATACCTCAACAGTGGAACCCGCCTCAGCGGTTCCAGTCAGCGTGAATGATTCTGTGTTGACCGTTTGTGGTGTGTTGGTAGTGATGCTTACTGTAGGTGCAGTGCTGTCAATCGTCAATGTGAACCCGTTAGAAGCGTCGTTGCCATTGCCAGCAATATCATGAGCAGCCTCTGCGGCAATGGATACGGTGACGCTTCCGTCAGTGGTGGCTTCTACATTAAAGGTGAATGTGCTGTTATCAGCACTTGCGGAAAAGCCGGATATAACAGTAGCAGTAGCACTACCCGAGATCGCCGTGCCTGTTACCGTAATATCGCCTTCATCAAAGCCATTAACTGCCTCAGTAAAGATGGCTGTGTAGCTCAGAGCTCGGTCGCTTATTGTGGCGCCATTACTTCCAGAAGTAGATGTGATGGTTACTCCGGGTCGGTCAGTGTCCAGCGTGATGATAACGGCTCCAGATGTTCCTTTGTTGCCGATGGTATCGGTTGAGCTTGCCGTGAATGTGTTGACTCCTTCATCCAGCATGACGGGGAACGTCCAAGCAGTACTCGTTGCCGTTAGGGTGCCAATAGAACTTCCATCTTTGAGTACATCAACAACGGAACCCGCATCAGCGGTTCCAGTCAGCGTGAATGAGGCTGCGTTGACCGTTTGTGGTGTGCTGGTGGTAATGAGTACACCCGGTGCCATGCTGTCAATCGTCAATGCGTAGTTGCTGGAAGCGATGTTACCATTGCCAGCACCATCATGAGCAACCCCTGCGGCAATGGATACGGTGACGTTTACGTCAGCGGGGGATATTGCATTAAAGGTGTATGTTCTGCTATCAGTTGCGTCAAAGCCTGATATAACAGTACCACTACCCGAGATCACCGTGTCTGTTACCGTAATATCGCCTTCATCAAAGTCGCTAACTGCCTCACTAAAGATGGCTGTGTAGCTCAGAGTGCGGGTGTTTATTGTGGCGCCATTACTTCCAGAAGTAGATGTGATGGTTACTCCGGGTCGGTCAGTGTCCAGCGTGATGATAACGGCTCCAGATGTTCCTTTGTTGCCGATGGTATCGGTTGAGCTTGCCGTGAATGTGTTAGCTCCTTCATCCAGCGTTACAAGTAACGTCCAAGTGCCATTCGTTGCGGTTGTGGTGCCAATAGTGCTTCCATCTTTGAGTACATCAACAGTGGAACCCGCATCAGCGGTTCCAGTCAGCGTGAATGAGCCTGCGTTAACCGTTTGTGGTGTGCTGGTAATGATTACACTCGGTGCAGTCCTGTCAATCGTCAATGAGTGGTTCCCAGAAGCGGTGTTGCCATTGCCAGCAATATCCTGAGCAACATCCGCATCAATAGACACGATGACGTTTCCGTCAGAGGTGGCTTCTACATTAAAGGTGTATGTTCTGCTATCAGTTGCGGAAAAGCCGGATATAACAGTAGCAGTAGCACTACCCGAGATCGCCGTGCCTGTTACCGTAATATCGCCTTCATCAAAGCCATTAACTGCCTCAGTAAAGATGGCTGTGTAGCTCAGAGCTCGGTCGCTTATTGTGGCACCATCACCTCCAGAAGCAGATGAGATGGTTACTCCGGGTCGGACAGTGTCCAGCGTGATGATAACGGCTTCGGTTGCCTCTGATGTGTTGCCATTGTTATCGGTTGCCGTTGCCGTGAATGTGTTGGCTCCATCAGTCAGCGTTACCAGTAACGTCCAAGTACCACCCGTTGCGGTTGTGGTGCCAATAGTGCTTCCATCTTTGAGTACATCAACAGTGGAACCCGCCTCAGCGGTTCCAGTCAGCGTGAATGATTCTGTGTTGACCGTTTGTGGTGTGTTGGTAGTGATGCTTACTGTAGGTGCAGTGCTGTCAATCGTCAATGAGTGGTTGTTAGAAGCGGTGTTGCCATTGCCAGCACTATCTTGTGCAACCCCTGCGGCAATGGATACGATGACGTTTCCGTCAGTGGTGGCTTCTACATTAAAGGTGTATGTTCTGCTATCAGTTGCGGAAAAGCTGGATATAACAGTAGCAGTAGCACTACCCGAGATCGCCGTGCCTGTTACCGTAATATCGCCTTCATCAAAGCCACTAACTGCCTCACTAAAGATGGCTGTGTAGCTCAGAGTGCGGGTGTTTATTGTGGCGCCATTACTTCCAGAAGTAGATGTGATGGTTACTCCGGGTCGGTCAGTGTCCAGCGTGATGATAACGGCTCCAGATGTTCCTTTGTTGCCGATGGTATCGGTTGAGCTTGCCGTGAATGTGTTAGCTCCTTCATCCAGCGTTACAAGTAACGTCCAAGTGCCATTCGTTGCGGTTGTGGTGCCAATAGTGCTTCCATCTTTGAGTACATCAACAGTGGAACCCGCATCAGCGGTTCCAGTCAGCGTGAATGAGCCTGCGTTAACCGTTTGTGGTGTGCTGGTAATGATTACACTCGGTGCAGTGCTGTCAATCGTCAATGAGTGGTTCCCAGAAGCGGTGTTGCCATTGCCAGCAATATCCTGAGCAACATCCGCATCAATAGACACGATGACGTTTCCGTCAGAGGTGGCTTCTACATTAAAGGTGTATGTTCTGCTATCAGTTGCGGAAAAGCCGGATATAACAGTAGCAGTAGCACTACCCGAGATCGCCGTGCCTGTTACCGTAATATCGCCTTCATCAAAGCCACTAACTGCCTCACTAAAGATGGCTGTGTAGCTCAGAGTGCGGGTGTTTATTGTGGCGCCATTACTTCCAGAAGTAGATGTGATGGTTACTCCGGGTCGGTCAGTGTCCAGCGTGATGATAACGGCTCCAGATGTTCCTTTGTTGCCGATGGTATCGGTTGAGCTTGCCGTGAATGTGTTAGCTCCTTCATCCAGCGTTACAAGTAACGTCCAAGTGCCATTCGTTGCGGTTATGGTGCCAATAGTGCTTCCATCTTTGAGTACATCAACAGTGGAACCCGCATCAGCGGTTCCAGTCAGCGTGAATAAGGCTGTGTTGACCGTTTGTGGTGTGCTGGTGGTAATCACTGGTCTGGGCGGTGGTGATGCTGCATTAACGGTGATGGTGATGGTTCTACTATCCGTACCACCGCTATTAGTAGCGGTGATGACGTAGGTAATTAAATCTGCTTCCGCCGATGGCGTGCCCGAGATGGCACCAGTGGCTGTGCTAAATGACAGTCCATTACCAATGGCTGGGGCGATACTGTAGCTCTCAACCGCACCGCCACTTGAAACGATGGTTATCTGCTGGATAGCAGTGCCCACGGTGGCAACCAGCGTATTGGGGCTGATACTGATACTCGGGACGGCTACGGGTCCAATACTGTCCAGCGTGATGATAACGGCTCCAGATGCTCCTGTGTTACCATTGCTATCGGTTGCCGTTGCCGTGAATGTGTTGGCTCCATCAGTCAGCCTTACCAGTAACGTCCAAGTACCACCCGTTGCGGTTTCGGTGCCAATAGAACCTCCGTTTTTGAATACCTCAACAGTGGAACCCGCCTCAGCGTTTCCAGTCAGCGTGAATGAGCCTGCGTTGACCGATTGTGGTGTGTTGGTAATGGATACACTCGGTGCGGTGCTGTCAATCGTCAATGTGAACCCGTTAGAAGCGGTGTTGCCATTGCCAGCAATATCCTGAGCAACATCCGCATCAATAGACACTCTGACGTTTCCGTCAGAGGTGGCTTCTACATTAAAGGTGTATGTTCTGCTATCAGTTGCGGAAAAGCCGGATATAACAGTAGCAGTAGCACTACCCGAGATCGCCGTGCCTGTTACCGTAATATCGCCTTCATCAAAGCCATTAACTGCCTCAGTAAAGATGGCTGTGTAGCTCAGAGCTCGGTCGCTTATTGTGGCGCCATTACTTCCAGAAGTAGATGTGATGGTTACTCCGGGTCGGTCAGTGTCCAGCGTGATGATAACGGCTCCAGATGTTCCTTTGTTGCCGATGGTATCGGTTGAGCTTGCCGTGAATGTGTTGACTCCTTCATCCAGCATGACGGGGAACGTCCAAGCAGTACTCGTTGCCGTTAGGGTGCCAATAGAACTTCCATCTTTGAGTACATCAACAACGGAACCCGCATCAGCGGTTCCAGTCAGCGTGAATGAGGCTGCGTTGACCGTTTGTGGTGTGCTGGTGGTAATGAGTACACCCGGTGCCATGCTGTCAATCGTCAATGCGTAGTTGCTGGAAGCGATGTTACCATTGCCAGCACCATCATGAGCAACCCCTGCGGCAATGGATACGGTGACGTTTACGTCAGCGGGGGATATTGCATTAAAGGTGTATGTTCTGCTATCAGTTGCGTCAAAGCCTGATATAACAGTACCACTACCCGAGATCACCGTGTCTGTTACCGTAATATCGCCTTCATCAAAGTCGCTAACTGCCTCACTAAAGATGGCTGTGTAGCTCAGAGTGCGGGTGTTTATTGTGGCGCCATTACTTCCAGAAGTAGATGTGATGGTTACTCCGGGTCGGTCAGTGTCCAGCGTGATGATAACGGCTCCAGATGTTCCTTTGTTGCCGATGGTATCGGTTGAGCTTGCCGTGAATGTGTTAGCTCCTTCATCCAGCGTTACAAGTAACGTCCAAGTGCCATTCGTTGCGGTTGTGGTGCCAATAGTGCTTCCATCTTTGAGTACATCAACAGTGGAACCCGCATCAGCGGTTCCAGTCAGCGTGAATGAGCCTGCGTTAACCGTTTGTGGTGTGCTGGTAATGATTACACTCGGTGCAGTCCTGTCAATCGTCAATGAGTGGTTCCCAGAAGCGGTGTTGCCATTGCCAGCAATATCCTGAGCAACATCCGCATCAATAGACACGATGACGTTTCCGTCAGAGGTGGCTTCTACATTAAAGGTGTATGTTCTGCTATCAGTTGCGGAAAAGCCGGATATAACAGTAGCAGTAGCACTACCCGAGATCGCCGTGCCTGTTACCGTAATATCGCCTTCATCAAAGCCATTAACTGCCTCAGTAAAGATGGCTGTGTAGCTCAGAGCTCGGTCGCTTATTGTGGCACCATCACCTCCAGAAGCAGATGAGATGGTTACTCCGGGTCGGACAGTGTCCAGCGTGATGATAACGGCTTCGGTTGCCTCTGATGTGTTGCCATTGTTATCGGTTGCCGTTGCCGTGAATGTGTTGGCTCCATCAGTCAGCGTTACCAGTAACGTCCAAGTACCACCCGTTGCGGTTGTGGTGCCAATAGAACCTCCGTTTTGGAATACCTCAACAGTGGAACCCGCCTCAGCGGTTCCAGTCAGCGTGAATGATTCTGTGTTGACCGTTTGTGGTGTGTTGGTAGTGATGCTTACTGTAGGTGCAGTGCTGTCAATCGTCAATGAGTGGTTGTTAGAAGCGGTGTTGCCATTGCCAGCACTATCTTGTGCAACCCCTGCGGCAATGGATACGATGACGTTTCCGTCAGTGGTGGCTTCTACATTAAAGGTGTATGTTCTGCTATCAGTTGCGGAAAAGCTGGATATAACAGTAGCAGTAGCACTACCCGAGATCGCCGTGCCTGTTACCGTAATATCGCCTTCATCAAAGCCACTAACTGCCTCACTAAAGATGGCTGTGTAGCTCAGAGTGCGGGTGTTTATTGTGGCGCCATTACTTCCAGAAGTAGATGTGATGGTTACTCCGGGTCGGTCAGTGTCCAGCGTGATGATAACGGCTCCAGATGTTCCTTTGTTGCCGATGGTATCGGTTGAGCTTGCCGTGAATGTGTTAGCTCCTTCATCCAGCGTTACAAGTAACGTCCAAGTGCCATTCGTTGCGGTTGTGGTGCCAATAGTGCTTCCATCTTTGAGTACATCAACAGTGGAACCCGCATCAGCGGTTCCAGTCAGCGTGAATGAGCCTGCGTTAACCGTTTGTGGTGTGCTGGTAATGATTACACTCGGTGCAGTGCTGTCAATCGTCAATGAGTGGTTCCCAGAAGCGGTGTTGCCATTGCCAGCAATATCCTGAGCAACATCCGCATCAATAGACACGATGACGTTTCCGTCAGAGGTGGCTTCTACATTAAAGGTGTATGTTCTGCTATCAGTTGCGGAAAAGCCGGATATAACAGTAGCAGTAGCACTACCCGAGATCGCCGTGCCTGTTACCGTAATATCGCCTTCATCAAAGCCACTAACTGCCTCACTAAAGATGGCTGTGTAGCTCAGAGTGCGGGTGTTTATTGTGGCGCCATTACTTCCAGAAGTAGATGTGATGGTTACTCCGGGTCGGTCAGTGTCCAGCGTGATGATAACGGCTCCAGATGTTCCTTTGTTGCCGATGGTATCGGTTGAGCTTGCCGTGAATGTGTTAGCTCCTTCATCCAGCGTTACAAGTAACGTCCAAGTGCCATTCGTTGCGGTTGTGGTGCCAATAGTGCTTCCATCTTTGAGTACATCAACAGTGGAACCCGCATCAGCGGTTCCAGTCAGCGTGAATGAGCCTGCGTTAACCGTTTGTGGTGTGCTGGTAATGATTACACTCGGTGCAGTGCTGTCAATCGTCAATGAGTGGTTCCCAGAAGCGGTGTTGCCATTGCCAGCAATATCCTGAGCAACATCCGCATCAATAGACACGATGACGTTTCCGTCAGAGGTGGCTTCTACATTAAAGGTGTATGTTCTGCTATCAGTTGCGGAAAAGCCGGATATAACAGTAGCAGTAGCACTACCCGAGATCGCCGTGCCTGTTACCGTAATATCGCCTTCATCAAAGCCATTAACTGCCTCATCAAAGATGGCTGTGTAGCTCAGAGTGCGGGTGTTTGCTGTGCCACCATCACCTCCAGAAGTAGATGTGATGGTTACTCCGGGTCGGTCAGTGTCCAGCGTGATGATAACGGCATCGGTTGCGTCTGATGTGTTGCCATTGTTATCGGTTGCCGTTGCCGTGAATGTGTTAGCTCCTTCATCCAGCGTTACAAGTAACGTCCAAGTGCCATTCGTTGCGGTTGTGGTGCCAATAGTGCTTCCATCTTTGAGTACATCAACAGTGGAACCCGCATCAGCGGTTCCAGTCAGCGTGAATGAGCCTGCGTTAACCGTTTGTGGTGTGCTGGTAATGATTACACTCGGTGCGGTGCGGTCAATCGTCAATGTGAACCCGTTAGAAGCGGTGTTGCCATTGCCAGCAATATCCTGAGCAACATCCGCATCAATAGACACTCTGACGTTTCCGTCAGTGGTGGCTTCTACATTAAAGGTGAATGTGCTGTTATCAGCACTTGCGGAAAAGCCGGATATAACAGTAGCAGTAGCACTACCCGAGATCGCCGTGCCTGTTACCGTAATATCGCCTTCATCAAAGCCACTAACCGCCTCTTCAAAGGTGGCTGTGTAGCTCAGAGCTCGGTCGCTTATTGTGTCACCATTACTTCCAGAAGTAGATGTGATGGTTACTCCGGGTCGGACAGTGTCCAGCGTGATGATAACGGCTCCAGATGTTCCTCTGTTGTCATTGTCATCGGTTGCGGTTGCCGTTAATGTGTTGACTCCCTCCGTCAGCGTGACCGTGATTGTCCAAGAACCATTCGTTGCGGTTGTGGTGCCAATAGTACCTCCGTTTTGGAATACCTCAACAGTGGAACCCGCATCAGCGCCACCAGTCAGCGTGAATGATTCTGTGTTGACCGATTGTGGTGTGTTGGTAGTGATGCTTACTGTAGGTGCAGTGCTGTCAATCGTCAATGAGTGGTTGTTAGAAGCGGTGTTACCATTGCCAGCAATATCATGAGCGGACTCTGCGGCAATGGATACGGTGACGCTTCCGTCAACGGTGGTTACTACATTAAAGGTGAATGTGCTGTTATCAGCACTTGCGGAAAAGCCGGATATAACAGTAGCAGTAGCACTACCCGAGATCGCCGTGCCTGTTACCGTAATATCGCCTTCATTAAAGCCACTAACTGCCTCAGTAAAGATGGCTGTGTAGCTCAGAGTGCGGGTGTTTGCTGTGCCACCATCATCTCCAGAAGCAGATGAGATGAGTACGGTCGGTGGAGTACTGTCCAGCGTGATGATAACCTCACCAGATGTTCCTGTGTTGTCATTGTCATCGGTTGCGGTTGCCGTGAATGTGTTGACTCCCTCCGTCAGCGTGACGGTGATTGTCCAAGCACCATTCGCTGTTGCGGTTGTGGTGCCAATAGAACCTCCGTTTTGGAATACCTCAACAGTGGAACCCGCCTCAGCGGTTCCAGTCAGCGTGAATGATTCTGTGTTGACCGATTGTGGTGTGCTGGTAATGGATACACCCGGTGCAGTGCTGTCAATCGTCAATGTGTAGGCGTTAGAAGCGTCGTTGCCATTGCCAGCAATATCCTGAGCAACATCTGCGGCAATGGATACGGTGACGTTTCCGTCAGAGGTGGCTTCTACATTAAAGGTGTATGTTCTGCTATCAGTTGCAGAAAAGCTAGTTACAGCAGGACTATCCAAGCTTGCCGTGCCTGTTACCGTAATATCGCCTTCATCAAAGCCATTAACTGCCTCAGTAAAGATGGCTGTGTAGCTCAGAGCTCGGTCGCTTATTGTGTCACCATTACTTCCAGAAGTAGATGTGATGGTTACTCCGGGTCGGACAGTGTCCAGCGTGATGATAACGGCTTCGGATGTTCCTGTGTTGCCGATGGTATCGGTTGAGCTTGCCGTGAATGTGTTGGCTCCTTCATCCAGCGTTACAAGTAACGTCCAAGTGCCATTCGTTGCGGTTGTGGTGCCAATAGAACCTCCGTTTTGGAATACCTCAACAGTGGAACCCGCCTCAGCGGTTCCAGTCAGCGTGAATGATTCTGTGTTGACCGTTTGTGGTGTGTTGGTAGTGATGCTTACTGTAGGTGCAGTGCTGTCAATCGTCAATGAGTGGTTGTTAGAAGCGGTGTTGCCATTGCCAGCACTATCTTGTGCAACCCCTGCGGCAATGGATACGATGACGTTTCCGTCAGTGGTGGCTTCTACATTAAAGGTGTATGTTCTGCTATCAGTTGCGGAAAAGCTGGATATAACAGTAGCAGTAGCACTACCCGAGATCGCCGTGCCTGTTACCGTAATATCGCCTTCATCAAAGCCACTAACTGCCTCACTAAAGATGGCTGTGTAGCTCAGAGTGCGGGTGTTTATTGTGGCGCCATTACTTCCAGAAGTAGATGTGATGGTTACTCCGGGTCGGTCAGTGTCCAGCGTGATGATAACGGCTCCAGATGTTCCTTTGTTGCCGATGGTATCGGTTGAGCTTGCCGTGAATGTGTTAGCTCCTTCATCCAGCGTTACAAGTAACGTCCAAGTGCCATTCGTTGCGGTTGTGGTGCCAATAGTGCTTCCATCTTTGAGTACATCAACAGTGGAACCCGCATCAGCGGTTCCAGTCAGCGTGAATGAGCCTGCGTTAACCGTTTGTGGTGTGCTGGTAATGATTACACTCGGTGCAGTGCTGTCAATCGTCAATGAGTGGTTCCCAGAAGCGGTGTTGCCATTGCCAGCAATATCCTGAGCAACATCCGCATCAATAGACACGATGACGTTTCCGTCAGAGGTGGCTTCTACATTAAAGGTGTATGTTCTGCTATCAGTTGCGGAAAAGCCGGATATAACAGTAGCAGTAGCACTACCCGAGATCGCCGTGCCTGTTACCGTAATATCGCCTTCATCAAAGCCACTAACTGCCTCACTAAAGATGGCTGTGTAGCTCAGAGTGCGGGTGTTTATTGTGGCGCCATTACTTCCAGAAGTAGATGTGATGGTTACTCCGGGTCGGTCAGTGTCCAGCGTGATGATAACGGCTCCAGATGTTCCTTTGTTGCCGATGGTATCGGTTGAGCTTGCCGTGAATGTGTTAGCTCCTTCATCCAGCGTTACAAGTAACGTCCAAGTGCCATTCGTTGCGGTTGTGGTGCCAATAGTGCTTCCATCTTTGAGTACATCAACAGTGGAACCCGCATCAGCGGTTCCAGTCAGCGTGAATGAGCCTGCGTTAACCGTTTGTGGTGTGCTGGTAATGATTACACTCGGTGCAGTGCTGTCAATCGTCAATGAGTGGTTCCCAGAAGCGGTGTTGCCATTGCCAGCAATATCCTGAGCAACATCCGCATCAATAGACACGATGACGTTTCCGTCAGAGGTGGCTTCTACATTAAAGGTGTATGTTCTGCTATCAGTTGCGGAAAAGCCGGATATAACAGTAGCAGTAGCACTACCCGAGATCGCCGTGCCTGTTACCGTAATATCGCCTTCATCAAAGCCATTAACTGCCTCATCAAAGATGGCTGTGTAGCTCAGAGTGCGGGTGTTTGCTGTGCCACCATCACCTCCAGAAGTAGATGTGATGGTTACTCCGGGTCGGTCAGTGTCCAGCGTGATGATAACGGCATCGGTTGCGTCTGATGTGTTGCCATTGTTATCGGTTGCCGTTGCCGTGAATGTGTTAGCTCCTTCATCCAGCGTTACAAGTAACGTCCAAGTGCCATTCGTTGCGGTTGTGGTGCCAATAGTGCTTCCATCTTTGAGTACATCAACAGTGGAACCCGCATCAGCGGTTCCAGTCAGCGTGAATGAGCCTGCGTTAACCGTTTGTGGTGTGCTGGTAATGATTACACTCGGTGCGGTGCGGTCAATCGTCAATGTGAACCCGTTAGAAGCGGTGTTGCCATTGCCAGCAATATCCTGAGCAACATCCGCATCAATAGACACTCTGACGTTTCCGTCAGTGGTGGCTTCTACATTAAAGGTGAATGTGCTGTTATCAGCACTTGCGGAAAAGCCGGATATAACAGTAGCAGTAGCACTACCCGAGATCGCCGTGCCTGTTACCGTAATATCGCCTTCATCAAAGCCACTAACCGCCTCTTCAAAGGTGGCTGTGTAGCTCAGAGCTCGGTCGCTTATTGTGTCACCATTACTTCCAGAAGTAGATGTGATGGTTACTCCGGGTCGGACAGTGTCCAGCGTGATGATAACGGCTCCAGATGTTCCTCTGTTGTCATTGTCATCGGTTGCGGTTGCCGTTAATGTGTTGACTCCCTCCGTCAGCGTGACCGTGATTGTCCAAGAACCATTCGTTGCGGTTGTGGTGCCAATAGTACCTCCGTTTTGGAATACCTCAACAGTGGAACCCGCATCAGCGCCACCAGTCAGCGTGAATGATTCTGTGTTGACCGATTGTGGTGTGTTGGTAGTGATGCTTACTGTAGGTGCAGTGCTGTCAATCGTCAATGAGTGGTTGTTAGAAGCGGTGTTACCATTGCCAGCAATATCATGAGCGGACTCTGCGGCAATGGATACGGTGACGCTTCCGTCAACGGTGGTTACTACATTAAAGGTGAATGTGCTGTTATCAGCACTTGCGGAAAAGCCGGATATAACAGTAGCAGTAGCACTACCCGAGATCGCCGTGCCTGTTACCGTAATATCGCCTTCATTAAAGCCATTAACTGCCTCATCAAAGATGGCTGTGTAGCTCAGAGTGCGGGTGTTTGCTGTGCCACCATCATCTCCAGAAGCAGATGAGATGAGTACGGTCGGTGGAGTACTGTCCAGCGTGATGATAACCTCACCAGATGTTCCTGTGTTGTCATTGTCATCGGTTGCGGTTGCCGTGAATGTGTTGACTCCCTCCGTCAGCGTGACGGTGATTGTCCAAGCACCATTCGCTGTTGCGGTTGTGGTGCCAATAGAGCTTCCATCTTTGAGTACATCAACAAGGGAACCCGCATCAGCGGTTCCAGTCAGCGTGAATGATTCTGTGTTGACCGATTGTGGTGTGCTGGTAATGGATACACCCGGTGCAGTGCTGTCAATCGTCAATGAGTGGTTGTTAGAAGCGGTGTTACCATTGCCAGCACTATCTTGAGCAACCCCTGCGGCAATGGATACGGTGACGCTTCCGTCAGAGATGGCTTCCACATTAAAGGTGTATGTTCTGCTATCAATTACAGAAAAGCTGGTTACAGAAGGACTACCCAAGTTTACCGTGCCTGTTACCGTAATATCGCCTTCATTAAAGCCACTAACCGCCTCATCAAAGATGGCTGTGTAGCTCAGAGTGCGGGTGTTTGCTGTGCCACCATCACCGCCAGAAGTAGATGAGATGACTACGCGCGGTGGGTCAGTGTCCAGCGTGATGATAACGGCATCGGTTGCGTCTGATATGTTGCCATTGCTATCGGTTGCCGTTGCCGTGAATGTGTTGGCTCCTGCACATAGAATAACCATTACCTCCCACTCGCCATTGGTGCCAGCCGTTGTGCTACCAATCATTCTAGTGCCACCTGTATTGGTGTCACTGCATACCAAACGATTACTCCAGAGATTGATGTTCACTGCCGCCTCAGCGGTGCCTCTAATAGTAAATGAGGCTGTGTTGACCGATTCTGCTTGAGTGCTAATGACTGGGGTGTCTGGTCGGGCGGGTAGCACGGGTACTTCCTGAAAGTTTGCCAACCTCTTGCCCAGCGAATTCCTGATGTTTCCTCTATAATTTGTGTAGGACAGGGTAACACTCTCTCCGTGGGGAATACTTTTTGACAGGTTAAGTTTTACGATAGGACTATCTGGCGTAAAACTAAAACTGCTTACCACCGCGAATGAACGATCGCTCAATCTCGATAGTTCAAAGTTAGTATCTCTTGCCAACTCAGTATCACCAAAATTTAAGTTATTAGTAACCGGCTCAGAGAATGTTACAAACACAACATTCCCTGACGCGTCTGATGCCGCAGATACCACATAAGGTATTGGCTCTTTGTTGATAATTGTCGCCGTTGCGGCAATAGGCGTACCGAGTTCACCACGGTCTGTGTCGGTTAATGTTACGGTAAAACTCTCGCTGCTCTCATCATTATCACTATCATGCCGCACGGGTATGCTGAAAGAGGCACTTCCTGCCAACGCTGAAATAGTGATGCTTCCGCTTGTTGCCGTATAGTCCGAGCCTGCGCTGGCAGTGCCATCGCTGGTTTCATAGCTGACTGTCAACGGCAAGGCGTTAGCTGGAATCAGTGTTATGGTGAATTCGGCATTGCCCGCATCCTCGTTCACATTCACGTTCATGCTGGTATCGGCAAACTGTACCTGCGTGGTGTCGTCATCAACAATGGTAATCTCGATCGAAGTTTGATTACTAATCGTCCCATCAGTGGCGGTAATTGACGCGACTGTGGTTGTTAATCGAGGGTTGCGTAAGGTGATGGTGAATTGTTCATCGTCCTCATCCAGCATGTCGCCGAGTGCGGCGGGCAGTGTTAATGTATAGGTGCCACTACTGCCCACGGGTATCACCAGCGTGCCGCTGTGCTGAGTCGCAACATCCGCCGCAGTCGCCGTGTCGGGAAAGGAAAATTCGTAGTCCAGCGACAGTGGCTGTTGGATTACGCCATTAGTTACTCCGCCCCCTATTCCCGATTTGGATACATCGACTCTCACGTCGATACTCGCCTCAGTTGTACCTGTGTTTCCTTCTGTAACCTGTTGATGATGTGATAGTATGTTTACTGTGACATAAATATTGTCGGTTAGCGTGAAACTTGCCGAGCTTGGGGTAAGTCCTGAAGTGGGTGGTGTGGCGGTAACTGTGATGACCTCATCGCCATAGGCATCATTGGATTGTGTCTGAGGAAACGTAATCTGCAAATCTTTGCTGGCACTGGTCTGCCTTGCTGGGATGATGATGCTGTAAAATTGTTCGGTAAAAGGTATTACTCCGGCAATCTCGCTACCCGAAATACTCACTCGCATCATGGTGTCGGTCACAAAGATACCGCCCTCTATGGTAACGGTCGCACTGACCGTAAAATTACCCTCTGTAACAGAGTAGATTGTCAACGGTTGACCATTTTTTTGCAACGACAGGTTAAAGCCGGTCGGGATTGATCGACGGATGGTAACGGCACTGGATACGGCTGATTTGTTGCCTGATCTGTCTGTTGCGGTTGCCATAATCGTATTGCTGCCTTCAATTAGGCTTACCATAAGCTCCCAAGCACCATCATCCATTGTGGTTGTGCTACCAAGAGCGGTCTCTGTACCCGCTCCTGCATCTCTGATCAAATACACAGTAGAGTCCACCTCAGCGGTGCCACTAATAGTCAATAACTCGTCGTTGACCAATGTAACGGTTGGTGTAGTCATAATAGGGGCTTCTGGTGCGCTCGTATCTGCTGGCACCTCATTGGCTACTGCTTGCCCGCTAAAGTTTGCAAACAATCCAGCAGGAAAACTACCCTCAATACTACCCCGTGTACGGACGTAGGACAGGGTAATGGTATCGCTACTCACGATGTCTTTCGACAGCGTTAGAATGAGCTTATCTCCCCCAATATCAGTCCTTAGTTTTCTAAGCGCGGTTACTACTGGATTTGATATGGACGGGTTTGATGGCGTTCTTATGACCGCAAAGTCAGCGGGACCTGCGTTTTCGATAACGATCAAACCAGCAAAACTCATCTCTATCTCATTGGCTACAGTTGCCTTAAAATCGCTTGCATGTAACGGTGTTGAAACAGGTACGGTGACGACTTGCCCAGTAAAACTTATCAAAGTCCGCCCATCTGCATTGGTAATACTCCCGCTGCCCTTGTTGTATGACAGGGTGATAGCCTCACTGCTGAGAATGATGCCTGAAAGTTCGAGGGTCAGGATGTCACTAGCAGAATTTAAGATAAAACCGCTTACCGCTGGGTTTGATGCCGCACCTAAAACGGTAAAATCAGTCACTGTTGTAGTGTTAGTGATCGCCTCAGCAAATTTTAATACAATCTTATTACCGAGTTGGTTTGCTATCGCTGTTACAACATAAGGTGTTGGGTCGTTATTGGTGATTGTCGCCGTGGCGGTGGTGGCGGTACCGAGTTCGCCACGGTCTGTGCCAGTTAGCCTTACGGTAAAGGTCTCACTGCCCTCGATATCCCGGTCATCAATCACTGGCACACTAAAAGTGGCACTTGCGCTCATTGCTGAAATCGTGATGCTTCCGCTTGTTATCGCCGTGTAGTCCGAGCCTGCTTCGGCAGTGCCATCGCTAGTCTCGTAGTTGACTGTTACTGGAAAGGCGTTAAGTGGAGCCAGTGCTATGGTGAATGTAGCACTACCCGCACCCTCGTCCACCTCAATACGGGTATCGGCAAACTCTATCTGCGTGGTATCGTCATCAGTAATAGTAACCCTGCTCGTGACATCCCCGCTAAAATCCGCCCCCGTAGTTGTCAATCTGGGGTTGCTTAAGGTGATGGTGAAGCTTTCATCATCCTCATCCAGCGTATCGCCGAGTACGATGGGCAGTGTGAATATTGGCTGCTTTATGTCGCTTGGTATTGTTACCGTACCCGTCCGAGACGCAATGTCCGTGGCGGTAACACCATCACCTGAAATAGCGTAGTCCAGCATCATTGGCTGTTTGATCACACCGCCCGTTGAGCCTTCCCCTCCCCGCTGGGAGATATCGATTTTTATTTGCATCGTCACATCAGCCGTCCCAGCATCTCCTTCCGTAACCGGTGATCGAGCACCTCGATGGGTTACTACGACATCAAGATTGTCAGTTAGCGTGAAACTTGCCGAGATTGGCGTAAGTCCTGATGTGTTAGCGGTAACTGTGATGGTCTCATCGCCATAGGCATCAATTGTGTGTTTCTCATGTAGCGTAATCGTGAAATTTGCACTGGCACTGGACTGCCCTGCCGGGATGGTGATGGAGAAGTCGCTGGCACGAAAAGGGATTACACCCGCAATCCCGCTACCTGCAATGGTTATTGACACCTCGGTGGCAGTCGTGGAGGTGCTGCCCTCCAGGGTAACGGTCGCTTTTACGGTAAGATCACTCCTAAAAACAACGTGGTTTGTCAACGGCTGATTATTTGTTTGCAACGACAAGGTCAAACCAGTTGGGGCGTTTTGGGCATTCGCCGACAGGGAGGAAAATAACAGAGTAAGCATAAAAAAGGCGGCGACACGAAGCCGAAGCATCATCGCACTTAAAACACCCAAACGCTTCGGCACCTGTGGTCGAGATGTTTCGTTTCGTGTTGTTCGTGCCACCGATTTGAGTAAGGTTTTGAGTGGCGGAACAGTTGAAATCATTGCCCTGCCCCATAAGCCAAGATTGCCTTGTGTGTGGGGGGGGTAACTACATGATTATTAAGCGTTCCTATGGCGTAAAATGGTAGCATCTGTGAACCTCCTCGGTGTGACTTAAGTAATTTTATTCTACTACATGTATTCCTTGTAATAACTATAATACCTACGAATGTAACCGAATCTGTTATGTAATGTAAGCCCCTTTCGGAATCGTAATTCGGAATCGAAACCTCAGTCCCGACATGAAAAAGAGACTGTGCAAAAACCCTCGCTAGGCATCGTTACATGTGGAAAACACCCCCCCCCCTTATCAGGGACTAGGGGGGTTAGGAATGACGAATGTTTGATTTTAAGCTTGTCGGAAAATGGGGTTTTTAGCTTGTTGTGAATATTTAAGTCTTGTTATTAAACATTTTATTTTCTTAAAATTGAACTAATTTTGAATTAACCGACAAGCCCATTTTTGCACGGTCTCTAATTGTTCGAAAGAGAATGGGTTTTGTTTGAGGGGCTGGTGTATAATGTGCCCCTGCATCGTGAATCTATTACAGTGAATCTGCCCACGAATATGATTTTGCATCGTATTTCGCACAGGAACTTGAGCAGGCACTTGAATAGAACCTTCAAAAATTTTTCAATTTGAAATTAATAATGTATATCGAATTTATCACCGAACACTGGTATTTGTTTGCCATGCTCTTTGTCATCGTCCTCTTCTTGGCTTTTGATTCGGGTAAACAACATCTGGGCGGTAGCAAACCCATTACACCGACACAGTTACCACAACTGCAATCGCGCCAAAATGCGGTCATCGTCGATGTTAATGAAACAGAGCGGTTCAAAAAGGGGCATATTTCTCATGCCATAAACCTGCCCTTCGGGAATTTTAGTAATTCCATCGGCAAACTCAAAAAGTATAAAAATAAACCCATCGTGCTGATTTGTGATACTGGTACACAATCCAAAAAAGCAGTTCCCCTGTTGAAAAAAAATGAATTCACTGATGTTTATGTCCTTTCTGGCGGTTTAGCCGCATGGCGAAAAGATAACTTGCCACTGGTGAAAAACTAATAAAAACCCATCATGACTGCGGCTATCGCTCAACCAGACCATCGTATCCCATAACCGAATATCGCCTAATATTGTGACTAACATCGAAGCGGTTGTCGCTACATGCGAAACAAAAAAGATTTATCTCAAGAATGCTTTTTTTGAAGCACCCGCAACACCCGCTGTTTTTACACGCACGGATATTGAGCCCACAAATGATATTGAAATCGCAGTCACTTACGCATCGCTCGGTAAAGAGATGGACATTTATGACGTCATCTTAAATGTGGGCGTAGTCTCAAAACAGGGCGACCTCGATCTGTATTTCGCGCAAGTGCAACAAGCAGGGGTTTTTAGAATCCAATATCCCGATATTGACGACCGTAAATTGGCTATTGAGGTAACCTGTCCGCATATTTTGTTACCTTTTGCTCGCGAGGAATTAAACAGCTTGATTACCAAAGGGGGATTCAATCCATTTCTGCTGGCACCCGTCAATTTCATGGCATTATTTCGTGACAAAATAGAAGCCGAAGTCAAACAAACTGCCAGTGCCAAAATAACCAATGGGGCACACTAACCGGACATGTTTTCCTTGCGAGCATTCGTAACCCGATGTTGCCTGAACGTGTAGCCGTTATTGGAGCAGGTGCGTGGGGTACGGCATTAGCCATTCTGTTATGCCAGAACATCGACCGCGTTTTGTTATGGGGGCGCGATACCAATGCTATGGCAAATATGGCACAAGACCGCCTCAATGCCCGATATTTGCCGAGCGTTACTTTCCCTCAAAACATCGACATACAGGCTGATTTTCAACAAATTATCACACCCGACCTTTGTTTCGTCATCGTAACACCAAGCCATAGCTTCCGACAAATACTGGAAAATCTGAAACACCATATTGTCAAGACTGGGCTTCCACTCAATGACACCACCCTCATTTGGGGTAGCAAAGGATTCGACACAACGGGTAGCCTGCTCAGTGAAGTGGTCAATGATGTATTCGGGCATTCTCTCCGCCGTGGTGTTATTTCTGGTCCTAGTTTTGCCACAGAAACGGCTCATTTTCTGCCAACGGCATTGACCATGGCGAGTGCGTCCCACGCCCCGGCCGAAAACATGGCAAACTGGTTTCGCACCGCCACCACGCGCGTCTATTTTAGCGATGATTTGGTCGGTGTACAGCTTGGCGGGGCAATCAAAAATGTCATGGCCATTGCCGCTGGAATTAGCGATGGACTAGGCTATGGTGCAAACGCCAGAGCCGCATTAGTGACACGTGGATTATCCGAACTCACCCGACTGGGGTTGGCACTCGGGGGCAAAGCAGAAACATTTATGGGGCTGACTGGAGTCGGCGACTTGATACTGACCTGCACCGATAATCAATCGCGAAACCGCCGTTTTGGGTTGGGGCTTGGGAGCGGAAAATCACAGACCGAAATAATTGCCGAGATTGGACAAGAAATTGAGGGCATCAATACGGCACGGGAATTATTTAACATCAGCAAAAACCACAATGTCGATATGCCAATTACCGAGCAGGTCTATAAAATAATTCATCAAAACCACGACCCTGCAACGGCAGTACAATTATTATTGCAACGTAACCCAAAAGCAGAATCCGATTAACAGCAAAATCCGATGACCATGTTGCCGTATTGCCCGTTCGTTCATATCGACTACGGCATGTTCTAATGTCTAAAATATCTATGATGTCGCATCGCGTGAAAAGCCGTGTTGTCGCCATGCTTCATAAATGACAACCGCGACACTATTGGATAGATTCAGACTACGACTGTTTTTTTGCATCGGAATTGTTAGCCGACTATCATCCTCAATCTGAGTGCGAATGTCGTCCGGTAAGCCACCAGTTTCCGAGCCAAACAATAGCACATCTCCGGGCTGGTAACTAAAGTCACTGTAATGCCGCTGGTTACGAGTGGAAATTGACAGTATCCGAGCACTCGTTTGTTGTTTAAACTGTTGCCAGTTTTGCCACTGTTTGACCTCGCTATATTCATGATAATCCAGACCTGCCCTTCGTAATTGTTTTGCTTCCATGCTGAACCCCAAAGGGGCAATGAGATTTAAATCGCAACCGCTATTCGCACAAAGCCGAATTATATTTCCCGTGTTGGCGGGGATTTCGGGCTGATACAAGGCAATAGAAAACATCAAAAAGGCTTCACCACAACCAATATAACAATACCAACAAGTAGCAATACTGGTAGCTCATTCATCCAACGGTAAAAAACGTGACTATGCGAATTCGCATCATTTCTAAATACAATCACTGTTTTGTAACACCACAAATGGTATGCCACAACCAAGACCACCAACCATAACTTCACGTTAAGCCAGCCTCCTGAAAAACCATACCCAATCCACAGCCACAATCCAAACACCAGCGTCAGAACTGCACTGGGAGTCATAATCCCCCAAAACAGCTTGCACTGCATAACTTTCAACCGCTCAATACCCATTAGGTCACGAGCGAGTGCATGGTAAACAAACAGTCTAGGCAAATAAAACAGCCCAGCAAACCACGTCACCACGAAAATAATATGAAAAGTCTTAATCCACAACATCAGAGTCTAAAATAGCCTATATCAGGATAACCATTTTAACATGCTTTGCTAGAATTAGTCTTTTGGTCGCGTCTCTTATCCTACAGTCCCATTCGTTCCGAGCCACCCCGCCATTCCTGCAAAAGAAACCCTCGCTAGGTCGCGTCACTGGCGGAAAACCCTTGCGGGTTTGGCTATTTTACTAGATTCCTGCTTCCGAGACTGTACAAGAAACCCTCTCTATGTCGCACTGGCGGAAAATCCAACCCCCTAAATCCCCCTCGTATGATCTCAATCGGGTAAATTATCCACTCGTTTAGTGGTTTTTAATGGACCCTATCCAACGGCGGTTGGATGGGTAGTAGTGATGCAGTAGCCCCCAGTAAGTTTTTAAACTTGTTGATAAGGTATCGCACCTACTACCCGCTTTAACTTCATCAAGTGCGGACAGTATCTGGTGCAAGACCAAAAATCTGAGCACGAATAGTACGAGGATGCACCGAAGTTAAATGATCCAACCTATCTACAATTATAACCGAAGAATGTGATGTTATGTATCGGTATTGATATATCTAAAGCACGTTTTGATGGTGCTGTGTGCGTTGAGGGTGTTGACCACAACCCGTCTTTTGCTAATGATCATAAAGGCTTCAAAGCCTTGTCCAAATGGCTAAAATCATTGGGTGCAGTACAAGAGCGGGTGTTTTGTGTGGAAGCCACCAGCGTTTATGGGGTTGCTTTGGCGTATTATTTACATCGCTCAGGCGACCATGTGATTGTGGCGAACCCAATGAGAACCCATGCGTTTGTCAAGGTGGAGATGTTGCGTAATAAAACGGATAAATCCGATACCCACAGGGCACAAGTGCTGGCAGCATTGCGCGTTATTGTCAGCATATTGTGGTCAAAGGTGAGTTAGAGAAAAATCTGTTCAAGCCCAAAAGCGAAGCCAGTGTTGCGTTACAATGCCTGATGACGCGCTTGGAGCAGTTAAACAAACAATCAACCCAAGAGAAGAATCGTTTGCCAGTGAGCTTGAATAAGACCGCCAGCAAATCAATCAAAGCGATGATTCGGTACATCTGTCGGCAAATAGTGATTGTTGAACAGGAAATCAAGGCGTTGGTTGCGGGTGATTCTGTGTTGCGTCAACAAGTACGGTTATTGACCAGCATTGGCGGGATTGGCAACAAAACGGCTTGGGCTATCCTCGCCTATATGGGGGATATATCGTTATTTGATAACGCCAAGCAAGTGGCCAGTTTTGCTGGGTTGAATCCGAAGATAACCCAGTCTGGCAGTAGTATCAACAAGAGTAGTCTGTCAAAAATAGGGCACAAACGCCTGAGAAAGTCTCTCTATATGCCAGCACTGACGGCAACGCGACACAATCCAGTCACGCAGGATTTATACAATAGGCTACTTGATAAAGGCAAACCTAAACAAGTGGCAGTGTGCGCGGTGATGCGGAAACTACGGGTTATATCTTATGGGGTATTAAAATCAGAACAGCCTTTTGATGTCAATGATGCTTGCAGATAGCGCGTTTGTGGTGGAATCCCAGTCGGCAAAGTCATTCTAACAATGAGCCGAAAAAAAGTTGAAAATAAGTGGATTTTTAACACAGTATCTTATCAGGGGGGAGAGAAGTGGGGATTTCAATATCCATACTAAAGTCCGCGCCTACATCAAAGGGCGGGGCGATATAGATCAGTTTGAGTCCGCCCTGTGCCTCGATTTCCTCGCGCAGGGCACCGTTTTTGAGCGATGACAGAATCAGTTTGTTATCGCCCCATATCAATTTGTTAGTCCAGCCTTTAAGCTGGCGACCGCGGCTGTCGGTGGCGAATAAATCCGCCTGCCGCGCCGCATCCTCGGGCTTTTCGGCACGCGGCTCGTCCACTTGCTCGATGGTTTGAAAGGGCAGAACGGTGGTGCAAACCTCGCTGGTCTTGCCGTTCCACACCAGCTCGCGCTTGTCCGCGAACAACAAAAAGCGGTATTTGTCCGGCAGCGGCGTACCCGCTTCCAGATAACGAATCACTTCCTGCTGTTCCTGATCAGTGAGTTTTGCCATTTAAGTTATTCATTTGTTTGCACTAATTGGATTCTTGCCTGTGTGATTGTGTTAAGAATCCTTCGGTCATGTTATATGGAAAACCCAACCCCCTAAATCCCCCTTGTCAGGGGGACTTTCTTACTCAATTCCTGCCTTCGCAGGAACGACGATATTGGGTTTCTTGCACAGTCTTTTTCGCGGGAATGACGAATACTAGGTTTTTACAGTCTCAATAGATAGTATGATGCAACGCTCTCAAAAATCACTTGAAAACTGCTCCATCATTCGTGCAAGCTGAAAATCTAGCACGGTAATGCCGCCACTGTCATGCGTGGTGAGATGAATTTCCACCGTTTTATAGACATTCTGCCATTCGGGGTGGTGATTCATCTTCTCTGCCACTATCGCGCATTGTGTCATAAAAGCAAAAGCCTGAATAAAGTCTTTGAACACGAAAACTTTATGCAGTTTCTGGTCAACAATCTGCCACGGCTGCGCTAAAGTCGAATTAAGCTGATTTAACTGCTCGCTCAGTGTCGCAGAATCCAAAAGTATTTGTTTCATCATAGATACCCATAAATTTAAGTGTTCTGGTATAATACCCCATTTGCTGCTCCCTGTAGTCGGTCGATTTGAATGACAATGTTAGGAGCATTATTTCAATAATTATTCCCAATATTAAGAGGTGGAACATGACTGACAATCATGTGGATCACAAGCGTCGCCGCTTGTTGACCATAGCAACGTCTGGAGTTGGTCTGATTGGTGCAGCGGGTATGGCGGTGCCGTTTGTCGGCAGTATGTCCCCGAGCGAAAAAGCCAAAGCAGCCGGTGCACCAATAGAAGTCGATATTAGTCAACTTGAATCTGGTCAACAGATTATCGTTAAATGGCGTGGTAAACCAGTGTGGATTATTCGCCGTCCACAAAAATCAATCGACCTGCTCGCCAGCTTAAATGACGTACTGCTTGACCCCAACTCACAAAACCAACAACAACCCGACTACGCACAAAATATCTATCGCTCTATCAAAAAAGAAGTGCTGGTTTTGGTCGGAATATGCACCCATCTTGGTTGCTCGCCGAAATATCAGCCACAAATCGGTGCTACCTCGTTCGATGATGATTGGAAAGGGGGGTTCTTGTGTGCCTGTCATGGCTCGAAATTTGATCTGGCGGGTCGCGTATATAGCGGCGTTCCGGCACCATCCAATCTGGTCGTGCCACCACACCAATATCTGTCAGATAATGTATTGCTAATCGGTAACGATGGGGAGGCAGGCTAATGAGCTTTATGAACTGGCTGGACAACAGATTTCCGGCTTCAAAAACGATGCGCGAGCATTTGACCGAATACTATGCCCCGAAAAATTTCAATTTTTGGTATTTTTTCGGGAGTCTGGCACTAATGGTGTTGGTGTTGCAGATTGTTACTGGCATATTGCTGGCGATGAACTACAAGCCCGATGTCGAGCTTGCATTTGCGTCGGTGGAATACATCATGCGCGATGTGTGGGGCGGCTGGTTTATACGCTATATGCACTCAACCGGTGCGTCATTGTTTTTCGTGGTTATTTATCTACACATGTTTCGTGGCTTGCTGTACGGCTCCTATCGTAGTCCCCGAGAGCTGGTCTGGATATTCGGCATGGTTATTTTTCTTGCCATGATGGCGACGGCGTTTTTCGGCTATCTGCTACCTTGGGGGCAGATGTCATTTTGGGGCGCACAGGTTATTGTCAACCTGTTTGAAACCCTACCTTTCATTGGCGGCGCATTATCGGAGTGGATTCGGGGCGACTATGTCATATCGGATATTACGCTGAATCGGTTCTATGCGTTCCACTATTTGATTCCGTTTATTCTGGTCGGACTGGTTTTTCTGCACATCGTTGCCCTGCATAAAGTCGGCTCAAACAATCCTGACGGGGTTGAAATCAAATCAGGACCGAAAGGCAATAATTGGAGTGCGGATGCCCCTGCTGACGGCATTCCTTTCCACCCCTATTACACCGTAAAAGATATTCTAGGTACGGTCGTGTTTATGGCGTTGTTTATGGGGATTGTATTTTTTCTCCCCGAAATGGGCGGCTATTTTCTCGAACAACCCAACTATGAACCGGCCAACCCACTAAAAACACCCGAACATATCGCTCCGGTCTGGTACTTCACACCGTACTATGCCATCCTGCGTGCCATACCCAGCGCATTTGGCACTCAAGTATGGGGCGTTTTGGCGATGTTTGCCTCTATTGCGGTGTTTTTCTTCCTGCCTTGGCTGGATCGAAGTCCGGTCAAGTCCATTCGCTACAAAGGCTGGATATTCAAATCTTGGCTTGCGATATTCGTACTCTCTTTTGTGGTGCTAGGTTATCTTGGGACACAGCCACCGGGCGGGGCACGCACCTTGTTGGCTCAAATTTTTACGTTCTTGTATTTTGCCTTTTTCTTCTTGATGCCCATTTACAGCAAAATGGACAAAACCAAACCTGTACCTGAGAGGATTGGCTCATGAAAATTAAAATCACTCGATTACTGCTGATTCTGGTTCTAGCAACCACGTCGACTTTCATTTTTGCTTCTGAATCGAGCGAGACACTGGCACATGTCGAAGTTTCATTACGCGACAAAATATCGTTACAAAATGGTGCCAAGTTATTTGTGAACTATTGCATGTCGTGCCACAGTGCCAAATTTATGCGTTATAACCGCATGGCAAAGGATTTAGATATTCCTGAACAATTGGTTGTGGATAACATGATTTTCACTGGCGGGAAAATTGGTGATGCCATGACCACCACCATGTCAAAAAAAGCAGGCGAACAGTGGTTTGGTGTTGCACCACCAGATTTATCGTTAATTGGCAAGCTGCGTGACCCTGATTGGCTGTATAGCTATCTAAAATCGTTCTATGTTGACAACAGCACTGCAAGCGGCTGGAACAATCTGGTTTTTCCCAATGTCGCCATGCCGCACGCACTTTATGAATTACAGGGCATTCAAAAAGCGGTTTTTAGTAACGAAGTAGGTAGTAACGGCAGACAACGTACCGTATTCAAAAAATTTGAGCCAGTCACAACAGGTACGATGACAGCGAAGGAATACGACACCGCCATGCGCGACCTGACCAACTTCTTATATTACATGGGCGAACCAGTCCGCATGGTACGCATTAAATATGGAATGTGGGTCATGTTGTTTCTCGCGTTATTCGGTTCGCTGGCATTTATGCTCAAGCAAGAATATTGGCGCGATGTGCATTAGTCTTGTCAAAGTATCACCGACACAAACCAACCCGAGTAGCCAAATGTTATGCTACGCTTTTTTTCTGCTTTAACTTCCTGATGGCGTATCTTGAATTGAAATACAAACAAACTAATGAATAACCATTTATCTGACCGACATCCGACAATAACGCTATTGTCCGGCCCACACGACATATTCAGCCACTGCTGTCGCATTGTGTTACGAGAAAAAGCGGTTGAGTACAATGTTAAATATATTTCAGTCGACGATGACCCATCAACAATTAGCGAACACAACCCCTACGGCGAAGCTCCCACACTCATAGACCGCGATGTCACGCTGTATGGCATATCGGTCATTATTGAATATCTTGATGAACGATTTCCGCACCCGCCATTGATGCCGGCAGACCCGATTAGCCGTGCTAAATCACGCCTTGCCGTACACTGTATAATGCGCGATTTGTTACTGCCGGTATTTAAATTAGGAGAAACCAAAACGCCTAAACTGTCTTTGAAATTGCAGAAAACTTTACACGATGGGTTGCTCATGTTATCGCCTATTTTTGTCACTAATACGCAGCAAAATCAAACGTATTTCTCTGGTGACGATTACTCTTTAATTGACGCTTACGTTGCACCTCTACTGTGGCGTTTACCCATGTTAGGGATTGAACTACCGAAACAAGCTGAGCCTCTCTTTCAATATGCAGAACGTCTATTCAAACGCCCTGCATTTCATGCCAGCATGAGCGATCAAGAAATTGAGTTGCGCTAAACGATGGCAGACACCACACAACGCGGTGACGAAGATCCATCTTTGTCCACCAAGCCTTACCTCATTCGAGCAATCCATCAGTGGGCATTGGACAACGGCTATACGCCACAAATATTAGTTGCCACCGATAACAATGATGTGGTGATTCCCCGACAATATGTTGAGGATCATAGAATCGCGTTGAATATCCATCCGCAAGCGATTGCTGGACTGGATTTGGGTAATGAATATGTCTGGCTTTCGGCACGATTCTCGGGCAAGACGATGGAAATTACCATCCCGATTTCCGCAATATTAGCCATTTATACGCGCGAGAATGGGCAAGGCATCGTGTTTCAGGATGACGGCATCGGCATCATACCGCCATCTGGACCGTCTAAAAAAAGCAAATCCAAGAAAAAACAAAAAAAACAAAAACTGCCCCACTTGAAACTGGTGGAATAGGACAATCCAACACCCGAGACTGTGCAAAAATCCAACATTCGTAGTTCCTGCGAAAGCAGGAACCCAGTAAAACAGCCAAACCCGTAATGGTTTTCCTCATGTAACGCGATTTAGTGGGGGTTCTTGCACCGTCTCATCCGCCAGCAAGGTAGAAGGTAACCTCCTGTCCAAATGCGTAATCCGAATTTGCCATCAAAAGAAACATATTCGGCTCAAAATGGCTCAAAACAGCTTGTCCAATACCTTGAAATTTCACCATTTGACCGCACTGTAATAACCTTGCCCATTTTAATCGAAACGATATGAAACAATTCAGAGGCACGACAATACTTTCTGTACGGAAAGACAATCAAGTGGTTATCGGTGGCGATGGTCAGGTTTCCATCGGCAACACCATGATGAAAGGAAATGCACGAAAAGTACGCCGTTTATACCATGAGCGGGTCATTGCCGGTTTTGCTGGTGGTACTGCTGATGCTTTTACCTTATTTGAACGATTTGAAGGAAAACTAGAAAAACATCAGGGACAATTAGTGCGTGCGGCAGTGGAGCTGGCAAAAGACTGGCGTACCGACCGCATACTCAGGCGACTGGAAGCCCTGCTGGCAGTGGCTGACCAAGAAGCTTCTCTGATTATATCGGGTAATGGCGATGTGATTGAGCCCGAACAAGGCGTAATGGCTATCGGCTCTGGTGGCGATTTCGCGAAGTCTGCTGCCCTCGCTCTGCTCGACAATACCGAATTATCAGCCCACGAGATCGTTGAAAAAAGTTTACGGATTGCGGGCAAAATATGTATTTACACCAATGATTATTTGACCATCGATGGTCTTGATTACTAACTTAATACCGCCTCACCGTTTCGAGAAATATAAATGACTGAAATGACCCCACGAGAAATTGTCGAAGAACTTGACAAGCACATTATTGGACAAAAAGACGCTAAACGCTCGGTTGCCATCGCATTACGAAATCGCTGGCGCAGAATGCAGGTTGAACCGGATTTGCGTACTGAAATAACACCAAAGAATATCCTAATGATTGGCCCAACTGGTGTTGGAAAAACTGAAATTGCCCGCCGACTTGCACGGCTTGCCAAAGCACCATTCATCAAGGTCGAGGCGACTAAATTCACAGAGGTCGGCTATGTCGGTCGGGAAGTTGACTCGATTATTCGTGATTTGATGGATATATCGTTGAAAATGATTCGTGAACAAGCGGTTGAGAAAGTCAAAGTCCATGCCGATGATGCCGCCGAAGAGCAAATTCTGGATATTTTGGTGCCGCCTGCGCGTGGCGACGAGCAACCCGATGACGATAGTGCTGGTCGACAGCGATGTCGCAAACTGCTCAGAGAAGGCAAATTAGACGACAAGGAAATCGAAATCGAAGTCAGCAATCCGTCTATTGGCGTAGAAATTATGTCTCCTCCGGGCATGGAGGATCTGACTAATCAAATACAAGGAATGTTTCAAAACATGAGCAATCAAAAAAAACGTTCACGAAAAACCCGTATCAAAGAGGCACTTAAACTGATTACCGAAGAGCAGGCTTCAAAACTCATCAATGAGGAAGAAATCAAGCTACAAGCATTAGAGAATGTCGAACAAAATGGCATTGTGTTTCTCGATGAAATAGACAAAATCGTCAACCGTTCTGAACATAGCGGTGCCGATGTGTCGCGTGAAGGTGTGCAACGTGATTTATTACCATTAGTTGAAGGCTCCACCGTTTCAACAAGATATGGCATGGTAAAAACCGATCATATTTTGTTCATTGCCTCGGGGGCATTTCATCTGGCAAAGCCGTCCGACTTAATCCCCGAACTACAGGGTCGACTGCCCATCCGTGTAGAGTTAAAAGCACTGACCTCCGATGATTTTGCCCGCATCCTGACCGAACCAGATGCGTCTCTGAGCAAGCAGTATCAAGCATTGCTGCACACCGAAGGCGTACAGATTGCGTTTACCGATGACGGCATAAAACGCATTGCCGAAGTCGCTTGGCAGGTCAATGAACAAACGGAAAACATCGGTGCTCGTCGGCTACATACGGTGATGGAGCGATTACTGGAAACTATTTCCTTTGAGGCAGCCGATAAATCAGGACAAACGGTCGATGTCGATGTTGATTATGTCAATCATCACTTGCAGGATTTAGCAGATGACCAAGACCTCTCTAGGTATATCTTGTAATTCGGCGTGACCGGCACTTTGTCGCATTTATGTACGCTATCGGGACTTGAAAAGCGTATGGGACTTACCAAAATAGGTGCGCCCTGCCTCATCGAGTGCTAGAATCGGCGACCTACAAATGAATTGAACTGAATCATGACACAAAACCTACCTGTTACCGTTGATTTGTCAGCCAGAGATGGTCTAGCAAACTATATGCGTACCGTCAATGCTGCCCCCATTTTATCTGCCGAGAGAGAGCGTGAGCTAACCCTGCGATACCATAATGACGACGATTTAGAGGCGGCTCGGGAGCTGGTTATATCCCATCTTCGTTATGTCGTTAAAGTCGCAAAAGGGTTTATGGGGTATGGGTTACCGTTGCCCGATTTGATTCAAGAAGGCAGTATCGGACTGATGAAAGCGGTCAAACGGTTTGATCCGAGTCGAGATGTCCGTCTAGTATCGTTTGCAGTACACTGGATTCGTGCCGAAATTTACGATTATGTACTCCGTAACTGGCGTATGGTCAAAGTTGCCACCACAAAAGCACAACGCAAGCTATTCTTTAACCTGAGAAAAAGCAAAAAACGACTGGGTTGGCTGAACAATGAAGAAGTCAATCAGCTCGCCAAAAACCTCGATGTTGATACGAAAACCGTGCGTGAAATGGAATCACGATTAAGCGGTACCGACATTGCGTTTGACCCGCTGGTTGAGCAAGACGATGATGAGCTCCATTTAGCCCCATCACAGTATTTAGGGGACAGCAGTTATGACCCCGAGATTGTAACCAGCAATAACCAACAAGCCCAAGCCCGAACCCAACAATTAACCACGGCATTGGCAAATCTGGACGAGCGTAGCCGAGATATTATCACCCGTCGCTGGTTAGATGATGATGACGACAAACCAACCCTCCATGCCTTGGCTAATGAATACGGCATATCAGCAGAAAGAATCCGTCAAATAGAAAAACGTGCTATGGAAGAGATGAGAAAGGACATCTCGCTCTAATTTTTTCCTCATCCAGCTGCTTGTATCTCCGACACTCATACTATCTGATACGGGTAACTCCCAGTATCCATCGCGGTCAACACAATTTATCGAGTAATGCGCGTAACTGAGCGGGTAATGGTGCTTCTAGATTAAGCGGGCAGTTGGTTTGCGGGTGGCGAACGGTTAGTTTATGAGAATGCAGGAACAATCGTCCGAGACCTTGCTTTTTCATTGTTTTGTTGAACGCATTGTCGCCGTACAGTCGATCACCGACAACGGGATGTCCGCTGGCTGAACAATGCACTCTGGCTTGGTGCATCCGACCGGTTTTGAGTTTTATCTCCACCAGTGTTGTATCACGGTATCGTGTTAATGGCGAAATTGTGCTGCTTGCTTGCTGTCCATCGCAATCAATCACCGAGCGTTTATCGCTGCCTGCCTCACTCTTTCTACTGATATGTAAATTAATCGTTCTCGCCTCTCCTTGCCAAACGCCTTGTAGCAAGGCTAAATAATATTTGCCCACAGTTCGCTCCTCGCCAAGCTGTTGTTGTAACGCCAGCAATGCTTTTCTGCTCTTCGCCAACATCAAACAGCCCGACGTTTCTCGATCCAGCCGATGTGCCAGCTCAAGGAACTGAATGTGCGGTCGAAGTTGCCGAAATGCTTCAATCAATCCATACTGCATACCACTACCGCCATGCACTGCTAATCCAGATGGCTTGTCAACCACCAGCAAATGCGAATCCTCGAACAACACCGTGATATGGTCGAGCAGATTTGGTGGGATGACCGCTGGTTGGTTCATCTCAGCACAGCGAATCGGCGGTATGCGTACCTTGTCTCCGGATTGTAATTTATATGATACCTTTATCCTCGAACCATTGACCCGCACTTCCCCGCTACGCACCGCTTTGTAGATACGGGTCTTTGGCACTCCTTTTAAGACTTTGATCAAAAAGTTATCAATCCGCTGCCCCTCTTCCTCCGAATCAACAATCTGGAGTCTTGCTTTCGGTGTTGGCGGTGGTTTTTTTGCCGACGGGTGTGTCATCTAAAAATAATCTTTTAATTTATAGTAACTCATCGCTGCCACCAGTGCCGGCATTCGCAACGCCGCACCACATGGGAATGCTTTATGCGGTATTTGTTCAAAACAAGCAATGCCTTCTCTATCACCCAAAATCGCCTGAGCCAATAATTTACCCATATATCCGCTCAATGCCATGCCATGTCCAGAATAGCCCTGTGCAAACCAACATCCATCATCCATCTGACCGATATGCGGCGCACGGTTACGGGTAATTGCCACATATCCGCCCCATGAAAAATCAATTTTAACGTCTTGTAATTGCGGGAACACCCGACACATTCTATGCCGCAGTGACTGGGTAATATTCATTGGTTCTAATGTGGAATAGCTGACCCGTCCGCCAAATAACATGCGATTATCGGCGGATAAACGATAATAGTCCAATACAAAATTACTATCGACCACTGCAGCACGGTTAGCAATCAACTCAATGACTATTTGCTCTTGCAATGGTTCTGTGGCAACAATATACGTTCCGACCGGCATAATTTTGTTGCCAATTTGAGGTGCTAGTTTATCGAGATAGGCATTACATCCATAAACAACATGCTGACAATTTATGGTGTGATTGCCGACATAAACACGCTTACCCGCCACTTTAGATTCGACCTTGCTGACCGCGCAATGCTGGAATAGCCTTGCACCTGCCATCTGGGCCGCTTTGGCGATACCAAGACAATAATTCAATGGATGCAGATGCCCGCTACCCGAATCAGATACCCCACCTTGATATAAATCAGAACCGAGTAACTCTGTCAACTGATTTTTATGATGATATTGCAGATTCGAATAGCCGTAAGTATCAGATATATGTTCGACCCATTGTTGTAATGCTTCGGCATGGCGTTGTTTTACACCAACATGCAAATAACCCATCGTCAGGTCGCAGTCAATTTGATGGTGCTTGATGATCTGTTGGGTGTATTCCACTGATTGCACCGAATGCTGCCAAAGCTGTTGGGCATGCTCCATGCCAACCTGCTTTTCTAACACCGCCTGCTCGATGGAAAAGCCGTTACTAATCTGTCCGCCACTACGTCCAGACGCACCCCAGCCAATCTGACGCGCCTCAACGACAACCACATCGACACCCTGCGATGCTAGATGCAAAGCACTGGAACAACCGCTCAATCCACCGCCGATAACCACCACATCTGCTTGCATAGATTGTTGTAATTGCGGCGTATCAATGGTCATATTGCGCGTATGCTGATAATATGATCGCACTGTTTTGTTGTTGCTTTCAAACATAAAAGCCAAATACCGTGTTAAACATAAAATCAAGTATGGTTTTTCAATATCGTCAATTCGTATAAGCGATTGTATAATACAGGCTGGTTCTCGCCTTTCCAACACAAGATAGCATCAAATGCCCAAGACACCAAAAGAAAACCAAAACGCCACCCTATCCACCACCCTTAGAAACTGGCTCGATAATAATCATATCGAGGAAATCGAAGCGGTTATTCCCGATATGACAGGCACCGCAAAGGGCAAGATTCTGCCGGCAAAAAAATATCAAGAAGATGTCGGGCTACGACTTCCGGAAAGCATATTCGGTCAAACCGTGGACGGCGACTATCCGATTGAATGGGATGTACTCGGTGCGGAAGATGGTGACATTTTTCTCAAACCGGATTCCTCGACCGTCCGATTGGTACCGTTCGCCAATGAACCAACAGCCGTCATTATCCATGACTGCTTTCATTTTGACGGCAGTCCGGTGGAAGTATCCCCGCGACAAGTACTTAGACGGGTCTTGAATTTATACAAGAAACAAGGATGGAATCCAGTGGTAGCACCAGAAATTGAGTTCTATCTGGTCAAGCCCAATATTGATGCTGATTATCCTCTTGAGCCGCCGATAGGTCGCTCCGGTCGCCAGGAATCGGGACGACAATCGTTTAGCATCGATGCCGTGAATGAATTTGACCCGCTGTTTGAAGACCTCTACCACTATTGTGAAACACAGCAAATCGCTATCGAGACCCTCATCCATGAATCCGGCGTGACTCAAATGGAAATCAACCTGCTACACGGCAATGCGCTGGATCTTGCCGATCAGGTTTTTCTTTTTAAGCGTGGCTTGAGAGAAGTTGCCATGCGCCATGAAATATATGCCACGTTTATGGCAGCACCGATGGAAAAACAACCGGGTAGTGCGATGCACCTCCATCAAAGTATCGTCAACACTAAAAATGGCAATAATATATTCAGTAGCAGAAACGGTAAAGAAAGCCGATTATTTCGCTGGTATATCGGTGGCTTGCAAAAATACCTCCCCGCGGCAATGGCATTGATTGCACCCAACGTCAATTCCTATCGCCGACTCGCACCCGATGAATTTGGCTCCCCCATTAACATCGAATGGGGCTATGACAACAGAACTGCTGGACTGCGCGTACCGATATCTTCTCCTCAAGCACGGCGAATTGAAAATCGCATCGCGGGTGCCGATGTCAATCCCTATCTTGCCATCGCCGCATCACTTGCCTGTGGCTATTTAGGTATGATGCAGCAAATTAAACCCCACAGTCCGATTAAGGGTGATGCGTACAATGTCGAAACCACCCTGCCCCATACCCTGCGTGAAGCGGTCAACGAATTACTCGATTGCAAAACCCTACACCCCATATTCGGCGATAAATTCGTCCGCCTATACAGTAGCGTCAAGCACCACGAATACAACATTTTTCTGAATGTAGTCAGTGCTTGGGAAAGAGAACATTTATTATTGAGCGTGTAGAAAATGCCCATCATGTAACAGCAACCATCGACAAAGTTACCCGTTAAGGATTTTCTTGGTTTTCTTTTTTGCTTGATTTTAGCGTTATGTTACGCACTTTTTTGGTACTCTTTTTGACTCTCTTTTTGGTGACTCTAGGGCTTAATGTTGTCTCGTCGGCTTGCTGGTCGTTGGCTTCAACATCAATGAGATTGTGCTGATTGAGCATGTGGCATTCCCGAAAAATTCTGTTTTCACAGGTGCTGCAAATATCTCGATCCAACCGCTCAAAAATACTGCTGATGGCATCCTCTTTAGAATCGAATATATGGTCTTCACCAATGAAATCCAGATAACCGCCATTTTTTAGCACTTGACTGGCACTATCTTTCAGGCGATACAGATACAAATCGCCGCCGATTTTTCTTCTTTCTTTGGTTTCTGCCATGAGTAGTTCTGCGCCACCCACATCAACCTGATTGACCCCTTTGGTGAGTAGTAATAGTTGTTTTTGCTGCGGGTAATGCTCCCGATACAGGCGTAACATTTCGCCAATATGTGCCACCGAGCCAAAATAAATGGAGTCGTCCAGCCGTAGAATTTTGAGCTGTGGGCATTCGAGTAATGGTCCTCCTGAACCAAATTTACGATGTTTTGATTCTGGATTGGGGACGCGCGAAATAATTAACGGGCGGGAGGTTTTTCTGAGATACAGAAATAATGCCAACATCACACCGAACAAAATGGCAAATTCGAGCTTGAAGAAAATCGTACTCAAAAAGGTGACCCCCAGTATCGCGGCTTCTCTTTTATCGGCACTAAAAATTTTTTTAATTTCCGTAAAATTAATGATGTCCCAAGCAATCAGAATCAACAGTCCCGCCACTGCTGCTTTGGGCAAATAAGCGGTTAATGGTGCAACCACCATGAGCAAAGGGATAAGTAATAAGCCAGCAAAAACTGCGGATAAGGGCGACCTCGCGCCAGCTTCATAATTCGCTCCGCTACGATTAAACGAGCCGGTAGCAACATAAGAGGAGAATAAACTACCGACAATGTTGGACAACCCCTGACCGATAAACTCCTGATTACCTTGAATAGTCTGTCCGCTTTTCAATGCGATTGCACGGGCAATGGATACCGCTTCGGTCAGTGCAAACAGCGTCATAGCAAGTGCTAACGGAGCTAAATCCTGAAATGCTTTTGCTGAAAAATCAGGCATCGATAATGGTGGCAGTTGTCGTGGCAATGCACCAACCATGTCGATACCGCTCCTGTCCGCACCAAAAATTAAATTCAAAATAGCCGCCACCAAACTACCAACAAACAGTGCCGCAACCATGCCCGGAAACTTCGTCCATTTTTTTCTGACGACAACAACCGAAATCAAAGACGAAAAACCGACCAGTGTGACCATCGGATGAAACGCGCTCCAATGCCCAAACAGATACACCACTGATTCATAGAAATGCTTACTCTCTGGTATATCCAGCCCAAGAAAAATCTTGACTTGCTTGGACGCAATAAGCAATGCGGCACCACAAGTAAATCCAACAATGACCGAATGCGATATAAAATTGACTAATGCACCAAGTCGGATTACGCCCATGGCAAACTGTGTAATACCGACCATAAATGCCAGCGTGATAGCAAGAGAAATATATTCTTCGCTACCCGGCTCTGCCAACCCACTCAAAGATGAGAACATAACGATTGACGCTGCGGTGGTTGGTCCGGACACCAAATGCCATGAAGAACCGAAAAGCGCGGCAATGATGGCAGGCACAATACTGGCGTACAAACCATACTCGGGGGGCATTCCGGCGATGGTTGCAAATGCCACCCCCTGTGGCAAAACGATAGCCGCACCCGTCAGTCCAGCCAATAAATCCGCACGAACAGTCTCCTCGTCGAGGTTCTGCCCCCATCTCATGAACGGAAAAAATTTACGAATAGAGAAATTAGAAAGCACGGCGATTGACAGTAAAAGAGGCACCAAAAAACGCATTGGAACAGATTGATATCCGTTTCACAATAGCATAACTCACTAAATTATTTGAGTCCTTTGCACGAGTCGGTATTTTGTTTCCTAGCAAGGAAAAAGCGGACGGAATGAGGAAGTTTATACTTATAAGTGACCGATTTAGACCGACAGGGATAAAAGAGCTATCGTGCAGCGGGTGAAAATTGTTTGAATTACTGCCATCTGTTTTTACACTCGTGTAAATGTTCGAGTATTATGCCCTGATTGTAAACTTATATTGTAGCCACTATGACCCATAAAATAACCGGTGTAATGACACCAATCCTAACTCCATTTAACGATGACTTGAGTTTTGCATCTGATTTGGGCTTGTCGGAAAACGGGTTTTTTAGTTTGTTTTGAACACTTAAGTCCTTGTTATTAAACATATTATTTTCTTAATAATTGGACTGATTTTGAATTAACCGACAAGCCCATTATCCTCTCGGATGGTGATGTTTATGTAGTTGTTTTAATCTTTCCTGTGCGATATAGGTGTAGATTTGTGTGGTTGATAGACTGGAGTGCCCTAATAGCAGTTGTACGCTTCTCAGGTCGGCACCGTTGTTTAACAGATGTGTGGCAAACGCATGTCTTAAAGTGTGCGGGGATAATGAGCTTGAAATTCCAGCGATGCGGGCATAGCGTTTCAGGTTCTGCCAGAATCCTTGACGGCTTATGGCTGTACCACGTTTGCTAACAAACAATGCCGTGCTTTGTGTTTCGCCAAGAATATCCAGACGTGCTTCTTTGGTGTATCGGATAATCCATTGACAAGCATCATCGCCCAAGGGGACTAATCTTTCTTTGTTGCCTTTGCCGCTAACACGGCACACGCCGACGGTAAAATCAACTTGGCTTATCGGCAATCCAACCAATTCGGTAACCCTCATTCCGCTCGCGTATAGCGTTTCAATCATTGCTCGGTCGCGAACTCCTAGTACAGTTGCTATATCGGGTGCTTGAATCAGTTTTTCTACGTCAGCTTCGGATAGTGATTTTGGCAATGATTTTCCAAGCGCGGGCGAAACCGCATTGGCGCATGGGTCATGGTTAATTTTATTTTCATGTAATAAATATTGATAGAACCGTTTTATTGAAGACAGCGATCGAGCAGCACTTCGGTTTGATGATTTTATGGCTTTATTGGAAATGAACAATGCCACAGATACGGTATCCAGCGTGGTTAGACTTAACCCTTGAGATTTAGTCCAAATAAAAAATTGCGTTAAATCATTGCGGTACGCCGACAAGGTATTTTGACTTAATCCTGACTCCATCCACACCGCATCCAGAAAAATATCAATCAAGCTATTTTCTGTTTCTGCAGTCGTGGTTTTATCAATCATTGCTATCACAGGAAAAATTTATATTGCGGTAACTCGCCGTTGATGTCACATGGTGCCATGTTAGGTTATTCTGGCAACCCTATGAGTATAGATTAAGTTTTCCACAATGAAACAGAATTGAAACACGATAGTTTTCGAAGTTTCTAAATCCTCTGGCAGCCGATTTTATGGACTAAATCTTTGAAGGGCTTGTCGGTTAATTCAAAACCAGTCTAATTTTAAGAAAATAATATCTTTAATAACAAGGACTTAAGTATTTACAACAAGCTAAAAAATCCATTTTCCGACAAGCCCATATACGGTCAAGTTCTGTCTGGCTCAATGTAATAATCTCCTCTGTCATAACCCCTCCTGAATAAGTCAAAAGGGGGACATTACCGCTTTGGGCTAACACACAGACATTTTATTGTCTTTCATACGCCAACTGCGGTATGATTTGTAGAATATAATCTGATTTATTATCAACCTCGCAAATTTTTCCACATCAAGCAAATTCCATGCCAAGTCAATCTCAATCTCGCGCGGATGTTACAATCAATGCTCTGGCAAAAATGAAGCAAACAGGGGAAAAATTCGCTTGTCTTACTGCATACGATTATTGCAGTGCTTACGCAGCCAGCGAAGCGGGTATTGAAGTGCTTTTGGTCGGCGATTCATTGGGCATGGTGATTCAAGGACATGACAGTAGCCTGCCAGTTACCATTGACGATATTGCATACCATATTCGTTGCGTGAAACAGGGCAACAACGGGGCGTTGCTCACTGCCGACCTGCCTTTTATGAGTTATTACTCGGAAACCACAAGCCTGAAAAATGCGGCAATATTGATGCGTGAAGGAGCTCAAATGGTGAAGCTGGAAGGCGGTGCTTGGCTGGCAGAAACCACCCGCTTGCTGACCGAACGGGGTATTCCAGTGTGCGCGCACATGGGGCTGACCCCGCAATCAATCAACCATCTTGGCGGATATCGAGTACAAGGACGAGACCCGAAGCAGAGTCGGGTTATTATTGATGAAGCTAAGGTGTTACAACAGGCAGGTGCTAGTGTCATTTTGATAGAATGCGTGCCGCGTACGCTGGGGGCAACCTTGACGCAAACTCTGGATATACCCGTAATAGGGATTGGTGCCGGCTCAGGAACCGATGGTCAAATACTGGTTTGGCATGATTTGCTCGGCATCTATCCGGGCAAGTCCGCAAAATTTGTCAAAAATTTTCTTGTTGGGAACAAGGCAGGCATTCAAGGTGCGCTGGCAGAGTATGTGGCGCAGGTCAAACAAGGGCGATTTCCTGATGCTGAACATAGTTATGATTGATTATTTATGTGCGAGCGTTGCATCATATCTCTGCTAGTAAAATCTTTGTTGGTTTTTCCTAAACCAAATAAACGTGGTAATTCTTTAGACATATTGTTCCTTAGTTTACTTTCCCCTGTATAGCATCGGCGTTACAATATTAATCCTGCTACCACGTTGCGCCCATCGCTGAGCAGAATGTTGTAGGTTCGGCAGGCTGCGGCGGTGTCCATGACTTCCATGCCGATGCCTTTTTTCATCAGTGGCTCAGTAATTGCAGGGTCGGGGAAAACCGCAATGTCTCCACTTCCAAGAATCAACACTTCCATGTCAAGATTGGCAAAAGTCACAAAATCGGTTTTTTTTAAGTCTGAAACCGCAGAGATTGTCCACTTTTCCAGTTTTTTCGGTGTTAGAATGATGCTCTCTGTATAAACCATCGTACCAATCCTGATTTGGTATCCATCGTCGCCCTTTTCATAGGCACGAATCATTTGCGATTGATTGGGGTTGTTAAGTAGAATCTGCATTTTAATATGTGGCTTTAGAGTAAAATTATAAGTCACAACCCATCCATTATTCAATATTAATAATATTGTGAAAGCAGTCAATGTTGGCCTAATTGGTTTAGGCACCGTAGGCGGTGGTACATTATCAGTGCTACAACGAAACGCTGAAGAAATAACGCGCCGAGCAGGGCGACAAATTCGCGTCATCGGGGTAGCAGTACAAGATGTTTCAAAGCCGCGCTCGGTAGATGTTTCGGTGTTACATTTGACACAAGACCCCTTTGAAATTGTCAATCATCCCGATATTGAAATTGTGGTTGAGCTGGCCGGCGGGACAACGATGACGCTGGAGTCGGTGATGGCGGCATTGGACAACGGCAAACATGTGGTTACTGCAAACAAGGCGTTAATCGCTCTGCACGGCAATGCGATTTTTGAAAAAGCACAGAGCAAAGGGCTGGTGGTGGCTTTTGAGTCAGCCGTAGCTGGGGGGATTCCGATTATAAAATCCATTCGCGAAGGTTTGTCCGCCAATCGTATTGAATGGCTGGCGGGTATTATCAACGGCACCTCAAACTACATACTGACACAAATGGGCGAAGGCGGTCGGGAGTTTCAAGATGTTTTATCAGAAGCACAGGCGTTGGGTTATGCAGAAGCGGACCCTTCATTCGATATTGACGGCATCGATGCAGCTCATAAGCTGACCATTCTAGCATCCATCGCATTCGGCATTCCGCTACAATTTGACAATGTTTATACCGAAGGTATTACCGAAATTAGTAGTGAAGATATAACCTATGCAGATGAACTGGGTTATCGCATCAAGCATCTTGGTATTGCTCGAAAAACAGGTAACGGTGTCGAATTGCGTGTGCATCCGACCTTCATACCGCGAAAACAACTGATTGCCAATGTAAATGGCGTGATGAATGCCGTATTGGTGCAATCTGATGCAGTGGGTGCGACACTCTATTATGGTGCGGGGGCGGGTGCAGAACCCACCGCATCAGCAGTAGTCGCTGATCTTATTGATGTGGTACGCACGATTACGACCGATCCGAGCAATCGGGTTCCGCATCTGGCATTTCATCCAGATGCGATGTTTGATTTGCCGATATTGCCGATGGACGAGATTAAGACGGCTTACTACCTGCGTATGAGTGTACTCAATAAACCCGGTGTGATGGCGGCTGTTGCCACGATATTTGGCAATAGCGACATCAGTATTGATACTATTGTGCAAAAGGGAAGCGGTCAAACGAATGAAAATGTAACCATCATTATGCTCACACAAGACACCTGTGAGCACAATCTGGTAACAGCACTCGAACAAGTCGAAAACCTGAACACGGTAAACGGCAAGGTTATGCGTGTGCGTATCGAACGGTTATCATGAGTGAATATTGAATTAAAGCAGATGAAAAAAATTTGCCGCAGACAGCCAAAAATTAAGCTCGATGATACTGCGTTATCACCTTTGCTCAAGCGTGTATTCGAAAATCGTCATTTAACAGATTCAACTGAGTTGAGCTACCCGCTGGCAAGATTACTACCACCAGATACGTTAAAGGGTGCTGCATTGGCAACGGAACTGCTGTTTTCGGCATTAAGCAACCAACAGCGTATTTTGATTGTTGGTGACTACGATACCGATGGTGCCACTGGCACGGCACTGGGGGTAATGGCACTGAGAGCGATGGGCGCAAAGGATGTAGATTATCGCGTACCCAACCGGTTTGAGTTTGGTTATGGCTTATCGTTAGAATTTGCCGAAGAGATATTACTGGAAAAACCAGATTTGGTCATCACGGTGGACAATGGGATTAACAGTGTGGCAGGCGTTGCACGACTAAAACAAAATAATATTTCGGTCATTATTACCGACCATCATCTTGTGGGCACAATACTTCCTGATGCTGATGCAATCGTGAATCCCAATCAACCGGGGTGTCCTTTCCAGAGTAAGGTGCTTGCCGGTGTTGGGGTGATGTTTTATTTGTTGTTATTGCTACGCATAAAGTTAAAAGCGGTGAATTGGTTCGAAGATCGGGATATAACGATGCCAAATCTAGCGACCTATCTAGATTTGGTGGCATTGGGTACGGTTGCCGATATGGTTCCATTGGACTATAACAATCGAATACTGGTTGCTCAGGGGGTTGAACGAATTAAAGCAGGGAAATGCCGTCCAGGAATACTTGCCTTGGTGGCAATGAGTGCAAGACATCCGATGACCGAGACACAAGCAATCCGCCAACGTGAAGACATTATCCCGTCCGCACTTGGATTCACGGTCGCGCCGAGATTGAATGCAGCGGGTCGACTGAATGATATTTCCATCGGCATCGAATGTTTGCTGGTCGATGATGAGACACAGGCGCGGCAATATGCCAAACAACTCGACAAAATTAATAGTGACCGACGGCAGGTTGAACAACAGATGCAATCACAGGCGATGGAGATCGTCCACAATATTATCCATACCAAACAAAACAATGGACAGACGGAAACAAACTTAAATGGATTTTGTCTCTACGAATGTGGTTGGCATCAGGGAGTAAGTGGATTAGTCGCATCACGGGTAAAAGACAAAACCGACCAACCAGTGATTGTATTTGCGGACAGTGGCGACAATAAATTATCCGGTTCAGCACGATCAATTTCAGGATTGCATATCAGGGATATGCTAGAAAACATCTCATCGGCACATCCCGGACTCATTATCAAATTTGGCGGACATGCGATGGCAGCCGGATTGTCCATTGCGACTGATGATTTTGAGCAGTTTCGGGATGCGTTTCACCGCTGTGTGGCGAAGCATTTTGCTAAAGAGGGTACACGGCAGGTTATCGATACTGACGGCAGTTTGTCGACAAATGAGATAACGTTGGAAAATGCCGAACAATTGCGTCGTGCAGCACCCTGGGGACAGGGTTTTCCAGCACCACTGTTTGATGATATATTTATCGTCATAGCACAAAGTGTGGTTGGCGAGCGACACTTTCGTTTTACTTTGCAGCGACCTGATACCGAGCAGCATTATGTCGGGATTGCATTCAATGCCGTTGAGCCAGAGCAGTCGATAACACAATTAACACAAATACACGCCGTGTACCGATTGGATGTCAATGATTTCAGGGACGAGCAGTCGCTACAACTGATTATTGAGCATTTTCGTCCAGTTGGCATAATCGCTTAATGACGACAACACGTTTGGCAGGCTCCCCATTTATCGGTTGGACATGAATATACAATATCTCTGTTTTTTTATGACAAACTTGCGGAATTAGCCGAACTATTTGTGTATTAAGGTGGACGAAAACGACTTGGAATTGGTGAAGCGTGTTCAAAAAGGGGACAAGCAGGCGTTTAACCTGTTATTCGAGAAGTATCAATTTCGCATTAAGTATTTGGTTGGTCGATTTATAAGGGATGACACCGAGCAAGAAGATATCGTTCAAGAGACATTCATTAAAGCGTACCGTGCAATATTGCGTTTTAGAGGAGATAGTGCTTTTTATACATGGCTCTATAGAATCGCCGTCAATACTGCTAAGAATCATCGGGTGGCGATGTCCAGACGACCACCTGCAGAGGATGTGGTCATCGGGGATGGTCGGGGTGAAGAACGACTGATTGACTTAAACTCGCCAGAAGAAATAGCGCAAAACGACCAATTAATAAAGGCAATTAATCGTGCAATCAGTGAGTTGCCTAGTGAGCTTAAAGAAGCGATCCAGCTCAGAGAGCTTGATGGGCTAAGCTATGACGATATTGCTGTCGCAATGGATTGTCCCATTGGAACGGTACGTTCTCGGATTTTCAGAGCCCGAGAAGCAATTTCACTTGCAATAACTGATTTTTTATAGTAAACAAGTCTCATTAACTTTCTAAACCCATGCAGACACTGAACACCAAGTATCAACAAAGAATGAGAATATGATTTTTTGTGTGAACTTTTTCTAATATCTATCTACTAAAAACAAGTAGAGGGTAACACAACAAACCTAAATGTTACCCATACAGAACAGGTACTGTGAACATCACCCTAGATTATGAAGTAAGAATATGACTGATAAAATATCACAATTAGTAGATCAAGAGCTGGATTCGTATGAGCGAGATGCGTTGATTGAACGAATCAGCAACGACGAAGTAGCCAGAAAAGCATGGAAGAGTTACCATCTAATCGGTAATGTGATGCGTGGAGAGGCATCCGTTACGAGCGAAAGTTTAACCACATTGCTTCGAAATAGGCTGAACGAAGAACCTATCTTGTTGGTACCAATGTCGGTTGAATTTACCCGTTCGACATCACCCACCAAAATTAAAACCAACCTGTGGAAATCTGTCGGTATGTTCTCTATGGTCGCTTCGTTAATGCTGGTTGCAGTAATGACATTGAATCCACTGAACTCCCTACATACTAACGAACACACAGTCAGCTTAGATAACAGCATAGCCGTAATCAGTGGGGGTAATGTCGACCAAACCTCCTATGAATTTGATGAGATGCTGATTACTCATGCCGAGTTTGTAGCATCACATGGAATCAATGGTTTGGCTGCTTATGCTAGAATGGTCAGTGTGAGACGACTAGAACGCTAAATTGGGAACAACGGTTGTCTCCTAGATGAGAAGGTGTTGGCACTATGTTACAAAATAAAAACCCCAAGTTAGTGCCAGACACCATCAACGATTCTCATAATATGACTATGACTATGCCTACGCCTACGCTGTCTATATCTTTAAGACACACCTTAAATCTGGCGGTATTCCTGTTGGTCTTGTTGTCTTCGAAGGTGGTTGCCGATGCAACCAACTGGTTGGAGAAAATCAGTTTGGCCACGAATCAGCTTAGTTATTGTGGCACATTTGTTTATTTCCGTGATGGTAAGGTTGAATCGATGGAAGTGGCTCGGCGCATCACCACAGAAGGTGTGGTACAAGAGCATTTACGCTCATTGAACGGTTCTCATAGAGAAATTGTTAGAAACAAGGATGATGTTTGGTATTACATGCCAGATCAACATGCCGTAATACACGATTATCGACAAACCTATTGGCTGTTTCCGGTGGTGTTTACTTATGATTTTATGCAATTGAAACATTTTTATCGCTTTGTAGAAGGCGATGAATACCGCATTGCAGATCGTCCCACTCGTCGAATTGATGTTGTGCCTAAGGACGCTTATCGTTATGGATACAGCCTTTGGGTGGACAATGAGACGGGGTTGCTGTTGATGTCACAGTTAATCGGTCAACAGGGTGATGTTATAGAGCAATACCTATTCATCAATGTTGAGATTGGAAAGGAGATTACCGATGAGCAGTTGGTCGCTGTGAATGATAAGGCAAAACTGCGGGTAATCGAAAAGAATATGCTAGTTATTACCCCAATCCCAATAGATGATTCCCCTTGGAAAGTTACTCAAAGCCCTGATGGTTATGTCTTGGAAACACATATTCGTACGGTATTTCCTAATGATCCCAGAGAAGTTGAGCATCTGGTATATACTGATGGATTATCATCGGTCTCCATTTTTATCAAAGAAATACAGAAAGGGCAAAGCATAACGAATGCTTTGAGCCAAGAGGGTGCAATACACTCTTATCGGAAGATTCTCAATAATCACCAAATTACCGTTATGGGAGAGGTTCCTGCTGAGACAGTAGCGTATTTTGCTCGTCATCTGAAATTCTGAAATAATTTTAATTGGGGAGTACCATCAGAGGATACGAACAAAACATGGATAAAGGTGATTCTGTATGTCATTGCCTCTGATAGCGGTTAATCGGGCTCAATAGTATTCCGCCTCTGAAGCACTATAGCTTGATAAGCATCCCATCGCGTCGAGTACAGAAGTTAGGAAGCCTTGAGCGGTGAGTCTGCCAAGGGCACCAGTTATGCAGGCTGTTTCGTTGAATCGGTTGACTTTGTCTTTACGTCCCAGTGGATTATGAATCAGGACGGGAACTGGGTCACCATTATGTTCCCCGCGGTAGGAATCGGTCGAATGGTCGGCACAAACACCGAGGATGGTGTGTTGTAGATTGATTTTACCCAAAGCAGCATCAAATCGGTTGATAATTGCCGCCTTTGCATCGGGATTTCGATCATGAGCGGTAGTATCAGTCGCTTTTATATGCAGGTAAACCAAATCATGGCTTTCTAGTGCGGTTTTTGCAAAAGCCAGTTTTTTGTCCAGATTGGTATCGGGTAATGCGGTAAAGGCAGGATCGGTTAAGGTGGTGAAACCGAACAGGTTACCAAGCCCGAGAATGGTGCATTCTCCAGCAATAACGGCAACTTTAAGATTGAGATGATTAAGGATATTATTGAAATCTTTATGGACACCGACACCTCGAGTAATGACCCCGTTAGCGGGCAACTGATTGTTTTGTATTCGTGTCTGATTGGCTGGATGAGCTAACAAAATATCATGTGATATTTCTGTAAAGCGATTAACGGCAGCGGCACTGTTTTGCGCGCTGTTATCGCTGCTATTATTTGCTTCGGACAGGAGTATTCCTCGCTCAATCCCATTGCCACCAGGGTCGGTGTCGCTAATTCGTGCAGATAGTGAGTCGCCATGTAATCGAAGCACGCAACGATGTTGTGTAGCAGGGTATAACGATGCGAATATATGGTTACCAACCTCGATATTCTCAAGTGTGCGACATAAAACGTCGACATGCTCTTTGATACGTCCTGCCCGACGATCTTTAATACGAAAGCCAGTGCCATGTTTTTCAACGGTTGCCAAGTTTGCTCGAAACAATAAATCGCCAACCTGTAAATCGAGTCCAATGCCAGCCGCTTCAATGGGTCCACGGCAAAGGGTGGGTGCTGCACTCGGCGGTAATCCAAACAAAATCCCGACCCCAGTGTGTGTGTCAACCGGTAATCCGGGCAGCAATGGGTCCATCAATCCACATTGATTGTTTTGCACTAACCGATTGAGAACGGGTGTATCGGCAAATTCCAACGGAGTCTTGCCATCAAGCTCTCGACATGGGCGGTCGCCCAACCCATCAAGGATAATGACTAATCCTTTGAATTGATTATTGGTCATGTTGTAGCATACTCGTTTGGATGAAGTGTCTCATATCCACCGTTGAATCGACCATTGGCTATGAATATTGTTTTCGCAAGGCAATAATTTTGTTCTGATATTTTATCGCAATCGTTTGGATAATGATGTTGATAATATTGACTGTCGTATCGCCGATTTCTTTGTTGTCCATAATCTCTATGTCTTCATTGTCTGCTTCTGACAGCAGAACGGTTTGCAGTTGCAATATTTCGTCAATATTGCCTAAATATCGTTTGGCTCTCCTTTGTTTGTTCTCGCTTGATCGTCCTTTGATAAAACGTATCAGGCGTTCTTTGTCCAGCACCGCAAGACATATTGGTACGATGACGGCTTCTGATGATTCGATGCGATTCAGTAGCGAAGGTCGAATGTGAACCCCTTCGAGAATGATCGACACATTTTCATTCAAGGCACGTTGCACAATTGCTTCACAGGCGACTTCGACCATTTCTGATTGCATTTGAAAGCCATAAAACAGATGGTCGTCTGCATTGTTGTAAAGCTCAGGAATGTGCATGGCTTTGCCAGCATTAAAGGAGGAGGTATGCAATGAAGGGGATAATTTTTTGGGGATCATGATACGCATGACTTCGCGTAACATATCGGTTGATTGAGTGCGTACTATACCTAGACGATTGGCAACTTCTGTGGCAATAGTGCTTTTCCCACTGCCGGGAATGCCGCCAATAAATAGTAACAGCGGATAGCTGTTTTTGAGAAAATCACGCCATATTAAGTAATAATCCGCATGTTGTTGATCAACTTCTGCCAGAATAACAGAATAAGTTAATGTGGTTAATTCGCGTGAGGTAATTTCTTTTATTTTGTTCTTGATTAAATGACTGTGAATTTTTCGTGTAATGGCTGCACATTGGATGCTTGTTATCGAACAGCTTTCAAGTCGTTGGCTATGTACCCCGCGCGAAAATAAATCCTTACTTCCAGTACCACTAACGACGGTGATGTTTTCGCGGAATATTCCTTCTTTGCGGTATTGTTTGGGTATGATACTGGGGTGATTATCAGTGAGAGTTTCGGTTATTCGATCGCGCAATTCACCGATAGTCACTTCCTCGTTATCATCTAGCTCATCTCTTAATTCACTGGCGACAGTATAGGCATCCACAAATTCCAGTCCAGACTCCTGTAGCGATTTAACCAGTATTCCGCGCAGGAATGGAATGCGGGTGCCATTTTCCTCATCGACTACAACCAGCTTAGACATGACAGAAAAATGTATCGGATTGGCACATCATGGGCTTGTCGGAAAATAGAGTTTTTGGCTTGTTGTGAATATTTAAGTCCTTGCTATTAAACATTTTTTTCTTAAAACTGGACTAATTTTGAATTAACCGACAAGCCCATTGCTGTCTCTTAGCGAGGCATCGATTGATAGGCAAGACGCACTTCATGAGCAATTATTTTTAATCCCTGTTCCACCTGATTTTCATCGCCCGCATAGGATACGCGAATACAATGCTGTTTATGTTCCCAAGGCTCCTCCAATCCCGGAAAGAAATGATTGCCAGGAATGATATAAACGCCACGCGTTTTTAAGTTTTGATAAAGTGTTTCACAGGTAATCGGTAAGCCTTCGAACCACAACCATAAAAATATAGCCCCTTCGGGTTGATGAATCCGAACTGGCAAATCATTCATATATTCACGCACCAAATTTACCGCATGCTCAACGCGCAACTGGTAATAGGGTTTGATGATGTTGTTGCAGAGTGATAGTAGCTCTTTGTTTGCGACTAACCGAGTGAGCAAAGAAGGCCCGATTCGTCCGGGAGCAAGATTAAATATGGCATTGGAATGCACCATCATATCAATAATTTGTGGGTCGGCAACAACGATACCCGTTCTGACCCCCGGTAATCCGAGTTTTGATAAACTCAAGCATAAAACGAAATGATCTTCCCAAACGGGTAGTACATCGGTAAAAACGATTGATGGAAAAGGAATGCCATATGCACCATCGAGAATTAAAGGAATGTCGGATTGTTTTGCTAAGTGACTTAATTTGGTTAGCTCATAGTCAGTGATAACATTTCCGGTTGGGTTTGTGGGTCTAGAAATGCAAATTGCGCCACAGTTATAATCATCTATTTCATTAAAATTAACCCGATACTTAAAAAACAAGTGGTCGCTTTCATCAATTTGAATGGTCGGACGAGTCGCCCGAAATATTTTATTTTTACCGATGCCGACATCGCTATAACCAATGTATTCGGGGGTCATCGGTAATAATATTTTTTTGTTAGTTCGATCGTCAAATTGACCGGAAAACAAATTGAACAAGATACCGAAGCTCGCTTGACTACCATTAGTAATGGCAATATTTTTAGCACTTACCGACCAGCCAAATGACTCATTCAAGAAATCAGCAAGTACCGCGATAAAGCGTTGATTGCCTTGTGGTGGGTCATAGTTGCCCACCATTTTTTCAAATTCAGCACCATCCGCCATGAGTCGAATCATTTCTGCACGATAATAGGCTTCAACCTGTGGAATAGACGCTGGATTTCCGCCACCTAACATACAAATCTCCTGATTTGAATGAGCGGCGTGCCCAAGATCATTCATTAGTTGCAAGATGCCACTATCCTTGTTGAAATGAGTGGCGAAGTTTGAAAAATTCATTCCATCCTGCTATCTGCAATCAAGACACTAATTATTGAGCTGTTTGGTCGAGCCCGATGGCTTGCCAACTAATTCGGCTTCAGAAAGATTGTCCGTGGGCAAGTTTTTATAGTGGATAATATCTGTTAATATCTTACCGCTTTCGGCTAAAAATATATCGGCTTCCCGCTCACTAAAATTTTTGTCTTCGGCTTTTTTATTACGCTCTTTCTGGTCGGCATTGAATAGATCAATAGTTTCAAATACAGGCTTCCCCAGTGCGGTTTGTTTTTTATTCACAACCGCGAGAAAATTCAAATCCTGTTGCTGACGATTTTCATATCGTTTATTCTGATTGAGGGTGACAAATTGTTTATTACGATTCAGTTTGTTAATCTGATCGACCGCAAGCAGATAATCAAATTCAGGATTTTCGGTCACTCTTGAAGTGTGTTTGGATAGCGTCTGGCTTAAAACATGCGTACTCAACGGCGATTGAAAAGGAACAAACGAAACAGCATCTATGTGTTGCCAAGGAACCGCATTTTCAAAAGATCGTTCCCCTGAAGAGACCTCTTTATCGGCGGTATGCCAAGTTATATCGGGAGTCACGCCACGATGTTGGGTGCTATCTCCATTGATACGAAAAAATTGTGCAATGGTGAGTTTTAGTTGCCCTAGGTCTTTCTCGTCTTTAACATAGCGATTGAGTGCAACCAAGTTCTGGACTGTGCCTTTACCAAAGGTTGGCTCGCCAATAATCAATCCACGATTGTAATCCTGAATTGCACCAGCAAAAATTTCTGAAGCACTTGCACTATAACGATCAACCAGTACAACCAGCGGTCCATCGTAAACAACTTCCGGATAAACATCGCGATTGACTTCTACTGTGCCACCAGAGCTTTTAACCTGCACGACAGGCCCTTCTGGAATAAACAAACCGGTTAGTGAGACTGCTTCAACCAACGCACCACCGCCATTTCCGCGAATGTCGATGACTAACCCATCAATGTTCTCCTCTTTTAACTCAAGCAATAATTTTTTGACATCTTTGGTGGTACTCCTGTAATCAGGGTCATTACTACGACCGCCAAAATCATGATAAAAAGAAGGTAAATCGATGACCCCGATGGTCGATTTCGATTGTTTGGTTTCTACATGAAGGAGCCTTTTCTTGGCGGCTTGTTGTTCAAGATTGATTTTATCTCTGACGATGGCAATGATTTCTGGTTTTGCATTGAGCCCGTGTTCACCGGGCAAGATACGAAGTTTAACGGTGGATCCCTTCTTGCCACGAATAAGTGCGACCACATCGGAAAGTCGCCAGCCAACGATATCGACAATATCTTTATTTTCCTGACCGACCCCAATAATTCGGTCTTCTGCTTGAAGATCACCAGCAATATCGGCAGGACCGCCAGAAATAACTCTTCTGACTAGGGTATGTTCATCTTTTATTTGTAACACTGCACCGATGCCATCTAGAGAAAGACGCATATTAATTCTGAAGTTTTCTGCTCCGCGTGGGGAGTAATAACTCGTATGTGGTTCAATCGTTGTTACATAGGCGTTAATAAAATTTTTGAATACATCATCAGTGTTGAATTGCAGCGTCCTGCGGGCAATATTGATATAACGATTACTTAAAGTTTTGATGATATGCTTGTCGGGGTCATCGTCTGATGAATCATCGGAGACTTTCGCTAGGTGCAGATTGATGATGTCGTTCTTGATTCTTTTTCGCCAGTAGTCGTTCAGTTCTTGTTCATCTTGTGCCCATCGTGCTTCTTTAGCGGTCAGCAAAAACTGTTCCTCTAGAGTGAAATCAAACGGTTCTTCGATTCGCTGTAAGGCATGCTCGATACGCTGTGTTACCCGCATCTTGTATGTTTTAAAAATGGTGTAAACAGGCTCCATAATGCCACGTTTGATATAGTCATCAAACGCATATTTGAGCGTGTGAAACTGGTCAATATCTTTCTGTAGAAAAAATCTTTTTGCAGGATCAAGTTGGTTGACAAATCGGTTGAGCACTTTTTCGGAAAAACGATCATCTATCGGCACTTTTCTAAAATGAGATTGATCAATCAGATGGTTGATCACTTGCGTTATTTTAGATTGCTTTTCAAAGCTTTGTGAAATGGTGGACTGTTTGAGCTCGCTCAGTGCAGAAGCCGACACTATTGTGGGAGAGACTATAGTAAAAACGCAAACAAATACCGATACGGCGATAGTCGATAAGCGGTTATGCCATGCAACTCGACGACTAAGTCGAGAAATAATATGATGGCATCGGAAAGCAGGTCGGCGAGTACGGATATAATTCGTCGCTTGTTGCACTATACGCACACGGTGACCGCCGCAGAGTGTTTGTTGAGTCATGGGTATTTACGATTGTTCTGTCTATAGCGGACGATAGTACCACTCTTTGTATCCGAAAATACGGTCTTTGTGAGACTTTTACATTATTCAAACTCATACACAGTCGACACCGATTACCCAGGGAAACGGCTAGAAAAGTCAGTTTTTAGCCGTTTTAATTAAGCTCCATAATCCGATAGTTAATTGTGTCTGATTGGATTCCTCATCAGAAACGAGCTTTTCACAGCTTGCCAGCGATAGTTGATTAGCGTTTGCCCATTGAACAAGGGACCGTTCGGAGATGCCGAGCCTTCGGTGGGCGTGTTTTTCGCGTAAAAACTCAAAATCATGGGGTAGAAAGTCAACAATAATCAATTGTCCACCAAATTTTAATACTCGGGCGGATTCTTGAATGACTCGTTCTGGTTGCTCGAGATAGTGCAGGACTTGATGAATAGTAATCACATCAACGCTGCCATTGTCAAAATCCAATTTGTTGATGTCATTCTGGCATACCGAGCAATTTGTCGCACCAACAGCATCGAGATTGGAACGAGCGACCAGCAACATCTCCCGACTCAAATCAATACCGATTCCCTTGTTGATATAAGGCGCGAATATTTCCAAAATTCTACCGCTACCAGTACCCAAGTCCAGAAATAACGAGGGATTATCGATATGCAGACAGTCAATCAGCTTATTCTCAATACAGGTGTCCGGCACTGCCAATTTCCGAATACGATTCCATTCAGCGGCATTTCCCCCAAAATATTCTGCTGCACGGCGGGCATTTGTTTGCTTAATTTGTTGCAGTCGATGTTGATCATGAAGGAATTCAGGATGATTAATATCGATCATTTGCAAAATCCCTTTGGCAACATTCGCCATCTCACCGCTATCGACAATTCGATGGAATACCCATGCACCTTCTCGATGTCGCTGCAACAGCCCCGAGTCGCACAGCAATTTTAGATGCCGGCTCACTCTCGGCTGGCTTTGCTCAAGGATTTGCATCAACTCTGATACAGTCAATTCGCTATTGCTTAAAATCGACAGAATGCGTAAGCGCGTTATTTCTGCTACGGCACGCAGTGCGGCGAGTAGTTTTGTCATTTAATATAAAAACTGCCCTTATAGGGGGTTGCTTCCTTTTCTGTATTCAAGAGCAGCGTCATACAGGTTGTTTTTATTGACGTTAAATGTATCACCAGCGATTTTACACGCCGTTTTAACGGGCATTTCGTTAATCAGTAACTTGAGCAATCGGCTTGCGTTATCCCAATCTGAATTCGAATCGGGGCAATCGTTTGCCGATACCACCATCACGAACTCGCCCTTTTGTGGGCATGTGTTTTGTTCAATTTGGGCAAGCAGATTTCCGAGGCTACCAAAATAAAAGGTTTCAAACTTTTTGCTCATCTCTCGAGCAATCGTGGCTTCCCGCTCGGGACCAAAACACTGCACTAAGTCGTGTAGCGATGCGATGATACGGTGGCAGGATTCATAAAATATCAGTGTCCGATTCTCATTACGCAGCTTTTGCAGACATTGCAAACGTTGCGATGATTTTGGCGGCAAAAAGCCTTCAAAACAAAATCGGTCAGTGGCTATACCAGAAACACACAAAGCCGCCGTCAGGGCACTGGCTCCCGGAATGGGTGAAACGGGGATTGCATGTGTCCTAGCCGCACGAATCAAGCAGAAGCCGGGGTCGCTGATGAGTGGCGTTCCAGCATCACTAATAAGGGCAATATCTGCACCGCTTTGTAATAAGCTGATAATTTTAGGTGTTTGAGTTCGCTCATTATGCTGATGAAATGACTTGGTTTTCGTTGCAATACCGAAATGAGATAATAGTTTTCTGGCGTGTCGCGTATCTTCTGCCAAAATCAACTTCACCTGCGTTAAAATAGCAATCGCCCGTGTGCTGATGTCCGCTAGATTGCCTATCGGGGTGGCGACGACAAACAAATTACCCGTGTTGATGTTCGGTGCATGGTTTCTGGTGCGGTGCATGATATATTACTGCCTTCAATAGTTTGAGAATATCATAATGAATGCTAAAAATCGGCGAAACATGCTTCATAGGATGAAAATAGAATCACTTAAAAGAATGCGTCCAACCAAATCGTTGACTGATGTTATCGCATCACGGCAATCGCCCTGCTCGCTACCCGTATACGGTACGATTTTAGTGTGCCTAACTCTGGCTAGTTGTGCAATAGCACCTCCACCGACCGTGCAACAACCATCTCATGACATCACGCAATCGGATGCGGTGACCCATCCCCTTGAAGAGGATAGTCAAATTACAGCCGTTGATGATACATGGGCTTGGGTCGAACGTGCAAAGAGTGCCGCTGACCGAGATGCACCAGCATTACTGATTCGTGCCATCAATGAGTTTCTTCAGCAACAGCAATACGCTGTCGCTCGGTCGGTAATGGCAACGCTGATGGCTTACTCGCTCACATCCAATGAGCGACTTTCCGTGCAAATAATTCAGTCCCGTCTGGCTCGAACCAATGCTGAACATGTGCAAGCCATTGAGCGCTTGAACGCACTTGGCTACAACCAAATACCCGACATTGAGACTAAAAAACAGGCACTCAAGGCTTTAGCGCGTTCTCAAATTGCATTAGGTTATTTATCTGATGCGATAATGACACTGCTGACCATTGACCGCTTGGTAACCCATACCGAGCAAATTGAAAACCAGCAACAAATCGTACAGCTATTACAAACCACAGATGTGTTACAGCTTTCCCTATTGAGAGAAAAACCGTTTGATTCGGTGATTAACGGTTGGCTTGCTCTCGTCGACCTCCTGAATGCAACCGACCAAACACGCATCACTATAGATTTAGGAAATTGGCGACGAATCTATTCAAATCACCCTGCCCAACCCCAGCTTATCGAGCGATATGCGACTTTGAGTGATCTTGATGACTATCGGCAGATTGCATTATTATTGCCCTTAACCTCTGTCTATGGGGCGGCTGCGCGGGCGTTTTATGACGGCTTTATGCGGGAGCACAATACCAATATCTCATCAAAATCACCGCAAATTATTTTGTACGATGTTGGTGAAGCCCCTGTTTTATCCTCCTTTTATTATCGAGCAGCAGTCGCTCAAGGAGCTGACTTCGTTGTTGGTCCATTCGGCAGAAAAGCGACTGACGTGCTACTTGCTACCCAGCAAACTAATGTCGAAACGCTGTTGATTGCGGCAGTGCCACCACAGGACGTCGCCAGCAATTTATTTGGCATTAGTCTGTCCGCAGAAGAAGAAGCGCGACAAACTGCCGACAAAGCGTTTGCAGATGGGCACCGACAAGCAACCGTTTTTCGCAACCATAGCGAATGGGGAGAACGAGTGGCGACTGCCTTTGTTGAGCAATGGCAATCGTTAGGTGGCACCATCATCAAAAACAAAGCCTTTCCCAAAGACATTTCGGACTATACCCGAATCATCCAAAAGCTACTTGGTCTGGATAGTAGTATCATCAGAAAGCGTTTATTAGAAGCTCATATTAATACCCGTTTAGAATTCACGGCAAGACGCAATGACGATGTGGAGCTACTATTTCTGGCGGCAAATGCCGAACAAGCGCGGTTAGTCGTTCCCCAACTACGTTTCTTTCAAGCACACGATTTACCAATATATGCCACCTCGTATGCTTATGGTGGTAACCCCAATCCAGCCAAAGATGAGGACCTTGATGGACTAATATTCGGTGATATGAGATGGATGTTTGAAGAAGTATCACGCTATAAATCGAAAATTGCTGCCGAACAGGCACTCAAATATGCCCTCAAGCCAGCGTCTGAGTCCGGCATCGATGACAAGCAGGGCGACAGCACTACACCGAGCATTACGGCAAATGTGGTATCTCAGTCAAGCCAATTAGATGGAGTCACAACCAACCGTCAGCAATCGCCAACTGCCGAGCAGAACCCCTATAAAAACTCGGCATTAAATCGTCTATATGCACTTGGCATACAAAGCTATCAACTCATCCCGCGACTAAATTTGTTACGCAACAAAACCATGCATCAGTTTTTTGGCACCGCTATGACGGTTCGTGTTGACCCAAACGGGCGTGTTGTACGCATTCCAGTATGGGCACAGTTTGTATCTGGGCTGGCAGAGCCTATAGTGAATCAGTCGGTGCTGAATTGAAAGCACGCCACCTGCAACGTGGCGAAGCTGTTGAGTCAGCATCGCAGGTTTATTTGCAATCCAGTGGGCTACAGCTCATTGAAAAAAACTATCGCTGCCGCTATGGGGAAATTGATTTGATTATGCTCGATCAGCAGGATTTGGTTTTTGTTGAAGTCCGCTACCGAAAAAATGATTCATTTGGCGGTGCAGCACAGAGTGTGGATACCCAAAAACAACAAAAACTTCGCCACACTGCCGAAATATTTCTCCAAGAAAATCAGTCGATGGAATTCAATGGCTGTCGATTCGACGTTATTGCCGCTAGTGGCACACCACCCGATTACAACATTCATTGGATACACGATGCGTTTTAAGTGTCAGACAATCCACAAATGACTGCGGTACATCGGCTCGATTAACTTGAATTTGTCGCCCCATATTAAGACAAATAAAGATATACTACCTATTGAGTAAATTGACCAAAAGCCGTTGAGTGTACCAAAATGACATATTCCAGCAAAATCCAGCACAACAATCGAAGCGGACTGCTGAAATATTTATCAAACCGTCTAATCAAGCGGCTGTCATACGGCACACTTTTTCTATTGGCTATGCATCTGTTGGTTGCCTGTATTCCAATTGCTGTCGGGGTAATATCGGTTACCGCACTAGATATCAGTCAGGATCGTCGCACCGTTGGTCGCAATATTGACGATAATTCACTGGAATTCCAATTACGCAACATCTATTCAGCGGATGAACAGATCGGCTCTACGGTTAATATCAGTGTAACCGTCGTCAACGGGGTTGTGTTATTAACCGGAGAAGTGCAAACCGATGCCCAACGACAACGTGCTACGGCGTTAGCCAAACAGTTGATAGAAACAAAAAAGGTCGTCAATGCATTAGATCTCTCTGGCAAAACCAACCTAACCAGTCGAGCCAATGATGCCTATCTGACCAGTAAAGTTAAGTTCAAACTTTTTCGGGCTGAGGGGGTATCCGCCAGTCGGATTAAAGTCGTCACCGAGCGTGGCAAGGTTTACCTATTGGGTATCGTCACGCAGACAGAAGCAACAGCGGCAATCAATGCGACAAAAAGCGTACGTGGGATCACACACATCATTAAGGTATTTGAATACATCGAAGTGCAATAAAACCACACGGGCATTATTTCGTAATTCGCAACCTAATCGCGTCTCAAGCGATCACTCGTCGCAATCGGGGTTGGATATTTGGCAACAATCCAATACGCAGAAATCACAAAAGTAATAATGGTTGCCAGTTGAACCAAGTACAGTGTTTGCAGTGTAATCAAGCCGTTTTGCTGAGCGACAAAAACAATCAGTAGCGAAAACTCGCTGAGCTGACCGAGACGTACACCGGTTTCCCATGCTATCTTATTTGATTCTGATTGCTTCACCAACAGGAACCTGAATACCACTGGTTTAATGATGAGCAGTAAAACTGCGATTATGGTCGCTGGAATAACCACCTCGGAGACGACCGAAAGATTAAAACCCGCACCAAGACCAAAGAAAAACATCACTAGGAAAAAATCACGCAGTGGTTTGAAACGTTCGGCGATATGCGTCGCTATGGGACTTGAAGCAATCGCAATGCCAGCGGCAAACGCACCTATCTCGTAGGACAATCCCATCGTTTCAGCAAGCTGGGCGATGCTCAGACACCAGCCGATGGTAAGCAAAAACACATATTCCTCAATCCGATCAAACTTGAGGAATAGTTTAAGTACAACATGGCGATGCCCAAACCACGCAACGAGCGCAAGTGTTGGTAATGCCAAAAACAAACGGGCAATATCGACTATCGGTAGCTGTCCTTGTCCATCTCCATGCCCATACCCCTGAATGACCAGCATGGCAATAATCGCAATCAAGTCTTGCAACAACAAAACGCTGATAATAACTTCACCGGTGCGGCGATGATGTAAAACCGTGGTGGGCAATAGTTTTAACCCGATGATTGTGCTAGAAAAAGAGGCTGCAATGCCGACAATAATAATATCAGTCAGATTAAACCCAAACCCCCAGACAACAGCACCAGCAACCCCACTGAAGGCAAGCGTGCAAAAAAGGGTGACCAATGTGGTTTCTTTAATGAGCTGGAATAACTTATGTGGCGACAGATTAAGACCAAGCAAAAAGAGTAAAAAAATGATGCCGATTCCAGCGATGTCATGAATTAACGCTGCATCGGTAACCAGCCCCAATCCACTGGGACCGAGCATTGCACCCAGAACAAGATAGGCAACCAACATCGCCTGCCGCATATAGAGGGCGACAGTGGCTAACAACGCTGCGCCACTGAAAATAAGAAATATGGAAAACAGAATTGAGTCGCTATGCACGGTTAATTTTCGGTGAAATGGGTATGGCTGATGCAGTCATCACAATAACACGATTATTCACAATAATCGAACTCCTGTCCGGGTTCAATATCGATGAGACAAACTGGATTGTCTTCGCATTGAGAATGGATAACTGGCGCACGAAGCACAAATCAGGTTATTCTGATTTGCGTATGGGGGCTTGTTGGTTAATTCAAAATCAGTCCAATTTTAAGAAAATAAAATGTTTAATAACAAAGACTTAAATATTCACAACAAGCTAAAAACGCCATTTTCCGACAAGTCCTATGGGTAAAAGCAAACAATGCTCAAAAATGTGGCAAACGTATTTTTTTATGGAGATATTCAAATGAAAGACAATATGAGACCTTTGCTTGAAACATCGCATCACCAATGCGACCCATGAGAGTTCTTTTGCCTCGGTGCCAAAAGCGGACTCAATCGTTCATTGATGGTATAAACTCCCTCATTTCGTACGCTTTTTCCTGATCTAGCCAACAAAATTGCGGCTCGTGCAAAGGTTACTAATAGAAACACCCTGAAATGGAAATAACTTTGAACAGCCCTGCATAGAACGTGCCAATACACGACATGATATGATTTCTACCCCTTCTACGAAGATTGACCATCGCATCCACTAATCGGGAATTAGATGATTTTCAGTCCCATTACTAAAGAATACTGACCACGATATTGGACTTGTCAACATGAGTCATCAGAACCTCGCGAACCCAACCCTGTTTGTCTCATCGCTATTGAACACGGACAAAGGGATGCCAAAGCCGATAACCACAGTGTATAATGTGCCGGTTTGGGTATGTGCTCGAAAAAAGCGAATTGGTGACGGGCAACCGCTCTGATAATGAAACAATTAACATTTAAACATGAGATTTAAGAAATGGCACGAGTAACTGTTACTGATTGTCTTGACAAAGTGGACAATCGTTTTGAACTGGTTTTGGTCGCAACCAAACGAGCGCGACAACTTATTCTGGGGGCAACGCCTCTCGTGGAGCCAGAAAAAGACAAACCCACTGTGATTGCACTACGCGAAATAGCCGAAGGCTTAATTGACGCGTCTATTCTCAACGAAGAAGTGAGTCTGCCCGGTCTAAATTTCGATGATGAAGAAATGAGCGAAGTGGACGATGCCACAGTAAAAGATAAAATCAAAGCAATACTGGAGGATACCGACAGTGAGCAAGATAGCCCTAGCAAAGGGTTGGAAAAAGAATCTATATGACCTACTGGAACTGCCGAAAAAAGCAGTTCCAGAGTATGAATGTCTACTCAGCGAGCTAAGCAGAATTCTGGAGGGCTACTTGGATGAAGCCGAAGTCGCCGATATTTATAATGCCTCTTTGTTTGGTGTTGAAGCACATCAAGGACAAAAACGTGCCAGCGGCGAAGACTACATTTGCCACCCTGTTGCGGTCGCCTGTATCCTCGGTGAAATGTGTATGGATAGTCGCTCTATCATTGCGGCGATTCTACATGATGTTGTTGAAGATACCCCCATTACCCTGAATCAGCTTGCCGAGAAATTTGGTGCGGATGTTGCAGCGATGGTTGATGGCGTGAGCAAAGTCAGTCAGATATTATCGCGCGAACATGCCGAAGCGGAATCATTTCGCAAAATGTTTATTGCGATGGCCAAGGATATACGGGTTATCATCATCAAGCTCGCCGACCGCCTACACAACATGCGGACGCTGGACTCGCTGGATGACACTCGCAAACGTAGAATCGCCAAACAAACTCTGGACATATACGCCCCTATCGCAAACCGTTTAGGAATGCGCGAACTATGCCAAGACCTTGAAGATTTGGGCTTTCTTTATTTATACCCAACTCGCTACCATGCGATTAGCAAATCTATTTCCATTTCAAAACGCAGTCGTAAGCAACTCATTAGTAAAGCATGTGAAAATATCAAAGAGGCGTTGCTGCAAAACGATCTACAAGCAGAAGTCGATGGCAGGAGCAAGAACATTTACAGCATCTATCGCAAAATGCAGCGAAAAAAACGGCCACTCAAGGATGTAAAAGACATCAATGCACTCAGAATCGTGACAGAAAAACGCTCGGATTGCTACCATGTGTTAGGCATCATTCACCAATTATACAAGCCACGCCCAAAAAGTTTTAAGGATTATATTGCGAATCCAAAAATCAACGGCTATCAATCACTGCATACCGTTGTGGTTGGACCTTTCGGTCAGCCTGTTGAGGTGCAAATACGCAGTCAACTCATGCACCGTACCGCAGAAAAAGGCGTGGCATCGCATTGGCTATATAAAACAGAAACCACCACTCAATACGCACCCCAACAATTTGTCCGCCAATGGCTAGACAGCAGTTTGGAAGCTCAACACATATCCAGCGATTCAAGCGATTATATAGAGCATCTGAAAGCCGATTTGTTTCCTGATGATGTTTTTGTATTCACGCCCAAAGGCGATATAAAAAGATTACCACGCAATGCCACCGCATTGGATTTCGCTTATTCGGTACATTCTGATATAGGTGATTATTGTGTCGGCGCGCTGATTAATCGGGTTGGGGTAGCCTTGCATGAACGATTATCGAATGGTGATTATGTCGAAATCAAAACCTCTCGAAAAGCCCGACCGATTCCACAATGGCTGGATTATGCCGTAACCTCAAAAGCACGGGCCTCGATCCGACATTATCTGAAACAGCAAAAAACCAAAGAATCAGCACGTCTTGGGAGAAAACTATTGCGTAGCGCACTCGCTAAACAAGGGTATCGTCGAGTGCGTATCCCAAATGCTGACAAAGACAATTTGCTTCAGCATCTTGAACTGGATGGATGGGAGCAATTATTGACTGACATCGGATTTGGCAAGCGATTGCCTATACTAGTCGCCAAACAGTTAATTGCGGAATCCAAAGAACAGCACAATCAGGACACTTCAAAAGACCGCAAACGATCTGCCATCACCATCGAAGGCACGGAGCGACTACTGACCACTTATGCACCGTGTTGCCACCCCATTCCCGGCGATAGCATCATTGGCACTATGACCAGTGACAAGGGCTTGGTAGCACATCGCTCCAACTGCAAGCAGTGTAAGGTCATCATGCGAAAACCGGATAACCACTTCTACCTAAGCTGGTCGAAAACCACGAAAGGATTGTTTCCAGTTTTAATTAGTGTGACAGCGCGCAATAAACCCGGTGTGCTTGCCATCATCAGCAACATCATTGCCAAACAACATTCCAATGTCAACAAACTCACCGTTGAACAGGAACTCCAGAACACCTCCAATATGTTATTCACCATCGAAGTGACCAACCGCAAACATCTCGCCGATATTATGCGCCAACTGCATGCCGAACAGGCTATCATAAAACTGACTCGTGGCTAAACATAAACAATGAGTACCAACATGAACACCCATCGAATACTATTTGTGTGTATGGGGAACATCTGTCGTTCACCAACTGCCGAAGGTGTTTTTAGAAAGCTGGTTGGGAAAAATGGGGTTATCAATCAATTTGAAATTGATTCTGCCGGTACCGGCGATTGGCACATCGGTCGTCCAGCCGATACCCGTGCACAACAGGCTGCCAGCGCAAGAAATATCGATATTTCGAGACACCGGGCGCGGCAGGTTTGCGTTGCTGATACAACATACTACGACAGTATTATTAGCATGGACAATGACAACCAACAGCAACTATTAACATTAGCCGATGCTTCACATCACCATAAAATTCGACTATTGCTCACATACGCTGACGAATCACATCCTATTGAGGTTCCCGATCCGTATTATGGTGGCGAAAATGGCTTTGATAGAGTATTGGATTTGATTACAGATGCCTGCCAAAACCTACTTGACCAGTTACTCACTCGGTCATCTACAAGACTCTGATACATTGGCAATTCACATTCGCCTACACATTGATATCACCGAGCAGTTGCTTTGTGTCCGCAGTGAAAGCACCAACAACATCAGCTATCCGATTTCCAGTGCTGCTAATGGTGTTGGGGAAATCAATGGCAGTGGTTGTACACCGCGGGGAAAACACATCATCCGTGCCAAGATTGGTGCGGGTCAACCGATCAACTCCATATTCATTGGTCGTCGCCCGACTGGAGAAATTTATCACCCCAAAATGTGCCACCTTTACCCCCATCGAGATTGGATACTGACCCGCATTCTGTGGTTAAGCGGCTGCCAAGCGGGATTCAACCGACTCGGCAATGTCGATACCATGCGTCGATATATCTATATTCACGGCACCCCAAAGGATGTGAAATTGGGAAAGCCCGGGTCGGCGGGTTGTATCCGAATGCGAAATCAGGATTTGTTAGCACTGTATGACCGTGTCGAAGCCGGTACAAATGTGATCATCCATGCTTAACCGTCCACTTGAGCTACCACTCGGTCCGTTGATGGTGGATGTTGGCGGTCGGCATCTTGCTACCGATGAAACGGTGTTTTTAGCCCAACCCGCCATCGGTGGCGTTATTTTATTCTCCCGCAATTACCAATCTCGTGAGCAGGTTAGCGCACTCATCAACGAGATAAAATCTATCCGTACCCCGTCACTACTGATTGCCGTTGATCAGGAAGGAGGGCGAGTGCAAAGATTCAAAAATGAATTTACCCGCCTACCAGCAGCCTATCAATTCGGCAATGTCTATACGCAAGACCCGCAATCAGCCATCGAGTTGTGCTGCACGGCTGGCTGTTTAATGGCAGCCGAATTGCGACAAGTCGGCATCGATTTTAGCTTCGCACCCGTATTAGACTGTGCCAATTTACATAGCAATGTCATTGGTAATCGTGGTTTCCACCAACAACCCACGATTATCGTCAAACTGGCATCCGCCTTCATCGATGGTATGCAACAAGCCGGCATGGTTGCGACCGGCAAGCATTTTCCGGGTCATGGCGGGGTAACCGCAGACTCTCATTTGACATTACCCATCGATAAGCGAACATTGGAAGAAATCGCCGATTATGATTTAATCCCCTACAAAAATCTGGCAAAAAAGCTGGCTGGCATTATGACTGCACATATCCATTTCCCAAAAATCGATGCCGATTTGCCGACCTTCTCAACCTTTTGGCTAAATACCACACTACGACAGGAAATTGGGTTTAACGGTCTTATATTCAGCGATGACTTGTCAATGCAAGGAGCGTGTACCGCTGGCAATGCCATGCAAAGAACAAAAAGCGCATTACAAGCAGGTTGCGACATGGCGTTAATCTGCAATGACCACGATAGTGCGCTCAGCGTAGCCGATGAACTCGGCACATCTTGGCAAGCCCATCAACCACGTTTACTGGCAATGCAGGCACAATCAGCCGAACGAATCACCGAAGCCGACATGACAATACTAAAAAACCAATTATCTTTGGGAGGATTCATATAAAACCTGCCCGATAGCGAACCGAATATTGAAATTAGTCGTATCGTTGCTACTTCATCGAGCCTGCAAGAACGGAACCCGAGCATATCCTGTTATTATAAGCAAAACCCGATTATAATCCGCGCCTCGCTCATATCACCCATTCTGTTGCTTCGTGGTACAAGTCATCGCGTAATTAACAAAACATCCTATTATTAGATTGTTACAATGAAAAAAAATATCGCCAGCCAACCCATTCAGGTTGGTTTCCTAATCGTTATATTTATCGCAATGGCCACTATCGGTACAGCCCCCAAAGTGGGCATAAACTACTCTGATATTTACCGAGAAGTGATTGCCGAGACGGGCTTCATCGGGCTGTTATTCTACTGGGTCATCATCAATCGCCGCACCAAAATTACCACCCTGACAATCAGTGCTACACGTCTGTGGCTTGGTGGGCTATTATTGTTTGCCACTATGTCCTGTTTTTGGGCAGTTGATCTTGATTTCTTTGCAAATAAATATTGGTTATGGCTTGCGTCAGCGACCGTGTTTTTATTGACACTAGGGTTGTCGGCGAATACTAAAACCAGTATTTCTCTATCCCGAGCCATCGTATTTGTCGGTGTCTATATTTCGACAATTGGTATTCTTCAAGCATTAGTCGGTCTCAGTGTATTTGATCAAGCCGCTTCTCCAGCTGCCAACTTGGTGAATAAAAATATGGCGGCACAAATTGTTGTGCTGATTTTTCCGCTCAATGTGTTCTTATTGTTGACTGACAAAGATAAACACCTGTCATCGCTCTATCCTTTTGCCATAGCACTCCTGCTAGCGTATATCTATCATGCCAAGACTCGAGCGGCTTGGGTAAGTATAGGAGTGGAAATTACATTGCTGACAGTCGGTTTGGCAATTGGCAGAAACATCATTAAGCAAGCCATTGCAAAAAAGACGTTTCATTGGAAACGTGAGCAAACTCTCTGCTCAATTGCTGCTTTTATTTTATTGTTTTTACTGCTCAATATATCACCTGATGGCTGGTCACCAGCATGGGGGGTACTTGTAGAAGAAGGTGGTAGTATTATAAGCACGGCTCAAAATAGTTCCAGTCAACGCTACATCATCTGGGATGCCACAATATCCATGTTTAAGCAAAACCCGCTGTTCGGGAGTGGTATGGGTAGTTTCTACTATAATGGGCTTACTCAATCCGACATACTTTCGAGCAATATCAACGGCGTGATGCGGGCGCATAATGACCTACTAGAACTGGGCGTGGAGCTCGGTGTTATTGGTCTAATTCTATTTTCAGGGGTTGTCATTTGCCTGCTCATCAATTTATTCAGACTTATTCGTCAAGACAATGCCCAACAACAATTATTTTATTGGATAATTGGTGCGGCACTGGTCGGTGGCTTTGTCAATATGCAATTTAGTTTTCCGTATCAAATGCCCGTGCCTTTAATGATTTTTGGGATTTATAGTGCGCTCATAGTCAAAGCAAGCGACACTTGTGGGACTACAACAATCAAAACCATCACAATACCACTCAACCCGAAAAGATGGCTTGCTGGAGTGACTTTTGTCGGCATTCTTTTTATCGGCACATTAGCCTTGAATACGATGTGGATGACTTCGTTTATGCAAGTGGATGACAACATCAGACATCGCCGCTGGATCGATCCTGTTAACAACACCACATTGATTTGCTCGAAAATGCTTGTAAAAACGATGGGGATTACCGCGATACTCTTTAATGACAACAAACATTACCAGTTTACCGCATCAGCACTGAATTCATTAAAGCAGTGCGCGCCAGATAGCTGGCTGTATTACCACTACTTGTCAGAGACGCTCATTGGAATGAAACTCCACCATCGGGCAATAGAAACCTTAAAAAAGGCTATAGAGCATCATCCAAAAGGTGAATATTTTAACTATACCCGATTGTATCTAATCTACCATCAAACTAATAACAAAGCTAAAATCACAGAATTATATGATCAATTCAGAGCAGAACCAGAAGCATGGTTAGCCATCAGAGAGCAAACCACAATAGACTTGGTGACTATGTCAATCGATGCCGACAATCTGCAACAAGCGACCAATTTTTATCAGATGCACAACAAATATCACGGAAAAAACCCGCAGTTGGAAACAATATATCAAACATTTTTAGCGAAGCAAGGTACGTCTTAATAATAACGGCTTAATGCTCAATAAGATGCGTGTTCGGCTCAATGCCTTGTTCCCGATAATGGCGGAATCGGCTTCGACCGGATTCTTTTTCGGTATCGGTGACCAAGTCTGCCACGCGCCTGAATTGGGAATAGGCATGAGGGATGTCGTTAATTAGGCAGATTAGCAGGTCGACCTTGCCAGCGATGCCACTACTGTCAATATCGAGCGTGTCGCCGAGTTGTAGCGGAAAATGTTGCCAGTTTTCGGTCGCATTATTGGCGATAATGTGGGGAATAAAGCTACCCTGCGAAAAAGTCCACAATAATTTGTCAAGTTGTTCGCTTTGCTCTGGACTTTCGGTTTGCAGATAAACATTCATGCCTTGTGAATATGCCTTTTGGGCAATCGCACAGGCATACCGCATTTTCGCTACGCGATCTACTTTTCCCAGAATATAGAAATCGACTTGTTCGGTCATCGACGTATCCTGTTGGTCAGATTCGGTTGAGAATAAATTCAACCAATAACGCCACCGGTCGACCGGTGGCACCTTTTGGAGTGCCTGACTTCCACGCAGTTCCAGCAATATCAAGATGCGCCCAATGATATTTCTCGGCAAACTGTTTCAGAAAACAAGCTGCGGTTACCGCGCCGCCACCGCCACCACCAATATTGGCAAGGTCGGCAAAATTACTTTTTAATTGTGCGGTATAGTCATCCCACAAGGGCATCTGCCAGACACGGTCTCCGGTCGTCTCGCCCGCATCTCGTAATTCTTTGGCTAATTTATCGTTGTTGCTAAACAACCCGCTGGCATGATGACCGAGTGCGACCACACAAGCACCAGTTAAAGTTGCAATATCGACTACGGCTGCTGGCTTAAACCGTTCGGCATAAGTCAGCGCGTCACATAAAATAAGCCTGCCTTCAGCATCGGTATTCAGTATTTCGATAGTTTTCCCAGCCATGCTGGTTACAATGTCGCCGGGTTTGTTCGCCGCACCGTCCGGCAGATTTTCGCTGCTCGGAACAATGCCCACCAAATTGATCGCCAGCTGCATATCAGCAACCGCTCGCATCGTACCGAATACGCTGGCACCGCCACACATGTCGTATTTCATTTCATCCATTGCCGCCGCTGGCTTGATTGAAATGCCGCCGGCATCAAAAGTCAGCCCCTTGCCAACGAGAACAACTGGTTTATCGCCACGCTTGCCGCCTTTGTATTCCATCACAATCAACTTTGCCTGCTCACGACTGCCGCGCGACACCGACAACAATGAACTCATTTTTTCCCGTTCCATCTCTTTTTCATTGAGAATTGTCGTTTTAATATTGTGGGTTTTTTGTAATGCTTTTGCTTCTTTGGCAAGATAAGTAGGCGTACAAATATTGCCCGGCAAATTGGCAATGTCGCGGGTGTAACTCACGCCATCAGCGATGGCTTGCCCTTGTTGTACGCCTAATCTGGCATATGCCAATTGATTACGCACAACAATTAAGGATACTCTTTTCAGAAGCGGGGGGGTTGTTCTGGCGCGTTTTGTGTGCGTATAAACATAGCACGACTCTGCAATAGTCTCGACAATATTGCGTGCTTGACGGATAATATTTGACGACACACCAAACACCTCCAGCAAGGTAAAATCTGCTGCCCGAATATTGCATTGTTGCAAGCACTTTGCAGCCTCGCTCACCGCCTTACGAAGTGACGAATCAGACAATTCGCGCTTTTTTCCCAACCTCAATAACAGTATTCTGCGGGCTGCAACACCATTGGGGTTATAAAGCATCAATGTCGAACCCGATTTCGCACTCAAATCACCATGAGCGAGCGAACTACTTATTTGTTTTCCAGTCGCCCTATCCAGAATCTTGCCGGATTCTGTTAATATCGGTTTCGTGCCCTGAAATACGCCAATTACCAGACACGGCGAAGCTAGTTTGATTAAGTTGGTTGATCTCGTTGAAAAATCCATATTGATCCTCTGTTAAGGTATTAAGCCATTTCGTTGTGCCATCTGTCTCGCAATCATACCGTATTATCACAAATTATCTAAAAAATCGGTAACCTTTTTCACTATAATTATGAGCACTTTACACATGCTGGAGTTTTGTTTGCCAGCCCAAGAACAAGCGTGCGGAATGAGGGGGTTTATACTGATAAACGACCGATTGAGATCGCTTTTGACACCGTTAGAAGACAAAAGAACTATCGTGCAATCTTATTATAAATATGTCAGACCATCATCCGTTTCGATAGCCCTACTATGATAATCCAGCGTGCCTTTGTCCGCGAAGTGTTGCAAACCTGCATCGCTGTAATCGCTATTTTGTTTTCGATATTTCTGGTCACTCGATTGGTCGGCTTTCTAAGCAAAGCGACACAGGGCAATGTCCCTATAGACAGCGTATTCCTGTTGTTATTGTTAAAAATGGTGGTCAACCTTGACATTATCTTCCCGCTGGGAATTTACATTGCCATACTGTTGGTCATGGGACGCTGGATACGCGATAACGAATTGACCGTTATCAGTGCCAGCGGTATGAGTATGACGATATTTATCAAACCTGTACTGATTTTGTTCGCGCTTGTCGGTACTGTGGTTGCCGCCTTTTCGTTGTATATTGCTCCCTTATCAGAAGAAGCCGTCCAGTCTATTCAACACCAGTTTCGTAATCGTTCAGACATTAGTGGCATTATGACCGGCGTATTTACGGAAACGCGAGGCAACACTGGGGTCTATTTTGTCGAAAACTATGATCGCAACACCCATACTTACCACGATATTTTTGTTTACAACGCCTCGCAGGGCGACGATGGCATCATTCTTGCTGGCAGTGGATACAAGACCGCAGCCCCCGACAGCGATGGTGATTTACTGATTCTCAATAACGGTACTCAATATCGCGGAAGTGCTGGTGCGGCTGAATATGCGGTGATTGATTTTGAAACCTATGCAATACGGTTGAAACAACCCGGCATGACAAATCCGACACTGCCGATTGCAGCACAATCGACATTATCACTCCTATCCCAGCCGAATCTCATTACTGTTAGCGAGCTACACTGGCGTTTTTCTGAAATTATGATGTTACCGATTTTGATGATATTCGCACTGTCCTTCTCATCTATTGGCTATCGAAAAAACCGCTTCCCGGTAATGCTGACCGCATTACTCATTTACTTTACCTACTCTAATATACTCGGGTTTGTGATGGCTTTGATGCGCAGGTCGCTGGTTTCCCCGCATTATTCCTTGTGGGTTGTGCATATTATTTTTCTTTGCCTCGCGATTTATTTTTTCCGCAGACGCTGCCGTCATTTGCGTTTGCTCCCTAGTCTGTCCACATGAGGAAAATGGCATGATGCGAATTCTCGACCGCTATCTCGGATACATCATACTCCAATATACCATCATCACGATGTTAGCATTGGTTGGGCTATTCACCTTCGTCAACTTTCTTGACCAGACAGCCCATCTCGGGCACGGGAACTATAATATAACGGAGCTTATACAGTACGTCATACTGATTATTCCACGCACCATTTATGAGTTATTTCCGATGGCATCTTTGCTCGGAACCATTATCGGACTCTCTTTGCTGGCTAATGACTCTGAACTTATTGCTATGCGCGCCAGTGGCATCTCCATGCTTCAAATCACTTTAGCAACATTAAAAATGGGTGCTTTATTTGTGATTACTGCCATTCTTATTGGAGAATTTGTTGCTCCTTATACCGAAACCAAAGCACAACGCGGTCGTGCCGAAGCATTGCAACAGCATATCAAACAACAAACTAATTTTGGACTGTGGATGCGTGATGGGCAAACTTTTGTCAACATTGGCGAGGTGTTGCCTGATATGACATTGTTAGGGGTTCAGGTTTTTAAGTTTGACCACAACCGTAAACTGCGTTCGCTGATGACAGCAGAAAGCGGTACATTTCAAGATAACTACTGGCGCATTAAGCGCGTCAAACAAACCCAGATTGATCAAAACGGCAACAGCGAAAGCACCACCCACGAAACCAGCAAGTGGGCCTCGCAGGTCACACCACAAATACTATCGGTGTTTCTAATCAAGCCAGAGCAGTTGTCTTTTATGCAGTTAAACCGCTATATCAAGCATTTGAATAAAAATAAACAGCAGTCCGACCCGTATAAATTGGCTTTCTGGACTAAACTAATGCAGCCCCTGTCCACCGCCGTGATGGTCATGTTGGCGATCCCATTTGCCTTCGCAAATATCCGTAGTGGCACACTCGGTAGGAGCTTATTTGTCGGAATAATGCTTGGAATAGGATTTTATGTCGTCAACAAAATCTTCGGCTATGTCGTTTTAGCCCATTCCTCCTCGCTCCTGCTAGGTGCCACGGCCCCGTTCATCGCATTCCTACTATTTGCAATAGCCATGATGCGCCGAGTAGAAAAAAATTAATGTGTTTTTAATTCCATTTCAAAACATCATCCAATTATGAAAATTACTTTTCTAGGTCTAGGGGTCATGGGTTATCCGATGGCTGGGCATTTAGCCCAACATTTGCATGGCAAGCAAGGTCATTCTATTTGTGTTTATAACCGCACTTCGGCAAAAGCCCAAAAATGGGTCACTCAATATGGTGGCACAACTGCACCGACCCCTGCAGAAGCGGCTGAGCAATCCGATTTCGTCTTCTCATGCGTGGGTAATGACGATGATTTGAGGAGCGTAACCAGTGCAACAGACGGTGCTTTTCAAACGATGAAACCAGATGCCGTATTTATCGATCACACCACCACCTCAGCGAATATCGCTCAGGAACTATACGATAATGCCAAAAATAATGGCTTTCATTTCCTTGATGCTCCCGTTTCAGGTGGTCAATCAGGTGCTGAAAATGGCATCTTGACGGTCATGGTAGGTGGCGACATGGACATTTTCACGAGAAGCAAGCCCTTGCTTGACTGCTATGCTAAGTCGGCGATATTGATGGGGCGCTGTGGTGCCGGACAGTTGACTAAAATGGTCAATCAGATTTGTATCGCTGGATTGGTTCAAGGTTTGTCCGAAGGGGTTGCATTTGCAATCAATGCGAAGCTCGACCCCGCATTAGTCTTTGATGTCATCTCCAAAGGCGCGGCGCAATCATGGCAAATGGAAAATCGCGCCGAAAACATGATAGCCAATCATTTCGAATACGGTTTTGCCGTCGATTGGATGCGTAAAGATTTGTCCCTGTGTTTTGACGAATCCAACCGCAACGGCTCCGAATTACCCATTACCCAAATCATCGACGACTACTATGCCGACATACAAGCCGCTGGCGGCAATCGTTACGATACGTCTAGTTTGGTAACTCGCCTATACAGAAGCGATCTCAATGCGGATGAAAGAAGTTCAAATAAAGATTAGCGACCTTTTTTACATGGATAGACAGAATGGAACGATCCGGCAAAACAAACAAACCCGCAAGGGTTTTCCGTTTTAGGGGTAAGACCGCACCTTTATTAGCGGCAGTATTTTACTTTCTAATAATGAATCCTTTGCTTCCCGTATATTCAGCGTTGGACATTTTTTCCAAAATTGCCCAATGACCGCGAACCCACATCCACCCTCATTGGAGGAAATTGGGCAAACACTCTCATACTATTCAAATAGCGTGTGGCTGCTTCAATTTCTGAAAGAGGAATTTTCTTCTCATGCGGGGGAAATTCGAAATACATGCAAAAAACATCTTGTCGGTCGTATTTCCATTCGCTACAACAATACGGTTCTCCTTGTCCACGGAACTGTTGAAATGGTGTTCCTTGAGGAAATTTATTAGGCAAATCAGACATGCCTAGCTCCGCAGTTTTTTCAGTTTCGCAATAGCGCGGACTTGTGCGGCATAGGAGGCTAATTCGGCTTTCATCTCTGCATAACCTTGGTCATCCAGTGCCACACCTTTAAGTTTTTCTTCGGCATTTTTCATCGCTTCCTCGGCTGCTGTTTCGTCCAAATCGCCACCACGAATTGCGGTGTCGGATAAAATGGTAACCAGATGAGGTTGGATTTCTAACAATCCACCCGAAATAAAGAAAAATTGCTGTTCACCATTCGCCTGTTCAACCCGAACATCGCCGGGTTTGAGTGCGGTAATCAATGGCGTATGCTGTGGCGCAATGCCAAGTTCACCCGCTGCACCTGGGGCAAAGACCATCGCACCGTCACCGCTCCAGATTTCCTCTTCGGCACTGACGATTTCAACTCGAATAGTGGACATGTTTGACAATCAACTTGGGTTTGGTTTATAACTCACTCGGTATGCTGGGCTAACTCAGCTGCTTGGCTCTTTCGGCAGCCTCATCGATGTCTCCAATCATATAAAACGCCTGTTCTGGGAGGTGGTCATAATCACCGTTAACAATGCCCTGAAAGCCTTTGATGGTTTCTTTTAAGGAGACATATTTGCCCGGCGAACCGGTAAAAGTCTCTGCCACCGTAAAGGGCTGAGACAGAAAACGCTGTATTCGACGGGCACGCCCAACGGCTTGTTTATCGTCTTCAGAAAGCTCATCCATACCCAAAATTGCGATAATGTCTTGCAGTTCTTTATAGCGTTGTAAAATACCTTGTACCGCACGTGCCGTTTCGTAGTGTTCATTACCGATGACCAACGGATCCAAAATACGCGATGTTGAGTCCAGCGGGTCAACCGCCGGATAAATACCCAATTCCGCAATCTGACGAGACAATACCAGGGTCGCATCAAGGTGCGCGAATGTGGTCGCTGGCGAAGGATCGGTTAAATCATCTGCAGGCACATAGACCGCCTGAAAAGAGGTAATTGAGCCTGATTTCGTGGAGGTAATTCGTTCTTGCAATGCGCCCATTTCATCCGCCAGAGTCGGCTGATAGCCCACTGCCGATGGCATCCGTCCAAGCAATGCCGACACTTCCGTGCCAGCCAATGTGTAACGATAAATATTGTCAACGAATAACAGCATATCCTTGCCTTCATCACGAAAGTGCTCTGCCATCGTTAAGCCGGTTAAGGCAACACGCAAGCGGTTGCCGGGCGGCTCATTCATCTGTCCGTAAACCATAGCAACTTTATCCAGCACGCCCGCTTCGGTCATTTCATGGTAGAAGTCATTGCCTTCCCGGGTGCGTTCACCGACCCCCGCGAAAACCGACAAGCCACTGTGTGCTGTGGCAATGTTGTTAATCAATTCAAGCAGGGTAACGGTCTTGCCGACACCCGCACCGCCAAACAAGCCAATCTTGCCACCTTTGGCAATTGGCATAATTAAATCGATGACCTTAATGCCGGTTTCAAGCAATTCAAGACTTGCGGCTTGTTCTTCATAAGTCGGTGCCGCACGGTGAATCGGCATGCGTATTTCATGCTTGACTTCGCCAGATTCGTCCACCGGCTCACCTAATACATCCATAATACGACCCAACGTACCTGCACCGACCGGCACCGATATGGGTGCGCCAGTATTATCGACTGCAAGCCCGCGTTTTAAGCCATCTGATGAACCCATGGCGATACAGCGCACCACGCCATCGCCCATCTGCTGTTGTACTTCCATGGTCAAGCTACGTTCTGACACTTTGAGTGCGTCATACACTTTAGGCACCGTTTCGCGGGGAAATTGAACGTCCACCACCGCACCGATAATTTCTACGATATTTCCTTGCATATTAGTTACCAAGCATAAAAGTTGTTTGAATTTAATAAGTTATAGCAGTCAGTGCCATGTCAGTTGTGCAGTCTTAAGCCGCCAAACCACGGCTACCGCTATGTACCGTATCCCGCACTACTTTGGCACCGGCAAACACATATTGTTGTCGCAAACGCCTTGCTGTTGCCCGATGTAAGATACGGTATGTCAGTGCGACCAGCTTCAACGCCAACTCCCAACGAATCAACGGCGTGTAAGCAAAAAATGCTTTGGCTAAACACAGGACAAAGCGTGTGTGAAATCCCTGAATTTCGGGATTATCCGTCAATTCCAGTGCCCCCGATTGCTTCAACGTATGCCGGTATTGACGGATATATTTTATCATTTTTCGCATATTGAACATCAAGGTTTTGTGGTCGTTGTAGTTGTGGATGGCATCATCCAGCGTGTTCAACAATCGACGGACAAATCTGTATTCTTCGCACGACAACGTGTCCGATTTTTGAAAGGCATTTTCATGTAAAAATGCCATGATGTCCCGACGTAATTCGCAGAACGGAAACAGCACCTGATCATGTTTTTGCATTTCTTTTTGCTGATAGCGCAACCAACACATATCAAGCATCAATAACACAAACATTGAAAAAATCAGTGCCAGAAATAAAGTAATACTCATTGTTCGTTTTCCTTATGTGGGAATTTTTCATCAAGCACTGCTAAAAATCGGTCGCGGTATGCGTGATTATCCTCTGCCAACCGATTAATTTCAAGTTGTCGATCTTTCAGTTGTTCGCGATGTTGGTTATGGATGTGTCTGTTCAATTTCCACACCCAACCAAACATGGCAACGATACCGAGTATTAACAGCCCGTTGATATCACCAAATTCTTTGAGAAACAAAAATATATCGGGTCTAGCGGCATCTATACCCTATACTGCCGCAGCCCCACTCACTATTTCCGACAATTCCTGCGTTATAGCCGCTTGTCTTGCCTTGTTGTAAACCAGTTTTAAATCATCAATCAAATTGCCCGCATTGTCGGTTGCCGCTTTCATTGCAACCATTCTGGCAGCTTGCTCACAGGCAACATTTTCAGCGACTGCCTGATAAACCAATGACTCGATATAACGCGCCATCAAAACATCGATAACCGCTTTGGAATCTGGCTCGTAAATATAATCCCAATAATGATCCATCTCTTTTTCATCGCTAGGCACAATCGGAATCAACTGCTCAACACCGGGTCGCTGGGTCATGGTATTGACAAACTCATTGCTGACCACAAACAAGCGGTCGATTTTACCCGCGAGATAATCATCCATCATCACCTTAACCGCACCAATCAACTCCTCTAACTGTGGCGCATCGCCCAAACCAGTCGCCTCGCTCACTACTTCGGCATTAAAGCGTTTGAAGAATGCGCTGGCTTTCTTGCCAATGACCGAAACATTAACCGGAACCTTTTTGTCATGCCACTGCGTCATATCGTTGACCGCCTTGCGAAAGACATTGATGTTGAGTCCACCACATAGCCCCCGATCGCTGGAAACGATAATATATCCAACCGCTTTAACCTCACGCTCCATCACATACGGATGTTTGTATTCGGGATGGGCATGGGCTAGGTGCGCGACCACCGTACGCATTTTCTCTGCATACGGACGCGCCGCTCGCATACGGTCTTGAGCGCGGCGCATTTTGCTTGCTGCAACCATCTCCATCGCCTTGGTAATTTTTCGCGTACTACCAATACTCTTGATTTGGGTACGAATTTCTTTTGTGCTGGGCATGGTTTAATGCTTAATTAAGCTACTAAAAGACATTGAGTTGCAAAGATGCTGATTACCTCTTCCGCTCCACTTGTGAGCGTCTTGGAAATTTCACTTTTATTCACCTGTATTGTCGTTATATTTAATTGTCGTCTCGGAAAGAACAATCCGTACTACGTGGTAGAAATAGATAATGTAGGCAAGACCGAGCGTAACTATGGTCAGTAGCAACCAGATAAACGCATTGCCGATTACTCCACCTAAACTAATATCGCATTTCAGTTTGCCAATAATTAAAATACCATCATCGTCCAACACAGATGTTTTGTTGATTATTGCCCTAGTAAAATAGTATGGAAATACAAACAGTGCCAAACCAAGCGTTACTATTGTCAGCAACAGCCATATAATTACATGACCAATTGAGTCACCGATGCCGAAATCGCACTTTAGTTTCATAGGTTTCTTCATCGTTATTTCCTAGCGAATAGTAGATTAGACTTTCTACCAACTTCCATTCTTCTTAAAATCCTCAACTGCATTGGTTAATTTTTCCACCACTTGGTCACTATATGTACAGTCGCGGTTAATTTCGTTCATCAAATCGGTATAGTTTGATTTGATATAAGCCTGCATTGCCTGTTCAAAATTGACCACGTCCGTTACGCCAACATCATCAATATAACCCTGATTTACGGCAAACAATGAAAGGGCCATTTCGGCAACCGACATCGGTTGATATTGTGGCTGTTTCATCACTTCCATAACACGCTCACCACGTTCCAACTGTTTGCGCGTTGCTTCGTCCAAATCAGAAGCGAATTGCGAAAATGCCGCCAATTCACGGTATTGGGCGAGTGCCAAACGAATACCGCCACCGAGTTTTTTGATGATTGGCGTTTGTGCCGCACCACCGACCCGCGAGACCGAAAGACCGGCGTGAATCGCTGGGCGAATACCGGCATTAAATAAATCTGTTTCAAGGAAAATTTGTCCGTCCGTAATCGAAATGACATTGGTCGGTACGAATGCCGATACGTCTCCGGCTTGCGTTTCGATAATCGGTAACGCGGTCAGCGAGCCGGTTTGACCTTTCACCTTCCCCTTGGTAAGTTTTTCGACTTCTGCTTCATTGATACGCGCCGCACGTTCCAACAAGCGCGAGTGTAAGTAAAAAACATCGCCCGGATAGGCTTCGCGACCGGGTGGTCGTCTTAACAACAAGGAAATTTGACGATATGCCCAAGCCTGTTTGGTCAGATCGTCGTAAATAATCAGCGCGTCCTCGCCTTTATCGCGAAAGTACTCGCCCATCGTGCAACCCGAATAAGGTGCGATAAATTGTTCTGCTGCCGAGTTCGAAGCCGCCGCCGCCACAACAATGGTATGCTCCATCGCACCATGTTCCTCCAGCTTCTTCACCACTGCGGCAATGCTGGAGGCTTTCTGTCCAACGGCAACATAGATGCACTTAATACCCGTGCCCTTCTGGTTAATAATGGCATCGATAGCCACTGCGGTTTTACCCGTTTGCCGATCACCGATAATCAATTCCCGCTGACCGCGACCAATGGGCACCATAGAATCAATGGACTTCAACCCAATCTGCACTGGCTGATCAACGGATTTTCTCGTGATAACGCCGGGTGCGACTTTTTCGATAGGCGATACTTCGGTGCAATCTATCTCGCCTTTGCCGTCAATCGGCTGTCCGAGCGCACTAACTACGCGACCGAGCAAACCTTCGCCAGTAGGGACTTCCAGAATACGACCGGTACATTTTACCGTGTCGCCTTCGGAGAGGTGTTTGTAATCCCCGAGAATAACCACACCGACAGAATCTTGTTCAAGATTCAATGCCAGACCGAATGTCGCTTGGTTAGATGTGCTGCCGGGAAATTCAAGCATTTCCCCTTGCATCGCTTCGCTCAGACCATGCACACGGGCAATGCCATCGGTCAGCATAACAATGGTGCCTTCGGTACGCGCTTGTGCATCGGCTTCGAAATTTTTGATTCGATCCTTAATCAGTTCGCTGATTTCAGACGGATTCAATTGAATAGACATTTTTAAGTTTTCCTCTAGGTCAGTATTGGGTCGGGTATTGAATCAGACATTCTCGGCAACGCATTGTTTACGCGCCTAAAGTGCCAGCAAGCTGTTCAAGTTGTGCTTTCACCGAGCCATCAACGACCCAGTCTCCGGCACGAATTACTGCGCCGCCGATAAGATACTCATCGACTGCAAATTTAAGGTTCACATTGCGCCCCAAAGTGGTGCGAAGCGTCTCAGTAAATTGTTGTTGCTGGCTAGCATTCATTGGGGTCGCGGTAATCATATCCGCCGCGACTATTTCTTCTGCTTCGGCTTTACGCGCCGCGTATGCTTCGGCAATATCAGCGATGGCATTGACGCGCTTGTTTCGCACTATCAACTTAACCAAATTCTCACCACGATCGTTTAATTTGCCGCCCGCATCAGCACAGACATCAATTATCAATTGCACCAACTGTGCCGAAGAAATAGCGGGGTTGCAGGTTGCATTGATTATCGTCTTGTCGCTTGCCACCAGCGCGAGCAACTGTAACTGTTCATTCCAGCCAGCTAAATTGTTTTGCTCTTGCGCCAATTCAAACAGGGCATGGGCATACGGTCTAGCGATATTGCTTTGAGCGGACATGGTTTGTTGGCTTGATATGGCGTTAAAGTTTTGTTGCTAGGTCATCTAGCAATTCAGCATGCGCCGTCGCATCTACTTCACGCTTGAGGATTTGTCGCGCACCAGCAACGGCAAGTTCGCCGACTTGTGCGCGTAAAGATCCCTTCGCTTTATTGATTGCGGTATCAATATCAGCATGTGCCGCAACGCTAATTCGCTCCCCTTCCTGTCGGGCTTGGTCTCGGGCTTCATCAACCAGTTCAGCACCGCGTTTTTCGGCTTTACCAATAATTTCGTTCGCTTGATTTTTGGCTTCAGCGATAACCTGTTGCGCCTGTTCAAGCCCTTGCTGTTCAGCCATCTGCCCTTTTTCGGCGGCGGCGAGACCATCAGCAATGCCCGTTTTACGTTGCTGCAATGCACCCATAATCGGTGCCCAAACGAATTTTTTGCTGAACCAGACAAAGCCGATAAAAAACAGCACCTGGAAAGCGAGTGTGAGATTAAGATTCATCTCTGCCTCTGTTTGTCGTTAATTGAGTAATTCGTGTTCTACACATAGTCAACTCCGAGTCAACCTAAGCCACCGCAAACAAGACATACATGGCAATGCCCACCGCAATCATAGGCACCGCATCAACCAGTCCCATGACGATGAAGAATTGTGTACGCAACATGGGAATCAACTCCGGTTGCCGAGCCGCACCCTCAAGGAAGCGACCGCCGAGTATGCCAATGCCGACTGCGGCACCCAATGCACCGAGTCCCATCATGATCCCGCCTGCGATATATAAAAGTGCTTGTTCCATCTTGGTCTCCAATAAATAAATTGTTAGCTAAAAAATAAAAAAATGGGTCAATGTTAATGATGTTGATGTGCCATTTCCATATAAACGATGGTCAATACCATGAAAATAAACGCTTGCAAGGTAATAATCAATATATGAAAAACAGCCCAGACAAACTGCAACACGCCGCCGAATAAGGTCAAGGTAACGCCAGCACCGAACATCAATGAGATTAGAATAAAAATCATTTCGCCTGCGTACATATTACCAAACAACCGCAGTGAATGAGAAATTGGTTTTGAAATCATACTGACGAATTCAAGGAAAAAATTCACCGGTATAAATAATATCTTCAGAGCTGGGTTTTTTGCTTCAAACGGTTGCATGGTCAATTCCGCCATAAAGCCGCCTATGCCCTTTACCGTGATGCTGTAATAAAGCATCAGCACAAACACGCTCAGCGCCAGACCGAAGGTAATATTCGGGTCGGTGCTGGGAACCACTTTCTGAAAGTGAATCCCGAAAAGTTCCAGCACCCTTGGCAACACTTCCACTGGCACCAAATCCATCAGATTCATCAGAAACACCCAACAAAACAGCGTCAATGCCATCGGCGCAATTAAGTCATTTTTGCCACTAAATGAATCACGCACATTGCTATCGACAAATTCAACAATCCATTCGACAAAGTTTTGCATCATGCCCGGCACACCCGTAGTAACTGATTTCGCCACTCGGCGAAAAAGCACCAAGAACACAACACCAAGCGTAAACGACCAAAACAAACTGTCCACATGAACCGCCATAAAGCCCATGCCGCTTGCTTCTTCTGCAGTTTGTGCCAGCCCCCAATGACCATCGAGGTGTCGCCCAAAGGTCAGGTTGGTTAAGTGGTGACGAATAAACTCGGTTGAGGTAATCACTTCTGACGATGCCATTTAATTTTTATAACTAATTGTTCTAAATCCTTTATCCTCTGTGGATAATTTCAAAATCTCAAGCATATTCTCCCAACGAGCAATGTCTCTCTGATATTCAAGAATCACTCCCTATACCACTTCTATGAGATATTGTTCTTTCATTATTCTAGTAATAGTGCTGGTTGGTGTTTACACAAACTATGAATGAGGGACGGACATCATAAACACCTTTTACGCGACCAGCGACTACGCTAAACCTTGGTCCACCCTCAATTCTATTTTTCCTTTACCGAATTTAATTAAGTTCGGTCTCTTTGATTCTTAACTCTGCTGTTTTAGCCTGCATTATTCAACAGTGCGATTAGCAAGTATCCATGGCACGACTACTGCTAACTGGACAATAAAATAACCCATCACCACAAAAACCGCGTCAAAACCAAGCACAATCAAACCAAAGCCAATGCCACCACCGACAATAACCAGTTTATTCAATAGTCCTGAATATATCGGCACCAAAATCAAAGCATCTGTCGCACTCACGTCTTTTCGGTGCTTGGTGTTTCTGCTTCTAATGCTTCTAGCACTGAGTATTGTACCCACAATCGCGAGCATAGAACCATAAATAGATGCTGCAAGTCTAGCGATTAGTTCGGTAACCCATGGTGACACGGTCTCAAAAAACCGCTGCTCCGAAAGCCCATAAAAAGCCACTATCCCAAGCACTAGCAACAACGAAACAATACCCTGCGACAGCAAAACACGTTTGACCTCTCGCTCCAACACCACGTCTCCAGCGACTTTTTCTTTTTCACGGTCTTTCGCCGCAATATTCAGCAATGTCTCCTAAAAACGTGGCGGATTGTAAGGACATTATCGTAAACAGTCAACACGAAATCAATTCTTGCATAGAAAACAGTAAAATGTCTCAAAATCATGGCAACACTTTTTTATACGGTTTTATTTCCACGCTCTCATATACACCAGCGAGCAGATAGGGGTCGGCATCAGCCCAAAGCTGGGCAGCTTCCAGAGAATCAAATTCGGCAATAATTAAACTGCCGCTGAAGCCGGCAGCCCCTGGTTCGTCGCTGTCAATTGCAGGATTGGGGCCAGCAACCAATAAACGACCCTGATGGAGCAATTCATTGAGTCGTTTGAGATGTGCATGACGTGTGTCGAGTCGGTTATTCAGACTGTTTGCGACATCTTTTGCGTAAATAGTGTAATACATCAATGTGCCTCATCTTTCATTTTAATGTGCTTGGAGAGAAAAAATATTTGCCCAATCGCAAATAGCAACGTCAGCCCGAGTAAGCCGAATACTTTGAAGTTGACCCAAGTTGCGATGCGAATTTCCGGGTCGGCAGTTGAATTATAGTAAAATGCGACATACAGATTGAGCAAGCCCAAAAACATAAAGAACCCAGCCCATGCCCAGTTCAGATTTCTCCATATCGGAGTTGGCAGGATAATTTGTTTGCCCATAACGTATTCCAGCGCAGATTTCTGAGCAAACCGCAACATGCCAATAATAACAACAGAAAACACCCAGTTGACAACGGTCGGTTTCCATTTGATGAATACATCGTCTTGTAATAGAATTGTCAAGCCGCCGAAAAAGGTAATGAGGACTAGAGTGATGATGTGCATTGACTCAAAACGACGATTTTTGAGCCAAAATATTGCAACTTGAATAAATGTTGCAATAATAGCTACCCCAGTGGCAACATAAATATCGTAAAATTTGAATGTGCCGAAAAATATCAGCAAAGGAAACATATCAAATAGAAATTTCATAATCGTAGATTCGATGTGGTATTTGGGTTAGTATATTTGGTTGATGAATAAGCGTAAAGCGTGAGTATATGAGATTGATGACAACAAAATAAAGGGCGAAGTCAAGAACATTTCAGTTCAACCGATGTGCTAATTATTACGCAAATGGGCTTGTTGCTCTGGAACAAGTAATATTAGCCATCCGAATGAATACCAAAACAAAGAGGTTCAAAAATTAACAAGAAATACATTGTTGTGGAAGGACCGATTGGAGTGGGGAAAACAACCCTCGCCAAGAAAATCGCAGTGGCGATTGGGGCTGCTTTGGTACTCGAACAACCCGCCGAAAATCCGTTTCTGGAACGGTTTTATAAGTTTCCCGAACAATATGCTCTACAAACTCAATTGTACTTCCTTTTTCAGCGGGCACGTCAATTAAAAGAGATTCGCCAGGGGGATTTGTTTACGCCACTTCGAATAGCTGATTTTATGCTCGATAAAGACCCGTTATTTGCACATATAACGCTGGGTAATGATGAGTTATATCTCTACAATCAGGTTTATCAGCAACTTTCATTAGCCGTGCCAGCCCCCGATTTAGTGGTGTATTTGCAAGCACCGACCGACGTATTGGTGAGACGGATACGCAAAAGAGGGGTGTTGTTTGAACGAAATATGGAGCACGATTATCTGGATATGCTAGTCGAATCCTATGCTCGATATTTTTTATCTTACCGCAATTCGGCACTGTTGATGGTCAATGCAGAAAATTCAAGTTTCCTGAATAATGAAGAACGCTTTGAGTTATTGTTGCAGGAAATATATGCCATTTCGTCTGGACGACATTATTTTAACCCACTCATATAGCACAATTAGCACAATGCCCGATCAGTTGCCTTCTCTTCGTACTGTTGCCATGCCGGCGGATGCCAATCCGAGTGGCGACATCTTTGGTGGTTGGATTATGGCACAGATGGATTTAGCTGGTGCAATCCACGCGAGTTACGTCGTCAAAGATAGGATTGTCACGGTGGCAGTAGAAAGTATGACCTTCCACCGACCGGTATTTGTCGGCGATCAAGTGAGTTGTTATTGCAAAACGACACACATAGGCACGACCTCACTGTCCGTGCATATCGAAACATGGGTCAGACGCAAACATTCTGCCGAACAGGATTTGAAGGTCACCGAGGCAACATACACCTACGTTTCTATCGACCAAAACCGAAACCCAATCACCATAACCCGCATCGACAACCAATAGTCCGACAAGAGCATGAGCCCTTGTAGCACATGTTAATGGCGATATTCTTTGACAAATTTAACCCATAGTGCAATAGGATTTATTATGATTTATTCCCAGTTGCTTGGGGGGAAATCCAGCATGGTTACCCCCATTTTCTAGGTCGATGGCGAATTCAACCCATAAGGGGCTTGTCGGTTAATTCAAAATTAGTTCGATTTTAAGAAAATAAAATGTTTAATAACAAGGACTTAAATATTCACAACAAACTAAAAACTCCATTTTCCGATAAGCCCATCAGCTACTTTGTCTTTCAAAATTAGACGATAGATGGATTCGGTGCTGATGCGGATGTTTTCCTCAACTTTTAAACGACCACTAATTTGCTCATGACTCCAATACAGATCAAGCTTTTGTTGAATATGAAGCTTTAACTCGTCATTGAGTTTGATATGCTTGTGCTTTTGCTCATGCCTCGTTTAGGCAAGCGGTGAGTTGTTTGTAGCGATACCCGTTACCCCCCGTATTGCGTTTAATTTCACGGCTGATGGTTGACTTTCTTCTGCCCTTGGTTTTAGCGGTTTCTGTCAGTGTACAATGTTGCTAATTCATGAGGTAAATGTGGCATCTCTCGTGTTCAGTCAAATGGGTATATCTCGTCATGTTTCACTCTTTTTTTCGGAGTGTTGCACTTATGTATGTGAATTCAAGAGTCCATAAAATCGGCTGCCAGAGGATTTAGAAACTTCGAAAACTATCGCGTTTCAATTCTGTTTCATTGTGGAAAACTCAATCTCTACCCATAGAGTTTCCGGTAGAACCCAATGTGCCTTGTAGCGAGAAATGTCGCCAAACGATGCTGTATCAGTGTCCCAAGAACGCTATACGCAACGACTTATTTCGCACTTTTATTGTGGTCGCCGTCTGCGATACCATGTGGATTTTGAGCGCGATTTCTGAGTGCGTGGTCGATCAATACCAATGCCAGCATTGCTTCAGCAATCGGAACTGCACGAATGCCGACACAGGGGTCGTGTCGCCCAGTGGTTACCACCTCAACAACTTCATTGTCTAGATTAACCGTATCGGTAGCAACATGAATACTCGACGTTGGCTTAAAAGCAACCTTGACCCGAATATCCTGTCCGCTGGAAATTCCCCCGAGGATGCCGCCAGCATGATTGGACTTAAACCCATCTGGCGTTATCTCGTCTCGATGTTCCGAGCCGTGCTGGGTAATGCACTCAAAACCTGCACCAATTTCAACCCCTTTGGCAGCATTGATGCTCATCATCGCTTTGGCAATATCGGCATCCAGTCGGTCAAACACAGGTTCTCCCCAGCCAACGGGTAATCCCGATGCTTCGACCAAGATGCCTGCACCAACAGAATCACCTGCCTTTCTGACCTGCTTAATCAATGTCTCAAGTTGAGTCACTGCTGCTTTGTCGGCAATGAAAAACGGATTCTGGCTGACCTCATTCCAATCTTTAAGAGCAATTTTTATATCACCGATTTGGCAGACACAGCCGCGAATCTCCACGCTATAATAATCGCACAGATACTTTTTTGCGATACCACCTGCTGCTACCCGTATAGCCGTTTCGCGTGCTGAAGAACGTCCGCCACCGCGGTAGTCACGGAAGCCATATTTTTTGGTATAGGTAAAATCTGCATGACCAGGACGAAATCGATCTTTAATTTTGTCATAATCGCGGGAACGTTGATCCTGATTCCGAATCAGTAACCCGATTGGCGTACCCGTCGTCTTGCCGTTAAATACACCCGAGAGAATCTCAACTTGGTCGGCTTCCTTTCGCTGACTGGTATATTTTGATGTGCCCGGCTTTCTGCGATCAAGGTCAATCTGCAAATCCTGCTCGCATAACTCCAACCCCGGCGGACACCCATCAACAATGCCGCCCAGCGCAATGCCATGACTTTCACCGAAAGTGGTTAGTGTGAATAATTTTCCGAAACTATTGCCCGACACAATAAAATTTATTAAGAGTTGATAACTCCGATTGTAACTGATGTTCGTTTTTATTGATGCGTTATTACTCGATGGAGCTGTTCTTAACCCAAAACAGGTGAGATCGCCTCGTAAATCAACGCCGCAATTTGAGTTTGACCGACATGCTTAGCAATCAAATCCTGCCGAATTTCCAGTAACGCTAATTCCACGCACGCTCGTGGGAATGTATGACATGAGCATATCCGAGCGGATATGTAGCGTGATACGGTTTGTTGTCGCCAATGTTAAAACCGGTTACTTTTGACAGGTTTGCTATCAGTTGTTTTGCTAAAACCTCATCTTGATCCAAAAGCACACCCATCTCCCACGGACGCACCACGCCATTCATTGTCGGCGTAAAGCTATGTAACGATAAAACTAATGGGTCGTTGATGCTGGGCAATAAGATGGCTGACCATATCTTGATATTGATTGTGGTACGGGTGAAAATAATGCTTAATGCGATTATTTCGCATTTCATCGCACAAGCTGTGCCGCTGCGTAAAATTATCGATTAGGAGCGATTAATTTAATCCCGTTTAGGTTTTGTTTGATGCTAGCCAGCGAACCAACCGTATCGGAAAGTGCGGAATTATACGCTTATTTGTACCGCAATATTAGGCTATGCGGCTTCAATCGGTTGTCTCATGAATGGTGTCAGCAGGTTATAACAAGCGTACAATAAAAGTTTAAGCGTGACCCATCAGATGAAAGAATCTGTTAATATTCGTGTCCACCCCTTACCTGGGCAAGGGCACTGATTGATGAATACCGATGCTGGGCGTTCTTGATGCGATGCCAAAGATTACATGAGCGACTTGTACATCACTCAAACAGAACCAATCTACCAAGCCGCACGGACGGCAATGATGCAACATGCTGAATCGGTATTGGTTTCAAAATGAATAACACGACTATGATTCAGAATATATCCAACACGCTCGACACAAGTGCTAATGCGAATACACTGGGTCAATTACAGGGTGATGAACGATTAGTGGCGATTCTTAAAGAGAGGGTGGGCGATATTGGCGTGAATAGAATGGCAATATTCTGGCTGGTCATGCTCATTGCTTCGCTTAGTGGGCTGATTTATTGGATTGGGGACTCTTTGTCAGTGCAGGATTTTATCGATAAAATAGCCACAGATGCCAAAGTCATATTCATTAGTTTGATGCGCTTTGAATTGCCAACAGCACCAATCATGCTAAAAATCATGCCAAAAATCATTGGACAACTGCCAGCCATTCTAGGTGGACTGGTTTTGTTGTCATTACTAGGGCTGTTTTGGTCGCTTATTGCTCGTTCTAATCAGTATAAAAGCAGGTGTCGGCGTATCGTGGTTTTGCGGGGCGTGATTATTGATCTAAGCAATCAATTGTCGGAATTGGGTGCTACTATTCAATCTGCGATAGTTGAAGTGCAACGAATCACAGAGGATAAAAAAAGGCTTGTTACTGAATTGACCGGATTATTGGAAAGCCATGACAAATCAGTTCCGACAGCAACACAACAGATGCCTTATTCAGAAGGAAACAGGAACCGAATCAGCGAGCTAGTAGATACAATGCGTGATGTTATCGCACAGATTAGTGTTGCGGCTCTGAATGTGTCAATTCGAGCCGCCGTAGCCGAAGATGGTCGTGGGACGACTGTTTTTGCTGAGCAAATACAGCGCTTAGCCGAACTCTCCAATGGTGTTGCAAATGACATCAACGATTTGATTAAAAATAAGCAACCAGATGAATACGATACAGGGGGTCGTCTGACATTAGCGGATCAAATTGACCAAGAGGTGTCGAAAACCACCAAACAATCCATCGTAGATAGCAAAACCGAGCAATTAAAACCGCAGTGGGAGTTGAAACTATCTCAGATTACGCTGGCATTTGAACAAATTGAGTCAATCATGCAAGCGTTAAAGCAATCTATCACAACATTTAAGCTACAAGTCTGATTGTCCCTGCCGCCTGTTTTTGATTACCGTAATATTAGTGTTTGGTTTGTCTCAAAATCACCTGAAAAATAAAAATGAGTTTTCCTTCGAAATCGCAGTCTCAGTCTAAGTTTGTAAAAGACGCGATTCCTTTTGAGTCGGATACAGTCAAAGTTGAAGGCGGTGCGGATCCGGAAATTGATTTTTCTATTGTTCATATTGGTGAATGTACCGAATACAAAGAGGCGACCGAAGCACGAGAGCAAAATCAACAAAATGTGCTTCGATTAAATAACATTCAGCACTATTTAACGACATGGCGAGCAAATGCAGTCACGGAAGATATCCTTGCCAGCATACGTCTAGAGTTCTATGCGTTGAAAGAAAGTGCTACTGCCACGGGGTTCAACCACGCCGCACAATTAAGCTATCTGGTCGGGAGCTTGCTGGATGAGACTCGATTAACATCAGACAACAGTAGCTTGCTGAATTTGTTGGAGGAAATGCACGATGGACTGGTCGCAGAACTCGGTTTTATTTCCGAGACCAGCGGTGAACACATACTATCACTGATTAACATGGTGCAACTGTTGCTTACCGATGAACCTGCAACATCGAGTGCACTGGAATCAGCTCATGACGGATATAGTGCCCCATTTCAGGCAGGCTATCGTGAGGATCCTGTTGAAAATCCCGTTGCTCAGCAGATAACCCCACCCGCACAGTATCAACCTGCACCGACTTTGATGCCAAATAAATGTGCTACTCAAATTGCCCCCCCTATTAGCCCAGTTACTTCTCAGATGCTGTTGGTTAGAGTAGGCAAATACCGATTCGCATTATTGCTACACACCATCGAACAGGTTGTGCGTGCGCATAACAGTGAAACGCAATCGATTGACGGGCGACATTATGCCATGTTGGCAGAAAAATCGATTCCAGTAATCAACTCAGCAACGTGCCTGGGTGAAACCCATACTCGTGCAGAAGGGACTTTTAATTTGCTGGTTATCAGTCGTCCGTCAGGAGATGCTTTTGCGGACAGCGTGGTTGCCTTTGAAATAGACCAGTTTCAGAAAATAATAGATATGCCGATTAAGACAGCAGGTCGTCAGCTTGCTTCTCTGGTCGGCGTTATCGGCGTTACCATATTGCCAGATGACAGCATCGTATTGGTTCTTGAACCCCAACAATTTCTTAATTCGGAAGCACTTTAGCCTAACCGTTTTTTATGAACATCTGGATTCAACATCAGAGAAAATTTAGGTATCATTCCCAGCTTAAAGCGACTGTCTGAATATGTTTTCCATCCTTAAAATGTGTCTATTATGACCCCTAAAAACGCATCCAAGCACACGTCCAACATTCCAGATTTGTTGACGATTATCGATATAGTCAAAGATGCCGCAACTGTAGCCATGTCATTGAGAAAAAATGGTTTGGTCTCTGAGATTAAACAGGACGGAAGTATAGTCACGGAGGTTGACCAAGAGATTCAGCATCAATTGAATCGTATTTTGACCACGCAATGGCCTGAATATGGATTCATCGGAGAAGAAATGCCGCATGTTGAACAGGTTAAAGTTTGCCAGCAAAGCGAACACGGATATTGGGTCTTGGATCCATTAGACGGGACGACCAATTTCACTGCAGGATTCTTGTTTTTTGGTGTTTCACTGGCATTGATTATTGATGGCTTGCCGGTTCTTGCGGTAACCTATGACCCAGTGCGAGATGAGTGCTTTTCGGCACAACAGGGGCGAGGTGCTTTCTTAAATGGCAAGCGTATGACCTGCTCGACTACCCAGCGATTGAGTGATTGTATTGCGAATATAGACTACAAACATCTGGTTGTTGACCTGTCGGCACAACTTGTTCGTTGTCCCCCCTATCGGTCGCAAAGAAATCTTGGTTCATCGGTACTGGAATGGTGCTGGTTGGCAGCTGGACGGATTCAATTATATTTGCATGGCGGTCAGAAGCTGTGGGACTTCTCTGCCGGCTATCTGATTGTTCAGGAAGCAGGTGGTGCAGCAACGTCTCTGTCTGGGTTGCCACTGGATTGCGGTAACCTACGCAAGCGCTCGGTCGTGGCAGCGGCCAATCAGCACTTGCTCACACAATGGGTCGAATGGATCGATGCCAACAGTTATATTTTGCGTTCGGCACGGTTCTAGAAATTGAGAATTGAAAGCGGGAAAAGATGTTGAGTACTTTGCACGAGCCGTGTTTTTTTGTTTGCCAGCAAGGAAAATTCGAACCGAATGAGGAGGTTTATATTTATAAAAGAGCAATCGTGCAAAGGTCTCCGTTGTATTTATGAGTTGAATTCTCCCCCGATTATTTGGGATATTTGCGTCATGTAGGCGATGGCTTCACGCGACTAAAACCACATATCGGTTATTTATAAACCACATCGGTAATGTCGTAAATTCGCTTGCCGCTCGGCGCAACGACTTCGACCTCATCACCGACATATTTTCCGATTAACGCCTTTCCAATCGGTGAACTAATAGAGATGCGTCCTTTGTTGAGGTTGGCTTCTAAATTGCCGACTAATTGGTAATTGACGGTGCTATCCTGTTCAACGTCATATAAATCGACATACGCACCAAACACGACTTTTCCGTCCTGACCAATCTTGGTCGGGTCAATAACTTCTGCTCGAGACAGGTTGGATTCTAGTTCGGCGATACGCCCTTCGATGAAACCTTGTTGTTCTTTAGCCGCATCATATTCTGCATTTTCTGACAAATCACCGTGTGCACGCGCCTCCGCGATTGCGACAATAACATTTCGACGGTCGGTACTTTTCAGTTTTGCTAACTCGGCGCGTAATTCGCTAGCACCATTGCTGGTTAATATTACTCTATCGTTCATTTCTATCGTTCATTATCGAATAGCGATCACTCATAGCAATTTAATCTCGGTGGTTTTTGGTGTCTGCGTCAAGAAAAATATCAAAATATTCGGTCTCCCAAGCAAACCTTTTTTTGATTAACGCCCACCTTTGGGGAAGGGCAGATTATAGCAATTATTTCAGCGAAATAGACATGTGGTTGGAAAAAAATGATTCTCCTGAGTTTCCTATGGACAAAAGCCAAACAATGCTCAAAAATGTGGTACAAGTGTATTTTTTTATGGAAATATTCAAATGAAAGATACCGCATTGGTTACGCAGATTTTGGGGCTTAGTGACCCATGACGAATCACGGCTATTACGCCGGATCTGACCGACAAATCAATGACCATCCAGATAGATCAAAGGGAACGAAAGGTGCATGTAGCACTTGCGATGCCCTTTGTGCGGTTTACGACCACCGTGAGCAACGCCACATGGCGACCTTGATACGATACGATTCAAGACACACTGGTCGATCAGGTTCCGCGTATTCATTGGGCTTGTCGGTTAATCGAAAAATAATGTCAATATTCACATGTTTGTTCAAATAAACGACAATAGTCCGCTTTATTTAAGTCCCAATGGGCTATTTTAGGACATGGACACCTTAAATCTGCCCTTTAGACAAATTTAAGACGGATTTATCCTAGTATTGACACTAGGCGGTGTTCTCATTTAAGCCAACCAAATCATTGTTGCCACTAAAGACAGCATTGCCATGTAGTTTCTCGCTAATCGTTCGTACCGTGTGGCTATTCTGCGATAATGCTTTAGTTTCTGAAAAAGTCGCTCCACCTGATTGCGTTCTTTGTATATCGTCTTGTCATAGTCGCGTCCTTCAACCCGATTTTTTCGTGGCGGGATCACGGCGACAGCCCCACTATCTCTGACGCTCTGTACAAATGCATCGGAGTCATAACCATTATCAGCCAGAATAACTTCGGCTTCAAATCCTTCAATCAGGGCATCCGCTTGACCATACTCTGAGGATTGACCCTCTGTTATAGATAAGCGAACGGGGTTGCCCAGCACATCAACCACGTGACTTACCTTCTGCTTCGCAGGCTTGGTCGTTTTTTTGCCCTACCGTGCTGATGCACCCGCACAATGCTCCCGTCAACCATTCAGTATTCTAAATCCGGGTCGTCCCTTACGGCTGTGAAAACCCTTGCCCATACCCCCTTATGTGACCAGCGGTTATAACGCACATAAACCCGATGCCAATGACCAAAAGATTCGGACAAATCCCGCCATGGGGAGCCTGTTCTCGCTATCCACAACATCGCCTCAAGAAACAAGCGATTGTCTTTTGCACTAACGCCACTTTCGCCTAAGCTTACCCTGCAATAAATCTTTGATGCGATCCCATTGGTCATCACATAAAATTTGTAGACACATTTATCCGTTCTCAAAAAGCGGGAATTATAACGAATTCCACAGATTTTATCTTAAATGAGAACAGCCCCTAGTTCATCAAATGACAATAAAGCATCAAGCTTACGATAGGGATGGTTTTATACTACCAGATCGTCTAATGCTATAAACAGCGTGTTTTGTTGGAGTTTGCTCATAAATAAGACCCGTTTTGAATTTCGGGTATTATCCTCATACTTTCGACCTATTAACCGACAAGCTCACAGTTCAAGCGTTCTTTAAGAAATGGTACTGGTGGGCGACACATTCACGTCTAAAGCCGGTCATATCAGTCGCCAAGATGCTGAAAAACCATCTCGATAACATAATGACTTACCTGAAACATCGCATCACCCATGCGACCGCAGAAGGATTTAATTCAAAGATTCAGTCCATAAAATCGGCTACCAGAGGATTTAGAAACTTCGAAAACTATCGCGTTTCAATCCTGTTTCATTGTGGAAAACTTAATCTATGCCCATAAGGTTGCCAGAAGAACCGAAAAAATCAAGTTTTCACACATCAAGCGCTTTGCACGAGCTGGAATTTGTTTGTTAGTTTAGGAAAAAGTGCACGGAATGAGGGAATTTATACTTATAAATGACTGATTGATATCATTTTTGACACCGAAGGCAAAAAAACCATCGTGCAAAGCTCTCGATACAACGACCCTCCTGCTCTTTGTCTTGCAAAATTAGACGATGGGACTGTCCGCAGTTCTTGCCGTAACCCCTGTTGCGGGTTATCTGGGGCAATCCCAATAATTATTTTCCTTTTCCATTGTACGCCGCAGAGCATTTATACGCCGCAGAGCATTTACATGGATGGACAGGATAGACAAGAGGTGTTGGCGAGACTAAAGTCCCACTTCCTGTGGGTGTGATTGCGGCAGTGATTGTCGAAAGCGCGGCTGATACCGTGCCAAACATAAACAACAATCCAGAAAAAACACCCTACCCCTGTCGCTCCCCATTGTATTCTCAATTCTCAATCACCCACTCCACCCAATATAAATTGAATGGCTTTTTCGATGCGTGCCAAGGTTTTGTGTCGACCGGTCAATTTTACCGTTACATCAATAGATGGCGTAGCGGATGAGCCTGATAGGGCGATGCGAAGTGGTTGTGCCAACGCACCTAGCTTTATATCTTTCGTAGCTAGAACATGTTGGATTGCTTGATTGATATGGGTTTCGTCCCAATTTGCTAGGCTGGTTAATTCGTGGTGCAGGGCAGATAGCAGGTCGCCTGATTCTGGTTTGATGTGTTTTTTCACGGCTTTGGCATCATAGCCGTCGAAATCCTGATAAAAATAGGTGATTTTATCCGCCATTTCTTCCAGTGTTCGTGCCCGCTCGCGCATTACTTCTACCACTTCATGGATATCCGGTCCATCGCATAGTTCGATGCCTCGCCGATTCAAAATTTTTGATACTTCTTGCGCCAAACGGTGCTGGTCGGCATTGATAATGTACTGTTGATTGATCCACAACAGCTTGTCCAAATTAAATGCCGCCGCCGATTTATTGATGTCGGTAATATCAAACAGATCGATCATTTCGTCAATATCAAATATTTCCTGATCACCATACGACCAGCCCAATCGCACCAAATAATTTAACAATGCTTCCGGCAAAATCCCCATGTCGCGATAGTCCAGTACGCTGACCGCACCGTGTCGCTTCGACAGGCGTTGTCCATCTTGCCCAAGGATAAGCGGAACATGGGCGAATATAGGCAAATCGGCTTTTAGTGCGTGAAAAATATTGATTTGCCTCGGGGTGTTGCTGATATGATCCTCGCCACGCACGACATGGGTAATGCCCATATCAATATCATCCACCACCACGGTTAAATTATAGGTCGGCGTGCCATCACTTCGAGCCAGAATCAAGTCGTCCATTTCTTGGTTTGCGACCGTTACCCGACCGCGTATAACGTCATTAAATTCCACCACACCGTGTGCTGGATTTTTGAATCGGACGACTGCGCTTTGCTCGGTATTGTTTGCGGGAATGTGGTTGTTTAATGCTCGGCAATGTCCATCGTAGCGCGGTTTTTCACCTTTTTCGCGTTGCGAAGCACGATTCTTTTCCAGTCTTTCCTTGCTACAAAAACAATAATAGGCATCGCCTTGAGCAAGCAGTTGATTCACCACCTCGGCATAACGATCGAATCGGTTGGTTTGATAAAATGGGCCTGAATTCCATGTTAAACCAAGCCATTTCATTGCCTCAAGAATGACATCTACCGCTGGTTGGGTTGAGCGTTCGCGGTCGGTGTCTTCAATTCGCAAAACCATTTCGCCATTGGTTTTGCGGGCGTATAACCAGTTAAATAATGCCGTCCGCGCACCGCCGATATGCAGATAACCGGTCGGGCTTGGCGGAAAGCGTGTGATTATTTTCATTGGCAAGTTTTCACTGAGCGATTCTCATTCAGACCTCTAACTGTGCCATAGACATCTTAAACTACTGGACTTTTCATTAGTACGCCGTTATTCAGGCGTGGCGGCGTGGAAGCCGCTTGGTAGTTGTCCATAATCACCTTCCGCAAAGAAAAATCCTTTCATGTGTTTTTCAATCAATTCCACCGCACTGGGATCGGAGGTGTTCAGACCGTTTTCATTGATGATGGCAGTTAAGCGGGTGAGCCATTGTGCCCAACCGTCTTTGGAGACATTTTCAAATATCCGTTGCCCTAATTCGCCCGGGTATGGCGGTGAATCTAGTGCTTCGGCATCCTGCTTGAGTACCACACAGTGTATAGTTTTGTTCGGCATGTTTTTAATTATAGACCGTTACATAAGATTGTCGGCAGCACGGCTGAATAGACTGTGCAAAATCCAACATTCGTCGTTCCTGAGAAAGCAGGAACCTAGTAAAACAGCCAAACCCGCCAGGGTTTCCGCATGGAACGCATGCCTAGCGAGGAATTCTTGCATAGTCTCTGAAGTCGCTGTCGAGGAGTAAAAATCGGTTATGTACGGTATGCCGATTTTGCAGGAGCAAAAATCGGTAAAGTTCCACTTCCGATATTGAGCGGTCGAGTTTGATTTATGCAAAAGTCTCAATTAAAATGGTTGTGGTTGGCAGATTATACCGAATTATATTGGGAGTTGGTTATGCGTTGTGAAATATTCTCGTCATTCAGTCTTCGGGGCAATCATCTTTTCTGGGCGGACAATTTGGTCGAATTCTTCTGCTGTAATAAATTCTCCAGCGACTGCCTCATGCCGAAGTGTAGTACCGTTTTTATGTGCCGTTTTCGCAATCGTGGTGGCATTATCATAACCAATTTTTGGCGCCAGTGCTGTTACCAGCATCAGTGAATTTTCGACCAATTCGGCAATACGCACACGGTTTGGCGTAATGCCAACCACGCAATTATCAGTGAAACTAACCGCCGCATCGCTCAGCAAGCGAATGGACTGAAGCACATTGTAGGCAATCACCGGCTTGAACACATTAAGCTCAAAATGCCCCTGCGCGCCGGCAATAGTGACGGTGGTGTGGTTACCCATGACCTGCGCGCAAACCATCGTCAATGCCTCACATTGGGTCGGGTTGACCTTGCCCGGCATGATTGACGAACCCGGTTCATTTTCGGGTAGCTGCAATTCGCCGATACCGGAACGCGGACCCGATGCTAGTAAGCGAATGTCGTTGGCAATTTTATTCAGACTGACCGCGATGGTATTGAGTACACCAGAAATTTCAACCATCGCATCGTGGCCCGCCAGCGATTCAAATTTGTTGACCGCAGAGGTAAACGGTAGTGCGGTAAAATCAGCCACCTGTTGGGCAAACAAATCCGCGAAACCTTGCTTGGAATTAACCCCAGTACCGACTGCCGTACCCCCTTGAGCAAGCGGATAAATGCGTCCCAGACTACCTTCAATGCGCTCGATGGCAAACGCCACTTGTGCCGCATACGCCGAAAATTCCTGCCCGAGGGTGAGCGGTGTTGCGTCCTGTAAATGAGTACGTCCAATCTTGATTAAATCGCTCCACTCGGTGGATTTGCTAACGAGAGCAACCTGTAAATGCTGTAATGATGGAATCAATGCCTGCTGCAATTGCTCGACACTAGCGATGTGCATGGCAGTTGGAAAGGTGTCGTTTGACGATTGGCTCAGATTACAATGATCATTAGGATGTACCGGCGACTTGGAGCCCATATCCCCGCCAAGCCGCTGAATAGCGAGATTGGAGATTACTTCATTGGCATTCATGTTGGACTGTGTGCCAGAGCCTGTTTGCCATACCACCAGCGGGAAATGCTCGTCCAAGTCACCGTCAATCACTGCCTGTGTCGCCTCGACAATCGCTGAACCAATATTTTCATCTAACAGCCCCTGCTCGATGTTAGTCAGTGCGGCACAACGCTTAATAATGCCCAATGCCCGAATCAACGGTCGTGGCATACGCTCGCCACCAATTTTGAAATTGCCCAAAGAACGCTGTGTTTGCGCCCCCCAATACTTGTCCGCAGACACCTCAATAGTGCCGAAAGAATCAGTTTCGATACGAATATTAGTCACTGTGTTTACCCCTGTACGATTGTGTGCGATTGGTTCATGTCGGTTATCAGGACATTTTGTATCAGCACGACCCGAAAAGTCAAACGAATGTCCGGTTCAATATCTATAAGTACCCTTTGGCTGGCAGTGGTGTTACGCTTATGAGTTGAATTCATCTCTTAAACGGTTGATGGGCTTGTCGGAAAATGGAGTTTTTAGCTTGTGGCGAATTCGACTCATAAACGCACCACCGCCAACAAACGAGCATCTATGCCAGTATGCTCAAAAAACACCTGATTAGGGGTTTTAAATCCCAAACATTTTCTCGGTCGGGTGTTCAATTTATGAAAGGCTATTTTAACCTCATTGAAGCGAACATCGGTCAACTTCATTGATTTAGGGAAGTATTGTCGTAACAAACCATTTGCATTTTCGTTTTGTCCGCACTCCCATGAGCGGTAAGGCTTGGTCAGCTCATCGAATGATAATAAAGCATCAATCTTACGATAGGGATGGTTTGCTACCACCAGATAGTCTAGTGCTATAAACAGCGTGTTTTGTTGGCGTTTGCTCATAAATAAGACCCGTTTTGAATTTCGGGTATTACCTCATGCTTTCGATCTATTAACCGACAAGCCCCTTAGTCAATGGGTTATGGGGGTGAACAGCCGAAGCCGAAGTCATTGGTGATGCCCCGTGTTTCTGGTATATTCTATGGGCATCCCGCCTCGAACAACATGGATATTGACCGCCCAGGCATAAACCAAACATGCAAAACCTATTGGAACAATTAAAAACCACGCTACAAAATGATGAGCGGCTGGTCGTCGATGGCAAGTTGGTGAAAAATAAAATCGTTGAGCTGGCACTGGCGATGGACGAGGACTTGCTTGCCTTGTTGCTGGGCAATGAGACCATCAAAAAACAGTTTTTTAAGCAGGTCGGCGGTGTGCTGGTGTTTGACAAGGTGGCGTTGCAAAGTTTTGTCAGCAACAAACAGTTTCTGCCCGATAGCTACACCGCATTTAAGAACAAAATCGGCTTAACGGCAAATGGCGAATATTTAACCGAAAGCCGAGAGGTGGTTTTAGCCTGGCCTTATAAAGATTGTACGCTGGAAGGCGGGCAGACTAAAGAGGAGCAGAAACGCAAAGAGATATTCTGGAATGAAACGCTGGCAGCGGATGAGATTGACCGCCTGCTTGACCCGAAGGTATTAACCCATTTCAAAAAATACGATAAAGACGGCGCGCATAAAGTAGCGCGTATCAGCCTTGATGATAACCTGATTATCAAGGGCAATAACCTGCTGGCACTGCATAGCCTGAAAAAGCAATATGCCGGCAAGGTCAAGCTGATTTATATTGATCCGCCTTATAATACCGGCGGCAATGGTGATACCTTTGAGTACAACAATACATTCAAGCATTCCACTTGGCTAACCTTTATGAAAAACAGATTAGCGGTTGCAAAAAATTTATTAACCAATGATGGCGTTATTATTGTAGCAATTGATGAAAATGAACAGTTTAGACTCGGGGTTTTATTGCAGGAGATGTTTTCTAATCACGAGACACATTGTATTACGATTGTTCATAACCCCAGAGGAATACAGGGAATCAATTTTTCCTATACCCATGAATATGCTTTTTTTGTTATTCCAAAAGGCAAGAAGTCTATCGGCAACAGAAAAATTGAAAAAGAAAAAATTACTTGGAGAGGGCTACGGGATAACGGAGGTGAATCACTAAGAGAAGACGCAAGAAATTGTTTTTATCCAATTATTGTAAAAAATAACCAAGTAATCGGTTTTGGGGATGTGGTTGATGATGGCATCCACCCCAATCAGATAGAGAAAATTGACGGGGAAACATATATCTACCCCATCGACAAGGAAGGTATTGAAAGAAAATGGCGCTATGCGCGACAGAGTGTTGACAAAGTAATTCACTTGCTCAGATCGAATAAGAATGAAATCCAAATAGGGAAAGATTTCGGGCAGTATCGAACAGTCTGGATTGATAGAAGATACGATTCAAATGAGTACGGAACAAAACTGATCAAATCGCTCGTTCCAAATTGCAAGTTTTCGTTTCCTAAGTCTTTGTATAATGTGTATGACTGCATTCATACTGTCGTAGGAAATGACAAAAATGCGATTATTTTGGACTATCATGCGGGTAGCGGTACAACAGCCCATGCAGTTTTAGAACTAAACAAGGAAGATGGAGGAAATAGGAAATATATTCTTTGTGAGCAGATGGGTTATATTCAAGATGTTACAGTTAAGCGAGTGCAGGCAGTATTGAAGAAAGAAAACATTCACTCATCCTTCACCTACTGCGAACTTGCCCAACACAATGCCAACATCATCGACAAAATAGAACAGGCAAAAACGACTCAAGCCTTAACAGAAATCTGGCATAAAATAGAAAATGCCGATTTTATCAGCTACAAAATAAAGCCCGAAGTCATCAATAAAAACATTCATGAGTTTGCCGCCCTATCCGTAGCAGAACAAAAACAATTTCTGATTGCCGTACTGGATAAAAACCAGCTTTATGTTAATTATTCTGAAATTGACGATGTAGATTATCAAATATCGGATGAGGATAAAGCACTGAACAGGCAGTTTTATGGGGGTTAATATGATCGAGAAAATAACAGACCTACATTTTAAGGTAACAGATTTGGGGGTCAATGGATATTGACCGCCCAGGCATAAACCAAACATGCAAAACCTATTGGAACAATTAAAAACCACGCTACAAAACGATGAGCGGCTGGTCGTCGATGGTAATTTGGTGAAAAATAAAATCGTTGAGCTGGCACTGGCGATGGATGCGGGATTGCTTGCCTTGTTGCTGGGTAATGAGACCATCAAAAAACAGTTTTTTAAGCAGGTCGGCGGTGTGCTGGTGTTTGACAAGGTGGCGTTGCAAAGTTTTGTCAGCAACAAACAGTTTCTGCCCGATAGCTATACCGCCTTCAAGAACAAAATCGGCTTAACGGCAAATGGCGAATATTTAACCGAAAGCCGAGAGGTGGTTTTAGCCTGGCCTTATAAAGATTGTACGCTGGAAGGCGGGCAGACTAAAGAGGAGCAGAAACGCAAAGAGATATTCTGGAATGAAACGCTCGCAGCGGATGAGATTGACCGCCTGCTTGACCCGAAGGTATTAACCCATTTCAAAAAATACGATAAAGACGGCGAGCATAAAGTAGCGCGCATCAGCCTTGATGATAACCTGATTATCAAGGGCAATAACCTGCTGGCTTTACATAGCCTGAAAAAACAATATGCTGGCAAGGTCAAGCTGATTTATATTGATCCGCCATTCAACACAGAACGAGATAGCTTTACTTACAATGATAGTTTTAACCACTCTACTTGGTTGACTTTTATGCGAAGTCGTCTGCTAACTGCTAGAAACATTTTAAGTATTGATGGAAATATTTTTATACATGTTGACAACAACGAGTCTCACTACATGAAAGTTATGCTGGATGAGATTTTTGGAAGATCAAATTTTGTTAACGAAATTATTTGGCATAAAGGGAGAGAGGGCGGGAGTTCAAGATCGCACTCAAAAAGTTCTTCAATGCCTACTGAGTATCAGAATATATTTATTTATGCTAAAGACAGGGTTTCGAGGTATTGGGTTCCTCCATTAGGACCATATAAAATATCCACTATTAGCAGAATTGAAAAAGATTCGAAGGGGTGGTTTTACACAAGAGGTAGAATGGGTAGAACTCCCGCTGAATGGGAGTTAGAAGCTGGAACAGGTCTAAAAACATATGTTTCTGACAGAATCGACCTTAACAAAGAGAAGGTTGTAAAACTCATAACAGCACCAGATGCTAAATATGTTGTTTTAGGAGATGTTTGGGGAAATACTCTAATTAAAAACTCAAAGGAAGCAAGCTATGATACAGCCAAGCCGGAAAGTCTATTGAAAATAATCATTGAAGCCGCATCTGAACCGGGCGATATAGTGCTTGACTTCTTTCTTGGTAGTGGAACGACTGCTGTAACGAGCCTAAAGCTAGGTAGAACGTTTATCGGTGTTGAGCAATTAGAAGGAGGGATTAAAACGCTAATACCAAGATTACATAATGTTGTGAAAGGGAATGACAACAAAGGCATCAGTAAAAGCGTCAACTGGCAAGGTGGCGACTCCTTCACCTACTGCGAACTCGCCCAACACAATGCCAATGTTATTGATAAAATCGAACAAGCAAAAACGACTCAAGCCTTAACAGAAATCTGGCATAAAATAGAAAATGCCGATTTTATCAGCTACAAAATAAAGCCCGAAGTCATCAATAAAAACATTCATGAATTTGCCGCCCTCTCCGTAGCAGAACAAAAACAATTCCTGATTTCCGTGCTGGATAAAAATCAGCTTTATGTTAATTACTCTGAAATTGACGATGTGGATTATCAAATATCGGATGAGGATAAAGCACTGAACAGGCAGTTTTACGGGGATTAATATGATCGAGAAAATAACAGACCTGCATTTTAAGGTAACAGATTTGGGGGTCATTCGAGAAGGCGAGTTTACGCAGAAACCGCTAACTATTTTCTGTGGACCCAATAATAGTGGTAAAACATGGGCAATGTATTCGTTGTATCGCTTTTACCAGATTTTTGAAGCAGCTGTATGGCTGGATAAAGAAGAAAAAGAAAAGGTTTCTTTAGATAAATTTAACCGCAGAATGTCATCCAGCCTTGACCGTTTATTCAACACTTCGGTAGAAAGCATTCGTAATGCCAAATTTGAGCTTAAAATGGAGACTGCTGATTGGGAAGAATTGCGCGAAAATAAACAGAATGATGTTTTCCTTATGCCGGCCGAACGTAATGGCTTGCATTTGTTTTTTCGTGAATTAAGTACTCGTCGCACCGCACTGTTACACCACGCATCTAAAGATAACATTGATATTAATGATCTGTTGCGGGATGTTATCAGGTCGCGCTATGCCGTTCCAATTGCAAAGTATATTGACTGGTTGAATGATCTGTCCGATATACAAAAATCAAAATCAGCAGATTTTCACGATTATGCACAACAGTTACAAAAAACATTGGCAGGAGGCGTTTATAAAATCGATTCCCGAACCGGGGATATAACCTTTAAGCCCTATCAACGAAAACGTGACGGGGTTAGAACGGAAGCGCTGGGTTTGCATCTCACTTCCAGCACGGTTAAAAGCCTGTTTGGATTGTGGTTTTATCTGGAGTATCAGGCGGAGAAGGGCGATGTTTTGATGATTGATGAACCCGAGCTAAATATACACCCGGAGAATCAACGTAAGATAGCGCGTTTATTGGCTCAACTGGTCAATGCGGGCTTAAATGTGGTGATTAGCACCCATAGCGATTATATGGTGCGTGAATTTAATTCACTGATCATGCTTAGTCAGGATGAAGATAAAGTATTACGAGAAAAACACAAATACTCCGATAATGAAATACTAACCACCGCACAGGTCGGTGCCTATCTATTTGATAAGCAGGAAATTAAACCTTTTGAAATAACAGCAGATGATGGCATTTATGCCACCACGTTTGATGAGGTAATTCGTAAGCTGAACGATACCAACGATGACATCTATTACAGCCTGAAGGAAAAGAAAGATGAATCAGAAGCTGGCTGAATTATTTCAACAAACCATTCATAAAACCCTGCAATTAAACAAAAAAGGCAGAGACTGGTCGCTCAATGAAAAGCCTCAGATAACAATGAAGGCACCCTCTCAACATTCACTCGGTTTTAGTTTGGACTGTAATCCGGGACCTTTCGCATCTCTCTTTAATGCCCGTCCTCCATTGGGTATCGCCAAAATGTGTGATGCAATTATTGTATTGTCTTATAAAAACAAGGATTATATCTTTGTGATCGAACAAAAAACTAAGTGCCGAAATGATTATAAAAAACAATTAGCCAACGGTAAATATTTTTGTGACTGGCTATTAACTTTGCTCAAAGAATATGGTCACTATGACGGAGAAGTTATTTTTATTTTTCTACTTTGTTGGCAACCACGGGAAAATTTTCCGCCTAAAGGGACGAGTCACCACAGAAAAAGGGCGGCGAGTAAAAATCTTGTGCTCGGACATCTGTTTTTTGAAGTAAAAAACGAAACCGATATTAATTTGTCGAGTTTCATCAAATGACCAAACCAATGCTCCACGAAAAACTAACCACTGGCGAAGAGTTTTTAGTTGGCAGTGATTATTATAAACAGCATATCCCCGATGGCATCGCCAGCAATCTCAATCCTGATTTTCTGTTGCGACCCTACCAGATGGAAGCCTTGGGTCGTTTCAAGTATTACCTGGAGACTTATCCCGCGCGCCCGAAAAACGTGCCGACACAAACCTTGTTTCACATGGCAACGGGTAGCGGTAAAACGCTGATTATGGCGGGGCTGATGCTGTATTTATACAAGCAGGGCTATCGCAATTTTCTGTTTTTTGTCAATAGCACCAATATCATCAATAAAACCCGTGATAACTTCCTCAATAAGACGGCTACAAAACACCTGTTTGCGGAATCAATACAAATCAATAACCAACCCATCCATATTAAAGAAGTCGATAATTTTCAGGCGGCGAATGCGGATGATATAAATATTGTTTTTTCAACCATTCAGGGCTTGCATACGCGTCTGAATACGCCGCGAGAAAACAGCATCACCTTTGATGACTTTGAAAGTGAAAAAATCGTTCTTATTTCTGACGAAGCACATCATATTAATGTGGAGACGAGGCGGACTAACACGCTTAATCAAACAGAATTGTTTGCATTGAATACTTGGGAATCCACGGTTGAGAAGATATTCACCGCTAACGCTGAAAATATTCTGCTGGAATTTACCGCAACTATGGATTTAGCCCATCAACAGATTATTGAAAAATATCGCGATAAAATTATTTTTGACTATCCGCTCAAGGCGTTTCGGATGGATGGCTATTCCAAAGAAGTCAAGGTATTGCAATCGGACACAGGGGCGTTCGAGCGGGCTTTACAAGCCATTTTATTAAGCCAGTTCAGGCGGAAAATATTTGAAAAACATGGTTGGTTGATAAAACCAGTTATTTTATTCAAGTCAAAAACAATTAAGGAATCTAATGCCTTTTATGCTGAATTTATTGCCCGAATAAGGCACTTAAAAGGACATGATATTGAAAAAATTGCCGGCAATCCTAATCTGGATGCTGTTTTAGCCGGGGTGTTTCGCTATTTTGCAGCGCATAAAATTACGCTGGACAATCTGGCTTTGGAATTACAGGAAGAGTTTGCCGAAAACAAATGTATCTCGGTCAATTCCAAAGATGAATCAGTGCAGAAACAGATTGCAGTCAACACATTGGAAGACAGGGACAACGAATACCGTGCTATTTTCGCGGTCGATAAACTAAACGAAGGCTGGGATGTGCTTAATCTGTTTGATATTGTGCGTTTATACGATACGCGCGATGGGAAATCCGGCAGTCCGGGCAAAACCACCTTGTCGGAGGCACAGTTAATCGGGCGCGGGGCGCGATATTGTCCGTTCAGGGTAACCGATGACCAACCGCTTTATCAGCGTAAATATGATGTTTTTAACAATGACAAAGAGCATAACTTAAAGCTATGCGAGGAGCTGTATTATCACAGTGCTTATAACCCACGCTATATTCAAGAATTACACACGGCTTTAGTAGAAATCGGCATTAAACAGAACAGTAGCCGTCAGTTAGAATTAACCCTAAAGCCAGCGTTCAAAGAGAAGTCGTTTTATAAGAAGGGCGTTATTTTCAAAAATGAACGGGTGAAATATGCACGCGAGGACGTAACGGGCATCCCCGCTTCATTTATTCAAACCACACATAAAATCTCGTTGCCATCGGGTTATTCACAATCGTCAACGGTATTTGCGTTTGAACCACAGCGACAGGGCAACCAAATACAGCAAGATTATTGCATCAAATCATTTGGCTGCCACGTTGTTAAAAAGGCATTGTGCCGATTCCCCGAATACCGCTTGGCAAATCTAAAATGCCTGTTTCCACATTTGCCAAGCCTGTCAGAATTTATTGACTCTGATGACTATCTGGGAAGAGTCAAAGCCGAGGTTAGCGGCGATGAGGATGCCGTGAACAATCTAAGCCAAGCGAACAAGCTGTATATTGTTGTCTGTTTGCTGGATAGATTAAGCTGCCAATTACAGGCGGAAAAAGTGGACTATAAAGGCACGAAAGAATTTAAACCTTATCCAATCAAAGACACTTTCACCGATAAAACACTTAATGTTGTCAATGATGGCAGTGCTGATAAAGAATATGGTATTGCACAAAGCCAAACAACGAATAAGAATTTAAATATGGATTTATCCGCTCAGGATTGGTTTGTATTTAACGAGCACTACGGAACTTCTGAAGAAAAGTATCTGGTCAAATATATTGACAAGATAGTGCATCGATTAAAGCAAACCTATTCAGAGGTTTATTTGCTACGCAATGAGCGCCATTTCAAACTGTTCAATTTTGATGACGGACGTGCGTTTGAGCCCGATTTTGTACTATGTTTAATCAAGGATAATGAAACCCCTGCACGGCATTACCAAATAATTATTGAGCCAAAAGGTAGCCATTTAATCAAGCATGATCAATGGAAGCAAGATTTTTTATTGCAGTTAAAAAAGGCGCATAAAATCGAACGGTTATGGAAAGATAGAAACCACATAGTTTGGGGTATGCCGTTTTATAATGAAACAGAAACCAAAGCCGAGTTTGAAAAAGAGTTTGGTGCTTTGATTTAAGGAAACCTTTGCACGAGCCGAGATTTTGTTTGATAGCAAGGCAAGCCGCACAGGAATGACGAATTGAAACGATCCACACTTCATGGAAACTATTAAACGTCAGAACACCAACTGGTCTATTATCTATGCCCCTGTAAAAAGATTTTAATACCAACCCCTTAACGAGCTTGTCGGAAAATGGAGTTTTTAGCTTGTTGTGAATATGGCTTGTCGGTTAATCGAAAAATAATGTCAAAATTCACATATTTGTTCAAATAAACGACAATAGTCCGCTTTATTTAAGACCCAATGGACTATTTTAGGCTATGGGCATCTTAAATCTGCCCTTTAGACAAATTTAAGACGAATTTATCCTAGTATTGACACTAGGCAGGCACCAAATTGATGTTTTCAAAACCCAGCGTAATCACTCTTTTGAGGTTGAAAGTCAGTGTGCGTATGCCTACCTGAAATTGCACCTTCTTCAAACCCCGATAACGAACACGCCGGTTACGGTGAGCAAAGACACGTTCATAAGGTGAACGCATCGCTGAAAGCCAGCCATCTTTTTTAGCATCTTTGCCTTTCATGTTGGCTTTCTTAATCGTTGCATCATGACAGCCTTTGTGCTTGAGGGTGGTTTTGGCTGGGTTCACACAGTACCCCTTATCGCCCCTTATCACCAAAAACAGCACCTCCTGTGGGGCAAACGTGAGCAAGCCCTTCAGCATCGGTAACTTCCGCCGATGTAGCCGCAATCTTATTGATTAAACTTCTCTAAACAGTCCTTAATAGCACGATCTCTATCGTCCCAAGTGGTCAGCTTGCTCACCCGAGTGACTGGCATCAACAAAGGTAAAAACTTCGCGAATTAAATCCATAGACTTCAGTTCTTTACGAACACGGTTAAAAATCGCCATTACGTTTTCTGTGCCTAAGCGTTTCCGAAAATCACCAAAGTAACTGTGATCCGGGGGCTCCTCTCCTAAATCCAATTCGCAAAACCATTTTCCAGAATTGTTCTCCTGCAAAAAACGTTCCATTTCACGGTCGCTCATATCTTCCATGAATTGTAAAACCAGGGCACATAAGCCAAAGGCAACCCCTTTTCTTTGCGACCTTTAGCCGAATTAGAGATTAACGTAAGGTTTGGCTAGTTCATCGAATGACAATAAAGCATCAAGCTTACGATAGGAATGGTTTGCTACTACCAGATCGTCTAGTGCTATAAACAGCCTGTTTTGTTGGCGTTTTCTCATAAATAAGACCCGTTTTGAATTTCGGGTATTATCTCATGCTTTCGACCTATTAACCGACAAGCCCATTGTGGACATAGATTTCCGTCAAGGCATGTGCCGCCAGAGAAAGATAATCTGGCGTTTATCCAGCAATGCCAGCCTGATAGAAAAGAATGAGCAAGTCACATATCCTAATGATAAAGATAGATAAATTTCGTCCTATCATGAAATGGTCTGCAACGTTGCCAGTTATACTGACAACATTGGCTTGGTTGTTGATCGGATTATTCTCTCCAACAACAACCTTTGCTGTTGAAGGTTTAAACCCGAAATCCACATTGTTATTGCTAGGAACCAGCAAAAAAGGCGGTGCCTATTATCCAGTAGGGAGTGGAATTTGCCATGCGGTCAACCTCCAGATTATACAATCTGGTGTGCGATGTGTTGCAATTGTTACTGGCGGATCTGTTTACAATATACATGCTGTTAAGCAGGGGATTTTGGAATTGGCATTGACTCGAAACGATCTGCTGGAAGACGCTTATAGGAGAAAAGAAAGTTTTGCAAACCAGAATTTTGATGAATTACGAATAATTACGCCACTTTACGATAATCCGCTAACCATGATAGTTCGAGAATTTTCTGACATAAATAGCGTTGATGATTTAGTTGGGAAACGCGTTAATATTGGTAGCAAAGGTTCGGGCAGAAGAACATTTAGTGAATTTTTGTTTCACACCAAGAACTTTAAAAACAATGATTTTGCCGAGATAAATGAATACGGGTCCAGCAAAGTTATTGCCGCACTGTGTACCGGCAAAACAGATGTTGCTTTTCAGTTGATTGCCTATCCTTCAAGCTTTTACGATAATTTGCAAGAGCAATGCCCATTACGCATGTTGTCGTTGAGCAATCAAACTATTGATGAAATAATCAAACAGAAGCCGTTGCTGTTTAAGGTCGAGTTATCCTATATTGACAATCAGGGGGAAACGCGCTTGTTTCAGACTATCTCAACTAAAGCGGTGTTGTTTAGTTCCGCTAACACATCTCCAGAATTAATTTCCATTGTTGTCAATCAAATGATAAATTTTACGAACACAGATAGTGGTGTGCACATGAACATACCGAAAAATAGTGATACGTTATCCGGTAGCGTACCTAGACACCTTGGTGTTACTCATACGCCGACAAATTGACATTATCATCATAATTGATTGAGACGGGTAAACTTGAATTCAGTGGCACTGGTGCTATAACTTAACGACCACCGTCTAAAGACGGGGGGTTTAACCTGAAATGCGGACGAATAAAAATGAACACCTATTTATGCATTGCCTTGTTACTCTCTCGCTGACTTAGCGACACGGAAAACTATTATGGACACATCTATTAACCATGCTTTTTTTGCGATTGGTTTTGTGGGAGAAAAACCGGCATACGACCGCCATATATAGTGGAAGTACACATAACGGGCTTGTCGGTTAATTAAAAACCAATCTAATTTTAAAAAAATAATGCGTTTAATAACAAGGACTTAATTATTAACAACAAGCTAAAAACTCCATTTTCCGACAAGCCCATAACGCAGGAGCAGTTATTTTACCAGAGCACCCTGCACATAAGCGCAAGGAAATCGCATCCAGACGACTGATACTGTGCAAGAATCTCCTGACAAGTCGTGTTACATGCGGAAACCCCTTGCGGGTTTGGCTGTTTTACTGGATTCCTGCTTGCGCAGGAATAACGGAAATAGGTTTCTTTCACAGTTGCTCCTGCATGTATGCCGGAGGTGGGCGATGCAGAAGGAAACCGCAGTGTATATGGCATACATGAGGATTTGCCCATGAATATAAAAGAGCGGGGACTTACACCGCAATCGCGGAAAAAGACAGTGAATAGAGGTGCTATTATGCTCAGAATTCTTTCATATATAACTCTGATGCTATTGCTTACATCATGTGCGTCTAATACGAGTCGCCAAAATGATTATGTCATATCAAAAAATACTGTCGCCGAAATTACCTTGCATGACATTGAGCAGATCAAGAAAACCGGTCGCCATCGTACCATATTATCCGATGAAGACGTTCACCGCGTTTTCAGCTGGCTTGCAAGCGGTGATTATGAGCGTGCGTCAAAATGGCTGAATCAAGCATTAAGTTACTATATTGACAACTCAACATTGCAATTCCTGAACGGTTTGACTTACCACCTGATGTCCACTCAAGATGTGTCTAAACGACCCTTGGCAAGAGAAGGCTATATGATAGCAATACGCCTTGACCAGAATAATTGGATTGCCCATCGATTTCTCGGTATTTTGGAGATGGAAAATAAAAACTACATCCAAGCACTGAATCATTTGTCAGAAGCCGCACTGTTTAATACGGATCAGGATTTACTGAATGACGTGGGTAGTGCCGCTTATCTGGCACGTCAGCCTAGTATAGCCGCGGGTGTTTTTAAGCAATTGCTAAATACCGCCCCCAATAATCAACAATACCAATCCAGTTATGCGGTCACGCTGGCAGCCCTGGGATTGAATGAACAAGCACTTGACAGTTCCACAAATATTCCTGCTATTAGTCGCCAATATACCATAAAACGAATTGACGACTGGCGCACCTATCATAAACGTAACCCTGCCCCAGTCATTGACAGCGAGGCATCAACTAACAATTTGTTGACAAACGATGCGCTCTTGCTTGCACAATTTGCCTCGTCGCCAAGATCTTGGTCAGAGTCTGATACGGATAAATATGATTCATACGACGGCGAGGAAGAGGAATACAGGGATCAAAACGATGCCAAGTATTCCAGTGATGCTGACGATGTCGATGCAGGGTCCGATCGGCTGGTTGTTCTAGATGTGGTGATTATTCGTTCTGAGGAGGAGACCAGATCCTCCAGAGGGGTTAATTTATTGAACGGGCTGCGTATTTTATTTAACTACGGGCAAGTCAGACCAGGCGGTCATTTACGTTCGCAGTACGATAGTCCGTTGCGTCTTGCAAATGAAGGACCCGGTGATGGTGTAGAGAGACTAGTCAAAAGCATCTCCGAGTATGGTCTCGAATATTCACTGAATATTGCCAACTCCACTTCCGACCACAATGAGGTATTGGCACGACCCTCGCTGATTGCAACGGATGGCAAAACCTCCAGCTTCTTTTCTGGCTTGAATATTATTGCCGCTGCTGTCTCTGAGGGCGGACGGAGTGGTGGTACTTCGATTGAAATTGAAAAAGATATCGGCGTGAGTTTGCAGGTAAAACCAACCTTTATCGAAGATGGTAAGATTAAATTAGCTATTAAGGCAATACGCACCTTTCTAACCAAGCCCAGTGGGGTGTAGGATTTAAGTTGCGCGTTGACACATCGAAAACCGAGGTCAATGCCAATGTTGTGATGAATATCGGCGATACCTTGATATTGAGTGGGTTAAGCGAGAAAGAAACCAGATTCGATCGAGACGGTGTGCCTTTTCTGCAAGATATTCCTCTAATTCAGTATTTATTTTCACGCCGCACTTCGCTTGATTTCCAACGCTCGGTGCTTATTCTGGTCACGCCCAGAGCTCCTGCCTATACCAATCGAAATCGAAACAATATCAATAATAATAATGATTCTGCTGGTGGTGATGATGATGGTGCTGGTGGAAGCGAACTTAATCAGATTAACCACTTACAATCATATTACGCTGACTGGTTCGTGCCTTATCCTAATTGGGCATCGGTTTTCAACCATCTCGAAAGCAGTAAACTATACCGTGAATTTCGCACTGGTGATGTAACGCTGGAATCATGGCAAAGCAAAGCAACATTAAAATCCAGGCTGTTAGAAGCCATCAAATTCCTGTATTATTGAGTTCTTATTCAAGCATGTTAGCCCAAAGGCTAACCACACTAAATTTTAATCTCTGATTTCCAAAGAGAGTGTTAGTTGGCGTGTGTTCCTGCGATAGAAACATTGAAACTGCGTGCCCGATTAGCGTCAATATTTAGTTTCTCGCCAATGGCGCGAGAACCACTGATTTTTTGGTATTTTGGTGAGAACTTTTTTAGTGCTTGATATGGGTTAGAAAGGTCGTCTGGGCTTCTGTATCTTTGCTGTCTGTTGGAAATATTGCTTGGTCCAATTGCATTTTCAACCGCTTGCAAGTCACCTAGATATCAAGATTCAAGTTCACGACAAGCAATTCTTACTAATACATCAGGTTTCCCTGCATCAACACATTTCTGCACCAGGTCTTGCTTGATTGCCAAGCAACCCCCACTATCCTGATCATGCATAACGATAAAAGCGGTATTCGGCTTTGACCATCCCTTAAGTTTTACAGGCAGTTCCTGACTTCGACGGTCCACCCCACACAGATCGCCCACAGCCCAATAAACATGCGGGGGTGGTAGAGAAATTGGTTTGTAGTGCCTATTTGAATATTTGTGTTGACTTCGGCGATAAGGTCAAGCAAAAGATTCTACGTCATGTCGGCATCGCCATGGATGACGATGAATTGGCGCAGTTGAAGGTTTTGTCCGAGTGTCGTCAAGGCAAGATTGAAGCCCAGCATCAGTCCAGCCTGTTTCCGCCTGAGACGGTCGCCAAACAGATGATTGAAGCGAAAGCCGCAAAAGCTCAATCGTCCAAAGCCGCCTTGAATGTTGACCTGATGCAGATGGTGGAAGAACAGCGGGTGCTGCTGGGCATTCACGAGGTGTATGGCGAGGTCTATCGCCAGTTGTCGTTCGATACCCTGTTGTCGCAGAAGCGGTATCGTGCTTCCCATGAAGCCCTGTTCCATTGCGTGATGGCACGCATTGCTAATCCCCCCAGAGCAAGGCAAGCGCAAGTGCGGCAGCGTGCAGCACCTGGAGCAGGACTCATGCGTTTCTTTGTCATTAGAGAAAGTTTATCGGATGATGGATCGGCTGGATGATAAGACCATCGACAATATCAAGTTGCGCACCTGTCAGGAGACGCAATCCTTATTGGGTGGTGCGTTAGATGTGTTGTTTTTTGATTGTACGACACTCTATTTTGCGTCTTTCAAGGAAGACGAATTAAAACAAAATGGCTACAGCAAGGACTGTCAAGTTAATCAGACACAGGTCAATCAGCCCCAGGTATTGCTGGCTTTACTGGTCACCCGCGAGGGTCTGCCGGTCGGCTACGAAGTGTTCCCGGGTGCTACTTTCGAGGGTCATAGCCCGAGTCATAACCTGATCAGCGTTTTGAAGGAGTTGCAAGCACGCTATGATGTCCGAAAAATGATCTTTGTCGCTGATAGGGGCATGTTGAATGAAGACAATCTAAGCGCCCTGGATGAGGCGGGCGCTTATTACATTGTCGGAGCGAAACTAAAACAATTACCAAGCGCACTACAAACCAAAGTATTGGATAAATCAGCTTATCAGACAGTTGGCAAAGGCGGGTCAAGCGCAGCCGAGCTGACGCACAAGAAGAGACGGCACATTGTCTCGCATTGTCCAAAGCGTGCGGATAAAGATCAACATGACCGACAAAAGGCAGTCGATCGGCTCATCAAGAAAATAGGTAAAAGCCAGAATCCCAAGAGCTTATTAAATAACTACGGCTATAAAAAGTTTCTGATCATCAAAGGAAAAACCAGCTTAAGCATCAACCATGATAAAATTGATGCCGAAAGCCGCTGGGACGGACTGCATGGCACCATCACCAATTTGCCCGATACGCCGCACCAAGAAGTGCTATCACACTATCGCGGTTTATGGCAGGTTGAAGAGAGTTTTCGCATCACCAAACACGACTTAAAAGTACGCCCTGTCTATCACTGGACACCTTCAAGAGTGCGTGCCCACATCGCCATTTCGTCCATGGCTTTTGCCTGCATCAGACAGCTAATGTATCGAATCAAGCTACAACACAAAGCCTTATCCCCGGAGGTTATCCGTAATGCCTTGATTCATGTGCCACATAGTGTGTTCAAACACAAGCGCACCAAACAGCGTTATGTCATGCCTGCTCAAATCAATCCAGAAGCAAAAAAATCTATGCTGTGATGGGATTAAAAGCGACCACCACAGCTTATCCACTGTACTGATTGACATAATCCTTCAATATCTGGGCATTTGTAGTGCCTAGGTGTTTTTGAGTTTTTTTATAAATCAATGGGTTATGAGGGTTAACCGTCGAAGTCAGGTGCGGCAGTCTCAAGTCGCGGACCCTGGGTAACGGCATACACGCCACTGCCGAGACTGTGCAAAAATCCAATATTCGTCGTTCCCAACCCCCCTAGCCCCCCTTATCAGAGGGGAATTGAGTGGCAAGTCCCCCTGATAAGGGGAATTGAGTGGAAAGTCCCCCTGATAAGGGGGATTTAGGGGGTTGGGCTTTACCGCCAGCGCAACCTAGCGAGGGTTTCTTGCACAGTCTCATTGGGTGATGGAAGGTTTTAGTGCAAACCACTATACCACCAAGGCTTTTTACGTTCTTTACTTACGTTCTAGGGATTTCTATCTGCGGATTGGGGATTTTAGCTTTGGGTTGACAAGTTATTGACAATTGTTGACAAAACATGCGAATGTTGGTATTTTAGGCTTTAGGAACGTTGTTATTGATGAAGTACAGGTTGGCTGTGACGGAGGAAGTGTTTTGGACAAACTAATGCCATTAAGTGATACACAATTTTTACAGAAACGGTTTCGACGCGTGTTGGAGCTGCTGGGTCACGCCGATTCTGGGCGGATTTCACCGAACATTCTATCCATCTTGCTACCATCGGTTGTTCTGACCGCCTGTGGTGGTGGCGGCGGCGGTTCATCTGAACCAACGCCTCCCGCACCAACGCCTCCCGCACCAACGCCTCCCGAACCAACGCCTCAACCAACGCCTCAACCAACGCCTCAACCAACGCCTCAACCAACGCCTCAACCAACGCCTCAACCAACGCCTCCCGCACCAACGCCAGTGGACGATGCGCCAACGGCGATAATGCTGACACCCTCAACAATCTCTCTGTCAGAAGATACCGATACAACAGCAAGCATTAAAATTGCTGACATTGTTGTGACCGATGCTGATGGCGGACCACGCGGTCTGGAACTCGCGGGTGAGGATGCCGTACTGTTTGAGTTGAATGCTGGGCAAAACGAGCTTCTGCTTAGGGCCGGCACGATGCTGGATTTTGAAACTAACGCTGCACTGGATGTTACAGTGCGTCTTGCCGCCGATACGGCCATTGCAGATTCCGTGATGATTGCTATAACCGATGTCGACAATGCGCCAACCAATCTGTTCCTGTCTGGCGCGACTGTGCCGAGCGGAGTGCCAGGTTGGGTGGTTGGTCGCCTGTCAACAACGGATATGGATAGTGGTGAAGTTTACACGTTAAATCATGCCAGCTTTGAAGTGGAGGGTGGGTTTTTGAAACTCAAGTCAAGTGCATCTATCAGTGTCGATACCCACGTTGTGGTTACGGTCTCCGATTCGCAACAAACGTTTACTATCCGCATATTGGACACCCAAGATGGGATGGACAGAGATGAGGGTCAGGATACATTGACTGCCACCTCATCTGGTCAGGCACTGCGTGGTTTAAGGGGCAGTGATACACTAATCGGCAGTACCCGCGACGACATCCTTGACGGCGGTCAGCACGATGATATATTGACAGGCAACGGTGGCGGGGATGTATTCGTTTACCATTTTGATTCCAACCCCGCCGCATGGGGCGGATCAGGTGCTGACCATATAACGGACTTCAACCCGGCAGAGGGCGACAAGCTCCTGTTTATAGATAGTGGAAACGTGTCCTCTTTGCAAGCATTCAAGGCGGCTTACTCAACAAGCTCAGATGGACCCTATCAGATTTCAGTATTAGATGAGGACACCGCGAACATTACTTTCGCTGGGACTGATAGCTCTGATGCTGCTAACAACATCTCAGGAAACAACAATTTAACGATCGACTTTGAATCTAACATCGATACCAATCTGTACACTATAGATAACGGGCAATTTAACAGCATAGACGATTTTATTACCGCTTTGGGTGGCGAGGATGCCCTGTTATTTGGATGAAGTATTGATGAAGATGTACAGCCAAAGTTAATCATGCACCCTATATTATTACACACGGATTACACACAGAAAGAGGTTAGAAAATGAACGCACTCACCACCAGACGTGAAATATTTTTCATTGATGCTCGGATTGAGGGTTATGAGTCAATCCTTGTTGGAATGGATCCCGCTGCTGATACCCATATCCTCAACCAACAAACTGACGGTATGAGTCAGATACTGGACGCGCTGGCGCAAAGCGATAGTCGTTATGATGCCGTTCATCTGATTACGCATGGCAGTTCGGCACAGATTGATTTGCCTGGCACGCTCATCAATGCCGATAACTTGCAACAGCATAAAGCCAGCCTTGAGCGTATTGGTGGTCACCTGTCCGCCGATGCCGATTTTTTGGTTTACGGCTGTAACATCGGTGGCGATGAGGCAGGCCGCCTATTCACACAGGAATTCTCCAAAATACTGGGAGTCGATGTGGCTACTTCTGACGACCTGACCGGCGCACAAGCACTTGGTGGGGATGCCGTGCTGGAGGTCCGAAGCGGTCGCATTGAAACCCCCGCCATTGCCGAGGAAATATGGGATGAGTCTGCAGTGCTTTTGGTCAGGGAGGTGGAGCCAAACAATAAACGTAGTGATGCAGATTCTATGGGGAATTTGAGAGCGGGTAGTTCAGTCTCGGGTAGTGGTCGTCTAGGGGAAGGCTTCTTCAACAAGGATGTTGAAGATTTTTTCCGGTTTAATCTCTCTGCTCGTGCTTCCGTAGAGTTTGATTTGACGGTATCAGATAGCGATGTTGTAATGCGGCTTTTATCAAGCACTGGCACAGTAATCAAAAGAGATACACATAGTGACTTTTCCGAGACGCTAGATTCGGGGCGATATTATGTGAGGATAGGTTATGATGATAGTTTTAATCTTCGTAACGATGACTATAGCTTCACAGTAACTGCATCCTCTGTGGCATCTACGCCATCCACACCCACACCCACACCCACACCCACACCCACACCCACACCCACACCCACACCCACACCCACACCCACACCCACACCCACACCCACACCCACACCCACACCCACACCCACACCAGCATCATTACCAGACATTGTGATTAGTTCGTTTAGTGTGGATGGGAATAGTCAATTCAATCCTGGGGACAGAGGCACGGTTGATATTGGATTTGCCAACAGAGGTAGTGGCAATGCAGGTCGCTTCGACTATAAGGTGTACCTCTCTACTAATAGCCGTATCACCTCCAGTGACACAGAATTGGCATTGAGCGGATTGGGTTCAGGGAGCTTGTCAGGGGGATTGCGTGCAGGTCGTAGTGATTCCGAGAACAATGTAGGCTTCACGTTACCCTCTGATCTGGGGTCAGGGAATTACTATATTGGTGTGCTTGCCGATACTGATAGGGATGTTAGCGAGTCGAACGAGAATAATAACTCCGATTCGGAACGCATCACGGTCACTGCGCCGACTCCGTCATTACCAGACATTGTGATTAGTTCGTTTAGTGTGGATGGGAATAGTCAATTCAATCCTGGGGACAGAGGCACGGTTGATATTGGATTTGCCAACAGAGGTAGTGGCAATGCAGGTCGCTTCGACTATAAGGTGTACCTCTCTACTAATAGCAGTATCACCTCCAGTGACACAGAATTGGCATTGAGCGGATTGGGTTCAGGGAGCTTGTCAGGGGGATTGCGTGCAGGTCGTAGTGATTCCGAGAACAATGTAGGCTTCACGTTACCCTCTGATCTGGGGTCAGGGAATTACTATATTGGTGTGCTTGCCGATACTGATAGGGATGTTAGCGAGTCGAACGAGAATAATAACTCCGATTCGGAACGCATCACGGTCACTGCGCCGACTCCGTCATTACCAGACATTGTGATTAGTTCGTTTAGTGTGGATGGGAATAATCAATTCAATCCTGGGGACAGAGGCACGGTTGATATTGGATTTGCCAACAGAGGTAGTGGCAATGCAGGTCGCTTCGACTATAAGGTGTACCTCTCTACTAATAGCAGTATCACCTCCAGTGACACAGAATTGGCATTGAGCGGAGTGGGTTCAGGAAGCCTGTCAGGGGGATTGCGTGCAGGTAGTAGTGATTCCGAGAGGGATGTAGGCTTCACGTTACCCTCTGATCTGGGGTCAGGGAATTACTATATTGGTGTGCTTGCCGATACTGATAGGGATGTTAGCGAGTCGAACGAGAATAATAACTCCGATTCGGAACGCATCACGGTCACTGCGCCCACACCGTCCCCCTCACCAGATATATCTGTATCAGTAAGCGATGAATCAGCAATGGAAGGTGAGACACTGCGATTTACCGTGGCCTTGGATCGTGCGCCCTCTGAGACAACAACCTATTACTATGCGACTTATCGATCTAGTGCTGGAAGTAACGACTATGTGGGTAGGGTGGATAGCATCACCTTTTCACCTGGTGAGTCGATCAGCCAGACTATTGAGGTGCAGACCATAGCAGACAGGCTGATCGATAAGAACTATGAAGAACAATTCTACCTCTATGTCACAGATGCCGAAAATAAACTCCCCGTTGGAGGTACTCCCGAAGATTCTCTGGGTATAGGAATTGGGAGAATCAGGGATGTCGATCAGGACAGCATACCGCAAGACAATCCGAGCATTATACCGCCAGACAACCCGGACAGCATACCGCCCAATATCCCATCCGAACCAGTCTCTTACCGTTCTAGCTTGGACCCTGCTAACTTGGAATTTGCATTGAAGGGATCTCTTGGTCCTGATCTTCGTGATACATGGGACGGTCTGTACAGAGAGGGAAGTGGTTCAGTATCTGTGCGTTTTTTGGGTGACTATGACTACACTTGGGATGCTGGCTTTTTACTTGAATTAGGGGGTGGAGTAGGTAACTATGATTTGCGATATGGCTTTGATGTTTTACCCGAGATTTCAGGATCAGGAACAGGTATTGAGTTTTCCACCAGTGACTGGGAGACGGCGGATGCATTGGACTTATCATTTGACGGTTTGAGCCTGAAAGCGGAAGCGCGTCTTGGCGCGGGCTTTCATCTCGATAAGGGTGACATATCGTTGTTTGATATTGACCTATGGACAGAGGTGGACCTGTTTGGTGCTATACCAGATATTTTCGAGAGCCCACTACTAAATTTTGATATTAATGTCCCCGATATTGATGGTGTACTACAGAATCGCCAAGAGAACATCCCGCAATCATCACCACCCAATCTAGTCGCTATGGGTAGTGATCGTGTTTTGGGGTTAGGGCTTGATTTGGACTATGTGGGACAGCAGCTAACAATTGGCACTCCTGTTGATGTGCTTGAGTATGAATTCGGATCGTACATCAAAGCGACCCTTTTGGATGTGAATTTGCAGGGGAATATTAATCTGGTTCAAGAGGTCCAGTTTAATCCAGAGATTCGTGTTGATTTATACACACCAAGCGGGAGCCTGTTTCAAAGCAAGCGGTTAGGAGATACCTTTGACCTGGGTTCATGGGGAGCAGATGATATTAAGGTCGAGTACACTCTAGGGGGATCTTTGGCGCATCGTATTGGCGTACAAGCCGAAGCACTGCTGTCGATTGAATACTTAAAAGCGAAAGCAGAAGCAGGTATTTTTAGCTTTGATGCTAATCTAGGTGAGGATCTTGAATTTTCGATTGCCGAAACAAATGTGTTTTGGCTGTATGAGCCAGATCCGAGTGAGATAATCCTAGGCTCACGGAGCTATACTTATCAACTCCCGTCAGCCTCATCCACACCGAACCCGCCCTCGAATGGGCCACCGCAGATTAGTTTACAATATTTTACAGTGACCGAAGGCACAGCGAGTGTGGGTCGTGTGATTGCAAGTGATCCTGAAGGTGGTGCTGTCTCCTATAGCTTGCTCTCTGTCGGTGATTACGCATTGTTCGATATTACGTCAGAAGGCGTGATCAGTTTTCGGGTTGCTCCGGATTATGAAGCACCAAGAGACAGCAATAACGATAATATTTATGGGGTTACGGTTCAGGTACAAGATAGTGCCCATCAGTTCTCTTCTGCACCGGTCAGAATTTCTGTGAACAATGAGGTCAGCGATGATCCTCAACTCGCTATCAGCACCCTTGCTATTGCAGTTCAGGAAGGAGAGCAGGTCACCCTCACTCGCCAGATGATTGATGTTCAACTGACAAATCAGCAAACCAACAATGCGGTGGTTTTTCATGTTCAGGAGGTTAGGCATGGCACATTCTTTCTGAACGGACGGTTCACCACAACCTTTACACAAGCCGATATTATCAGCCGAGCAGTCGTATTTCGGCACGATGGTAGCGAGCAGGCACCGACATTTAAGATCGCAGTCTCTATGCTCGGTCGTGACCCGGTTACTTATCAAGATGCCGAAGACATCACATTTACACCAATAAACGATGCCCCACGCACAAAGGCTGATTACATTCAGTCAGCAGGTGGGCAGGTTACTATTCAGGTGCTTGAAAATGACGTGGACCCGGAAGGCGATTCTCTGGAAATTAGCCGCATCAATGATGTTAGTGATGGCATTGCCACTATTGATGGTCAAAATATTGACTATACCCCAAGGGAGGGGTTTGTGGGCAATGAGGAGTTTACCTATGATGTGCGAGATGACAATGGGGGTATCTCTCGTGGATATGTCACTGTGCGGGTTACGGGCGAACCCAATACAGCCCCGGTTGCCATGGACGATAGTGTCAGCACCGAGGCCGGCAGGCAAGTCAAAATATTAGTGCTAAACAATGATGCGGATGTAAATCAGGATCCTTTAGAGATTACAGGTGTTAGTGAAGCCGCTCATGGTACGGTGTCCATTGTGAATAATGCCTACCTGCGATACAGGCCAGATGCCGATTTTACTGGCACGGAAACACTCACCTATTCCATCAGTGACTCACAGGGGGGCACGGATACAGGTCGTGTCTCCATTCAGGTTAATCCGGTGGATGAGCCGCCGGTTAATCCGCCAGAGCCAGTTTCCCAAAACAATGCCCCAGTTGCAATATATGATGAGTTCACCATAGCAGAAGATATCGCTAGTGTGTCGCTTGATGTATTGGAGAATGATTATGATGTCGACGACGGTGACACGCTTTCGCTCATGAGGGCGATGGCTGATAGTGGTGAGGCATCGGTCCGCGATAACAGAATATTCTACACGCCGCTTGCAGACTATGATGGCAATGTGCGGATTACTTACCAGGTTAGCGATGGATCGAGCATTGCCCAAGGTCTGGCACTGCTGAGAATTAGGCCGGTTAATGATGCCCCGACTCCAACTAGTTCATCGATCAGGGAAATCAGCACAGTCCCAGGCGAGTCATTGCAGCTTGACTCTGTCGCCGGCTGGTTCCGTGATGTCGATGCAGATATTTCGGCCTATAGCATTCATACTGGGGCATTGCCGAGCGGATTGTCTTTGAACCCGTCCACAGGCAAATGGATCGGGTCAATTAGTCCGCATCAGCAAACTACTCAGTATGAGTTTACTGTCAGAGCAACGGATTCTGCAGGTACATATGCAGATCAGACTGTGCGAATCTCCGCTCGGGACGCTTTACTGCTGTACACGAGTGGCAGCACAGGCTCTGATGTGATGGTTGTTGGTAGCTCTTTAGAGGCAGTGGCCAATGGCGGTGCTGGTGCTGACCACTATGTAATTCCTTCAGGTATGTTTGGCAATATCCGGATTATTGATCAGTTTGGCGACAACACATTGGCTTTTGATCAGGGTGTAGAGATTGCCTCCGTTCAACAAGATTTCAGCATATTAACGGTGACACTGACGGATGACAATACCATCCAAATATCAAGACCAGAAGGATATACTTATGCGCTTGGTAGTGAGGCAGGTCTGTCATTAAGCCAGTTTATGGGCAGGGTCGATACGGGGTTTTTCGTGACCGATCTGGTAGCAGTGCCAACAACGCCAGAATCGCCAGCGGATGCATTGCAGATTTACCTCAACGGCAACCCCAACACGGATGCTTTTACGCTTGGCTTTAATCAGGAGGCACGAGCCAATGGGGGAGCCGGAGCAGATGTTTACAGTATCAGCCGGTTCCAGAAGGGCAATGTCGAGATTGAGGATTTATTTGGAAATAATCTGATTCATTTTGAATCAGGAGTGCAGATTACAGAGACGGGCTTGAATTTAGGCACTGCGAGATTGACTTTGTCCACCGGGGCTGTTGTCACCGTGCGTGATGCCACTACCCAGAAATATCAGGCTGGGGATGGCAGTGTTATGACCCATGCGGAATTTCAGGCTTGGGTGGCAGATTCAGGCACGGTGCCCACGTCCATATTGATCAGAGGTACCGCCGCAAATAACAACCTGACGGGTGCTGATCAAGCAGAAATACTGTATGGCTTTGCGGGCAATGATGTCCTTAATGGAGGCGGCGGCAGTGATGTCCTGAACGGCGGGCTTGGTGATGACTCGCTCACCGGGGGTAGCGGTTCGGATAGTTTCGTATATGGCATTCGTCATACAGGTAGGGAATGGGATGGTCTGGATGGCGAAGATACCATCCTTGACTTCTCCATTGCTGATAACGACAAGTTGAAACTACTCGATGCCCGAGGACTTGTGTCTTCCATAGCGCATCTGGAGCAGGGATACGACGATGCTCAGTATCAGGTGCGTGTACGAGATGCAGACCTGATGTTGGTTGCTTTTGCCAATGTAAGACAGTCTGAAAACGGTGCAACCGGGTCTAATCAACTCAAAATTACGTTGACTGAAAATATAGATACTTCATTGTACGATGCCAATACTGGACGATTTAATGATTTCGATGCATTCGTTGACGCATTAGGCGGCGATGATTCAATTTTATTCGCTTAAATTATCTTAATGACTCCTTAAAATCTAAACCACCATTTAATCAGAGAACATAAACTATGGATATAACTGAAACATTTGTAGATCTTTTACTGTCGGCATCGCTACGAGAGGGTGTGGTGCGGCTAGAGTTTGGTGAGGCACTGGGGTTGCCAGAGGACTCAAAGAGGGAGCAAAATACAAAAGCAAAAGATGCAGAAACCGAGCCAAAAACACCTGAACTAATCCCCAAGCATCGGTTGCTTATGCCGATGTCGGGGTTCGTGCGTTCCTTTCATATCATGCAGGAGGTTATGAAGCGTATGGAAGAAGAACAGAAGCGTCAGCAAAGTGCTACCGGTCAACAAGCGGCAGCCTTGCCGTCAAAGCAAACATTTGTCGCAGAATAAAATACCAAACAAACGCCAATAATAACGAGTGGTCTCTTCAGTAACGCCACTTAGAGCGGTTATTACGAGCAATGCTCGTAGGCTTTGGGTGGTCGTTGTATTCAGTGTCTGCGTTAATGTGCTGATGCTGGTCTCGCCAGTGTACATGCTGCAGATTTATGATCGGGTGCTGACCAGCTCAAGCCACGAAACGCTGATTGCGTTGACTGTGGTTGCCGTGTTCTTGCTGTTGTGCTTTGGCGGGTTGGATTGGGTGCGCCAGCGGATGATGGCGCGTATTGCTCTAGCGTTGAACTTTCAATCGTTAGACAAGGTGCTGGCAGGGACATTTCAGGCCAGCTTACAGCGCTTCCACCAAAGCACCGGTCAGCCAATTCGTGATCTCGATGCGATACGTCAGTTCGTTTCCAGTCCGCCGGCACTGACTTTCTTTGATAGTCCGTTTGTCCCATTGTTCATTATTGTCATCTTTATGATTCATCTATGGCTTGGGGTGCTTGCATTATTCAGTGCGGCGGTGATCTTTTGCATGGCAGTGCTAACGGACTGGGTTTCGCGTAGCCCATATAAAAGTGCCGCAGAACACACAAGTAGCTCGCAACGATTCGTGGAAAACGGGTTGCGTCATGCCGATGTGCTACAGGCGATGGGCATGTTTGCAGGCTTTCGGCGACGTTGGCGGCATCAGAACGACAAGGCAGTTGCTTTTCAGGTGCGCGGTGGTGCACGGCTGAGCATATTACTCTCCGTCTCAAAATCGTTTCGGCAGGTTGTTCAGGTCAGCGTATTGGGGCTTGGGGCATGGTTGGTGTTGAAACAACAGATTTCTCCCGGTATGATGATTGCCGCCTCCATTATTCTGGGACGGGCGCTACAACCTATTGAGCAGGGAATATCGGCATGGCGAGGGTTTGTGGTGGCGCGTCAGGCGTGGCATCGGTTGAATGCGTTGTTGCAGGAAGTGCCGCCCGAGTCAGAGTATGGCATGAGTCTGCCACGACCTGAAGGTTTGCTGGAAGTAGAAGGTTTGATTGCGGCACCACCAGGGGTAGTACGCCCAGTGTTGAAAGGGATAAGTTTTACATTAAAGCCAGGTTCAATATCAGCACTTGTTGGTCCGAGTGGCAGCGGCAAAAGCACTTTGGTGCGGCTGCTGGTCGGGGTGTGGACAGCACAGGCGGGGAGCGTGCGTCTGGACGGTGCTGTCATTGGTGATTGGTCGCCAGAAAGCCGTCTCCGACACTTTGGCTATCTGCCACAGGAAGTCGAGCTATTTGAAGGCAGTGTGGCAGAGAATATTGCCAAGCTGGGCAAACCTGATGATGCAGTCATCAAGGCAGCGCACTACGCACATTGTCACGAAATGATCATGCGTCTGCCAAATAACTATGACACGTTGATTTTCGCAGGTGGTGCAAACCTTTCTGCTGGACAACGCCAGCGTGTGGCGTTGGCACGGGCACTGTACGGAGATCCAGCACTGGTGATACTGGATGAGCCAGATGCGAATCTGGATACAGAAGGGCAACTTGCTCTAGCGCAGTCCCTGCATGAGCTTGCCAAGCATGGGGTGACGGTGCTGATTGTTACGCATAACGAACGGCTGTTGCAGGCGGTGGAGTATGTCTTGGTGTTGAAGGATGGCGCACTCATGGCTGCCGGTCAGCGCGATGAGGTCTTGCAACGCTTTGTGCGACCCGTGCCAAAAGACCTACAAAAGGTATGAATAAGAATGAGTTCCTGACAGAGGATGAGCCCCAGAGCTGCAGGAGCTACGGGCACGCATGGCGAGTGATATTCCGATGAAAATAGGTGTTGGTGTGATCTCGGTTATGTTAGTCGGATTTATTGCCTGGGCTTCTTTGGTACCACTAACAGAGGGCGTGGTTGCAACCGGTTCGGTGGTGGTGGATACCGCACATAAGGTCATCCAACATTTAGAAGGGGGTATTGTAAAAAAACTCCATGTGCGCGAAGACGACGAAGTTAAGAAAGGGGATATTTTGATTGAACTGGACGAAACCCAGGCGCGTACCGACCTAAGCTTTTTGGAGAGTCGTTACTACACGCGGCTGGCAGAGATTGATCGTCTGAATGCGGAGCGTTTATCGCACCAAAAAATTGTGTTTTCAGAAGGGTTTCTGGCACGGCACGATGAGTCGCATATTGCCGACATGTTGGCGGTCCAACAGGATTTATTTGCGAAGCGTAATCTCCAATACCATGGTCAGATAGAAATTCTGGGACACCGCATCAATCAGTTTGGGGAGAAAATTATCGGTTTGGAGGCAGGTCGTCAAGCTGCTCGGCGTGAGCAAGTGCTGATCAAGAGGAACCTGAATAATCTGGAGAATTTATATCAACAAAATTTGATTGACGAAAGTTCGCTAATTACGCGCCAGCGAGAATATGAACAAAATACGGGGCACATCAGCAGCATTGTCGCCGAAATTGCTGGCACAAAGGTGGCAATTAGCGAAACCCGTCAGGAAATTATCCAGTTTAAGCATACTTTTCACACCGAGATAGCAAACCAGATTACAAAGGTGCAACAGGAATTGTTTGAGGTTCGGGAGAGGCTGTCGATGGTGCGTGATGTGTTGAGACGTACACGCATCACAGCACCGCAAGATGGCAAAGTGATTGGACTCACCGCGCATACTGTGGGTGGGGTGATATTGTCGGGGAAAGCAATCATGAATATTGTGCCCAGTCAGGAGCAGCTCATGGTAGAGGGTCAGATTCGTCCCACTGACGTGGATAATGTTTATCCAGGGCAACAGGCGAGGCTACGTTTTTCGGCATTCAGCCAACGCGACACCCCTGAGATAATTGGTCATGTGGAACGTGTTTCAGCCGATGCCTTTCAGCGAGACGAGGCTCAAGAGTCCTTTTATGTTGCTCGAATTCTGGTGACTGAAGAGGAGCTGGCAAGGTTGGGGGATGTACAGGTTGGCCCGGGTATGCCGGTAGAAATTATGTTCACTGGTGGGGAGAGTACAGCGATGGCATACCTGATTGCTCCTTTGAATAATGTTCTTAAAAAAGCGATGATAGAGGAATAAGCATTGCCGCGTTTCTTATATTTGTTATGTCGTTATTTTGTCTCGGTCGCTTTATGGCTACTGTCTTCGCTAGCTTATTCGGCACCACTAGTGCCTGTCCTTACAGCCATCGAAGCGACTGCGACTTACAGTCTGACACAAGCATTTTTGGACGCGCAGGCTAATGATGCGCGCATACGGGCAGCGCAGAGTCGTGTTGTGCAAGCACAATACAGATTAGCGGAAGTCAACAGTAGCAGATTGCCAGTCTTGTCAACCTTTGGCGATGTCGGCTATGGTTCCAACAAGAACCGGGCCCGCACGAATGCAGAATATAAAGGCAAATCAGTTCGCTATGGACTGCGTGCAAGCCAGAACATCCATACCTTTGGGCGCACAAGTAGCCGCCTGCGGGCAGCAGAAGCCGAGATCGCAGCGACAGAACAAGCTGCCGAGGTGGTGCGCCAGGACGTATTGGCAGAGGTTGGACAAAGTTTTTCCGAACAGTTGTTGCGAGAACGCATGCTTGAGCTATGGCGCACTTTTGAGTCGCTGGCGGTTGATCTCGAACAGGTCGCACGCCAACGCCTTGCCCTGAAGGCATTGGATCAGACCGAGTTATACTCAATTCTGCGTCGCCTACACCAAGCGCGAGCAGAGCGCATTTCGGCTGAAGCACGCCACCTGATTGCGCGGGCGCGTTTGTCCCGGCTCACAGGTGGCGCGAGCGCAAAAAAGACTCTTCTGCCCACTTCATTAGACATCCTGAATAGGGCGACTCCAGCCACACTAAGCGGTGCTTTGATGCAAGCAGAGCGAGGATCTCCAACATTGAAACGGGCACGCAAACGCTTAGAAGTCGCGCAAGGTGAACTCGGCTTTCATAAAGCTGAACTGCGTCCTAATCTGAGCATGAATATCAATGCCAGCAATGGCGAAGTGGGAGGCAATGATGTTGCCAGTGTTGATGCGGTATTTAAGTTATTCGTACCGTTGTATGCAGGTGGTAGCAAGCGCGCCCAACGGGACCATGCAATCGAGGCAGTGACTATGGCACAATGGGAACTGGAAGCAGAGCAAAGTCGGATTAGGGCAGAAGTGCGAACGCATTGGCATCTGCTTAATGGGCTGACTATGGCTCGGCAGGAGTTTGAAATCGCCTTTGCTGCTGCACAAAAATCAGGACAACAGATACAGATTAAGTTTGATATGGGGCAAACGACTTTAGTGCAAACTATAGAATCTCGACAATCTGCACTGGATGCCGAGTTCAACCTGCTTACAAGCAATCTTCAAATGAAGGAGACGCGCATTACTCTGCTACGTGTTCTCGGTGTTCTCAATCTGGATGGTAATTGATTTGTCGGTCAGATCCGGCATAATAGAGACTGTGCAAGAAACCTCGCTAGGCATGCCGAATATTGGTTTTTTGCACAGTCTCTTCCTGACTTCGACGGTTCGCTCCATCCATATCGCTCACAGCCCAGTAAACATGCGGGGCTGGTAGAGAAACTGGTTTGTAGTGCCTATTTTAATATTTGTGTTGGCTTAGGCGATGGCACAGTGTAAGCTCACCCCATGTTCGTTCGCGTTAAATCGACACCCAATAGCCCAAGACAATCGGTTCAGATTGTTTCATCCGTGTGCATCGGCGATAAGGTCAAGCAAAAGATTGTCCGTTATGTCGGCATTGCCATGGATGACGATGAGTTAGTGCGATTGAAAGATCTGGCCGAAGTCGTCAAGGCGAAGATTGAAGCCCAGCACCAGTCCAGCCTGTTTCCGCCTGAGACGGTCGCCAAACAGATGCTTGAGGCGAAAGCCGCAAAAGCTCAATCGTCCAAAGCCACCTTGAATGTTGACCTGATGCAGATGGTGGAAGAACAACGGGTGGTGCTGGGCATCCATGAGGTGTATGGCGAGGTCTATCGCCAGTTGTCGTTCGATACCCTGTTGCCGCAAAAGAAGTATCGTGCCTCCACAGAAGCCCTGTTCCATTGTGTGATGGCACGCATTGCCAATCCTAAAAGTAAGCGCGGCAGTGTGGAGCAGGACTTTGGCGTTTCTTTGTCCTTAGAGAAAGTTTATCGGATGATGGATCAGCTGGACGATAACACCATCAGCCGGCTGTAAGCGATGACCTGTGAAGGTACGCGATCCTTGTTACCTGGTGCGTTGGATGTGTTGTTTTTTGACTGTACGACACTGTATTTTGAGTCTTTCAAGGAATATGAATTAAAACAAAATGGCTACAGCAAGGATTGTAAATTCAATCAGCCCTAGGTCGATCAGACACAGGTATTGCTGGCTTTACTGGTCACCCGCGAGGGTCTGCCGGTCGGCTACGAAGTGTTCCCTAGTGCTACTTTCGAGGGTCATAGCCCGAGTCATAACCTAATCAGCGTTTTGCAGGAGTTGCAAGCGCGCTATGATGTCCGGAAAATGATCTTTGTCGCTGATCGAGGCATGCTTAATGAAGACAATCTGCCCTGGATGAGGCGGGTGCTTATTACATTGTCGGGGCAAACTAAAACAATTGCCCGCTGCATTACAAACCAAAGTATTGGATAAGTCAGCTTATCAGACACTTGGCAAAGGCGGATCAAGCGTAGCCGAGCTGACGCACAAGAAGAGACGGCTCATTGTCTCACATTGTCCAAAACGGGCTGATAAAGATCAACATGACCGACAAAAGGCAGTCGATCGGCTCATCAAGAAAATAGGTAAAAGCCAGAATCCTAAGGACTTATTAAATAACTACGGCTATAAAAAGTTTCTGATTATCAAAGGAAAAACCAGCCTGAGTATCAACCAAGATAAAATTGATGCCGAAAGCCGCTGGGACGGACTGCATGGCACCATCACCAATTTGCCCGATACGCCGCACCAAGAAGTGCTATCACACTATCGTGGCTTATGGCAGGTTGAAGAAAGTTTCCGCATCACTAAAACATGACTTAAAAGTACGCCCTGTCTATCACTGGACACCTTCAAGAGTGCGTGCCCACATCGCCATTTCGTCCATGGCTTTTGCCTGCATCAGACAGCTAATGTATCGAATCAAGCTACAACACAAAGCCTTATCCCCTGAGGTTATCCGTAATGCCTTGATTCATGTGAAACATAGTGTGTTCAAACACAAGCGCACCAAACAGCGTTATGTCATGCCTGCTCAAATCAATCCAGAAGCAAAAAAATCTATGCTGTGATGGGATTGAAAGCGACCACCACAGCTTACCCACTGGGCTGATTGATATAATTATTCAATATTTGGGCATTTGTAGTGCCTAGTCGTTTTTATGTTCCTTTATAAATCAATGAGTTATGAGTGTGAACCGTCGAAGTCAGGTGCGTGCCAGTCGCTTGAACAATTGCGTTGGTGAGTTCATCTCGATCGAGAAAATAATGACATACCTCTTCATCATTGACCACCAGTACTGGCACATATTCGTGGTAACGCTTGTACCAGTGTGTGTGGTCTTCAATATCTCTCATTATGACGTTAATTTCTATTTGTCCATTCAGGCTGACAATAAACTCATTGAGCTTGCCCCCCATATCGTCACATAAATGGCAATCCTGATGGGTATAAAAAATAACTTCTACCTGCTTCAATGGTGGATGTGCCCTATATAAATTTAATGGCGTGGCAGTCATTTCTTAAACTCGCCCTTCGCTTGCACTAGAAATTGCTGTTCATCCAGTAACTGGATACCAAGTTGCTCCGCTTTGTCCGCCTTTGAGCCAGCATCCTGTCCGACAATAACGTAATCTGTGTTTTTTGAAACACTGCTGGTTACTTTGCCGCCTTGTGATTGCAGTAATTTTTTTGCTGCAGCACGCGACATGCTCAAGCTCCCAGTCAGCACCACCGTCTTGCCCGAAAAAACACTCTCCAGTGGTATTTGGATTTTTTCCGGCTGCGGCAATTCGATACCCGCAGATAATAATTTATCGATGACATTGCGGTTATGCGATTGCTTAAAAAATGTGTTAATGCTACCCGCGACCAAAGGACCGATGTCAGCAATCGATTGTAGTTGTTGTTCGCTATCGTCCATAACGGCTACCAGGGTCAAGCGGTTATCAGCCAATGTTTGTGCTGTGGTTTCACCCACCAGCGGAATCCCCAGTGCGTACAGAAACCGCGCCAATGTGGTCTGTTTGCTTTTCTCGATAGCTAAAAACAAATTGGTCGCCGACTTTTCTGCCATTCTCGGAAGAGCGGCAATCTGCGTTATGGTCAACGTATATAATTCGGCAACACCGTCAATCAGTTTGTGGTCCACCAGTTGCTCAATCAGTTTGTCGCCCAGCCCATCAATATCCATCGCCTTGCGGCTGACAAAATGTTTGATGCTTTGTTTCTGCTGTGCTGCACAAAACAAGCCGCCACTGCACCGTGCAATAACGCCCTGTCCCGGATAGACAACCGGCGATTGACATACCGGACATGTTGTCGGCAACCGAAATACCTCGCTGTCTTGAAGCCGCTTTGAATGTACCACCGAAACCACTTCGGGAATCACATCCCCAGCGCGCCGGATGATGACGCTGTCGCCGACGCGCACATCCAGACGTTGAATTTCTTCGCCATTGTGCAAGGTTGCATTGGAGACGGTAACACCACCAACAAAGACCGGCTTGAGTCTTGCCACTGGGGTAATTGCACCACTCCGACCAACCTGAATTTCTATTTTTTCAACTTGAGTTATTTCTTCTTGAGCGGGAAATTTATGTGCCATTGCCCAACGCGGTGCTTTAGCAGTGAACCCCAAACTATTTTGCCAGTCAATGCGGGACACCTTATAGACCACGCCATCAATATCAAACGGTAGGGCATCACGCTGCTTGAGCATCTGCCGATAATAGTCCAGACAGCCGTTCACCCCGCGAACCTGCTCGACCAATTCAGTCACCGGCAAGCCGAAACTTTTTATCCATTGCAAGGACTCCCAATGCGTATCCGGCGGTGTTACCCCGACCACCTCGCCCAACGCATAGCAACAAAGGCTCAATGGGCGCGCTGCGGTTACTGTCGGGTCGAGTTGCCGCAAGCTACCCGCCGCCGCATTTCGCGGATTGACAAAGGTTTTTTGTGCGGCTTTCTTTTGTGCCTCATTCAACGCATCGAAGTCGTCTTTACGCATAAAAACCTCGCCGCGCACTTCCAACACGTCAGGCATTTTAGTTGCGGACAATGTTGTTTTTTCACCCAATACCGCTCGCATGTTATGGGTGATATTTTCTCCGCGCTTGCCGTCTCCGCGGGTTGCCGCCTGTATTAACCGGCCGTTTTCAAATCTAATACTGACGGCTAAACCATCCAGCTTAGGCTCGGCAACATAGTTCACCGCACCATCCGACTCTACTGAGGACTGCACGCGCCGGTCAAAACTGATTATTTCGGACTCTGCAAAGGCATTGCCTAAAGAGCGCATGGGAATCGAATGAAACACTGCAGAGAATGTTTTTGATGCGATGCCGCCGACTTTTTGAGTCGGCGAATCAGCGGATTTCCATTCGGGGTATTTGTCTTCCAGTGCCACCAGTGTTTTTACAATCCGGTCATAATCACTATCGGGAATCTCCGAATCGTCCAATCGATAATAGCGGTCATTATGGTGTTCAATCTGTGCCCGCAAATCCATAATTTGCTGTTTAACTTGTGGTCGTGTTTTTTTTGCCATTGTTTCAGTTTAAGACTATTCTCTAAACCTTGTCATCCGTCCGGTTTAGAGACAAGGCAATTCAATCCATAAGCGCAACACCAATGATTTATGTTTATATAATCAATTCCCAGCAAGAAAAGACATCCAGAGGGATTGCCCCAAGCATTTTCTAGGTCGATTATTCATTAAATTGGTGGCTTTGAACAGCTCTTTTTCGGTGACTTATAGTGACAAAAGCATTTGCTTTGGAAAAAATTGCCTAAGCAAGTCTATGAGCAAGCCATTGGTTTATTCAAGTCGCTCCTATGAGTGGGGCTTGTCGGTTAATTCAAAACCAGTCCAATTTTAAGAAAATAAAATGTTTAATAACAATGACTTAAATATTCACAACAAGCTAAAAACGCCATTTTCCGACAAGCCCGAGTGATACGATTTAGCAGTTGCGTCCATAATGCAACATGTTGGCTGGACAATGATTCTTGAATTCACACAACTTGAATTCACATAAAGAGCATGTCAAGTTTTAGAATAAACAAATACACTTGAAGTGTTATATATATAAAACTAAAGATAGAACTATATCAATATGCATAATTAAAATAAACTTTTATACTTATAAGCACTTAATAGTTTTGCAATAAAAAAGACCCCCAAAAAGGGGGTCTTAGTGACACTAATAGCTAAAAAGAATATGCCAATGAAGCATTAAATCTTTGTTGGCCAGTTGAGACAAAGGTAGATCTTAATCCAAAATTTATGGATTTACTTAAACCAACATCCCATGAGAGAATACCAACAGAAACATACTTATTGGGAAGATATGAATCCATTCTAAGTTTGCCATACTTATTAAGATCAAATCCCATTCCTTTTTCATCAAGAAAAAAACTATTCTTGATAGCAGTGCGGTTATTCATAGCAAGAATAACTGCACCTACTACTACAATAGCAACTAAAGCTCCGCCTCCAGAAGAACCGCCTCCACCACCAGAAGAACTTCCTCCATTATTAGGAGTAGGCTCAGGAGTAGGCTCAGGAGTAGGTTCAGGAACTGTAGGTTCAGGATTTGAATAAGAAAATTCAACTTGAACTGGACAGTAACCTTCTGGTATATTTATACCATCATACGTTCCAGCATAGAGTTTATGAGCTGTTGGGGAGTAAAGAGCTTTAAAAGTAAAAGTCTCACCAATCACAGGAGTAGGAACACTAACAGGATTTGATGGTATTTCTACACCAGATCTTAAATAAGTGGTTGTAATGTCATTGACAATAGCCCCTTCACCATTTTCATGCGAAAACTCATCTCTTCCAGGGAAGTAATAAGCTTTTTCTGAAAAACTATTGCCAACAACATCTTCATCAACAACTGCATACACTTGAAAAGATAGACTCATGAGCAAAAGAATGCTTAAAAGACCACCTAATACAACGCTACTAATATTTTTCATTTCTATTTCCTCAAAATGAGTAAAAATTCAATGATATTTATAATATCATCATGTGTAGTTTTCATTACTATGAATTGTATTGCTACGTATCATTTTTAAGTGCAACACTCCTAAGTCAGTCAAAGGGTACGCTCGTACTCTTTTAACTGAACGGAAAAAAGGAGTAAAACATGACGAGATATACCCGTTTGACTGAACACGAAAGATACCACATTTGCCTCATGAATCAGCAGCATTGTACACTGACAGGAATCGCTAAAACCATGGACAGAAGTTAAGTCAACCATCAGCCGTGAAATTAAACGCAATACCGGGGGCAACGGCTATCGCTACAAACAAGCCCACCGCTTTGCCCAAACGAGGCATCAGCAAAAGCCCAAGCACATCAAACTCAATGACGAGTTAAAGCTTCATATTCAACAAAATCTTGTGCTGTATTGGAGTCCTGAACAAATTAGCGGTCGTTTGAGAATGGAGGAAAACATCAGTATTAGCACCGAATCCATCTATCGTCTCATTTTGAAAGACAAAGTAGCGGATGGGTCGTTATATCGATACTTGCACCATCAGGGTAAGAAATATCGCAAGCGTTATGGACAGAACGATTACCGCGGACGCTCCCCAATCGGGTTGATATTGCGGATAGACCCAGTATAGTGGACAGTCGCTCGCGTATAGGCGATTGGGAGGCTGATTGTGTTAGTTGTAAGTCCACTGCGCTTGGGCTTTATGGGCAACAATTTCAGTGGCGTCAATGTCCAGCGTCACTTTCTTACAGCGATGCAAGGCTGCCTTCAATATGGGGTTATTGACCTTCACCCAGCAACATAGATTTGCGGATATATTCCAACCCGCATGAGCCAGCCTCCAAGCGTGGTCGCTTGGGGAAGTTTATTCATATCCAACACAGTACACAGTGGGCTTGTCGGAAAATGGCGTTTTTAGCTTGTTGTGAATATTTAAGCCCTTGTTATTAAATATTTTATTTTCTTAAAATTGGACTGATTTTGAATTAACCGACAAGCCCACAGTGCCTCATCATCTTGAATATGGCGAACCTCATCCAAGTGAAAACTGCCTTCATGCTGCATCAGGATGAATGTCTTGGTGAATTTAGAGGGAGGGTACCCACGATTACTTTTTGACAGAGGGAAGTGCTTATCGATTCGCTCAGACAGGTTCATGTAATCCATTAAGGGAGTCCATTACTTGAGCGATAGCCAATAAACCGGCACGAGATGTGAGTAAATCGTTCGTTGTATCGAGTTTATATGGTAGCATAGTCATAAGCCTTGAGTTGTGTACCCATTGGGTGATGGAGAGTTTAAGTGCAAACTATTATACAGCCAAGTCTTTCCATGTTTTAGGGATTTCTATCTGCGGATATGGGATGAATGACGAACATTGATATTAACAAGCATCATGGGTACAATGTGCCGTTGATTTTTTATCGATAACCTTTTTTCGGAGTAAATTTAATGATACAAATGCTGCCTGTGATTGTTGGTATCGTCGGTCTGTTGACCACGCTTTTGGTGTATAGACTGGTACTCAAGTACCCAACGGGGGAGGGTAAAGTTGTTGATATTGCGGCACAAATCCATCGTGGTGCAATGCTGTTTATGCGTCGGGAATATACCTATCTATTGGCCTTTATCGCTGTTGTTGCGGTACTGATATCTATTTCAGATTTGGGTGCGAAAACCACGCTGGCATTTTTGGTTGGTGCGATCTGTTCGGGGATAGCCGGATATATTGGTATGATTGCCGCAACACGCGCTAATGTCAGAACCACGGTAGCTGCACAGCAAGCAGGCGCAGAAAGTGCGTTGACAGTCGCTTTTTTTGGTGGCTCGGTCATGGGATTGTGTGTTGCCTCTATGGGTTTACTCGGACTTGGTTTTTTGTATTTGCTATATGGTGGTGACCCATCAACCACACATGTTATCCACGGATTTGGTATGGGGGCTTCGTCAGTAGCATTGTTTTCTAGAGTCGGCGGTGGTATTTTTACCAAGAGTGCTGATGTTGGTGCCGATCTCGTAGGGAAGATTGAAGCTGGAATACCCGAAGATGACCCCAGAAATCCTGGTGTCATTGCCGATAATGTCGGCGATAATGTCGGCGATGTGGCTGGTATGGGGTCAGATATTTTTGAATCCTACTGTGGTTCCATGATTGCTACTATTGCCATTGCATCGACCTTACCAGCGACAGTATTTGCCGTGATGGGCACGCAATCGACCCTGATGTCTTTGCCGCTGATCTTGGCATCAGTCGGTTTGCTGTGTTCTATTCTTGGCATTGCCATTGTAAAAATGAATACTGCCCGCTCCCCCGAGCTTGCCCTGCGTATTGGTACCATCGGTACTACACTAATTTTCATGATTGCCGCTTATGTGGTCATTTCCTATTTGGGGGTTAGCACAAAGGTATGGGGTGCTGTCGTGGTCGGTGCGATTGGCGGCATCGGTATCGGCTTAATTACCGAGTATTATACCGGCGGCAAACCGGTACGCGATATTGCTAAAAGCGGTGAAACAGGGCCTGCAACGGTGATGATTGCTGGACTCGCCGTAGGGATGGAATCGGTAGTCGTGCCATTGCTTATTATTGCCGCAATCATTTTAATCTCTACCGAATTCGCGGGACTTTATGGCGTAGGAATCGCCGCCGTGGGTATGTTGGCGACTGTCGGTATCACTATGGCAATTGATGCTTATGGACCTGTTGCGGATAACGCTGGTGGCATAGCAGAAATGTCTGGATTGGGCAAAGAAGTGCGGGAAATCACCGATTCTCTCGACGAACTTGGTAATACTACTGCCGCTATTGGCAAGGGCTTCGCCATCGGTGCAGCGGCATTGGCCGCATTGGCAATTATATCGGCTTTTATTGAAACGGTGGCACATCTGAAATCCGGGTTTTCGCTTGAGTTAAGCAACCCTAAAGTGTTGGCAGGAATGTTTATCGGCGGTCTATTCCCATTTCTGGTTTCTAGCATTACCATGAATGCCGTCGGCACAGCCGCATTTGAAATGATTCATGAAATTCGCCGACAGTTCCGTGAAATTCCCGGTTTGATGGAAGGCACGGCGGAGCCCGATTCAGACCGATGTGTTGATATTGCCACCCGTGCGGCATTGAAAAGAATGATCCTGCCCGGTGTGATTGCGGTAGCGGCTCCTCCGATCGTAGGTTTCGGCTTAGGAGCCGAGTCTCTGGGCGGTATGTTAGGTGGTGCATTGCTAGGCTGTGTGTTGATGGCATTGACCATGGCAAATGCGGGAGGTGCATGGGATAACGCGAAAAAACACGTCGAGAAAGGCAATCTAGGTGGCAAAGGTTCCGATGTCCATGCCGCAGTGGTGGTTGGCGATACGGTTGGCGATCCGTTTAAGGATACCTCAGGCCCTTCAATGAATATCCTGATTAACGTCATGGCTATTGTAAGCTTGGTGATTGCGCCGCTTCTGTAACCGGATTGTTCGGGACGGACTGGCTATGTTCGTTGCTATGAAACGGTGATTCATGTTTACGAGTGCAATTAATTGTGATAATTTAATTAGCAGTATTTTAGAGAGGAACAAGTTGGGATGAGGGCAGACTCGGATAGTATTGAGTACTTGTTAGGACAAAGAAACCGCTATTGCATACCTATATACCAAAGAAGTTATGTTTGGGACGAAAGAGAAGCAATGGCAACCATTTTGGTATGATGTTCGAACAAAAGTAATAGAGAGACTTGCCAAGCGCGAGCAACGATTTTCGCACTTTATGGGTGCCGTTGTACTCGAAAGTAGAGAAAAATCAAGCATCGATAAGGTGCCGTCATTTCAAGTTGTGGATGGACAGCAACGCCTCACAACCTTCCAACTGTTATTTAACCGCTGCGAAGCATTATGCTCAGGAAATTGGACACGAATCTGCGAGTAAAAATATCACTCGGTACATTATGAATGGTGACACTGAGTTGATGAGCGAGCCTGAAGTGGAGCAATTTAAAATTTGGCCACCGCAAGCCAATCGCAAAATGTTTATCGATATTGTAGCTTCGAATGATCGCGCTGAGATCAAAGGAAAATATTCACAATATTGGTACAAGAACGAGAAGAGAGACCAAATTCGAGAATTTAAAACGGTACCAAACCTCCTTGGGGCATACGGATATTTCTATGACCAAATTAAACAAGCCGTTGAAACAGATGATCTTTCACCTGATTTGGACGAAATTCGCGAAGTCGATACAGAAGCAGTTAAAGAATTTTCAGATGTCAATAAGAAAAATAAACTTGATGCTATTTGGACAGCATTGCTCGAAGAATTCAAGGTTGTGCATATAGTATTGGACGAAGGCGACGATGCTCAGGTGATATTCGAAACGTTAAATGATAGAGGTGAACCTCTTCTGGCTTCAGCATTGGTCAAAAATAATATTTTTCAAAGGGCAGACGCACGGGGAGAAAATGCTGAGGAGTTGTTTGGAAAATACTGGAAACCATTTGATGATATATTTTGGCGGCAAGAGGATAAACAAGGCAGGTACAAGAAGGAAAGAATCGAATTATTCTTGGCAAATTTCGTTGCCGCAAAAAGTGCCCATGATGTCACAATTTCCAAGTTATTTTCAGAGTATAAATCTTTTCTAAAACCCAAAAAGGGAACAGCACCACGCTATTCTAGCGTTGAAAAAGAAATTATCGAGCTGTGCAAATATGGTTCGATTTACCGTGAATTTATTGAGCGGAGCTCTGATTCTGCACTAGCCAAGCTCTCAAAGCGATTGAGATTGTGGGATGTAACAACCGCCAATCCTCTCATTCTTAGGATTTGGGAGTCTGAAATTCTTGAGATGGAGGAAAAGGTAGCAGCATTTGATCTGCTGTTAAGCCTGATTGTTCGCCGTGCCGTTTGTGACTTGGGAACAAAAAACTACCTAATTACCACCATAGATAAGTCGCTCTTACCTGTATATAATCACAGTCTATCTATTTAATTCATAAGGGGTATGTCATGGTGCGTAATAAGGTGCAATTCCAGAAAGGGGTTAGTTTGAACGATTTTATCAAACAGTACGGTACCGAAGCCCAATGCTTCGATGCGCTTTATGCTTGGCGGTGGACCAAAGGGTTCCAGTGTCCGGCCTGTGGTCACGACAAGTGCTGCCAGCTGACCATCCGTAAACTTCAGCAGTGCAATCGCCAGACGTCACTGACGGCTGGAACCATCTTTGAATCCACCAAACTACCGCTCACGCTATGGTTCCAGGGTATCTATCTGATTACACAGGACAAGAAAGGCATCTCGGCCATGAAACTGCATCGCCACTTGGGTATTTCTTACAATGCCGCCTGGCGAATGAAGCACAAGCTTATGCAGGTGATGATGGAGCGGGATCACAATAACAAACTATCCGGGTTGATTGAATTGGATGATGCTTACTTGGGCGGCGAACGTACTGGGTGCAAGCCGGGACGTGGTGCTGCCGGTAAGATGCCTTTTGTGGCGGCGGTGGAGACCACCGCCGAACATTGCCCAATTCGGGTTAAGTTATCGGTCGTAAAAGGTTTCCGCACAGAAGCGATTAAGTCATAGAGTCAGCAACATCTGACCGAGGGCAGTACTGTTATCTCCGATGGCTTGGCGTGCTTTAATGCCGTTGTCGAGGCCGGTTGCTTGCATGACAAGATTGTGTGCGGCGGCGGGAGAGCGTCTGTCGAAAAACCTGAGTTCTATTGGGTCAATACAATTCTGGGTAACTTAAAGAGTTCATTACGCAGTACCTATCATGCTATTCGACCTAAATATGCTCAGCGATACTTGGCAGAATTTCAGTATCGTTTCAATCGTCGTTTTGATTTGAGCGACCTCATTCCCAGACTTGCTTGCGCGGCACTCAGAACGCCACCGATGCCGGAAAACTTGCTGAAGATAGACTTAGGTTAAATGGTAATTAGGAAAAATTATGCTGACTCCATCTACCCCAAACACAGGGCAACAAAATCTGTTTCACACCGAGCTGTTCTCTCAATTAGACCCACGAGACCCTTTAATCCAATTAGCCAACGTCATCGACTGGAAGGTCTTCGAGGATGCATTTAGCAAACACTATTGCCACGATAACGGCAGACCCTCAAAACCAATACGCTTAATGGTCGGGTTACTGATGCTCAAACAACTGGAAAACCTGTCCGATGAGAATGTGGTCTTACAGTTCAAGCGTAATCCGTATTACCAATACTTCTGCGGTTATCCAACCTTACACCCCAAACGTGCCTTGCAATGCAACCGAACTGGTGCATTTTAGAAACAGAATCGGTGTCGCAGGTTTTGAACTCATTTTTAAGATGAGTGTGATGTTGCACGGCAAAAAAGCCAATGAAAACACTGTTTTGATTGACACCCCTGTAGAGAAGGGAAAAACAGGAAAAAAACATCACCTATCCGACTGATTCTAAACTAGCCATCAAAATTATCAACCGTCTCAACAAATTGGCGAAAAAACATGGCATCAAACAACGCAGAACCTTCGTAAAAGAAGTTAAAAACTGCCGCTTACGCATTCGCCACTTCCGCCATGTTAAAAAGCGTACATCCGCCAAAATGGCATTGAAACGATTGCGAACCATTGCTCATATTTTAATCCGAGAACTACAAAGAAAACTACCCCAACACGGACTGCTTGAAACCTACCAACCAGACTTCTTGCTCTATCAGCGGGTGTTGGCACAACAACCCAAAGACAAAAACAAAATTTATTCCCTGCACGAGCCCCATGCTTATGTGATTTCTAAAGGCAAAGACCACAAACGCTATGAATACGGCAACAAAGTATCCATCGTCTCGGGCAAAGACAGTAACATCATTGTCGGCGTTGTCAGCCATAAGAAAAACCAGCATGATGCAAAAACTCTACCCGATGCGATAAAACAAGCCAATAGCAACAGAACAAAACCCATCAAACAAGCGGTCTGCGACAGAGGCTATTGTGGGGTTAAACAAGAGGGCGATACGGACATCATCCTGCCGAGCAAAGCCCTGAAAAAAGACAATCGTTATCAAAGAGACAAGAAACGCAAACTGTGTAAGCGACGGGCTGCCATAGAACCCATTATTGGGCATTTGAAATCTGATTTTAGGTTATCCAGAAACAGGCTTAAAGGACAAGTTGGCGATGAAATCAATGCTTTAATGGCTGCTTGTGCCTGGAATTTGAGAAAGTGGCTGGTTTTTTGTCACGTCTGCTATTTATGGCTTAAAAAAGCACGTTTTGTCCATATTTTTGGTAAAAATCCCTTGGTCCAATTTGATTCAAGGTTGATTCACGTTCGCTGAGCGGCCGCTTGAAATATATTTTTACTTGTTAGGTCGGTTTTTAAGGGCTGACTAATTATGTTACACTCGATATTGTTAAGTATGCTGTAGCCTACTTGATGCGTGATGTATCCCCATGATTGCCCTTATTGAAGGCTTTCCCAACAAACCTACATACAACCAGCAAAATGACTTATCAACATATCAAACTCCCAACAAACGGCGAAAAAATCACCATCCAGAACAACAAATTGGTTGTCCCAGAGCAACCGATTCTTGGGTTTGTAGAAGGCGATGGTATTGGCGCGGATATAACCACAGCCTCGTTGCGAGTATGGAATACGGCGATAGAAAAAGCCTATGCTGGGAAACGCAAAGTACATTGGTGTGAGCTGTATATGGGCGAAAAAGCGGCTGGCATTTATGAAGGCGATTATTTCCCAGCGGAAACGTTGGCGGCGATTAAAGACTTGGTGGTATCGATAAAGGGTCCGCTAACCACGCCGATTGGTGGTGGTTTTCGTTCGTTAAATGTGTCATTACGACAGGAAATGGACTTGTATGCCTGTGTCCGACCGGTGCGCTATTACAGCGGTGTTCCGTCTCCACTGCAAAGACCAGAAGAGGTCGATGTGGTTATTTTTCGTGAGAATACCGAAGATGTCTATGCCGGGCTGGAGTATGAAAGCGGCTCGGATGCCAATAAAAAACTAGCAACATTTTTGCGCGAGGAAATGGGTGCGGAATTTTTTGAAGATGCCGGTCTTGGAATCAAGCCAATCAGCGCATTCGGTAGCAAACGGCTGGTACGAAAAGCGATTCAATATGCCATCGACAACAACAAGAGCAACGTAACGCTGGTGCATAAAGGCAATATTATGAAATTCACCGAAGGCGCGTTTCGTAACTGGGGCTATGAGGTTGCCAAAGAAGAGTTTCGCGATTATATCGTGACTGAGGAAGAACTTTGGGATGAGCACGATGGTACGATGCCGAGCGGCAAGATACTGATAAAAGATCGCATTGCCGATATTATTTTTCAGCTACTACTGTTGCGACCGGCTGAATTTGAGGTGCTGGCGACGATGAATCTCAATGGTGACTATTTGTCCGATGCCGTAGCTGCGGAAGTCGGTGGGGTCGGTATCGCCCCCGGCGCAAATATAGCAGACCATATCGCCGTCTTTGAAGCCACACACGGCACCGCTCCGAAATATACCAATCAAAACAAGGTCAACCCGTCATCATTGATGTTCTCGGGCGTGATGATGTTGGAATACATTGGCTGGAACGAGGCTGCGGGTTTAATCAATGATGCTTTCATTGCCGTCATGGCGGACAAAACCGTCACCTATGACTTCGCCCGCTTACTGGACGGTGCAACCACACTATCCACCAGTGCATTTGCTGATGCGTTGATTGCAAAGATGGCATAAAAAACCGTGTTTTATGTTCCTATTTGGTCACCCTATTGGTTGAGACGAAGCATATAACAATCATCATCGACTCAATCCAAACATTTATTCTCAATCAGTGGTTGCAACTTGCCTATCATTACGGAAAGTATCGTGTGAATGACCATGCCTAAAGATAAGCGAAAAAATAAAATAATCCTCATTATTGCTATTTTTCTGATTGTCGGGCTGATGATTTATATAGGACCGGAAAAATACCTCAATCTTGAATTCATCAAATCCAAACTCATTCAGTTACATGCCTATAAGGAAGCCAATCCGCTACTGACTATCCTGATATTTTCTGGGATTTATATTGTAGTTGCTGCCGCTTCCATCCCCGGTGCATTGGTGCTGACACTGTGTAGCGGTGCCCTATTTGGCTTTGTAGTCGGCTCAATGGTCGCTTTGGTTTCCGCAACCATCGGTGCCACCATTGCTTTTTTAGTCGTCCGATACCTATTTGATGACTGGGCACAGGAAAGAATGGGCAACCGTGTAACGAAAATTCGCGACAGTTTTCGAAAAGAAGGTGCGCTGTATCTGTTCTCCTTACGCCTAGTGCCTGTGTTTCCCTTTTTTGCGGTCAATCTACTGATGGGATTAACATCAATAAAAACCACCACCTATATATTCGCATCGTTGATTGGCATGGCGCCGGGCAGTATGGTTTTTGTCAATGCTGGTACCCAGATTGCGAGACTCGACTCCCTCGAAGGGCTTTTATCACCAGGATTGATTGCCGCTTTTATATTGCTTGCGGTATTTCCTTATGCGGCAAAATACGCCCTGAAATTGATTAAAAAACCATAAAAGAGAATCCTAATGAGACAAAAATATGATGCCAACCTAATTGTAATCGGTGCAGGTAGCGGTGGCTTGGTTGCGGCCTATATTGCGGCGGCAATCAAAGCCAAAGTGATACTAATTGAAAAAAGCGATATGGGCGGGGATTGTCTTAATACCGGTTGTGTGCCATCAAAGTCTCTCATCGCTTCTGCCAAGTTTATACATTCGCTAAAAAGTGCCAAACAACTCGGCATCAGCGAAGCCTCGTCCACGTTCGATTTTGCTGACATTATGCAACGGGTCAAAGATGTCATCGCTGACATTGCACCACATGACTCGGTCGAACGTTATACCTCATTGGGCGTTGAAGTGATTAAGGGTAAAGCCGAAATCACCTCCGCCAACAGCGTTACAGTCAACGGCAAAACACTGTCCACAAAAAGTATTATCATCGCGACGGGTGGTCGTCCTTTTGTGCCCCCCATTGCAGGCATCGACAACATAGACTATTACACCTCCGATACGATATGGGGCTTAACCGATTTGCCTGAAAGAATGGTGGTATTGGGTGGCGGACCCATCGGCTGTGAATTAGCACAATGTTTTGCTCGCTTTGGTAGCCACGTCACTATAGTCGAGATGCTTCCGCAAATTATGATTCGCGAAGATGCGGAATTTTCCGAGCAAATTTCATCCGTATTCAAAACCGAAGGCATTGATATTCTAACCAACCATCGGGCAGAAAAAATTGTTGTTGAAGGCAAAGTCAAGCGGCTGATTTGCAGCACCACGAATCAGACTAACGACACGGTTGAAATTGAATTCGATCAAATGTTGGTCGCTGTCGGACGCACCGCCAATTTACAAGGCTATGGCTTGGAAAATTTGAATATCCCCATCAGCAAACAGAATACCATTGAAGCCAATCAATATTTACAAGCCGGCTATCCAAATATTTATGTCGTTGGTGATGTGGTTGGTCCTCATCAATTTACCCATGCGGCAGCTCATCAGGCATGGTATGCCACCGTTAATGCTTTGTTTAGACCGTTCAAAAAATTTCAAGTTGATTATGGCATTATACCTTGGGCAACTTTTACCGACCCAGAAGTGGCACGGGTCGGCTTGAACGAACTGGACGCAATCCAACAAAATATTCCATACCAAGTTACTCGATATGATCTCGGGGAGCTTGACCGGGCGATAACAGACGGTCATGCAAGCGGCACCATTAAAGTGCTCACAGTACCAGGCAAAGATAAAATTCTCGGTGTAACCATCATCGGCAAACACGCCGGCGACCTCATTGCTGAATTCGTACTCGCCATGCGACACGGTTTGGGGCTGAATAAAATCCTCTCGACCATTCATATTTATCCAACATGGATGGAAGCGAATAAATATGTTGCTGGCAACTGGAAGAAAAACCATGCCCCGCAATCAATGCTCAGATTACTGGAAAAATTTCATTGCTGGAGACGAAACTAAAGCATCGCTGTCCAGACTCAAAAAGAGAGCAGGACAACGTCATGCAAGGCTGTTTGTCATTTATTAGCCTCAAAATGAAATCAATCGATAACAATACGCCTGACTTCGACGGTTCACACTCATAAGCAATTGATTTATAAAGGAATGAAAAAATATCTAGGCACTACAAATGCCCAGATATTTAAGAATTATATCAATCAGTACAGTGGATAATCTGTGGTGGTTGCTTTTAATCCCATCACGGAATAGAGTTTTTTGCCTCTGGATTGATTTGAGAAGGCATGACATAGATTTTCTGGGTACGCTTGTGTTTGAACACACTATGTTACACATGAATCAAAGCTTTGTGTTGTAGCTTGATTCGATACATTAAGGGTTTGTCTGTTAATTCAAAACCAGTCCAATTTTAAGAAAATAAAATGTTTAATAACAAGGACTTAAATATTCACAACAAGCTAAAAACGCCATTTTCCGACAAGCCCTGTATCTAAAATTTAAGAGCCTTTCTTTGCAAATTACGTCGAATGCGTAGTCTATTTTGAACAAAAGGACTGGACTGTCACTATGCCCATCATTCTGGACATCGTTTGCCTCAAACCGATTTATCCTCGTCTGAGCGGGGCCATGCAAGAAGTATGGCACGCACCAAGGTCGCCAATGGAATCGCAAAGAATACCCCCCAAATACCCCACAGCCCACCAAACAACAGCACCGCTACGATGATTGCAATCGGGTGGATATTGACGACTTCAGAAAATAATAAAGGCACGAGTAAATTTCCGTCCAGTGCTTGAATAACCAGATAGGCTATTACCAACGTTATAAAGTCGCTATTCCAGCCCCATTGAAACCAAGCGATGGCGAGTACAGGAATCGTCACTATCACCGCCCCCACATAGGGTATGATGACCGAGAGACCGACCAACACCGCTAACAACATTGAATACTGTATGCCAAGATATGAAAAGGCGATAAAAGTGGCAAACCAGACCACCAGAATTTCCCATGATTTACCGCGTACATAGTTCCCTATCTGTATATCGACATCTTTCCAAACGTGCATTGTCAGTTCATTTTCACGCGGCAGGAAATTCCCAATCCAGTTCAATAACAAAGTCTTGTCTTTCAATAAAAAGAAAATCAGAATGGGTAACAAAACAACGTAAATAACCACCGTGATAAGGCTTGCCGCACTTGCTAGGGAGTTGGTGACCAGTGTTTGACTAAAACTCGTCAGTTGTTTACGGACGCTGTCAATGATGTCTTGTACTTGGGCGATGGAGAATAGCTCGGGATAATGCTCGGGCAAGGTCATCAAAACCGCTTGACCGCGCGTAAGCATACTTGGAATTTGTTGGACGACTTCGGTAAGCTGACGATACAAAATCGGTAACAACCAAAAAACAATGCTGGCAAGGAAAATAACAAATACCAACGAAACCAGCCAAACCGCCAACAGGCGCGGTATTTTTATCTGCGTCATTCGTTTAACAATCCCTTCGAGCAAATAAGCTAACACAATGCTCGCAATGACAGGTGCCAGTATATCGCCAGCAAAAGAAACAATCAGCAAGATGCCGAGCAATCCGATAATCAGATTGACCACTTGGGGGTTTGAGAGCTGCCGCTTAATCCAGAGTGCGATTCTATCCATGTGTGGTATATATCAGTTTTGTTTGCAAACGATACCGCAACGAATCATGTCAGGCTTGATCATGTCAGACTTGGACAATTTCAAAAGAAAACGACATAGTCGCCGTCTTCTCCAGCATTTTGGTCACCGAGCAATATTTTTCCATTGAAAGTGCGATGGCACGCTCGACTTTGTTCGCGTCGAGCTGAGTCCCGCTTACGCGATAAGACAAATGGATTTTACCAAACACTTGCGGAATCGTTTCGACACGTTCGGCATCAATTTCAATTTCACAGTTACTCACCTGTTGACGTGCTTTGTTAAGAATCATCATCACATCAATTGCACTGCATCCGCCAAGCCCAGCAAGCACGACTTCCATCGGACGTGCTCCTTTGTCTCGACCGCCGATTTCAGCGGCACCGTCCATGCCAATATTGTGCCCGCTTTCGGTTTGGGCGATAAAATGAAGTCCCTCATTTTGGTTGACTTGTACTTTCATGGTATTGCGTCAGGATTGGTTAGCTAAACAGTTGCTGGAGTTTCTCGCCCGGTTGGTCGCTCCGCATCAGGGCTTCGCCGACCAAAAACGTATTGACATTGTGTTCACGCATCAATTTAACATCTTGTGCAGTATGAATGCCGCTTTCGGTAACGACAATTCGGTCATCAGGAATCTGCGTCACCAAATCAATCGTGGTATTTAAGTGTGTCTCAAAGGTGCGGAGATTGCGATTATTGATGCCGATGAGTTGACACGGTAACCGCAATGCACGTTCAAGCTCCTGCTGATCATGTACTTCGACCAAAACGTCCATGCCTAATTCATGCGACAGTGTTGCCAGCTCCAACATCGTGGCATCCTCTAAAGCCGCAACGATGAGTAAAATCGCATCTGCACCACATACGCGGGATTCATAAACCTGATAAGGCTCAATGATAAACTCCTTACGCAATAGCGGCAACGTACAGACAGATTTTGCCTGCCCAAGATAATCATTATGACCTTGAAAATATTGCTCATCGGTCAACACCGATAAGCCAGTGGCACCATGTTTGGCATAGCTTTGGGCAATTTCAACAACATCAAAGTTGTGGCGAATGATTCCTTTGCTCGGCGATGCTTTTTTTATCTCGCCAATCACGGCGGCTTTGTCTTGGCCAAGTTGCTCGACAATCGCATCAACAAACCCCCGAGTCGGCGCGATTGTTTCGCATTGTTGTTGCAACATGGACAATGGACAGAGCCGTACTCGTGCGGTCACTTCTTCTGCTTTGGTGGCTAGAATTTGGTTTAATATATCCGACATGACAATGGGTTATTCTATTGTAGTGGCAAATTCAGAAAATTTTCCAACAAGGCATGCCCATGCTCGGTAACGATGGATTCGGGGTGGAATTGAACCCCCTCGAGAACGTACTGCTTATGTTTTACTGCCATAATTTCGCCGTCTTCAGTCCATGCGGTAATTTCAAAACAATCGGGTAGCGATGATTTTTCGATGACCAAAGAATGGTAACGGGTGGCCTGAAACGGATTCGCAATCCCTGCAAAAACCCCGCAACCGGTATGCGTTATCAGTGACGTTTTGCCGTGCATAATCTGCTGTGCGTGAACAATATTGCCGCCAAATGCCTGTGCGATACTCTGATGTCCGAGACAGACCCCGAGAATCGGAATTTGGCCGGCGAAATGTGCGATTGCCGCAACTGAAATGCCTGCCTCGCTTGGTGTACAAGGACCCGGCGACACCACTAGATATTGTGGCGCAAGCTGTTCAAGTTCGGCAATCGACACTTGGTCATTTCTAAAAACCGTAACCGTTTGACCCAGCTCACCAAAATATTGCACCAAGTTATAAGTAAAGGAATCGTAATTATCAATCATTGCTAACATGGTTTGTTCCCCGTTACTCGCTATTAAGCGAGTTATGCAGACCCGCATCGGCTAGTTCCACAGCCTTAAAAACGGCACGTCCTTTGGTCACCGTTTCTTCCCATTCGGTTGTCGGCACCGAATCCGCAACAATACCCGCACCGACTTGGATATAAACCATCTGCTCCTTTATCAATGCCGTGCGAATGGCGATTGCGGTATCCATATTACCATTCCAGCCGATATAGCCAATCGCCCCTGAATAAATGCCCCTCTTGTCTGCTTCAAGGTCTTCAATAATTTCCATAGCACGGACTTTGGGGGCACCCGACAGCGTGCCCGCCGGAAAAGTCGCTTTGAGTACATCAATCGCATCAAGCTCATCATCGATTTGACCGGTTACATTGGAGACGATGTGCATCACATGGGAATATTTTTCAATCGCCATTTTATCGGTGACCTTAACCGTGCCGACTTTGGAGACGCGCCCGACATCATTACGTCCCAAATCAATCAACATCAGGTGTTCGGCAAGTTCCTTAGGGTCTGCCAAAAGCTCGGCAGCAAGCGCGCGATCCTGTGCCTCGTTTGCGCCGCGTGGACGTGTTCCAGCAAGGGGGCGTAATGTGATTTGTCCGTGTTCGACCCGCGCCAGTATTTCCGGAGAGGCTCCAGCAATATGAAAATCACCAAGATTCAGATAATACATGTAGGGCGATGGATTGAGCCGCCGTAATGCGCGATATAAATCCAATGGTGGTGCGGTAAACACCCGCGACAGGCGGCGCGACAGGACGATTTGGAAGGCATCACCATCATGAATATATTGTCGACACTGCTCCACAGCCGCCTCATAATCGGATTGCGAACAGGAGGACTGGAAACGCGCCTTGTTGTCATGTGCGACAGATTGACCGACAAGCGGATGGGATATGGCACAATGGAGTTGCTCAATCAATGCCTGCAAGCGTTGTTTTCCAGTCTCCCATGCCTGACTGGTGGACGGGTCAACATGCACAATCACATACAGCCGCTCGGCTAGATTATCGAACACCACCAATTCGGTGGACACCATAAGCAGAATATCCGGTGCGTCAATCGGGTCTTTAAGCGGATTAGCACCCAGATGGGGCTCGATATAACCGACCGTATCATAGCCAAAATAGCCCACCAGCCCACCGCTAAAGCGGGGCAATTCGGCTAATTCGGGCACACGATACCGATGATGGAATTGGCGCACTTCATCCAATGGGTCGGCACACTGCCGTTGTTCGACCAGTTGATTCTGTTCAAACAAGCTCAGTATGTTGCCACGCACCTCAAGACGTTGGTGGCAGGGCAATCCAATGGTTGAATACCGCCCCCATTTTTCATCACCCCGCGCCGATTCGAGCAAATAGCTAAATGGCTGATGAGCCAGTTTGAGATAGGTACTTAACGGCGTTTCCATATCCGCCAATATTTCCCGTACCAACGGAATGCGGTTATAACCACGATCGACGAGACCTTTGAATTGTTGTTTGTTGAGCATTGCACGTACAAATAGCAAGTTGAACATTAAAAAATCGGCATTGTATCAATTATGAATCAGGAATTGGGCAGACTCGATGCAATTAACAGATAGGTAGTCAGCCCTTAAAAAGCGACCTAATAAGTAAAAATATGTTTCAAGCGGCGCTCAGCGAACGTGAATCAACCTTGAATCAAATGGATCAAGGGCTTTTTACCAAAAAATGTACTTTTTTAAGCCACAAATAGCAGACGTGACAAAAACCAGCCACTTTGGGCTTGTCGGTTAATTCAAAATCAGTCCAATTTTAAGAAAATAAAATGTTTAATAACAAGGACTTAAATATTCACAACAAGCTAAAAACCCCATTTTCCGACAAGCCCATAAAAGTCCGTTGATAGAACAAGCAGTCCGTGTTGGGGTAGTTTTTTTTGTAGTTCTCGGATTAAAATATGAGCAATGGTTCGCAATCGTTTCAATGCCTTTTTAGCGGATGCACGCTTTTTAACATGGCGGAAGTGGCGAATGCGTAAGCGGCAGTTTTTAACCTCTTTCACAAGAGTATGGTCAAGCGGATGCCCTGATTGAAGGATTTGAAGCCGAAGTTATTCTGGCTGATAGGGGTCATGACTCCGGTGCATTTGCACATATTGTCAGAGACAGTGGGGCGGTCGCCGTAATTCCGCCACGAAAAAATCATAATTGAAGGACGCAATTATGACAAGACGATATACAAAGAAAGTAATCAGGTGGAGCGACTTTTTCAGAAACTAAAGCATTATCGCAGAATAGCCACACGGTACGGACGATTAGCGAGAAACTACATGGCAATGCTGTCTTTAGTGGCAACAATAATTTGGTCGGCTTAAATGAGAACGCCGCCTAGAGGAGCAATTCATAATTGACACAATGGTTAATCACGTTACCGACATAAAATCCATGAAGCTGTATTCGCATATTGAGCGCGTTTACAATGAATTGACAGAATTGGGGAAATCCGATGATACGCCATTAACCGTTGCCGATCTTCGGCAGTTCGATCAACTACATTATCATGGCACCGATGCGGTGGACGATGCGATTAAAATGGCCGGCATCGACAAACATACTCGGGTGTTGGAAATTGGCTCTGGTTTGGGTGGTCCGGCACGACATATCGCACTCAAAACCGGCGCACCAATCACCGCATTGGAATTGCAAACCGATCATAATCAGTTGGCGACCGTGCTGACCAAACGCTGTGGTTTATCGACCAACCTGCTCCACGTCTGTGGCGATATGCTCACCTATGACTGGCAACAACAATTCGATGTCATTGTTAGCTGGCTGGCAATGTATCATATACCCGATCGAGATCGACTATTGGCACTATGCTACGATTTATTGCCATCGGGCGGTGTTTTCTATACCGAAGACTTATTCAGTCGCCAACCGTTTAGCAAGCAAGAACAAGGCGAGCTTGCCAACGGGCTTTATGCTCACCATTTACCCGATTTTACAACCTATCAAGCCGAATTCGAATGCACCGGCTTCACCCTCGAGCGAGTGGATGATATGTCGGACGATTGGACAAATTTTACCACCGAGCGACTACAAAATTACCGTGCTAAGCATGTGCGACATATTCGTGTTCACGGAGAACCGACCTATCTGTCCATGCAGGCGTTTTATGAATTGGTCAATCGCTACTTTTATTCTGGTAAACTAGGCGGTATTCGTCTTTTGGCACGAAAATCTTGAACCAATATTCTCTCAAACATTGACTATAAACCATGACTAACAAACAAAACAAAACACCGATTAGTGGTGTCTTTGATGCAAAACGGCGTGTTGCCGTTAAACAGCTTGGCATATTGGCAGGTGCCGGCGTTGCGACTCAATTTGTGCCTGCCATATCACGATTTGCACATTCGGCGACTGGCGAACCAATCAAGATTGGAATGCAGCTACATCGTACCGGCATTGGTGCTTCTTATGGTCGCTGGTATGAACGGGTAACCCTAGCCGCACTTAAGTTAATCAATGAAGAGGGCGGTATCAATGGACGAGAGGTGGAATTGATTATCGAAGATGATGGCACTTCGCCTAAAAGAGGGGCGGAAGTGGTGGAAAAATTTGCCACTTTACACAAAGTGGATGTTGCATACGGCACTTTGTTCTCGCATGTGGTCATTGGTTCATCGCCGCGTGCCGCAGAGTTAAAACTGCCCTATGTGGTGGTCTCGGAAGGTCACCATGTCGCATCGGGCGCGCTTAATCGATATGTTTTTCAACCCGGCATTACCGATGTCAGGTCGCAGGTTATTGCTATGGCGCCCTGGATTTCCCGCAATCTCGGTAAAAAAGTGACCATGATTTTCCCCGATTTCGCATTTGGTCACAATCATCGCGATTATTTTTCAGATGCCATCAAGGCGCAGGGTGGTGAAGTGATCGCGTTCATTCCGATTCCGCCCACCGAATCATCATTTACCCGTTACCTGCCGCGTATTCCCGCTGCAACAGAAGTGCTATACCATGTCATGGTTGGGCCGAGCGTACTCACTTTCGTCCAAGAGCTAGGACAGCATTTTGGTCGTCATCACCCTGAAATATTTGGCTTTATAGACTCGCTGGAAGCCGTTGATTTAGCCAGCCCACAGCTCGAGTTTCTCGACGGCACACACTTTTGGGAAGGGCATCCGCGCTATGCACAACCTAATCAAACGCCCTATGATAAATTTTATCGCGCTGCCGTTGGTGTCGATGACAATGGTGCTAGCATCACCGACTCCCGTGATATTTCAACTTATGCCCACATGTTCGGTTGCTGGGAGAGTCTTTTTGTCATCAAACAGGCGATGGAAATGAGCGGTTACAGCGGACAAACTGCCGCCGATAAACGTGCTTTTGTTGAGGCGATGGAGTCGCTGACAGTGCTGGAAGAAGGGCGCGATCATCCACAGGGAAAGAAAATTTTTAACGGCAAACTACATCAGTGTTTTGGTCATCAATACATCTCCAAAGTTGAAAATGGTCGTCTTAATGTGGTGCATACCACCAGCATTGAAGATGGCGTATATGAATCGGATGTGGATTACACGCGCATGGCGTTATAGAAGAAACTATGAAACAAATAATTGGGCAAAGTGGTTTTTGGTGTTGGCGCGGAATCTGCTCGCGACTCAATCGGCGGTCGCATGGACGCATTTAATAGCGCCAAGGCGGTGGAAGCTACCGCTGAAACATTAAAAACTAACATCGCAACACAGGGGTATGATACATTACATCAATAGTATGTAATTTTTCACACCCACTTGAGAGGCTGTTATGGGTACGACACGCAAAACGATCACCGTTACTAACCAGCAGGACGGCTGGATTAAAGCACAAATAGCCGCCGGACAGTTCACCAATGACAGCGAATATATCCGCGATTTGATCCGCCGTGACCAAGCCAGCAACACAGAAATTGAGACGATACGCGCCGCGTTGATTGATGGCGAGGAATCCGGCGAGTCGCAGCCTTTTGACGACAATTTATTCAAACAAGAAATGAAAGCAAAACATGGCTGAATATCGTCTTGCTCCGCAAGCACGGGGCGATATGGAGTCCGTTTGGCTTTACTACATTGACCACATGGGACACACAGCAGACAGAGTACTACATTGACTGTCTAACGGACGCTTTCGCCTTTCTAGCTGATAATGCTGGAGCCGGGATAACTTGCAATTATATCCGTGCTGGGTACAGGCGACACCCTGTTAAACGCCACATGGTTTATTACCGAAAAACATCTTATGGCATCGAGGTAATACGCATTTTGCATGATCGTATGTTGGTGGCACAGCATTTTTAACAAAGCAGAAATCGCCATAACTGAAATTCTACGGGACTTGAATTCACATAATAAGTGCAACACTCCTAAGTCAGTCAAAGGGTACACTCGTACTCTTTATAACTGCACAGAAAAAAGGAGTAAAACATGACGAGATATACCCATTTGACTGAACACGAAAGATACCACATTTACCTCATGAATCAGCAGCATTGTACACTGACAGAAATCGCTAAAACCATGGGCAGAAGTTAAGTCAACCATCAGCCGTGAAATTAAACGCAATACCGGGGGCAACGGCTATCGCTACAAACAAGCCCACCGCTTTGCCCAAACGAGGCATCAGCAAAAGCCCAAGCACATCAGGCTCAATGACGAGTTAAATCTTCATATTCAACAAAAGATCGTGCTGTATTGGAGTCCTGAACAAATTAGCGGTCGGCAAGAGAATGGAGGAAAACATCAGTATTAGCACCGAATCCATCTATCGTCTCATTTTGAAAGACAAAGTAGCGGATGGGTCGTTATATCGATACTTGCGCCATCAGGGTAAGAAATATCGCAAACGTTATGGGCAGAACGATTACCGCGGACGCATCCCCAATCGGGTTGATATTGCTGATAGACCCCGTATAGTGGACAATCGTTCGCGTATAGGAGTAGTGATAGAGGGGGGAGGCTGATTGTGTTATCGGTAAGGGTCGTCAAGGGGTGTTTGCCACCCTTGCTGAACGCAAAAGTAGGCTTTATCTCGCACTTCGGACTAAGAACAAAACCGCAAAAGAAACCAACGCGGCTATACTCAGGTTGTTAAAGCATATGAAACAACATGTAATGACACTAACCTTTGATAACGACAGGGAATTTTGTTGGCATAGTGAGCTTGCCAAACAACTCGAGTGTAAACTTATTTTGCTAAACCGTATCACTCTTGGGAGCGTGGCTTGAATGCCAAATAATCATCTGGCACAATGGCTTGCTCATACTTTTTGTTCAGGCAACTTTTTCCAAAGAAAATGTCTTTGCATAAAGTCACCGAAAAAGAGCCGTTCAAAGCGACCGATTTAATGAACAACCGACCTAGAAAATGTTTAGGGTATAAAACCCTTATGGAGGTCTTTTCCCACGCAATGGGAATAGATCATAATATAAACCCGAGTGTTGCACTTATGGGTTGAATTCGCCCTATAAGGATGACCTTATTTAGTCCGCCCTTAAAAACGTCTAACCATATTGATTTATATCAATAAAACAAACAAAACCATTAACCAAATCAACCGCTTTATGTTAGAATAACCGTTGTTTTCTGGTCGTTTTAGTTAAAAAATTACCTAATTACCACCTAACATAAGCCTATCTTCAGCAAGTTTTCCGGCATCGGTGGCGTTCTGAGTGCCGCGCAAGCAAGCCTGGGAATGAGGTCGTTCAAATCAAAACGACGATTGAAACGATACTGAAATTCCGACAAGTATCGCTGAGCATATTTAGGTCGAATAGCATGATAGGTACTGCGTAATGAACTCTTTAAGTTACCCAGAATCGTATTGACCCAATAGAACTCAGGTTTTTCGACAGACGCTCTCCCGCCGCCGCACACAATCTTGTCATGCAAGCAACCGGCCTCGACAACGGCATTAAAGCACGCCAAACCATCGGAGATAACGGTACTGCCCTCGGTCAGATGTTGCTGACTCCATGACTTAATCGCTTCGGTGCGGAAACCCTTTACGACCGACAACTTAACCCGAACTGGGCAATGATCGCCCGTGGTCTCTACCGCCGCTACAAAAGGTGTCTTACCTGCAGCACCGCGTCCCGGCTTGCACCCAGTACGCTCGCCGCCGAGATAGGCATCATCCAATTCAATCAACCCGGATAGTTTGTTATTGTGATCCCGCTCCATCATCACCTGCATAAGCTTGTGCTTCATCCGCCATGCGGCATTGTAAGAAATACCCAGGTGACGATGCAGTTTCATGGCCGAGATGCCTTTCTTGTCCTGCGTGATCAGATAGATAGCCTGGAACCATAGCCTGAAACCATAGAGTAAGCGGTAGTTTGGTGGATTCAAAGATGGTTCCAGCCGTCAGTGACGTCTGGCGATTGCAGCGATTGCACTGCTGAAGTTTACGATTGGTTAACTGGCAGCACTTGTCGTGACCACAGGCCGGACACTGGAACCCTTTGGTCCACCGCCAAGTATAAAGCGCATCGAAGCATTGGGCTTCGGTACCGTACTGTTTGATAAAATCGTTCAAACTAACCCCTTTCTGGAATTGCACCTTATTACGCACCATGACATACCCCTTATGAATTAAATAGATAGACTGTGATTATATACAGGTAAGAGCGACTTATCTATGGTGGTAATTAGGTTTTCCATTGAAGTCCATCTGCCAGACCCCCATTGGTTAATGGCAATGATTTTAGTTTTGTTATTCTGATTGTCATTCAAATAAAAGCGCGGGAAGTCTCCAGCAATAGTAACGGTGTACTCGCCAGCGGTGGCATAAGTATGCGTGGCATCGCCAGTGTAAGTCGCTACATCTGTTCCTCCATCACCCCAATTCACTGTGTAGTTGTAACCATTGCCTTCTGTCGGAATGGTGATTGTTTCATTCGCTCCGGTTGTCTGCCAAGTGGTAATGAAAGGACGCGAGTCACGAAGCACCTTGATTTCGATATCTCTGCTGTGAGTCGCCTTGCCAAAATCATTGGAGGGCGTGGTTACCGTAACGGTATATGATGTTCTAAAACCCACAAGTAGTGAATTTTTTATGCTAATTGCACTTCCCCTTGAAACAAACAAATCCTCACCAGAGCTAAGCGTGTAAATCGGACCTTGACCATTCAGAAACACATTTTGAGCAGTCAGCATTCCAATTTGAGTTCCAACAGAAGCGTACTCAACAACACTTAGTTCTGCGGGTGCAGATATAATAAACCAACGACCGAGATTGTGATTAAAGACGTTAGCAAGATGAAACATATTTTCCATATTGTCAACATTGCTCACATCCCAACCGCTGATGTCTTGGTTAAAGACAGTAGTCCGCGAAAACATATGATTCATATCGGTAACATTGCTCACGTCCCAACCACTGATGTCTTGGTTAAATTCGGTGGTCCCCTCGAACATATGATCCATATCGGTAACATTACTCACGTCCCAACCACTGATGTCTTGGTTAAATTCGGTGGTATCCGCGAACATATGATTCATATCGGTAACACTGCTCACGTTCCAACCGCTGATATTCTGATTAAAGACAGTAGCACCCAAAAACATAGCCCCCATATTGGTAACGCTACTGACATCCCAATCGCCAAGGCCTTGGTCAAAGCTTATGGCACCCCTAAACATTTGGTTCATGCTGGTAACTTCCGACAAATTAGGAACGTCGGTTGCCTGTCCAACAAGGTTAGTCGCCCCATAAAACGCCCCTGCCATTGAGGTCCATCTGTCCGCCCCCCATTGATTGACGGCAATGATTTTGTGTTGATTAGCACCCCCTTGGTTATTAAAATAAACCCGTGGGAAGGTGCCAGTGATAACAACGGTGTGCGTACCAGCGGTGGCATAATCATGCGTGGCATTGCCAGTATAAGCCGCTGTATCTATCCCCCCATCACCCCAATCAACATTGTAATTGTAAGTTGCAGTACTGTATGTTGGAATGGTGATTGTTTCATTCGCACTGCTTGTCCGCCAAGTGGTGATGAAAGCACTCGGGTTATGACGTACCTTGATTTCGACATCTCTGCTGTGAACAGCATTGCCAAAATTTTGCCCAAGATCATCACCATGAGCGACTACCGTAACGCGATACGATGTTCTGGATCTCGCTACGGGTGGCGAATTTATGCTCATTGCGCTTCCCTTTGCTCCGCTTAAAGCAAATAAAGCCGCATCACCATCAGTAGTTAGCTCGTAGTGCTGAATATGACTATCAAGAAGGGCATTTTGAGCAGACAGCGTTGCAAATTGCGCCCCGGCAGAAACGCTATCAACAACATTTAGTTCGGCAGGGGTAACGAACCAGCGACCGAGATTCTGATTAAAGGCGTGGGCATTGTAGAACATGTTATTCATATCGGTTACATTGCTCACATCCCACCCTCCTATATCCTGATTAAAAGCACTAGCACCAAAGAACATAAAATTCATATTCTGTACATTAGACACATCCCAAGTGCTGATGTTGCCATTAAATGCAGTCGCATGTTGGAACATCCTAGCCATACTAGTTACAGCCGATAAATCAGGCTTGTCTGTGGCAGTAATTTGTAAGTTACTCGCACCATGAAACGCATTTTCCATTGAAGTCCATCTGCCAGTTCCCCATTGGTTGACGGCAATGATACGGTTGGAATTAGCATTACCTCCCTCCCCCGCATTAAAATGAATGCGGGGGAAGTCACCAGTAATAACAACGGTATAAGTGCCCGGCATTCTATATCCACAGCTAGTGTTACCCGTTAGGTTTTTTATGATAGGCCTACCGTCACCACAAGAAATATCGTATTTGTAACCACCACCGGTTGTTAGAATGTGGATAGGTTCAATGCCTACCGCCCAAGTGGTCACGAAAGCACTCGGGTCACGAATCACCTTAATTGTGATATTTCTGCGGTGAGTAGCCGTGCCGAAACCACCATTAGCGGTTACTGTAACGTAATATATTTTTCCAGTATTCGCTGCAGGTGACGCTTTGTTTATACTAATTTCACCTCCGTGTAGGGTAAATGAACTCGCATCAGTACCCGTAAGCGTGTAGCTTATTTGACCTCTAAGAAACGCATTTTGAGCAGAGAATGTTGCAGTCCCGCCAGCAACTCGCTCAGTCATGCTGAGTGCATCGGGGGTAATATACCAGCGACCGAGGTTCTGACTAAAGACAGTGGCATCCGTAAACATGTCCCCCATATCAGTAACACTGCTCACATCCCAACCACTGATGTCTTGATTAAAGGCACTGGCACCCGCAAACATGCTACGCATATTGGTAACACTGCTTACATCCCAACCATCGATGTCTTGATTAAAGTCAGAAGCAGATTTGAACATGTTGTTCATACCAGATACAATGCTGACATCCCAGTCGCTGATATTCTGATTAAAGGCAGAAGCATTCTCGAACATACCGCCCATGCGTTCTACCGCACTGACATCCCAATCGCCAATATCTTGGTTAAAGGCACGGACACCTCTGAACATCCAGAACATATTGGTAACATTACTGACATCCCAACCGCTAATGTCTTGGTTAAAGGCATGGGCACTCTTGAACATCTGACTCATATTCGTTACCCGAGACAAATCAGGATTGTCGCTTGCTTGTACGGACAGGTGAGTCGTACCATTAAACGCATTTTCCATTGAAGTCCATCTGCCCGTTCCCCATTGGTTGATGGCAATGATTTTGTTTTTATCTCCTTCGTTATTAAAATAAATACGCGGGAATCTGCCGCTAATAACAACAGTATGCGTACCAACACGGGCATAAGAACAAGTTACATCACCAGTTTGCTTGATAAAATCATTGCGGCTGTCACCATCACAATCAACATTGTAGTAGTAACCACGACCGGTTGTTGGAATGGTGATGGATTCATTCGGACGGGTTGTCCGCCAAGTGGTAATAAAGGCACTCGGGTCACGAACCACCTTGATTGTGATATCTCTGCTGTGAGTGGTAGCACCAAAACCGCTGGGGGTGTGAGCGGTTACCGTAACGGTATATGATTTTCTAGAACTCGTTGTGGGTAGCGAATTTTTTATGCTCATTACACTTCCGCTTAAAACAAATAGATCCTCATTAGAGTCAGCAATCGTATAGCTTATATTCTGCTTATCAAGAAACGTATTTTGAGCAGACAGCATCCCAAATTGAGTTCCGACAGAAATGTGTTCGGTTACACTGAGTTCGGCAGGTGCAATAAACCAGCGACCCAGATTCTGATTAAAGTCGTTGGCACCATCAAACATATTCGCCATTCGGGTAACCTTGCTGACATCCCAACGGCTGATATCTTGGTTAAATTTAGTGGCACCATTAAACATATTCGCCATTCGGGTAACCTTACTGACATCCCAATCACCGATGTCTTGGTTAAAGTTGTGGGCATCCTTAAACATATGGTTCATGATGGTAACCCTCGACAAATCAGGAACATCTGTTGCCTGTCCAGCAAGGTTACTAGCACCATAAAAAGCCCTTGCCATTGAACTCCATTGCCCCGTTCCCCATTGGTTGACGGCAATGATTTTGTCTTTATCTCCTTCGTTATTAAAATAAATCCGTGGGAAGGTGCCACTGATGCTGACGGTGTAGGTGCCGGCACTGGCGTAAATATGCGTGGCACTGCCGCGATAAATGGTCGTGTCTTCTACTTCACCCTCGCCCCAATTTACTGTGTAACTATACGTTTCGTTAGAGCGTGTTGGAATGGTGATGGAGTCTTCTGTCGCTACTCGCCATGTCGTAACAAAATCATCTTCAGGGGCAGCGTTCGCCACATTAGCGATGACCAGCAGGGTGAATAAGGTGGTGGCGAGAAACCGAATTAGACCGGTTAGTGCAGCCTGCACATGCGAATGTGCGAGCGGACGAGACACTGCGGCAACACACCGATTACTAATCATTTTATTGTGAGGCTATCGATTAATTCAAAATCAGCACAAATAGCTGGATTGTGCTAATGCAGACGTTTTCCTTATCTTTAAGATATGACCATGTATTTATTTAAGAGTTCAATGCAGTTTAGGTTCTTGTTATGAAATTGTCGGTGGTACGTTTATGCAATCCAAGACACCAAAACCCCATCTATAATTAGTCAGCCATTAAAAACGTTTAACCACATTGATTTATATCAATAAAACACATAAAACCATTAACTAAATCAACCGCTTTATGTTAGAATAACCGTTGTTTTCTGGTCGTTTTAGTTAAAAAATTATGCTGACTCCATCTACCCCAAACACAGGCAACAAAATCTGTTTCACACCGAGCGGTTCTCTCAATTAGACCAGCGAGACCCTTTAATCCAATTAGCCAACGTCATCGACTGGAAGGTCTTCGAGGATGCATTTAGCAAACACTATTGCCACGATAACGGCAGACCCTCAAAACCAATATGCTTAACGGTTGGGCTACTGATGCTCAAACAAGGGGAAAAACTGTCCGATGAGAATGTGGTCTTACAGTTCAAGCGTAATCCGTATTATCAATACTTCTGCGACTATTCAACCCACACCCCAGCCTTGCAATGCAACCGAACGGGCTTGTCGGAAAATGGGGTTTTTGGCTTGTTGTGAATATTTAAGTCATTGTTATTAAACATTTTATTTTCTTAAAATTGAACTGATTTTGAATTAACCGACAAACCCTCATTGTAAAGAGCATGGAATCAAAAGCCTGAAAGTACTTATGGCAGATAGAACAACGGAATCGGCAACCACATTGTTGTCCACGCTTCCCGAGCAAAGACGCAATAAAATAGCGGCGGTTGCCGTGGATATGTGGGATCCTTTTTATGACGGCAGTTGGAGTAACTTTACCGAACGCCGCCATTGTTCACGACAAGTTTCATATCGTCAGCTATCTTACAAACATGGTTGACGAAGTCAGGCGTAAAGAAAATAAAACATTAAGAGCCGCTGGTATCGATGATTTGGTCGGGGCTCGCTATACGGGTCTCGCTATACATGGTTACGCAATCCAAACAACTGGACTCATAAAGATAAAGACACTTTTTACGCACTTTAATCAAAAGGGTTGAAGGTCACCCGAGCTTGGGCGATCAAAGAGACACTGCTTGAGCTGTGGACTTACTCCTGACTTCGACGGTTTGTCTCTCCTCAATCGTTGGCAGCCCAATAAACACGCGAACTTTGGTAGAAAAGTCGTTTTGTAGTGCCTTGATTTTTTATCTATAAATTCAGTCGGTTAAATATCAACCGTCAAACTCAGGAGCCTTTACCAGCACATAATGAATCTAAACGCGGGGGGGGGGCTAATTTGTTCCAGCATGTTATGGATGCAGAAAGTTATTAACCCAAGTCAACACGGTTTTTGCATGGGTGTCGTTTTCTGCTAGTGAATGCAGGGTTGATTTATACACTTCGGATCCAATCGTTGCTTTCCTGCGATCGGCTACGGATTGACAAAATTTTTTGTTGAATTCTGGATGTCCCTGAATACCAAGCATTTTATTTTCGGCTACGATCATGCTGTTCGGACAGAAATTACTGCCTGCGATGGTCTTAAATTGGGGCGGCACATCGACCACTTGATCTTGATGAATCACAATCAGGTTATAGCAATCATCATCCAGATTTTCTGTGCCGGTCATCCACGATCTTTTTTCGCTAAGACGAGTGCTGTGGATACCAAAACCCCAACCCGCTTTTGCTTTTTCAGTCTTGCCACCCAAGCTATGCGCGATTAGTTGGTGTCCAAAACAAATGCCGACTATTTTTATATATTCATCCCAACACTGCCGAATAAACGCCTGCAGCACCGCAATCCACGGCAGGTCGTCATACACACTAGCACGCGATCCGGTAATAATATAACCAGCAAAATCTTGCGGAGAGGGTAGGCTCTCCCCTTCAAGGCAGTTGATAGGTGTTAAGGCGATAGTCTGCGCCAATGGATCCAAACTATCTTGGAACATTTGGGTATAGGTACCGTATTCTGCTTGATCCGATGGATCAATGTCATAACACAATATAAGACCAATGTTGAGCGGATTGTCCGGCATATTGTTTATAAGTCAAATGAGTATCCGTTAGTATTATGCGGCAATATAATGCCCTCAACATCGTTTTTCAAGTGGAGTCAAACGCACATGGGGTTGCTCTAACCAGTATAAATATGTCCGCTTGGTTGTTGGTAAAATGTTCAGACTAGTGTGATAAGAAATAAGATAAACAGGACGACCAAAGCAATGGGGATGAGTACGCCAGCCCAGTCTTTGGGTGCGTGTTTGCTTTCTGCTAACGTTGCTTTGATGCTCGGAAAAAACCAGAATATCAAAACCAGCGCGAAAACGCCAATTATCAGTTTTTCCCAGAGTTCCATTGTATTGTGTTGAATTAATGTGATTTTATAAAGGTTATAAACTGTATAGTGTGCTGATGATTTTTACAATGTCATCAATACAATTTTTAGCCGCCGCCTTGCCGAGAGGGAACTTGCTAATTTTGCCTTGCGGAGAAGGGTGCATCACGCTGTTCCCGGCTTCAATTATACGCTCCATACTGTCCTCCAAGGTGTTCGCCAAGTCCGGTCTATTTTCTTTTACATCGGCAACCAAACATGCGAGCGTTTTCCTCCATTGGTTGTCTTCGTCACGATAAATTTCAAGCCCGAGGCAAGATTTTCTGTCAATGATGGCATATTCCAACAGACAGCGGGATAATGCGATAACCGACATCCAAATTGCTGAATATAAAAGCAAGACGCACTTCATGGATTCTTCGTTGAATACGCCGCGGTATTTGATTCAACTCACGATTTACAATGAAAGGGGGTAAATCTTTTTCATTGGCAAGCCAATCATCCGGTTTAAAATAGGGTTTTTCTATGACCTCCTCATAGTCAGATATAGCCAAATACTGTGCCAGACTCACAACCTTATCTACTTCCCTCATTATCTCAGGAGAATCAGAATCAAGATACACTATACTCTTCCTCTTATCTATCGTTTTTTCGCGAATCTTCTGCCGATAGTCTCTCACGATCTCCAGCATATTCTCAAAACAAGTTTTGACCGGGCTTTTCGCATCTGGAATACGATTCTCAACTGTATTTTCAATATGTTCTCTAATGTATTCTTGTAGCCATCCATCTAATGCACATTTCTTATAGTCGTCCATGTCATAGTCCGGTCCATAGACATCAAAAAATTGGGCAATATCGATCGTTGTTATATCTTCATCCTGTATCTCTCCATTCTCAAGATATAATTGGAAGTCGGGGTCTCGCTTCAAGATTGCTATTTCAGCCTCGCTGCGCTTAGGCGTGCGTGCCACATCAATCAATCCTTTTAGGACTTCGATAAAAGATTTATATTTTTTGCGATGGAAGTCAAAGTGCGCTTTGCCCGCGGTTGTTGTGGGGACTATCGCTTGTTGGGACAAGTCATACGCCATTTTCTCCACATAATATTCGCCATAGACAAAAATACTCCATAATCGATATTCAACCAATTCTCGTTTATCCGCCGGAATCTTTTGCAAACTGTTTATTTCCAGCACGTCAGGTGTGTGTTTCAATAGTCTTTCTATCTTTTGGCGAAGGATTGCCATTGCTTGGTAAAAGCGTTCAAGGTTACTCATAATTCATAGCTCTATTTTTGTTGCCTAGCATAACAGGCGAAAATAATTGATCCGTTCATTCAGTGACAAGATAGCGAAACTGATTCAGGTTGATGCCCAAGTCAATATCTGTTTTTAAGGTGAATAATTGATATGCGAGGCGGGCATCGTCTTTGCCTCTGCATAGTTTGTTGCCGAGTTTTCCTGGCATGTTGGCAGCGGCAGCCAACACGTTTTCCAGTGTGTCGTATGTGTTTATCAGCTTGGTTGCGGTGCGTATTCCGATGGACTTTATACCGGGTATGGATAAACGACTCTCGCCAGCAAGTGCTAATAAGTCGGGTATTTGGTCGGGGTTGACCTGAAATTTTTTCTTAATCATTGCGCTATCGAGATAACGGTTGGCGAAATGGTCGTAAACCTGAATCTGGCTATTTAAGAGCTGGCAAAGTATTCGGTCGGTCGACAAAATAACCACCTGACCACGATGGAGTACAATTTTACGTGCCAGCGTTGCAATAACATCAGCGGTTTTGTAGTCGGGCGATGAGCATGTGCCGACCCCGATCTGGTTAAATGCAGATTCAAAATCTGGCATGGCAGCTTGCAATGGCACGGGCATCGGTGCACGCTCTTTTTTATAATCGGGGAATAATTTATAGCGCCAATTTTGCTTATCACGCGCTTCATCGTACTCAAAAATTGCCACACAATGGGTTGGATGATGCGTGTTTAATGCACGTTGCAAAGACGCACACACGGAGGAAATAACGCGGGTGATATGTTCGGCTGGTGGTTCGATATAGACCGATGTCGGATATGAATTCGGGTCTGAATCTGGCTTGGATTTGTTCGGCACTGCCGCATAGATGCGCCGTATTAGGTTGGGTCCGTCTATGAGCAACGCTTTCATTTATTCTGCATTGCCGATGGGCAATCAGTCCCCGACTAGGGTAAGGAATTCGGTGCGGGTACGGTGGTCGGTGCGGAAGGTGCCGAGCATCATGGAGGTTTTCATTACCGAGTTTTGCTTCTGTACGCCACGCATCATCATGCAGAAATGTTGCGCCTCGATGATGACCCCAACCCCACGCGCATCGGTAACCTGTTCAATCGCTCTGGCAATTTGATCGGTCAAGTTTTCCTGTATTTGTAGCCGCCGAGCGTACATGTCCGTTATCCGCGCCATTTTTGACAACCCAATCACTTTGCCATCTGGGAGGTAGGCAATATGGCATTTGCCGACAAACGGTAGCAAATGATGTTCGCATATCGAATATAATTCGATGTCCTTGATAATCACCATTTGGTCGTTGTCGGATTCGAAAATTGCATTGTTGACAATGCTGTCAAGATTTTGTCGATACCCTTGTGTGACATATTCCAAAGCACGGGCAGCTCGTTTTGGAGTATTGACCAGCCCTTCACGGGCTGGATTTTCGCCCATTAACTCCAGTAGCGCATGATAGTGTTGTGCGATTTGATTGTCGTTGTTCATGTTTTGGATGACTGTTACTGATATGAGTGATAAATCAAACAAACGGTATTGTATCACTGGTTGATTTTATTCTCTGGAAAAATCGATACTGGCTTGAATCATCGTTGGTTTCTAATCTGAATCGCTACCATTCGCTCACATTACTGGTACACAAATGCCACTCTGATGCCCAAAACTGATAAAATGGATGTCATCCAAAAACCTTAAAAATAATCTATGATGTCAAATAGTTCAAGAAATAGTTCAAGAAATAGTTCAAGAAATAGTCGGAGAAATAGTCCAGCATTTAATATTCTAAAAGTGGGCAGGTGAATTTTGATGAGGCAACAAATTGCTTAATATCCCGAATCTCCTGACTTTTCTGCGAATTTTACTAATTCCGGTGTTGGTGGTTGTTTATTTTTTGCCGCTGGAAAAAAGGGAGCTTATCGTCGTCAGTGTATTTGTATTTGCTGCCATAACCGATTGGCTGGACGGATTTCTCGCACGCCAGTTGAATGCAACCTCAGCACTCGGTGCTTTTCTTGACCCAGTCGCGGATAAACTAATCGTTTCCAGCGCGTTGGTGCTGTTGGTGTCGGATTCCGATGTATTGAGTCGTATTTTTCATCCGATGCCATTTGCGATTGCGGTGTGCATTATTATAGGACGAGAAATTGCAATTTCTGCCTTACGCGAATGGATGGCAGAGCTTGGTGAACGTGGCATCATCGAGGTCGGGTCGGTGGGAAAAGTCAAAACCGTATTTCAAATGGTTGCCATCGGATTTTTGCTGTACGCCACACCGATACTGGGCATTCCGATATTTCGCATCGGTGAAATTGGGTTTTATATTGCTGCCCTGCTCACCCTATGGTCGATGTGGATTTATTTGAAGTCGGCAATGCCGTATTTGCTAAAAACGCCTCCAAAATAGTTTTAATATAGAGCAGGGGAGTTTGATTAAGCAAAAGTCTCAAATTGACAAACAGGAGGCGAATAAAAATAGCGTAAATTATACAATTGCTATTGACACTGCCCCGTGCTTGAATAGAATCAGTACCCCTTGAGAGTTTACGGAAAATAGGTCAAATATGCGGGAATAGCTCAGTGGTAGAGCACAACCTTGCCAAGGTTGGGGTCGCGAGTTCGAACCTCGTTTCCCGCTCCATATCCGATGTCCGTGCTGGCATTCTGCGTTATGATTCTGCTTGACCTATAACCAAGCTACTTGCTGTGGCTGAGTGGCAGAGTGGTTATGCAGCGGCCTGCAAAGCCGTTTACCTCGGTTCGATTCCGGGCTCAGCCTCCACAATGGTTTTGTAATGCGTAATTGATATGTTTGCCCGGGTGGCGGAATTGGTAGACGCAAGGGACTTAAAATCCCTCGATGGAAACATCGTGCCGGTTCAAGTCCGGCCCCGGGTACCACGTTTTCAAGCACATAACGCGGCAGTTCGGCGATGGCTGAAGAATACTATATCAACGCACAGGAATTGCTTGAGAATTCGTACCGACTGGGAGCACCAATTTTAGAAAGTCAATTTCGACCAGATTTTATAGTTGGAATTTGGCGAGGTGGATCGCCGGTGGGTATCGCAGTACAGAAAATGTTGCAGTATTTTGGCGTTACCACCGACCATATCAGCGTACGAACATCACTTTATACCAGCATTACCACTTCTGACAAGCAAGTTCGAGTGCATGGTTTGGATTATTTGATTAACAATCTAAATGCCGAATATGCGTTATTGATTGCTGATGATGTTTATGATTCTGGACGCAGTATTCGGGCAGATCAGCAAAAAAACCCGCCTCAACACACATCCCAAATAAAAATGCCCCACCTATGGTACAAACCTACGAATAATGAAACCGACCGAGAACCTGATTATTTTTTACATGCCGCCGACAAATGGCTGGTCTTCCCACACGGAATAATGGGCTTGAGCCGAGCAGAATTAAAATCTGGCAAAGGAAAACTATTCGACATCATTGGAAGCGTATCCGAGTCGAAAAAGGGTTGACTTATTTACAGGTATCTATGCCGCGTACACAGGATAGCCTGTCAAAAGCGGAACCCCCCATGTCCATCCTCATGTCCCATGAATGGCTATACATTGCACCCCATTCTCAACGACAAATTATGAGATTGCTCGAATATAAGCCCATTTAAGGTGATAGGTTTATCGCAATGAACATGCTCAATGATCAGTTTTGGGTTGTTGAGCCGTGTCGTAACCATCAATTTTGAGAGTTAGACTATGCACCGATCACTCTATATTAACCCCGAAAAATGTACCCGCTGTTTGCAATGTGAAATGGACTGCTCCTACGAAAACGACGGCGTATTTAATCCGGCAAAATCACGCATCAAGGTTTTTACCTTCCACGATGAAGGTCGGTTCGTGCCTTATACCTGTACCCAATGCGGCGCCCGGGACTGACAATAAATCTTGAATTCACCGTGAGCCTAGTCCCACACCAGTCACAACAAACACATAAAGGTCGCTGTCTTTGTGGGGCGGTTACTTATGCAGTGCAAGGTGCGCCGATTATTGTGGCGCATTGTCATTGTGAGGATTGTCAGCGGCTCTCCGGAGCCGGGCATTCTACCGGAGCGATGTATGCGGAGGATAATTTCCGACTCGATGGGCAGGTTGGGAAGTATAATCTAAAATCTGAGCGCGGCAATATCGTGACTCGGGTTTTCTGTCCGGCTTGTGGAAGTTCCATTCATGGTCAGAATACGGGTATGCCCGGTTTTGTGACGGTGTCCCTTGGGACGCTAGATAATTCATCCGATTTCAAACCAGCGGTGGTTGTCTTTGCCCGTAATCGCAAGCGTTGGGATTTGATGGATGAAGAACTTTTGACTTTTGCGGCACAACCGCACTGGAAACCAGAATAATCGGCAGAATGAGTCCAATCATGAACAAGTACGCAAACAAGCATAAGGACACCATGACTTTTAACCAAATTTATAACCGAGCATGCACAGACCCGCAGGCGTTTTGGGGGGAAGTTGCACAAGATGTGTTTTGGTATAAAAAATGGGATAAAGTGCTTGATGACTCTGATGCGCCGTTTTATCGCTGGTTTGTGGGGGCTCAAACCAACGTTTGTTACAATGCACTGGATGTGCAGATTGAGCAGGGACGTGGCACGCAAGCAGCAATCATCTATGATAGCCCGATTACCGATAGCCAACAAACCATTAGCTACCATGAATTAAAAGCCAGCGTTGCACGGTTTGCCGGCGGGCTACGCGCACAAGGCGTGGAGCCGGGCGACCGGGTTATTCTTTACATGCCGATGATTCCCGAAGCCGTTATCGGCATGTTGGCTTGCGCCCGAATCGGTGCGGTGCATTGTGTCGTCTTTGGCGGGTTTGCAGCTCACGAGTTGGCGGTGCGTATTGATGATTGTACGCCGAAAGTGATTGTCTCGGCATCTTGCGGCATTGAACCGGAGCGTGTGGTCGAATACAAACCGCTGCTCGATCATGCTATTGTGCTGGCACAGCACAAACCGAATTGTTGTATCGTTTATCAACGACCGCAGGCATGTGCCAATTTGCTTGCTGGTCGTGATTTAGACTGGCAGGCGGTGATGGATGCGGCTACCGATGCCGACTGTGTGGTTGTCGATGCCACCGCTCCGCTTTACATTCTCTATACCTCAGGAACCACCGGCCAACCAAAAGGCGTGGTTCGCGACACCGGCGGTGGTATCGTATCGCTCAAATGGAGCATGCAGCATATCTATAACGTGCAGCCCGGCGAGGTTTATTGGGCTGCATCGGATGTTGGCTGGGTTGTGGGTCATTCGTATATCGTTTATGCACCACTATTCAACGGTAGCACCACCATATTGTTTGAAGGGAAACCGGTAGGCACGCCGGATTGTGGGGTGTTTTGGCGTATCATTAGTGAACATAATGTGAAAGTGTTGTTCACCGCACCAACTGCCTTCCGAGCGATTAAAAAGGCCGACCCGGACGGCGAGCAGATTAAAAAATATGATATTTCCTGTTTGCAAGCCCTGTTTCTGGCTGGCGAACGCACCGATTCGAATACCCTGAACTGGGCACAAGATAAACTCGGTGTTCCGGTCATCGACCATTGGTGGCAGACCGAGACTGGCTGGTCGATTTGTGCAAATTGTATGGGCATAGAGCCGCTACCGATTAAGCCGGGTTCGCCGACACGGCCGGTGCCGGGCTGGGAGTTGCAGGCATTGGACGATGCTGGGAATGCGGTCGCGGTGGGTGATATTGGTGCATTGGTTGCGGAATTACCGTTGCCGCCGGGCACATTTTCCGGCTTATGGAATGCGCGACAGCGTTATTTTGATGCCTATCTCAAATCGTTTCCGGGCTATTACGAAACCGGTGATGCGGGCTATATTGATGATGATGGCTATGTTTTCGTAATGTCTCGTACTGACGATGTGATTAATGTTGCGGGACATCGGCTATCTACGGGTGCTATCGAAGAGGTGCTGGCAACCCATCCCGATGTGGCAGAATGTGCGGTCATGGGAGTTGCAGATGATTTGAAAGGCGAGTTACCACTCGGTTGTTTGGTTTTGAATGATAAGGTTGAGCGGGACTCGGAACTCATCGTTGCAGAATCGATTCAACTGGTCAGAGAGCGAATTGGTGCGGTGGTAGCGTTCAAACTCGCCGTGGTGGTCAAGCGATTGCCGAAAACACGTTCTGGGAAAATCCTACGCGCTACGATGAAAAAAATTGCCGACAATGTGGACTGGAAAATGCCAGCGACCATCGACGACCCAGCGATTCTTGACGAAATTTCCGAAGCCTTGCAATCTTTGGGATATGCGCAAGCAGAACAACCGGACTAAACGATGAAGCATGCTTTCATTATGAATCCACTGCAGACCGTTAAGGCGTGGAAGGACACGAGCTATTTTTTGATGCTTGCCGGTGTTGAACAGGGGCATCAGGTGTGTTATTTGGATCAACATGCTTTGTGGTTGAATCACAACCAACTTCATGCGCGGGTGTCTTGGGTGGATGTACACGATGATGTTGATAATCCATTTACGATACACGAATCGACCACAATCAATCTGGCAGATATTGATGTCGTTTGGGTCAGAACCGACCCGCCGTTTGATCGGCGGTATTTTTATACCACGTTATTGCTCGATTATTTACCCGCGAGTACGCGAGTAATCAATCGACCGTCAGCGATTCGGAATTGGAATGAAAAGCTGGCAGCATTATTTTATCCTGAATGGACCCCGCAAACCCTCGTGACCAACGATATTGATGAAATCAAAACGATGGCAAAGCAACATGAGCGAATCATCATCAAGCCGATCGATGGCTATGGCGGCAAAGGTATTGTGTTCTATCGGGACGGCGAGTGCGAGCAAGTTATTCGCACAGCAACCCATCAAGGTCGTCATTGGGTTATCGTGCAGGAATATTTATCCGCCGCATCCGCCGGGGATAAACGAATTTTACTACTCAATGGCGAACCACTCGGCGGCATACTCAGGCTACATGCAGACGGCGTAGAACTCAATAATTTGGATGCGGGTGCTTCGGCAAATCCGACTGAACTCGATGACCGTGATATTGCGATTTGTTCGGCAATGAAAGCAGATTTAATCGCACAAGGGGTATTTTTTGTTGGCATTGACATTATCGGCGGGCGACTTATCGAAGTAAACGTGACCAGTCCAACCGGATTACAGGAACTCAGCCGATTTAATCAGCAGGACTATCATCATCAGATTGTTTCATCACTTTCGTGCTAATCAATGCCGTGCAAGAAGCACTGTTTCCGTAGCCTAGTAATATTCCTAGCCGCACTTGTCGGGAGGCGTGATAACGGGTGATTCTAATTCATCCCATCGTTGATAGCATTGCTCAATCTGTGTGCCGATGGACTGCATCTGCTCGAGAGTGCGGTTGACAATTTCCCTTGACTGGTTATGAAAATCGGGGGTTGAGATAACTGTGCTAATCTCGGTTTGTTGTTGTTCCAGAGATTCAATTTGTTTTGGGAGCCGCGCTAATTCGCGCTGGTCGTTGTAACCAAGTTTATTGGTTTTTGTTGTCGATTTAGTGTTCTCTGACGGTGGATTGATGGGTGAGATACGCTCCGCTTGTGTTTGTTTTGGGGCACTCTGCCGTAGCCAGTCGGTATAGCCGCCAACGTATTCCTGTATCCGACCACCACCTTCAAACGATAGGGTGCTAGTGACCACGTTATCGATAAATTGGCGGTCATGGGAGACGAGCAACAAGGTGCCATCAAACCGTAACAGTAATTCTTCGAGCAACTCTAATGTTTCAACATCAAGGTCATTGGTCGGCTCGTCCATGACCAATATATTGACTGGTTTGCTGAATAATTTTGCTAACAGAACCCGTGCCCGTTCTCCGCCCGATAAGGTTTTAATCGGCGAACGGGAACGTGCTGGCGTAAACAGGAAATCAGACAGATAGCTGATAACATGCCGTGACTTGCCGTTGATAGTAATTTGTTCGCGTCCCGCCCCGATTACATCGATAACTGTTTTGTCGTTCTCTAGCTGGGCGCGTGCTTGATCGAAATAAGCAATCTCCATACCGACACCGTGTGTCACAATACCACTTGTCGGCGTTATTGTCCCGAGCAATAATTTCAATAGAGTCGTTTTTCCTGCACCATTGGCACCGATCAAACCAATCCTGTCGCCGCGAATAATACGCACCGAGAAATTTTCAACCACCAGTTTCTCGTCATATTGAAAATGAATGTTTTTTACGTCGATAACCAGCTTGCCACCTTGCCGCCCCCGATCAATTTCGAGATTGACGTTGGCTTTCCGATTACGCCGTTGCGAGCGTTCCAGACGCATTTTTTTAAGGGCTCTGCTCCGACCTTCGTTGCGTGTCCGCCGTGCCTTAATCCCTTGTCTAATCCAAGCTTCTTCTTTGGCAAGTTTTTTGTCAAAAACAGCGTTCTGTCTATCTTCTTGTTGCAATGAGGCTACCTTTCGAGACAAATAATCGGTATAGCTACCCTGCCATTCGACTAGCTTGCCGCGATCTAATTCGACAATATCGGTCGCGACATTTTGCAGAAACTCACGGTCATGGGTCACAAATAAAACACCCCCTTTGAATTTGGTAATTTGTTTTTCCAGCCAGAGTATTGCTTCAATATCGAGGTGATTGGTCGGTTCATCGAGTAGCAGGATTTGAGGGTCACAAACCAGCGCTCGTGCTAGAGTAACCCGCCGTTGCCAGCCACCAGACAAGCTGGAAATGATACTATTGGCATCTAGTTGCAAGCGACTAAGCGTTTTATTTACATGTGCCTGAATGTTCCAGCCATCGTTGCTGTCCAATTTGTGTTGCAATTCGCCAAGCTGTCGGAGGTGTTCCTGTTGAAAATCGGTTTGCGCGGAAATTTTATAATATTGTGCTAACCAATTTCCCGTTTGCCCGACTCCTGAGGCAACGACTTCAAAAACAGTCGTATCGGCAAGTAGGGTAGGCGTTTGCTCCAGTGTCGCTATGGTGACACCGGGCTGCAGCCGAATATTCCCCTCATCTGCTAAAATTCGTGCATTTAGGATATTGAGCAGCGTCGATTTTCCTTCACCATTTCTGCCAATCAGCCCGATTCTTTGACCCTGATGCAGCGTCAAGCCAGCCTGATCGAGTAGCTTGTTATCACCAAAAGAGATGGACAAATCTGAAATGCTGAGTAATGACATGGGATATTATATGCGAAGTCGAAAGGATTGGATTCTACATTGAAACAAGTAATACCGTATAATCACGCGGCAAATTATTTCGCTTACATTGATTGTTTGGCAAGGGCTAAAACCAGTCTGTCAATAACCTCGATAGTTTCCATGAACAAACTCACTGATGAAATCCAACGGCGGCGTACCTTTGCCATCATCTCACATCCAGATGCTGGAAAAACCACTTTGACCGAACGGTTATTGCAATATGGTGGTGCGATACAGCTTGCGGGTACGGTGAAATCGCGCAAAAGTAGTCGCTACGCCACATCGGATTGGATGGAGCTGGAAAAACAACGAGGCATATCGGTCACCTCTTCGGTGATGCAATTCCAGTACAAAGGACGTATTGTTAATTTGCTGGACACGCCGGGACATGCGGATTTTTCTGAGGACACCTACCGCACATTAACCGCGGTGGATTCTGCGCTGATGGTGATTGATATTGCCAAAGGGGTGGAAGAAAGAACCGTGAAATTGATGGATATATGCCGACTCAGAGACACCCCTATTCTCACCTTTGTCAATAAAATGGACCGCGAAGGACGCGACCCGATTGACATTATGGATGAAGTTGAGCAGATACTAAAAATTAAATGCACGCCGATGACGTGGCCAATCGGCATCGGCAAAACATTTGTTGGCGTTTATCGCCTCTATGATGACACTATTCACCTATTTGCCGGACGGGGAGGTTGTGTCGATGATGTGTTTATTGTTGGCTTGGACAATCCAGAATTAGATGAAAAAATTGAACATTTAGCAACGGAATTACGCGCTGAAGTAGAACTGCTACAAGGTGCAAGCCATGACTTTGATAAGGCGGACTTCTTGCAAGGTGGACTGAGCCCGATATTTTTTGGCTCGGCACTGAATCGGCAGGGAACCGATGAGTTGATGGATAATTTTGTGGACTTCGCACCATCACCCCAACCAAGAGAAGCTGAAACTCTCGAAACACCGCGGGTGGTGGTGGCAACCGAACCCCAATTTAGTGGTTTTGTGTTTAAGATTCAGGCGAATATGGATCCCTTTCACCACGACCGCGTCGCATTTTTGCGGATTACTTCAGGACGCTTTGATAAAGGCATGAAAGTACGTCATGTTCGGGCTGGTAAAAACATGACGATACACAATGCCCATACCTTTATGGCGGCTAAGCGAGATCATGCCGAATATGCGTTTGCAGGGGATATTCTAGGGCTGCATAATCACGGTACTATTCAAATCGGTGATACCTTTACCGCAGGCGAGGAGCTTAAATTTAGCGGTATTCCCAATTTCGCACCAGAACTATTTCGGCGCGTGCGGCTGGCAGATCCGTTACGCGCTAAAGCACTGCAAAAAGGACTCACACAGCTTAGTGAGGAAGGGGCAACCCAGATATTTCGCCCACTGACCAGCAACGATGTCATTCTCGGTGCGGTCGGTATCTTGCAATTCGATGTTGTCGCCCATCGACTCAAAACCGAATACAGTGTGGATTGTACTTTTGAAGCAGTACCCGTGAGCACCGCACGATGGATATATTTCAAAAACCCGCATGACGAAGCTCAATTTCGTCGCAGAAATGAACAAAATCTGTCGCTTGATGGGCTCAATGCGCTTACTTATATTGCACCCAATCGCGCTAATTTACAGTTGGCAATAGAACGCTGGCCGGATGTGGCATTTCAATCGACCCGCGAATTTTAGCTGTCGACCATGCCTTAAAATCCGCTACAAAACCACTTTTTTCGCACTTTTTGTGTTCGTACAATGTCATTGTGCCCAAAATATTGAGAATATTTCTTAATTGAGAGCTTTGTACGATAGTTCTTTTGTCCTCTAGCGGTGTCAAAAGTGATCTTAATCGATCAATTATAAGTATAACTCGCCCATTCCGCACGCTTTTTCCTGTACCAGCAAACAAATTCCTGCTCGTGCAAAAGCTCTAATTAACAATTAAGTATATTGATTATTCCAGCATAAATCGGCTAAGTGTATTACGTTATGTAGTGTCTATTTAGAAAACAAATAACAATATGTAGCGATTTTAGTGAAATATAGCTTGTAATAAATGGTAAATTTCTGTAAAGTTCTGCAAAACTTATGGTAAATATTTTTCTAGATTATGAATTTCAAATCCTATTTAAGAACGATTGCAGTTGTATTTGGTATCACGTTATATACATTGTTGGGTGCAAATAGTCATGCCTACTATGTCGATAATACACGCGATATTGATTTTTCTAATCTAACTCGCCCACATCAATTAGATTGTCTCGCCTTAAATATCTACCACGAGGGTCGCGGGGAATCGTCGCGCGGTCAGGCTGCCATAGCCGCAGTGACCATGAATCGGGTGCATAGCAAATCCTATCCGAATTCGGTGTGCGAAGTGGTTTGGCAAAAAAAGCAATTTAGCTGGACACATATTGCCAAAAGACACCATGTGGTGACTGATGTTGCGGCTTGGTCTCAAGCGATGGTGATTGCCGTATTATTTTTTGATGGCGCACGGATAACCAAGATAGGATTGGCAACACATTACCATGCGGATACGGTCAGACCATACTGGATTGCCGATGGCAAAGCGATTGGAAAAATCGGCAACCACCATTTCTATATCCTCTGATTTTTAAAATTTAGGCAGGGAGTCCGTGTATGAGACTGTGCAAAAACCCAACATTCGTCGTTTCTGCGAAAACAGGAACCTAGTAAAACACTCAAACCCGCAAGGGTTTTCCGCCAGTAACTCGACCTATCGATGGTTTTTTGCACAGTCTCAAGAGCAGGAATCTAGCGGACATGACGGACAAGCATTTCACTGAGCGAGGTTTTTCTTAAAACGGCAGTTTCTTTAACTGGCTTTTGCTATACTCTGCAGAGGTATGAATATTTGTCGTTTAATATGCCCAAAATAGTCGCGATTCAAACCAATTCTAGTGATAATATAGTGCGTAATTTAACATTGGTTGAATACGATATTGGTCACGCACGAGAGCAGGGTGGTGAGTTGATTGTATTGCCGGAATGTTTTGCATTGATGCAACGTAGTCGTGAGCAGTTGTTGCAATGTGCGGAAGACGATGGACATGGACAGATTCAAGATTTTTTGTCGGCAACAGCGAAACGCCATGATGTGTGGATTATCGGCGGTAGTTTGCCGCTCAAATCGGATCATCCGAATAAAGTCACCAATACTGCACTGGCTTATGACAATAACGGTAACCGAGTTGCTCGCTATGACAAAATATTTTTATTTGATGTCACCTTGTCCAGCAAGGAGCGTTATTTCGAATCGGATTACACTAAACCCGGCAATTCATTTACGGTCATTGATTCGCCGCTGGGGAAAATCGGATTCAGCATCTGCTACGATTTGCGGTTTCCAGAGTTGTATCACAGACTAGCCGATTTGGGCGCGCAAATATTAGTGGTTCCTGCGGCATTTTCCGATACCACTGGTCGAAGTCATTGGTTGCCACTGCTAAAAGCCCGCGCCATTGAGAATGGCTGTTTTGTAGTCGCCGCCGCACAGACCGGCATTCATCAACGCAGACAAGGGCAGGAGCATGGCGGCTATGGTATGCGTAAAACTTGGGGACACACCGTGATCATCAATCCTTGGGGTGAGATACTGGCTGAAATGGAATCCGATTGTGGTCTTATTGTTGCCGACATTGATTTAAGCCAATTACACGACATTCGACGACAGATTCCTTGTCGTCAACATTGTCGACCAAATCTTTTTCAAAACGAATAACTAACCCGTGATGACTCCATAATGTCTAATCAAATTCAAACAGCAAGCCAGCTTTTATTGGAACCCACCGGACTGGGCAACAACGAGATTATCCAAACTCTTAATCGCATAATGACAGCACAGATTGACTATGCCGATTTGTATTTTCAATATTCACGTCATGAGTCGTGGGTGATGGATGAAGGGACGGTCAAATCGGGTAGCTACGGCATTGACCAAGGGGTCGGCATTCGTGCAGTCAGTGGCGACAAAACCGGTTTTGCCTATTCGGATGAAATTGCGTTCAGCGCATTGACGGATGCGGCAGAAGCGGCAAAAACGATTGCACGTAGTGGTACGACCCGCCATTCAATTCAGATTCAAAATCAGCGACCCATTCAAAGACGATACCAAGCACATGACCCGCTCGGTTCAATGCCGGACGATGCCAAAGTCGCATTAATCAAGGACGTTGAACATGTTGCTAGAGCGATGGATTCGCGTATTTCTCAGGTTACGGTCAGCCTTTCTGGTGTTCAAGATGTGATTCTGGTAGCACGTTCCGATGGTCAACTAGCTGCCGATATTCGCCCGTTGGTGCGCCTCAATGTCAGTGTCATTGCCGAGCAGAACGGGCGACGGGAGCAAGGCTCCTATGGCGGTGGCGGACGTTATACCTATCAGTATTTCACGGATAACAATCGTGCGCACGAATATGCTGAAGGCGCGGTTCGACAAGCCTTAGTCAATCTCGATTCAAGAGAAGCGCCCGCAGGAGAAATGACTGTGGTACTCGGTCCCGGATGGCCGGGAATTTTATTACACGAGGCTATTGGGCATGGCTTGGAAGGTGATTTTAATCGCAAGGAAACATCTGCATTTAGCGGCAGAATAGGAGAAAAAGTGGCATCGACGTTGTGTACTGTTGTCGATGATGGCACGATTGAAAATCGGCGTGGATCGCTGTCCATTGATGATGAAGGAACGCCCAGTCAAAATACGGTACTTATCGAAAACGGGATTTTGAAAGGTTATATGCAGGATCAACTGAATGCACGGCTGATGAATATGCCACCGACAGGTAATGGACGACGCGAGTCTTATGCCCATTTACCGATGCCCAGAATGACTAATACCTATATGTATGCTGGCGAACATGACCCTGAAGAAATTATCAGTTCGGTGGATAACGGCTTGTATGCGGTTAATTTTAGTGGTGGGCAGGTTGATATTACATCGGGCAAATTTGTTTTTAGTACCGCTGAGGCATATCGGATTGAAAACGGCAAAAAAACCTATCCAGTTAAAGGGGCAACCTTGATTGGTAATGGTCCGGAAGTGCTTACCCGTGTTTCGATGCTTGGTAATGATTTGGCATTGGATTCGGGTGTCGGCATGTGTGGCAAGGATGGGCAGAGTGTACCAGTGGGCGTGGGTCAGCCAACCATGCGAATCGATGGTCTCACCGTCGGCGGAGCATCGGTTTGATGGCAAAACCAATGTCCGAATTAGCCCATCAGTGGAATCCCGAGCCACAGTCGGAACTGGAGCAGAAATTACTCAATGTTGCCGACATTGCATTGCATGAAGCAAAAAAGCAGGGCGCAAGTATGGTGGAATTATCCATCGATCAGGGGCAGGGAAGGTCTGTCACCGTGCGTCAGGGTAATGTGGAAACAGTCGAATATAATCGAGATAAGGGTTTACAAGTAAGCGTTTATTTTGGACACCAGCGTGGCAGCGCATCGACGACCGATTTTGCCCCGCGGGCCATTAAATCGAGTATAGCCTGTGCCTGCAACATCGCAAAACACACCGAACAAGACACCTTTAACGGCTTGGCAGAAGTAGCGTTGTTGGCGACCGAGTTTCCCGACCTTGATCGCCACCATCCGTGGCAGATTAAAATGGAACAAGCCATTGACATTGCCGCCACATGTGAAGCCACCGCGCTTAACAGCGATTGTCGAATTTCAAATACCGAAGGTGCGACATTGTCCAGTCATAATGGCATTAGCTTGTATGTCAATTCCAATGGCTTTCGCGGCTTTTCCAGAGGCAGTCAGCATAGTACCAGTTGTGCCGTCATCGCTGGACAAGGTGGTGATATGCAGCGGGATTATTGGTATGACAGCAAATGTTGTGCGGCGGATTTGATGCCTGCCGACAAGGTCGGTCAGGAGGCGGCAAACAGAACGCTTCGTAGATTGGATGCTAAAAGAATTCAAACAGGTGAATATCCAGTCATCTTTGAGCCTGCAGTTGCCACGAGTCTCATCTCGCATTTGATTGCGGCAATTAGCGGTTCTAGTTTGTATCGAAAAGCGAGTTTTCTGTTGGACCATAAAGGCAAACAAATTTTCCCCAAAATAGTACAAATTTATGAACAGCCCTTGCTGTCAAGGGCGACAGGAAGCGCATCATTCGATAATGAAGGGGTTGCCACACGAGCAAATAAAATCATCCGCGATGGCGTTCTGGAGAGTTATGTATTGAGTTGTTATGCCGCACGGAAGCTTGGTTTGCAGACGACAGGGAATGCTGGCGGGGTGCATAACCTGACGATTGACAGCACCATCGATGCGGGGCTTGATGAGATGATACAACAGATGGATAAAGGCTTGGTCATCAGCGAATTGATCGGTTTTGGTGTGAATACCGTCACGGGTGATTATTCCAGAGGTGCGTTTGGGTTTTGGGTTGAACATGGCGAAATCCAGTACCCGGTTCAAGAATTCGCTATTGCTGGCAACCTAAAGGATATGTTTCAGAAGTTTGCGGCGGTTGGAAACGATGTTGATGAACGCGGCAACATTAGAACAGGTTCTATATTGCTTGATGCACTGACCATAGCTGGAACCGTAGCCGAAGCATGAGCAGATTAGACATGGACAGAGTGGTTAATCGACACCAATACTGGTCAACAAGGGCTCTAATTCTTTAAGTGATTTTTGGTAAACATCACGCTTAAATGTCACGACTTTCTGCAGTGGTAACCAATAATCGATCCACTGCCATTGTCCAAATTCGGGAGTTGTTGTCGTGTCTAATTTAATGCATGATTCACCAGCCAGCAGATGAAATAAAAACCAGCGTTGTTTCTGACCACGAAAATACTGGTTATTCCTACGACTCCGCCGTTTTATCGAAGAGGGCACATCATAGTATAGCCAGTTTTTTGTACTGCCTAATAGTTTTACGTTTTCATCTGTCAGACCAACCTCTTCATGTAGCTCTCGATATGCCGCTTCCAATGCTGACTCCTTACGATCAACACCGCCCTGCGGAAATTGCCAACCTTTATGTCGGACACTCCTTGCCCACAAAACTTGTCGCCGATTGTTACAAACGATAAGCCCTACATTCTTTCTGTAGCCATCTGGGTCAATATATTGTTCTTGTTTTGAATAATTCATTCTGTTTCGGTAATACAATACTATGGAGAGCTTTGCACGATAGTTCTTTTGTTCGGCATCAAAAGCGGTCTCAATTGGTCATTTAAGTATAAACTCCCTCATTGTGTACGCTTTTTCCTGAGCTAGCAAACAAAATTTCGGTTCGTGTAAAGCACCCACATAATTTTTATGGTACATTTTTGTTGAGTAGCATCGATGAAAACCACCCACTCTAACTAGAGTTTAATCATACTCAAACAATGGCACTAAGTCCAATTATTGTGTTGTTGAAAGTTAAAAGTCTTGAATTCACATAATAAGTGCAACACGCCTAAGCTAGCCAAAGGATACTCTCGTACTCTTTTAACTGCACAGAAAAAAGGAGTAAAACATAACGAGATATCTCATTTGACTAAACACGAAAGATGCCATATTTATCCCATGAATCAGCAACATTGTACACTGGGCTTGTCGGAAAATGGGTTTTTTAACTTGTTTTGAATACTTAAGTCCTTGTTATTAAAATATTATTTTTTTAAAATGAGACTGATTTTGAATTAACCGACAAGCTCTTGGGATTCTGGCTTTTACCGATTTTCTTGATGAGCTGTTTGCTCAATCGGTCATTTGCAATAGATGTTTGATTGTTTAGATGGGTTTTTAGGCTGACAATTAAACGGCTATAGGCGGAAGTCAGCTTGTATGCCTGTCAATAATGCTCGCTAATATAGGCATACGCTTTTTCAAAAAGCTCCGCATCTTTGTGCAGTTGATATTTGAGCAAAGTTTTTCTGATAACCTGCTTCATTTCACGCTCACCTGCAGTGGTATTTTGCCAATCTATGGAAGCACGTTGCTTTAACAATTTTATCAATGTCGTCAACGATACGCGAAATGATTTCGGGAGTTTGATCGTTTCTGACTTCTTTGAACAACTCGGATAGGTCCGTCTTAATTGTCCCCAACAATTTTATCATCGCGGTTAGCGCCATTGTCCAAATGAACGGTCTCACGGGCGGCATCGAGAAGTTCTTTAAGCCAGTTAATAGAGCTTATAACGCCAGACTCATACTTTTCTCGCAATTTTTCCAAACGTTCGCCAAGCTCAATATAACGAGGATCACTGGATTTTTTCCGAATCTTGGCAATAAGGCTAATTTCAATCGTTTTAGCCCTTCTCTTCTTTTCGTTCTCATTTAAGGGGTAAAGATAGCGTGTTCATCCATCACCAATTCATCTAGATCATCACGAATTTGGTCTATATCCGTATGCTGATGGATAAGGCGAATGGTTTCTGGTCCAAGCGACTGCCAAATGAGAGAGCCTAAACCGCCAACCGGACGCACTGAGTCATAGACCTGTGCTAACCAGCGGTAATCTTTCTGAAACGGCTGCAGGAAAGGATCAGGCGTCAAAGCCTCCCACAGTTTTTTCAGCACATTAAATTGTGCGGCAAATTGGTCGCGCAACTCATTGGAAGCAATGCATTCCTGCGCTGCAATCAATCCTTCGTAGCCTTCAACAGTGCGGTCAACGCCTTCGAAGCAAGCGAGACATTTTTTAAGTGCTACAAGAACCGCATCCTTGTATTTGTCAATCTGGTCGACGACACCTTCAATTTTTTTTGGGTCATACGCCAGTGCTTTAGCAAGATTTTCAAAAACACCATGGTAATCGATGATAAGACCATGTTGCTTGGTGTCATCGTAGAGACGGTTAGTGCGGCACATTGCCTACAACAATGTGTGATGTCGGAGCGGCTTATCGAGATACATACAATAGCAAATCGGTGCATCAAAACCTGTCAAAAGTTTGGCTGTTACAATCAATATTTTGAGAGGATCTTTGCCATATTCGGAACGCTTCTTTATCAAGCGGCAAACCAAGTTTTTTCCATTTAATCCAATCCGTTGCTTTTTTCTTTGGATTACCATTTTCATCCGTCCCATCATCAATCGCCCCTTCGGAGATATTCATAACGACTTCGCAGGTGCCTTCACCCAAGTGCTTGGTCAGCAAGTCATACATCGAAACACAGGCTTCGCGGTCGTAAACAACGACTATAGCCTTTAGCCCTTTGGGTGCAACATGGCTGGTAAAATGATACTGAATATCATTGGCAATGGCTTTCATGCGTTTGGGAGGCTTAAGTAGGTGCACCAGTTTTCCAGCCTTTTTCGAAAGCTGTGTTTTTTCCTCTTCGTTTAGGTTGTTAGCTTCTGCCAGCGCATCGAACTCCTTGTCGATAGCGTCCTGATCAACACGCAATTCAGCCAGACGTGGGTCAAATTTGACTGGCAGCGTGGCTTCATCACGAATGGATTGCTTGTATGAATAACGGTTCATATACCGCCCTTGGTCTTGGTTAGCACCAAAGAGGCGGAAGGTATTGCGCTCAATACTGGAAATCGGCGTACCCGTCAGACCAAAGAAATAGGCATTGGGTAACGCCCAGCGCATCTTCTCGCCCAGCTATACCTTCTTGCGTGCGGTGCACTTCATCAACCAACACAATGATATTCTTACGCGGGTTCAAGCCATTCTTGTTGTTTTCATCCACTTCCACGTCATCAAACTTAAAGACAGTGGTCACAAGGATATTGCGGCTGTCATGTTCCAACTCTTGTGAAAGCTGTTTGCAAGACTTAACCGGTGTGACATTTTTGACATCCGCATTATCAAAGGTGGTGTTGATTTGGCTGTCCAGATCGACTCGGTCAAGGACAACCACCACAGTTGGATTTTTCAGGTCAGGGTCGGCTTTGAGCATTTTGGCGACATAGAGCATCAATAATGATTTGCCAAAGCCTTGGAAGTGCCAAATCAAACCTTTACGGATTTGACCGTTTTTCACGCACTCGACAATCTGCTTGACCGCTTCATATTGCGGGTAGCGAGGCAGTAGCTTAATGCGTTTGATAACATCAGCGTTTGGTAACTTGGTCACCGAATACAATGCAAAGGATTGCAGTAATTCCAGCAGGGTTTGTGGTTCTAACAGCCGCTCGGCACTTGCCAGTACCGTATTCATATTTTGCGGGACTGCATCGCCGTCTGTGGTTTTATGCCAAGGTGTCCAGTGCTTAAACTCGGCATTAACGGCACCATAAGCAAAAGTCTTTCCTTCTGTTGCGAAGACAAGAGATTAGGCATAAAAAAAACTGCACTGCTTGCCCCAGTAATGCTTATCGCCGCCTATGAAATCAGAGGCACCATCTTGCCAACTAATCGCTATACGAACCGACGTTTTGACTTCCCCAACCACCAGCGGCATACCATTTACAAAACACCAAGTCAAAAAAATCTTTTTTGTGCCTATGGGCAGCACTTGTTGTGAGACTACATAATGGTTTTTAGAATGGTCGTTATAATCAATCAGATTGATGGTGATATGCTTGCCATATTCGCCCAGTGGCATGGATTTTTCACCGCGCAACCACTCGGTAAACATCTCATTAGCACACACAAGACCGCTATGGACTGCTTCCAGCAACACGCCGCACAGCCTATAAATCACCTCATCGGCTTTTCCATAGTCTTTAGCAATATCAGGATTAAGGCGGCAGAGTGCTTCTTTGAGCCAGTTTTCAACCAAAACATCCTGCGGTTGGCGGGCAAATTATGTCCGTGAACAAAAGACCAGTCTCCACTGAAATTGCTGTTATAGCGACCATCAGGTTCGCTAACTTTTCACAAGCAACGTGGTTTTTTATAAATTTGCCTCATTTTTTCGCCCATGTTCTCTCAATCATCAATACGACATCAAAAAATCCTCTATTTCGGTACTTTTAACCGCTTTTAGTGGGTTTAATCTGTTTTATTGCCCATTTAGGCACAACTCTCCTTTAAACGTTGCAGTTCTTTGAAAATGTTCATCCCTGTTTTAAGGTTATGGCTCATGGCAATCAGATGTACACGGGTTTTGTTTCTGGCTAACCCCATGTATCTGCCTTGCCTAATCCGTGATGCAGTTTGAGCAAACCAAAGGTGATACATCATCGCTACTATGCAATGCTTTGGTTGTTACGAATTAAATATCAAAATATCTTTGTTCGCTACAAAGACCTAACGAACAGGTATGACAATGTTATTATTTTACCGATTGTCGGGTGCCGGATTCCAGAATTGTCTGATTGTGATTTTTCAAACAAAGTCAACCGAGTGTCATTGATTGCCTCCAACAAAAACCAATGGACGGGGCATCAATTAAGACATCAAATTATTCGGGAGATGAGCAACACCGATATTAACATTCGGGTTGATATTATGGGCCGAGGCTATCAGCCTTTTGAACATAAAAAAGAGGGTTTATTGTCTTATCAGTTTTCTATTGTGATTGAAAATTGTCAGGAGAACGATTATTTTACAGAGAAATTAGTCGATTGTTTTGTGTGCAAGACAATACCAATTTATTGGGGAGCATCAAATATTGGAGAATATTTTAATGTAAAAGGGATGTTTATTTTTCAAACATTGGAAGAGTTATGGTTAATTTTAAGGAACCTAACTGGCGAAACATATCAGGAGATGAACCCAACTATCGAACAAAATCATGATATTGCTAGAGCAATCTCTAATACGGGGAAAATAATAGCGGATAAGTTACAATAGCCGAGAAAGCTTTGTGCTTGTGCCCTGTGGGTATCATTCAAAAAATGTTCAGAGGTGGGACTTTGGGGGTCGCGTAAAAATCAATATTTTGTCATTCCTAGCCCCCCACCCCCCTAAACCCCTCTTGTCAGGGGGGGGGGCTTGCTCAATAATCCCCCCCCCTGATAAGAGGGGGTAGGAATGACAAATATTGAGTTTTTGTACGGTTTCTTTAGCCGTACCCACGGGACTAAAGTCTCATTCGTCTTTCCGCACAAAAGTAGGAATCTAGCCTGTCGTCTTTTCTGCTTTCGTGCGGAGTAACGGCATTCCTTGGTTATTCCTGTTTTAGGTTATCCGCATTCCGGGGACGGCACCCGCATCGGGGTTCAGCAGATACAAGTCTTTGTCGCCAGTGCCGGCACATAGCACCATTCCTTCGGACACGCCAAACTTCATTTTTCGTGGGGCGAGATTGGCAATCATCACCGTCAGTCTGCCGTTTAATTGTTCGGGGGTATAAGCCGATTTAATGCCAGCGAAGACATTGCGGGTTTCGCCACCAAGGTCGAGGGTGAGTTGCAATAATTTATCGGCACCATCTACTTTTTGTGCTTGCACAATTTTGGCAATGCGTAAATCCAGTTTGGCAAAATCCGCGATGGTGATTTGTTCGGCAATAGGTTGGTCGGTTAGCATGGTGGTCACTTTATTGGTGTTGTGCGGTTCTTGGTCTGCTTTGCTGGCATCGATTATCTTTTGGATTGGGGCGTTTTCGATGCGGGTTAATAGCGGTTTGAAGCGATTGATTTTGTGAGACAGCAACGGGGTTCGGCTATCTGCCCAAGTCAGTGGCGCAATGCTTAAAAATTGTTCGGTATTTTCTGCGGTATGCGGCAAGACTGGCTTCAAATAAATCATCAATAACCGAAACAGGTTCAATCCTTGCGTACAAATTGCTTGTACCTGTGGTCGGGTTGCGTCATTCTTGAGCAGAATCCAAGGCTTTTGCTGGTCGATATATTGGTTCGCCTTATCGGCTAAATTCATAATCTTGCGTATTGATCGGCTATATTGACGAGCCTCAAACGCATCGGCAATACCGTCTCCGGCGGCGACAAACTCATCAAACATCGCTTGGTCGGGCAGGGAGTCGCTCAATGTGCTGGCGAAGTTTTTGGAAATAAAGCCCGCACAACGACTGGCAATATTCACCAGTTTGCCAACCAAGTCGGAATTGACTCGAGTTTGGAAGTCATTTAGGTTCAGGTCGATGTCGGTGATGGAATCATCTAGCTTGCCAGCAAAGTAATAGCGCAAATATTCGGGGTTGAGGTGTTGCAAATAGGTGTTTGCCATAATGAAAGTGCCTCTGGATTTGGACATTTTCTGACCGTTGACGGTTAAAAACCCATGCGCCCAGACCCCGTCTGGAGTGCGAAAATCGGCACCATGCAGCTGCGCTGGCCAAAACAAAGTATGGAAGCGGGCAATGTCCTTGCCGATGAAGTGATATAGCTCACATTCGCTGTGTATGTTAAAGTATTCATCAAAATCCAACTTTTCGCGCTCGCATAAATTCTTGAAGCTCGCTAGATAACCGATTGGTGCATCCATCCACACATAGAAGTATTTGTCCTGCTCGCCCGGAATTTCAAACCCCCAATAGGGCGCATTGCGCGAAATATCCCATTCAAACAAATCCTCGTCGAGTAATTCCCGCTGTTTGTTGGCGATTTCTTTTTGGGTATGTCCTTGATTGAGCCATGCGTTCAGAAAATCCTTAAAATCACCGAGTTTGAAAAATAACTGTTCCGATTCGCGCTCTTCCGGTCGTGCACCTGAGAGTGCCGACTTGGGTTCAATCAGGTCGGTGGGCGAATAGGTGCTACCACACGCTTCGCAGTTATCGCCATATTGATCATCAGCGGCGCATTTCGGGCAACGTCCTTTGACAAAGCGGTCGGGCAGGAACATCTGTCTCACCGGATCGAAAAGTTGTTTTATCGTGCGTCTGTTGATATGACCCTTGTCCTTGAGACGCTGATAAAACAGCTCCGAATAGTATTTGTTCTCGGGCGAGTGGGTGCTGTGATAGTTATCAAAAGCAATCAGGAATCCAGCGAAGTCACGTTTATGATCTATGCTGACTCGGTCAATCAGTTGTTGTGGGGTGATGCCTTCCTGCTCCGCTTTCAGCATGATCGGCGTTCCATGGGCATCATCGGCACACACCAAATAGCATTCGTGCCCACGCAATCTTTGGAAGCGAACCCAAATATCCGTTTGAATATATTCCAGCAAATGCCCTAAGTGGATTTGACCGTTGGCATAGGGCAGGGCACTGGTAACGAGGATTTTTCGTGTTGGCATGGTTTTTGTCATGGTCGGGGTGTTTGTATAAGATATATGCTGTTTGGGTGCTTTGAAATGCTAATGTGTATCGTTTTATTCATCTTGAATTCACATAATAAGTGCAACACTCCATAAAGGTCAGTCAAAGGGTATATTCATATCCTCTTAACTGACAAGAAAAGAGGCGTGAAACATGAAAATCTATACCCATTTGACTGAACATGAAAGATACCATATCAACGCGATGAATAGACAAAATGATACGCTAACAGAAACAGCCAGAACGATTACCCACAGGGCACAAGGAACAGAAATAAGTCAACCATCAGCCGTGAGATTAAACGCAACACAGGAGGCAACGGTCATAAAGGCGTATTTGCCACCTTGGCGGAGCGTAAAAGCAGATTCTATCTCGCCCTGACGATGAAGCACAAAACGGCACAAGAAACCAATGCGGCGATACTCATGTTGTTAGAGAGGATTAAACAATTTGTGATGACCTTGACCTTTGATAACGGCAGAGAATTTAGTGGGCACAGCGAACTTGCTAAACAGCTCGGATGTGAAGCCTACTTCGCTAAAACCCTATCATTACATGGGAACGTGGCTTGAATGCCAAATAATCATCGGCACAATGGCTTATTAAGGCAATTCTTTCCAAAACAAATGTCTTTGCATCAAGTAACCGAAAAAGAGATGTTCAATACCACTGATTTAATGAATAATCGACCTAGAAAATGCTTGGGGTATAAAACCCATTGGGAGTCTTTTCTCACGCACTGGGAATAGACCATAATATAAACCCTAGTGTTGCACTTATGAGTTGAATCCGCCGTATGGTAGCATAATCATAAGCCTTGAGTGGTACACCCATTGGGTGATGCAAGGTTTTGTTGCTAACCATTATACCGCCAAGGCTCCTTACGTTTTAGGGATTTCTGTCTGCGGATTGGGGAATCTGCTTTGGGTTGACAGCATTAAAATTGATTGCATAGGTTTAGTTGCTCATCGATTGCATGCGAAACAATGCCAGAGCATCCTAATACCGAATGAAAGATATTATCATGGGAAATTGATCGTCCTTTTATTGCTTGTAGCGTCTTTTTCATATTCAAACCAAAACGTGTATTAACCAATACATCGGACATCCATATAAACATGGGAATATCAAATTGGTTTTTAGGTGCAGAACTCATATCTAAACCATGCAAATAAATGCCATTTTCACCCAATGACTCCCCATGATCTGACGCATAAAACAAAATTGTCTTGGTGTTTGTAAACTTTTCAATAACATCCGTTAGGAATCGATCAGTCGCTAATATAGTATTATCATAGGCATTTACAATTTCCTGATTCGTGCAATCGATTAGTTCTGATGATTTACAATAAGGCGTGTATTCTGCATATTCGGGTTTAAACCGGTCTTTGTATGAATAATGCGAACCCAATGTATGCAATATAATTAGTCAGCCCTTAAAAACATCTAAACAGTTTGATTTATATCAATAAAACAAACAAAACCATTAACCAAATCAACCGCTTTATGTTAGAATAACCGTTGTTTTCTGGTCGTTTTAGTTAAAAAATTATGCTGACTCCATCTACCCCAAACACAGGGCAACAAAATCTGTTTCACACCGAATTGTTCTCTCAATTAGACCCACGAGACCCTTTAATCCAATTAGCCAACGTCATCGACTGGAAGGTCTTCGAGGATGCATTTAGCAAACACTATTGCCACGATAACGGCAGACCCTCAAAACCAATACGCTTAATGGTCGGGTTGCTGATACTCAAACAACTGGAAAACCTGTCCGATGAGAATGTGGTCTTACAGTTCAAGCGTAATCCGTATTATCAATACTTCTGCGGCTATCCAACCTACACCCCAAACGGTCCTTGCAATGCAACCGAACTGGTGCATTTTAGAAACAGAATCGGTGTCGCCGGTTTTGAACTCATTTTTAAGATGAGTGTGATGTTGCACGGCAAAAAAGCCAATGAAAACACTGTTTTGATTGACACCACCGTACAGGAAAAAAACATCACCTATCCGACTGATTCTAAACTAGCCATCAAAATTATCAACCGTCTCAACAAATTGGCGAAAAAACATGGCATCAAACAACGCAGAACCTTCGTAAAAGAAGTTAAAAACTGCCGCTTACGCATTCGCCACTTCCGCCATGTTAAAAAGCGCGCATCCGCTAAAAAGGCATTGAAACGATTGCGAACGATTGCCCATATTCTAATCCGAGAACTACAAAGAAAACTACCCCAACACGGACTGCTTGAAACCTATCAACCAGACTTCTTGCTCTATCAACGGGTGTTGGCACAACAACCCAAAGACAAAAATAAAATTTATTCCCTGCACGAGCCCCATGCTTATGCGATTGGCAAAGGCAAAGACCACAAACGCTATGAATACGGCAACAAAGTATCCATCGTCTCGGCCAAAGACAGTAACATCATTGTCGGCGTTGTCAGCCATAAGAAAAACCAGCATGATGCAAAAACCCTACCCGATGCGATAAAACAAGCCAATAGCAACAGAACAAAACCCATCAAACAAGCGGTCTGCGACAGAGGCTATTGTGGGGTTAAACAAGTGGGCGATACTGCCATTATCTTGCCCAGCAAAGCTCTGAAAAAAGACAATCGTTATCAAAGAGATAAAAAACGCAAATTGTGTAAGCGACGGGCTGCCATAGAACCCATTATTGGGCATTTGAAATCCGATTTTAGGTTATCCAGAAACAGGCTTAAAGGACAAGTTGGCGATGAAATCAATGCTTTAATGGCTGCTTGTGCCTGGAATTTGAGAAAGTGGCTGGTTTTTTGTCACGTCTGCTATTTATGGCTTAAAAAAGCGCGTTTTGTCCATATTTTTGGTAAAAATCCCTTGGTCCATTTGATTCAAGGTTGATTCACGTTCGCTGAGCGGCAGCTTGAAATATATTTTTACTTGTTAAGTCGGTTTTTAAGGGCTGACTAATTAAGTTTTTCCCGCGCTTGTTTTTTATATCGTCCACATAAGGCAAAAGAATGGCATCTTGAGCGAAACTTTGTTTTGACCTGTTGATGACGGAGTATTTAGCAACTAAGTTATCGTAATTTAGATATTTATAGAAACTATGATAACTCTGTAAAGAAAAAATATTCACGCTAAACCCTAGATTTTTCATTATACTGACAAATGAGGATTCTTTCAGATTGCTAGAGTGGTTATCGCTTGTCATTCTCGAAAAGATACAAGGTAACGACCGTGCGGTAATTGTATCGCACGAACGTGCATTCTTAAAGTTTATAACATTGTCTATGGATGATAAACGAGGCGTTGTATTCCTTGAATAACCATTCATCCCCCAATGACTACCCATAGCAGTTTCTCCCAGAATAAAAACGACATTCAGGTCTTTCATATCGTTGTTTAGTGAAAAATTATATTTTTCAGACATATTGTCGACATTAAGAGTGGATTTAATATAAGCATTATGCGACTTATAACCCCTGACAAGAAAAAATAAAGTATCCACTGGCGAAAAGTGCTGTAACGACAGCGGAATGGCAGGGTCTCTAATTGATCCTTTAGAGTTCAGGCTTATACCTACGGCTTGACTTAAAACAGTCGTTAAAATCAAACCTCCTGTTATCGAGATGACAAAATGTTTAACAAAAATAACAACGCCAACCTCAGACAATTTTGTTTGATAAATAATGATGCTTGGGATAATTGTAGTCACCAATATCCACAAAAACAGATTGACCGATAACAGTTCACTGATTAACCCAAAATCTGTTTCAAAGGCACTAAAAACAATATTTTCACTAATGGGAATGCCGTAAAAATAGCCAAAATACAAAGTAGCTGATGTCATAAGAAGCAATAAGACAACCGCTAATCTAAATACAAATTTCCCCATTAAGGTTAGTAATGCTAACAATATAAAAAAAATTGGAAAAATCCACGCACCATAATATGCGGCTATCTGAATATCAGGGTGAAAGAAAATGTTCAACAGATAGACATAGGTCGAGACACCAAATGAAAGCAGAAAAATATTCATTTACCAATATCTATCGCCTGAAGAAAGCATTTTGATTTAAGCATTTGGTCTATTCATTATTCAAAGAAAAATAGCTGATTGTGCGGCTTGGTAGTCCATTATACAGCGAGACTTATAGATGAGCAATTGAGTACGCTTTTAATTGTTACGAGTAAATTAACTGCCCTATTAGTATGTAACCTGTCCGGTTTATGCTACGCCCATTTGGGGTGTATATGAATCAGGCAGGATTTCGAGAGAGACTAAAACAGATGAGATTTGAAGAAGCGTATGAGGGTTACCAACGTAGCCGATTGAGCATAAGCGAGGCTGCCATATTACTTGGGGTCTGTGATCGCACGGATCAAAGGTATACCTAATTACCATTTAACCTAAGCCTATCTTCAGCAAGTTTTCTGGCATCGGTGGCGTTCTGAGTGCCACACAAGCAAGTCTGGGAATGAGTCCGCTCAAATCAAAACGACGATTGAAACGATACTGAAATTCTGCCAAGTATCGCTGAGCATATTTAGGTCGAATAGCATGATAGGTACTGCGTAATGAACTCTTTAAGTTACCCAGAATCGTATTGACCCAATAGAACTCGGGTTTTTCGACAGACGCTCTCCCGCCGCCGCACACAATCTTGTCATGCAAGCAACCGGCCTCGACAACGGCATTAAAGCACGCCAAACCATCGGAGATAACGGTACTGCCCTCGGTCAGATGTTGCTGACTCCATGACTTAATCGCTTCGGTGAGGAAACCCTTTACGACCGACAACTTAACCCGAACTGGGCAATGATCGTCCGTGGTCTCTACCGCCGCTACAAAAGGTGTCTTACCTGCAGCACCGCGTCCCGGCTTGCACCCAGTACGCTCGCCGCCGAGATAGGCATCATCCAATTCAATCAACCCGGATAGTTTGTTATTGTGATCCCGCTCCATCATCACCTGCATAAGCTTGTGCTTCATCCGCCATGCGGCATTGTAAGAAATACCCAGGTGACGATGCAGTTTTATGGCCGAGATGCCTTTCTTGTCCTGTGTAATCAGATAGATACCCTGGAACCATAGCGTGAGCGGTAGTTTGGTGGATTCAAAGAGGGTTCCAGCCGTCAGTGACGTCTGGCGATTGCAGCGATTGCACTGCTGAAGTTTGCGATTGGTTAACTGGCAGCACTTGTCGTGACCACAGGCCGGACACTGGAACCCTTTGGGCCACCGCCAAGCATAAAGCGCATCGAAGCATTGGTTTTCGGTACCGTACTGTTTGATAAAATCGTTCAAACTAACCCCTTTCTGGAATTGCACCTTATTACGCACCATGACATACCCCTTATGAATTAAATAGATAGACTGTGATTGTGATTATATACGGCATAGAGCCGTTTAGCCATAGTGGTAATTCCCAAATCCCCAGATAGAGTGGCACTAGTGCTTCAAGAGCCTATGAATCCCTCTTTCAAGTCTTATGGCTGGCAATTACAGCAGATATTGCCGAGAGTCTTACTCAAAAACTGTTGCTCGGCGGATTGTCAGTGCTAAATTAGTTATTTTGGACGCACCTATCCTGCAGAAGCCGTTACGCTTGTTCTATATCGGGTTAAATGGGCGGTGCTTCAAACATATTCAGTGCCAGCCGCACTATGTTCTAGGAATTTTCGGTGGTTTTCCCGCATTTTGACCAAGAGTTGACGTCCCGTTCTAACCGCTTTTGCCGCGATGGCATACTCGATGCCTTCCGTATCACAATATTCAATGATTTTTGTTTGGTAGCCGGCAGCATCAATACGCAGGACACTCACGGCACAGTATTCGGGTAATGACTGCTGGCATTGCTTGATAAACGCCAGATTACCTTTCGCTGGCGGTACATGCCTTGACGGAAATCTACGTCCACAATCTGCACGGTTTCCGCTATATGCCCGACCATCGGCATAAAGCCTTTGCGTTTGTTGTAAGTCCACTGCACTTGGGCTTTATGGGCAACAATTTCAGTGGCATCAATGCCCAGCGTCACTTTCTTACAGCGATACAAGACTGCCTTCAATACGGCTTTATTGACCTTCACCCAAGTTACCAGGGGCAACATGGATTTGCGGATATATTCCAATCCGCCTGATCCAGCCTCCAAGCGTGGTCGCTCGGGGAAGTTTCTTCATATCCAACACAGTACACAGTGCCCCATCATCTTGAATATGGCGAACCTCATCCAAGTGAAAACTGCCTTCATGCTGCATCAGGATGAATATCTTGGTGAATTTAGAGGGCGGGTACCCACGATTACTTTTTGACAGAGGGAAGTACTTATCGATTCGCCCAGACAGGTTCATGTAATCCATTAAGGGAGTCCATTACTTGGGTGATAGCCAATAAACCAGCACGAGATATGAGTAAATCGTTCGTTGTATCGAGTTTATATGGTAGCATAGTCATAAGCCTTGAGTTGTGCACCCATTGGGTGATGCAAGGTTTTGTTGCTAACCATTATACCGCCAAGGCTCCTTACGTTTTAGGGATTTCTATCTGCGGATTGGGGTTATTTTTCGATTAACCTAAAAACCAAGCAAAATACACTCCTGCAATTATATTTAAGTGGTGCGTTTATTATGCAATCCAAGAAAGTCTATTTACGACCATGTTGGGCGTTTATGATTGGTCGTACAGGCGAACCGAAAGCGGCGTGCGCCTGAATTGAATAACTGCTATTGTTCAATTTCAAAGAGGTAAATTAACCATGTCCGGGCGCATGTTATGGGGAATAGACCTTGGTGGTACTAAAATCGAAGGTGTCGTCTTACGCTCAAAAACAAATCCAGAGGTGCTGAGCAGGAAACGCATTGCAACACAGGGGGCACAGGGCTACAGCCATATATTGAACCGAATTAACACATTGGTCGAGATGCTGGCAGAGGATGTTGGTGTGCAACCGACACAGGTTGGTTTCGGGATACCCGGCATGCTTGAACCGACAACCGAGCGGATCAGAGGCTGTAACTCCCAGAGTCTCAATGGAAAACGAATGGCTAAGGACGTGGAAAAATTACTTGGCATACCAGTCGCAATGGAAAACGATGCCAATTGCTTTGCGTTAGCAGAAACAAAAATGGGTAGCGTGGCAGCGGTTACTGCCGAATCTGGCGTTGTTTTCGGAGTCATCATGGGAACAGGCGTTGGTGGCGGGGTCGTGGTACATGGTAATCTGATTTGTGGCAAACAGTCTATAGCCGGAGAATGGGGACATAATTTCCTGCATGAATCGGGCGGACCTTGTTTTTGTGGTCGAAGCGGTTGTGTTGAAACAGTCATATCAGGAACCGGACTCGAAAAATACTATGCCACCATTAGCGGCGAACACCGACCGCTAAAACAAATCGTCGAATTGGCAGAGTCCGGTGACCGTCATGCGTCCAGCACGATAGAGCGATTGATGGTGTTTTTTGGGCAAGGAATCGGCAGTATCATCAACATTCTTGACCCAGATGTGATTGTGGTTGGTGGCGGGGTTGGTCAAATTGACTTGCTATATAGTCGTGGCGTGAGTGAAGTTGGTAAGCACATCTTTGCGCCAAATATGAAAACCAAAATCATCAAACCAAAACTTGGCGACAGTGCGGGTGTTTTTGGTGCCGCTTTCCTGTTTGAACCCAAACTGAATTAGCACAAGCATCTTCGTTCGTTGTTTGTTTAAGCTATGATTCTGTGTATGTTTTCCATAAAATCGGGGTTGCTGAAATCCATTTAAGCCTTGCTTATCCATGCAACTGAATATTCAAAATCGATTATCTGAGTCGGTGTCGATAAATACGGATGCGCCTTATGTCGCTTTGTCGGGCTTGCCCAAGATGAGCCATGCTGGGCTGGAGTCAATTCATCAGGTTCAGGCACACAACCAATTTGGCGAGCTACAGACCATCAATATCGTTGGTGAGCAGCCGCTGACCATCAAGGTGGATGGGCAGGAGCTGGTGACTTTGATGACGCTCGGAACGCACCCAGAAAAACTGGTGCTCGGTTATTTGCGTAACCAGATGTTATTTGATAATTTGGTAGAGATTGAGTCGGTTATGGTTGACTGGGATCGCGAGGTGGCTGATGTTGTCACGGTCGGCGGCGAAGGTATTCCAAGTCTCGAGAAATTAAATCGTACTGTTACCACCGGTTGTGGGCAGGGAACCATTCTGAGCTGTACGCTAGGAAAATTATATGAGCATCGGTTGCCCGATATTAAAATCAGGCAATCGGATATTTATACAGTCCTCAAACAAATCGTGCGTTTCAACAAAACCTATCGGGCAGCGGGCTCGGTACACGGTTGCGGATTGTGTCAAGACGGCGACGTGTTAATGTTTATCGAAGATGTCGGGCGACACAATGCAATGGACACAATCTGCGGAGAAATGTGGTTAAAAGGCATCACGGGTAACGATAAAATTTTCTATTCGACCGGTCGTCTTACCTCGGAGATTGTGATGAAAGCGGCATTCATGGGTATTCCAGTATTGGTGTCGCGCAATGGCACTACCCATATGGGTTTTGAGCTAGCGGAGGAGCTGGGGGTAACACTGATTGCACGTGCCAAAAGTCGTCAGTTTGTCGCACTCAATGCGAAAAATCTGATATTTGACCAGCCTCCAGCAAGGAAAAAAGGGGCTGAATAATTTCCTTGTATGCCGCATTAAAGTCGTAACAAACCGTTTTTAAGTCATGCAATTACAGTGTTTAATCGCAACGATGGACGATGCTTTTTTTAATCGAAAGTATCGCCCCCCATTTGCAGATTATTTAATCATCAATCAAGTCAGCACTAAACATCATCCCCGCCATAATGCGGACAATATTTTTACTTATCGGGAAAAAGGCTTATCAAAGAGCAGAAACAAAGCACTGAAAAAAGCAAATGCTGATATTTGTTTAATTGCCGATGACGATATTGTTTTTTTAGACGATGCGAGTCAAATCATTTTGGCGGCATTTGCAAAGTATCCTGATGCGGACATTATTACCTTTCAAGCGCAAACGCCGAAAGGTGATTTATTCAAGCATTATTATCCAAAACAGCGACAACATGGCATCCGGTCGATTATGCAGGTTTCGTCTTGGGAAATTGCTTTTAACAGATCGACAGTGATGTCAGCAGGCTTACAATTTGATGAAAAATTTGGTTTGGGGAGTACGTTTGCCACTGGCGAGGAGAATATCTTTTTGCTCGATGCACTCAGAAAAGGGCTTAACCTGCTTTATATTCCAGTGCCGATTGTGATTCACACACAGTATAGTTCGGGTGGCGATTTTAATCATACCGACTTAATCGTGGCCAAGGGAGCGATGTTTTATCGGATGGTTGGTTTTAAGGCTTATTTACTGGCGTTATTGTTTGCCCTGAAAAAGTACCGCATGTCAAAAGTCGGTTTATTGCGGTTCTATCGGCTCATGTTGACCGGCATCAAACAATACAAAAGCCATCGTAACTTATGAATGACTTGGTATCCATCATAACGCCGTGTTATAATTCGGCACGATTTATAGCACAAACTATAGATTCCGTGTTAGCACAAAGCTATCCGTTTTGGGAGATGATTATTGTTGATGATGGTTCTACCGATGACTCATGCGATATTGTTGCTGGCTATCTGAAAAAAGACCCGAGAATTAAGCACATTACACTGACACAGAATAATGGCACAAGTAAAGCGCGAAATGTGGCAATTAAGGCGGCGAAAGGGCGGTATATCGCTTTTTTGGACAGCGATGACCTGTGGTTGGCGGAAAAACTAACCACGCAGATTAATTTTATGCGCCACCACAATGTAGGATTTACTTATGCTTCTTACCGGATAATCAATGAAAACAATGAACAGCGAGGTGAATTTATTATCCGACAAACGCTCTCCTACCACGACTTGTTAAAAACATGCAGTATTGGTTGTTTAACCGCCATTTATGATACAAAAATGCTGGGTAAAATGGCTATGGCGGATACAAGACGGCAGGATTATGCGTTATGGCTCAACATTTTGAAAAAAATCCCACGGGCGTATGGCATTAAAACCCCGTTGGCAATTTATAGACTAACGCCATCATCACGCTCGAGCAACAAACAAAAATCGGCAGTCGGTCAGTGGCACGTTTATCGACAAATTGAAAAATTGAGCTTGTTAAAAAGCAGCTATTACTTTTTGTGTTACGCCTTTCATGGTGCTATAAAGTATCGGTGCATGCTGGTCGCCCGCCGATGAGTATAGATTATGTTCAAATGTAACGATTTTATTTACATTCAGATGCAAAAAACCGCATCCCAGCATATTACGAAGCAATTCATGCAGTTGTTTGAAGGCGAACTAATCGGACACCACAACAGTGCGACATTAGCACAATTAAAATCGCATCGTTATTTCATTGGCTCAATTCGCAACCCGTGGGACTGGTACGTTTCATTGTGGAGTTTTGGTGTCGGAGGTCGTGGCATGTTGGCGAATAACCTGACCAGAAGAAATTTGTTTAGTGCATGTGCAAAGACATTGAGACAACCGACACGCTGGGCGGGCTATCAGCAATGTATCGCATCCTTGATTAAAGACGTTCGAAAATGGCGTGCCGTTTATAGCAAAAGCAATGATGTTGTCGCATTTCGCCGCTGGCTCGCCTACATGCATGATAGACAAGAATAGCCATGCACTAGGCGAAGGCTACGCTCATGCGAGCAAGCATAATATCAGTACGCGATGGGGATTTATGACTTATCGGTATCTTTTGTTGCACTGCGGTCTCGAATACCTAACCGAAAAAATCGACCTGAGTGATTTTGACCAGTTACAACAATTTGATCATGAACATGGTTATATCAATTATTTTATTAGGCAAGAACAGTTAGCAGATAATTTATGCTGTGCCATTGAAAAAATAAAAACACTCACCGAAGCACAACGGGATGCGATTTTCTCGGCAACAAAAACCAATACTTCAGTCAGGGCATTGTCATTGGCAGATTATTATAATCAGGAGACGATTGATTTGGTGCGGGAAAAAGATCGTTTAATTATTGAAAAATTTAATTATTCACCACCGATTACGCCCTAAAAATCGGCTACAAAGAGTGCGATTACAATCGAGCGAATCGCATTGCTTGCCGATTGTTACCAGCCAAAATCTTTGTTGATGAGTTTGTAGAGTGCTTGGTGGTGCCGAGGCAAAATAACAATCCAAATAGTTTCGCACTTCGGCATCAACGGTTGTTTTATTGTGGGCAACATTTTGCATTGTACTATCTTTTACTACAAACGTCTTATTCACACCGACAAACGTAAACACCTGTTTTTCAATGGGTTACAGACGACTTGCTCGTCTGCTTGTAAGGCTTGCATTATTGGCAAGGGCTCGCGACCTTGTCGCTTAACATGAAAATAATGTGATATAGCCCACTCTCTTGGATTTCTCAAAATGAGAATAATTTTCATTTTAGAATTCGAGGCAAATATCTTTTGTGCCGACGAGGGCTGGAAAAGATAGCCACTTGCTTCAAATGCCTGATTATTTGGCTTTGTTTGCAATGGAAAATGAGTACGATACCACGCTTCGCCTTTTTCAAAAGGACTCGGTTTTGAGCGTAACGAATCACAAAAAACCGGGTTTCTTTAATGCAAGAGGGACTTAGTTGGGAGGTGCTGGGATAAATAATGATATAGAGATGTTGTGCCACATTTCATTGCCCCTACAATCAAAAAAACCGGTCGCATACGAAGCCGCCAAGTTAGTTGACGATACTGCCACCAATATTTTCTGATTATTTTAACAAGACGGTGAACTTTCATTGTTGTCATTACACGGGCGGTTATTTTGTGATGACGGCTGTCGACATCCAATGTTTTATTTAAGTTTTGCGGTCGAAAAATGGTGGCCAGGGACAGAATCGAACTGCCGACACGGGGATTTTCAGTCCCCTGCTCTACCGACTGAGCTACCTGGCCACGGATGAAAGGAAAGGCGGATATTAAAGATACGGGTGTTCATTAGTCAAGCAATTTAAAACGGTTTAAGGCAATCATGCTAAAAAACGCTAATTAGATATGCTTCCAGTTATTTTGACTTGCCCGCATGCAACACAAATTCAAGAAAAACTTTTGCGATGACCGACAGTTGCTTGCCCCTGCGATAAGCGACGTACCATTGACGCATAACGGGAAAATGCTCAACATCCAATGCAACCAGACGACCCGCATCAAGCTCCAATTCTACGGTGTGGGATGACACCACAGCAAGACCGAGTCCCGCCTCCACGCTTTGTTTTATGGTTTCATTGCTGGACAGCTGAATACCCGGATCCGGGGCAACATCGTATTCATAAAAAATTCGTTGCATTGCCGAGCGTGTCCCCGAGCCGGGTTCGCGCATCACGAAAGTTTCGCCGGTCATTTTGGTTATCGGAATGTTTTTCTGGTGTGCCAGTGGATGTTGTGCATTAGCAATAATAATCAGCGGGTTTTCCATGAACGCCTTCGCTTCGACATCAAGCTCTGCTGGGGGCTGTCCCATCAAAACCAAATCAGGCTGGTTCGCCTCCAGACGTTTAATCAGTTCCTCACGATTGGTAACGTCAAGACTGATGGCGACCGTTTTATATATATCACAAAACTTGACCAGCAAACGGGTGGCAAAATAATTCACCGTTGAGGCGATGCAAATTTTGAGTTGTCCGCCATCAATACCTCGTAAACTATTAATATCCCGTTCAATTTCATTGATCTGTGCCATCATTGTGCGACTATGTGTGACCATCGTATTGCCAGCAGCAGTGAGATGAACCTTTTTACCAAGCTGTTCAAACAGGGGCAGATCAATCATCAATTCGAGCTGTTTGACCTGCATTGAAACTGCTGGCTGAGTCAGATGTAGCTCCTCTGCCGCACGAGTAAAGCTCAAATGTCTAGCAACGGCTTCGAAAACCTGTAATTGGCGCATTGTGATATGGAGTGCCATTATCGTGTGCTTATGTGAGTACAACAGGGCATAATGAATATCTTATAGTGAGACCTTTTCACGAGCCACAAGGGATAGGAGCATACCTATGCAGATAGGCAACCGAACTGCAACCTTAATCGTAAAAAAGACCATCAATAGCAGCACCTAATATTCTTGTATTTCAATTAACTTTAGCTTATACCATGTATTTTTACTTATGAAAACAACAGACCACTTTATCATTGCCCTACTTACTAAGGAAATTGAATGTCTAAGAAACACCCCGTAGTCGTTGTAACCGGTTCATCTGGTGCGGGTACAACCACCGTCAAAAGTGCGTTTGAGCATATCTTTCTACGCCATAAAATAAGTGCTGCTTATGTCAGTGGTGACAGCTTCCATTTGCACACCCGCCGAGCGTTTGATCGGGCGGTTATACAGGAGGAAAAAAAAGGTAACCGTCATTTTAGTCATTTTGGACCCAATTCGAATAACTTTGTCGAGCTGGAAAATTTATTCAAATCCTATGGTCAAGACGGAAACGGTCGGTATCGCCATTATCTGCATAACGAAGATGACGCAACAAAGCAATCGAAACGGTTTTCGCAACCCTTGATCGAAGGGGAATTCACACCGTATGAGCCGTTGCCAGCGAATACCGATTTGCTGTTTTACGAGGGTTTGCATGGCATGGTCAAGGGGGAGGGCTACGATGCCACCCAGCATGTCGATTTAGCATTAGGCGTAGTGCCAGTGGTCAATATCGAATGGATTCAGAAAATTCACCGCGACCGTACAGAAAGAGGCTATACAAAGGAGGAAGTCATCGACACCATACTGCGCCGTATGCCCGATTACGTTAATCACATTGCCCCACAATTCTCGCGTACCGACATCAATTTCCAACGTGTTGCGACCGTGGATACCTCAAACCCCTTTATTGCGCGCGACATCCCCACACTGGACGAAAGTTTCGTCGTGGTTCGGTTCCGTAACCCGCATAAATTCAACCCAGATTTCACCAACCTGCAGTCTATGATTCACGATTCGTTTATGTCGAGACGAAATACACTGGTTGTCCCAGGCGGGAAAATGGGCATGGCATTAGAAATCATAGTCGGACCGATTATTACATCCCTACTAAACGCGCGATAAATTGAGAACGTTGTATTGGAAATGCGACTTTAGAGACGGTCACAAACCAGTAACCGTCAACCTTCAAGGGATTTCCATGTATGCGCCCTAAATGCTCAATGTCCTCTAACCACCGAAAACGTTGCCAGTTGTGCCAATGCGGTTTTATATTTGTTGTCGGGCACAGGTGCAAGTGCAGAGAGTGCTAATTTAACTCGTTCGTTTGCCTCAAGTAGGGTGTAATCCAGTGCGCCCGTCGATCGCACAATATCCAGAATTTTGGCAATTTTTTCACGTTCACCGTTTTCGATGGCGTAGGTCAAAATCGCTTTTTGTTGTTGATTGCCATGTCTTAGTGCGAAAATTAAAGGTAGGGTCGGCTTGCCTTCGGCTAAATCATCGCCAACATCTTTGCCGAACTCGGCACTATCGGCAGCGTAATCCAAAATATCATCCACCAACTGAAAGGCGACCCCAAGATGCAAACCATAATTCGCCAGTGCCTTGCGTATTTCGGGTGTCTCATCGGCAATAACCCCGCCCAACCACGCCGCGGATTCGAATAATTTAGCGGTTTTTCGGGTAATGGTGTCCACATACTGCTGTTGCGAGATATGTGGGGAATGTGCATTAAGCAGCTGCAAGACTTCTCCTTCAGCAATGACATTGGTGGTGCTTGCCAAAATATGCATGACCTCCATATTTTGTGTTTCAACCATCATCTCAAAAGCACGCGAATATAAAAAATCGCCAACCAAAACGCTGGCTTCATTACCCCAAACATTATTGGCAGTCGGTTGCCCACGTCGAGTCGCCGAGGCATCGACCACGTCATCATGCAATAAAGTAGCCGTATGAATAAACTCAATAACGGTCGCGAGCAAAAGATGCGCCCTGCCAGAATAGCCACAGCAGCGTGCACAAAGCAATAAAATCAATGGTCGCAATCGCTTGCCACCGCTTTTTACAATATACGCGCCCAGTGTGTTAATCAGCGTAATATCGGATTTTAGGCGTTGCAAAATAATGTTGTTGACCGCGTCCAGCTCATCACCGACCAAAGCGAGTGCGGATTCCAGCAACAATGTTGCCGATGGTGATTCTGCCACGCCGAGCTTGTCAGAATCTGCGGGCACGTCAGGGTTGGACATAGGATTCGATTTGAATATTTGATTGGTTTCTGAGAAAAGGGGATTTTAATGGAAAATGGAAAATAGAAAATCTTGAATTCACATAATAAGTGCAACACTCCTAAGTCAGTCAAAGGGTACATTCGTACTCTTTTAACTGACGAGAAAAAAGGAGTAAAACATGACGAGATATACCCATTTGACTGAACACGAAAGATACCACATTTACCTCATGAATCAGCAGCATTGTACACTGACAGAAATCGCTAAAACCATGGGCAGAAGTAGGTCAACCATCAGCCGTGAAATTAAACGCAATACCGGGGGCAACGGCTATCGCTACAAACAAGCCCACCGCTTTGCCCAAACGAGGCATCAGCAAAAGCCCAAGCACATCAAACTCAATGACGAGTTAAAGCTTCATATTCAACAAAAGATCGCGCTGTATTGGAGTCCTGAACAAATTAGCGGTCGTTTGAGAATGGAGGAAAACATCAGTATTAGCACCGAATCCATCTATCGTCTCATTTTGAAAGACAAAGTAGCTGGTGGGTCGTTATATCGATACTTGCGCCATCAGGGTAAGAAATATCGCAAGCGTTATGGCAAGAACGATTACCGCGGACGCATCCCCAATCGGGTTGATATTGCTGATAGACCCAGTATAGTGGACAATCGTTCGCGTATAGGCGATTGGGAGGCTGATTGTGTTATCGGTAAGGGTCGTCAAGGGGCGTTTGCCACCCTTGCTGAACGCAAAAGTAGGCTTTATCTCGCACTTCGGACTAAGAACAAAACCGCAAAAGAAACCAACGCGGCTATACTCAGGTTGTTAAAGCATATGAAACAACATGTAATGACACTAACCTTTGATAACGGCAGAGAATTTTGTTGGCATAGTGAGCTTGCCAAACAACTCGAGTGTGAAACTTATTTTGCTAAACCGTATCACTCTTGGGAGCGTGGCTTGAATGAAAACCACAATGGCTTGCTCAGGCAGTTTTTTCCAAAGAAAATGCCTTTGCATAAAGTCACCGAAAAAGAGCTGTTCAAAGCGACCGATTTAATGAATAACCGACCTAGAAAATGTTTGGGGTATAAAACCCCTTGGGAGGTCTTTTCCCACGCAATGGGAATAGATCATAATATAAACCCGAGTGTTGCACTTATGGGTTGAATTCGCCAATGGAAATGTTGAAAAAAACGACCTTATCCGATGAAATAGATTCTATGTGCTAGAATCAATACTGTGCAGAGAGTTTGTCAGCGGATATAGTTGTAATTTGTTGGAGTAATGTACGATGAGTTCTATTTCAGTGTTTTCTGCTGTTTTTGGGGTGATTATATTTGACGGCTGGGCTTTCGGGGGCTAGAATCCCGCGTCCTGATAATCTGTTGATTTTCGGTGGTTAATTCAATAAACGAACGGGAAATTTTATAATGTATGCAGTAATTGAGACTGGTGGCAAACAATACAAGGTGGCTATTGGTGATAAATTGAAGGTGGAAAAGATCGCTGTTGCTGAGGGCGATGTGGTTAATTTGGAGCGGGTATTGATGATTGCGGACGGCGATCAGATGACTATCGGCTCGCCACTACTTGAAAAACCGGTGACCGCGACCGTGCTATCACATGGTAGGGCAAAGAAAATCAAGGTTTTTAAAATGAAAAGACGCAAAAACTATCGGCGTACTCAAGGGCATCGTCAGGCGTTTACGGAAATTAAAATTACCCGTATCGGTGATGTATCTGCCTCAGAGTCAACAGACGAAAAGGCAATGCCCGCTTTGTCGGATAATGCGCCGAGTGTCGCTTAAGTCAGAGACGGCTAGCAAAAGGATTAGACAATCCAAATGGTTTAACCGAAAAATTAGTAATGAAGAGGTAACGTATGGCACATAAAAAAGCAGGCGGTAGTTCCAGAAACGGTCGGGATTCTGCATCCAAACGACTCGGCGTTAAGAAATTTGGCGGCGAACAGGTTGTCGCTGGAAACATTGTTGTTAGGCAACGTGGCAGTTCGTTTCATGCTGGCAGAAACACCCGACTGGGGAAAGATTTTACTTTGTTCGCAACAGCTGCCGGGAAAGTGCTGTTTGAAGTCAAAGGCGCGAAAAAACGCCGAACAGTGAGTATCGTCACCGCATAGTTCGGGGAAACAATAACAACAAGTACCCTGCTTTGGTGACAAAGCGGGGTTTTTTGTTTATGGCAGAGTGTTAATGAAATTCGTTGACGAAGCGACCGTCAGGATTATTGCTGGCAAAGGAGGCAACGGTTGCCTAAGTTTTCTGCGTGAAAAATTTCGACCAAAGGGTGGCCCAGATGGTGGCGACGGTGGCGACGGTGGCAGTATTTATCTAATTGCCAAAAGCGGCTTGAATACGTTGTCGGACTTTCGGCATATTCGCTTGTATCGAGCTAAAAATGGGGAAGGCGGTGCAGGTAAAGATCGGTTTGGCAAGCGTGGCGATGATTTGCTGATTGAGGTGCCACTGGGAACCATTGTCAGTGATGCACAAACCAATCAAATTATCGGTGATGTAACCCGACCCGAGCAACGTTTGTTGGTTGCCGAAGGCGGTAAACGCGGTTTGGGCAATGCGAATTTCAAATCCAGCACTAACCGTGCGCCACGCCGTATTACGATGGGGAAAATGGGCGATGAACGGTTGATTAGACTGGAATTGAAGGTATTGGCAGATGTCGGTTTGCTTGGTCTGCCGAATGCTGGAAAATCAACACTGTTGAGTGCAGTTTCACATGCCCGACCTAAAATTGCAGATTATCCGTTTACCACATTGCACCCACAATTAGGAGTCGTGGATGTTGGTCATGGCGGTCATGTTGTGAGTAGTTTTGTCATGGCAGATATTCCCGGATTGATTGCGGGAGCAGCACAGGGCACCGGGCTGGGGATTCAATTTCTCAAACACCTGAAGCGCACACGCATTTTGTTGCATCTAATTGATATTGCGCCAGTAGATGAAAAAAATCTAGCTGATGGTGTGCGTGAAATTGAACGCGAGCTGGCTGAATTCGATCCGACATTAGCGGCGAAAGAGTGCTGGTTAGTGCTCAACAAAATGGATGCCATTACCGCACAACAAGCCAGCACGATTGAATCGGTATTAACGAAACAATTAGCGTGGACATCACCAGTTTATCGCATATCGGCAGTCACCGGAGAAGGATGCGACACCTTAATCAATAGCCTGATGATACGCCTGCAAACAGCCAAAGATGACCAAGCCGAGATGGAAACCGACGAATCGGGCATATCGGGTGGCATCCCGCTTTAAGGAAGGAATATGACTGGTCGACAAACATTAACCCATTCGTGTAGCTGGGTAGTCAAAATTGGCACGTCACTATTAACCGATTCGCAAGCCGGACTGAATCAAACGGCGATTGATTCATGGGTTGGGCAAATCGCACAACTGAAAAGCCAGAACGTGGATATTATGCTGGTTTCATCAGGCTCAATCGGTGAAGGTATGCGGCGACTCGGTTGGGCAAATCGCCCGAACGAGGTGCATAAATTACAAACCGCTGCGGCTGTTGGACAAATGGGGTTGATACAAAGTTATGAGACTGCTTTCGATAAACACGGAATATTGACCGCACAGATTCTGCTGACCCATGCCGACCTAGCAAATAGACAGCGGTATTTGAACACTAGAAGAACACTGCGGGAGCTATTAAATCTTGGTGTTGTCCCCATCGTGAATGAAAATGATGCGGTGGTCAACGAGGAAATTCGGTTTGGTGATAATGATACCTTAGCCGCCTTGGCGACTAATTTGGTTGAAGCCGAATGCTTGATATTATTGACCGATCAAGCAGGCTTATATAATCAAGACCCGCGCAAGTCCGCTACTGCAGATTTGATTCACTATGGGCGGGCAGATGATGTCGGTTTGTTGACACTGGCAGGTTCTGCGGGTGCTTGGGGACGGGGCGGCATGGCGACTAAAATTAAAGCCGCTCAAAAAGCGTCTGGATCAGGCGCATCCACCATAATCGCTTCGGGCAAAGAAGAAAACATATTGCTCCGGCTACGCACGGGCGAGGTTTTGGGTACTATATTATGCCCCGGCAGTGGTCGGATTGTTGCTCGAAAACAATGGTTAGCGGGGCAATTACGCGGCACTGGAAAATTGATTCTCGATAACGGTGCGGTGCGTGTATTAAAGGAATCTGGACGTAGCCTGTTGCCTGTTGGCGTAACTGCCGTCGAAGGGGCGTTTACACGCGGTGAGATTGTAATTTGTGTTGACCTAAAGGGCAACGAAATCGCACGTGGCTTAATCAATTATAACGCCGATGAAGCACGAAAAATTATCGGGCTACCGAGCAGTCAAATCGAATCGGTTTTAGGATATTGTGGTGAAAGCGAACTCATTCACCGCGACAACATTGCCGTAACGGCATGACGAATTAGGCATCGGTCATGGATCTTAAGCGGTTGTTAAGACGGCTTTTTAAGCGTGCGGCACGATTTTTGTGGTGTAGTCCTTTTGATACTGCACTGTCAATATCGGACACGGCATCACGATACGCCGCCGTGGCCATTGCTGAGTCGTTTTTTGCAACCAATTTTAGAAATTTTTTGATTGCTGAACGTAGTGCCGAGCGAATGCTCATATTATGTATTCGGCGCTTTACATTTTGCCGAGCGCGTTTTCTTGCTTGGGGTGAATTTGCCAAGTGGTTTCCTCGAAGTTGTGGGCTAATAATGGGACGCAGGAATATGGGCAATTTTGTTGACAAAGTCAAGTTAATAAACATAATTTCTAATCGTTGCATGGCGGCATGTCGTTAAATCTAGTCAAATCTACCTCTGTTGCTGGATCGATGACATTGGTATCGCGTATTTCCGGCTTGGTTCGAGATGTGGTCTTTGCATATGTGCTGGGCGACAAGGCGGCTGCCGATGTATTTTTTGTGGCATTTCGGATTCCCAATTTTTTTCGACGCATCTTTGGCGAGGGGGCGTTTGCGATAGCTTTTATTCCCGTGTTTACCGATTATCGACTCAGTAGAACGGAAGCTGAAACCAATCGATTCCTGCAACTACTCATCGGTCGCTTTGGTTTGATTTTGCTGGTTGTGTCGCTCTCGGGCGTTGTGTTTGCGCCCGCATTAGTTACCATGATGGCGGCTGGATTTATGAGCCAGCCGGAAAAGTTTCAATTAGCAGTTGATGCGACCCGAATCACCTTCCCGTATTTGTTCTTTATCGCTTTTGTCGCGATGTCCGGGGGGATGCTCAATACTTGTGGACGCTTCGCTGTGCCCGCAGCAACACCCGTGCTGTTAAATATCTGTTTAGTCGGTGCAGCCGTCGTCTTAACTCCAATGTTCAGTAGTGCGCCGCTGGCATTGTCAATCGGGGTGCTGGTTGCAGGCGTTGTACAATTATTATTTCAAATACCGTTTCTAAAGAAAGAAAAACTCAGCATAAAGCCACGAGTGATTAAACGCGAGGGTGATGAGGACGGTATCGCGGGTGCTGTCAAGGTATTTCATCTGACGTTACCAGCAATATTGGGCGTTTCTGTCGCTCAGGTCAATATAATGGTGAATACCATACTGGCATCTTTTCTAGCCACCGGCAGTATTTCATGGTTGTATTATTCGGATCGGTTAATGGAGTTTCCGGTCGGAGTCTTTGGTATTGCCTTGAGTACGGCAATTCTGCCCGACCTATCACGAAAGTACGCCCAACAAGCGCGTGGTGATTTCTCACAAACACTGGATTGGGCGATGCGGATAGCCTGTCTGATTTGTATTCCGGCAACGGTCGGTTTAATCATTCTCGCACACGCCATCGTCACCACCATTTACTTTCATGGCAGTTTCACCCAGCATGGTATCAACATGACGGTTTCGAGTCTCATCGCCTTTGCTTTCGGACTGACCGCCATTGTTATGGTAAAAATACTCGCACCGGGTTTTTATGCACGGCACAATACCAAAACGCCAGTTCGAATTGCCATGTTAGCGATGGGATTAAACATCGTGGTGAGTTTGGCATTGGTGGTGCCATTCAAGCATGTCGGGCTGGCCTTGGCGACCACCATATCGTCAGTTGCCAACGCCTTGATGTTGTATGTCGTTCTGCGGCGGCAGCAGATATTCATCGCCAAGACCGGATGGCTAAAATTTGTGGCTAAAATTATCTTTGCGGTTAGTACGATGGGTTTGGTTTTATGGTTGGTTATGGGCGATGATAATTCGTGGTTTGTGCTTGCCGTGTGGGGCAGGATAGGCAAACTCAGCTTGCTCATTGCACTTGGCGGAGCGGTTTATTTTGGTTGTCTTTGGATGGCTGGCATCAACCTCAAAACGGTGTGGGTTAAAAATGAATAATATTAAAAACGCCCAAATATGCCTCGCACGCTCACTCGATGAAATCACAATCGCGCATAACGGCTGTGTACTAACCATCGGGAATTTTGATGCCGTACATATTGGACATCAAAAGATTTTGCGCCAGTTGGTCAAGGTCGGCGATAATCTAGGGTTGCCCGTCGTGGTGATGACGTTTATCCCTAGTCCAGAAGAATATTTTCGCAAGCAACAGACGAGCGCACGTTTAACCACCGCCAGTGGGCGTTATTTCGCATTACGCCAACATCGTGTTGACATGATGTTAGCGTTACCCTTTAATCAAACACTTGCCCAAACAAGCGCGGCACAATTTATAAAACAGTATCTAGTTGACGGCTTAAATGCAAAATATATTTTAATTGGTGATGATTTCAAATTTGGTCAGGCACGCCAAGGCGATTATCGGCTACTTAAGGCGGCTGGACAGGAGCATGGTTTCACGGTAGAGCGATTTGAAACAGTTGAAGACGGTAGTGGGCGGGTCAGCAGTACGCGCATTCGGGCATTGCTGAATGAGGGCGATTTGGACGGAGCAAAACAGCTTCTCGGGAGGTCATTTAGTCTAGTCGGGCGTGTGATTCACGGCGATAAAAGAGGAACAGAATGGGGCTTTCCGACTGCCAATTTACCACTCAATAGAACATTGCCAATGCGTGGCGTATTTGCCGTGACAGTACGCGATGAGACGGATGGATATGCCAATGCTATCAATGGCGTTGCCAATTTGGGTCAACGCCCGACTATTGGCGGCATGAAAACATTGCTAGAAGTGCATCTTTTGGGCTTTGATAAACAGATATATGGACATCGAATCTGTGTGGAATTCGTCAAAAAAATTCGTGATGAAGCGAAATTCGATTCGTTTGATGCCCTGCAAAGGCAGATATTCAGCGATTGTGAGCATGCCCGAGAATATTTTTGGCTTAACAAATCAAAACTTCAGTCGTCATAATATCAATGAAAAAAGTATTAAAGTATTTCGGATATATTGCTATTGTCATTGCTTTAGTCGCGTTTGACCAGCTGACCAAACAGATCGCACAGCACAATTTGCTCGGACAGCCGTTGATTGATATGCTACCGATTTTGCAGTGGGGGCTGGTTTTTAACAGTGGAGCAGCGTTCGGTTTCCTCAGTCAAGCAGGTGGTCTGCAACATTACTTCTTTGTGGCACTCTCGAGTCTGGTGTCGGTCGCTTTATTGGTTTGGTTATGGCGTACGTTTACTGATAAGAGGCTGTTGTCTTGGGGGCTGGTAATGATACTGTCCGGTGCCGTCGGCAACCTGATTGATCGTTTATTGTATCAACACGTCATCGATTTTATATTTCTGCATTATCAGAGCTGGTATTTTCCAGCGTTCAATGTTGCCGATATTGCCATTACCTGCGGTGCGGTGTGCTTGATTGCCGATAGTGTTGGATTTGGCAAGCCTCGTGATGAAGTCAAATAGATTGACAACGGCTATAATCATTCTGTCATCTAAATTGTAATATATTAATGAGAAAAATTTCATGAACAGACAAGTCATATTAGCCAATCCACGCGGCTTTTGTGCGGGTGTGGATCGTGCCATTGAGATTGTTGAACGCGCTTTGCAAAAATACGGTTCACCGATATATGTTAGGCATGAGGTGGTACACAACAAATATGTAGTCGATGATTTACGCACAAAAGGGGCGATTTTCGTTGATGAACTCGATGAGGTTCCAGCACATTCGACAGTGGTGTTTAGCGCGCATGGCGTGTCTCAGGCAGTTCGGGCAGAAGCTGAAAAAAGAAATCTAAATGTATTTGATGCGACCTGTCCGCTGGTCACGAAGGTGCATATCGAGGTCACAAAATATCGTCAACAAAATTTGGAAATTTTGCTCATCGGACACGCCGGACACCCCGAAGTGGAGGGAACGATGGGACAAATTGATGGCGGAATACATCTTTTAGAAAAAATTGAAGATGTAGAAACCCTTGTCGTTGTTGACCCGGACAAATTAGCTTATGTTAGTCAAACCACATTATCGGTGGATGACACGGCAAGAATTGTTGACGCACTCAAGGTACGCTATCCGAATATACGCGGTCCACATAAAGAGGATATTTGTTATGCCACCCAGAATCGGCAAGATGCGGTAAAAAAATTAGTCGATAAATGCGATGTAATATTTGTGGTCGGCTCGCTCAATAGTTCAAACTCGAATCGCTTACGCGAAATTGCTGGGCTGCGCGATGTTCCCGCTTATTTGATCGATGGTGCCGAGCAAATACAAGACCAATGGCTGGTTGGGAATACCTGTGTGGGCGTTACTGCGGGTGCGTCAGCACCCGAGTTGCTGGTCGCTCAAGTGGTCGAAAGACTCAACAGCGGTGATACAGAGACTATCGAATTAGACGGACCCTCAGAAAATATTTCTTTTTCCCTGCCAGTTAAATTACGACATTAGAATGAAAATCGCTTACCTGATTCTTGCCCACCATCGCCCGGCGCATTTGCACAAACTGGTTACCGCTTTGTCATCGCACTCGTCCGACATATTCATCCATCTCGATAAAAAATCCAATGCCGATGATTTTTCCAGTATAACCGGCGACAATATTCACTTTATACCAGATCGGGTTGCGGTTTTTTGGGGTGATTATTCACAAGTCGAGGCAATACTCATACTTATTAAGGCAGCGTTTGCCTCTTCCAATACGTTTGATCGTTTCGTATTACTGAGTGGGGTTGATTATCCGCTAAGATCGACAGCATACATCGAGGCATTTTTCGCCAATCACCACGATAAGGAATACATCAGCTCGGTTGCGATGCTCCGTCACACAGGGGGCAAACCGACTTCTCGCCTAACCACCTACATATTCCGTCCAGCACACTCGAAAATAAGCCGTATTGTGAGATACGAAGCAATAGGACGCTTGCTATCCCTGATTGGGGGAAGACTTTATCAGCGTGACTATAAGGCTCATCTCAGCGGTCTTACGCCCTATGGGGGAGGTACATGGTGGGCACTTTCACATGCGGCATGCGACTATATTCTCAACTTTATATCTCGGGAAACACAGTTCGTCACGTTCTACAAGAATACGTTGTGTCCTGATGAAATGTTCTTTCAAACTATTCTAGGTAACTCTGTTTTCAGCACAAAGATTGTCAAGAACCTGACCTATACCGATTGGAGCGGCGGCGAGTCACCACATCCTGCCGACCTCACAGAAAAACATCTTGCGTTGTTTGGCACGATGGTGCCATTTGTTGTTACGGATGCGATGTATGGTATCGGCGAAAATCTGTTTGCCAGAAAATTTCCAGATGGGTCTGATAATTTAGTTAGCCAGCTGGAACATCAGATAAAAGAAAAAGAAACCGAAGAGCGCGCTCTTATGCACGGCTTCCAATCAACAGAACTGTAGAGGGCAACAAACAGGCTCCGATATAGATAACTTTAAGGGACGAGGTCGCTATGAATAAAATACCAACCAGAGGAGTTGCCTGATAATGTCGATGTTTTTCTTGTTGAAATCTCGTTTCGAAACGATTTTCAGAGGGTTGACACTGGCGTTGGTGATTGCGGTTGCTGCGACATTTTTGTCAGAACACTACGGCGCACCAACGATGTTGTTTGCGTTACTAATCGGAATGGCATTTCAATTTCTATCCAAAGATGTAACGTGTGCGCCGGGCATCGAGTTCTCATCAAAGACGCTATTACGTCTCGGTGTTGGACTGTTGGGGTTGCGTCTGAGTTTTGGTGACGTTGAAAGCATCGGATTGACCCCGATGGTGGCAATGGGGGGATTTGTGCTTGCGACATTGGGCTGTGGTGCGGTTCTGTCCTATGCCTTCGGTCATCGTCTGGCATTCGGGCTACTCGCTGGTGGCTCGGTTGCTATTTGCGGTGCTTCAGCCGCACTGGCTATTGCGTCCGTATTACCACCTAAAACCGACCGCGAAAAAGATGTGTTATTCGTTGTCATCGCGGTAACCACGCTATCAACAATCGCCATGGTGGTCTATCCGATCCTGTTTCGTAATCTTGGTTTGAACGACCTCGAAAACGGTTTTCTAATTGGTGCAACCATCCACGATGTCGCACAGGTTGTCGGTGCCGGGTATTCAATCAGTGATGAAGCTGGCGTGGTTGCGACCTTTACCAAAATGATGCGTGTGGCACTCCTGCCCGTTGTTGTGATGGTCGTCATGGTCAGTTTTCGTGGTTCTCGGTCGCAAAAAGTGGGCTTGCCGTGGTTCCTTGTCATGTTCGTTCTACTCGCCACCTTGTCAAATCTCAATATAATCCCACAAGACATTGTGGCACTATTCAATACACTATCACGCTGGCTACTGATTATTGCCATTTCAGCATTAGGCGTAAAAACCAGTCTGGCAAATATTGTTCAAGTCGATATAAGGTATTCTGCGATTTTAATCATTGAGACCATATTCCTCCTAGTAATCGCATTGCTATACACATTGAAAGTGGGTATTTGAATGCAAAGGTCTCACAGAAAGTCTCCTGATATAAGGTATTTGCAAATTTTTGTCACATCATATCAGAGTGCGGTATTATGTGACAGTAAACTATCCATGCCGTGTTGTTTCTAAGCACTCAAGTTACTTTTTCCGAATAATTCGAATATGTCTATAAATCAGCACATTGCCACATTATTAAATTCATCGCGCCACACTAAGAGTGCGTTCATGTTGATATTGGATGTTGTGCTGATTTTGTTGTCGCTGTGGTTGTCGTTCTTTCTCAGGCTGGATACATTTGAATTGCCTGACAACCGAATCATCTTTGTTAATCTCACCGCCCCGTTCATTGCCATTCCGATTTTTATCGCTAATGGTCTTTACCGATTGGTCATTCGCCATATGGCAGAGAATACCGTTTGGGCAGTGCTACGCGCCGTAACCAGTTACAGTCTGATTTGGGCTTTGCTGGTATTGCTTTCTGGTGTGCCCGGGGTGCCCCGCTCGGTGATTCTAATGAATTGGGGGATTTGTTTAATATTAGTTGGTGGTTCGAGATTTTTTGCACAATGGTTTACGCATGTTTTCCTGACCACGTTGTTTGAAAATAGTAACCCTGCGACTATCCGAAAAGCACTTATCTATGGGGCAGGCGAAGCCGGCATTCAATTGACTGACATCTTAGCGTCTAATCGCCAAATCAAGATTGTTGGATTCATTGATGATGCCCCATTACTACATAATCAGTCGATCAAAGGCTTAAAAGTGTATCCGCCAAATACGTTGCGTGAGTTGATGGGCAATAGCAATATTAGCGAGATTATTCTGGCAATGCCTTCGGTTTCGCGTGGTCGGCGGCGTGACATTTTGTCGACCTTGGAGACCTTGCCAGTACAGGTTCGCACCTTGCCCGATATTACGGCGATTGCATCAGGAAAAGTGAAAGTACAGGATGTTCGAGAAGTCGATATTGCGGATTTACTTGGCAGAGAAACGGTGCCACCTAACCAGACCCTGTTGCGAAAAAATATTGATGGTCAAGTGGTCATGGTGACTGGTGCAGGAGGCTCAATTGGGTCCGAGTTATGTCGACAAATTTCATTATTGAACCCGAAAATGCTGGTGCTTTATGAGCAGAGCGAATTCAATCTATATCGCATGGATCATGCGTTAAGCCGACACGACATTGATTTTGTTTCTGTGCTTGGCTCGGTGTATGACGAGCCATACCTGCTCGAACAATGCAGAAAGTTTGGTGTGCATACCATATTCCATGCTGCGGCATATAAACACGTTCCCTTAGTGGAGGCGAATCCAAAAATGGGGGTTCAGAATAATATTGTCGGGACTTATGTCGCCGCTATGGCAGCAATTAAAGCAGAAGTAGCTTGTTTCGTTATGATTTCGACCGATAAAGCCGTGCGCCCGACCAACGTCATGGGTGCAACGAAACGGTTTTCCGAGCAGATACTACAATCAATGGGGAACGATGCCATCAGCGCGCACACAAGATTTGTCATTGTGCGTTTTGGAAATGTCATTGAGTCTTCAGGCTCGGTTATCCCGCTCTTCAGAGAGCAGATAAAAGCCGGCGGTCCGGTAACGGTAACCCATCAGGAGATAACACGGTATTTTATGACCATTCCAGAGGCATCGCAGTTGGTATTACAAGCGGGGGCAATGGGAAAAGGGGGTGAAGTATTTGTCCTCGATATGGGAGAACCCGTAAAAATTTACGATTTGGCAACAAAAATGATTAAATTAAGTGGCTTGACCTTAAAGAGCACCTCCAATCCAGATGGAGATATAGAAATAAAAGTATCTGGATTACGCGCTGGAGAAAAATTATATGAAGAATTGCTGATTGGTGACGATGTTTCAGCAACAGCACATGCACAAATTATGCTGATGAATGAAAAATTTTCATCTTGGCACGAAATCCAGCGAAAAATACATGCGTTGCAGGCTGCCGAAGGAGCAGAGTGTGATGCGATTATTCGGCAGATACTGTCCACTGTTGTCGAAGGCTATTTGCCACAACCTACTCATGCTAAGCGTATCGAGTTACCGTGCTGAATCACCATGTCGTGGGCAATTTAACCTAGATGACCGAGCCGGAACGAGGGTCGATCGTGCAAGGTATTTCTCATTGACAACATCTGCCTGTTGCACAATGACCGACAACAAACCGAAATAACGATGAACTACCCGCGAGACATGATTGGCTATGCACAGCAGTCGCCACATCCGAAGTGGCCGAGCAATGCCAAAATTGCATTGCAGTTTGTCATCAATTATGAGGAAGGCGGTGAAAATAATATCCTGCATGGGGATTCGCATTGTGAAGCCTTTTTATCGGAGATTATTGCTGCCCAACCGCATGAAAATACGCGCCACCTCAATATGGAGTCGATTTATGAATTCGGTTCTCGGGCAGGATTTTGGCGATTGCATCGGTTGTTTACGGAGCGCGACATACCGGTTACGGTGTTTGCGGTGGCAATGGCGATACAGAGAAACCCTTTGGTGGTCGAAGCCATGCTGAAAAGTGATTGGGAAATTGCCAGCCACGGCTATCGCTGGATTGACTATCAATTTGCCCCCGAACAACTCGAAATAACGCATCTGGAACAAGCGATTGCAATTCATCAGGCAGTAACGGGCAAACGACCGGAAGGTTTTTATCTTGGTCGAACAAGTCCGGCAACACATCGTCTCACGGCTGATTTGGGCGGATTCGTTTATAGTGCGGATAGCTATGCCGATGAATTGCCTTACTGGATAACCGAATACCGACATCCTTTGTTGATGGTGCCTTATACGCTGGATGCCAATGATATGCGCTTTGCCACCACGCAAGGATTTAATTGTGGCGACCAGTTTTTTCATTACCTAAAAGATACCTTCGATTGTTTGTACGCCGAAGGCGATGAGTCGCCGAAAATGATGTCAGTCGGATTACATTGTCGTCTCGCCGGTCGACCGGGCAGAGCGATGGCTTTGACACGTTTTTTGGATTATGTATTAACAAAAGATCGAGTTTGGCTGGCACGCAGAATTGATATTGCGAAACATTGGAGAACATACTTCCCGCATAAATAATATGTCAAACGAATTTACCCACCGCTGGGTCAATCTCGCATCCGCAAAATTAGGTGCGACTGCCCGTTCCTGTAGCGATGATTTTTTTGCCAGCATGGAGCGCATGTTAGGCGATCACTCGCCAATTTTTATCGATGGCAAATATGATGACAACGGTAAATGGATGGACGGTTGGGAGTCGCGAAGAAAACGGGGCACAGGATATGATTGGTGTATCGTTCAATTAGCAAAACCCGGTATTATTCATGGCATCGAAATCGATACCACTCATTTTACGGGTAATTACGCACCAGCAACCTCGATAGAGGCTTGTTCAAACAAGGATGCCAACCCGAGAGAGGCGACCCATTGGCATGAAATCATTCCGCAAAGCGAGCTTGGAGGAGATAGTCAACATCAGTATTTGGTCGATGATGCCACCGTCTATACCCATGTTCGGATTAACATTTATCCCGATGGCGGCATTGCCAGATTGCGTGTTTATGCCGAACCAAAGGTAAACTGGAGCAAAATCCCTCAAGGCGGACTGATTGACCTCGCGGCGGCGTTAAATGGTGGCGTGGCACTCGCTTGTAATAATCAGCACTTTGGCAATATCAGCAATTTGATTGCCCCCGGTCGTGGCGCCAACATGGGCGATGGCTGGGAAACACGGCGGCGGCGCGAGCCGGGACACGATTGGGTGGTGATTGCTTTGGCACGAGTCGGCAGAGTCCAACACATCGAAGTGGATACCGCTTTTTTCAAAGGTAATTATCCAGACCAATGCAGTATGCAGGGTGCACATCTCGAGTACATCGATTTGGATTCTATCGACAGCGACAGCCAAGTCTGGAGAACCCTACTGCCGCAGGTAAAATTACACCCCGATACAAAACATGATTTTGTCGATCAAATCATCGGTACCGATTTGGTCACACACATTCGTTTGAATATCTATCCCGATGGTGGCGTGAGTCGCTTGCGAGTATTTGCCACAATCTAACCCGTCCGCCTGTTTATTATGCAACTAACCCCTATCCCTCTGAGCGCATCAAACTTCAAGCAATTCGGTCAGGTTATTGAGCTGGAAAAGGCAACACAATGGTCCATCAATCATGGATTGACAACACGATTCCATGACCTGCTGGATATCGATACCAACGACCAGAATGGTCGCCCTATTATCAGCCTGTTCCGAACAGCACCTATCCCATTGCCACACAGAGTCACGGTGCTAGAACGTCATCCTTTAGGCAGTCAGGGCTTTATCCCCATGGGTGAGCAGCCCTTATTCGTGCTGGTCGGACAGAACAAACATGAACTGGAGCAGTTACAGCCGGATGACTTAACCTTATTCATCACCAATGGTCGTCAAGGAATTAACTACTACAAAAACACATGGCATCATTTTCAGATTGTGCTTAACAATACGCAGGACTTTATCGTCATTGATCGTGCTGGAAGTGGCACTAATCTCGAAGAAATTACCATAGCAGGAGAGGCGTGGATCGATGTCAAGTGATTTTGAGATGCTTACAAAGCACTCAGGTTACTATTCAATCGGATAAACGCGGGAACAAATGTGACTCTACGAACAGGCTGGGTCAATGACAGTCGATATATCTGCTTTAGGTTATGCACCTCCGACATTCGGCATGTTTATCCAAGGCGATAATCTTCGGATTGTTCGTAATGGTAGGCGATGATTTGCTTGCTGGATATAGATGACGATGCGGCTATAAATTGCTGATGCCGAGAAAGGTAGTTGGCAATCATTGCATGAATTTTCCTTCTGGTTTTTTTGAGCAGACTTTCATAGGCAGCATCCCGTAACAGGGTGTGGCGGAATTGAAACACGGAATAGAACATGCTTGATTGACGGAAAATAATATCTTGTTTTACCAAATTTTCGAGTCCTAATGCGACACCTTCGTCCTGTTGTTCGCAAATATAATGTAATAGCTGTTTTTCAAATGAATTACCGATAACAGCGGCACATTGAAGCAGATGTTTTTCGTTTCCTAATCCGTCTAACAGGGAGAGCAAAGAATATTGCAGGGTCTCGGGAACAAATGTAGTGGCACCCAGCTTCGTCTGGTGATTGTATCGCTTGTTAGAGGGGGTTGTGTTCTCTAACATGGCTTTGGTCACTTCTTCAATGAATAGCGGGATTCCTGAGCCTTTGGCACTAATACAATGAATTACCGACTCATCCAAACAAATCTCTTTTGATATTTCTGCAATCAACTGTTGCGATTGTTGCCCCGTTAGTTGGGATAGTGCAAGGTTGGTAACATGCGGTTGGTCATAATGTAGCGACTTATTCAAACGATGACTGAACAGCAGCATGATTGAGCAATCACGATTCTTGTGTACCAGCAGGTCAAACATTTTCCGCGTTGTCGAGTCAATCCAGTGGATATCTTCTACAACAATAAGCAACGGTTGGTTGCCAGATAATTTGATGATGAAGTTGATCAGACTTTCTTGCGCTAGTTGTAACTGATGTTGTGCATCGGTGTCGGCGGGTTGTGGGTCATTATCGACTTGTAGTGCGATTAGTGAAATAATGGTATGCAGAAAATTATCGTCAAATTGTTGTTTCTCGATGATCAAATTTTTGAGTTTCAAATACCGAACCTGATCATCGTCATCGAAAAAAATGCCTGCATTGCGTATTAAACTTGAAAGATAGGGATAGAGCGGACTTTGAGAATGATAGGGGGAGCAATAGAGGAGAAATAATTGGTATGGTTCGATGATTTGTTCAATCAAGACACTAATGAGTCGGGTTTTGCCTATTCCAGCTTCGCCCGATAGCAACACCACTTGCCCCTCATTTCTACAGGCACGTTGCCAACAAGAAGATAGCACACTTAATTCATTCTCCCGATCAATCATAGGTGTCAAATGTCGGCTTGATTTATGGCGAAAATATTGTTCAATCGGGCGTTCCCGTTGTACCTGCCAAAGTCGCATCGGTTTGGCATAACCTTTAATGGATTGTTCCCCCAATTCACTAAATTCGAATGTATTGACTACCAGTTGATAGGTGTCGGGTGCAACTACGATGGTATTTGGTGTCGCCAGCGTCTGTAATCGAGCCGCTAGATTAGGTGCTGCACCCACCACTGCATTTTCTATGATCGCGCCGTCACTGATGATTTCAACAACCACATGACTGGTAGCAATTCCGATTCTTACGGACAGCGTCATGCCATCGGTTAAGACAAAAACCTTGTTTAATTGACTAACCTGACGGATGATTTCTAACCCCGCCCATAACGCACGTTCGGCATCGTCTTCGCGTATTATTGGATAACCAAAATAAATCAGCACCCCGTCCCCCATATAACGTGCGATATACCCGCCAAATTTCTTTGCAATATTGGCACAATTCCTTTGATAAGCCCGATAAATATCGTGCATTTCCTCAATATCAAGCCGTGCCGCTATGCTAGTCGAATCAACAAGGTCGCAAAACACCAACGTCATATATCGCCGCTCTGGTTCGCTGCTGATGGGAAAACTGCTCGTTTGAGCCAATCTGTCTTGTCGTATTCTCAGTGCGTTAAGGATTTTCTTGCGATGCCCAAGCGATACATCCAGTGTAATCATATCGGCTTCTGAAAGTTGACCAAGCACCTCCATATCAACATCATTTTCCACAAATTTTTTGACATGTTGCTCCAGTCCAATCTCGGATAACCATCGCTTAATATCTGTCATGCGTCGAACGGACTATGTTGAACAGTATTGAATGGTGAGACTTTTTATTATCTGGTCTCAGATGTAGATGGTAATCGGATTCAGTATCTAACGAAATAAATCATATCGCCTCGCTGAGTTGTTGATAATACGCCATTGGCATTATTAGTTACAAGGCATCATGGGCGATTCACCGCGACGACTATTAGCTATTAGGATAGAAAGGGCAACCCAAATATCCACTTGACGGGGTGTTTCGGTTTGGTGGCGAGGTTGGCTGGCGAGGTTGGCGTTGAGTCGCTCATATTGACATCGATTGGTTAAAACGGTTTTACTGGGCAACCCTATGGGCAGAGATTAAGTTTTCCACAATGAAACAGAATTGAAATCCGATAGTTTTCAAACGCCCGAGTAAATTTGCTTTGTTATGCGTCTTATAGCCAGCCATAAAACCGTTGTAGTGCTGTAGCTAATAGACTGCTTGCTATGCCGAGTTCAATTTTCCAGCTAGCTTCAACGGCTTTAGATAACATGGTTTGTAGCCAGATCTTTACAGCATCCCCATATTCTTTTTTATCTTCATTTGAAAGAATTTTGAGCTCTCATTTTGATCCGACATTTGTTCCTATCGACAAAAATGTAGATTATCTATTATTAGTAATAATGTTGGTAGCTGGGACTATTCTTCCTCAGAGCCTGGCTTTTTAGTAAGGTCCATTATTGGGTGAGATCTTCTTCCATCATATGCCAACACTTTAAAACCAAGTTTTTCAACTAAACCACCTGTATATTCAAGAAGTGTCGTACATACATTCTCAACTTTCTTTAAACCTTTGGTTCCTGCATCTGTCATATACAAATCCCAAAACAATGTATCCAAAACAGATGATTTTACAAAGTCTATTTCTTTTGTGTAACCCGCTACCCAACTTAACTTACCATCTTCCAATAATTCCTTTAGATTTGAATAGTTACCAAAATTACAACTCCCAAAATAAATAGATTTCAGTTTCCCATGGAGATCCATTAATTTTTTTTATTGAATTTTTTATTATAGTTTTAGATATTTTTTCTCCATTAGAGCCAAACAAGCCATTTTCACTACCATGTGCTGCAATATATATATGATGAATATTGTTCTTAGAAGCTAGTCTTTCCATTATTTCTTGGAGAGCTTTACCATTAGGAAACATTTCATAGTGATAGTTATGAGGAGAGTCAAAGTTTATATCACTGACTAAATCAAATAAGCCCATTACTGATATATTCTGATCTTTAAACCACTTCCCTTCAATAACAGCTATTTCTGTTTCATTACTCACTTGAATCCACACAATAACCGCAACACTAGCGAAATAATTTTTTCGGGTCAAAGGCATCGCGTACGCCTTCGCCGATAAAAATAAGTAGTGACAGCATTAAACCGATTACCACAAATCCGCTGACTCCGAGCCATGGGGCTTGTAGATTGGCTTTGCCTTGTGCCAGTAGCTCGCCTAATGACGGTGAGCCGGGTGGTAGTCCAAAGCCGAGAAAATCCAGCGAGGTCAATATGGTAACCGACCCGGCTAAGGTGAAGGGCATGAAGGTGATGGTTGCCACCAGCGCATTGGGTAAGACATGGCGCAAAATGATGCGGCTATTACTTACGCCCAAAGCCCGCGCCGCACGGACGTATTCAAATTTGCGCGTTTTGAGGAACTCGGCGCGCACTACGCCGACAAACCCCATCCACGAAAACAATAACAAGATACCCAAGAGCCACCAAAAATTGGGCTCGACCACGCTGGCAAGAATAATCAGGATATACAGTGTCGGCATACTGCTCCACACTTCCACAAACCGTTGCACTAGCAAGTCGATTAAGCCACCAAAATAGCCCTGCACAGCACCCGCACCAACTCCGATTACGGCACTAATGAGGGTCAAAATAAAGCCGAATAAAACCGAAATGCGAAAGCCATAAATGATGCGGGCAACCACATCGCGCGCCTGATCGTCGCTACCCAAAATATGCCGTCGGCTGGGCGGTGCAGGTGCTGGATGATCCATATCCCAATCGACTGTAGTATGGTGAAATTCTATTAACGGCCACACAGAGAAACCATTATTGGCAATTTGATTTTTCAGCCACGGGTCGCGATATGCGGCGGCGGTGGGGAAGTCGCCGTCAAAATCGGTTTCATTATAGTCAACCAATGCCGGCCAATAAGCGTCACCCTTATACCAGATGAAAAACGGCTTATCATTGGCAACCAGTTCGGCAAACAGGGAGAGGACAAACAACACTAGGAAAATCCACAAAGCCCATAAACTGCGGCGATTGCTTTTGAATAATTCCCAGCGGCGTTGCCCAATCGCACCCATCATACGGGAATCATGCGGGTTTGCCGAAATTGCTTCAATCATAATTCGCTACGCTCAAAGTCGATGCGCGGGTCAATCCAAGTGTACATCAAATCGGAAATGATGCCGAGAACTAGCCCTAACAAGGTGAAGAACCACAATGAACCAAACATGACCGGATAATCCCGTTGCAATGCGGCTTCAAAACCCAGCAGACCGAGACCATCCAGCGAAAAAATAATTTCGATAAGCATCGCACCGGTAAAAAGTATGCTGACCACCGCCGCCGGGAATCCAGCGATGACAATGAGCATGGCATTGCGAAATACATGACCATACATCACTTTTCGTTCGCTCAGTCCTTTTGCCCGTGCGGTCAAGACATATTGTTGGCTAATTTGGTCGAGAAAAGAGTTTTTTGTGAGCATGGCAAGAGAGGCGAAACCGCTAATCGTGAGTGCGGTCAACGGTAACGCCAAGTGCCAAAAGTAGTCGGTAATTTTCGCCGACCACGACAGTGTTTCCCAATTATCGGACAGCAGCCCGCGCAATGGAAACCAATCAAAATATACGCCGCCAGCAAAAACGACCAATAACAACACCGCAAGCAGGAAACCGGGGATAGCAACCCCGATGGTCAGCAAAATACTGGTGGCGACATCGAAACGACTGCCGTCTCGAACGGCTTTTCGTATGCCTAATGGAACGCTGATTAAATACACCAACAAGGTCGACCATAGCCCTAAAGAAATGGACACCGGCATTTTTTCCAGCACCAAATCGACCACCGAACGGTCACGGAAAAAACTATCACCGAAATCGAAGCGCAAATAATTACCAATCATGCTAAAAAATCGCTCATGCACCGGCTTATCAAAACCAAACCGCTGTTCCAGCTCGGCAATGAACTCGGCATCGAGTCCCTGTGCGCCACGATAGCGACTGTTGTTACTACTGCGGATGATATTTTCAGAGGTGTCTCGGGTAACTCGTTCTGTGGCATCAACCCCTTCACCAGTGATATTGGCGATAGCTTGTTCCACCGGACCGCCCGGCGCAAACTGAATCACGGCAAAATTAAACAGCATTATCAGAAACAAGGTCGGTATAACCAAGAACAATCGTTTAATAATATAGACACCCATCAGCTTCGCTCCGATTTCATCGCCCGTTTTATTGCCAGCCCACCGACAATGAGCAATCCAATCAACAACCAGAGCTTCCAGCCGCGTGGGTAACCGCCTGCCGTATTGTTGGTGTCGGTGCTGGTATTGATTGTGCTTCTGCGGGTAATCTCCCCTGCCTGTTGTGCTGCCTCAAGACGCGCCGACTTTTCATCGTCTAACCACCAGCGCGATATATTAACTCCATTGCGTAGCGGAATGTCGGGACGACTAAACTTATTCCACCATAACACTCTGTTGGCGGGTAAATGCCAGTTTGGAACGATAAAATTTTGCCACAGTAATACCCGATCTAAGGCATGAGTTACCGTGATTAACTCCTCTCGGGTTGCGGCAATGACAATTTTTTCAATCAGTGCATCAATGACCGGGTGACAAATGCCCGCCGTATTGCGGCTCCCCGTCCGAGTTGCCGCCGCACAACTCCAAAATTCACGTTGCTCGTTACCCGGCGTTTCACTTTGACCCCAGCCCCCGACCACCATATCGAAGTCAAAGGCGCGTAATCGGTTGAGGTATTGCCCAGTATCAACCACCCGAACTTTCATATCTATACCGAGCCGTTTAAGATTGCTGGCATAGGGCAATATCAATCGCTCAAAGGTGCTGCTGTATAACAACATTTCGATAGTCAGCGGCTGTTGCTGTGCATCGAGCAGTTTACCGTCTTCAATATGCCAATCGGTTTCGCCGATTAAAGACAATGCTTTAAGCAAATTGTCTCTTGCCCAGCCCTGTCCATCGGTTGTTGGGACAACGAAAGGCTCAGAAAACACCTCTGGCGGCAATTGCTCACGATAATTTTGTAAAAGCACAAGCTCATCACCTGTGGGAAGCCCTGAAGATGCGAGCTCCGAATTACTAAAAAAACTGGTCGAACGGATATATTGATTATAAAATATTTTTTTATTCGTCCAGTTAAAGTCGAACGCCAACGCAATGGCTTGGCGGATTTTGTCATTCTGAAACTTTGTTCGGCGCAAATTCATCACATAGGCTTGCATACCCTGTGGTGCCGAATGTTTAATGTTCTCTTTGACCAGCCAACCGGATTGTACTGCTGGAATATCGAACTCAGTCGCCCAGCTTTTAGCCGTATTTTCTGCATAAAAATCAATTTCTCTGGCTTTCAGGGCGAGGCGTATCGGAATACGATCGCGGAAAAAATCAACCCGTAGCAAATCGAAATTGTTAATCCCGCGATTGACCGCCAAATCTCGCCCCCAATAGTCGGGTACTTTTTCCCGCTCAATATAACGTCCAGCCTCGAAGCGTTTTATTTTATAGGCACCACTGCCCAACGGCGGGGTCAATGTGGTTTTAGTAAAATCATGTTGTTGCCAGTAGTGCTTGGGCAATATCGGTAGGTCGCCAATAATCAGTGGCAATTCACGGTTGCCGATATTTTTGAATTGAAAGCGTACCGCATGTTCGCCGATTGCTTCGACGCGCTCAACGTCCGCATAATAAAACCGATAAAAAGGGACACCTTTTTCTTTCAGCGTATTAAACGACCAGATTACGTCCTGTGGTGTTATCGGCTTACCGTCATGCCACCGAGCTTGCGGACGCAAGTGGAATATAATCCATGAGCGGTCGATCGGATACTCGACCTGTTCACAAAGCAGGCAATATTTGGTAAACGCTTCATCTCCAGACGACACCAATAAAGTCTCAATCGAGCCCGGCGACTGTGCGGAACCCTTATCAATCCAAGGATTAAAACTATCAAAAGTGCCACGCGAACCGCGCCGTAGCAACCCACCTTGTGGCGCATTCGGATTGACATAATCAAAATGTTCGAAATCAGCCGCATACTTGGGTTCGCCGTGCATGGCAATGGCATGGCTACGAATAATTGTTGCCTGAGCCGGTGCCTGAGCAAATACCGGAGCAATCAACCAAGATGGCGCACATAAAAGCCCTAAGCATAAAAAAACTCGTGTTCGTATTCGTGTCAGCAAGGGTGTGGTCAATTTTTATTTCCCGTTCAATCGTTTTACAGTTCTGTTCAACACCTTACTCAATGGCATCTCTACATGCTTTGCTGCACTTGAGACCGTGCAAAAATCCAACATTCGTCTTTCCTGCGAAAGCAGGAATCCAGTCAAACACCCAAACCCGCAAGGGTTTTCCACATGGGCTTGTCGGTTAATTCAAAATCAGTCCAATTTTAAGAAAATAAAATGTTTAATAACAAGGACTTAAGTATTCACAACAAGCTAAAAAATCCATTTTCCGACAAGCCCCACATGAAACACGACTTGCAAGAGTTTCTTACACAATCTCATTCCATGTGGCTTTTCTAATCTAACAAACAAAATTCCGCCTCGTGCAAAAGTCTCACCGTATTATAATCGCTCGACGACAATCGTGCGAGATGTACGACACTCGAAATATCCTGATAATATTCACGACTTAAATGCCCAACTCCCATCAAACCACCGCATCTAACTTTAGCCAATTGCTATTGGTGTGGTTTGAACAACATGGTCGCCAATCCCTGCCTTGGCAACAGCATCAAGAACCCTATGGGATTTGGGTTTCTGAAATTATGCTACAACAGACGCAGGTGGAAACGGTGATTCCATATTACCAAAAATTCATGGCACGGTTTCCCGATATTGTAACATTGGCTAATGCCAAACAGGATGCGGTGATGGCGAATTGGGCCGGACTTGGCTATTATGCGCGAGCAAGAAACTTGCATCGTGCCGCGCAAATTATTCGTGACCAGTATGAGGGTCATTTCCCGCTCAAGCTAGAACAAGTTATGGCATTGCCCGGTATCGGTCGCTCTACCGCAGGTGCTATTCTCGTTTTTTCGCAACATGCCCACCATCCGATTCTCGACGGCAATGTCAAACGAGTACTCACGCGCTTTTTTGCTATAGACGGTCATCCGTCCCGCAAAGCAGTAGAAAATAAATTATGGGCATTGTCCGACCAACTCACTCCATCAAACCGTGTCGCCGATTATACGCAGGCGATTATGGATTTAGGCGCGACACTTTGTACCAGTCACCTGCCGAAATGTACGCGCTGTCCAATCCATTCAGGTTGCCTTGCTCTGCAACAGGGCAGGCAGACATCCTACCCCACCCCTAAACCCAAAACCCATCGCCCACAGCGGTATTCGAGAATGCTCTTGTTAAGCAATGCCTATGCCGAATATTTGCTCATCAAACGCCCTCCCAGCGGTATTTGGGGTGGATTATGGGCATTGCCAGAGTTGCCCGATAGCGCAACAGATTATCAGGCATGGTGTAACCAGCAATTCGGCATATCCATCACAAACGGTAAACGATTGGCAACGATACGCCATAGTTTCACCCATTTTGAATTAGAGATTCAGCCTATCGCCTGTAGCGTGAATCAATCCACCGTCCCAACCGTCAACAGAATTATGGACAGTGAGCATTATCTTTGGTACAACCCGTTATCCGATTGTGCCGTTGGAATTCCAACAGCGATGCGAAAAATTTTCAATCAACTGGGTGATAGCAAAAGATGAGCAACAAAGAGAGTAGCAACGACACGAACAGAATGATTCGCTGTACAAAGCTGGGCAAACAAATGATTGCTCTGGAATACCCCACTTGGACCGGAGAATTAGGACAACGGATATTCAATGAAATCTCCAAACAAGCATGGCATGACTGGTTGCGACAACAAACCATCTTAATCAATGAATACAAGTTGAATCCGCTCGACCGCGAACACAAAAAATACTTAGCAAGCCAGATGGAAGCCTATCTATTTGGTGATGGCATCCTGTTACCCGATGCTTGGAAAGAGCAAGAAAAATAATTGAAAATTGAAAATGGATAATAATTCTCAATTCTGGATTCCTGCTCCCCGCCTGCGTGGGGACATTGCTCGAGACCGTGTGAAAATCTAATATCCATCGTTCCTAACCCCCCTTGCCCCCTTATCAGGGGGGAATTGCGTCGAAAGTCCCCTGATAAAAAAGGGGGGTTGGGTTTTCCACATGTAACGGCATCCTAACGAGGGTTTCTTGCACAGTCTTTTCCGTGCTTGGCTTGAACACAAACAATGGCGGGAACGAATGGGTCGGGAATAATGCTGGGGCTTGACAACGGAAGTGAGGCTTCAGTCGTGCAAAACGGCTGGTGGGATTGGAGTGCCACTACAAAAAAACGCCGATGCTCATTGACCGAGAATATAAACGGTCAAGCATCGGCGTGAGCTTATAAGTATATGCCCGACCTTTACAGTCGGACATAACAAACTTAAACCCTAATGGGAACTAAAACCCTTTGCCAAAACCAACACCAAAACTGGTTTCACCACCAGAACTGGAAACGCCAGCTTTTATCACCCCATTTGTCTGAACGCGGTAGGATATGCCGACTGCAAGAGCTGTTTTACCAGCAAATGAACCAGCACCGATTCCCCAGCTACCCTTGTCGCCAGCAGATACGCTGGGCAGGTGAGCAAAGGCTATCGACATGGCAATACCAGCACTGTTGGTCGCAATATCAGTACTGTTGGTCGCAATATCAGTACTGTTGGTCGCAATATCAGTACTGTTGTTACGAACAGCACCACCCATAATATTTATAGTACTACTCATACTACCTATATTATATCCACCGATTTCAACTAATGCCATACCCGTACGACCAATTCTGATTTGGTTGGCATCAGCGGTAACACCCTGACCGAGGGAAACGCTGTTTGTTCCAGCCATAGCACCCTGACCGATGGCAGTGCCGTTCTGGCCATTGACCTTTGAGTCTGCACCGATTGCGATGCCGTTATGACTACCACCAGTGACCGTTGCGCTGCCGCCAATGGCGACGGCGTTTTCTGCGGCTACAGGAAGGATAACACGAGGAACAGCAGCATACTGCACAGCCTCTAGGTTACCTTGCTGCGCCGTAACAAACCCTGGCGGGGAAACGGCTAGTTGGGCAGTTGTGAAGTCGCTGAGAAGATCATTTTTGAGGGTAACCCTAAGTTTACCAGTTAGGGTTGTTGTATTAATACTAGCAACAGTAGCAGTCTTGCCCAAGCCCTTTAGTTTATCGATATCCGCATCACGCGCAGTCTCATCAGTATAGTAGTACGTTTTTCCATCCCTTTCGATGACGTAGTACAGTACTTCAGCCTCATGGGTAGGATGCCTTTCAAGGGACACCATACTCCTTCCAACTTCCACTCCAGGTACATCTGTCCCCGGGTCCGTAACCGTTCTAGTTTCCATGCCAATTTTTGCACCGTAACCAATCGCGGTACTCCTTGCACCGACTACCGTTATTTTATTGCCAACGCCTGTGCCACCATATCCGTCAGTAGGATTCTCAACTGTTTTAGCATCCCCAACGTTCGATATATTGTAAGTAAAACTTCCCGCTGTAGTCGGCTCATTTTCCATTAACAGACGTTCTCTAAGTTGCTCTGGAGTTTCCCCTCTCGAACCTTTGCCTGCTGTACGATCCGCCTTACTCAGATAGTACTTCTCAATATTACCGCTTTCGTAAACCCAGTACTTCACACTGTGAGTTTCAGTTACGCCACCGTCAGAAAGAACCACCTGATCCTCTCTTTCTAGGGTTGTGGCTTTTTCTACACCAGGGTACGGTAAAACCCTCGTATCAACACCATTGGCATAGCTACCATCTGTTCCAGCCTTTGAACCACAGCCAGCGGCAAAAGACTTTGGGTTGCCCGAGTCATCATCGGTAATGCCTGTAGTAGCAGTAGCAGCATCGCCACTCACACACGGTGGTAACGATTCAACTTGACCATACGCCGGCAACGCCAGCCCGAAGGCGATGGACATATACCCCAAATAAGTTACCAATACTCTGGCTAATTTGGTTAAATCATTCTTGTTTACAATCATTTTAGTTCCTCTTTTAGGCATATATGCCAAATTAAATTAAAAACGGCATGGCAAGTGTCGTGCCGCAACATCAAGGGAGATAAAAACACCCGACAAACTACATCGTATTGACATAAACCAAAGTCACGAACAAGGCTCTAACGGCTTCCTCCGCGACGGCATGTCAATCCAGCACATCAAACTCCCAGCGAAAACGGAAGGTAGCATACTGAATTTTATAAATCAAGTATGATTATTAAAAAAATTTAATTACTTAATAACCACTTAATAATGAATATATTAGCAGAAAAACCTCAATATTCCGTAAAGAGATGAGCCTATAACATGTAGATGTCGCCAAGTCTATTGATCCGCTCCTTCTGTGACTGTTCAATAACCTATGAGAAAAATCGGGTATATTCACGGTGTTCTAATACTCATGGGCTTGTCGGTTAATTTAAAATCAGTCCAATTTCAAGAAAATAAAATGTTTAATAACAAGGACTTAAATATTCACAACAAGCTAAAAACGTCATTTTCCGACAAGCCCCCTTATCAGGGGGGAATTGGGTGACAAGTCTCCCTGACAAGGGGGGGGGTAGGCATGACGAATATTTGTTTTTTGTACCGCCTATTCCGCAGGAATGTAAAATCCCGTAGGGATGACACCTTTGTAGCCAAATAAATATGACAGCCGAAGCTCCGTAGGAGCGAAACAAAAGAAAGATGCCGCTCCTACGGAGCTAAGCATGTGTTACATGTGAAAAACCCTTGCGGGTTTGGCTATTTTACTAGGTTCCTGCCTTCGCAGGAACGACGATATTGGGTTTCTTGCACAGTCTCTTCCGTAGGAATGACGGATGTTGGTCTTCAATTTTCAATTGCCAGTGTCAATTGCCAGTGGACAAACAACAGCGTCTGTATTAAAGTCCAAGCTATGGCTTCTGATGCTCTCGCCTTTGATACACACCATTTCGTCAAACGTATGACTGCGGTCGGTATGCCTGTACAACAAGCCGAAGCACTTGCCGAATCTCAAGCTGATCTACTCAACACCAACCTCGCCACCAAAAACGAATTAGCCAACACCGAGTCCACACTTAAAGCAGACATTGCCAAAACTAACGTAGAAATTGCTAAAATCGAGTCCGCACTTAAAGCAGACATTGCCAACACCGAGTCCGTACTTAGAGCAGAAATTGCCAAAACTAACGCAAAAATTGCCAACACCGAAGCACACTTAATCAAGTGGATGGTTGGCTTAACAATGGGTAGCGTAGGAGTGATGGTTGCACTGTTCAGCTTTTTCCTCCGCTAACAAATAATCATCAAATAATCATGGACACCCACAATCATTTTTCATCCATGATGCAAAGTGATTCTGACTCGGCGGGTGTTGCTCAATTAGGATGCTATTTAGCATGGTTATCGTGTACCACGGGCGATACCAACCCACACTTGAGACTGTGCAAAAACTCAATATTCGTCGTTACTGCGAAAGCAGTAACCCAGTAAAATAGCCAAACCCGCAAGGGTTTCCGCATGTAACGCATGCCTAGCGAGGGTTTCTTGCACAGTCTCACTTCGAATACTTCCACTTTCAAAACCTAACCATCATTATCAATTTACACTGTCCATTGTCCGCCGAAGAGCATTTACATGGATAAACAGGATAGACAAGATGGCTGGAGACTGTGTAAGCCCCCTCTGACAAGGGGGGGGGGGATTTAGAGGGTGGGTTTTGATGACTTCTACGGTTTTCTTTTCCATTGCCCGACAATCCTATTCGGTGACCGTGATGTGATAGCCGGAAAACTTTCGAACATTAAGAACACCGCAGTCCAGAATCAGATACTGACCTTTTATACCCTGTAATTGCCCGCCAATTTTAGTCCGCTTGTCAAAACTCAAGCTGGTTACTTTGTCGGGATAATGTTGCACCGGGTAGGTCAAGTTGAGCGGCTCTTCATCGAGACACTGCCATTGTAGTGCTGGGTGCCTCTGCCGAAGGCGTTCTAAATCCGTTTCCGCATTATTGAGAATGTCATCGCGGATTGCCAGCAAGTCGACCGTATCGGCTACTTGTTTGAGCATTTTTCTCCAATTGGTACGGTCGCCGACATACTTTTTCAAAGCCATCTCAAGCAGTCCCGAATGCCATCGATTCTTGACCTTAAATATGGGTACTGCCTGTGTTGCACCCTGATCAATCCAGCGCGTGGGAATGTGGTTGCCACGAGTAATGCCGACCTTTACAGCCGATGAATTTGCCAGATAAACATAGTGGTCTTGCATACAATGGCGTTCGCCCCAGTTGGAATCACGACAGGTGCCTTGATGGTAGTGGCAGGTTTCCGGTCGCACGATGCACATATCACATTCGGGCAACGACTTAAAACACGGGAAACAATACCCTTGTGCAAAACTCTTATTGGTCTGTCTGTCACAGGCAATACAACGAATTTCACCGCTGAATTCCAGCTCGATATATTGTCCCAGCTTTTGATCAATGGGAAATACCGTATTGCCCAGGGGTAGCTGATAACTGACCGGATTGGTGGCTTCAACCCGCATTTTGCGAAGCACGCCACAATGATAAAGACTCATCTACTGTTTCGGTTTAAGTAAATTATCCGCACATCGCGGTGACGTGGAATGCGTATTGCAGTGGAGTTTGGTGTTACGCCATGCCTGCGTCTTACGCAATACCTTGCGGGTAATAAAAAGATGAATTAAACGCGCGCCGACATTGGCATAAAAAATCATCATGCCCATTGCTGCGGCCGGGGCAATATCGCCAGCATCGTCCATATTAAGTACCGCAACCGATGCCAGCGTAGTATCTGGTGAGTATAAAAATATTACTGCTGACACGGTGGTCATGGCATTTACAAACAGATAAATAGAAATGTCCAGCACCGATGGCAAACATACCGGCAGAGTAACTTTTGCAAACAGTTTGTGAAATGGTTGCTTTAGAGAGGCGGCGACCGACTCGAATTCCCGGTCGATTTGTTTTAGTGCGGTGATGGCGGTTAAATGCGAGACCGTGTAAAAATGGGTTACCGTACACATGACTAAAATAGCCATAGTGGCGTAAATTCCGTGTAGGGGGTTCGCCGGATTGTTAAAGAAGAATATATACGCAAGACCAAGCACCATGCCGGGAATTGCCATCGGCAACATAGCTAGAAACTGAAACGCCGAGCGGGCGACAAAGAATCGATTGGTTTTTTCCACCATATAGGCAGTGCAAAAAATCACCACTGTACCGACAACCGCAGTATAGAATGCTAGACGAATGGAGTTGGTATAGGAACTCCAGCCGCCACCGTCCATGACATCGAAATTATAGTTATTCAAGCCAAGCGTTAAATTATATGGCCAGAATTTGATTAACGCAGCATACTGACAAACGCCAATCAAGCCGACGATAAATATGGTTATCAATACGCAATACGAAAAGCATAGCCAATCAAATTGGCGATGCGGTTTTGGCTCAAACGGCACCGACCGCGATGAAAGCTGGGCAACCTGCTTTTTCTGCACAAAGCGGTCAATAGCGAAAGCAAGCAATGCAGGAATGAGCAACACAACGGAAACAACTGCACCCATTTCAAAGTTTTGCTGACCGATAACTTGCGTATAGATATCGACGGCGAGCATGTTGAACTGCCCACCGATGACTTTCGGCAAACCGAAATCCGTTATCACCAAATTAAAAACCACAAATGCCGCCGAGATTAACCCGTAGCGTGCATCGGGAATGGTTACAGTCCAAAATGTTTTCCAGCGACTAGCACGAAGCGAAGTGGCTACCTCATAAAGCCGCTCATCAGAAATCGCCAATGCGGTGGTGATAATAATCATGGCATGTGGAAAGGTGAAAAACACCGAACCGATGATGATACCGATGGGACCGTAAACCGACTCACCCAGCAACAAGGCTTTTAACATGCCCTGGTTACCAAACAAATAAACCAGCGCGATGCCCGGCAATAGTGATGGCACCAGAATCGGTGCCATTGCGATAACCCGAAACAGACCCTTAAAACGCATCGTGCTACGTGCCAGTGCGTAGGCAAACCCGAATGCCAAACTCACGGTAATGAGTGTGCTGATAAGCGAAATTATCAGTGAATTTTTAATCGAGCGAAAAAGGGACGGGGTCGAAAAATAAACGCGGTAGTTGTCCAGCCCGGTCGAGCGCGTGGCGCGTAACACAATACGCCGAAATTCGTTGGCATCAAATTCATGCCATTCGGTATCCGTAATTCGCTTACTGCCAAGCAGAAAGGCACTGTCACCATTGATTTGGCGAATTTTGTATTTGGTTGGGCTACGAAAATTAAAGTTCGGAAAGAAATCAGTCGCTGCCAGCCTGCCATCAGAATTGGTTATCAGTTGTTCGGGTTGAAACGCTTGTAATTTTTCGTTCAGCGTAAAAGCGGTAACAGATGTACTCCAGCCATCGCCGTTGTTGACTTGAAAAACAAAATTATGCAAATCGAAACGAAATGTTGAAACTGATTTCGACAACATCGCATAAAGCGGCAGGGCTAACGCAATAATCAGATACAGCCCAATGACCAGCATAAAGCTAAGCATGATTTTATCATCGCGACTGGTTTTAGGGCGTATTAGCGAGGCGGCGGTGTCGGTTGCCTCCGTTACCTGATCGATGCTTGACATTATGCTGTACTCGGCTCGTGCGGGAATACTAAAATACGCTCCGCCGGCAGTTCCATGTTCATCGACTTCCCGATGGCGAGGTTCAGGTGGTGCATCGCATTTATCGATATATCAGCCGTTAACACGGCTTCCCCCAATGCCTTATTGTGCAATGAAACCCGCCAAAATGAGCCCAGAAATGCCATGCTTTTAACATCTGCCTCGAAGGTGTTGTCGCCGACTTCATGTACCCCATGAGCATGTGGAACGATGTCTTCAGGGCGAATAGCTACAATCACCGATTCACCCCGACATGCGTTATACCGTTCGGTCACCAATGTCAGTGCCCCCACTGCGACACGATTATCACTAATAGCACGCCCCGGAACCTGATTCATCGCACCGATAAAATCTGCCACGAACAAGGTATGCGGTTGACGGTAGATTGCTCTCGGTGTGCCAACCTGTTCGATGCAACCGCGATTCATCACCACGATACGATCCGCCATAGTTAAGGCTTCTTCCTGATCATGCGTCACCATGATGGTCGTTACTCCCAATCGCCGTTGTAGTGCTTTCATTTCATGACGCAGATGCGTCCGCACTTTGGCATCCAGTGCCGAGAGCGGTTCATCCAGCAATAACAAGCCCGGCGCGGTTGCTATTGCACGGATTAGGGCAACCCGCTGTTGCTCGCCGCCCGATAATTGCACTGGGTATTTTCCGCCCTGCTCGGGCAGGTTGACAAGCTCGAGCAATGCGGTTACACGCCGAGCGATGGCAAGTTGGCTAAGTTTCTGATTCTCCAATCCAAAAGCGACGTTTTTGGCCACCGTCAGATTGGGAAACAATGCGTATGATTGAAAGACAATGCCGAAATCACGCTGTGCGGGTGGCAATACCGAAATGTCCTCGCCAGCCTGATGGATGGTGCCGGAAGTTTGTATATCTAAACCGGCAATGGCACGCAACAAGGTGGTTTTGCCACAACCAGATGGACCCAGAAAACAGATAAATTCGCCTTCGAATATATCAATTGATACCTCGTTTAAGGCAACAAAATCACCAAACTTTTTTCGCAGTCGGTTAATCCGCAGAAAAGGTGTTGGATAATCGGTGTCGACAGTATTGACCGGTGAGATCATAAATACGAATATCGCCGAGCCTTAAAATACTCGGCAGATATGGTGTGACACACGCAAGAAACAACCCATCCGGAAAAACCGGATAGGTCGTATTCCAAGTTACTAGGCAAATGATTATTTTGGATCAGATTTAGAATCATACCGACTCTGCCATTCCGTGAGAATACGTTTGCGGTTATTGGCAGAGAATTCAAAATCGTTATCAATCAAGCGCGACAGCGTTTCCGGCGGAAAATGTTGTACTGGTTTGGCTATATTTTTGTAACCCAGAACGGCATAGCCGACATTATACATCTGCATCGCTTTTTTGCTGATTGACCAGCTCATCAGCGTTTGCGCCGCTTCCAGTTTGTCAGTGCCTGCAACAATCGCCGTGGCTTCCATATCCCAGCCGATGCCTTCGCTTGGAATAATAATATCAATCGGCGCACCCGCATTTTTGGATTTGGCTCCCCGAAAAGCAAAAGAAATACCGATTGGAATTTCCCCCGCAGCGGCAAGTTTACAAGGCTTCGAGCCCGAGTGGGTGTAACGTGCAATATTGCCGTGTAACGCATCCATATAAGCCCATCCGCCCTCTTCACCGAACATTTGTAACCAACTGGAAACATCCAAAAAGCCAGTACCGGATGAATTCGGATTCGGCATAATCACATGTCCTTGATACATTGGTTTGGTGAGGTCTTGCCACGAAGTGGGGGGCACCAGATTATGCTTCGCCCCTTCGATCGTATTAAAGCACACCGCCGCAACCCAGGCATCCATACCAACCCAGCTAGGCACCGAATCGCTATCGTAGAATTTCGTGTCCAGATTTTCTAACCCCTGTGGCGCGTAAGGCTGCAACATGCCTTCGGTCTTCATCAACAGCAATGAGGTTGCCGCCAACCCCCAAATAATATCGGCTTGCGGATTATTCTTCTCCGCCAACAATTTAGCGGTAATAATCCCGGTGGAGTCTCTGACCCATTTTATATTGATGTCAGGGTGATCCTGATTGAATGTTGCCGCATAGATTTTCAGGTCTTCTGCTTCAATAGCAGTATAAACTTTCAGGTCGACCGCATGACTCGCGACATTCAACATCATCAACAAAGTAGCCACTAAAACCGCTCCTAGTTTGAACAGATTTGTCTTCATTGTAATTTTCCACATTAGTTTTATGTTGTTGGTGAGGTGGAAACAATTCAAGCCACAAATTTCTGCCACTGATTGTTTCCAAGCATTTGCATTGTAGCGTAAATACCCTCGCAAGAGGAAACAAAAGTATTGGTACAACCTATTTATGCCACATCCCTAACCGAATAACCTAATCCAACCATCGACCCTTGCTGACGTTTCTGGTTACAGCATATAGGCAAGTAGCACCTGTCGCGTGTCGGGCGTTACCAATGATCGGTTGATTTCAAGTGCGGTTTCAACATCCATAAATTCTGTTGCCGCGACCTCTTCGACCTGTAATTTGAAAGGTCCCTCGCTGATACATGAAAAAACCCGCCCCCAGCTTTTGGTTGTCAGAGCAGTGGCGCGGTCTTCAAAATAAATATCGAACAACGGCGTGAGTGCCGCCGTTATTCCAAGCTCCTCTGCAAGCTCGCGTTCGGCAGATTGTTCATAAGATTCATTTGCCAATACCACGCCACCAGCGGCAAAATCCAAAAAACATGGATACCAGTCTTTGTGCTTAGTTCTGGTTTGCACCAGCAACTGCGCTCGGTGATTGAACACCAACAGATAAGTAACGCGATGGCGTAAACCTTGTTCACGCATCCGCCAACGTGGTGCTGTATCGACCACATTGTCATCTAAATCGACAATGCTAATCACTTCTTGTGATGGGTTTGATTTTTGAGTCGTCATAGCCCGCAATGATGCGCTTATTCGTTTATTTAACGGGACAACAGTGCCTTCAACCTATAAAATTTCATTTAGAATAACCTCGGTTTCTATTTCGTCTATACCGCCTGTTTGGACAATAACCTCTCTTATTTCCGAAATTTGCTCCATGCTATTTGCTTTAATAAGTAAAATATTATCCCAATCACCGGTGATTGCCCATGATGCTATTATATTTTTATATGATGGGAAAATACACGATAACTTGAAGCAATCATTTCCTTTATAAAACCTGATTTTCAGGAAAGCTTTGACATGAAATTCCTCATGAGATACTTCATGAGATACTTCATGAGATGCCTCGTGAGAGGTGATGATTGTATATCCTATTATTTGGCGTTTGTATTCTAATCTCTCGATTCTTTTTTTTAATGCTTGGCGAGATATGCCGACAATTTCTGCTAATTGCCCCCAATGTATCCTGCTATTTTTTTTAAGTTCTGAAATAATTTTTTGATTAATAATATCAAGCATAACAATTTCAACAATGATTGTTCGGTTTTTGATGTTATTTCAATTAATGTAACCTAGACAGTTGCATTTTTTATAGCAAAAATCCCTTTGAAATGCAATTGCTGAAAACATCAATCAGGGGGGCACATGTTATATCCATATTTTAAAAGGTCTGAGATAGAAGAGAATTTCCAACAACATAGATGGGAGTCTGTCATGTTCAAAGAGTTTGAAGTAGCTCTCACAAGTAAAACGAGACCCTTTCCTAATGGAGATACTAAATATATTATAACCTTCGAACACATTGATTTATCATGACATATCTAGTGAAAACTCTCTCCGCAACCCGCGGAGCAGGTTTAATGCTCAACATAGTTATCGGAGCGGGACTCCTTGCATTGCCCGGTCTTGTTGTCGAAGCAGTCGGAAGTTACGCCCTGTGGGCATGGGCAGTGTGTGCAATAACGGCAATACCCTTATTGATTGTTTTTATCATTATGGGGAGACGGTTTCCTAATGCAGGAGGCATTGCTTATTTTTCCAAAATAGCCTTTGGCTCAGTTGCATATATAGCTACTTCTTTTATTTTTCTGGGAGCAGTTGCATTTGGATTGCCCGCAATAGCTTTAATTGGCGGACACTACATATCTGAAATAGCACCAGGTAATCCAACACTTTATGCGGCTTTGTTTATTATGATAGCGGCTTCATCTCATCTCATCTCAACAGAGATATCGGGAAAAATATCAACAATTATCGCATCAGGAATACTTGTATCTCTTTTATTTCTCATATTTATTGGGCTTTATACAGTAAATTGGGACAACATAAACGACAAGATTGTACCAATATCAGAAGTCCGACTCGAACGAGCTTTTTTGCCATTTATGATGATTTTTTTCGCTTTCACGGGATGGGAGGTTGCAGCAAGCACGTCAGAAGAATTTAAAAATCCAGAGCGCGACTTTCCTCGTGCAATGATAATGTCCTTTTTTGCCGCATGCCTTATATATTTTGCAATGGCTTTTGTCGTTCAGAACACAACAATCACAGGCTCCTATGAAGCACCATTTGTTGTCATTGCAGGAATTGCTTTTGGCGATAATGGTAGATTTGTCATTGTCATACTTGCGACAATAATTGTCTTTGCAAATTTAATGGGGGCAATCTGGGCTGTATCTCGGATGGTTTTATCACTGAGTCGTGAGAATTATTTGCCATTGACATTGAAGACAAATAAGAATGGATTGCCCGTTTCTTCTGTTGTCATTACTGCTTCAATTCTTTTGGGAGTATTATCAGCAGGTCAGTTAGAAATATTAGATATAAATAGAATGCTTGCTCTAGCTGGTCAAAATTTCCTCATCTTGTACGGTATCACAGGACTAGCACTTTTTAAGCTATCGAAACATATTTTAGAAAAATTTCTTTCCGCAGTTACAATTGTAATTGTATTGACTCTATTATTTATACAGGGAGTTTCTGTTTTTTATCCTATATTCCTATCTATTATCGCAATCATAATTTGGTATATAAAAAAGGACTAAGACAGGGGATCTTTGCATAATTCAAAAAACAATCGAAAGTGTGGGACTTGACCTATTTTTACTCGCCCCACAGAATACTCACTGTCCGCGACAATCAGGATGTCGATGCACCGTTTCAACCAGTGTGGCAACCCGCTCGGGGTCTATAGTCGGATGAATACCGTGCCCGAGGTTAAATATATGTCCGTCACCATCACCAAAGTCATCTAATACGCGCCTTGTTTCCTGCTCGACTTTTGTGGCTGAGGCATACAACACCGTCGGATCCATATTGCCCTGTAACGCAACCTGATGCCCGACCCGTTGTCGGGCTAGGTGCAGTGGCATAGTCCAATCTAAGCTAATCGCATCGCAACCGCTCGCGGCTATTTTTTCCAGCCAATGTCCGCCGCCTTTGGTAAATAGGATGATGGGAATATCCGCACTCTTGGGGTCGGACTTCAGCGCCGATACGATGTGTTCCATATGGTGCAAGGAAAAACGGTCATAATCTGGCGTACTCAACACCCCGCCCCAACTATCAAAGATCATTAGCACCTGTGCCCCTGCTTGTGCCTGTGCTTTCAAATAGCCAATTACGGCAGTGCTGATTTTATTCAACAATTTATCGGCGATCTGCGGTTGATCGTGCATCATGCCTTTAACATGCTTGAATTCCTTGCTACTCCCGCCTTCTACCATGTAGGTCGCCAGCGTCCACGGGCTACCCGCAAAGCCGATTAACGGCACCCGATTAGCCAATTCATGGCGAATTAGTCGTATTGCCGCCATCACATAGTCAAGCTGATGTTCGATGTCCAACTCGGGCAGACGCGCTATGTCCGCTTGGCAACGCAACGGGCGGGCAATTTTTGGCCCAACACCATCATCAATGGACAACCCCAAGCCCATGGCATCGGGAATGGTTAGTATGTCGGAAAATAAAATAGCCGCATCTAGGGCAAAACGCCGAAGCGGTTGTAATGTAACCTCACAGGCTAATTCGGGGGTTTTGCACAGGGTTAAAAAATTGCCTGCTTGGGCACGGGTTTGGCGATATTCCGGCAGATATCGACCGGCCTGTCGCATAATCCAAACCGGGGTGCAATCAACCGGTTGGCGACGCAATGCTTTTAGTAATCGGTCGTTGATGGGTGGCATGGTGGTAACTTATTAAAATCGCTCATCGATATCAGTCATCGCGGCATTTTGAATTGTCTATTCATCATATGCAAGAGCAAATATCTGTCCGTGCCAGTGAGAACTAAAGAACTCGCACAAGAAGCCCTTGTTAGGTGCGTTAAATGTGGAAAATCCGCCCCCCCCTATCCCCTTGTCAGGGGGACTTGTCACTCAATTCCACCCGATAAGGGGGTTAGGAATGACAAATATTGAGTTTTTGCACAGTTTCCAAAGGTCCGTTTCTGAACGGGGCTTTACTGCCAACTCCCAATCACCAATTTTCAATTCAAAAATTATTCCGGCAATTCACTATGCCCCTGTAAAAACCGATCGACCGCTCGGGCACATTGGCGACCTTCGCGAATAGCCCATACCACCAGCGATTGCCCACGCCGCATGTCACCAGCAGAAAAAACTTTGTCGATATTGGTTTGATAGGCTTGGTCGCCGTCTGTACTCGCATTGACATTGCCACGACTATCCAGCACAACTGCCATTTCCGTAAGCAACCCGGCATGGTGCGGATGCACGAATCCCATCGCCAACAATACCAAATCTGCTTTTAGCGCAAACTCTGAGCCGGGTATTTCCCGCATCTGCCATTGTTCATCAACGCACTCCCAAGCCACTTTGATACATTGCAAAAGCGCGACATTGTGATTGCCATCGTCCGTGCATAGGCGGGTTTTCACATCCCAAATGCGCTCGCAACCTTCTTCCTGTGAAGAAGAGGTTCGCAGTTTATGTGGCCAATTTGGCCATGTGAGGGTTTTGTCTTCATGCTTGGGCGGCTGTGACAGAATTTCAATCTGGGTAACCGATTTTGCCTGTTGGCGAATTGATGTGCCGATGCAGTCGGAACCAGTATCGCCACCACCGATGACCACCACATTTTTGTCTTTTGCCGATATGAACGCCACATCATCGACCATATTGCCCTGTACATTGTGGCTATTGCCGCGTAGAAAATCCATAGCGAAATGAACGCCGTTTAATTCACGCCCACCAATCTCAAGGTCTCTTGGTTGCTCGGCACCGCCGCTCAAGACAATGGCATCGAACGTCTCAAATAAAAATGATACGGGAATATCCACGCCAATATGCGTCCCCGAATGAAACTTCACGCCCTCTGCCTTCATTTGTGCCATACGGCGGTCAATGGTGTGTTTCTCGAGCTTGAAGTCGGGAATGCCATAACGCAACAACCCGCCACTGCGCGTTTGCTTTTCATAGAGCGAGACCGAATGACCTGCACGCGCCAGTTGTTGGGCACAGGCGAGTCCAGCCGGGCCCGAGCCCACTACGGCGACATATTTGCCGCTACGGTGTTTGGGGATTTGCGGCTCTATCCAGCCTTCTTGCCATGCGCGCTCGACAATGCTGTATTCGATGGTTTTAATGGTTACCGGTTGGTCTTCAATGTTGAGCGTACAGGATGCTTCGCAGGGTGCCGGACAAATGCGACCGGTGAATTCGGGGAAATTATTGGTTGAATGCAGTATTTCGCTTGCCTGTTTCCAGTCGCCGGCATATACCAGATCATTCCAATCGGGAATGATATTGTTGACCGGGCAGCCATTTTGACAATACGGAATACCGCAATCCATACAGCGCGCACCCTGCTCGGCAAGCTCGCTATCGCTCAACGGAATAATAAATTCCTGAAAATGTTTTATGCGATTTTCAACCGGCTTGTACTGCCGTTCATTACGGGCAATTTCCATGAATCCCATCGGCTTACCCATGTCGCTTACCTATTTCACTTGTCATTTTGCTCGTTCATCTTGTTTACCCAGTTGCTGCGCGCTCATAGTGAGTCGTTTGGTGCATCTTCAATAGTGCCGCCTTAAAGTCATGCGGAACCACTTTGATAAACTTATGGCGATAGTCCGTCCAATTATTCAGTATCCGATTGGCGATGTGGCTACCCGTATGATCCAAATGCTGACCAATTAGTTGTTTGAGTCGGGACTCGTCGGCTTCGAGTAAATTATCACTATCTTCATTGGCAGTATCTTCATCAACCGTTGCCAATGCCACCATCTGCTGGTTGCAATGCACATCAAACTGACCCGCTTCATCCAGCACATAGGCGATGCCACCAGACATGCCCGCGGCAAAGTTTCTGCCGGTTAAGCCGAGGCAAACAACAACGCCACCAGTCATATACTCGCAACCATGATCACCGATACCTTCTACCACTGCAGTCACGCCAGAATTACGCACACAGAAACGTTCGCCAGCGACACCATTAAAATAGCCCTCGCCACTGATTGCGCCATAAAGCACGGTATTGCCCAAAATAATGTTGTCGCGCGCATCACCGATGCCGCTGTCCGCTGGCGGATAAATAATCAGTTTCCCCCCCGACATCCCCTTGCCGACATAATCATTCGCTTCGCCTTCCAGTTTAATCGTAATCCCTTTTGCCAGCCAAGCACCAAACGACTGCCCAGCCGTGCCTTTGGCGTTGATGGTTATGCAGTCATGGGGCAGTCCATGATGTCCATATTTTCGCGCCACCGCACCCGACAGCATGCTCCCAAAGGCACGATTTACATTGCTTATTTTGGTTTCAATTTGTACCGCCTGCGCATTTGCCAAGGCCGGCTCTGCCTGTGCCAGAATGCGATGGTCTAGCACCTGCTCCAAGCCATGATTTTGTTTCTCGCACTGATACACGGCGACATTATGCGCTCGTTCAGGCTGGCTCAGAATACGCGAATAATCCAATCCTTTTGCTTGCCAATGCTCAATGGCATCGGTCATTTGCAATCGCTCCATCTGTCCAATCATATCGTTGAGTGTGCGATAGCCGAGCTTTGCCATGATTTGTCGGAGTTGTTCGGCAATAAAGAAAAAATAGTTGACCAAATATTCGGGTTTGCCGGTGAATTTTTCCCTCAGCGATGGATCCTGTGTGGCGATGCCGACTGGACAGGTATTAAGATGGCATTTACGCATCATCAGGCAGCCCTGCGTAATCAAAGGTGCCGTGGCAAAACCAAATTCATCTGCGCCCAATAACGCCGCAACCGCAACATCTCGACCAGTTCTGAGCCCGCCATCAACCTGCACCGCAATGCGTCCGCGCAATTTGTTTCGCACCAGTGTTTGGTGAGTTTCAGCCAGCCCGATTTCCCACGGCGACCCAGCATGTTTGACCGATGTTAGCGGACTCGCCCCAGTGCCACCTTCATAACCCGAGATGGTAACGTGATCGGCATGTGCCTTAGAGACCCCCGCCGCAATCGTGCCGACACCCACTGCGGACACCAATTTAACCGAAATTCGTGCTTGCGGATTGACGTTTTTAAGGTCAAAAATCAATTGTGCTAGGTCTTCTATCGAATAGATGTCGTGATGAGGTGGTGGCGATATTAACCCAACCCCCGCCGTTGAATGTCGCACCCGAGCGATTTGCTCGCTGACTTTATGACCGGGTAACTGCCCGCCTTCGCCCGGCTTCGCCCCTTGTGCCATCTTGATTTGAATATCATCGGCGTTGACCAGATAATCGGTTGTTGCACCAAACCGCCCCGAGGCAATCTGTTTTATGGCTGAGCGTTTGGGATTATTTGAGCCGTCTTGCAAGGGGCGGTAGCGTTCTTGTTCTTCGCCACCTTCGCCGGTATTTGATTTGCCGCCAAGCTGATTCATCGCCACTGCTAGGGTCGAATGCGCTTCAGCGGAAATGGAGCCAAATGACATCGCACCTGTGGCAAATCGTTTGACAATGTCGCTCGCTGGCTCGACCTGTTCAAGCGCAATCGGCTTGTCCGCCCATTGAAACTGAAACAATCCCCGAAGATTGAAAAGTGCTTTATTCTGTTGATCGACGAGGTCTGAAAAGGCGGCAAATGTGGTTGGGTTTTTGCTACGGGTCGCATGCTGTAATGTGGCTATGGTGGTGGGATTCCAGATATGCGTTTCACCGCGTATGCGATACGCATAATCGCCACCCGCATCCAATTGGGTTCGATATAAGGGATGATTGCCGTAAGCCTGATGGTGCCAAGTAAAAATATCTGTTGCAATTTTCTCAAGACCAATGCCGCCAATGGTCGAATTGGTGCCTTTGAAATAACGCTCGATGAATGTCTCGGATAATCCGACCGCATCAAAAATTTGCGCTCCACAATAGGACTGATAGGTGGAAATACCCATTTTCGACATCACTTTCTTTAGCCCTTTGTTGACCGCTTGAATATATCGCCGCTGCGCCTCTTCAAAATCGACTCGGGCATCGTTATTATGCCGATAGGGTTTGCTGTTCAGTTTGTCCAGTAGTGCGTTAATCGTATCAAACGCCATATAGGGGTTAATCGCTTCGGCACCGTAACCCGCTAACGTGGCAAAGTGATGCACTTCGAGACAGGACCCCGTCTCCACCACCAAGCCGGTTTCAGTACGCAGTCCATGGCGAATCAGGTGATGGTGTACTGCCGATGTTGCCAGCAATGCTGGAATGGCTAAATTATCCGTGTCCATACGGCGATCTGACAGAATCAAGATATTAAAGCCCTTCTGCAATACCGCCTGCTCGGCTTTTTCGCATAGCAGTTGAATGGCATCTTCCAGCCCCTTGGTCTTCGCTTGAGTATTAGCTTGTGCCCCCGATTTTGTTATCGCCTCTTTTTCTATCGGGTAGCATAGGTTCAGGGTTTTGGTACAAAAAGCACCATTAGTATGATCCTCAATTTGGCGCACGCGCTCCAGCTCATTATTGGTGAGCAGTGGTTGTGCAACCGTTAAGCGCATTTCCTGACCGCCGTCGCTTTGTCCGAATAAATTGGGTCGTGGTCCGATAAGCGAAAACAAGGACATCACCAATTCTTCGCGAATCGGGTCAATCGGCGGGTTGGTAACCTGAGCAAAGTTCTGCTTGAAATAATTCGACAGGTGTTTCGGTTTATTCGACAACACCGCCAGCGGGACATCATTGCCCATTGAACCCAATGCTTCTTCGCCCTTTTGTATCATCGGCAATAGTAGAAATTTCAAGTCTTCTTGGGTATAGCCAAAGGCTTGCTGGGATTGCAACAAAGTGTCCGCATCGGGCGACATGGCACCGACTGCAGTACGCAATGCACCAAGCTCAATCTGGGTTTTATCCAACCAGTCCTGATAGGTGTTCAAACTGGCAAGCTGGTGTTTTATTTCCTGATCGTCAATAATCCGCCCTTGTTGCAAATCAATAAGGAACATTTTTCCCGGTTGCAACCGCCATTTCTTTTTAATGTCCTTTTCGGGGATGTTTAAGACCCCCATTTCCGATGCCATAACCACCATATTATCGTTGGTAATCAAATAGCGTGCCGGTCGCAAACCATTGCGATCCAGAATCGCCCCAATCTGTTTGCCATCAGTAAAAGCAACTGCCGCAGGCCCATCCCAAGGCTCCATCAACGCCGCATGATATTCATAAAAAGCGCGCCGTTGCGGATCCATCAAGGTATTCCCCGACCACGCTTCCGGAATCAACATCATCATCGCATGAGCCAATGAATACCCGCCCGCAACCAGTAGCTCCAGGGCATTATCAAAGGCAGCGGAATCCGATTGTCCATCCGCAATAATTGGCCAAATTTCGTCTATATCATCGCCCAGCACATCGGAAAACAGGGTGTTTTTTCGTGCTGCCATCCAGTTGATGTTACCGCGCAGGGTGTTGATTTCGCCATTATGTGCGACCATTCTGAAGGGCTGGGAAAGCTCCCAAGTCGGAAATGTATTGGTCGAAAAACGCTGATGTACCAGTGCGAAAGCGGAGGTCATATCCGCATCCAGCAAATCCGGGTAATATTCCCCAAGCTGATTAGCCAGCAACATGCCCTTGTAGTTGATAACCCGCGATGATAGCGTAGTGATATAGAAATCGGTATTACCGACAATATCCGCCTGAATATTGGCTTGGCGAATGCGCTTTTCAATCTGCTTGCGGATAACAAATAATGTGCGCTCAAAATCGTCCTGTTGCTCAATACCCTGTTCATGTCCATGCACCTGCCCACGCCCGACTATGACCTGCCAAATGTCTGGCTCGGTCGGCAATACGCTGACACCCAAATCGGCGTTGTCAACCGGCACTTTGCGCCAACACAAAACCGTCTGCCCACGTTCGACAATCGCTTGTTCGATGATGCTTTTGGCGGCAACCTGAGCCGGCTGGCTTTTACCCATAAACACCATGCCCACGGCATAACACCCGACCGCTGGCAGCTCGACCGAAACCACCTTGCGAAAAAACCCATCAGCAATCTGCAACAACACACCAACACCATCACCCGCCTTAGGATCTGCACCAACGGCGCCTCGATGAAACAGGTTGCGCAGTATCTCCAGTCCGTTTTCGATAATCTGATGGCTACGCCGCCCGTCAATGTTAGCGACAAACCCGACCCCGCAGGAATCGTGCTCATTACGCGAATCGTATAGCCCTTGTTTTGTTGGATATGAGTTCAAACTGTTCAATTATTTAATGTCGGTTACTAGCAAAAAAAGACCCGCCAATCCTCTAAAGATAAGGCGAGTCATTCCATTTACTAATCGTTTATTATAGCAGGAGACCTTTGCATAAATCCACCCGGGGCACCACTTAAAATGGTAAAATAGCGTTCATTCAATAAACCCTTGAGGATACCGTCAAATGTCTTGGAAACAAACCGCCCAATACTCGTTCGCAGATGCCCTTTTAATTGAGCATGAGTCATTGTCCAAACTAGATGATGTGCATGAAATTATCGATTGGAAACAGATCGAAAAAACGCTCAGCCATCTTTATGCCAGCAAGCGCGGTGTGCCAGCACTTGTGCCCTTTGGGTATACCCACCTTTGATGATGTTTAAGATACTGATTTTACAGGCGTGGTATAACTTAAGCGATGAAGCCTTAGAAGAACAGATAGCCCGGGATTTAATGTTCCGCCGGTTTATTGGTTTGAGTCTCAGTGATGCAGTACCCGATCATTCCACTATTTGGCGGTTTAGGAACTTATTACACACCGAAAATCTGCTTGATTCTTTATTGGTGCAGATCAATAACCATCTCGCTAAAAACAGTCTTATTGTTGCCACAGGCTCGGTCAATATTATCGATGCGACTGTGATTGAGGCGAAGCAATGCCGTTCTAAAAAGAACAAACAAGGCGACAATACCCAAGACCCAGAAGCGGCATGGAACGTGAAAACGGCATCCGATGGCAGGCGTAAAAGCACCTACGGATTTAAGATGCACGCCAATACCGATGAAGATGGTTTTATCAAGAAAATGACCTATACGCCTGGCAATGTGCATGATTCACAGGAGTTTGAACATCTGTTAGGCGATAGGCACGGACAAGTTTACGCAGACAGTGCCTATACCCACAGGGCACAAGCGCCAACAAAGACAATGACGAGAAACTGGGTAAGACAAACAATAGAATCTTGCACCAGGCTTATCGCAACACACCATTAACGGAGCAACAAAAAGCACTGAATAAAATGTATAGCAGTGTCCGCTATGTGGTTGAACGCACCTTTGATTTGCTCAAACTGCATCACGGATTAAGCAAGGCAAGATACATGGGGTTAGCCAGAAACAAAACCCGCGCACATCTGATTGCCATGAGCCATAACCTTAAAACTGGGATGAATATTTTCAAAGAACTGCAACGTTTAAAGGAGAGTTGCGCCTAAATGGGCAATAAAACAGATTAAAACCCACTAAAAGCGGTTAAAAGTGCCGAAATAGAGGCTTTTTTGGTGTCGTATTGATGATTGAGAGAACATGGGCGAAAAAATGAGGCAAATTTATAAAAAATCACGTTGTTTGTGAGTTGCGAGGGGTGTTTTGTGGGCTTGTCGGTTAATTCAAAATCAGTCTAATTTTAAAAAAATAATATCTTTAATAACAATGACTTAAGTATTCAAAACAAGCTAAAAATTCCATTTTCCGACAAGCCCTTTGTGCCATTATAGAAGCCAACCCAATGATGATTTTTTCCTACGGAATTTATTTCCCGTCATCTACAACGGTTTTGCACGGACGAAGCCGCACTTCCGACAACAATATGTAAATATCTAAATATATGACAAAGCAAAAAGATCATGTTTATCCTGTCTATCCATGTAAACACATCATGCCTAATCAACTCATCAATCAAACCAGTCCTTATCTGCTCCAACATGCCAACAATCCAGTGAATTGGCATCCGTGGGCTAAACCCACGCTTGAGCTAGCACGAAACCAGCACAAGCCAATTTTGTTATCCATTGGTTATGCGGCATGCCATTGGTGTCATGTCATGGAGCGCGAGAGTTTTGAAAATGATGCCATTGCCAAAATCATGAATAAACACTTTGTCTGTATCAAGGTTGATCGCGAAGAGCGCCCCGACCTTGACAAGATTTACCAGCTTGCACATCAGATGCTGACCCAGCGATCGGGTGGCTGGCCATTGACGGTTGCTTTAACACCCGATGGACATGCACCATTTTTCGCTGGCACTTATTTTCCGCCTGAAGCACGCTATAACATGCCCGGTTTTGGTGAGTTGCTGGAAAAAATTTCTGCTCATTTTTCTGCAAATTCGGACAAATTAGGTGACTACCATCTATCTTTCAATGAGGCTCTGGAGAAACTCAATCCACAATCCAGCGCAAACAAAATACCTGCCCCGCTGGCCGCTCTGGATAACGCCATAACGCATTTAGAAAAACAATACGACGCTGAGTTTGGTGGCTTTGGCGAAGCACCCAAATTCCCCCATCCAACCCAATTAGCATTGCTATTAATGAGAGCAAGCAACACCGATGCAGTGTACAGCAATCTATCCAAAAAACACATCGATAGTGCCACCAAAATGGTGCGCAACACACTGACACAGATGGCACAGGGTGGACTTTTTGATCATCTGGGCGGTGGTTTTTTTCGCTATGCAGTGGATCGAAAATGGCAAATCCCTCATTTTGAAAAAATGCTGTATGACAACGCCCAACTATTGTCGTTGTACGGTGACGGTTATCACTTGTTCGGCGACCCGCAATACGCCGATACGGCGAGTAGCACAGCACAATGGGTGATTGCAGAGATGCAACAACCCGAAGGCGGTTATGCGTCAACGCTGGATGCCGATTCTGAAGGGCAGGAAGGAAAATACTATGTGTGGAGCGAAACGGATTTACGGGCAGTGCTAACCGAAAATGAATATTCAAGTGTGGAGCATTATTTTGGTTTGTTTGGTGAGGCTAATTTTGAAGGTAGCTGGCATTTCGGTTTGAATCCCACCACCTCTCTCTCGTCTTCAGATAAAGCGATATTGTCGACAGCAAAATCGAAATTGCTGACCGCTCGCCGTACGCGGATACGCCCGGACCTTGACCATAAAATTCTCACTGCTTGGAATGGATTGATGATTAAGGGAATGGCAAAAGCCGGTCGTATTTTGCAACAACCTGAATTTATCCAATCGGCACAAAGATCGGTTGATTTTGTGCGTAACAACATGTGGCAGGGGACGTTATCGCAAAACGGGCGAATGCTCGCCACCTGCGGTCTAGGCAAGGCGCATCTGAATGGCTATCTGGATGACTACGCATTTATGCTGGATGGATTGCTCGAATTACTCGCATCGAGTTGGCGAACTAGCGATGTTGAATTTGCAGTTGCGATTTGCGATGCCATGCTGGAACGATTTGAAGACCGGCAAAGAGGCGGTTTCTTTTTCACCTCACATGACCACGAAAAGTTACTGTACCGCCCAAAATACGGTGCCGATGACGCTATTCCATCGGGCAATGCGGCGGCCATTTTGGGGTTGCTCAAGCTGGGGAATCTACTCGGCGAGTCGCGATATTTACAAAGTGCTGAAACCGCATTGTCACTGTTTGCCGATGATTTAGCACATCATCCTTCGGTCAACGCATTGATGACTGTTGCGCTACAATATATTGGCGACCAACATACGACCGTTATTATCCGTGGTAATGATGAGGACAATCAAGCATGGATGCAATGTTGTCATAACCGCTACCAACCGCTGACCTCTGTTTTTGCGATTGGCAAAGACGCGAAAAACTTGCCTCCGACATTAGCATCGTGCAAAGCCGACAAAACGACTGTGGCATACGTTTGTAAAGGCGACCATTGCACACCACCGATAACGTCTTTAGGTGCGCTAAAAAAACAATTCGATTAAGGTGGAAAAGCGGCTTTATTCGTGCAAGTACCGTGTAGATGGCGGAAAGTAAAATCCGTAGGAATGAAACCCTTGTAGCTCAATAAATAATGGGCTTGTCGGGAGCTTTCTACCCACCCCCTTGCCCCTTGATAATGGGGGTAGGAATGACGAATACTGGGTTTTTGCACACTCTCTTTAGTCCCGCCTAATTAAAAATGGCAGGGAGTTGTCAATGACTTGGCACTGGTCTTTTTTGCATAACAATATCCCACACAGCATGACCCAATTGATGTCCTCTTTTTTCAAATTTAGTTTCGGGGCGTTGTGGGCACGGGGAGAATTTTCCTGTGCCAGCGATATTCACCAGCACAGGCGATAATTCGAGTTTACTCATTGCTTCATCGGCATAATCCTGCCAGTCTGTTGCATAGTGGAAAACACCATCAGGGGCTAACTTTTTTGCGACCAAGTCGATAAAGGGCTGTTGTATTATTCTGCGTTTATGATGTTTTTTCTTGGGCCACGGATCGGGGAAAAATAAACATATTTTTGCCAGTGACTGGTCGCCAATCCCCTGATTTAAGACATCAATCGCATCAGCACAAAATAATTTCACATTGGTCAGATTATGGCGATGTAGTCGCATCATCAAGCGTCCTATGCCGGGGCGATGTACCTCCACACCGATAAAATTCTGTTGTGGATTTTGCTGTGCCACCTCAAACAACGCCTTACCGTCTCCAAACCCAATTTCCATGACAGTTGGCGCGCATCGTCCAAATATTTGCCGAAAATCTGCTTGTACACCCTCCAATTCTTTGAGCGATAGCCCATAGACTGGCCATAGCTCCTGTAACGCACGTTGTTGACCAGTAGTCAGTTTACTACCTCGAACGGCAAAACTTCGTATCGAGCGGTCGAATACGGGCAGTGCATAGATTTGTTTCATATCTATTGGCTTGAAATAATTTGGATTGCGTTATAATATCAAATCACAACATAAATCTGAAACCAAAAACTGCCATGCATAGAATTATAATTGAAAGTGCTTTTGACACCGAAGACAAAAGAACCATCGTACAAAGTGTTCTGATAAGCACAATGTTGATACAAAAACGTATGCAAACTAACTCACACAGTATAATATTATGAATAATAGCAAAAAGGTCTATTTAATTGATGGTAGTCGCACTCCGTTTCTAAAGGCGAGTGGCAAACCCGGAAAATTTAAGGCGGCTGATTTAGCAGTCGCTGCGGGTCGTCCGCTGATTATGCGTCAACCTTTTTCGGCGACAGATTTTGACGAGGTTATTTTAGGTTGTGTCTCGCCTACTACCGATGAAGTCAATATCGGACGCATCGTGTCTATGCGGCTCGGGTGTGGACAATCGACACCTGCATGGACAGTTGCTAGAAATTGTGCCAGCGGTATGCAAGCGTTAGATTCTGCTGCGACCAACATTGCACTCGGGAAATCCGATTTAGTACTAGCCGGGGGTAGCGAATCCATGAGTCATTCGCCGGTGTTATTTTCTAACGACTTTGTCGCTTGGCTGGCTTGCTGGACTAAAGCAAAAACTATTACCGATAAATTAAAGGTATTAACCACACTCAAACGTGCCAGCCTGATACCCATAATCGGATTATTAAAAGCATTGACCGACCCGATATGCGGCATGTCCATGGGTCAAACTGCGGAGAAAATTGCCTATAGATTTAACATCACCCGAGCGGAAATGGATGCCTTTGCGGCACGCAGTCACGAACGGCTGGCAGATGCAGTCGATGAAGGGAAGTTTATCGGCGAACTGGAGTCAATCTATGACAACGAGGGCAGGTGCTACAGTCAAGATGACGGTCTTAGAACGAACTCTACAGTAGAAAAATTGGCAACATTAAAAGCGGTATTTGACAAACCAAACGGGCTTGTAACCGCGGGTAATAGTGCCCAAATCACGGACGGTTGCGCTTGGTTAATACTCGCCAGCGAGGACGCGGTCGCTCAGTATGGTTTGGTGCCACGAGGACAAATAACGGACAGTCAATGGGCCGGCGTGGATCCGACACAAATGGGTTTGGGTCCAGTTCATGCCAGCACCCCACTCTTGCAACGACACGATTTAGGAATCAATGATGTTGATTACTGGGAAATTAACGAGGCTTTTGCGGTACAGGTTTTAGGTTGTCTCGCAGCTTGGGATTCAACAACATATTGTAAAAATGAGCTTGGCCTCGACCATAAAATAGGCCAATTAAATCAAGCGCGTCTCAATCTGGATGGTGGTGGAATCAGCATCGGACATCCGGTCGGTGCGAGCGGTGCCAGAGTTGTCCTGCATGCTCTGCATGTGCTCGAACGACATCAATGGAAACGGGCAATAGCGACCCTATGTATCGGCGGTGGTCAAGGAGGTGCGATGTTGATTGAACGCCACAGCAAAGACATCGGTGCGTGATTTATGACATACCGAATCCCCACAACATTTTCAATGTGCTACACTAACGTCCCTACAATATTTTCCGATTAACGAATACAACTGAATATACTTGTGAATAAATTAACAACATTGTTAGCTACACTGCTATTAGTAGCGGTAGCAATCGCTGGTTATATGACCTACAAAAACCGTTTGTTAACATCAACGGATACATATGCTGATGTGATGGCATTGTCCGAACAAATAGCGGCACTAAAGTCCAATAATGCGGATTTGACATCGGATGCTGATATAACGGCGTTATCCAAACAAGTGGCGGAACTAACGGCCAATCTAGCGACAACGCTCACACCTGATATGACGGCGTTATCCAAACAAATAACAACACTGAAAGCCAATAATGAGCAATTATCTGCTGATTTGACATTAGCCAAAAGCAATCATGCCGAACAATTGCGTCAGGATATAGAAACACTCAAACAGAACATGGAGGCAGAGTTAAGCAAAAAGGATGGTGTCATCAAGCAACTACACGATACCGCGACTGCCATTCCGCTGGATACCGATGTGGTGTTCGAGCTAGGCTCAACAAATCTATCTGCATCCGGCAAGAAAGCACTGTTGCAGGTCACTCAATTGGTTGAAAAATACCCGAACTATCTGATTAGTTTAGAAGGGCATACCGACAACATCCCTATCAGTACGGAGCATCAGGATAAATTTCCGTCCAACTGGGAATTATCTAGTGCCAGAGCGGCAAGGGCAGCTCGATTTCTAGAGAGTCGCGGTATTGATTCGCTACGTTTACGGATAGTCGGTTATGGATTGAGTCGCCCTATTATCGACAATAGTAGCGAACAAAACCGTGCTAGAAACCGTAGGCTGGAAATTCGCTTCTCACCTAAACTACGCATCGGCGAGCCGCTGTAGCCTCCGTATAACCGCATTCCATATTCCAATACTAGGACTTTTCTATGAGCATAAAAATAGGCGATAAAATACCCTATATTTCACTTTCGATAATGACCGATGAAGGTGTAAAAGAGATAACAACGGATGAGATATTCACCGGCAAAAAAGTCGTCTTGTTTGCTCTGCCGGGTGCATTTACGCCGACCTGTTCGGCGACCCACCTACCCGGCTATGTCGTTCATCACGATGCCATACGCGCCAAAGGTGTTGATTGTATCGCCTGTCTTTCGGTAAACGATGCTTTTGTTATGGGTGCTTGGGGAGAGGCACAAAATGTTGAAAATAATATCCTGATGTTGGCAGACGGAAGTGCTTCTTTGACGCAGGCAATGGGATTTGATTTAGACCTCACGGCGGCAAATTTTGGTGTCCGCTCTCAGCGTTACGCGCTTATTGCCGAAGATGGGGCGGTAACTCACCTCAATGTTGAATCCGCTAACCAGTTCGAAGTGAGTGATGCCGAAACTATTTTGGCGTTGCTGTAGTCGTAATAAAACTGAAACACTTATAGGGGTAAATTGACATGAACTTAAAAGACTCAAAAACAGAACAAAACCTTAAAGATGCGTTTTCTGGAGAATCGCAAGCGAATCGGCGGTATTTGTATTTCGCGGCAAAAGCGGATATTGAAGGCTATAACGATGTTGCGGCAGTATTTCGCTCTACCGCTGAAGGTGAAACAGGACATGCACACGGTCATCTTGAATATTTGGAAGAATGTGGCGATCCGGCGACTGGTCTCCCAATCGGTGCCACGTCAGATAACCTGCGTGCTGCCATCGCCGGCGAAACCCATGAATACACCGATATGTATCCGGGCATGGCAAAAACGGCTCGTGGCGAATCATTCGATGAAATTGCAGACTGGTTTGAGACACTCGGTAAAGCCGAACGATCTCATGCAAATCGTTTCCAAAAAGCACTCGATGAGATTTAGTCTGCGGATCTAAGGTATCCTTGCTTTGACATCATGATGCCGCTGGTCTCATTATTTCAATGAGACTGCTACATGATTGTCGGGAGTGGGGTTTTTCGAAATTGGGTGAGTATGAATGATGTAAAACCATCCGAATGAAAAGCGTTCATCGTCATGCAAGGAAGAAAGAAGGAAGCCTAGAAGCACCGATTCGACATCCTATTGACTGGAAAAACCCGGATTTTTATAATCAAGATGTGCTTTTCGGTGAATTAGAGCGTGTTTTTGACCATTGCCACGGTTGTCGCCGTTGCGTCAACCTGTGCAATTCATTTCCAACACTGTTTGACCTGATTGACGAATCATCGACTCTGGAAGTAGATGGGGTGGCTCAACAGGATTACTGGAAGGTAGTCGATCAGTGCTATCTATGCGATTTGTGTTACCAAACCAAATGCCCTTATATTCCACCACATGAATGGAATATTGATTTCCCACATCTGATGTTGCGGGCAAAATCGGTAAATTTTCGACAAAGCAGAGTAACCAGTAGCGAAAAAATCCTATCCTCTACGGATGCTGTTGGCAAACTCGCAGGTATTCCCATTGTCGTTAATCTCGTCAACGGTGCCAATGAAACTAAACCGATGCGGCGGGTGCTGGATAAGGTGTTGGGCGTTCACCCCGAAGCGGGTATCCCCGTATATCACAGCAAAACATTGCGTAAACGTATGCAGGGTCTGCCCACTCAGCCCATACCAGAATCAACGTCGACCGAGAAAACAACTGGTAAAGTAGTAATATTTGCAACCTGTTATGGAAATTACAATGCGCCGAACTTGGGCGAAGACCTGATTAAGGTACTAAAACACAACCAAATTCCAGTAACGCTGGTTAAGCGTGAGCAATGTTGCGGCATGCCAAAATTGGAATTAGGCGATTTGCAATCGGTTGCTAAAGCGAAGGAAAATAATATCCCCCATCTAGCGACAATGGTTGATGCAGGTTGGGATATTATGGCACCAGTGCCCTCTTGTATACTCATGTTTCGACAAGAGCTACCACTGATGTTTCCAGAGGATGACCAAGTACAGAAGGTTGCCAACGCTATTTTTGACCCGTTTGAATATCTCATGCTACGCCATCGAGGTGGGTTGCTCAATACCGCGTTTAAGCAATCTCTCGGTAAAATCGCCTATCATGTTGCTTGTCATCAGCGCGTGCAGAAAATTGGCTTGCAAACCAAAGCCTGTTTACAATTGGTTCCAGATACCGAAGTAACGGCAATCGAGCGATGTTCCGGGCATAACGGCACCTACGGTGTTAAAAGCAAGTCCTATAACATCGCCAAAAAACTGCTCCAACCGACCGTCAAGAAAGTAACCCAACTTGATGCCGACCACTACGGTAGTGATTGCCCGATGGCTGGGAAATTCATCGAACATGGTTTAGCAGACGGATCGACGACATCCCACCCTATCTCGTTGTTGCGAAAAGCGTATCGTATTTAAATTCAACCGTCTTGAATCCACCAAACTACCGCTCACGCTATGGTTCCAGGGTATCTATCTGATTACACAGGACAAGAAAGGCATCTCGGCCATGAAACTGCATCGTCACCTGGGTATTTCTTACAATGCCGCATGGCGAATGAAGCACAAGCTTATGCAGGTGATGATGGAGCGGGATCACAATAACAAACTATCCGGGTTGATTGAATTGGATGATGCCTATCTCGGCGGCGAGCGTACTGGGTGCAAGCCGGGACGCGGTGCTGCAGGTAAGACACCTTTTGTAGCGGCGGTAGAGACCACGGCCGATCATTGCCCAGTTCGGGTTAAGTTGTCGGTCGTAAAGGGTTTCCGCACCGAAGCGATTAAGTCATGGAGTCAGCAACATCTGACCGAGGGCAGTACCGTTATCTCCGATGGTTTGGCGTGCTTTAATGCCGTTGTCGAGGCCGGTTGCTTGCATGACAAGATTGTGTGCGGCGGCGGGAGAGCGTCTGTCGAAAAACCTGAGTTCTATTGGGTCAATACGATTCTGGGTAACTTAAAGAGTTCATTACGCAGTACCTATCATGCTATTCGACCTAAATATGCTCAGCGATACTTGGCAGAATTTCAGTATCGTTTCAATCGTCGTTTTGATTTGAGCGACCTCATTCCCAGACTTGCTTGCGCGGCACTCAGAACGCCACCAATGCCGGAAAACTTGCTGAATATAGGCTTATGTTAGGTGGTAATTAGGTAGACTTAAATATTCACAACAAGCTAAAAACGCCATTTTCCGACAAGCCCAGTATAAGTGTATTTACATCGAACCACAACCAGACATGCACAATTCACCACTTATAATTTATCAGCATCATATTGAACAGGGAGATTTGGAACCGGATCTAGCACAATATCATGCAATCCAGCTATTGGACGCACTTTTTTATAAACTCATCGAGAAAGCAGGCACAGGAAACTGGTTTCACGCTTTATTCAGACCGGCTCAACTGCCGATTCAAGGATATTATTTTTGGGGCGGTGTTGGAACTGGCAAAACAGTATTGATGGATTTGTTTTATCAATCATTACCCGCAGGATTGGGTGAACGCATTCATTTTCATCGGTTTATGCAGGATATTCACGACCAGAAGCATGCAATCAAAGATCGCCGTAATCCCCTCGACATCATTGCTGCCAGTTTCGCGTCGCGAATAAAAGTCCTCTGTCTGGATGAGTTTTCTGTAACCGACATCACCGATGCCATGATTTTGTCCGCCCTACTTGAATCTTTTTTCAGTCGCGGGATGGTGTTGGTAACCACCTCAAATACCGAGATACACCATCTGTATCGGAACGGCTTACAACGACAACGGTTTTTGCCTGCCATTGCCTTGCTTGAAAAACAAACCATTGCGGTGCATATTGATAGCGGTAACGACTATCGCATGGCGTATTTACAAGGTGATGCCATTTTTCACACCCCGTCCGGGCAACAGGCGGATTTGCAGTTAGCGAAATGCTTCTTGCGATTAACGGGTCAAAAAGTAACGGATAAAGCGGCAAGCACAATCCCAGTTTTTGGCAGAGACATTGCCGTTGTAGCGAGTTGCTCAGGCGTGGTTTGGTTTGAATTCCAATCGCTCTGTCAGACGCATCGTTCGAAATCGGATTATATCGAAATCGCGAAACAATTCCACACCGTGCTATTGTCCAATATTCCACCATTAACAGCCATGCTCGATGATGCGACTAGAAGATTGATAGAATTGATTGACGAATTCTATGACCGCAATGTCAACCTAATCGTGTCTTCCGATCGTCCACCAGAAAAAATATACAGCGGAAAAAGGTTGGCACAACCATTTAAGCGTACTACGAGCCGCCTGACCGAAATGAGCTCGAACGATTATCTGTCAAAGCCACATTTGTCTTAATGGTATTGCCATGTAGCGACTCAAACCACATTCGATAACCAAGACCGCGATAGAAATGTGCCTGCCCCTAGACAGCCACATTCAAATAATCGGTCAAATATTGTCTCGCTTCGGCTATCCCTTGTTTGTTCGACGCAGAGAACAACTGCACTGTGGTTTGTGGTTGGGATTGCAAATCCTTGCTGACCGCCTGCAAGATGTTTAATGTTCTGCCGCGTTTGAATTTATCCGCCTTAGTGAGCAACACATGCACCGCCAGTCCAATCTGCCAGCAATACTCGAGCATGATAATGTCCAGCTCGGTGAGTGGTCTGCGGATATCCATGGGTATGACTAATGTGCGTAAGCATTGGCGAGCAGACAAATATTCAGCAATAAAATCCTGCCAGTGTTGGCGTAAATTCTTCGGGGCTTTGGCATAACCATAGCCGGGTAAATCTACCAATCGCAATGTATCAGCTAATTCGAAAAACACAATTTGCTGGGTTCGTCCCGGTGTTTTGCTGGTTTTTGCTAGCGAATTTTGATTGGTAATGGCATTGATTGCACTGGATTTGCCGACATTGGAGCGTCCAGCAAAGGCCACCTCTGCACCGTCATCTGGTGGCCACTGATGTGAATAATGCGTTGCCAAAGAATAGCGGGCTTGGGTGAAATCGATGTGCCGCTTTTCTTTAGATGTGTTTTTAGTCATGATTATTGATATAATTCATATTCGATTTTACGCTTTCTCTCCCAAGAGACTGTGCAAGAACCCCTCGCTCGGCATGCGTTACATGCGGAAAACCCTTACGGGTTTGGCTATTTTACTGGATTCCTGCTTTCGCAGGAAAGACGAATGTTGGATTTTTGCACAGTCTCCCAAGTGGGGTGAATAATTTATTTCAGGTCTGGGGCTGCTTCCGACCAAAACAATAATCGGGTTCTCAACAATGATTTCTATGTTTAAGTTTTTGATGGTTTCTGCGGCGTTGGCATTGGCGATGAATACCAATAGTGTGGCACAGTCTGGCGATGCTAAAGCAGGAAAACAAAGATCGCTTTCCTGCACCGCCTGCCACGGCGCCGATGGCAATAGTCAGGTCGCACAGTTTCCCAAAATTGCTGGACAGGTGCCCGGATACATCTCCCAGCAACTGATGAAGTTTAAGTCTGGCGAGCGAGCGAGTCCAATAATGAGTGGCATAGTCGGTGCCTTGTCCGAACAAGACATGGCGAATCTGGATGCCTATTATTCGTCTCAAAAAATAACGGCTGGGTCAATCACTGCCGAGCAGGAACAAGATGCCCGTGCTGGGGAGGCGATTTTTCGTGGCGGCATCGCCGAATTCAATGTGCCAGCATGTATGGGATGCCACGGTCCATCAGGTAGTGGTATCCCGCCCAATTTCCCGAGACTCGCCGGTCAACACGCCGACTATATCGAAACACAATTATTGGCGTTCAAAACCAAACAGCGCGTGAACCTGATAATGAATCCAATTGCTTTCCCGCTCAGCGAACAACAAATCAAACAACTAGCCTTGTATATTTCGGCGTTGCATTAATACGCCAGTCATTGCCCGGGCGAATGTGTCCGGCGAATTCGCATGAGGAAATGACAGATTTATCGTTTGGCAATGAGCCTCCCCATATGAGACTGAGTAAAAAACCAGCGTTCGTCTTTCCTAACCCCCCTACCCCCCCCCCTCGCATGATCCCAATCGGGTAAATTATCCACTCGTTTAGTGGTTTTTAATGGACCCTATCCAACGGCGGTTGGATGGGTAGTAGTGATGCAGTAGCCCCCAGTAAGTTTTTAAACTTGTTGATAAGGTATCGCACCTACTACCCGCTTTACCGGTTTTTGCTCCTGCAAAACCGGCATACAGTACATCCTTGTACATATAACCTCATCAAATGCGGACAGTATCTGGTGCAAGACCAAAAATCTGAGCACGAATAGTACGAGGATGCACCGAAGTTAAATGATCCAACCTATCTACAATTATAACCGGAGAATGTGATGTTATGTATCGGTATTGATATATCCAAAGCACGTTTTGATGGTGCTGTGTGCGTTGAGGGTGCTGACCACAACCCGTCTTTTGCTCATGATCATAAAGGCTTCAAAGCCTTGTCCAAATGGCTAAAATCATTGGACGCAGTACCAGAGCGGGTGTTTTGTATGGAAGCCACCAGCGTTTATGGGGTTGGGTTTTCCACATGTTAATGCTAATGCGACCTAGCGAGGGATTCTTGCACAGCCTCATCTGCGGGAAAACAATACGCCGACAATAATTAGGCAATGAGTGGCGGAATTTCAACCCCATTTTGTTTGCAACTAGCAATAACCGTGTTGCGTAACAAACAGGCAATGGTCATAGGACCTACTCCGCCCGGCACTGGAGTTACGCCATCGGCAATTTTCATCGCCGCCTGATAATCAACATCGCCAACCAGTTTGTTGCTACCGTTTTCGCCTTGCACTCGGTTAATCCCGACATCAATCACAACCGCGCCCGGTTTAATCCAATCACCTTTTACCAGCTCGGCAACACCGACCGCTGCCACCACAATATCTGCCTGACGACACACTGCTGGCAAATCGCGGGTGCGCGAATGGGCAATCGTAACGGTGCAACTTTCGCGCAATAACAACATCGCAACCGGCTTACCCACGATATTGGAACGCCCGACAATGACCGCATTCTTGCCGCTCAAATCACCGATATGATCCTTCAACAACATCAAACAGCCAGCAGGGGTACAAGGTAGCAGCGAATCTTCGCCGATAGCCAGTTTCCCCACATTCTCGATATGGAAACCATCGACATCTTTATCAACGCTGATGGAGTTAATGACTTTAGATTCATCAATTTGTTTCGGCAAGGGTAATTGCACCAAGATACCGTTTACTTTGGCATCATTATTTAGTTGCTCAACCAACGCCAGCAAATCCTGTTCGCTGGTGTCCGCAGGTAATTTATGCTCAAAGGAATCCATGCCAGCGGCAATGGTTTGCTTGCCCTTATTGCGGACATAAACCTGACTAGCGGGGTCTTCGCCGACCAAAACAACGGCTAGTCCCGGCTTGATGGCATGGTCACTGCCGATTATTTTTACCGCCTGTGCGATACGCTCGCGCAAGCCTGCGGCGAACGCTTTACCATCGATTATGGTTGACATTGTATTTGATTATAAAGGGTGAAGTATCCGCATTATACCAATTCGGATTCAACCATGCATGAACCAAATCCATTTTGTCGATATTTTCTATGTTAGGTGGGATATAATGCGTATCACCGCAATTTGGAAGCGGGATTTCAGTTTCGCTGCCGAGCTAAACCGTATCACTACATGGGAATGAGGCTTACTCATGCAGTTTTTCCAAAGCAAACGCCTTGGTTATCAAGTTACCGAAAAAGAGACGTTCAAATGTCTATATAAATCAATCTGTTTAGAGGTTTTTAAGGGCTGACTAATAATGCAGATTTCTCTGTCACCTGAATTTACGCATACGACTGAAGGCAAAATTGGCGAAGCGATTATTCGTAAATGCGTGCATTGTGGTTTTTGTAATGCAACCTGTCCAACTTATCAGTTGTTGGGTGATGAACTGGATGGTCCCCGCGGACGAATTTATCTGATCAAACAATTACTTGAAGGCGAACCTGCCAACAATCAAATGCGCTTACACCTCGACCGTTGTTTGACCTGCCGTGCTTGCGAAACAACCTGTCCGTCGGGCGTAGAATATGGACAGTTACTAGAAATTGGACGCACCGTGTTGCACCGTACCCATCGCCGTAGTATGGGTGATTGGCTTGTCAGGGCGATGATTGCGAATGTGGTTGGCAATGCCAAAATTTTTGGTAGATTATTGCGTTTTGGTCGTGCCGTAAGGGGCGTTTTGCCGACAGTGATTCAGTCCAAGATTCCACGCACATCATTGAATACCCGCACACTCCCAGCGTTGCCAAAGACATCGCATAAACGGCGCATGGTGGCTTTGGCAGGCTGTGTTCAAGGAGTATTGTCGCCGATGACCAATGTAGCGGCAGCAATTGTTTTGGATAAACTGGGTGTTACGCTGATCGAGGTGGATGGCGCAGGGTGTTGTGGTGCCGTGGATTTGCATACCACCGATGAACGCCGAGCGAAAATAGCCGCCAAAGCACTCATCGACAAATGGTGGACTTATCTTGAGCAGGGAATCGACGGGTTTGTGATGACAGCCAGTGGTTGCGGCGTAACCATCATGGCGTATCCGCAATTATTTCGGGACGAAGCGGATTATCTACAAAAAGCACAGGCCATTTGTGCGAAAACATTTGACCTTTGTGAAGTTATTGACCAAGAAATGGGCGCGACTTTTCGCGTACAAAACAGCATGCAGAAAGTCGCTTTTCACGCGCCATGCACCTTGCAGCATGGACAGAAAATCACTCATACCGTGGAGAAAATTTTACAGCGGGTGGGTTACCAGCTATGCAAAGTCAAAGATGCACATTTATGTTGTGGCTCTGCCGGCACCTATTCGATGCTTCATCCACACATTGCCGAGCAGTTAGTCGATGCCAAGATTGTTGCGTTGTTTAACGACAACCCAGATATTGTTTGTACTGCCAATGTCGGCTGTCAGACGCACCTGAATTTGCATATACCGGAACACACTAGCGTCCGGCATTGGATAGAGCTGTTATTATAGTATCGGAATAAGATATCATTCAAATGATACCGTTCGTGACGCATTTTGGTCGCAATCCAGTCTATCGATAATCACAATATTAATGCGGATAGTTTGGATTTTGAGACATAAATGCAAAACGAATGAGCAAAAACTACTAAAATACTTGTATCTAACCAGTCTCTCCAGTATTATCCGCACTCCATTTTTAACCCTTATCGCCATATCAATGAAAACGCTTTCCGCGAATCCTGATAAAATCAAACGCGAGTGGTTCGTCGTCGATGCCAACAATAAAGTCTTGGGCAGACTGGCATCCGCGATTGCCCATCGCCTGAGAGGAAAACATAAACCAGAATTCACGCCCCATGTGGATACCGGAGACTATATCGTGGTGGTCAATGCCGAGAAAATCGTGCTGACCGGCAACAAGATTAACGATAAAAAATATTACCGCCACACTGGTTATCCCGGCGGTATCAAAGAAACTTCTTTCAAGGAAATGATTGAAAAATACCCCACTCGAGTCATTGAAACGGCAGTTAAAGGCATGTTGCCGCGCAACAAGTTGGGTAGAGCGATGCTTTCCAAGCTCAAAATTTACGCTGGCGAGCAACACGGTCACCACGCCCAACAACCTAAAGTTTTGGATTTATAAGCCGCCGATTTCGACCTAATCCGAGTCTAATTTAAGTATAAAAGATGGCAACTCAAGAAATTTATCAAGGTACAGGGCGGCGCAAGTCATCCATCGCAAGAGTTTATCTGCAAAGTGGCAAAGGCAACATCCTGATTAACAATAAATCAATCGAACAATACTTCGGTCGTGAAACGGCACGTATGATTGTGCGCCAACCACTGGAGCTGATGAATATGCTGAGCAAGACAGATATTCGTGTCAATGTAAATGGTGGCGGAAACAGTGGTCAGGCAGGTGCAATTCGACACGGTATAACCCGTGCGCTACTGAAATACAATGAAGAATTTCGTGTTCCCCTGCGAAAAGCTGGATTTATAACCCGCGATGCGCGTGCAGTGGAGCGGAAAAAATTTGGTCTGCATAAAGCCAGAAAGCGACCACAATACTCGAAACGGTAATGCTCATAGTGCTGTAGCCGGTATTTGTCAGGTTGTTGGATAACGGGTAGCTTAGGCTACCCGTTATCGTTTGTGCGACACGGTTAACGCATTATCGAGATAATAATTCAGCAAGCGCGTGGATAGCATGGCGATATTCCGCCCCCCATTTAATGCGCACCAAGGGGTTCAAGCAGTAATGAGTTTGGGTCAAACTTTATATTACTTCTAACCGCTATGTACTTTTGACTGATACACTCAAACAAAAATAACGCGGTCACTAATCATCCGACTTTAAATTTTGGACACCCTTGACCTAAGACAATTGCGTAACGCCTTCGGGACATTTCTCACGGGTGTTACCGTGGTCACTTCCCGAGAAGAAGGCGGAGTTCCGCGTGGTTTTACTGCGAATTCATTTACCTCTGTTTCGCTTGCCCCACCGATGTTGCTGATTTGTATCGATAAGGCGGCAGAAAGTTTTAATGTGTTTACTCGGTCGTCAGGGTTTGCCGTTAATATTCTCTCAGAAACACAGGTTGAGACTTCGGGGTTGTTTGCGTCAAAACGGATGGAAAAATTTGATGTTGTCGCATGGTCAGATAGCCCAACGGGTAATCCGATATTGGAAGGCGTGTGTGCTTGGTTTGATTGCAAACGCAATCAGGTAATTGATGCGGGCGATCATATTATATTGCTCGGACGGGTCGAATCCTATGATTACAATGAGCATATCGGTCTTGGTTATGTTCGGGGTGGTTATTTAAGTCTTGGATTGGAACAATCTGCGGTCGAAGCAGTTGGCAGTGATGCCGATGTGATTGTCGGTGCGATTGTTGAGTGCGAGGGGAAAATTTTGTTGACCGAAAATGCCACCAAAGATTTGCAGGTGCCTGCCAGCGGCTTGGATGGTGTCACCGGATCGCTCGGAAAATTACAAAACAAACTGGATGCTTTAGAGATTGGTATATCTCTGCGTTCGCTGTTCGCTGTTTTTGAGAGCGAAAAAAGCGGACAGCAATCAATTTATTATCGCGCAAAAGCCGATTTTATTCCGAGTAATGATCGGTTAAGCGGTCAATTAAAGGGGCAATTTTGGTCGTATGATACAATTCCATGGCACCGCATTGAGTCAATCGCAATTAGAATAATGCTCAAAAGATACATTGACGAGTCCGAGCGACAACGCTATGGAATCTATTTCGGTAGTGATCGTGACGGTGCGGTTGAAGCATTGCGATAACCCTCCATCGACAATAGGACAGCAACCATCCAAGCCAGAACATCATCATGAAAATATCGCTATTTGCACACATGGAGCGCAATGACCCGAAGCACTCTCATACGCAGTTATATGAACAATTTTTGGAATTGTGTCACATGGCAGACGAAAGTGGTTTTAGTGGAATATGGGTCGGCGAGCATCATGGAATGGAGTTCACCATTGCACCGAACCCGTTTGCACAGCTATGCGATTTGGCGAATCGAACATCCAATCTACGATTGGGTACGGCGACGATTGTTGCACCATTTTGGCACCCCATCAAATTGGCCGGAGAGATGGCGATGGTGGATATTATCACCAGTGGACGACTTGAAGTCAGCATTTCAAGGGGGGCTTATGAATTTGAATACCAGCGGCTGTTGCCGGGCTTGGATGCTTGGAGCGCGGGCGAAATGATGCGCGAAATTGTCCCGGCGATCAAGGAAATATGGAAAGGCGACTATGCCCATAACGGCAAATACTGGCAATTTCCTGCGGTCACGTCGGTACCTGCGCCGGTACAACAACCCCATCCGCCATTATGGATTGCTGCTCGTGACCCGAACAGCCATGATTTTGCCGTTGCCAATCACTGCAATGTTCAGGTAACACCGCTGTGGCAAAGTGATGATGAGGTGGTTGATCTGATGGATAAATTTAATACGGCTACGGCAACCAATCCAGTGGTGCCTCGCCCTAAAATTATGGTGCTTCGGCACACTTATGTTGGCGCGAATGAGTCTGAATTAAGTCATGCGGCAGAAAAATTAAGCGAATATTATTGCACCTTTGGTGCGTGGTTCAAAAATAACAGACCGGTGAGCCACGGTCGAATAGCACCGCTATCCATCGAAGAGCGCGCTCAAATCGATATGTTTTCACCACATAATATGCGTGCCAATAATATAGTGGGTTGTCCTGAATCGGTGATACAACGATTAAAATATTATGAATCCTTAGGCTACGATGAATACGCTTTTTGGATTGACACGGGAATGAGTCACGATACAAAAAAGAAATCATTGCAGTTATTCATAGACGAAGTGTTGCCGGAATTTCCTTCAACCTAAGACAATGGGAGACCGACAATTTCATCAGCAAACCAGTTATCGACTGACCGCCCATGCTTCGGATAAACCGTTATTGGTGCTGATTCATGGTGTTGGTTTGAATCAGGATATGTGGCTGCCTTGGCGGCCTATTCTGGAGACTGATTTTAGCGTATTAACCTTTGATCTTTTAGGGCATGGGCAATCCTGTAATCCTGACGGCAAGCGAGTCACAATGGATTTTACTGACCAACTACACGAATTGGTGACGCATGTGGGCGTAGATCAATTTGCATTAGTCGGATTTTCATTGGGTGCGTTGATTGCGCTGTCATTTGCGGCAGGGAATAGCGAGCGTCTCACCCATTTAGCGTTGCTGCACAGCGTTTATCAGCGTACTGATGAACAGCGTCAGGCAGTACGAGAGCGTTATCGGATTACCCGTGAACAGGGCACAATGGCGACCGTAGAAATTGCTATCAAACGCTGGTTTTCCGAGCGATACAGCGTCACTCACCAAGCACAAATGAATCAATTACGGGCGATATTTGCGAGCCATCATGGTGATGGTTATCTCAAGGCCTATGCAGTTTTCTGCAACGCTGAAACGGAAATGCAACAGGATACATTAGCACATATCCATTGTCCGACACTGGTCATAACAGGCGATGAGGATGGCGGTTCCACACCCGCGATGTCAGAAGCATTAGCACGAGATTTGCCTAATGCTAAATTACTCATTAACTCGGGACAGCATCACATGGCACCCACCGAATTCGCCGATATAATGAGCAATCAAGTACGTTCATTTTTAATCTAGCGTTTCGGTGGATTCGACTCATAAACGCACCAACAACAACAAACTAGCATCTATGCCAGTATGCTCAAAAAACACCTGATTAGGGGTTTTAAATCCCGAACATTTTCTCGGTCGGGTGTTCAATTTATGAACGGCTATTTTAACCTCGTTATAATTCTCTGCTGACGGTAGAATGGGTCATGCCCAGCTCGGCGGCAATGCTTTTCATTAGATTGTCCTTTTTTACGGGTAATATAGATATAATGTCTTTGTTATGTGCATGTTGAAGAGTAGCGATAACATGCTATCGCGCCGTCAGGAAGTGGGGCGCGGGTTGCGTTTGTCCGTTGATCAGTATGGCGAGTGCGTGGTTCACGAAGCCATTGTACATGATATTGGCTCAAATATTCTCTTTTGTCCAATCCCTATCAATGTTAAAAAGCATCATGAAAACCTACATTATAAATCTGCCAAAATCCAAAGAACGGTTGACATGGACAATCAATAATCTTACCAAGCTAGGGTTTGATTTTGAGGTCATCGAAGCGGTCAACGGACGATTGCTCACATTACCTCACGCCGATTATGATGAACGTGCTTATCGCCTACGTCATGGAAAAAGAACAAATTTGGCTGAATTAGGTTGCTATTTTAGCCACATCAAAGCATTAAAGACATTCCTGCAATCCGAACAAGACCATGCCATGATATTGGAGGATGATGTTACTTTATTTAACAATCTGCCCGCGATTATTGAGCAAACTATGTTGGTATCACATAAGTGGGATATATTGCGCCTAGTAGGCTTCCATTCTGGCATTCCGGTTAAATTTAACCAGCTAACAGAGAGGTGCCATCTGTGCTGTAATTTGGGTCGTCAAACTGGTGCTGGTATTTATATAATCAATCGTAAAGCGGCACAGAATATGGTTAAATATCTGCTACCAATGAGGGTGCCTTATGATCACGCCTTTGACCGTGAATGGTGTTTTGACAGTCGCACAATGTTTGTTACGCCGTCGCCAACCAGCCAATATGGTGATTTTGAGTCGACTATCATGGCAACTCATTCATACAAATTACCAACTCCGTTTAGAATACCAGTGTTTTTCTATCGTGCATATAATGAAATTTCCAGAGTTTTTTATCGAACCAAGCAAATCATAACCTTAAAACTGGGTTAGACCATTTTTAACATGCTAGAAGGCAAAAGAGCTATCGTGCAAAGGTATCATATCAAACCCGTTACTCTTTCTTTGCCCTATCATGCAAAAGCTCACACTTAGAGCGATTATTATCAGGTTTCAACTTTCAATTAGATGGGGAGTGTCGGCTACCACCTTTGATTAGGCTGTCTTCAAAATTTTTCAATAATTTTTTCTGGTCGCGGGTTAATTTTACCGGAATTTCCACAACCACTTTACAATATAAATCGCCTTGATTGCCGTTGCGTACATTGCGAATCCCTTTGCCGCGTAATCTGAAAACCTGATCTGATTGGCTTTCAGATGGAATTTTCAAGCTCGCACGACCGGATAATGTAGGAATTTCCAGCACCCCGCCAAGTGTTAGTTGAGCGTAACTAACCGCTTCTTCGCAATATAAATTGTCGCCATCTCGTTCAAATACGTCATGCTTTTTCAATCGCACCTGCACATATAAATCTCCCGCAGGAATGCCTTGACCCGCACCCTCGCCCTCACCGGACAAGCGAACTTGATCGCCATCGTCGACACCTGCAGGGATTTTTACCGACAATGTTTTTTCCTCTTTAGCCACGCCCTGCCCATGACACGAGGTACATGGGTCAACAATCACACTTCCCGTGCCTTTACAGTGCGGACAAGTTTGTTGCACCGAGAAAAACCCTTGCTGCATTCGAACTTGACCCTGCCCATGACAAGTGCCACAAGATTTGGTTTTTGAACCCGACTTCGAGCCAGAGCCATCACAAGCCGCACAGTTTGCCATTTTAGGAACACGGATTTTTTTTTCTATGCCCATAACCGCCTCTTCTAGCGTGAGACCTAAAGAGAAGCGTAAATCTGCACCTCGATTTTGCCGCCGCCCACCCGCAGAGCCGCCGAGAATATCACCAAATATATCGCCAAATATATCACCAAAACCGCCTGTTCCAGCATTGCCACCAGCCCCGAATTGGTTGACTCCGTCATGTCCAAATTGGTCGTAGGTAGCCCGTTTTTGGTCATCCTTCAAAACGCTGTACGCTTCTTTGGCTTCTTTGAATTTAGCTTCGGCATCGGTGCTGTCTTGATTGCGGTCGGGATGGTGTTTCATCGCCAAACGCCGATATGATTTTTTTAGCGTTTGCTCGTCAGCGTCCCGACTAACACCCAGCACCTCGTAATAATCTCTTTTTGACATAGTCGTCTTTATTGCTTAAACATGCAAAAGCGGGACATTGCCCCACTTTTACGCCATACCCATCAGAATACGTTAAGACTTTTTGTCTTCGCCATCGACCTCTTCAAACTCGGCATCCATGACATCGGCATCCGCGGCACTACTCTGTTCCGATGTGCCTTGGACGTCCTGCCCACTATCGGCTTGATTCGTCTGAGTGTACAACTGCTCGACTAATTTATGGGAAATCTGACTCAATGCCTCGATTTTAGCCGTGATAGCGGGCAAGTCATCTTCTTTCAGAACACCTTCAAGCTCAGAAATTGCGGCTTCGACATTCGCTTTCTCCTCTGCCCCAACCTTATCACCCAACTCGCCCAACGATTTCCTCGTACCGTGTATCAAGGATTCACCCTGATTACGCGCATCAATCAATGCTCTGGCTTTTTTGTCTTCATCGGCATGTTCTTCCGCATCCTGAACCATTTTGGCAATCTCGTCGTCCGATAAACCGGAACTCGACTTAATGACAATTTTGTTTTCCTTGCCCGTAACCTTGTCTTTAGCCGAAACGTGCAAAATACCATTGGAATCAATATCAAATGTTACTTCGATTTGTGGAATGCCGCGTGCGGCTGATGGAATCTCGGTAAGATCAAACCGCCCCAAAGTGTTATTCGCATCCGCCATTTCGCGCTCGCCTTGCAGAACATGCACGGTAACCGCATTTTGATTGTCATCGGCAGTCGAAAACACTTGGCTGGCGTTGGTTGGAATAGTGGTGTTTTTTTCCACTACTTTGGTCATCACGCCACCCAAAGTTTCAATGCCCAATGACAAAGGCGTTACATCCAACAACAATACATCCTTGACATCACCGCCCAATACGCCACCTTGAATCGCCGCACCTAACGCGACCGTTTCGTCCGGGTTGACATCCCTACGTGCTTCTTTGCCGAAAAAATTTTCAACAATTTCATGCACTTTGGGCATCCGTGTTTGACCACCAACCAGTATGACATCATCAATTTCTGATGCGGTTACACCAGCATCCTGTAATGCTGTTTTGCAAGGGGCTAATGTACGCTGTATTAAGTCGTCAACCAATGACTCCAGTTTGGCGCGGGTCAGCTTCATCGCCAGATGCTTCGGACCACTAGCATCAGCAGTTATATAGGGCAGATTAACCTCGGTTTGCGAGCTGGAAGATAATTCGATTTTTGCCTTTTCGGCACCTTCTTTAAGGCGTTGCATAGCAAGCGGGTCGCCGCGGAGATTCATACCTTGATCTTTCTTAAACTCATCCGCCAGATAATCGATTAAACGGCGGTCAAAATCTTCCCCACCAAGGAAGGTATCACCATTGGTTGAAAGTACTTCAAATTGATGCTCGTCCTCAACTTCGGCAATCTCGATAACCGAAACGTCAAAAGTTCCGCCACCTAAATCATAGACGACTATTTTTCGGTCCCCGCGTGCTTTTTCCATGCCATAAGCGAGTGCCGCCGCCGTGGGTTCGTTAATAATTCGTTTTACTTCCAAACCGGCTATTTTTCCAGCATCTTTGGTTGCCTGCCGTTGCGAGTCATTAAAGTATGCCGGCACCGTGATAACCGCTTGAGATACTTTCTCCCCCAGATAATCTTCTGCGGTTTGCTTCATTTTTTGCAGTATTAGGGCAGATATTTCAGGTGCGGCTAACTGTTTTCCACCTGCCTCTACCCAAGCATCTCCATTTTTAGCTTTGGTAATTTTATACGGCATTAAATCTATATCACGTTGTACCACGTCCTCATCAAATTGCCGTCCAATAAGACGCTTCACTGCAAAGATTGTATTTGCTGGATTGGTTACGGATTGTCGTTTGGCAGATTGTCCAACCAACACTTCACCGTCTTTGGTAAATGCAACAATCGATGGCGTGGTACGATCGCCTTCGCTGTTTTCAATTACCTTAGGCGTGCCACCTTCAACCACGGCGACACAGGAATTAGTCGTACCAAGATCGATACCTATGATTTTTGACATTTTTGAGTTCCTCTATAATTCTGTAAACAGGGTTGTTGAAATAACTGATTTCGATATAGGGGCTAACTATTGAATAACAAGATAGCCAACTATTTTTCAGCGTCCGTGGCAACCACAACCATTGCAGGACGTAATAAGCGGTCTTTTAGAAAAAAACCGGTTTGCATGACCTCTAAAATATGCTCGGGTGCAATTTCATCGCTTGGTAGTATGCTAATTGCCTGATGTATTTCAGGGTTAAACTTTATTCCATGGGACGCTTCTACCATGGTCACACCAAATTTTTCTAGCACTCGATTCATCTGCTTCATGGTCAATTCCAACCCCTCTTTCATTTTGACTACTGTGCCTTCATTTACCCCTTCAGTTAGCGTGTCCATCTCAACTCGGGCAGCACGATCAAGACTGTCAACTACGCTGAGCAATTCCTGCGCGAATCCGTCTATGGCATATTTGCGAGCAGATACAATTTCATTCTGGCTGCGACGGCGAATATTCTCTGTCTCCGCTTTTACCCGAATATAGTTTTCTTTTAATTGTTCAATCTGCTCATGTGCGATGAGTACTTTTTCGATCAATTCCTCTCTCGAATCAGATGCAAAAGCATTGTCCGAAATATCGCCCGCATCATCAAGTGATTCAGCTTCATTTGTTGCTTGTGCGGTCGGTTGATCAACCGATTCATTGGCGGTTGCTTTTACGGTATCCGCAACATCGGACACCGCATCGGGTTGCCCGGGAAGCGGGGCATCGGTGTTGGTCGGTTTCTGACTCATGGCTGATAAAATTTTAAGTACAGTGGCAAATTACGCCAAAGTATGGGGATGAACTTAGAAAGTTCAAGTGATGAATATCATTTATAGTAGTCACTGATCAGTGACTCCGTGCCCCGATTCCTTCGCCAAGCGAGTGCAAAAAACAAGCGTTTTGTGATTAGGGCGTTTCTATTTAGCCAGCCCTTAAAAACGTCTAACCATATTGATTTATATCAATAAAACAAACAAAACCATTAACCAAATCAACCGCTTTATGTTAGGATAACCGTTGTTTTCTGGTCGTTTTAGTTAAAAAATTATGCTGACCCCATCTACCCCAAACACAGGGCAATAAAATCTGTTTTCTACCGAATTGTTCTCTCTTGAATTCACATAATAAGTGCAACACTCCTAAGTCAGTCAAAGGGTACACTCGTATTCTTTTAACTGACGAGATATACCCATTTGACTGAACACGAAAGAGACTACATTTGCCTCATGAATCAGCAAAACTGTACACTGACAGAAATCGCTAAAACCATGGGCAGAAGTTAAGTCAACCATCAGCCGTGAAATTAAACGCAATACCGGGGGCAACGGCTATCGCTACAAACAAGCCCACCGCTTTGCCCAAACGAGGCATCAGCAAAAGCCCAAGCACATCAGGCTCAATGACGAGTTAAAGCTTCATATTCAACAAAAGATCGCGCTGTATTGGAGTCCTGAACAAATTAGCGGTCGGCAAGAAAATGGAGGAAAACATCAGTATTAGCACCGAATCCATCTATCGTCTCATTTTGAAAGACAAAGTAGCGGATGGGTCGTTATATCGATACTTGCACCATCAGGGTAAGAAATATCGCAAGCGTTATGGACAGAACGATTACCGCGGACGCATCCCCAATCGGGTTGATATTGCTGATAGACCCCGTATAGTGGACAGTCGTTCGCGTATAGGCGTAGTGATAGAGGGGGGAGGCTTGTGTTATCGGTAAGGGTCGTCAAGGGGTGTTTGCCACCCTTGCTGAACGCAAAAGTAGGCTTTATCTCGCACTTCGGACTAAGAACAAAACCGCAAAAGAAACCAACGCGGCTATACTCATGTTGTTAAAGCATATGAAACAACTGATAACGGCAGAGAATTTTGTTGGCATAGTGAGCTTGCCAAACAACTCGAGTGTGAAACTTATTTTGCTAAACCGTATCACTCTTGGGAGCGTGGCTTGAATGCCGAATAATCATCTGGCACAATGGCTTGCTCATACTTTTTGTTCATACTTTTTGTTCATACTTTTTGTTCATACTTTTTGTTCAGGCAATTTTTTCCAAAGAAAATGCCTTTGCATAAAGTCACCGAAAAAGAGCGGTTCAAAGCGACCGATTTAATGAACAACCGACCTAGAAAATGTTTGGGGTATAAAACCCTTATGGAGGTCTTTTCCCACGCAATGGGAATAGATCATAATATAAACCCGAGTGTTGCACTTATGGGTTGAATTCGCCGCTTAAAAAAGTATGTTTTGTCCATTTTTTGGTAAAAAGCCCTTGATCCATTTGATTCAAGGTTGATTCACGTTCGCTGAGCGGTCGCTTGAAACAGATATTTACTTGTTAGGTTGGTTTTTAAGGGCAGACTAATTAGAATTTTTTGTGGGTACTTCTAATGAAGTAAGTGTCCAAAACCACAGCACACGGAGACACGATGATTTTCCCATCACTGCCCATAACTATACCTAATTACCACCATAGATAAGTCGCTCTTACCTGTATATAATCACAGTCTATCTATTTAATTCATAAGGGGTATGTCATGGTGCGTAATAAGGTGCAATTCCAGAAAGGGGTTAGCTTGAACGATTTTATCAAACAGTACGGTACCGAAGCCCAATGCTTCGATGTGCTTTATGCTTGGCGGTGGCCCAAAGGGTTCCAGTGTCCGGCCTGTGGTCACGACAAGTGCTGCCAGTTAACCAATCGTAAACTTCAGCAGTGCAATCGCTGCAATCGCCAGACATCACTGACGGCTGGAACCATCTTTGAATCCACCAAACTACCGCTCACGCTATGGTTCCAGGGTATCTATCTGATTACACAGGACAAGAAAGGCATCTCTGCCATGAAACTGCATCGTCACCTGGGTATTTCTTACAATGCCGCCTGGCGGATGAAGCACAAGCTTATGCAGGTGATGATGGAGCGGGATCACAATAACAAACTATCCGGGTTGATTGAATTGGATGATGCCTATCTCGGCGGCGAGCGTACTGGGTGCAAGCCGGGACGCGGTGCTGCAGGTAAGACACCTTTTGTAGCGGCGGTAGAGACCACGGCCGATCATTGCCCAGTTCGGGTTAAGTTGTCGGTCGTAAAGGGTTTCCGCACCGAAGCGATTAAGTCATGGAGTCAGCAACATCTGACCGAGGGCAGTACCGTTATCTCCGATGGTTTGGCGTGCTTTAATGCCGTTGTCGAGGCCGGTTGCTTGCATGACAAGATTGTGTGCGGCGGCGGGAGAGCGTCTGTCGAAAAACCTGAGTTCTATTGGGTCAATACGATTCTGGGTAACTTAAAGAGTTCATTACGCAGTACCTATCATGCTATTCGACCTAAATATGCTCAGCGATACTTGTCGGAATTTCAGTATCGTTTCAATCGTCGTTTTGATTTGAGCGACCTCATTCCCAGACTTGCTTGTGCGGCACTCAGAACGCCACCGATGCCGGAAAACTTGCTGAAGATAGGCTTATGTTAGGTGGTAATTAGGTAACTATATGAAGTGCAGGAACTGATAGCACAATATCAGGAAAATACCATTAACGGCAATGTACCTAATTTATATCGAAAACGAAGAGCCACATCCGCAGGTGGTTGACGCATTCGGATTGTTGACCAGAAATCGGCTACCCATGAGGTCATCCTTGTAATCAATTTCCGCACCACTGAGATATTGTAGGCTGAGCATATCAATCAACACTTTTATACTATCCTGTTCCACAGTGATGTCGTCTTCCTGCTGGTTTTCGTCAAACTGAAAGCCGTACTGGAAACCGGAACAGCCCCCGCCCTGTATATAAACGCGAAGCATCAGGTTCGAGTTATCTTTGTTGGCAAGCAATTCGGCGATTCGGCTGACCGCCTTGCCAGATATTTTCAAATCGGTTTGCATAATTATTTCTCTAGGATATACTCAGAAGAGGTATTCTAGCAGAAATAAAGCCTACAAAATCAAGATTGGTAAAGCATTTCAACACAAGCAATCCGATGCGGGATGAAAAACACGGATATATTCACCCAAATTCCCAGATAGAGTGGCACTAGGCGACATTCTTATTTAAGCCAACCAAATTATTGTTGCCACTAAAGACAACATTGCCATGTAGTTTCTCGCTAATCGTTCGTACCGTGTGGCTATTCTACGATAATGCTTTAGTTTCTGAAAAAGTCGCTCCACCTGATTGCGTTCTTTGTATATCGTCTTGTCATAGTCGCGTCCTTCAACCCGATTTTTTCGTGGCGGAATCACGGCGACAGCCCCACTATCTCTGACGCTCTGTACAAATGCATCGGAATCATAACCATTATCAGCCAGAATAAATTCGGCTTCAAATCCTTCAATCAGGGCATCCGCTTGACCATACTCTGAGGATTGACCCTCTGTTATAGATAAGCGAACGGGGTTGCCCAGCGCATCAACCATTCAGTATTCTAAATCCGGGTCGTCCCTTACGGCTGTGAAAACCCTTGCCCATACCCCCTTATGTGACCAGCGGTTATAACGCACACAAACCCGATGCCAATGACCAAAAGATTGGGGCAAATCCCGCCATGGGGAGCCTGTTCTCGCTATCCACAACACCGCCTCAAGAAACAAGCGATTGTCTTTTGCACTAACGCCACTTTCGCCTAAGCTTACCCTGCAATAAATCTTTGATGCGATCCCATTGGTCATCACATAAAATTTGTCGACACATTTATCCGTTCTCATTTATCCGTTCTCAAAAAGCGGGAATTATAACGAATTCCACAGATTTTATCTTAAATGAGAAAAGCCCCTAGTGCTTCAAGGACCTGTGAATCCCTCTTTCAAGTCTTATGGCTGGCAATTACAGCAGATATTGCCGAGAGTTTTACTCAAAAACCGTTGCTCAGCGGATTGTCAGTGCTAAATTGGTTATTTTGGACGCACCTATCCTGCAGAAGCCGTTACGCTTGTTCTATATCGGGTTAAATGGGCGGTGCTTCAAACCTATTCAGTGCCACAGCACTTGTTCTAGGAATATTCGGTGAGTATTCGGTGGTTTTCCCGCATTTTGACCAAGAGTTGACATCCCGTTCTAACCACTTGTGCCGCGATAGCGACCAGCCGCCAGTGTAGCGTTATCGCAATGCTGGGCTAACTCCCCCGACAGTAGATGACGCATGAGGGAAAATAAATTGTAGAAGAGTGCGGAAATTAAAAGGTACAGTGCATTGGCAGCAAAATCTGAACACGGCAGGGTGTCGCCGCCAAAATCTCGCTTCAGTTCCTTGATTCGGTTCTCGCTGTCCTCGCCACGTTGCCATATTAGTCATATTGGGCAGTGGACAATCTCGCTATCGCTTAGTCCATCCTGATTGGTGGCCGATTAGTGGCAATCGCACGATAAATATAAGCACCCGAGTTTATTTCCTCTGTGCTATCGGGTGAACCTAAATCCAGACTCGTTTGACCTATAACGGCTGTTCTCTGAATGATCGGGGTGAAGGCTTTTTCATAGTCACCGATACAGAAGCTGGTGCGGTAGGTATCCTGACCACTGACCGCTTTGCCTTTTTTATCGAGGAAGGGTATCCAGTCCGAAGGCACTTACCACCGCTATCTGTGCGCGCATAGCCGCACTGGTCTTGGCTTGAATGGCATACTCGATGCCTTCCGGGCTTGTCGGTTAATTCAAAACCAGTCCAATTTTAAGAAAATAAAATGTTTAATAACAAGGACTTAAATATTCACAACAAGCTAAAAACGCCATTTTCCGACAAGCCCCTTCCGTATCACAATATTCAATGATTTTCCTAATTACCACCATAGATAAGTCGCTCTTTCCTGTATATAATCACAGTCTATCTATTTAATTCATAAGGGGTATGTCATGGTGCGTAATAAGGTGCAATTCCAGAAAGGGGTTAGTTTGAACGATTTTATCAAACAGTACGGTACTGAAGCCCAATGCTTCGATGCGCTTTATGCCTGGCGGTGGCCCAAAGGGTTCCAGTGTCCGGCCTGTGGTCACGACAAGTGCTGCCAGCTGACCATCCGTAAACTTCAGCAGTGCAATCGCTGCAATCGCCAGACATCACTGACGGCTGGAACCATCTTTGAATCCACCAAACTACCGCTCACGCTATGGTTCCAGGGTATCTATCTGATTACACAGGACAAGAAAGGCATCTCTGCCATGAAACTGCATCGTCACCTGGGTATTTCCTACAATGCCGCCTGGCGAATGAAGCACAAGCTTATGTGCGGCGGCGGGAGAGCGTCTGTCGAAAAACCTGAGTTCTATTGGGTCAATACAATTCTGGGTAACTTAAAGAGCTCCTTACGCAGTACCTATCATGCTATTCGACCTAAATATGCTCAGCGATACTTGGCAGAATTTCAGTATCGTTTCAATCGTCGTTTTGATTTGAGCGACCTCATTCCCAGACTTGCTTGCGCGGCACTCAGGACGCCACCGATGCCGGAAAACTTGCTGAAGATAGGCTTAGGTTAAATGGTGATTAGGATGATTTTTGTTTGGTAGCCTGCAACATCAATACGCAGGGCGCTCACGGCACAGCCTTCGGGTAATGACTGCTGGCATTGCTTGATAAACGCCAGATTATCTTCCGTTGGCGGCACATGCCTTGACGGAAATCTACGTCCACAATCTGCCCGGTTTCCGCAACATGCCCGACCATCGGCATAAAGCCTTTGCGTTTGTTGTAAATCCACTGTGCTTGGGCTTTATGGGCAACAATTTTAGCGGCGTCAATGTCCAGCGTCACTTTCTTACAGCGATGCAAGGCTGCCTTCAATACGGCGTTATTGACCTTCGCCCAAACCACCATGGGCAACATGGATTTGCGGATCTATTCCAATCCGCCTGATCCAACCTCCAAGCGTGGTCGCTTGGGGAAGTTTATTCATATCCAACACAGTACACAACGCCTCATCATCTTGAATATGGCGAACCTCATCCAAGTGAAAACTGCCTTCATGCTGCATCAGGATGAATATCTTGGTGAATTTAGAGGGCGGGTACCCACGATTACTTTTTGGCAGAGGGAAGTGCTTATCGATTCGATTAGACATGTTCAGGGAGTCCATTACTTGAGCAGTATCCAATAAACCGGCACGAGATGTGAGTAAATCGTTCGTTGTATCGAGTTTGTATGATAGCACAGTCATAAGCCTTGAGTTGTTGTGCGCCCATTGGGTGATGGAAGGTTTTAGTGCAAACCATTATACCACCAAGGCTCCTTACGTTTTAGGGATTTCTATCTGGGGATTGGGGGTGAATAAAATATATCCAGCTATTTTGACATTATTAGTGGCTACGCCATTCTGGGCTGATTTGCCATTAACCATTGAATATTTGTTAACGGAGAAACAAGAATTTCGTTTTGAGTTGGGTTTAAATTACGCCAATTCTGATAGAAATAATGTGAATACCCGCTTTGATTTGGTGCAGACAGGAACAGGTAACTTTGTCTTGTTGCCCGTTGATGTCAGTAATCAGAGACAGAATAGCGATATTCTTGCCTTAACCTTAGGTACTCGCTATGGCATTACCGCTAAAACAGAGATTTATAGCCGATTAACAGCGACTGCTGATGATGTGCGCACCCAAAATGTCGCTGAGACAGATAGTCGCTCCTCTCAACAGTTAAATGACTTGGTTTTTGGTGTGAATCATCAATTTTCACCCGATAATGACACGCCCGCTTTGCTTGGTTTTGCTGAAATGTCAGTTGCCGAGAATATGGCGACCGATAAATCAGATTTTGTCCATGGAAAAACAGGGCAAATTGGCTTCACCACCTCTTCACCACCTATCGTAGCATAGACCCTGTAGTGTTATCGTTAACGGCAAGGTATCGTTATGCAGCCAGTAGAGAGGTTAATAGACAATTCGTTGACCCTGGTGATTTATTATTCATTAATCCAAGCCTTGGTTTTGCTATCAATAATGAAGTGACTGTAACGGGTGGTGTGCAGTTTAAGTTTAGAGGAAAAGACAAGGTAGACGGCAGTGGCGCAGGTATTCGCACATCACAAACCGATCTTGATTTCGGGGTAGGCTATGCCGCCAGTGAAAACCTGACGTTAAATTTTAATGTACGGGCGGATATTAGCAGTGATAATGGTGCTCAAGCTGGGTTTAACGTTTTGTATAAATTTGATGATTGATTTACACAAGGAGGTGAAATTATGGTTTTTTGAATAAATTAAGCACATTTCTTATTTTTATCAATTTAACTTTTTGGCATTAACAATGTTACAAAAAATCAAACATCTTTTTGCTGTACTGCTTTTGGTAGGTTTTGCGGCACAACCTGCATTAGCGGAAAGCTTTAATCAAGACGATATGGCTTTTGCTTTTGGCAACGTTGCTGTTAGCAGTGACTTGGGCGATATGGCTCTGCTTTCCAGTCAGGAAATGATGGAGACTGAGGGCGAATTTTGGCCGCTTGTTTATGGTGCTGCATGGGGAGTTGCCAGATATTCTATTTGGGCTGCTGGGCGTTATGGTTCGTGCTGGGGTTATAGAGCGGTTAAATCGTCCAATAACCATAGAATACTACTTCGGAATAACAGACATGTTTTACAGACTGGAGGTTATCGTGGAGTTAGTGGCTTTAGTCAAAGAACATCTCATATCGGTTGGGGAACATCTTATCGTGGAAACTTCTCGAATAGACACCTTTTCTATAATAGCCGTTACACATTTAGATAATCTTTAATTTACTGCCAAGTTCTGGCTAACCAGAACTTGGCATATTAACTAGGAACATAATGAAACCTCGTATATGCTATAAAAATAAATGCTCAAATACTAGTAGATATACTTTGCTATATCCTGATGTAGAAGGTTATAAAAATTGGATGTGGACTAGTTTTGATTCCTCTTTGCAAAAAAGTATTGAGGATATATTGAATGGATTTACTGTCGTTTCCCATATAAACCAACCAGTTCAGGCAAATGGTAAATCTTTCATTAATAATATTAAATCTATATTTAATAAAGACTTATTGGTAAAAAAAATAGATAGAAATACAAATTTCAATCTTATGTCAAAATTATCGACTATTTTTTTTCCTTTAAGCGATAAATCTTTATTATATATTGCATTGCTTGATGGTAATAATCGTAATAGATTTTTTGGTGTTAGAGATTTGGGTTGTTTCTGGTATGTGTTTATTTTAAAGAATAAATTTTATTTAGAAAGTTTTATTTCATCTTTAAATAGAGACTCAATCAATGAAGATGGTTATTTTGCTGGAAATAAAGAAGTACCATGTGTTTTCTATAGGGATTATTTAAATAACAGCATATCTATTATGTCAAATGATGAGAGTATATCTGCCCATATAGAAGAATATATAAATAATGAAAAAATCATGATTTTCAATAAAGAAATAAATAATATATTTGATAATACATATATTGAAGATATTTATTCTAGTGATATTAAGGAGTGATTTTGTTAAAAATTACGTTAATTAACGCTCAGTTTTAAAAAGCTTAAAAGTATTCAAATCCCTGCGATTGTTTATCTTCGTTACCGAGATAAAGACCATTTTTCGGGGTTATTAGTGGAGGGATAGTAAGTTTTCAGAGAGCCAATTTAAGTCCATGTGGGAATAGTGATAATGGTGCTCAAGCTGGGTTTAACGTTTTGTATAAATTTGGTGATTGATTTAAACAAGGAGGTGAAATTATGGTTTTTTGAAAAAATTAAGCACATTTCTTATTTTTATCAATTCAACTTTTTGGCGTTAACAATGTTACAAAAAATCAAACACCTCTTTGCTGTACTGCTTTTGGCAGGTTTTGCAGCACAACCTGCATTAGCGGAAAGCTTTGATCAAGACGATATGGCTTTTGCTTTTGGCAACGCTGCTGTTAGTAGTGACTTGGGCTATATGGCTCTGCTTTCCAGTCAGGAAATGATGGAAACTGAGGGCGAGTGGGGATTTATTCGTTATGTTCCTAGAACTTGGGGCTATGTAAAGACATTCCGAGTAAGGTCACACTATGATGTAAAACCTCATAGGTTCTCAAATTATTGGGGTCCGCTGCGTGGTAACAGACCTCACTATCAATTAACTTTTTACAGGAAAGGAGTTCAAGGGGCTCATATGAACGTGCGTATTCCTTGGGGTTCAAGAACGACATGGGGAAGCCATAGACGCTGAGTTTATAGCGACAGTCCTCTTCTTACTGAGAAGATGATTGCATATTAAAAAGAGTCATTTAATTATGGATAAAAAAGTTGCAAAGCAAATTGCAGACAATAAATTAACAGAAATAATATCTGGTGATAAATCAAAGCTTATGAAGCTTTTAGTAGAATCTGAACATGAGTTTTTGAAAAAATATGGAATTGAATATCAAATAAGAACAGAAGCCTTTTATGATGATAAAGAAAAAAATATAATCAGAGTATGTGCATCTGTAGACGATCAGAGGTTTTGGTCTACCTTGCTTCCTGTATCCAAAAGCAAACTTGTAAATGAATAGCATAATATATGCAATATGTCTTATTTTATTGCCTTCGTATCTTCACGCGAAAGATGCTAAGTGGAGTGGAATGAATTGTTGGTATCAAATATATCATTATCATCGTCCATGGTAGCGTAGACGATAGAGATTACAATGTTAGTAACGCTACATTAAGTGTAGTGTTACTATTAAAAGTGTAAAAGGTAGCGAGTTTATGGAATGGTCTGATTTTCAAGAAAAAGTATTGCCATTATTAATAATTATATAGAGATGATTATATCCTACTACAGGAAAACTTTTTTGAGGATCTGAATTTAAATCAGCCTATAGTATTTGATATAATAAACTGGTTGCCTGAAAAGCCTAATAAAAATGATTTAGATTATTGCGTATCAAAAGGTCTTCAAGATCCATATTTAGATTTGATTTCTATTGTTGAAACTAGTTCTAGTTTTGATGAGGCAAACAAAGCTTCTAAAAAATTATTTTATGACTGATCCCCCTGTGTCATATTAGTTGTCAGCCCTAATAGTTATCGTTAAAATACATTTTATATGTTGATCCATTATAAATCTAACAAGGAAAGATTATGTATAATTCAAGTAAATACCCTTTCCCAGAAATGCCTGAAAATAATGATGCAGAATGTTTGGCAGAAAAGCTTCTTTTTCTTGAAGAAAAAATAGCATCTAGCTATATAAAAAGAGTATTTAAGAGAAAATTATATATAAGCAATATAGAAAATATCAAAAATGAGTTTATTTTGTTAAAAACAAAAAGTAATAATAGTGAAAAAGTACTTATGGATAAGTACATAAAGTATTGCGAAAATTTATCTCACTCACTAAATAGGCATGATATTTAACGCTTAGACCTGTATGTATCACAGGTCTAAGTTATTTTAGATAATGCATTTATTAATTTAAGGCTGTTTTTTTTGAATTAAAATATGTTGTTGTCTTGCTTTGATTTAACTGATTATAATGTTTATGAGTAATATAATGGAACAATATAATATCTTAAAAAGAAACTTGAATTCGCATAATAAGTGCAACACTCCTAAGTCAGTCAAAGAGTACATTCGTACTCTTTTAACTGACGAGAAAAAAGGAGTGAAACATGACGAGATATACCCATTTGACTGAACACGAAAGATACCACATTTACCTCATGAATAAGCAAAACTGTACACTGACAGAAATCGCTAAAACCATGGGCAGAAGTTAAGTCAACCATCAGCCGTGAAATTAAACGCAATACAGGGGGCAACGGCTATCGCTACAAACAAGCCCACCGCTTTGCCCAAACGGAGGCATCAGCAAAAGCCCAAGCACATCAGGCTCAATGACGAGTTAAAGCTACGGCTCGGTGAGCTCACCGAGCCGTAGCTGGTGGGTCGTTATATCGATACTTGCGCCATCATGGCAAGAAATATCGCAAGCGTTATGGGCAGAACGATTACCGCGGACGCATCCCCAATCGGGTTGATATTGCTGATGGACCCGTATAGTGGACAGTCGATCGCGTATAGGCGTAGTGATAGAGGGGGAGGCTGATTGTGTTATCGGTAAGGGTCGTCAAGGGGTGTTTGCCACCCTTGCTGAACGCAAAAGTAGGCTTTATCTCGCACTTCGGACTAAGAACAAAACCGCAAAAGAAACCAACGCGGCTATACTCAGGTTGTTAAAGCATATGAAACAACATGTAATGACACTAACCTTTGATAACGGCAGAGAATTTTGTTGACATAGTGAACTTGCCAAACAACTCGAGTGTGAAACTTAACGAAGCTAAACCGTATCACTCTTGGGAGCACGGCTTGAATGCCAAATAATCATCTGGCACAATGGCTTGCTCATACTTTTTGTTCAGGCAGTTTTTTCCAAAGAAAATGCCTTTGCATAAAGTCACCGAAAAAGAGCGGTTCAAAGCGACCGATTTAATGAACAACCGACCTAGAAAATGTTTGGGGTATAAAACCCTTATGGAGGTCTTTTCCCACGCAATGGGAATAGATCATAATATAAACCCGAGTGTTGCACTTATGAGTTGAATTCGCCATTCTCATCTTTTTCTATTGCTAAAATTTCGTTTTGCCCCAGCAGTTCAATATCAGGCAGAATGTCCCTAGGGGTGAGATGGGAAACCTGCCCTTGATTATTTTTAACAACGGGTGCTTCGCCATAACGCCTGCCGATTGTGTAATAATTTCCTTGCTGTGCTTTTGAATATACCTCTAAAATAATCTGTGAATTATTGAGTGTGTTTTTACGAAAAGTATCCAATGCCTTATTATCGCTCCCACGCTCGGGCAGATCTAAAGCGTAGCGTATGCTTTCTATTAAAGTTGATTTACCGGTACCGCGACCACCGATAACAGCATTGAGATGTTGCGAAAAAGCAATGGCATTATCTTTAAAAAACCCCGCACCTTGCCACTGTATAGATTTGATGAAGGAATATTGACGTTCGGGTACTTGGTGATTCAAGCGAATGCGAGACTCCGAATCCAGAAATGCCTGCTTAAATGCACCGAGGGTTGGGTCGGTCATTTTTATTAAACACGATGCCGATGGATTGGCTAAATCTTCTGGCTGGGTTATATCTTTCGCATTGATAATGCCTATTGGCTTATCGCGTTTGTAATCCGGGTTTTTATTTTCAATAATATCTCGATAACGCCTTAATTCAGGTATCTCAACATCTAAATGGTCTATTCCCCCAGGAATTTGTCCGGCAATGACTAATTCCTCTTTCTGCCAAAGCTGGTTATAGTTGCTGCCGCCACTGTCCAATCTCAGGATGCCGTTATTCCCGGTTATGTGAGCGGCATACTAAAAGCCCTGCTGACTATTTAGAACCATCTCCGCAATGTTTTCGCAACTTAAAAATGATGGATGCGTGGGTTCTCCCTGTAGCCTGTTGTTATTGTTGCCCATCAACTGCCCGAGATATTGATTGAGCGTGGCTAGATCGGTTGTTTCAGGATAGAGGCAAACCATGTGAATTTTTTCAGAGCTGGCGATTTCAAACCCGGGAAATACGATGATATTGTTTTCTTGCAATAAACTCCGCAACCCTTCCGGATGTTCTACGCTACCGTGGTCTGCAAGCCCTACCACCTTGATGTTGTTTTCTCGGCATTGTGCCAATATTTGCTCGTTATAATCATTCTCGGGCAGGGGAGTTTCTCCTCGATAGCTTATATAACTATACGGATTCACCTGCAAGGCACATTTATAAAACCGCGCCCCTTGATATGTGATTTGACTGCTCATTTTCCTACCTCTGGCTGTGTAATGTTAATAACCCGCAAACTCTCAATCCCTCGGTCGTCCACTATCTTAACGGCTACACGATTGTAATCCCTGCTGTAAAAGGTAGCGACACCGAGCCACGATAGGCTTCGATTAACTCCTCGTCTATTTCCGCTCTTAAGTTTCTCGCTAATCGGCTCCAGCCGTCTTTGTTGCTTGCCATCGGGAAGAATACTTGCCGTGGGTAGAGGCTGCGTCCGTCATAGTCGGTGTCCAGCATCCACATGGCGATTTTGTCGATGTTGCCGGATTCTACCGTGCCGGTTTTGGTGTTGTAGTAATCAAACCCCTGCACCGAGACGCGAATTTTACCGGCTTGTTCGCCGTCGCCAATAGTCTCGACTTGCGCATCGGGTTGACCGACTAACCAAAAACTTTCGTTGCTACTGCGTTTTTTACGCAGGTCATCGGTCAACAGGTCGGCGTTCATTTGTGCTTTGAGCAGGGTAACGCCTGGCCAGTTAGTCTGGTCTATGTCTTTGGCGGCTTCGGGGTCAAACTGGAAGGCGGCAAACACCATCAATTCAGGTTTCGGCACCCTGGTGCGGGCTTCCTCGATAGCCAACTCGACCTGCCGTTGTTCCAGCGGCGCGTGTTGCGGACCAAACGAGACGACCAGATGTTGGGGATTGTAGGCAGCTGCGGCATCTTGTACACCATCTTGCGCGGCATCGCTGCCGACATCGTCTTCACTACTGGCTTCACTCGGACGAGTTTCGGCTTCGGCATGGAGCCAACGGGTGGCGGACAGCGGTTCAACACGAGAGAATTTCATCATCTGACCATTTTTACCCCGCACACCGGCTCTTAAAAGCTCATCGCGCCATTCGCTTTGGCGTATCGTTTCGCCCGAGCGGGCAATGGCGGTATCGGCAGGTTGCGGGGCAGCTTGTGAGGTATCTGGCAACACATCATCCAGTGATTGCACGGCGGGGTGCAGGCACTGCCTCGACGGTGAAGGGACCGGTAACACGGGCTTTTCTCGTGTCTTTTAACGGCTGGTCGTACAGGGTTTCGGTGGCAGGCGGTTCGTTGTTGACAATGGATTTCAAGGTAACGTGGGGCACGGTTTTATAGTCAAAGCCGCTGCCCACGCCCTCAATAGGATGGGCGAGTTTATAATAGTCAAAGCTAGCCGTCATCAGCCGCTGTTTGGCAAGCGTTAATGCCACCCGCGAGGTATCGCGCAGGTGATCCAGCGGCGCCCCCATTGCTCGGCAACATAAGCGGTGCTGCCACTGCCACAAGTGGGGTCAAACACTAAATCACCCGGGTCGGTGGTCATTAGCATACAGCGTTGGATGACGGTTAACCCTGTTTGCACCACATAAGTTTTATTCTGTTCGGAAATTTGCTCATGCCATAAATTAGTTATTGAGAGGAATGGAAAATCATGAAAGTATCTCTTGTACCTAAGCGTATTACCCATGATGGTCACACGTCCTGCATCGCATAGTCTCTGTAACCCGTCTGGGAAATGGGGTTTCCAATGAGCGTTAGCACCCGGCTGGAATGACATTCCTTTATACTCAAAAACTTGCTTGCAAGGTGATGGTCCCTGTGCTTGCAAATCTCCTTTGGAAAATATTTGCGAACCACTAGGAATTATGGAGGGATTTGCTTTCTCGTCAGTTGTTAAATTTCTTTCCGTGCCGTCAGGTAGCTCGACGTAATCATAACCTCTAGTTCCCTCTACTCGAAATAGTTTCTCTCTAAATAATTGGTGATATTTTGTCTGTTGTTTATCTTTTGCATACCAACACAAATAATCGCCTGTTCTCGATAGTGTGGATGTCTGAAACCCACTTGTTGTCGAAAAACTAATCAAACTCACAAAATTCTCCGCGCCAAACACCTCATCCATAATCTCGCGAATATGATGCACGTTTTCATCGGAAATCTGCACAAACACGCTGCCACTCTCGGTCAACATCTCCCGCGCCAGTAGCAGGCGGTCGCGCATATAGGTCAGGTAAGAATGAATGCCTAACTCCCAAGGTGTCGCGAAAGGCTTTGATTGTTTCCGGCTCGCTGGTTAAATCCTCGTCCTTGCTGTCCTTAACATCGTGCTTGTTGGTAAAAGGCTGGAAGTTGGAGCCGTATTTGATGCCATAGAGCGGGGCGATATAAACCATTTGCACCTTGCCGGCCATGCCTTCTTTTTCCAGCAAGGAGTTCATCACCAGCAGGCTGTCGCCCGCCGACAGCCGATTGCTCCAGCCGGCTTTGTGCTGATAAAAATCAACCGCTTGGCGCAAGGGTGCAGGCTCAGCAAAAAGACTGTACTGCCCACCGTCATCTGCCGCTTTGCTAACCGCTTCGATAATGGTTTTCGGGTCGATCCGCTCATGCACATGCAAGGAAACGATCGGCACCGCAAAACTGTTATGCTCGGTCTTGCCCGCCCAGTCTAGTTGCGGCTCAAGGTGCGGATCATAGGCGTAGGTTTGCTTTTCCCCGGTGTCCGGGTCGGTCTGTGGCGTAACCAGCCCAACCGGCGGGTTATTGAGCCGCTGCTTGTCCTTGTGGGCATAAGAATCAATCGGTTTTTTACGCATTACCATGTGAGTTATACCATGATGAGTTATTTGGGCTGTTCAGAGTGTTGCTGAGATGGAATTATTAGGCATCATCTTGATTATACCTTATGGGCTTGTCGGGAAATGGGGTTTTTAGTTTGTTGTGAATATTTAAGTCCTTGTTATTAAACATTTTATTTTCTTAAAATTGGACTGATTTTGAATTAACCGACAAGCCCCTTATTAGACCGCTGCACTTGTGCCTTGCGGGAACATTCAAATAAATGATCGGAAGTGGGGCTTTACCGATTTTTGCTCCTCGACAATTGCTCCTGCATTGTTCTAATCAGTTACATCCATGTAACGATGCAAAATCCATACGACCGCCATGGGTGACGGAAGTGCAGATAACGCAGGAGCAGTTATCTGCCCGTACATCATGTAGTCCCGCCATGAGACTGTGCAAGAAACCCACTACCCCTATTCGCATTCTTATTACTGCCCTAATTGACCGACGTTCATGGCATTTCAAGCCAATACACCACCCTGCAAAATACCTGATAATTGTGGCGAATAAACCTTCGAAACTTGACCCAATTATGATACAATAATAAACAGTAACTAACTGATTATAATCATTATAACAGAGGCTTTATGAGTGATTATGTAAGCGAGGATGCGGGTGTTCGTGCCATTGATGCCTATGTCGATAGTTTGGATGTTGAGTCCTTGGGCTTTACAACAAGGTACAGCGACAAAAACAGCAATGGTCGTCCCGCCTTTTGCCCAAAATTGATGCTGAAACTCTACATTTACGGCTATACCTATAAAATAAGAAGTTCCCGCCATCTGGCTCGGGAAACCCATAGAAATATCGAGCTTATCTGGTTATTGCAAGGCTTAAAGCCCACCTATAAAACGATTGCTAATTTTAGAAAAAATAATGCCGTAGCACTCAAGAATACGTTTAAGGAATTTGTTTTGTTGTGCCAAAACATCAATCTCATTGATGGTCAATTAGTGGCACTGGATGGAGCGTTTTTGCGAGCCAATGCATCCAAAAATACCTTGATTGTTAAATCCACTGCGGATAAAAAAATAGACAAGGTAACGCAGGCTATTGAGGACTACCTGAACTTATTAAACACCACAGACCAGCAGGAGGAACCGGAACAGACTCTGGATAATCCCGACTTGATTCATAAAATACAAGCACTTAAAGAGCGCAAACAAAAGCTGGAAGAGGATTTGAATACCTTAGAGCAATTGGACAAGAAGCAACATAACACACGGATGCCGCATTGATGTGCAAACCAGCACATCATCTGGTCGCTTATAACTGGCGAATTCAACCCATAAGTGCAACACTCGGGTTTATATTATGATCTATTCCCATTGTGCGGGAAAAGACCTCCATAAGGGTTATACTCCAAACATTTTCTAGATCGGTTGTTCATTAAATCGGTCGCTTTGAACCGCTCTTTTTCGGTGACTTTATGCAAAGGCATTTTCTTTGGAAAAAATTGCCTGAGTAAAAAATATGAGCAAGCCATTGTGCCAGATGATTATTTGGCATTCAAGCCACGCTCCCAAGAGTGATACGGTTTAGCAAAATAAGTTTCACACTCGAGTTGTTTGGCAAGCTCACTATGCCAACAAAATTCCCTGCCGTTATCAAAGGTTAGTGTCATTACATGTTGTTTCATATGCTTTAACAACCTGAGTATAGCCGCGTTGGTTTCTTTTGCGGTTTTGTTCTTAGTCCGAAGTGCGAGACAAAGCCTGCTTTTGCGTTCAGCAAGGGTGGCAAACACCCCTTGACGACCCTTACCGATAACACAATCAGCCTCCCAATCGCCTATACGCGAACGATTGCCCACTATACTGGGTCTATCCGCAATATCAACCCGATTGAGGATGCGTCCGCGGTAATCGTTCTGTCCATAACGCTTGCGATATTTCTTACCCTGATGGCGCAAGTATCGATATAACGACCCATCCGCTACTTTGTCTTTCAAAATGAGACGATAGATGGATTCGGTGCTAATACTGATGTTTTCCTCCATTCTCAAACGACCGCTAATTTGTTCAGGACTCCAATACAGCGCGATCTTTTGTTGAATATGAAGATTTAACTCGTCATTGAGTTTGATGTGCTTGGGCTTTTGCTGATGCCGCGTTTGGGCAAAGCGGTGGGCTTGTTTGTAGCGATAGCCGTTGCCCCCGGTATTGCGTTTAATTTCACTGCTGATGGTTGACTTAACTTCTGCCCATGGTTTTAGCGATTCCTGTCAGTGTACAATGCTGCTGATTCATGAGGTAAATGTGGTATCTTTCGTGTTCAGTCAAATGGGTATATCTCGTCATGTTTTACTCCTTTTTTCCGTTCAGTTAAAAGAGTACGAGTGTACCCTTTGACTGACTTAGGAGTGTTGCACTTATTATGTGAATTCAAGAATATTTAAGTCCTTGTTATTAAACATTTTATTTTCTTAAAATTGGACTGATTTTGAATTAACCGACAGTCCCAATATGAGCAATGGTTCGCAATCGTTTCAATGCCTTTTTAGCGGATGTACGCTTTTTAACATGGCGGAAGTGGCAGTTTTTAACTTCTTTTACAGGGGTGTCAATCAAAACAGTGTTTTCATTGGCTTTTTTGCCGTGCAACATCACACTCATCTTAAAAACGAGTTCAAAACCGGCGACACCGATTCTGTTTCTAAAATGCACCCGTTCGGTTGCATTGCAAGGCACGTTTGGGGTGTAAGGTTGGATAACCGCAGAAGTATTGATAATACGGATTACGCTTGAACTGTAAGACCACATTTTCATCGGACAGGTTTTCTAGTTATTTGAGCATCAGTAGCCCGACCATTAAGCGTATTGGTTTTGAGGGTCTGCCGTTATCGTGGCAATAGTGTTTGCTAAATTCATCCTCGAAGACCTTCCAGTCGATGACATTCGCTAATTTGATGAGCGGGTCTCGCTGGTCTAATTGAGAGAATAGCCCGGTGTGAAACAGATTTTGTTGCCCTGTGTTTGGGGTAGATGGAGTCAGCATAATTTTTTTAACTAAAACGACCAGAAAACAACGGTTATTCTAACATAAAGCGGTTGATTTGGTTAATAGTTTTGTTTGTTTTATTGATATAAATCAATATGGTTAGACATTTTTAATGGCTGACTAACTAGGGTTTTTTGTGTCCTGTTTTTTCTCTAGTGAAACCAGCATAAGACCACCATAGCTGGCGGAAGCACAAATAACGAGGTGCTATTCTGCATTTTGTTTGGAAGTGGGACTTTAGAGACTGTGCAAAAAACGCCGACTTACAAGCCCACTATTGAGCCTTTTGAGTCGGGTACGGGTAAAAAAGGATTCTTATGAAAAGCAGGCAGGTGAAATAAGCTTGTTTATTGCAAAAATAAGCATTTCTGGCATAAACCATCGAATAGTGGACGCAAAAAAGAATATGTCGCTTGATTGCTTGCATGACGGCTTCAATGTTGCCTGCTTTTATAGCCAATAACAGTTGATTGAACAGCATTGAGTCTAGCCATTGAGTCTGGCATGTTCAAAACACGCTTAAAGTTATAGCAAAACATAATCAATACCCAATCAAAACCATAGGCTCCGGATACTTTTTCTTTGCCTCTGAGCAAGTAGTGATCCCAGCCTAATGACCCCTTTATGGTGCCAAAAGGATGCGCCACAATCGCCCCTCTTCTTTTGCTAATCGCCTTGGCTGATTTTGTTTGCATTACCTTGCGATAGGACTGTATAAAGGTTTCATGTTCCCACCGCCATATTCTTCGGTGAAGCGTTTGCTTTGTCAAGCACTTGCTACGCAAAGGGCAATCCTTGCAATCTAGGGTGCTGGTGCTATAAATCAAACCCAAGATTGCCTTTGGATAGGCTTGGGGTTGCTTTTTTTGTCAGTGTTTTGTTGTTGGGGCAGGTGTATTCGTCTTGCTTCTCGTTATAGACAAAATCCTTTTTGCAGTATCTGCCCATTTTCTTTTGTTTCTGTTGCGTATCAGTCGGCGGGATAATCGGATGGATTTTGTCGTCAACACAGTCTTTTATCTCTATTTGCACTATAATACCCCTTGTCGGCAACCACATCCAAAGTCTCAAGGGTTAAGATTTCTTTCGCCTGACTGTCCATCTGATGCAACTTCTGCATGTCATTGCCTTGACTTGATACATCCGTTGCGACAATCAGCTTTGCTTTGTCATCCACCACGATTTGGCAGTTATAAGCGACCAGATGATGCACTGGTTTGCACATCAATGCGGCATCTGGGTCGGTTGTGTTATATTGCTTCTTGCCCAGTTACTCTAACCTGTTCAAATCCTCTTCCATCTTTTGTTTGCGCTCTTTAAGTGCTTGTATTTTATGAATCAAGTCGGGATCATCCAGTGTCTTTTCCGGTTCCTCCTGCTGGTCTGTAGTGTTTAACAAGTTCAAGTAGTCCTCAATAGCCTGCGTTACCTTGTCTATTTTTTTATCCGCAGTGGATTTAACAATCAAGGTGTTTCTGGACGCATTGGCACGCAAAAACGCTCCATCCAGTGCCACTCATTGACCATCAATGAGATTGATGTTTTGGCACAGTAAAACAAATTCCTTAAATGTATTCTTGAGTGCTACGGCATTATTTTTTCTAAAATTAGCAATCGTTTTATAAGTGGGCTTTAAGCCTTGCAATAACCAGATAAGCTCGATATTTCTATGGGTTTCCCGAGCCAGATGGCGGGAACTTCTTATTTTATTGGTATAGCCATAGATAGTGAGCTTCAGCATCAATTTTGGGCAAAAGGCGGGGCGACCATTGCTGTTTTTGTCGCTGTACCTTGTTGTAAAGCCCAAGGACTCAACATCCAAACTATCGACATAGGCATCAATAACACGAACAGGATCATTCTCGCCGATCATCCAGCCGATCTGGGAATAACAGTTGTTGCTGGCGATCTAAACCGCGTACATAATCACTCATAAAGCCTCTGTTTAATGATTAGAATCAGTTAGTTATGCTTGTCATTGTGTCATAATTAGGACAGGTTTCGAAGGTTTATTCGCCACAATTATCAGGTGTTTTTGCAGGGGCAGCGTATTGGTTTGAAATGCCATGAACGTCGGTCAATTAGGACAGTAATAAGAATGTGAATAGGGTAGTGGGTTTCTTGCACAGTCTCTTTAGTCCCGCCACCGCTGATGATTGGCGTGGCTATCAGACTCACTTCCAATCAAACTTTCACTGTGTTGAATTCGCCGATTCCATCAATTGAGCGACGGCAATAATTCTGCTCGATATGTGAATAAATCTTTCGTCGTGTTCAGTTTATAGAGTAGAATGTTCACAGGCATTGAGTTATACGCTCGTTGGGTGGCAGTGGTTTTTGGTGCAAATTCATGATCAACAAGGCTACTGACCTGTTACTGTTTTCTATGTAGGGATTGGTATGCTATCCAAACGCTGAGTTGAAACGCTTCGCCTATTAGACTCAATATTTTTCTGATTGTATGCAAAATAAATTACTCACACCGCTCAAAATCGTTTTGGGAACACTGCTATTCGCTCTGAATCATACGGCTTACGCACGTGATTACATGGTCGAATTGATCGTTTTTGAACGTCTTGACGTGGCCACCGAAAACGCCGAAGCATGGGATATTTCGAGCAACCGCATCGCCGATAAGTTACAGAAAATACGCACACTGAAAGACAAGTCGGTCGCTTATGACATCCTGCCTACCTTAAACAATCTTACTGCCATCAACAACAAATTGACTGCTGCTGGATACCGAATACTACGCTCAGCGGCGTGGACGCAACCCGCTGTCACCTATCAAAACGCGCCTTTAATATCACTCGGCATAGCCGGCTCCTCGTTGCCAGATGGCTTTGTTAAAGTATATAAAACATCGCTCATTTTTGCCGATATTGATATGCAGTATTCACCGACAACACCAGCACAGTTGAGCGCACCTAATACGCCCAGCACAAATAGCGACTTGAATAATCTGCCCCCCTCCCCGGCTGAACAGCAACCAGCATATTTCTTTATAGCCGAGAAACGCCGACTCAAATTCAAGGAGATACACTACTTTGACCATCCCAAGTTTGGGGTGATTATCGGTGTATGGCCATCAGAACAATAATATAAACCGCTCCAAAATCGCCCAAGCATACCGGGTTGTTACCGTTAAATTTGCGTGGATGGTGTCCATAGTCAACCCTTCGTCGCCACGTCCAGCAGCCGCATTGACCACCATCGCAAGACAGGCATAACCAATATTCAACTCGCGGGCAAGGGCGGCTTCGGGCATTGCTGTCATGCCAACAATATCAGCTCCATCGCATTCCATGTAATCTATTTCTGCGGCAGTTTCAAGTCGCGGACCTTGGGTGACGGCATACACGCCACTGCTGTTAAGTGTCATTGTCGTTCGTTGCGCCACATGTTGTGCCGCCTGTATTAGGCGTGATCTAAGTTGCCTGTCATAGGGCTCGGTAAAATCAATGTGATGAACCTGATTATCAACATAACTATTTGCCACAATACCATCGTAAAAGGTATGTTGCCGTGCTGATGTATAGTCGATAATTTGATGAGGAATAGCGATTGATTGGGGCGGAAAATCGTGCTTAATGCCGCCACTTGCTGCCAATGCAATGATCTCGGTGACACCTGCATCCTTCAAGGCATAAATATTGGCACGGTAGTTGATTCGATGCGGTGCGATAGTATGATCGTCGCCATGTCTGGGCAGAAATATCAGCTCGGTTACGCCGTATTTGCAGAACGATAACGGTGCCGATGGCTGACCGTATGGCGTTGACACTATCTTTTGCTCGACAACCGCATTCGGTAGTTTATCAAATCCGCTACCACCGATTATTGCTAATTTTGTCATGTTGTATTTTCTTGTTTTGTATAGACCTTTGCATCATGACTCAAACAGAATAGACTGTGCAAGAAACCCTTGCGGGTTTGGCTGTTTTACTGGGTTCCTGCTTCCGCAGGAACGACAAATATTGGGTTTCTTGCACAGTCTCAAAACTGTCGATGCTCGCTACACCTTTCAAAATGTCACCGCCCCTGGCGACTACCCATGGCGATTAACCCTTGCAAATAGGTTCCGTAGTCATTCATTTTCATTTGGTTAGCCAGTTTCTCTAATTGGCAGTCATCGATGTAACCCTTGCGCCAACAAATTTCTTCCGGGCAACACACTTTAATACCCTGACGTGTTTCAACCGTCTCGACAAATCGGGTAGCATCCAGCAGGGAACCACTGGTTCCAGCATCAAACCAAATCGTTTCATGGGTCAACCGGTCAACATGTAACTGACCGTCATTTAGATAGGTGTTATTCAAATCCGTGATTTCTAACTCACCACAACCAGAAAACTCGAGCGAACGTGCCCGTTGTGGCGCAGTGGAATCATAAAAATAAAGACCCGTTACGGCATAGTTTGACTTCGAATCATTGGGTTTTTCTGCTAACTTGCAGATTGAATCATTTTCATCCAATACGACACCATACCGTTCATGGTTGCTCACGGGATATGCCATAATGTGTGCGCCTTTTTTCAGTGAGGCTGCATTTTGCAAGACATCAGTGAAATGTTCGCCATAAAAGATATTATCACCCAGCACTAAGGCACTACTTTGGTTACCGATAAACTCCGAGCCGATGATCAATGCCTGTGCCAATCCTTGCCAAGTCGGTTGCACCGCATAGGATAAATTGATACCCCATTGACTGCCATCGCCCAGTAATTGCTGAAACAGGGGCGTATCTCGCGGCGTGGAAATAATCAAAATGTCTTTAATATCCGCTAATAACAATACCGAAAGTGAGTAATAAATCATCGGCTTATCGTAAAGCAGAATAAGCGGTTTGGAGTCCGCTCCCCAACTCGAAACCGATGTGTCGGCGAGTAGCAAGCCTCTCATCGCATTATGCCAATGTGTTCAGGTGGGCTCGGGCATTCACGACTAATGCCCAAGACACGGATTGTTTTCGTGATAACTATCTCGATGACTATTGACCGATGCCATAATAAGTTAGCCCTGCTTTAGTCACAGCCACTCGGGAAAAAATATTACGCCCATCGACAATTACATTTCCGCTCATTTCGGATTTAATTTTATCAATATCAGAAGCGCGAAAAACCCGACATTCAGTGACAATAATAAGCCCATCGACACCCGTCAACGCATCATATGGGGTACCGCTAAATAAGGTTAAATCGTCACGTTCACCATATATTCTAAATGCCTCATCGGTCGCCAGTGGATCAAAAGCCTGCACGGTTGCACCCATGTCCCATAATGCCTCCATCACCACCCTGCTCGGTGCATTACGCATGTCATCGGTGTCTGGTTTGAACGCTAATCCCCAAAGCGCAAATTTTTTGTTTTTAAGGTCGGCGCCAAAATGGTTCACTATCTTGTTGACGGGCACCCGTTTTTGGTCGTTATTGACCGCTTCAACGGCAGCCAGTATTCTGGTCTCATAGTTGATGGATTTTGCCGTTCTATGCAGAGATTGAACATCCTTAGGCAAACAGCTACCACCATAACCACAACCCGGATAGATAAACGAATAGCCGATTCGCTGGTCTGCTCCGATACCAATTCGCACCGATTCAATATTGGCACCAAGGCAATCTGCCAAATTTGACATTTCATTCATCAATGAAACTTTTGTTGCCAGCATGACATTCGCCACATATTTTGTTAATTCCGCAGATGCCACGTCCATAATAATCAACTTTTCATGGTTGCGATTAAACGGCGCATATAGACTTCGCAATATATCCAACGCCCGCACATCCTCGCTACCGATGACAATACGATCCGGTTTCATAAAATCTTTAACTGCCCTGCCTTCTTGCAAAAACTCTGGATTCGATACCACACTAAACGAAACGCTGACTCCTCTTTTGACAAGTGCTTCATTGATTGTGTCTTTTACAATATCGGCAGTGCCAACAGGTACTGTGGATTTCGTAACTACAACACGATACTCGTTCATCTCTTCACCGATGGATTGTGCGACTTGTTTTACATATTGCAAATCTGCAGACCCGTCTTCATCGGAGGGGGTGCCAACCGCAATAAAAATGACCTCGCCATGGCGCACCCCATGAGCAATGGAGGTCGTAAAATCCAACCGATGTGCCGCAATGTTTACCTGCACCAGTCCCTCCAAACCGGGCTCGTATATCGGAATGATTCCTCGTTTCAAACCATCTACTTTGTCTTGGTCGATGTCCACACAAACAATATTATTACCCGCTTCCGACAAACATGCCCCAGAAACCAGCCCAACATAGCCACTACCAACCATCGTGATATTCATAAGTATCTCTATTTTTTAACCTCTTGGATTCGCATAAGTGCAACATTCTTAAGTCAGCCAAAGGGCGTGCTCGTACTCTTCGTAACTGAGCAGAAAAAAGGAGTACAATATGTAATATCACTCATTTGGCTGGACACGAAATATACCACTATTGAGCCCGGACAGTTTTGCGAATGACATAATATCGATGATATGATCACTATATCGATGATATGATCACTGTCCAGTAAAACGGTTTCGTTTCACGATGCCAATAACTATCAAAATCAAAGAGGAGATTATGAACCCATCTGACACAGATACAGCGTTACTGATTGTTGATGTACAAAATGATTTTTGCCCAGGCGGACCATTAGCAGTAGAAAATGCCACTCGGGTAGTGGCTCCAATCAATGCTTTATCGGACTTGTTTTCTAACATCATCCTGACTCAAGATTGGCATCCAAAAAACCACATCAGTTTTGCCGACAATCACCCCGAAAAAGCACCATTTGACACTATATCATCGCCCTACGGCGAACAAACGCTGTGGCCTGTACATTGTGTACAGGGGACACATGGGGCGAAACTCCATGCTGATCTAAATAGCACTCGGGCACAATTAGTGGTGCGAAAAGGGTTTCGTACGGATATCGACAGTTACTCGGCATTTTATGAAAATGATCAGTCAACCGCAACCGGGCTACATGGATACTTGCAAGAGCGAGGGATTTCAAAACTGGTATTGGTCGGGTTGGCAACTGATTTTTGCGTTGCTTGGTCTGCCCTTGATGCCGTTCGTCTTGGTCTTGATACGACAGTGGTGTTATCCGCCTGTGCTGCATTAGACCTACAAGGTTCATTGCAAACGCAACTCGAAGCGATGCAACAAGCGGGGGTGCGCGTAGTCAGTACTTTATAGTCTGCAATGTTTGCCAGTCCAATTCAGGTGTTTTGAAAGTCTTTGTTAGAAGGGCTTGTCGGAAAATGGCGTTTTTAGCTTGTTGTGAATATTTAAGTCCATGTTATTAAACAGTTATTAAACGAGACCTTTGCATAAATCCACCCGGGGCACCACTTAAAATGGTAAAATAGCGTTCATTCAAGAAGCCCTTGAGGATACCGTCAAATGTCTTGGAAACAAACCGCCCAATACTCGTTCGCAGATGCCCTTTTAATTGAGCATAAGTCATTGTCCAAACTAGATGATGTGCATGAAATTATCGATTGGAAACAGATCGAAAAAACGCTCAGCCATCTTTATGCCTCCAAGTGCGGTGTGCCAGCACTTGTGCCCTTTGGGTATGCCCACCTTTGATGATGTTTAAGATACTGATTTTACAGGCACGGTATAACTTAAGCGATGAAGCCTTAGAATAACAGATAGCCCGAGATTTAATGTTCCTCCGGTTTATTGGTTTGAGTCTCAGTGATGCAGTACCCGATCATTCCACTATTTGGCGGTTTAGGAACTTATTACACACCGAAAATCTGCTTGAACCTTTATTGGCGTAGATCAATCATCATCTCGCTAAAAACAGTCTTATTGTTGCCACAGGCTCGGTCAATATTATCGATGCGACTGTGATTGAGGCGAAGCAATGCCGTTCTAAAAAGAACAAACAAGGCACAATACCCAAGACCCAGAAGCGGCATGGAACGTGAAAACCGCATCCGATGGCAGGCGTAAAAGTACCTACGGATTTAAGATGCACGCCAATACTGATGAATATGGTTATCAAGAAAATGACCACTACGCCTGGCAATGTGCATGATTCATTGCATGATTTTGGGGAGTTTGATCATCTGTTAGGCGATAGGCGCGGACAAGTTTACGCAGACAGTGCTTATACCCACAGGGCACAAGTGCCAACAAAGACAATGACGAGAAACTGGGTAAAGCAAACAATAGAATCCTGCACCGGGCTTATCGCAACACACCATTAACGGAGCAACAAAAAGCACTGAATAAAATGTATAGCAGTGTCCGCTATGTGGTTGAACGCACCTTTGGCTTACTCAAACTGCATCACGGATTAGGCAAGGCAGATACATGGGGTTAGCCAGAAACAAAACCCGTGCACATCTGATTGCCATGAGCCATAACCTTAAAACTGGGATGAATATTTTCAAAGAACTGCAACGTTTAAAGGAGAGTTGCGCCTAAATGGGCAATAAAACAGATTAAAACCCACTAAAAGCGGTTAAAAGTGCCGAAATAGAGGCTTTTTTGGTGTCGTATTGATGATTGAGAGAACATGGGCGAAAAAATGAGGCAAATTTATAAAAAATCACGTTGTTTGTGAGTTGCGAGGGGTGTTTTGTGGATTATGCAAAAGTCTCTAAGTATTTTATTTTCTTAAAATTGGACTGGTTTTGAATTAACCGACAAGCCCAACATGTAATGACGCTAACCTTTGATAACGGCAGGGAATTTTGTTGGCATAGTGAGCTTGCCAAACAACTCGAGTGTGAAACTTAACGAAGCTAAACCGTATCACTCTTGGGAGCGTGGCTTGAATGCCAAATAATCATCTGGCACAATGGCTTGCTCATACTTTTTCCAAAGAAAATGCCTTTGCATAAAGTCACCGAAAAAGAGTTGTTCAAAGCGACCGATTTAATGAATAACCGACATGGAAAATGTTTGGGGTATAAAACCCCTTGGGAGGTCTTTTCCCGCGCAATGGGAATAGATCATAATATAAGCCCGAGTGTTGCACTTATGAGTTGAATTCGCCGATTGAGACCGCTACGAGGACAAAAGAACTATTGTGCAAAGGTCTCATTATAAAAAAATTTCACACCTAAACATAAATTACTATGGAGATTTGAATGAGCAACAAACAGAAACCAACCACCAAAACAAACACCGCAGACTCCTTTACCCTGACCGATAACAGCAGCGGGAAATCTTGGCGATTACCTGCTCGGGTGGGGGCTATGGGCAACCGCTTGATTGATATCAAGACACTCTATGGCGACACTGGAATTTTAACCTATGACCCGGGGTTTACCTCTACGGCTTCATGTAAATCAGGCATTACATTTATTAACGGTGCCGAAGGAGTGTTATTGCACCGCGGATATTCCATCACCGAATTAGCAGAAAAAAGCGATTTTGTGGAGACCTGCTATCTGCTGCTATACGGCGAACTGCCGACTCCGGAACAAAAAGCCTCTTTTGATGCCGACATTAAAAGACATACCCTGATTCACGAACAGCTGGCGCGATTTTATTCTGGTTTCATGCGTAGCGCGCACCCGATGGCAATCATGGTCGGCGTTGTCGGTGCGTTGTCCGCATTTTATCACGACAGCACCGATATAACGGATATAGAACAACGACGACTTGCCGCCCACCGCCTGATTGCCAAAATGCCGACTATCGGTGCCTGCGCTTTTAAATATTCATTAGGGCTACCATTTCCGACACCGCGCAATGAATTATCCTATTCGGAGAATCTGTTGCAAATGATGTTCTCCAATCCAGCGGAGGACTACGAAATCAATCCCGTGCTGGTCAAAGCCATTGACAAAATTCTGATTCTGCATGCCGACCACGAGCAAAACGCATCGACTTCAACGGTACGACTCGCTGGCTCTTCTGGCGCAAATCCTTACGCATGTACAGCCGCTGGTATCGCTTCGTTATGGGGTCCGGCGCATGGTGGTGCAAACGAGGCGGTATTAAAAATGCTGGATGAAATTGGTTCTGTGGATAACATAGATCAGTATTTGAAAAAGGCACGTGACAAAAACGACCCATTTCGGCTAATGGGGTTTGGGCACCGCGTTTATAAGAATCACGACCCAAGGGCAACCGTCATGCGTAAAACCTGTCACGAAGTACTGAATGTCTTGGGGATTGATGACCCGCAGCTTGAGCTTGCTATGAAACTTGAGGATATCGCCTTGAAAGATGCGTATTTCATCGATAAAAAACTATATCCGAATGTCGATTTCTATTCGGGAATCATTCTCAAAGCCATGGGCTTTCCCACCTCGATGTTTACCGTTATGTTTGCCATCGGCAGAACCGTAGGATGGATATCTCACTGGAAAGAAATGCTGGTCGACGATGAACAAAAAATTGGTCGCCCACGGCAATTGTATCAGGGCAAAACCAGCCGCCGCTACATTCCCATGAGTAGGCGTGGGCACACTGAAAAGAAAATCAGTTGGTCATGGCTATGGGGCAATGAATAGTCGACCACAAAAACAGCCAAGGAAATTCCACTATATTCGGTTTTTACCGTTGATAATAGGCACCTAAACACGCAGGACGATGCGCACATTTAAATTCATAGACCTGTTTGCCGGCATTGGCGGTATTCGGCTTGGTTTTGAGTATCATGGTGGAAAATGTGTTTTTTCATCAGAATGGGATAGGTTTGCACAAGATACCTACGAAGAAAATTTTGGCGAAAGACCCGCAGGAGATATTACAGAAATAAACCCAAAAGAAATTCAAAACCATGACATATTGTTAGGCGGTTTTCCATGTCAGGCATTTAGCATCTGTGGCATTCAAAAAGGTTTTTCTGATACCCGAGGAACATTGTTTTTTAATATTGAAGAAATACTGAAGGTTAAAAAACCGTATGCGTTTATGTTGGAAAATGTAAAAAATCTGCAATCGCATAACGCAGGAAGAACCCTTAAAACAATAATAGGAGACTTTTGCATAATCCACAAAACACCCCTCGCAACTCACAAACAACGTGATTTTTTATAAATTTGCCTCATTTTTTCGCCCATGTTCTCTCAATCATCAATACGACACCAAAAAAGCCTCTATTTCGGCACTTTTAACCGCTTTTAGTGGGTTTTAATCTGTTTTATTGCCCATTTAGGCGCAACTCTCCTTTAAACGTTGCAGTTCTTTGAAAATATTCATCCCAGTTTTAAGGTTATGGCTCATGGCAATCAGATGTGTGCGGGTTTTGTTTCTGGCTAACCCCATGTATCTTGCCTTGCCTAATCCGTGATGCAGTTTGAGCAAACCAAAGGTGCGTTCAACCACATAGCGGACACTGCTATACATTTTATTCAGTGCTTTTTGTTGCTCCCTTAATGGCGTGTTGCGATATGCTCGGTGCAGGATTCTATTGTCTGCTTTACCCAGTTTCTCGTCATTGTCTTTGTTGGCACTTGTGCCCTGTGGGTATAGGCACTGTCTGCGTAAACTTGTCCGTGCCTATCGCCTAACAGATGTTCAAGCTCCTGTGAATCATGCACATTGCCAGGCGTATAGGTCATTTTCTTGATAACCATCTTCATCGGTATTGGCGTGCAGCTTAAATCCGTAGGTATTTTTACGCCTGCCATCGGATGCCGTTTTCACGTTCCATGCCGCTTCTGGGTCTTGGGTATTGTCGCCTTGTTTGTTCTTTTTAGAACGGCATTGCTTCGCCTCAATCACAGTCGCATCGATAATATTGACCGAGCCTGTGGCAACAATAAGACTGTTTTTAGCGAGATGGTTATTGATCTGCACCAATAAAGAATCAAGCAGATTTTCGGTGTGTAATAAGTTCCGAAACCGCCAAATAGTGGAATGATCCGGTACTGCATCACTGAGACTCAAACCAATAAACCGGCGGAACATTAAATCCCGGGCTATCTGTTCTTCTAAGGCTTCATCGCTTAAGTTATACTACGCCTGTAAAATCAGTATCTTAAACATCATCAAAGGTGGGCATAGCCAAAGGGCACAAGTGCCGGCACACCACGCTTGCTAGCATAAAGATGGCTGAGCGTTTTTTCGATCTGTTTCCAATCGATAATTTCATGCACATCATCTAGTTTGGACAATGACTTATGCTCAATTAAAAGGGCATCTGCGAACGAGTATTGGGCGGTTTGTTTCCAAGACATTTGACGGTATCCTCAAGGTTTATTGAATGAACGCTATTTTACCATTTTAAGTGGTGCCCCGGGTGGATTTATGCAAAGGTCTCAATAGGACGTTTGGAAAACTTGGGCTATTTTGTACATCATACGATTCTCAACGCACTTGATTTTGGTGTTCCCCAAAAAAGAGAACGTATGATTATAGTTGGGTTTAAGGACAATATTGAATTTTCGTTCCCAAAGCCATTCGGCATAAAGCCAAATTTAGCCGATATACTTGAACATGATGAGCAAGTTGACCGACAATATTTTGTTTCAGAAAGAATTAAAAAAAAGAGGCTGGCGAAAGTAAAATCCAGCTATCCGATGCCTTCAATTTGGCATGAAAACAAAGGTGGTAACATATCTGCTCTGGAATATTCCTGTGCATTAAGGGCTGGTGCTTCATACAACTATCTGGTTGTCAATGGAATAAGGAGACCAACGCCCAGAGAACTGCTCAGACTGCAAGGTTTTCCTGACACATTTAAGATTATAGCCCCCTATACACAAATAAGAAAACAAGCTGGGAATAGTGTGGCAGTACCCGTAATTAGAGCGGTTGCGGGAGAAATGTTAAAAAGCATTGAGCATAGAAAAGGCGAATTCAACCCATAAGTGCAACACTCGGGTTTATATTATGATCTATTCCCATTGCGTGGGAAAAGACCTCCCAAGGGGTTTTATACCCCAAACATTTTCTAGGTCGGTTATTCATTAAATCGGTCGCTTTGAACAGCTCTTTTTCGGTGACTTTATGCAAAGGCATTTTCTTTGGAAAAAACTGCCTGAGCAAGCCATTGTGGTTTTCATTCAAGCCACGCTCCCAAGAGTGATACGGTTTAGCAAAATAAGTTTCACACTCGAGTTGTTTGGCAAGCTCACTATGCCAACAAAATTCTCTGCCGTTATCAAAGGTTAGTGTCATTACATGTTGTTTCATATGCTTTAACAATATGAGTATAGCCGCGTTGGTTTCTTTTGCGGTTTTGTTCTTAGTCCGAAGTGCGAGATAAAGCCTACTTTTGCGTTCAGCAAGGGTGGCAAACACCCCTTGACGACCCTTACCGATAACACAATCAGCCTCCCAATCGCCTATACGCGAACGATTGTCCACTATACGGGGTCTATCAGCAATATCAACCCGATTGGGGATGCGTCCGCGGTAATCGTTCTGTCCATAACGCTTGCGATATTTCTTACCCTGATGGCGCAAGTATCGATATAACGACCCATCCGCTACTTTGTCTTTCAAAATGAGACGATAGATGGATTCGGTGCTAATACGGATGTTTTCCTCCATTCTCAAACGACCGCTAATTTGTTCAGGACTCCAATACAGCGCGATCTTTTGTTGAATATGAAGCTTTAACTCGTCATTGAGTTTGATGTGCTTGGGCTTTTGCTGATGCCTCGTTTGGGCAAAGCGGTGGGCTTGTTTGTAGCGATAGCCGTTGCCCCCGGTATTGCGTTTAATTTCACGGCTGATGGTTGACCTACTTCTGCCCATGGTTTTAGCGATTTCTGTCAGTGTACAATGCTGCTGATTCATGAGGTAAATGTGGTATCTTTCGTGTTCAGTCAAATGGGTATATCTCGTCATGTTTTACTCCTTTTTTCTCGTCAGTTAAAAGAGTACGAGTGTACCCTTTGACTGACTTAGGAGTGTTGCACTTATTATGTGAATTCAAGAATTTTGAAATTGTTTATAAAAAATCTTTAAATCGTTCATTTGCAGGTTTGTCAATAAATGGACGATATATGGAAAGATTGGATGGAAATAGGTTATATATTCTTTTAGGAGATGAAAAAATATTAGATTTTTTCTATCTTGAAAATAGTGTTGAATGTCAAATAAAAAGTAAAAAAACTTATCATGCTTTCTAGAAAAGGGAATAATGTGTTTTTTAAGTTAAGTCATGAGGGAGAGTCTTTATTGTATAAGGCATACTGCCTTATTGGGGAGTATTATTTTTCATTTTATGACGATGATCAAAACCCATTTTCTAATGTTCCTGAAAGAGTGAATATTGAATGCATCAAAAAGGGTTTTAATATAGAAATAGGGAGGTTGTTCCATGTCTCAGATTGAAAACTAGAATTCGTGACGCGGGACATTTTCATTTGTGGCATAGATAAAAGTTATATGATGCTGGTCTATGGTTTATATAGGTCAGCAATATTACTTGACCACTTCAAAGGCATTTTCAATGAATATAAATGACAGGTCTGTTTATAGAGAGTATATGCGTGAAACCTCACCTTCAAAGTCAATCCGCATGATAAGAAATATGCAAGATTTTTTTGATGATGATGGTTTTTGTATTTATGCAAGAGGGGACACATTTAAATCAAAAAAATACATTTACTCTTTAAATAAAGTTTTTCCTATTGAAATTCTAACGGTAAAATCTATTAAACGTGGTGTGTGGCGACTAATACCTATACCTGCCCCTAATTATTTTTTTATAAAAATAAATGATGTTTGTATTTTGGAGAATTTTTATAATTCGATAAACGATTTCTCAATAATTACTTTTTACATATTCAACTGTAAATTTGAAAAATTATTTTTATGTGAAATAACAAAAGATAAAAATTTTACATATATTAACCCATTATATGAAGATAAAAAGTACTTTGTATATGGGGTTGATACAGATGATCAAGATTCTGAATCAGGTTTTAGAGAGTTTGTTTCTTATGGTATAGATGCCCCTAAGGAGCTAATTAAGAGACTGTACTAAAATCTGTGTAACTGTTTATCATTAACCCAAGCACGCCCCCTGTGTCAGCGTAGACGATAGAGATTACAATGTTAGTAACACTACATTAAGTGTAGTGTTACTATTAAAAGTGTAAAAGGTAGCGAGTTTATGGAATGGTCTGATTTTCAAGAAAAAGTATTGCCATTATTAAAATTATACCTAATTACCACCTAACATAAGCCTATCTTCAGCAAGTTTTCCGGCATCGGTGGCGTTCTGAGTGCCGTGCAAGCAAGTCTGGGAATGAGGTCGCTCAAATCAAAACGACGATTGAAACGATACTGAAATTCTGCCAAGTATCGCTGAGCATATTTAGGTCGAATAGCATGATAGGTACTGCGTAAGGCACTCTTTAAGTTACCCAGAATCGTATTGACCCACCTAATTATAGAACTCAATAACTCAGGTTTTTCGACAGACCCTCTCCCGCCGCCGCACACAATCTTGTCATGCAAGCAACCGGCCTCGACAACGGCATTAAAGCACGCTAAACCATCGGAGATAACAGTACTGCCCTCGGTCAGATGTTGCTGACTCCATGACTTAATCGCTTCTGTGCGGAAACCTTTTACGACCGATAACTTAACCCGAATTGGGCAATGTTCGGCGGTGGTCTCCACCGCCGCCACAAAAGGCGTCTTACCTGCAGCACCACGTCCCGGCTTGCACCCAGTACGTTCGCCGCCCAAGTAAGCATCATCCAATTCAATCAACCCGGATAGTTTGTTATTGTGATCCCGCTCCATCATCACCTGCATAAGCTTGTGCTTCATTCGCCAGGCGGCATTGTAAGAAATACCCAAGTGACGATGCAGTTTCATGTCCGAGATGCCTTTCTTGTCCTGTGTAATCAGATAGATACCCTGGAACCATAGCGTGAGCGGTAGTTTGGTGGATTCAAAGATGGTTCCAGCCGTCAGTGACGTCTGGCGATTGCAGCGATTGCACTGCTGAAGTTTGCGATTGGTTAACTGGCAGCACTTGTCGTGACCACAGGCCGGACACTGGAACCCTTTGGTCTACCGCCAAGCATAAAGCGCATCGAAGCATTGGGCTTCGGTACCGTACCGTTTGATAAAATCGTTCAAACTAACCCCTTTCTGGAATTGCACCTTATTACGCACCATGACATACCCCTTATGAATTAAATAGATAGACTGTGATTATATACAGGAAAGAGCGACTTATCTATGGTGGTAATTAGGAAAAATTATGCTGACTCCATCTACCCCAAACACAGGGCAACAAAATCTGTTTCACACCGAGCTGTTCTCTCAATTAGACCAGCGAGACCCTTTAATCCAATTAGCCAACGTCATCGACTGGAAGGTCTTCGAGGATGAATTTAGCAAACACTATTGCCACGATAACGGCAGACCCTCAAAACCAATACGCTTAATGGTCGGGTTACTGATGCTCAAACAACTGGAAAACCTGTCCGATGAGAATGTGGTCTTACAGTTCAAGCGTAATCCGTATTATCAATACTTCTGCGGTTATCCAACCTACACCCCAAACGTGCCTTGCAATGCAACCGAACTGGTGCATTTTAGAAACAGAATCGGTGTCGCAGGTTTTGAACTCATTTTTAAGATGAGTGTGATGTTGCACGGCAAAAAAGCCAATGAAAACACAGTTTTGATTGACACCCCTGTAGAGAAGGGAAAAACAGGAAAAAAACATCACCTATCCGACTGATTCTAAACTAGCCATCAAAATTATCAACCGTCTCAACAAATTGGCGAAAAAACATGGCATCAAACAACGCAGAACCTTCGTAAAAGAAGTTAAAAACTGCCGCTTACGCATTCGCCACTTCCGCCATGTTAAAAAGCGTGCATCCGCTAAAAAGGCATTGAAACGATTGCGAACCATTGCTCATATTTTAATCCGAGAACTACAAAGAAAACTACCCCAACACGGACTGCTTGAAACCTACCGACCAGACTTCTTGCTCTATCAACGGGTGTTGGCACAACAACCCAAAGACAAAAATAAAATTTATTCCCTGCACGAACCCCATGCTTATGTGATTTCTAAAGGCAAAGACCACAAACGCTATGAATACGGCAACAAAGTATCCATCGTCTCGGCCAAAGACAGTAACATCATTGTCGGCGTTGTCAGCCATAAGAAAAACCAGCATGATGCAAAAACCCTACCCGATGCGATAAAACAAGCCAATAGCAACAGAACAAAACCCATCAAACAAGCGGTCTGCGACAGAGGCTATTGTGGGGTTAAACAAGTGGGCGATACGGACATTATCCTGCCCAGCAAAGCCCTGAAAAAAGACAATCGTTATCAAAGAGATAAGAAACGCAAATTGTGTAAGCGACGGGCTGCCATAGAACCCATTATTGGGCATTTGAAATCCGATTTTAGGTTATCCAGAAACAGGCTTAAAGGACAAGTTGGCGATGAAATCAATGCTTTAATGGCTGCTTGTGCCTGGAATTTGAGAAAGTGGCTGGTTTTTTGTCACGTCTGCTATTTATGGCTTAAAAAAGCACGTTTTGTCCATATTTTTGGTAAAAAGCCCTTGGTCCATTTGATTCAAGGTTGATTCACGTTCGCTGAGCGGCCGCTTGAAATATATTTTTACTTGTTAGGTCGGTTTTTAAGGGCTGACTAAATAGACCTACCAGCATCTACAACATTTGCCAAATTATGATTTGAGTCAGTATAACACCCCACCCCCATAGCCCCCGGCACACAAGTTGAACGAAAATAGGGGTCATTTATGCCGGTAGGGATGCGTACAATAATTTCTATTGCCTGCCGAGGTGTGACTATTGGTGGTGGTATAGTTGGCACAACAACCATTGGCGGGACTGGTTTTGCCGGTGGTGTAGTTGGCACAACAACCGTTGGCGGGGCCGGTTTTGCCGGTGGTGTAGTTGGCACAACAACCATTGGTGGGGCTGGTATGGTGGGTGGTGTAGTTGGCACAACAACCGTTGGCGGGGCTGGTATGGTGGGTGGTGTAGTTGGCATGCTCGCTGTGCCGCCACCACCACCACCACAGGCAGTTAGCATGACAGAAGTCGCTAATAGCAGGGCGAGAAGCCCGCTGAGCTTTAGTTTATTAGTGTTTATTATGGTAAACGATGATTTCATTCGGAATCTCCTCCAGTTTGATAGGTTACTTGCACGACTTATTTGCGGAGTGTGTAAACACCTCACCGACAGCGTTACTGTAGCACATAACTCATTAAGAATTGACAATGGAAAATTGAGAAGCAACCTAGTCCGTCTTTCCTGCGAAAGCAGGAACCCAGTAAAACCGCCAAACCCGCAAGGGCTTTCCACATGTAACACGACCTAGAGAGGGTTGCTTGCACAGTCTCGAGAACAGGAATCCAGTCAAATCAATATTCTTATCAAAACCCAGCCGTCATTCTCAATTTTCAATTACCAGCGTCAATTTCCAGTGGATAAACAAGTGCGTCTGTATTAAAGTCCAAGTATGGCTTCTGATGTGCTCGCTTTTGATACACACCATTTCGTCAAACGTATGACGGTGGTCGGTATGCCTGTACAATAAGCCGAAGCACTTGCCGAATCTCAATCTGATCTACTCAACGCCAACCTCGCCACCAAAAACGAATTAACCAACACCGAGGACGCACTTAAAGCAAAAATTGTCAACACCGAAGCACACCTAATCAAGTGGATGGTTGGCTTAACAATGGGTAGCGTAGGGGTGATGGTTGCACTGTTCAGCTTTTTCCTCCGCTAACAAATAATCATCAAATAATCATGGACACCCACAATCATTTTTCGTCCATGATACAAAATGATTCTGACTCGGTGGGTGTTGCTCAATTAGGATGCTATTTAGCATGGTTATTTGCATGGTTGCAAATTCGGTCAACGCTATGGTTATCGTGTCCACGGGCGGTACCAACCCACACTTCGGAGACTTCCACTTTCAAAACCTAACCACCATTTTCAATTATCAATTCACCGTCCATTGTCCGCCGAAGAGCATTTACATGGATAAACAGGATAGACAAGATGGTTGGCGCGGCTAATAGAGACTGATGCAAGAAACCCTCGCTAGGTTACGCTGGCGGGAACCCCTAAGCCCCCTTGTCAAGGGGTACCTTCTACTCATCATGGACTTGTCACTCAATTCCCCCCTGATAAGGGGGCTAGGAAAGACGAAGCGCCGTAGGAGCGAAACAAAGAGAGATACCGCTCCTACGGAGCTAAAAACAATCGTCATTGGATTAGGGGCTTGTCGGAAAATGGCGTTTTTAGCTTGTTGTGAATATTTAAGTCCTTGTTATTAAACATTTTATTTTCTTAAAATTAGACTGATTTTCAATTAACCGACAAGCCCACTGGGTGTCGGACTTGACCCATCTGACCGAAGGAGATGTCATTGCGATTGATGGTCAATGCTTAGGCGCAGTCTGGATAAAGACTCAAAAAAAGCGGCTATCTGCATGGTCAGTGCTTTGGCACAGCACAATAGTTTGGTTTTAGGACGGGTTAAAGTAGATGACAAATCCAATGAAATCACGGCTATTCCCAAGCTCCTGTTGCGATTAGATATTGCTGGCGCAGTCGTTACCCTTGATGCTATGGGTTGTCAGAGACAAGTTGCTCGCCAAATGTTCAACAAGGTGGTGACTATGTTTTGAGTTTGAAAGGGAAAGGGAGTTTGCATGAGGTGGTGCGGCGAGCTCACCGAGCCGATGTGGTGACCTACCTTAATTCGGCATTATCGCCCGCCGCATCGGTGGTCACTTATGATGGAGCGCATGGTGCGTGTCAGCGGTGACATTGGCTGGTTACATGAACGTCATGACAGTCCGGGGTTGCAGAGCATCATTGCGGTCACCTGCAAACGAGAGACCGCGAATAAGATAACCGAAGAGACGCACTATTTTGTGAGTAGTCTGAGGGCAGATAATCCCAGTCAATTAGCGCGTAGCATTCGTACTCATTCGGTGCTGAATGTCGCTTTTGATTGAATACGCTAACCGGACACGCAACGGGCATAGTGCCGCCTAATCTCGCCATTATCCGGTATATCGAACTCAACCTGATTAAAAGGGAAAAAACCTCAAAGGTCGGTGTGAAAATAAAACGCTTGAAAGCCAGTTGGAACAATGACTACCTACTGCGGGTTATGGCTACAATTTAAGCTCGGTTGCCCTGGACCAGACCATTATCCAGTTTACGCACAATGTTTTTGTTTTTGGCGGAGGAGAAAATGAAAAAATCGGACAGCATGCCTCATAACGAGCATGGCTTGACCAGCCATGACTTCGAGGATATTGATGAGCAATCAGAATGTATTAGCGAGCATGATCAGAGCTATCAGTAGCCCAGTCGCGGTCCATTCCACGGTACATTCTCGACCCTGCTTTCGGGTTCGGGGGTTGCACTTTATTTTGAAAAACTGAATCAGGTTATTGAGCAGAATGGTGCGATACCCGCGGCTGGTATTCGGTTATATTGCTGACGAATAATGATGGGTCTAAACCGAATAAAATGAATGGGCATGATTTTTCACTCGATCATCTGTTTTTAGGTGGCGAGGGATCCGAATTTCATGGAATAAGTTATCTTCACATAGTGAATGTGAAACGAGCGACAGTATCGCTGGGGTTGAAAATCGCAGTGATGTGATTCATGTTAATCGGCACAATGCACCTGCACTAATACTGCTTGTTGAGTATATCGTTGCAACAACCAAAAATACGCCGACAATCCTGCGTCCTGCTATACTTGCTGGGTTACGCAGTTCAATTTCAGAGATGGTTTCAAACCTTTTCAGTGATACTCTTTCAGCAGATTCCCGTGCGGAATTAGCGAGCCGTGTGAATCGTTATCAGATTATGCACAATGCACGCGACTATATGCACGATAAGGCGGGTGATGACATATCAATTGCCCATTTATGTTGCAATCTGGGGATTGGACGACGTACTCTTAGCGTGTTTTTAAGGATTGCTTGGGGCAATCACCAGTCACTTACCCGCACACGGTGCGACTTAACAAAATTCGAACGGCGTTATGCTCGCCGGAAAATCTTGACCAGTCGATTGGTGATATTGCAGATCAGTATGGGGCCGGCACCTCGGCCGATTTAGCCAATGTTATAAAAATCAATTTGGCGAAACACCATCAGAAAAACGCAAACAAATCAGCAAAAATCATATTTCTTGAATTCACCTATGTCTTGGTCATCAATTATTATAGCGGTCTGTAGTGCAACATACTGCCTCGGCACATTATTCTTGTGGCGTGAAATAAACGGCAATAACAACCGCTCCCGACTGCTTATCCCCAGCTTAACAATTGTGGCAGTCGCCTTGCACGGAATTCTATTGTCCCGTAGCATCTATACCGCGAACGCACCCAATATTTCTTTGTGGTTAGCCATATCAATGTCCGGATGGATTTCTGTAACCCTGTATTTGTGTATTTCATTTGTCAGAAAAACTAGCAATCTCGGCATTGTTGTCCTCCCTATCGGATTGATTGCGGTATTGGTTGGCAGCGTATCAATGAATCTTACTCCCCTCGGGCGGATTCCGCATGGCGTGGGCTGGCATATTGTGCTGGCTATTCCTGTTTACGGGGTATTATGCGTTGCATTTGCCCAAGCCTGTTTACTGATTATACAGGATCGCCTGCTACACAAGCCAAACCAGGGACGCATCTTGCCGATGCTTCCAGCAATACAAACAATGGAAGCGAATCTATTTTGGTTGACCCTGCTGGGGTTTTTATTGATGACCCTCAATTTGGTTGTTGGCATGATTTCTAATTTAAACAATATCGGTACCTTGTTGAATTTCAACCATCATATATTATTTTCGATATTGGCATGGTTATGTTTTGCTTGTTTACTGTGTGGCAGGAAAATAGCTGGGTGGCGCGGTCAAACTGCCGCAAAATGGACTATCACTGCCTTCGGAATTCTGATTTTAGCCTATTTCGGAACTCGATTCGTCAATGAATTGGTGCTCTCGAAAGTCACATATTGATCGTGTCGTATCCGGCAATAAATAGATCACAACAAATCTGGCAACGCTATTCTATAGTCTTTGATAGACGCTCATGTCAAACAGAAATACGCCCTGCCACGAGAACAGAAGCCGAACAAAGCATAAAAACATTGTCCTTGAATTCACATAATAAGTGCAACACTCCTAAGTCAGTCAAAGGGTACACTCGTACTCTTTTAACTGACGAGAAAAAAGGAGTAAAACATGACGAGATATACCCATTTGACTGAACACGAAAGATACCACATTTACCTCATGAATCAGCAAAACTGTACACTGACAGGAATCGCTAAAGCCATGGGCAGAAGTTAAGTCAACCATCAGCCGTGAAATTAAACGCAATACCGGGGGCAACGGCTATCGCTACAAACAAGCCCACCGCTTTGCCCAAACGAGGCATCAGCAAAAGCCTAAGCACATCAAACTCAATGACGAGTTAAAGCTTCATATTCAACAAAAGATTGCGCTGTATTGGAGTCCTGAACAAATTAGCGGTCGTTTGAGAATGGAGGAAAACATCAGTATTAGCACCGAATCCATCTATCGTCTCATTTTGAAAGACAAAGTAGCGGATGGGTCGTTATATCGATACTTGCGCCATCAGGGTAAGAAATATCGCAAGCGTTATGGACAGAACGATTACCGCGGACGCATCCCCAATCGGGTTGATATTGCTGATAGACCCCGTATAGTGGACAGTCGCTCGCGTATAGGCGTAGTGATAGAGGGGGGAGGCTGATTGTGTTATCGGTAAGGGTCGTCAAGGGGTGTTTGCCACCCTTGCTGAACGCAAAAGTAGGCTTTATCTCGCACTTCGGACTAAGAACAAAACCGCAAAAGAAACCAACGCGGCTATACTCAGGTTGTTAAAGCATATGAAACAACATGTAATGACACTAACCTTTGATAACGACAGGGAATTTTGTTGGCATAGTGAGCTTGCCAAACAACTCGAGTGTGAAACTTAACGAAGCTAAACCGTATCACTCTTGGGAGCGCGGCTTGAATGCCAAATAATCATCTGGCACAATGGCTTGCTCATACTTTTTGTTCATACTTTTTGTTCAGGCAGTTTTTTCCAAAGAAAATGCCTTTGCATAAAGTCACCGAAAAAGAGTTGTTCAAAGCGACCGATTTAATGAATAACCGACCTAGAAAATGTTTGGGGTATAAAACCCTTATGGAGGTCTTTTCCCGCGCAATGGGGATAGATCATAATATAAACCCGAGTGTTACACTTATGGGTTGAATTCGCCCGTTATCAGTAATCACAATGTCAAAATTAAATAGAGCTGATCTCATGTCGCTGGAAGAATACGCCGAGCAGCGTCCAGATTATCGTGTGCGAGTCATGTTGCATAAAAAATCACGTCAGATTGCATTAGGCCCGAACGCCACTTTGTATTTTGAAGATCGGTTGACCATGCAATATCAAATACAGGAAGTGCTTCGGCTTGAAAAAATTTTTCAGCCCGATGCTATCGAAGAAGAACTGGCAACTTATAACCCGCTCATCCCAGACGGCAGTAACTGGAAAGCAACCTTTATGATTGAATACGAGGATCCGGCGGAGCGTACCATCGCGTTGTCTAAATTGATTGGAATTGAAAATCAAATATGGGTTCAAATCGGGGATTTTGCCAAGGTGAATCCTGTTGCTAACGAGGATTTAGTACGCGATACTGAACGGAAAACTTCCGCAGTACACTTTTTGCGATTTGAATTAAATACTGAGATGATTGTAGCGACACACAACCGAGCAGACATAAAAATAGGCGTTAATCATGCCAACTATGCCTATGAAATCGGCACGTTACCACAAAACATTGCTACCTCACTCATCAATGACTTAGACTAAATAACTTGGATTCTTCGCAATCATCCGAGACATTAGGGATGTAATCGAGGACGTAACCAGATATTCAAGCAACCGTCAGTTGTGTGCTTATTTAACCGGCAATATATTGTTCCAGCTGGTCGATGGTGAATTGTTGCTCCTTGATGACACGTTTGACTAAATCACCGATGGATATCATACCGACGACCTGTCCACCTTCCATCACTGGCAAATGTCGAAAATTATTATCCGTCATCATCTCCATACATTCTGTTACGCTATCCTCGCGGGTAATGGTAAGCGGGTTTCGAGTCATAATATCACCGACTAGGGTCTTGCTCGATGAGCGGTTTTCCAAGATGACTTTACGTGCATAATCCCGCTCACTGAGAATCCCCGATAAACGATTATCGTTAATCACCAACAATGCCCCTACCCCCTTTTCCGCCATCAACTTAATGGCGCTCAGTACCGAGTGGTCAGATTGCACACTCCAAACATCGACATTTTTGTCTGCTAGAATATCTGCTACTTTGCTCATACTCGTTTCCCCGTGATTGTTGTGCTAAATTCCAATATATCATAACAAACCAGATATGATTTGACGAGTATCTGCATGCAAAATGTTAGCCCAAACAGGATATTGACAATACACAATTTAGGATACTACACTAGGATAGCCCATGATTTTAATGAATATGTTTTGGATGATGCAAATGGTTGATACAAGATGATGGAAGACACCATGCAAAAATTGGAACAACGGGTCGTCGACATGCTCAAACTGATTGAGGATATAGGTCGTGAGAATGAAACGTTACGAACCGACCAGAGCCTGTTGCGACAGGAATTTAAGGCATTACAAGAAAAAAATAAAATTGCCCGTGGCCGCGTAGAGAAAATTATCGAGCGATTAAATACGCTGGAAAAATAGTCACATAAGAATCCTCAAAAGGCATGACATTCCCGCCCATAATCAATATTGAGATACCCCGAACGATGCCAACGGAAACGACAGAAGAAAAGAAGCAAAGCGTCAAAGTGAATATCATGAAGCGAGAGTTTACTGTAGCGTGCGGTATTGAAGAAACCGAAGGGTTGGTTGAAGCGGCAGCCTATCTCGATAAGCAAATGCGCGCGATTACTAAAGGCAGTCAAATTCTAACCGTTGATCGTTGTGCAATCATGGCTGGGTTGAATATCACTTATTCGCTACTACAACTCCAAAAAGTCGTTAGCAAACAGGAACAAATGATTTCTAGACTGCAATCGCTACATGACCAGATTGATGTGGTAGTGAATAATCAGGGAGTTAGGATAGCAAATTAAAATCCAGCTTGTGCAAATCTATTTTCTTCAATAGAAATTGAAATTCATTTTCTGATTGAGACGATTCAAGTAATTCATTGCCTGTTTGTCGGGCAAATGCCTCAAAGTCTTTTACCGCACCCGGGTCGGTTGCCAAAATATAAAGTGTTTGCCCATGCTCAAGCCCTGCCAAAGCCTTTTTCGCCTTTAAAATCGGCAACGGACAACTCATCCCACGCGCATCAATCTGCTGATCAAAGTCAGTCATGTTTTTCTGGAAAATAATGCGAGACCTTTGCAATAAATGGTTTACCCAGATAGTGCTGACGATAGAGACGATAAAATTTTTCCGCACTTTCTTTCTGCTTCAGAGATAGTGATAGCATAATTATTTTTTTCAAGAATTTTGGCTGTTTCTTTAATGAATCTATCGGTAGTGCGATTAATGCTTGGTATGCCTTTAAGAGATTATCGCTATCATCTATCATGCTATACACTATTATTTCATTCAGATAACTAGCATAAAATTCTTTCGGGGCATGTTGTCTTGATAATTTGAGGTAGTGTAGAGCTTCGTCATACCGTTTCAACCTTATAAAATTGACGGCTTTATGATCGTAGTACGACCAAGTGTTCGGGATACATTTATTCAATGACTCGATGACTTTGGCGGCAAGGTGATAGTTTTGATTTTTATCCTCGGCAACGGCTGCCATATTTAATGATTTCACCAAGGTTTTGTGACACACCAATGGATTATTAACCAAGTCATTTGGCCATTTTGCGTGCCCAAAATTATCGATCATTTTATTGGTTGCATTTAACCAAATGAAATTAACGGCAACAACCGAGATAAAAATCAAGCCAATAAAAGAAATACCGCCCCGCCAATGCCAGTTATTTAATGCGAGTTTAATCGTTTTTGTTTTTGAACTATACACATCACCCGCTTTTATAATACAGCCAATATACAGACCAAATAACATCAAAGGCACTGGCAGTTGATACGGAAAACTGAACTGCATATTGAGCGCACTACCTGCTAATCCAGCCGCGATTAACAAGTAAAATAATCTATATTCTGCCTCGGCTCGAGTAATGATTTTATGGAGCGTTATCACCAGTCCAATCATGACCCCTGATAATAAAATCCAACCGACAACGCCTAATTCAACAGCCAATTCGAGTATATCATTATGCGCTCGTAATATTCCATATTTATGGTATCGGTCCGCTTGCGCCAGCATGTTATGGAAAAAACTACCCATACCACTGCCTACAAACGGACTCTGTTTAATCATCTCAATGGCATCACCCCAAAGAATATAACGCCCCGCTTGACGTACTTCCCCCGTTTGACTTAACTGGTTGTTATAACTATGAATTTTGTTATAAATAGTGCCTGTCTTATCTGCAATTTCAGCGCCAAAAAATGCCCAGCCTTCTGCGGATAAATTGATTAAAAAAAGCAACAAAATACTGGCTGATATGACAAGCAATAACCCGTTCAATCCCACATAAACATTTTGCTTCTTTATAATTTCCTTGATTTGTTTCCTTTGCCAAATAACGCCCGCTATGATCAATATACTTTCAAAACCAATACTTAACCATGCCGCCTTGGTGCCAGTATGGAAAATATAAGCTAACATTAAAGCCATTATGAAGGGATACAGCTTTGACAGATATTTATTTTTATCAACCAGCAATAAAAACAAACTAATCGGAAAAATCAATACCAGCACTTGTGCGGCAGCATTTCTATTCACGAAATTAGCCGCTGGTGGCTTAGCCTGTACGAATACATCGATTGAAAGTAGAGCTTGAACGAGACCAACAATCGAGATATAGGTTGCGATCAATACGAGTGTTCGGGCTAATATGATATACGTTTTGGTATTGTGTGCTAAGGTGAGTGCGAGTAACAAAATTCCAGCCGCCGCCAGCCACAAGAAATACTTACTGACAAAAAAAGCGACATTAACAGCCCAAAAAACGGACACCGATGCAAATATGAATAGGGCAATTAAAAAGACTCTAACGACATCAATGGTTATCGTCATGTCTTGGACTTTACGATTACGATAGAACCAATAAACGAGCAGTGCGATGGTGCCAATTTCTGCGATTGCTTCTCGATAAAAATCAGAATAATTGGTATTATTCGGTGCAAAAACGCCCACGGTACATAACAATACGAGTATAATAGATACCGCATAGATTGAGGTCGGGCATATCTGATTAACAAGTAACCTTTTCTTCGATATTCTGGGCGAATTCTTTTTACGCCCAACGGGTTTTGTATGTCGGGATTTCATCTATTGTACTCATTGATATTCGTTAAACATTTATCAAAACAATCATCGAAACATATAAACAGAGTCATGCGAAAACCAGCGTTTTTCATTATTGGTGCACCCAAATGTGGTACCACGTCGATGGACATTTGGTTGTCCGAGCATCCAGCAATTTATATGGCAAAAAAAGAACCACATTATTTTAATACTGACCATAAAAAACGAAAAACAACAGATTTAAACGCTTATCAGGCTCTTTTTGCAGCAGCAACTGATGCTCATGTCGTCTTAGGCGAAACCTCCGTGCGTTATCTTTATTCGCAAGATGCGGTCGCCAATATCTTGGACTATAACATAAACGCCAAATTGATCGTGATGCTTAGAAACCCGATTGACATGGTGTATTCATTCCACAGTCAAATGTATTTCTCCGGATCAGAGAATGTCCGAGATTTCACGACAGCATGGTATTTGCAGGATCGGCGATTGCTGGGACAGTGCATACAGCACTGTGATCACGAGCCCAAAATGCTTCAATACGGTGCTGTATGTCGTTTAGGAGTGCAATTACAACGGCTTTATGGTCAGTTATCTTCTGACCGAGTACATTTGATTTTTTTTGAGGATTTGGTACAAAATGCACCACAAACATATCAACGAGTATTACAATTTTTAGGTGTGGCTGATAACCATAAACAGAATTTCAACATTCACAACCCAGCAAAAACTCCCCGTTTCCATTCATTGAGAGGTGCCCCGCATCAGTTGGGCAGAATAAAAGCCAAGCTCGGTATTACATCTAATTTCGGTATCGCCGAATTTATCCGCACAAAAAACAAAAAAAACCAAAACCGTAAGCCCTTGTCCCACGATATGCGGTGCACATTGATTGATTATTTCAGCGATGATATTGCGTTATTAGCACGATTAACCAATCGTGATTTGAGTCATTGGTTACGATGAGTTGATATGGAAAAAGGTCTAGTCAGCATTATTATCGCAACACATAACCGTGCTGAGTCTCTTCAAAGTGCGTTGATAAGTGCGTTAAATCAAGCATATAAACATGTTGAAATCATTGTGATTGCGAATGGTTGTCAAGACAACACCACAAATATTGTCAACCAATTAAAAAACAATGCCCTAAAAAGCGGGCACGATACACCCATCAGGTATCTTGAATTTGCCGATACACTCGGTGGTGCAAAAGCACGCAACATCGGCATTGACCACGCACAGGGTGAATACATCGCTTTTCTGGATGATGATGATAGGTGGCATCACGATAAAATACGCTGTCAAGTTCAATTACTCAAAGACAATAAATACAGCATTATCAGTAGCAATTTTAGCTATGCCTATACACATCATGGAAAAAGTAGTGATGGCAAAAAGAGTCGCACGGCTTACAAGACATTGATTACCTTGCCTGATTTATATTATGAAAATACGCTCGGCGGGTTCTCGTTCTGCATGACCAAAAAGGCGTACATTGGCAATAGCCGTGTCGATGATCATTTGGCGGCTCTTCAGGATTGGGATTTATGGCTCAAGATACTCATAAACACCCATTTACCTGCGTATATCAGTCAGGAAAACCACGTTTATTATCATCTTGGCGAGTACAGTATTTCGGCGAATTTTGAGCAGGTTATCCAAGCTCAACAACAATTTCTCACAAATTGGCACCCCATGCTGGATAAGCCCAGTGTTGCTTTCCACAAAATGAGAACACGTTGTTTAAGTATCAAAACACAGGCACAGGGCAAGTATAAACACTATTTTTTAGCCGTGCCGACGATTATTCGGACTGTCTTTAATAGCCCGTATCGCTATAACATTAAAAAACATATTCATTTCCTGCTATTACCCATCGTTAATATTGATGCTGCCCGTGTCTGGATATGGTCAAAATTCAAGTAAAATAGAGCGATAAAAATAGACCGTAGCACCGAGACAATTAACGTCTTCTGGCTTGCTCGTCCAATTGCCGAAGTTGTGCTAATTTTCCTTTTATTTTAATCTCTAATCCGCGTTCTACTGGCTGATAGAAAACGGGAGCGTTTAATTCGTCAGGAAAATAATGCTCACCTGCAGCATAGGCATTTGGCTCATTATGGGCATAGCGATATTGTTTGCCGTATTCAAGCTCTTTCATCAGCTTGGTTGGTGCGTTTTTCAAATGTAATGGCACCTCTAGTGAACCTGATTTCTGGGCACTTGACATCGCTTGATGAAACGCCGAATACACGGCATTGCTTTTTGCCGCTACGCTCAGATACACGATTGCTTGTGCTAGTGCTAACTCACCTTCTGGACTGCCTAATCGCTCCTGAGTCTGCCATGCGTCTAAAGCAATGTGTAGCGCACGCGGGTCGGCATTGCCAATATCCTCAGAAGCCATCCTGACAATTCGACGTGCAATATACATCGGGTCACAACCGCCATCCAGCATACGACAAAACCAATATAGCGCAGCATCTGGGTTCGAGCCACGCACCGATTTATGCAAGGCAGAAATTTGATCATAAAAAACCTCACCACCCTTATCAAAGCGGCGCAATGTACCGCCTGCCATGATTTCGGCAATCAATTCGTTGGTGATACAACCTTGCTCTGCCAAATCCCCCGCTATTTCAAGTAGCGTCAAGGCGCGTCTTGCATCGCCATCTGCTAAGCGAGCAATTTGTCGGATATTTTCGGGTTGTATGGTCAGCTTTAATTGTCCCAATCCCTTTTCGTCATCGTGTAAAGCACGTTCAATCAGCGTCACCATATCCTCAATTGATAACGCCTTCAAAACATAGACTCGCAGACGCGACAACAATGCGTTATTTAATTCAAATGATGGATTTTCCGTAGTTGCACCAACAAAAATGATGGTACCATTTTCAATATGCGGGAGAAACGCATCCTGTTGCGCTTTGTTAAACCGATGCACCTCGTCCACAAATAAAATCGTCTTAGCCTGTTCAACTTGCAACCTAAGTTTTGCCGCATCCACCGCCGCCCGAATATCCTTAACCCCTGATAACACGGCTGACAACGACACCAATGTTGCCTCACAATGCGTAGCAAGTAATTTAGCCAATGTCGTCTTCCCCGTCCCCGGTGGACCCCAAAACACCATCGAATGTAATTGACCACTCGCAATCGCACCGTATAAGGGCTTCTGTTTAGCGAGAATATGCTGCTGACCGACTACCTCCTGCAAGGTGCTCGGCCTTAATCGATCTGCCAGCGGTTGATATGAGTGATTCAAAATGTGTTTGGTGGGTTGCTGGTTGTATTCCAAAGGGTTGAACCTGAACCAAGCGATTTCTAGGTTATAGGCTTATGGGGATAATCGTACAATCTCCCAGTGTTCATTTTTTTTGGTGTAGCGAATGCGGTCGTGTAATCGGTGTGCACGTCCTTGCCAGAACTCGAAGCGGATAGGCGTGATACGATAACCACCCCAAAATTGTGGTAATGGTATTTTCTGATTGCCGAATCGGTCTGTCATTGCTTGTTGTTGTTGTTCCAGTATCTGTCTTGATGTGATAATTTCGCTTTGGTGTGAAGCATATGCACCGATTTGGCTAGTGCGTGGTCTAGAATTAAAATATTCTACGGACAATGAGTCGCTAATTCGGCTTACGCACCCTTCTATGCTTATTTGGCGATGTAATTCATACCACGGAAACAATGCCGAGACATGATTGTTTTGTGCTAGTTGCCGTCCTTTGCGACTATGATGGTTGGTGTAAAAAACCAATCCTTCATCGTCATAGGATTTCATCAGTACGGTTCGTTGCGAGGGTTTGGCAGTTTCCGATATAGTCGAAAGGCAGAATCCATTCGGCTCAGCTATTTCCGCATCGACTGCTTGTTCAAACCACAATCCGAACTGCTCAATCGGATTTTTACAGACGCTATCTTGGCTTATGCCAGTAGCCGAATATTGTTTTTTAAGTTTTGCCAAGTGTTTCATTACCAGACGGTCTAATGTCACCATTTTACGCAACTTCAAATTGCCCACAGCAGAAGTATAACGTCTTATGGGGGCTTTTGCATAATTGTCGGAAGCGCGACTTCAGCCGCACAAAAGAGACTGTGCAAAAATCCAATATTCGTCATTCGTTGTTCCTAACCCCCTTGCCCTCTTTATCAGGGGGGGGGGGGGGGGGGGGAATTGAGCAGAAAGTCCCCCTGATAAGAAGGCAAGGGGTTGGGTTTTCCGCATGTAACGCATGCCTAGCAAGTACCTCTTGCACAGTCGCAAAACCGTTGTAGATGGCGGGACTTATGTATAGGGCATAAGTGCAAAAATCTCTTGTGGGGGCTTTTTATTCATTCAAACTCGCTATCCGATCTTGGAAGCGGGTAGTAATACATCATTTGGAATATGTTTCTGCGGCTGGATGTTGAACATACGCGACTGGATTTATCAAACAAGGCCCAAGCCAGTTACGGCTTGGACCACCCTATGTCGTGTAAAGGAGTCCTTGGTAATATCAGTATTGCAATATAAAGTAGCAATATTCTGATGTTGCTCTAGCAATCCATGCGTCCATCTGACCATCCCTTGCCCAATCCATTGGTTACATTTCCTTTGGGTGAGTACATTGTCCTTGAATTGTAAAAATAATGGTGTGACTTTTGGCACGTTTTGGGCATTATTTTGTGTTGTATCTCCCCATTGGCACAGATTAAAACGGAATGTCGTCATCAAAATCATCTGTTGCCGCAGGTTTACTCGCACTTGATGGCGATGCAGGTTGTCCGAAATCCGTATTGTTTGGTGCAGCATTTGCGGCAGACATGTTATCGCCTTTGCTACCGAGCATTTGCATTTCATTGGCGACAATTTTAGTGGTGTAGCGGTCTTGCCCGCTCTGATCTTGCCATTTTTCGGTTTGTATTCGCCCTTCAACATAAATCGGCGCACCTTTTTTAAGATATTCGCCGACAATATCCGCTAAACGACTGAAAAAGACAACCCGATGCCATTCCGTGCGCTCTTGCTTTTCCCCGGTTTGTTTGTCTTTCCATGTTTCACTGGTTGCCAGCGTAATATTTGCCACAGCCGCACCACCCGCAGTGTAGCGAACTTCCGGGTCTTTACCCAAATGTCCAATTAGTGTGACTTTGTTGATACCTCTCATTATGAATCTCCGTCAGTATTGGTTAATATCGGTGTTATCGCAGACTGGTCTGCCTTCTAGTAAATCATCGCTTCACCGCAAACAACGTTTACTTCCCCAATTCCATTGAGTTGTGCTATTTTACCAATAGGTTCACGACTTTGTGGATTTTTATGTCGTTTAATTTCGATTACTTTCATTTTCAGTGGCTTCAAATTCGGGGGTCAAGCAGGCAATCAATAACCATCCCAAAACAACACTAGCACAAAAAATAAATACGCCACTACTGCCTTGTATTTCAAAAACCCAACCACCCACCACGCCTCCGAAAAAGATGCCAGAAAATTGGAAAGTGTTATACACGCCCATTGCAGTGCCTTTGCTCTTCGCAGGCGCGAGTTGTGATACGAGGGACGGTAACAGCGATTCCAATGCGTTAAAGACACTAAAAAACACCATCATCAATAATAGTAGTCCGAGTAGAGAATAGGCGGTCGTTGCGAGCATAGTCAGCGTAATCAGGAGTAGGAAAATCGCTAGCCGATAAGCGACTTTTGCATGTTGTGCTTTTGAACCCGCCATCACAAACGGAGCCATGCCAATGACCGATAACAGCAAGATTGGCGCATACAGTTTCCAATGTGCGGAAAGAGACAACCCGCTATGTGTTATGAATAGGTTAGGCAACACTAAAAACAGGGCGGTTAAAACGAGATGCAAGACTAAAATACCGAGATTGAGCGGCATCAATGAGCGGTTTCTTAATGCACCGATAAGCTGGCTTTGAATCGGGATATATTTATGGCTTTCCGCACTAAGCGGCACATTGGGAACCACTTTATACAACACCGCAATTGCCAACAGTGCCAATATCGCAATTAACCCAAATAGTCCATCAATGCCGATAATACTGTGTAGAACGGGTGCTACAATCAACGACATCAGAAAAGTAAAACCAATGCTAATGCCGATAATTGCCATCGATTTGGTGCGTTGCTCATTGCGCGTTAAATCAGTATTTAATGCCAGCACTGCAGCTGATATTGCACCTGCTCCCTGCACGGCTCTGCCGATGATTAACCATTGGATCGAATCAGACAACGCCGCTATGATGCTCCCCATTGCAAATATAATTAACCCAACGGCAATTACTTTCTTACGTCCTATCCGATCCGATAACATGCCAAAGGGGATTTGGAAAATCGCTTGCGTCAAGCCGTAAATTCCCAGTGCCAGCCCAAGTAACAGCGGTGTTGTGCCGCTCAGCTCATCAGCATAAATAGCCAACACCGGCAACAACATGAACAGCCCAAACATGCGTAGCGAAAAAATACCCGCCAGCGAAAAGACTGCTTTTCGCTCGGTTGGGGACATCGGATTGGTTATTATTTTATTTTTCATGTTGTGGCGAGTGCCGCATAAAACGGGCTATCACATATGCAAATGGAAAGGAGTGCGTATTGCCGATAATCGTAATTGGTGGTTGTCCATCATATCGAAAGGTGCGTATAGTATCAGGTTTACTTTCGAATAATCAGATTGTTGTGAGCATAGACAAAATTCAAATTCGCGGCGCCAGAACGCATAACCTAAAATCGGTGGATATCGACCTGCCGAGGGATAATCTGATTGTCATTACCGGCTTATCGGGCTCGGGCAAATCTTCGCTTGCATTCGACACGATTTATGCTGAAGGACAAAGGCGTTATGTGGAATCGTTATCGACTTATGCTCGACAATTCCTAGCGATTATGGAAAAGCCCGATGTCGATATGATTGAAGGGCTGTCACCTGCGATTAGCATAGAACAAAAATCGTCTTCTCACAATCCGCGCTCGACGGTCGGCACGGTAACCGAAATATACGATTATTTGCGTTTGTTGTTCGCGCGAATTGGTCATCCCAAATGCCCACGGCATGATGTGACTCTGGAAGCACAAACCGTCAGTCAGATGGTTGATTTGATCATGCAACAGCCCGAAGGTAGCCGATTGATGTTGCTGGCACCGATTGTCAATGGGCGTAAAGGCGAATTCCAGCGTCTGCTCGGTGAGCTTCATTCGCAGGGTTATGTGCGCGCCATTATTGATGGTGAAACAGTCGAACTGGAGTCCCCGCCTAAACTGGACAAACGCTATAAGCATGATATTGAAGTGATTATAGATCGCTTGGTTGTACGCGAAAGCAATCAGCAGCGACTGGCAGAATCTTTTGAAACCGCACTCAATCTGACCGATGGAAGTGCCCGAGCTGCCATGCTGGACGAGCAAAAAAATGTCCAGCAAATCCTCGTGTTTTCAAGTAAATTCTCCTGTCCCAATTGTGGATATAGCCTCGATGAACTAGAACCTCGGTTGTTTTCGTTTAACAATCCGGCCGGCGCGTGTCGCGATTGTGACGGTTTAGGAATACGACAATTTTTTGATCCGGAGCGCATTGTCCATCACCCCGAAATGACCTTGTCGGGCGGCGCAATTCCGGGCTGGGATCGGCGTAATGGTTACTACCATGCACAGCTAACCTGTCTGGCAAATCATTATGGGTTTGATATTGACGCACCCTTTCACACACTGTCAAAAAAACATCAGAACATCATCTTTTATGGTAACGATGAGCTGATTAACTTTGTTTACATCCGACCGGGCAGGAAATTTGAAAAACGGCACACCTTTGAGGGGGTCATCAATAATTACAATCGCCGCTATCACGAAACCGAATCCTCTTCGGCGCGCGAAGAGTTGGCAAAATACATGAGCACCAAAACATGTGAAAGCTGTGGCGGTAGTCGGCTACGAAGTGCGGCACGGCATGTGTTTATCAACGGGCAGACGATTCAGGGCTTAACGAAATTACCTGTCGGACAAACCCTTGAATTTTTCGAGCATCTTGCATTGCACGGGAGACGCGCTGAAATTGCGCGTAAAATTGTGCAGGAAATTAAATCTCGATTGAGCTTTTTAATCAATGTCGGCTTGAATTATTTATCATTGTCCAGAGCGGCTGAAACCTTATCAGGTGGCGAAGCACAACGAATCCGATTAGCCTCACAAATCGGTTCAGGTCTTGTTGGTGTCATGTATGTTCTGGACGAGCCGTCAATAGGACTCCATCAGCGCGACAATGCCCGATTATTAAAAACCCTGTTCCATCTTAGAGACTTGGGCAACACCGTTATTGTGGTCGAACATGACGAGGAAGCGATTCGCAGTGCGGATTATGTTGTCGATATTGGTCCGGGAGCAGGTCGTCATGGCGGCACAATTGTGGCTCATGGTAAACCAGAGACGGTAATTAACGCGCAACACTCTGTTACCGGACATTTTTTAAGCGGTAAAGCGCGCATCGAAATTCCGCAGTCTCGTACGATCGCAAATCCGAATCGAATGCTGGAAATTATCAATGCGACAGGAAATAACTTGAAACAAGTGAATGCAAAAATTCCAGTCGGATTATTGACCTGTATCACGGGTGTATCGGGTTCCGGGAAATCTACCCTAGTCAATGGCACGCTGTATGCGGCTGTTGCCCAGAAATTAAACTTGGTACGGACAAAGCCACAGCCTTATACGTCCATATCCGGATTGAATTATTTTGATAAAATTATTGCCATCGACCAAAGCCCCATCGGGAGAACACCACGTTCTAATCCAGCCACTTATACAGGGCTGTTTACCCATATCCGAGATTTATTTTCTAATACGCCGGAATCCAGAGCGCGTGGGTATAAACCGGGCCGGTTTTCATTCAATGTAAAAGGTGGTCGCTGTGAAGCCTGTCAGGGTGATGGGTTGATTCGCGTAGAAATGCACTTTCTGCCGGATATTTATGTTGCCTGCGATGTTTGCAAAGGAGCGCGATATAATCGAGAAACCCTCGATGTCTGCTATAAACGAAAAAATATCAGCGATGTTATGCAAATGACGGTTGAAGATGCAGTGCTGTTTTTTTCAGCAATTCCAGTGATTAAACGAAAACTAGATACCTTGCTGGATGTCGGGCTAGGATATATTACCCTCGGGCAAAGCGCAGTCACGCTTTCTGGTGGCGAAGCGCAACGGGTCAAACTCGCGCGCGAACTATCAAAACGCGATACGGGAAGAACGCTCTATGTTTTAGATGAGCCAACTACTGGACTGCATTTTTATGATATACGCCAATTATTGACCGTTCTGCATCGTTTAAGAGATCGCGGTAACACCGTTTTAGTCATCGAACATAATCTGGATGTGATAAAAACGGCTGACTGGATTTTAGACCTCGGACCGGAAGGGGGAGATGGTGGCGGACAGATTGTCGCCTGTGGCACTCCCGAACAAGTGGCAAAAGTTAAAAAATCATATACCGGGCACTACTTAAAACCACTGTTGGACAATCACACCGTGTCGAGAACGGACTAAACTCTAGCCGTGCTTCCCAGATGTATTCTTAAAACAAAAATCTCAAAAAAAGCCGGGGCAAAAATGCTCCGGCTCCTGACTTCGACGGTTTGTCTCTTTTCAATCGCTGGTAGCCCAATAAACACACAGACTTTGGTAGAAAAGTCGTTTTGTAGTGCCTTGATTTTTTATCTATAAATCAGTAGTTAAATATCAACCGTCAAACTCATGGGGTACTTCACCGATTTTTGCTCCTGCAAAATCGACATCCTACATATAAGTCCCGCTCGCTTATGCTTGGCACGAACATGCCGGGGTTGGGCTTTTCGCCAGCGTAACCTAGCGAGTGTTTCTTGTGCAGTCTCTTTTGCGAGAATGACGGGTACGAGAATGGCTTTTTGATTCCCGCTTGATTGGTAGCTATCAGCCTGCTTCTACGGAAATAACGGGGCAAGTGGAATAATAACAGCCAAAGCCCCTTTTCTGGGGGCTTCCGCCTTCAGAACCTAACCGTCATTCTCATTCTAGTTTCAATTTTTAATTTCTAAAACCGGATATGGCTTTCCAGTAGGGTTCGGACACTATCACTGCCTGTTTCGCGTTCGCCGTAGAAGTGCAGGTTAAATGGAGAATTCGGCTTCCAGCGCAAGCCCAAACGATAACGGTTATTTTCGCCCATGCGGAGTTCGCTGTATGGGGTCAATAACCCGCCAGCAGTGAACAATCCATAGCCCACATTGACATTCAGTCGCGTACTGTCATCGCTATTTTTACTGTTATTTCCATCGGATTGGTTTTGTTTCCATATCTGACTTGCACTGTTGCCAGTCGCTCCATAGCTCGGGCTCAAGCTAAATGACAGCCCTCGTTCATTGACATTCGGGGCTTTCTCAATCCTGCCGTGAATACCCCATTCTTGGTAATTATTCTGACCGACCACAGCATGCATCTTGCCTTTAACGACCCAGCCATCGAGATTATGGCGTATTCCAGCACTCAGTACCGCACCCAATCCAGACTCACCATCACCGCTGTCATAGCGTAAACCCGCTTCTAACACAGGTGTAATCGTACCGCCTGATGCGAACGTCCGTTGTCGCTCCGATTCTAAAACCAAACGTAGTCTTTGATTGTTGACTTTAGCAGCGTTCTCAACATCAGTACGCACCAACGAGATGTCGCCTTTCAAACTCAGCCCAGTCTGTGATAATTTACCCTTTACTCCGCCTGATAAGGAGAGCATGGAGACCTTGCTGGTCACATTCCCAGTGGACACCTCAGCCCGTCCCTGCCCATAACCAACACTACCCCATAATGACATATCGCCACTTGTCCATGCCATATAAGGGTGAACGCTGGTCATGTTTTTGAGCTTATGATCGGCGGAATCCGTCTTACCATTACCGAATGACACCAAACCACCGACCAATAAATCATCGCGTATGCGACTATCAATACCGACCTGAAAGCCAACTAAACTGCCATTCCAATCAAGCCCATCACTCTTGCCGCTGAGTTTAGTGTAATCGCCACGACCCCAGAAGGTCATTCCTGATTGTTCTGAATCAGGGTTGCCAGCCGTATTCAGCGGCAATACAAAAGATGAACGAGACAACATGGCTTTCCAGTCCATGCCGCCGTCTTTCAATGATTGCGCATAATGCGGCAGTTTGTTCACCATCGCATCTTGCAGATTACCGCTACCATCCAATTGCACCGTCTGACCATCTAATTGGTAGCTGGCTAATTGCGGGGTATCCGAAAAAGCAGTGCCTAGCCGACCTTCCACCGTACGAGCAACATTGGCAACCAGTGCCTGTGTGAAACGCGCTGTAATTGCTTGGTGAAACTGCGCGCTAGCCCGGCTGACCGTGCCGAGGACAAAGGGTGAGAAACTGATGGTTTCGCCAGTAACGGTCATCGCAACAGTGTCAACAACAGTGCCGTCAAGCTCTCTCCACTTGTTGTCCGTGTAGTGGAATACGACAAGTTCCGATGCCGATATATCACCTAATCTCTCTAGGTCAGCATCCGTATAGGACAGGCTTACTTTACATGGACTATCGACAGAACAGGCATCGGGGACAGGGTGACCAAAGGCATCTGTAATCACTATATCAACAATCGCATTTTCCAGCAGATCGACTTTGACGACAGATGGCAAGTGCGAAATAAACTCAAAATCGTCCTTTGCCGTTTCAATATTCAGGGTATTGGAGGCTTTAGTTATAACATCATCCGCACTCGCACTCGTAGTAGTCGTGAATGCTCTAATAGTCACCGTAACGGTTTTCGATTCACCAAACGTCACACCCACACTTGTCGTACTACCATCACTCCTTTTAATATTTCGTTCCACTTTATTGGTGAACTCCGGTATTTCCAGCGTGATGATAACGGCATCGGATAGGGGTGATGTGTTGCCAGCGGCATCGGTTGCGGTCGCCGTGAATGTGTTGGCTCCTTCAGTTAGCGTTACGGATTTTGTCCAAGACCCTCCCGTTACGGTTGCGGCACCAATGGAAGCACCCTCTTTGAGCACATCAACAATAGAACCCACCTCAGCGGTACCACTAAGCGTGAATGATGCTGTGTTGACCGCTTGTGCTAGGGTGCTAATGGCGACTGCAGGTGCGGTGCTGTCCAGCGTGATGATAACCTCACCAGATGTTCCTGTGTTGCCACTGCTATCGGTTGAGCTTGCCGTGAATGTGTTGGCTCCATCAGTCAGCGTTACAAGTAACGTCCAATCACCATTCGTTGTTGCGGTTGTGGTGCCAATAGATATTCCATCTTTGCGTACATCAACAACGGAAACCGCATCAGCGGTTCCAGTCAGCGTGAATGATGCTGTGTTGACCGTTTGTGCTAGGGTGTTAATGGCGACTGCAGGCTGAAACTCTGTGTTAACTCGGGTGACTACTCCAAGAACAAAGGGTGAGAAACTGATGGTTTCGCCAGTAACGGTCATCGCAACAGTGTCAACAACAGTGCCGTCAAGCTCTCTCCACTTGTTGTCCGTGTAGTGGAATACGACAAGTTCCGATGCCGATATATCACCTAATCTCTCTAGGTCAGCATCCGTATAGGACAGGCTTACTTTACATGGACTATCGACAGAACAGGCATCGGGGACAGGGTGACCAAAGGCATCGGTAATCACTATATCAACAATCGCATTTTCCAGCAGATCGACTTTGACGACAGATGGCAAGTGCGAAATAAACTCAAAATCGTCCTTTGCCGTTTCAATATTCAGGGTATTGGAGGCTTTAGTTATAACATCATCCGCACTCGCACTCGTAGTAGTCGTGAATGCCCTAATAGTCACCGTAACGGTTTTCGATTCACCAAACGTCACACCCACAACTCTAGCCTTCCCATCACTCGTTGTTATGGTCTGTGTCTCTACCATATTTACCTCAATGAAATCCGGTATTCCCAGCGTGATGATAACGGCATCGGATAGGGGTGATGTGTTGCCAGCGGCATCGGTTGCGGTTGCCGTGATTACGTTAACCCCTTCTTCAGCCAGCATGAAGGTTATTGTCCAAGTGCCGGTGCCATTTGTTGCAGTTGTGGCAGCACCAACAATTATATTGCCCGATGACAACAGTTGTACGGTGGAACCCGCTTCAGCGTCGCCGCTAAGTGTCAATAATGCCGTGTTGGTCAACGTGTCGGCTGGTGCCGCAATGACTGGTTTGTCTGGTGCAGTGGTGTCCAGCGTGATGGTAACGGGTCCGGATACTTCTGATTGGTTGTTTGCGTCATCTTGATCTGTTGCGGTTGCTATGAATATGTTCGCTCCTTCTGCCAGCGTAACAGGAAAGCTCCAAGTGTCATTCATCGTTGCGGTTACGGTGCCAAGAAAAACCTTCTCTAGGTAGGATACTACGATGGCGGTGGTCGGCGTGAATATGTTAACGGATGCACCTGATACTCTTAATATCTCCACACTGGAACCCGCAGTGGCGGTGCCGTTAATAGTAAATGATGATTCATTGACCCTTCCTTCCATCGTGGTAATGCCTACTACGGGTCTGATATTTTTGACCCCCTGATCGGTCTGAGCAGATACCAGTATTTCAACATGGTTCGCACCATCGATATATCTCGCTTCCACCCTGATTCGCTTGCGAATCTGTTCACTGGTCAGGGTGAAGGTTTTTCCGATGGCGTTTTCAATGTCAACGCCATCGGACTGCCACTGGTAAGTGAAGACACCCGTGCTATCGCCATCGCTAATAGCGGTCGTGTTCGCTGTCAGAGTCATTCCCACGGTTCGCGTACCGTCGATGGTTAGCGTGCCGCTGGGGGTGTCGTTTTCTGGTGCAGTGTTTGTTATTTCTCGTCTAACGCTTGCAAGCGCATTGCCTGCCACATCCGCAATACCGGATAGTCCTTCTCTTGCTTCGTATTCCAGCAATACTGTTTCACCATCCACAATATTAGACATTAGTCCTATCGTCAGCTTATCTCTTTCTACTGTCAACGTGGTTACATCGATCGTTTTACTCGGTACACCGCTTGAATCGACAGAGACTGTAAAATCAGCAGTCGATGCATTATTGACGCTCATATATTCATTGAACATCAACACTATATCACTGCCTGCCGCATTTGTTGCCCCTTCCTCTATAGATGGACTCGTTCTATCTACTGCTACCTCATTGATTACCACTCGATTAGAAAAGTTCGCAAGGATTATATTTTGTACCCTAATACTGCCTCCACTCTTAGTGTATGACAGGGTGACATCTTCACCGTTGACAATGTTATCCGACAGGGTGAGGAGAATCGTATTAGCAGTCCCGGATTTACTCGCCGCGATTACCGTTGGAATTGATTGCACGCCTGATACTGAAAAGTCGCTAGGTATTGCTGTGCTGGTTACATCTCTAAAAAACGAGATTAGTATCTCATGTGCTGATTCTGTCACAATGCGATCCACAAGGTCCAACGTGATGGTAACGGCATCAGATGCGACTGATATGTTGCCAGCGACATCGGTTGCGGTTGCGGTGATTATGTTGTCTCCTTCTTCTAGCTCGAAGGTTATCGTCCAAGTACCGCCCGTTGGGATTGCAGTGGCACCAGTAATTACAACGCCTGATGACAATAGTTGTACGGTGGAACCCGTATCAGCGGTGCCGCTCAGCGTCGATGATGATAGCGTGACCGATGTGGCGGCTGGTGGCAGAATAACGGGGGCTGTCGGCATATCGGTGTCTAGCCTGATGATAACGATATCGGATGGGGTTGATATGTTGCCTGCTCTATCTGTTGCGGTTACATGGAATTCTACCGAAATTACGCTACGGCTATATCCGTCAAACAGAGTCGTGGCGGTTATTTCCCAACTGCCATCACCACCAACCGTTGCAGTGGCACCAGTAATTGGACCCCTACTAGACAATAGTTGTATGGTTGCTCCTGGCTCAGCCGTACCTTCAAATGTAAATAATGCCGTGTTGGTCAACGTGTCGGCTGGTGCCGCAATGACTGGTTTTGGCGGTACGATGATGTCCCGCGTGATGGTAACGGCATCGGATGGTAAGGATTCGTTGCCTATGCTATCTGTTGATTTTGCCGTGAACGTGTTGACTCCAGTCGTCAGTGTTACGTCAATCTCCCAAGTACCGCCCGTTGCGATTGCAGTGGCACCATTAATTATAGCACCTGATAACAATAGTTGTACGGTGGAACCCATCTCAGCGGTTCCCCGCAGTGTCAATGACACTACGTTGACCAACTGGGAGTCTGGCGTAATAATGGGTTTTGCCGGTGCGGTGGTGTCCAGCGTGATGGTAACAGCTTCGGATCGGGTTGATATGTTGCCTGCTCTATCTGTTGCGATTGCCGTAATCGTGTTGGTTCCTTCTCCTAGATTGAAGGTTATCGTCCAAGTACCATTTGTTGCGGTTGTGACAGCACCATTAATTATAGTGCCTGATGACGATAGTTGTACGGTGGAATCTGGCTCAGTGATTCCGCTCAGCGTGAAGACAGCGTTACTGACCGCTGTTACCGCTGGTGGCGTAATATGTGGCTTATTTATATCGGTGTCCAGCCTGATGGTAACGGCATTGGATGGGGTTGATACATTGCCGGCCCCATCGGTTGCGATTACCTTGATTATGTTATCCCCGTCTCTGGGCAACATGAAGGTTATCGTCCAAGCACCATCTATTGCGGTTGCGGTTGCACCCTTAATTTCATCGCCTGATGACAATAGTTGTACGGTGGAACCCGTATCAGCGGTGCCACTCACCATAAATTGTGCCGTGTTGACCGTATCTGCCGCGGTGGTAATGGCTACGACAGGTATGACTGTATCCAGCGTGATGGTAACGGCATCGGATTCGGGCGATCTGTTGCCGGCGGCATCGGTTGCGGTTGCTGTGATTATGTTGTCTCCCTCTCTCAAATCAAAGGTTATCGTCCAAGCACCATTTGTTGCGGTTGCACTGCCAAGAGAATTACCCGTTCTGAATAGCTCCACAGCGGTGTCCGTATCAGCGGTTCCGCGCAGTGTCAATGACACCACGTTCACGTTGACCAACACTGTACTGCCTAATTCTTCGGTTATACCAAAAGTGGACTGATCCGTTACATTATCAGCAGCATCCGCGTCTACTAGCGACATCCTGAGTGCATCTGACTTTTTCCCTACCCCTTGCTCTCCAGAGCGAGCAGCCGCAACAGCAAGTGCTTTAGTCTCATAGTAAAACGTATCACCGGAAATAATAGCGACATAATACCTTTTACCTCCTGTTATGCCACCATCAACACTAAACCTAATCGGCGTTCCCAACTCACCCGCTCCGTTTTCAATATACACCCTGTGCACTGCTGTTACTAGGGAGTCTGGCGTAATAGTGGGTTTTGCTGGTGCGTTGATGTCCAGCGTGATGGTAACGGCATTGGATGCGACTGATGTGTTGTCAGCGGCATCGGTTGCGGTTGCTGTGATTATGTTGTCTCCCGCACTCAACAAATCGAAGGTTATCTCCCAAACACCATTTGTTGCAACTGCGGTTGCACCAGCAATTATACTGCCTGATGACGATAGTTGTACGGTGGAATCCGGCTCAGCAACCCCGCTCAGCGTCAATGTTGCCGTTTTGACTAATGTATCAGCGGGTACCGTAATCCTAGTTTCTATCGGTTTGGTAGTGTCCCGCGTGATGGTAACGACATCGGATTGGGGCGATTTGTTGCCGGCAGCATCGGTTGCAGTTGCCGTGATTGCGTTGAGTCCCGCAGTTGCCGTGATTGTGTTGAGTCCCTCTCTCAAATCAAAGGTTATTGTCCAACCATCATTTGTTGCGGTTGCGGTGGCACCAGTAATTGCAACGACTGATGATCCAGATAATGACCATAGTTGTATGGTGGAACCCGCCTCAGCACCACCCTGAAGTGTCAATGATGCTGTCCCTACCAATGTAGCAGTTGGTGCAATAATGGTTGGTTTTTCCGGCGGAGTGCTGTCCAGCGTAATAGTAACGGCATCGGATTCTGATACGTTGCCAGCGGCATCGGTTGCGGTTGCCGTAATCGTGTTGTCTCCCTCTGTCAGCGCGATAACTTTCGTCCACTGATTATTCGTTACGGGTGCAGTTCCCTGTGAAACAATATCTGTCCCAGTGTCGACAAATAGCTCCACAGCGGAAGCCCCACTAGCCCCCCCACTCAGCGTCAATGTTGCTGTCTGCACCAATGTAGCATCTGGTGTAATAATGGTTGGTTTTTCCGGCGGAGTGCTGTCCAGCGTGATGGTAACGACATCATTGGATACGCCTGATGTGTTACCTGCACTATCTGTTGCGGTTGCCGTGATTGTGTTGAATCCTTCACTGAGAGTGAAGGTTATCGTCCAATCTCCATTTGTTGCGGTTGTGGTTGCACCAGCAATTATATTGCCTGATGACAATAGTTGTACGGTGGTGTCCGGCTCAGCGGTGCCGTGAAGTGTAAACACCGTGTTGGTCAATGTATTGGCTGGTGCCGTAATGGCTGGTTTGTTTGGTGAGGCGGTGTCCAGCGTGATGATAACCACATTGGATGTTGATGTGTTGCCAGCGACATCGGTTGCGGTTGCCGTAATCGCGTTGTCTCCGTTATTCAGCGGGACGAAAACCGTCCAAAAACCATTCCTCCCTGCCACTAAGGTAGCAGAGCCACCAGCAATTATATTGCCCGATGATAATATTTGTACGCTGGAATTCGGCTCAGCGGTGCCGCTAATATGTAATTGTGGCGTGTTGACCGATGTGGAGGTTAACGGCATCGTGATGACTGTATGAGATATAGTTTGGTCCAGCGTGATGGTAAAGGCATCGGATGCCTCTGATCTGCCTGTGCGATCTGTTGCGGTTACCCTAATCGTATTGGCTCCTTCAATCAGATCGATGGTTTTCGTCCACTGACCATCCTGTGTTACGCTTGCGGTGCCAAGAGGAACAGCATTCGTCCCCACATCTCTGAATAGTTCCACAATGGAACCCGTGTTAGCAGTGATACCCCCAATCTGGAATGATGGCATGTTGGTAAACAAAGGGGGCCGTGACGTAATAAATACCTGTGGTGGTTGTGTTTCGGTATCAATGACAAGGCTGTATGTGTCGGTTCCGATGCCTCTATTTCCAACAATATCCAGTGCGACATTGGCGTTAATGGATACGGTAACGGTTCCGTCAGAGCTGCCTCTTGCCACTTCAAAGGTGTATGTTTGGTTATCATTCGTATTAAAGCGCCTTACAGCAGGATTACCTCCGTTTGCCGACCCCTCTACCATAATCGTGTTACCACTAAAGCCGGTAACAGGCTCAGTAAATATGACCGCGAAGATCAGTGCTTCGGCATCGACTCTGTTTCCAAAAAGGCCAGAATAGGATCTAATCTGTGCGGTGGGGGGAGTGCTGTCCTTTGTGAGGATAACAGTCCTTAGTACGCTTGATGCGATGCCCGCCGCATTTGTTGCCGTTACCGTAATCGTGTTGGCTCCCTCTCGTCGCAGACCCGGAGCACCCGCATTAATGGTTATATCCCAAGCACCATCTGCGGTTACGGTGACAGTATCAAGGAGACGGTTAATTGCATTGCCAGATGTATTCGATATTCGTGTATCGAATAGTTTCACTAAGTTACCCGCATCAGCAGTACCCATAATCGTAACTGATTGCGAGCCGTTGACCCGCATGTCTTGTGTCGTAATAACAGGACGGCTAGGAGGTGGCGGTATGAAAATAGAAACATTCACCACAGCAACATTGGACATGCCTGATACATTGCCTGCACTATCTGTTGCGATTGCCGTGAACGTATTGGTTCCCTCAACCAACCCGTCTCCGACTGAGACCTCCCATACACCCTGCATATTATGTCTTGTGTGTTCTGTGCCTAACGAAACAGGACCTGTCCCAGTGTCGATGGATAGCTCCACAATAGAACCAATCTCATGGGTACCTCCAATTCTGAAAGTGGCAATTTGCTCCAGCGCGTCGACCAATGTGTAGCTTGGTGTAATGACAGGGGCGGCTGGTGAGGTGGTGTCAATGGTCAAGTTGTATATGTCGGAAGCGGTGTTGCTAAATCCAGAACTATCCTCTGCAACATTAGCAGCAATGGATACGGCAACGGTTCCGTCAGAACTGCCTTTTTCCACTTCAAAGGTGTATGTACTGCCACCATCGACTCCATCAAAGCTGGTTACAGTAGGACTACCTCCGTTTGCCGTGCCGCTAATCGTAATGTCGTCGGCAGCAAAGCCATTAACCGCTTCATTAAATTTGACTGTATAGATCAGCGTATCGTCTTTGACTGCGGCATTACTAGGATTAGTACCAGACATGATCGTTACAGTGGGTACTCTGTCCAGCGTGATGTTAAGGGGGCCTGCTGGTTCTGATCTATTGCCTGCTCTATCTCTTTCTATGACCCAAATCTGGTTGAGCCCCTCATGCAACGTCACATCGAAATCCCATTGGGCACCGTCGAATTGACCTCGATTTCCAGAAAATGAAGTACCAACCAAAAAACCAGATGTAACACCACCATTGTATAACTCCACCATAAATGCTCTGTAACCACTAACTCGATATACTGCGTCAGAGACCGTCATTGTCCGCGTATCCCGAATACCTGGTTTGTTCGGTGGGATGCTGTCCAGATCGATGAGAGCAACTCTGGACAATTCTGAGACGTTGCCTGCTCTATCCTGCTGGCTTGCTCTGTAAAGGTTAAAGCCTTCCGACAGCATGACGGTAAATTCCCAATTCCCATGAACGTCAGCCGTTGCAGTGCCAGTCAAAGTGGAAATACCACCCGAAATACCACCCCTAAGCCGCCAATAATTATCGCTATTATTATTTGATCGCCATATCTGTATGGTTGCTTCCTCTTCAGCTGTACCTGTCAACGTGAATGCTTCCATGTTGATGTCCTGCCGGAGCTCAAATTTATCCTCAAATCTTGGGGGACGCGGTTTCTCGGTGTCTAGCACTACGTCAACATTAAACTCATCGGATTTTTCTGATTGATTGTCTGCGCTATCTGTTGCGATTGCCGTGACGAGACGGAGATTGCGTGCCCCTGACGAAAAAGTCAGCATTATGTCAATAGCCCAAATTCCATTCGTTGCGGTTGTGGTACCAAGAGAAACATCTCCTTCGAATAGTTCCACCGCAGTGGAACTCACATCAGCAGTGCCACTCAGCGTCAATGATGCCGTGTTGTTGACATAGATTGTGTCTGCGATTACCGTAATTTCAGGTTTCCCCGGTTTAACGGTGTCAATGGTCAATGTGTATGGGGAAACGGTGGCGATGTTAGAATTGCCAGCATCATCCATAGCAACATTTGCGGGAATAGCTACGATGACGGTTCCGTCAGAGCTACCTCTTTGCACTTCAAATGTGTATCTTCTGTCACCATCGCTTCCAACAAAGTTGACTATAGCCGGCGTGTCATTTCCGTTTGCACTGCCGCTAATCGTAATCTCGTCGGCAGCAAAGCCATTAACTTCCTCACCAAAGTCCACTGTGTAGCTCAATGTCTCGGCACTGACTCGGTCGCCACTATCCCCAAGGGCAGATGTGATGCTTGGTCCAGGTTGGGTGGTGTCAATAATCAAGCGGTATATGGGGGTAGTAATAGTCTCACCCGCAACAACAACGTCTTGAATGTGTACGAGAACGTCTCCGTCAGAGATGCCTTTTTCCACATCAAAGGAATATGCGATGTTATCTGCTATATGAATGTTAGTTATAGCAGGACTCCCCCCGTTTGCCGAGCCTTGAATTGTAATATCCCTGGTGGCACTAAAGTCGCCAACCGCCTCACTAAACATGACCGTGTAGTTCAGCGTATCAGTGCTTACTGCGGCATTATGCAACCCAGAGCTGGATGTGATGGTTGCAGTCAATAGGGGGAGAACGTCCAATATGATGGTAACGGCATCGGATTCTTCGGAGACGTTGCCTCGTGGATCTATTGTGGTTACCGTAATCCTGTTTTCTCCAGAACCCAATGCGAAGACTATCGTCCATCCACCGAGACCATCAACCGTCGTGGAGGTACCAACTCTTGTAATTCGATTTCCGTTAATAAATAGTTGTATGTCCAATTCCAACCCCGACACAGCGGTTCCTGTAAGCGTAAATACCGAATAATCGATGCCTCGCGACTGAACCGTTCGTGAACCACCGTTAATTGCTGGTTTTGCCGGTCTGCCCCGCACGATAACAGCACGGGTTTCTGCTGATACATTGCCTACGGCATCTGTTGCGACTGCAGTGAAGGTGTTGGTTCCATAAGACAGCGAGACATTCGCCACCCAATAGCCATTGGAGTTACTTGGGAAGCTACCAAGCGAAACAACACCCGTCCCAGTGTCGACGGATAGTGCCACAGTGGAACCCGCATCGGCATTGCCATCAATAGTATATGATGCCGTGTAATCTCCTCCCGTGTAGATAGTAGGCGTTCCCGGCGCGGTGGTGTCAATGGTCAATATGTATGGGGAAACGGTGGCGGTGTTAGAATTGCCATCATTATCATCAGCAACACCTGCGGGAACAGATACGATGACGGTTCCGTCAGAGCTTCCCTTCTGCGCTTCAAAGGTGTATGTGGTGTCACCATCGCCTCCAACAAAGTTGACTATAGTCGGATTGTGATTTCCGTTTGCCGTGCCGCTAATCGTAATATCGCTGCCAATAAAGCCGCTAACCGCCTCATTAAATTGGACTGTATAGGCCAGCGTATCGGTACCGACCGTGTCGCCACTGTCTCCAGAAGCGGATGTGATGACTACAGAGGGGGGGACATCAATGGTAAATGTGTCTTCAAAGTTAGAAACAAATTTATCATTACGACCCGCGACCGCAATAACAGATACGATAACGGTTCCGTCCGAGCTACCTCTTCTCACTTCAAAGGTATATTGATCGTTTCCAGTGCCTATAGGCTGAAAATTGGACACTTCAGGACGACCTTCGTTTGCCGTACCTGTTAGCCTAATATTATCGGCATCAAAGCCGGGAACTGCCTTACCCAAGGTCACCGTGAACCTCAGTGTCTTGCCGCCATTAACCGCACCATTAGATAGGAGGAATACGCCGATGGCGGTGGTGTCCAGCGTGATGATAACGTGAGCGGATGCACCTGATACATTGCCTATGGCATCTCTTGCGGTTGCCGTGAGTGTGTTCAATCCTGGGGTCAACGTAACCTCTGCCTCCCAAGTACCACTATCGCTTGCTCTTGTGAAGCCATTGCCTATGAGTACAATGGAACTCGGTTCAGCGGTGCCGCTAATAGTAAATGATTCCGTGTTGACCGTTGTTGCTGTGGTGGTGATAGCAGGTGTTCCCGGCGCGGTGGTGTCAATGGTCAATATATATGGGGAAACGGTGGCGGTGTTGGAATTGCCACTACTATTCGCGGCAACATTTGCGGGAATGGATACGATGACGGTTCCGTCCGAGCTACCTTTTGCCACTTCGAAGGTGTATGTTCTGTCACCATCGTCTCCAGTAAAGTTGACTATAGTCGGCGCATTTCCGTTTGCCGAGCCGCTAATCGTAATATCGCTGGCAATAAAGCCGTTAACTCCCGCACCAAAGGTGGCTGTGTAGATCAGTGTCTCGGCACTGACCGTGTCGCCATTATCTCCAGAAGTAGATGTAATTTCTACAGTGGGGGGAGTCTGCAACGTGATGCCAACGGCATCGGACATTACTGATGGTCCATTGCCTGCGGAATCTGTTACGGTTACCGTGAATGTGTTCAATCCTGGGTCCAGTGTTATGGATTTCGTCCAAGCCTTCTCCGTTACGGTTGCGGTGCCAAGCGAAACAGCACCCGACCCAGTGTTGACGAATAGATCCACCGTGGCACCCACCTCCCGGAGGTGAATATCCTCAGATCTTCCGCTAATCGTAAATGATGCGTCATTGACCGACTGCGCTTGAGTGGTAATGGTTGGTGTTCCCGGTACCCTAGTGTCTCGCCTAATATTAACGGTCTCGGAAACCACAAATTGGGCTGATGTCGAGCCTCCGCTGTCTGTAGCGGTTGCGCTGAATGACTTGAATAAGCCCTCAGGCAATCTGAGGGCTGGTATCGATATCATCCAGTCGCCACTTGTTACCGTTACGGTGCCACCAACTTTAAAAAACCCCCATATTCGTCTTGGACCAGATCTTCTGCTTTCGTAAACATATAGTTGTACGCTTGTTGTCGACCCATCAGCGGTGCCAGTGATAGTGAATGGTACCGCATTGGTGGATGTGTAGTTTGGTGTGGTAATGACTGGTTTTGCCGTCTGAGCTTGGGCATCATTCGGCGAAGCGATAAATAGCAATGCGAAGCAGGCTATGGCAAGGAAGCTCGACAGGGGTGCGGACAAAACACCAAAACGCTTCGATATTGTTGATTGGTCTATGTTTTTTCGTGTCATTGTTCTAGTTCTCATTGGATTTATGGTGTACTTTAATGGTGTAAGTATTGAATATATAAATAAATACCTCGCCGTAGGTGTGTTTCCATATAACATAACAGATTATTTTATACAACCACTTTTTAGGGGCTTGCATAAATCAGATTGAAACCAAAGTTTCCAGCCTGTTTCGTTAAACAACCGATATATGATGGACTTGTCGGTTAATTCAAACAAAATCAGTCTCATTTTTAAGAAAATAAAATGTTTAATAACAAGGACTTAAATATTCACAACAAGCTAAAAACCCCATTTTCCGACAAGCCCATGATGACAGACTAAGCTCCGTAGGAGCGAAACAAAAGGGAGAGCATTCCAAACACTTGCAGCCAAATATATGTGCAGATAGTTTTTACTGTACAAGAGAGACAAAACCAACACATGGGAAAAAACCGACCACAAAAAATCTAGTTAGCGGTGTTCATCAACGCCTCTGCCTGCAATAGCTTCCGTGTGCTTCGACGAATTTCCTGCCAGCGAAAGCGTACCGAATTTTCAACAATTTCTTGGTCGCGGTTTTTAAGTTCATCGGCAATGGGTGCCCAATAGAAAAGTGCTGCTGGGCTTTTAACGAAGGCAACGTCATTGTCCGCAATGGTTGAAAAATCACAATTTGCTAACCGTATTCTGACGCTTTCGGCGGTCTCTTGGAATTCTGCTGCCGCTTCATCGGGTATGCCCGTTTCTTTTAGTATGGCATCAACAACCGTGGATAAAAACACACAAATATCAGCGGAGGTCGCATCGCTACGCTGATAAATCAAACCACCAACATAAACGGTTAAATCTGATAAGCAAGCCAGCCAGATTTGCCATTTTGCCATGTTGATTGATTGCAAAATGTCGGGCTGTTCAAATAATTCAGGGTAGCGGGTGCCGGCACGGGTGCGTAAATAACCATACAGCGAAGTCTGAGTCACATGACTGGCACGAGTTTGCAGGAATATGCCCAGAGAGGTGGCATCTGACAGGGGCACAGTTTCCCGACTTATGCCCAAGCCTATTTTGCCTAAGCCTGTTCTGCTTACGCCCAAGTGTTTGGCGAGTATTTTCCAATACTGCTTTGACAGCAAGAATCGAGGAAAATCAATTAGTTTTGCTAAATGCGACATAGGATAATCTGCATGTATAATGAAAGGTTTCTAATATCATAAACTTTATTTTATATCAAGGGTGATTTTAATTTCATTTGCTGTTATGGTTTTCGGCGTACATTTGTATATTTGTGCATGCTTTTCACAAGGACATCTCTATTGACCAGCGTTTTTTCGTGAATGTAATCGGAATCTCGCACAGCAAAAAACGTAATAGTAATGCCCACAACTTAACCTCAACTATAAGGAGGACGTATGACAGATACAAGTCAAAGAGCGGTTCATTGGAAGCGCACCAAGCGACTGATGATTGTTACGCTCAGTATATGGTTTGTTTTTTCGTTCGTAGTACACTGGTTTGCCAATGCATTGAATACGTTTTCATTCAATGGCTTTCCACTGGGCTATTACATGGCGGCACAGGGTTCAGAAGTAATATTTGTTATCCTGATTGTTTGGTTCGTCAGAGCACAACACAAAATTGATGAGACAACTGGTTTCGCGGAGGACTTAGACAATGATTAAAGGTGATTTTATTGATAATCTGCCTAAGGTATATGGCATATATACGGGCGGATTTTTAGCCTTTGTGCTACTGATGGCGCTTCTGGAGCAGGCTGGCGTTGGTGCGGACACCATCGGCATCCTGTTCGTTGCTTTTACTGTACTCATCTATGCCGGCATCGGCTGGCTATCCCGCACCATGCAGGTTGATGCCTACTATGTCGCTGGTCGTCAAGTGCCCGCCGTGTTTAACGGCATGGCGACGGCTGCCGACTGGATGTCTGGCGCCTCATTTGTGGCAATGGCAGGCGGTATCTACTTCGGTGGACATGGCTATCTGGCATTTGTGGTCGGCTGGACGGGCGGTTATGTCTTGGTGGCTGCGTTAATGGCACCATACTTGCGTAAATTTGGTTGCTACACCGTGCCTGATTTCATCGGTACTCGTTACGGCGGTAATCTGGCGCGATTTTTCGCTGTTGTGGTCTTGGCAGTGGCATCGTTTACCTATGTAACGGCACAGATTAACGCCACTGGGACGATTGCCGCTCGAGCCTTGCAAATTCCGTTTGAAGTAGGCGTTTGGTTCGGTCTTTCAGGTATCCTGCTGTGTTCCATGTTGGGCGGAATGCGGGCGGTTACTTGGACTCAGGTCGCACAATACATTGTCTTGATTATTGCCTATCTGGTGCCAGTATTCTGGATGTCCAATAAACAAGGTTTCGGCTTGATTCCTCAGCTTGTTTATGGCGATGCGGTAAGCCGAATCGGTGAACTCGAGATGCTGTATAACTTGGGCGGACTGGAAGCCGTTGAGGGTGCAAAGAAAGGACTCAAAGCATTGAGTACGGCTCATGCGGCGGCTGGTGATAGCTGGAAGTTTGTAACCCTAGTGCTGTGTATGATGGCGGGTACTGCCTCATTACCGCATATCTTGATGCGTTATTTCACCACTCCCTCGGTTAAAGCGGCACGGCAATCTGTGGCATGGTCATTATTCTTTATCTTCCTGCTGTATTTCACCGCACCCGCATTGGCGACCTTTACCAAACTGCAAATACTCGATCCCAATTTAGCGACGGGTATTATTGGTAAATCCATTGCCGATGTAAATGCGCTGGAATGGGTACAGAAGTGGGCGAATATTGGTTTTGTGCAGATTATTGATGCTAACGGCGATGGTCTGTTACAACTCAACGAATTCTTCATGCGTGGAGATATTGTTGTGCTGGCAACCCCCGAAATTGCCGGACTGCCTTATGTTATCTCCGGTCTGGTAGCCGCAGGTGGTATGGCGGCGGCAATGTCAACCGCAGATGGTTTGTTGTTGGCAATCGCTAATGCACTGTCGCATGATTTGTACTACAAAATCATTGACCCGAAAGCAGATACCAAGCACCGATTGATGGTTGCCCGTATCCTGTTACTCGTCATTGGTGCCGCCGGTGCATTTGTCGCTAGTCTCAAGCTCACCAGCATCCTTGGTGCGGTGGCATGGGCATTTGACTTTGCTTGTTCAGGGCTGTTCTTCCCAATCGTGTTGGGAATCTGGTGGAAGCGAGCCAATCGTCCGGGTGCATTAGCGGGAATGTTTTGTGGTTTCGTTGCGGGTAGTGCGTATTTGTACTACGTTGCCCCAGCATTTCTTGGCAATGACCCATTTCTTGGCATTGATCACTTGCGCTTCGGAATCATTGGTATGCCAGTGAGTTTGGTCGCCATGATCGTGGTTTCGCTGATGACCGCTGAACCTGATGCGGAAACGCAGGCTATGGTGGATGAAATCCGCGTACCTGCGGGTAAATCTGTGCTTGATTCAATGCATTAGTTTTATCGGTGTTACTCAAGAGCCGGGGCATTTTTGCCCCGGCTTTTTTTTGATCTTTTTCCTGACCTCGACGGTCAACCATAATAACTCATTGATTTATAAAGAAACACAAAAACACCTAGGCACTACAAATGCCCAAATATTGAAGAATTATATCAATCAGTACAGTGGGTAAGCTGTGGTCGTTGTATTTAATCCCAGTGCATCAATGTTATGGTTTTGTATTGAATATCTTCGCCTAGCTGCCGGAAGTGCGGCTTCAGCCGTGCAAGATAGTTGTAGATGGCGGGGCTTATGTGCAGGATGTACGGCATGCCGATTGGACTTGTCGGAAAATGAAGCTTTTAGCTTGTTGTGAATGTTTAAGTCATTGCTCACACATATTGTTTTTTTAAAATTGAACTGATTTTGAATTAACCGACAGTCCCCGATTTTGCCGGGGGAAAATCGGCAAAGCCTCGCTTCCGACTATTTTTCGAACTATGCAAGGCTCTCATTTGATCCATTCGCTAGAAAAATCTACCATTTGTCACAAAAATGCGAATAATTAATGCTTGCATATTCTTATCGTGTATTCCCATGCAACACCATCTGCTTCGCTTTGTCGTTACCCTGGCTAAAAGCCGCTGTTAATACTGCTTGCATCAAGCCATCGGCGTGGCTTTGGTTTTGGGTGATTTGGGCTTGTAGTTGGTCACAGAGGGAGAGTAGTTTTTCAACTTTGGCAACGATGGCTTTTTGTTCGGCAAGCGGGGGGAGTGGGAATCTAAAATTACTCAATTTAGTAGCATTGATATTGGATTGCCCTATTGCATCTGTTTTTACTTCATTACACCAATTATTATGTAGCGGAGAGTTCATAACAAAATTTGTATAATTTGCATCTATTCCCGTTGCCATATGAAATCGAACTAAATATCCTGCATAAATTGATTTTTGATTACCTTTATATAAACCAGTTTTACCTACTAATTCTCTGCTATTCGTTCGATTAAATAAAAGATCGTCTTCTATTAAATTGAATTTATCTATCTCTTCATTATCATTTGAATAAACAAGTTTACTCCAGATAATTTGTCCATTCTGAATGTTCCCCATTCGCAAAACAGGTATATCACCGTTTTCTAATGATTTACTGCTGGTTCCGTATTGGAATTCGTATGATGCTTCCCCCAATCGACACCACGCCCACCCCTCGGGCAATTCAAACGGTTTTTCTGCTTCGCTAATTGCGGGCAGTGGTTTTTGATTTTTGATTTTTTTGTCTTTGATCAGTTGTTGTTTTTCTGCCTGTATGCGTTTTAACAGTTTACCGGCAGGCTCGGCATTTGGGTTTTTTGCTCGCCAATCCTGACTGAGCTTGCCCTCTATCGCTTCTTGTAATATCTGCTGACGGAGTTTTTTTAGTAGGCTTTGTTGGTGGGTGAGTTCTTGTTTCAGTTCCCTGTCTTCGGTTTCTATGCGTTCAAAATATTTAACTATCTGCTTCTGTTCTTGAATGTCTGGCAGATCAATTTCCAATGCTAGTAGATGTTTGGGTTTTATCTCTGTTTTAATGCCACCTTTGACTTGGCTCTGTAGTAATCTGATAAATTCCGCACTTTTCAAGAACCGCCTAAAATATCCAATCTCAATTTTTGACATGTCAGATGTATAGGAGGAGTAATGAATTGTGGCTGTTATATCTTCTTCACCGTGATAGATACCCATCGCTCCTTTTGCTACATTTATCCCGGAAATAACCAAATCACCTGAACAAACTAAAATCATATTGGTTTTACTTGGTTTCTGTACAATATGAAAATTTCCTGAAAAGTCTATTTTGTGGATACGCTTCAATCCGGTAATAATTTCATCATCTGGCTTGTATTTCCCTTTACGCTCGAACAGAAATTCGCCAATTTTGACTTTTTTCCACTCTTCCATCACTCCCCACCTTCCAACAAAGCGTAAAACTCATTCAGCTTTTTACGAAGCAATTCTTTAGGAATCAACCTGGTTTCATAGTCAGCAATAACGGTCGGGCTTAATGAGCGGTTAAGTGCCAGTTTAACGACTTCATCATCTTTTTCACGGCACAGCAACACACCAATGCTGGGGTTTTCGTGGAGGAGTTTTTCGCTTTGGTCTAATGCCTCCAGATAAAACTCCCGCTCTTCAAGCGTTTTGATTGTCATGATACGGCGATTATGGCTCCATGGAATTTCTCGCCACAGTGTGGCGAGTTTTTCATTTTGCTGATAAGTTTGAAAAAGAGACCTTTGCATAGTTGTCGGCAGTGGCTTAGCAAGACTGTACAAAAACCTCGCTCGCGTTATATGTGCAAAACCCTTGCAGGTTTGGCTATTTTACCGGGTTCCTGCTTATCAAAGGAACAACCAATATTAAGTTTTTGCACAGTCTCACCAGCTCAATTCCCTATACAGCAGGCAGAGAATGCCTTGCTTTATCTCGGTATGAAATCTACTTAATTCCTTCACTACGCCAACTCTGTACGCAACTGTTCTAATAGATCGTCACCCTTAGCAAAGGATTGATGCAGTAAATCCAACAGTTCGCTACTGCTGTATTGCTTTTCTTCTTTTGGCTGATGTGGGTTTTTAATGTCAAGGTTGTAGCCGTTGGCTTTGATGGTTTTGATGTCCACTTGCCATGCTTGTTTGGTCGCCTGGCGTTTTTTCCACCATTTTTTGAGGCTGTCAAACTCGGCAAGCTGTATCGGTTTGGTTTTAGAATAGGCTTTATAAGCCTCAGGCAATTTGTGTTCAAAATACCAGACTTTTTTGGTTGGCTCGCCCTTGCTGAAAAACAATAAATTGGTGGCAACTGAGGCATAGGGCTGAAATACCGAATTGGGCAGGCGGATGATGGTGTGTAGATTGCAGTCTTCCAGCAGTTTTTGGCGGATGCGCTGTTTTACGCCATCGCCAGTAAGCGAACCATCAGGCAAGACAATCGCCGCCCTGCCACCGTCTTTGAGCAGGTGTATCATCAAAATTAAAAACAAGTCTGCTGATTCTTTGGTGCGGTAGGTTTGCGGAAAGTTGTTTTCGTTATTATTCGACACCACGCCACCAAACGGCGGATTGGCAAGAATAATATCCACTCGGTCTTTTTGGCGGTATTCGGTGAGTGGTTTGGCTAATGAATCACCAAATTGAATGTTGGGGGTGTTGATGTCGTGCAAAATCAGATTGGTATTGCCCAGCAAATAAGGCAAGGGCTTGTATTCCCAGCCCATCACATTGTTCTGCAGAGCATCACGGTCTGCCACGGTGTTGGCACTGGTTTTGAGATGTTCTAAAGCGGCGGTAAGATAGCCACCTGTGCCACAGGCTGGATCCAGCACTTTTTCACCTGTCTGGGGGTTGGTCAGTTCGGCTAATAGTTCGGTGATGGCGCGTGGGGTGTAAAATTCGCCCAGTGTTCCAGCGCTTTGTAGCTCGCTTAAAAAGGTTTCGTAAATTTGCCCAAAAATATGTTTGTCTTTGCTGTTGTTAAAGTTTATCTCGTTGAGCTTGTTAATCACTTGACGCAAGTGAATACCCGATTTCATATAATTGTAGTTATTGGCAAACACTTCATGCACCAGTAAGGCGCGTTTATTGCTGGTAGAAAGGTCAATGTGTGCCAGTGTGGGAAATAGGGTTTGATCGACAAATTTCAGCAATTTATCCCCGGTTATGCCTTCGTCATTACCCGCCCACTCGTCCCAGTGCAACGCCTCGGGGATAGGGGAAATATAGCCGTCCTGTATTAGCTCCAGTTCTTTGTCTTTGTCGCTAAATATTTTCAGAAACAACATCCAGCCGAGTTGCAATATTCGCAGCTCATCACTGCCCGTGCCCGTGTCTTGACGCATTATTTTGCGTGCGGATTTAACGATACCTGATATATTGGTCATAATTCAAACCTGCCTTTTATCCATGCTGAGTTTTTACGACAATCCAACACCGCATAAACAATGATATTCTGTTTTTACATCGTGTAATAAATAGCAAATGGAAATCGCTTTGATAACAGGCGATGATAATGGCTGAAAAATATTGGATGAATGCCACTATAATAAGAAAAAATCAATATCAGAAAATAAACTACCTAAAAAATAACTGCCTAATCCGATTTTTTGCTGCTCATAAAAATGATAACCATTAAGTAAATCTTTATTTGCTATCGGCAGTATTTTGACGTTCATTTAATCGCATTTAATATTTGTCGTTTTGCATCTGACCAATCCATTGGTTGTTGATTGCCTGATGTTCTTTTCTCTTGTCTTGACGTTAGAATAAACTCATGACAATCAGGCGATTCGAAATTACTATGACTACATAAATCTTGCCAAAGCATTTCCATTGATAAAATTTTTTCTTCTACGGTCATTTTTATTAACTACCCTTTATCACTAATAGTGTGATCTATTTCAAATCTTAAAACATGGAAAGTATCTTTTTCCCTGTAACCGAAACACCTATATCTTTGTGTGATTCTAAATTTATGTATATTCTTATCTTGGTAATTACGCCCAAACCAATTCCCAGAATAAGGCTTGTATTGAAGTCCATCAGAATTAGAAATATCATCCCAACTCAGTAATGAAAATCTATTGAAGGCATTCATAAATTCATTGATTTGATTTTCATCTAATTTATCAAAACCATATCTTTCATCAAGTTTTTCAAAACAAATATTACTGTCTTTAAAATTAAACAAACAAAAAACCAGTGGCAAAATATCTCCATTTTCATAAAGCTTGTCTAAAAATATTTTGTTGTTGTTAATGTTAAATATGTCAATATTGATATTATTTTTTTGGATAGTTAGGTTTTTATTTTGGTAATCGTTATGCTTAAAAGATAAGATTTTTTTATCTCTTTGACTTGCTTCTGCTAATGACGTATCGCAAATATTTTTTGAATTATATGAGTACGTATCGTTCTCGCAACTATGTTTTTTAGAATCATTCCAATAAGGTGGATTGTTTGAAAGCCTTAATAAAAGAGACTTTAAACTTCTAACTCTATTGTCTTTTAAATGAGTAATATCATTTAATTTCTCGTTTGATGTGATTTCAGAATCAAAAAATAAATAATTTTTTAGAATACTAAAGCCCAATCCTTCTATCAATTTTATACTAGGAAGTAATGCTTCTAAATTGTCTAAAAATTCATCTTTATTTTGAAATTGTCCAGATAAAGATAACTCATTAATCATTATTTCCATTATTACAAACCTAATAATTTATCTATATTATTATCCCATTCATCGAAGAAACCCAGCGGATAGTCGTCTAAATTGCCATCCTTATCAATATTAATGGCATCAGCAACGGTATCTAAACGGTCATCTACTTTTCTAAAATAATAAATCTTACTTTCTTCTGGCTTGATAATTTTATCTTTAGTAGCAACTCGCAAACCATTTAACAAATGATCACTATGCGATTCTATAATAATTTGTACGCCGTTATGAGCGGCAATCGCGCATAATTCGGCTATTTTTGATTGTCCTTTTGGGTGTAAGTGCGATTCTGGATTTTCAATGATTATTAAGTCACCCGGTTTTGAGTTTAGAATTAAGACAATTACTGGTAAAACATAAGTCAAACCAAAACCCACATTAAGTGGCGAATAATTACTGGTGGTGGTGGTGCCGTATTCGTATTGATAAGTGAGTTTAGCACTTTGTGTTGATCTGTCTGAATTGGCTGATATAGATATGCCGCTACTAATTTCACCTAACCACTTATCAGTATTTTCTAATAATAGTAATGTTTGACTGTCAGGGTGTTGCAATCCTTTAATCTCTAATTTTTGATGTCTATTTTCTGCTAAATAATGGGCGGTATATTCGCCTTTTAAACCAATTAACCCTTTTTTAATGTGTGTTTCTGAAAACGGAAAAATTAATGTCGGGGATTCTCTATCAGTGTTTAAGTACCTAAAATAATTATCATCAAAAATATTTAATATATCGAAGTTAGAATCTTCCTTATGTTCTATTTCTAATTGTGGATTAATCTCAATATGTAGTCTATCTTTGCCAGCGTTTATTTCAAATATCATTTGATCATTTGATGATTCGTGGTTAGGCAACAAACTTTCATTCCCTAGATTGATATATATTCCGTTAAAAGAGATGTTTTTTTTTGGTAATTTTAGCTTTAGATTCGAACCTGAGTATTTTCTAAAGTATCCTTCCAATTGAATGGCTTCAATATTTTCTTTAAATAATAATAATGACTGGAGAAATGAAGATTTCCCACTACTATTAACCCCAGTAATTAAGGTTAAGTTACTAAGTTCTAGCTCAATATTTTTTAGGATTTTAAAATTCTTAATTTTTATCTTATCTAATTTCATATTGTTTCCTTAATCAACCCTCTGATAGTCTTAAATCTCGTTTCTTTTGCCGCTCTACCACTGGTGCCTTTAGTGATGGATGTAAAAAAAGCAGAGTTTTCATCTAATAGTAATTTTTTTAACTTATCGACAAAAGAATGTTTATTTTGTAAAAATAGGTCTTTATTTCCTATTTCATCAAAACAAACTGTTAAAACATCAAATAATGATAAATTAACTAATTTGTTTTTGCTACTGTCTGCAATAGAACGACTAAATTTGTGATTTTCACCTAATACTTTTTCAGAAAACTCAAGCACATTGATTAATTTTTCTTTTAGTTTGTTTAATGCTTCTTGGTCTTTTTTATCCACTTCTTCCATGGCTAAATCCAAGAAATTACCCATTGTTTTAAACTGTTTATCATCCAAAATTTGGAATGCTATAAATCTTAAAACCAATTCTTGCCCCGCCATTCTTTTGTTGGATATAGCGACCACTCTTTTAAAAACTGTATCCTCCACCATTTCAGATAAAAAATTAACCCCTTTACCATCTTGATTTAAGGCTTGTCTTATTTCTTGTGGCTTTAGGGGTAAGCCCCCTGTATTGATGCGATTAAAAATAGAATATCTAACTTTTTTAGGCGTTTGTCCTTCTATTTGGTAGGTGATAATTTGTGTTTCATCTACAGTTCTTTTATACACTCGCTCTAAATCATCATAATTCTTGCCGTTTAATTCTTCATATAGAAATTCTAAGTTTTTTAACTTAAAACTCTCATCAATAAAAAACTTCTTTATTGTTGATAATCGTTGCAACCCATCAACAACAATCCATTTATCTGGATTGCTGACATCAAAATAAAAAATAGGCAGTGGCAATTTTAAAAGGATAGACTCAATCAACCTGCTCATTTGGCTAATTGTCCATAAATTTGCATGTCTTTGGAAATCCGGATTAAGGTCTATCTCGTCTGCATGTAATCTATTAATCAATGAAGCTAACAATACGGGGGCATTGGTTATTTTTATGTCTTTGGTGGCAAAGGGCTGGGTAATATCTTGGTCATCTTTACCAATATCATTGTCCGTTATTTCTATATTATCATTCATAATCTTTTTGTTACGCCACCTTATAAATTTCTTGCTCTAATTCTGTAATCGCTTGTAAATACCGCATTTTACCACCAAATAATTCTATAATCTCCACCGGTGAGCCAAACCGATCCAGTGGCTTGACTTGCAGTATTTTCATGTCTTCGATATTTTCGATGCCTTCATCGGCATATTTATCCAACAGGGATTCTAATACTTTGCGAGCTTGTTCGCCGTATTGGGTAAAGTAATTCCTTTTTTTGACGTTCTTGACCCGTTCAGATCGGGTGAGTGGCGGCTGGTCAAAGGCGGTGTGGCAGATGAGGTCAAATATATCCATCTCTTTGCCAATCTCTTCTTTTAGATTCTCAAGTACGATACCTTGTTCTGTTAGCTCTTTAATAATGGCGTGTTTTTTATCGGCACTATTCCATTTATTGATAAAGTCATCGAGTGAACGATATTGTTCGCGGACTCTGTTGCGAGTGTAATCTTTTAGGCTGCTATTGATGAGTTTACCATTGCCATCCATGTATTGGATGCGCTCATTGAGAACGGCGACATTGACGCCATTCACATAATATTTTGCGCTGTGTTCGGCAATAATATCGCCACCGTCAATAATTGACGGTGGTTCAGTCTCAAAAGTAATTGCTTCACCGTCTTCGTCAAAGACAGGCTCATTGTTTTTTATTTCTTCTTCAGGCGATTCAATCTCATCGTCTTCACCGATTACTTTTATTCTAACGGGATCGCCGTCAAAATCGGAGTCGCTAAACAGGTCGGTAACACCACGAAAATCCATAATGGTAAAGAAGGTTTTGCCAAACTCTTCATTGATGCGCGTGCCACGACCGATGATTTGTTTGAACTCGGTCATGGAGCCGATATTGCTATCCAGTACAATGAGTTTGCAGGTTTGTGTATCAACGCCAGTGGTCATTAGTTTTGAAGTGGTGGCAATGACGGGGTGTTTTTCTTCGGGGTTGATGAAGTTATCCAGCTCCATCTTGCCTTCTTCATTATCACCGGTAATTTGCATGACGAATTTATTGTTGATTGCCATTAGATCGCTGTTTTCATTGGCAATGGCGGCTCTCATGCGCTGGGCGTGGTCAATATCGACACAGAATATAATGGTTTTATCAAAGCGATTGGTCTTTTTTAGAAATTCAGTTACTTTTCTGGCAACGGTTTCTGTTCTTTCGTCAATCACCAGGTTTTTATCAAAATCTTTGCGGTTGTAAATGCGGTCATCTATCGGCGCGCCTTGTTTATCGGTTTTACCCTGCTCGGGTCGCCAGCCTTCTAAATCAATATTCAATCCCACTCGCAACACTTTATAAGGTGCGAGAAAGCCATCTTGTATGCCCTGTTTGAGCGAATAGGTATAGAGAGGATTACCAAAGTATTCACTGCTGGATATGTTAGTTGTTTCTTTGGGAGTGGCGGTTAAACCAATATGGCTTGCCTTGCCAAAGTAGCTGAGAATTTCGCGCCACGCGCTGTCCTCGGCGGCACTGCCACGATGACACTCATCAATAAGGATTAAATCAAAAAAATCAGGGCTGAATTGTCGATACGCATCGTTGTCTTCATCGTAATTGGTCAAGCCTTGATAGAGTGCCAGATAAATCTCATAAGATTTGTCAATCTGCTTTTTTCTAATGACGGTCATTTTGTCCTTAAAATGACGGAAATCCCCGCGTTTTGTTTGGTCAATCAAGGCATTTCGATCAGCTAAAAATAAAATTCGCTTTTTAGTATTGCTTTTCCATAAACGGTGAATAATCTGAAATGCGGCATAGGTTTTCCCTGTACCTGTTGCCATGGTGAGCAATATACGCCCTTGTCCCCTGGCAATGGCTTCAACTGTGCGATTGATGGCTATTTGTTGGTAATAGCGCGGTTTCCTGTCTGTGCCATCAAAGAAATAATCTTGTGATGAAATACGCGCTTGTTCTTGCGTTTCTATGTTTTTGTATTTTTTATAACGTTGCCATAATACTTCTGGCGATGGAAATTCATCCAGTGAGAGTTCTTTTTCAATATGACCAGCAGTGCAAGTACGGTCATGTTCATAAAAGCCATCGCCGTTGCTGCTGTAAACAGATGGAATATCCAGTATTTTAGCGTAATGTAAACCTTGTTGTATGCCTGCATTAACGGAGAGTTTGTTGTTTTTAACTTCTATAAGGGCGATGGGGATATTGGGTTTGTAATAGAGGATATAATCCGCTCTTTTTTGCTTGCCACGGCTGGTTAAGTTGCCTCTAACGTAAATACGACCCTCCGTAAAAGACACTTCTTCTCTAATTTGGGTAAGCGTATCCCAGCCTGCTTTTTCTAATGCAGGTTGAATAAATTTAGTGCAAATATCCCTTTCGGAGAGGTCTTTTTTAGAGTCCATCAGTTAGCACTTTCCGCTAATAAGCAATGTTCAAGTTTTTGACAGGCGTTTTTTCTTGCCTAATTTTTGTCGTTGTTTTGATTGGAACAGGCACTGTCAGCGGTCAGCGAAATTAGTGTTTTCTGTAGGGTTGGAAGGTTGATGACCGATAGGTAACTAGGCGGCGAATCGACACCGCGAAAGGCTTTTTTAACGATACTCTCGAGATTAGGGCGTTTTTCTGTTGCACCCTCGCCTTTTCCAAGTCCGCCACCGAACTCGATCATCAATGACACTCCCGCATTGCCAGCACTCCGCAGGTTTTGATACCACAGCACTGGATTAAATAATTGTAGAAAGAGACGTGATTTGATTGAATCGGTATCGGTATCATGCACTCCGCCGGTAAAATTAGACAGCACCGCAACTTCAGGTGGTTTGAAATCAGCCTGCTCAAGCACCTGCCGAAATTGGCGTGCGGCTTCGACCATGTAATAGGTATGGAATGCACCTTCAGTTTTTAATCGGGCGCTACGCTTGCCGGGGAACTGCGTTGCCATTGTGGAGGTCAGTGCGTCCAAGTCTTCAGCGCGTCCGCCGACAACATTTTGAGCAGGCAAATTGCATGCGGCGATGGCGCAATAGTGTTGTTCAGCCAATGATTCAGCAGACTCAAAATCAATCATCAATGCTTCCATTTCGCCCTCGCCGTATTCGCCCATCAGCTCGCCGCGTTTTTTTACCAACTGTAAAGCAAGCGCGAAGGACAACGAATTGGCACATACCAGTGCCGAGTATTCCCCCAAACTATGTCCCGCAACCAGCGTGGGCGACATTGCATCCGTATGCTCGACAAATACACGGTAACAAGCGATAGCATGGGTCAGCAATACGGGCTGGGTAAATCGGGTCAAGTTAATTTGCTCATCCGTATCATCGAAAGATAATTTGGCAATGTCATAGCCAAGCACTTCGCTCGCTTCGTCATAGGTGTCGCGTACAATTTGAAACTCAGCAAATAAATCTTTGCCGATACCGCGATATTGTGCCCCCTGTCCGGGAAACAGGAAGGCGATATTGGTTGAGTTCATATTGATATTTGGCTAGAAATTGATTAGGTGTACCGCAGAGCCTGTCGGAAGTGGCTGATACTGCAAAACGCCACACCAACGAAACTGTGCAAGAAACCCTCGCTAGGGATGCGTTACATGTGGAAAACCCTGCGGGTTTGGGTGTTTTACTGGACTCCTGTTCCCCGCCTACGCCGAGACATGCTTCGCATGCAATGACAAATGTTCGTTTTTTGCACCGTCTCCTCCAGATGGCGACGAACATTATATCCCACCTAACATAGAAAATATCGACAAAATGGATTTGGTTCCAGAATCCGAGGCAGAAACACCTGAATCCACATAATGGGTTTGTCGGAAAATGGGGTTTTTAGCTTGTTTTGAACACTTAAGCCCTTGTTATTAAACATATTATTTTTTTAAAATGAGACTGATTTTGAATTAACCGACAAGCCCATCACTTTGCCCAAATAAGGACAAGAATACATCAAACTCAATGACGATTTAAGGCGTTATATTCAATAAAAACTTAAAATATGAGCCTTTGATAACGGCATGGAATTCAGTTGGCACGGTGAAATTGCCAAACGACTCGAGTGTCACTTGCTTTGCTAAACCGTGTGGATTGGAGTAGCAACTGCAACACTAATCCCAGATACAAATTGTGTTACACTTTCAGCGAATTAGCATTTCTGCTATTGAATAGGTGGGCACAATGAGCCGATAAATAATTGCGATCTTTTTCAAGCCCACAACTAATGATTGGCACCTCTGTATAATTCAAAATGCTGGCAGAGTAGCGATTAAAACTGCTCCTATCTTGAGACAAAAATGTCGGTTTTAACAAGATAACAATAGATTTTTAACGAAAAGTTAAGAGACTTTGATGGCTAATGTAAATCATGCAAAAGTCTCGTTTAATTAAAAAGGGGTAAATAATATGTATTACCGCCACAAAATCGAACTGATAAAAACACCCATTGCCCAAATCCATGCTTTGCCCACTAGGGTGTTTTGCTCGTGGTCATTTTGGCGATTATTTGGTTGTCTGTTGGGGTTGGGGTTATTGTCGCCTGAAGTGTATGCACAGAATGTACTCGATAGTGGCGATAGTGCGTGGATATTAACTGCTTCCGCACTAGTTTTATTGATGACGTTACCCGGACTTGCACTCTTCTATGGTGGACTGGTGAGCTCTACCAATGTGTTATCGGTAATGATGCAATGTTGCACGGTGGCTTGCGTCTCCTCGGTATTGTGGCTGGCGGTCGGTTATAGCATCGCCTTCGGTGATGGCGGGGCTGCCAATGCTTGGTTCGGTGGCTTCGGCAAATCGTTTCTGCTTGGTGTCGGGGTTGATGCCATGTGGGGAACCATTCCTGAAATATTGTTCTGCCTGTTCCAGATGACTTTTGCAATCATTACCCCTGCGTTAATCATCGGTGCCTACGTTGAACGGATCAAGTTTGTGCATGTGGCACTATTCAGTGGGGTTTGGCTACTCATCGTCTATGCCCCCGTAGCACATTGGATTTGGGGCGGTGGTTTCCTCGCAGACCTCGGCGTGATGGATTTCGCCGGCGGTCTAGTGGTGCATGTTACCGCCGCGGTGGCCGCTTTGGTGATGGTGGCGATGCTCGGGCCTCGCCGCAGTCACAAGCAACCGACCCCACCCCACAGCCCGGGTACAACGATGCTTGGAGCCTCCTTGTTGTGGGTTGGCTGGTATGGCTTCAACGGTGGCAGCATGCTGGCAGCCAACGGCGGTGCCGCTATGGCAATTTTCGTAACTCATATTTCTGCTACCACCGCTGCTTTGGTGTGGGTAGTCATTGAAAGCATACGCTATAAAAAGCCCAGCCTGATTGGACTGGTAACTGGCTTAATCGCTGGTCTTGCTTCAATCACTCCGGCATCGGGCTATGTTGGGCCGATTGGTGGCGTGGTTATCGGTCTGGTCGGCGGTATAGTCTGTTATCTGGCGGTGGGTTGGATTAAATTTAAGCTAAATTTTGATGATAGTCTCGATGTCTTTGCAGTACACGGAGTAGGTGGCATTATCGGCACTTTGCTCACGGCGGTATTTAGTGCCACTGTTTTAGGTGGTGTCGGGCTTGATGTCAACATTGGCACACAAATGAATATTCAGATTATCGGTGTGGTGGTCACCATCGCTTGGACTGCGCTCGGCTCATGGCTCATTATTTTGCTTATCAGAAAACTGGTTGGCTTGCGTGTTGATGAACAATCAGAAGCCGAAGGTCTTGATTACGCAACGCATGGCGAAAGCAGTTTTCATTTATAAATCGAGACCTTTGCATAAATCCACCCAGTGGCACCACTTAAAATGGTAAAATAGCGTTCATTCAACAAACCTTGAGGATACCCTCAAATGTCTTGGAAACAAACCGCCCAATACTCATTCGCAGATGCCCTTTTAATTGAGCATAAGTCGTTGTCCAAACTAGATGATGCACATGAAATCATCGATTGGACACAGATAGCCGAGATTTAATGTTCCGCCGATTTATTGGTTTGAGTCTCAGTGAAGCGGCACCCGATCATTCCACTATTTGGCGGTTTAGGAACTTATTACACATCGAAAATCTGCTTGATTCTTTTTATTGGTACAGATCAATCATCATCTCGCTAAAAACAGTCTTATTGTTGCCACAGACTCGGTCAATATTATCGATGTGATTGAGGCGAAGCAATGCCGTTCTAAAAAGAACAAACAAGGCACAATACCCAAGAACCAGAAGCGGCATGGAACGTGAAAACGGCATCCGATGGCAGGCGTAAAAGTACCTACGGATTTAAGCTGCACGCCAATACCGATGAATATGGTTATCAAGAAAATGACCTATACGCCTGGCAATGTGCATGATTCATTGCATGATTTTGGGGAGTTTGAACATCTGTTAGGCGATAGGCACGGACAAGTTTACGCAGACAGTGCCTATACCCACAGGGCACAAGTGCCAACAAAGACAATGACGAGAAACTGGGTAAAGAAAACAATAGAATCCTGCACCGAGCTTATCGCAACACGCCATTAACGGAGCAACAAAAAGCACTGAATAAAATGTATAGCAGTGTCCGCTATGTGGTTGAACGCACCTTTGGTTTGCTCAAACTGCATCACGGATTGGCAGAAGTACGATTTTTAATCAGCTCCTGCACGACTGCTGGGTCTGCTAATGTGCTGGTGTCGCCGAGATTGTCCAGTTCATTGGCAGCAATTTTTCTTAATATACGGCGCATAATCTTGCCTGAACGTGTCTTGGGTAATCCGGGTGCCCACTGAATGACATCGGGTTTGGCGATTGCACCGATTTCTTTTTTTACCAGTTCAAGCAGTTGTTCATGCAACGTATCGCTCGTTTCAGTGCCCGTCATCAAGGTAACGTAGGCATAAATCCCCTGCCCTTTGATGGCATGGGGATAACCGACTACCGCAGCTTCAGCCACTTTTTCATGCAGCACCAACGCGCTTTCTACTTCAGCGGTGCCCATGCGGTGCCCAGATACATTGATAACATCGTCAACCCGTCCAGTGATCCAATAATAGCCGTCCTCATCGCGCCGCGCACCGTCTCCGGTGGTATAGCATCCCGCATAGGTCTTGAAATAAGTATCGATAAACCGAGCGTGATCACCGTAGATGGTGCGCATCTGCCCGGGCCACGATTGTTTAATTACCAGATTCCCCGAAACGGCACCATCAAGCTCATTGCCATCTGCATCCATCAATGCTGGTTGCACTCCGAAGAACGGCAGTGTTGCCGAACCCGGCTTGAGGTCGATAGCCCCCGGCAACGGCGTAATCATAATGCCACCGGTCTCGGTTTGCCACCAAGTATCCACTATCGGGCAACGACTATCCCCGACCACATGGTAATACCACTCCCATGCTTCAGGATTTATTGGCTCCCCGACGCTACCTAACACCCTTAAACTACGGCGGCGGCTCTGTCGGACAAAATCATTGCCCTGTCCCATCAGAGCCCGCAATGCGGTCGGGGCAGTGTAAAAAATATTGACCTTATGCTTATCAACAATCTGCCAAAATCGCCCAGCATCGGGCCAGGTCGGAATACCCTCAAACATCATGGTAATCGCACCATTTGCTAACGGACCATAAACAATATAGGAATGTCCAGTCACCCAACCGACATCAGCAGTACACCAATAAATATCCCCGTCCTGATAATCAAAGACATATTTATGCGTCATAGCCGTATAGAGTAGATAGCCGCCGGTAGTATGCAATACGCCTTTAGGGCGACCGGTAGAGCCTGATGTATAGAGAATGAATAACGGGTCTTCTGCGTCCATACGTTCTGGTGGGCAGTCAATGGAAGCCTCGGCCATGGCATCGTGATACCAAACATCGCGCTGCACATTCCCCGTCACTGGATTACCGGTTCGTTGTACGATAATGGTAGTGTGTACATTCGGGCAACTCTCCAACGCCTGTTCGACATTTTCTTTGAGTGCTACGTTTTTACCCCCGCGTGGACCTTCATCGGCGGTAATAACCACCTGACAATCAGAATCCAATATACGGTCACGCAACGCATCGGGGGAAAATCCACCAAAGACGATGGAATGAACCGCACCGATACGGGTACAGGCGAGCATCGCCACAGCCGCCTCTGGAATCATCGGCATATAAATGGACACACGGTCGCCTTTTTTCACCCCACGCGATTTGAGTACGTTGGCAAACTTGCTGACCAACTCAAAGAGCTCGTTATAGGTAATTGACCGGTCAACATTAGGGTCATCGCCTTCCCATATTATCGCAACCTGATCGCCACGCTCGGCGAGATGCCGGTCAACGCAGTTATAGCAAACATTCAGCTCGGCACCCTCAAACCATTTTATCTCCGCCTGATGAAAATCCACCGACATCACCTTATCCCAAGGTTTGTACCAACTGACAAATTCATTAGCTTGTTGTGCCCAAAATTCGGCTGGGGCATCTACCGAATGCTGATACATTTCCGCATATTGTTGACGGGTAATATGTGCATTTTCAGCAATGCTGGGGGTTATCGGATAAGTTTTGTTGTCTGACATTTTTATTCCTCATATTTTTGTGGGTTAATACCGAAGACATACCGAATTATGAGATAGGGACAAGCCCTCTTGAATTCACATAACTAAGTGCAACACCTCTTAAGTCCGCCAAGGGGCACTCGTACTCTTTTAACTACATGAAAAATAAGGAGTAAACATGACGAAATACCCATTTGACTGCACGAAAGATACCACATTGAGTACATGAATAAGCAAAATTATACATAGAGACCTTTGCACAAACCGTAATTTTGTTTGCTAGCACAGGAAAATGTGTGCGGAATGAGGGAGTTTATACTCTTGAATTCACATAATAAGTGCAACACTCCTAAGTCCGCCAAAGGGTACACTCGTACTCTTTTAACTGCACAGAAAAAAGGAGTAAAACATGACGAGATATACCCATTTGACTGAACACGAAAGATACCACATTTACCTCATGGGCTTGTCGGTTAATTCAAAATCAGTCCAATTTTAAGAAAATAAAATGTTTAATAACAATGACTTAAATATTCAAAACAAGCTAAAAACGCTATTTTCCGACAAGCCATAATATAAACCCGAGTGTTGCACTTATGGGTTGAATTCGCCGTTTGGCATACGGTAAATAAGAGCCCTATTTTTGCGAAAACATCACAAAATAGCGTAATATCCTTGTTATCAATCTTAATTCTAATTTAATTCGGAGAATCCAAAATGGGAAAACGTTGGTCACCTATCGAAGATATGCCGGCAGGCGCGGATAAATGGCGAAGTGCGGACTATGAAGAAGCCTTGTCGCAATGGCACAAACTGCGACCGCAGCTTGAAAGCACAACGCTGGACAAAAAAATCATGGATATCTGGTCGGAGGAACGTCAAAGACGGTTTGCTATTGAGAACGGACAGGTTGAGAGATTGTATGCGATTCCCAGAGGGATTACCGAGCAACTCATCACTGAAGGGCTGGAAAGTGTCCGATTACCGCACAGCATGTCAGCACCTGAAGTCGAGGATGACAGCCTGACAGGGTTGCTACAAGATCAGAAAACCGCATTGGAAATGGTGTTTGATACGGTCGCGCAACGTCGCCCATTATCACATACGGCGTTCAAGGAATGGCATCAGATTCTGACCCGACACCAAGCCTCTGCAACAGGCAGAGGTCCGGACGGTGGGCGTGTTGCTATTCCACTGCGTAAAGGGGACTACAAGCTGCGACCGAATAACCCACGTCAAGATGATGGCTCGGTGTATGAGTATTGTCCGCCAGAACATGTGCGTTCGGAGCTGGATAGATTGCTTGACATGTACGCCAAGATATATGAGCAAAACTATGCCACCGAAGTCGAAGCGGCGTGGTTACATCATCGTTATATTCAAATTCACCCGTTTCAGGACGGCAATGGACGCACTGCACGTTTGCTGATGGCGTATGCCTACATTCGGCGCGGGGAGTTTCCGCCGGTGATTAAGGCGGATGAAAAAGGTGCTTACATTGATGTGCTTGAGGAAGCGGATGCGGGCGATTTGCGTCCGTTTGCCAACCACCTTTCTGTGCGGGCAACAATTTCCCTTCAAGGGGCGATTATAGCAACAAAAAAGGTACTCAAATCCGCCAAGCACTACCACCACTCGAACGGAGACCGCACCTACAAAGAACCGGGCAAAGAGGAGTGGAAGCGTGGACCGGACACAGATAACGGTCTCGACATATAGTGGGCGGTTTCTATTCCTTAGCGTCCGTTTTGTGGTGGTGTGATTGATAGTAGCGAAAAACGACTGCCAGACGGCAAGGTTGAAGTCCAGTTTGCGTGGGAAAACAAAAACCGCAATTAGCACAAATCCACTAAACAGTTTATGTCGGATTGATTCCTTGATAGCGGTATCGAAAGCTGTCTCAATCGGTCATTTATAAGTATAAACTCCCTCATTCCGCGCACTTTTTCCTTGCTAGAAAACAGAATTCCATCTCATGAGACTGTGCAAAAAACCCTCGCTAGGTCGCGTCACTGGTGGGAAACCCTTGCAGGTTTGGCTATTTTACTAAGTTATACCACGCCTGTAAAATCAGTATCTTAAACATGATCAAAGGTGGGTATACCAAAGGGCACAAGTGCCGGCACACCGCGCTTGCTGGCATAAAGATGGCTGAGCGTGGTTTCGATCTGTTTCCAATCGATAATTTCATGCACATCATCTAGTTTGGACAATGATTTATGCGCAATTAAAAGGGCATCTGCGAACGAGTATTGGGTGGATTTATGCAAAGGTCTCACATTGCTTGTTCTGTTCGAAACACAAAACACCCTTGCGCTATAACAAATAAAGCCAAGCAATATGAGCAAAAACCTTATAACATGCTGCAGATACAGACTATAAGCATCTCTAACGGTCTTTCCGCAATTGCGGCTGTGCAAAAATCCAACACTCGTCGTTCCTGCGAAAGCAGGAACCTAGTAAAACACTCAAACCCGCAAGGGTTTTCCGCCAGTAACGCGACCTATCGAGGGTTTCTTGCACAGTCTCAATTGTGTTAGTCCCAACCTTTTCTATATTGATGCAAATCCTCATGTATGCTACACACTGCCAAGCATCTTTGCTTTTGGGTTGACGGATTTTTCTTTGCTAAAACTAAACATAAACAATGAACCTAATTGACCTGATATCGATTATCCTGACCCTCTCGGCAGTATTTTCCTATCTCAATTTTCGCTTTATCGGTCTGCCCACCACCATTGGGGTCATGCTGATTACGCTCATGATTTCGTTTGTCGCTCTGCTACTAGGTGCGTTCGGTATTATCGATATCCATCACTTTGCGGAAAACATGTTGTCTGGCATCGACTTTAACAAGGCATTGATGGAGGGCATGTTGAGTTTTCTGCTGTTTGCGGCGGCTTTGCATGTGAGTGCCAAAGACCTTGTGGATATGAAATGGACTATCGGCGTATTGGCCACGCTCGGCGTATTACTATCTACTTTTATAATCGGTTTCATCATATTTATTTTATTGATTATGCTTGGCTTCGATGTGCCCTTTATATATTGTCTATTGTTCGGCGCACTCATTTCACCGACCGACCCTATCGCCGTGATGTCAACCTTAAAAAGCGCTGGCATTGCTAAAAGCCTAGAAACTAAAATCGCCGGCGAGTCCTTGTTTAATGACGGTGTGGGAGTGGTAGTTTTTGTGGTGATTTTAGGTGTCGTACTACAACCAGAACAGGTGTCAGCGACCCAAATCGCCATCACATTTGCCAAAGAGGCATTGGGTGGCATCATATTTGGTCTGTTGCTAGGTGGTGTTGCTTTCTACCTATTAAAAAGCGTTGATAACTATCAGGTCGAAATTTTAATCACGCTGGCACTGGTTATGGGAGGCTATACGCTGGCACATGAAATGCACACTTCCGGGCCCATTACTGTGGTGGTCGCTGGGTTGTTGATTGGCAATCAAGCTCGCACTCATGCCATGTCCATGATTACCCGACAACGATTAGATGACTTCTGGGAGTTGCTAGATGGAATTTTGAACGTGGTTTTGTTCGTCCTAATCGGGCTGGAGGTGCTGGCTTTGCAGTTCAAATGGGGTTACTTACTCGCCGGACTATTGGCGATTCCACTGATTCTACTGGCCAGACTAGCCAGTGTGGGTATCCCCATCAAGATGCTACAGACGCTGACCGCTTGGCGTTACAGTGCACATGTTATAAAAATACTGGTTTGGGGTGGATTGCGCGGGGGTATTTCCGTGGCCCTGGCATTGACCTTGCCAAGCGGTGCTGAGCGCGATATTTTTCTGATTATGACGTACACCATCGTGATTTTTTCCATTGTTGTACAAGGACTCACCATTGGCAGGATTGCGAAATACCTGACTACCAACAAAAAAGACCCTCGTTAACATGCTGGGCTTGTCGGAAAATGGCGTTTTTAGCTTGTTGTGAATATTTAAGTCATTGTTATTAAACATTTTATTTTCTTAAAATTGAACTGATTTTGAATTAACCGATAAGCCCATTTCAATTCTCAATTTTCAATTCACCAGCTATTGAGACTGTGCAAAAAACCCTCGCTGGATCGCGTCACCGGCGGAAAACCCTCCCACCCCCCTAAATCCCTCTTGTCCAGGGTCCTTGTCACTCAATCCCCTCCTGATAAAAAAAGGGGTTCTCCTGATTTTCCTATGGGCAAAGCCAAACAGTACTCAAAAATAGGGTGCAAGTATATTTTTTTACGGAGATATTCAAATGAAAGATACCGCATTGTTTACGCAGCTTTTGGGCTTAGCGACCCATGGTGAATCACGGTACGAATCACGGCTATTACGCCAAATTTGACCGACAAATCAATGACCATCCAGATAGATTGACCAAAGGGAACAAAAGGAGCGTGTAATACCTGCAATGCCCTTTGTTCGGTTTACGACCACCGTGAGCAACGCACATGGCGACATTGATACGATGCAATTCAAGACGCGCTTGGTCGCTCAGGCTCCGCGTATTCATTGTAAAGAGCATGGAATCAAAAGCCTGAAAGTACTTATGGCAGATACGCAAGCACGCTTTACGCATTTATTTGATTTGCTATTGATGTGCTGTCGGCTTGCAGCAACAAAACACAAGCCGCAAACCTACTTGGCTTGTCGTGGGATGAGGTGCATCATATTCAATCCCGAGCGGTGAAAAGGGGGATGGACAGACGCTCTGTTGAGACTGTGCAAGAAACCCTCGCTAGGCATGCGTTACATGCGGAAACCCTTGCGGGTTCGCCTGTTTTACTGGGTTCCTGCTTTCGCAGGAACGACGAATGTTGGTTTTTTGCACAGTCTCTGTTGAGGAAGTGAAACATTGGCATCGATGAAAAAAGTTTCCGCAAGGGGCAATCTTATGTCAGCTTGCTGTACGATTTGAATGCGTCCAGAGTGCTTGATGTCATGGCAGATAGAACGACGGAATCGGCAACCACATTGTTATCCATGCTTCCCGAGCAAAGACGCAATGAAATAGCGGCGGTTGCCGTGGATATGTGGGTTCCCTTTATGACGGTAGCTGGAACAACTTTACCGAACGTCGCCATTGTTCACGACAAGTTTCATATCGTCAGCTATCTTACAAACATGGTTGACGAAGTCAGGCGTAAAGAAAATGAAACATTAAGAGCCGCTGGTATCGATGATTTGGTCGGGTCTCGCTATACATGGTTACGCAATCCAGACAAATGGAATCAGAGAGATAAAGACACTTTTTACGCGCTTCAATTAAAAGGGTTGAAGGTCACCCGAGCTTGGGCAATCAAAGAGACGCTGCTTGAGCTGTGGAGTTACTGGGATGATAAACTAGCCCAAGCGTTCTTTAAGAAAGGGTACTGGTGGGCGACACATTCACGTCTAAAGCCGGTCATATCAGTCGCCAAGATGCTAAAAAACCATCTCGATAACATAACGACCTACTTGAAACATCGCATCATCAATGCAACCGCAGAAGGATTTAATTCAAAGATTCAGTCCATAAAATCGGCTGCCAGAGAATTTAGAAACTTCGAAAACTATCGCGTTTCAATTCTGTTTCATTGTGGAAAACTTAATCTATACCCATAGGTTGCCAGAAGAGCCATTTCTAAAGCCGCACTTCCGGAAATTCCGCTTGCAAAACTTAGCCATCATTTTCAATTTTCAACACCGTTAATGGGGACATTGCTTTGGCTAACATGGGCTTATGGTCATTGAAATCTGTCCTGCTTCTGATACACTGATTGACTGTAGGATCGACTGAATAGACACGTTAATAACGCCCAGCAATCACACTTCTGGCAATTATACAGTTCGAATAACTTTATCTAATCCTTCCACCATACCACATGAGTGCAATAAATTTATTAACAACCTGTCTTGGATCTTACCCAAAACCCGATTATGTCATGTTACCTGACTGGTTCAACCACTCGGCTGGTCCCGATACTGCCGAACCAACCCAACAATGGCTAAACGCAATGCAGGCGTTGGGTACAGATGCACCAGCGATTCTTGAGAAAGGCATCGAGCAAGCCGTTACCGAGCAAGTGGAATGCGGAATTGACATTCCGACTGATGGGGAAATTATGCGAGAAAACTATATTCATTATCATTGTCGGCATTTGCACGGCTTCGATTTCGTCAATCTGACCGAAAAAGTAGTGCGTGGCGGCACCTATTCTGCCAAGTTGCCGTCCATCATTGGCAGCGTTCGGTCAAGCAACAATACATCGTCAAAGATTGGAAAACTGCACAAAAATACACCGACAAACCGCTGAAAATTACCATGCCCGGGCCGATGACCATTAGCGATACCAATTCAGACCGCTATTATAACAATCCTAAAAAGCTAGGTGCGGATTTAGCGGCTGCCCTGAATGTCGAGATTCTGGCTTTGGCAGATGCGGGATGTCAACATATTCAAATTGATGAACCGGTATTCGCTCGCAATCCACAAAACGCTCTCGACTTTGGTTTTGAAAATCTGGAAAAGGCATTTCACGGCTGTCCTGACCATGTGATGCGGACAGTACACATGTGTTGTGGCTATCCGGATAGGTTAGATCGTTCTGATTATCCGAAAGCCGACCGCAATTCATATTTCCAGCTTGCCGATGCGATCGAGGATTCCACTATTAACGCCATTTCTTTAGAGGACGCTCACAGACACAACAATCTGTCGCTCCTCGAACATTTCAAAAAGACTAGCGTAATATTTGGCGTGGTCGCCATCGCCAAAAGCCGAGTGGAGTCAATAGAAGAAATTCGCCAACGCCTACAAGCGGCATTGCAACATATCGATAGCAATCGTTTAATCGCCGCTCCAGATTGCGGTCTAGGACTGCTCGACAGAGAGCGTGCTATGGCAAAGTTGCGTCACTTGAGTGCGGCGGCGAAAAGTTTATGAATCTTGCTTTATCCGTGATGGCATCCCGTATTCGGGTATCTTTCATCTCACCCACTATTATCAACAGGCAAACACCATGAAACACAAGTTAAATGAAACTGAACAACTGCATCATTTTGTCAATGGTCAAAAAATGGCCGGGCAGAGTGGGCGATTTGGTGATGTCTATAATCCGGCGCTCGGTGTTGTGGTCAAACAGACTCCGCTGGCAAGCCATGCTGAAGTCAAGCAGGCGATTGATGTTGCCCAAGATGCCTTTGCCGGGTGGGCGATGGTGCCGGCGGGGCGCCGCACTCAGGTGATGTTTGCCTTTCGAGATTTGATTAAAGCGAATATGGACGCACTTGCCGAAGCAGTTTCATCCGAACATGGCAAGACGCTGGATGATGCCAAAGGGTCGATCACGCGCGGTTTAGAGGTGGTTGAGTTTGCCTGTGGCATTGCGCAGATGCTCAAGGGGGAATATTCGGCAAATGTTGCAAATGGCGTGGATTCATGGAATATCCGTCAGCCACTCGGCGTGTGTGCTGGCATTACCCCATTTAACTTTCCTGCTATGGTGCCAATGTGGATGTTTCCGATAGCGATTGCCTGTGGCAATACGTTTGTGCTTAAACCTTCGGAGCGCGACCCGTCCTGCCCGTTATTGCTCGGTGAATTGATGCGGCAAGCGGGACTGCCTGATGGCGTGCTTAATGTCGTCAATGGCGACAAGGAGGCGGTCGATACGTTGCTAACCGATGCGCGCGTACAGGCGGTGAGTTTTGTTGGCTCGACTTCAATCGGTGAATATATTTATCATACGGGTAGCACGCATAATAAACGTGTGCAGGCACTTTGTGGTGCGAAAAACCACATGTTGGTGTTGCCTGATGCGGATATGGATCAGGTTACCGATGCGGTGATGGGGGCGGCTTATGGCTCTGCGGGTGAGCGTTGTATGGCAATTTCGGTGGTGGTGTCGGTCGGTGATGCGCCCGCAGATGCCTTGATTGCACAACTGATTCCCAAACTGGACGCACTTAAAGTCGGCCCCTATACCGATGCTGATGCTGAAATGGGTCCGGTCATCAATCCCGATGCCAAAGTGCGTATTGAGGGCTACATCGAAGCCGGTTTGGAGGCAGGAGCAACATTGGTACGCGATGGTCGAGGTTTGGTCGTGAATGATTATGAACAGGGTTGTTTTGTCGGGGCAACCGTTTTTGACCATGTTAAACCCGATATGAGCATTTACAGCGATGAAATTTTTGGCCCGGTGCTCAGTATTGTGCGGGTAGAAAACTATGAACAAGCGGTGGAGATGATTAACCAGCATGAATACGGCAACGGTTGTGCTATTTTTACCCGCGATGGCGATGCGGCACGCGATTTTAGTCAGCGTATTCAAATCGGCATGGTCGGCATCAATGTTCCAATTCCGGTGCCACTGGCATTCCATAGTTTTGGTGGCTGGAAACGATCACTTTTCGGCGATCATGCCATTCACGGACCCGAAGGTGTACGCTTCTATACCAAACTTAAAACCATCACCTCCAGATGGCCATCAGGGATTCGCTCTGGGGCGGTATTTAACTTCAAAGCAGGTGGCGAGCATTAGTTGGCTTTTTAATTCGCACAAATGCTGGGTGCCTGCTTTCGAGACTGTGCAAGAAACCCTCGATAGGCATGCCATGTGGAGAACCCAACTCCCTAAATCCCCCTTGTCAGGGGGACTTGTCACTCAATTCCCCCCTGATAAGGGGGGTTAGGAACGACGAATATTGGTTTTTTGCAAAGCCTCGAAAGCAGGAATCCAGTAAAATAAATATTCTTATCAAAACCTAGCCGTCATTCTCAATTTTCAATTACCAGCGTCAATTTCCAGTGGACAAACAACAGCGTCTGTATTAAAGTCCAAGTATGGCTTCTGATGCGCTCGCTTTTGATACACACCATTTCGTCAAACGTATGACGGAGGTCGGTATGCCTGTACGACAAGCCGAAGCACTTGCCGAATCTCAAGCTGATCTACTCAACGCCAACCTCGCCACCAAAACCGAATTAGCCAACACCGAGGCCGCACTTAAAGCAGACATTGCCAGTACCGAGGCCGCACTTAGAGCAGAAATTGCCAGTACCGAGGCCGCACTTAGAGCAGAAATTGCCAAAACTAACGTAGAAATTGCCAACACCGAGGCAGCACTTAAAGTAGAAATTGCCAAAACTAACGCAGAAATTGTCAAAACCGAGTCCGCACTTAAAATAGAAATTGCCAACACCGAGTCCGTACTTAGAGCAGAAATTGCCAAAACTAACGCAGAAATTGCCAAAACTAACGCAAACATTGTCAACACCGAGTCCGCACTTAAAGTAGAAATTGCCAACACCGCAGCACACCTAATCAAGTGGATGGTTGGCTTAACAATCGGTAGTGCAGGGGTGATGATTGCACTGTTCGGCTTTTTCCTCCGCTAACAAATAATCATCAAATAATCATGGACACCCACAATCATTTTTCGTCCATGATACAAAATGATTCTGACTCGCTGGGTGTTGCTCAATTAGGATGCTATTTAGCATGCTTATTGGCATGGTTGCAAATTTGGTCAACGCTATGGTTATCGTGTCCACGGGCGATACCAACCCACACTTCGGAGACTTCCACTTTCAAAACCTAGCCGTCATTTTCAATTATCAATTCACCGTCCATTGTCCGCCGAAGAGCATTTACATGGATAAACAAGATGGTTGGCGCGGTTAAGGAGACTGTGCAAGCCCCCCCCCCCTAAATCCCCCTTGTCAGGGAGACTTGTCACTCAATTCCCCCCTGATGAGGGACAAGGGGGGCTAGGAAAGACAAATATTGGATTTTTGCACAGTCTCGATACCACCGCTTCTGCTAGTTTTTAGGGTGTAGCGGTGGCATGGGAAAGGTGGCGATGTTGCTATTTGCGTCCGAGCTAGCGATAATTTTATTGGTGCCCTCCTTATCAACCTCATCAATCCTGACCACTGCATGCAGAGGGATATAGGTGCGTTTAACTGAAATGAACTCTTGCTTTAAGCGTTCTTCTGCCGGATCAACCACAAGCTGTGATTTCTCACCAAAAATAATATCCGCAACTTCGATAAAAGCATACAGGCTACTTTGGGTAACTTCTCTGGCATATAGCTCATACAATTTCCCGTGATTGTGAAACTGAATTTTGTAAATATTTTTCTTTTTACTCATGTGCTGATATAGAATGCTTATCACCCGATTATATCATTACTGAAAAAACAACGAATGGACTGTCGCCATAATTACCTAGATATTTTTATTACACGATTTTTGTGCGTCATCTTTTTTTGTTTGACGGCACTGTTGCCTGCTCTGCTCAGCGCACAACAGCTACCCGATAGTATTGTTCTGCTGTTAAAAAAGCATGACATTCCGTTAAGCGCAGTTAGTCTGGATGTTCAGGAAGCGGCATCGCAAGACCCGCTAATCAGTCTTAATAGCCATGTGTCACGGAATCCAGCATCGGTAATCAAGTTGCTAACCACGCTGTCGGCACTCGAGATTCTTGGCCCAACCTACCAATGGAATACGCGATATTGGGCTGACGGTAGCATTCACGATGGCGTATTAAAAGGTAATCTGGTATTGCAAGGGGGTGGCGACCCGTTTATTACGGTGGAACGATTTTTACATCAGCTATTGCTCATACGGCAACACGGCATCCATACCATTACTGGCGATCTGGTGATTGATAATTCTTTGTTTGAGGTTACCAATCACAACCGTGCACAATTCGATGGTCGACCATTACGTGCTTACAATGTCGAGCCGGATGCTACGCTGGTTAATTTTTCTGCAACACACTTCGTTATTCACCCGGTGGCAAATCGCATCATCGTTTTTGCGGATCCGCCACTGAGCGATATTGTAGTGGAAAATAATCTAAAACCACAAAGTGGCAAATGCCTTATTCGTAATCGCGGCTGGACCTATGCGCTGCATAAAAAAGGACGTAAAATGATTGCCCGATTCAACGGCAAGTATCGCAGTGCCTGCGGTCGACATACCATTACGCGGGCGTTATTGCCCAACCACGAATACGCCTATCGGTTGTTCAAATATCTCTGGGGCGTTAGTGGCGGAGTATTTGACGGCGATTATCGCATAGCGGATACGCCACCTAATTCCAGTGTTATCGTCAATTATCCCTCGCTTCCTCTGGCGGACATTATCACCAGCATCAACAAGTACAGCAACAACGTTATGGCACAGCAATTATTGCTGAGCATTGCCGCACAACACCAGCATCCGGCAACGCAAGCAGGCGGACGTATTGCAATAAAGAACTGGCTATCGGAGAATGTTGGCAACATGCCCAGATTGATTATCGACAACGGTGCTGGATTGTCCAGAAAAAGTCGCATCACCACAGACAACCTGAGCACTTTGCTACAACATGGTTGGCGCAGCAATTACCATGCCGAATTCCTATCGTCATTTGCTTTGGCAGCACTGGATGGCACAATGAAAAAAAGATTAACCGATAGTGCGCTGTCAGCTAGAGCACGCATCAAGACTGGACTAATAAACGGGGTTCGTAGCATGGCAGGCTTTGTCAACGCTCGCAACAACAAACATTACACGGTTGCCATGATGATTGAATCAAAAAAGGTGAATTTTTCCAACGGTAATGCCATTCAGGACGCCGTTTTAGAATGGGTTTATAACCGCTGAGCCATCAACATCCTTGTTGAACGTAAGAATATTCTATCTTGCTGCTTCGGATTAAGCACAAAACAGGCATACGACCGCTATGGACGGCGAAAGTGCAAATAATAAGAGGAGCAATTATTTGCCAGTACATCTCATGTGCATAATAAACATGTACACTTAAATTCGCTCTAACACTAATCATTTATTTGCACAATGGACTCAAGACGACAACCCTCCCAACATAGCCTCAAACCTAATAACAGTGGACACTTCGTGCATAAAAATAAGTTTCATATATTTGCAAAACCAACTAAATCCCCCGCATCTGGGAGGGCATGGTTGACGGGCAAGCAGTAATAAACAGAATTATGAAGCTGAATAGTATAGTGATTTGGAGACAATAGTGTTCGGGCATTAGACAAGAAATGAAGACCGAACACCGTCCTGAATATGATAAAGTGCAGAAAAGACAGTTAATAGATACCATAGTCTTATAAATGAGGTATCACCACCGACAAGAAAATTATTCTCGTCATTATAAAACCAGAATTATGAAGCCAGATGATACAAAAAACGCAACCGATCTTGGGTTTTTAAGTGCTACCAACCGAGCGTATCTGGAATCCGTCCACCAAGAAACGAGCGGTCGAGAGGATGATTCTATTGATGATGTGGCAAAACGCTGGAAATCTGTTTTTGATTCATTATCCGATATTGTGCCACTCGATATATTGCCCGGGACCACAGAACCCATTGTGGGCGAATCGGGCTCGCTCACTTGGTTTGAAAGTTTGGCACATAAACAAGCGAATGTTCAAAAGTTGATTATGGCGTTTCGCGCACTCGGGCACTTGCTCGCCGATGTTGACCCTATCGGATTCATGCAGCGTGGCAATGCCAATGAAGCGCGGCCTCAGCAATACGGACTGAACGATGAGGACATGGATACCGAGTTTGATGTCGGTGATATGGCTGACGGCAGACGTAAAACTTTACGCCAAATTCTTGACTATTTGCATCAGGTATATTGTGGCCCCATCGGCTATGAAATTCGTTATCTGACTGACATCGACCAAAGGGCTTGGTTAATAGAACAGGCGGAGTCCGTGCCCATTCGAAAACTTTTGCCCGATGCCGAGCGTATTGAGTTGCTGGACAAGTTGACCGCCGCCGAAGGACTGGAGAAATATCTCCATACCCGCTATGTTGGTCAAAAGCGGTTTTCCCTCGAAGGCGGTGACGCACTAATACCGATGCTATCCGACCTGATTCAACAATTTGGAACACAGGGCGTGAAAGAAATCGTTATCGGCATGGCACACCGCGGCCGGTTGAATGTGTTAGTGAATATTCTGGGCAAAGCCCCGAAAGATTTGTTTAGTGAATTCGATGGCGAATATGAAACAGAAAATGCCGATACCAAGACAGGAGACGTGAAATACCATCAAGGTGCGTCATCCGATATTCAAACCCCCGGCGGCATCGTGCATGTGGCGTTGTCGTTCAACCCATCGCATCTCGAAATTATTAGCCCAGTAGTAGAAGGCTCGGTGCGTGCACGACAGGAGCGGCGCAATGACAGTGCCAGAAAACAGGTCATTCCAGTGCTCATTCACGGCGATGCCGCATTTGCTGGGCAAGGCGTGGTCATGGAGACCTTAAACATGGCGCGTACGCGCGGGTTTTCCACCGGCGGAACCGTGCATATCATCATCAACAACCAAATTGGATTTACCACCAACACATTGGATGCCCGCTCAACGCTATATTGCACAGAAGTCGCAAAATTGGTACAGGCGCCGATTTTCCATATCAATGGCGATGATGCTGATGCCATCATTTATGCCACCCGCTTGGCGCTGGAATACCGCATGAAATTCGGCGGCGATGTGGTCTTGGACATCGTTTGCTATCGGCGACATGGTCATAACGAAGCCGATGAGCCTGCCATCACCCAACCGATAATGTATAGCAAAATCCGCCAACACAAAACGCCACGCCAGATTTATGCTGAAAAACTGATTACCATGAGCGTCATCAATGAGCAACAAGCACAACAAATGGCTGAACAATACCGAAACCTGCTCGATCAAGGGCATGTTGTTGCTGGGCAAGTAATCGACCCCAACAAGGGGTCGGTTGCCCTCGATTGGACGCCCTACCTCGGCGATGACTGGCGCGAACCGGTTGATACTCGGGTTGCCCATGACAAATTGATTCGGCTGGCACATACGTTGGCTGAATTGCCAGATGATTTTGTGGCTCATCAGCGCGTTCAAAACGTACTTGAAGACCGTGTGGCAATGACACGCGGCGAAAAAGACATGGATTGGGGCTGTGCCGAGCTTTTGGCATACGCCACATTGCTGGATCAACATTATCAGGTGCGCCTGTCGGGGCAGGATGCCGGTCGTGGCACGTTTTCCCACCGTCATGCCACCTTGCACGATCAATCGCAGGCACGGATTCATATCCCATTACAGTATGTTACCAATTCACCGAGCGATTTTTTGATTATCAATTCCCTGCTGTCCGAAGAAGCGGTCTTGGGGTTTGAGTTTGGTTACTCGACCACCGAGCCACGCACACTGGTAATCTGGGAAGCACAATTTGGTGATTTTGTCAATGGAGCGCAGGTAGTTATTGACCAGTTCATCAGTAGTGGGCAGGCAAAGTGGATGCGAATTTGCAGTTTGGTGCTGTTTCTGCCTCACGGCATGGAGGGGCAAGGGCCAGAACACTCATCGGCGCGGATCGAGCGATTTTTACAACTTTGTGCGGAACACAATATGCAGGTTTGTGTGCCGACTACACCCGCACAGATATTCCACATGCTCAGGCGACAAATGTTGCGCTCCTTTCGTCGCCCATTGATTGTGATGACACCAAAGAGTTTGCTACGCCATAAATTGGCGGTGTCAACGCCGAGCGATTTGGTTGAGGGGCAGTTTTATCCCGTTCTCGGCGAGATCGATGCCTTGAATAGCGGCGAAATAAAAAAACTGGTTATCTGCTGTGGCAAGGTTTACTACGATATTTTACAAGCACGCCGCGAAAGAGAACAAAAAAATGTTGCCGTAATTAGACTCGAACAAATTCATCCCTTCCCCACGCCTGAATTGCGTGCCGAAATTGCACGATACGCTCACGTTGAGCAGGTGGTATGGTGTCAGGAAGAGCCAAAGAATCAGGGTTGTTGGTATCAAATAAGTTCTTATTTGGGTAAGATACTCGCCGATAATCAGCGTTTGCATTATGTTGGTCGAGAGGGTTCACCGTCGCCTGCCGTTGGCTACTATAAACTCCACGTCAAACAACAACAACAAGTTGTGAATGATGCGCTTACTGTCGATGAATAACACAAACTAGGTCAAAATATATTATGTCCGTAGAAATTAAAGTTCCCACATTACCCGAATCCGTCTCTGATGCACTGTTGCTTAAATGGTCGAAGCAAGTTGGCGATACCGTTCGTCGTGACGAAGTATTGGTCGAAGTAGAAACCGACAAAATCGTACTGGAAATTCCGGCTCCGCAAGATGGCGTATTGACTGAGATTATCGAACAAGCTGGTGCCACCGTACTCGCCGAACAGGTATTAGCCAAAATCGAGCCAAGTGCCGATGCAGGCACACCAGCCTCTGCAGAAACCGCTTGTGAACCGGACGTGACCGGCGAAGATGTGACCAGCACAACCGAAAGCACGCCTTTGAGTCCAGCGGTTCGACGGCTAATTGACGAAACCGGTATCGACCCGAATAAGATTGTCGGCTCAGGTCGTGATGGTCGGCTAACCAAAGCAGATGTCCGCGATTATATTGCCGATGCGGTCGCACCAACTGGGTCAATACATCCAAATGCAAGTATGCGGATAGGCATGCGCCAAGAAACTCGCGAGCCGATGAGCCGATTACGCCAAACCATCGCAAAAAGGCTACTTCAATCGCAGCAGAATGCGGCATTGTTGACCACTTTTAACGAAGTCAACATGCAACCAATTATGCAGATGAGAGAGAAGCACAAAGTAGAATTTGAACAACAACATGGTGCAAAGCTCGGCTTCATGTCGTTCTTCGTTAAAGCCAGCAGCATCGCATTACAACGCTTCCCACTGCTCAACGCCAGTATTGATGGCACCGATATTGTTCGTTATCACTACAATGATATTGGCATTGCTGTGTCGTCTCCACGCGGTTTGGTAGTGCCGATTTTACGTCATTGCGAGGCACTCGGTTACGCCGAAATTGAATCTCAGATTCAAGATTTTGCGACTCGTGCCAAAGTCGGCAAGCTGGCTGTGGAAGAATTGGTCGGCGGCACATTTACCATTACCAACGGCGGCATATTTGGCTCGCTCCTGTCGACTCCTATCATCAATCCACCACAAAGTGCGATTCTCGGCATGCACAAAATCCAGCAACGTCCAATGGCAGAAAATGGTGCTGTGGTTATTTTACCGATGATGTATCTTGCCCTGTCCTATGATCACCGTCTTATTGACGGGCAAGAAGCAGTTCAATTTCTAGTCACGGTCAAAGAGATACTAGAAGAGCCAGCAAGAGGTCTGTTAGATTGTTGATGATTGACTCATTAAGAATACACGATGGAGACTAATATGGTCGCAGATTTTGATGTAATTGTTGTCGGTGCTGGCCCCGGCGGGTATGTTGCGGCGATTCGCTGTGCCCAGCTCGGCTTGAAAACCGCCTGTATCGACCGTCAGGTTAATCAAAAAGGCGAATCATCATTAGGCGGAACCTGTTTGAATACTGGCTGTATTCCTTCTAAGGCATTGCTTGAATCCTCCGAGCAGTATCATAAAATTACGCGTCACTCAACGGATTACGGCATACATGTTGATAATGTGACCATTGATGTTCCCAGCATGCAGGTGCGGAAGCAACATATTGTCGATGGTTTGACCAGCGGGATTGCACAATTATTCAAAGCCAACAAAGTGACCTTGATTCATGGACATGCTCGGCTCGGGTCGAATAACACCATCACCGTTACAGATAGCAACGATCTGGTAACTCAAACCCTGCAAGCACGAGATATTATTCTAGCACCCGGTTCTGTGCCCACAGAGCTACCTAATATCCCATTCGATCATACATTTATTGTGGACTCTACCGCAGCCTTGAATTTTGACGTGGTGCCAACCCGTCTCGGCATTATTGGTGCAGGCGTGATTGGTTTGGAGCTGGGTAGTGTGTGGAATCGGCTCGGTGCAGAAGTCATCATACTCGAGGCATTGGACGATTTTTTAGTAGCCGCCGACCGACAGGTTGCGCGTGAAGCCAAACGACAATTTAACAAACAAGGGCTAGATATTCGACTTGGTGCCACGGTCGAGAGTGCGTCCGTCAACAAAATAGAATCTGCCGCAGGTGGCATCCGCCTGAGTTATACCCAAAAAGACGTACCCTGCAACCTCCATGTCGGTAAACTCATCGTCGCCGTCGGTCGCCGTCCAGCCACTGACGATTTATTGTCCCCAGATTGCGGCGTTAGCACCGATGTACGCGGCTTTATTGAAGTGGATAATCAATGCCAAACCAATACACCGCATATCTGGGCAATCGGCGATGCCGTTAGGGGTCCGATGCTTGCCCATAAAAGCTCTGAGGAAGGCGTTGCAGTCGCACAGCGCATCGCTGGACAGTCGGCTCATGTTGATTTTAATTGCGTCCCTTGGGTCATTTATACCTCCCCCGAAATCGCTTGGGTCGGGCAAACCGAGCAATCGTTGAAGGAACAGGGGGTTGAAATAAAAATCGGCTCATTTCCATTTGCGGCAACCGGACGCGCGCTGACAATGAAAGAACCGATTGGATTCGTTAAGATGATTGCCGACAAGCGGACTGACCGTTTACTTGGCGTACACATGGTTGGGCCACACGTTTCCGAGCTAATTAGTGAATGTGTATTGGCAATGGAATATCAGGCAAGCTCCGAAGACATTGCCCGCACCATACATGCCCATCCCACTCTTTCAGAAGCCACCCATGAAGCGGCTCTTGCGGTTAATAAGCAAGCCATTCACAAGGTCAATTAGACCGCTGACCACCATATCGATGACATTCCCCGACCAAATTTTCAAAGCCTATGACATTCGCGGCGTGGTTGAAACCGCTTTAACCGCAGAAATTGTCAAACAGATTGGCAAAGCCTTAGGCACTGAAGCCATCCAGCAAGGTGTTGACAAAATGGTGATTGGCTGGGATGGCAGATTGACAGGCCCCGCACTTGCCAAAGCGTTATCGGACGGTATTCTATCAACCGGTTGCGATGTTATTGAAGTGGGTCAAGTGCCGACCCCCGCACTTTATTTTGCCACCGTAGAATTCAAAACAGGAACAGGGGTGATGATTACTGGCAGTCATAATCCGCCAGAATATAATGGTCTTAAAATGATGATTGCCGGGACGACCCTGTCAGGAGAGGCGATTCAGAAAATCAAACACAAAGTGATTGAAAACGATTTCATTGTTGGTAGCGGGGCAACGACTACTGGCACACTCATCCGCAAAGAAATTCTACCCGCATACTGTAACGCCATTCAACAAGACATCTCCCTGTTCAAATCACTCAAATTAGTCATTGACTGTGGCAATGGCGTGGCGGGTAACGTGGCACCCTTCGTGTTCAGGAGTCTCGGTTGCGAGGTCATCGAGTTATTCTGCGAGGTGGACGGCACATTCCCCAACCACCATCCCGACCCGAGTCAATTGGACAATCTGCAGGACGTGATACAAGCAGTTGCCGAGCATAAAGCAGATTTTGGTATGGCATTCGATGGTGATGGCGACCGATTAGGCATTGTCTCCGCCAATGGCGATGTTATTTGGCCCGACCGACAAATGATTTTGTTCTCACAAGCCCTCTTGCAAGATCGTCCGGGCTCGGAAATCATCTTCGACGTAAAATGCTCACAGCTACTGCCAAAAACCATACAGCAACACGGTGGCATAGCGACCATGTGCAAAACCGGCCATTCGTTTATCAAAAGCAAACTAAAAGAAACGGGGGCGGCATTGGCAGGCGAAATGAGCGGACATATTTTTTTCAACGACCGTTGGGGCGGCTTTGACGATGGCATTTATGCAGGTGCCAGACTATGCGAGCTATTAGCCCAATCGGCACAATCCCCGATGGACATATTTGCGACTATTCCGGATACTGTCAACACGCCTGAACTCAGACTGGACATGGACGAGGGCGCGCATTATCAATTGGTTGAAGAATTAGTCGCTGTTGCACAATTCGATGATGCCACCGTACACACGATTGATGGCATCCGTGTTGATTTTGATGATGGCTTTGGCTTGCTACGCGCCTCAAATACCACCCCAACGGTTATCATGCGATTCGAAGCAAGCACACAAGCACAATTAGAAAACATACAAAATCAGTTCCGAGTACTGTTTTCATCCACCCGTCCAGACCTGACATTGCCGTTCTAGCGCAAGACATCTCTATTGAGTTCTTCTGGTAGCCGATTTTATGGATTGAATCTTTGAATTAAATCCTTCTGCGGTCGCATTGGTGATGCGATGTTTCAGGTAAATCATTATGTTGTCGAGATGATTTTTCAGCATCTTGGCGACTGATATGACCGGATTTAGACGTGAATATGTCGCCCACCAGTACCCTTTCTTAAAGAACGTTCGGGCTAGTTTATCATCGCAGTAAGTTCACAGCCCAAGCTTGGGCGACCTTCAGTCCTTTTGATTGAATAGCGTAAAAGTGTCTTTCTCCTGACTTCGACGGTTTATCTCTCCTCAATCGATGGCAGCCCAATAAACACGCGGACTTTGGTAGAAAAGTCGTTTTGTAGTGCCTTGATTTTTTTATCTATAAATCAGCGGGTTAAATATCAACCGTCAAACTCATGCGCGTAAAAGTGTCTTTATCTTTCTGAGTCCATTTGACGGGATTGCGTAACCAAGTATAGCGAGACCAGACCAAATCATCGATACCAGCGGCTCTTAATGTTTTATTTTCTTTGCGCCTGACTTCGTCAACGGCGAATTCAACCCATAAGTGCAACACTCGGGTTTATATTATGATCTATTCCCATTGCGCGGGAAAAGACCTCCATAAGGATTTTATACCCCAAACATTTTCTAGGTCGGTTGTTCATTAAATCGGTCGCTTTGAACCGCTCTCTTTCGGTGACTTTATGCAAAGGCATTTTCTTTGGAAAAAACTGCATGAGAAAAAAGTATGAGCAAAAAGTATGAGCAAGCCATTGTGCCAGATGATTATTTGGCATTCAAGCCACGCTCCCAAGAGTGATACGGTTTAGCAAAATAAGTTTCACACTCGAGTTGTTTGGCAATCTCACTATGCCAACAAAATTCCCTGCCGTTATCAAAGGTTAGTGTCATTACATGTTGTTTCATATGCTTTAACAACCTGAGTATAGCCGCGTTGGTTTCTTTTGCGGTTTTGTTCTTAGTCCGAAGTGCGAGATAGAGCCTACTTTTGCGTTCAGCAAGGGTGGCAAACACCCCTTGACGACCCTTACCGATAACACAATCAGCCTCCCCCCTCTATCACTACGCCTATACGCGAGCGACTGTCCACCATGCGGGTCTATCAGCAATATCAACCCGATTGGGGATGCACCCTCGGTAATCGTTCTTGCCATAACGCTTGCGATATTTCTTACCCTGATCGGCTTGTCGGTTAATTCAAAATCAGTCCAATTTTAAGAAAATAAAATATTTAATAACAAGGACTTAAATATTCACAACAAGCTAAAAACGCCATTTTCCGACAAGCCCATCATCTGTTTGGCAACCGTCTCATGCGGAAACAGACTGGACTGGTGCTGGGCTTCAATCTTGCCTTGACGACTTCGGCCAAAACCTTCAACTGCACCAACTCATCGTCATCCATGGCAATGCCGACATAACGGACAATCTTTTGCTTGACCTTGTCGTCAACACGAACAGATTGCACAATCTGAACCAATTGTCTTGGACCATTGGGTGTAGATTTAACTCGAACGAACATGGGGTGGGTTTACACAGTGTCATCACCAAGTGCAAGTGCAAGTATAATATTATAATTAGGCACTATAAATCAGTTTCTCTGCTGCCCCGCACGTTTACTGATCTGTGGGCGATTTACATGGAGCGAACCGTCGAAGTCAGGATTAAGATTGAATAGCACTTTGTTTGGGTGTCTAAATATCGTTATCAAGTATTGTCGGGTGATATTGGTTTCAGGGTGCGGGATAATGATTAGGAATATTTGGAACGGCATTTCGAGCGTAAGCGGACTGATAACTTCGATGTTGAGTCGTGATAAATCGGCTTTAGCTGGTCGACCGGACTTTCAGTCCGTACTTTTAACCCACCGTCTTTAGACAGTGGTCGTTAAGTGCTCGCTCACGATGTTGTAAAACGATTTGCACTGATTCACGAAGGCGACCACTCACACCAACCTTTTAGTAACGGGAAATAAAGCCCCAGTTTGATTTCTCTTTCTTCTGACATCTTGGTTGCTCGCATTGCGACAATGTTGGCATAGCGTTCTAGTTGTTGTTGATAGCGGATTTTTTCTTGTGCTATAAAATGCTCAATATTTCCTTTATGGTAACTTGATTTGAAATCGATTATCCAGCGGATACCCTGCTCATCGATGAAACTACGGTCGATGATGATGCTTGAAATTTTTTTATTGACAATGGCAGTGAGTGGCCACTCTCGTTCCACTTGATGAGATGATGAAAAAATCCAATCGGCTTTTGTGTCTGATTTAATGTTGTCTATGGCAGTCCGCATATTTTTAATACCGATTTCAAATTGCGTGCCGTACAGCCCATAATCCATTAACAGGGTTTGGTATTTGGATAATAATGTCGCACTGTCCTCAAGTTTCCAGCGTTGCCAGTTTTGATAATCAATTTGTTGCAACATCTGATGAATGGCAATACCCGTAATACGCAACCTTTCGCTTGCCCATGAAAATTCAATCGGGTGCAATTTTTCGTCCGCTGCATCGTCTTGTTCCGATGGTGTCGGCATGATGATTCCTATCGGCATCGCCGCCTCCCATGTTAGTGGCAGTCGTTTGAATTCGTTTTTAAGTCTGTTCGATGACAGAGACGGTTGTGCTATGTCGCTTGCTTGTGCCAGATGTTGCGTTATATCAGGCTCCAAAGCAGTCCACAATAAATTGAGCAAGGCGTTCTTTGGTGGCGACTTGAGTTGTCCCTTTTTATCCCTAGACACGCTCATATACAAGTGTAGCTTTTTACGCGCTCGGGTACAGGCAACATACAGTAAGCGACACAATTCACTTTGTGTCCGACACCGTTCCAATTCCCCAAGATAGCGATAAAACTTGTCATCTTTAGCACCGCTGTGTGGTTGCGGCGCAATCAGTAATTGATTGGGCAAGCGCGTCCAGCGGAGCAATTCTTGTTCGGGATGGCGCGGCTTGCGATGAAGCTGGGGTAGAAAAACCACATCAAATTCGAGTCCTTTGGACTTATGAATGGTGAGCACTTGTATCTGCTCTTTGTTATCGGCTTGAGACCATAGCTGGGCAACCGCATCGGATAATATGCCACTGGTAATCAGGGCATACTCGCTTTCCAATTGCTCCAGTAAATCAAAATAACGTGCACAGTCGGCATGATCTGATTCTGCAATACAGGCTACGCCAGCCAAATTAAGCCAAGCGGCTTCGACATTCTTTCGTAAACTCACCCGACCGCGTTGGGACAGGGAGGTTTCCAGTTTTTCGAGCAAGCGGTTCATACGCTGAGAGCCATCCGCACTCAAATGAGCCGTGATTTTATCGTTTTTGCACAATTCCACGATGCTACTGCGATGATTATCCATACTCAGAACGGATATATCTTGTAGCGTCAAAGCACACCACGGTGCGCGTAATATCGACAGCCAAGCAATGCGATCGCTGAGCTGCAGCAAGCCACGAGTCAACGCCATCAAATCTCGAATTGCGGGACGTTTAATGAGTGATTCCAGCTCGATGGACTGAAAAGGGAGCTTTTGTTCGCGTAATGCCTGCGTGATGGTAACAAGATGAGTGCGCGTACGCCCTAAAATACCAATTTCCGCATCTGGATTGCGTGCCAGCTCTAGCTTAACCTGATGACAAATACGAATGGCTTCGCTTTCAGGGCTACTATCCTCTGCCGGGTGAATCTGCACCGCATCCGCCTCCGCCTCCAATTCGTAAGGGCAGCTTCGGGAATAGCAAACCGCACCGTTGATGATATCGTCCTGAGCGGGAAATACGGTTGAAAAAACAGTGTTGTACCAATCAACTAGTGATACGATCGAACGAAAATTAGTTTCCAGGGACAAGGACTGCGGTTTGACCTCGCCGATACCGTATTCTTGAATTTTTAAGAAATGAGCGACTTCGGCTTCGCGGAAACGGTAAATTGATTGCATCGGATCGCCGACAAAAAACAGGCTTCGCCCATCATCATGTTGCCATCCGCTGGTTAATTGTTGTAGCAAATCATACTGCGCTTGTGAGGTATCCTGTACTTCATCGACCAACAAATGCTTGAGTTGATAATCGAAGAACAGGGCAAGATCACTGGGTGATTCGATATCCCCCAATGCCATTTCGGCACGTTGTGCGACTTCAACATAATCCGCTCGATTGTTTTCCTTAAAGAGCAAGCGTAACTCGGCTGCTGCTATCGGCAACAATGCTAACAAGGATTGCAACATCTGCCATTGTGGCTCGGTAAAGACAGCATCAGGCAGTAACGGAATTTTAATCAGGGCTTGTAGCACACGAACATCATCCGCTATGGTTCCCAAAAGTGCTTTCATGCGTCCCTTTTCCTGCTTAAAATTAGATGGAAAACCAAGCCGTACATTAACCGTTTGGCGGACTTGTAACTGGTTGGTCAAAAGCAGTGCCACAATGCCACGCCAATGGGGCAGGTTTTCTATCCGTGGTTGCGGGAATTCGTCCATATGCAAACAACCCATCAAATCAACATTGGGATTGCCTTCATAGGGATTGTCGGCGGCAAATTTCGCTAACTGTGCAATTTCTGGTTTAATCTCATCGGGGATACAGTGTGCCGCCGTCTCAAGCTCTTGCTCAATCACCTGTTGCCACATTATTTCATACTCTGCGCGTTCATACTGTGTGCCGATGTTGAGTCCGCGCATCCAGCGGTCGCGTTTGCTTAACATGTCGGACAAAAGCGATTCGGCTTGACCAAAACGCGCATCCGTTAGATTGAGCAGGTTGGCACAATGAGCCGCTAAAGCATCATCGCCTTCGATATGAGCGAGCGTGCGTTGCGCGGCTTGCCGATAGATTAGCTCGGTGGCTTGCTGCTCCAGCACATCAGGAGTCGCACCAAAGCGGGCAGACCACGGCATTCGCTTTACCAGCTCATAACAAAATGCGTCTATGGTTTGGATTTTTAGACGGCTGGGATTGTGCAGGAGATTCCAGCCTAGACGTTGATCGTTCGCCAATGCCTTTGTAGCCAGCTCCAGCATATCGCCATTCGTATCATCACCTTTCAGTACCCGCAAAATTCTTTCGCGCATTTCCGCAGTCGCTTTGCGGGTAAATGTAATGGCAAGAATTTCCTCTGGCTCGGCAACTCGAGCAAGCAGGGTTAAGTAGCGTCTAACCAATAATCCCGTTTTCCCCGAACCGGCCGGTGCCTGAATGATAAAGGAGCGGGTTGGGTCGAGTGCCGTACGGCGTTGCTGATCATCTGCAGGTCGTGCGATTGATTGTGCTACTGGCTCATTTGAGTGTCGAGTTTTAGTCATCTTGAGTTAAATCGTCCTTGTCAAGAGTTGCACGGGAATGATCATGTGTTACAAGGCGTAATTCATCGATACGGCATAGCCCGTGCAAATCACAATGATCACAAGTTGCGTTATCCAGAGGGTTTACTTCGGCATGTCCAGCATAGTATTGATTCGCCAATGTAGTTAGTTGCCTATTCCAGTATTCGATAAAAGCATTCCAGCATGATGATGAGTCTAATTGAGCGAATAATCCGCTCTCCTCTGGTGGCAATTGACGAGTAACCCGCTTCACCGTTTGCAATAGATTATGCTCATGGATGCCGACATATTCACACTGTCCAGCTCGCACCTGCCCGAATTGCAATTCTGAAAGCGGTGCCGTGTCATTATTTTGCCGCTTGGTGTTAGCGTGCTGTGCCAGCGCATATAACGGTAACTGTGGTTCTTTCGGACGGTCGCCAAACCAGCTGGTTACCGTACCGATTGTGCCCGTTTTGTAGTCGATTAAGCGCAACGTTTTGTCGCCCAACGCATCAATTCGGTCAATTTTGAAATTCAGTGTTAATTTGCCCAAAGTCAGTGATTGTTTTTTTTCACACTCGATGATGCGGAACACCACTCCCGCCTGTGCTTGGTTTTTTTCCATTGCAAACCATTCCAATAACAACTGCTTGAGCCATTGTTCCTGTGCCCGAATAAATCCTTTACCACTGCTTTTGTGAACAAACGGCGGACTACATTGGCTGATATGCTCGTCAATAATGCGTTCTAATGCCGAGTCTGACAAGGCAAGCAATGCTGATGATGATTGTATTTTTTGCCATATCCCTTGCAAGATGCTATGCACTAAATTGCCTCGCTGCATCGCATCTAACCCGGGCTGTTGGTGTTCGCTATCCCGCGCACCGAGCCGATGTCGGGCATACGCACGAAACGCACATGCCGCTTGATCGCGAATCACGGCACTGCCACCGCGGCTGGTAGCGGTTTTGTCTTCGCTCTGTGTGCCCTGCGTATCGATAAATCGCTCCAGTTTTGGCGGATTGTTTTCCTGTAACTGCTTCATCAGACCCGATGGTGCGGGTTGTGGTTCGGTTGCGGTGGATGGTTCAAAAAACGCACTCGCCAATAAGTCAACACCCCGTTCAGAACAATAACGACTCAAGATTATTTCGTTGCACTGAGTACGCAATCGATTTTGTTGCTTTTTGGCATAGTCCGCATTGAGTGATACCGATGCACGGTGATAGCCTGCTTGTTGTTGTAGCTCATGGGGAATAAATGGGCTTGCTTGTAAAGCAGGAGGCCACGCCTTTTCGGTTAAGCCACCAAACCAGATTGCGTCAAATTGAATGCCGCTCGTTTCCATGATGCCAAGCACATCAACACTAACGCGATGGGATTCCGGCTCGAAAGGTTGTTCACTCAATCGTTGCCGCAAGACCGCTAATGCGGTTGCCACCGTAACCGCTCCGCCAGCCGTTTCCTGCACGACCATATCCAATGAACGCAAGACAACAACCTCACGGCGGAACGCTTCAACAGTTTGGTATTGCGCGCTATTTAATTCGCGCTCTCCGGGCCAACCTAGATTATCCAGCCAACTTAAAAAAAACTCAGCCCAATGGGAAAACGAATGTTTTACCTTAAGCGATGCCATCAAGGCGTTATTCGCATTGATTTTTTCAAGAAAAATCGGCGTGGCGGGTTGTCCTTCTTTATATTTTTGTTTCAACCAACCTAAAAAGCGGGATAAGGATAATTCATAAGGCAGGCGTTGACGACTCCAAAACTCTAATTGGTTTCTCGCATAACATTCGCTATCTGCCCCGCCGATAAAAGGTGTCAGGATAACGCTGCTGATTGTCGAGCTGGTTAGATTTGCTGTTGAAGTGAGCGACAACAACAATAAAGCGGATTCAACCACTGGCGTATCAATCAGTTTTAAGCCCAATGAGATATGAAATGGTTTTATCCGACTGCTACCAGTATCGAGCAGGTGATGCGGGCTAAGTACCTGAGTGAGTGCGTGGTCAATCGCATCACGCGCCGATTGTAGATTCGGTACAACCACGGCAAGCCGTTGATTTTGATGTGGCTTGCTCTGCAGTTTGTCCTTAACCCAATGTGCCGCTGCCAGCCATTGTTCTGATTCATTAGCATATTCAAAGGACTGCTGCTCAACATCTGTATTATCATTCGCAACAGCGACTGTCAAACGAACGTGACCTTGTTGCAACATCTCCATAAAGCATTTTTGCTGGGTATTAAAGCCATCGAAACCCATCCAAATCAGGCTCGCACCATCGGTCAACGTGCTTGCATCCGCACACCCATCCATTACCACATCAATTAACTGGTCTGCGTCTATCCAGTGATTGCGCTGGCAGTAGCGTATGAATAAATCAGCCCATCGGGCAAAGTTACGGTAGTCGTCGAGCGGTGATTTTGCACATTCCGCTATTGTAATATGCCATTGACGGGAAATACGCCAAGCCTCCATCGCGGTCCTGACTGTTGCGGCAATATTCCATAACGGCTCGGAATTGTGGTGATGTTGATTGATGTCGGCAGCGATAATGTGTGTCCATAAGGCTTTACTTTGCAACACATTGAGTACAATCCAATGGGATTGTGCCGCTCCCTCTTCGCGCTTGATGTGTGTACTGCCCACGTTTTTATAATCGTTTCGAATACCCGACCACAGACGATAAACCCATGCTTCAAAAGACAGAATATCTGCCGTATCCCAAACCTGCTCGCCCTGATGTTGTTGATCATCGTTAAATTGTTGACGCATTTCGCGTGCGAGTCGTTTATTGGCAGTCACCAATGTTGTTCCAGCGCGTAATTCAGCAAAAATTTCAGATTCGTTCACCTATTAACTCCGTTACGATTTTGCGATTAGACACTGGTTATAATGTGCCGCCTTGCGATGAACTTCGCGCTTGCCCTCCTGTTGAACTGTTTCCAAAATGGAAATAGTTGAATGGTCTAATTCGCTTTCTTTGAGTATGTTTTTAATGTGCTTGCTGATTGCCGATATTTTTACGCCAAATATATCTGCGATCTGTTTCTGTGTTGCCCATATCATTTCCGCATCAATATCTGAGCACAATTGAATCGCACCGTTTTCAGCCTGATAAACAGCCATTTCTTTATTGTTCATCCGTTCACCTCATCGGCAGCGGGGAATAGTTGTTGCATCAGCCCTTTTTTATGGGTTTTGAGTTTCGCCAGCTTTTGCGTCTGTGCGGTGATGAGATCGTCAAGGGATGACAGGCAATCGGCGATCTTTTGTTGTTCGGGGAGGGTGGGGATGTAACATTTCCACCCTTCTATGGCACCTTTGGTAATATGTAATAGTCCAAGTCCGTTTGCTGAATGAGACTTCATTTTTTCAGTTTCATAATCAAGAAGAATAAACAGAAAATCCCGATTTATCCCATCATTCTCTAGTACCTTCCAAATATGGTAATGGTAAATGACCTGTTCACCTCGCCATATTCTTGGCCCAAAAGATGCCGACCAAGCATAAAGAAGGTCTCCATCATCACAATATTTATTTGATTCTAGTTCTAAATTAGAGAAATACCATTCCTTGTTTGAGAAAAAATTTCCAACTCGAAGTACTCTATATTTACCTTTATCAAGCAGATCTTCCTGCTTGTAAGCTCTTCCATTTATAAAAGTAGCAACACTGCCAAAGGGCTTCTCCTCCCAATCCCCCGCATCGCAAAACTCTGGAAAACGCAGTCTGGGCTGTGTTTCACCTTCGGCGGGGAATAGTTGTTGCATCAGCCCTTTTTTATGGGTCTTGAGGTGCGCGAGCTTTTGCGTTTGTGCGGTGATCAGTTCGTCAAGGGAAGACAGGCAGGCGGCGATCTTTTGTTGTTCGGGGAGGGTGGGTGACAAAACCGATAGAGACTTAATAATGTCAGCATTTAGATTTTGAACGCCACTTCCCGCAGCGTTATTGGAAAAATATGCTTGGCTGCTGGGCGACAAAATTAGGTAATATAGATAGTCCCTGTCAATTTTATTATCAATCTGCGTGATAGCAATCCAGCCGTCATGAATACACGACTTAATTTGCAGAATATAGGGTCGCCCGAAGCTCATCGAGTTGGATAATATCAGATCACCCGGATTCACTTCCCTGGTTTTACTCAGTGCCTCAATTCGGACTCTTTCTTGTGTGCGAGTGACATACTTAGAATTCTTACTCACATCGCCAATTTTTAGCCAATTCAATCCCTTTCGATCCTTTGTAAGAAAACCATCGATAGGACGGGGTGAGCCTCCTCGAACAATTTCCGAGAGATTTCCCAGCCGCTTCTCCTCCCAATCCCCCGCATCGCGAAACTCGGGGAAGCGCAGTCTGGGCACCTTGTTATTTTCCCTGCTCATTGGTTCTCAAGCCCTTTGGGGTTTTTGAGTGCCTTCTTCATCAGCCGATGCCAAACGGCGTTCCACTTTTTTTACATCCTCCGCCGGCGGCAGGCTTTCCGGGCGGATGCCCCGATTGAGCAGGGTTTGCCGCACCGCCTGATGGTTGGTCACATGCTCGTTTGATATTTGCGGCTCGTTGCTCATGTTTTGTTCGACTAAAATCACGTTGCCAATATTAGAAACAATCTATTCACCAAAGATAATCAGCGATGTCGATTTTTCGCAAGAAAGGTGCGTTGAACTGAGGCGGTTCGAAAACATATGTGCGACTGCATGCCCAATACTGCCAATGTCAACCGCTGTTTCCGCTCGCCTCCGCCACAGCAACCAAACAGAAGGTTTCCAAAATTCGCCAAGTATCAACTCCCTCATTCCACGCGCTTTTTCCTTGAGGCAGAAAACAAAATAAGGAACATGTTGAACATGACTACACCTGCACCAACCCATTAAGGTGTTTAACCGTTGACGGTGCAATCCCAAAATAGGTTTCCATGGTGATGCCCCATCCTTGTAATATCATACTAATCAAGGCGAAATGATGCACCGTGTGGCTGTGCAGAAAAATCAGCTCTCGTTCTAGATTCGAATCCACTTCTATGACACTAGACTGCTCGGTTGAGGTGCTACAAATCACCTTCATTTTTCGGCTCACCGATACCGAACCACCTGATTCGGCTTTCAAGATTTCTAACTGTGAACAAATTTGCTCGAGTTTTTGTCTCGCACTATGTTGGTCTGATTCATAACGCTGGTCGCGTATGCGGGCATCATAATCAATTGTACTGTTACCCTCGTACAGCCCGACGAACAAACAAATGTAATGGTCAATAACATGACGTAAATGCTTGCCGATGGATGCAGAAGAGTGCGAGTCAACTAAACGGCTATATTGCTCATCGGTAATGCCATTCAAAAAGGTATCTGCTTCTTTGAGAGTTTGAATATTATGTTCAATCAATTCAATGGTATGCACAATTTTTCCTGTGGGTGTGAAGTGATAAGGGTATTAGCATTTGGGTGTTGAGCGATTGTAATCTGATACAGAGCGATAAGCCGATTCACTTTGCAATATCTGTAGCGTCAATTTTGTGTCCCCAGCTTTGTTTTGCTGATAGATAGCGTTTATTCCACTTTGATATGCCGACTACATGCTTCTCAATCGTCATTTTAGTCAGTCCAGCAACGCGCAAATCTTCAATTTTCTTTGGATTATTCGTCAACAATCGCATCGGACGATTGCCTAAAAAATACGAAATCAGGGCGGCAGCATCGGTGAAATCACGAGAGTCGGCGGGCAACCCTAAAGACTCATTCGCCTGATAGGTGTTTTCGCCAGCATCCTGTAACAGATAGGTCGCAGCCTTTGCCCACAAACCGATGCCGCGCCCCTCATGTCCCGCCATATAGACAATCATGCCGCCGTTCGGCTCATCGGCAATCCGAGCGATTGCCGCTTCGAGTTGTGGTCCGCATTCGCAACGCTCTGAACCAAACACATCGCCAGTCAAACAATTAGAATGAACGCGCACCAATGGGTTTTCTGAATTTGCCGGATCGCCAATCAGTATGACGCTATTGACCGCCATAGACGGTGCTAAATTAGCGAATAAATTTTGCCCCGCGCTATTGCGAAGATGGCTCGCCAGCTCCTCGACTTTATCAAGCTCGGTACTGCGTACTGCCGCATACCAATTGCTCTGATATGAACGACCGCCCAACCTTAATGGCAATGGAATCGGCCCGAGCAGGTTGATAATCAATACGTCAACAGCTGTGCAATCATGCATATCGATGCGACTGCCATCACGGCGAATACGAATCAGTTTACCTGCAACAGTCAATCTTTGTCGAACATCGGGGTTTAAATAAGTAAACATATGAACAAGCAACATGAAATGGATAACCAGACAAACACGGCAAGCAAATGCTGGATGATAAGCCCACGACGGTGGAATAGTGTAACAGAGATTATGGGGACATTTGAGCTTTGGGTTGAGAGTATGTCGGGAACCTCTTTATGACTCGCTTTGGTTGATGAGTTGTTCTTTTTCGCGATGGGATAGTTTTTTAATTTCGGCTTCGCGTTTGCTGGCACTGCTACGGGTGTGCCCGTCTTCCCGATATACTACACTGACGGGGGTTCTGCCATTAAAATACTTGGCTCCTTGCTTGCCAATAGCATGTTCAGCAAATCGCCGTTCAACATCGGTGGTAATTCCAGTATAGTACGAGTTATCATTTGTTTCGATAATATAGAGTGACCATTTCATTTTCGTTAGTTTAGTAATGTAATGAATATAGATATTAACTATTTGCTGATGGATGTGAATTGCTACTGAGACCTTTGCACGATAGTTCTTTTGTCCGTTGCGGTGTCAAAAGCGTACCCAATCGCTCATTTATAAGTATAAACTCCCTCATTCCACACGCTTTTTCCTTGCTAGCAAACAAAATCTCGGCTCGTGCAAAGGTCTCATAACATGCCAGCAATCAGTAATCAGTAATCAGTAATCATTATCTTTTACATAAGAATTATAAACTTTTATCTTGGCAAGATTTATATCATCATTCGCATCCCTAACAATAAAGATCACAATATCATGAGTTTCTACGAAGTAATCCCCGCTCAAACTCGCTTGCAGCGGAGCGAATTAGCCGTTCCCGGCTCTAATCCCGAGATGTTTGAAAAAGCGGCTAATAGTGCTGCTGATTTTATTTTTCTGGATTGCGAAGATGCGGTCGCACCCGATGACAAGGCACAAGCTAGGAAAAACATCATTCAAGCGTTAAACGATATTGACTGGCACGGCAAAGGCAAAACCGTTTCAGTGCGAATCAATGGCTTGGACACCCATTATATGTATCGTGATGTGGTGGATATTGTCGAGCAAGCGGGCAATAAACTCGACACTATTTTAATTCCTAAGGCGGGGACTGCCGCAGATGTTTATACGGTTGATTGTTTAGTCACGCAAATCGAAACGGCTATGGGCATCAACCATCGGATTGGTTTGGAAGCGTTAATCGAAACCACCTTGGGCATGGCGAATGTTGAGTCCATCGCACAGAGCAGTAAACGACTGGAGGCATTGCATTTTGGCGTTGCTGATTATGCGGCAAGTTGTCGCGCTCGTACGGTGGTTATCGGCGGACTGAACCCTGATTATCCGGGCGATCAATGGCATGCTAGTTTACAGCGGATGCTGGTGGCTTGTCGGGCTTACGGCTTGCGTGCGATTGATGGGCCATTTGGTGATTTCAAAGACCCCGATGGTTTTATTGATGCCGCCAAGCGGGTCGCTGCCATGGGTTTTGAAGGCAAATGGGCAATACACCCCTCGCAAATCGACTTGGCAAATCAGGTCATGTCGCCGCCCGCAGAAGAGGTCGAACGTGCCAAACGAGTGTTGCTCGCTTTGGAAGAAGCCGCGAAAGCAGGTAAGGGAGCCGCCTCTTTGGACGGAAAATTGATTGATGCGGCTTCGGCACGTATGGCAGAAAACATCGTCAAACAAGCCGCGTTAATCAATAAAAACTAACCGCTACACTGTTTGTTGTTTTAGCGGCTATTGCGGCAATCAGCTCAATTCACAATTCACAATCGGAGTCAAGTAGTGGAAGTTCACGAATATCAGGCAAAACAATTACTCCAAGGGTTTGGGGTCTCGATACCGGCTGGCGGATTGGCATATAGTCCCGAGCAAGCGGTCTATCGTGCCAATGAAATCGGTGGTGAAAAATGGGTCGTTAAAGCTCAGATTCATTCGGGTGCCCGCGGTAAGGCGGGGGGCATCAAATTTTGTACGAATACACAGGAAGTATGGGATGCGGCGGAAGCCCTGCTCGGTCGGAAATTGGTGACCAATCAAACCGGGGCTGACGGCAAAATCGTATATCGTTTGTATATCGAACCTGCCACCGATATTAAAAGAGAATTGTATTTTGGCTTGGTGTTGGATCGTAGTCACGAATGTGTTGTCGCAGTGGCTTCCTCGCAAGGCGGAATGGACATCGAAGAAGTGTCGCATAACAGCCCCGAGTCATTGATTAGAATCAATGTTGAGCCGGCGGTCGGTATGCAAGCATTTCAGGCGCGACAACTGGCTTTTCAGCTCGGGCTTGAGGGCGGACAAATACAACAAGCTGTCAATGTGTTTTTGAAATCATACCGCGCATTCCGCGATTTGGATGCAACGATGCTGGAAATCAATCCGCTCACCATTACGCAAGCGGACACGGTGGTTGCACTTGATGCTAAGATGTCCTTTGACGACAACGCTTTGTTTCGGCGCTCGAATATCTCCGAATACCGTGATAAATCGCAGGAAGATCCAAGGGAAATGGAAGCCGCAGACCGGGGTTTGAGCTATGTCGGTTTGGACGGCAATATTGGTTGCATCATCAATGGTGCGGGACTCGCTATGGCAACGATGGACATTATCAAGATGAAAGGCGGCGAGCCGGCAAATTTTCTCGATATTGGTGGTGGTGCTTCCCCAGAACGGGTGGCTAAAGCATTCCGCTTAGTCTTATCGGATAAAAAAGTAGATGCCATATTGGTCAATATTTTTGCTGGTATCAATCGCTGTGATTGGGTCGCCGAAGGGGTTATTCAGGCAGTGGAGAAACTACAGCCGCAGGTGCCAGTGGTGGTTAGGTTGTCTGGTACCAATGTGGAATTGGGGCGCGAGATAATCAACCAATCCAATCTCGGTATTCTTTCTGCGGATACCTTAGACCAAGCTGCCGAAGTGGTCGTTAATTCTATTAACAAATAAATAACATGTCCATTTTAATTGATGAAAACACCAAAATCCTGATTCAAGGATTTACCGGTCAAATGGGCACGTTTCATGCTCAAGAAATGATTGAATATGGCACGAATGTTGTCGGCGGAGTCACACCGGGCAAAGGCGGGGAAACGCATCTCGGCAAACCAGTGTTTAATTCGGTCAAAGAAGCAGTACACGAAACCGGCGCAGAAGCCAGCATCGTATTTGTGCCACCAGCGTTTGCCGCCGATAGCATCATGGAAGCCGCAGAAGCCGGTTTACGATACTGCGTCTCCATCACCGATGGCATTCCGGCTCAGGATATGTTGCGGGTCAAGCGGTATATGCGGCGTTTTCAGAAAGCGCAACGCATGTGTCTGGCGGGACCGAATTGTGCCGGAACCATCAGTCCGGGCAAAGCGATGTTGGGCATTATGCCCGGACATATCTACATGGAAGGTCGAATTGGCATCATCGGTCGCTCTGGCACCTTAGGATATGAGGCAGCATCCCAGCTTAAAGCGGTCGGGATTGGGGTTTCTACCAGTGTCGGCATCGGTGGTGACACCATCAACGGCAGCTCCTTCAAAGACCATTTGATTCGCTTTGAACAAGACCCTGAAACGGATGCCGTTATTATGATTGGTGAAATTGGCGGACCACAGGAAATCGAAGCGGCAGAATATTTTAAGGAAAATATGTCGAAACCAGTAATAGCCTACATTGCCGGATTGACCGCACCAAAAGGGCGCAGAATGGGACACGCCGGTGCCATTGTCAGTAGCTCGGGTGAAAGTGCAGCAGAAAAAGTCGAGTTTCTGGCAAAATGTGGTATCACTATCGTGTCATCTCCGGCTGAATTTGGTGCGACGGTGCAAAAGGTTGTAGCCCAATTAGGTTGAGATCTTTGTACGATCGCTCTTTTGTCTTCTAGCTGTCTCAATAGTTCATTGATAAGTATAAACTCCCTCATTCCGAGTACTTTCCTTATCGGGTAAACAAAACCCGGTTCGTGCAAAGTACTCATGTTGGCAATCTGGAAACATAGCCTGCCGGCAACCGCCCTGTCTAACATGTCGTTTTTGTGGTATAACACGGTCGTTAATTATGCATATTCGCCAAAACAGGGCGAAATCGATGTGCTCAACTAAATTTAAGAGAACAAGCCAATGATTATTTATCCCGATATTGAATTGCAGAATGGTCAATGCGTGTGCCTAAGACGCAATGATGTTAATAACCCCAAAATATTTGAAATCAAACCGCAGGAAGCTGCAAAGGAATTTGAACAACAAGGCGCACAATGGTTGCAGGTGGTGGATTTAGATGGGGTATTTGAATATCACGGAGAGAACTCGGAAATTATTAAAGCGATTATTGCCGATGCCAATATTCCGGTGCAGGTAGGTGGTGGAATACGCTCGCTCAGCTCGATTGATTGGTGGATGGATAACGGTGCATCGCGGGTGCTGATGGGTACGGCAGCAGTTACCGACCAGAGGCTGATCGAGGAAGCATGTGTAAAATACCCGCAAAAAATTGTCGTTAGCATTGATGCCCAAGATGGCAAAGTGGTTTCGCATGGCTGGAAAAAGGTATCGATTTTTACCGCGATGGAGTTAGCCAAACGATTCGATCAATTAGGCATTGCGGCAATCATATACACGGATATTGACCGTTATAATGAGCTGCCAGAAAGTAGCATGGCGAATACGACACAGATGGGTGCTGAATTAAAATGCCCAGTCATATCCAGTGGCACGGTTCGTAATCTGGATGATGTTTCCATACTGTCGAATCTACCTAATATTGCTGGCGTGGTAACCGGCTGGGCATTGTTTCACGGGCAGGTGTCGCTCGATGAAGCCATCGCCATCGCTCAGCAGAAACCAACATTGGCACCCCTCATTTAGAACATAAAACAGGATTTGGTGTATTGCCCAATTCTCTAGGGCTATTCAGTGAACACAACACCTGCGGTTAGCCTCCTCATACATTTTATAGTGCGTTTCGTGCATACCGAGGTGTTCATAGGCTGATTGTGCGATCGTGTTTTGGTTTTCTACATACAGCCGATAGTCGCACACATTTTTGTTTTGTTGCGCGAGTTGCTTAACCTCTGCATACAGTTGCCGATAAATCCCTTTCCTACACCATTCGGACAGCACATAAACACTCTGAATCCACCAAAATTGACCATTCCGCCAATCGCTCCATTCCTCCGTCACCATCAATGATCCCACGATTCGAGTGCAGTCTTGCTCGGCTTCGGCAACCAGATAAAAACCAAACACATCGTTCGTGGCGAATTCAACCCATAAGTGCAACACTCGGGTTTATATTATGATCTATTCCAATTGCGCGGGAAAAGACCTCCATAAGGGTTTTATACCTCAAACATTTTCTAGGTCGGTTATTCATTAAATCGGTCGCTTTGAACCGCTCTTTTTCGGTGACTTTATGCAAAGGCATTTTCTTTGGAAAAAATTGCCTGAGCAAAAAGTATGAGCAAGCCATTGTGCCAGATGATTATTTGGCATTCAAGCCGTGCTCCCAAGAGTGATACGGTTTAGCTTTGTTAAGTTTCACACTCGAGTTGTTTGGCAAGCTCACTATGCTAACAAAATTCTCTGCCGTTATCAAAGGTTAGTGTCATTACATGTTGTTTCATATGCTTTAACAACCTGAGTATAGCCGCGTTGGTTTCTTTTGCGGTTTTGTTCTTAGTCCGAAGTGCGAGATAAAGCCTACTTTTGCGTTCAGCAAGGGTGGCAAACACCCCTTGACGACCTTTACCGATAACACAATCAGCCTCCCCCCTCTATCACTACTCCTATACGCGAGCGACTGTCCACTATACTGGGTCTATCAGCAATATCAACCCGATTGGGGATGCACCCTTCGGTAATCGTTCTTGCCATAACGCTTGCGATATTTCTTACCCTGATGGACTTGTCGGTTAATTCAAAATCAGTTCAATTTTAAGAAAACAAAATGTTTAATAACAAGGACTTAAATATTTACAACAAGCTAAAAAACCCATTTTCCGACAAGCCCATTATGGCGCAAGTATCGATATAACGACCCATCCGCTACTTTGTCTTTCAAAATGAGACGATAGATGGATTCGGTGCTAATACTGATGTTTTCCTCCATTTTCTTGCCGACCGCTAATTTGTTCAGGACTCCAGTACAGCACAAGCTTTTGTTGAATATGAATATTTAACTCGTCATTGAGCCTGATGTGCTTGGGCTTTTGCTGATGCCTCGTTTGGGCAAAGCGGTGGGCTTGTTTGTAGCGATAGCCGTTGCCCCCGGTATTGCGTTTAATTTCACGGCTGATGGGTGACTTAACTTCTGCCCATGGTTTTAGCGATTCCTGTCAGTGTACAGTTTTGCTTATTCATGAGGTAAATGTGGTATCTTTCGTGTTCAGTCAAATGGGTATATCTCGTCAGTTAAAAGAGTACGAGTGTACCCTTTGACTGACTTAGGAGTGTTGCACTTATTATGTGAATTCAAGAGGTTAAAATAGCCGTTCATAAATTGAACACCCGACCGAGAAAATGTTTGGGATTTAAAACCCCTAATCAAGTGTTTTTTGAGCATACTGGCATAGATGCTCGTTTGTTGGCGGTGGTGCGTCTATGAGTCGAATTCGCCAGATAGTAATCGGCATTCGTATTATAATTTTATGCGTTACAATGATCTTGGTTTTAAGAGAACACCTTGGCATAAACTACATTAAATTTTTTCTAATCCTATTATGCACCCGTCATCAAAAACGACCGATTTATTATCCCAGTTAATTAGCTTCGATACCACTAGCCGAAATTCTAATTTGCAGCTTATTGAATTTGTTGATGCCATGCTTAAGCCGTATGGCATCAAGACAGAATTGACTTTTGATGATAAAAAAAACAAAGCCAATTTGTTTGCCACATTAGGCGGTGGAGACCAACCCGGTATTGTGTTGTCGGGGCATACTGATGTCGTGCCGGTCGATGGACAGGATTGGTCAACCGACCCATTTCGATCTGAGATAACCGATGGTAGGCTGTTTGGTCGTGGTGCTTGTGATATGAAGGGCTTTGTTGCGATATGCATGAGTAAAATTGAAGACATTTTGCAGGCAGACCTTGCTACTCCGATACATTTTGCATTTTCCTACGATGAAGAGGTCGGTTGCTTAGGCGTTCGCGGATTGCTTGATGAGATGAAGAAGAAACCGATTCAACCGAAAGCCTGTATCATTGGTGAGCCGACCAACATGGGTGTGATTCGTGCCCATAAAGGGATGTTGTTTAAGCGTTGTTGCGTACGCGGAAAATCAGCCCATTCTTCGCTCGTTAATCAAGGGGTCAACACGATCACCGTGGCAGCAAAAATCATCGCCTATGCCGATTCCATCCAGCAACGCATTCAACAACAAGGGCCGTTTGATGACGAATTTGAACCACCCTATACTACTTTACATTGTGGGGTAATACATGGCGGCACAGTAAACAACATCATTCCCAATCAATGCGAGTTTGAGTTTGAAATTCGTAATTTGCCGAATCAACCGACCTTGCCGTTGTTTAATGAAATTGATTGCTATGCAAAAACCAAACTGTTACCACAAATGCAAGCCGTATCCAGTGACAGTGGTATTGATTGGTACGACATGGGAGATTACCCGGGTCTGGACACACCCGCCGATGAGAGCTTGATTGCCACGATTTCCGAACTCTTGGGCAACAACGATTCAGCCGGCAAAGTCAGTTACGGTACCGAGGGGGGCTATTTTCAAATGGCTGGCATACCGACCATTGTCTGCGGTCCGGGGAGTATTGAGCAAGCGCATAAGCCGGATGAGTTTATCGACCTCGTCCAGCTTGAAAAAGGCGAACGTTTTATAACGGCATTGATTAAGTCGCTCACATAATCGATATGACGATTTTTTTGGGACTAGGCTCCAATGAAGGGAAGCGTCATGCCAATTTGCAACAAGCACTCGAACAACTCCAATTCAATGGCTTTGAAATATCGGCAATTTCTCCAGTCGTTGAAACGCCAGCACTATTACCTCGGGACGCAGCACCGTCATGGAATAAACCTTTTCTAAACTGCGTTGTATGCGGACAAGCTAATTGGGAGCCGCTACAGGGTTTACAAATCGCTAAAAAAATAGAAGTCGGTTTAGGTCGTCAACCAACAAAACAAGGCACCAAAAAATGGGCTCCGCGACCGCTTGATATTGATTTGCTGATTTGGCATGACCAGATTGTTGATTCAAAGGAATTAACCCTGCCGCATTATGCCATCACCGAACGTGCCTTCGTACTGACCCCCTTGTTGCACCTGCAACCCGACCTACGCATTCCCGGTCAGCAACAAACCGTATTTGAATTGTGTCAGACGATTAAACCATCGCCCTTATGGATGGGAATTTTGAACCTGTCTCCAGATTCATTTTCTGATGGTGGCACATGGGACGATGAGGAGGCGTTGCTTAGGCAGATTGATGCGATGAATGCGGACAATGTACAAATGATTGATATTGGCGCGGAGTCGACTCGTCCAAACGCACTGGCAATCGGCGCCGAACAGGAATGGAAACGCTTACAACCAGTATTAACTTTAGTCAGCCAGCGGTTTCGTGGGCAATCGATACGCCCGATGCTCTGTGTCGATAGTCGTCATGCGAGTACGCTGGAAAAAGCACTACAACATGGTGCCGACATGATCAATGATGTGAGCGGATTGCGTAACCCCGCTATTCTAGAGATTGCAAAAGAGCACGCTTGTCAGGTGGTCGCGATGCACAGCATGAGCATTCCAGCAGATCGCGAGATATTATTATCGACGAGCGACAGTGCGGTAAACCAATTACGAGATTGGCTACACCACAGGATTGACCGCTGGCTAGATAACGGTCTTGATTTGAATAAAATTATTTTCGACCCCGGCATCGGCTTTGGTAAAAATCCGTTACAGTCTTTGGAATTATTGCGACAGTGTCAAGCGTTCAAGGAGAGCGGATTGCGCTTGCTGATTGGACATTCCCGAAAATCCTTTATGAACGGATTTACCGACCAACCATTCGGCCAACGCGATTTAGAAACGCTGGGAATTTCCCTGTCGCTGTGCCAACAAGGCGTTGAGATTATCCGAGTGCATAATCCGATCATGCACATCCGCGCTTATCGTGGCTGGTCGCACATAACACGGTGATACCAGTAACATCAGTGGAATACCACTTGTGCCGATAAAGTGAACACTGGAATCGCCGCATCAAACAATTCCCCGTTATCGTCACACATTTGATAACTGCCCATCATCGAACCCACAGGCGTTTGTAGAACCGCACCGCTGGTATATTGAAAACTCTCCCCGGGCTGTAAATGCGGATGTTCACCGATAACACCTGGACCTCTGACCTCTTCAATATTCCCCTCAGAATCTGTGATAATCCAATGTCGAGTCAGTAGCCGAGCAGCCACCTTACCTCGATTTTCCATGTGTACGGTATAAGCAAAAACAAATCGATTACTCTCTGGTAACGATTGCTCATGCAGATAGTGCGGCGTAACCGCAATATGTATTTTCTGCGTCTCATTCATAGCCCGATTAGAAACTATTCGACTATAGGTTGCAAGTAGTGGATTTACTCCCAAACATCGGTGCTAAGATAACGTTCGCCGGTATCGGCTAAAATGGCAAGCAGGCTTTTGTCTTGATAGGCACCATTCATTGCCAGCTTGACCATGCCGGCGACTGCAGCACCGCAGGATATGCCGCCGAAAATACCCTCTTTTTGTGCCAGCGCGGTGGTCGTGGAATAGGCTTCCTGTGTAGTGATTGGAATGATTTCATCGTAGGCATTGGTGTCGAGAATATCGGGGATGAATCCGGGTGCAGTGCCCATAATTTTATGTTTACAGGCAATGCCTTGACTCAAAATAGGGGAGTCCGCAGGCTCGGTAGCAATTATTTTTAGGCGGGGATGTCGATCTTTGAGATATTTCGCCAATCCTGATATGGTGCCGCCCGTTCCAGTGGTGCAGACAATGGCGGATAGAGTGTTACCAAAATCATCCCAAATTTCATCCGCGGTTTTCTTGTGTGATTTAGTATTCGATGAATTGTAATGTTGACCGACGAAAAAATAGCCATGTTCCGCAGCCAATCGTTTTGCCTCCTCGATAGCCCCCACCGTTCCTTTGTCCGCTGGCGTGAGGACAACCTCCCCACCGTAAGCCCTTAATATGAGTTTGCGTTCTTCGCTCATGTCTTCTGCCATCACAAAGATAGAGCGATAGCCTTTCACTGCTGCAACCATGGCAAGGCCGATTCCAGTATTGCCAGAAGTTGGCTCGATAATAATATCTCCAGATTTCAATTTCCCTGCCATTTCGGCATCCTCAATCATTTGCAGTGCTGGACGATCTTTAACCGACCCACCCGGATTAAAACTTTCTATCTTGCCCCACAATGTTGCACCACTGTTTGCCGCAAAATGGTTTAATTTAACAACAGGGGTGTGACCGATTGTTTCGAGGATATTCTGGTATTTCATGGAGAGTTTTCGCAGATTGTCAAAATGAAAAATAAGATTATCACATCGCGATAGTGGCATGTACTCTTATGGGCAAGCCCCTGTACAGATTAAGCCTACACTGCGATAAAGGAATGGGTTTTAGGTTAGGCGCGGGAAAGATGCGGTGTTTTGTTGCCGTGGTTGTTACGCCAATCTGAATGGGTATTCACAATGCGTTATTACTTTTGCCGCGGTAGCGCGTACGCACCGATTTTGCTGGTGGAGAGTCCAGCTCCGACAATGGCTTCGCACATTTTTACCGCACAGACAACACCGTCTATGACCGGAATAGCGCATTTTTGGGTTAGCTCGGTAGCCAAATCAGCCATGCCGGCACAACCTAAAATGACTGCTTCACAACGATCTTCGGCGATGGCACTGCGGGTTTCCTGTTCAATTTTTTTTGCCGCAGCGTTACTGTCATGCTCTAGGTCAAGTACCGGTATTTCAGCCGCCCGCACGTTTTTACATAGATGTGTCATGCCGTAGCGTCTCACCGCCGCTTCGATAATGGGTGTCGAACGCCCGAGCGTGGTTACCACCGAAAACGAGGTCGCTAAGGTTGCCGCGATGTGCATAGCGGCTTCGCAAATGCCCAATACCGGGGCGGTGACAATCTCGCGACAGGCACCCAACCCGGGATCGTCAAAACAGGCGACCACATACGCATCCGCTCCCCATGTTTGGGCTTTTTTAAGCTCACGCAATAGTCCGGCAACAGCGACTGCCTCATCATAATGCCCTTCAATGCTCGGCGGGGTGTCGGTTGGGTTGGTGGCGCGAATTTCCGTGTCGGGGGCGGCGACTTTACGCGCCACTTCGCGCACTTTATCGGTCATTGTGGCAGTCGAGTTCGGATTGATGAGGGCGATCTTCATGCCGTGTCACCTCCAAGATACAAGCGACGAATGCGGTCATCGTGCTGCAAATCTGTTGATTTGCCACTAATCGCAATCTCGCCGGTTATCAGTGCGTAAGTACGATGGGAGATTTTCATTGCCATGCGCGAATTTTGTTCCACCAGAATCACCGACACATGATCATCTCGATTGATGGAGACAATCGAGCGCGCAATGCTTTGTACCAGTTTGGGGGCAATGCCCAAAGACGGCTCGTCCAGTAACAGCACTTTCGGGCGCGACATCAATGCTCTGCCAATCACCATCATTTGTTGCTCGCCACCGCTCATAGTCGATGCTGATTGGTGAAAACGCTCGCGTAAACGGGGAAATTTTTCCAGCACTTTGTCCAAGTCTTCGGCAATGCCCGCCTTATCCGTGCGCGTAAATGCGCCCATCAGCAGATTGTCCTTTACGCTCATATATGGAAATACGCGCCGCCCTTCAGGTGCCATAGAAATACCCGCCCGCACGACCTCATCGGCTGGGCGACCGTCCAATCGTTCGCCGTTATAATGAATTGAACCCGAGCGGATTTTTTGCAAGCCAGTTATCGCACGTAGAATGGACGACTTGCCGGACCCATTGGCACCGATGAGTGCGATGGTCTCACCTTCCTCTAGATACAAGGAGACCTCACGCAGGGCATGAATATGATCATAAAACAACGACACATTTTTCAAAGACAGTAATTCCGCCATGTTTATACCGCCTCCTCGCTCTCTTCGGCACCAAGATAGGCTTCGATCACGGTCGGGTTTTGCTGTATTTCTGTTGCCGTGCCTTGGGCGATTTTCTCGCCAAAGTTCAACACCACAATGCGGTCGGAAATACTCATCACTGCACGCATATCATGCTCGACCAGCAATACGGTGATGCCACGGTTACGCACCTCGCGCACCATGTCCAAAGCGCGTCCAGTCTCGTCATGATTCATACCCGCAAAAGGCTCATCCAGCAATAATATCGATGGATTGGTCGCTAGACCGATGGCAATGCCGAGCGCGCGTAAATGACCATGCGGCAAGGTAATTGCGACTTCGTTTTTAATCTCGTCCAGCCCTAAAAAATGCAAAATTTCATCGGCAGATTCAGCAAAGGAGGCTTCGTCACGGATTGCCTGTCGTGAATGCAGATAAAAGCCCAGCAAGCCCGCTTGTGAGCGCAGATGATGGGCAATAATGACATTGTCGCGCGCCGTCATGTTACGAAATATAGTGGTCTCTTGAAAGGTACGCACGACCCCCATGCGCGCAACAATATGCGGTTTTAAGTCGGAAATTTGTTTGCCGCGCAACAATACTTGACCTTGTGTCGGGCGTAAAAAAGAAGAGATGAGTTTGAATAAGGTGGACTTTCCGGCTCCATTCGGACCGATAACCGACAATATCTCGCCCTCTTTAGCAACAAAACTAACATTATTGACTGCCAGCAAGCCACCAAATCGGCGGGTTAATCCTTTAATTTCCAGTAATTCGGACAATTCGGGCATGTTATTTCTCGCTTTGCTTCCTGCGCGGTAGGCGTAGGCTGAACAGCCCATTCGGCAAAAACAGTATCAACGCAATCAACAGCGAGGAAAAAATCAATAGTTGATATTCGCCGAACTTGAACAATGCGTCCCAACCCATGTACAACACCAATGTTCCCAGCATCGGCCCGAACACATAATTGAGTCCGCCTAAGAAACAATACAGCATGAAATTCACCGATTCTTGAATCTGAAAAGTGGCCGGATAAATGGATTGTACAATGGCGGCAAAAACAGCCCCACCGACACCGCCGAGAAAAGACGAAATAGCATAAGCCAAAACGCGCAGATAGGCGATGTTGACACCGATGGATGAAGCCAATTCCTCGTTTTGTTGTAGCGAACGGCACAGGAAACCCAGCCGTGAATTAACCAGCCGCCACATGCCTATAAAACATAAAATCATCAACACCACAGCGAGATAATAAAAACCGAGACGCAGGTTTTCCAAGCTGGCAAAATCAGGAATCAAGGTCAGCCCGAAAAAATCCAGTCCACCCGGAGGCGGAATATTGGTGATGCCGCGCGGCCCGTTGGTAATTGACAAGGTTTGCGCCAGCAGCCGTGCCACCTCGGTCAGCGTCAATGTGACCATAGCAAAATAGACCCCGCGCAGCGCAAAATAGGGAGACCGATGAAAACACTCGCGGCTGCGCAAAAAAGTCCCGCAAGCGGTAATGTCCACCAAAACAACATGCCGTATTTGACCACTAGAATCGCCGACACATAGCCACCCATCAGAGCGTAAGCACCCTGTCCAATGTTGATTCGCCCGATGAAAAAAGTGAGCCATACACCAGAACTAATGACGCTTAACAATGCCACCGATGTCAACACGCTCATCAGGTCGCTACGGCCAGTTTTAACCAGTAGCCACGGCACAAAGACTAATATCACAAAAAGAAAAACACCACTCCCAATAGCGGTTTTAATATATTTGCTCATGTTATTAGCCCCATACCATTAGCCCCATGGTTTACCCATCAGACCATTCGGGCGGATACTGAGAAACACCATCAGGCTGGCAAAAATCACCAAATAGGTAATGTCGCCATAGTCGCGCAGATACGATAATCCAAAAGACTCCATCATACCCAAAATAAACCCGCCAGCAATAGCCCCCGGCACGACCCCGGCCCCGCCAATCATAACCATCAAAAACGCCTTAATGGAAACTGCACCGCCGATGCCAGAACTCACGCCGGTAATGGCAACCAGCAAGCCGCCAGCTAAGCCAGCCAGCATCGCGCCAAGCGCAAAACCCAACATGCCATAGCGGTCGACCGATACGCCCATCAGTTGTGCTGCCGTGCGGTCTTGTGCCAATGCTCGCATCGCTCGGCCGGGCTTGGTGTACTGCATAAATACGATGAACGCAACAATCATCAGCACGGTACACACGCCAATCACGATTTTATCATTGGGGATGACGACGGTAAAATCACCCCAGTTTTGTATGCCGTCCATAATTTTCGGTACGCCATGCTGCTTTTGTCCGAACAGCAATAAAATGACGCTATCAAAGAAAAATGCCAGTCCGGCTGCCAGCAACATCGAACTTTCTTCGCGTACGCTTTTCTTTAGCACCGGTCGGAATAGAAACTTCTCCGCCAGCGCACCCACTGCCAGCAAGGTCAGTGCTGACACCGCCAACCCAAGCGCAAAAGGCAGTCCCAGTGTCCCATACACCAGATAGGTCATATAGCCGCCCAGCACATACATTTGCCCGTGCGCGAAGTTGAGTACGTTCATCAGGGCGAAAATAAGTGTCAATCCGAGCGCAATCAGGGCGTATTGCACACCTAAATATAACCCGTTGACGATGATTTGTTCCATAATGTTGAGTTATACAAATAAATTTTCACATAAATCAGGGAGTACAAACGTTCCTAAGTATGTTGTTAAAATCGCATCACTTGCTGGTTAGAAACGGCATTTTTACATCAGTAATCTCCCTTACACGGTATTCCGTGCGGAACTTATCAGCACTTTCAGGAAGAGCGACTTCAGCCGTGCAAAACCATAGATGGCGGGACTTATGTGAGTCATGCCAATTTGCATCGTCACATGGATATAACTTAGATAGTGTCGCTCATTGACTTCCTGTCCATCACCTGCAGGGGCAAAAATCGGTAAAGCCCCACTTCCCATCTTTTTTGAATGTACCGACAGGGCGCAAGTGCAAAAGTCTCCTTGTAGATACATAAATTAGGCGAAAAGCTCACATAGAAAAAGCCCGACCTGCGGGCTTATTCCATGTGTCGTGGACTAATCCACTGTGGTTACAAACAAGGTTCGAAATTCGCCATCGCGGTATTCGTTGACCACCATTGGAATGCCGACCTGTCGTTTCTGCCCAAAAGACGTGTCCCCGACATATTTCAGCACTTTGTCCCCTTTTAGATACGGATTGGGTGCGGAGAAAGTGTCCATGGTTGCTTGAAACGCTTTGACATCGTTAATGGCTTTTGGATTGGCTTTGAGGGTTTCCAGAATGTATTCCATCGCATAGACCTTGGTATTGGACTCATCATCATATTTGCCATGATCCTCGGTATAGCGGCGGACGAACTCTTCCATTCTTGCGGAGCGAATTTCTGGTGTGGACGCACCGCCAACCGAGATAAAACCGTTTGCCAAATCGCCAGCACCTTCCCTCAGTTGCTCGGCATCCTGTGCTGTTTCAGCGGACATCAGCCCTTTGTAGCCCAGTTCCCGTGCCGCACGGATAATCAATGGCGCGGTACCGCCAGCAACCCCGGATAGCACCAGCAGATCGGGTTTGAGTTTAACAATCGGAGTGACTACAGGGGCGAAATCGCGGGTGTCGCCTTGATAAGCGTCTTGTGCCAATATTTTCAAACCAAGCACCTTGGCAGCCTCCACACCACCCGCACGTTGGCTCAATGCGTCCGACTCATTGGCGGCTAAAAAAGCAATGGTTTTCACACCCTTGTTCTGTTGCAGATATTTGTAAATTGCCGGTCCGGACTGATAGTTGGCAATCATTCCTAAAATAGCGTTGGAAGCCGGCTGGGAATATAACTCTTTGGGGAAGGCATAAGGAAAGTACATCACGCCGTCTTTTTCAGCCACTGGACGCACCGCTGCGGCAGTCGGGTCGGTGTTCGGACCGATGACATAATGAATGTTCTCCTGCACCATTTTTTCCATACCTTCACGCGCACGGGTGGTGTTGTCCTGTGTGTCCCAAGTGACGATTTCAATGTTGTAGGTGGTGTCGCCGATTTTAATCCCGCCTTCATCGTTGACCCACTTTGCACGGGTTTGCATACAGCGGACATTGGAAATACCCCAAGCGGCCTTTGGCCCGCTGGTGACACCGACAAAGCCGATTTTCAGCGTTTCGGCAGCGTTGGTGACGGGGGCAAGCCCAAGCGATAACGCTAAAACCGCACCAAAACCGCATATCAGTTGTTTAATATTGTGTAGTTTCATTTTTGACTCCTAGTTGAGTTGATTGTTGACTTGATTTGGGCGGCAACCAATTAGCGACCACCATCGTCGACACCCATTGTAAACTAATATTATGGTTATGGGAATCGAAAATAACGTGCCCCGTGTCAGATGATGGTTCGGAGAATGACTGATGGAAGTGCCCATTCTACATTCCCGTTATCTGTACGGTTTTAGGGTTAATCCCTTCGCACTTCAAATACGTTTTGTATTGTCGATAAGCGGTTAATCAATTGACCGGGGCGCGTTGTTCCAGCAACTTCAAGGCGAATATGTAATCGTGTTACCTGCTCCTCATCGGTCTCCATATTAACATTTAGCACATCGGTATTCACCGCTTTTAATGTTTCGGTAACCTCATGTAGTAGTCCGCTACAATGATAGGCTGTAATCTGCAGCTTCAAACTGTAGGTCGATTGGGGTTGTTGTCCCCAGCTGACCTTAATCAGTCGGGCTTCGTTCATTTTCAATATGTTTTTACAATTCTGTCGGTGAATAGAAACCCCTTTACCTGAAGAAATAAAGCCGACAATGCGATCTCCCGGTACCGGTTGACAACATTTCGCCATACGAGTCAGTACATTTCCAATACCATGTACGCTCAAACTAGTTTTGTTTTGTTTTTTTGTTGTCTGCCTTGATTTGGTGCCCGTTAATTTATCATCTGAAGCCGGCTTAAAAGGATACAACGCTTTGGACAGTTTGTAATCTTTCGCACCGATGGCAGCTAATAAATCATCGACCTTTTGAAAATGAGTATGCTGATTTATTTTTTCATAACTCAAATCATCAAGACCGAGCCGATGCAATTCTCGTTCCAACATTCCCCGCCCCTCGGACACATTGTGATCATGGTCGGCATGTTTGAACCATTGCAAAATTCGGCTACGCGCCCTGTTTGTTCGTACACCGCCATCGTTACGCAACCAATCGCGACTCGGTCCACCCGTTTTAACGGTTTGAATATGCACTTGCTCGGTCGTTTGCAATGGATAATGTAACGATACCATCTTGCCGTTGACTTTAGCACCGCGGGTACGATGCCCGACTTCAGAATGAATCGCATACGCAAAATCTATCGGTGTCGAACCGAACGGTAAATCAACAATGGTTCCTTTTGGCGTAAACACATAGATTCGTTGATTTTTCCGGCTTTGCTCTTTTTGACCAGCCGCATTGCTCTCCGCTTCATCGGCTTGTTCATCCTCTGTGACCGTGGTTTCCATAACCTCATCTTTCCAGTCCAACAACCGCCGCAAGCGCACGACTTTGGTATCAATACTGCTCTCCTGCCCGAGTTTTTCTTTATAACGCCAATGTGCGGCGGCACCTAGCTCGCTTTCTTCGTGCATTGAATATGTGCGTATCTGGACTTCGACGCTTTTGTCTTCCATGCCGATAATGACGCTATGAATGGATTGATAGCCATTCGCCTTCGGCATGGAAATATAATCGCTAAACTGATTCGGAATATGCTTCCAAATAGAATGAACCACACTCAACGCCGAATAACAGTCCTCGATGCTGTGCACCAGAATGCGTACTCCTCTAATATCCCATAACTGCTTGAACTCTAAATCCTTGCACTGCATTTTTTTCCAAATACTATAAATATGCTTGGGTCGCCCATGTATCTCGGCATCAATTCCAGACTCGCTAAAGTGGGCTTGTAGCTGTGTCACCAATCGCTCAATATAGGCTTCTCGTACCTGTCTTTTTTCCTCTAACGCTTGGGCAAGCAGGTGATATGTATTCGAGTGCAAATAGCGAAATGCAAGGTCTTCCAATTCCCATTTAATTTGTCCGATTCCGAGCCGATTCGCCAGTGGCGCGTAAACATTGCGGGTCAGACGCGCCTGAAGTTTCTGCCATTCAACCGCCTTTGATTTTGACCAGCGCAGTAAAACTAATTGATTCGCCAAACAGATTTGCACCACGCGCACATCGTCGACCATCGTAATCAACATCTTACGAAGATTCTCCTCATCTGTTTCAGCGCGACTACGACCCTGCACACCAACACCTAACGAATCAGATAGCTGACGCATGCGGTCAATACTGTGATGCAACGCCATTACAGGTGCCCCAAAATGTGCCTTAGCCAACGCACTCTCGGCTTCAGAAAACGCCAGCCCATCGGTCAAGCTCTGCAGTAAGCCCGCAAGCACCCCATCCCGATTCATGCCCAGCCCGTGCAAAATAGCAACCAGCTGCATCCCTGCCTCGACATTCTCCCCACGCGCCCTCGAACAAGCTGACTCCAGCCAGGATACCACCTGTTCAATAGTCCAGTCGCCTTGCAAATGTTGCAATGAAGACACCAATCTCAATCTCCAATTAAGCCTAAATCAAGTATCCCGATTAGATGCATTATGTCATCGTCGGAAGTGCGTATTGCCAATATATGTTCCAGAATACCAAGAGGCGTTACTGTTTTGTGGTCATGGTAAAAATACTATTTGGTTAAGACCGCACTAACCAGTATGCCAGCGAATTCAATCAAATCACCAGCATGTTTTTTAATCACCATCTCGACTTGTTGGTAATCAATATCCCGATATTGATGAACGATGATATTTCTGAAACCAACCATACCGATTAACCCCTTTTCCAGTTTGGCATCGATGATGTTCGCTTGTCGGAGCAAGGTAAAGCTTTCGGCACTGTCTTTTGGCCAGCCCAGTTTTTTTGAGCGTATCGTATAATTCGCCATATCCAATACTTGCTCGCAGGCACGTTGCAAATTTAGGATAACGATGTCCTGTTTATCGTAATCTTCCGCAAACGACTGTTTCGACGGCTTCTCCCATGTAGCACGGGCACGTTGCAAGCAATGCTCAATGCGTTGCTGCTTTGATATTAAAATTTCACTCACGGTGCCAACACCCGCCCACTGGCAATAATATCCGCACGGATTTCGGCGCGTTCCGCATTCAATTTTTGGTGCATGGAAATGACTAACACCTCAAAGCGAAGCCGTGCATCCTCATCGGCACGGTGTATCAATCGTCCGGTGCGTAAAATTTCCGCCTGAAAAGTCGTATCCACACCACGCAGATTGGTCAAATCGACATGCTCAACCTGAATGCGGGTAGCCACCTCGGTGGCCAATAAATGCCATTGCCAACCATCAATTTTTTGTGCTTTATCGTGTGCTAACAGCACCGCAATATCGAGATCGCTAGTCGGTCGCTGATACTCGGTACCCCAAGTGCCGTAAAGATAGATGGCTTGGGTATCCGAATGGGCGGCCAATATGGGAGCAGTGATGTTGTAACAATCCATCGTGGGAGTTTAGCATAATGACCAGAAGGGAAACTTATACCCTCGCGTACAAGGGTAGCATGTGAAAACTACGGCAAGTCGGATTGCTCGGTGCGTTGTGGATAATACGCCATCGGTGTTATCCGTTACAAGGCAAGGCGGACAAAGTGAAAGATTCGCACCTATAATTAGTCAGCCCTTAAAAACCGATCTAACAAGTAAAAATATATTTCAAGCTGCCGCTCAGCGAACGTGAATCAACCTTGAATCAAATGGACCAAGGGCTTTTTACCAAAAATATGGACAAAACGCGCTTTTTTAAGCCATAAATAGCAGACGTGACAAAAAACCAGCCACTTTCTCAAATTCCAGGCACAAGCAGCCATTAAAGCATTGATTTCATCGCCAACTTGTCCTTTAAGCCTGTTTCTGGATAACCTAAAATCGGATTTCAAATGCCCAATAATGGGTTCTATGGCAGCCCGTCGCTTACACAATTTGCGTTTCTTATCTCTTTGATAACGATTGTCTTTTTTCAGGGCTTTGCTGGGCAGGATGATGTCCGTATCGCCCACTTGTTTAACCCCACAATAGCCTCTGTCGCAGACCGCTTGCTTGATGGGTTTTGTTCTGTTGCTATTGGCTTGTTTTATCGTATCGGGTAGGGTTTTTGCATCATGCTGGTTTTTCTTATGGCTGACAACGCCGACAATGATGTTACTGTCTTTGGCCGAGACGATGGATACTTTGTTGCCGTATTCATAGCGTTTGTGGTCTTTGCCTTTAGAAATCACATAAGCATGGGGCTCGTGCAGGGAATAAATTTTGTTTTTGTCTTTGGGTTGTTGTGCCAACACCCGTTGATAGAGCAAGAAGTCTGGTCGGTAGGTTTCAAGCAGTCCGTGTTGGGGTAGTTTTCTTTGTAGTTCTCGGATTAAAATATGAGCAATGGTTCGCAATCGTTTCAATGCCTTTTTAGCGGATGCGCGCTTTTTAACATGGCGGAAGTGGCGAATGCGTAAGCGGCAGTTTTTAACTTCTTTTACAAAGGTTCTGCGTTGTTTGATGCCTTGTTTTTTCGCCAATTTGTTGAGACGGTTGATAATTTTGATGGCTAGTTTAGAATCAGTCGGATAGGTGATGTTTTTTTCCTGTACGGTGGTGTCAATCAAAACAGTGTTTTCATTGGCTTTTTTGCCGTGCAACATCACACTCATCTTAAAAATGAGTTCAAAACCGGCGACACCGATTCTGTTTCTAAAATGCACCAGTTCGGTTGCATTGCAAGGCACGTTTGGGGTGTAGGTTGGATAACCGCAGAAGTATTGATAATACGGATTACGCTTGAACTGTAAGACCACATTCTCATCGGACAGGTTTTCCAGTTGTTTGAGCATCAGCAACCCAACCATTAAGCGTATTGGTTTTGAGGGTCTGCCGTTATCGTGGCAATAGTGTTTGCTAAATGCATCCTCGAAGACCTTCCAGTCGATGACGTTGGCTAATTGCGATGACGTTGGCTAATTGGATTAAAGGGTCTCGTGGGTCTAATTGAGAGAACAGCTCGGTATGAAACAGATTTTGTTGCCCTGTGTTTGGGGTAGATGGAGTCAGCATAATTTTTTAACTAAAACGACCAGAAAACAACGGTTATTCTAACATAAAGCGGTTGATTTGGTTAATGGTTTTGTTTGTTTTATTGATATAAATCAAACTGTTTAGATGTTTTTAAGGGCTGACTAATTAACGAAGAGCGACCATGCACTCGTGCTTGGTGTCGCCTTTATTCGTACTTTGAAATCTTGAATTCACATAATAAGTGCAACACTCCTAAGTCAGTCAAAGGGTACACTCGTATTCTTTTAACTGACGAGATATACCCATTTGACTGAACACGAAAGAGACTACATTTGCCTCATGAATCAGCAAAACTGTACACTGACAGAAATCGCTAAAACCATGGGCAGAAGTTAAGTCAACCATCAGCCGTGAAATTAAACGCAATACCGGGGGCAACGGCTATCGCTACAAACAAGCCCACAGCTTTGCTCAAACGAGGCATCAGCAAAAGCCCAAGCACATCAAACTCAATGACGAGTTAAAGCTTCATATTCAACAAAAGCTTGCGCTGTATTGGAGTCCTGAACAAATTAGCGGTCGTTTGAGAATGGAGGGAAACATCAGTATTAGCACCGAATCCATCTATCGTCTCATTTTGAAAGACAAAGTAGCTGGTGGGTCGTTATATCGATACTTGCGCCATCAGGGTAAGAAATATCGCAAGCGTTATGGACAGAACGATTACCGCGGACGCATCCCCAATCGGGTTGATATTGCTGATAGACCCAGTATAGTGGACAGTCGCTCGCGTATAGGAGTAGTGATAGAGGGGGGAGGCTGATTGTGTTATCGGTAAAGGTCGTCAAGGGGTGTTTGCCACCCTTGCTGAACGCAAAAGTAGGCTTTATCTCGCACTTCGGACTAAGAACAAAACCGCAAAAGAAACCAACGCGGCTATACTCAGGTTGTTAAAGCATATGAAACAACATGTAATGACACTAACCTTTGATAACGGCAGAGAATTTTGTTGGCATAGTGAGATTGCCAAACAACTCGAGTGTGAAACTTAACGAAGCTAAACCGTATCACTCTTGGGAGCGTGGCTTGAATGCCAAATAATCATCTGGCACAATGGCTTGCTCATATTTTTTGTTCAGGCAGTTTTTTCCAAAGAAAATACCTTTGCATAAAGTCACCGAAAAAGAGTTGTTCAAAGCGACCGATTTAATGAACAACCGACCTAGAAAATGTTTGGGGTATAAAACCCTTGGGAGGTTTTTCCCGCACAATGGGAATAGACCATAATATAAACCCGAGTGTTGCACTTATGGGTTGAATTCGCCTTAATTGTTTTTGGTGCATTGTTAATAACTCCTGCTAATGAGCAATATATACACCTGTCTTACTAATACAACTAATGAAGATCGTTCGGAAGCGGTCAATAATCGTGAAGTATTTGGGCATCGGGAATCGGATACTATGATTGGCAAGGCACACCAAGTAGCGATTGTAACGATAGATGAAAAGAATATCTAAATTAAGACGAGCTTACCCTGTCAAGAGCAAGCACAAAGAAAACGTATCGGCAACAATACGCGCTACGTTAGAACCAGTCGCCGAAGCGGTGGACTCGATCACTTATGACAATGGTAAAAAGTTCTCATGGCATCAACAAATCAATAAGAGCATCAAGTGTAAAAGTTACTTTGCCAAGCCTTACCGCTCATGGGAGCGTGGACAAAACGAAAATGCAAATGGTTTGTTACGACAATACCTCCCTAAATCAATGAAGTTGACCAATGTTCGCTTCAATGAGGTTAAAATAGCCGTTCATAAATTGAACACCCGACCGAGAAAATGCTTGAGGTATAAAATCCTTGTGAGGTCTTTTCCCGTGCAATGGGAATAGATCATAACATAACCCCGAGTGTTACACTTATGGGTTGAATTCGCCAAATTTAAGCGTGATTATACATCCTAATTTTGACCCGGTCGCCCTGTCTATCGGCCCGCTCTCAGTCCATTGGTATGGCTTGATGTATCTGTGTGGTTTTGCGTCTGCCATCTTGCTCGGGCAGTACCGTGCCAAACACAGTGCAGCATGGCACCAAGATGAGGTCATCGACTTGGTTTTTTATATTGCTGTGGGCATCATCGTCGGTGGTCGGTTGGGTTATGTGTTGTTCTATAATTTGAGTTTTTATCTTTCAAGCCCGCTGGATATTATTGCTATTTGGGACGGCGGGATGTCGTTTCATGGCGGACTAATCGGCGTGATTGGTGCAACCGGCTGGTATGCCCGAAAAACCAAGCGACACTTTTTATTGGTCGCGGATTTTTTAGCACCATTGGTGCCACCCGGGTTATTTTTTGGTCGAATTGGCAATTTTATCAATCAGGAATTATGGGGCAGAACAACGGATTTACCCTGGGGGGTGTTGTTCTACACTGCACCCGATCAACCGCGTCACCCCTCGCAACTATACGAAGCCTTGCTCGAAGGGCTGATATTGTTTGTCATTATCTGGTGGTATTCATCCAAACAACGAACCACAGGCAGAATTTGTGGCTTGTTTTTGCTCGGCTACGGTGCGTTTCGGTTTTTGGTCGAGTTTTTCAGGCAACCAGATGAACATATTGGCGCAGTCGCCCTTGACTGGCTGAGCATGGGACAAATGTTAAGCATCCCCATGCTCTTGCTCGGGTTATTCATGTTGATGCGAAAACACTTGCGACCTAATAAAGCCAAATAAACCCCATTGGTTCTCAGTATTGCCGTTGTTCAGTGTCTTGGCAAAACAACATCAATCTCTGTATCAAAATGATTGCTCCGTCTGACCCGCTATAGAGACGTTGCAAGAAACGCCGACGTACAAGCCCGCTTATTGAGCCTTTTGAGTCGGGCACGGGTAAAAAAGGATTCTTATTAAAAACAGGCAGGTGAAATAAGCTTGTTTATTGCAAAAATAAGCATTTCTGGCATAAACCATCGAATAGTGGACGCAAAAAGAAAGATGTCGCTTGATTTCTTCCATCACGGCTTCAATATTGCCTGCTTTTATAGCTAATAACAGTTTATTGAACAGCATTGGTGCCTAACATGTTCAAAACACGCTTAAAGTTATAGCAAAACATAATCAATGCCCAATCAAAACCATAGGCTCCGGATACTTTTTCTTTGCCTCTGAGCAAGTAGTGATCCCAGCCTAATGACCTCTTTATGATGCCAAAAGGATGCTCCAGAATCGACCCTATTCTTTATGATAATCGCCTTGCAATCTGTGGCGCTGGTGCTATAAATAAACCCAAGTTTGCCTTTGGATAGGCTTGGGTTGCTTTTTTTGCCATTGTTTTGTTGTTGGGGCAGGTGTATTCGTCTTGCGCCTCGTTATAGACAAAATCCTCTTTAGTATATCTGCCCGTTTTCTTTTGTTTCTGTTGCGTATCAATCGGTGGGATGATTGGGTGGATTTTGTCGTCAACACAGTTCTTTATCTCGGTTGTGCTGTGATCCCTTGTCGGCAACCACATCCAAAGTCTCAAGGGCTAAGATTTCTTTCGCCTGACTTGCCATCTGATGCAACTGCTGTGCGTCATTGCCTTGACTTGATACATCCGTTGCGACAATCAGCTTTGCTTTGTCATCCACCACGATTTGGCAGTTATAAGCGACCAGATGATGCGCTGGTTTGCACATCAATGCGGCATCTGGGTCGGTTGTGTTATATTGCTTCTTGCCCAGTTACTCTAACCTGTTCAAATCCTCTTCCATCTTTTGTTTGCACTCTTTAAGTGCTTGTATTTTATCTGTCAAATCAGGGACATTCAGGGTCTTTTCCGGTTCCTCCTGCTGGTCTGTGGTGTTTAATAAGTTCAGGTAGTCCTCAATAGCCTGCGTTACCCTGGTTATTCTCTTATTCACAGTGGATTTAACAATCAAGGTATTTTTGGATGCATTGGCTCGCAAAAACGCTCCATCCAGTGCCACTCATTGACCATCAATGAGATTGATGTTTTGGCACAACAAAACAAATTCCTTAAACGTATTCTTGAGTGCTACGGCATTATTTTTTCTAAAATTCGCAATCGTCTTATAGGTGGGCTTTAAGCCTTGCAATAACCAGATGAGCTCGATATTTCTATGGGTTTCCCGATCCAGATGGCGGGAACTTCTTATTTTATGGTTATAGCCATAGATAGTGATCTTCAGCATCAATTTTGGGCAAAAGGCGGGGCGGCCATTGTTATTTTTGTCGCTGTGTCTGGTCTTAAAGCCCAAGGCATCAACTTCTAAACTATCGACATAGGCATCAATAACACGAACCGGATCATTCTCGCCGACATAATCCCTAGCCGCTCTGGGAATAACAGTTGTTGATGGCGATCTAAACCGCGTACATAATCACTCATAAAGCCTCTGTTTAATGATTAGAATCAGTTAGTTATGCTTGTCATTGTGTCATAATTAGGACAGGTTTCGAAGGTTTATTTGCCACAATTATCAGGTGTTTTGCAGGGCAGCGTATTGGCTTGAAATGCCATGAACGTCGGTCAATTAAGGGAAGTAATAAGAATGTGAATAGGGGTAGTGGGTTTCTTGCACAGTCTCTTTCGAGACTGTGCAAGAAACCCAACATTCGTCATTCCTGCGAAGGAGACTGTGCAAAAAACGCCGACGTACAAGCCCACTTATTGAGCCTTTTGAGTCGGGCACGGGTAAAAAAGGGTTCTTATTAAAAGTAGGCAGGGGCGAATTCAACTCATAAGTGCAACACTCGGGTTTATATTATGATCTATTCCCATTGCGCGGGAAAAGACCTCCCAAGGGGTTTTATACCCCAAACATTTTCTAGATCGGTTGTTCATTAAATCGGTCGCTTTGAACCGCTCTTTTTCGGTGACTTTATGCAAAGGCATTTTCTTTGGGAAAAACTGCCGGAGCAAAAAGTATGAGCAAGCCATTGTGCCAGATGATTATTTGGCATTCAAGCCGCGTTCCCAAGAGTGATACGGTTTAGCTTCGTTAAGTTTCACACTCGAGTTGTTTGGCAAGCTCACTATGCCAACAAAATTCCCTGCCGTTATCAAAGGTTAGGGTCATTACATGTTGTTTCATATGCTTTAACAACCTGAGTATAGCCGCGTTGGTTTCTTTTGCGGTTTTGTTCTTAGTCCGAAGTGCGAGATAGAGCCTGCTTTTACGTTCAGCAAGGGTGGCAAACACCCCTTGACCTCTTACCGATAACACAATCAGCCTCCCCCCTCTATCACTACGCCTATACACGAACGATTGCCCACTATACTGGGTCTATCAGTAATATCAACCCGATTAAGGATGCGTCCGCGGTAATCGTTCTGTCCATAACGCTTGCGATATTTCTTACCTTGATGGCGCAAGTATCGATATAACGACCCATCAGCTACTTTGTCTTTCAAAATGAGACGATACTTGAATTCACATAATAAGTGCAACACTCCTAAGTCAGTCAAAGGGTACACTCGTACTCTTTTAACTGACGAGAAAAAAGGAGTAAAACATGACGAGATATACCCATTTGACTGAACACGAAAGATACCACATTTGCCTCATGAATCAGCAAAACTGTACACTGACAGGAATCGCTAAAACCATGGGCAGAAGTTAAGTCAACCATCAGCCGTGAAATTAAACGCAATACCGGGGGCAACGGCTATCGCTACAAATAAGCCCACCGCTTTGCCCAAACGAGGCATCAGCAAAAGCCCAAGCACATCAGGCTCAATGACGAGTTAAAGCTTCATATTCAACAAAAGATCGCGCTGTATTGAATCCTGAACAAATTAGCGGTCGTTTGAGAATGGAGGAAAACATCAGTATTAGCACCGAATCCATCTATCGTCTCATTTTGAAAGACAAAGTAGCTGATGGGTCGTTATATCGATACTTGCGCCATCAAGGTAAGAAATATCGAAAGCGTTATGGACAGAACGATTACCGCGGACGCATCCCCAATCGGGTTGATATTGCTGATAGACCCAGTATAGTCAGCCCTTAAAAACCGACCTAACAAGTAAAAATATATTTCAAGCTGCCGCTCAGCGAACGTGAATCAACCTTGAATCAAATTGGACCAAGGGATTTTTACCAAAAATATGGACAAAACGCGCTTTTTTAAGCCATAAATAGCAGACGTGACAAAAAACCAGCCACTTTCTCAAATTCCAAGCACAAGCAGCCATGAGCACATTGATTTCATCGCCAACTTGTCCTTTAAGCCTGTTTCTGGATAACCTAAAATCGGATTTCAAATGCCCAATAATGGGTTCTATGGCAGCCCGTCGCTTACACAATTTGCGTTTCTTATCTCTTTGATAACGATTGTCTTTTTTCAGGGCTTTGCTGGGCAGGATAATGTCCGTATCGCCCACTTGTTTAACCCCACAATAGCCTCTGTCGCAGACCGCTTGTTTGATGGGTTTTGTTCTGTTGCTATTGGCTTGTTTTATCGCATCGGGTAGGGTTTTTGCATCATGCTGGTTTTTCTTATGGCTGACAACGCCGACAATGATGTTACTGTCTTTGCCCGAGACGATGGATACTTTGTTGCCGTATTCATAGCGTTTGTGGTCTTTGCCTTTAGAAATCACATAAGCATGGGGTTCGTGCAGGGAATAAATTTTATTTTTGTCTTTGGGTTGTTGTGCCAACACCCGTTGATAGAGCAAGAAGTCTGGTTGATAGGTTTCAAGCAGTCCGTGTTGGGGTAGTTTTCTTTGTAGTTCTCGGATTAGAATATGGGCAATCGTTCGCAATCGTTTCAATGCCATTTTAGCGGATGCGCGCTTTTTAACATGGCGGAAGTGGCGAATGCGTAAGCGGCAGTTTTTAACTTCTTTTACGAAGGTTCTGCGTTGTTTGATGCCATGTTTTTTCGCCAATTTGTTGAGACGGTTAATAATTTTGATGGCTAGTTTAGAATCAGTCGGATAGGTGATGTTTTTTTCCTGTTTTTCCCTTCTCTACAGGGGTGTCAATCAAAACAGTGTTTTCATTGGCTTTTTTGCCGTGCAACATCACACTCATCTTAAAAATGAGTTCAAAACCTGCGACACCGATTCTGTTTCTAAAATGCACCAGTTCGGTTGCATTGCAAGGACCGTTTGGGGTGTAGGTTGGATAACCGCAGAAGTATTGATAATACGGATTACGCTTGAACTGTAAGACCACATTCTCATCGGACAGGTTTTCCAGTTGTTTGAGCATCAGTAACCCGACCATTAAGCGTATTGGTTTTGAGGGTCTGCCGTTATCGTGGCAATAGTGTTTGCTAAATGCATCCTCGAAGACCTTCCAGTCGATGACGTTGGCTAATTGGATTAAAGGGTCTCGTGGGTCTAATTGAGAGAACAATTCGGTGTGAAACAGATTTTGTTGCCCTGTGTTTGGGGTAGATGGAGTCAGCATAATTTTTCCTAATTACCACCATAGATAAGTCGCTCTTTCCTGTATATAATCACAGTCTATCTATTTAATTCATAAGGGGTATGTCATGGTTCGTAATAAGGTGCAATTCCAGAAAGGGGTTAGTTTGAACGATTTTATCAAACAGTATGGTACCGAAGCCCAATGCTTCGATGCGCTTTATGCTTGGCGGTGGCCCAAAGGGTTCCAGTGTCCGGCCTGTGGTCACGACAAGTGCTGCCAGTTAACCAATCGTAAACTTCAGCAGTGCAATCGCTGCAATCGCCAGACATCACTGACGGCTGGAACCATCTTTGAATCCACCAAACTACCGCTCACGCTATGGTTCCAGGGTATCTATCTGATTACACAGGACAAGAAAGGCATCTCTGCCATGAAACTGCATCGTCACCTGGGTATTTCCTACAATGCCGCATGGCGAATGAAGCACAAGCTTATGCAGGTGATGATGGAGCGGGATCACAATAACAAACTATCCGGGTTGATTGAATTGGATGATGCCTATCTCGGCGGCGAGCGTACTGGGTGCAAGCCGGGACGCGGTGCTGCAGGTAAGACACCTTTTGTAGCGGCGGTAGAGACCACGGCCGATCATTGCCCAGTTCGGGTTAAGTTGTCGGTCGTAAAGGGTTTCCGCACCGAAGCGATTAAGTCATGGAGTCAGCAACATCTGACCGAGGGCAGTACCGTTATCTCCGATGGTTTGGCGTGCTTTAATGCCGTTGTCGAGGCCGGTTGCTTGCATGACAAGATTGTGTGCGGCGGCGGGAGAGCGTCTGTCGAAAAACCTGAGTTCTATTGGGTCAATACAATTCTGGGTAACTTAAAGAGTTCATTACGCAGTACCTATCATGCTATTCGACCTAAATATGCTCAGCGATACTTGGCAGAATTTCAGTATCGTTTCAATCGTCGTTTTGATTTGAGCGACCTCATTCCCAGGCTTGCTTGCGCGGCACTCAGAACGCCACCGATGCCGGAAAACTTGCTGAAGATAGGCTTATGTTAGGTGGTAATTAGGTAATTTTTTAACTAAAACGACCAGAAAACAACGGTTATTCTAACATAAAGCGGTTGATTTGGTTAATGGTTTTATTTGTTTTATTGATATAAATCAAACTGTTTAGATGTTTTTAAGGGCTGACTAAATAAGACCCGTTTTGAATTTCGGGTATTATCTCATACTTTCGACCTATTAACCGACAAGCCATATTGGCCAGTGGACAATCCCGCTATCGCTTAGTCTATCCCGATTAGTAGCAATCGCACGATAAATATAAGCACCCGAGTTTATTTCCTCTGAGTTATCTGGTGAATCTAAATCCAGACTCGTTTGACCTAATAACGGCTGTTCTCTGAATGATCAGGGTGAAGGCTTTTTCATAGTCACCGATACAGAAGCTGGTGTGGTAGGCATCCAGTCCGAAGCGTTTACCGCTGCTATCTGTGAGTGCATAGCCGCACTGGTCTTGGCTCGAATGGTATACTCGATGGGCTTGTCGGTTAATTCAAAATCAGTCAATTTTAAGAAAATAAAACGTTTAATAACAAGGACTTAAATATTCAAAACAAGCTAAAAACGCCATTTTCCGACAAGCCCCTTCCGTATCGCAATATTCAATGATTTTTGTTTGGTAGCCGGCAGCATCAATACGCAGGACACTCACGGCACAGCCTTCGGGTAATGACTGCTGGCATTGCTTGATAAACGCCAGATTACCTTGCGCTGGCGGTACATGCCTTGACGGAAATCTACGTCCACAATCTGCCCGGTTTCCGCTATATGCCCAACCATCGGCATAAAGGCTTTACGTTTGTTGTAAGTCCACTGCGCCTCATCATCTTGAATATGGCGAACCTCATCCAAGTGAAAACTGCCTTCATGCTGCATCAGGATGAATATCTTGGTGAATTTAGAGGGCGGGTACCCACGATTACTTTTTGGCAGAGGGAAGTGCTTATCGATTCGATTAGACATGTTCAGGGAGTCCATTACTTGAGCAGTATCCAATAAACCGGCACGAGATGTGAGTAAATCGTTCGTTGTATCGAGTTTATATGGTAGCATAGTCATAAGCCTTGAGTTGTACACCCATTGGGTGATGGAAGGTTTTAGTGTAAAACATTATACCACCTAAGGATCCTTACGTTTTGGGGATTTCTATCTGCGGATCTGGGTGGTTGATTGGTTTTGACGAAAATGGTAGAAAAGATTATAATCCCTGCGCTTTTGTAGTCGTAAGGCACCCGTGAAAGACCTGATAACCGACAACATCGGATCGTGGTCTAAAAGAACGCTTTAATATTAAACCAAGAGAGGAATCATGGCAGTACAAAAAAACCGCAAAACGCCTTCTAAACGTGGAATGCGTCGCTCGCACGATAGTTTGAAAAATGCTACGGTGTCGATTGATTCTTTTACTGGGGAATCGCATCGGCGACACCATATCACAGCCGACGGCTATTACCGTGGCAAAAAGCAGGTGGAAATTAGTTAGCTCAACCCCTTATTATGGGGCATTTAGGCATGTTTAGTCGTGTTAGCAGGCAATGATTACGCTTGCTATTGACGCAATGGGAGGCGACTATGGTTTGCAGACCACTGTGCCTGCGGCTATCGAAATACTGCAAACCTATCCGCAAATAAAGCTGATTTTGGTCGGTGATGCCGAGCAAATTAACATGAAACTGCATGACCTAGGCACGCAATCAGGTGCAGAATCCCCCGACCGCCTGCTCATCCAACATGCCTCACAGGTCATCGAGATGGATGACACCCCAGTGACTGCGTTGCGTAAGAAAAAGGATTCATCCATGCGCGTTGCCATCAATCTGCTTAAAGACGGTCGTGCTGATGGTTGTGTTAGTGCCGGCAATACCGGTGCATTGATGGCCACGGCACGATTTGTCCTGCGTACCATAGAGGGCATTGATCGACCAGCGATTTGTACTGCGTTGCCACGACTCGAAGGCTATACCCACATGCTTGATCTTGGTGCGAATATTGATACATCGCCAGCGGTTTTGTTACAATTTGGGCTGATGGGGTCCCAGTTAATTAAGTGTCTTGACGGTAAAAACAATCCCACGGTCGGATTGCTCAATATCGGTGTCGAGGAGATGAAGGGAAATGAATCAATCAAGGCAACGGCGGCGTTATTTAAGGACAGCAACCTGAACTATATCGGTTTCGTTGAAGCGGATGAAATTTATACCGGCAACACCGATCTGGTGGTTTGTGATGGCGTTCTTGGTAACATTGCGTTAAAGGCTTCAGAAGGGGTGGCACAAATGATTACCAGCGTGTTGAAAGAAGAATTTAATCGCAATGCCATCACCAAAGGGGCGGGATTGCTGGTAACACCCGTGTTGAACGCGATTAAACACCGTCTCGATCACCGTCGTTATAATGGGGCAAGTCTGCTGGGTTTGCGCGGAGCGGTGGTTAAATCGCATGGCAGAACCGATTATATCGGTTTCAAACATGCCATCGAAGTCGCCATCGAAGAGGTGCGAAAAAACTTGGTCACGCAGATTCAAAACATATCCCAAAACGCATCCATAGTATAGACTCCGAAACATGACATCAGCTAAAATAATCCAATGACCTTCTCGCGCATAATTGGTACGGGTGGTTATTTGCCGGAAAGAGTGCTGAGTAACGCCGACCTTGAAAAAATGGTCGATACCAATGATGCGTGGATTTATAGCCGAACTGGCATTCGTGAACGCAGAATAGCCGCCACCGATGAATTTACCTGTGATTTGGCGGAGCGTGCGGCATTAAATGCGCTTGCAGCGGCGGATATTTCCAACAACGAAATTGACTTGATTGTGGTTGCTACGACCACAGCAGACCAAGTGTTTCCCAGCACCGCTTGTTTGTTGCAACATAGATTGGGCATCGCCGGGACTCCCGCCTTTGATGTGCAGGCAGTTTGTGCTGGTTTTCTGTTTGCCATCGATGTGGCGGATAAATTCATCAAGACCGGCAGTGCCCAATGTGCATTGGTGGTGGGTGCGGAAACTTTTTCCCGCATCATTGACTGGAGCGACCGCCGTACCTGTGTTTTGTTTGGTGATGGGGCCGGGGCAGTTGTGCTGAAAGCGGATAATGAGCCCGGAATATTATCTACTCATTTGCATTGTGATGGCAAATACAAGGATATGTTATGCGTTCCAACCGGCATTTCTAAAAATTTTCAGCACATAAAAGCGGGTACTGCATTTACCACCATGGAGGGACGGGAAGTGTTTCGCTGGGCAGTAACGGCGATGAGTGATATTGTCGATGAGACCCTCAATGCCAATGCGCTGAGTCGAGACGATATAGATTGGTTTATCCCGCATCAGGCGAATATTCGAATTATCAATGCGGTCGGGAAACGCGCCAGGATCCCCGCAGAAAAAGTCGTGGTCACGGTTGAACGGCACGGCAACACTTCTGCGGCATCCGTTCCGCTTGCCCTTGATGAAGCGATGCGCGATGGACGAATACAGCCGGGGCATCATGTGTTACTGGAAGGGTTTGGTGGCGGATTTACTTGGGGTTCGGCGATGGTTCGCATTTAAGCGAATTGTAGGCTAAAAGATTTTGACACGGAGAACACAAAGGTGATGATTTATAAGGAATCCCTTGCCAGGGGAAGCGTTAATAACTTAATTTTCAACTTTCAATTATCAACTTTCAATTATTAAGGTGTTAAAAAATCAAGTTTGTTTAGTCACCGGTGCGACCAGGGGCATCGGTAAAGCGATTGCTTCTGCCTTGATTGAACAAGGGGGTATTGTTTATGGTACGGCAACATCTGATGACGGAGCGAGCCGCATAGAAAGTCGGTTCAAGGATATGGAGGGCGTTGGCTATGGGCGGGTACTGGATGTGACCAATGCGGACAGTAGTGCGAATTTGCTGGCTGAAATCAGCGCACAATCTGGGCCTCCTTTGGTGCTGGTCAACAATGCCGGCATTACCCGTGACAATTTATTATTAAGGATGAAAGAATCGGAATGGGATGATGTCATGGCGACTAATTTGAAATCCGTTTACAGTATGAGCAAAGCTTGCTTGCGCGGCATGGTCAAAGCGCGATTTGGCAGGATAATCAATATTGCTTCGGTAATCGGGGTCACGGGCAACGCCGGACAGGCAAATTATGCAGCGACAAAAGCCGGACTAATCGGATTTTCGAAATCGCTGGCACAGGAAGTAGCCTCGCGCAATATTACCGTCAACACCATCGCCCCCGGATTCATCGAAACCGATATGACCGCTACTATGAGCGAAGACCAACGTCAGGCGATAACAAAAAATATCCCAATGGCAACACTGGGCACACCAGAAGACATTGCCTCGGCGGTGATATTTTTAGCCTCAAATATGGCAAAGTATATTACCGGCACAACGTTGCACGTCAATGGTGGCTTGGTGATGGTGTAAGCGAATATGCACGTTTTATTTGTATCGCCACATTAACCAGTGCGGGGGAATTGATGTTTTTTTGGCATAAAGATATTGAGGGGGAAAATTTTACAGTGGCGATGAAGGTTTTGCTTCCCCGGAACAATTATTTTACAAATTGACTAATGGTTATTTTGCATATATTCCAAGAGACCTTTGCACGAGCCGAAATTTTGTTTGCTGGATTAGGAAAAATCACACAATGAGGAAGTTTATACTTATAAACGATCGATTTAGACCGCTAGAGGACAAAATAACTATCGTACCAGTGTTTCACCGGTTATATTTTGGGCTTGTCGGTCAATTCAAAATCAGTCCAATTTTAAGAAAATAAAATGTTTAATAACAAGGACTTAAATATTCACAACAAGCTAACAACGCCATTTTCCGGCAAGCCCATTTTGTAACACTTGATAACTTGACCACCGTAGTTTTCCTATAAATCAACATCCATATTCCGAGATTGCTCATGACTTTGTATTGGCCTGCCCGTTTGTCGTTACTTTTATATCTTATCCTGTTGACACTTATTGTCGTCAATGTGACATTGGTGCTGGAATTTCCAATGTGGTTGGCAATTATACCGACAGCACTCGCGCTGGGGGTATTAGCCGTTAGCTGGTTTTTATTCGGCACCCGCCACGCATTGTTCACCTGTTTGTTGGGGGTAAGCATCATCGCTCTAGTGTCCGTGGCACTGGTGCTGGCAGTCCCTGCATGGCAGGTGATTTTCACTGGTGCCAGCGGTTCATGGGCAGGGCGTATGGTGCCCCTATTTGTTGCCGTGTTGGCTCTCCATGCTTGCAACCTGTGGATTTCCACTATGGGTACTGGCGAACACCAGAACAGTCTTGAGCGGCTGGCACAACTGTTCTACGGGCCGAGTATCTTATCCTCGCTTATCACCGCATTGATTCTGTGTGCTGGCACGATTCTTGGATTAGAATTGCTGGCACGAAGTGCGCCCAATATGCATGCCATAACACAGCGATTTTTGGAGCGTGGCATGATTCCGCCGCTGACTATGCTGCTGTTTTTCTGGGCTATGTTGCTGTTGCTCGGAAAATCATGGAACGGCTGGTATTTACGTCGAGTATTGACAGGCTGGCGCACTACAGTTCATGCCCGCACCTTGTATTCCGATGCCAATCCAGAGATGTCACAGATCGGGGTTTCGCCTTTTACGCTCAGTCTGGACGCACTAGTCGCAAAACCTGCCGACCTTAACATGTCATTGCAATTACTATGGCGTCGCCACGAGGAATCATGGCTACTCCCGCGCTACATCAGTTGGGCGGTACCCATTTTAGGCTTCATCGGCACCGTACTCGGTATTTCGCTGGCCGCAGACGGCATCCGCCGTATCATTGCTTCGGATGCCGGTCTTGCTAATTTGTCGAGCGATCTCGATACTGCCATTGCACCGCTTGGTATCGCCTTTGACACGACGTTAATCGCCCTATCGCTGAGCGTGGTACTGATGTTGGTGTTGGCACTGGTACAACGTAGCGAGGAACGCCTGCTCACCAACCTTGAACAACGGTTGCAAGAAACCCTGCCCTAAACTTTACAAATGCCGAAACCAATATCGCACGGGCGCGGTTCGTCGGGACGATCTTCTGATGCTGCCCTAAAAGAAGAGAATAACACGCCAATGATGGCTATTTTCGGTGGCGTGTTCGGCTTGCTGTTGGTCTTTCTGGTGATAGTCAATCTATATTCCGATGCTGCACAACGTGAACGTCTAGAACAGGGTAGCGAAGATGGTTTGCACCGCATCGAACGTCTTGATGGTGGTAGCGGTTATGTCGTCATCACCTTTCCTGATGAGTTGCGTATCATCGAGACTGGGGTCAGTGTCAGCCCCGCTAAAATATGTGCCGCCAACAGTCCTTTTGTCGACTATGCCCGCCGTGTTTATGATGGTAAAGACAACCAACTGGTGTTTTTTATGCTGGAAGGCAGTGTCGCGACCATGGCACGGGCACGCGAGTGTGTGCGCCAAATGTGGGCTCAACAGGTGTTGTCCATCGGCTGGGTCATTGCCGATAACGAGCTACTCAAATCGGTAACGCTGAACGACATCCCCGACTACATACAGGGTTATGTTGGTGAAGTGCCATGAAACAACTCACACAGCAGTCCACGCGAAGACAGTGGCAGGTGCCCGATTTCGCTGGTACAGCGTTGGTCGATATCCTCGCCAACGGTCTAGCCATGCTGATTATTGTCATCGTGCTGAGCATATCAGCACACGGAGAACGCGAGCAACGCACCGCCTCACAGGTAGAAGAGGTGGAAACGATGATGAGCAGACGATTCAGCACTTCGCTAGTATTAAACCGTTTAGCGGCAAGCAAACCAGCGCAATTACACGATTATCGTAACTCACCACTTGACCAGCAGTATAGTCCACATATATTGCCGATTATTGAATTGCATCATGGCTTTGTGCGCGAGTTTTACAGCGGACAAATCTGGAGTCGCGAAGTGTTGTTACAAGAACCCAATGTGATGGATGCGTGGCTGGCAGATTTTGACGATGAGCGCAAAGTGCGTTTGCGTATTGATGTCTATGACATCAACCAGTTTTATCTGGTGATGTCGATTTTACGCGATCACAAAATTGCGCCACGCCACTGGCATTTTCTCTCTGGTGGATTGGGTTTAGCCCAGGCAGGTGCTTGTCCACCTGGCGTTGCTGCTCAAGATTGTGCTGGCGGTCGTGGTCTAGGCAATAACCCGGGCAGTGCTGGCAAAATCCCGGAATTACCGACCCTGACGGAGGGCACTGGCAGTAATGAGGAAGAATCGATATGGCCACCGTCCGATTTGCTTGGCACTGGCAATTCATCGGAAACGGCGTTGAATCAATTTCCGGGCGGTGCTACGCTGGATTCATTTTCTGCTATGACTGGCTCCGGTTCGTTTGCATATCCAGGTAAAATTGATCCACTGGCATCTAGTTTCCCGAATGCCCAACCCGGACTCGGTACCTCTCGGCAGGGTTCATCTGATGGACAGCAGGGACAACAAGATCAGCAAGGTCAACAAAACAATGGCTTTCGATTTCGGCTATCTGCCCCAGAATCACTACGCAACAATCAGGACAACGGGCAGACACTCGGCTGGGGTAGCATCAATCCGAGTACAGAGGAGGTACTAACGGTATTGTTTGATTTTATTAACACATTGCAGACTATGCTGGATGCGGGCATCTCTCCAAGCAATCATCTAATCCATTTTCAGCAACTGCTCAAAGATGCCTTCCATTCGTCGCCTGTGCTTGATGAACAGACACGCACGCTGGTTAGCACTTTGATTTGGGAGGTTTTTCTGAATTTGGCACAGGACTCCGATGAATCTGACCGGCAACTCAATATTATCCCGCTGAAAATTGAGGAGCACACAAGTACAGCGTTGCTTGTTACGCCAAATCAACGGTTACAACAGGCTACTGTTCGACAAGCGCAAGATGCGACACCGCTGCCAGAGACAGCACGTCCTGTACTGCGATTAAATACCCACCCCGATGTATGGCGCGGGCTTTCATTACCGCTTGAATGGAATTCAATCCTGCTAATGTCGCCCAAACAACAGCATACCAACCAGTTACGATGGCGAGCAGTGGCATACATCACACCTAAATTTGATGACTTCATCATCGGCTTTACCTATGCGTCCGTTGATGATGATGGACGACTGGTGGTGCCGACCGAAGACAATCGCGTGAGTCTGAGTGGACGACCACTATTAACCACCCACCATACAACCTTGTTCGGCGCGCGTGGTTGGTTAGTCACATTATATGTTGTGCTGGTAGTTTGCCTGCTTGGTTTTCTGTTAGTGCGGCGTTTAAACATCACACCATCTGGGGAGATGAAGTAGCAAGCATTAAACATGAACAAGCCATATCACATCGCTATATTCGTACTCGGCATACTGTTGCTACTGCTGTTATTGCTAACCCAGTTCGGGGCACGCGGATTACGCAACGACACCGTGCAGGTGAAGCTTGGCTTTGCGACATCGCCCAGTGCCCGCGCTCAAGCATTAGACATCGGACTACTGAATGTTCTGGAGCGTGGACATTTCGGTGTTGAGTTACGACAACGTCTCGACCGACTACCACATAGGGTACAACTCGCCCCCTTCTGGGCAGACACATGTGAAGTGCAACAAATTGACTTTGAACGCTTTGCACGCTGGCAACAGCGTAGCGATGCGACTCCATCCGCCCCGAGTATATTGTTCAGCTCATCCACAGGTCACCGTATCGCCGGATTGCTCCATTCTCCTGCGAGTGGCGTAAACTATAATACCGCTACTGCCTATTGCGAGGCGGCGGGTGGTCGTCTGCCTTGGGCAGAGGAATGGGAAGCAATAGCAGTCGGGCATGAGGGGCGTTTGTATCCATGGGGTAATACCTTTGACGATAGCCCTTGGCCATATCAGAGTGCTTATCGCAACGCCGCACAATCATGTGCCCTGCATCCACAAACAGCGACTCCTGAAGGTGTACATGATTTAGTGAGCAATGCAATGGAATGGAGTCAGGGGCAGCGCGACCTGCCCGCTACGGAGCGGCAACCCGGTGCGCACGGTGCATCGGCGGTGCGTACCCACGGACGTGCCCTGTATGCCCTGTCAGCCGCTTGGCTCAACATCAAGCCACAAACACGCAGCCATCATCTGGGATTTCGTTGCGTCTATCCACAACCGCCAGCAACAAGCCTACCATGGGGTGCGATGCCGAAAACAACTGCCATCGCCGGTGGTAATTATTCAGTGGGTTTACCAGCGGATTTGCGCTTGGCTCGGGTGGCAATATTACTGCCAGCGGTGCAACACCGTAAAGCACGCGACCTAGTTGACCAGCCGCACGAAGTACGCCGCTTAGAAATAAGTCGTTGTGAAGTCAGTCGTGATCAATATCGTACATTTTTGCGTCATCCACTGGTGCAACTTGGCTTGTTTGCGAATGAATATGAACCACGCTGGCAAGACTACACGCCACAAAACTGGCAACAGCAACTACAACAACCCGAATTGCCGGTGAGCGGAATCAACTGGTGGTCCGCGGATGCTTTCGCCCGCTGGACTGGCGGACGCTTACCTCAGGCTGAAGAGTGGCAGTTATTAGCGGCTGGACCGAATGCTAATCTGTATCCATGGGGCAATGATTATATTGCGGGTAATGCAGCGACTGGTGATCAGACAGATTCAGGGCTACATCCGTGCGCTACTATGACAGCCGATAATGCCAGTGGCATCTATGACTTGGCAGGCAACCTCTCAGAGTGGACTCGCTCTGTCACCGCCGAGCAAGGTGATTACGCCGCTTGGGTACAAGGCGGAAACTGGCTGTTACCCGGACAAACCACTGCTCGTAGTGTATTTGGACGACCGGTGCCACTAAACCATCGTTCTGACAGTATCGGGTTTAGGGTGGTATATGATGAATAATCGGAAATCAAGACCCAATCTAGCTTGATGGCAGTCTAATCATCAATCTATTCAGTGCCAATTCACCTTTCCCATCAAAGCAAAGGTTTAACCCAAGCGTTTAGTTGTGCAACAGAAATTATTCCTAGTTTTGTTTGTACCAGTTTTCCGTTGCGGTCAAAAATAGCAGTGAAAGGTAATGCGCCAGCGAGTTTATTGCCGTGCCTGATAAGTAACTCAGCTGCGCCATCAATGACCCATAAGGAAGGATAGCTTATGCCGACCTCATCACTAAAGATACGGGTCGCGGGTAACGTATCGTGCGCTATGCCGACCACTTGTACGCCACTGGCTTGCATTTGCTGATGATAGTCTATAAGCATGGGAATTTCTTCACGACATGGTGCACACCAAGTTGCCCAGTGATTGACTATCACCACTTTTCCTAACCATTCTTCGCCCTTTCTAATATCTTTATTTATATCGGGTAATTCGAGTTGTTGCAAAGTGGATGAAGCGGATTGTCGTGTGCCAAACTGCTGTATGCCAAAATAACTACCCGCCATGAGAGCGGCTAAGCCAAGCACAACAAGGAATGCTGATTTTTTTGCCATATTTAATGGTTAGGTGGTTTGATTGGGTTCTGCCTTTTTGGTCCGACCAGCTACAAGGCGGTTATCCGCGACAACAGTGCGTCGCTTTCCATATAACCGTAGAAATTCATCTGCTCTAATAGAGTGCCATCGCGCCCAATAAACAGCACTGCTGGCGGACCAAAAACCCCAAAGCGGCGTTTTAGTGCTTTGCCATCGGCATCTTGTGGGTCGGTTACATCAATTTTCACAGTGATAAACTTTTCATCTAACACTGCTTTTACGCGAGCGTTTGCAAAGGTGTTTTTCTCCATGCGGATGCAGTCGGTACACCAATCGGCATAATAATCAATCAATAACAGTTTATTTTGAGTATGTGCCCGGGCAAGTTGTTGTTCCAGTTCATCGATATTACGCACCCAAATAAATTGGTGAGAGAGGCTTGATTTGACTGCATTGGTGGTCGTGCTTACCATTCCTGTCGGTGAGGACAATAAGTTCGGCGGCAACGGTCTTAATATATCTCTCTGACCCAACAGACCGCCGACGATAAGCAAGATACCCCACACCAGTAATATGATGCCCAGGCCTTTTTCAAATCGTAGCCAATTCGCTATCTTGGCAGGCACTTTCTCTGGGATTTTATCGGTCGCACCCATGAAAATGCTGATAATGATAAAGAAACTACCCCAGAACAATAAAATCGGTACCTGAGGAATGCTCCCCAAAAGATAAATGGCAACCACAATCAGTGTCACCCCAAAGCCTCGCTTTATATTTTCCATCCATATGCCTGTTCGTGGGATAACATGGCCGAGACCCAATCCGAGCGCGATTAGAGGTAGCCCCATACCAATTGCCACTGCGATCATTATCTGCGCTCCGAGTAGTGGGTCACCTATGGTAATCGCGATACCGAGGAAAGAGATGAGGATTGGTGAAACACAGGCACCCACAATCAATGCGGAAACCAGACCCAATAAAAATACCAGCGGGGCGGTGCGATGCAGATTATTGGTTTTTGCCAGTATTTTGGATTGAATAGAGTCCGGCATTTGGATTTTAAATAATCCAAACATGGACAATGCCATGACAAACAATAACGTACTTAACGCCCCAATAGCCCAGATATTCTGAAAATAGGCTTGCAGTTGGTCGCCCGCCGCACCAGCAAGTGCCCCTATGCCTGCATAAGCTACGGCACTTCCCAAAACATAGGAACTGGCAATTATGCCGCCTCTAACACGAGTCAAATGACGACTTTGACCGATAATAACGCTCGATAAAATCGGTATCATCGGCAAGACACACGGCGTAAAGGTAAGCAGCACACCAGCAAAGAACGCACCCAAGAGAAGCGACAACAACGTCTTGTCGGTCGGCTGTTGGACAGTATTGGTGTCAGACTTTAATGTAGGTAGATTTGTGGCAATCGCCCTCACGGCAAGCGCGGAAACATCAAAGGATTTGTTGACTGGCGAATAACATACGCTGTCCTCTGCACAGCCCTGATAACTTGCGTGAATGATAAGATTGTTGTCGCCATTGTTCTGGTCGTTCAATTCTACTGGGAAAGAAAAGCTACTTTTAAATACGGACACTTCACCAAAATAGGCATCTTTGTTGACCTTTCCTTGTGGTAACACAACCCGCTGAATGCGATTTTCTCCGTCATTACTGAATTTGATGGCATGCCGATACAGATAATATCCATCCGCAATTTCAAATGCCACTTTGATTTTGCCTTGCTGAATGGGCTGAATATCCAGCTTAAAAGCGTCATCAACATCCATAAAATCTGCTTGTTGATACCCAGTAGCAAGCAGGGAACGTAGATTATCCAAGAGGTTGGAATCCCCCGCATCACTGGATGCCACAGAGGATGCTGATTGTTGGGCAGAACCTGTAATCAATGCCTCGTCGCCCAGCGCGGGAAATTGGATTTTCCGAGACATTGGCGGATAACAAACACCGACCGGCTCGTTACAACCCTGAGCAGTTGCGATTAAATCGAAGCTGGTGTTATTGGCAGTTATCGGGATGTCGGTAGTGAAATTTTCGACAAAAACCTGCACTTCTCCAAATAATAAATCTCGTTTGGTTATGCCAGCGGGAAACGATGTTGTTGAGATTGACGTGTCGTCATCGTTGAGCTTGAAAGCAATTTTGTCACGATACATATAATATCCGTCTGCAATATCCCAACGCACTCGGATACGGTCAGTGAGCCGCTCGGCACTAAACTTGAACGCCTGCTCCGCAGGTAGTAAGCCAGCACTCGCATCCACAATGCCAAGCGGGGGTACTAAAACGGTTAGTAATAATAGTATTCTTGCCAATGACATTTGAGATGTTGGAATTTGGTTTAGGTGCTTGGACTATGATAAAGTGAAAGGTCGCCGTTGAGCAAATCCCGTCAATGGGTAGCGGCACACCATTAAGGGACGAACAGGATAAGTCTAGCAGACCACCCCTAAAAATAACAGTTACCATATGACCGTCAGGCACTGGAATATTTTGCGTCATCCCTTATAATGTATGTAACTCATAATTGGTGCGCTGTGGTTATTAAACGCAAACATAATTATAGCCTACGGGCTAATTTTGATAGCCGATGAAAATGCTTTTTTTAATTTTCCTAGCTGTCCCACTACTTGAAATTTACTTGTTGATAGAAGTCGGGAGTATGCTGGGGGCAGGCACAACCATATTCTTGGTTGTATTTACTGCTGTTCTGGGTGCATTTTTGGTACGTACACAGGGTTTTTCTACCCTATCTAGAGCACAAATACAGTTAGCACGGGCACAGATGCCAACAATAGAAATCATAGAAGGGTTATTTTTATTCGTTGCTGGTGCGCTATTGCTGACACCGGGATTTTTCACCGATAGCATCGGCTTTATCTTCCTGATCCCACCCCTGCGGCGACTGATTATTCATACTATAATAAAACGTGGTTTATGGCATACCTTGACACCAAGACAGTTCAAATATGACGACAACAGTGATATGTCTCGTACTGACAGCCAAGGTAACAGACGCAATAAGGGCAAGGTGATTGATGTTGACTATCGGGATATTAACTAGGAGAGACCTTTGTGCTTGTACCTGTGGGTATAATTGTCGGAAGCGCGACTTCAGCCGCACAAAAGGGTTATTCTGGCAACCCTATGGGTATAGATTAAGTTTTCCACAATGAAACAGAATTGAAACGCGATAGTTTTCGAAGTTTCTAAATCCTCTGGCAGCTGATTTTATGGACTGAATCTTTGAATTAAATCCTTCTGCGGTCGCATTGGTGATGCGATGTTTCAGGTAAGTTATTATGTTGTCGAGATGGTTTTTCAGCATCTTGGCGACTGATATGACCGGCTTTAGACGTGAATGTGTCGCCCACCAGTACCATTTCTTAAAGAACGCTTGGGCTAGTTTATCATCGCAGTAAGTCCACAGCTCAAGCAGCGTCTCTTTGATTGCCCAAGCTCGGGTGACCTTCATCTCTTTTGATTGGAGAACCCACAAAGGCAAGTGCTAACGTACCGGACACTGCGACAAAGAGAACCCGCTGTTATCATTGCCGATGATAAGACCGTTCTTAACCAAGTTGATAAAGCACTTCACCGACAACAAAAATCCACTTGGAGACCCACACCAGACCATCCTTGGCGGCGACCATTAACCCGTATTTAAACAACAATACCTCATATAATATAAAAAGGGGACATTACTGCTTTGGGTTGACATAGCAAAATATCAGCAAAATATAAATTGAGATTCTATTCCGTCATGTCCCGCTACTCATTGAGCAAGCCTATTATATCAGGCTGAGCAAAATCTTCTTTTAATACATCATCCAATGCGGTTGTGAACTGTTCGACATTGTCATTGGTAAAACATAATGGCGGTTTTATTTTCAGCACATTGTGTAATGCGCCACCACTGGCGGCCAAAATGCCTTTTTGCTGCATTCGCTCGACGATATAGTTTGCTTGCTCGACTGCTGGTTGCATGTCGTGGTGATTGTTGACCAGCTCAACGCCGATGAACAATCCCAGCCCTCTGACATCGCCGATGATGGGGTGGCACGATTTGAGTTGATTGAGTTTTTGATGAAAATACGCGCCTACATCTGCCGCATGTTGTTGTAAATTCTCCTGCTCAATCACATCCAATACCGCAGTGCCGATGGCACAGGACACTGGATTGCCACCAAAGCTGTTGCCAGCAATATTGTAGCAGTCCATACCATTGTTAAACGCATCGGCAATTTCCCGAGTGGTGATGACGGCACCGAGCGGGTGTCCGTTACCCATTGGTTTGCCCAGTGTTACGATGTCTGGAATAACGTGCTGGGTTTGAAATGCCCAATAATGGCTACCGACTCGCCCAAACCCTGTTTGCACTTCGTCGGCAATACATAGCCCACCAGAATCCCGAATTTGTTGGTAAACGGCTGATAGATAGCCATCAGGCAACACAATCTGCCCGCCGCAACCGAGCATGGATTCGGCGATGAACGCAGCCACCCCCGAGTGCTGTTCGGCGGACTGCAGTGCCTCCTTCAGAGAGTCCACATAGTCCAGCAACGCATCGCTGTCAGCACCAGAATAGCGATACATATCGGGCATCATTGTCGGATGAATATGGTTAGGTGCGCCGACACCGCCCACCCCATTGTGTTTGTAGGGACTGATTTCTATTAAGCTGGTCAAATTACCGTGATAGGCGTGGTCGAGTACGATGGTATCGTTTTGACGGGTATAATTTCTTGCCAAACGCAATGCCAGATCATTCGCTTCGCTACCACTGTTGACTAAAAAACAAACATCTAACGGTGTCGGAAATTTAGCCAGCAATCGTTCAGAATATGACGCTATCTGTGCATGTAAATAGTGCGTATTGGCAGTTAATACACCGCTTTGTTGCTGCATCGCTACCACCACGTTCGGATGACAATGACCAACGTGGGAGACATTGTTCACGGTATCGAGGTATTGCCGACCGGTATAGTCATACAGATACTGCATACTCCCGCGCACCACATGAATAGGTTGCCGATAGGATGGACTGGGTGCTGGATTGAGCGATGGTGTCCTGTTTGATGAAATGCTGTCGGCTAACTTGTTCGGGTCATTGGTTTGCGGATTTAAGTGTGCATCCGGAATGCCTAGAATAAGATTGGCATCAGGGCATAAATTCAGCCAAACATTTCGATGAGCATGAGCGCCAACACCAGCGAAAGAACTGCCTCGCCCCAGCATATCGGTAATAATTTGAAAATGCACATGGGGAGGCCAATATCCGTTTTCGTGAATCTCGCCGATGTCGGCAATTTTTTGACCGCTCTCAATGGAGTCACCAACCGTATGCGGTGCCAGAGAAGCCGGTTTGAGGTGTCCATACAAGGTATAAAATGTTCCCCTACCCTGCGCGTCACTAAAATCATGTTGCAGAATCAATACGCCACCGTAACTCATCGGGGTATCATCGTTATCCATACCATAAACCTGACCGCCAAGTGGCGCGTATATGGTTGATTCCGCTGGCGTGAAAACATCGATGCCAAGATGTAAGGTACGGCGATGACCAGTGACATCGGTAAAATCTGCAGAATTGTAGATCAAACGATATTCATCATATTTACCGATGGCAGCGACACATTTCTGCTCTTCAATGGTGCGCGATATGGTTTTCGCTACCTGTATTGGGTCAATCGGTGTGCCCGCATTCGGCATTTGGACACTGCCCACGCTGGCATCCACAATCAACAATGGCTCGGTTTTAAGATTCGCATGAACAATTGAGTTGAACTGTGCAGAATGTGACCGCAACCATTGTGTCACCCGCTCGCTGATTGGTACGGGCGGGTAACCACAGCAAGCGCGCAACAGATAATGCGCGAAATCAGCGGGTATTTGTCTTATCTGATGCAATGTTGCCCAAGCCGATTGCTCGCTGATGCGTAAATATGGATTATCCGAACTCAAGGCTTGATGGGAGGCACAAATGCAGACGCTCAGGCATAAACGCATACACATCAATTCAAATAAAACGCTTATTTCAACCTCGCTCAATGGGAATTTTCGGTGATAACCTTTGATAACCGATGCGGCTACATCCAGCGGATGTGGTTTGTCTAGCATGGCATAGGCTGCCGCTACGGCGGGGTCAACCGCAATCCACGAATACACCATATCGCCATAATCGATCACTCCCTTGACCCGTTGCTGTTCATACTTGCTACCAGTAACAATCACATTATGGTCGTTTACATCGTTATGAATCGCACCGAAGCGCAATTTATCGGCTACGGGCATAACCCGCTCGGCAAAGCGATTTTGAAAATAATCAATCAATTCGATACGCTCGTCATCATCCAGCAATGGCTTGCACTGTTCCAATGTGCTGATGGCATCATTCATATTCCACAACAATGCGCGCTCAATCGCCGGGTGTTTGAAATCTACGAGAGCAAGATCAATCTCGCCAACAGTTTCGCCTAAATTTTCGAGTAAAGCGGGAGTTTGCGGGTTGACCGCCGACAATAGACGACCGCTGATAAAGCTGACCACCCGACACAAATGCTTGTGTCCACGCGCCGATATAATTGATTCAAAGGGCTTTCCATTGCACGATTGAATCGTTTTCGGCATCTGCAATCGCCCCGCTTTGTGGCGTGCCGTTTGAGATAACCGTTGAAACACTATATGCTGGCATTCCAACATGGCGACGTTTTCTGTCTGATGGCTAATTTTGAAAACAAACTGTTGCTCGCCCGAATCAATCAGAAAATTCAAATCGCGCTCCCCATTGAGGCGTTGAACACGACCTTCAATGTGATACAGCGTTCTCGCCGCATCAGCGACTTGTTGCGTTGAAAATTCAGACAAAATACTAATTTTGGTCATTAGAGAAATTGATAATTGGCGAATTCAACCCATAAGTGCAACACTCGGGTTTATATTATGATCTATTCCCATTGCGTGGGAAAAGACCTCCCAAGGGGTTTTATACCCCAAACATTTTCTAGGTCGGTTGTTCATTAAATCGGTCGCTTTGAACCGCTCTCTTTCGGTGACTTTATGCAAAGGCATTTTCTTTGGAAAAAACTGCATGAGCAAAAAGTATGAGCAAGCCATTGTGCCAGATGATTATTTGGCATTCAAGCCACGCTCCCAAGAGTGATACGGTTTAGCTTCGTTAAGTTTCACACTCGAGTTGTTTGGCAAGCTCACTATGCCAACAAAATTCCCTGCCGTTATCAAAGGTTAGTGTCATTTACATGTTGTTTCATATGCTTTAACAACCTGAGTATAGCCGCGTTGGTTTCTTTTGCGGTTTTGTTCTTAGTCCGAAGTGCGAGATAAAGCCTACTTTTGCGCTCAGCAAGGGTGGCAAACGCCCCTTGACGACCCTTACCGATAACACAATCAGCCTCCCAATCGCCTATACGCGAACGATTGTCCACTATACGGGGTCTATCAGCAATATCAACCCGATTGGGGATGCGTCCGCGGTAATCGTTCTGTCCATAACGCTTGCGATATTTCTTACCCTGATGGCGCAAGTATCGATATAACGACCCACCAGCTACTTTGTCTTTCAAAATGAGACGATAGATGGATTCGGTGCTAATACTGATGTTTTCCTCCATTCTCAAACGACCGCTAATTTGTTCAGGACTCCAATACAGCGCGATCTTTTGTTGAATATGAAGCTTTAACTCGTCATTGAGTTTGATGTGCTTGGGCTTTTGCTGATGCCTCGTTTGGGCAAAGCGGTGGGCTTGTTTGTAGCGATAGCCGTTGCCCCCGGTATTGCGTTTAATTTCACGGCTGATGGTTGACTTAACTTCTGCCCATGGTTTTAGCGATTTCTGTCAGTGTACAATGCTGCTGATTCATGAGGTAAATGTGGTCTCTTTCGTGTTCAGTCAAATGGGTATATCTCGTCATGTTTTACTCCTTTTTTCTCGTCAGTTAAAAGAGTACGAGTGTACCCTTTGACTGACTTAGGAGTGTTGCACTTATTATGTGAATTCATGATGTTTAAGATACTGATTTTACAGGCGTGGTATAACTTAAGCGATGAAGCCTTAGAAGAACAGATAGCCCGGGATTTAATGTTCCGCCGGTTTATTGGTTTGAGTCTCAGTGATGCAGTACCCGATCATTCCACTATTTGGCGGTTTCGGAACTTATTACACACCGAAAATCTGCTTGAACCTTTTATTGGTGCAGATCAATCATCATCTCGCTAAAAACAGTCTTATTGTTGCCACAGGCTCGGTCAATATTATCGATGCGACTGTGATTGAGGCGAAGCAATGCCGTTCTAAAAAGAACAAACAAGGCACAATACCCAAGACCCGGAAGCGGACTAGAACGTGAAAACGGCATCCGATGGCAGGCGTAAAAGTACCTACGGATTTAAGCTGCACGCCAATACCGATGAAGATGGTTATCAAGAAAATGACCTATACGCATGGCAATGTGCATGATTCATTGCATGATTTTGGGGAGTTTGAACATCTGTTAGGCGATAGGCACGGACAAGTTTACGCAGACAGTGCCTATACCCACAGGGCACAAGTGCCAACAAAGACAATGACGAGAAACTGGGTAAAGAAAACAATAGAATCTTGCACCGGGCTTATCGCAACACGCCATTAACGGAGCAACAAAAAGCACTGAATAAAATGTATAGCAGTGTCCGCTATGTGGTTGAACGCACCTTTGGTTTGCTCAAACTGCATCACGGATTAGGCAAGGCAGATACATGGGGTTAGCCAGAAACAAAACCCGCGCACATCTGATTGCCATGAGCCATAACCTTAAAACTGGGATGAATATTTTCAAAGAACTGCAACGTTTAAAGGAGAGTTGCACCTAAATGGGCAATAAAACAGATTAAAACCCACTAAAAGCGGTTAAAAGTGCCGAAATAGAGGCTTTTTTGGTGTCGTATTGATGATTGAGAGAATATGGGCGAAAAAATCAGGAAAGTTTATAAAAAATCACGTTGTTTGTGAATTGCGAGGGGTGTTTTGTGGATTATGCAAAAGTCTCAATTAGTACATAATCTGTCCTGTTTATGCTACGCCCATTTGAGGCTTGTCGGTTAATTATCCGGACAGTTCTGTTTACTCCTAACACACCTATCAGATAGTTCTTTGTTCATCGGGTGTTCCAGAGTACAATATCTGTATGGATATTTCCAACATACTTGACCCCTTAAACGAGGCCCAAAGACAGGCAGTCGCAGCACCTCCTGGGGCGTTATTGGTGCTTGCTGGGGCAGGCAGTGGTAAAACGCGTGTATTGACGCATCGAATTGCTTGGTTGGTTCAGGTGCACCAAGTGTCACCCCTTGCTATTTTGGCAGTAACTTTTACCAATAAGGCATCCAAAGAAATGCGTGGGCGTATCGAAGAATTATTGCAAATACCGTTTCATGGTATGTGGATGGGTACTTTTCATAGTCTTTGCCATCGTCTATTGCGGATGCACTTTGAAGAGGCGGGATTGGCACAGAGTTTCGAGATTCTGGATAGCGATGATCAGTATCGTTTGGTGCGGCGGGTCTTGCGCGAGCTTGAGCTGGATGAGGCGTATTGGCCACCTCGACAGATGCAATGGATGATCAACAGCCACAAAGATGCGGCACGTCGACCGCAAGATTTGCCGCAGGGTAACGAGCGACAACAGCAAATACTGCATCAAGTATATAGCCACTATGAAGCATTGTGTCGGCGATTTGATGTGCTTGATTTTGCTGAAATTTTATTGCGAACGCTGGAGCTTTTCCAACACAACCAGACGCTTCGAGAAACCTATCAACAGCGTTTCCATCATATCTTGGTGGATGAGTTTCAGGACACGAATGCGATCCAGTATCAATGGGTGAAAATGCTATCGGAGGGACATAAAAATCTTTTTGCGGTGGGTGATGATGACCAGTCCATTTATGGCTGGCGCGGGGCACAGGTCGAGAATATACTTAATTTTGAAAAGGATTTTGAGCAGTCAACCGTTTTTCGTTTGGAGCAGAACTACCGCTCAAGTGGAAATATTCTGAAAGCTGCCAATGCCGTAGTTGCCAATAATAGCGGACGTTTGGGAAAAGATTTATGGACTGATGAGGCGGACGGATTACCGATTCAACTGTATGCCGCAAGTAACGAAATAGATGAAGCACGGTTTGTGGTTGAGCAAATTAAAAATTGGGTAGCACGAGGCAATCGGCGCGCTCAATCGGCAATTCTATATCGCTCCAATGCCCAGTCGCGGGCGTTCGAAGAGCAACTGGTTTCCAGCGGGATGCCCTATCGGGTCTATGGCGGATTGAGGTTCTTTGATCGTGCGGAAATAAAAGACGCGCTGGCATATTTAAGATTGGTTTCAAATCGTCATTCTGACCCAGCATTTGAAAGAGTCGTGAATGTTCCCACGCGCGGTATTGGCAATCAAACAGTGCAAGCTATCCGAGATGAAGCGCGTGTAAAACAAATTTCCATGTGGCAGGCAAGTGTCGAAATACGAAGTCAACAAACCTTGTCGCCCCGCGCACTGTCGGCAGTTAGTCTTTTTCAGGATTTAATCGACCGTTTAGCATCGGATACAGCAGAATTGGAACTGGCAGAAACAACCGACCATGTGCTGACGCAAAGCGGACTTATGGAGTACCACCAAAAAGAGCGAGGAGAACGAGCACAGAGTCGAGTTGAAAACTTGCAAGAGCTGGTCAATGCAACACGCCATTTTACCGCTGATGACGAAGATAACGACATGGACGAGCTCACTCTTTTTCTCGCACATGCGGCACTAGAAGCAGGAGAGGAGCAAGCTGAAGAATGGGAAGATTGCGTTCAGTTAATGAGTTTGCACTCTGCTAAAGGGCTGGAGTTTCCATTGGTGTTTCTGTGCGGTATGGAAGAAGGATTATTTCCCCATCAACGCGCTGTTGAAGAGGATGGACGGCTCGAGGAAGAAAGGCGATTGTGCTATGTCGGCATGACTCGAGCAATGCAACAGTTGTTTTTATGTTATGCCGAGGTGCGCCGTCTTTATGGTCGACAAATCTATACTCGCACTTCTCGATTCTTGAGCGAAATACCCGAGCAATATCTCAAAGAGATTCGCGCTGTTGGCTTCAGTAAACCCTTTCATCGAAACCCGACTACGCACTCAAGCAGGACAAATAAGGCAAGTAGCGTAAGCACGGCGTTTGATGGGCTCAAGCCCGGACGACAGGTTCGACATAAAAGGTTTGGTGATGGCATGGTTGTTGATTTGGAAGGGCAAGGCAGTCACGCCAGAGTACAAGTGAATTTTAAGCGTGTCGGGATGAAGTGGTTGGTCTGTTGTTATGCGAACCTTGAAGCTGTTTGACGTTTTGATTCATCGTCTGACGTTTGGGCTACCATCCGATGCTTAAAGTATCTGTTAGGCGTAACCAAATGTCTATTTTTCCCGCATGACTCGATGGGTTATCCAGTGATAACAAGGATTGTCAATCTGATATTGGTGTAGCGGTGCTGTGATTCGTAGCGGATAATCATGCAGAATTTCATTGGTCATCGGAATAAACACCATAGTTTTATGCCAATTTTCATGTCAATGCCCGCCTAATGTCTTTATTGTCGCACTTTGGAGACTGTGCAAGAAACCCTCGATAGGTCGCGTTACTGGCGGAAAACCCTGGCGGGTTTGAGTGTTTTACTAGGTTCCTGCTTTCGCAGGAACGACGAATGTTGGATTTTTGCACAGTCTCTTTGGTGGCATTGCCGACTGCCCGTCGAGTGACATCTTATTCATCAAGCACCATAATCCGTTATACTGCACCCACTAAACTTCACTCGGGAGTCCCACCATGTCCAGAAACATGTCCAGAAATATTGCTATTGTCGAAGATGATGCTGACCAGCGTGAAAACTATGCGGATGCGTTGACTAGTCAAGGATATGTTGTTCAAACCTATGCTAACAAACACGAAGCATTGAATGGGTTTGACCAATCTTTGCCTGACCTAGCGATTTTGGACATTATGTTGGAAGATGAAATTGACGGTGGATTCGATATTTGTCGGGAATTGCGTCAAAAAAGCCCTAAATTACCGATTATTTTTCTGACTGCCAGAGACAGTGATATTGACCGTGTTTCTGGATTGCGACTTGATGCGTGGGATTACATCACTAAACCGGTTAATCTGCAATTTCTCGCAGTCCGGATTTCTTCCTTGTTTCGTATTGCTTCTTCGGTACAACACAATACCGAGCAGTCCGCTATATTGACGTTGGGCGCACTTAAAGTTGATCAAAACAAGATGTCCATTAGTTGGGCAGGTCATTCATTGAGTTTAACGCTTACCGAGTTTTGGCTTATTGAAGCGTTAGCACGGAATCCTGGGCATGTAAAAACTTACGAGACACTGATGCAAACGACCCGACAAAGTTATGTCGAAAAAAACACCATTAACGGCTATGTTCGCCGTATTCGTAAGAAATTCAAAGAGGTTGACGATTCATTTTCAATGATTCAAACGGTGTTCGGTGTCGGCTATCGGTGGCAACCAGAATAAACCCAGCATATAAAGACGAGCGCAATACAAACCAACACTCCAGCATTTCCTAGATAGTATTGATGGTATTTCGGACGCTGAGCATTCGCGCTAAACTGCTATGGATTGTGCTGGTGTTGTCAATCATTCCTTGGATGGGCTACCACTATGTGCTGGAGATGAAACGATTTTTGGTACAGGGACAAAAAGATGCCCTATTGTTGACTGCCAACGGCATTGCGACTGTACTGCATGATCGTTCGGAATTGTTTGACCCTGAAACGGGTGTTCCTAATGTGTTCGGTGATGCCAATAATTTATACGCCCATAAGTTAAATGGTCTGATTCAGTTGGACGGAAAACGGAATGATTGGGAGGCGGTTCAACAATTTGCGAATTTTTATACTGGTGAAGAGTTGTTAATCTGTAATGACCAATACGACCCAGATTCGTTTTCACTTAAAAACATTATTGGGTATTATCGGCAATATCTGTACGCGTTATTTGAAGTGAACGATGAGCAGTTAATTTATCGTGATTTGGCACTACGTTCGCTCGATACCAGCGATCAAATCAGGATGTTGGTACAACTACCCGATAAGACACTAGAACATTATTTGCTGATTGCTAGCGAACCCGGGCGGATGAGTGTTTTTTTGGTTGACTCGAAATGGAAGCTACCCCTAAAAGGTGATGATTTTACGGCGTTTACTGCCGAGTTAGCAGAAACCGAATGGGGTTATCAGGTCGAGTTACGAATCCCGCGTCAAGTTATTGGTTACCAATCTCGTGTTGGGTTTTTTGTAGTCGATATAGATGATGCAGAAAGTCGTGAAATTAGCAAGACGTTATCCACTTCACCGCAAATATCGGGAGAGCAGGCTTCGCAGATATTATTGTCCTCTCCTGAACTCACGAAAATACTAAAGGGGCTTAACCGACCGCAGTCACGAATATGGATTCTCGACAAGCTGCAACGAGTACGAGCGGTTATTGGTGGATTATCGTCGACCGCGACGGAGGATGCGACAGATGTGTCCCAAGTCGCTGAGAAAAAGAATTGGCTGATGCGACTATTTCATCGGTATATCAATACATTGTTTAATCGTCCGCCAGTTCGGTTGACTGATGTTTCAACGACAGTGTCGCAGCGACATGATAAAATGTTGACTTCCATACTCAAAGGGATGCCACGAGTAGAAGAACGTTCCTCGTTCGATAAAAAGACACAAATTATTGTTGCTGGATACCCGATTAAATCTGGCGAGGACATTCTTGGTGCGGTCATCGTAGAGCAAAGTAGTCATGCTATATCGGCATCACAATATTTGTTGCTCAGAAATTTGACCCTGACAACAATCGCGGTTTTCGTTTTCGTGTTGGTATCATTGCTCATTTTTGCTTGGCGGCTGACCGCCCGAATCCGCCGTTTATACAACACAACGGAACGTGCGATTACGGCAGAAGGGCGCGTACTTGAAGAGCAAATCCCAAACTGGACTTATCCGGCTGATGAGCTTGGTAATCTTGGTCGCAGTATTACCCGCATGTTAAAGCGGTTGTCTGGCTATACTCGATATCTCGAAGGGATGCCGGATACGCTCGCACATGAATTGAATAATCCGTTGAATGTGGTTAGCTCGTCGCTTGAGATTCTGGAAACAGATGTCCCCAATATTGAACAGAATAAGTACATGCAACGAGCACGAAACGGAGTCAATCGGCTACGCATTATTCTGACGAGCCTCACTGAAGCGGCTAATCTTGAAGAAGCGATGCGAAACGAAATAAAGGAGCCGACAAACTTGCCCGCATTGATTACCGAGTTTGTCGATGGCTACCGTAGCAGTTATCCCGAGTATGAATTTTTATTTCAAGCGAGTGAAGCCAATCTAGTGGTTGATTGTAGCCCCGATCATCTGGCACAAATGTTGGACAAACTAATCGACAATGCGATGCAATTTAGTCAAACGAGTACCCCGATAACCATTCGCATTACAAAAAACAAGGAGCGCGCGGAAATTGCGGTGCTGAATGAAGGTCCGGAATTGCCAGCGAAAATTATTGATCGGTTGTTTGACCCGATGGTGTCTTATGGCAAGCAAAACGCCAAACATTCACATTTAGGATTGGGGCTTTTTGTCGTGCGGCTGATTGCCGAATACCATCAAGGAACCTCATGGGCAGAAAACCAAATACAGCAACAAGGCGTTGTGGTAACCGTGTCGATTCCAATTAACAAGATGTCAGCATCTTGAGCCTGTTTTATTCATAATCACCCATCATGTATCCCGGTAAAGAAATCATTCTTGTTGACGGCTCTTCCTTTCTGTTTCGTGCCTATCATGCACTTGGGCGAAACCCATTGTCGACCTCGGATGGCAGGACAACACAGGCTATTTTTGGCATGGTCAATATGCTTAAAAGTTTGCTCAAAGAATGTCAGCCAACGCATATTGCAGTGGTGATGGATGCAAAAGGGAAGACTTTCCGACATGATCTCTATGCGGAATATAAAGCAAACCGCCCGCCAATGCCGGATGATCTTCGCCAGCAAATTGACTATATTCGAAAAATTATTCCAGCGATGGGGTTGCCGTTCATTTCCATAACAGGAGTCGAAGCGGATGATGTCATCGGCACCTTGTCAGTGCAAGCGACCGAGCAGGGCTTTCATTGTATGATTGTGAGTAGCGATAAAGACCTAACGCAATTGATCAATGACAAAGTAGAGATGATGGATACCATGAAAAGTATCCGCTTCGACCCTGCTGGAGTGAAGAAAAAATTTGGTGTGCCACCACAACGCATTATCGAGTATCTGGCATTGATTGGAGATAGTTCCGATAATATTCCGGGCATTCCCAAAGTTGGACCGAAAACTGCCGTGAAATGGTTTGACAAATATGGCACGCTCGACGAAATCATTAAAAATGCCGATAAAATTTCTGGCAAGGTCGGCGAGAATCTACGCAACAATCTAGCGCAACTTGAGCTATCCAAAAAACTGGCGACCATCAAGTGTGATGTCAAGCTTGACTACACGCCGAATGATTGTGCCCCGATGGAGCAGAATGATGAATTACTACGCACCTATTACACCGATTTGGAATTTTATTCATGGTTGAAAGACCTCGAAACCGACAATCAGCATATCGACCGAGCAAGTACGGCAGATGAAGTCGACTACCATACTATTTGGGATGAACAGACGCTGGATAGATGGATTGAAAAACTGAAACAGGCGGCGATTTTTGCCATCGACACCGAAACCACATCACTCGATGCACATCAGGCGACACTGGTTGGGATGTCTTTTTCTGTTGCTCGAGGTGAAGCAGTTTATTTGCCATTAGGACATAATTACGCTGGCGTACCAAAGCAATTACCGCTCAAACAAACTTTGCATAAATTGCGACCGATTCTCGAAGACCCGAATCAAGCGAAAACCGGTCAGAATATAAAATACGATGTGGAGGTGTTGCAAAATTATGCGATTCATTTGCAGGGTATAACCCATGACACTATGCTCATGTCATACATACTGGATGCGGGTAATTCACGGCATGACATGGCGACGCTGGCATTAAAATATCTGGGCAAACAAACCCTTAAATTTTCCGACATAGCGGGTAGCGGGAAAAAACAACTTACTTTCGATCAAGTGGCAATTGAAGTGGCAACATCTTATGCAGCAGAAGATGCTGATATTACGTTACAGCTACACCACGCATTGTTATCCGAGCTTGAAAAAGATGACCAGCTCAACACGTTATTTAACGATATAGAAATGCCTTTGATGAGCGTGTTAGCACGCACTGAAACCAATGGTGTGAAAATTGATGCAGCACAACTCACCAAGCAAAGCACAGAAATCGCAAAGCGGCTTATTGAGATTGAGCAGCAGGCGTATTCGGTTGCAGGCGAGCCGTTTAACATCGCATCGCCGAAACAGATACAGGAAATTTTATATCAAAAGCAAGGGATTCCAGTGATGCAAAAAACACCGAAAGGACAACCCTCGACAGCAGAAAGCGTATTACAGGAATTAGCACGAGACCACGCATTACCGCAATTGATTCTCGACCATCGCAGCTTGGCAAAATTAAAAAGTACCTATACGGATAAGTTACCCGAATTGATTAACCCAAAAACCGGACGGGTTCATACCTCTTATCATCAGGCGGTTGCCGCTACCGGCAGATTGTCTTCGTCCGACCCGAATTTGCAAAACATACCGGTTCGTTCTGCAGAGGGACGCAAGATACGCGAGGCGTTTGTGCCCGATTCGGGTAATGTCCTCGTGGCAGCCGATTATTCGCAAATAGAATTACGCATAATGGCACATTTATCGGCTGACGAAGGGCTCATCAATGCCTTTAATGATGGTATTGACGTACATTGTGCTACTGCCGCTGAAGTGTTTGGTGTTGATGCGGACAAAGTGGAACGAGAACAACGACGGCGTGCAAAGGCGATTAATTTTGGGTTGATTTATGGCATGTCCGCATTTGGTTTAGCACGGCAATTAAAAATAGATCAAAAACAAGCGCGTGATTATATCGAGATTTATTTTGACCGTTATCCGAGCGTAAAAGCGTATATGGAAAAAACCCGCCAAGACGCACGAGAAAAGGGTTTTGTTGAAACACTGTTTGGTCGGAAATTAAACTTACCAGAAATAAACTCCAAAAACACAACACGTCGTCGGTATGCCGAACGTGTCGCCATCAATGCTCCGATGCAGGGGACTGCGGCTGACTTGATTAAGATGGCAATGCTGGCAGTGGATCGATGGATTACAGATAATCAATCGAGCAGCCGGATTATTATGCAAGTTCACGATGAACTGGTATTTGAAGTGGCACAGAAAAACGTTGCTCAAATACAGGAAGTGTCGCGTCAGTTGATGTGCGGGGTGGCAGCATTAAAAGTACCCCTAATTGTCGATATTGGTGTCGGCAGGAACTGGAAAGAAGCGCATTAGCGTTTATTTGAGAATCCGCATGCGTACCGAAGTCGAAACAATTTTATACGCCAAAAATTATCGATACTTTGATTTGCCGCTAGCGGCTAGGCTGTTGCTGGTCACCGATGGAACGGTTACCGAATTGCTTGAAGCGATGCTCAATGAGCCGATAACATTGGGGTATAAAGACCAGTTAGTCGACAATATAGAACAGAATATTTTTAGCACAACACAATGGGTGAATGAATGGCAGAATAATCGGAAAAATAAAGATACCCCCTATTTACAACGTGTCATCACCTTGCGGGGTACGAAAACGGATATAGACTGGCTGTATGCTGAATCGGTCATTGCACACGAGTCCCTTAGTACGGTCATGCAAGCCATGTTAATTGACGACAAAGTTTCCATCGGCAACATGCTGAATACACAAACTGCCGACAACCATAGACGCATTGTTGATTGTGGTATTGCCTCCAATAGCACCGCCGCAAAACGCTTAAAACTAGATTTGCACTATGCGTTTGTTTATCGTGTTTACCATATCATGGTCGCTTGCGAAGCGATTATGGCTATTAGCGAATGGTTTCCGGTTGAGCGTATAAATGTTCAAATGTTGAGCACTAATTAGTTTTTACATGGGGTGTTTTACTCATTGATTGCCTCGTTCTTGGGTTGGTTTATGGTCATCAAACGAGGTTAAATTATATGGCTTCAGGTATTGTTTGATCGGGTTACGCACTGGATAACATCATCTGGTGTCCAATCCTCAATGGGCTATGCGGTACCGCGGGGGAGTCTGTGTAAAAATCAATATTCGTCATTCCTGCCCCTCTGATAAGGGGGTTGGGTTTTCCGCCAGTAACGCAACCCAGCAGAGTTTCTCGCACAGTCTCGGAAGCGGGATTCCCGCTTCTCGACAACATGTGCCTGCATACCAGTCAGTTACATCCGACAACGATGCAAAATCGGCATAACACACCGGTTAGCGCAAAGTAACGAATTCTTCGCTCGCGGTTGGGTGAATGGCGATGGTATTGTCAAAATCCTGCTTGGTTGCACCCATTTTAATTGCGACCGCAAAACCTTGTATCATTTCATCCGCACCGTGCCCGACAACATGGCAACCTATTACTCGCTCATCTGTGCCTAAGGTAATGAGTTTGACTAAGGTGCCTGGCTTATATTCGGTAACCGCAAAGCGCATATCGGTAAAAAGGTGTTTGTATATTTTAATTGTCTCGGTGCCATATTTTGTCCTTGCATCGGCTTCCGATAGCCCGATGGTGCCTACGGGTGGATGGGAGAAAATAACGGTTGGGATATTCTCGTAATCGAGCTTTGAATCGGGTTGATTGGCGAATAATCGGTTTGCCAGATTGCGTCCAGCAGCAATCGCCACCGGCGTGAGTTGCGCTCTGTGGGTGACATCGCCGACCGCATAAATGCCTTGCACTGAGCTGTTTTGAAACGCATCGGTTTGTATGTAACCACGCGCATCGGTTGCCACACCAGCAACATCAAGATTTAACGGAGCGGTATTTGGGTGTCGCCCAATTGCCCAGATGATGCAATCGAATCCAGCCTTGCCTTGCGTGTTATCGTTAGCACGATACCCCAGCGAATGCGCTTCTTTTACCAGCGATTGCAGGGCGATGTTGGTCATTATCGTAATGCCATTTTGTGCCATTTGTGTCATCACCATTTCATGGACATCATGGTCAAAGGTTCTGAGCAATTTGTCTTTACGCAAGAGCATAGAAACGTTACTGCCCAACCCGTGCATCAAGCCAGCCAATTCAGTGGCAATATAACCGGCACCAATAATCAGGATTTTTTTCGGCTGATGGACGAGCGCAAAAAAGCCATCGCTGGTAATGCCAAGCTCTGCACCGTCAATATTTGGCACACTGGGTCGCCCGCCGGTGGCAATCAGGATATGGTCGGCGCGAAACTCATCGCCATTGACCTCAATGCGATTGCGCGCACTAAATCGGGCTGTTCCACGAATCAGGGTGACGGCGGAGTCATCAAGATTGCGCACATAAATACCATTCAATCTGGATATATAAGCGTCTCGTGATTGCTTAATTGTCGTCCAGTCAAACTCCAGTTGGGAGAAGCGAAAACCGTAATCTTTGGCGAGTGTCAGCGTTTCGTTTATTTGTGCGGTTGTCCACATGACTTTTTTGGGCACACAACCGACATTAACACATGTTCCTCCTAGTGAGCCGGACTCGATTAACAGCACTTTTGCACCATGTAACGCAGCCCGTCTGGCCGAAGCGATACCGCCACTGCCACCGCCAATGACGATAAAATCGAAATGTCTAGTCATAATACCAACCTCGTATGAATATGTAATTGCCCGTTATTGGAGCGGCGAACTCAATCGTCTTTTCTGTGCGGATTTATGATATTCATTTTTTTATCATACACGTCCGTTTCTACCTGCATAAACCCGAGAATAGTATGAAAAATGTTGTCATGCGACAGATTGTCGCTGGTAGCATCTTTTATTGCACGGATGTCAGCCTCATCATATCGACCGAATCCATTGTCCAACCAGATAAACATCGGCACATGGGTCTGTGATTTGGGTGCCATAAAATAGGGCAGTCCGTGCAAGTATAGTCCGTTCTCGCCCAATGATTCACCGTGATCGCTGGCATAAAACAATGCGGACTCAAATTGTGTGCTATTTTGTTTTAAGAAGGCAATGGTTTTTGCTAGAAAGTAGTCGGTATATAAAATAGTGTTGTCATAGGCATTGCTGATTTGCTCTATTGTGCATTGTTCCAGTTGATTGGTTTTACAAACTGGCGTGAACCGCTCAAATTTTTTTGGATAGCGTTTGTAATAGGCTGGTCCATGACTACCCACTTGGTGTAACACAATTAAAAAATCACCGCTCGAATGACTATCAATATAAGCCTGCAAATTAACCAGCATACCCTCATCACGGCATTCACCATCGCATATCGGGTTATTGTCTGGAGTGTTGTAGTTCTGATAATGCACTCGGTCGGCAACGCCTTTCGAGCTGGAATTATTGTCCAGCCAAAGTACGTTGACACCTACCCGCCGCAGAATATCTAAAACGTTTTCGGTGTTGTCTGCCTTGCTTTTATTGTAGTTGTGACGCGGGTAAACAGAAAACATACAGGGTAGAGAATGTGCTGTTGAGGTGCCACAAGAAGACGTATTGCTAAAATTAATGACATTTAATTTTTCGAGTAATGGATTGGTTTTTGTGTCATAACCATTGAGCGAAAAATGATCCGCTCTAACCGTTTCGCCGACCACAAAAATCATCAATTTTCTGTGCGTATTGTCGGTCGGTATTTTAGCGTCCAGTGCAATCGGTTTGAGTTGTATCGTGGAATGTCGGTAAGAGCGGGTGGCATAGTTGGTAGCAGAATACAGATAATATCCCGGGTTGCTATAATATCGTAATGGGGTGTGTTCGCGAAAAAAGGAATAATAATAATCAGAAAACCCCCACAAAACGCCCGCTACCACCAGGATTAACGCCAGCAATAGTTTTAATCTGGAAAAAACAGATTGTAGAAAGGTCTGCGCTTTGATGTTGACGTTATAAATCAATATTGACGGTAAAACGCCCAATAACAGCACATACATCACTTGCTGAAGGCTAAATAAGTCAATAAATTCTTGGGTATTGGTTTGCAGAATGTTGTCAATCATGTATTCATCAATCACACTGCGATAACTGTCCATAAAATACGCAGCGAATGAGGAAATCAGAAAAATGACCATTAAAATCGGTTTAATGGTGTGTTTGTAACATAATAAACTCACGAGAATCGTATTAAGGGCAGCGAACACGATAAATAGCGACACTAAGAAAGCGATATTCTGCCTCGCTGGATAAATCTCAACCACGCCCTTAAAAAACGCCATATTGGCAAAGAGCATTAAAAATAATATCGCAACAACAATCAATCCGTTTTGACTGATGGTTAGATTTTTGGCTTTCATACGCACTGTGTTGTTACTCGTTATTGCGCTGTAGCGTGGCATCCTCATCGCAGAATCGTCCGCTTAGTCAGCGCAACGCTTCCACGTCCTGTTATATTTTGTGCCATACAAGCAGGTGCGTGTTGATTTGGTTTCAATCTGTTGGCGGCGACTGTTCAAGCACCAATTCGTTTTGATCGGTGTGTTCAAAAACCGTGTCGTAAATATTAAGCTGTGTCGTTTCTGCATATGACAGTCGTCCATTACCGACTGTGATGGTGTGACGAAATGCAGTAGTGCGGGCATTGTTACGCATGAATGGAGATTGAATTATTTGCCATCTCTCATCATCAATGCTGGCACAAACTTCCAGAATCACGCTCCCATCGGCTGTTGTTTTACCGCTATATTTGCCCCCAGCAAGCACACATACAGCGCGCGGGATGGTCAACGATTGCATGATTGTTTTTGTTGCGGACTCCCACATCCAGTACCCGCTTTCATCGTGAAAGACCTGATTGTTGGATTGACGTTGTACGATTTGCCGATAGTGAACTGCCGACAAAACCTGCGATTCGGCATTGCTGATGCTATCGGCTAATGCAGTGTAAACAATGGTTTCATAATAGGGATTGCGCTCTACGCCATCTGGCTCTGGTGCCACATCCATTCCCTTGCCACCCCGCCAAACACCGATGAGTGCTGTCAGCGGCCCATAATCCGGTTGGTCGTTATTATCGTCTGTCATGCTGACGATCCTGTTAATGATTCTGGTTTCATTGTCGAATCGCCTACTGCACTACATTAGATACCATGCTTTAGCCAAAAATAACCAATACCCAAACCAACGATGCCATGATGATGCTCATCAACACCGCTGCCGAACCAATGTCTTTGGCATTTCTACTTAATGGATGCTGTTCTCTACCAAAGCGGTCGACTACAGCTTCGATAGCCGAGTTAATGAGTTCTACCAGCAGCACCAACAACAACATTAATATTAATAGTGCACGCTCGGTGCCAGTGTCTCCCAGCCACAAAGCCAATGGAATTAGGACAGCGCAAAGCAACACTTCTTGACGCAAGGCGACTTCTTCGCGCCATGCAGTAGCCATGCCTTGAAGCGAGTAAGTCGACGCGTTGACGAGTCGTTTGAGGTCGGTGATTTTGGCTTTTGACACAATGAACCCAGGTTAGCTTTGTAGCACAAACGGCAGTCACAAAAACGAGGACTAAAAATGACGTTCCAGTAGTGTCATCATGGCGGACCAAGAGTCGCGGTCGGCTTGTGCGTCATAGCCTTCTGGAATGCCATATTTTCGGCTATCTTCATCGGCACCTTGGTTGGTAAAACCATGTTGCGCGCCCGCATAGACGATGACCTCATAATCGGCATTGGCATCCTCCATTTCCTGTTTGAAGTGTGCCACGTCATCCATTGAAACCTTTGCATCATCGCCACCATGACAAACTAACACACTGGCTTTGATTTCCCCGGGCACGGGTTTGTGAAACGACATCAACGCACCATGGAAACTGACCACTGCCTTGAGTGGCATCCCGATACGCGCCATGTGTAAGACCATCGATCCGCCGAAACAATAACCAACCGCTGCGGTTCTCTGTGCGTCCACCTGCGGCTGCCCCAACAAAGCGTCATAGCCGGCTTTTAATCGGGCACTGCCCATTTCCATATCACCAAGCACCGTTTTCATCGTCTCTATCCCTTGAATAGGGTCTTCAGCCACCATGCCCTCACCATACATGTCGATAGCCAAAGCACAATATCCCTGCTGCGCTAAGCGGTTGGTATGCTTACGCACCAAATCGCCTACCCCCCAGAAGTTATGAATAACAACAATACCCGGGCGAGCGGTTGTAATGTCATGATCGTAGGCAAGATAACCACGATGGTTGGTCTCTGTAGATTTCGATTGCGACCGATATTCAATCGTTTTGCTGATGATGTTCATAGGATTATTTCTGTATCAGATATTGTTTGTCGTATGATTTTTGAAGGATAAACTATTGGTATTTTACTTGATTTTATCTGATATTATTGATTTATTTCGTCAATGATTCGCCTTATCATATCTTGGTCAGTGGTGTTGAATAATAGGTCAATTTTAGGGCTAATTTTGACAATGTCAGTTAGCCGAATCTGCCGCTTCACCGCTAAAATCATGGAGGGATCCATACTAAAATCGCGCAACCCCATACCGAGTAACATGCGGGTATATTCAATATTGCCTGCCATTTCACCACACATTGAAACCGGAACATTGGCGACTTTTCCAGCATCAATAATCCTTTTAATCAGTCTCAATATCGCCGGATGTAACGGTTCATATAAATAATTGACTTCATCGTCAATACGATCTATGGCCAGGGTGTATTGTATTAGGTCGTTGGTGCCAATCGATAGAAAGTCCAGACGCTCAGCGAATAAATCTACCACAATCGCTGCTGCTGGGACTTCCACCATGCCACCAACTGGGATGTCTGGGTCAAAGCCATAGCCTTGACCACTGAGTTCCTGTTGCACCTCGCCGAGCAAAACAAATAATTGATCCAACTCATCCAAGTTTGACAACATCGGTATCATCAACTTAATTTTGCCATGCACCGAGGCACGATATATGGCGCGTAATTGCGGCTTGAATAAACTTAAATTATGCAGGCACAAGCGAATTGCCCGCCGCCCCAATGCTGGATTGATAACGGTGGTGTCGCTCGCTCTACCACCATCGACTTGTTTATCAGCACCCAAGTCTAAGGTACGAATTGTGACAGGCGTATTGGATTGTTGTAATACACGGCTGTATATCTGATATTGTTCCTCTTCATCGGGCGGGGTTTTCCGATTCATGTATAAAAACTCGGTTCGATACAATCCAATACTGAGCGCATTTTGGGCAATACTCTCTAAAACCTCTTCCGGTAATTCGATGTTAGAATTTAACGATATTTGCACGCCATCGAGCGTTTCCGAGCTGGCATCAAGCAATGAATCCATCGCCTGTATGCTCCTGATAATTTTCTCTCGGCGACGGCGGTAGGCGACTAACATTGCCTCGTCTGGATTAACCAGCACCACCCCACGTTTGCCATCAATAACCAGTAAATCACCCGTACGCAGGTAGCGTATCGCCCCATGCAGACCAACTATGGCAGGGATTTTCATGCTCCGGGCAAGTATCGCGGTATGGGAAATTGGCCCGCCCAGATTGGTAATAAATGCGCTGATTCGATGTTTTTTTAATGCGACGGTGTCTGCTGGCGCTAAATCATTGGCAACAATTATTTCATCATCAAATTTTCCTTCTGGCTGTGCCATCAAAGTATCATGCTCATCCATTAGCTCGCCTTGTATGCGATTGATGACCTGATTGACATCCGCAGATTTACTGCTCAGGTAGGGATCATCAATCTCATTGAACATTTTTTCAAGATGCTCGGCATGTTGTTGCAATGCTGTTTCGGCATTGATGCCCTGAGTGCGGATTAGGCTAATCGGCTCCTGACTCAACATAGGGTCTTGCAGAATCAACAAATGCGCTCCGAGAATTGCCTTGACCTCACTCGCGCCATAATCAGGTAGTTGCTTTTTAATGGACTCTAGCGTACGGGTTGCGTTTTTTATACTGCGTGTAAATCGCTCAACCTCTTGGTCAATCTGTTCTGGCTCAATGTCGTATTTGAATATTTCCTGACCCTGATGATGGATAACCCGCGCTGTTCCGATGGCAATACCTGCCCCAATGCCATTGCCGTACAACGTAAACATGGCGGTTATTCCCCCTCACCAAAATAGTCATTAAATAATGCGACAATATCGTCGCTCGCCTGTTGTGCATCTGCACCATCGACTATCAGTTTGAGTTCAGTACCTTGTGTAGCCGCCAGCATCAGCACCCCCATAATGCTTTTTGCATCTACATCTTTATTGCCATTATATAGTTTGATGGTGCTTTCAAAACCAGCACTTACTTTGACTAATTTCGCGGCAGCTCTGGCGTGTAACCCGAGTTTATTGATGATTTTAATGTTATTCTCTACAAACATTTGGCTAATTCGCGATGTCTAACTTGTACGATGATGTCTTGTTTAGAAAATAAATGTTCCAGTTGTTCGCTGATATAAACCGAGCGATGCTGACCGCCGGTGCAACCAATCGCGACCGTGATATAACTACGATTCTCGTTGACAAAACCCGGCAACCATTTATTCAGAAAATTAAAAATTTCGTTGGTCATGTCCTGCACATTAGGCTGGTCGCGAAAGAAATCCTGTACCGCACTATCCAAGCCGGTGAGTGTGGCTAAATTTTTATGCCAATAGGGATTGGGCAAACAGCGCACATCAAACACAAAATCTGCTTCGCGTGGTGTACCATGCTTAAAGCCAAATGATTCAATTAAAAACAACGGTGCAGACGATAACCCTGCGCCAGCAAAATCCCGCACCAAACCGCGTAATTCATGTGCGGTCGTATCGGTGGTGTCGATGACTTTCTCTGCTCGGTCGTATAGCGGTCGTAACAATGCGTGTTCCAGCCGAATGCCTTCTAGCAAGGGGGTTTGATTGTTGGTCAGAGGATGCTTTCTGCGAGTTTCACTGTATCGGCGAAGCAGTTTTTGTTCTTCAGATTTCAGAAATAAAATTCGACAGCGGATGCCATAATTCTCGAGCTTAATTAAAATGGCATCGAGTCCCGATAAAAAATTCTTGTTTCTGGAGTCAATACTAACCGCAGCATTGGGAAATACACCCGCATCGGTGTAGTCGGTGTTGGCTTTATGAGATGTGCTTGACTTCTGGTTGCGTTCTCCCTCACCAGTCTCCTCATCAACATGTTGCAACAGCCGCACCGCAAAGTCGAATAACAGCACTGCAGGCAGATTGTCGATGCAATAATAGCCAATGTCTTCCAAAGAGCGTAACGCAATACTCCTGCCTGAACCGGAAAGACCGCTGATAATAATGATATTGGTGGGCATGTTGCTCATTCGTGGGTGTCGTGGGCGTTATCCTTTGTCATCAAAGCGGTTGAGACTGTGCAACAAACGCGAACTCACAAACCAAATATTGATCCTTTTGAGTCGGGTACGGGTAAAATAACCTTGTTTGATGCGAAAATAAGCATTTCTGGCATAAACCATCGAATAGTGGACGCAAAAAAGAATATGTCGCTTGATTGCTTGCATGACGGCTTCAATGTTGCCTGCTTTTATAGCCAATAACAGTTGATTGAACAGCATTGAGTCTAGCCATTGAGTCTGGCATGTTCAAAACACGCTTAAAGTTATAGCAAAACATAATCAGTGCCCAATCAAAACCATAGGCTCCGGATACTTTTTCTTTGCCTCTGAGCAAGTAGTGATCCCAGCCTAATGACCCCTTTATGGTGCCAAAAGGATGCGCCACAATCGCCCCTCTTCTTTTGCTAATCGCCTTGGCTGATTTTGTTTGCATCACCTTGCGATAGGACTGTATAAAGGTTTCATGTTCCCACCGCCATATTCTTCGGTGAAGCGTTTGCTTTGTCAAGCACTTGCTACGCAAAGGGCAATCCTTGCAATCTAGGGCGCTGGTGCTATAAATCAAACCCAAGATTGCCTTTGGATAGGCTTGGGGTTGCTTTTTTTGTCAGTGTTTTGCCGTTAGGGCAGGTGTATTCGTCTTGCGACCCTTTAATATGTACAACAATAGACAAAATCCTTTTTGCAGTATCTGCCCATTTTCTTTTGTTTCTGTTGCGTATCAGTCGGCGGGATAATCGGATGGATTTTGTCGTCAACACAGTTCTTTATCTCTTTTGCACTATAATACCCCTTGTCGGCAACCACATCCAGTGTCTCAAGGGCGAGGATTTCTTTCGCCTGACTTGCCATCTGATGCAACTGCTGTGCGTCATTGCCTTGACTTGATACATCCATTGCGACAATCAGCTTTGTTTTGTCATCAACCACGATTTGGCAGTTATAAGCGACCAGATGATGCACTGGTTTGCACATCAATGCGGCATCCGGGTCGGTTTTGTTATATTGCCTCTTGCCCCGTTGCTCTAACGTATTCAAATCCTCTTCCATCTTTTGTTTGGGTCTTTAAGTGCTTGTATTTTATCAATCAAATCAGGACAATACAGGGTCGTTTCCGGGTACCCCTGCTGGTCTGTAGTGTTTAACAAGTTCAAGTAGTCCTCAATAGCCTGCGTTACCTTGTCTATTTTTTTATCCACAGTGGATTTAACAATCAAGGTGTTTTTGGACGCATTGGCTCGCAAAAACGCTCCATCCAGTGCCACTCATTGACCTTCAATGAGATTGATATTTTGGCACAGTAAAACAAATTCCTTAAATGTATTCTTGAGTGCTGCGACATTATTTTTTCTAAAATTAGCAATCGTCTTATAGGTGGGCTTTAAGCCTTGCAATAACCAGATAAGCTCGATATTTCTATGGGTTTCCCGAGCCAGATGGCGGGAACTTCTTATTTTATTGGTATAGCCATAGATAGTGAGCTTCAGCATCAATTTTGGGCAAAAGGCGGGGCGACCATTGTTGTTTTTGTCGCTGTACCTTGTTGTAAAGCCTAAGAACTCAACATCTAAACTATCGACATAGGCATCAATAACACGAACCGGATCATTCTCGCCGATCATCCAGCCGATCTGGGAATAACAGTTGTTGCTGGCGATCTAAACCGCGTACATAATCACTCATAAAGCCTCTGTTTAATGATTAGAATCAGTTAGTTATGTTTAATAATTTGGTCAGGTTTCGAAGGTTTATTGCCATAATCATCAGGTATTTTTGCAGGGGCGGTGTATTGGCTTGAAATGCCATGAACGTCGGTTAATTAGGGCAGTAATAAGAATGCGAATAGGGTAGTGGGTTTTTTGCACAGTCTCTACAGTCCATCCTCTAAAGAAATAGAAATGAGGAAGTACCCGCCGATTCATTCAAAATGGACACAATGCAATACGCAAGATAGCGAACAGCCCCGCCAATGCAAACACAATCATAACCGCCTTAAGCACAAACAAACAGATACATTTTAGTTTTCGCTCATGGACATAGTCCGCTATGATTTCCTGCATACCAAGCTGACCATGAAACAACATAAAGCCGATATACAAAACCAGTAAAATCGCAACATAGGGTTGTGCAATCCAGCCAACTACGGTCACATGGTCATCGCCAACATGGTTGACAATCGAAAACATAAACCACAGTGTTAGCGGGATAAGAGCTAATGCGCTCACCCTTTGCCACCACCAATGGTGGGAGCCTTTAGTAGCAGATGAAGAATGCGACGAAGTCATAATAGCCACACCAACAAGGTTAGCACAATGCTCCCGACAATGACCAATTTGCCGCTGAAATAGGCCTGATTAAGATCGAACCCCCAGCCTATATCCCAAAGCAGATGGCGAATACCATTAGCCAAGTGATAACAGGTGCATAACGTCCATACAATCAACAATCCTTTACCAAAGAGGGAGTTCAAAAATTGAAATCCCCAGCTAAAACTAATCGCACCAAAGGCAATACACACCAACCACCCGACAATCATCAAGGCACCAAAAGTAATCACCGCCCCTGTTGCCCGATGCAATATGGACAACACCGAAGTAAGTTGCGGTTTATAGACCTGCAGGTGTGGTGATAGTGGACGATTATTGGCTGACAAACCAGCCCCCTGTATGGCATTCATCCTGCGGAGTGAACATAATTAAATTTGGCATTGTATTATGGTGGTGCATTGCAAACTAAAAATCAGAACAACGTCCTTTGACTTCCCAATCGCCATAGCGGGTCGGCTCGGGTCCCTTCGGCCCATTCACCTCAACCTGATTCTGCTTGGTTGGGTTATCGATATGATTAGGGGAGTCATCCTCCGAACAACCGTTTTGGTAGCGCGCCGATTGATGCCCATGCTCCTGTCGAACTCGCGACGTTAGTGTTCCGCTTCCGCTAATTTTGCTTTCGATAATCATGTTATTATTCTGTCATACATGTTGTTTATAACAATTAATCTTGGTCAGAATGGTTATCCCAGTTTAATCGAATGGTTCGACCAATGCAATTTCTAATCGACACGACTCAATTCTGACCGATTCCAGCGACATCTTTTGTCCGATTACGCATTCTCTTAAAATCGTTACATTTGTTTTAATATATCATGACACCCTCACAACGCACTGCTCCTGCTCTGATTCATCCTGCGACGATGGCACTGGAATCCATTACCACTAGCGCATTGGAATCCCATTATTTCATTGACCTCTCATCACTCAGTCTCATTCAGGTTGGTGGTACTGACGCACAGACTTTTCTGCAAGGGCAGTTCAGTAATGACATCAATGAACTTAAAGAACACCATTGCCAACTCCATGCCTATTGCAACCCTAAAGGCAGGACACTGGCGATTATTCGTATAGTACGCAATCAACCGGACAACGGTTTCTGGATGATTGTGCCCCGGGACATGAGTGACGCGCTCATCAGCCGCTTAAAAATGTTTGTGATGAGAGCTAAAGTGACCATCCAGTCGGATACCGAATATAGCTTATTCGGACTACTCGGAGACACCAAGCAAGGCGAGCTTGCCGATTCCAGCTATTGGGTTGATTGCAAACTGGCGCAACCAATCCCAAGACGGTTGATTATTACCCGTTTCAGCACCACCATCAGCGACAACAGTCCGCTGTATCATGCTGATCTTTGGCGATGGCTGGATATTCAATCGGGCATCCCGCAAGTCTATACGAAAACCCTTGGCGCATTTATTCCCCAGACCATTAACCTCGAATTGGTGGACGGTGTTAGCTTCAAGAAAGGCTGTTTCCCCGGGCAGGAAATTATCGCACGGATAAAATATCTCGGCAAACCCAAACAACGCCTGATTATTGCCGAGCTAGAATCAGATAATCCTATTTTACCCGGAGATGAGATTTACAGTCCTATTAAGCCTGAACAGAAATCCGGATTGGTGGTTGATGCGGTCAAAACCGAGTCGTGTCACGCGGGTAATCGGTGGCAATTATCCGCCATGATTCCAGCCACCATGATCGAATCGGGCGATTTAATGCTCGGCTCGATAAGCGGCGCAAAGTTAACGCGCATTGCCTTGCCCTACCCGATAATATGCAGGACTGACACAGCAAGCGCGAAAAAGACCGTTAGTAGATGCCCTACTATTTAGTCAATCATTAAAAACGTCTAACCATATTGATTTATATCAATAAAACAAACAAAACCATTAACCAAATCAATCGCTTTATGTTAGAATAACCGTTGTTTTCTGGTCGTTTTAGTTAAAAAATTACCTAATTACCACCTAACATAAGCCTATCTTCAGCAAGTTTTCCGGCATCGGTGGCGTTCTGAGTGCCGCGCAAGCAAGCCTGGGAATGAGGTCGTTCAAATCAAAACGACGATTGAAACGATACTGAAATTCCGACAAGTATCGCTGAGCATATTTAGGTCGAATAGCATGATAGGTACTGCGTAATGAACTCTTTAAGTTACCCAGAATCGTATTGACCCAATAGAACTCAGGTTTTTCGACAGACGCTCTCCCGCCGCCGCACACAATCTTGTCATGCAAGCAACCGGCCTCGACAACGGCATTAAAGCACGCCAAACCATCGGAGATAACGGTACTGCCCTCGGTCAGATGTTGCTGACTCCATGACTTAATCGCTTCGGTGCGAAAACCCTTTACGACCGACAACTTAACCCGAACTGGGCAATGGTCGCCCGTGGTCTCTACCGCCGCTACAAAAGGTTCTGACCCGTAGCACCGCGTCCCGGCTTGCACCCGCTACGCTCGCCGCCGAGATAGGCATCATCCAATTCAATCAACCCGGATAGTTTGTTATTGTGATCCCGCTCCATCATCACCTGCATAAGCTTGTGCTTCATCCGCCATGCGGCATTGTAGGAAATACCCAGGTGACGATGCAGTTTCATGGCAGAGATGCCTTTCTTGTCCTGCGTGATCAGATAGATACCCTGGAACCATAGCGTGAGCGGTAGTTTGGTGGATTCAAAGATGGTTCCAGCCGTCAGTGATGTCTGGCGATTGCAGCGATTGCACTGCTGAAGTTTACGATTGGTTAACTGGCAGCACTTGTCGTGACCACAGGCCGGACACTGGAACCCTTTGGGCCACCGCCAAGCATAAAGCGCATCGAAGCATTGGGCTTCGGTGCCGTACTGTTTGATAAAATCGTTCAAACTAACCCCTTTCTGGAATTGCACCTTATTACGCACCATGACATACCCCTTATGAATTAAATAGATAGACTGTGATTATATACAGGTAAGAGCGACTTATCTATGGTGGTAATTAGGAAAAATTATGCTGACTCCATCTACCCCAAACACAGGGCAACAAAATCTGTTTCACACCGAATTGTTCTCTCAATTAGACCCACGATGACGGCAGACCCTCAAAACCAATACGCTTAATGGTCGGGTTGCTGATGCTCAAACAACTGGAAAACCTGTCCGATGAGAATGTGGTCTTACAGTTCAAGCGTAATCCGTATTATCAATACTTCTGCGGTTATCCAACCTACACCCCAAACGTGCCTTGCAATGCAACCGAACTGGTGCATTTTAGAAACAGAATCGGTGTCGCAGGTTTTGAACTCATTTTTAAGATGAGTGTGATGTTGCACGGCAAAAAAGCTAATGAAAACACTGTTTTGATTGACACCCCTGTTAAAGAAGTTAAAAACAGGAAAAAAACATCACCTATCCGACTGATTCTAAACTAGCCATCAAAATTATCAACCGTCTCAACAAATTGGCGAAAAAACATGGCATCAAACAGCGCAGAACCTTTGTAAAAGAAGTTAAAAACTGTCGCTTACGCATTCGCCACTTCCGCCATGTTAAAAAGCGTACATCCGCCAAAATGGCATTGAAACGATTGCGAACCATTGCTCATATTTTAATCCGAGAACTACAAAGAAAACTACCCCAACACGGACTGCTTGAAACCTACCGACCAGACTTCTTGCTCTATCAGCGGCCTTCTATAAGCAGGCGTGGGGCACAACAACCCAAAGACAAAAACAAAATTTATTCCCTGCACGAACCCCATGCTTATGCGATTGGCAAAGGCAAGACCACAAACGCTATGAATACGGCAACAAAGTATCCATCGTCTCGGGCAAAGACAGTAACATCATTGTCGGCGTTGTCAGCCATAAGAAAAACCAGCATGATGCAAAAACCCTACCCGATGCGATAAAACAAGCCAATAGCAACAGAACAAAACCCATCAAACAAGCGGTCTGCGACAAAGGCTATTGTGGGGTTAAACAAGTGGGCGATACGGACATCATCCTGCCCAGCAAAGCCCTGAAAAAAGACAATCGTTATCAAAGAGATAAGAAACGCAAATTGTGTAAGCGACGGGCTGCCATAGAACCCATTATTGGGCATTTGAAATCTGATTTTAGGTTATCCAGAAACAGGCTTAAAGGACAAGTTGGCGATGAAATCAATGCTTTAATGGCTGCTTGTGCCTGGAATTTGAGAAAGTGGCTGGTTTTTTGTCACGTCTGCTATTTATGGCTTAAAAAAGTGTGTTTTGTCCATAGTTTTTGGTAAAAAGCCTTTGGTCCATTTGATTCAAGGTTGATTCACGTTCGATGAGCGTTCGCTTGAAACAGATATTTACTTGTTAGGTGGTTTTTAAGGGTGACTAAGTAGCCCATGGACAACCTACACCCGTAGCCATATCAATATGTTTGTCTTATGTGGATATTGTCGACGCAAAGAGGACTCGAAGTATAAATTAGAGTTTGGTTGGACAGCCCCAGTCGAAATTAGCCGCTAGGCGAAATGATCCCGTGGGATTCCAGCATGTTGATAATCTGGTTAACACACTCCTGAATGTCAAGTTCTGCAGTATTGACTGCTAGATCGGCGTTTTCTGGTTGCTCGTAAGGTGAAGAGATGCCAGTAAAATCGGCAATCTCGCCTTTCCGTGCACGTTGATACAAGCCTTTCACATCACGATTTTCACACTCCTCCAGAGGACACTGGCAATATATTTCCAGAAAATCACTATCATTTTCAACGATCATTCTCACGCGGTGACGGTCCACCTGAAACGGCGAAATAAAAGCAGTCAGCACGATTACGCCTGATTCAATAAATAATTTGGCCGCCTGTCCAATTCGACGGATATTTTCAGAACGGTCCTGTTCGGAAAAACCAAGGTCACCACATAGCCCATGGCGGACATTATCACCATCCAAAACAAAGGTCTTAAGTCCGCGTTGATGTAGCGTTTCCTCTACTGCGTGGGCTAATGTTGATTTTCCGCTACCCGATAAGCCAGTGAACCAAATAATGGTGCTACGGTGTCCATTCATGCTTTCTCGACGAGTGCGTGTCACGGTGGCTTGGTGCCAAACAACATTGGAGGATTTATGTTTTATATCAGTCATAGTGGTTGTAATAAAAAATATCGGTACATATTATAGCGTAAAAAATATAATCCATTTAAGCCTATTTCCTGATTTTATAAAATAAAATCACTAGTAAATGGTGTTTTCTGCAAAAGATGATTAAACTGAACGCCTATTGGTAAGCATATTATAAAAGGCGAATTCAACCCACAAGCGCAACACTCGAGTTTATATTATGATCTATTCCCATTGCGTGGTAATAGACATGCCAGGGGGATAGCACAAACATTTTTTAGGTCGATTATTCATTAAATCAGTGACTTTATGCAATGGTATTTTCTTTGGAAAAAATTGCCTGAGCAATGAGCAAACCATCGTGTCAGATGATTATTTGGCATTCAAGCCACGCTCACAAGAGTGATACGGTTTAGTGTCGTTAAGTTTCACGCTCGGGTCGCTTGGCAAGCTCACTATGCCAACAAAATTCCCTGTCGTTATCAAAGGTTAGTCATCACTAATTGTTTTATATGCTCTAACAACCTTAGTATAGCCGCATTGGTTTCTTTTTATGGTTCTTCTGGCAACCCTATGGGTATAGATTAAGTTTTCCACAATGAAACAGAATTGAAACGCGATAGTTTTCGAGGTTTCTGAATCCTCTGGCAGCCGATTTTATGGACTGAATCTTTGAATTAAATCCTTCTGCGGTTGCATTGATGATGCGATGTTTCAAGTAGGTCGTTATGTTATCGAGATGGTTTTTTAGCATCTTGGCGACTGATATGACCGGATTTAGGCATGAATGTGTCGCCCACCAGTACCATTTCTTAAAGAACGTTTGGGCTGGCTTATCATCGCAGTAAGTCCACAGCTCAAGCAGCGTCTCTTTGATTGCCCAATCTCGGGCGACCTTCAACCCTTTTGATTGAAGGCAAGAAAAAGTGGCTTTATCTTTTTCACTCCAGTTGTTGGGATTGCGTAACCATGTATAGCGAGACCCGACCAAATCATCGATACCAGCGGCTCTTAATGTTTTATTTTCTTTACGCCTGACTTCGTCAACCATTTTTGTAAGATAGCTGACGATATGAAACTTGTCGTGAACAATGGCGACGTTCGGTAAAGTTGCTCCAGCTACCGTCATAAAGGGAACCCACATATCCACGGCAACCGCCGCTATTTCATTGCGTCTTTGCTCGGGAAGCGTGGACAACAATGTGGTTGCCGATTCCGTCGTTCTATCTGCCACGACCTCAAGCACTCTGGACGCATTCAAATCGTACAGCAAGCTGACATAAGATTGCCCCTTGCGGAAACTTTTTTCATCGATGCCAATGTTTCACTTCCTCAACAGAGCGTCTGTCCATCCCCTTTTCACCGCTCGGGATTGAATATGATGCACCTCATCCCACGACAGTCCAAGTAGTTTTGCGGCTTGTGTTTTGTTGCTGCAAGCCGATAAAACATCAATAGCACTCAAATAAATGCGTAAAGCGTGCTTGCGTATCTACCATAAGTTCTTTCAGGCTTTTGATTCCATGCTCTTTACAATGAATACGCAGAACATAAGCACCGAGCGCGTCTTGAATTGCATCGTATCAATGTCGCCATGTGCGTTGCTCACGGTGGTCGTAAACCGAACAAAGGGCATTGCAGGTACTACACGCACCTTTCGTTCCCTTTAGCCAATCTATCTGGATGATCATTGATTTGTCGGTCAAATTCGGCGTAATAGCCGTGATTCGCCATGGATCGCTAAGCCCCTAAAAGATACGTAACCAATGCGGTATCTTTCATTTGAATATCTCCATAAAAAATATATTTGTACACATTTTTGAGCATTGTTTGGCTTTTGCCCATAGGAAACTCAGGAGAACCCATTTCTTAAAGAACGCTCGGGTTAATTTATCATCGCAGTAAGTCCACAGATCAAGCAGTGTCTCTTTCCTGACTTCGACGGCTCACCCTCATAATTCATTGATTTATAAAGAAACACAAAAATACCTAGGCACTACAAATGCCCAAATATTGAGGAATTATACCAATCAGTACAGTGGGTAAGCTGTGGTGGTCCTTTTAATCCCATCACGGAATAGATTTTTTTGCCTCTGGATTGATTTGAGAAGGCATGACATAGCTTTTCTGGGCGCACTTGTGTTTGAACACACTGTGTTGCACATGAATCAAGGCATTACGAATAACTTCAGGTGACAAGCCCAAATCCCCAGATAGAGTGGCACTAGTGCTTCAAGAGCCTGTGAATCTCTCTTTCAAGTCTTATGGCTGGCAATTACAGCAGATATTGCCGAGAGTTTTACTCAAAAACCGTCCTAATTACCACCATAGATAAGTCGCTCTATCCTGTATATCATCACAGCATATCTATTTAATTCGTAAGGGGGTGTATCATGGCGCACAATAAAGTGCAATTCCAGAAAGGGGTAGTTTGAACGATTTTATCAAACAGTACGGTACCGAAGCCCAATGCTTCGATGCGCTTTATGCTTGGCGGTGGACCAAAGGGTTCCAGTGTCCGGCCTGTGGTCACGACAAGTTCTGCCAGTTAACCAATCGCAAACTTCAGCAGTGCAATCGCTGCAATCGCCAGACATCACTGACGGCTGGAACCATCTTTGAATCCACCAAACTACCGCTCACGCTATGGTTCCAGGGTATCTATCTGATCACGCAGGACAAGAAAGGCATCTCTGCCACGAAACTGCATCGCCACTTGGGTATTTCTTACAATGCCGCATGGCGGATGAAGCACAAGCTTATGCAGGTGATGATGGAGCGGGATCACAATAACAAACTATCCGGGTTGATTGAATTGGATGATGCCTATCTCGGCGGCGAGCGTACTGGGTGCAAGCCGGGACGCGGTGCTGCAGGTAAGACACCTTTTGTAGCGGCGGTAGAGACCACGGGCGATCATTGCCCAGTTCGGGTTAAGTTGTCGGTCGTAAAGGGTTTCCGCACCGAAGCGATTAAGTCATGGAGTCAGCAACATCTGACCGAGGGCAGTACCGTTATCTCCGATGGTTTGGCGTGCTTTAATGCCGTTGTCGAGGCCGGTTGCTTGCATGACAAGATTGTGTGCGGCGGCGGGAGAGCGTCTGTCGAAAAACCTGAGTTCTATTGGGTCAATACGATTCTGGGTAACTTAAAGAGTTCATTACGCAGTACCTATCATGCTATTCGACCTAAATATGCTCAGCGATACTTGTCGGAATTTCAGTATCGTTTCAATCGTCGTTTTGATTTGAGCGACCTCATTCCCAGACTTGCTTGTGCGGCACTCGGAACGCCACCGATGCCGGAAAACTTGCTGAAGATAGGTTTATGTTAAATGGTAATTAGGTAATTAGGTAATTAGTCAGCCCTTAAAAACATCTAAACAGTTTGATTTATATCAATAAAACAAACAAAACCATTAACCAAATCAACCGCTTTATGTTAGAATAACCGTTGTTTTCTGGTCGTTTTAGTTAAAAAATTATGCTGACTCCATCTACCCCAAACACAGGGCAACAAAATCTGTTTCATACCGAATTGTTCTCTCAATTAGACCCACGAGACCCTTTAATCCAATTAGCCAACGTCATCGACTGGAAGGTCTTCGAGGATGCATTTAGCAAACACTATTGCCACGATAACGGCAGACCCTCAAAACCAATACGCTTAATGGTCGGGTTGCTGATGCTCAAACAACTGGAAAACCTGTCCGATGAGAATGTGGTCTTACAGTTCAAGCGTAATCCGTATTATCAATACTTCTGCGGTTATCCAACCTACACCCCAAACGTGCCTTGCAATGCAACCGAACTGGTGCATTGCAAGAAACAGAATCGGTGTCGCCGGTTTTGAACTCATTTTTAAGATGAGTGTGATGTTGCACGGCAAAAAAGCCAATGAAAACACTGTTTTGATTGACACCACCGTACAGGAAAAAAACATCACCTATCCGACTGATTCTAAACTAGCCATCAAAATTATCAACCGTCTCAACAAATTGGCGAAAAAACATGGCATCAAACAACGCAGAACCTTCGTAAAAGAAGTTAAAAACTGCCGCTTACGCATTCGCCACTTCCGCCATGTTAAAAAGCGCGCATCCGCTAAAAAGGCATTGAAACGATTGCGAACGATTGCCCATATTCTAATCCGAGAACTACAAAGAAAACTACCCCAACACGGACTGCTTGAAACCTATCAACCAGACTTCTTGCTCTATCAACGGGTGTTGGCACAACAACCCAAAGACAAAAATAAAATTTATTCCCTGCACGAACCCCATGCTTATGTGATTTCTAAAGGCAAAGACCACAAACGCTATGAATACGGCAACAAAGTATCCATCGTCTCGGGCAAAGACAGTAACATCATTGTCGGCGTTGTCAGCCATAAGAAAAACCAGCATGATGCAAAAACCCTACCCGATGCGATAAAACAAGCCAATAGCAACAGAACAAAACCCATCAAACAAGCGGTCTGCGACAGAGGCTATTGTGGGGTTAAACAAGTGGGCGATACGGACATTATCCTGCCCAGCAAAGCCCTGAAAAAAGACAATCGTTATCAAAGAGATAAGAAACGCAAATTGTGTAAGCGACGGGCTGCCATAGAACCCATTATTGGGCATTTGAAATCCGATTTTAGGTTATCCAGAAACAGGCTTAAAGGACAAGTTGGCGATGAAATCAATGCTTTAATGGCTGCTTGCGCCTGGAATTTGAGAAAGTGGCTGGTTTTTTGTCACGTCTGCTATTTATGGCTTAAAAAAGCACGTTTTGTCCATATTTTTGGTAAAAAGCCCTTGGTCCATTTGATTCAAGGTTGATTCACGTTCGCTGAGCGGCAGCTTGAAATATATTTTTACTTGTTAGATCGGTTTTTAAGGGCTGACTAATTATATGGCTGGCGATACCATTGCCGTCACCACTGATAATGAGGAACTGCATTTTGGTCGCGCATATCCGTAACGCCGACCGAGTACTTTGGGTTGACGGGTGGATAAGATTCTTATATCAATGTGTTACCATCAGGAGATGGACTATCGACATCATACATAACTATCATGGCACTTAAAAATTGCGTTTTATCAACACACTATTGGTATCGCCAGCCGATATTGGCGGTCATGCTCGTTGTCGCCGTTGCCCTTTCAGGCTGCATATCATCGTCGCCCCCTAAACGCACCGATAACGTCTGTAAAATTTTCCAGCAAAAGTCTAAGTGGTACAAGCACACCTATCGTGCGGTAAAAAAATGGCGGGTGGATGGTGCTGTACTGCTTGCCATCATGCGACAGGAATCAGGATTTAACGCCAATGCCAAACCGAAGCGTAAACGATTATTCGGTATTCCATTGAAGCGTCCATCATCAGCATTCGGTTACCCACAGGCATTAGATGGGACATGGAAGCTATACCGCAAAAGCACCAATAATTTTTTCGCACAACGTGATAGTTTTGCTGATGCTATCGATTTTATCGGCTGGTATGTCGCACAGTCACGCAAGCAGCTCAAGATTTCCCCACGCGATGGTTATCGTAACTATCTTGCCTATCACGAAGGCTGGAACGGATATGAACGAGCAACCTACAAAAGGAAAAAATGGCTCCTACTAGTCGCAAAACGGATCGAAAACCAAGCTAACCAATACCGCGAACAACTCAAGAGTTGCCGTTTGTAACCCCGTATTCCCGTGTTCTTCATCAGGTGATATTCTGCATTTTGGGACATTTGCACGAGCCGGAGTTTTGTTTTCTAGCAAGGAAAAAGTGTGCGGAATGACGATGGCGGGATTGGATGATTTTCAGTCTCATTACGACCAATACCGAGCGCATGATATTGGACTTGGCAATACCTTATGAGTATTATCAGAACCTCGCGAAGATACCCGATTTGTCTCATAGGATTGAACCCAGACAGAAATAAGTTATGATTGAAATTTTACTGATAATATTGATTGCCTTAGCAGCCGTGAATATTGCAATTGGATTAAAGAAGAAAATATCATTTGACATAAAACCTCAATTAAAAGAGGTTGAAGAATCTATTTTAGATTTTGACAAAACATTAGAACGAACAGAGAAATCAATAAAAGATGAGTTTCAGATAAATAGAAAAGAAGCAAATGAAACATCAAAAATAAACCGAGAAGAGCTAGCAAAATCTTTAAAATTATTTGAAGATAGATTTTCGGAAAATACCAAAAATTTGAATGAATTGTTAAGACAAAAATTTGGTGATTTCAACAAACAGCAAATTGATTTGAATAAACAAACTAATGACAGCACAAAAGAAAATAGAGAAGAATTAACGAAGTCTCTAAAGTCATTTGAAAGTAAATTTTCGGAAAATACCAAAGATTTAAATGAGCGGTTAGGACAGAATTTTAGTAATTTTAACAAACAACAAATTGATACAAATAAACAGGCAACGGACAATATAAGAAATGTTGAAAAGACAATTGAAAAGCAATTAAAATCAATTAGGGAAGACAATACCACTCAACTTAACGAGATGAGAAAAACGGTTGATGAAAAACTTCAAACCACTTTAGAAAAACGATTGGGAGAATCATTTAAACAGGTGAGTAGCCGATTAGAAGAGGTTCATAAAGGACTGGGTGAAATGCAAAATCTTGCAACTGGAGTTGGAGATTTAAAGAAAGTTTTATCCAATGTAAAGACGAGAGGTGTACTTGGAGAGTATCAGCTTGAAAATATATTAGAACAAATATTAACACCCGAGCAATACGCCAAAAATGTGGCGACCAAAAAAGGTAGTCAGGCGAATGTTGAGTTTGCGGTAAAATTACCAGGGAAAGAATCTGAAAAGGAAGTTTGGTTGCCGATAGATTCTAAATTTCCAATAGAAGATTACCACAGGCTTCTAGACGCTTTTGACAAAGGAGATAAAACGGAAATAGAAAACTCGCAGAAATTTCTAATAAAGAGAATAGAACATTTTGCTAAAGAGATCAGCGAAAAATATATTGATCCTCCCCACACAACCGATTTTGGTATCATGTTTTTACCTGTTGAAAGTTTATACGCGGAAGTCTTAAGACACCCCAGTTTATTTGAAACACTACAGAGAAAATATAAAATAACAATAACAGGACCTACAACTTTATCAGCATTATTAAATAGTTTGCAGATGGGTTTTAGAACACTTGCTGTTCAAAAAAGAAGTAGCGAAGTTTGGGATGTATTAAAAGCGGTAAAATTTGAATTTAAAGAGTTTTCAGGCGTTTTATCAAAAGTACATAAACAGCTAAATACTGCCTCCGGCACACTCGAAACATTACGAACAACAAGAACAAATGTAATGGAACGAAAACTTAAAGATGTAGAAACTTTTACCGCAATTGAATCAAAAGAAATACTGGAATTGCCCGATAATAATATAGATGACCAGAATATATAAAACCCAAATCCCCAGATAGAGTACCGTAGCACCTCAGTCCGCTTTATTCATCTGTGTTTTCGGCTTAAACACCCGTCTTTAGACGGGCAGCTTTAATCTGGCAGTTGTCTTCATGATATTGAGATGAAGTATCGGCAGGGTTCCCATACAAAACTTAAGACTGAATAGCACTTTGTTTGGGTCTCTAAATATCGTTATCAAGTATTGTCGGGTGATATTGGTTTCAGGGTGCGGGATAATGATTAAGAATATTTGGAACGGCATTTCGAGCGTAAGCGGACGGATCACTTCGATGTTGAGTCGTGACAAATCGGCTTTAGCTGGTCGACTGGACTTTCAATCCGTACTTTTAACCCACCGTCTTTAGATGGTGGTCGTTAAGTTTCTTAAAATTGGACTGATTTTGAATTAACCGACAAGTCCCGTGGGTACTTGTGCCCTGAGACTGTGCAAGAAATCCTCGCTAGGCATGCGTTACATGCGGAAACCCTTGCGGGTTTGGCTTACTGGGTTCCTGTTTTCGCAGGAACGACGAATGTTGGTTTTTTGCACAGTCTCCCTGCGGGTATCATTGTCGGAAGTGCGGCTTCAGCCGTGCAAAAGAGACTGCAAAAACACAACATTCGTAGCCCCGTAAGAGCGGTATCTTTGTATAATTGACAATTGATAGTTATTTTCAATTCTCAAATATTTGTTACAATAAAACGCATATTTACCACCCATAACGAGGAAATGATGAAAAAGAGTCTTTTAATATTGCTGGTTGCTATGGTGTTCAACACTGCCCATGCCGCCTGTCCGTCTGATGATGAGGATTTCTGTTCGACATACGAATCGGCAATGCAGGGGGAGGCGTGGGCACAATATAATTTGGGCTTGATGTACGCTAATGGCGAAGGGGTTATTACCGATTATCGCGAGGCATCTATTTGGTGGTCCATTGCCAAAGCAAACGGCAGTGAATTAGCGGCGAATAGTTTGCGTGAGAACAAGTGGAACAATTATCTAACAAGCACCGAAATAAAATCTGCCAAACGCGAAGCGGCACGGCGATTGGAAGCCATGAGACAGCGTGACTAGCCAATTATGCCGTGCTGGAAGTGGGACAGTTCCGGCTACGGGACCGTGCAAGAAACCCTCGCTAGGTCGTGTTCCATGTGGAAAACCTTGGCGGGTTTGGCTATTTTACTGGGTTCCTGCTTTCGCAGGAAAGACGAATATTTGATTTTTGCACAGTTCTCGACGGCGCAATTAACCTGTTGCATGTTTTAAGGTGATGGCAGCAAAATTATTTCTTGCGCTGGTCGCTCTGGTTGGCGTGATGTGGTATTTGGCGTGGTATCAACGCGCCGATAAAGGAAAACGCAACCGGTCATTGATTAGCATTTTGTTATACGGAATCGCTACCGCCCTGCTGATTCTGGTCTTAACAGGGCGCATATCTTGGTTATTCGCCTTGTTCAGTGTTGCGATTCCATGGATAAACCGTGTGCTGATGGCAAAACAAATATGGCATCAGTTCAGCCGAACCCGTCATACCAACAAGGGCGAAAATCGAGCCCGTTCATCTACCAAAATGACCCGCGAACAGGCGTATGAAATACTCAATATACCTACCAACGCTAAGAGGCAGGACATCATCGATGCACACCGCAAACTCATCCAAAAAGTCCATCCCGACCGCGGCGGCTCTGATTTCCTCACGGCTCAAATCAATCAAGCGAAGGATGTTTTGTTGAATTAGCTTGATTGATATATTTGTGTAGTGGCATGACAATTTTAAGCGGTTTCTTTCTGATCATTTGGAGCAAGATTTTGTACAAATTCTACCCTCGATTGAACCTAAACGCACATTCTTTAAGATGTAATTCAACCATATTCTGATTCATACCTGCGAGCTTTACCTTGTGTTGGCATAGCCCAAATGAATAATTCAATGCCTTGCCCCTGTATTGCGTTTAATCTCACGGCTGATGATTGACTTGCTTCCGCATGCGTACAATTGTTGATTCATGAGGTCAATGTGGTGTCTTTCGTGTGCAAATGGGGATTTATTCATGTTTTGCGCTTTTTTCTGCACAGTTAAAAGAGTATGTATCTTTTGGCTGACTTAGGAGTGTTGTGCTTATTATGTGCAATTCAAGTCAGATAAACTTTGAGTTTGTGGAAGTGTTCTGGCTGTTGTTGGTTTTTAAATATCATCACTCTGTGTTGTTTTCTATTGCGTATAAATAGCAGGAACAATACCGTGCCAAACCACATAAAGCTTTTAAATATGATGGTTTCTGATTTCCCCTGTTGATCGACGAGATGCCACGTTTCTTTTTTGTCAACTCGAATACTTGAAAATGGCTTGAGGTTTGCTTGGCGATTCAATTCATATTTCAATATTGCTAGGCAAACCAGGGTGATCGCGCACGACCAAAGTACGTCTAATTGAATATAAACAGGGAGTAGCGGGAGTAGATATAACACCGCTAACAGGATAGGCATTCGATTCGATGAATCGAGTTTAATGGTGATAGGCAGACAGTATTCGTGAGACAATTTTCGCCATTCCTGTGCCGTATATCTGACTGTCGGGCATTACTTTGTAACACAGCCATTCCGTTAATATCGGGTCTTCGATGTCTAATAATTTGTTGAATTCGGTTTTCTCGTTATCGGAAAGTGCGTGATAACAATCGCCAACAAACTGACTCAAAATCAAATCCAGCTCTTTGCTGCCTCGCCGACACCGCCAGAGCAGTTGTTTAGTTGACGGATTCCGTTCCATATCGATTAGATTTTACGGTCGGTTATCGCCTCAAAGAGGATTATCGTTGTGCAATCGCTTTCTTAATCTCGCCAATCGCTTGTGCTGGGTTCAAGCCTTTTGGGCAGGTTTTTGTGCAATTCATAATGGTATGACAACGGTATAGCTTAAACGCATCATCCAATTGCTCAAGTCGTTCATCGGTGGCTTCGTCTCGACTATCCGCCAGCCAACGATAAGACTGCAATAAGGCGGCAGGTCCCAAATAACGGTCGCTATTCCACCAGTAACTAGGGCAGCTAGTTGAACAACAGGCGCATAGAATACACTCGTACAATCCATCGAGTTTGGTGCGTTCTTGTTCTGATTGCAGGCGTTCTGTAGTCGGTGTTGTGCTAGTGCTGTTGGTTTGGAGCCACGGTTTAACCGAGGCGTATTGGGCGTAAAAATTGTTCATGTCGGGGACTAAGTCCTTGACCACCGACATGTGTGGCAACGGGTAAACTTTTATGTCGCCTTTCGATTCATCCACGGCGGTAGTACAAGCCAGCGTATTGACACCATTGATATTCATTGCACATGAACCACAAATGCCCTCACGACAAGAACGCCGAAAAGTAAGCGTACTGTCGATGACATTTTTTATTCTGATCAACACATCCAACATCATCGGGCCACATGCCGCCATATCCACTTCATAAGTATCTATACTGGGGTTGTCGCCAGAATCAGGATTCCATCGGTAGATACGCACTGCACGCAACTTACCATCGCTAGTGTCTCGATAAGATTTGCCTGTGCCAATCATGGAGTTAGCAGGTAGTTTGAATTCAGCCATCAATAAACGCGCTCTTTAGGTTCAATGTATTCCGCTTCATCGGTCAATGTATAATTATGCACCGGTCGATAGTCGATATGCGGTGTATCGGTAACATTTGCCTGCCAGGCCAAGGTATGCTTCATCCAGTTTTCATCATCACGATTCGGGTAATCTTCCCGTGCATGGGCACCTCGACTTTCGGTTCGGTTGACTGCTGAGTGAATGGAGACGCTGGCTTGGCGTAATAAATTATCTAACTCCAGTGTTTCCACTAAATCTGAATTCCATATCATCGAGCGGTCGCTAACCCCAACATCGGCAAATTTATGACATATTGCGGTCAATTTTTCGACTCCTTCTTGCATCACTTCAGCGGTGCGAAACACTGCACAATAAGTTTGCATGGTTTTCTGCATTTCCAGACGAATTTCCGCGGTTGTAATACCGCCTTTTGCATAACGAATTTTATCAAAACGGGCTAAAATATATTCCCCAGCATTTTTCGGTAATTGTGTTTTGTCGCCCGGCTTAATCAATTCGCGCGCACGGTGTGCTGCCGCCCGCCCAAATACGACAATATCTAACAGCGAGTTTGAGCCTAACCGATTGGCCCCGTGAACCGATACACAAGCCGCCTCACCGATTGCCATTAAGCCGTCAACAATCGTATCCGCATCACCCGCTTTTAAGGTAACGACCTCGCCGTGAATGTTAGTTTGTATGCCGCCCATGTTGTAGTGTACGGTCGGCAATACTGGAATCGGTCGTTTGGTTACATCTACACCCGCAAAGATTTTTGCAGATTCAGAAATTCCGGGCAGACGTTGCGCCAACACATCCGCCCCCAAATGCTCCAGATGCAAATGCAGATGGTCTTGGTCATCGCCAACCCCTAGTCCAGCACGAATTTCCATCGTCATGGCACGACTAACCACATCGCGGGATGCCAAGTCTTTAGCATTGGGGGCGTATCGTTCCATGAATCTTTCGCCTTTGGAATTAGTCAGATAGCCGCCTTCCCCGCGTGCACCCTCGGTAATTAAAACCCCAGCACCATAAATCCCGGTTGGATGAAATTGGATAAATTCCATGTCTTGCAATGGCAGCCCAGCGCGTAATGCCATGCCGCCGCCATCGCCAGTACAGCTATGCGCCGAAGTCGCAGAAAAATAACTGCGTCCGTAACCACCCGTTGCCAGTACGACAAGGTTGGCGGCAAAACGATGCAATTCCCCCTTATCCAAATCCCATGCCATCACCCCTTTGCATGCGCCGTTATCCATAATCAGGTCGAGGGCAAAGTATTCGATAAAAAACTCGGCATGATGTTTTAACGATTGCTGGTACAGGGTATGTAATATGGCATGTCCGGTACGGTCCGCAACCGCACAAGTACGCTGCGCCTGACCTTCTCCGAAATGCGTAGTCATACCACCGAATGCACGTTGATAAATTTTGCCCTCGGGAGTGCGCGAAAAAGGAACGCCGTAATGTTCTAATTCAATCACCGCATCGGGGGCTTCTTTACACATATATTCGATGGCATCCTGATCGCCCAGCCAGTCTGAACCCTTAACGGTATCGTACATGTGCCAACGCCAGTTATCTTCTCCCATGTTGCCCAATGACGCACTCATCCCACCTTGTGCGGCGACGGTGTGGCTGCGTGTGGGGAACAATTTGGTAATGCAGGCAGTCCGTAATCCTTCCACCGCCATGCCGAATGTGGCGCGTAACCCAGCACCGCCAGCACCGACTACAACAACATCATATTGGTGGTCGATAATTTTATAGGCTTCAGTCATACTTTAGATTCAGTCATACTTTAGATATTGTGCAAAAATCCAACATTCGTCATTCCTGCGAAGCATGTCCCCACATAGGCGGGGAGCAGGAATCCAGTAAAACACACAAACCCATAAGGGTTTTCCACATGTAACACAACCTAGCGAGGGTTTTTCGCACAGTCTCTGATGAGGGGTGCCACGTAATTTTTTAGCTACAACCTTTTTAAACGCAAGGCTTGATGAATGTCAGATTCAAAGTAAACCATTGGTTTTTTGGATAATTCGTTCATAACCCGATGCCCCCACCACGAAGAATAACGCCATAAGCACTATAACGTCAACATGCTTATTACAATTGATAGCGGTTAGGTGTAGCGTTTTGTTATGTGTTTGGTATTTATTTCAGCATCTTTTATATTTTGATAGCAAATTATTAGCCTCATTTCTCGATTTAAAATTTAACACATAATCACTGATTTTCTTACCGCATAGATGCACAAATATCTTGTCATTGATCAACCCAACGTGCACTCCAATGCCCTTTGGACTTGAAGGTTTCTTTTTTCCAGAATGTGGCTTTTGATTTTAGGTGTTCCATGATTTGTCGGCAACTATCAAATGCGGCAGTGCGATGTGCCGACCAAGTGGCGACCAGCACAATTGGGTCGTTAGGGCTGATGTCCCCTACTCGGTGTATGATCATCAAATCGAGCAACTGGTGTTGCACCAACGCTTGCTCGGCTATAGCGGATAACTGGTGTTCGGTCATGCCTTGATAATGCTGCAGATACATCTGTTGCACTTTATCGCCCCGATTGAAATCCCGCATGGTGCCGACAAACATAGCACAAGCACCATAACTGCCCGCCACCAATGAGGCGTTTTCCTGATAATGCCGTACCTCATGCCAGGGGTCAAATGCCTGCTCGCGAATATCGATTAACATGCCATTAACCCCCGTTTACCGGCGGAAAGAATGCGACTTCATCACCGTCTTGCAGCCCCTGCTTAAAGTCCGCATATTCGTGGTTGACCGCACAAAGCAGGTTTTTCGGTGGCGGGCGATTAACAACATCATGCCACACTGTCGCAATGGTCAACGAAGCGGTATGTGGTATCGTTTTATGATTGAATCCAAGCTCCTCGCTCAGGCTGGCGAAAAATTTGACCGTTATGCTCATTGTAATCATGCTTTATAATCAGGGTTGAAAACCAATACTACCACAGACCTTAATTTCGTACCCTAGCGCATGAGCATTTCAATCACAGAACGCACACTTATTCCCGTCAACATTGCGGTGTTGACCATTTCCGATACCCGAACGGAAAAAGACGACCGCTCTGGCGATGCCATCGTTACCAGATTACTCGAAGCCGGTCATAACCTGCACGCAAGAACGATTGTTGCCGATGATATATATCAAATTCGGGCACGGGTATCCGCCTGGATTGCCAATGCCGATATTCAGGTTGTTATCACCACCGGCGGCACTGGAGTGAGCGGTCGGGACGGCTCGCCGGAAGCCATCGCACCGTTGTTGGATAAAACACTGGGTGGTTTCGGTGAAATGTTTCGGAGCTTGTCCTATGCCGATATTGGCACCTCAACATTACAATCGCGCACCTTAGCCGGCGTTGCCAATGGCGCTTATATTTTTGTCCTGCCCGGCTCTGTTGGCGCGGTCAAACTCGGCTGGGATAAACTCATCTCCTACCAACTGGACTACCGTACCCGCCCCTGTAACTTGGTCGAGATGATGCCAAGATTGCTTGAAAAGTAACTGCCATTTATAATTCCAATTTAGAGAATCGTATATGACGTACTTTAACGAACTAAGGGAGCTAACCAAGTTAATTCCAGACACAATAGTTGACTTCTCTATTTCAAGAGATAAGACATCTCCCCCAACACAAGCTTCTTCTAATTTTATCACCAACAAAGAACAAGGAGATTGGGCAGAATATTTGATATTTAGAGACCTTTGCATAAATCCACCCGGGGCACCACTTAAAATGGTAAAATAGCGTTCATTCAATAAACCCTTGAGGATACCGTCAAATGTCTTGGAAATAAACCGCCCAATACGCGTTCGCAGATGCTCTTTTAATTGAGCATAAGTCATTGTCCAAACTAGATGATGTGCATGAAATTATCGATTGGAAACAGATCGAAAAAACGCTCAGCCATCTTTATGCTAGCAAGCGTGGTGTGCCGGCACTTGTGCCCTTTGGCTATGCCCACCTTTGATGATGTTTAAGATACTGATTTTACAGGCGTAGTATAACTTAAGCGATGAAGCCTTAGAAGAACAGATAGCCCGGGATTTAATGTTCCGCCGGTTTATTGGTTTGAGTCTCAGTGATGCAGTACCCGATCATTCCACTATTTGGCGGTTTAGGAACTTATTACACACCGAAAATCTGCTTGATCCTTTATTGGTGCAGATCAATCATCTCGCTAAAAACAGTCTTATTGTTGCCACAGGCTCGGTCAATATTATCGATGCGACTGTGATTGAGGCGAAGCAATGCCGTTCTAAAAAGAACAAACAAGGCACAATACCCAAGACCGGAAGCGGCATGGAACGTGAAAACGGCATCCGATGGCAGGCGTAAAAGTACCTACGGATTTAAGCTGCACGCCAATACCGATGAAGATGGTTATCAAGAAAATGACCTATACGCATGGTAATGTGCATGATTCATTGCATGATTTTGGGGAGTTTGAACATCTGTTAGGCGATAGGCACGGACAAGTTTACGCAGACAGTGCCTATACCCACAGGGCACAAGTGCCAACAAAGACAATGACGAGAAACTGGGTAAAGAAAACAATAGAATCCTGCACCGGGCTTATCGCAACACGCCATTAACGGAGCAACAAAAAGCACTGAATAAAATGTATAGCAGTGTCCGCTATGTGGTTGAACGCACCTTTGGCTTACTCAAACTGCATCACGGATTAGGCAAGGCAAGATACATGGGGTTAGCCAGAAACAAAACCCGTGCACATCTGATTGCCATGAGCCATAACCTTAAAACTGGGATGAATATTTTCAAAGAACTGCAACGTTTACAGGAGATTTGTGCCTAAATGGGCAATAAAACAGATTAAAACCCACTAAAAGCGGTTAAAAGTGCCGAAATAGAGGCTTTTTTGGTGTCGTATTGATGATTGAGAGAACATGGGCGAAAAAATGAGGCAAATTTATAAAAAATCACGTTGTTTGTGAGTTGCGATGGGTGTTTTGTGGATTATGCAAAAGTCTCATAGTGATTTAATTTTCTATTCTGAGTGTATAACGAGTACGATTAAAACTTGAATTCACATAAGTGCAACACTTCTTAAGTTAACCAAAGGGTATCCACATGCTGAATTGAGCAGAAAAAAGGAGTAAAACATGAATCCTGCCCCATTTGACTGAACACGAAAAATACCGCATGTATTGCCAGATATCAATACCGATAAGACGAACTAGGTTGTCTTCGCGAGACTCTGATACTTATTTTGTGACCTTTGCACAAACTAGAATTTTGTTTGCTCACTCAGGAAAAACCGCACGAGTCGTGTGCCAATTTTGCAGGAGCAAAAACCAGTGTCATGCCCCTCCTGAATAAGGCAAAAGAGGACATTACTGACTCGGATCACAGAACTATCTGATAGGCTTATAAAAACGGTTTTTTCACAACACCGATGAGAACGCAAATCAGCTCATCGGCGGGCTACACCTGTGCCGGCAACCACAACACAATCATCGGCAAGGTAACCAAAAGCGCGATGGTTATGGCATCGGCAATAAAGAACGGCATGACTCCTTTGAACACATCCTGTACGCTTAAATCCTTACGAACTCCCGCAACCACAAAGCAATTTAACCCAATCGGCGGGGTAATTAGACAGAACTCTGCCATTTTCACCACCAATATCCCAAACCAGATTGCACAGTGGGGCCCGGACATACCAAAGGTGCTGTCGGCGGCGGATACATATTCCCCACCGTTTAATGCCATAACCGCTGGATACACCACCGGTAGGGTCAGCAACAACATGCCGATGGCATCCATAAACATTCCCAGCACCGCATAAGCGAGTAGAATCAAAACCAAAATCAACATCGGGCTTTGATCTAGAGCGGTAATCCAATCAGAAAATGCCTGCGGCAAATGAGCGAAGCCGAGAAACCGAACATAAATCAGCACTCCCCAGATGATGGTAAAAATCATCACGCTGAGTTTGGCGGTTTCCAGTAGTGCGTCTTTTAATTGTGCCCAACGCATGCCGCGATAAACGGCTACGCAAAACACGATAAACGCACCGATTGCGCCGCCTTCCGTAGGTGCCCCCCAAGCGTCTCCGCCAAAGGGGTTATAAACAAAAAAGATGATGATGACAACAACCGCCACAATCGGTAAGGCAGGTGGCAAACAAACGAGGCGTTCTTTCCAGCTAAAGCCGCTAACCGGAGGTCCCAAATTTTTGAACACCCGTGCCATGCCGACAATCAGAGTGGCATAAACGAGTGCCGAAAAGACCCCGGGGACAAATCCTGCTAGTAGCAGTTTCCCGACATCTTGTTCAACAATAATGGCATAAATAACCAATATGGCAGACGGCGGAATCAAACTAGCAAGTGTCCCCGCCGCCGCCACCACGCCGGCGGCAAACCGCTTGTCATAACCGACGGACAACATTTCGGGGATGGCAATTCGTGCAAATACGGCGGCGGTTGCAACGGATGCGCCAGATACGGCGGCAAATCCGGCAGTTGCAAAAACCGTGGATACCGCCAGTCCGCCGGGGAGCCATGCTAACCAACGCTTTGCCGCCTCAAACAGGGCTTTGGTCATACCCGCATAATAGGCAAGATAGCCAATCAGAATAAAGGTCGGGATTAGCGACAGAACTTGACTGGATACTTTGGAATGGGGAACCTGTCCAATTTGTTTTGCGGCAATGGTTAGGGCTTTTGCGAACTGTCCAGGATCATAGCCAAACTTCGCCCAAAATATCCAAACCAGCCCGAACAAACCAGCCAGCCCAGTGGCAAAGGCGACCCGCATTCCCAGCAATACTACCACCAGCATTCCCCCGGTAACCGCCAAGCCAATATCAATCGGCTCCATTAACAGTCTTCCATTTGCGAGACATGTTCTGCTTCAGCGGCGGCTTGCTCTATGGCAGTTTGCACCATCGGCACCGCAACCGGAGCGGTTAGATTAAGAATAAATGCCCGACCATAAGCGAGCAGTTGCAATATCAGACGCAGACAAAGCACGCTGAAGGCAATTGGTGCCAATAGTTTTGCCGGCCAGAGCGGCAAGTTAATATCCATAGAACTGTCCACACTCCAATTTGGCATGGCAAAGTCAAAACTACGCAGAAAATGCGAATAAGTCCCCCAGACCAACAACGCCAGTAATATCAGCATTAAAAAGATGGTGATAATTTCCGCCCCCCACAGGGCACGACCACGCAGTACCCGGAGCAAAATATCCATGCGAATGTGGTCACCATTACGTTGAACACTAGCGATTCCCATGAAGGCAATCAACGGTATGATTTGCTCGATCCAGTCAATATAGCCGGACAAAGGGGTATTGAATAAATTACGCCCACCGACATTACAGACAGCCAAAATCATGAGCGAAAACACTGCCAGCCCGGACAATAAAGCGAGATTGGTTTCCATCTTGAATAACAGCCGGTCGAGCCGACTCATAGTGGAGTTATCCTGTAAAACAGATGATAATGCTGTCATTTTCTTTCCGCGAAGAAAACGCCATCAGATATTGTTTGCTTATTGAGTGATCATTCCAGTTACTAGATCATACAGCTCCTGTGCCGGCAGACCACGGGCGGCATTGTTCTTAATCCAGTCCACGGCAGCAGGACTAGCAACCACATCGCGAAAAGCGGCCAATTCGGCAGCATCATAGGTAATTGATTGAATACCTTTTTCTTTCAGCGTTGCCTCCCAAGCCTGCATGGTTTTGCCGTTATAAGTGGCGATGTAATAATCCAATGCCTCATCAACCGAGCCCAGCAGTGCTTCGCGGTGTGCGTCGGAAAGTGCATTCAAGGCATCGGTATTGACCACAACAGGACAATTCACCGTGCCCGGATTCAGATTGGTCGTCCACCAAGTACCGGTTTCGACGGTGCCAAAAGACATGTGTGCATGGGGTGCAAAGGCGACTGCCTTGACCACGCCACTGTCCAGTGCTTGACGCACCTCCGAGGCGGTCATCGAAGTAGGCACTGCCCCCGCTGCCGCCATCGCCTTACCGATTCCGCCAGTCGCACGCACCGACAGCCCTTTGTAATCGGCAAGCGTCAATGGCATCTCACCAACGCCGACAAGGTTATATTGTGGCAACGGAGAGGGCATCAGCAGTGTTGCGTTCCAGCGGGACATATCAGCCTGAACCGCTGGATGCTGGTAAACCGCTTGGCTAATTCGGCGCTCTTCCTCAAGCGAGGAGACCCCGAGGAAAGGCAATTCCAGCACCGTTATGGACGGATTTTTATCACGGTGGTAGCCAGCGCAAAACTGTGCCATTTCAAACGCACCTATCGAAATCCCATCCAGATTTTCCTTGTTCTTGGATAATCCACCATAGGATAGATTAAGGGTGAATGCGCCATCGGTTTTTTCAACAACCAATTCCGCCAGCTTCTCAACATGTTCAGTAAATGCCCGCCGTTTGCCCCATAACGAGACATCCCACTCCACAGCACTTGCTTCGCCTGCAAAGGCAGCAACGACAGCGACAATAACAACACGACTTAAAAGATATTTCATAAATCATTCCTAAAATTATATGCACCAAAATTGCGACACATTATCTGATGGGTTGCCACCAGTCAAATCATTGTCCGAGTTCAATACCGACAAGACAAGGGTGTCCGCACGAGGTTCTGATAATACTCATAAGTGCCACCAAGTCCAATAACCATTGTACTCGATATGCGTTGTAATGAGACTGAAGGGCATCTCTTAACTGGTTCTGCTGGGAAACTTATGGGTAGAGATTGAGTTTTTCTTAGTGGTTTTCCACAGTAAGGGCTTGTCAGTTAATTCAAAATCAGTCCAACTTTAAGAAAATAAAAAGTTTAATAACAAGGACTTAAATATTCACAACAAGCTAAAAACGCCATTTTCCGACAAGCCAGTAAACAGAATTGAAACTCGATAGTTTTCGCGTTTTTAAACCATCTGGTAGCCGATTTTATTGCTTATGTGGTTGTACAAAATGGGCTGTTAGGTTATATCTAATAATCGAGCATGACATTCAAATAAGCCTCGCAAATAATGCTTAAAACTGGAGGAAATACAGAATGACGCTATCATATTCATTAAAAACAATTAATAATCATATAGTTACCCCGCCCACACAGCGGGTGGACAGCATCGCTAAATTCTTTCCTTTATGTGTGTTGTTTTTGTTCCTGCTGACCGCTTGTGGTGGAGGAGTTACACCAGCTACACCAGCTACACCAGCTACACCAGCTACACCAGCTACACCAGCTACACCAGCTACACCAGCTACACCAGCTACACCAGCTACACCAGCTACACCAGCTACACCAGCTACACCAGCTACACCAGCTACACCAGCTACACCAGCAGCTACACCAGCTACACCAGCTACACCAGCTACACCAGCTACACCAGCTACACCAGCTACACCAGCTACACCAGCTACACCAGCTACACCAGCTACACCAGCTACACCAGCTACACCAGCTACACCAGCTACACCAGCTACACCAGCTACACCAGCTACACCAGCTACACCAGCTATACCAACTACACCAACTACACCAGTCTTTGTGCCGCGTAGCACGCCATCTGCCAGCGTTCTTAACCGTCCCGATCCTGCCAATTACGCCAGCGAAAAACGCACCTTTGAAGTATTCCCAGAATACCATGCGAAATATAGCGTTGCGGGCAAAGATCGGACTGATTCGCACTTGCATCGCATAAACGCTGCGGCTGCCTATGCCCGCGGTGCCACGGGTGCTGGAGAGACTATTGCCATTGTGGACACGGGTGTTCGCGACAGCCACAGAGAGTTTTCTAGTCAGGGCAAAATTAGCAAGGTGACTGACGATAAATATACCCCAACCGATAGAGACAAAGGCCACGGTACTTTTGTGGCCGCATTGGCGACGGGTAATCGTGATGGTGGCTCCGGCTTGAATATGCACGGGGTGGCTTTCGATGCCAATGTGCGTTTCAAAGAAATTAAACTCAGCCAACCAAAACCAGTTTATAAACCAATCAATCTGGAAAATTCTCCATCTATGCCCGACAGTAATGTTGTGCGAGATCGTCACTTTGCAACATTTTTAGGCGATATTATCGAATTTGCGGGTACCTCTAGTACTATCATCAATCTGAGTTTTGGTGTCCAAGGCGTAATATCAAGCCACACCGAACAGAAAATCCGCAATAATTTTACCCATACCGCGGCTACACTGGAACAAACAAATACGGTCGATGCTGACAAAAAAATTCTCGTTTGGGCCGCGGGGAATGCCGGTGGTACTCGTTATGAAAACGGCGATCCAGCCCCATTTGATTCGCCGGAGATATGGCCAGGTCTTGGCGCATACTTCACCGAACTACAAAGCCATACGCTGGCTGTAGTGGCGTTAGCTCAGGACGGTAGCATCGCCAGCTACTCAAACCGTTGTGGCATTGCCAAAGCGTTCTGTCTTGCTGCGCCAGGCTCCAATGTGGTTTCCGCATCTTCGAGTGGTAATACTGCGTACAGCCGTAGTTCAGGCACTTCTTTTGCCGCACCACTGGTTAGTGGCTCGCTCGCACTGTTACGCCAATATTTTCGTGGACAGCTCGGCAATACCGAATTGGTCAATCGCCTGCTTGCCACCGCCAACCGCACGGGTATTTATACCGACTCCGATATTTACGGACATGGGTTGGTCGATCTGGATGCGGCGACTGCGCCGGTCGGGACGGTGATGACGGGCTTGTCCAATGACCCCAATAACCGACCGTTTGTTGAGAATGCGATTGCCCTGTCGAGCGGTGCTTTTGGTGCCTCGTTACAACGCCAGTTGGCGGATGTGGAAGTCGCTGGTTTTGATGCCCTCGATGCACCCTTTTTTCAATCGGCGGCAACTTGGGTAACACAGCCGAAGCGGGCGAAGCGGGCATCCAATATTGCTAACAAGCAACGCCAGCGGGTGCTGGTAGCACCTTATCGACGCGTGCGACAACACCATAATACGAACAATGGTGCGGGCTTGTCACTAACAGTGGGGCACGGTGCGGTAACCGATGCACGGCTTGCTTTCGCAGATGGTTGGTGGGTTTCCTATCGCCAGCATGGCGGTCAGGGACTCGGTTTATATGATTATTCGTTCGCCAATCCGCACGCTGATGTGTCCGGCACGAACGGCATGGCATACGGCTTAGGCAGTCGTTTTAATGACCCACTGGCGTTTGCCGCACCGTATTTGTCGCTGGTACGCGACGGCGCAGGTATCGGCTGGCGTTCATCTGATGCCACGCGCAAACGCTTCGGATTCGCACTGATGCACGGTGCACCACAATTCGATGACCAGCAAACTTCGGGGGACAAGCGCGGCATCGGCGTATTGATGAGCATGACGATGCAGCGCAAGCATTCGGCTACCGGGCTGTCGCTGCAGGTCGGCGCGGTACGCGAGCGCGCCGGCTTCCTCGGTGCACAAACGCAAGGCACATTCGGCAAAACCACGGCGGCGACTACCTTTGCTGGTCTCAACGGGGCTTGGACGCTCGGCACGAATGACCATTGGCAGCTACTGGCATCGGCATATCTTGGGCGTACGCGAGCGCAGACCGGATCTGGTCTATTACATGATGTCAGCCCCATCGTTAGTAGCGCGTTTAGCCTCGGTGCCGTGCGTACATCGCTCTGGCAAGCGGATGATTGGTTCGGACTACGCCTGTCGCAACCATTGCGTGCCGAGCGTGGCAAGGCACAGTTACGCCTGCCGGTCGGGCGTACCAAATACGGTCAAGTGGTGTATAAAAACCGTGCCGTGAGTCTGGTTCCTAACGCACGCACACTACATGCCGAAGCCTTATATGGCATATCCATCGCTGGCGGTGCATTGACGACCCGCATGGGACTGCAACATAACGCACAACACAACAAGGGCAATAGTCATGCGTTCATGCGTATTGCCTTTGAACGGCGTTTTTGATGATATTGACATAATACGCATTGGCATTGACTCGCCAAACGCCAATCAAAGCCACGATTATGCTGTTTTGGTGTGGCTAATCAATTGCGTTAGGCGGACACCGATAGCAATCGCCGCCTGCTGTTTTCGGTCTTCAATCAGCGTTCCATCCTGAGCAAATGCGTGGTTCGCCTGGCCTACAGTGAGTTGCTCGGAAAGCACGGTTACGCCAAGATTGTTGAGCAACATTCGCAAGAAAACCAAGCCACGAAGTCCGCCCAACCTGCCTGGTGATGCGGCCATAATACCAGCGAATTTGCCTTTATATGCTGCCAGCGGGGTTTCACCATCGACTTCTGAACGCGATGCCCAATCAATGGCATTTTTCAGCAGTGGACTCACTGCACTGTTGTATTCGGGCGAAGCAATCAGCAACCCATCATGGGAAATCAACAACTCTTTGAAGGATTTGGCTGTATCTGGCATCCCTTGCTCGACCTCTAAATCTTGATCGAAAAGGGGCATCGGAAAATCAGCCATATCAATCAGGGTAACGTGAGCACCAGCACTTTGTGCCCCGGATGCACTGATTTTGATGAGTTGCTTGTTGAACGATTCTTTTCTAGCACTGCCAGCAAAGGCGAGAATATTGATCATGGTATGAGCTGTTGTGAAATATTGGTTTGAATTTAAGACTCATTTTCGAGTCCCTGATAACGGCTGTGTTTGGGTTGTTTCTATGGAATAAACCGAGTGACTGTGATTAGTTCTGATAATACTCAAATAGTATAGTTAAGTCCAATCCCCATATCCGCAGATAGAAATTCCTAAAACGTAAGGAGCCTTGGTGGTATAATGGTTTGCACTAAAACCTTCCATCACCTAATGGGTGTACAAATCAAGGCTTATGACTATGCTACCATACAAACTGGGCTTGTCGGTTAATTCAAAATCAGTCCAATGTTAAGAAAATAAAATGTTTAATAACAAGGACTTAAATATTCACAACAGGCTAAAAACGCCATTTTCCGAAAAGCCCCATATAAACTCGATACAACGACCGATTTACTCACATCTCGTGCTGGTTTATTGGCTATCGATCAGGTAATGGACTCCCTTAATGGGGTTCTCCTGAGTTTCCTATGGGTAAAAGCCAAACAGTGCTCAAGAATATGGTACAAGTATATTTTTTTACGGAGATATTCAAATGAAAGATGCCGCATTGTTTACTCATCTTTTGGGACTTAGTGACCCATGGCGAATCACGGCTATTACGCCGGATCTGACCGACAAATCAATAACCATCCAGATAGATTGGACAAAGGGAACAAAAGGATCGTGTAGTACCTGCAATGCCCTTTGTTCGATTTACGACCACCGTTTACGACCACCGTGAGCAACGCACATGGCGACATTGATACGATGCAATTCAAGACACGCTTGGTCGCTCAGACTCCGCGTATTCATTGTAAAAAGCATGGAATCAAAAGCCTAAAAGATTTAATTCAAAGATTCAGTCCATAAAACCGACTGCCAGAGGGTTTAGAAACTTCGAAAACTATCGTGTTTCAATTCTGTTTCATTGTGGAAAACTTAATCTATACCATAGGGTTGCCAGAAGAACCTTTTATTTGAACAAACATGTGAATATTGACATTGTTTTTCAATTAACCGACAAGCCCTTGATGTTTTTTATCCACGATTTGCCATGAGTATCGCTGTATCGAGTTCTTGTGGTATCTTTCGTGTTCAGTGTATCGCTTCATGCTTTTACGCCTTTTTTCTGTCTGGTTAAGTGTATGATTTGCTCTTTGACTGATGTTAATTCAAGCTGGATTACAAGCCCCTTCAGGAACTATATTTAATTGATTAGTGATGGTTACAAATAATTTACTAAATTTACGCCTGCAAAAAACCTTGCAGATTGCCATTAAAGCGGGCGAACAAATTCTATCTATCTATGAAAATAACCGTGCCGAAAATCAGTGTGCGGTGGAAATAAAAGCCGATGGTTCGCCGTTGACACTGGCGGATCGGCGGGCACATGCGGTGATTGAAAGCGAATTACAAAAATTCGCCCCCCAGATTCCGCTACTGTCGGAAGAATCAAGTCAATCGGCGTTTGACCAGCGGCTTCACTGGCAGCAATTTTGGTTGGTCGATCCACTGGACGGCACCAAAGAATTTGTAAATCGCAATGGTGAGTTTACCGTTAATATCGCACTCATTGAAAATGGTACGCCAGTTTTAGGGGTTGTCCACACACCAGTAAAGAATACCAGCCATTTTGCTGCATGTGGGGTTGGTGCATTCAAAAAAGAAGGGCTTGATAAAAGCCGATTGATTGCGACCAAGAAATTTGTCGCCGACGATGCCACAATGGTGGCAAGTCGCTCGCACTCGGGGATTGAAGTGGCACGTTTTCGCGATAATCTGGAGCAAGCAAGCGGTCATGTTACAACTACCCGCATGGGCAGTTCTTTGAAAATTTGTCTGGTTGCCGAAGGTGTTGCGGATATTTATCCGCGCTTGGGTCCGACTTCTGAATGGGATACTGCGGCGGCCCAGTGCATCCTAGAGGTTGCTGGCGGACAGATTACCGATTTGGATGGGCGACGACTGGAATACAACAAAACCAATATATTAAACCCCTGCTTTCTCGCCAGTGGTGACCCCGAAATTGATTGGACACAATATTTGGGCTCGCCTGAATTTGGAATCGCCTAAGGGCTTGTCGGAAAATGGGGTTTTAGCTTGTTGTGAATACTTAACCCCCTTGTTATTAAACATATTATTTTTTTAAAACTAGACTGATTTTGAATTAACCGATAAGCCCACTGATGAATGATTGCTGACAGCATGGCTATGGTTTGTTTCGTGTAGGTTCGTTTCGTTGTCGCCAAACAGTATAGATTTCTTCCGGCCAAAGCGATGAAATCCAAGCAATAATTGAAAATATCTCATCATCAGATAGTTTGTCCTGCCAAGCCGGCATACTGCCACCGAGTGCCGCAGTACCGTTGCGGATGGTGTACGTTAATCTTTCTATGGAGTGATGCCATGTGTGTGCGGTGCCGTCGAGTGGTGGTGGCGGATATTTGCCATCAGCCCCGGCAATATGCCAGTCCTCGACCGTTCCTTGTGCCTCTAGTCCATGACAAGATGCACAGTGCTGCTGAAATAACGTTCCCCCACGCTGTAAAACCAGCGGGTCCGCGATGCGTTGGTATTGTGCTTGTGCAAGCGAAACTGCTCCCGACATCACACCCAGCACAATCAGTAACAACACGCGCTTACTCGTCTGTAACTCCATGCTTATTCTCAACCCAATTTAAAGTTTTTAATGACATGCTTTGCCCCACTTCTTTAATCGCCAATAATTATACGGCCAGGGGGTCATAAATCCGGCTACAAGCATAATCGGGATGACCCACCAAGTGAGCCGGGCACCGCCGGTTAAAAGCCAATCTATGAGATTCATGGCAACTTCCATACCAATCATCGACACCAAACTCATCCCGATAGCGACCCTAAAGGCATTGGAAAAATCCATGCCACCACGAAATAAAATGACCGTTTCCAATGCCATGCTGGTCAACAAGCCGTTGACAATCGCCAGAATCATAATTGCTAGGGTCGGCCAAGGAATCGCACTGAACTGGAAAAAGGCAATCGTGCCAAAATCGCCAATCGCACAACCTATTAAACACCAAAGCGTGTTTGTCGCACTTTGTCGCCAAGTGTGTTTGCAGCTCCAAAAAGCACGCCTTTTTTCGCCTATCATGCCTAATGTTTACCTTGCACAAGCTGATTCGCAATGACTCATGAGCGCAAAATGTTGTTTTCCGCATCATACGGCGATTCTTCAATTACGGTCGCATTATATCGCTTGCCTAAAATCTCGATGTCGAGTTTGTTGCCGGGGGCGGCTAATTCGGGTCGTACCAATCCGAGTGCGAGTGATTTTTCAACCCTGAATCCGTAACCGCCCGAAGTTGCCCGACCGACTAACTCATTGTCTTTATAAATACCTTCCGAGCCGCGTGCATCGGTATCGGTGATGCCATGCACTTCCAGCGTCACAAAGGCATTTTTGAAACCACGCTGTTGCCAATCAAGCAAGGCTTGCTTGCCGATAAAATCACTCGCCTTGTCAAGGCGGATGAAGCGCTCAAGACCCGATTCAAAAGCCGAATATTCTATTGACATTTCACGCGGAATTAAACGATAGGATTTCTCCAGACGCATACTATCCATTGCCCGAATACCAAATGGCTTGATGTCAAATCCATGTCCTGCTTCCATAATTGCATCAAAGATGTAATTTTGCATTTCTATCGGATGATGTAGCTCAAAGCCAAGCTCCCCGATAAAGTTTACCCGTAACGCAGTCGCACTTGCCACGCCCATATTTATCTGTTTGCCGGTCAACCATTTGAAGTTTTCATTGGCCAAATCAGTATCGGTTAACTTTTGCAATACGGCACGTGATTTCGGTCCGGCAAGAACTAAAACACCGAGCTGGGTGGTTATTTTTTCCATCTCTACACTGCCATCAGCGGGTTTGTTTTTAAGCAAATAATCCCAGTCATGTCGCTCCATCGCACCGGCTGAGACGACGTAATAACGGTTGTTCGCACGCTTGTAAATGGTGAACTCGGCACGCACACCACCGTTGAGCGACAGCATATGGCAAAGCCCTATACGACCGATAGCTTGCGGTATTCGGTTACAGACTAACGATTCCAGCCACTCTGCGGCACCCGTGCCGCTTATACTGAATTTGGAAAACGCCGACATATCCAGTAGCCCGACTTTTTCCTGAACATGTTTACACTCCTGCCCAACATAAGGGAAATAATTCGAACGCCGAAACGAATAGCGTTCGACAATGCGCCCATCGTCCAGTGCTGGCGAGGTGTTTTTGTTAAGCAGAACATCGCCGCTGCCGACCTCAGCCGCTGACAACTGATAGTCTTGTGGCACAAACCAGTTTGGTCTCTCCCATCCATACACATGCCCAAACACCGCACCCAACGCTTTCATTCGTTCGTAACAAGGAGTCGTTTTCAATGGTCTAGCGGTAGCACGTTCTTCATCGGGGAAGTGATTGGTAAACACATTTCTATAGGCTTCTTCGTTTTTCTCTTTCAAGTAGCCGCGGCTCGCATAAGGGCCAAAGCGTCTCGGATCCACGCCCATCATATCGACCGTTGGTTCACCATCCACAATCCATTCCGCCAACTGCCAGCCAGCACCACCCGCCGCGGTTATGCCGAAGCTGTGCCCCTCGCTTAACCAGAAATTCTTTAATCCCCAAGCAGGGCCGACGATTGGATTGCCATCGGGGGTATAGGCGATGGCGCCGTTATAAACCTGTTTGATGCCAACTTCTGCAAACGCCGGTACACGGCTGATACAGGCTTCAATGTGTGGCATAAGTCGATCCAGTTCTTCTTGAAATAGTTCATTCTCGCAGTCTGCCGCCGCACCATCGACATAACAACAGGGCGCACCTTTCTCATAACAGCCAAGCAATAATCCACCCGCCTCTTCACGCAAATAATAACCCGCATCGGATTCTCTCAAGACCCCTTGCTCGGGTAGCCCCTGCTCCTTACGCGCCAGAATATCTGGGTGGGCTTCGGTGACGATATACTGGTGTTCAACCGGAATAACAGGGATGTCGAGACCGACCATCCGTCCTGTTTGGCGAGCAAAATTACCCGTACAGGAAATCACATGCTCGCAGAATATGTCGCCTTTGTCCGATTTCACCAGCCAACCGTCGGCTTGTGGCTCGATAGCAGTTACATTGGTGTGGCGGTGAATTTCTGCACCAAAATTGCGTGCCCCTTTAGCTAGTGCGGTGGTCAAGTCATTGGGTTGGATATAGCCGTCTTCGGGGTGCTGCATTGCCCCCACCAACCCCTCAATATTGCACATTGGCCAAATTTCTTTGACCTGTTGCGGGGTTAGAAATTTGGTTTCCACGCCAACCGTTTTACCGATACCAGCATAATATCGGTATTCGTCCATACGGTCTTCGGTACAGGCAAGACGGATATTGCTGACCTGCGAAAAACCTACGTTTAAGCCTGTTTCCTGCTCAAGCTGCTGATAAAAATTGACCGAATATTGATGCAGTTTACCGACCGAGTAACTCATGTTGAATAATGGCAACAAGCCAGCCGCATGCCAAGTTGAACCGGAGGTTAGCTCTTTCCTTTCCAGTAAAACCGAATCGGTCCAGCCTTTTTTTGCCAGATGGTATAGCGTACTGACACCAACCACACCACCGCCGATGACCACTGCTTTTGCTTGGGTTTTCATATTTTCTACCTCATGTTATTTGTTGGTTATGTAAGGATAACCTAAAAAGGGATTGATTAGTTTACTTGTAAAGTATGAAACAAAGTATTAATGCGACATTTATTTAATCAAATTATCACGATAGATATGGATAAAATTGGTCTTTAAGATTAGACTACCCGTACATAGTAACAGTCCCTGTACCACATTTTTTGTCGCTCTAGTTCGTTAAAAACAGACAACCGAGCATAATAGGGGGGTGCTGGTTGATGTAAAAGTAGCCGATTTATGGCTTTTAATACGCAGATTGAGGCCGCTTTTGACACCACTAGTGGACAAAAACTATCGTGCAAAGGTCTCATATTATAATATTTTAATTATCGCTAGGGATATGAGGAGGTAGCGTCCTCTAAAAACACGGGGTATCATCTTTGAACAAACCGCTCACGATATGGGAATCCTGTTTGCAAAAATTGCAGACTGAATTTTCAGACGAGGACATGACAACATGGATTATGCCGCTACACACCAATTTCAGCGACTCTACGCTCTACCTGTTTGCCCCAAACAGCTATGTCCTCAACTATATCAAACAAAATTTAAGCACTCAAATTGAGACACTTATTCTAGCAATGGATGTTGGTGTCAGTAAGATACATATTGAAATTGGGAGTTATGGTCTGAACACAAACGAAAAACAGCCTGATACAACCAATCACTCTCTTTCGAGAAAACTTAAACCGAAACCACCGCCCTATAGTGACAGTGTACTAAAAGCCGAGTACACTTTTGAGACACATGTTGAAGGTAAATCTAATCAGCTTGCTCGTGCTGCAGCACTGCAAGCCGCACAGAATCCCGGACGGGTAGAATATAACCCTTTGTTTATCTATGGCGGGGTCGGACTCGGCAAAACACATTTAATGCAAGCGACTGGGAATTTGATTTTAATCAACAAACCAAAGGCAAAGGTGGTTTATGTCCATTCAGAGGTTTTTGTTAGCAATATGGTCAATGCTATTAAAAGTGCGACTATGGAAAAGTTTAAGCGATATTACCGCTCTTTAGACGCATTATTGATTGATGATATTCAGTTTTTTGCGGGGAAAAAACAATCCCAGGAAGAGTTTTTTCATACCTATAACACGCTTGTTGATAGCGACCGACAGGTTATTATTACTAGCGATCAGCTTCCTCAGTCACTTGATAAAATTGACAACCGCCTAATATCTCGCTTTGCCAAAGGATTAACAATTTCTATTGACCCTCCAGAGCTGGAAACACGGGTCGCCATACTCGAAAATAAAGCACTGGAGTACGGTGTAGAATTGCCGAGTGATGTCACTTTTTTTGTGGCGGGTGCGATACATTCTAATGTTAGAGAACTTGAAGGGGCACTGCATAATATTTTAATTTATTCGAATCACACTGGTCGCTCTATCGACATAAACTTGGTGCGAGAAGCACTTAAAAACATACTACTACACCAGAAAAAACAGATTAGCATCGAGAATATCCAACAAACCATCGTTGAGTATTACAACATCAGAACTTCCGATTTAATTTCAAAAAACCGTTCCCGATCAGTTGCCAGACCGCGCCAGATTGCCATGTTATTTACCAGAGAACTGACTACCATGAGCCTGCCAGAGATTGGTAACCGTTTTGGTGGTCGAGATCACTCTACTGTTATGTATGCCTGCAAACAGATAAAGAAATTGCTAGAATCTGACTTACAAATAAAAGAAGATTACAACAATTTACAACGCCTATTCGGGCGTTAATGGTTGCTCGTCGGAGTCCCAAACGCATCAGATATGATTGTGGATAATGTATGTGTTTTTTGTTAATAAGTCGGAATATAATGTGGATTATCTGTGAAAAACAAGTTATCCACAAACGACCCTTTCTCTTTACAATACTTTTATATGCTGATATCCACAAATCAACCTATTGTTAAGTGATTGTAAAACTGTTTCTTTTTTGATTTGTCCACAAACTCACAACCCCTAATATAACCACAATATTATATATATGAATATTAAAATAGCCAAGGCTGATATTTTTCCGACATTGGTTTTAGTTATTAATGTCGTCGAAAAACGACAAACATTGCCAATACTAGCAAACATTTTATTTTCTCTAACCGATGGTGTATTAAGTCTCGTTGCAACTGATTTAGAAGTGGAAATTTCGGAAACAATCCTAAATGTTGACGGAGACAATGGAGAGTTTACAATATCTGCGCGTAAAATCTATGATATAGTGCGTAACTTACCAGAAAACGATATTATTTCCTTGAATCTTGAAGATGGAAAAATAAAAATATTATCTGGCCGTAGTCGTTACACGATGAATATACTCAGTGCTACCGATTTTCCGAGAATTGAAGTTTCGGATTGGGAAGAGCGGTTTAAAATCAAACAGTCGTCACTAAAAGCACTTCTTGAAAAAACAGCGTTCTCGATGGGTGTTCATGATGTCCGTTATTATTTGAATGGTGTCTTATTCGAACTGACTCAAAATAGACTTCGGGCTATTGCGACCAATGGACATCGTTTAGCTCAATCGGAGGCGGATATTGTTTTGTCAAGTGAAGACAATAGAGAATTGATTGTCCCCCGAAAAGCGGTTGCCGAAATAACGCGTTTTTTGGATGATGAGGATGAGGCAGAAATAACGATCGAAGTCAATAAGAACCACCTTAAACTGACAAAAAACGAACAAACTATTGTTACGAAACTGCTTGATGGAAAATTTCCAGAACTCAAAGGTGTATTGGACGTAGAACCGAATATCACACTAACCGCAAACCGATCTGAATTTGTTGATACTATGGTGCGTGCTGCCACCTTGTTCGCTAGTGAGGAAATTATGGGTGTGAAAATCACGTTAGAATCGGGAACGATGCGCGTGTTCGCGAAGAGCGTACAAAGAGAAGAGGCGGTTGGAGAATTAGATGTGGATTACAAGGGCGATACAATGGATGCTGGTTATAAAGTTAATTATTTAATTGATGCTGCCAGAGCGGTTAGTTCTGAAAACATCGAATTTCATCTACAAGGAAGCGATAACGTTTGTGTTATCAAACAACCTGGAGACGACCGCTCAACATGGCTTATAATGCCACTACGCATTTAAAATTCATCGATAAATAGTTAGCCCTTAAAATGTCTAACCATATTGATTTATATCAATAAAACACATAAAACCACCTAATTACCACCTAACATAAGCCTATCTTCAGCAAGTTTTCCGGCATCGGTGGCGTTCTGAGTGCCGCGCAAGCAAGTCTGGGAATGAGGTCGCTCAAATCAAAACGATGATTGAAACGATACTGAAATTCTGCCAAGTATCGCTGAGCATATTTAGGTCGAATAGCATGATAGGTACTGCGTAATGAACTCTTTAAGTTACCCAGAATTGTATTGACCCAATAGAACTCGGGTTTTTCGACAGACGCTCTCCCGCCGCCGCACACCATCTTGTCATGCAAGCAACCGGCCTTGACAACGGCATTAAAGCACGCCAAACCATCGGAGATAACGGTACTGCCCTCGGTCAGATGTTGCTGACTCCATGACTGAATCGCTTCGGTGCGGAAACCCTTTACGACCGACAACTTAACCCGAACTGGGCAATGATCGGCCGTGGTCTCTACCGCCGCTACAAAAGGTGTCTTACCTGCAGCACCGCGTCCCGGCTTGCCCCAGTACGCTCGCCGCCGAGATAGGCATCAAACAACGCAGAACCTTTGTAAAAGAAGTTAAAAACTGCCGCTTACGCATTCGCCACTTCCGCCATGTTAAAAAGCGCGCATCCGCTAAAAAGGCATTGAAACGATTGCGAACCATTGCCCATATTTTAATCCGAGAACTACAAAGGAAACCACCCCAACACGGACTGCTTGAAACCTACCAACCAGACTTCTTGCTCTATCAGCGGCCTTTTATAAGCAGGCGTGGGGCACAACAACCCAAAGACAAAAACAAAATTTATTCCCTGCACGAGCCCCATGCTTATGCGATTGGCAAAGGCAAAGACCACAAACGCTATGAATACGGCAAGAAAAACCAGCATGATGCAAAAACCCTACCCGATGCGATAAAACAAGCCAATAGCAACAGAACAAAACCCATCAAACAAGCGGTCTGCGACAGAGGCTATTGTGGGGTTAAACAAGTGGGCGATACTGCCATTATCTTGCCCAGCAAAGCTCTGAAAAAAGACAATCGTTATCAAAGAGATAAAAAACGCAAACTGTGTAAGCGACGGGCTGCCATAGAACCCATTATTGGGCATTTGAAATCCGATTTTAGGTTATCCAGAAACAGGCTTAAAGGACAAGTTGGCGATAAAATCAATGCTTTAATGGTTGCTTGCGCCTGGAATTTGAGAAAGTGGCTGGTTTTTTGTCACGTCTGCTATTTATGGCTTAAAAAAGCACGTTTTGTCCATATTTTTGATAAAAAGCCCTTGGTCCATTTGATTCAAGGTTGATTCACGTTCGCTGAGCTGCCGCTTGAAATATATTTTTACTTGTTAGATCGGTTTTTAAGGGCTGACTAAGTATTAGCGATAGCCCCGTCGATGGGATGATTGTTTCACGTGAAACAATTGTTTTATGGAATAGAATAAGAAAGGACTTGGGTTTATTCGTCCGTATTTTAGGTTAAAAACCCCGTCTTTAGACGGTGGTCGTTCAGTAAACCTGTTATTGTATTGATTGAAAATATCGATTCCAATCAAAACAAGGACCAGGATCTGTTTTTCTATCGGGTGCAATATCACTATGCCCAACAATGTTGGTAGCGGTAATCAGCGGATAGGCTGTTTGTAAACAGTGGGTGAGTTTTATTAAACTGGTGTATTGTATGGATTCAAACGCATGTTCATCACATCCCTCTAGTTCAATCCCGATGGAGAAGTCATTGACCCGCTGGCGTCCATGGAACATCGATTTTCCAGAATGCCACGCTCGGCAATGAGTAGGTACAAACTGAATTATTTCGCCGTTTCGTTTAATATAAAAATGAGATGAAACTTTGCTGTCGGCAATGTTGGCGAAGTAAGGGTGAATATTGGCATCCAGCCGATTGGTAAAAAAATCCTCGACATACTGACAGCCATAACAGCGTGGCGGTAGGCTGATAGCATGAATGACCAATACGTCAATGTCTGTGCCTTTGGGTCGGTAGTCGTGGTTTGGGGATGAAATGAATCGAATGTCTTTAATTTGACCATTATTTTGGCAGTGAAGAGAACACTGAGGCAAAGAAAAGGGTTTTTTCATGGAGATATTCTGTTGCTGTCATAGAGTTATATGGGTTATAGATTACCGAAAACTCCAAATCAAGCTTTTTCTGCTTTAATCATAACAATAGCCTTGTCGGTGCGGTTTTCGACAATAAAGCGATAACCTTGCTCGGTCATGGACTCGCCAATCTCTGGAATATGGCCAATTTGGGTCATTATTAATCCGCCAATAGTGTAAGAAGATTTAGTGTTTAAGTTAATTTCGAGCAAATCATTTACTTCTGAAACGGAGAGGCGTGGGTCTATCAGGTAGGTATTGTCATTGATTGTTTCGAATATTCTTTTTCTGCGTGGCAAATACTCCTCAAAATCATAACCGACATCGATATCGCCAACCACTTCTTCAACGATGTCTTCCATTGTGATGATGCCAATTGCCGAGCCATATTCATCCACCACAACAGCCATATGATCTTCGCGCTGCCGTAATATCGGCAGAAGTTGGTCGATAGTTTGGAATTGCAACACATATTGTGCCGGTTTTATCATATCAGCGATATTTTTATTTGCGGTTGATTTTTCCATCATATCCCATGTGGTCAAGGTAACAATACCCACAATATTACTGATATTGTCTTTGTAAACCGGCAAGCGGTTATAGCCTTTACGCCTAACTGTGGCAATGGCGCGTAAAACACCTCGACCGTGATTGATTGCGGTCACTTCCGCAATCGGTATCATGGCTTCGCCTACGGTGGTGTCACTAAACCGCATAACCCGCCGAATTCGACCACGGTCGAAGGCATCAATTGACGAGGTTCTTTCCGTCATTTCCACCACCGAGCGGATTTGCTCTCGTGTCATGAATACGTTTTGTTCAACCTTACCACCCCCTAGTAAGCGCGCAAGCAATCGAGCAACCCGTGAAAAAATAAATATTAAAGGGTGAAAGACAAAAGAGAAGGCGTTTAACGGATAGATAGCAAGCGGTGCCAGCTGGTCAGATTTTTGTTGAAAAATACTTTTAGGAACAACCTCTCCTAGAATCAAGAGCACCGGAGTAAAAACTAAAACCGCATATAACCCCCCATGCACCCCGAAAAGATCGATAAACAAAACGGTAACCAATGTTGTTAATGCCACTGTAGCGATATTGGTGCCTACTAACGTGGTGCCCAACATCACATCAGGGGTCTTAAACAATTCCAAGACTTTTTTCGCACCGTTATTACCTTGATTGGCTTGGGCGGTTAGCTTTACCTTGTCAGAATTAACCAGCGCAATTTCAGAACCAGAGAAAAAACCCTTTAATAACAATAATATAACTACAATAGCAATGAGTGCGAGAATTGTCATTATGGTTTCTCCGTCTTATCGTCCGGCTCCTCGTGCATGGCTTCTGTAACATCATCAAGGCTTTCAGGAATATCACTGATGTTGTCCCGATCTTCGGCTCGTGGGTCGGGTGCTTCGGATGCCTGAATTACCCTGTCATCGCAATCAAAGTCCTCCTCATCCACCCCTTTGGCAACCCGTATTCGGGAAATTCGGTGATCATCCATTTCCAGAATACGAATTAAAATATCATCTCTTTCGACTCGATCCCCTTTGCGCGGCAGACAGTCAAGCAGGCGGAAGGCATATCCGGCGATGGTAGTCATGCGTGGGTCTTCAATACCGAAATTGGTCAAGTTATTAAAATCATTTAATTTCATATCGCCGGGTACTTCGTAGATGTTATTGTCCTTTTCTGTATAAAATTTCGCAGTGGCTTTGGAGCCACCGCTAATATCACCAAAAATAAAATTCAAAACACCACGCATGGTGATAAACCCTTCAACCCCACCAAATTCATTCAGACAGGCGGCGGCACGCACTTTGTTGAGCTGAAAAAAATCAAACATTTCATCTACTTTTTTAGTCAGAGGCACAACCACAGGGGGATGCATAATATCTTCGGGTGTAAGTGCTGCTTGGCCGGCATCGTCTAGCACAATACGCAATATGTCCTCGGCATGAACAAAGCCGACCAGATTATCGCGATGTGTCTTAAAAACAGGAACTCGAGGATGACGATAAGAAATAAATGTTTCAATCATTTCCGGAACGCTCATTTCCACATTGAGAAAAGCCATTTGTGTTCGCGGTGTCATCACCTCTACGATTTCGGTTTCGTTCGCTTCCAGTAAATTATAAATTAACGCCCGCTCGGTTGCATCTAAACCACCCTCTTCGGAAACATGTTCGACCAGCGTCAGAAACTCGTCAACCTGTAAAATGTTATCCGCGGTTTTAACATCACCTACCAATAGTGTGGTAATTCGGTCGGCAATGCCACGAATCGCCCAGCGAAGGGGGGCGATAAGTCGTATCCAAAGCGCCAAGGGTTTAGCAACGACCCGAGTACTGTAGCGAATCGGGTTTGAGACCGCAATGGTCTTCGGTGTTACCTCCCCGAGGAGCAGGAGTAGTGGCACCATAACCAGCAGATTTATCACCACCACTTTATCGAGAGCATAAAGCGAGACCAAAATGGATGCCATATTAGCAGCTGCTGCGATATTAACGAGTTCGTTGCCGGTTAATATGGAAATAATGAGGCGGCGCGGTTGGTCGAGTAATTCGTGGATGGTTTCGGAACGGGGGTTTCGCTCCCGCCGGAGTTGTTGAAGATCCAGCCTAGAGAGAGAAAAAAGCGCGGTTTCAGAGCTTGAAAAGAAGGCAGAGCAGAACAGCAGGCATAATTGTACCGTGAGCCGAAAAATCATATCTGGCTCGGAGAGCAGGGTAACGTCGAACGCAAAATACGCGCTTACGGACTGCCAATACTGATTGAGATAGTGCAACAAAGGTTCCATCGGGGAGGTGCTTAGTCATTGATTTGGGTCACATTAACAAGTAAAAGAGTTGTTGCAAAGGTTTCATAATAAACGCTCAAAAATGGCTTGTCGGAAAATGGGGTTTTTAGCTTGTTGTGAATATTTAAGCCCTTGTTATTAAACATTTTATTTTCTTAAAATTGGACTGATTTTGAATTAATCGACAGTCCCAAAAAGCATAATCCTGAAACAATACAATGAATCGATTCTAACACAGAATATAATTAGTCAGCCCTTAAAAACCAACCTAACAAGTAAAAATATATTTCAAGCGGCCGCTCAGCGAACGTGAATCAACCTTGAATCAAATGGATCAAGGGCTTTTTACCAAAAAATGGACAAAAAATGTATTTTTTCCTGACTTCGACGGTACATTCTTATAACTCATTGATTTATAAAGAAACAAAAAAATATCTAGGCACTACAAACGCCCAGATATTTAAGAATTATATTAATATGGAGTGGACCAGTCGAAGTCAAGAGAAACCGTTGCTCGGCGCATTGTTAGTGTTCAATTGGCTATTTTGGACGTACCTATCCTGCATAAGCCGTATGCGAATTCATACCAAACTACACTTCCAGCTAAATATCCAATAAAATCAGCACACCTACATTGGAGGCTGTGCAAGAAACCATCGCTAGGCATGCGTTGCATGTGGAAAACCCTGTCGCCTTTGTGTGTTTGACTGGGTTTCTGCTCCCGCTTGCCGGGAACAGGCTTCGCGGAAATGACGAATGTTGATTTTTGTACAGTCTCATTGGATGTTCCTAACTCATTCCCTAAAAAAACACCGATGTCTTATTGCAACATCAATATCAGCCAATACGATTACGCTTTGCCTGAGTCGCTTATCGCACAATTCCCCGCAGAACAACGCACTTCTAGTCGCTTGCTGGTTGTTGAAGCGGGTACGGGTAATGGTTATCGAAATTTGCAATTCGCTCATATCATCGAGGAGTTAAATGCGGGTGATTTACTGGTAGTCAATGATACGCGGGTGTTGCCTGCTCGGGTGTATGCGAAAAAGCCAAGTGGCGGCAAAGTGGAAATCATGTTGGAGCGAGTTTTGGGCGCGCACAAGGCATTGGTGATGCTTGGTGCGAACAAACCGCTCCGCACCGGGCAGGAATTATTGGTCGGCGATTGTACGCTAGTGATTGGCGGTCGTCAGGGCGCATTTTTTGAACTCTTATTTCCGCCAAGTCGTCAGGTCGAGGCGATGTTTGAACGCTGGGGAACAATGCCGTTGCCGCCTTATATTACCCGTGATAGCACCGTATGCGATAATCAGCGTTACCAAACGGTATATGCGAAAGCCCCGGGTGCGGTTGCCGCACCAACCGCAGGTTTGCACTTCGATGAGGCGTTAATTGGGCAACTTCAGCAGCATGGTGTGGATTGGGGCAGTGTTACTTTGCATGTCGGGGCGGGTACTTTTCAGCCGGTGCGATGCCACGATATTCGGAGTCATCAGATGCACCATGAACGAGTCGAAGTGAGCGAAGCGATGTGCCAGAAAATTGCCCAAACCCGAGTGCGTGGTGGCAGAGTCATTGCCGTTGGCACGACCGTAGTCAGGGCACTGGAAAGCGTAGCACGGTCTGGGCGGCTAATGGCGGGTTCTATGGATACCGATTTGTTTATCTATCCGGGTTATACCTTTAACGTGGTCGATGCGCTAATTACCAATTTTCATTTGCCCAAATCAACATTGTTGATGATGGTGAGTGCGTTTGCCGGCTATGAGCGAGTCATGGCAGCGTATCGCTATGCGATTGAGCAGGGCTATCGGTTTTATAGTTATGGCGATGCGATGTTTTTACAGCGACACTAAACTCTACCAATAAACTTTACCAATAAACTTTACCAATTAACTCAACCACTCAATTCAAGCACAATTCAGGCAGAATTCAGGCACAATCCACCCGCAATGAAATTCAAAATCACGGCAACTCAGGGTAACGCACGGTGCGGAGAGCTGGCGTTCGCGCGCGGCACAATCAATACACCCGCATTTATGCCGGTGGGCACTAGCGCGACCGTCAAAAGTCTTTCCCCTGAGGAAGTCGAATCCACCGGGGCGCAAATCATTCTGGGCAATACCTTTCATTTAATGTTGCAGCCCGGCACCGACGTGATTCAAGCACATGGCACATTGCACGATTTTATGAATTGGCAGCGACCTATTTTGACTGATTCGGGTGGTTTCCAAGTATGGAGTTTGCAGGCACATAGAAAACTCGAAGAACGTGGTGTTACCTTTCGTTCACCGTTAGATGGGCGTGAGATTTTTCTTGGTCCCGAGCAGTCGATGGAAATCCAAACAGCCCTGGGATCGGACATTGTCATGGTCTTTGATGAATGCACCGACTGGCGTGTGAGCAAGCAAGAAGCCGCCGATTCAATGGAGTTATCCGCCCGCTGGGCGGCACGATGCAAAGCAAGTTATCGCGGTCAAGGTACGCTTTTCGGCATTATGCAAGGCGGGATGTATGAAGACCTACGGCGACAATCTTTGCAACACCTGCAGGAACTCGGATTCGATGGCTATGCCATTGGCGGATTGTCGGTTGGCGAACCGAAAGATAAAATGCACCAAATTATCCAGCAAACCGTTCCCCATATGCCCACAAACAAGCCACGTTACCTGATGGGAGTCGGCACACCTGAGGATTTAATCGCTTGCGTGGCGGAGGGAGTGGATATGTTTGATTGCGTTCTGCCAACGCGAAATGCCCGAAACGGCTGGTTATATACGTCCAGTGGTGTGGTCAAAATTCGCAACAGCCAATATAAACTGGACACCAGTCCGGTGGATGCGGCTTGTTCGTGTTATACCTGTCAAAATTATTCGCGTGCATACTTAAAGCACCTGCACAAAACCAACGAAATATTCGGCGCACGGCTCTGCTCATTACACAATACGCATTACTATCAAGATTTGATGAGGCAAATTCGGCAAAGTATTTCATGCAACCAATTCGATGAATTTGCCATCAATTTGCCATCAATTCGTGCCTAAAATGTCCGCATTGCCTGTACGCATAGCGTTAATATTATGCTATCGGTAAATAAATTTGATGTGCAAATGGGAGCCAGTTTTCTATACAATCGGCAAGCTGGAAATGCCGTAAATTTGAAGTTTAACGCTATATTTGGAGCCTAACCATGTTTAATAAAAATGAAACTATTGCCGATTTAGATCCCGAATTATGGGACGCTATGGCCGCGGAAGAACGGCGACAGGAAGAACACATCGAACTCATTGCCTCAGAGAACTTTACCAGCCCGCGTGTGCTGGCAGCACAAGGCTCGGTGCTGACCAATAAATATGCGGAAGGCTATCCGGGCAAGCGCTATTACGGTGGCTGTGAATTCGTGGATGTTGCCGAATCGCTTGCCATCGAACGTGCGAAACAGTTATTTGGTGCGGATTATGTCAATGTCCAGCCGCACTCGGGTTCGTCGGCGAATTTGGCGGTGTATATGTCATTGGTTGAGCCGGGCGAGACGATTTTGGGTATGAGCTTGGCACATGGTGGACATTTAACGCATGGTGCTTCGGTCAGTTTTTCCGGAAAAATCTATAATGCGGTGCAATACGGACTAGACGATAAAAGCGGCGAAGTGGATTACAACGAAGTGGAAACGTTAGCGAAAGCACATAAGCCGAAGATGATTATTGCTGGATTTTCGGCTTATTCAAGAATTATGGATTGGCAGCGATTTCGAGACATTGCCGATATGGTGGGTGCATATCTGTTTGTAGATATGGCACATGTGGCCGGATTGGTCGCAACCGGTCTGTATCCTAATCCGGTGCCGATTGCCGATGTTACCACCACCACCACACACAAAACCTTGCGCGGGCCCAGAGGCGGTATGATTCTAGCGCGCGCGAATGAAACAATCACCAAGAAGCTCAATTCATTGGTTTTTCCGGGCACGCAAGGAGGCCCCTTGATGCATGCTATTGCAGGCAAGGCAGTTGCCTTCAAAGAGGCGATGGATGCTTCCTTCAAAGACTATCAACAGCAAGTCGTGAGCAATGCTAAGACGATGGTGGCAGTCTTTCAAGAACGGGGTTACAACATCGTCTCTGGTGGCACCGATAACCACCTGTTTCTGTTGGATTTGATTGATAAAAACATCACCGGAAAAGATGCCGATGCGGCTTTGGGTCGGGCGAATATTACGGTAAACAAAAATGCAGTTCCCAATGACCCGCGTTCGCCATTTGTTACCAGCGGGTTGCGCCTCGGCACCCCGGCTATGACCACGCGCGGATTTGGGAAAGCCGAAACCATCGAACTGACCGGCTGGATATGCGATGTGTTGGAGAATATGGGAGACGATACGGTCATTGCCAGCGTAAAAGCAAAAGTTATTGAGTTATGTGGCAGATTTCCAGTGTATGGGAAATAAGTGCTATACGGATTAGACTTCAATCGGAGAATGAAAATAAAGCCCTCCGGCTCATGAGGTTTCAGCACCAATTGAAACTCGTCCCAACCGAGTAAAGAGACTGTGCAAGAAACCTTCGCTAGGCATGCGTTACATACGGAAACCCGCAAGGGTTTTCCGCATTAATTAGGTATAAAATATGTCCGATACAATCAAAACCACGACCCGCGGCGCAGTCCTTAATGTCATCCTTGACCGACCGAAGGCGAATGCCATAGACGGTGCAACCAGTCGGGAAATGGGTGAGGTATTCGCAGATTTTCGCGATAATCCAGATTTGCGTGTTGCCATTATTCGTGGTGGTGGAGAAAAGTTTTTTTGTGCCGGCTGGGACCTTAAAGCGGCTGCGGCAGGTGAAGACGTGACCTGCGATTTTGGTGTCGGTGGTTTTGGTGGTATGCAGGAATTGCCTGACTTGAATAAACCAATTATTGCGGCGGTCAATGGCATCGCCTGTGGTGGTGGATTCGAGCTTATGCTCTCCGCCGATATCATTATCGCTGCTGAACATGCCACCTTTGCCCTGCCCGAAATCAACGCGGGTACGCTGGCAGATGCGGCGACTATCAAGCTGCCAAAACGAGTGCCATACCATGTTGCTATGGAGATGTTGCTAACCGGTCGCTGGATGGATGCTACAGAAGCGGCGAAATGGGGGCTGGTTAATGAAGTTGTTGCGGCAGATAAGCTCATGGCACGCGCTGACGCAGTGGCACAGCTCCTTGCCGACGGGCCACCACTGGTTTTTGCGGCTATAAAAGAAACCATTCGTGCCACCGAAAAACAATCCTTTCAACAGTCCATTGATATGCTCAATGCCAAACAACTTAAAACCGTAAAAACATTGTACAACAGCGAAGACATGCACGAAGGTGCATTAGCCTTTGCCGAAAAGCGTCAGCCGGTGTGGCGCGGCAGATAGTTTCGCATACGGCTTCTTGAATTGATTCAATAATAGTCCATCAGGCTACGTTCAAAACATCGATTCGGTGTCAATCCCATGCCTTAAATTTGACCTTAAGTTTGATACGATACCGCCCATTTATAAATATGAGTTGTTGAACATGGCAGAGCGTTTTGATTATATTATTGTTGGTGCAGGTTCGGCTGGGTGTGTGTTAGCCAATCGGCTCACCGAGAACCCGGATATTTCGGTATTGTTGCTGGAGTTTGGTGGCAATGACAACAGCCTGTTCATACAAATGCCGACGGCATTGTCCATTCCCATGAGCACCGAAAAGTTTGCTTGGCAGTTCCATACCGAACCGGAACCCTACCTTGATAATCGCTCAATGCACTGCCCGCGCGGAAAGGTGTTGGGCGGCTCGTCTTCAATCAACGGTATGGTCTATGTGCGCGGTCACGCACTGGATTATGAAGAATGGGAAGACAATGGTGCGAGCGGCTGGGGCTATGCCAATTGCCTGCCGTATTTTAAGAAAGCAGACGCATGGAAGTTGGCGCAAGACGACTACCGTTCACAGGGCGGCCCGTTAGCCGTGGGTGATGGCAATGGTATGAAAAACCCGCTTTATCGAGCGTTTATTGATGCGGGTGTGCAGTCCGGCTACATGAGTACAGAAGATTACAATGGTTATCGTCAGGAAGGGTTTGGCGGTATGCAGATGACGGTCAAAGATGGTGTGCGCTGGTCAACCGCAAACGCTTATCTCAAGCCAGCGAGGGCACGGGAAAATCTAAAAGTGATTACCAATGCACTCACTAAACGCATTCTGTTAAACAATAAAGTAGCCACTGGGGTTGAATATCAAATCGGTGGACAAACGCATACGGTTAGTGCCAATAAGGAAGTCATACTGAGTGCTGGCTCTGTGGGTTCACCACAATTATTACAAATATCTGGCATTGGTCCGGGTGCCGTATTGCAAGCCGCCGGGGTGGAAGTGGTACACGATCTTGCCGGGGTTGGCGCGAATCTGCAGGATCATCTTGAGTTTTATTTTCAATTTCGCTGTAAACAAAACATTACCCTGAATGGCAAACTGGATTGGTGGAATAAATTTCTGATTGGTGCGCGCTGGTATTTGTTTAAGAGTGGCTTGGGGGCGACGAATCACTTTGAATCCTGTGCGTTTATACGCTCAAAAGCGGGCATAAAAGCCCCCGATATTCAATATCACTTTTTACCTGCTGCCATGCGATACGATGGCAAGGCGGCGTTTGATGGGCATGGCTTTCAGGTTCATGTCGGGCATAACAAGCCCGCAAGTCGTGGCAGAATTCAGATTAAATCTGCCGACCCGTTAGATAAGCCGTCAATTCTGTTCAATTATCTGCAACAGGAAAGCGATCGCGAAGGCTTTCGCCAATGCGTCAGATTGACTCGCGACATTATCAATCAGTCGGCGATGGATCCATATCGCGGCATAGAAATACAACCCGGTGCATCCGTGGTCAGCGATGCTGAAATCGATGCCTATATTCGACAGGGCGTGGAAAGTGCCTATCACCCATCTTGCACCTGTAAAATGGGAACTGATGCGTTAGCGGTGGTTGACCCAGAAACCAAAGTGCATGGTATAGACCGACTGCGCGTGGTGGATTCGTCAATTTTCCCGACTATTACCAACGGCAACCTGAACGCCCCAACCATTATGACAGCCGAGCGGGGTGCAGATATTATCAAAGGACAAGGACTCCTAGCCCCTTCCAGTGCGGCGATTGGTTTGGCGGAAAACTGGCAGAGCAATCAGCGGTGATAATTGAAAATTGAAAATTGAAAATTGAGAATTATTGTCCATTTTCCATTGTGATGGGTACCATCCCTACGGGATTTTACATTCCATGGATAAGAGATTGCAAAAATCCAACATTCGTCATTCCTGTACCGCCCCCGTCTTTCCTGCGAAAGCAGGAATCCAGTCCGATGACCGCCAAAGAGTATTTAGCGAAAAGCATTTACATGGATAAACAGGATAGACAGGATAGACAAGATGGTTGGTGCGGCTTAAAGAGACGGGTGCAAGAAATCCTCGCTAGGCATGTGTTACATGCGGCAACCCTTGCGGGTTTGGATGTTTTACTGGGTTCCTGCTTTCGCAGGAAAGACGGATGTTGGTTTTTTGCACAGTCTCTGCCGCAGGAATGACGGATGTTGGTTTTTTGCACAGTCTCTAAAGAGACGGGTGCAAGAAATCCTCGCTAGGCATGTGTTACATGCGGCAACCCTTGCGGGTTTGGATGTTTTACTGGGTTCCTGCTTTCGCAGGAAAGACGGATGTTGGTTTTTTGCACAGTCTCTGCCGCAGGAACGACGGATGTTGGTTTTTTGCACAGTCTCTAAAGAGACGGGTGCAAGAAATCCTCGCTAGGCATGTGTTACATGCGGCAACCCTTGCGGGTTTGGCTGTTTTACTGGGTTCCTGCTTTCGCAGGAAAGACGGATGTTGGTTTTTTGCACAGTCTCTGCCGCAGGAATGACGGATGTTGGTTTTTTGCACAGTCTCTAAAGAGACGGGTGCAAGAAATCCTCGCTAGGCATGTGTTACATGCGGCAACCCTTGCGGGTTTGGATGTTTTACTGGGTTCCTGCTTTCGCAGGAAAGACGAATGTTGGTTTTTTGCACAGTCTCTGCCGCAGGAATGACGGATGTTGAGTTTCTTGCACGGTCTCTAAAGCCTCACTTCCGGCGGTGCTGGCACAAATTATGGACGAAACATTAACTTTTTTTAATGTTTATGCAGAAAAAAGGGTAAAGAGGCTTGCAATCATCACAAATATTGGTATATTCCCGCCAGTTAGTGTGAATTGTTGATCCGTTTACATTAACTTAATTGTAATTTTGTTCTTGGAACCTCCATAATGGGGTGTTCTTTCAATCATTCTATTTTAGAGGAATTAACATGAAAAAATCATTTATAGCGGTTGGTGTTGCCAGCTTACTCGGGCTAGCCTCGGTGACACAAGCGGCTGACTTTAACTGGTACGGCGATATCCGTACGGGTGTCATTAAAGACACAGCGGGTAACTGGGATATTGGTGCAGCGGGTCTTGATGGTAATATTGGTGGCTATGGTGTATGGTCTCGAATCGGTGTTAATGCTAAAACCGATTTAGGTAACGGTCTATCTGCGGGCGGACAAGTTGAAATTGGTGTTGGTGGTAGTGATGGGGTTCAATTAAACCTACGCTATCACAATGTCTGGGTTGGTGGTGGCTGGGGTAAGCTCACTATCGGACAACGATTCAATCTGTACCACACAGCAGCTAACTGGGATCAAGCATCGATGCTTGGTGGACAAGTTCGCAATAATTATTTGACAGCCTCTCGACTTGAGGGCATCAGCTATGCAAGCAACCTTGAAGGTCCTTTTAGTTTCAACATTATGGCTCTTGGCAATGATGACGAAGGCAAGAAAGGTGTAGATGGTTGGATAGCAACCGCTCATTACGACTTTGGTGTAGCGACTGTTAATCTCGGTCACAACAAAGATAGTAGAGATGCTAAGACCTACGATTCCAACACAGTAATCAGTGTTAATGGTTCAGTCGGTAATTTTAGCTATTTTCTTGCTCAGGAACAAAGCACAGATGCTACCTTAGCGAAGAAGGCTAGTGTCACGGGGCTGTTCCTGCGTTACGGCATCACAGCGAGTGACTCCGTTTATCTTGAATATGAAAAAGAGAAAGACGGATATTCCAGGAAAAACACGGTGTTTGGTTATTCTCATAGTTTAGGTAATGGTGTTGTTTTCGTCGCTGAGTATTCGGATTCGACCAATACGTACGTTGATGGCAAGCTTCTAAACTTGGTTATCAAAGCAGGTTTCTAATCGTTTTTTTGTTTGATGTAGTAAAGGGCATCCTTCGGGATGCCCTTTTTTTTGCTTGCTTCTTTAATAACGGTTCACTTTACACCTCTGCGTCCATGCAGTCGTCCGTGTCAAGGCTTTATGGAAAACCTACCCCCCTAGCCCCCTTTTATCAGGGGGGGGCTTGTTTGATAATCTCTCCGCCTGTCGTCATTCCTGTGCAGTCGCTATAAGTGGACCTTCGCTCGCGTATAGGTGTCGTGATAGGAGGGGCTGATTGTGTTATCGGCAAGGTCATCAAGGGGTGTTTGCCGCCCTTGTTGAACATAAAAGCAGTATTCATCTTGAGCTTCAGAGCATTATGAGACTGTGCAAAAATCCAACATTCGTCGTTCCTGTACCGCCCCCGTCTTTCCTGCGAAAGCAGGAACCTAGCAAAACACTCAAACCCGCCAGTAACGCGCCCTATCGATGGTTTCTTGCACGGTCTCATTATGCAAAGCTCCCATAAAGCCGATGTGTTACAATGTCTCGCCATGAATTTTGCATTTTCCAGTTTTATACGCTACAAAATCAAATAACGATGATAAAAAATATTGCTATTATATTAGCTGGAGGAAGTGGTTCCAGACTAGGCTATGAAAAACCAAAACAATTCTTAAAAGTAGCGGGAAAACTAATCATCGAGCATACTGTCGAAGTATTTCAAAAACACAAAAATATAAACGAAATTGCCATAGTTTGTCATAAAGATTACATCTCATTAGTTGAAAATATAGTCAATAACAATGGGCTGAATAAAGTAAAAAAAATATTAATAGGTGGCAATTCTCGGAGAGACTCCGCTTTAATTGCTTTACAAGCTTATAACGATTTAGATGTAAATTTAATTTTTCATGACGCTGTAAGACCTTTAGTTAGTGAAAATATTATTACAAAATGTGTAAATGGACTAAAAAAACACAATGCTGTTGATGTTGCCATTGTCGCCACTGACACGATAATCAAAGTAAAGGATAATTTGATTGAAAGCATACCGGGCAGAAACGAATTACGCATAGGACAAACCCCACAAGCCTTTAGATTAAGCACCATCAAAAAAGCCCACGAGCTTGGGTTAAAAGACCCAAACTTTAAGGCTACCGATGATTGTGGTGTGGTGAGAAAATATTTACCCGCAGAAAATATTTATGTGGTAGATGGTGAACAACTTAATATGAAACTGACCTATGAGGAAGACTTGCATTTACTGGATAAGCTTTTTCAAATTAGAAGCAAACAACTATCTGAATCTCTGCAAGATATTTCCTTGCTCAAAAATAAAGTTTTGGTCTTATTCGGTGGTAGTTCGGGTATCGGAAGCGATATTGTCAAAATAGCAAAAACCTATGGTGCCAGAATTTATAGTTTTAGCCGAACAGAAACCGACACTGACATATCTATAACAGATAATATCCATAGTGCATTGAAACAAACATATAATAAAGAGGGAATCATTGATTATGTGGTGAATACCGCTGGCGTATTGAATAAAGAACCATTAATAAATATGGACTACCCGACCATACAGCAGGCGATTACAATCAATTATTTTGGTTGTATTAATATTGCCAAAGAATCATTTGAATATTTGCGAGAAAGCAAGGGTGGCTTATTGTTTTTTACCTCAAGTTCTTATACTAGAGGCAGGGCAAATTATAGCATTTACTCCTCCAGCAAGGCGGCTGTTGTCAACCTCACACAAGCGCTTTCTGATGAATGGGATTATTACAACATAAGAGTAAATTGCATTAACCCAGAAAGAACCAAAACGCCAATGCGGGTCAAAAATTTTGGTATTGAAGAAGAGTCTGTGCTACTTAGATCTGAAGAGGTCGCTAAAGCTTCAATCCAAACTTTACTACTGCCAATCTCGGGACAAATAATAGACATAAAAATCAAGGAAAAACATGCTTAAAAAAATACCGTTGGCAACGCCTGCCACCATAAAAGATGTTCAAAATGAAATGCTTTATCTGCTACGAATAGTGGATAAAATATGTCGAGAGAATGACATACAGTATTGGCTGGATTGTGGCACTTTACTAGGATGTGTTAGACACAAAGGTTTTATACCTTGGGATGATGATGCTGACATTGCTGTGCCAAGTTGGGACTATCACAAATTATTATCTCTTTTATATGAAGAGGCAAAAAAAAATGACGCTGTATTTTTATTTCACTTTCAGCGAAAGGAGTCACATTGTTTTTGTGACTATTTTGGTTCAAAGAATATTATCACCTCAAAACGTCCAGCCGTAAAACATCAAACTACAAAATATTCAACGTGTAAAATTGATATTTTTCCAATGAAATTTATAGATGAACATCAAAAAGAAGAGGATGAAAAAATTACCGCTATTGCCGCCTATTTTGTAGAAGGCACGAGTCCTATTTCCAAAATTGTTGATGCCCAATATAAAAAAGGGAACTTAAAAACATTATTAAAGAAAAAACAAAAGTTTATGGATTATTTTAATCATGAGTACTTGCCGTCTTGTGATAAAAAAGGGAAAAATAGTTTGGCTATCTACTCGTTTGGAAAACATCATAATAGCGCACAATCCTACTATAAATATTCGGATATATTCCCGTTAAAAGAATCAGACTTTGAGGGCAGTCGCTTCTTTGTGCCTAACAATACGGATGCTCATTTATCCGCAAACTATAATAATTATATGGCGTTACCACCTAAAGAACAGCAAATACCTGCTGATTTATGCTACTACTTTTCAAATAATAAAGAACATGGCTTACAAATCGCAAGAGAATTTACGGACAATGAGAATAAGCTATTTTATATCTATGGGACTTTTAATTATAAAATGCGCCGAGCATGTTTTATCCTGCAGAACAAAGGGGTAAAACCGTTTGTGAAAAAACTTATAAATAAATTGGGGATGTCCAATAGATTTTCCTCTTAAGTACGACGGCAAATAGCATTTTTCTAACACAACAATTAAATACCGTCCAACACTCGTTATTATTTGCTTTTGTGCTGATCTCATCAAATACTGATTTTATAGGCTCAAACGAAATTATTTTTCCGTTGTAACCAAGACTAAATAATTGATTTGCATACTGTCCAGAATTTGCTCCCACATCTAAAATTTTTCAATCTTGGATTCGCATAATAGGGACATTTATTTTACTGGGTTTCTGCTTTCGCAGGAACGACGGCAGGACTAAAGCCCCGCTCCCGAGATTGCAAAAACCCAATATTTCGTCAGCTCCGTAGGAGCGGCATCTCTCTTTTGTTTCGCTCTTATGGCGCTTAGGCTGTCATCATTACGAGATTTTACTCAATTTTCCATTCTCAATTCTCCATTCTCAATTAAATCGAGACTGTACAAGAACCCTCGATAGGTATGTGCTACATGCGGAAAACCTAACCCCCTAAATCCCACTTGTCAGGGGGACTTGTCACTCAATCCCCCGCAAGTTTGACAAACACCTGTTCCCACATCCCAGCAATTTTTTCCATAGATAGCCTCTCTCTAATTTCAATGGCACGAGTAGCGTATTGTTGACGCAATGCCTTGTCACTCATTAAAGTCGCCAATGCCTCGACCAATGCGCCATGATTATTCTGTGGCACTAACAAGCCATCAACCTCATGGCGAATGATGTCACGCGGACCGGTATCGCAATCAACGCTCACAACCGGCAAACCATACGCCATTGCTTCGCATAAGGTATTGCCAAACCCCTCAAAAAGAGAACTCATAACATACAAATCGGCCGCTGCATACCAATCGCCGAGATTGCCGACCACCCCTGGTAGTGAAACACATTGTTCTAAATCGAGTGCTGAGCGCAGCTTTTCCAAAGCATCACGCTCGGCACCTTCGCCAAGAATGGTCAAATGCCACTCAGGAAACTGCGCGACTAATTCTGTGAACGCCGATAACAGACGTTCAAAGCCTTTTTGTGGTGCCAACCGTCCCACTGCTATAAGGTTAAAACGATTGCTGGACAAATCAGGACGAACTTTGGGCGAACTCGATGGTATAGGATAAGTAACCGCATTGGCAATGATGGGTACATCTTTGGCATTGGTCTGTTTCTTTAACCAATCTGCACTTTCAGTGGTTAATGCAGTAACCGCATCTAAATGCCCATAAGTATGGCGGCGCAACCACTCACGCACACTACCCACAGGGAGCATAGGGGGATGACAATGCTCTGAACCTATCACAGTGATACCCAGCCCTTTTGCCGCCATGGCGAGTAAGACATTGGCATCAAGCATCATGGCAAGTGCTACTTCGGGTTGTTGCTGTTTGAGTATGTTGCGTAAGGTTTTTATACGCCGATAATTACGTTTGATTGTATTTAATGGGGTATGACTGCCGCTAGGATGGGACAAGGCGATGCGTTGAATCGCTGGATGAAGTTCATAGAAATCCGGTGCATCCCCTATCATGGTAACAAGGGTTATGCGCCAGCCTTTTTCGGCCCAATAATTGGCAAGATTTGCGGTAACGCGCTCGGCGCCGCCTGACGTGAGGCTATAGATGGATATGAGGAGATGCATGTTTTTTCGTTTGGCTATTGGTTTGAGTTTATACAAACTGTTGATAATTGATAATTATTTTCCATTGTCCATCCGAGTGACTCTCGGAAGTGCGGCTGATACCGTGCCCGCGGGATCCGAAGCACCCGAGTTCAATACCGATGAGACAAATCGGATTGTCTTCGTGAGGTTCTGATAATACTTATAAGGCGTTGCTAAGTCCAATAATCACGCACTCGGTATTCGTTTTAATGATGGTCCTCGCCTACGACTCACGGCAGTCTTACTGGATTCCTGCTTTCGAGACTGTGCAAAAACTGAATATTCGTCGTTCCTGCGAAAGCAGGAACCTAGTAAAACAGCCAAACCCGCAATGGTTCCCCCCTGTAACACATACCTAGCGAGGGTTTCTTGCACAGTTTCTAACCCCCCGCTTCCGACCGTTTTTTGAATCATGCAAAGGACTCTATCGGACTTCGGCGATTTTTATTTCTGCGACAATTAGGCAAAGCCCCTTTGATGCCATAGAATCGCGTTACAATATCATTTTTTATATTGATGATGCCTAATGTGCTGATTGTCTCTAATTGCCCGTCAGAAAATACCCGACGGTTGCAAGATGCTGTCGTTAAGGGCTGTCGCAATGATGCGCTTGAGAATACCACGGTTCGTGCCCTACTCCCTTGGGTTGCGGATGCTGAAAGTGTCCTGTGGTGCGATGGGATTATTCTCGGAACGACCGAGAATTTTGGCTATATGAGTGGTGCGATTAAGGATTTTCTGGAGCGCATTTACTATCCTTGTTTATCGCTTACTGAGTCCAAGCCAGTCGCCCTTTTCGTCAAGGGCGGGCTGGATGGTCAGGGTGCAAAAACCAGTGTTGAGCGTATTTTGGTCGGGCTTAAATGGAAGTTTATACAGCCACCACTGGTGATGAAAGGTGAATTCCAACACGCTTTTTTAAGCCAGTGTGAGACTTTGGGGATGAGTATGGCGGCCGGGCTGGAAGCGGGGATTTATTAAAACACGCACTCAGCAACACCAACATATTCGCGCTGTCGATACCGTGCAAAAATCCAACATTCGTCTTTCCTGCGAAAGAGACTGTGCAAAACCTCAATATTCGTCGTTCCTAACCCCCCTTGCCCCCTCGTATGATCTCAATCGGGTAAATTATCAACTCGTTTAGTGGTTTTTAATGGGCCCTATCCAACGGCGGTTGGATGGGTAGTAGTGATGCAGTAGCCCCCAGTAAGTTTTTAAGCTTGTTGATGGTGATTGTGGCGAACCCAATGAGAACCCATGCGTTTGTCAAGGTGGAGATGTTGCGTAATAAAACGGATAAATCCGATACCCACAGGGCACAAGTGCTGGCAGCATTGCGCGTTATTGTCAGCATATTGTGGTCAAAGGTGAGTTAGAGAAAAATCTGTTCAAGCCCAAAAGCGAAGCCAGTGTTGCGTTACAATGCCTGATGACGCGCTTGGAGCAGTTAAACAAACAATCAACCCAAGAGAAGAATCGTTTGCCAGTGAGCTTGAATAAGACCGCCAGCAAATCAATCAAAGCGATGATTCGGTACATCTGTCGGCAAATAGTGATTGTTGAACAGGAAATCAAGGCGTTGGTTGCGGGTGATTCTGTGTTGCGTCAACAAGTACGGTTATTGACCAGCATTGGCGGGATTGGCAACAAAACGGCTTGGGCTATCCTCGCCTATATGGGGGATATATCGTTATTTGATAACGCCAAGCAAGTGGCCAGTTTTGCTGGGTTGAATCCGAAGATAACCCAGTCTGGCAGTAGTATCAACAAGAGTAGTCTGTCAAAAATAGGGCACAAACGCCTGAGAAAGTCTCTCTATATGCCAGCACTGACGGCGACGCGACACAATCCAGTCACGCAGGATTTATACAATAGGCTACTTGATAAAGGCAAACCTAAACAAGTGGCAGTGTGCGCGGTGATGCGGAAACTACGGGTTATATCTTATGGGGTATTAAAATCAGAACAGCCTTTTGATGTCAATGATGCTTGCAGATAGCGCGTTTGTGGTGGAATCCCAGTCGGCAAAGTCATTCTAACAATGAGCCGAAAAAAAGTTGAAAATAAGTGGATTTTTAACACAGTATCTTATCAGGGGGGAATTGAGTGACAAGTCCCCCTGATAAGGGGGATTTAGGGGGTTGGATTTTCCGCCAGTGCGACATAGAGAGGGTTTCTTGCACTGTCTCTGTTAGCGGTATAACGGCTGTTAATCACATTTGTTTGAACTGGTGCATAGGTCTGGCTGGTACGCAATTTCTCTGGGTGCGATTTAAGTGTTAAACTATAGTGTCTGCGTAGGTCTCGATGTGCTGTGCGAATTTCTTCAATACGGACGATGGTGCCACGGTGGATGCGCCAGAATTGTTGTGGATTCAGTCGCTCTGCCAGCTCCATGACACTCATGCGTATCAAATGCTCCGCATTTGCAGTGAACATCGAGGTATATTTATGCACTGCCTGAAAATATACGACCGCCGATACCTGTATCAACTGCACGGTTTCACCTTTGCCAACCCGAATCCATTGCAGAAAATATTCACTGCCCTGCTCCAAGTTATATTCTGGGTTATTTCCCAGGTTATTCCCCGGGCTGTTACCCAGTTCGATGAGCAGGCGTTTGAGTATCCGCCTATTGGGCTCATCAATGCGTGATTCAATCCGTTCACGGGTTTGTCGCAGACGTGCGCTGGTTATCGGCTTCAGTAAATAATCTATCGCCGCCGCATCAAAAGCACTAACGGCGTACTTATCAAAGGCGGTAACAAAGACTATTTGGCAGTGTGTCGTTATACTGCCAATTTGTTCTGCCACTTGTAGTCCATTGATGCTCGGCATGTGAATGTCGAGAAAGACAATATCAGGTTGGAATTTCGCAACCGCCACCAATCCCTGTCGACCGTTTTGTACGCTTCCGACTATCTTGAGTTCAGGCCAGACCGTGTTGAGTTGATGACGTAGATATTCAAGTAGGGCTGCTTCATCGTCAACCAACAAGGCGGTGGGTGTCATTTGTTATCCTTGGGCAAAGTGAGGGTCGCCACAGTGCCGCGGGGCTGATTCTCGGTGAACGATAGGGACGCATTGTCACCGTATCGTGCTTGTAAGCGTTGCTGGACGTTTTTGATGCCGATGCCGCCGCTTGTGGTTGCGGCTATGCCGACACCTGTGTCGCTGACGCTGACCGTAAAGGCGGATTGCTCCCTAGCCACCGCATTGATAATAATTTCACCCCCTTGTTCAAGCGGATCGATGCCGTGTTTGAGCGCATTTTCAACCAGCGGCTGCAGGAGCAAGGGTGCAATCGGAAGACTACGCACCGAAGGGTCAATATGAAATTGAAAAACGAGTCGTGTATCCATGCGAATAGCTTGAATTTCAAGGTAGGCTTGTACCAGCTCCAACTCATCGGCAAGCGTGGTGATGTTTTCTCTGGTTTGTTGCAGTGATGCGCGTAATAATTTAGTGAGATTCAACAACATTTTCTCGGCAGCCGCTGTGCCTGTATCATGCCAACAATATTGGACAACGTGTTAAACAGGAAATGTGGTTCAATCTGAGATTGCAATATACGCACCTGTGCTTCGACTGTTTTTTTCTCCTGCAACACGCGGGCTACTTCCGATTCAACCAATGCCTGACGCGCTTTCATGGCGCGTTCGCGACTGCCAAATATCGCAAATCCAACTACGCCAAAAAAGAGTGTCAATAGCAGTGCGTTAAATTGGTTGCTGAAGAAAAAGAATGGCTCTCCAACGATTAGCAAGCCGCCTATCAATAAGCCGAGAACAAGCCCCAAAAAGGTCGCAATGACAGCACTCAACCGGGCAGACAGTATGCGGTCGAATAGTGGGCGGAGCAGATGTATGCCACTAATTGAAAATCCGATGGCGCAGGCGACCGTCAGATTACTCAGAAAATCAGCCGCCACTCCAAGCAGGGTAATAAGAACCGCAATGGCAAGGCAAAAAGCCGCCATCAAAAGAATTTCGGTCACTTTATTGGTCGCTTTGTTCATACATCGCCATGATTGTCGGGACTGCCATCCTAATACATTGGATGGGCAAAAAGGCGGTGATGCGATGAAATGGTGATTTTCAGGGTTGAACTGGTTAATTCAAATTTCGATCCATACAGCGCATCTTGATTGCAGTGGATAAATGTGCCACCGATATACTCGGAGAGTTTTTCATATCCGCTATGGTTCGGGATAGCTTAAGAATACAGTGATAACCACGAGCCGACATGTTGAACTGCAATATCACCCGATCCAAAAGCGCATAGCCCTTGTTATCCAATACGCAATAGGTTTCGATTTCTTTGGTTGACAACTGGCTATTCAATTTGCCTTGACGCTGCTGCTGAATTGAGCGCGTAACAATCACTCGTTCCCTTATATCCGCACTGCTTTCGGCATCAACACGTTGTTTGCGTAATTCATAATGAGGCACTTTCGGGACGTATAACTGAATATCGATGCGGTCTAATAAGGGTCCCGATAATTTGGATAAATAACGCTGAATTTGATCGGGTGTGCATTTGCATTTTCCGGATGGGTCACCAAGATAGCCGCATTTACACGGATTTGCGGCGGCAACAAAGATGAATCGTGATAAGAATTTTAATTGCATTGCCGTCCGAGAAATATTGATATGTCCAGACTCCAACGGTTCACGCAATAGATCCAAAGAACGACTATCGAATTCTGTTAGTTCATCTAGAAAAAGCACCCCATTATGGGCGCGGGAAATTTCGCCCGGTTTAGGTATGGTGCCACCACCAATCAATGCCGCACCCGAGGCGCTATGGTGTGGCGCACGAAAGGGGCGACAACGCCAGTTTTCTGGTTGCCAATTCCTATCAACCAGCGAACTGATAGCGGCTGTTTCCAAAGCCTCCTGCTCGCTCATGGTGGGCAAGATTCCGGGCAATCGGCTGGCAATCATGGTTTTGCCAGTGCCCGGTGAGCCCATCATCAAAATACTATGGGCTGCCGATGCGGCCACTTCTAATGCGAACTTGGAAAACGTCTGTCCGACCACATCGGACATATCGGAATATTCGGTTTGCGCTGGGATTTCCATTGGTGTAACCGCTGAAAAAGCATCCAATCCATTAAGAATGCCACTTAACTCCAACAAGCTACTCGCGCCATAGACCGTAACCCCGTGGACTAAGGCTGCTTGAGCCGCGCATTTTTTTGGTAGAACAAGCGATTCAGCAGAGCCTTTTAGCGACAGCGCGGCAATCAAACTGCCGCCAATGTCTCTCAAGTCGCCGCTAAATGCCAGCTCGCCCAGAAAGACCTTGTCGTGCAATGCGGATTGGGGAATTTGGTTAGTTGCCGCCAGCACACCCAGCGCGATGGGCAAATCAAAGCGACCGCCCTCCTTGGGCAAATCGGCGGGTGCCAGATTGACCGAAACCCGTCGATACGGAAACTCAAAATTTGAATTGATAATGGCGGCACGGACGCGGTCGCGACTTTCTTTGACAACGGTTTCGGGCAAGCCGACGATGGCAAAGCACGGTAATCCTCTGGCGATATGAACTTCAACAAGCACTTCTGGGGCTGACGTGCCCACCTGAGCACGACTATTGACAACGGCGAGTGACATTCCTTGATCTCCCTTGAATTTCCTTGATTTGTGTAATCGGTGCGTAAAGCTAGGTAACAGGACTCCGAAACGACGTAAAAATCCAACATTCGTCTTTCCTTGATAAGCAGAATCCAGTCAAACACCCGAACCCGTCATGGTTTCTTGCACAGTCTCTCCGCATGAGACCTGCATTATAGCAACATTTAGGGTAAAAACGATGCCGTGATCAGAATCTCAATTTTGTACTATGCTGACCACGCAAAACACGAAACCGTGCCGTGCTTGAAATGTATGCCCAGTCGATAGTGATCTTGTCAGTTAATTCAAAATCAGCCCAGTTTTAAGAAAATAAAATGTTTAATAACAAGGACTTAAATATTCACAACAACCCAAAGACAAAAACAATGAGACCTTTGCACGAGCCGGAATGTTGTTTGATAGCAAGGAAAAAGCACACGGAATGAGGGGGTTATACTTATAAATGATCGGATGGCAAAAGAACTATCGTGCAAAGGTCTCAATTTGATGCTTCACTGTTGGGGTATTTATTGCATGCCGCTCACCATAATCTGGGCGAAATATTTTAACAATCAGTCAGATAGCAATCAATACTCGGTAATATCGTTCAAAGTTCGTGCCACCACGCATTTTAAGTGGGGTGGAAGCTGGTGCCGAATTTCGTTGGCATCGCCTTGGCAGGCGCAACGTAGATAGAGCGATGAACCGCTACCATTCATTTTTGCATTTCCATACTGAGCGAGCGCGTTTAGTGCTTGATCGACTTGCGGATGTAGTAATCGGGTAACAGGTTCGAGGTCATTGCTGGTGTGACCATTGTGAAAATCGACTTTGCTGATGGGGCGGTGAGAGCGCTGTAGCTGGGGATGGGCGAATATTCTCGCAGTTGAAACGGCTACAGAGGGGATGCAAATACAATACCAATATTGTGGTGGTTCGAAACTTTCAAATATATTGCCAATGCCAGTTGCCCAGCATGATTTTGCATAAATAAATACCGGCACATCGGCACCGAGCTGGGCGGACAGGGATAGTAGCTCGTTACGACTCAGATCCAAATGCCATAGTCGGTTCAAGGCGAGCAATGTGGTGGCTGCATTTGAGCTGCCGCCGCCCATTCCCGAGCCTGGTGGGATTTTTTTTGTTAGGGATATTTTGACTCCAGAGAGATTACCCGAGGCATTGTTGGGTTGAATTTTTTCACGCAGTAACTCGGCAGCACGGATGATTAAATCATTTTGAGGCAACGAAAAGTCATGATTGTCATAGCGAATGATACGATTGTCTTCGATGCTTTCAAATTTCAGAATATCGGCAAAATCAAGAAATTGAAACACCGTTTCTAATAAGTGATAGCCGTCACCCCGTTGCCCAGTCACATGAACAAACAAATTGATTTTTGCGGGTGAACGCATTACCAACGGATTGAGTTTGCTCGATATCATAGTTGTTCGTGTAGGCTGATATTTGACCAGCGTTTCAAAATGAACTTAACACGCAATTCATCGCCGATATAGTTGTCATCGTCATCATAAACTTCCATGCTTCCGGGTAATGAAGTGATGGTGAGTTTTCGTGGTAGGATTAAATTATTAACCGACCGATATTCCTGATACGCAACATGCCATATACCCCGATTAAAACTTTTCAATCGCCCATTATCATCAATCACAATCTGTGTGGCATGTTCATCGGGCAATCCTCTGCACCACATAATCAATCCAGTAAAAGGCACCCGCCAGCCTAATCGTTGGTATAACACTTGCTCGGCTGTTAAGCCTTCAATCACCACACCTTTGGTGTCTTTCAGGATTGCCAAGTCACCGACTACCGAAATTTTTACTCGCCCGCCACCAAAAGGTCCATACAGCTCAATATTTTGATAATCATTATTCTGATACGACCATTTCAATGTGGCAGAACCACCTTTGTCGCCCGTATTTACCCCAATTTTTCCTTTTAATGTCCAGCCGAATAAATTCGTATTGCGGGTCAGCTGTTGTTGCCAGAGAGCACTTCTTTGTGCTTTCGAAACAGTCTGTTTTGTTGTGGTCGTGCATCCGCTAATCAGAATGAACGTGAACATTATGCTCAAAACGAGGGCGTAGTGATGTCGCTTTTTCAAGTGCAATCCAGTTTAGATAATCAATACTAAGCGGAGAAATCAAGTGCAATAAAAAAGGCGAACTGAAATTGAAATCAGCTCACCTTCCGTAATTGGTGGAGGTGGCGGGAATTGAACCCGCGTCCGCAAATCCTACACACATCGGCGACTACATGTTTAGTCTGCGCTTCAAGTTAACCGATTTGTCAGTAGGCAGACGAACTACACAAATTGGCGAGCCCGATTAGTTTTAACCATCAGTTAACGAGCAGAACTGACTAGCGAGCCTTTATAAGATGACCTCTCAAACCTCAGCCTAAAAGCAAACCAAGTGAAAGGACTAGCCGACTTAAGCGGCTAGTGCGTAGTTGTCGTCGTTGGCAACTAATGTTGTGTAGCTGGATTTACGAGGAACTCTACACCTCGACATGCTCCAATGGTTTCGTGACCGACGTCGAAGCCTGTCACCCCCATACTCGATTATTAATCGAGTAACGTAATTGTAGCAAATAAAATGGCTTTAGTAACCGAAATAGGCATTTTTACTGGTTTATGAGTTCACTATTGTTGACGCACAATTTGTAGTACCGGGCGTTTTTTTCACAGCCAATAAAATTTCTATCTAGTTTTCTACTTGCAATAGCCGTTGTGCCACTGCCCACAAAACAATCCAGCACTAAATCACCTTTGTTGGAGCTGGCTTTGATTATTCTTTCTATCATATCCAATGGTTTCGGCGTTAAGTGGGGCATTTTTTGCACTTTACCATTTGCCTTGTTTTTGTGCCGATGACTACTAAACCCCCAAATTTCTGAACACAATCTACCATGCGGGTTAGGAAACCATCTTTTACCGTTCTTTATAATTCCTTTTTTTGAGGCGTATTTCATTCTATCTGTGCTTTTATAAGGCTCTCTAATATCGTCAAAATTAAAAACCGGATTCCCTCTGGTGAAAAATAAAATAGTTTCAGAACCATTAACAAATTTATTTTTTGGGCTACTTATACCGTCTTGCTTATTCCAGACAATCCAATTCTTAAAAGTCATTTGTTGTGCTGTTAGAAATTGCAATATGTAAGCAGAATTAAAGGGGGTATTGAAAATATATAAGCTACTATTTTGTTTTAATTTTGGTAATAACAATTCTATCCAATGAAATGTCCAGCTTAAAAAGTCATCTTGGCTCTCAAAAGTATCCCAGTCCGCTTTTTTCATATTGTATGGCGGATCAATGACTGCCAAATCAATAGAATTATTGGCTACTTTAGTGTTTAAAAAATCAAACACGTCCAAATGGTAAATTTTATTGATTTTGGTTTGCACCACTTTGTTGGAGACGTTTTGATAAAACGTATCTTTTTGTTTGATAAAATTATTCTGCATTGTCCAATCTCAATACAAACTCATCATCTAAAGAAAAACCATTGCACCAAGCAATGACGCTAATGGTATGTTTTAGGCTTTTAATGTAGTTGCTATAAACCATTCTACCAGTGGGTTCTTTTATTTTATCAAAATAATTCTTGACTTGAATTTGAAAATTATCCGTATTTGAAATACTTCTATAAACTGTAATTAAGTCAACAACAATGTCAATATCATCGTCGTTGCAGGCGTGGACAACAAAATAATTCAGCTCCTTTAATGTTAGATAATCTAATCTTTGTAATAGTTTTTGTGTAAAAGGAACAATTGCCAAACCATTAAAGGAATAACTGAAAAAATAGTCTGAATACAATTCTTTTACACTGTCCAAGTCATCAACCGCGTTCACTTGAAAGCCCAAATTTGTCAAACATAAAGTTTTACTATTTGGCTGATAACACCAACCAAATTTCAGCAGGTAGTTCTTCGCTTGTCGTGTAAATAACTGGGGCATTGACATTCGTAATTTTTTTCTTCGAAAGCGACTATTGCTTTCAAATTTAGCTAATAACTGTAAATAATTTTCATCATCAGAATTCTCTCCCAATGCAATACCATCACCAATGAGAGGCAAATAAGACTTTAAATGTATGATGATTTCGTCACTAACATACCCATGGTCTGGAATCACATACCAACCACGCCATAATGAGCTAATTCCTTTGCCAACATATTTTGGTATGTCTATCCAGCGTTTAACATACTCAAAAAGAGACGCTATTTTTTCATCATCATCATTATTTGGTGTGTGAATAATTTGTGCGGATTTATTCATACGCTTTTCTCTCGGGTATTTTTCTAAAGATGAAAAAATATCAAGGTATTCTCAGTATTCGAATCATCCATTAACGCACCTGCTTCTACATTATAAGCAATGCAGCACAAGTAAAATCAGTCTAGTCATTTGGCATTTTCCAGTTTGATGGCTTTGCACGATGTTCTTGTCATCGGTGTCAAAAGCGGTCTCAATCGCCCATTGATAAGTAGAAACGCCCTCATTCTGTGTGTTTTCCTAGCAAATAAAATTCCAGATAGTGCAAAGTTCTCCTTAAAGGGTATTTAATTTTTTTTCGATAATTGCTCGATAATTAGTCATTATTTCATAACCAATATAATTTCTTCCCAGTTCCTTTGCCACTTTTAGTGTTGTGCCACTGCCTGAAAATGGGTCAAGTACGGTATCACCGACAAACGAAAAAAGCTTAACACACCTTTTGGCTATCTCCTCTGGCATTATTGCTGAGTGTTCGCCAAAAGCCAAATCGGCTTTATTGGGAATTGGGATGTCCCAAATTTGTTTGGTATATTCCACCCATTCTTTTTGAGTTAATTTGCTTTTTTCTTTTATTTCACTTGATAATTTATTTTTTGGCACCCCGTCTTTAACATAAACAGTAATAAACTCGCTGGTATTTTGAGCATAAAAATTTCTTGGGTACGGATAACTACCAAACATCAGGCTTTTTGAAGTATTTGTTCTATTCCAAATATAAGTATCGTACAAAAACATGGCGGTATTTTTTCGATAAATAATGGAGTTTTGAATGTCTGAATTTAAATCAAAGATGTGTCTATTATAATGCGTAGTAAACTCGGCTTTTTTCATTGGCATTAAAGGAGTATTGATAATTAGCTTGCCATTTGGCTTTAATACTCGTTCACATTCTTTCCATACTTTTTGCAATTCTTTGATGAAAGTTTTGTAGTTTTGTATGTCACCTATTTGGTTGGTGTGGTTTTTTGAATGGGTCTCGTCTTGATAGCCGTTTTTTGCATAATCTTTGATATTAAAATAAGGCGGAGAGGTAATAATTAAATCAACAACATTATTTTCAACATCGTCCATTTTTTGAGCGTTCTTAAAATAAACATGTCCCATTTCATTCTGTCCATGTTGCATACTGATGCTTAAATTGGGTCGCTGTATTAGCGATTAGTGATGCCACTAGGGACATGTCCTGTGGGGACATGCTGGCGGGCGGAATCGCAATGTCCACGTTGATCGTCAAAGAAAATATCGGCATCGAAGGTACGCAGAAATTCGCCTTTATCTATGCCACCTAGGAAAAAACTTTCGTCGATTCTGATTTGCCACGCACGCAGGGTTTTGATAACACGCTCATGAGCAGGCGCACCTCGGGAGGTAATCAGGGCAGTACGAATGGGGGCATGTTGGTGATTTTGTTGGATTCGTTGTAGTGCCGCTAAAACATTCTTGAATGGCCCGCCCGGCAAGGGTTCATTAGCCGCTTGTTTTTCGGTTTTGCTGAAGGCGGCTAGCCCTTGTTTTTGGAATACCTGTTCTGCATCATCCGAAAACAACACGGCATCACCGTCAAAGGCAATTTTTAATTCGCCCGAATCGCTGTTATCCGTTTGTGAAGGCAGAATAGTGGCGGCGGCGTAGCCTGCTTCTAATGCTTGTCGCACATCGGCGGGGTCGGCAGACAGAAATAAATCTGCATCAAATGGACTGATGTATTGATACGGTGAACGTCCGCCGACAAATGCCGCTCGGGTAATGTTCAGGTCGTAATGTTGAATGGAATTAAATACCCGCAAGCCGGTGTCCGCACTATTTCTGGAAATAAGCACAATCTCAACATCCTGTTCATGATCATGGTCGGGGTTATGGTCATGCTGAGCAGCGTTAGCGTTATCGTTCAGTGCCAAAAACTTTTTAACCATCGGGAACGCCACGCCGGGTTTCAGTTTTTCATTTTCATGCTTGATTTGATATTTGCAATAGGCATCGATGCCATGCTCGGTATAGACCGCATGACTGTCGCGCATATCGAACAGGGCGCGCGATGAGATGGCAATGACCAACGCATTTTTGCATGACTGTGGCATTTGTTCAGTTTCCCCGTCAGATTATAATTGGCGCAGGGCATGAATGACAGCCCGACTATCCGGGCGTTTTCCATGCCATAGATAAAACGATTCCGCCGCTTGCTCGACCAGCATACCCAAGCCGTCATACGCTTCAGTCGCACCGTTTGACAATGCCCATTGCATAAATATAGTCGGCTGGTCTGCATACATCATGTCATAGACTGTGCTGTTGTTGATGTATTGCTCACTGATTCCGGTGAGTTGTCTGCTCAAGCTGGCGGCAGTTCCGTTGATGATCAAATCAACCGCTTGGTCGGGCACCGCATCAAGCCCTACGGCGGACACCCTATGACCAAATTGGTGGCTCAATGCGTTCGCCTTGTCAATCGTGCGATTGGCGATGATAACCTCTTTCGGTTGGCAATCCAATAACGCACCAATCACGCCACGCGCCGCACCACCTGCACCGATGAGCAAAATAGACCTATCCTTGATGGAAAACTCGATATTGTTGTGCAAATCGGCGACCAAGCCTGCGCCATCGGTATTGTCGCCATACACGCCATCGGTTGCAAAGCGCAGGGTATTGACCGCCTGTGCCAAACGCGCTCGCTGGCTGATACTATTAGGCGGCTTTTGGCAAAGCTGAGCCGCTTCAACCTTGTAGGGTAGGGTAATATTCAACCCGGCTCCGCCGTGCGCTGAAAAATGACTGAGTGCCTGCCCAAAGCCACCGACATCAACCTGAATCCGCGTATAGTCGAGTGCAATATCGAATTGTTGTGCAAACAAACGATGAATCTGTGGCGACTTGCTATGCTTGACTGGATTACCCATAACCGCAAAAGCGGACGGTTTTGCGGTAAAGTCAAATAAATCAGTCATGGTAGTCATTGGATACGAGTCCGCCATCCACCGAGTCGTTGAACAGAATAAAAATCGGTGCCGCGCAATCAATGTAAATCAGTCCCGTACCTACATTACTCAAGCCCAAAGAACACAAGGGTATAAATCGGCGTGCTTGGCAGGTATAGCGACAATCGCCACTAATACTGAGCTGTGTCTCTTCTATTACCGCAATGCTAAAGCCGCCGACCCTCTCGAACTGCCATTGTCCGCCTGAATAGCCGATAATGTCATGCTCAAATTGAATAGTCGTTGGCGATTTTCGGTTGCGTAAGAAATGGTGCGCTTCGCCGATATTAAACAATTCATGATCCCGCCGACCGCCCAGAAATCCGTGCAACTTTACCTCACGGAAAGTGGCGGGAATATGTTCCAGCGCAAAAGCAAGGTCGGAAAAACATTTATCCGATTTGAGCAAAACATCCATCGTGCCAACAAAAGAATCACCATCACCCACCGTGATGCCTTCCCCACGCTGTCGCCAGCATGCGCCGCCATCGACGAATATAATCGGCTCAGCAATCGTCCGCATCGGCTCACGCATGTCATCCGGCTCATACAAGGGACCGACCACATTGATTTGTCGGCTATTTTTGAAATTGGCGAGATATTGTTCAATATTCATGCCGACCCCGCATCCATATCACTTAAACCAGCTGCAACATTAAAGGTCGGATGGAATGGTTATGTCAGCTATTTCTTTTCTCTTTCCTCTTTTATTAACAATCCAAGCTGGTTCTTGAATTTATCGACAATCAGTTTCTTTCTCTTTCCTAAAAAAGATTCAAAATTTTCTATTTTCCACAAGTCAGGATTGTCAGGTATTAGGTGTTTTTTTAAATACTCTTGATCTTTATTTTGAAACCAATCTTCTGGCGAAGAATCACCTTTTCCACCCGAACCGTTTTCATCTCTGGTTAGAAGCATTAAGTTCCCGAGTTGATCTATATCATATTTCTTATATCGCAGACTGCTACCATCTGGTCCTACTTCTTTTTTAAGAAGTTTAGTAGGAAAAATATGGTCAATTTGTAATTCATTTCCAGAATATGATGGAGTAAAGTCTATTTCTTTGTACCAAATATTAAAAATCAAATGCAAATCATTTCTTTTGCCGTAGTTTTGTCCCAATAACTCATCTTTTGAAATTTGTAAACTTCGACGATTTCTTTGTATAACATTAAACATTTTTGCATTATTAAAATCTTTTCTTTCATTTATTTCCTTAATACAGCTGTCTATTAAACTATCAGGATTGCCGCCAAAAGAACCGGCTAATAGTGTTCTTAATATGTAATTATTTAGGTGCTTTACATCGTTCCATTTATCTGCATAGTGGTAATGAAAATATATTACTGGAATAAGTGTCAAATATGATTTAAGTGATTTTTCTGATCTTAAATATGTATTTCCATATAAAAAGTCTTTGACTGCCCTAATGGAACCTTCCATCCTATCCCATTCATTCATCATACGGTCTCTTATTTCTGGCTTTCTAAACTTTTCAATCTTATAGCTTGCAAAAGTATCTAACAAAGTTAAGCATGTTTTTAATACAAAATCCCTTGTAAAAGCATATCCTCCTTGATTTAAGTCTCCCAATAAACTCACCATTTTTTCTTCTGCCTCTTGCCAATCAGATGTTAATAATGAAAAAAGCAAGTCAGATTTTCCTAATGGCGTTCCTCCAGAATTTGCTCTAATGAAAATCTCTACAATATCATCATCGCTGTATAATTCTGGTCGGTCTATACTATCAAATTCTTGATATACAATTCGATCCTCCGTTTTGAAAACTTGATGCACAGTATCAATATTTGCTCCTATTTTTTTCTTTTCCTCTTCTGTTATTTCATATTGTAACGAGTCTAAAATATTTTTATGTGCGGAATAAACACCTTCCTCCTTAAAAACTATATCTTTCAGTTTAATCCATATTTCACTAGGTGTGTTTTTAGGTATATTTTTGCTAAATTTAAAAATATACTTAACATCTTCTGGGGCTCTATTGGCACCACTTAAAAGATCAAAATATAATTCTTTCCCATTGTAGCTGCCACATAATCCTATAAATAGACTTTGTAATCGTTGTTGCCCATCTAACACCAGCAATTTACAATTATCATTTTCTGGCACATAAAAATCAGTGAAATTTGTATCATTTTTGTAAATATCTATAAATTTTCTATGTTTAATATGGCTTTTTGTTTTCCATACTAATAGCGTTCCGATTGGATAATCCCTCATCAAGGAATCAAAAAGCCTTTCGATTTGTACTTCTTTCCATACAAAGTTTCTTTGAATATTTGGAAGCCAAAAATCTTGGTTTAATTGGCGGACGATTCTTCTGATTGTGGTAGTTTGGTTTTTCATAAGGCTTCATTGGTTAGTTAAAAGACACATCAAATGCGGCTGACAATAATTCTTTTGTATAAGGATGTTGTGGGTTGGAAAATATGCGTTCTGCATCGCCTTGTTCGACCACATCGCCGTGCCGCATTACCATCAAGTCATCGGCAATGGCGCGAACAACACTCAAGTCGTGGGAAATAAACACATAGGCGAGTTGCTGTTGTCGTTGTAGTCGATTTAACAGGTCTAATACTTGCACCTGCACGGTGCGATCCAAGGCCGAGGTAGGCTCATCGAGAAAAAGAATGCGCGGCTCCAATACCAGTGCCCGCGCAATGGCAATACGCTGGCGTTGACCACCGGAAAATTCATGCGGATAACGAAAGCGCACCGCGGGGTCAATTTCAACCTGAGTGAGAATCTCAATCACTTTTTGTGCACGCGCGGCCGGATTGGTAACCAGATTGTGAGCATCGAGACCTTCGCTGATTATTTCGCCCACGGTGAGACGCGGTGATAACGAGCCGTAGGGGTCTTGGAAGACAATTTGCATTACCAAGCGCACTTCTGCCAGCGACCATCCACCCGCACCGCCAAGTGGCTTGCCGTCCAGCAGCACCTTGCCTTCGGCTTGTATGAGTTTTAATAATGCCAACGCCAAGGTGGTTTTTCCAGAACCCGACTCACCGACCACGCCGAGGGTATGACCACGCCGTAGCGTTAGTGAAGCCTGATTAACCGCCTTGACATAATCCACAGTGCGTTTTAACAGCCCTTTCTTTATCGGAAACCACACTTTTAAATTCTCCACGGCTAACACCGTGTCGTCGGCAGTTGCTTGCGATTCTAAGCGTTGGCGTATCGGCGGTTTGGCGGCGAGCAGTTTTTTGGTATAGGGTTGTTGTGCGGCGGTGAAAATTTGCCTTGTCGTACCGCTCTCCACGACCTCGCCATCTTTCATTACCAATACTCGGTCAGCCACTTTTTGCACCATATTCAAGTCGTGGGTAATCAGCAGGATAGCCAGATTTTCGGCTACCTGTAAGTCCTTTAACAAGTGTAGAATTTTCGCCTGTACGGTAACATCCAAGGCCGTGGTTGGCTCGTCTGCCAATAAAATTTTCGGTCTGTTTGCTAACGCCATAGCAATCATTACGCGCTGCTTTTGCCCTCCGGATAATTGATGTGGATAGGCATCCAACCGCGCCGCCGGATTGTGGATACCGACTCGTTCGAGTAATGCAATAATGTGGTTTGTTGCGGATTGACCGGTCATACCCTGATGCAATGCTAAAGACTCGCCGATTTGTTTTTTTATGCTATGTAACGGATTCAAGGCGGTCATTGGCTCCTGAAATATCATCGAAATTTCATTGCCGCGAATGCGTTGCAGGGTGGCTCGATTAGCACCGACCAACTCTGTTGGTGCTTCTTGCTGTGCGGTTGTCTGGTAGGCTATTGAGCCTTGTGGGTGAAACGCATGGGGATACGGCAATAATTGCAATATCGACAAGGCGGTGAGAGTCTTGCCTGAACCAGATTCACCGACCAGCGCAACCGTTTCACCAGCATGCAATTGCAAATTCACCCCGCGTAGCACGTCTGTGACAATACGCTGACGTTTTTCGGTTCGCTGAAAACTAACCGCGAGGTTGTTGATGTTAAGCAGAGGATTGCTCATATTTGTATGCTGGCTGAGTGAATAATTTTAATAGAGACATGCTAATGTTCGTTGTTTTGTTTGTGGAAACACTTCTAAGTAGTTGGAAATAAATAGTTCCTTGCCTTTTTGGTTGGAGTTTTCGGTAACATTTCGCATGCCGTATGTTAAATCCCAAGGAAAGATATTAGCAAATGAAAATAGCTCTCGTATGTATGTGCTATCGTCATATGTGATAAGCCATTTATGCTGGCAATGTTTCATGGTGGTAGCAAATTGAGCATGGTCGAATGATTTGTGTAAACTTCCATTTTTACCGTACAATGCCGATTTGGTCGCTGAATAATAAGGTGGGTCGAGAAAAATAAACACGTTTTCACCTTGTTTGTTGATAAGTTCTGAATAATCATAATTGGTTATTTTACTGCCGTTAATCACTTGAGCAAAATCTTTCAATCGCTGAATACTGCTTATCGTAAATCTACCCGTAAATGCTTTTTCGCTGTACCCACCACTTAAACTTGTGCCCGAAAAGGTAACTCTGTTATAGATGAAAAATGCTGTTGCTCGTTCTAAATCGTTAAAACCAGATAAATTTTTATTTAGAAATTGATGCAATTCTTTCCCCACTGGGAATTGTTTTCTCCACGCATAAATAAGCTCTGTTAAAGCGGGTTCATCTTTTTGAGCCATCTCCCAAAACTTGTAAAGCTCTAAATACAAATCATTTACCCAAAATTTCTTATCGGGATAACATTGTTTCGCATATATAAATATTGAGCCGCCGCCTAAAAAGGGCTCCCTATATTCCCCAAAATCAGGAATGATCGGTGCAATGATTTTTACAGCTCTACTTTTACCGCCCGGGTATCGTAGTGGGCTTTTAATCATCTTGAATGCTGAATTTTAACGATGAATTGGTTTTCTCCCGCTTCTTGGAAAATCGTTTGAATGATGTTTGTCTGTGTTGATGAGAAATTATTTATCGAGATAAAATTTTCAATTTCGCTACTACTATTTGTCGATAAAATCGCACCTTCTATTCTATGAGAGGTTAAGCATAATACAGCCTCGCTTTTTACATTGTTACCATCAGCGATAACATCTACAAGATTGCAATATAAAATCATTTTTAGTAGCCCGTCCTTAATATCTCCTTTGCTTGGCAATAATGCACTTTTACTATGTTTGCATTCTATCAATTTTAATTTGTTATCAATAAGTTCAACTTCATCAACAGTTAAAAAATATTTTCCTCCGAGATAATTTGAAATCGTTATTTTCGCTTTTGATAAAGTAGAAAGACTTTCTTTAGGTTGAGTGGTTACGAACTCCCTAGCTTGAGCCTGTTTTGCTTTTCCTCTTGAAAAAAGCATAAATGAAGAAACATCTTTCCCTATTTTTTCTTTGAAATCATCTAATCCGCTTATGTTATGCAAAGAAATATTTGTCGATTTTTCAATGGTTAAATAAGCCAGTTTAGCTTTATCAATAATTGTGTGCAGATTGGTGTTTAGTTCGTTCAGATTCCAATGTAATGCCGAACTGTGATATTGCTCTATTTCTTTGACTTTTGATAAGATATACGCATTATCAAATTGTTGCTTTGTTATTTTTTGATTGCTATAGGAGGCTACTTCAGCTTTTTCGTAATACGCAAAAATGACATAAACATCAAGTAAAGACATTAAGGAGACGGTGTCCCATTGAATAAAATCTCGGTCGCCCCCAACGCCTTCATCTTTTACAATGGGAATAACTGTTATTTTTTTTGAAATGCGAAGTGTGTTGTAAATTCTCTCAAAAGGATATGAACGAGTTCGTTTCGGAGAAATCCACTTTGAAATGGCAAAAGAGTGTTTTTTATCGGTGAGTAAACAAACAGAAGGAACTTTATTTATGTCAAAAAAACCTATGTCAAGCGGTGTTAAATCCTCTGATAAATAAGCTGTATATTTTATACCCGTTATTTTTCCAAAAATATTCATGACAAAATTTAACTTTCTTGAATTCACATAATAAGTGCAACACTCCTAAGTCAGTCAAAGGGTACACTCGTACTCTTTTAACTGAACGGAAAAAAGGAGTAAAACATGACGAGATATACCCATTTGACTGAACACGAAAGATACCACATTTACCTCATGAATCAGCAGCATTGTACACTGACAGAAATCGCTAAAACCATGGGTAGAAGTTAAGTCAACCATCAGCAGTGAAATTAAACGCAATACCGGGGGCAACGGCTATCGCTACAAACAAGCCCACCGCTTTGCCCAAACGAGGCATCAGCAAAAGCCCAAGCACATCGGGCTCAATGACGAGTTAAATCTTCATATTCAACAAAAGCTTGCGCTGTATTGGAGTCCTGAACAAATTAGCGGATGGGTCGTTATATCGATACTTGTGCCATCAGGGGGCTTGTCGGTTAATTCAAAATCAGTCCAATTTTAAGAAAATAAAAAGTTTAATAACAAGGACTTAAATATTCACAACAAGCTAAAAACGCCATTTTCCGACAAGCCCATAGGGTGGAGCGGCTTTTTCAGAAACTAAAGCACTATCGCAGAATAGCCACACGGTACGAACGATTAGCGAGAAACTACATGGCAATGCTGTTTTTAGTGGCAACAATAATTTGGTTGGCTTAAATGAGAATGCCGCCTAGTCAAGACAATTCAAGATAGATTCAAGCTCAGATAGGGCATGTTTAAAATGCTGGTTGACAATAACCCTGTCGAATTCACCCTTATGACTCATCTCATTCCGCGCTTCTTTCATCCGCTTAGCGATGACTGCCGCACTGTCCTGATTGCGCTGATGCAGACGTTGTTCAAGCACTGCTATGGATGGCGGCATCACAAAAACAGCAGTAGCAGACGGATATTTTTTCCGCACATTGCGTGCTCCCTGCCAGTCAATATCAAGAATGGCATGTTTGCCATTTGAAAGCAGTTTTTCTATGGCATCAACAGAGGTTCCATAATCGTTACCGAAAACGGTCGCATGTTCAATAAATTTTCCTGCGTCAATCATCGCCGTAAAGGTTGCTTCATCAACAAAGTGATAATGAACTCCCTCTTCTTCACCTTGGCGTTGCTTGCGAGTCGTATGGGAGACGGTTATTTCCACATCATCGTGTTTTGCCACCAACGCTCGGGCCAGACTGGTTTTGCCTGCGCCAGACGGTGAAGACAAAATTAATATTGCTGGTGATAACATAGGTTGACTATATAAGATGCTGGCATCGATGATATTTGATTTTCTGTATTCAATGATCGCGGAAATCATTGGTGTGTTCGCTTCAAGTGCGTTGATGATGCGAATTATAAGGTACTTGAATTCACATAATAAGTGCAACACTCCTCAGTCAGTCAAAGGGTACACTCGTATTCTTTTAACTGACGAGATATACCCATTTGACTGAACACGAAAGATACCACATTTACCTCATGAATAAGCAAAACTGTACACTGACAGAAATCGCTAAAACCATGGGCAGAAGTTAAGTCAACCATCAGCCGTGAAATTAAACGCAATACCGGGGGCAACGGCTATCGCTACAAACAAGCCCACCGCTTTGCCCAAACGAGGCATCAGCAAAAGCCCAAGCACATCAAGCTCAATGACGAGTTAAAGCTTCATATTCAACAAAAGATCGCGCTGTATTGGAGTCCTGAACAAATTAGCGGTCGTTTGAGAATGGAGGAAAACATCAGTATTAGCACCGAATCCATCTATCGTCTCATTTTGAAAGACAAAGTAGCGGATGGGTCGTTATATCGATACTTGCACCATCAGGGTAAGAAATATCGCAAGCGTTATGGACAGAACGATTACCGCGGACGCTCCCCAATCGGGTTGATATTGCTGATAGACCCCGTATAGTGGACAATCGTTCGCGTATAGGCGTAGTGATAGAGGGGGAAAGCTGATTGTGTTATCGGTAAAGGTCGTCAAGGGGTGTTTGCCACCCTTGCTGAACGCAAAAGTAGGCTTTATCTCGCACTTCGGACTAAGAACAAAACCGCAAAAGAAACCAACGCGGCTATACTCAGGTTGTTAAAGCATATGAAACAACATGTAATGACACTAACCTTTGATAACGGCAGAGAATTTTGTTGGCATAGTGAGCTTGCCAAACAACTCGAGTGTGAAACTTAACGAAGCTAAACCGTATCACTCTTGGGAGCGCGGCTTGAATGCCGAATAATCATCTGGGACAATGGCTTGTTCATACTTTTTGTTCAGGCAATTTTTTCCAAAGAAAATGCCTTTGCATAAAGTCACCGAAAAAGAGCGGTTCAAAGCTACCGATTTAATGAACAACCGACCTAGAAAATGTTTGGGGTATAAAACCCTTATGGAGGTCTTTTCCCGCGATTGCTAGGTCAGTTTCCGCATTTCTATAGTTATGGACAAATCCGCATACCTTTGCCCTGCAGTTCTGTACCCGCTACTTTTTGGCATTCATAAAAAACTCTCACCCATCGATTGACCCATCACTCTCATCTAAAAAAGTCAGCGCACGATAATCGAATCCCTGCTCGATGGTCGGCTTGATAATCTGAAAAAATGGCGAGACATCGAAATCTCGCGGAGTAAATAAGCAGTGGTTGCGAATGTGATAAATCTCTTTGATGCTGTAATAATAAAGAGAAAGTTCTGCCTGTTTTTCGATTTTGGGTAAGATGGGATAGGGGATAGATTGAAAGGATTCGGCAATCAAACTTGAGCAGATGGCTTTTGAAGGGTCGCCACTGCCGATGGCAATCATGCCACGTTTCGCATGTTCCGGAACCGGCAGACGGCCGATAAAATAGCGTAACAAATCATAAACATGCCGAAGGTCATATTGCAAACCCAGACGTTGTACCATGAAGTCGACTACTTTTTTGCGGTCGTGGTCAGACAATCCAATCGGGCGACAAATACGAATATGAAAATTTCTGTATTTTGATAATGGCACAGCGATTACCCCATCGTTCAACTCTGCCTCAATCAGGGGGGATGCTTCTCCTGATTCGGCAAATTGTTGGCTCGAATCGCCAGCATAGAAAGCGGCATGTGACCAAGTGGATTGTGTCAGATATTTGATGATTCGGCTGATTCGAGTATTGCCTTCTACGAGCAAAATATCGCCCGGCTGCAAAATATCTTCCAGTAGCGGAATTTCATAAGTAATATAAGGCTTATAGTCCAGAATCGGTTGACTCAAATAGCGTGCCAGCCACTGTCCTAATTTTAATTTTAGAGTGTTAATCATGCTTTGGGTTGAATGACCATTGTTGATGAGTGGACGGATGATGCGACTAGAATACGGGCAAGGTCATCGCATATTTGGTGATCTGTTTGGTCACCTGTTTTTTGGTCGTCTGTTTGGGATGCCCACAAATGAGTATTATAAGGGGAATATGTACAATATAGCGTCTTGAATTGCACATGTAGTGCAACACTCCTAATAGTCTCCTAAGTCGTAGCCAAAGGGTACACTCGCACTCTTTAACTGAACGGAAAAGGAGTGAAACACGACGAAATTTGCCGTGACCGTCAGAAGCGGCAAAACAAAGAAACTTAACGACCACCGTCTAAAGACGGCGGGTTAAAAGTACGGACTGAAAGTCCAGTCGACCAGCTAAAGCCGATTCGTCACGACTCAACATCGGAGTTATCCGTCCGCTTACGCTCGAAATGCCGTTCCAAATATTCCTAATCATTATCCCGCACCCTGAAACCAATATCACCCGACAATACTTGATAACGATATTTAGACACCCAAACAAAGTGCTATTCAATGGGCTTGTCGGTTAATTCAAAATAAGGCGAATTCAACCCATAAGTGCAACACTCATGTTTATATTATGATCTATTCCCATTACAAGGGAAAAGGGACTCCATAAGCAGGGCAATCGAGCTTAAAAAAGCTTGTATGTAGCAATCAAATGAGGTAATTAGCCTGTTTTTTTGATTTAGGATTATACAATGAACAGCAAGCCAGCCGCCTCCATTCTCCATCATTTCTCGATGATTAAAGACCCAGAGTGGGCTTGTCGGTTAATAGCTCGAAAGTATGAGATGAGACCTTTGCATAAATCCACCCGGGCACGACTAAAATGGTAAAATAGCGTTCATTCAATAAACCCTTGAGGATACCGTCAAATGTCTTGGAAACAAACCGCCCAATACTCGTTCGCAGATGCCCTTTTAATTGAGCATAAGTCATTGTCCAAACTAGATGATGTGCATGAAATTATCGATTGGAAACAGATCGAAAAAACGCTCAGCCATCTTTATGCCAGCATACCCACCTTTGATGATGTTTAAGATACTGATTTTACAGGCGTGGTATAACTTAAGCGATGAAGCCTTAGAAGAGCAGCTAGCCCGGGATTTAATGTTCCGCCGGTTTATTGGTTTGAGTATCAGCGAAGCGGTACCGGATCATTCCACTATTTGGCGGTTTCGGAACTTATTACACACCGAAAATCTGCTTGAACCTTTATTGGCGTAGATCAATCATCATCTCGCTAAAAACAGTCTTATTGTTGCCACAGGCTCGGTCAATATTATCGATGCGACTGTGATTGAGGCGAAGCAATGCCGTTCTAAAAAGAACAAACAAGGCACAATACCCAAGACCCGGAAGTGGCATGGAACGTGAAAACGGCATCCGATGGTAGGCGTAAAAGTACCTACGGATTTAAGCTGCACGCCAATACCGATGAATATGGCTATCAAGAAAATGACCACTACGCCTGGCAATGTGCATGATTCATTGCATGATTTTGGGGAGTTTGAACATCTGTTGGGCGATAGGCACGGACAAGTTTACGCAGACAGTGCCTATACCCACAGGGCACAAGTGCCAACAAAGACAATGACGAGAAACTGGGTAAAGAAAACAATAGAATCCTGCACCGAGCTTATCGCAACACACCATTAACGGAGCAACAAAAAGCACTGAATAAAATGTATAGCAGTGTCCGCTATGTGGTTGAACGCACCTTTGGCTTACTCAAACTGCATCACGGATTAGGCAAGGCAGATACATGGGGTTAGCCAGAAACAAAACCCGTGCACATCTGATTGCCATGAGCCATAACCTTAAAACTGGAATGAATATTTTCAAAGAACTGCAACGTTTAAAGGAGAGTTGCGCCTAAATGGGCAATAAAACAGATTAAAACCCACTAAAAGCGGTTAAAAGTGCCGAAATAGAGGCTTTTTGGTGTCGTATTGATGATTGAGAGAACATGGGCGAAAAAATGAGGCAAATTTATAAAAAATCACGTTGTTTGTGAGTTGCGATGGGTGTTTTGTGGATTATACAAAAGTCTCTAAACATATTATTTTTTAAAATTAGACTGACTTGAATTCACATAATAAGTGCAACACTCCTAAGTCAGTCAAAGGGTACGCTCGTACTCTTTTAACTGAACGGAAAAAAGGAGTAAAACATGACGAGATATACCCATTTGACTGAACACGAAAGATACCACATTTACCTCATGAATCAGCAGCATTGTACACTGACAGAAATCGCTAAAACCATGGGCAGAAGTTAAGTCAACCATCAGCCGTGAAATTAAACGCAATACCGGGGGCAACGGCTATCGCTACAAACAAGCCCACCGTTTTGCCCAAACGAGGCATCAGCAAAAGCCCAAGCACATCAGGCTCAATGACGAGTTAAAGTTTCGTATTCAACAAAAGCTCGCGCTGTATTGGAGTCATGAACAAATTAGCGGTCGTTTGAAAATGGAGGAAAACATCAGTATTAGCACCGAATCCATCTATCGTCTCATTTTGAAAGACAAAGTAGCGGATGGGTCGTTATATCGATACTTGCGCCATCAGGGTAAGAAATATCGCAAGCGTTATGGACAGAACGATTACCGCGGACGCATCCCCAATCGGGTTGATATTGCTGATAGACCCCGCATGGTGGACAGTCGCTCGCGTATAGGCGTAGTGATAGAGGGGGGAGGCTGATTGTGTTATCGGTAAGGGTCGTCAAGGGGTGTTTGCCACCCTTGCTGAACGCAAAAGTAGGCTTTATCTCGCACTTCGGACTAAGAACAAAACCGCAAAAGAAACCAACGCGGCTATACTCAGGTTGTTAAAGCATATGAAACAACATGTAAATGACACTAACCTTTGATAACGACAGGGAATTTTGTTGGCATAGTGATCTTGCTAAACAACTCGAGTGTGAAACTTAACGAAGCTAAACCGTATCACTCTTGGGAGCGCGGCTTGAATGCCAAATAATCATCTGGCACAATGGCTTGCTCATACTTTTTACTCAGGCAGTTTTTTCCAAAGAAAATGCCTTTGCATAAAGCCACTGATTTAATGAACAACCGACCTAGAAAATGTTTGGGGTATAAAACCCCTTATGGAGGTCTTTTCCCACGCAATGGGAATAGATCATAATATAAACCCGAGTGTTGCACTTATGGGTTGAATTCGCCGTGGGCTATTGTCGTTTATTTGAACAAACTTGTGAATTTTGACATTGTTTTTCGATTAACCGACAGTCCCTTGAAGTGCTGGCACTACTCTATCTGGGGATTTGGGGGCTCATTGTTGCTTGTGCAAATTCCCCCAAATAAGATACTATGGAGATAGTGTCCCTACCGCAGTCATTTTCAACTACCCACTTTTTAATCAAGACAACATAACAAAGCAAACAGACGTGATCTCATGGATTCAATCGAGCATATTGTCAAGCAAGCGAAACTAAACCAGCAAAGGATTGTCCTGCCCGAGGCGACCGATATTCGGGTGCTCGAAGCGGCGGCATTGATTTCTCAGCAAGCATTGGCAGAAATCATTTTGATTGGCGACCGTACTCAAGTGCACCATTTAGCGGCGGATGCCAACCTGCCGAAGGTCATCATCGAGAATCCGACACAAAGCCATCACACCGAAAAATATATCGAGCGGCTTTTTCAAATACGCCAACATAAAGGGCTCACGCTCGATCAAGCTCGCAAACAGGTTCTCGAACCGCTGACTTTTGCCGCTCTCAAAGTGCTTAGCGGTGATGCCGACGGCATTGTCGCTGGTGCGATCAACACCACCGCCGCGGTGGTAAAAACCGCCCTACAACTAATTGGTATGCGTCCGCAAAGCGAATTGGTGTCCAGTTTTTTTCTGATGCAACATAATTTGCCACATCATGCACTGCAGGGCACGGCAATATACGCCGATTGTGCTTTGGTGATTGAGCCGAATGCGACTCAGCTTGCTGATATTGCGATTACTTCGGCAGATAGTGCGAAAAATTTGGCTGGGTTGGAGCCGAAAGTAGCATTGCTTTCTTTTTCTACGGCAGGGAGTGCTAATCACCCTAATGTGGATAAAGTGATTGAAGCTGGTGACACCATCCGTCAAAAAAGACCAGATATCGAACTGATGGCAGAAGTACAATTTGATGCCGCAATCATGCCACATATTTTGCAACAAAAAGCACCGCATAGTGCGGTCGCCGCGCCGGCAAATGTCTTTATTTTTCCCGAATTACAATCTGCTAATATTGGATATAAAATAGCCCAGCGTATCGGTGGGGTAAAGGCAGTTGGGCCGATTCTACAAGGGCTTAACCATCCGCTTAATGATCTTTCTCGTGGCTGTAGCGTGGCAGACATCATACAACTGGTTGCGGTTACCTCAGTGCAAGCGGACGAACAGGCACGTCAGCATCAGAATACGACATGAAAATAAAATTCAAGACCCTACGTCTTAATAAGAAATTTCCGCTGGCAATTAGTCGCCGAGTCAGCACTGGATCGGATAATCTTTTTATTGCTGTTACCCAGCAAGGTATTACCGGTTGGGGCGAATTATACCCCGGTAAAAGTGAAGGTGCGGCGACTGCAGAGGTTGCTCAACAGGCATTGAGCGAATTCTTTGAATGCGAGGTTTCCTGCAAATTTGGTGAGACTGAGGTTTTTCGCACTGCGCCATTACCGATTCATCAAATCCATGATTGTGCTAGGCAATGCGGTGTTCCTGCGTGTGCTTTAGCTGGGTTGGATATGGCACTTTGGGACTGGCTCGGGAAAAAAGCCAAGTTGCCCTTGTATCAGTTGCTCGGAATCGGCAAGTCCCATGCACCCACATCGGTTACGATTGGTATCAATCCGCCAGAGGTAATCAAGCAACGTATTCCGCTATTGCTTCACGATAGCGGGATTCGGTCATTAAAGGTCAAACTCGGATCGCCAGCAGGTATTGATGCCGATCAATCGATGTTTATGCAGGTTGTCGAAAGCACCAAACCGTATAACGTAAGACTGCGTGTCGATGCCAATGGCGGCTGGAGTCCTACGGACGCGATTTTTATGATGAAATGGCTGGCGGCGCGCCATACCGATTACATCGAACAACCGCTCGCTGAGGGGCAGGAAAACGAGTTACCCGCACTTTTCAAGCATCGACCGTTGCCGATATATATAGATGAGTCCTGTCGCCATGCGAGCGATGTTGTTAAATGGTCCGACCGTGTGGACGGGGTGAATGTGAAACTAATGAAATGTAGTGGCATCACCGAAGCCTTGCGGATTGTTGCGCTCGCCCGTGCTTTTGACCTAAAAACTATGATCGGTTGCATGGGCGAATCATCCATGTCTATTTCTGCTGGTGCGTCAATAAGTGGACTGTTTGATCATGTTGATTTGGACTCGCATTTGAATCTAGCACCGGACCCATGTACGGGTGCCGCTTTGATTGACGGCAGTATTGTTCCTAATGAATTGCCAGGCCATGGGGCGTGCTTCAATTCCTGAACGGCAGACATTAAACCACTCGTCTTAAATTATTTGCTAACCTAAACCCGAAAACATGCTCACAAAAAATCAAAAAATCGCCATTTACATGCAAGGGAATTTATCTGGCGACTATGGAAAAATGGGTATTGGGGTAATGCGTTATACGAAAAATCCGATTGCCTGTGTGATTGATTCAACCCATGCGGGTAAAAGTGTACGGCAGGCTTGCGGACTCCCGTTTGACTATCGGGTTGTTGACTCGGTTGACCATGCGGCAGAATTGGGGGCGGAGGTCTTAATACTGGGGACTGCGCCGTCGGGCGGGCAAATACCCGAACAATGGAACGCACCATTACAACGCGCCATACAACTGAACATGTCGATAGTCAACGGATTGCACGACCGGTTAACCGATAAGTTTGGGCACTTGTTGAAAGGTGAGCAATGGATTTGGGACGTTCGCCAACCGACATTTGTGCCCAAAATAGCAACAGGACAGGCGGCGACCTTGAATAACAAGCGGGTGCTGCTAGTCGGAACCGACATGGCGATTGGCAAGATGACCGCTGGTTTGGAGCTGTACAGATGGGTGTGCGAAGTCGGAAAAAACCACATCAAGGGGGACAATAACAGGGGCATTACTAGCGAATTTATCGCCACTGGTCAAATTGGTATCACCATCACCGGACAGGGGATTCCATTAGATGCCTTTAAGGTTGACCATGCCTGCGGGGCTGTGGAAACCCTCGTGATGGATGCGGCGGACAGTGATATCGTGTTTATTGAAGGGCAGGGATCGCTATTGCATCCGGGTAGCAGTGCCACTTTGTCATTGATGCGAGGTAGCTGCCCAACTCACCTGATTATGTGCCATCGGGCTGGCATGACAACACTGCGACAGCCGCAACATATAAAAATCCCACCACTCAAAGAGTTCATCGCCTTGAATGAAGCTGTGGTGGGCGTATGTGGTTCCCTGCCGGCAGCCACGACCATTGGCATCGCCTTGAATACCGCATTGCTATCAGAATATGAAGCACTGGCGGAAATAGCCGCGCTGGAAACGCAAACCGCATTACCCGTAACCGATGTGGTTCGCTTTGGTGCAGAAAAACTAGGCAAAGCGTTGTTTTAACCCTCACAATGGTTTGTTGATACAGAACGCTGATGAATCGAACATATAAACGGCTAAATCTGACAAATACCCAAATTCCCAGATAGAGTGGCACTAGTGCTTCAAGAGCCTGTGAATCCCTCTTTCAAGTCTTATGGCTGGCAATTACAGCAGATATTGCCGAGAGTTTTACTCAAAAACCGTTGCTCAGCGGATTGTCAGTGCTAAATTGGTTATTTTGGACGCACCTATCCTGCAGAAGCCGTTACGCTTGTTCTATATCGGGTTAAATAGGCGGTGCTTCAAACCTATTCAGTGCCAGTAGCACTTATTATGTGAATTTAAGATTGATAATTGAAAATGACGGGTTGGGTTTTCCATAAAGATTTGACACAGACGACCCATGGACGCAGGAGGTAGAACGGCTCTGGATGCCAAAGTCGAGAGCACAGAGAGTTATCAGTGGGTAGTTAGCAGCTATCAGTGACTGTCCACTGCAAACTGCCGATTTGGGAGACATTTTTCAGTAACAGTCTTTGTCATATAGGAGTATAATCCCGCATTATTTCCATAACGATAGATTATGAAAAATTTAGAAAATATCATTAATGCTGCTTGGCATGACCGTGATAGCATCACGCCTGCTACCACAAGTGTTGAATTACGCGAAGCCGTTAATCAGTGCTTGGATTTATTGGATTCTGGCGAAGCACGGGTAGCCGAGCCTAAAGAATCCGGCTGGCAGGTCAATCAGTGGTTAAAAATGGCAGTTCTGCTGTCATTTCGAATAGAGCAAAACAAAACATTAAATAGCGGTTACACAAATTACTACGACAAGGTCGCACTTAAATTCGGCGACTATAGTAGTGACGATTTTGCGAACGGTGGTTTTCGGGTTGTTCCGCCGGCAACCGTTAGACGAGGAGCGTATATTGCTTCCGATGTGGTGCTGATGCCTAGTTTTGTGAATATCGGCGCGTATGTGGGTGCTAGAACAATGGTCGATACTTGGGCAACCGTAGGATCATGTGCACAAATCGGTGCTAATGTTCATCTTTCTGGAGGCGTTGGGATTGGCGGTGTTCTCGAACCCCTGCAAGCATCGCCGACCATTATCGAAGATCATTGTTTTATAGGCGCACGCAGTGAAATAGTGGAAGGCGTTATTGTGGGTGAAGGGGCGGTCGTCTCTATGGGTGTGTATATCGGGCAAAGCACACGCATTTTGGATCGTGCTTCTGGACAGGTTAGTTACGGCTATATTCCCCCCGGTTCAGTCGTTGTATCCGGCTCAATGCCTGCCCAAGATGGTAGCCACAGTCTCTATTGTGCAGTCATTGTGAAAACCGTAGATCAGAAAACCAAAAACAAAATAGGTATCAACGCACTACTGCGTAACATCTAACACCCATCTCGATAGCGGTACCTTAAAGGTCCCGCTATCGAGATGGAAAATTATCAATTCCCAGATTTCTTGACTTCAAGCAATTCAATATCAAACAATAACGTCTCGTTAGCGGCAATAGACTGCCCCGATCCCTGCTCACCATAGCCCAGTGTAGCCGGCAATACGACTGCCCATTTATCTCCCGGTCGCATTAACTGTAATACTTCCTGCCATCCGGGAATAATGGCACCTAAAGAGAATGTTGCCGGTTCACCACGCGCATAACTGCTATCGAATACGGTTCCATTTATCAACGAGCCACGATAGTGAACCACCACAGTATCAGAGAGTTCCGCTCTGACACCGCTGACATCTCCAGAAGTGAGGACTTTATACTGCAAACCACTTGCTGTCGTAACAACCCCTTCTTTGGATTTGTTTTCTTCCAGAAACGCTGCGCCTGCGGTAGCATTTTGTGTCGCGATGGTAGCGGCGGCGGACAATAGCTGTTGTTGCTTTTGTTGCAAAACCGCACTGATCTCCTGCTCCGACAACAATGGCGTACTGCCGGAAATAATAGCGGTAATGCCTTGTAACAATGCGATTAAATCAATATCTTTCTGTTTTGTGAACTCTGCGACCATCTGCTGACCAATTTTGTTACCGATTGCATAGCTGTATTTTTGGTCATCAGAATCAAGTGCTGTCTGTTGTGCAACCAGTGGCTGCGTCATAAGTAAAGAAAGAATAATAAACGATATGATAGTCGTGCTTTTGTTGAACATAGTGAGTCCTGTAGGTAGCATGGTTGGTTGTATAAAAAACATCCATTCGGTTTCGAATGGCGAGGGCGAATTATTACACATCGAAAATCTGAATGGCATCCTCAATGCGCTTTAATGCGATAATTTTAATGTGTGACAAGTTTGATTTTGGCTGATTTGCGGCTGGAATCAATGCACGAGTAAAACCCAATTTTTCTGCTTCTTTAAGGCGTTCGATGCCACGCTGTACCGGTCGAAGCTCGCCAGACAGCCCGACTTCGCCAAAAACAATCAGGTCACTCCCTACTGCCCGATTTTTGACGCTGGAAAGAATTGCCATCAATACTGCTAAATCTGAGCCAGTCTCGGCAATCCGCACGCCGCCAGTCACATTGGTAAACACATCATGGCGACTCAAAGAAATACCGAGATGCCGGTGTGCAATCGCCAATAGCATCGCCAAACGATTTTGTTCAAGACCAACACATAATCGCCGCGGGTTTGCTGCGGCGCTATCATCTACCAATGCTTGAATTTCAACTAGCAATGGACGAGTGCCTTCCTGCGTTGCCAACACCACGCTACCCGGCTTTTCTGCACCATGCTTGCTGACAAACATCGCTGAAGGATTGCTGACATCCTTTAATCCCTGCTCGGTCATGGCAAATACACCAATTTCATTGACCGCTCCAAAGCGGTTCTTGATGGCGCGAATGAGGCGGAAGCTATTTGAGCCCTCGCCTTCAAAATACAACACGCTATCAACCATGTGCTCTAAAATTCGTGGCCCTGCCAAAGCCCCTTCTTTGGTAACATGACCGACTAGAATCACACAACATCCACTTTGTTTAGCATAACGTACCAATCTAGCCGTACTCTCCCGCACCTGAGAAACGCTTCCAGGTGCTGCACTGAGCATATCACTGTAAAAGGTCTGAATTGAATCGGCAACCAACACTGACGGGGACTCCTTATGAGCAATCTCCAGCACGGTTTCGAGGCGATTTTCTGCCATTATTTTCATTTCGGCACGTTCCAAGCCTAGACGATGAGCACGCAAAGCAATCTGCTCGGTTGATTCTTCGCCGGTAACATACAATACTGGCGCATCCGTGCTGATATGACATAGGTATTGTAACAACAGTGTCGATTTACCAATGCCTGGGTCGCCACCAATGAGGACAACGGAGCCATGCACCAAACCGCCCCCCAGCACTCGGTCGAGTTCAGCACTCCCGCTTGATATTCGTTTGCTATGCGTGATGACTATCTGCCCAAGCATTTGCACATCAACCTTCGGCGCAAAGCCAGAAAACCGCTCGGTAAACGATGACTCACGCTGTACTTGTTGCTCCAGCAACGTATTCCACTCCCCACAGTCACCACACTGTCCCGACCATTTTGGGCTTTCACCACCACATTCGGAGCAATAATAACGAGTTTTTACTTTCGCCTTTACCATGTCTTGCTAATTGGTCTGCTAATTGAGCGAAAAACGTGGCACTTGTGCCGTCACTCTACAGAGTAAATCATAGGGAATGGTATCGGCCCATTGCGCGACCTCATCGACACCCAAGCCATGCCCCCACAATATCGCTGTATCACCTGCTTTGACATCCTCCAAATCGGTCACATCAACCGTAATTATATTCATAGAAACCCGTCCAATAATGGGGGCACGTTGATTGTTAATCAAAACACAGGCGCGCGGGTCTTCCAAGCGCGGGTATCCATCACCATAACCAAAGCCAATCATAGCAATTTTTGAAATACGTTGAGTATGAAAAATACCGCCATAGCCAACCGCCTGATTACGCCCGATAGTTTTAACCGCGATGAGTCGTGCTTGTAGTTGCATCACCTGCTTGAGATCAAACGGTGGCGTTTTTTTATCGTTTTGCTGGTTATAAGGTGCGACACCATAGAGCATCAATCCCGGACGAACCCATGAAAAATGTGTTGCTTGCCAGCGCATGAGTGCAGCAGAATTTGCCAGACTCTTTTCACATTTGAACGGGTTGGTGGCATGATTAAAAATAGCCAGTTGTGTGTTGGTAAACTCATCGCCAATGATGTCCGCATTAGCCAGATGTGACATAAGCCGTATCTGCTTGATGGTGTTCATGCCTTGAAACTGTTTATAAACTGCAGCGACATCTTCTGCGGCAACACCGAGTCGATTCATTCCGCTATCGAATTTAATCCATAGCGACAATGGTGTCCCACGATATTCCTGTAGCCATCTTGCCTGCTGTTGATTGTGTAATACCACTTGCAAACGATGTTGCTCAAAGTGTTGCAGTTGATTCTGTTGCCATAACTCGGACAATACGATAATCGGCTTATTTTCCTGAACACGCCGACATCGGATCCCTTCGTCAATCGTTGCAACAGCAAAAGCATCCACCTGCTTATGTGCCGCCGCACAAATGGTTTCGAGCCCATGTCCGTATGCATCCGACTTGATGACTGCCATCAATCGGGCTTGCGTAACCTGTCTGATTTGGTTGATATTATGGCGTAATGAACCAATATCAATTAACGCCCTAGCACACCACGCTGAATCCAACTGTCTGGGCTCGTCAACCGTGAACTAAAATGCTCACTGCCACGGTTTTGTGCCACGATTTGCGGGCTCACTATCCGCATATTCGGGATGAGAGGCGGCATAATCCTTGAAGTGGACAAACTCCCCACGAAAAGTCAATTTTGCCCAACCAACAGGCCCATTTCGTTGTTTTCCGATAAGCACTTCGGCGGCACCTTTTTCGGCATCGTCATTATACACTTCGTCTCGGTAGATAAAGAATATGACATCGGCATCCTGCTCAATCGCACCAGATTCCCTTAAATCGGACATCTGCGGACGCTTGTTAGGACGTTGTTCCAAGCTACGGTTTAACTGCGACAAGGCAACGACAGGTACTTTCAAATCTTTAGCCAATATTTTTAACGAGCGGGTAATTTCTGATATTTCAGTAGCACGGTTTTCAGTCCCCGCCGAAGCCTGCATAAGCTGAATATAATCGACAACAATCAACCCTAATTGACCCTTTTCACTCTGTATTCTTCTCGCCCTTGAGCGCAAGTCAATCGCGTTTAGTCCTGCTGAATCATCCACAAATATCGGTGCTTTACCCAAAATATTGCTGGCAGAATTGATTTGATTCCAACCCATGTCACTGAGTTTACCAGAACGGATGTGCATGAAATTAATCTGCCCGACCGATGCCAACAGCCGCATTGCCAGCTGTTCACCTGGCATTTCCATGCTGAATATGGCAGTCGGCTCTCCCTTCCCGATGGCAACATGTTCTGCAATATTCATCGCAAAAGCGGTTTTACCCATAGAAGGACGTCCTGCTATGATGATCAAATCACCGCGCTGTAAACCGGAAGTCAGTCTATCAATATCAGCAAACCCTGTCGGAATACCGGTTATCCCGTCCTTTGATTCGGATAGTTCTTCGATGCGGTCAAAGGAGCGTGCAACCAATTCATCCATCGACCGAAATCCTTGTTGACTGCGACCATCACGCTCAGAAATATTAAATATCAGCTCTTCGGCATTGTCTAGGATTTCTCTCGGTGCCCGTCCTTCAGGACGATACGCACTTTCGGAAATATCATTCGCTGCTGCAATTAGCGAACGCAAAATAGCACGTTCTCTGACAATTTTTGAATAGGTTAGAATATTGGCAGTGCTTGGCGTGTTATTCGCCAGCGTCCCGATGTATGCAAGACCACCAGCAATATCCAGCTTGCCCTCAGATTCTAGCCATTCAGATGTTGTAACCACATCGGCTGGGTCGCCTGCATTCTGCAAGCCTGAAATAGCAGTGAAAATCAAACGATGATTTTGGCTATAAAAATCCTGAACCCCTACTTCATCAACCACCTCAAGCCATTTACGATTATCCAGCAATAACCCACCCAGCAAAGACTGTTCTGCCTCCAGTGATTGAGGCGGTAATTTCGGTGAATGGGTTATAAATTGTTCTGTTTCAACCAATGGATCGTCTTTTAGTTGGTTTTGAGGCAGATTTGCCTACGATTAGATGCCAATAAATACACGTTCACACAAGCTCGCATTCGGCAAAAATCCCGCTTTCGAATATTGCCCGAAATGGAAACATTTCCCAACTCATACACGGCTTCTTAAACCGCCCGTACAAAAACACCGATTGCGATGCTTTTACTAAATCACTAATATGCTGGTAATCTGCACTCATCTTAATTTAGGAGTCGCCAGAGTTATCCTCTTGATTTTTAGCTATGTCATCATCTACAACGTCATCAGAACCAGTGCTAGAATCAGATTCGGGTACTACCGACTCGCTCTCTATCACAGCACCGTCAGGACGTTCGCCCATTACCGTTATTTGCACAGTAAAACGCACTTCTGGATGGAGTACGATCTCAACATCAGACTGACCAATCATTTTAATCGCTCCATCGGGCTGGTTGATTTCGGATTTATCAATACGGGTTCCAGCTGCGGTCAAGGCTTCAGCAATATCCAGCGTTGACACCGACCCATACAGCCGTCCTTCTTCACCGCATAATCGTGTTAGCGTAATGTCTTTGAGTGCGAAATCTGCCCGTGCTTTTGCACCATCCAACCGCTTACCTTCTTCATCGGCTAACTGTTGTCGCCTCTCTGCTACCTTAGCAATGGCATATTCTGTGACAAACAGAGCTTTTTTCTGGGGAATCAAGTAATTCCGCGCATAACCGTTCTTGACATTAGCAATATCACCAATTTCACCCACATTCACGACTTTTTCCAAGAGAATAATTTCCATGTCGTTCTCCTAGTTATCGTGTTGGTCGGTATAAGGAATTAACGCAAGAAACCGAGCACGTTTAATCGCCGTAGCCAACTGTCTCTGAAAATGTGACTTAGTACCAGTGCTACGGCGTGATAAAATTTTCCCGGTCTCACTAATGTTCGTGGTTAGAATATCGATGTCTTTATAATCTATCGATTTAATATTCCCAACGGTAAATCTACAAAACCTCGGTCGTCTTTGCAATCTGTTCATTCTATTCCTCCATTTTTCAGTGCTGCATCTTTAATCGCATCATCCTCAAGAGCGTCCTCTTCGAGGGCATACTCATCAAGAACCACATCATCTAGTGCATCGTCATCTAGTGCATCGTCATCATGCATCGTATATTCAGACGGCTTTCTCAATGGCGGTTCCGCAAGCTCATAATCTTTATTAGATTTGATTTTATCGGGGTTATCAGCCAATGCGAGTCGCTCTGCCGTATCACGCGAATCAGTCTCTTTGGCATCCTCCAATTGCTTTTGTTTTACTATCGGCGACTCTTCTGTAATGGCTCCTTTTTGTCGTATGACCAGATGTCGCAGAATGGAATCATTAAACTTGAAGTTTCTCTCGATTTCACTCAAAACCTTGAGGTCACACTCAATATTCAGCATGACATAATGTGCTTTATGCACATTATTAATCATATACGCCAAACGTCGTCGCCCCCAATTTTCAACACGATGGATGCTACCCTTACCCGATACAACCATCTCTTTATAGCGGTCAATCATGGCGGGAACTTGTTCGCTCTGGTCAGGATGCACCAGAAATGTAATTTCGTAATGTCTCATCATTTTATTGCTCCCTATGGTTTGGTATCCCCCCACCAATATCGCTGTGGCAACGACGATGATAGTGAAGAAAGGAGTTAATCTCGGACGGCGATTCTATACGAAGTATATTTATTGCACAATAGCAAAATATTACCCAGATCCGCAGATAGAAATCCCCAAAACGTGGAAAGCCTTGACGGTATAATGGTTTGCACTAAAGCTCTCCATCACCTAATGGGTACACAACTCAAGGCTTATGACTATGCTACCATACAAACTCGATACAACGAACGATTTACTCACATCCCGTGCCTGTTTATTGGCTACTGAGACTGTGCAAGAAACCCGTGCTAGGTTGTGTTACAGGGGGAAACCCAAATCGACCAGATGGTTTATAAACTTTATGATCTTACCGGTGATGGGATAAAAATTATTGAGAATAACGCCACTCCTGCCCCCGTCGTTCCTGCGACAGCAGGAACCCAGTAAAATACAAACCCGAAGGGTTTTCCACATGTAACACAACCTAGCACGGGTTTCTTGCACAGTCTCACAGGCGGGGAGCAGGAATGACGGATGTTGGTTTTCTAATTCTCAATTCTCAATTCTCAATTCTCAATTCTCAATTCTCAATTCTCAATTCTCAATTCTCAATTCTCAATTCTCAATTCTCAATTCTCAATTCTCAATTCTCAATTCTCAATTCTCAATTTTCAATTTTCAATTTTCAATTATCAATTATCAATTATCAATTATCAATTATCAATTATCAATTATCAATTATCAATTATCAATTATCAATTATCAATTATCAATTATCAATATTTCCTAAAACCGTATATTGGTTTCCAGTAGGATTCGATCACTATCATTGCTTGTTGTGTGTTCGCCATACAGATGCAGGCTAAATGGTGAATTCGGCTTCCAGCGTAAGCCCAAACGATAGCGGTTATTTTTGCCCATGCGGAGTTCGCTGTATGGGGTCAACAACCCGCCGCCAGTGAATAGTCCATAGCCCACATTCACATCCAGTCGCACTTGGTAATCGCCATTACTCTTATTTCCATCGGATAGTTTTTGTTTCCATACCTGATTTGCTCTGTTGCCAGTCGCTCCATAGCTCGGGATCAAGCTAAATGTCAGTCCTTGATCATTGGCAGATGTCTTGCGAATCGTGCCCTGAACGCCCCATTCTTTATAGTCTTTACGACCAACCAGCGTGTGGAACTTGCCTTCAACCGTTAAACCCGTGTTGGCATAGCGTCCACCGAAACCGAGTACCGCACCCAATCCTGACTTACCAGCACCGCCATCATAGCGCAATCCGATTTCCATCAATGGATTGAATCGCCCACCCGATGCCAGCTGGAGCTCTCGGTCAATCTCCAGCAACAAGCGTAGTCGCTGGTTGGCGAGGCTATCAGTAAGGATTTCCTTGTTCGAAGACCCTGCAATGTCAATCTGTGCCAGCACCATGTCACTCTTGAGATTCAAGTTAGATTGCCCAAATTGCGACAACCGACCAGAAACGCCTGCCGACAAGGACAATAGGCGCGTGTCACTGCGTCCTTCTCTATTCTTTGCTTGCTCTTTAATGGACAGTTCACCCTGACCATAACCAACACTACTCCACAGGCGGGCATCATCGATTGACCAAGCCATATAAGGGTGAACACTGGTTATCTGATGGGTGTAATCTCCGCTCTTATTATCCTGCGTGTAATCGACATCGCCTTTACTCCAAGACACCAAACCACCTGCCAGTAAATCATCTTGCACGCGCTGGTCGACACCGAGTTGAAGACTAAACACATCGCCTTTCCAGTCGCCATCACTGAGCTTGCCACCCATTTTATTGTAATTGCCACTGCCCCATACTGTCGCACCAGCAGCACCATCTCCACCCACTGCATTCAACGGCAATACAAAGGATGAACGAGACAACATTGCTTTCCAGTCCATTGTGCCATCTTTCAGTGATGTCGCATAATGCGGCAGTTTGTTCGTCATCGCATCTTGCAGGTTACCGCTACCATTCAGTTTCACCGTCTGACCATCTAATTGATAACTGCCTTGAGGTGTGCCCGAGAAAGTAGCATCAATGCGGGTACTCACCGCCGACATGGTGCTGGCAAGCATAGTTTGGACAAGATTTGGCAAAATATCCTTGTTCAGTTGCTTGTTATCCGCTTGCAGTTGCTTAGCCAGTTTGTCTGCTCCGCTTGCATTAAACAATGCGAATGGCGAAAAACTATCGGCAAGGGCTGTCACCGTTAACTCTGTTCTATCACGGCGAACATGTGGCAAGGCTTCCCACGTGTCTGCCATCTCATCATAGTGAAAGACATACAAATCTTTGCCTGCTTGTTCATCGCTTGCTTCATAAGACAAGGTAACTTCACATCCTTTGGCGGGACATGCCCCCTTATTCACCGTAATATCAACCGCCGTATTCAGCACCAAAGTTGGGGTTATTGTGCTGTCAATACTTGATTCCATTCTCACATCAATGCCACCCATAGCAACTGCCTTGTTCGCTATTGTTTCTAACACTGCCTTGAGTGCTTCTCTGGCGGAAAACCTTGTTATTGTTGTGGCTTCTCCCACTCCCGTAGCCACTTCAACTTGAATAGTTCTACTTTCAACCGTAATCGTCTTGCCACCAACATCAATCGTTTTGCTCGTAACCTGAACACTTTCGTTCACTGTTGCAGTCGGGGTGGTGTCCGTTACCGCTACAGCCGCCATCACTGTGACCGTTCGGGTGACTGGTGTCGCTTGGTTTCCAGCCGTATCGGATACGTTATAGGCGATACTGTAAACGCCTGCTGTATTGGGATTGACGGCAGCGACAGTATTACCAGCGAAGGTAATGGTTGTTGTGATTGAAGCCGTAATATTCCCATCAGTGTTATCGCTTGCCGTTGCCCCAGCATCCGTATAAGCCGTGTTCAATGCGATGGATAGTGTCGCACTGCCAAGTAGTGTGATGGTTGGTGGGGTGGTGTCCGTTACCGTTACCGCTGGCATCACTGTGACCGTTCGGGTGACTGGTGTCGCTGGGTTTCCAGCCGTATCGGATACGTTATAAGCGATACTGTAAACGCCTGCGGTATTGGTATTGACGGCAGCGACAGTATTACCATTGAAGGTAATGGTTGTTGTGATTGAAGCCGTAATATTCCCATCAGTGTTATCGCTTGCCGTTGCCCCAGCATCCGTATAAGCCGTGTTCAATGCGATGGATAGTGTCGCACTGCCAAGTAGTGTGATGGTTGGTGGGGTGGTGTCCGTTACCGTTGCCGCTGGCATCACTGTGACCGTTCGGGTGACTGGTGTCGCTGGGTTTCCAGCCGTATCGGATACGTTATAGGCGATGGTGTAAACGCCTGCTGTATTGGGATTGACGGCACCGACAGTATTACCAGCGAAGGTAATGGTTGTTGTGATTGAAGTCGTAATATTTCCATCAGTGTTATCGCTTGCCGTTGCCCCAGCATCCGTATAAACCGTGCCAAATGCGATGGATAGTGTCGCATTGCCAAGTAGTGTGATGGTTGGTGGGGTGGTGTCCGTTACCGTTGCCGCTGGCATCACTGTGACCGTTCGGGTGACTGGTGTGGCTTGGTTTCCAGCCGTATCGGATACGTTATAAGCGATACTGTAAACGCCTGCTGTATTGGGATTGACGGCAGCGACAGTATTACCAGCGAAGGTAATGGTTGTTGTGATTGAAGTCGTAATATTTCCATCAGTGTTATCGCTTGCCGTTGCCCCAGCATCCGTATAAACCGTGCCAAATGCGATGGATAGTGTCGCATTGCCAAGTAGTGTGATGGTTGGTGGGGTGGTGTCCGTTACCGTTGCCGCTGGCACCACTGTAACCGTTCGGGTGACTGGTGTCGCTTGGTTTCCAGCCATATCGGATACGTTATAGGCGATGGTGTAAACGCCTGCTGTATTGGGATTGACGGCACCGACAGTATTACCAGCGAAGGTAATGGTTGTTGTGATTGAAGCCGTAATATTTCCATCAGTGTTATCGCTTGCCGTTGCCCCAGCATCCGTATAAGCCGTGTTCAATGCGATGGATAGTGTCGCATTGCCAAGCAGTGTGATGGTTGGTGGGGTGGTGTCCGTTACCGTTGCCGCCGCCATCACTGTAACCGTTCGGGTGACTGGTGTCGCTTGGTTTCCAGCCGTATCGGATACGTTATAGGCGATGGTGTAAACGCCTGCTGTATTGGGATTGACGGCACCGACAGTATTACCAGCGAAGGTAATGGTTGTTGTGATTGAAGCCGTAATATTCCCATCAATGTTATCGCTTGCCGTTGCCCCAGCATCCGTATAAACCGTGCCAAATGCGATGGATAGTGTCGCATTGCCAAGTAGTGTGATGGTTGGTGGGGTGGTGTCCGTTACCGTTGCCGCTGGCACCACTGTAACCGTTCGGGTGACTGGTGTCGCTTGGTTTCCAGCCATATCGGATACGTTATAGGCGATGGTGTAAACGCCTGCTGTATTGGGATTGACGGCACCGACAGTATTACCAGCGAAGGTAATGGTTGTTGTGATTGAAGCCGTAATATTTCCATCAGTGTTATCGCTTGCCGTTGCCCCAGCATCCGTATAAGCCGTGTTCAATGCGATGGATAGTGTCGCATTGCCAAGCAGTGTGATGGTTGGTGGGGTGGTGTCCGTTACCGTTGCCGCCGCCATCACTGTAACCGTTCGGGTGACTGGTGTGGCTTGGTTTCCAGCCGTATCGGATACGTTATAAGCGATGGTGTAAACGCCTGCTGTATTGGGATTGACGGCACCGACAGTATTACCAGCGAAGGTAATGGTTGTTGTGATTGAAGTCGTAATATTTCCATCAGTGTTATCGCTTGCCGTTGCCCCAGCATCCGTATAAGCCGTGCCAAATGCGATGGATAGTGTCGCATTGCCAAGTAGTGTGATGGTTGGTGGGGTGGTGTCCGTTACCGTTGGCATCACCGTGACCGTTCGGGTGACTGGTGTCGCTGGGTTTCCAGCCGTATCGGATACGTTATAGGCGATGGTGTAAACGCCTGCGGTATTGGGATTGACGGCAGCGACAGTATTACCAGCGAAGGTAATGGTTGTTGTGATTGAAGCCGTAATATTCCCATCAGTGTCATCGCTTGCCGTTGCCCCAGTATCCGTATAAACCGTGCCAAATGCGATGGATAGTGTCGCACTGCCAAGTAGTGTGATGGTTGGTGGGGTGGTGTCCGTTACCGCTACAGCTGGCATCACCGTGACCGTTCGGGTGACTGCTGGCGCTGGGTTGCTAGCCGCATCGGATACGTTATAGGCGATGCTGTAAACGCCTGCTGTATTGGTATTGACGGCAGCGACAGTATTACCAGCGAAGGTAATGGTTGTTGTGATTGAAGCCGTAATATTCCCTGCAATATTATCGCTTGCCGTTGCCCCGGCATCGGTATAAGTCGTGCCACTGACGATGGTTAGGGCAGCATCGCCATTTCGCGTGATGACTGGTGGCGTGGTGTCAATGGTCAATGTGTATTCGTCAGAAGCGGTGTTGAAATTATCCGCAGCATCTTGTGCAGCACCGGCGGCAATGGAGACGATGACGGTGCCGTCAAGGTTGCCTCTTAGCACCTCAAATTGGCGGAACCGGCCAGCACCAGTAAGGCCGGATGCCATAGTAACACCTGCCGTGCCGGTTACCATAATATCACCGATCTCAAAACCGCTAACAGACTCATCAAAGAGGGCTTCATAGCGTAGCGTGGTGGCATTGACTGTGTCGCCATTAACTATGTTAGCCGTAACCGGGAAAGATGAGATAGCTACGCTGGGTCGGGTGGTGTCCGATGGGGCGGCGGTACTGTCCCGCGTGATGCTAACCGCAGCGGATACTTCTGATACGTTGCCGGCGGCATCGCTTGCGGTTACGGTGAATAGGTTGGCGCCTTCGGTTAGCATTACGTCAAACGTCCAAGTGGCAGCCGTTACGGTTGCGGCACCAATGGACGTGCCATCCTTGAGTACATCAACCGTGGCACCGGCTTCAGTGGTGCCGGTAAGTGTGAATGCGGCTGTGTTGACCGTTTGTGCTGTGCTGGTGATGGCTACGTCAGGGGCGGTTCCGTCATAAGTAATAAAGACAGATCCTCTATCAATATTGCCGTTTCCGGCAGCATCTGTAGCTGCATTAGCAACAATACGTAGTGCAACGATACCATCAGCCGATGGTGTTATCGTAAAAGTAACATTTACCGCTACACCATTAGCAACAGTACTAACGACTTGATATGAGCCTGCCGTTATAGTTCCATTGGTAACGGCAATATCAGATTCATCAAATCCTGTCAGCGGTTCTGTGAATTTTAGAGTGATGCCGATTGGATTATCATTGGTTGGGTTAGTGCTACTAGTAGATCTTATTATTATCGCCGGTTTTGTTTGGTCTAGTGTTACCGTCACTTCATTAGAAGAACCAGAGGCATTACTTGCTTGATCCGTCGCGGTGGCGGTAAAGGTGTTGGCGCCATTATTATCAGCAGACAGGGTTACCTCAATAGACCAAGTGCCATTGGAACCAGCGGTGGCAGTGGTTGCCAGGGCAGTGCCATTTTGGCTCAGTGTTACCGTGGCATCGGCTTCTGCGCTGCCGCTAATGGTTATGCTGTCGTTATTTGTTGGCGTTGTTGGTTGAGTGATGACTGGGGCATCAGGGGCGGTGTTGTCCGCTGCATTGACGGTGATGTCAACCGTGGCGGTAGCGGTGACGGTAGGTATGCCAACGCCATTGGCGGTGATGGTGTAAGTCTGCGCACTAGCGACCGCCGTTGGCATGCCCGAGATTTCGCCAGTGGAGGTGTCAATGGATAGTCCGGCTGGCAGGTTTGGGCTAATGCTGTAGCTAGCCCTAGCCACTGCACCACCGTTATTGGTAATGATGATCGGGGGTATGGCGGTGCCCACGGTGGCGATCAGTGTCGGCACACTGGGGCTGATGTCGGGGGCGGCAACAATGGTAATGTCAATGCTGGCACTATGCGCAAAGTTGGGGGCGTTTGTAGCAGAGATGGTGTAAAACAGCCTATCAGCGGCCATGGTTGGCGTACCCGAGATGCTGCCAGTGATGGTGTCAAAGACCAGCCCTGTGTTCGCGTTTAGGGATTGACCGTTGCCTCGGCTGATGGCGTAGCTAGTCACTGGACCACCCGTATTCGTAATGCTGGTGGGGGTAATGGCGGTGCCCACGGTGGCGATCAGCGTATGGGGGTCGGCGGCGATAATGGGGACAGCATTAACGGTGATGGTGACGCTGAGGCTATGACTGCCAGCGGTATTGGTAGCCGTGATGGTGTAAGTCTGCTCACCAGCGACCGCCGTTGGCGCGCCCGAGATTTCGCCACTGCCGGTGTTAAAGGATAGTCCGGCTGGCAGGTCTGGGCTAATGCTGTAGCTATCCACCGCACCACCGGCTGTGGCATCAATGGTGATGGGGGTAATGGCGACAGCTTGGGTGGCGATCAGTGCCGGCACACTGGGGCTGATATTCGGGGCGGCTACCGCTGCCGCATCGCCGCTAACCGTAAGCGCAAAGGTCTGCGTAACCGGCTGTCCGGCGGTGTCGCGAGCAGTCACCATGATGTTGGTTGTGCCGAGTGCTACGGGCGTAATGGTTAGCGTGCTGCCGCTGATGGCAACGCTGGCAATGGCGGGGGTAGCGGACGTGGCTGTGTAGGTCAGGGTATCGCCCGGGTCGCTAAAGAAAGTAGCCACCTCCAGGGTGAGCGGGTTAGCCGTTCGTGCTAACGATTGTGCTGGAATGGTGCCATTGGTGGCTGGCAATGCGGCATTGATGGGGGCGAGACTCATAACGCTCATTCGTGTGGTTTGGCTAACCGAAGCCATTTCGTTAAAAATATTCGTGGGCAACGAAACCCACGGGTTACCGCCTAATGTGAGACCAATCAAGGATAAGCCCTCAAAGATACCTATTGGCAAAGTGCTTAATTGATTATTCGTTAAACTCAAGTTCCTCAGTGCTGGCAGACCTTGAAAAAGATCCGCTGGGAGGGTCGTCAAGCCACCGAAGTTGTTGTTGCCGGAGATGTCGAGATTTAGTAATGTGGTTAAACCGGCAAAATCACTTCTCTTTGGGGGGACGAAATCAAACCCGCCAGTATGGACTAAAGAGTTAATTCCCGCCAAATCTGCCGCAGTAATGTCGCCACAAGCACTTTTGCCATGCACATTTTGGATGATTACTTCCTTAACTTTGGGGTGACGCATGCACACGAGTGGGTTGGGAAGGGGAGAGCTAATAACAGTTACCATAAAGGTTTGTATAGCCGTTTGCCCTGCTGTATCGGTGGCAGTGACGGTGATGTCTGCTGTTCCTATGGCTACGGGGGTAATGGTTACTGTGCTACCGCTCACCGCAACGGTGGCAGTGGCAGTATTATTAGATTTTACGGTATAGGTCAACGTATCGTTTGGGTCGCTAAATTTATCCGCCACATTGACGGTTAGAGGGATACCTAAATTTGTCGTTTGTGCTGGAATGCTTCCAACGGTTGTTGGTGCTGCGGCGTTAATTGTGGTTCCCGTGGGCAGGATTATTGTTGCTGTTGATGGGACATCAGCAAACAGGCTTGCGGGGAGCGAAGCAGGCAGTGGGTTGTTTGATAAATTTAGGTTTGTCAAACTGATTAAGCCCGAGAAAACACCAGTAGGTAAGGTGGATAATTGATTGTTATCCAATTCCAGTCTCGTTAAGGCAGATAGCCCAGAGAATATATCAGCGGGTAGGGTGGTAATCTCGTTGAAGCGTAAACGGAGATCTGTTAGTCCTGTTAAGCCAGCAAAATCGCCACTCTTTAGGTTACTACCTCTTAGAGAACTACCATTCAAACTACCCCCAACAAAACTTAAACCGGTAACTCCTGCCAATTCTGCCACAGTAATGTCTGCACAATTGGTTTTGCCACTCACTTTGGAGACGATAACATTCTTAACTACTGCGGTGCGTGAACAAAGGTCTGTTGGGTCAGCCTCTTGAGCATTTGCTGGCAGAGAAAAAGCCAGACTTAAAATAAGAAGAAATAGGGTTTTTATGGTACTTGAATTCATTCGGAATCTCCTCCAGTTTGATAGGTTATTTGTGCGACTTATTTGCGGAGTGTAGACACCTCACAGACGGTGTTACTGTAGCACAACTCATTGAAAATTGACAATGAAAATTGACAATGAAAATTGAGAATTGGGAATTGAGAATTGAAAATTGAGAATTGAGAATTGAGAATTGAGAATTGCCCCTTGCGGAAACTTTTTTCATCGATGCCAATGTTTCACTTCCTCAACAGAGACTGTGCAAGAAACCCTCGCTAGGCATGCGTTACATGCGGAAACCCTTGCGGGTTTGGCTATTTTACTGGGTTCCTGCTTTCGCAGGAACGACGAATGTTGGTTTTTTGCACAGTCTCAACAGAGCGTCTGTCCATCCCCCTTTTCACCGCTCGGGATTGAATATGATGCACCTCATCCCACGACAAGCCAAGTAGGTTTGCGGCTTGTGTTTTGTTGCCGAAAGCCGAACAAAGGGCGTTGCAGGTACTACACGCGCCTTTCGTTCCTTTTGCCCAATCTATCTGGATGGTCATTGATTTGTCGGTCAAATTCGGCGTAATAGCCGTGATTCGCACCGTGATTCGCCATGGGGCACCAAGCCCCAAAATCTGCGTAAACAATGCGGTATCTTTCATTTGAATATTTCCATAAAAAAATATACTTGTACCGAATTTTTGAGTACTGTTTGACTTTTGCCCAATAGGAAACTCAGGAGAACCCATTTAATATCAGCAATGACGACAACAGCATGACTATGATGGCTATGGAGATGATTGAATTTTCCCAGTTGAACGCTTCAGCAGCACAAGCCATAGCGAGTAGCAACTGATGGCTCATGCCTGTAACGTTTAGGGTTAATCATCCAAAATCCGTCGGCTTTTCTTGCCCTTATTCTCCAGTGCATCCAGCTCTTCTATTAACCTTCGCTTCGCTTTGTGTTGGTGCCGCAGACTGGCAATGTAACCTCGGTAATCATCGCTACGCTCAAGGCTTTGCATCAGTGACTGTATTTTTTTCAAACAAGGTATGGCTTCGCGGTAAGCCTTGGGTTTCACCAGGGCGATCAGTCCGGCGACTTTGCCCTGCCAGATTTTAAGACTGATGTCGGGGTGTGTTTTCTTAACAGCTTGAGCAATCGCTTCGGCGTGGAATATTTTATTAGGTGCCTGCCGAAACCAGCGCAACGCATCTTCGGTACGCTTTTCGTACAAAGCAATGTCGATGAGTTCATGGTAATCTGGTGGCTCCATTCGGTATTTTGATTTTGGAATCGTCAGTGCTGTATCTGGTAACGGCCAATCGGTAGCCGACATTGGGGATACTCCCGTTTCCAGAAAACCGATTAACCCCGCTCGAACCTGCGCCCAGCAACCTGCTTTGTTGCTGTATTTTTGGACTAGCTGATAGTTTTCGACACTGGTTTTTTCCAGAAAAATAACGACTTGGAATGCCGCAACCTGCGACCAGTTTTTGCGTTCCCGCGCTATATCCAGCAACCGGTCAACCAAGTTCCAGTCCAGCCCTGGTGATGAGTCAATCGTTTTATCGAAGCCTTGTAATGCCCAATGTTCAGCCTGTTCGTAGGCTTTGTTTGCTAGTAAGTAATCGACCAGTTCAACGTAGTTATCGCTATAGGGTAATTCATCGGTCATTAGCTGAATGACACGTTCGCACTCACCTGCCTGGGCTAAAGCCTTCGATGCATAACGTAATATTTTCTGCCGATGGTATTTGTCTGAGGAGCGGTCGTTAGTCTTTTTTGGTTTGTCGCAATTTGCCAGCCGCTGAGTAAACTCTTCAGCGACTTGTAGCCAGTCCGCCCTGGTCATTGCAATATCGTTTATGGGCGGTTCTATATTATCGAGCAAGGCAAAGTCATCATGCAGTAACTTGTCCCAAAACCAGATCATCCGCTCGGCAACCGGTTTTTGACTTTTGCCCATTGCTATAAACACTATGTCCAAACAGCTGATTAGCTCGTCGGCTGTTTCCCACTCGTCGTCTGACTCGCTCACTTGGCTACTGCCAAGCACAAATAATTCTTCACCCAGTTCCAGCACCGCATCAATATGCCCGCTTCGTAACAGTTTTGTGAGTTGTTTTTGAATCACAGAATAATCGGGGATATAGCCGTTATTATTCCAGTGATCGTGCCAGCCTCGTTCACTGGTAGTTTTACGAATTTGCTGGCGTAACCTAGCTATGGTCTTATCCAGAGGCACTTCCGCGGATTGTCTTACGGTAGGCAGGGTATCGAAGAGCGATGAATCATCGGCAAATATCTCCATCGCCCACTCGATGAGCTGCGCCTTACTGAGTTTTTTAAGCACCGTGCGGGCTTGCTTAATATCCATGTATGGCTCATTACCCTCGTCGTCTGTCATGCCGTACACAGACAGGCGTGCCTCCAGCTCTTCAGGTTGCAGCAAGCACACAGGCGTATTTGACTGGATGCTATCAAGATAAGCCAGAACGACGGCAACTCCGTGTTTGCAGGCAGCCCAATAAGGGCAACTGCAATGACAGTCGGGCTTACCATCCTTCAACCAAACCCGGGTAATATACTCCTGCGTCCCGCTGACTATGGCTATGAGATGGTTATCTGCCGTTATCGCCAGATCCTGCACATGGTGCTGGTAGCTCTTACCTCGCTTTAAAATTGTTGCACCGACCCATTGCTCCAAATCATCCCAGTGCAGGTTTGCAAATCGTGTTTCGAGTGTCTTTGTCATTCGTGCCCTCAAAGTCGTAGATTATGTTGTTAAAGCGGTAAGTGCCAATCAAGTCGCTGATTCCGACCCAGCTATCGGAACGTTTAATCCCTTTTATTTTGTTGGCGTATAACATTATATATTTATAAGACCAGATGACAAGCGTAATGAAAAAACGCCACCCAGGTCAAATGCAAGATGCGGATAGATTGCCAAAATCCAAGACAAGCAATGATTATTGCTACTTGTTATTGTCGTTAATGCTTAGGTTGATGGGATAACCGTTGTAACGGCTACATTTGTTTCAGACATTTAATCAGCATTTAATACCGAGCAAAAACAATGCCAATGATGAAAAAAATTGACCAACACTATGGTATGGGACAGGTGTTTGTTGTGCCGCACACATTTATTGTTCTTTCATGTCTAGCCGAAAGACGGCAAAACGCACTAAAACAGGTTGTTGTTTGGTGGTGTGTGCTAATTTGGTGCTTAGGAGAGCGATTAGTTCGTGCGAGCCGAGAGGGAGACGTGCAAGTAATTGAAATATAAATAAATGAAAAGTTGGCATAATTTTTGCTTGTCTATACAAGAGCAGTAAATCGCGGAAAAGACAGTTAATCGATAACAGAGCAGAATTGATTGCACCATTTGAGAATAGACCGAGAACAAACAATGACACAACAAATCGTCCTCGTCGGTAATGGGCCGGTAGGACACCGTTTTATTGAGCAATTAGTACAGACACCCAATGCTGATCAATATCAAATCACGGTATTTGGCGAAGAGCCGTGGGTTGCTTATGACCGTGTACACCTTACCAGCTGGTTTGAGAAACGCACTGTGCAAGCACTTAATATGGTGCCGACCGATTTTTACCGCAAGCACGGCATTCGTTGCCACCGCTCGGACAAGGTGCTTGAAATTGATCGGCAAGCCATGACGGTTACCGCCCAAAGTGGTCGCACGGTACCTTACGATAAACTGGTGCTGGCGACAGGCTCGGTGCCTTTTGTGCCATCGATCCCGGGATGTGAACGCGCAGACTGTTTTGTTTACCGAACCATCGAAGACCTTGAGGCTATTACCGAAGCGGCTGGTCGTAGCAAGACTGGCGTGGTGGTTGGCGGTGGATTGCTGGGACTGGAAGCCGCTAAGGCATTGCATGATCTGGGGCTGAAAACCCATGTAGTGGAATTTGCATCGCGCTTGATGGCAGTGCAGATAGATGAGGGTGGCGGTGCCATACTCAGCAAAAAGATCGCAAACCTCGACGTGTCCGTGCACACCAAAAAGAATACGCTGAGCATTGACGATGGGCAATTTTCCACCCATACCATGCGCTTTGCTGACCAGACTGAATTAGAAACTGATGTCATTGTGTTTTCGGCGGGTATCCGGGCGCAGGACGAGCTGGGGCATCGTTGTGGTTTGAATCTCGGTGAGCGCGGCGGCATCGTGGTGAATAATTATTGCCAGAGCAGTGATGACAATATTTATGCAATCGGCGAAGTCGCGCTATGGGAAAATCAGATATATGGACTTATTGCTCCGGGCAATGCTATGGCACGAGTGGCGGCGGAGCATGTGACCGGCAGTGGTGATAGTCAGTTTCGCGGTGCAGACATGAGTACCAAACTAAAATTAATGGGCATTGATGTTGCTTCGGTCGGGGATGCCCATAGCAGTACGCCGGGGGCTTTGTCATACACTTACTGTAATGAAGTAGATGAAATTTACAAGAAGATGGTGGTCTCTGCCGACAAGCAACGGTTGCTGGGTGCCGTATTGGTTGGTGATACCTCGCAATATGACAACTTATTGCAGTTTATGCTCAACAACATAAGCCTGCCTGCCCAGGCTGATAGCATGATTCTGCCTGATAGTGCCGCGGCTGCCGCATTTGGTGTGGATGCGTTACCCGATACGGCAACAATCTGTTCTTGTAACAATGTGAGCAAGGCGAATCTGTTAGCGGCAGTTGACAGCGGTTGCCACAGCTTGAATGCGATTAAGGATGCCACCACGGCGGCGACCGGTTGCGGCGGTTGCGCTGCTTTGGTTGGGCAAGTGATGAATGCACAGTTAGAAAAGCTCGGCTATGCGGTCAATACCAGCATTTGCGAGCATTTTCCCTATACCCGACAGGATTTGTACAACCTGATTAAAGTCTCGAGCATCAAAACTTTTGACGCACTACTAACTCGCCACGGCAGCGGCATGGGTTGTGATATTTGCAAACCTGCCATCGCGTCTATTATCGCCACAATCTGGAATGATTACATACTGAAGGACGAACATTGTTCTTTGCAAGATACCAATGACCGCTTCCTCGCTAATATGCAAAAGGATGGAACCTATTCCGTAGTACCGAGAATTGCGGGCGGCGAAATAACCCCCGACAAGTTGATAATATTGGGTCAGGTGGCGAGGAAATACAATCTCTACACCAAAATTACCGGGGGGCAGCGCGTCGATATGTTTGGTGCCCGTGCCGAGCAATTACCGCTAATTTGGGAAGAGTTAATTGATGCCGGTTTTGAGTCAGGACACGCCTATGGCAAGGCATTGCGTACTTGTAAATCTTGTGTCGGGAATAGCTGGTGTCGTTACGGGGTGCAGGATTCGGTGGGGATGGCGGTGTTGCTGGAAAATCGCTACAAAGGATTGCGCTCCCCGCATAAATTGAAAATGGCAGTTTCTGGTTGTACGCGCGAGTGTGCCGAAGCACAGAGCAAAGATGTGGGCGTAATTGCCACCGAAAAAGGCTGGAACCTGTATGTAGGCGGTAACGGTGGTATGAAGCCACGGCATGCTGAATTGCTCGCCACTGATTTGGACGATGAAATGCTCATCAGGTACATCGATAGATTTTTTATGTTCTATATTCGTACCGCCGACCGTTTGCAGCGTACCAGCGTATGGATGGAAAACATGGAATCCGGTCTGGAATATCTGCGGCAGGTTATTATTGACGACAAATTGAATTTGGTCGAGGAGCTGGAGAACGACATGGAAAAAATTGTTTCCAGCTATCAATGCGAGTGGAAAACCACCGTACAAGACCCCGACAAGGTAAAACAGTTTGCACATTTTATGAATGCCGATGATGGCGATGACAACGTGATATTTGTGCGTGAGCGTGGTCAGGTACGCCCGGCAACCGCTGATGAACGGCACAACAACAGCCGAGACAGTCAATTCGCTATCGCTTCGGAGTCGGTATAGGAGCAATAACAGGAACAATATATGACAACATGGACTGATATTTGTAAGACCGATGATATTCCCCCGAACAGCGGTCGTGCAGCACTGTTTAATGGTCAGCAGATTGCCATTTTTCGCACGCATAAAAACAATAAAAACAGGTTTTACGCAGTCGGTAATTACTGCCCATTTGCTAATGTGAATGCCATATCACGAGGGATTATCGGTAGCATCGGCGAAGCGGTAGTGGTGGCATCGCCACTCTACAAACAACACTTTTGCCTTGTCTCGGGTCGTTGTATCGAGGATGCCGAACATCGTCTGGATATTTGGCAGGTGCGGGTGCTTGGCGATACCGTGCAGTTGGCGGAATAGATATGCTATTTGGACGACGCAAGAAGAACCCCATTACACTACCCGATAAAGGCGTGGTTGAGTGGAAGTACGCCACCTGCGGGTATTGCTCTACAGGTTGTTCCATGGAAGTCGGGCTGAACAATCGAGGTGAAGCCGTAACCACCCGTGGGGTTGCCGATGCCCCCGTGAATCGGGGCAAATTATGTATCAAGGGCATCACCGAAGCGGAAATTTTTACCGCTGCAGGGCGTGGTACGCAACCGCTGCTGCGAAAGCATATTTTTGATCAATGGCAGCACGTCGGCTGGGATGCGGTGCTGGATAAAACTGCCGCTGAGTTCAAACGAATACAACAACGGTATGGACCTGATTCGTTGGCTATCGTTTCTACCGGACAGCTCCTGACCGAAGAGTTTTATACGCTGGGAAAGCTGGTTCGTGGGCTGATTGGCAGCAACAACTACGATGGCAACACTACCCTGTGTATGGCATCTGCAGTATCTGGCTATAAACGCTCCTTCGGCTCGGACGGACCGCCCGGTTGCTATGACGATTTTGCGCATACCGATTGTCTGATTGCCTTTGGCTCCAACCTGCCGGAACAGCATCCAATAATCTATTGGCGTTTGAAAGAGGCATTGGAGAAACGACGATTTCCGGTCATTGTAGTCGACCCGCGGGTTACTATGTTTGCCCAATTCGCCGATATACATTTGCCTATTACCCCGGGCACCGATTTGGTGTTGTTAAATACGTTGGCGTATGTAATTTTGGACGAGGGACTGGCGGATATGGATTATATCCAGGCTCATACCAACGGGCTGGAAGAATATCAGGCATTAGTACGCCACTATGACCCAAACCGTGCGGCAAAAATCTGTGGCATTGATGCGGATATGATTCGTCATGTCGCGCGCTTGTACGCGGGTGTCAACGCCGGCATGTCCATCTGGACTATGGGCATCAATCAGAGCGTGCATGGGTCGGACGGGGTCTGTGGCATCAATAACCTGAATCTGATTACGGGTAATATCGGCAAGCCCGGTGCCACTTCGCTTTCTATTACCGGACAATGCAACGCCATGGGTACGCGGGAATGGTCGTCTTGTTCGGGTTTGCCCGGGTATCGTACCTTAGAGAACCAGCAACATCGACAAGAGGTTGGCAAATTTTGGAATGTTGACCCGTCATTTTTCCCGCAAAAACGCGGTCTGTTTATGACCGATATATTCCCCGCCATTGAGAGCGGTCAAATCAAGGCATTGTGGCTGGTTGCAACCAATCCGATGACCTCCATGCCCAATACCCAACGCATACGGCGTACGCTGGAGAAGCTGGAATACTGTGTCGTGCAAGATGCGTATGCGGATGTAGAGACGACTCAATATGCACATGCTTTTTTCCCCGCCGCCGTATGGGCAGAGAAAGAAGGCTGTTTCACCAACACCGAGCGGCGGGTAAATCTGGTTCGACAGGTGAAAGAGCCGTTTGCCGATTCGCGTTCGGATTTGTGGATTTTCAACGCCATGGCAAAACGCTGGCAGGAAAGTGAAAATATGCAATTCCCTGATCGCGCATCCGATGTCTTTGAAGAAATGAAATCGCTGTCGGTCGGGGTTGGTGTCAATGGCGAGGCACGCATACTGGATATTTCCGGTATGACCTACCAAAACATTGAGCAACAACGCGGCATTCAATGGCCAATGCGCGAGGGCGATATTGTCGGCAGCAAACGCCTGTATGCGGATGGCAAGTTTCAATATGCTGACCAGAAAGCCAAACTCATGGCATTGGAGTGGCTTGATAATAATGAGAAGCCAGATGCCGACTTCCCCTTTTGGCTAAACAGTGGTCGTGTGGTTGAGCATTTTCATACTCGTACCCGTACTGGCAAGGTCGGTAACTGCAACAAATTTAGCCCCACCGCTTATATGGAAATGAATCCCGATGCAGCGGCAGAACTCGGGGTCGAGCATATGCAATATGTACGGCTGGTATCGCGACGTGGCGATGCGGTGGTGATGTTACAACTGACCCAAAGGGTGCCACACAATATGGTGTTTATTCCCTTTCACTTCCACGACTGCGTTAATCGGTTGACCCTCGGTTTATTGGATCCGCACTCACGTCAACCGGCTTTCAAGCAATGTTCGGTGCGCGTGGAAAAAACTGATCAGACGCAAGCGGCCTATCTCGATGTTGAGTCGCGCGCCTACTAAACAGGAATGATGATGACAACGTTATTTGACCCCATAGACAAGAGTCGCCCTTCAAAATCGCTATTTCCGTTGCGTGAAAATGAGCCTGAATATGCCCGACTCAATGATGAGCCAACCCAGGAAAACAATCGCTACGGGGCTTCAATCTCCTTGCAATCGCTTATTGAGCAAGCATCTCTCAATATCAATGGCGTGAAAGAGACTGGTTTTAGTCCTAATCGCAATAAACAACATGCTTTCCACTTTACTGCTGATAATTGTATTGGCTGTCATGCCTGCGAATCAGCCTGTAGTGAAAAGAACGATCTGCCCGCTCACATGAGCTTTCGGTCGGTCGGCTATGTAGAGGGCGGCAGCTACCCCAACTATACGCGCATGAATATCTCTATGGCGTGCAACCACTGCGATGACCCAGTATGCCTAAAAGGTTGCCCGACCCGCGCCTATACGAAACACCCGGAATACGGTGCAGTCATTCAAGACCCGGATATCTGCTTTGGTTGTGGATATTGCACTTGGGTATGCCCTTACAACGCACCGCAATTAGACCCGGTGGCGGGGCAAGTCGAAAAGTGTAATATGTGTGTGGATCGTCTGGAAGTCGGTTTGAAGCCAGCCTGTGTTGCCGCCTGTTTAGGGAATGCGTTAGATTTTGGCGTGGTGGAAAATACCCCGGAGGGTCGTCAGCAAACTGAAACATCCATACCCGGTTTTCCGGATGCGACAATCACCCGCCCGAATATTCGTTTTCAGCAAACTAAATCCATGCCACAAGAGGTGACCCGTACCGACTCGATGCCGGTGAAATACCGCCGTAATAGCAACACCGGGCAGTATCAACCGACCGTGGACAGTAAATCGGGGATGACTAAACATTGGAATATAGCGCGTTTGAGCAGTCGGGAAAATCCACTGGTTGTATTCACGCTTGCGACCCAGTCCGCGATTGGCTTGTTGTTGATTTTGTTTGCTGGTGGTTCGCTGGGAATCGCGCCGTTACGAATAATAATGGACGCTGCGGTTTATCCACTGGTGTTGTTCGTCTCTTTGGGGTTGATGAGTCTCGGGCTACTGATGTCGGTCTCACATTTGGGCAAACCCTGGCGATTTTATCGTGGTTTTAATAATTTAAGACACTCACCAGTAGCTCGTGAGGGGCTGGGTATGGTGTGTTTTATGTTGTTTGTAGGCTTGCATTTATTGTTTGTTTTGCTGACACAGGCATTGCACTATGAATCAATTCAGGCATTCCTGTCTGAGTCGGTTGATTTGTCGGCACTGCAATCTTTTGTGGTGCTCGCTACCTCGCTACTGGGCACTCTTGCCATCGTCGCTGGACTCATTGCCTTGTATTATATGATTCTCTGTTACCGCATCAAGGCACGACCATTCTGGAATCATTGGCAAACCGGTGCCGCCTTTGTCGGGTCGATGCTACATCTGGGTGCGATTGGAGTTTGGGTTATCGGGACACCAATATTGTTGCTACTGGAGCAGCCGATTTCATCCTTGCTAATGGTCAGTGCGGCGGTGATGCTGGTTGGGCTATTGCTGGAAGGATTTGGTTTGCTACGCCATGCCCGTGACATGCGATTAACCGATTCCGAAGCGGCCGTATCACATTATGTGCAATGCACCACGTTTGGCAAGACCTATGTATTACGAAATATACTCATGTGCCTGAACATTCTGCTTCTGGCTACAATATCGCTCGGCGCGGTTACCAGCACAGTCGCCCTAACGTTAATGGCTGTACTGTCGGTAAGCGGCATATTGATAGCATTGATTGGCAGAGCCTTGTTTTATGTTTTGGTTATCCCGACCACCATGCCGGGCGCATTCTTCTGGAAGAACAAGGGTTTTGAGGAACATGCACGAGATATTGGTCTGGCTAAACGACCGCAAGTTGGGGTGGCTACACATCGCCATTGACGGCTCGTTGTCTCGTATTGAGACTTTTGCTCTTAAGCAACCACAGAGCGTCCCCATCAGGGGCTTACATTGCTGTGCGTCACTTCAAGCGAGCAAAGATACCCGAGCGTGGTTTTGGGTCGAAATAGGTTGATTTTGGTGGCATTAGTGCATCGGCATCGGCAACATTCATCAATTGCTCGATGGACGTGGCATAACAGGCGAACACGATTTCCCAACCTTCACTACATTTTTGTTTTATGCCTTGATCACCGCTGATTCCAGCAATATAGTCAAGTCGGGCATCGCCGCGCATGTCTTTAATGCCAAGAATCGGGTCTAAAATCAAGTTTTGTAAGATGGTCACGTCTAACGAATTAACTGGGTCGGCTTGATCAACACATTCGGGTTTTACCTTGAGCTGATACCAATTATGCTTGATATACATACCGAACTCGCCATGTTTGGAGGCGGCGAACGTCGTTTGAGCGTGTAGTTTTTGGACGATAAAACAGTCTTTCAATGCCGTAACGATTTGCTCTTCACTCAAGCCATTGAGGTCTTTGACGCAACGATGAAACGGGAGCAAGTTGAGTTGATTGTCTGGAAATAATGCGACTAATAGCTGGTTATAAGGTTCATCGCCGTCATTGCCCCCATTGCTATTCTGTTCGCGCATTATTTCGGCATAGCGGCGAGCGGATGCGGCACGATGGTGTCCGTCTGTGAGATAGGAGATTTCAATCGCATTAAACAGGTCGACTAATTGTCGTTGCTCGGCGGCATCGGTAATGCACCATATTCTTTGTGCAACACCATCTTCAGCGAGAAAATCAAGGTCAGCGGGTTTTTCAATCAGTTGTGCGATATATTCGTCTATGCCATCATTTTGTGCATAAGTCAGGCAAATGGGGCTGGACGAAACACCGACCACTTTTTGGTAGTGTGCTAATAAATCTTCTTTGTCGCTGCGCGTATTTTCATGTTTTCGTATCAGCCCTTTTTCGTATTCGTCAACACCGACTTCGCAGACTATCCCAGTTTGCACATGCTCATCATTCCCTAACTGATACACAAATAAGCAGGATTGCGACAATTTTTCAAACGAGCCGTCATTCAATAACTTGTCTAGACAGGCTTTGTTGGTAGCGAGCAGTTGTGCTTGAGACGGCTGTGCATCGGCTGGAAAATCTTCCAGCAGGCGCATGGTGTTGAGAAAATTGTGTGGATTTAATTCGGCAAATTGTCGCCGTTGCTCGGGCGAAACAGAATCATATGCCGGCGAGACCACTTGGGTTGCACACGCCTCATTGACCAAGTAACCATCAAATGCTTTTATTTTGGGCATGTCTGAAAACGTAAAAATTGAATGCGGTTAATGATTGCTTTTGAAGGTAGCCATAAACTCGATGAGTGCGTCAACACTGCTTTTTGGCAGGGCATTGTAGATACTTGCACGACAACCACCGACACTTCTGTGTCCTTTTAGGTTCATCAAGTCAGCCGCCGCACTTTCAGCCAGAAATGTCTGTTCCAACGCTTCGCTTGGCAGGCGGAAAACAACATTCATATGCGAGCGACAGGACACATCGACCGGGCAGTTGTAATAACCCGCACTATTATCGATAGCATCATATAAGGCATTGGCTTTTTCTGCTGCCATGGTTTCCATAGCCGCAAGACCGCCTTGTTTTTTCATCCATTTCAAAACCTTGCCCAACATATATATTGGAAAGACCGGCGGCGTGTTAAACATGGATTGTTTTGCCTCCTGAATGTCATAGCGCAAGTAGCGACCGATGTTTTTGTTGGTGTTTTCAAGAATAGATTTACGAATGAATACCACTGCCATTCCAGCGGGGCCAAGATTTTTCTGTACCCCGCCATAGACCAAGTCAAATTTATGCCAAGGTAGTGGGCGCGCCATGTATTCCGATGACATATCACCTATCAGGGGAACATCAACCTCGGGCCATTGTGGGAAGCGAATGCCGCCGATGGTTTCATTGGTGGTGATATGCAGATAACGGGTGTTGTCCTGCATTGCCAGTTCAGTAGTGGTCGGCATGCGGGTATAGTTATTCTCTGCACCATCCCAAGCGGTATAAATTTCTCCATATTCTTTGGCATCGGTAATCGCGCCCTTAGCCCAAGTTCCAGAATTGACATACGCCCCTTTTTGTCCATTGGTCAGCAAATTCATCGGTATCATGGAGAACTGCAAGATTGCCCCACCTTGCAACAATAGTACGCTAAAATCATCGGGAACTTGAAATATTTCCATCGCTAACGCCATCGCCTCGTTGGCGACTTCGTCAAAGTGTTTGCCACGGTGACTCATTTCAATCAGGGACATACCCGCACCCTGATAATCGACAAACTCGGACTGCGCTTCTTTGAGAACCTCGAGGGGGAGCGTACAGGGTCCGGCACTGAAATTATGTTTTCTGTTTGAATCTGGGTTCATTAGAGTTACCTTCTTTAAGGTGGTTGAATATGAATATTGTTGCACGATTATTTTGGGTTCATTGCAAAATGTTCAGTGCAAAAGCGGTGGTTTTACCTTTTAAGGAGCGGGCTTAAACGGGCTTAATTGACGCAATTTCGCAAATTACCATCCTCATGCGATTGAATCACTTGAAGCACCCCATCTGCCACAGCAATCTGCGCTTGCTCGGTCGATGCGCCGATATGATGAGTGCCATAGACTCGGGGGTGAGATGCGATTGCCGAGTCAAAACGGTGATCGCCGGACCCCGGCTCATTGTCATAGACATCAAGCCCAACCCGAATATCTTTGCTTTCGATGGCATCGAGAAGTGCGGCTTCATCGACCAAATCACCTCGTGAGGTATTGATGAGTGTCGCACCGTCTTTCATTTGTGCTAAAAATGACTGATTGACCATGCGCGTGGTTTCGGCAGTCGCCGGCATATGCAAACTGATCATGTCGCAGGTCGACAGCAACTCGCCAAGCGATGCAAGTTGGGTAATTCCAGCCTCGCTGATGCGTTTTTCGGCTACCTCTGAGCGTCCGGGTTTGGCAATGGCATATACCTGAATGCCAAATGCGCTGGCACGTTCAGCAACTGCAAATCCAATTGCACCAAGCCCGAGAATGCCTAATTTTTGACCGTATAAGCCGCGCGCGACCGAGTATTTTTTCTTTGCCCACACTTGGTTGTTGAGGTCGCTGACATTGTCCGGAATATTGCGGTCAATACAAATAATTAGACCGATGACCAACTCGGCTACGGCAATTGAATTGGCCCCGGGCACATTGCAAACACGAATATTGTTTTCGGCAGCATGTGCCTTGTCAATGGTATTGGTGCCCGCACCAGCACGGATAACCAGTTTGAGCGACTTACCCGCATCCAACGTATTGGCATCCACTTCGGTGCTACGCACAATCAGGACTTCGTGGTCACCGACAGCCTGCGTCAGTGCCTCCCCCTGCAAAGCCGAGTTGAGGGTGATTTGATGCCCATTGTTCGTTAAATCCGCTTCATGGGATGCTGGAAAACTGTCGGCGATAAGTATTTTCATGTTCAATATTATTGAGTATGGTGGTTAAATTTTGCTACAATCGTGCTTGGTAAATTCAGGAGTAATCGTAAGAATCCGAGCGTCAAGAATGTAGCCGACTAATTTGCTAGAGTCTATAATTATCTAGAGTCTATATTATTTGTCGGGCTTCAGGCAGTGGATATTAGCAAAATTATGGTGATGCTTGTGCGGGTTGTCGTATCCAAACAATCAGATTATGTTATGTAAATAATCAGTCATTATGATAAGTATTATCCAAATTTATCGTCATAATCCGTGTCCCAAAATTTCAAGAAAAATTCAGGTCTTAATATCATGTATCAATCATTTACACCCCCAGAACGGCTATTGATGGGCCCCGGTCCGACTATGGTTCATCAACGGGTTTTGCAAGCCTCCGCAAGATCAACAATCGGTCACCTCGATCCAGAGTTTATGGTACTTATGGACGAGATAAAACACATGCTTCAACATGCATTTCAGACCGAAAATTATATGACCATGCCGGTCAGTGCGCCGGGCTCGGCGGGTATGGAAATGTGTTTCACTAACTTGCTTGAAGCCGGCGATAAAGCGATTGTCTGCATTAACGGCGTATTCGGCAACCGCATGAAAGAAAACGTCGAACGCTGTGGCGGCACTGCTGTTGTCGTGGAAGACAAATGGGGCGCGCCAGTTAGCTCGGAAAAAGTTGAACAGGCATTAAAAGACAACCCCGATACCAAAGTGCTTGCGTTTGTCCATGCCGAAACCTCAACCGGTGCATTGTCCGATGCCGAAGCATTGACCAAACTAGCCCATGCGCATGGGGCTTTGGTTATTGTCGATGCGGTTACCTCGCTCACCGGCGTACCGCTGATGGTCGATGAATGGAACTTGGATGCGGTGTATTCGGGTAGTCAGAAATGTCTTTCCTGTCTGCCCGGACTATCTCCGGTTACCTTTTCCCAGACTGCGCTGGACAAAATCAGTCAGCGCAAAACTAAAGTCCAAAGCTGGTTTTTGGACATCAATTTAGTGATGGGATACTGGGGTGCAGAAGGCGGACGCTCCTACCATCATACGGCACCGATTAACGCCTTGTACGCTTTGCATGAATCGTTACTGATGGTCGAAGAGGAAGGTATTGAAAACGCTTGGCAACGGCATAGACGCAATCATCTATTGTTGGTGGACGGACTGGAAAAACTGGGCATGGCATTATTGGTGGAGAAACCTTATCGGCTGCCGCAACTCAATACCGTCATTATTCCAGACGGCATAGACGATGCCACCGTGCGTAAAAACTTGCTCAATAATCATGGTCTGGAAATCGGTGCTGGTTTGGGTGCACTGGCGGGCAAGGTTTGGCGTATTGGCTTAATGGGGCAGGCAAGCAGTGCCGAGAACGTTGAGCGTTGCTTGGCAATGCTCAAACAAGAAATTGGCTAATTCCGCACTGATTATCGCCTAAGGCAACTGTGCTTGCCTTATAGTGTTCGAGGCAAAACAATAGCGAAATATCTGACCTATTGGCTACCTAGTGTGTGGCTTTTACGGCTTACATTTCATCTAAGTATAAACTCCTCATTCCGTGCGCTTTTTCTGATATAGCAAACAAAATTCCGTCTCGCACAAAGCATTCATGAAAAAATTCGAATTGCCTCATCACTACCCGGTGCTATACCCAATTTTGCCATGTCGAGAGAAACCTGTTCAATGGATTGACGAATCTGCTCAACCACTTCATCAGACAACACTTCATGATTCGGAGAAACCACTTCTCCATTAACCCGTCCGGCAAATATCTTTGCGGTATCAGCCATTTCCGAGAATACGGCACCTGGTGAGAGGTTGACGGCAGGCTTTGTAAAGAAAGTCACCCCGTGCGTGCTTACGGCACCCAAAGTATCGAAATCGAACTCTCCCGAATCATTCATATTCACCAAACTGTATAAGCACACGCCCGCTTTGCCTTTTATTTTATTGCGAACGAAATAATTATTTTTCACACGCTCCAAACCGAGCTGTGTCGCATACCGCTCAATATCGTGGACACTTAAGTCCTCTCCCTGTGGCTTTATATTGATTACAAACATGGATTCGTAATGACGTATAAAATCCACGATAGCATTGGCTTGTTCCAATGCACTTTCAGGAGAAGCCATAAACGCAAATCGCCGATTGGTTCCATTTGAGAGATTCGCAACTAGATTTAAGAACTGACCCAACTCGGACTCGCTAACAGCCCCTGTTTGATCGGCTAACTGAAGCGTTATAATAATGTCATCGAAACGTGCATCTTCAGATTCATATTCCAAATCACACCAGCTTTCTTGCCCAACCTTAAAACCGAGCAATCGGTTCTCCTTTGTTAGCGATGATCTTGATTCACGGAATTGCGCTAAGACCGATTCACGCCCGACATCACTTTCACCGTGTAACCTAACCCAATAATCTATCTGACTTATGCGGTCGAAACCGTGAATATCAGGATAGTGGTATTTACCTGAAAAACCCGTTTCAACCACACTAGGAGAAACTGATTTTAATGCTGATTCTGGTTCGTTGTCGATCTCGTTTGATTCGGTCGAATCGTCAATCAAAGAAATAGCATCAGTCCATTTTAAGTCATCATCGCGGCTCGGAATTTGAAACGAATAATAGCCGCCTGAATAGGATACTGTACTCGGTTCAATCAAATCATGAGTATCTGCCGTTGCTTGATGATCATCCGCCTGCCGCTCTATGTCATGTTCCACATCAGTTACACTTTGGAGGGACCAATCCGCCCCCTGGTCATTTTGCACCTTATGGCTAAAAATCGGATTAACAGTCGTGCCGTCACCCGAGCGATACGAGTCCAACTTATGTTCAACCGAGTTTGATAGTCGCTCTCGCCATCGCGTAACAAGATAAACGACCAACACAAGCACGACACCAACCGCAATTAACGCAATCTGAAAATTCATATTAATCCCTCTAATATCGGTTTGATATTCATGATTATTCTCATGTTATTCCCAGCACAATGCGTCATTATAGCGTAGTGGTAAAATGAATAATGGCACCTTTTGATTGATTGGGTGATTACGCTATCATCTCAAGTGCTTGATCAATATCAACAGAAACCAGTCTGGACACCCCCGCTTCTGCCATAGTAACACCAACCAACACATTAGTAGCCTCCATGGTAATTTTGTTGTGGGTTATGACAATCATCTGGCTGATTTCGGCGAGTGATTGTAGCGTCTGACAGTAGCGGTCCACATTGGCATCATCTAGTGGTGCATCAACCTCATCAAGCATGCAAAATGGAGCTGGATTCAATTTGAACAGTGCAAACAGTAACGCCACTGCCGTTAATGCCTTTTCTCCGCCCGACAACAGGTGAATATGACTATTTCGCTTGCCCGGCGGGCGTGCCATAACACCAATACCTGTGGTCAAAAAATCATTATTTGTCAGATACAGCTCCGCCTTGCCACCACCAAATAATTTTGGGAAAAATTCATTAAATCCGACATTGATTTTGTCGAATGTCTCCTTAAATCGTGAACGAGATTCTCTATCTATCTTGTGAATAACGCTTTCGAGGGTATTGAGTGCTTCACTCAGATCGGCATGTTGGGCATCCAAATATTCCATACGCACACTCTCTTCATCAAATTCTTCAATCGCAACCAAATTGACCGGACCAATCCGTTCAATCTTCAATTCAATATCACAAAGCGTTTCTTGCCATTGCTCGATGCTTGCATCATCGGCAATATCTGCCATATATTCTTCGATGTTATATCCCTGCTGTTCAATCAATTCCACCTGTGTATTCTTGCGTACCAGCACTTCCTGTTTAGACAGCTTATGTTGATCTAACGCTTCCCGTGCATCATTGACCAGCCCAACATTCCCCGCACGAACTGCATTAACCTGAACAATTTTGTTGTCAAAACTGGCTACCTCATCTTTGGAAACGGAAAATCGGACATCGATTTTTAGCTTTTGCTCGACAAATTGCGCCAATTGTGCCTCCAGTTCGGCAATTGGTTCGCTTGGCTTATTACCACTTTCAATCAAATCAGATAACCGTTGCTCCGAGCGGTCGGTTTCTTGTAGCAGACGTTTAAGATTTGTGCGGATTGATTCAATGCTGGCTTGCAACCGCTGATTTAGTAATTCTTGCTGATGCAGTTTTTCTCGATTCCGACTAACGGCATCACGGTTTTCGACCACTTTTGAATTCAGTTGCTCACGTCGCTGAACTAATTTTTCGCGTTGTCGCTCAAGGTTGCCGGTTTGCTGCGTTGCCGCCTGCAATAAGGCTGCGGCATTTTCAATTTCACGGCGGTCTTCGACTATCTGTGCTGATAACTCGCTGACCTCGCTGGTTTGTGCGGTTATTTTAGTTTGCGCTTCCAAATGTTGCGCCTCCTCACGACCAAACTGATTATGTAATGAGGACATGGTCGAGCGTAATGTATTCAATTCACCCCGCTGCGATTGTAATCCAGATTCAAGATGATCACGCTGACTGTCTAGCCGCTCAATATCCTGCTCGGCATGTTCCACCAGCCGAACAATGCCCCTTTGCCGTTGTTGTAACTGTGCGATTTCCTCCTCTCTAACCAACACCCCAGTTTCCATCTGACTCTGGCTGGCAAAATCAATCCAGTTCACGCCTATTAGCACACCATCTCGAGTGATAATACATTCTCGGTCGATAAGTGCCACTTGTTGCTCAAGTGCGTGTTGTAGCGAATCGGCAACATAAACACCCGCAAGCAGTGGCGATATATTGGTGTTTTCGACCGTAATTTTATCCATCAATCGCGCTAAACCGACTCGGCTTGATGTTGTAACCTGATGTGCCGCAACCGTGCTGCTAATCAATGACAAGCCGAAATTTGGTCGGCTCGATGTATCGTGCGTTATATCGGTTATTATGCTCTCGCTACAAATGGCGCCGAGAAAACCATTCAAGACACGGTCTGCAGCGCGTTCCCAGCCATCAGATACTTTTATATTTGCCGCTAATTTAGACGCATTTTTTAGGTCATTATCATCCAGCCACGAATCCAGCGCATCATTGTCCGCCCCCAGTGCTGCATTTTGAATTTCTTGTAATGACTCCAGCCGAGAGACGACTTCCTGTAATTGGGTTCTGGCATTCGCGGCTTGATTGCGCTTGTCGTCCAGCTCCGTTGAAAGATTTTTGATTGCCGCTTCGGATTCATGGAACTGCTTTTCGGCATATTCATATTGCTTGTCGTGGTTGAGTACATCAAGCCGCAATGCGTCAATATCCATAGTCGCAAACTGTGCCGTTGCATCCGCTATTTGTTGCACCAGTCCGTCTTTATTCTGTGTTGCCCGTTGCAAGTGTTGCTCAAGATACTCGATACGCGCTTTCTGGATAGCCATTTGTTGGGTCGGGGCACGGGATTGCTCGCCAAACGTTTCCATGTCGGACAACCAATCCTGTAATACTTTTTCTGACTCAACCAAATCAGCTTGCGCTTCGCTACTGTCCGACTGCAATGCCTTCAATTCAGGTAAATTCTGTTCAATCTCCGCGCATAAAAGAATCTCTTTTTGTTTATCCGCTTCAATTTGTTGCTGTCGCTCAACCTTGCTCGAATTGAGCCGTTCTAGTTCTTCGGCTTGTGTGCGTTGGGTTTCGTTTTGGTGTTCAACACGTTGTTCAAGATTGGCAATGTCGGCACACTGTCGATGAAACCTTTGCTGTATTTCGTTATTTTGTTCATGCGCTTGTGTCTGCTGCTCACGCAAGCTCTCAATCTCGGATTCGGTTTGTCGTTGCGCTGCTAATGCGGCTTGCAATGTGTTTTCAAGTTGAGCGGTTATCCGATCTTGAGCGGCTAATTGGTGGTCAAAATCATGTAGCCGTAACACCTGAAGCTGTCCGTTTATTTGTCGCTCTTGCGCTTTCAAATCCTTGTATCGCTTGGCAGAAGCCGATTGTCTTTTTAAGCGACGGAGTTGTTTGCCAAGCTCATCACGAATATCGGCAACACGTTCCATATTTTCTCGGGTACGCTCAATTCGGGATTCGGTTTCGCGTCGGCGATCTTTATATTTTGACGTTCCAGCAGCCTCTTCCACGAACACCCGCAAATCTTCTGGTCGAGCCTCCACAATGCGACTGACCATGCCTTGTTCGATGATTGAATAAGAGCGCGGACCCAACCCGGTACCACGAAACAAATCCAGCACATCTCGTCGACGAGTTTTTAGGTTGTTAATCGCATAACTGGAATTGCCGTCGCGGGTCAGCGTTCGTTTAACCGATATTTCAGCAAATTGCCCATAGTTACCCGGGGCACGTCCATTACTATTATCGAAAATCAGCTCGACAGCGGCTTTCCCGACCGGCTTTCTTGTTGCGGAACCATTGAAAATCACATCTGCCATGTTATCGCCACGCAGCATTTTCGCGGAAGACTCTCCCATCACCCAACGCACCGCATCAATGATATTCGATTTACCACACCCATTCGGACCCACCACCCCGACGAGGTCGGCAGGAAACCGCACCGTTGTTGAATCAACGAATGATTTAAACCCAGATATTTGTAATTTTTTAAGCCGCATTCAATGCCGCAATAATGATGTACTATCCTTAAAATAACGGTTAGTGGCGTTATTACGCCATCCTACCGACTAAAAACAAATCGCTTTGTTCACGAAAAATGCGATTATACTATTGTCAGCAGGTATCAGTTCAATTTTTATTTTCAGCCGTTTCGCGTAGATTAGGCAATCCTCTTTGTAATGGCTTAACCGATTCTTTCGCATACTTCCCATAATAACCCCTCCTGAATAAGCCAAAAGGGGATATTACTACTTTTGGTTGACCGCTCTTACCGTTTGTGTGTGTTCTACGATTATAGAGTAAACTACTTGCTCAATTTGGAGAATGACCTAATTTAGATTGAGGAACTTTGTAATGAACTACCATGTAGAGCGGATGAACGACATCAAAACCGAAGCAAAACCAACCAATCAAGATTGGTTGAAAAGACGACAACAGGCAGTGCCGCGTGGTTTGGCAACCCTGACATCGGTGTTTGCCGATTATGCTGAAAACGCCGAAATCTGGGATGCCGATGGAAATCGCTATGTGGATTTTGCTGGCGGCATCGCCGTATTAAATACAGGTCATCGACACCCAAAAGTAACCGCCGCCGTGTCGGCACAACAGCAGCGTTTCACACATACCGCATTTCAGGTGATGGCATACGATGTTTACATTGAGCTTGCGGAAAAATTGAATAAGCTGGTGCCTATCAGCAACGCCAAAACCATGTTTATGAATTCTGGTGCAGAGGCAATAGAAAATGCTATTAAAATCGCTCGTGCCTATACTGGTCGTAGCGGGGTAATCGCATTTAACGGCGCGTTTCATGGGCGTTCGATGTTGACCATGGGATTAACCGGCAAGGTGTTGCCTTATAAATCCAAGTTTGGTCCTTTCCCGGGTGGAATTTACCACGTCCCGTTCCCCATCGAACATCACGGTATCACCGAAGAACAATCTCTATCTGCTATCGAATGGCTTTTCAAAGTGGATATTGAACCCGACCATGTCGCCGCTATGATCATCGAACCGATTCAGGGTGAAGGTGGCTTTTATCCGGTTACAAAATCATTTTTTCAAGCGTTGCGTGCAATATGCGACCAACACGGCATTGTGCTGGTCAGCGATGAAGTACAAACTGGTTTTGCCCGAACTGGCAAACTGTTTGCCACCGAACATTTTGATGTTCAACCCGATATTATGACTATAGCAAAGTCGATGGCAGGCGGTTACCCGATTTCAGCCGTTTGTGGAAAAGCCAACATCATGGACGCACCAGATCCGGGCGGATTGGGTAGTACCTATGGTGGCAATCCGTTGAGCTGTGCCGCCGCATTAGCGGTCATTGACGTTATCGAAGAACAAAACCTGTGCCAACGAGCGAATGAGATAGGTGCATTATTACGTCATCGAATTAGCGATTTCAAAAACCAACAAGGGCTACCTCCCATCGGCGACATTCGCGGACTCGGTGCCATGGTGGCATTTGAATTGGTACAAGACCGAGCAACCAATAAACCGGATGCAACAACTGCCGCCGCTTTAATTAAAACAGCAGAAAAAAATGGGTTGGTGCTACTGTCATGCGGCATATTTGCCAATACCATTCGCCTATTAGTCCCGCTCACTGCCTCAGATGAGATTATTAACGAAGGCATGGATATTCTGGAAAAATCATTACGAGAAATAACCGCACCAGTCTCGACTTGAGCATGCAATAATCGGTTTTGGATTCTTTTTTAGAGACCTTTGCACGAGCCGGAATTTTGTTTGCTAGATTAGGAAAAAGAGCGTGGAATAGCAGGGGCTTGCGGGAAGGCGTTATAACAAAAACGTGAACAGTCTTGGTCTGGGCATCAAAATAGACTTTGTAAAATGCAGCGATTAAGGTCGTGCTTGTTGTTGGTGCTTTTTTCGTCGTTGGAGATGTCGTCGCCGTCGTAATTTAGAAAGCATCCATAGGTAACTATGCCGTGCCCATCGAAAATCGACAGATAATATCAATAATCCAAGTGGTATCATCCACAAGCCGAGAATGGGTAAAAACCACAATAGTCCACCAATCAATAATGATACGCCGAGCATCTGTCTCGGTAGCGATGGCATGGCTTTAATGCGATTAGAAAATCGCTTTAGTCGGTGGTTCACGGGGGCGTGTTCTATTTAGTAAGTGTATATAATTGGAAATAACCGTTATTATACGGGTTAGCGTAACGGGTGATTGGTAAATATCTAATCTATCGACCGCAAGAATATCAATCGACACACAAAATAGCGAATACCTGTTGTAAAAAAGATGCAATATAAATTCACTAAAATGCAATCGCTTGGCAATGATTTTGTTGTCTTCAACGGTGTTGCTGAACCGATTGAAATGACACCGCAAATTGCTAGACATATCGCAGATCGTCATTTTGGCATTGGTTGCGACCAGATTTTGATTGTCGAACCAGTGCAAGATGGTGGTAAAAGTGGTTATCAATTCAGGATATTCAATAGCGATGGTAGCGAAGTTGGGCAATGTGGCAATGGAGTACGCTGTCTTGCTAGATACTTGCATGACCAAGGATTATCAAATCAACCAATCATCGATGCGTGGACAAAAACCACCGCATTGCAGTTACATCTGAATCAAGATGGGAGCGTGACTGTGGCGATGGGGATAGCAGAATTTGCACCACAAAAAATACCTTTATCGGTGACTGAAGAAATGTTGAATTATCATGTCACTACCGAGTTTGGGGAGCTAGAATTTAGTGCGTTATCGGTCGGTAATCCGCATTGTGTTATACAGGTGGATAACGTAGAAAATACAGCGGTTCATGCTATTGGCACAGTGCTTGAGAATCATCCGTTGTTCCCAGAGCGCGTTAATGTTGGCTTTAGTCAGGTGCTTTCAAGCCAAAAAATAAAACTCCGTGTCCACGAACGTGGTACAGGCGAAACGTTGGGATGTGGTAGCGGTGCCTGTGCGGCAGTGGTGTCTGGAATCCGTAATGGCTTGCTCGATTCTCGGGTTGAAGTAGTATTGCCCGGTGGCAGTGCATCGGTGGACTGGTCGGGGATAGAATGTCAGGTGTATCTGACTGGACAGGTGCATACGGTTTATCGGGGAAGCATAGAAATTAAGGATGTCACTGTTCTATAATGATGCGTCTGTTTGAGATAGAGACCTTATTGTCGGAAGCGCGACTTCAGTCGCACAAAAGAGACCGTGTAAAAATCTAACATTCGTCGTCCCTACCCCCCCCCTGATAAGGGGCTTGTCGGTTAATTCAAAATCAGTCCAATTTTAAGAAAATAAAATATTTAATAACAATGACTTAAATATTCACAACAAGCTAAAAACCCCATTTTCCGACAAGCCCAGTATGTACGGTATGCCGATTTTGCAGGAGCAAAAATCGGTAAAGCCCCACTTGCCGGACATTTGTTGAATTATACCCACAGGGCACAAGTGCAAAGGTATCAGATAAATATAAAAATATTATGTTTAAATCGAAAATCATCAAGCCTCAACAAGTCATCGACTATCTCAAGCAACATCCGTCTTTCTTCAAGGAAAATGTAGCGTTGTTATGCCATATAGATATCGATGGTGAAAAGGAATCAACACCATTTCATGAGCGACAGATTGCGACTTTAAAAGGACGGGAAAGTCAACAGCAAACCACAATAGATTTTATTATTGATAGTGCGAAAAATAACCAGCGGTTGGAGAATGGTTTATTGGAGATGGCTATTCATTTGCTCGGCAACAAGACAAATAAAAAAAGTGCGATTGAAATAGTTAGCACACTGATAGAACAACAATTCAAGGTGCATGAGGCAGTTATCCTGTTGGATAACCAGCAGGATAACCGTCATGCCAGATATGACGATGTACGACAGCGGGTTATCCACCACGGCAGCATTTGTGATGATCGGGTTTCAAGTGAATTACGGACAGCCTTGTTTGTTCATAGTGCCAAAACGATTAAATCATGTGCCTTTGTGCCGCTGGTTTTTGCCAATCAAATTAAAGGCGTGATGATACTTGGTTCGCGTTCAAAGACGCGCTTTCAGGCAGGAATCGGAGTCATGTTCCTTGACCGATTGGGTCTTTTGGTCGGAGGGTATTTTCAGGGCAACACAACCGACTAAATAACCCATGTCCGCACTACATCATCAAGTCGATCAATTCCTCACCACACTACAGCAGGAAAGAAAATTATCGCTAAATACCATCCATGCCTATCAATGTGATTTGCAGCAACTCATTAAATTCTCCGATGAAAAAAAGATTTCTGCGTGGTCAATGTTGTCAATTCAGCAAGCGCGATTTTTTCCAGCAATGCTACATCAACGGGGTCTATCAGGGCGTAGCATTCAGCGTATGCTTGCTGCATGTCGGGCGTTCTATCGGTTTCTATTAAAAAAAGGCGACGTGGTGGTCAATCCATTTATAGGCATAAGAGCACCAAAATCCCCGAAAAAATTACCCCAGACTTTGAGTGTTGACGAACTCAGCGCCTTGCTCGAACAACATGACGGGGCGATTTTATCGCTACGCGATCATGCCATGCTAGAATTATTTTATTCTTCAGGTTTACGATTATCCGAACTGGCATCCTTGAATGATGATTCCATCGATTTTCAACAGCGTCAGATTACCGTTATCGGGAAAGGGAACAAGCAAAGAATGGTGCCGGTCGGACGTAACGCCATTGTGTCACTACATGCGTGGCTCGCCAGGCGATGCGAGCTGACAAAACCACATAAGCGGGGCATGCCACAACAATCGCAGCCAGAAAGAGCCTTGTTTGTTAATCACAAAGGCACCCGTCTGAGCGTGCGCGGCATTCAATATCGACTAAACCAATGGGCAAAATCAAAAGGGCTGGGGCGCAGGCTACATCCCCACATGCTACGCCATTCATTTGCCACCCATATCCTCGAATCCAGCGGTGACCTGCGTGCAGTACAGGAAATGCTGGGACATTCCGATATTGCAACCACGCAAATATACACCCATCTGGATTTTCAACACCTTGTCGAGGTGTATGATAAGGCACACCCCAAAGCACGAAAAAAAATTGACAATGGGGAATAATCCTATCAATCCTGCCCCTACAGTGGCTATGCCAATAATGCAATCTGGTGAAGTAACACTGCGACTGGCTAGTATTGGATTTGTCGGGGCAATTCTGTTCAGTGCCACGTTTATTTTGAATGAGACAATGCACCCCAAAAATTGCGCTCGTTTCAGTTGACTGTCATTGCTCAAGTAGTGTCAACCCAAAGATCAAATGGCCCCTTTTTATATTCTTTGAGACTTTTGCATAATCCACAAAACACCCATCGCAACTCACAAACAACGTGATTTTTTATAAACTTCTCTTCATTTTTTCGCTCATATTGGGCTTGTCGGAAAATGGTGTTTTTAGCTTGTTGTGAATATTTAGTCCTTGTTATTAAACATTTTATTTTCTTAAAATTGGACTGATTTTGAATTAACCGACAAGCCTATGATGGTGTGTGCTGGGTTACAGAAGCAAGAACCGGTCGCAAACTATTCTAGCTTAGTAGAGGTGTCCTTAAAAAGTGCGTTTTTGTTCATTTCTTGGTAAAAACCATTGAACCGTTTAATTCACGTTTGCTGAGCGGTCGTTTGGAACAGATTTTTGCTTGGATTGTGGTTTTTAATGGCTGACATGCTACACTCGGTATTCCACTACAACTTATAAATCACCCGGAGGCAGCCCTAATGAAACCATTACTTTTCGTAAGTATCATTAAAAAACATTATAGTTACCCCCCCCACACAACATACGCACCACCACACAGCGGGTGGACAGCATCGCTAAATTCTTTCCTTTATGTATGTTGTTTTTGTTCCTGCTGACCGCTTGTGGTTTTGTGCCGCGTAGCGCGCCGACTGCCAACGTTCTTAACCATCCCGACCCCGCTGATTACGTCAGTAAAAAAGATCGCTTTGAAGCGAATGATGAATACACAGTAGGTTGGTTTCTGAACTCCGATCCGTCTGTTAAAGGAATCGACACACACCTTGCTAGGATAAATGCTGCGGCTGCCTATGCCCGCGGTGCCACGGGTACTGGAGAGACTATTGCCATTGTGGACAGCGGTATTAGGGAGACCCATAGGGAGTTTTCCCGTGGCAATGGTAACAAAGTTACTCTGCTAACCCAATTAGGCTATGTTCCAAACAACGCCAACAAGTTTCACGGTACTTTTGTGTCCGCATTGGCGGCCGGTAATCGTGATGGTGGCTCCGGCTTGAATATGCACGGGGTGGCTTTCGATGCCAGTGTGCATTTCACAGCGATCCGACTCCGAACCTCCGATGGCATTTATCGTCCCTTCAGACTGGAAAATTACTCTGAGTCGAACGACCGTGGTCGTCCGTTGTTTTACAGAAATATTATTAGGAGGGCAAAAACCGCTGGTGCCGCTATTGTTAATCTGAGTTTTGGGTTTAACGGCGTGATTTCAGGATATGACCGCGGAGAAATTCGAAGCCGTTTCGCACATACCGCCGGCACACTGGCGCAAAAGATTATCCTAGATGCCGATAAAACAATTCTCGTTTGGGCTGCGGGGAATGCCGGTGGTACTCGTTATGAAAACGGCGATCCAGCCCCGTTTGATTCGCCAGAGGTATTATCAGGGTTGGGCGCATACTTCCCTGAGCTACAAAGCCATGTGCTGGCTGTAGCGGCGTTAGATCAGGATGGTAGCATCGCCAGCTACTCGAATCGTTGTGGCATTGCCAAAGCATTCTGTCTTGCCGCGCCGGGCTCCGACATCGTCTCTGCCTATAGCGATGGCGACGATTTTTACTATGTTGGCGGCGACGGCACTTCTTTTGCCGCACCGCTGGTTAGTGGCTCGCTCGCACTGTTACGCCAATATTTTCGTGGACAGCTCGGCAACACCGAATTGGTCAATCGCCTGCTTGCCACCGCCAATCGTACGGGGATTTATGCCGACTCCGATATTTACGGACATGGGTTGGTCGATCTGGATGCGGCGACTGCACCGGTCGGGACGGTGATGACGGGCTTGTCCAATGACCCCAATAGCCGACCGTTTGTTGAGAATGCGATTGCCCTGTCGAGCGGTGCTTTTGGTGCCTCGTTACAACGCCAGTTGGCGGATGTGGAAGTCGCTGGTTTTGATGCCCTCGATGCACCCTTTTTTCAATCGGCGGCAACTTGGGTAACACAGCCGAAGCGGGCGAAGCGGGCATCCAATATTGCTAACAAGCAACGCCAGCGGGTGCTGGTAGCACCTTATCGACGCGCACGACAACACCATAACGCGAACAATGGTGCGGGTTTGTCGCTAACGGTGGAGCACGGTGCGGTAACAGATGCACGGCTTGCTTTCGCGGATGGTTGGTGGGTATCCTATCGCCAGCATGGCGGTCAGGGACTCGGTTTGTATGATTATTCGTCCGCCAATCCGCACGCTGATGTGTCCGGCACGAACGGCATGGCATACGGCTTAGGCAGTCGTTTTAATGACCCACTGGCGTTTGCCGCACCGTATTTGTCGCTGGTACGCGACGGCGCAGGTATCGGCTGGCGTTCATCTGATGCCACGCGCAAACGCTTCGGATTCGCACTGATGCACGGTGCGCCACAATTCGATGACCAGCAAACTTCGGGGGACAAGCGCGGCATCGGCGTATTGATGAGCATGACGATGCAGCGCAAGCATTCGGCTACCGGGCTGTCGCTGCAGGTCGGCGCGGTACGCGAGCGCGCTGGCTTCCTCGGTGCACAAACGCAAGGCGCATTCGGCAAAACCACGGCGGCGACTACCTTTGCTGGTCTCAACGGGGCTTGGACGCTCGGCACGAATGACCATTGGCAGCTACTGGCATCGGCATATCTTGGGCGTACGCGAGCGCAGACCGGATCTGGTCTATTACATGATGTCAGCCCCATCGTTAGCAGCGCGTTTAGCCTCGGTGCCGTGCGTACATCGCTCTGGCAAGCGGATGATTGGTTCGGACTACGCCTGTCGCAACCATTGCGTGCCGAGCGTGGCAAGGCACAGTTACGCCTGCCGGTCGGGCGTACCAAATACGGTCAAGTGGAGTATAAAAACCGTGCCGTGAGTCTGGTTCCTAACGCACGCACACTACATGCCGAAGCCTTATATGGCATATCCATCGCTGGCGGTGCATTGACGACCCGCATGGGACTGCAACATAACGCACAACACAACAAGGGCAATAGTCATGCGTTCATGCGTATTGCCTTTGAACGGCGTTTTTGATGATATTTATTCCTAATTTTGACGGTTGTATAGCCAATTTATGCTATCTCGTTTAATCGGAGTTTTTTTCATATGCCGGTCTTTGCGCCTAGACAATTGTTTTGCTGTGATGGGATTAAAAGCGACTACCACACCTTAATCGGCAGGGCAATCGCATGAGTTTTAACCATCTATTATCTGAAAAAGGAAATATTCGTCCCAAGTTGAAGGTTCAGCTTACTCACCAAGTGACTGGCATCAACAAAGGTAAAAACTTCACGAACACGGTTAAAAATCGCCATTAAGCTTTCTGTGCCCAGTCGTTTCCGAAAATCACCAAAGTAACTGTGATCCGGGGACTGCTCTCCTAAATCCAATTCAAAAAACCATTTTCCAGAAGTGTTCTCCTGCAAAAAACGTTCCATTTCACGGTCGCTCATATCCTTCCATGAATTGCAAAACCAGTGCACGTAGGACCGAATGCGGACCCTTTTTCTTTGCGACCTTTAGCCGAATTAGAGATTAACGTAAGGTTTGTCCCGCTCATCGAATGACAATAAAGCATCAAGCTTACGATAGGAGTGGTTTGCTACCACCAGATCGTCTAGTGCTATAAACAGCATATTTTGTTGGCGTTTGCTCATAAATAAGACCCGTTTTGAATTTCGGGTATTATCTCATACTTTCAAGCTATTAACCGACAAGCCCACGATAGATGGATTCAGTGCTAATACGGATGTTTTCCTCCATTCTTTTGCCGACCGCTAATTTGTTAGGACTCCAATACAGCCAAGCTTTTGTTGAATTAACCGACAGTCCATTATGTGAATTCAAGCAGGACAGGTTCGTTCAAAATAACCAATTTAGCACTGACAATGCGCCGAGCAACGGTTTTTAAGTAAACCTCTCGGCAATATTATGAGGTAATGACCAGTCATAAGGCTTGCAAGGGGGACTCACAAGCCCCCCTGAAGTGCTGGCACTGCTCTAACTGGGGATTTGGGTAACTTTCAATAATTGCTAATTACTCATTGATATTGATACAATCCCCGCTTCAATCCTTAATGGATACAGCGATGCCAACAAAACAAAAGATTCAGCAATTTCTAACGGGGTTTACCGCTGAAACGACCCCTGGTGCGGCAGCGAAAACGCCCGATTTTAGGGAGTATCTTCGTCCGGAGACGGTGGTGTATATTACCTTTCTGCCCGGTTCAGATTTTAATGATACCGTCGCGGTTGCGGCGCGGTTGCGTGCTGAAGGTTTTATCCCTGTTCCGCATTTCGCAGCGCGTAGTATTCGCGACCAAAAGACGCTAAATGAAAATATTGCACATGTAACTGGGGAGGCAGGCGTACAGCGGGTTCTGTGTATTGCTGGTGCGGTTGACAGCCCAGTAGGAATCTACACCGATTCGATGCAACTTCTAGACTCTGGGTTGTTCGACAAATATGGTATCAAACAGATTGCGTTGGCTGGGCATCCTGAAGGTAGCCCTGATATGTCCGATGAGGCGATTGCTACGGCACTTGAGTGGAAAAATGCGTTTCAAAATAAAACCGATGCGAGCCTGTATCTGGTTACTCAATTCGCCTTTGAAGCCGCTCCTATCATCGCGTGGGATAAAATGTTACAGCAAGAGGGCAACAAACTACCTATCCACATCGGCATACCCGGTTTGGCAACATTAAAAACATTGTTGTTACATGCCAAAGCCTGTGGCATTGGAGCGTCAATGAAATTCCTCACTAAACAAGCTAAAAATGTGACTAAATTGCTGGTCGTCAACACCCCAGATAAATTAGTGGCGGAGCTGGCAGACTACCAGACCAGTGACCCCAATTGCGGTATCGCTGGCGTTCACATGTATCCGCTTGGTGGCTTACGCCGTAGCGCAAGCTGGAGCTACGCCGTTACCGATGGATTGTTCACACTGAATGATAAAGGCGGGTTTAAAGTGGATATCGATGTCGGCTAATGCCACATCACAAATCACCCCAACCTAATTTTCCATTCCCCGTTAATCGACTGCAACAACGATAACATGAAACTGTCGTGGACCATGCGCACCGTAAACGATGGTTTGTTCAATATCGCCCGTTTTCGATGGACCGGTGATGAAATTGATTGCTCTTGGTTGCGTTTCTATTTTTTGCCACAATTGATCCATAGTCGCCAGTAATCTGGATTCTAATAGCACGACAATATTAATATCGGGTAGAAAATTGAGCGTAACCGATGACTCGGGCGATGACAGCATGACAATGGTGCCGGTTTCGGCAATGCCAGCAAATGCCAACGTGATTGAAGTGCGAGTCGATGTTGTCGCCGCTTTGGGTTCAATCATCATGTCTAACCAATCCAATCGGGTCAATACTTTGTCGGCAGTGATAACAGCGTGTAATTCGGCATCTGACTTCGTCAGGTAACGGGACACGGCATTCGGAACACCGTCTAACCGAGTCAGTCGCTCTGTACTTCCATGCACTTGTTCAAGCATGTCTATAAATCGGTCGGTTTTGTTGGCTTCAATATCAAATCCGTAATCTGGTTGCGGGAGTTGAATAAAAAAATCGGGCGGACAATCGGGTGTCAAGCCATCATATCCAGCCTCTGATGAAGCGATTTTAGCGCGGATTTTTGCCAATATGGTTGCGCGGGCGTTCATGGTTATTAAAGTTAGCAGTTGTCAGTAAATTATCCGCTTCAAAATGATGTTTTTTTGCCGACCGCTTTTTCGCGCTCAGCGGTTTTCCATAGTTGCTGAAAAGTCGATTTGGCCGGGGACGGGAAATCTCGCGTTGCCGTCCATGCTCGGGCTAATGGTAGCCATCGAAACCGCCCTCGTGTGGTAACGGTTTTTAGGGATTGGCACGTTGCCAAAATACGAATCAACATATGGGTCATTTGACAATATCGTTTTGGTCGGCTTGCCAACAAATACCAACACCAAAATCCGAGTTTTTGTAGTCGTGAAATTGCGCCCATTTGTGTCAAGTCGGCACGGTGTTGACGCAGTAAGGATGGCAGGGGAATTTTGACTGGACAAACCGTTTGACAACGACCATTTAAGGTGCATGCATTGGGTAGGTGCATCGCCTTTGTTTGCCCGACTAATAGTGGTGTTAGCACCGAGCCTACGGGACCCGGATAAACCCAGCCATAGGCATGACCGCCAATATTGGTATAGACTGGACAATGGTTCAAGCAGGCACCACAGCGGATACAACGCAAGATGTTCTGATATGTGCCGTTTAATATTTCAGAGCGACCATTGTCCAGTAGTACGACATGGAATTCATCGGGACCGTCCAAATCATCTTTGCGCCGTGGCCCGTTAAACAAGGTTGTGTAAACGCTCATAACCTGACCGGTTGCACTACGACCTAGCAAGCGCAGAAACCCGCCGAGCGAGAGCATGTTGGGAATGACTTTTTCGATACCCGCAGTAATGATGTGCACGCGGGGTAAAGAGGCGGTCAAATCACCATTTCCTTCGTTGGTTACAATCACTGCCGAGCCAGTATCCGCGACCAGAAAATTTGCGCCGGTGATGCCCACATCGGCACTGCAAAAATGTTCGCGCAGTATCTGTCTTGCTTGATCGACAATATCTTCTGATTCGGTAACTTGGTGATAACCGAGTTTGGAATGGTGTTTATAAAATAGATCGGTGACATTTTGTTTTGATTTATGCACGGCTGGTGCGATGATATGACTCGGATATTCGTTAGCCAGTTGAATAATATACTCGCCCAAGTCGGTTTCGATGACCTCATAGCCTTGTGCTTGTAGTGACTCATTGGTGGCAGCTTCCTCCGAAACCATCGATTTCCCTTTAGTTATTTTGTGCGACTGGGTACGCGCACAAATATCCAGAATGATTTTATTTGCTTGTTCGCCGTTGACCGCCCAATGAACATGTCCGCCACTTGCTACGACATTGCGTTCAAATTGGATGAGGTAATAATCCAGGTGTTTCAGAGTGTGGTCTTTAACCTGTTGTCCGTATGTTCGATAATTTTCAAAATTATTGAGCTTGGCAACCACATTTTTTCGGCTGGCAACAAACCCATCCTCTGCTCGGTTCAGTGCGGCACGCAAATCAGCATTCAGCAGAGCGGCTTTCGATGCCGACTTAAAATGTTGTGACGAGACTTCCATTTTTGCGGGTCCTTATGTCTTGTTGGTCGGTGGTTGTGCGATGGCAGTATCCGCTTCTTCATCCAGTAGCCATTCAGCAAAATGAAACACTTGGGTTTGTTTACCGCATCGGCTTAAACGTCCAGCTATATTCATTAAGCATCCGAGATCGCCTCCAAGTACAATATCTGCCTTAGTGTCATCAATCCCAGAAATTTTATTGTCCACCAAACGGGTGGATATTTCGGGGTATTTGATACAGAAAGTGCCGCCAAACCCACAGCAAATTTCAGCGTTATTCATTTCATCAATATTGATTCCGCCACATTGACTTAACAGTTCTCGCGGTTGAGAACGAATCCCCAACTCGCGTAATCCAGAGCAGGAATCGTGGTAGGTAATTTTTTTATTGTGCGAAAAATGAGTCGGTTTTGTTGGCGGTTTTGAGTGCATGACATCAACCAGAAACTGAGAAAGTTCATACGTTTTGTTGGCTAAATTTTGGGCACGTTCATGCCAGTGTGAAGTATCGATCAAGAGTGTTGGATAGGCTTTAATCATAGCCGCACAAGAACCAGAGGGTGCAACAACATAATCAAAATTCTCAAATTCGGTAATCAGATTGGTTGCTAAAATCCGTGCCTTTGAATCATCGCCACTATTATATGCTGGTTGACCACAACAACTTTGCTGTGGTACTGAAACAGTGCATCCACATTGCGTAATTAAATGTGCTGCCGCAAATCCGACCTGCGGACGAAATAAATCAACCAAACAGGTGACCAATAAACCGACATGGTGGGTTGACCGGTTTTGTGACATCAGCGTCTGTTAATGGTAATGATGAGATGCGATTAGCATTGAAAGCGGACGTGATTGATTGCTTGACATAGGGAGTGTGCTTGGTTGGCAGTAGCGGTTGCAAAATCGGCATCAGCGGCGAATATCACCGCTCTGGATACATTGATGATGAGTCCGGTTTTTTCTGCGGTTAGACCGTTTTGTAGTATCTCTTTCATGTCGCCGCCCTGTGTCCCAATGCCGGGTATCAATAGCGGCATATCTGCCGTAATTTGTCGTACTTCTTTAATGGCTTGTGGATAGGTTGCACCGACCACTAGAGCAATATTATTATTTTTATTCCATTGTGATGCTGCTCGATGAGCAACATGTTGGCAGAGTGTTTTGTCGCCACTGACAAGCTGTTGAAAATCACCTGAACCCGGGTTGGATGTTCGGCACAATATGATGACTCCGTGATTCTCAAAGCACAGAAACGGCTCGAGTGTATCCCCGCCCATATAAGGATTGACCGTTACCGCATCGGCTTGATAGCGCTCAAACGCTTCCCTTGCATACATCCGTGCGGTGGCACCAATATCGCCACGCTTGGCATCCAGAATCACGGGTATATCGGGATATTCAGCACGGATGTAGTGGATGGTTTTCTCCAATTGAATTTCTGCCCCGACTGCTGAATAATACGCTATCTGTGGCTTATAGGCGCATACCCACGGCGCGGTGGCATCAATAATTTCTTTGTTAAACTTGTAAAGCGGGTGTTTTTCCTTTCTAATGGTGGTGGGCAATCTGTCAACATCAGGGTCAAGACCAACGCACAGCAGTGAATTCTGTCGCTTCCAGCTATTGGCTAGTTTCCTGTAAAAGTGAGACATTCGTAATCAATCATTGATGGCATTCATGTTATCTTATATCACAGAAGCGAATCAACTGTTAGCCGAGTTGACGGCAGATAATTTGGTGATTGTCGATCTAGGCAGCGCAACGGAATATCAACAAGGACATATTCCGGGTGCATTGACGCTGGATGTCGCTCAACTTCGGCTGGGAATGCCGCTTGCCCCCGGGCTGTTACCCAGTCGAGAGAATCTTGAACAAACGCTTCGTTCTTTGGGGATAAGCAGCGATAGCTATGTGGTTGCCTATGACCATGCGAATAATGTCAACGCCTGTCGATTATTGTGGGTATTGGAAGTCGCCGGTCACACGGGATATTCATTGCTCAATGGGGGAATGACCGCTTGGGTAGATGCGGGTTTCTCGATACAAACGGCATTAAACACGGCGGCGATTGGTAGCTTTGAAGTTGTCATCAATCCAGCAGTTTATGCCGACCGCAACTATGTTTTGCAGTCATTAAGCAATCCAAATATCAAAATCCTCGATGCGCGTTCGCCAGAAGAATACAACGGCTTCAAATCAGCTTCGCTACGGAAAGGACACATTCCCAACGCAATAAACCTGAACTGGCTTGACACTATTGAGGCAACCAACAGTCGCCGATTCAAACCGGCACCCGAATTGTTAGCGTTGCTCGCCGACAAAGGTTTTTACAAAGAGGATGAGATTATTGTCCACTGTCAAACACACCAACGCTCCTCCCACAGCTTCGTGATGCTCAAAGCGTTAGGTTTTGAGCATGTGCGTGGCTATGCCGGCTCTTGGTCGGAATGGGGCAACGACCCGAGCTTACCAATGCGCTAAATTGTGCTTTGCACGATAGTTTTTTCTTCTTCTAGCAGCGTCAAAAGCGGTCACAATCGGTCATTTATAAGTATAAACTCCCTCATTCCGCTTATCTTGCATGTAGCTTTGGCAATAAAATGACTTGTCCGATTTGTATGTTGACATGTTTCAAATCTGGATTGAGCCGATATAGCAACCACAGCGGAAATCCAGATTGATTGGAGATTAACCAGACCGAATCGCCTTGCTGAACGGTATATTTTTCGATTCCAACCAGCGAATAATGTTCTTTTAATGACTCACTGAGTACCTGATGATATTCGCTACGTTTGCGCTCAAAGGTGATGACTTGATTGCCCGAAATGGCGGGCAGTTTCAGTGTTCTGCCTATGGGTAAAGTCTGTTTATAGGACAGTTTGTTTAACCTTCTAAGTACTTTGGTCGATCTCATACCCAGCCAATCAGCGTAGTGACCTAATGTTTCATCGGTTTCAACCTGGATTTGGTATATTGGTTGTTCGGGCACTCCGGAAATAGAAATACTTAAATCTGGCAGTGTATCCAGTAAATTCGATAATCCGGAATAAGGTGTTGCCTGAGTGGCGAGTTCAGGTTCAGAGCTTTCGGCAATGGTCGTGGTGGCAACCGTAGCCGCGATGGCGGTTTCCAAATCCGCTTTTGCCAGTTGTGCTGCTGTTGCTGTGGTGTCTGGAATGCCTAGCCCCGGCACATGTAGTTTTTGACCAGGGAAAATAGTGGCTTTTCGATTTAGATTGTTTAATCGCCGGAATGTATTGCAATTAACCAAAAAACGTGTCGCTATGGAGCAGGCGTAATCGCCGGCACGCACGATATACATCTTGTTTTCGTCCAGATTCGCGATTTGATTGGGTGCTTTAGCAGCTGCCCCCGGAATAGATAGTTGCTGCCCGACATAGATGGTCGCTTTTCGACCTAACCGATTGATGCTAATCAATTCTCGGCAACCAACATTAAATTGCCGAGCAATTCCACAGGCAGTATCGCCACGCTTAACTCGGTACATTGCGCCGATTTGTTGTTGACTCGATTTGATTACCTGTGTAACCCCTTGACCACTCGTATCCGCAACCACAATTAACGCACCCGGTATCGATAGTTTTTGTCCAATTCTAACGATGGCTTTTCTGCCAAGTCGGTTGCTATTGATTAAGGTACGACAATTCACCTTTAATGCTCTGGCAATGCCGCAAGCGGTGTCGCCTCTACGAACGGTGTAATGACCGCTTGCGAGTGACCTTTTTTCTGGTGGCATGGCGGCTAATTGGGCAATAGCCGCTTTATATTTGTTGTCGTGCTTCGATGGCGGCAGTTTTAACTGGTAGCCGGATGGAATCATACGCCAGCCATTCCATATAAATCGGGTTAGTCCCAAATTAATTGGTTTTAGCTCGTTTTCGGTTACCTTAAAAACGGATTTTATGCGGCTCAAAGATGTGGCATGTTCGAGCGTCAAGGTGTGGTATTCAAGCACCTTGTCTTGAGCAATCGCACCAAAATATTGCTGACTATTTAAGGCGACATGCCGCGCTGCTATAAAACTGGCATAAAAGTTTTTTACCGCAACTCGGAACCCAGACGACTTGTACTTTTTCAATACCTGTAGATAGTCTGGCTGTATCTGCGTAATTGCTCGACGCATCCCATTTACACCATAATTATAGGAGGTGATGACAAAGGGGTTTATTTCGTGGTCGGCAATCTCGGGATTGATGGATTTTGCCAACTTGGTGAGCGAGTCTCTGGCATTCGTTAAATATCTAGCAGCGGCACGGGTTGCCGCCTCCGGGTCTAGTCTTTCATCAATAGTCGCATTTAATTCCAGCCCTAGAGTTCGTGCTGTTTTCGGCATAATTTGCCACATACCCGCTGCACCTGCTTTGGAATAAGCTGTCGGGTTGTAGGAAGACTCCACGAATGGTAAATAGCGTATTTCTGATGGTAGTTTGTGTTGCTCCAAGATGGTATCGACCAGATATTTATAACGATTAAATCGTTGTAAGGCGAGCAAAAAATTGTCCTTTACACCGCGTTGGCAACGAATTGTGGTGCTGGAATGTCGAATTTGTTGTGGCGTTTGTGTCGATAATAAGTCTGCCAAATGAATTTCTTCTGCCGATTCGAGTGGACTCCCCGATTCAATTTTCGCTGCAACATGATACAGTGCCTTTTTTAATCTTTTTCGTTCTCGGCTTACTGTTTTGGATTTGCCACAGCCTTTGTTGCTAGTGATAACAGAATACACCTGTTCAGGGATATTGGGATTGTGAAAGACGGCAGTTTGCTTGTCCCAGCCCTTAAAAACCTGTATCCAGAAATCAATTCTGCGCCTTAATTCTTGTGGGCATGGGAAGCTGGCACTGCATTCTAATTGGTGTTCGGGGAGCAGATGATGCGCATGGAGTGTAGTACCAGGCATAACCACAGCGATGCTGTAGATGCCGGTTATCAGCAAAAATAATTTGAGTGGTTGCATGTTTTTTAGTTTTGAAAGCATCAGAACGTACTATAAATAAAACGTGTTCAACATGGTTACGACAATAACAATAAACATGATAGTCATGATGCTACCCGCCTTGATAAAGTCAGCGACCTGATAGCCTCCGGGCCCCATTATCAAGGCATTCACCTGATGAGTCGGAATGAGAAATGAGTTAGAGGTGGCAAGTGCAACAGTCAGTGCAAATACGGCCGGGTTGGCACCGACTCCGAGGGCGATGTTGATTGCTAATGGAACCAACAATACGGTTGCTCCAACATTGGAGATAATGAGCGTAAATAAGGATGCCAGTATCGCGATTGCTGTTTGCAACATCCAGATGGGCACGTCACCGAGATGAAGCAAAACCTGCTGTGCAATCCAAGTAGCGGTACCGCTGTTTTCAACGGCAATGCCAAGCGGAATCAAACTGGCAAGCAGAAACACGCTCTGCCAACCAATCGCTTGGTAAGCCTCTTCGATGTTGATTACGCCGCTTAGAATCATGCCCACTGCACCAGTCATCAAGGCAATCGATAAGCGCATATCGGTAAATATAATGAGAAACAGCGTCAACACAAGAAAGGCGACTGCAAATCGCAGTTTGTCGGGTCGCTCATCTTCTCTTGGAAAGTCGGTCACCACGACAAAGTCATTTCTAGCATCGACAATTGAACTCAGATTGCTCCATTTGATATGCACGACCAACGTGTCACCAGATTGAAGCACCAAATCAGGAATGCCGTCATCAATGACATCATCGGCACGAAAAACAGATAGCACGGTCGCATCATAATGTTGCCTTAATGCCACTTCGCGTAGCGATTTACCGATGACCGATGAATCAGGGGGGATAACAACCTCAGCAATGCCCGCGCTACTTGAGCTGAGGATATCAGCAAATACATCCATTTCATTTTTGACATGCAAAGCGTATTCTTTGGCAAATTCATAAACCGCATCTCTACGCCCCATAATTGCCATTTCGCTACCACCCCAAAAATCGGTATCGCCGCGTGGTGCGACTATCAACTCATGTCCATTTCTGATCGCTACAATCCAGCCAGCTCTGCCTGCGGCATCAATCTCGGAAAGTGTGCGTCCTATCAAGCGACTTTTTTTGGTAACGACACATTCATAGACATCACCATCAATGTCATACACTTCGCTAAGATATTTTAGCATATTACCAGACTCGCTCGGTTTATCCGTGATCATCGGCAAGACAAAACGCCCAAGAAAGGCAAAATAAGAAACGCCACACAACAACAATACGAGCCCTACAGGTGTAACCGAAAACATGCCAAATGATTCTATTGCCACCGCTCTGTTGGATGCTTGGTTAGAGTTTTGAATCAAGTCATTAAGCAAAATCAATGGGCTAGACCCGACCATCGTTATCGTACCCCCCAAAATCGCACAAAAGCCCATCGGCATGAGGAGTCTCGAAATCGCAAGATTGCCACGCCGTGCAATCCGATTGACCACCGGCAAAAATAATGCTGCCGCCCCGACGTTTTGCAGGAAGCTGGAAATCAATCCCACAACACTGGACAGAATCATAATAACCCGTTGTTCGGTATTACCGCCGAGTTTAAGGATTTTGTTCGCCAGTTTGCCCATTACGCCCGTGCGGTCGAGACCAGCACCGATAATCATGACCGCAATGATTGAAATTACCGCATTGCTGGAAAATCCGCTAAATAATTGCTGCGGAGAAACCATGCCCGAATAATCCGGAAGCAAGGACGTTAAACCAATTAAGACCATGATCGATACCGCCGCCACATCAACCCGAACAATTTCAAACGCAAACAGGCAAACGGTCAAAAGCAGAATCGCCATCACTGCCCCCATTTCAAAGGTAAGATGAATACTTTCGGTCACACTTTCATGTCCTGCATGTTTACTATTATACGTTTTGTACGGTTCAAATTATAATAAGGTGAATTCTCAACCCATTCTATCATTATCTGAATCATCTTTCAGATTTTTGGCGACATTTTATAGGTCGGTGAGATAGTTCAATGCAGGTGTCCACATTGTACGCAACTCGTAATATAATCCAATGATGCACGATAGCAACGAAAAATCGACACCCAATCTTTATTCGTTAAACAATATTCCGCAGATATTGTTGCTGTTTCTGCTCAGGATATTGAGTTTTCTACCTTTGCCGATACTTTATTTTATCGGTGTCGGTGTCGGTGAAATTGTATACTGGCTTTATGGTTCCCGAAGACGTATTACCAAAATCAATCTAACAGCCTGTTTTCCAGATTACTCGGCTGAAAAAATTCAACAGCTTGCACGCACTCATTTTCATGCCATGGTAATCGGAGTGATGGTCATGGCAATTTCTTGGTGGTGCTCGGCTAAAAGATTCCAACGCTTGATCGTTTTTAGAAACCAAGCAATCCTCGATGAGCTGATTGAGAAACAGCAGAATATTATTCTGCTTGCACCACATTTTGTAACCCTTGAGTTTCTTGGTATTTGTTTTTCCAGTCAGATGCGGGTAACGACCATGTATCAAAAACACAAGAACTCCTATATCAATCACTTTACCTACCAAAAACGAACCCGCTTTGGCGATCGAATTTACGGCTCGAAGGAAACCATGAGAAACCTCATCAAAACGATTCGTAGTGGTATTCCGTTTTATTATCTGCCAGACCAGGATCCCGGACCGAAACACGGTGTATTTGTGCCCTTTTTCGAGATACCGACTGCTACCTATCCGACACTCAACAAAATGGCGCGATTAGGGAATGCGCAAGTCATTCCATGTATGGCAAGATTGAGAAAATGGGGCTGTGGGCTGGAAATAATATTAGAAAAACCATTAGAAAATTATCCGTCAGGAGACGACATCAAAGACACGACAAATATGAACAAAGTCATTGAAAAACTCATTGCCTATGCACCCGCACAATATTTTTGGTCGCATAGACGTTTCAAAACACGCCCCCCCGGAATGGCGCCGTTTTATTAGAAGCAGCACATCGGATTTTGGATTGATATGGATTTAGATTGTTTCATATTGTGCTACTTAGCGGTACTATTAGCCCTTTGATTTTTCTGGATTGACCAGGGTGAGCTTGTGCAAGAAACCATCGCTAGGTCGCACTGGCGGAAAACCCAACCCCTTAAATCCCCCTTGTCAGGGGGGACTTGTCACTCAATTCTCCCCTGATTAAGGGGGCAAGAGGGGTTAGGAATGACGAATATTGGATTTTTGCACCGTCCCCCGTTATGACTATCCCTAGTTTTATAATTCTAAAATTTGAATGAGAAATATATTTGATGTCTAGCAAAGCAACCATTTTTGATGAAGTACAAGGTCGCTATAATGGGCCGGAGCTGGAGCAGTCTATTCTCAAGTTTTGGGAGACGCATGCTATTTTTGAGAAATCCATTGCACAAAGCGTAGGCAAGCCACGTTTTAGTTTCAACGAAGGACCGCCAACCGCGAATGGCAAGCCGGGCATCCATCATGTGTTGGCGCGTTCCTTCAAAGATATTTATCCGCGATACAAAACCATGCAGGGCTACTATGCGCCGCGCAAAGGTGGCTGGGATACACATGGGTTGCCGGTTGAACATGAAGTCGAAAAGCAACTCGGTATTTTTGACAAGAAAGAAATTGAAAGTCAGATAGGCATTGCTGAATTTACCCGCCGTTGTCGGCAATCGGTGATGACCTATATTGAGGAATGGGAGCAAATGACCCGCCGCATGGGTTATTGGGTTAATCTTGAACAGGCCTATTATACGCTCGACAATGCGTATATCGAGTCAACTTGGAATTTGTTAAAACGCATCTGGGATAAGGGGTTGATGTATAAGGGGTATAAAGTGGTGCCCTATGACCCGCGAATCGGTGCAACATTGTCATCTCACGAGGTTGCTCAGGGTTATAAAGAAGTCGAAGACCCGTCAATTACGGTGCGCTTTTTGCTGGCAGATGACGCACAAGATGAACAAACTGCATTTTTAGTGTGGACTACGACGCCTTGGACGCTACCTTCTAATCTGCTGGTTGCCGTAGGTGCGGATATCGACTATGCCTATGTGCGGTGTAATAATGAAACGTTCATTCTCGCCACATCCCGAGTAGATGCGTATTTTTCTGAGCAATCTTATGAAATTATAAAAATAGTCAAAGGTTCGGCACTGGTTAGCATCCGTTATCGACGTTTATTTGATTATATGGAGGTCGATTCGGACGATTGTTTCCGTGTGGTTGCGGCAGATTTTGTCAGCACCGAAGACGGTACAGGAATCGTTCATGTTGCGCCTGCCTATGGCGTTGATGATTTGGAATTGGCGAAGAGCGAAGGTGTGCCGGTGGTGCATGGTGTTGGACTGGATGGTTGTTTTAAGAATGAGGTAACGCCGGTCGCTGGTTTGTTTTTCAAAGATGCCGACCCGATTATCAATAACCTGCTCACCGAACGCGGCTTGATGTTTCGCAATGAAAAAACGTTGCACAATTATCCGTTTGGTTGGCGCACCGGTGACCCGCTCATTTACTATGCTAAAGAAGCATGGTACATCAACACCACCGCCATCAAAGATCGCATGGTTGCCCTTAATAAAACCATAAACTGGGTGCCCGATACGATTCGCGATGGACGGTTTGGGAATTGGCTGGAGAATAATGTCGACTGGGCATTGTCACGCGAGCGTTTCTGGGGTACGCCATTGCCGCTATGGAGTGATGGCGAAGGTGATTTTATTTGCATCGGCTCAGTGCAGGAACTGGAACAGTTGAGCGGTCGCTCGCTGGCGGATGTGGATTTGCATCGCCCACAAATTGATGAGATAACATTCACTAAAGCGGGGCGCGAATATCGCCGTGTGCCAGAAGTGATTGATTGCTGGTTTGATTCGGGTGCCATGACTTATGCACAGTGGCATTACCCGTTCGAGAATCAGGAAACATTCGCTAAACATTTTCCGGCCGATTATATTTGCGAAGCGATTGATCAAACGCGGGGATGGTTTTATACGCTACATGCCATTGCCGCCTTGGTTGATGACAGCGTGGCATATAAAAATTGCATCTGTCTGAGTCATATTGTTGACCAACATGGCAAGAAAATGTCCAAGTCGCAGGGCAATATCATCAATCCATACGATGTGTTTGACAGCATTGGCGTGGACGCATTGCGCTGGTTGTTTCTCGGGCGTACCGCACCTGATGCCCAAAAAAGAATCTCGGTGGATATTGTCCGGGAAGTCGCTGCTAGTTTCGTCAATACTCTGTGGAATACCTATTCGTTTTTTGTGCTTTATGCACGGCTGGATGCAGTGGATTTGAAGCGTGATATTGCTGGTGATTTACGTCCGGAAATTGATCAATGGATTCTAGCATTGGCACATCAAACCGTGAAAACAGTCACTGACAGATTGGATAATTACGATGCGTTCGCTGCTGGACAGGCAATTGAGAAATTGGTAAATCAGCTCAGCAACTGGTATGTACGCAGGAATCGCCGTCGATTTTGGAAGAGTGATGACGGCGATGACAAGCAATCGGCTTATCTAACCCTGTACGAATGTTTGGATATTATACAGCGTATCATCGCCCCTTTTATGCCGTTTCTGAGTGAGGTGATTTATCAAAATTTATCGCACTGTGAGGACGGTGCCAAACCAAGTGTTCATATGTCGCAATGGCCGACCATCGACTCTACCCGTCTTAACCCGCAGTTGGTATTTGAAATGGATGTAGTGCAAGCCATCGTTGGTTTGGGACGTGCCGCGCGTGAACAGAGTCGGGTGCGAGTGCGTCAACCGTTATCGCGTATTTTGATATGCGTTACCGACGAAGCCACTCGGGTTGCCGTGAACAAGCATATTCATCAAATTCAGGAAGAGTTAAATGTCAAAACCGTAGAATTTATCGACTCTGATGCCGAATTGGTTCGTTTTACGATTAGCCCTAACTTTCCAAGATTGGGGCGACGTTACGGCAAACAGATGCCCGCCATCAAAGCCGCGCTTGCTCGTGCGGATAGTGCGCTCATTGTTCGTCAGGTGCAGGCGGGCAACAATTTTGAACTTGAAGTTGATGGGTGCGTCCTCGAATTTGAAGCCGAAGACATTCAGGTACATACGTCATCGGCGCAAGGATACGCATCGAGTAGTGCGGACGGTTGTTTGGTTGCCTTGGACACATCGCTTAACCACAACTTGGTTATTGAAGGCATTGCCCGCGAATTGGTGCGTAGCGTGCAAGATGCGCGCAAATCTGCCGAATTGGAGATTTCGGATCGAATCATGTTGAGTGTTGGGGGAAGCGCGCAAGTCCACGAAGCATTACAACAGCACCGTGATTATATTGTGGCAGAAACGCTTGCATTGGATTTGGTATCGGAGTCGCACGGTGAACTCGAACACGGCTTTCGGGTAACTCGATCGCTCGGCGATCAGCACTGGCAAATCGTCTTAGCTAAACGCAAACTGGAGTAGATGCCATAACTTGAAATAGTTTGTGGCAGTATTCGTCAACATAAATTAGATGAAAATACTCATTACGGGTGGTGCTGGATTTATCGGTGCAGTCATTGCAGCACAATTACTCGTGCATGGCGACACGGTGGTCGTCATCAACAATCGAAATGATTACTACGAAGTCAGCCTGAAACAAGCACGGCTACATCATTTGCAACACAATCGATCGCAATCACAGGGCAATTTTTCATTTTTGAGGCAACCAACGCCGACCTGCAACGCTTGGAAGCACATTTCGACTTCAAACCAACAACAGATATTGTGAGCGGTTTAGGCAAATTTGTCGCGTGGTATAAAAAAATGAGACTTTTGCATAATCCACAAAACACCCCTCGCAACTCACAAACAACGTGATTTTTTATAAATTTGCCTCATTTTTTCGCCCATGTTCTCTCAATCATCAATACGACACCAAAAAAGCCTCTATTTCGGCACTTTTAACCGCTTTTAGTGGGTTTTAATCTGTTTTATTGCCCATTTAGGTGCAACTCTCCTTTAAACGTTGCAGTTCTTTGAAAATATTCATCCCAGTTTTAAGGTTATGGCAGATGTGCACGGGTTTTGTTTCTGGCTAACCCCATGTATCTGCCTTGCCTAATCCGTGATGCAGTTTGAGCAAACCAAAGGTGCGTTCAACCACATAGCGGACACTGCTATATATTTTATTCAGTGCTTTTTGTTGCTCCGTTAATGGTGTGTTGCGATAAGCTCGGTGCAGGATTCTATTGTTTTCTTTACCCAGTTTCTCGTCATTGTCTTTGTTGGCACTTGTGCCCTGTGGGTATAGGCACTGTCTGCGTAAACTTGTCCGTGCCTATCGCCTAACAGATGTTCAAACTCCCCAAAATTATGCAATGAATCATGCGCATTGCCAGGCGTATAGGTCATTTTCTTGATAACCATCTTCATCGGTATTGGCGTGCAGCTTAAATCCGTAGGTACTTTTACGCCTGCCATCGGATGCCGTTTTCACGTTCCATGCCGCTTCCGGTCTTGGGTATTGTGCCTTGTTTGTTCTTTTTAGAACGGCATTGCTTCGCCTCAATCACAGTCGCATCGATAATATTGACCGATCCTGTGGCAACAATAAGACTGTTTTTAGCGAGATGATGATTGATCTGCACCAATAAAGAATCAAGCAGATTTTCGGTGTGTAATAAGTTCCTAAACCGCCAAATAGTGGAATGATCGGGTACTGCATCACTGAGACTCAAACCAATAAACCGGCGGAACATTAAATCTCGGGCTATCTGTTATTCTAAGGCTTCATCGCTTACAGTTATACCACACCTGTAAAATCAGTATCTTAAACATCATCAAAGGTGGGCATACCCAAAGGGCACAAGTGCTGGCACACCGCACTTGGAGGCATAAAGATGGCTGAGCGTTTTTTCGATCTGTTTCCAATCGATAATTTCATGCACATCATCTAGTTTGGACAATGACTTATGCTCAATTAGAAGGGCATCTGCGAACGAGTATTGGGCAGTTTGTTTCCAAGACATTTGACGGTATCCTCATGGTTTAGTGCTCAAGCGTTTAGTGAATGAACATCTTTTCACCATTTTAACGCTGCCCTGGGTAGATTTATGCAAAGGTCTCACCTTAGAATATATCCGCTAGGGAATGGTTTCATAGTAATGGCTTTATTTCTGTCGATGCTCCAATCTTAACGCCCGTGTCTTTGTATGACGATTCATCGGCTATGCCGATTAATGTTCATGGCGAGGATGTATATCTAACCCAATGTGTAGGGTACTATTTAGAGGCATCAGTATATGCACTTGAGCGAGTATATAATATTGGTCCTAGTTTTCGAGGTGAAGAATCGAAGAGCAAGAGACAGCTTAATGGAATATTGGCATATAAAAGCAGAAGTAGCTTGGGGAGATATAGAGGATATTGTTAAGATTGTAGAAAGTATTATAGAATATGTGACGAGAAAGTGTTCTAACGAATGTCAGGATATTTTTTCAACTCTAAATACAACAATGTGTGTTGATGGTATCAATTCACCTTTCGAGAGAATTACATATAGAGACGCAGTGAAACACTTGCAAGGTAAAGGCTCAGATATTAAATTTGGAAAAGGGTTAAGCTCAAAAGATGAGAAAGTATTATCTAATTAGTCAGCCCTTAAAAACATCTAAACAGTTTGATTTATATCAATAAAACAAACAAAACCATTAACCAAATCAACCGCTTTATGTTAGAATAACCGTTGTTTTCTGGTCGTTTTAGTTAAAAAATTATGCTGACTCCATCTACCCCAAACACAGGGCAACAAAATCTGTTTCACACCGAATTGTTCTCTCAATTAGACCCACGAGACCCTTTAATCCAATTAGCCAACGTCATCGACTGGAAGGTCTTCGAGGATGCATTTAGCAAACACTATTGCCACGATAACGGCAGACCCTCAAAACCAATACGCTTAATGGTCGGGTTGCTGATACTCAAACAACTGGAAAACCTGTCCGATGAGAATGTGGTCTTACAGTTCAAGCGTAATCCGTATTATCAATACTTCTGCGGCTATCCAACCTACACCCCAAACGGTCCTTGCAATGCAACCGAACTGGTGCATTTTAGAAACAGAATCGGTGTCGCCGGTTTTGAACTCATTTTTAAGATGAGTGTGATGTTGCACGGCAAAAAAGCCAATGAAAACACTGTTTTGATTGACACCACCGTACAGGAAAAAAACATCACCTATCCGACTGATTCTAAACTAGCCATCAAAATTATCAACCGTCTCAACAAATTGGCGAAAAAACATGGCATCAAACAACGCAGAACCTTCGTAAAAGAAGTTAAAAACTGCCGCTTACGCATTCGCCACTTCCGCCATGTTAAAAAGCGCGCATCCGCTAAAAAGGCATTGAAACGATTGCGAACGATTGCCCATATTCTAATCCGAGAACTACAAAGAAAACTACCCCAACACGGACTGCTTGAAACCTATCAACCAGACTTCTTGCTCTATCAACGGGTGTTGGCACAACAACCCAAAGACAAAAATAAAATTTATTCCCTGCACGAGCCCCATGCTTATGCGATTGGCAAAGGCAAAGACCACAAACGCTATGAATACGGCAACAAAGTATCCATCGTCTCGGCCAAAGACAGTAACATCATTGTCGGCGTTGTCAGCCATAAGAAAAACCAGCATGATGCAAAAACCCTACCCGATGCGATAAAACAAGCCAATAGCAACAGAACAAAACCCATCAAACAAGCGGTCTGCGACAGAGGCTATTGTGGGGTTAAACAAGTGGGCGATACTGCCATTATCTTGCCCAGCAAAGCTCTGAAAAAAGACAATCGTTATCAAAGAGATAAAAAACGCAAATTGTGTAAGCGACGGGCTGCCATAGAACCCATTATTGGGCATTTGAAATCCGATTTTAGGTTATCCAGAAACAGGCTTAAAGGACAAGTTGGCGATGAAATCAATGCTTTAATGGCTGCTTGTGCCTGGAATTTGAGAAAGTGGCTGGTTTTTTGTCACGTCTGCTATTTATGGCTTAAAAAAGCGCGTTTTGTCCATATTTTTGGTAAAAATCCCTTGGTCCATTTGATTCAAGGTTGATTCACGTTCGCTGAGCGGCAGCTTGAAATATATTTTTACTTGTTAAGTCGGTTTTTAAGGGCTGACTAATTATATTAATGGGGCTTTCTGGGTTACAGGTATCCCAAGAAGCATTGAACCATTTCCGTATGTAATTGATAGTTTGGATGAATGCATTACTGTTACAGCTGACCTAATTTCAAGCAATGGGTATGGCGAATTGCTTGGAGTCGCAGAAAAAATCCATGACTATTCAATGTTGGTTGAGAGAATGAATGAGAAAAACAAAATGAGTGACGAGAGGTATGATTTTATACGTGAAGTTCATCAAATTGGCAGTGTGCCACACATTGCGTTTGGTATGGGGGTTGAACGTCTCGTCAGGTGGATGCTAAATATTCCTCATGTACGAGATGCTGTTCCCTTTCCAAGAATTTTTAGAAGAAACATAAAACCTTAAACGCAATAAACAGGATATTAAATTAAAATGAATAGAGTTAGTGTGCAACAAGTTGCTGAAAATGTAGGCTCCAAAGTGAAGACAAGCGGGTTTGTGTCGGTATTAAGAGATCAAAAGAAAATGCAATTTTTGATAATCAAGGATAGCACAGGATTTGTTCAGTCGATTCACGAAAAACAAGAAAATCCAGAGCAGGCTGAAAACATTTCAGCACTTACTGAAGGATCAGTGGTTACTATAACAGGGAGCGTGGTTTCTGCCCCTCAAGTGAAACTAGGTGGAGTAGAAATTCAAATCGAAAAAATTGACGTTCATAATATAGCGGACGCGCTTCCAGTAACAGAAGAATCTTCGTTAGATAAAAGGATGGATTACAGGTGGGTGGATTTAAGAAGAGATGAAAACATGCTGATTTTCCAAGTTCAAACCGCTATGGAAAAAGCTATGAGGGATTATTGGGATAAAGAATCCTTCATTGAGATTCATTCTCCAAAATTAATGGGGACTGCTAGCGAATCTGGAAGCGAACTGTTTTCCCTTGACTATTTTAGTGAAAAAACAGCTTATCTTGCACAATCACCACAGTTTTATAAACAAATGGCTATGGCCGCAGGATTTGAACGTATTTTTGAAATTGGTCCAGTATATAGGGCTAACCCATCTTTTACATCAAGGCATGATACTGAATTCACATCTATCGATATGGAAATATCATGGATTGAATCGCATTATGATGTTATGGAACTAGAAGAAAGATGGTTGCAATATGTCATAACAAAAATACAAGAACAATATGGAGAAAGAATTCGTGATGTGTTCAACGTTGATGTAATAATTCCGTCAATACCATTCCCCAAAATAACATTGTGTGAGGCAAGAGGGATATTGAAAAAAGAAGGCTACATAATTTCTCATAAATCAGACCTTGATCCTGAGGGAGAAAGGAAAATATGTGCGCATGTGGAAAAAAAATATGGTCACCGATTTGTGTTTATCACTGATTACCCTACAAATGTTCGACCTTTTTATCACATGAGATATGAAGATGATCCTATGAAAACAAAAAGCTTTGACCTACTATGTCAAGGATTGGAGATAACGACAGGTGCCCAACGTGAACACCGCATAGATATCTTGAAAAAACAGGCAACGGAAAAAGGTTATTCATTTGATCCGCTTGAAGATTATTTTAACTTCTTCAAATATGGCTGCCCCCCTCATGGAGGAATAGGGATGGGTCTAACTAGGTTATTAATGACGCTTCTGAAGCTCAACAATGTCCGAGAAGTTACCTATCTTTACAGAGGGCCTCATAGATTGAGACCATAACTCGGTTGGCCATACGAGGGTCATTGCCTTTCCGAAAACCAAAAAAGCGTCCTGCTTATTGACCGAATCGCCCAACCAGATTGATAAGATACAGCTGCGGGATTTGGGTTTGCAGATGAATAAGTCAGCAAAGCGGTGATATTAGGTCGATTCCGATAGACCTATAGGGGCTGTCGGTTAATTCAAAATCAGTCTAATTTTAAAAAATAATGAGACTTTTGCATAATCCACAAAACACCCCTCGCAACTCACAAACAACGTGATTTTTTATAAATTTGCCTCATTTTTTCGCCCATGTTCTCTCAATCATCAATACGACACCAAAAAAGCCGCTATTTCGGCACTTTTAACCACTTTTAGTGGGTTTTTATCTGTTTTATTGCCCATTTAGGCACAACTCTCCTTTAAACGTTGCAGTTCTTTGAAAATATTCATCCCAGTTTTAAGGTTATGGCTCATGGCAATCAGATGTGCGCGGGTTTTGTTTCTGGCTAACCCCATGTATCTTGCCTTGCCTAATCCGTGATGCAGTTTGAGTAAGCCAAAGGTGCGTTCAACCACATAGCGGACACTGCTATACCTTTTATTCTACGTTTTTTGTTGCTCCCTTAATGGCGTGTTGCGATAAGCCCGGTGCAGGATTCTATTGTTTTCTTTACCCAGTTTCTCGTCATTGTCTTTGTTGGCACTTGTGCCCTGTGGGTACAGGCACTGTCTGCGTAAACTTGTCCGTGCCTATCGCCTAACAGATGTTCAAACTCCCCAAAATCATGCAATGAATCATGTGCATTGCCATGCGTATAGGTCATTTTCTTGATAACCATCTTCATCGGTATTGGCGTGCAGCTTAAATCCATAGGTACTTTTACGCCTGCCATCGGATGCGGTTTTCACGTTCCATGCCGCTTCTGGGTCTTGGGTATTGTGCCTTGTTTGTTCTTTTTAGAACGGCATTGCTTCGCCTCAATCACAGTCGCATCGATAATATTGACCGAGCCTGTGGCAACAATAAGACTGTTTTAGCTAGTCAGCCCTTAAAAACCGATCTAACAAGTAAAAATATATTTCAAGCTGCCGCTCAGCGAACGTGAATTAACCTTGAACCAAATGGATTAAAGGTTTTTTACCAAAAAACGAACAAAAACGCGCTTTTTTAAGCCATAAATAGCAGACGTGACAAAAAACCAGCCACTTTCTCAAATTCCAGGCGCAAGCAGCCATTAAAGCATTGATTTCATCGCCAACTTGTCCTTTAAGCCTATTTCTGGATAACCTAAAATCAGATTTCAAATGCCCAATAATGGGTTCTATGGCAGCCCGTCGCTTACACAATTTGCGTTTCTTGTCTCTTTGATAACGATTGTCTTTTTTCAGGGCTTTGCTGGGCAGGATAATGGCAGTATCGCCCACTTGTTTAACCCCACAATAGCCTCTGTCGCAGACCGCTTGTTTGATGGGTTTTGTTCTGTTGCTATTGGCTTGTTTTATCGCATCGGGTAGGGTTTTTGCATCATGCTGGTTTTTCTTATGGCTGACAACGCCGACAATGATGTTACTGTCTTTGCCCGAGACGATGGATACTTTGTTGCCGTATTCATAGCGTTTGTGGTCTTTGGGTTGTTGTGCCCCTATCTGTTGATAAGAAGCCGCTGATAAAACAAGAAGTCTGGTTGATAGGTTTCAAGCAGTCCGTGTTGGGGTAGTTTTCTTTGTAGTTCTCGGATTAAAATATGAGCAATGGTTCGCAATCGTTTCAATGCCTTTTTAGCGGATGCGCGCTTTTTAACATGGCGGAAGTGGCGAATGCGTAAGCGGCAGTTTTTAACTTCTTTTACGAAAGTTCTGCGTTGTTTGATGCCATGTTTTTTCGCCAATTTGTTGAGACGATTGATAATTTTGATGGCTAGTTTGGAATCAGTCGGATAGGTGATGTTTTTTTCCTGTACGGTGGTGTCAATCAAAACAGTGTTTTCATTGGCTTTTTTGCCGTGCAACATCACACTCATCTTAAAAATGAGTTCAAAACCGGCGACACCGATTCTGTTTCTAAAATGCACCAGTTCGGTTGCATTGCAAGGCACGTTTGGGGTGTAAGGTTGGATAACCGCAGAAGTATTGATAATACGGATTACGCTTGAACTGTAAGACCACATTCTCATCGGACAAGTTTTCCAGTTGTTTGAGCATCAGTAGCCCAACCATTAAGCGTATTGGTTTTGAGGGTCTGCCGTTATCGTGGCAATAGTGTTTGCTAAATGCATCCTCGAAGACCTTCCAGTCGATGACGTTGGCTAATTGGATTAAAGGGTCTCGCTGGTCTAATTGAGAGAACAGCTCGGTGTGAAACAGATTTTGTTGCCCTGTGTTTGGGGTAGATGGAGTCAGCATAATTTTTTAACTAAAACGACCAGAAAACAACGGTTATTCTAACATAAAGCGGTTGATTTGGTTAATGGTTTTGTTTGTTTTATTGATATAAATCAAACTGTTTAGATGTTTTTAAGGGCTGACTAGCTAGATGGTTATTGATCTGCACCAATAAAGAATCAAGCAGATTTTCGGTGTGTAATAAGTTCCTAAACCGCCAAATAGTGGAATGATCGGGTACTGCATCACTGAGGCTTAAACCAATAAACCGGCGGAACATTAAATCTCGGGCTATCTGTTATTCTAAGGCTTCATCGCTTAAGTTATACCACGCCTGTAAAATCAGTATCTTAAACATCATCAAAGGTGGGCATACCCAAAGGGCACAAGTGCCGGCACACCGTGCTTGGAGGCATAAAGATGGCTGAGCGTTTTTTCGATCTGTTTCCAATCGATAATTTCATGCACATCATCTAGTTTGGACAATGACTTATGCTCAATTAAAAGGGCATCTGCGAACGAGTATTGGGCGGTTTGTTTCCAAGACATTTGACGGCATCCTCAAGGTTTAGTGAATGAACGCTATTTTACCATTTTAAGTGGTGCCACTGGGTGGATTTATGCAAAGGTCTCTTATACTGATTTTGAATTAACCGACAAGTCCACTAATGTACAGGATGTCTGCATGCTGGTTTTGCGGAGTAAAAACCGGTGTCATAATCCCTCCTGAATAAGTCAAAAGGGGAACATTACTGCTTTGGGCTAACAGGAAATATTTTGGTGCTGTGCCAGCAAGGGTAATCGGGTAGAATCGCAGGTTTTACCCTAACAACGCGATTGACTGATGAGTAACGATTATCAATTCATTGAAATAGAAGCCGAAGCACAAAAGCACTGGGATGAAAATCAGTGCTTTGCAGTACACGAAGACCCTGAACGTGAAAAATACTATTGCCTGTCCATGCTCCCTTATCCATCCGGGCAATTGCACATGGGACATGTTAGAAATTACACCATAGGCGACGTTATCAGTCGCTATCAGCGCATGCTAGGGAAAAATGTTTTGCAACCTATGGGCTGGGATGCATTTGGTTTGCCAGCGGAAAACGCCGCCATCGACAACAACATGCCAGCCTCAAAATGGACTTATGCAAATATAAATTACATGCGTGGGCAGCTCAAGCGTCTCGGCTTTGCATATGACTGGAGTCGGGAATTTGCCACCTGTGACCCGCATTATTATCGCTGGGAACAATGGTTTTTTAATCAGCTTTTAGCAAAGGGATTGGCGTATAAAAAAATGGCAGTGGTCAATTGGGACCCAGTTGAACAAACCGTGCTTGCCAATGAACAGGTGGAAAATGGTCGTGGTTGGCGTTCTGGTGCGTTGGTCGAGCGGCGGGAGATTCCACAATGGTTTATTCGCATCACCGCCTATGCCGAAGAGCTGCTGAGTGAAATCGACAATCTGACGGGCTGGCCAGATGCAGTACGCGCCATGCAACGAAACTGGATTGGTCGTTCAGAGGGGGTCGAATTTTCATTTGCGGTTGCCGACGAGAAACCGCTCAACGTGTTTACAACCCGACCCGATACGATTATGGGGATTACCTTTATTTCGGTGGCAGCCGAGCATCCGCTGGCATTAAAAGCCGCTCAAAATGACCCGCAAATTGGCGCATTTATCGAACAGTGCAAGACGACCCACACTGCCGAAGAAGAATTGGAAACCATGGAGAAAAAGGGGATTGCCTTAGGCATTACCGCTATCCATCCAATTAGTGGCGAAAAAATTCCCATCTGGGCGGCAAACTTCGTTTTATTGGGGTATGGAACGGGTGCAGTGATGGCAGTTCCAGCGCACGATCAGCGTGACTGGGAGTTTGCTATAAAACATAATCTGGAAATTCGACCGGTGATTCGGGCGATTTCTGGTGCGGCAGAACAGCCCGAACATGACGACGGACATGACTATGCTAAGGCATCGTTTACCAGCAAAGACGGCGTGGTTTTTAATTCTGGACAATTTGATGGCTTGAATTTCGCAGCTGCCTTTGATGCCATTGCCATCTATCTGCAAGACAACGGCATGGGTAAGCGCCGGGTTAATTATCGGTTGCGTGACTGGGGAGTTTCTCGACAGCGCTATTGGGGCTGTCCAATTCCGATTGTGTATGACACTCAAGACAGCACCAAAGCCCAACCCATCGCGGTGGCTGATGACCAGCTCCCCGTTATATTGCCCGAAGATGTGGCGTTTTCTGGAGTCAAGTCACCGCTTCAGAGTGAGCGGGGTTTTTACCAGAGCACTTTACCGGGTAGCAATGCCCCCGCCCATCGGGAAACAGATACCTTTGACACGTTCTTCGAATCGTCGTGGTATTTTGCCCGCTATTGTTGCCCGGGAACGGACAATGCCATGCTTGATGAGCGAGCGAATTACTGGCTCCCCGTCGATCAGTATGTCGGCGGTATTGAACACGCGGTTCTGCATCTGTTATATGCGCGATTTTTCCATAAACTGATGCGCGATGTTGGCTTGGTTGCCAGCGATGAGCCGTTTACCAATTTGCTGTGTCAAGGCATGGTTTTGAAAGACGGTGTCAAGATGTCCAAATCTAAAGGCAACACCGTTGACCCGCAATCGATGGTCGATATGTATGGTGCGGATACGGTGCGTTTGTTTATGATGTTTGCCGCCCCAGCAGAAAAAACGCTGGAATGGAATGATGATGCCGTGGCCGGGGCTTACCGCTTTCTGAGACGCTGGTGGGCATTGGTTCAAGGGCGTAAACATGTGCTTTGCTCGGCACAGAAAACGCTGGCTGACCCAAGATGGGGGCAACATATCACCGATGTGGCAGCAAAAGAAATGCGTCGCTTAACACATCAAATACTGGATAAAGTGTGTCGTGACTACGCCAAAATTCACTACAACACGGTGGTCGCCAGCGCGATGGAGTTACTCAATGCGCTGGAAAAATTCGCCCCTGAAAAAAATACCGCCGAAAAGAATATCGATTATGCGGCAGTGTTACGCGAAAGCGTACTCATATTGAATAAAATACTTGCCCCAATTACGCCGCATATCGCACATCGGCTATGGCGTGATGTTGGTGCAGAGGGCGATGTTATAGACGCAGATTGGCCGTGCGTGGATTATGCCGCACTGGCAAGCGATACCCTGACCTTAGTGGTTCAAGTCAATGGCAAATTACGCAGCAAAATTGAAGTTTCGGCATCGAGCAGTAAACCGGAGATTGAAAGGGATGCCATTGCCGATGAAAAAATACAGCCCTATCTGGTCGGCAAAACGATCAAAAAAGTGATCGTCGTGGCGGATAAATTGGTTAATATCGTTGTTTAGAGACATTTTTACGAGGCGGGGTTTTGTTTGTTAGATCAGGAAAAGCCGTACGGATGATGGGGCTGATACTCATAAATGACCGATTAAAACCGCTTTTGACACCGCTAGCGGACATAAAAAACTATCGTGCAAAGGTCGCTATGAATTAAAGTCTCGTCCGCCAAGTGTTGGGGAATAGATTATCCTGTTGCTGAAGGCTTATAATACTGCCGATGAGAATACTGAATGCTAATCCGCGAAAATGTCCTATATTGAAATATCTGGCACTGTTCATTGGGCTGGTACTCATTAGCGGCTGTGGTTTTGCGTTGCGGGGGGGGGGCGAAATGTCATCGGTACTCGCGACAATGTCGATTGTTGGCGGCAACAAAGCATTCAACGAACAATTGCGACAACGCCTGCAACAAAGCGGTATTATAATGGTAAAAACCGACGGTCATGCTACCTTGTTTATATCGAAAAACGATTACCAAAGGAGTGCGAGAACACTGGATGCGACAGGGCTTGCCACCAGTTATAACTATACCTACAGCATCGATTATGTGGTTCGCGACCATGGCGGGGGAGTTCTGCAACCCGCTAACATGCTTTTTCGGCACAGCACACTGCAGCATGATGCGGTGCAGATATTACAGATTGAAGCAGAGGAAGCGTTTTTGAAAAAACAGATGGAACAAGAAATTATCTCGCAGTTGTTAATACGGTTGCGTCAAATCGAATAGGTGTTGTAGATTGCACGTTAGTCTGAACTCATTATCCGAGCATCTTAAACGGGGCTTCCAGCCTTTGTATCTGCTGTTCGGTGCGGAAACATTATTGGTTGAGGAATCACTCGACCGAATCCGAGCCTGTGCCAAACAAAGCGGTTATTTGGAAAGGCTACGATTCACGGTCGAACCCAGTTTCAACTGGAATCAGTTGCTCGAATATCATCAGGCGATGTCGCTATTCTCAGAAAAGCGACTCATCGAGTTAAGATTGCCGACCGGAAAGCTCGTGGATGCTGGGGCAAAGACATTAATCAACTATGCACAGAATCAACACACGGATGATACCAGCCTAATAGTTATCTGTGCAGGCATTGAAAAACGTACTCAGAATTCGAAATGGTTCAAGACGATGGATGACGTTGGTGTGGTCATCGAATGCCCAACCATCAGCAGGGACAAACTGCCGCACTGGATCAATCAGCGAATGATTGCCACAGGTCTTCAATTTGATAGCGATGCGGTACAACGATTGAGTCATTTTGTCGAAGGCAATTTGCTGGCAGCCGCTCAAGAAATCAACCTGATCGGAATGCTCCACCCCACAACACAAATCACGGCAGAAATTGTTGAACACGTGATTGCCGACCACGCTCGATTCAATGTCTATAGTTTTGTTGATGCTTGTTTGGCTGGCTCGGTGCATCGGGTGACGCGCATTTTACAGAGCCTAAAGCGTGAACAACTAGAGCCAGTGCTTATTTTATGGGCTTTGGCACGGGATACCCGTGTGCTGTGTCAATTATCGGCGGCAATGGAGCAAGGCAAACGTCCACAGTCGCTTTTTCAACGCTATGGCATTTGGAGCAGTCGTAGCCAAATAGTCAACACTGCATTACAACGGTTATCGCGCTCACAATGGGAAAACATCTTACGTCGGTTGGGACGTGCTGACCTTATGCTAAAAGGACGGGCATCACTGCAACGGCAAGATATTTGGGAAGAAATCGAGAGCATCTGCTTGAGCATATGCGGACTGAGAATCGGTTAGCAGTGGCTCAATTTGATTCAACATTCAATGTCTCTAGGTTCAAACTAGGTATTTCTTTTACAATCAAGCGCGCAAACGTCATAATCTATTCTTGAAAATAGAATCAACATCGGCAACACCAGAATAACCACATCAATATGTCATCAAATACAGTAAAAAATCTTGATATAACACATTACATGGAGCGACTTGTCCGTGCGGCAGCAGAGTCGGCGGCAGTGATTGCCCGTGCCACCACGGCACAAAAAAATGCGACACTGCATAGCATTGCTGTTGCGATTGAGAAAAATACCCAATCCATCTTGGCTGAAAACGCCAAAGACCTCGCGGACAGCAAAAGAAATAGTTTAACCGGTGCATTGCTGGATCGGCTTGAATTAAACCAACAGCGTGTTGCAGCAATGGCAGAAGGATGCCGACAGGTTGCCGCACTCAATGATCCGGTCGGCGAAATGACACGCTGGGATGAACGACCGAGTGGCATCAAGATCAGTAAAATGCGTGTCCCGCTTGGGGTCATTGGAATTATTTATGAGTCGCGCCCGAATGTGACCATCGATGCCGCTATTCTTTGTCTCAAGGCAGGCAATGCCGTGATTTTGCGTGGTGGATCAGAAGCCATTAACACCAATCTGGTACTTGGAAAATGTCTCGCACAGGGTCTTGAACAAGCAGGTATAAACACCGATTGCGTGCAATTGATTGAAACAACAGACCGAGCTGCGGTTGGTGAGCTGATTACCATGCCCCAGTATGTGGACATCATCGTGCCGCGTGGCGGTCAAAGCCTCATCGAGCGCGTCAGTCGCGATGCTACGGTACCCGTCATTAAACACCTGCAAGGACTGTGTCATGTCTATATTGATGATGATGCCGATATCGACAAAGCGATTAAAATTGCTTATAACGCCAAAGCTCGCCGTTATGGTGTTTGTGGTGCGATGGAAACCCTGTTAATCGCTGACACGGTGGCAAATAAAGTGCTCCCGCAATTAGAGCAACAATTTCGGCAACAAGGTGTGCAGCTACGCGGTTGCGAGAAAAGTCGCAAAATTATTCCGCAGTTGAAACCCGCAACCGAACAGGATTGGGCAACAGAATATCTGGATGCGATTTTATCTGTGCGTATCGTCACCAGCATTGAGCAAGCCATCGAGCATATCCAACACTATGGCTCACACCATACCGATGCCATCATCACCGAAAACCAGATGCACCAAGACCAGTTTCTACGCCAAGTTGATTCCAGTTCGGTGATGGTCAACACATCGACTCAGTTTGCTGATGGTTTTGAATATGGACTCGGTGCAGAAATCGGTATTAGCACCGATAAACTGCATGTTCGCGGACCAGTGGGTCTTGAAGGATTAACCTGTCAAAAATACATCGTGCTGGGAGATGGTCAGATTCGTCCATAGCAAGATGGCTGCTTTGGGCTAACATGTCCTTTTTTGCCCTGTCAACCCAAAGGCAGTGACCCAAACCCCCAGATAGAGTAGCACTAGTGCTTCAAGATCCTGTGAATCCCTCTTTCAAGTCTTATGGCTGGCAATTACCGCAGATATTGCCGAGAGTTTTACTCAAAAACCGTTGCTCAGCGGATTGTCAGTGCTAAATTGGTTATTTTGGACGCACCTATCCTGCAGAAGCCGTTACGCTTGTTCTATATCGGGTTAAATGGGCGGTGCTTCAAACCTATTCAGTGCCACAGCACTTGTTCTAGGAATATTCGGTGAGTATTCGGTGGTTTTCCCGCATTTTGACCAAGAGTTGACATCCCGTTCTAACCCTTTTGCCGCGATGGCGTACAAACGCCAGCGCAGAGTCATGGCAATGCTGGGACAACTCCCCCGGCAGTAACTGACGCATGAGGGCAAATAAATTGTAGGAAAGTGCGGAAATTAAAAAGTACAGCGCATTGGCAGCAAAATCTGAACACGGCAGGGTGTCGCCAAAATCCAGATTCAGTTCCTTGATTCGGTGCTCGCTGTCCTCGCCACGTTGCCATATTAGTCATAATTGGCCAGCGGACAATCTCGCTATCGCTTAGTCCATCCTGATTGGTGGCCGATTAGTGGCAATCGCACGATAAATATAAGCACCCGAGTTTATTTCATCTGAATTATCGGGTGAACCTAAATCCAGACTCGTTTGACCTATAACGGCTGTTCTCTGAATGATCGAGGTGAAGGCTTTTGCATAGTCACCGATACAGAAGCCGGTGCGGTAGGTATCCTGACCGCTTTGCCTTTTTTATCGAGGAAGGGTATCCAGTCCGAAGCACTTACCACTGCTATCTGTGCGTGCATAGCCGCACTGGTCTTGGCTCAAATGGCATACTCGATACCTTCCGGGCTTGTCGGTTAATTCAAAACCAGTCCAATTTTAAGAAAATAAAATATTTAATAACAAGGACTTAAATATTCACAACAAGCTAAAAACGCCATTTTCCGACAAGCCCCTTCCGTATCGCAATATTCAATGATTTTTGTTTGGTAGCCTGCAGCATCAATACGCAGGGCACTCACGGCACAACCTTCGGGTAATGACTGCTGGCATTGCTTGATAAACGCCAGATTACCTTTCGCTGGCGGCACATGCTTTGACGGAAATCTACGTCCACAATCTGCCCGGTTTCCGCAACATGCCCGACCATCGGCATAAAGCCTTTGCGTTTGTTGTAAATCCACTGTGCTTGGGCTTTATGGGCAACAATTTCAGCGGCGTCAATGTCCAGCGTCACTTTCTTACAGCGATGCAAGGCTGCCTTCAATACGGCGTTATTGACCTTCGCCCAAACCACCATGGGCAACATGGATTTGCGGATCTATTCCAATCCGCCTGATCCAACCTCCAAGCGTGGTCGCTTGGGGAAGTTTATTCATATCCAACACAGTACACAACGCCTCATCATCTTGAATATGGCGAACCTCATCCAAGTGAAAACTGCCTTCATGCTGCATCAGGATGAATATCTTGGTGAATTTAGAGGGCGGGTACCCACGATTACTTTTTGGCAGAGGGAAGTGCTTATCGATTCGCTCAGACATGTTCAGGGAGTCCATTACTTGAGAGATAGCCAATAAACTGGCACGAGATGTGAGTAAATCGTTCGTTGTATCGAGTTTGTATGATAGCACAGTCATAAGCCTTGAGTTGCACACCCATTAGGTGATGGAAGGTTTTAGTGTAAACCATTATGATCTTGTCGGTTAATTCAAAATTAGTCTAATTTTAAAAAAATAATATGTTTAATAACAATGACTTAAGTATTTAAAACAAGTTAAAAACGCCATTTTCTGACAAGCCCTTTGGAGGTTGATACCTTAGGCTTTAAAACCAGACACAGCAACAAAAACAAGAATGGCCGCCCCGCCTTTTGCCCAAAATTGATGCTGAAACTTTATATCTATGGCCTATACCTATAAAATATGAGACAACATGCCATGTAATGAGACTAACCTTTGATAACGGCAGGGAATTTTGTTGGCATAGTGAGATTGCCAAACAACTCGAGTGTGAAACTTAACGAAGCTAAACCGTATCACTCTTGGGAGCGTGGCTTGAATGCCAAATAATCATCTGGCACAGTGGCTTGCTCAGGCAGTTTTTTCCAAAGAAAATGCCTTTGCATAAAGTCACCGAAAAAGAGCTGTTCAAAGCGACCGATTTAATGAACAACCGACCTAGAAAATGTTTGGGGTATAAAACCCCTTGGGAGGTCTTTTCCCACGCAATGGGAATAGATCATAATATAAACCCGAGTGTTGCACTTATGGGTTGAATTCGTCCTTTACAAAAGTACAACCCGGGAGCAGGTCGTATTGATCGCTTTCTAGTGCCTCAATTGTGGCAACGCCAAGATTCAAAGTAGCGGCAATATATTCGATCGATAAGCCCCTCTATTCTCGTTCGGATGCCAGTATTTCACCTGCCGTGTTGCATGCTCGAAACTCTGGTTCGCAGTAAAATATTTTTTCTTTCAATATATCGTAGTGTGGTTTTTGGTGTCATCAAAAACCAATTTTTTATACTGCCTTCATACTTAACCGAACTCGACCTTGTTTATCTACTTCCAGCACTTTCACTTTAACGTGATCACCTTCTTTGAGGAAATCGCTCACCTGATTGACGCGCTCGTTAGATATTTGAGAAATATGCACCAGTCCATCTCGTCCGGGTAAAATGTTGACGAATGCACCAAAATCCATTAACCGCACCACCTTTCCATCATAAACCGAATCCACTTCCACATCAGCCGTAATTTGCTCAATACGGCGTATCGCTTCCTGCGCCGCCGCATTATCGGTAGAAGCAATTTTGATTGTGCCGTCATCGTCAATATCAATTTTCACGCCGGTTTCATCGGATAGCGCACGAATAACTGCCCCTCCTTTGCCAATGACATCGCGAATTTTTTCTGGATTGATGCTAATGGTCACAATTCGTGGTGCAAATTCGGACATCTCGGGTCGTGGATTGGCAATGACACGTTCCATTTCTTGCAGAATATGTAGCCGTCCTTCTCGTGCCTGATCCAGTGCTTGAGACATGATTTCAGAAGTAATGCCATCAATTTTGATGTCCATTTGCAATGCTGTGATGCCCTCGGTAGTGCCAGCCACTTTGAAATCCATGTCGCCAAGGTGATCTTCATCGCCAAGTATATCGGTCAACACCGCAAAGTTCGTTCCTTCTTTAATCAAGCCCATCGCAACGCCAGCAACTGGAGATTTAGTCACAACACCTGCATCCATCAGGGCAAGGCTCGTTCCGCAAACACTTGCCATAGAGCTGGAGCCATTCGATTCGGTGATTTCCGACACCACTCGAATAGTATATGGAAACACTTCCTGACTCGGGATAACTGCCTTAATTGCACGTTTTGCCAACCGCCCGTGACCGATTTCTCTGCGCTTAGGCGTACCGACCCGACCGGTTTCGCCCACACAATACGGCGGGAAATTATAATGCAACATGAAACTATCACGATAATCGCCTTCCAAAGCGTCAATAATTTGTGAGTCTCGGTCAGTGCCCAACGTGGCAACAACAATAGCCTGTGTTTCACCGCGCGTAAATTTTGCTGAACCATGTGTGCGTGGCAATACCCCAACTTCAACACTAATCGGACGTACTGTTTTGGTGTCGCGTCCATCAATCCGCGTTTCTCCAGCGATAATGCGGCCGCGCACATATTTTTTCTCTAGCGATTTGACTTCGTCGGACACCAGAGCGGAATTATCGACTTCCGCATCCGCTGGACATAGCTCGGAAAGAATATTGTTTCTTATTTCGGATAGCTGGTTTTGTCTTTCGGCTTTGTTGGTGATTTGATACGCACTTTCGATACGTTCACTCGCCAGCGCAACAACACGCTCACTAAAGGATGGGTCTTTCTCGGCTGGTTGCCAGTTCCATTTTTCCTTGCCCGCTTGTTGCCCCAATTCTTTGATTGCCTGAATCACAATCTGACTTTGTTCATGTCCAAACACGACCGCACCAAGCATTTGTTGTTCGCTTAAAATATCGGCTTCAGATTCCACCATCAGCACCGCATTTTCGGTGCCCGCCACCACCAAATCCAAAGCAGATTGCTCTGCTAAAACGCTGGCATTCGGATTAAGCACATATTCACCACCGACAAACCCAACTCGGGCAACACCGAGCGGACCGTTAAATGGCAAACCAGAAATTTCGAGTGCTGCAGAAGTACCAATCAACGCCAAAATATCTGGGCTAATCGCGGGGTCAACAGATAAAACTGTAACAATAACCTGCACCTCGTTCATAAACCCTTTGGCAAACAAAGGGCGAATCGGTCGATCAATTAACCGACAAGTGAGGATAGCATTTTCAGATGGCCTGCCCTCGCGCTTAAAAAAACCGCCAGGTATTTTACCTGCGGCATAACTTCTTTCTTCGTAATCAACGGTTAGCGGTAAAAAGTCATGTCCCTTATATTCTTTCTTACCCACAACCGTGACCATGACAACGGTATCACCGATACTAGCAATCACTGCTCCATCGGCTTGCCTTGCTGTTGCACCAGTTTCCAGCCGCACTTCATGCTGACCGTACTGGAATGTTTTTACTACTCTGTCCAATTTAGGTTTCTCCAATTATAAATTTGTACATTAGTGCTACTTCAATGGGCTTGTTTGTGTGCGATTATATGACACCAATGTGCCATTGACGCAATTACTTGCGTAGGCCCAGCTTGCTGATTAGAGCCCGATAGCACTCAATGTCAGTATTTTTCAAATAGTTCAACAGTTTGCGGCGGTGATTGACTAACCGTAACAATCCCTGTCGGGAATGATGATCGTGGATGTGCGTCTTAAAGTGTTCAGAAAGTTCTTGAATTCGTGCGGTCATTAACGCGATTTGCACTTCTGGAGATCCTGTGTCACCCTCTGTGCGCTGATGTTGTTTAACAATAGCCGATTTATCTTCAGCAGTTAAAGTCATAAATACTCCTCGTAGATTGATAATTACTTGTGTCGAAGTAACCGCACTGTGAATTAAATTCATCAGAAAACCTCGAAACACCGTAACCGCATAGCCGAAAACGATGCGGCACACATATTTTATACACCCGCCTAGCTATCTACAAGCCTACTATGCCGAAAAATCGAATATTTATTTGTTCTAGATAAAGGGAGAATTCAACCAAATAAGTGCAATACTCGGGTTTATATTATGAAGGTTTTGCACGAGCCTGATTTTTGTTTGCAATATCAGAAAAAAGCGTGCGGAATGAGGGAGTTTATATATAATGACCGATTGAGACCGCTTTTGACACCGAAGGCAAAAGAACTATCGTGCAAATCTGGTCTAACATGTCTCTGCATGGGGGAATCGATGAACAAGACTATGCAAACTGTCAATTTTACCGAAATGGCGAGCGGCACCGCACAGGAGTACGCTTTGCTTCATCGGTTAGAGCAGGCGTATATTCGCGACCTGACTGGGCGACTGGTAGTCGTGTTGGGGCGACTGAGAAGTTCTTTTACCGGGTACCGAGTTTCTCGATTGGAACACGTTTTGCAATTCTAAATTCAGAGGTAATCTAGGGATTGCCTATACAACCATTATTTTGGCACAATCCTTGTTCGTATTGGCTCACGTCAGTAGTCGTAATCAGTCCCAGTAAAGAGACTGTACAAAAACTCAATATTCGTCGTTCCTGCGAAAGCAGGAACCCAGTAAAATAGCCAAACCCGCAAGGGTTTCCACATGTAACGCATGCCTATCGAGGGTTTCTTGCATAGTCTCTGCAGGGGGGGGATGTTTGTCGTTGCACACTCAATTTAATACCTGAAAATCCTATGTCTAAAAGCTACAACATGCTTGCTACCAATAACCTGTTTCATCAACAGCTCAGTGATTTTACGCCACGACTGGCACAGCAGGAAATGGCACAAGCAGTGGAGGATGCGTTGACCTTTTCGGGGCAGTTGGTAGTTGAATCGGGCACGGGCACGGGTAAGACCTATGCTTATCTAGTGCCAGTGGTACTCGGGCAGAAACGGACGATTATTTCGACCGGCACGAAGCATTTGCAGGAACAAATTTTTAATCGCGATCTTCCTGTTGTACTCCGCGTGTTAGATAAAACGGTTCGTGCGCAAATGCTCAAAGGACGTGCTAATTATTTGTGTCGCTATCGGTTAAATTTGAACAGCCAGCAAAGTGATTTGGTAGGGAAGAAATATCAGCTTGAATATAATGTTATTGATAAATGGGCGGTGCGTACCGACACGGGCGATATTGCTGAGGTTGATGGTGTCGATGAAGGTTCGCCAATATGGAAGCAGGTTACTTCCACAGCGGATAACTGTCTGGGCAGAAAATGCCCCGATTTCAAAACATGTTTTGTTAATCAGGCTCGGCAACGTGCCATAAAAGCGGACATCGTTGTGGTCAATCATCATCTGTTCTTTTCCGATTTGACGCTTAAAACGGAAGGATTTAATGAATTATTACCCGACCACGAGGTCGTCATTTTTGATGAGGCACACAGCATCCCCGATATTGCCGCAAAAATTTTCGGGTTTTCATTATCCAGTTTTCAATTAAACGAGCTTGCCAAAGACGTATTTGCGACAGAGCAAGAGGAAAAAAGTGCGGTCGATTTTACTGATTGTATCGATGGTCTGGAATCGCAAGTCGATAAAATTCAGAATTATTGTAAGCGACTTAAAAACCCTGCCGAAATCTTGGCGAACTTAAAAAATGCTCAATTTGATGACTTGATTACCGCCTTAATGCAACGATTGAATCACCTGCACGCTGCGCTGGATATTGCTGCGGATGCTGGCGAGGGGTTAAAGAAATGTCGGGACAGATGTCGGCAAATGCAAAGTCAACTAGAGATATGGTGGGAAAACAAAGATGCCAATATGGCCTGCTGGCTAAAGGCAGAAAAATCATGGTTCCGAATCAATTCAACTCCCCTTCATATCGGTAGCCATTTTGCAGAATTCATCGAAAAGCCGAATGTATCTTGGATTTTCACCTCTGCAACCTTGGCCGTGGAGGAGGATTTTACTGCGTTTTGTGATGAGGTTGGGTTAGAACATGCCGAGACAAGACGCTGGGAAAGTTCCTATAATTTCCAAAAAAACGCATTACTTTACTTGCCGCCTGCACTGCCCGACCCCCGCGATAGCAACTTTCAGCATCGGCTAGCAGAAACCATACTGGACGTAACCGATGCCAGCAATGGACGGGCATTTTGTTTGTTTACCAGTCACGCCATGATGAAAAAAGTCTATAATTTGTTGCGTAGTCAGCTCAAATGGCCTTTGTTTGTGCAGGGGCAGGCAGCCAAACAACATCTGTTGGAGCAATTCCTCAAATCTGAAAATGCGGTTTTGTTCGGCACGGCAAGTTTTTGGGAAGGTGTTGATGTTAAAGGCGAAGCCCTGAGCTGCGTCATCATTGATAAGCTCCCGTTTGCATCGCCTTCTGACCCAGTGCTAAAAAGTAAATTACAAAATAGCGAGGAACAAGGCGACAACCCGTTTATGGATATTCAAATTCCCAATGCGGTTATTGCCCTTAAACAGGGCGCGGGTCGCTTAATTCGTTCCGAATCTGATCGTGGCACACTGGTCATCTGCGATCAACGAATTAGCAGCAAACCTTATGGCAGTCTGTTCTTAAGAAGTCTGCCTCCTATGCCAGTTACCCAAAGCCTGCAACAAGTACAACGATTTTTTCGATAATCAACGGCACCATAAATATGTCATGATGAATATGTCCTGTGCGATGAAAATATTGGCGATTGACACTGCCACCGAAGCCTGCTCTGTTGCTCTATCCACCGCTGATGATGTGATTCAGAAATACATGCTCAGTGCGGCTGGACAACCCCCGGTGCATTCGAAATTAATATTACAAATGGTGGACGAGGTATTACAAGAATCATGCTGTAGCCTGAATAATTTGGATGCCATCGCAGTCAATACAGGCCCCGGCTCATTCACGGGTGTCCGTATCGGTCTGGGCGTAACACAAGGATTAGCCTATGCCGCTAATATCGCGGTTATCGAAGTCTGCTCGTTAGAGGCATTAGCTGCCACAGTAGAGCATGGCATGGTGTTCCCCGCTATTGATGCACGAATGAATCAAATCTATTGTGCTTGGTATGAAGTACCGAAAAACGCCAATCCAATCCAACGACACCTCCCAATAGTCGTTGCACCTACAGCAGTTCCTTTTCGAATAACCAAACCTGTTCATGGATTAGGCAGTGGCTGGGATATGTATAGCGAAACCTTAAAATCAACAATCGAACACGGAATAACCCACTTGCCAAACCGTTATCCAGAAGCAAAATATGTCGCAAAAGTAGCTCGGCAACGGACAAACAAGCTTGCGCTATCGCCGCTACAACTCCGAGCGACTTATGTTCGAAATAATATTTGTTGAATGACCAGTTTTTTAACGCATTCAACTTGCCCGTTTTGTCAGATAGTTTGATGGGTATCCAGAGTCGTTATCGGAAAGCGTTTGGTATGACACAAATTGGGATAGATTGCATTTTGTGTTGGTTTGCCTGATGAAGCTGGCGGTAAATGTGAAGCACTTCGCGGCATCGATTTGAGAGATTGGCATCGTCAGAACCATCATAATCCATTGCCCATTCGAGTTCAGGATAGCTCGCGCCCAGTTGCGTTTCATCGCTACGTTCATCTCCCCACAATCCGTCTGTTGGATTAGCAAGGATAATTTCTTCAGTCACGTTAAGGGCTTTCCCGAGCGTATAGACTTCGGTTTTATTGAGGTCTGCGATAGGGCTTAGGTCAACCCCGCCATCACCATATTTAGTATAGAAACCAACCCCAAAGTCTTCAACTTTATTACCAGTTCCTGCGACCAGATAGTGATTGAGCCCAGCGAAATAGTATAAGGTCGTCATGCGTAATCGAGCACGGGTATTCGCCAAAGTCAAGTAGCGATCTGTTTCATTTTCGACTGCGGGTATGGCGTTGGTGAAACTGTCAAATACGGGTGTCAAATCGCTACATACAGATGAAACATTGGAAAAATTCGCTTTCAATATATCGATATGCGCGCGCGCGCGCGTAACCTGTGATTCTGCTTGATGAATCGGCATTTCGAGACATAACAGCGGACGGCCGGTTTTCGCCGCAAGCACAGAGGTTACGGCAGAATCTATTCCGCCTGATACGCCAACCACAAAGCCGTTTGTTTGTGATTTGTCGAGATAGTCGGTCAGCCAGTCAACGACATGGGTAATAATATCTTCGGTTTGCATGTATCGGACGCTCCGTATTGATGTGTTGGGTTAGGTTGCTATGATGGGCAAATAATAACCTGTTTGCCGATGCTATACCGCATAATGAAAGATTTATAAAGAACGTGGCATTCTTTATTATCTCTTTTACGGAGGTGCATTGATCATCGTATCAATCAGTCGGAATTAGCAATCGGGAATTAGATAATTTTCAGTCTCATTACCACGAATATCGACCGCATGATTATTGGACTTGGCAACACCTTATGAGTATTATCAGAACCTCGTGAAGACAGCCCAATTTGTCTCATAGGTATTGAACTCGGACAAGAATACGGCAATGAACAACAAGCCCAAAACCCAACACAAAGCCACCGAGGAGAATATAGCCAAACTAAAAGCGAAGCTACGCGAGCTTTTCCAGCTTAATCGGGGCGATTTGGATTTCGGCTTGTATCGCATCATGGCACTAAAAAGTGCCGAAGTTGAAGTCTTTCTTGAACAGCATCTGCTGCCGCAGGTGACGGCAACATTGGGCGATATAGCGACATCGGATTTATTCGGGTTGCAAACCGAATTGGACAAGTGGGAAGGTATTTTGCGCCAAGCGGGTGTTAAGAATATTGCAGATGCGGATAAAATCAAGGAAATAAACGCACAGATAAAAGCCGCCAAACGCGACCAGCAAACGGAAGCGGATACCTACAACCACCTTTACAGTTTCTTTTCTCGTTACTATGACGAAGGCGACTTTATGTCGCTACGGCGTTATAAAAATGACGGCAAAGAAGCCTATGCAATCCCCTACAACGGCGAAGAGGTCAAACTGCATTGGGCAAATTCTGACCAGTATTACATCAAAACAACGGAGAACTATTCTGCCTACGTTTTCACCATTGATAAAACCAATCAGCCATGCCGAGTGCGTTTTCAGATTGCCGAAGCGGATAACGAAAAGGATAATATCCAAGCGGTAAACGGCAAAAAACGCTTCTTTGTGCTGGCAAAAAATTTCATAAGCGAAGAAAAAGCCACCTTAACCATTCGCTTTGACCACCGCCCTTTGAGCGCGGGAGAAAAACTAAAATACGCTCAAAACGGTAGCCGACAACAAGCGACCATCAACCAAGACAGCGAGCAGAGAGTTCTTAAAAAACTTGCAGGCGACTGGTTCAATAGGATGCTCGCCCCTTGTCCCACCGCAGCCGATGAGACGCGCACCTTGTTAGGCAAACATATCACTGCTTATACATCGAAGAATAGTTTTGATTATTTCATCCACAAGGACTTGGGCGGATTCTTACGCCGAGAATTAGATTTCTATATCAAAAGCGAAGTCATATCGATTGATAATCTGGAACTTAACGATGACCCCACCGTTTTTATACGCGACTTGGCACAAATCAAAACGATTAAGCGTGTCGGCAGCAAAATCATTGACTTTCTCGCTCAATTAGAAAATTTCCAAAAACAACTTTGGCTAAAAAAGAAATTTGTGCTGGAGACGCAGTATTGCGTCACCTTGGATAAAGTGCCGCAATCTTTATATCCGCAGATTGTGAAAAATAAAGCACAGCGCGATGAATGGGTAAAATTATTCGCCATTGATGAGATAAAAGGCGATATTGTCGCCACCGCTTACAGCAAACCACTCAGCCCTGAATTTTTAACAGAAAACCCCTATTTGGTGTTGGACCCCCGGCATTTTGACCAAAAGTTTGTGGATGCCCTGTCGGATGCCGGCCCGATTGACGAACAGCTGAATGGCTTGCTGGTGCATGGGGAGAATTTTCAAGCATTGAACCTGTTGCAGGCGCGGTATCGAGAGCAGGTGAAATGTATTTATATTGACCCGCCTTATAATACTGGCGAAGATGAGTTTATTTATAAAGAGAGACTTTTGCATAATCCACAAAACACCCCTCGCAACTCACAAACAACGTGATTTTTTATAAACTTTCCTGATTTTTTCGCCCATGTTCTCTCAATCATCAATACGACACCAAAAAAGCCTCTATTTCGGCACTTTTAACCGCTTTTAGTGGGTTTTAATCTGTTTTATTGCCCATTTAGGCACAACTCTCCTTTAAACGTTGCAGTTCTTTGAAAATATTCATCCCAGTTTTAAGGTTATGGCTCATGGCAATCAGATGTACACGGGTTTTGTTTCTGGCTAACCCCATGTATCTGCCTTGCCTAATCCGTGATGCAGTTTGAGTAAGCCAAAGGTGCGTTCAACCACATAGCGGACACTGCTATACATTTTATTCAGTGCTTTTTGTTGCTCCGTTAATGGCGTGTTGCGATAAGCTCGGTGCAGGATTCTATTGTTTTCTTTACCCAGTTTCTCGTCATTGTCTTTGTTGGCACTTGTGCCCTGTGGGTATAGGCACTGTCTGCGTAAACTTGTCCGTGCCTATCGCCTAACAGATGTTCAAACTCCCCAAAATCATGCAATGAATCATGCGCATTGCCAGGCGTAGTGGTCATTTTCTTGATAACCATATTCATCGGTATTGGCGTGCAGCTTAAATCCGTAGGTACTTTTACGCCTGCCATCGGATGCTGTTTTCACGTTCCATGCCGCTTCTGGGTCTTGGGTATTGTCGCCTTGTTTGTTCTTTTTAGAACGGCATTGCTTCGCCTCAATCACAGTCGCATCGATAATATTGACCGAGCCTGTGGCAACAATAAGACTGTTTTTAGCGAGATGGTTATTGATCTGCACCAATAAAGAATCAAGCAGATTTTCGGTGTGTAATAAGTTCCTAAACCGCCAAATAGTGGAATGATCGGGTACTGCATCACTGAGACTCAAACCAATAAACCGGCGGAACATTAAATCCCGGGCTATCTGTTATTCTAAGGCTTCATCGCTTAAGTTATACCACGCCTGTAAAATCAGTATCTTAAACATCATCAAAGGTGGATATACCCAAAGGGCACAAGTGCCGGCACACCGCGCTTGGAGGCATAAAGATGGCTGAGCGTGGTTTCTATCTGTTTCCAATCGATAATTTCATGCACATCATCTAGTTTGGACAATGACTTATGCTCAATTAAAAAGGCATCTGCGAACGAGTATTGGGCGGTTTGTTTCCAAGACATTTGACGGTATCCTCAAGGGTTTATTGAATGAACGCTATTTTACCATTTTAAGTGGTGCCCCGGGTGGATTTATGCAAAGGTCTCAAAGATAATCTAAGACATTCTTCGTGGCTTACAATGATGAATGAGAGTGTTAGTCTAGCGAAGTATTTATTGCAATCTGATGGAACGTTTTTTTCGAGCATTGACCACAATGAACTTTCCACATTGAAGCCCTGCATGGATTCTCTTTTTTCGGGGAACTTGGAGGGTTTGATTAGTTGGAGAAGATGCCATAATCAACCTAATGACCGTACTAAAATGATTGGGTTAGTGTCGGAATACATCTTGGTTTACGCAAAAGATGCCATTGCTTTGAAAAAAACTGGTGTTGGCAAAATTGATTTGACAGGAAAATTTTCAAATCCTGATGCTGATTCACGCGGAGATTGGTCATCAAAACCGTGGAAAGTTGGAGTAGGACAAAGCGGGACTCGCTATACAATCGTAACTCCAAACGGCGAGAACCTTGATGAGGAATGGATGGGAGATGAAACAACATATCAAAACCTTTTCAGGGACAACCGTATAGTATTTACTAAGAATGGATGCGGACTTCCTAGAAAAAAATATTTTAAGTTTGAGAGAGAGAAAGAAGGGCAATGTGTCACTAATTGGTGGGAGCATTCGTATTTTGGACACAACGCTGGCACAACATCTGCCTTGTTTAATCTGTTTGGAAATCAAAATACATTCAACAATCCCAAGCCAACGGAATTAATTCGGGGAATCGTCCAGACATCGGGATACGACGTAAATATCGTTATGGACTACTTCGCTGGTTCTGGCACTACCGGACATGCGGTTATCAATCTCAACCGTGAGGATGACGGAGTGCGTAAATATATTCTCGTGGAGATTGGGCATCATTTTGAAAGCGTCCTGCTGCCGCGTATTAAAAAAGTCATTTATTCCAAAGATTGGAAAGAGGGCAAACCAATCGACCGAAACGGCATCAGCTAATTATGCAAATATATCCGTCTTGAATCCTATGAAGATACGCTGGATAGTTTAACCGTCCAACCTCGACACGATCTGGTTGCGGCAGCGGAAAGCGAGCAAATGCTCGAAGATTATCAACTGCGCTACGCACTCGGCGAAGAAACCGCACAAAGTGCGTCATTGCTGGGGAAAGATTTTATTGATCCGTTTAATTACACCTTGTCGGTGGTGCGGGATGGCAGCCGCCGTGATGTGAATGTTGATTTGCTGGAAACATTTAACTACTTGCTCGGCTTGCGATTGGCAAGCCGCCGACAGATAGGCGAGGTTGTGTCCATTACCGGCATCACCGCCGAAGGTCAAAACTGCCTGATTCTGTGGCGCAATTTGGAGAAAATGAACGCCACTAAATGGAGAAGTGGTTTAACAAACACCGCAACACTTTCAGCGATGACTTGAATGTGATTTATGTCAATGGCGACCATACCTTGAATGCGCTTATAAAACCCGGTGACCCGTGGCAAGCGGTTACCACGGAACCGATATTCCGTGAATTGATGTTTGCTGGAACAGAATGATGGCAGGTGCGGACGATAAAGAATGGTGTCACCTTGCTTTTTTACAGCGCGAAGAAAAAGCACCTCCGAGTCTGTGCAAAAACCCTCGTTAGGTTACGCTGGTGGAAAACCCAACCCCCTAAATCCCCCTTATCAGGGGGACTTTCCACTCAATTCCCCCCTGATAAGGGGGGCTAGGGGGGTTAAGAATGACGAACGTTGGGTTTCTTACACAGTCTCTTTCGCAGGAACGACGAATATTGAGTTTTTGCACAGTCTCCTCCGGGTGAAGCTATCTTCTATGTACGGCGCATGTGTGTCATTTGTTGACTATCTCGCCAGCAAGAAAAAGCAGATAGAATCGCAATGAGCCCGCTGGAAAAAAGGCTGGTGTTGCATCGCTTTACCTAATTGCCACCATAGATAAGTCGCTCTTTCCTGTATATAATCACAGTCTGAGACCTTTGCATAAATCCACCCAGGCACGACTAAAATAGTAAAATAGCGTTCATTCAATAAACCTTGATGATACCGTCAAATGTCTTGGAAACAAACCGCCCAATACTCGTTCGCAGATGCCCTTTTAATCGCGCATAAGTCATTGTCCAAACTAGATAATGTGCATGAAATTATCGATTGGACACAGATCGAAACCACGCTCAGCCATCTTTATGCCTCCAAGCGCGGTGTGCCAGCACTTGTGCCCTTTGGGTATGCCCACCTTTGATGATGTTTAAGATACTGATTTTACAGGCGTGGTATAACTTAAGCGATGAAGCCTTAAGAATAACAGATAGCCCGGGATTTAATGTTCCGCCGGTTTATTGGTTTGAGTCTCAGTGATGCAGTACCGGATCATTCCACTATTTGGCGGTTTAGGAACTTATTACACACCGAAAATCTGCTTGATTCTTTATTGGTGCAGATCAATCATCATCTCGCTAAAAACAGTCTTATTGTTGCCACAGGCTCGGTCAATATTATCGATGCGACTGTGATTGAGGCGAAGCAATGCCGTTCTAAAAAGAACAAACAAGGCACAATACCCAAGACCGGAAGCGGCATGGAACGTGAAAACGGCATCCGATGGCAGGCGTAAAAGTACCTACGGATTTAAGCTGCACGCCAATACCGATGAAGATGGTTATCAAGAAAATGACCTATACGCATGGTAATGTGCATGATTCATTGCATGATTTTGGGGAGTTTGAACATCTGTTAGGCGATAGGCACGGACAAGTTTACGCAGACAGTGCCTATACCCAAAGGGCACAAGTGCCAACAAAGACAATGACGAGAAACTGGGTAAAGAAAACAATAGAATCCTGCACCGAAGCTTATCGCAACACACCATTAACGGAGCAACAAAAAGCACAGAATAAAATGTATAGCAGTGTCCGCTATGTGGTTGAACGCACCTTTGGTTTACTCAAACTGCATCACGGATTAGGCAAGGCAAGATACATGGGGTTAGCCAGAAACAAAACCCGCGCACATCTGATTGCCATGAGCCATAACCTTAAAACTGGGATGAATATTTTCAAAGAACTGCAACGTTTAAAGGAGAGTTGTGCCTAAATGGGCAATAAAACAGATTAAAACCCACTAAAAGCGGTTAAAAGTGCCGAAATAAAGGCTTTTTTGGTGTCGTATTGATGATTGAGAGAACATGGGCGAAAAAATGAGGCAAATTTATAAAAAATCACGTTGTTTGTGAGTTGCGAGGGGTGTTTTGTGGATTATGCAAAAGTCACAGTCTATCTATTTAATTCATAAGGGGTATGTCATGGTGCGTAATAAGGTGCAATTCCAGAAAGGGGTTAGTTTGAACGATTTTATCAAACAGTACGGTACCGAAGCCCAATGCTTCGATGCGCTTTATGCTTGGCGGTGGCCCAAAGGGTTCCAGTGTCCGGCCTGTGGTCACGACAAGTGCTGCCAGCTGACCATCCGTAAACTTCAGCAGTGCAATCGCTGCAATCGCCAGACGTCACTGACGGCTGGAACCATCTTTGAATCCACCAAACTACCGCTCACTCTATGGTTCCAGGGTATCTATCTGATCACACAGGACAAGAAAGGCATCTCGGCCATGAAACTGCATCGTTACCTGGGTATTTCTTACAATGCCGCCTGGCGGATGAAGCACAAGCTTATGCAGGTGATGATGGAGCGGGATCACAATAACAAACTATCCGGGTTGATTGAATTGGATGATGCCTATCTCGGCGGCGGGAGAGCGTCTGTCGAAAAACCTGAGTTCTATTGGGTCAATACGATTCTGGGTAACTTAAAGAGTTCATTACGCAGTACCTATCATGCTATTCGACCTAAATATGCTCAGCGATACTTGTCGGAATTTCAGTATCGTTTCAATCGTCGTTTTGATTTGAACGACCTCATTCCCAGGCTTGCTTGTGCGGCACTCAGGACGCCACCGATGCCGGAAAACTTGCTGAAGATAGACTTAGGTTAAATGGTAATTAGGTAACTTTAAGCGTGTTTTGAACATGCCAGACTCAATGGCTAGGCTCAATGCTGTTCAATCAACTGCTATTGGCTATAAAAGCAGGCAATATTGAAGCCGTCATGCAAGCAATCAAGCGACATATTCTTTTTTGCGTCCGCTATTCGATGGTTTATGCCAGAAATGCTTATTTTCGCAGCAAACAAGGTTATTTTACCCGTCTGCTTTTAATAAGAACCCTTTTTTATGTGTACCCGACTCAAAAGGCTCAATAGTGGGCTTGTAAGCCAGTATTTGTTGCACAGACTCGAAAGCAGGAATCCAGTAAAATAGCCAAACCCGCAAGGGTTTTCCACATGTAACACAGCCTAGCAGGGCTGCTTGCACAGTCTCTAAAGTCCTGCCATCTACAACAGTTTTGACGCGGCTAAAGCCACGTTTCCGACAATTATGCAAAGGTCTCATTCTGGTAATCATTGAAAATTCTATGGACAACCAACGCCACTACACGCAGACTGATGAGTTCATAATAAGACTGTCCGAAGTTCTGGGCAAGACGTTTAACACTCTGTTAGTCAAGCCGTCACCACAGCGGGATTATCCGGCACATAGCGAGGATAACGCATTAAGCGTACAACATCGGCGAGAATCCAGTCGCTATATGCGCGTCAATCATGTCGGTGAAATATGCGCCCAAGCACTTTATCAAAGTCAAGCACTAACCGCCTCGAACCTGACCATAAAAACACAAATGCAATGTGCCGCTGATGAAGAGATTGATCATCTGGCATGGTGTGAACAGCGCATCGAGGAATTGGGCGGACGAAAAAGTCTGCTTAATCCGTTCTGGTATGCTGGCGCATTTATGATTGGCAGTATTGCTGGGATTGCTGGCGATAAATGGAATCTTGGGTTGGTTGCCGAAACCGAACTTCAGGTAGTCCAGCACCTTGAGACTCATTTAGGCAAACTACCTGAAACCGATTTACGCAGCAAAGAAGTGGTCACGCAGATGCAACAAGACGAGAGCCAACATGCCGAACAGGCGATAGCCGCTGGAGCCGCAGAATTACCACCTGCGGTGAAACGGTTGATGAAATTCGCCGCTAAAGTAATGACAAAAACGGCATATTGGATTTAGTGTGCCCCGTTCCTGTTCCGACCATGGCACCGGGGCTTTGCGTCGTCAAGTTGGTAGAATAACAACGATAGATAAGGGGCTTGTCGGTTAATTTAAAACCACTTGAATTCACATAATAAGTGCAACACTCCTCAGTCAGTCAAAGGGTACACTCGTATTCTTTTAACTGACGAGATATACCCATTTGACTGAACACGAAAGAGACTACATTTGCCTCATGAATCAGCAAAACTGTACACTGACAGAAATCGCTAAAACCATGGGCAGAAGTTAAGTCAACCATCAGCCGTGAAATTAAACGCAATACAGGGGGCAACGGCTATCGCTACAAACAAGCCCACCGCTTTGCCCAAACGAGGCATCAGCAAAAGCCCAAGCACATCAAACTCAATGACGAGTTAAAGCTTCATATTCAACAAAAGCTTGCGCTGTATTGGAGTCCTGAACAAATTAGCGGTCGTTTGAGAATGGAGGAAAACATCAGTATTAGCACCGAATCCATCTATCGTCTCATTTTGAAAGACAAAGTAGCTGGTGGGTCGTTATATCGATACTTGCGTCATCAGGGTAAGAAATATCGCAAGCGTTATGGACAGAACGATTACCGCGGACGCATCCCCAATCGGGTTGATATTGCTGATAGACCCCGTATAGTGGACAGTCGTTCGCGTATAGGCGTAGTGATAGAGGGGGGAAGCTGATTGTGTTATCGGTAAAGGTCGTCAAGGGGTGTTTGCCACCCTTGCTGAACGCAAAAGTAGGCTTTATCTCGCACTTCGGACTAAGAACAAAACCGCAAAAGAAACCAACGCGGCTATACTCAGGTTGTTAAAGCATATGAAACAACATGTAATGACACTAACCTTTGATAAAGGCAGGGAATTTTGTTGGCATAGTGAGCTTGCCAAACAACTCGAGTGTGAAACTTATTTTGCTAAACCGTATCACTCTTGGGAGCGTGGCTTGAATGCCAAATAATCATCTGGCACAATGGCTTGCTCATACTTTTTGTTCATACTTTTTCCAAAGAAAATGCCTTTGCATAAAGGCACCGAAAAAGAGCGGTTCAAAGCGACCGATTTAATGAACAACCGACCTAGAAAATGTTTGGGGTATAAAACCCCTTGGGAGGTCTTTTCCCGCGCAATGGGAATAGATCATAATATAAACCCGAGTGTTGCACTTATGGGTTGAATTCGCCCAATGCCTTTTTGGCGGATGCGCGCTTTTTAACATGGCGGAAGTGGCGAATGCGTAAGCGGCAGTTTTTAACTTCTTTTACGAAGGTTCTGCGTTGTTTGATGCCATGTTTTTTCGCCAGCTTGTTGAGACGGTTGATAATTTTGATGGCTAGTTTAGAATCAGTCGGATAGGTGATGTTTTTTTCCTGTACGGTGGTGTCAATCAAAACAGTGTTTTCATTGGCTTTTTTGCCGTGCAACATCACACTCATCTTAAAAATGAGTTCAAAACCGGCGACACCGATTCTGTTTCTAAAATGCACCAGTTCGGTTGCACTGCAAGGCACGTTTGGGGTGTAGGTTGGATAACCGCAGAAGTATTGATAATACGGATTACGCTTGAACTGTAAGACCACATTCTCATCGGACAGGTTTTCCAGTTGTTTGAGCATCAGTAACCCGACCATTAAGCGTATTGGTTTTGAGGGTCTGCCGTTATCGTGGCAATAGTGTTTGCTAAATGCATCCTCGAAGACCTTCCAGTCGATGACGTTGGCTAATTGGATTAAAGGGTCTCGTGGGTCTAATTGAGAGAACAATTCGGTATGAAACAGATTTTGTTGCCCTGTGTTTGGGGTAGATGGAGTCAGCATAATTTTTTAACTAAAACGACCAGAAAACAACGGTTATTCTAACATAAAGCGGTTGATTTGGTTAATGGTTTTGTTTGTTTTATTGATATAAATCAAACTGTTTAGATGTTTTTAAGGGCTGACTAATTAACCTGTTCAGAAAATCCTTTTGGCAGATTTGTATGTAAGATTTCCCTCAGTTTTTTGATAGCGAATTTTCTGTCTTCTGGAATATTATCAATATATTCAACAACCGTATTTACTGCATATTTCATCGAACTTCTGCGTTATAAGTTAATGAGTTTCGCCCAATTACTCGCAGATGAATTCAGCGACTATTTCTTTGCCACAAAACGCATAGCGCCAGCCTTCCAGCAAGGGGATATTGACTTTTCCAACAATCATCGCTTCGATATCATGTCGGTTGGCAAGCATTGATTGGCTTATATGGGATGCTTCAGCAACGCTTTTTAGTTTATTTGTAATCTCACTGATCTGTTTTCGTTGTGCTTTATCTGATGGCGTATAATTATGCCAAACAGGGGTTTTTCCGGTCGAAGCCGTGTTGAGGATGTTCAAAATTGCATTACCAGAAAACTTGACCACGTTAGCGTTAACCATTTTAAGTTCGGCAAGCTGGGACAGATTGGAAGGTTGGCACATACATATCTCGGTCAATGCACGGGTTGGCAGAATCCACTCTCGGGGGAGGTTTCTTTGCTGGGCTTTTTGTTCGCGCCAAATGGACAATGCTTTCGCACTGTGCTGGTGCTTGATTGGAATTTTTGCCCCGCCCTTTAAGCGTTGCCATACATCTTGCGGGTCAATCCGATAATTTTCCAATTTCAGGGTGTTCTCACATTCCTCACGATGCCATGCACAACGACCGAATTCGGATAATTGATTAGCGAGGGCTTGTTGCAGTCGATAGAGATAATTGACATCATCGATGGCGTATTGCAGTTGTGCCGAAGACAATGGGCGTGCTGACCAATCGGTGCGTGTGTGAGATTTATCTAAGCATACCTGACAAATCGATTCGACCAGACCAGCATAGCTAATCTGTCCGCCATAACCACATAATGCGGCTGCGATTTGGGTATCATACAAATTACAGATTGGTGTATCCATACGCTGATCCAATGCTTCTAAATCTTGCCGAGAGGCATGGAGAATTTTGGTAATATTTTTATCGGCAAAGATCGCTTGTAATGGAGACAGATCGTCGATAGCTAATGCGTCAATACAAACGCCGACTGATTCGGTGCGAACCTGAATCAGGCAGAGTAGGGGATAATAGGTTTTTTCGCGCAAAAATTCGGTATCCACTGCGACCCAACTGGATTGTTTGATACTACGAATGCAGTCATCCAATGCGCGACAGTCGGTGATTAGTTTGCTTTTTATCATGCAACTAATGATACCATTCAAATAGAAAACTAACGATATGTTTTCATATTATCTAGCAATGATAACAGCGGCTTCATCTATGTCTTAAATATGCCTCAAACTATTCGTACATTGATTCAAATTTGCCTGTTCAAGGCAAAACCACAAGACCTCGACACCGCCGTCAATCTATTGGTTATGGCGGTTGTCGCCACACTCGGGTTGTTTATGGTCAGGAATAATTACCTCATGCTCAACACGAATGTCGTGATGATTTCTGTTGTTCAGGTAGGCTTACTCGGTCTTGGGTTAAGGATATTGCTGGCACTATTCTCAAAATCCAGTCGCTGGCTACAATCTGGCACTGCCTTATATGGTTGCTGTGCTTTGATATTATTGGCTACGATGTTATGTATCATGCTATTCACTGTCAGCGGCTCATTGCTCGGTACACTGTTGTTGGTGCAGATGGTGATTATTGCCTCCGGTTTATGGTATTTCGCAATCCTTGTTTTCATTATCCGCGAAACGCTGGAAATCAGTACTGTACTTGCCTTTTTCATGGCATTGGCTGTCGAATTATTTTTTGCCATCATCTTGTTAATACTCTTCGGCGAGCAAATGCTGTGAAAATTTTTATCGGCGGGATTTGCGGGACGTTTATGTCCGGGCTTGCACAATTAGCTAAAGCAAGCGGACATCAGGTTAGCGGTTGTGACGATGATGTGTATCCACCGATGTCGGAGCTATTACACACCGAACAGATTGAAATTTTTTCGGGCTATCAGGTGCAACATTTGCATACTGCCGAAATAAACACCCATGATCAGGTGGTTATCGGCAATGTCCTAGCGCGCGGCAATCCACTGATAGAAGCCGTGTTGGATGGTCGCTATCATTACCAATCCGGACCACAATGGCTGCACGATAATTTGCTCCACAAGCGCAAAGTCATCGCGGTTGCTGGTACGCATGGCAAAACCACGACATCATCAATGATTGCTTGGATAATGCACTGTTGCGGACAGAACCCCGGTTATTTGATTGGTGGGCAACCCGGCAATTTTTTACAATCTGCCCAGCTTGGACAGGGTGAATGGTTCGTCATCGAAGCCGATGAATACGACACGGCTTTTTTCGATAAACGCGCAAAGTTTGTGCATTACCGCCCTGACACGGTAATATTAAATAATCTTGAATTCGACCACGCTGATATTTTTGATAACATCAATCAAATTAAAACCCAGTTCCACCACTTGATGAGAACAATCCCATCTCGCGGTTCGGTCATTGCCAATGATGACGATGAGCATGTTGCCGATGTGCTGAACTTGGGTTGCTGGAGCAAAGTCATTCCTTTTTCTATTCGCAACCCAAACTGTCGCTGGTTCGCCAGCCCATTAACTGCTGATTTTTCCCGCTTTGAGATTGGTCACAACCCATCTCCGCATAACTCACAGTCCTATAGCGGTTCGGTCGCATGGTCATGTATCGGTCAACACAACATGCAGAATGCGCTGGCTGCCATTGCCACGGTGCATTCAATCGGTATCGAGATTGAACATGCCTGCAAGGCATTAGCCACTTTCAAAGCCACCGCCCGCCGACTTCAGTTGCTGTTTGACAAAGAAAACATCTGTTTGTACGAAGATTTTGCCCACCACCCGACTGCCATCGCACTCACCATCGATGCGATAAAATCAAAATATCGCCAACATAAAATTATTGCGCTGGTTGAGCTGCGTTCCAACACCATGAAGAGCGGTTGGCACGGAGATGCCTTAGGCAAGTCCTTCAACAAAGCAGACATGACCTTCATATATAAACCCGAAACCCTGAACTGGAAACCACAGACCCTAGACACCCGAACAAATTTACGGGTTTGTGAAAACAAAGCAGATTTAATCGCTCAGACAGAGTCCATGATGGTTAAAAATAGTGTTATTATTTGTATGAGTAACGGTGGTTTTGATAACATACCCAAAGCCTTGCAGGAACGCCTTGAAACGCGCTTTATGATGCCGCATAAGTCCCCCGCTTGGTCGCTGGGCGAATCGTAATATTCATTGGATTTAATCTGGATTTAATTATGTCGTTTGAGTATTATCGCCGCCTGGCCTGAATAGCCGTGAATACGACATGTTTGTCTCATAGAGCAACCAAAACACCACCGAGTTTATCAATTATGAATACCCGAAACCGATTTTATTTAGCAACACTGTTGAGCCTATTTCTAACTTGTGGCGTGGCAAAAACCTATGCACAAGAAGAAGAGTTTATTAAGGGTGGGCATTATGAGTTACTTGACGAGGTTCAGGCGGTACAAACGGGCGACAAAATAGAGGTTGTCGAAATGTTTTGGTATCGGTGTCCGCATTGTTTTAAGCTCCATCCGCACCTCGTTGAGTGGCTAAAAGATATACCCGAAAACGCACAATTAGTGCTTACCCCTGCTTTATTGAGTCCGAGATGGGAATTTTCCGCCCGAGCGTATTACACGTTCGAAGCACTCGGGGTGATAGAGGAACTGCACGGGAAGTTTTATAACGCGATCCATGAACAAAGACTCGCTATTGAATCAGTCGAGGTACTCGCCGATTGGGTCGCAGAAAATAGCACAGAAAAAGAGCTGGATCGTCAATCAATCATCTCCACCTTTAACTCTTTTGCGGTCGAAAGCAAACTCAATTTTGCTAGGGTGATGACCCGACAATATCGTATTTCTGGGGTACCCGCAGTGATTGTGGACGGACGCTACAGAACCAGCGTCAGCCTTGCCGGAGGGGAGGAACAACTGATAAAGGTCATCAATTTTCTTATCGAAAAAGCAGATCAAGTCCGCACCAGCATCAAAGCAGGATAGCGTATTGCCAGCCAATGCCGCAAAGCAATCGCCACCCAATCCAAATACATGGTCATCGCGGTGCGCGCGGGTTGTTCCCCGAAAATAGCCTGATTGCTATTAAGGCAGGGATTGAAGCGGGTTGTGATGCCATAGAGGTTGACCTTTGTGTAACGCGGGATAATCAGTTGGTTATCCATCACAATCCAAAACTGTCTCCTCATTTGGTACGCGATGCAAATGCCCAATGGGTAACCGGCTCCCCCCGAATTCGGCAACAAACGCTCCAGCAACTGAAAACCTATGACATCGGCAGAATCAATCCGGAGTGTGAGTATGCGGCACGATTCCCCAAGCAACAAGCAGTTGACGGCACCCGCATCCCGTCGCTGGCTGAGTTTGTCGTATTGGTAAAGGCATGTAACAGCCCGATTATTTATAATCTCGAACTCAAAAATACCGCTGATCCAAAGGCTATGCCGGCAGTCTCGGACTATGTTGATTTGGTCATCCAAGCGATAAAAAAACACGCTATTGTCGATCGTGTTTTTTTACAAAGTTTTGATCTGCAATTGGTCACAGCAATGAAATCACGGCTACCCGAATTAAAAGTCGGCTGGATTACGAAACCTGAATCGGGTATGTCGACAGCGAAAATACTAGCATCAATCATTTCCAGCGGCACAACGGTGTGGTCAAGCAATCATCGTGGTTTGGATGCAGATGATGTGTACTCAGCACATGATTTAGGGCTGGAAGCTTATGTCTGGACGGTGAATGCCGAATCGGATATGCGGAGGGTAATTGATTTAGGTGTGGATGCGATTACCACCGACTATCCAAACCGCCTGTTTACTTTGTTACAAAAACTGGGTTATCGCTAATTACCAAACGCTTCTCTTATCCGTCATTTCTGCACGAGAGTCTGTGGAAAAATCCAATATTCGTCTTTTGGGTTCTCCTGAGTTTCCTATGGGCAAAAGCCAAACAATGCTCAAAAATGTGTACAAGTATATTTTTTTATGGAGATATTCAAATGAAAGATACCGCATTGGTTACGCAGCTTTTGGAGCTTGGTGCCCCATGGCGAATCACGGCTATTACGCCGAATTTGACCGGCAAATCAATGACCATCCAGATAGATTGGGCAAAAGGAACGAAAGGAACGAAAGGCGCGTGTAATACCTGCAATGCCCTTTGTTCGGTTTACGACCACCGTGAGCAACGCACATGGCGACATTAATACGATGCAATTCAAGACGCGCTTGGTCGCTCAGGTTCCGCGTATTCATTGTAAAAAGCATGGAATCAAAAGCCTGAAAGTACCGTAGGCAGATACGCAAGTACGCTTTACGCCTTTATTTGAGTGCTATTGATGTGTTGTCGGCTTGAGGCAACAAGACACAAGCCGCAAAACTACTTGGCTTGTCGTGGGATGAGGTGCATCATATTCAATCCCGAGCGGTGAAAAGGGGATGGACAGACGCTCTGTTGCGGAAGTGAAACACGTTGGCATCGATGAAAAAAGTTTTCGCAAGGGGCAATCTTATATCAGCTTGCTGTACGATTTGAATGCGTCCAGAGTGCTTGAGGTCGTGGCAGATAGAACGACGGAATCGGCAACCACATTGTTGTCCACGCTTCCCGAGCAAAGACACCATGAAGTCGTTGCGGTTGCCGTGGACATGTGGACAATGCCTTTTTAGCGGATGCACGCTTTTTAACATGGCGGAAGTGGCGAATGCGTAAGCGACAGTTTTTAACTTTTTTTACAAAGGTTCTGCACTGTTTGATGCCATGTTTTTTCGCCAATTTGTTGAGACGGTTGATAATTTTGATGGCTAGTTTAGAATCAGTCGGATAGGTGATGTTTTTTTCCTGTTTTTCCCTTCTGTACAGGGGTGTCAATCAAAACAGTGTTTTCATTGGCTTTTTTGCCGTGCAACATCACTCATCTTAAAAATGAGTTCAAAACCTGCGACACCGATTCTGTTTCTAAAATGCACCCGTTCGGTTGCATTGCAAGTACCTGCTGGGGCGTAAGGTTGGATAGTCGCAGAAGTATTGATAATACGGATTACGCTTGAACTATAAGACCACATTCTCATCGGACAGGTTTTCCAGTTGTTTGAGTATCAATAACCCAAGCATTAAGCGTATTGGTTTTGAGGGTCTGCCGTCATCGTGGGTCTAATTGAGAGAACAATTCGGTGTGAAACAGATTTTGTTGCCCTGTGTTTGGGGTAGATGGAGTCAGCATAATTTTTCCTAATTACCACCATAGATAAGTCGCTCTTACCTGTATATAATCACAGTCTATCTATTTAATTCATAAGGGGTATGTCATGGTGCGTAATAAGGTGCAATTCCAGAAAGGGGTTAGTTTGAACGATTTTATCAAACAGTACGGCACCGAAGCCCAATGCTTCGATGCGCTTTATGCTTGGCGGTGGCCCAAAGGGTTCCAGTGTCCGGCCTGTGGTCACGACAAGTGCTGCCAGTTAACCAATCGCAAACTTCAGCAGTGCAATCGCTGCAATCGCCAGACATCACTGACGGCTGGAACCATCTTTGAATCCACCAAACTACCGCTCACGCTATGGTTCCAGGGTATCTATCTGATCACACAGGACAAGAAAGGCATCTCGGCCATGAAACTGCATCGTCACCTAGATATTTCCTACAATGCCGCATGGCGGATGAAGCACAAGCTTATGCAGGTGATGATGGAGCGGGATCACAATAACAAACTATCCGGGCTGATTGAATTGGATGATGCCTACCTGGGCGGCGAGCGTACTGGGTGCAAGCCGGGACGCGGTGCTACGGGTCAGAACCTTTTGTAGAGGCGGTAGAGACCACGGCCGATCATTGCCCAGTTCGGGTTAAGTTGTCGGTCGTAAAGGGTTTCCTCACCGAAGCGATTAAGTCATGGAGTCGGCAACATCTGACCGAGGGCAGTACCGTTATCTCCGATGGTTTGGCGTGCTTTAATGCCGTTGTCGAGGCCGGTTGCTTGCATGACAAGATTGTGTGCGGCGGCGGGAGAGCCTCTGTCGAAAAACCCGAGTTCTATTGGGTCAATACAATTCTGGGTAACTTAAAGAGCTCCTTACGCAGTACCTATCATGCTATTCGACCTAAATATGCTCAGCGATACTTGGCAGAATTTCAGTATCGTTTCAATCGTCGTTTTGATTTGAGCGACCTCATTCCCAGACTTGCTTGCACGGCACTCAGAACGCCACCGATGCCGGAAAACTTGCTGAAGATAGGCTTATGTTAGGTGGTAATTAGGTAATGTTTTAACTAAAACGACCAGAAAACAACGGTTATTCTAACATAAAGCGGTTGATTTGGTTAATGGTTTTGTTTGTTTTATTGATATAAATCAAACTGTTTAGATGTTTTTAAGGGCTGACTAATTAATAGGACAGTTAATTTGCTCGCAACAGAGCGCGGACATTTATAGGACTATTGGCTTAAATCGGTGTAGAATCGATGGACGATTATACATTGAAGCATGGATACTGACTTTATTTGAGAGATTTGCACGAGCCGGGATTTTGTTGCTGGCTCAGGAGAAGCCGCATGGAATGAGAGCGTTTGTACTCATACATGACCGATTGAGACTGCTTTTGATACGGCTGGAGTACAAAAGAACTTCGTGCAAATGTCCCTATTCATTACTTGTTTTATGGTGAAGCGTAAATTATTTATTAAAACTTTTGGTTGCCAGATGAACGAATATGATTCGTCAAGAATGGCAGACTTGTTGCGTTCCAGTCATGGTTATGTGCCCACGGATGACCCGAATCAGGCGGATGTTGTGTTGTTGAACACTTGTTCGGTACGCGAGAAAGCGCAGGAGAAAGTCTTTTCTTTGCTGGGACGCTGGCGCGAAGTAAAGGAGCACAACAAGGCACTCATTATCGGTGTTGGCGGTTGTGTGGCGAGTCAGGAAGGAGAGATGATCATGAAACGCGCGCCCTATGTGGATATGGTGTTTGGTCCGCAAACCCTGCATCGGCTTCCCGCCATGCTTGACCAAGTGCTGCAACAGCGGCAGTCGGTGGTGGATATATCGTTTCCCGAAATTGAAAAATTCGATTGCCTGCCACCGCCGAGTGTGGATGGGGTTAAGGCATTTGTGTCGATTATGGAAGGGTGTAGCAAATATTGTTCGTTTTGCGTGGTGCCTTATACTCGTGGAACCGAATTTAGTCGTGCATTTGATGATGTGATTACGGAGGTTTACGGCTTAGCCACGCAGGGGGTACGGGAAATTACCTTGCTCGGGCAAAATGTCAATGGTTATCGCGGTTTGACGCATGACGGCAGAATCATGGAGTTTGCCGAATTGCTACATTATGTTGCTGCCGTGGAGGGCGTTGAGCGGTTACGTTATACCACGTCCCACCCCATCGATTTTACGGACGCACTGGTTGAGGCACATGCCGAAATCCCCGAGTTAGTGAGTCACTTGCATCTGCCTGTACAAAGTGGCTCGAATCACATACTTGAATTGATGAAACGGGGCTATACGGCGGAGGATTATCTGTGCTGGATTGAGAAATTAAAAGTAGCCCGTCCTGGCATTTCCTTATCATCGGATTTTATTATCGGCTTCCCAGGAGAAACCGATGCAGATTTTCAGGCGACCATGAATTTAATTGCTGCGGTTCAATTTGATCAAAGCTTCAGTTTTATTTATAGCCAACGACCGGGAACACCCGCCGCCGAGCTGTCAGATGATGTCAGCATGGCGGTGAAAAAACAGCGCTTGGCGGCATTGCAATCTAGAATTGTCAACTTCGCCGCGCTTTTTAGCCATGAAATGGTGGGGACTGAACAAATTGTGCTGGTCGAGGGACACTCAAGAAAAGATTCCAAGCAAATGTCCGGACGCACCGAAAATAATCGCGTGGTCAATTTTAATGGTCATGCGACACTTATCGGCACTTTTGTTACCCTTATTATTACCGAAGCGTTACCCAATTCGTTGCGTGGCAAACTGGTTTCGGTAGCTGATAAGCAAGTGGCTTAGCTTGTAACCGCTTGAATTTTCACACCTTGACCGATTCAATGCCGGATTCAGTGGCAATTACTTTTCAGCTTCTGCCGATGGAGAACGAATGGCTGTCCAATCTGTGCGGGCCATTGAATTGCCATTTAAAGCAGATTGAGCGTCATCTTGGTGTCGGCATTGTCCAGCGTGGCAATTATTTTAGCGTTACTGGCGGTCAAAACGACTGCAACCGTGCCGCCGCGGTGGTAAAGTGTTTATTTATGATGAGCAAAAAAAAGCACCCATCGCTGAGCGCAGGTGATGTTCACCTAGTGCTATCAAACACCAATAACATTGGTGATGTCGACACCGCCCATAAGACCATGCCGAATCAGCCCGTGTGCGGAAACCCGAACAATGGGGACGGTCGGGGTGATGATGAAGTGATTATCCGCCTGCGTAAAAATCGTATCAGCGGACAAAATCCGCGACAAAAAACATATCTACGCAACATTCGTGACCACGATATTAATTTTGGCATTGGTCCCGCTGGAACTGGAAAAACCTATCTTGCGGTAGCTTGTGCAGTACATGCCTTAGCAGAAAATGAGGTCGAACGAATTTTGTTAGTTCGTCCAGCCGTGGAAGCGGGTGAGAAACTGGGGTTTTTGCCCGGCGACATTGGGCAAAAAATCGACCCGTATTTACGCCCACTGTTTGATGCTTTATATGAAATGTTGGGCTTCGACCGAATCGGAAAATTGATTACCCGTGGCATCATCGAGCTGGCACCACTCGCATATATGCGTGGTCGTACATTGAACGAGTCGTTTGTGATACTAGATGAAGCACAAAATTCCACAGTCGAGCAAATGAAAATGTTTCTGACCCGAATTGGGTTTGGCTCTAAAGCAATTATTACCGGAGACATCACCCAGGTCGACTTGCCAAAAGGACAGCTTTCTGGATTGAGGCATTCGCAGCAGGTGTTATCTGAGGTAGCCGGAATCAGCTTCACCCACTTTAAGCCACAAGATGTTGTCCGACACCCGCTGGTGCAACGTATCGTCGAAGCGTATGAAAATGCCGAATGAGAAAACTGTTTCAACATGACGATTGACCTGCAATTGGCATCTGTTGACATGCCGCATGTTGTACAAGTTCCGTGTTCGGCGACCATAGACAGGTGGGTAACAGAAATATTTTTGGCACTCAACCATCCGCCAGAAAATCTGACCGTGCGGGTAGTCGGTGAAGCAGAAATGAGCGAATTGAATCAATATTATCGTGCCCAGAACAAACCGACCAATGTGTTAGCCTTTCCATTTCAATCGGTGGCGGAAGTGGATTATCCCTACTTAGGCGACATTGTTATTTGTTTTGCCGTGGTACAACAAGAATCAAAGCAACAAGACAAGCCGATTCAAAGCCATTTTGCCCACATGGTGATTCATGGCACGCTACACCTCTGCGGTTTCGACCACCAAACCGATGACCAAGCCATGGTGATGGAGAGCATGGAAAAAAACATATTGGCAAAAATCGGTCTTTTGTAGAGTCGAAAATCGTCCGAATAATCCCGCCCGAAAAACGACATGTATATGGACACGACAACGCTCGGAATGGTACTGATGAGCGCATTGCATCTTGTTGGAAGCGTGCTTGCGTCGTGCAAAACTTCGCCGATAACAGGAAAAAAGACTGTGCAAAAACCAATCGTCATTTCCGCACAAACGGGAATCTAGTACAATTATTCAAAATGAGTCCCCACAAAAATAGGTTCTCCTGAGTTTCCTATTGGGCAAAAGTCAAACAGTACTCAAAAATAGGGTGCAAGTGTATTTTTTTATGGAGATATTCAAATGAAAGATACCGCATTGTTTACGCAGCTTTTGGGGCTTAGCGACCCGTGGAGAATCACGGCTATTACGCCGAATTTGACCGACAAATCAATGACCATCCAGATAGATTGGGCAAAAGGAACAAAAGGAGCGTGTAGTACCTGCAACGCCCTTTGTTCGATTTACGACCACCGTGAGCAACGCACATGGCGACATTGATACGATGCAATTCAAGACGCGCTTGGTCGCTCATGTTCCGTGTATTCATTGTGAATAGCATGGAATCAAAAGCCTGAAAGTACTTATGGTAGATACGCAAGCACGCTTTACGCATTTATTTGATTTGCTATTGATGTGCTGTCGGCTTTCGGTAACAAGACACAAGCCGCAAAACTACTTGGCTTATCGTGGGATGAGGTGCATCATATTCAATCCCGAGCGGTGAAAAGGGGGATGGACAGACGCTCTGTTGAGGAAGTGAAACGTTGGCATCGATGAAAAAAGTTTCCGCAAAGGGCAATCTTATGTCAGATTGCTGTACGATTTGAATGCGTCCAGAGTGCTCGAGGTCATGGCAGATAGAACGACGGAATCGGCAACCGCATTGCTGTCCACGCTTCCAGAACAGCAGCGTAATGAAGTAGCTGCTGTTGCCGTGGATATGTGGGTTCCATTTATGACGGCAGTTGAGGCGACTTTACCGAACGCCGCCATTGTTCACGACAAGTTTCATATCGTCAGCTATCTTACAAAAATGGTTGACGAAGTCAGTTGCTGACTAAAATAAAACATTAAGAGCCGCTGGTATCGATGATTTGGTCGGGGATCGCTATACATGGTTACACAATCCCAACAAATGGAGTGAAAAAGATAAAGCCACTTTTTCTTGCCTTCAATCAAAAGGGTTGAAGGTCGCCCGAGATTGGGCAATCAAAGAGACGCTGCTTGAGCTGTGGACTTACTGCGATGATAAACTAGCCCAAGCGTTCTTTAAGAAAGGGTACTGGTGGGCGACACATTCACGTCTAAATCCGGTCATACCAGTCGCCAAGATGCTGAAAAATCATCTCGACAACATAATGATTTACCTGAAACATCGCATCACCAATGCGACCGCAGAAGGATTTAATTCAAAGATTCAGTCCATAAAATCGGCTATCAGAGGATTTAGAAACTTCGAAAACTATCGCGTTTCAATTCTGTTTCACTGCGGAAAACTCAAACTCTACCCATAGGTTGCCAGAACAACCTAATTTTTTAACTAAAACGACCAGAAAACAACGGTTATTCTAACATAAAGCGGTTGATTTGGTTAATAGTTTTATGTGTTTTATTGATATAAATCAATATGGTTAGACGTTTTTAAGGGATGACTAAGTATAAACTCACTCATTCCGCACACTATCCTTGCCAGCAAACAAAATTTCGGCTCGTGCAAAGTGCTCGTTATGTGAAATCAAGCGACACGAAACCAAAACAAGTGTTGCCAACATCTTGTATGTTGATAACTACATGTTCGCATAATTCGGTCCGCCGCCACCTTCTGGGCTAATCCAGTTGATATTTTTGGTTGGGTCTTTGATGTCGCAAGTCTTACAATGGACGCAATTTTGGGCGTTTATTTGTAACTCGACCTGTTCGCTGGACGAATCGTTCGTATGGACGAATTCATATACTCCAGCGGGGCAGAATCTTTGTTCTGGTCCAGCGTAGATGTTGAAGTTAGTTTCTACGGCAGTTGATGTTGCTGTTAATTTTAGATGTGTTGGTTGGTCTTCCTCGTGATTTGTGCTGGACAAATAAACCGATGATGTTTTATCAAAGCTAAGTATGCCATCGGGTTTTGCGTAGTCGATAGGCTCAAACTCGGATGCAGGCTTGAGTGTTTCATGATCGGGGATTGGATCGGTTATTTTGAACGGGAGTTTTCCGCCAAAGATATTTTGGTCGATGAAGTTATATGCGCCGCCCATCCAGATACCGAATTTGTGCAATGCCGCACCAAAGTTTCTTGATTGATATAGTTCTTCACAAAGCCATGAGTTTTTAAAGTTGCTCGGATAATCGTCCAGATTACCGTTTCCATGAATGGTTTGGAATACGGTTTCGGCAGCAATCATGCCCGATTTCATTGCCGTATGAGTACCCTTGATTTTTGAAAAATTTAATGTTCCAGCATCACAACCGATGAGCAATCCATTCGGTAAACACATTTTTGGTAGGGCATGGAAGCCGCCTTTAGTAATCGCTCGCGCGCCGTAAGCGATACGTTTCCCGCCTTGCAGATAACGTTTGATTTGTGGGTGATGCTTAAATCGTTGTAGCTCGTCGAACGGGCTTAAATAGGGGTTGTCATAAGATAAATCGGTAATCAGTCCCATTGATACCAGATTATTCCCGTGATGATATAAAAATGAGCCTCCAGAAGCCCCATGCTCTGCCAGTGGCCAGCCGGCACCATGTACGACTAAGCCGCACTGATGCTTATCGGGGTCAATTTCCCACAGCTCCTTGATGCCGATGCCATAGTGTTGTGTTTGACTGTCCTTATCGAGTTCAAACCGTGCAATCAATTGCTTACCCAAGTGCCCACGACAACCCTCGGCAAACAAGGTTGCTTTGGCATGTAACTCCATGCCTGGTTCGTAGGAGTCTTTGGGTTCTCCATCACGTCCACGCCCCATTTCACCAGTGGCAACACCTTTGATGCTACCATCCTCATGAAATAATACTTCAGATGCAGGAAAGCCGGGAAATATCTCAACCCCTAACGCTTCTGCTTGCTCCCCGAGCCAGCGGCAGACATCGCCTAGACTGACGATGTAATTGCCCTCGTTGTGCATCGGTTTTGGCACCATCCACAATGGCATATTGACTGCGTTCGTGGCATTTTTAAACATCAATACGGTGTCTTTTTGCACGGGCGTATGCAGTGGTGCACTGCGTTCTTGCCAGTCGGGAAACAATTCATTTAAGGCTCTGGGCTCAAACAGTGCCCCCGACAGAATATGTGCTCCAACTTCCGATCCTTTTTCCAGCACCACGACCGACAACTCCTTTTGATGTTGTTCGGCATGTTGCATGAGGGTACAGGCGGCAGAAAGACCGGCAGGACCTGCACCTACAATAACCACATCAACTTCCATTGATTCACGTTCGGGCTGCTGTTCAGACATAATTTCTTTTCATTCAGAGGTTAATATTCGGATGCTTTCGTTTTTCACACGCTTGTTTCCATCATTAGCATCTGCATCAAATAACACTGTATTTTGCTATTGATACGGGTAGAATTCCAGCGTTTTGATATGAATAATAAAAAATTCACCGAAATGATAACGAGCAAGCATAATGAGCAATAACAAAAGCATCCAAAATACGGATTCCGACCAGCCAATAACCCGCACAATGTATGATCGGGTCATGGTTCCTAACTACGCGCCTATGAGGCTATTGCCTGAACGGGGTGCGGGTTGTCATCTGTGGGATATTGACGGCAAAGAATATCTCGATTTTGCTGGTGGCATTGCGGTTTCCGCATTAGGGCACACCCATCCAGAACTGATTAACGTATTGACCGAGCAGGCGAATAAATTTTGGCATGTGAGTAATATTTTAACCCACCAGCCTGCCATTCGGCTTGCCAATATCCTCTGTGAAAACACGTTTGCTGAGCGTGTATTTCTGGCAACTTCGGGGGCCGAGGCAAACGAAGCCGCATTAAAACTGGCACGCCGATATGCAGTGGATAACGTGAGCAAAGACAAATATGAAATTCTTGCTTTTGACAATTCCTTTCATGGTCGCACATTTTTGACCGTGAGTGTCGGCGGACAGCCGAGCTACAGTGCGGGTTTTGGTCCAAAACCTGCTGGCATATCGCATCGACCATTTAATGATGTTGCGGCAGTGAAACAGTATTTCGAGGCACAGGGCGACCAAGTATGTGCGGTTATTGTTGAGCCAATTCAGGGTGAGGGTGGTGTTACGCCGGCAACCGCAGCATTCGTTCAAACCATTCGGGACTGTTGTGATACTCATCAGGCGTTACTGATTTTTGATGAAATTCAAACCGGTGTCGGGCGTTCTGGAAAACTATATGCGTATGAAAAACTGGCAGTTATTCCAGATATTCTCACCACCGCCAAAGGGCTTGGTGGTGGCTTCCCGATTAGTGCAATGCTGACCACACAAGCTATAGCCTGCAGTCTGGTAGTCGGTAGTCACGGCAGTACTTTTGGCGGTAATCCAATGGCTTGTGCGGTCGCCTGTAAGGTGCTGGAGTTAGTCAACCAACCTGAAATGCTGGCGGGCGTTGACATCAAGAGTCTGCAGATAATACAGGGTTTGAAATCCATCAATCAAAAGCATGCCGTGTTTGAGGATATTCGCGGTGTCGGTTTGTTGCTCGGATGCGAGATGAAAGCCGCTTACAAAGACCGCGCTAGAGAAATCATGTCAGCATGTGCCGAAAATGGGCTATTGGTACTGGTAGCTGGTACGAATGTAATCAGGCTTGCGCCACCATTGAATATCAGCGAATCCGAAATAAACCATGGGCTTGTGCTGATGGAGGATGCGATTGGGGAATGGATAAATCGGAATGGATAAGACATTAGAGGAACAGGTTTATCGGATTATTTCCAGTTAGTATGAGGCGATGAGTTGTGCTGATTCAGGACGATTGCTTCTTTTGCTATGAGGTTCCAAATCGACTAATAAGCCAGTCTATTAACAACATAATTATCGAGGCGTTCGAAAGTGCTTGGGAGTCAGAGCAGAAAAAACGATGCGTATTTCCCATTGTTGTATCGAATAGTATCCGCACGGTGCCAGCATCGACGCTGTGCTGTGCGCTGTATTTAGGGCTTGTTGTGAATATTTAAGTCATTGTTATTAAAGATTTTTTTCTTAAAACTGGACTGATTTTGAATTAACCGACAAGCCCACCTAGCAAGTTGTTTAGCGGAAAAATTCTACCCCCTAACATCGAACAGTGGCGAGCGGTGATAAGTTGGGTTGAAGCGAAGTAAACACGACCTTTATTGTTCGCGATTCGAGCGGTTATTCCTGATAGAATGAGTGTGAAACCTTGGCACGAATGAATTTACATTCAGATTAAATGTAAGAATACATGTGCTAAATAGGATGCCGTTTTTGACTCGTGGCTTGTTTGGTAAAACACTGACTTAATAAGGAACTGATAAAGTAATGGCTTCAACCCCGCTCAATAGTAATTTACATAAGGCAAAAAACTCAAAGAATGATGAGTTTTATACTCAGCTTTCCGACATTGAAAGAGAGCTAAAACATTACACAAAGCACTTTAAAGACAAAGTTGTTTATTGTAATTGCGATGATCCAAGAGTCAGTAAATTCTTTCATTATTTTTCCTATAATTTTGAGCATTTAGGGTTAAAAAAATTGATTACGACTTGTTACAAAAATCAAAATATGGATTTATTTAGTCAAAATGATTCAGAAAAATCAATTTATTTAGAATACGAGGGCGACAAAAATGGAAATAGAGTTCCTGATACCGAAGAAATAGGTATTATTCATTTGAAAGGTGATGGGGATTTTAGAAGCGAAGAGTGTGTTGATCTTTTGAAACAAGTTGACATTGTAGTAACCAATCCGCCGTTTTCTTTGTTCAGGGAGTATGTCGCTCAGCTGATTGAGTATGACAAAAAATTCATCATCATTGGCAATAAAAACGTGATTACTTACAAGGAAATTTTCAAACTTATAAAAGAGAACAAATTGTGGGTTGGAAATACACCTATGAGTACTGATATATTATTTGATGTGCCAGCAGATTTTGCCAAGCAATTAATCGCAAATAAAAAAGAAGGCAGTGCGTACAAAATAATAAATGGTGTCGTTAAAGGTAGATCGCAATCTATTTGGTTTACAAATCTTGATATTTCAAAACGTCACGAATATTTAATCCTCTACAAAAAGTATGCTCCCGATGAATATCCAAAATATGACAACTACGATGCTATAAACGTAAATAAAACCAAAGATATTCCAATGGATTATGAAGGTGTAATGGGTGTACCTATTACTTTTATTGACAAATTTAATCCTGATCAGTTTGAGATAATAGGTATTGATCGAGTTTTAGTTCAAAAAATGACTGGAAAAGTCAGTCGCTTTCGTATTAGTGATGAAGAAATTTATGCACGAATAGCCATAAAAAATAAAAAATATTAAAATGAAAATAGAACTCAAAGAAATTACGGTCGATGCATTAACCAAAGGTTACCAAGACAATGACGAGCAAGGTGTTATTGGCTATGGTGGAAAATTAGATATACGCCCACCATACCAGCGAGAGTTTATCTACAGGGATAAACAACGCGATGCCGTCATTGACACGATAGCAAAGGGCTTCCCGTTAAACGTAATGTACTGGGCAGTTAGAGAAGATGGGGGTTTTGAAGTTATAGACGGGCAACAGCGAACTATTTCAATCTGCCAGTTTGTAGAGGGTGATTTTTCCTTTAATAACAGGTATTTTCATAATTTGCAGCAAGACGAAAAAGATCAGATTTTGAATTATAAATTGATGGTGTATTTGTGTAGTGGGACAGATAGCGAAAAACTAGAATGGTTTAAAATAATTAGTCAGCCCTTAAAAACCGACCTAACAAGTAAATATCTGTTTCAAGCAAACGCTCAGCGAACGTGAATCAACCTTGAATCAAATGGACCAAGGGCTTTTTACCAAAAATATGGACAAAACGCGCTTTTTTAAGCCATAAATAGCAGACGTGACAAAAAACCAGCCACTTTCTCAAATTCCAGGCACAAGCAGCCATTAAAGCATTGATTTCATCGCCAACTTGTCCTTTAAGCCTGTTTCTGGATAACCTAAAATCGGATTTCAAATGCCCAATAATGGGTTCTATGGCAGCCCGTCGCTTACACAATTTGCGTTTCTTATCTCTTTGATAACGATTGTCTTTTTTCAGGGCTTTGCTGGGCAGAATGATGTCCGTATCGCCCACTTGTTTAACCCCACGATAGCCTCTGTCGCAGACCGCTTGTTTGATGGGTTTTGTTCTGTTGCTATTGGCTTGTTTTATCGCATCGGGTAGGGTTTTTGCATCATGCTGGTTTTTCTTATGGCTGACAACGCCGACAATGATGTTACTGTCTTTGGCCGAGACGATGGATACTTTGTTGCCGTATTCATAGCGTTTGTGGTCTTTGCCTTTAGAAATCACATAAGCATGGGGTTCGTGCAGGGAATAAATTTTGTTTTTGTCTTTGGGTTGTTGTCCCAACACCCGTTGATAGAGCAAGAAGTCTGGTTGGTAGGTTTCAAGCAGTCCGTGTTGGGGTAGTTTTCTTTGTAGTTCTCGGATTAAAATATGAGCAATGGTTCGCAATCGTTTCAATGCCTTTTTAGCGGATGCGCGCTTTTTAACATGGCGGAAGTGGCGAATGCGTAAGCGGCAGTTTTTAACTTCTTTTACGAAGGTTCTGCGTTGTTTGATGCCATGTTTTTTCGCCAATTTGTTGAGACGGTTGATAATTTTGATGGCTAGTTTAGAATCAGTCGGATAGGTGATGTTTTTTTCCTGTACGGTGGTGTCAATCAAAACAGTGTTTTCATTGGCTTTTTTGCCGTGCAACATCACACTCATCTTAAAAATGAGTTCAAAACCTGCGACACCGATTCTGTTTCTAAAATGCACCAGTTCGGTTGCATTGCAAGGCATGGCAGGGGTGTAGGTTGGATAACCGCAGAAGTATTGATAATACGGATTACGCTTGAACTGTAAGACCACATTCTCATCGGACAGGTTTTCCAGTTGTTTGAGCATCAGTAACCCGACCATTAAGCGTATTGGTTTTGAGGGTCTGCCGTTATCGTGGCAATAGTGTTTGCTAAATGCATCCTCGAAGACCTTCCAGTCGATGACGTTGGCTAATTGGATTAAAGGGTCTCGTGGGTCTAATTGAGAGAACAGCTCGGTGTGAAACAGATTTTGTTGCCCTGTGTTTGGGGTAGATGGAGTCAGCATAATTTTTTAACTAAAACGACCAGAAAACAACGGTTATTCTAACATAAAGCGGTTGATTTGGTTAATGGTTTTGTTTGTTTTATTGATATAAATCAAACTGTTTAGATGTTTTTAAGGGCTGACTAATTAACATCGCAGGTGAAAAACTAACAGACCAAGAATTACGCAATGCAGTTTACTCTGGTTCGTGGGTTTCAGATGTAAAAAGATATTTTAGTAAAAGCGGATGCCCAGCCTATGGCATAGGTAGTGATTATTTGAACGGCTCACCAATTAGACAAGAGTATTTAGAAACCGCTATTAAGTGGATTTCTGACGAAAAGATAGAGGATTATATGTCGGAACATCAGCATGATCAAAACGCGAATGCTTTATGGATATATTTTCAATCTGTGATTACATGGGTTGAGGGCACCTTTACAGTAAAAAGAGTAAAATTTATGAAAGGCGTGGATTGGGGTGTGCTTTATAATGAATATAAAGATGAAATATGCGATACGAAAAAAATTGAAGCAGAAACTGCCAGACTGATACTCGATGATGATGTGATAAAAAAGAACGGTATTTATCCATATATCCTAACGCGCGATGAAAAATATCTTTCCATTCGTGCATTTTCTGATGCCCAAAGACAGAAAGTATATGAAAAGCAAAAAGGAATTTGTGTGGCTTGTAAAAAGCATTTTGACATTTCAGAAATGGAAGGAGACCATATTACACCTTGGCACGAAAACGGAAAAACTATAGAAGAAAATTGTCAAATGTTATGCAAAGATGATAATAGAAGAAAGTCGGGGAAATAAAATCGCCCGTATCAGAACCTCATGCAGGCACCCGATTTGTTTCATAGGTATTGAACCCGGGCAGGTTATGATTCAGGCGGTTATTTCTGATAGGATTAGTGTACAAAAAACAGCATTTACGGGGTCAGTTAGATGAAATCACGCGCAGCAGTCGCTTATGAAGCGGGGAAACCGCTAGAAATTGAAACGGTACAACTCGATGGACCCAAAGCGGGCGAGGTCTTGGTAGAGATTAAAGCCACCGGGATTTGTCATACCGATGAATTTACCCGCTCTGGTGCCGACCCGGAGGGATTATTTCCGGCGATTCTCGGACATGAGGGCGCAGGCATTGTGGTTGATGTCGGGGACGGGGTTCGCAGTGTGAAAAAAGGCGATCACGTCATTCCGCTATACACGCCGGAATGTCGGCAATGCGATTATTGTACCAGCGGCAAGACGAATCTGTGCCAAGCAATTCGGGTGACGCAAGGGCAGGGACTGATGCCCGATGGCAGTAGCCGATTCTCCATCGGTAAACAGTCGCTATTTCACTACATGGGTACGTCAACATTCTCTAATTACACCGTATTACCAGAAATTGCGGTGGCAAAAATTCGCTCGGACGCACCGTTTGATAAGGTCTGTTATATTGGTTGTGGGGTAACAACCGGCATTGGTGCGGTCATCAATACCGCAAAAGTGCAGCCGGGCGATAACGTCGTGGTCTTTGGTCTCGGTGGCATCGGCTTAAATGTGATACAGGGTGCACGGCTTGCGGGGGCGGACAAAATTATTGGTGTGGATATTAATTCAAAACGCCAAGAGCTTGCCGAAAAATTTGGCATGACCGATTTCGTCAACCCCGATGAAGTCGTAGCCGACTTGGTGGATTATATTGTTGATTTGACCGATGGTGGCGCGGATTACAGTTTTGAATGTGTCGGTAATACCGACTTGATGCGACAGGCTTTAGAATGTTGTCATAAGGGTTGGGGTGAAAGCGTTATCATCGGCGTTGCTGGGGCAGGTAAAGAAATTAGTACCCGACCATTTCAATTGGTTACCGGACGGGTTTGGCGGGGCACTGCCTTTGGTGGCGCACGCGGTAGAACCGATGTGCCAAAAATCGTCGATTGGTATATGGACGGGAAAATCAATATCGATGATTTGATTACCCATACTATGCCGCTGGATAAAATTAACGATGCTTTTGACTTGATGCATGCGGGGGAATCGATTCGCAGTGTGGTGTTATTTGATGCCTAAGTCGCTCATACATACAAACGTCTAAAATAAGGCAATGGAAATCATCAGCGAACAATATTGTTTTGGCGGGGTGCAGGGGATTTATCGACACCAATCCACCAATACCGGCACACCGATGCAGTTTTCCGTCTTTCAGCCGACGGCTCCGAAGGCACACAAACGTCAAGAGAAATATCCCGTATTATGGTTTTTATCCGGACTGACCTGCAACGAGGAAAATTTCATGCTCAAAGCCGGCGCGCAACGCTATGCGTCCGAGCATGGACTGATGCTCATTGCGCCGGACACCAGCCCGAGGGGTGCGGATATTGCTGGCGAGCATGATGATTATGATTTTGGTACTGGTGCGGGTTTTTATGTGGATGCGACTAATCCGCCGTGGCATAAAAACTATCGAATGTATAGCTATGTTACTAAGGAATTACCCGCCTTAATTTTCCAGAATTTTGCCGCCGAGCGTGACCGTCAAGGGATAAGCGGGCACTCGATGGGCGGACATGGTGCATTAGTCATCGGCTTGAGGAATCATGAGACCTATCGGTCGGTTTCCGCATTCTCTCCAATCTGTGCACCGATGCAGTGTGATTGGGGACGCAAGGCGTTACGCGGCTATTTGGGTGATGACCCATCCACTTGGGCACAATACGATGCAAGCGCACTCATCGGGCGGGGGCAGGGCGGTCATTATGACGATATTCTTATCGACCAAGGTGCTACGGATGATTTTCTTGAGGCGGAACTCAAACCCGAGTTATTGCAAGCTGCCTGCCAACAAAACGGACAAAAACTGACCTTGCGATTACAACCCCATTACGACCATAGCTACTTTTTTATTGCCACTTTTATCGAGCATCATATCGCGTTTCACGCGGATCGATTATAGGCTTGCAACCGAGCCACGATTGTGTTGCTTTTTTGTTTCTATGCTTACCGAAGACCATAAAAAATGATGATAAAACGAATAGTTCTAATTTCATGTCAGTAAAAAACTGTCCCAATGTGCGAAGGCGAGAGACTTGTATAGCAGCCCACTTTTCAAACTTAATCTGTGCTATGCGGAGAAACTAGCAGCAGATGAAATATTTGTGCTTTCTGCGAAATACGGTTTATTGTCCTTATACAAGAAAGTTAATCCGTATGAGCAAACTTTGAACAATATGCACTCAAATGAAATCAAGCAATGGGCTAGCCAAGTACTCGAACAAATCGAACAAATTTGTTCGATTGATGAAACAGAGTTTACATTTCTGGCTGGCGAGAAATATAGAAGATACTTGTTGCCCCATATCAAGCACTCGCAAATACCACTTGAAGGTTTGCGTATTGGGGAGTAATTACAAAAGTTGAAAGAGTTGGTCGCATGAACGGTGAATGTGAATCTGTTCATCGGATAGTCAATGAGCCTGAAAGGCATCTCTTTCCTTTTGAGAAGTTAAGAATTCTGTTGAATGGCATTTACATATTGTTTCAGAAAGGGGAGAACGGACACCCGCAGGAGAGAATTGTAAGAATAGGCGTACACAAAGCCGAAGATCGACTTCCTTCAAGATTGAAGGAGCATTTTCCTAACGAAAACAAAGATCGCAGCATATTCAGGAATAATATCGGCAGAGTTCTGCTTTATCAACGAAATGATCCGTTTCTAAAAGATTGGAAGCGTGATCTCATCACTAGAAAAGAAAAAGAAAAATATGCTTCATTGATCGACCATGATTATAAGAAGGATTATCAGAAGGAAATTGAAGGGTTGGTCAGCCGATACATTCAAGATAATTTCCGGTTCTCAACCTTTTAAAGTAGAAAGCAAGGCAGAGAGACTTGAAATAGAATCAAAACTTATCTCTACCATCTCGCAGTGCGATAAGTGCGCCCCGTCTAATAGTTGGCTTGGCCATAGCTCGCCCAAAGGAAAAATCAGGGACAGTGGTTTGTGGCAGGAACAAGGACTTAATAAAACGCCATTCGATGCCGAGGGTATTGAGCGTTTATCCAAACTAATCGGGACTAACTAGCATTTTAAGAAAAAGTTGTACTTGGCATTTATTTCTTTATGTTTGGGGCAAAAAACAGGGATATTCGTTGTTATGTGGGCTTTACATTTCTAGCAGTAAATCCTGCAATATCTCATCAATAAACAAATAGCCCTGCTCGGTACAGCGGATATATTCATCGGTTACCACCACCCATTTTTGCTCAATGCCGCGTTGTAAGGCGGCGACAGCGACTTTGTTGGGAAGTCCGGTTGTTTGTTGCAAGGTGGTCAATTTTATGCCATCTTTGAGACGCAAGGCATTCATCATAAACTCAAACAGGTATTCTTGCTGGGGTACGGTGGTTTGCGTTTTATACGATTTGTTGTTTTCAATATGCGTCAGGTAGGTTTCGGGATGTTTTTGTTTCCAGCTTCGCACGATTCGATGATTGTCGGTTAATTTAGAATGCGCCCCTGCACCGATACCGAGATAGTCGCCAAATTGCCAGTAGTTCAGATTGTGTCGGCATTCATGTGCTGGTTGTGCATAGGCGGACACTTCGTATTGTCGGTAGCCATATTGGTGCAATATATTTTGTAATGCCGTTTGTATTTCAATTTGCTGTTCGTCATTGGGCAGAACGGGCGGAAAGCGATGAAATCGGGTATTCGGTTCGATTGTGAGCTGGTAAAAAGACAAATGAGTCGGCGAGAAGTGAATCGCCTGCATACAATCTTCTTGTGCCATTGCCACCGATTGTTCAGGCAAGCCATACATGATGTCCAGATTAAAGTTGTCAAACCCAGCCGTTTTGGCAAGCCGTATTGCATTTTTAGCCGCGTTGGCATCGTGTATTCTGCCGAGAGTTTTTAACTGTCGGTCGTCAAAGCTCTGAATCCCTAATGAGAGTCGATTTATCCCGGCCTTGAGATAACCTTCAAATTGATCGTGTTCAAGGCTGCCCGGATTCGCTTCTAGCGTGATTTCGATATCGCGCTCAAACGCGATACGTTGCTGTATTTCGCTTAAAAGCCGAGCGAGGGATTGTGCGGAAAACAAACTCGGGGTGCCGCCGCCCATAAAAATAGAAACCAGTATTTTATCTTCGATGCGACCCCCGAAATGAAATGCCAAATCAGATGTTAAGTCAGCGATTAAGGCATCAATATATTGTTGCTCCTGTTTTTCCGCAAAGAGTCCGCCCCTCAGCACATGGGAATTAAAATCACAATAGGGGCATTTTTTAATGCACCATGGGAAATGGATATACAGGGATAGGGCAGGTGCCGACATCACAATGTTAATGGTATGACCGTTTAGCCATTGAGCGAGATTTTCTGCTAATTGGTTGACCAAACGCTGTTGGGTGTTGCTTCAATATCATTATTTTGTTAAAACGATACCACGATTCAGCAAGAAAGTAACCTATGGTTGACCAGACGAAATCATTTATCAGGCTATTGACAAAAAAAGATCACGATTGCCTGTTGGAGCGCTCCATCAGAAAGAAATTCAAAAAAGATGAATACATCATTCGTGCCATGGACAACGACACCGATTTGTATCTCATCGATAGCGGCAAAGTAAGAGCGTCCCTTTTTTCTATCGAAGGCAAAGAGGTCAGTTTTGTTGACCTCGAAGCGGGTAGAAATTTCGGTTTGTTTGCAGCAATTGATGGGAAGCCGAGAGCGACCAATGTCATAGCATTATCCGATACAACAATCACCATTGTGCCGCCACAAGATTTATTTGAAATTTTACAAAAGTATCCGGCTGTTTGTATTGAATTTCTCCAGCAACTGTCCCAAACAGTACGAGAACTGTGCGACCGAGTTTTTGAATATTCTACTTTAGGTGTAAACCGTCGCATTCATGTATGGCTATTGCGTACTTGCGAAAAGAACTTGGATTTGGATGGTATCGCCCGAATCGATAATCCGCCGACTCATATAGAGATGGCAAGTCGAGTCAGTTGCACCCGTGAAGCAGTCAGTCGCGAGCTAAAGAAATTGGAAAAAACAGGATTGATTAAGCGTAGTCGAAAACGGCTTGTCATTACGGATTATAAACGGTTACGCACATTGGTTGAAAGCATTTGAATAAGGCGATGCGATTGACAGAGGAAGGGCAGATGGAGGCGCGAATACGAGCATATCGTCCGCGATTAATAGACGTTGGCAACAACAAATCAGCTTCAGTTGCACTGATATTGCGTAATATGAAGTCCGCAGCGGAAATTTTTTTTATAGAAAGGTCCGAAAACAAACATGATGCATGGTCAGGACAAATCGCTTTTCCGGGCGGCAACAATGAGCCATCGGACCCCGACCCTAGCGTAACTGCTCGGCGGGAAACCAATGAGGAAGTCGGTATAATATTGCCTGCCAATTCACAGATTGCACGTTTGGATGACCAGCCGAGCAGATATCATAATCGAGACATCTCGTTAATTGTCGGTTGTTTCGTTTTCAATATCGACAGCCCTCAAACAGTCAATTATAGCGACGAGGTAGGCGATAGTTTTTGGGTCAAAGTTGAGTATTTGTTACAACCAAACAATCAAACTCAATACCAAACCGCCTACGCAGAAAAACCATCCCCAGCAATTCGGTTGCCATCAGGAAAAATATTATGGGGGCTCACCTACCGATTCGTAAAAATGTTTCTCACAGTGATTGATTCGTGACAGATTAAAACACTTTGCACGAGCCAGAATTTTGCTTTCTAGCAAGGAAAAAGTGCACGGAATGAGGGAGTTTATACTTAGTCAGCCCTTAAAAACCGACTTAACAAGTAAAAATATATTTCAAGCTGCCGTTCAGCGAACGTGAATCAACCTTGAATCAAATGGACCAAGGGCTTTTTACCAAAAATATGGACAAAACGCGCTTTTTTAAGCCATAAATAGCAGACGTGACAAAAAACCAGCCACTTTCTCAAATTCCAGGCACAAGCAGCCATTAAAGCATTGATTTCATCGCCAACTTGTCCTTTAAGCCTGTTTCTGGATAACCTAAAATCGGATTTCAAATGCCCAATAATGGGTTCTATGGCAGCCCGTCGCTTACACAGTTTGCGTTTCTTGTCTCTTTGATAACGATTGTCTTTTTTCAGGGCTTTGCTGGGCAGGATGATGTCCGTATCGCCCACTTGTTTAACCCCACAATAGCCTCTGTCGCAGACCGCTTGTTTGATGGGTTTTGTTCTGTTGCTATTGGCTTGTTTTATCGCATCGGGTAGGGTTTTTGCATCATGCTGGTTTTTCTTATGGCTGACAACGCCGACAATGATGTTACTGTCTTTGGCCGAGACGATGGATACTTTGTTGCCGTATTCATAGCGTTTGTGGTCTTTGCCTTTAGAAATCACATAAGCATGGGGTTCGTGCAGGGAATAAATTTTATTTTTGTCTTTGGGTTGTTGTGCCCCACGCCTGCTTATAAAAGGCCGCTGATAGAGCAAGAAGTCTGGTTGATAGGTTTCAAGCAGTCCGTGTTGGGGTAGTTTTCTTTGTAGTTCTCGGATTAAAATATGAGCAATGGTTCGCAATCGTTTCAATGCCTTTTTAGCGGATGCGCGCTTTTTAACATGGCGGAAGTTACCGATGCTGAAGGGCTTGCTCACGTTTGCCCCACAGGAGGTGCTTTTTTTGGCGATAAGGGGTACTGTGTGAACCCAGATAAAACCACCCTCAAGCGCAAAGGCTGTCATGATGCATAGTATGAGTTCTAAAAATTACCAGCTAATCAGTACGTTTAAGCCGGCGGGTGATCAGCCGCAGGCGATCAATAGGCTAATTGATGGCGTTGAAAACGGCGAATCATTTCAGACCCTGTTGGGTGTAACTGGCTCGGGCAAGACGTTTACTATGGCGAATATTATTGCCGTTAGCGGTCGCCCAGCACTGATCCTCGCGCATAATAAAACGCTGGCGGCACAACTGTATTCGGAAATGCGCGATTTCTTTCCGCACAATGCGGTTGAATATTTTGTCTCGTACTACGACTATTATCAGCCCGAAGCCTATGTACCGAGTTCGGATACCTATATCGAAAAGGATGCCGCCATCAACGAACATATCGATCAGATGCGCCTATCTGCGACCAAGTCATTATTGGAAAGACGGGATGTTATTATTGTCGGCACGGTATCGGCAATTTATGGCTTGGGTGATCCGACTGCCTACCATGAGATGGTTCTGCATTTGAATAAAGGCGATCATACCGAGCAGCGAGCAATACTGCGTCGGCTGGCAGAATTGCAATATATTCGTAATGATCTGGAATTGAGACGTAGCACTTTCCGCGTACGCGGTGATGTGATTGATGTTTATCCGGCTGAATCGGAACGTCTGGCAATTCGTATCGAGCTGTTTGGTGATGAGGTTGAGCAGATATCCCGCTTTGACCCCATGAGCGGCGGGGTCGAGGAGCGTCTCAATCAGATAACGATTTATCCAAAAAGTCATTACGTTACTGCGCGGGAAACCATCCTTGCTATGTTGGATGATATTAAACAGGAGCTGCAGGAACGCTTGATACATTTGCACTCTGTGGGGAAATTGGTTGAAGCACAACGCCTTGAACAACGCACCGTGTATGACTTGGAAATGATGCGCGAATTAGGCTATTGCAATGGTATCGAAAACTACTCGCGTTATTTATCGGGGCGCAGTGCGGGTATGCCGCCGCCGACATTGATGGATTATCTGCCCGATAATGCCATCGTATTCATAGACGAAAGTCATGCCACCATTCCTCAGCTTGGGGCGATGTACAAGGGGGATCGGTCGCGAAAAGAAACTCTGATTGAATATGGTTTTCGGTTGCCCTCGGCATTGGATAACCGACCATTGCGATTCGATGAATTCGAAAACCTACTTTCCCAGACGGTGTTTGTTTCGGCTACCCCGGGCACCTATGAAGCGACCCGTTGTGCAGATGTGGTGGAACAGGTTGTGCGACCAACCGGTTTGCTCGATCCAGAGCTGGAAATACGACCGGTCGAATCTCAAGTGGATGATTTGTTGTCCGAAATAAATAAACGGGTTGCACTTAATGAGCGGGTGTTAGTTACCACTCTGACCAAGCGCATGGCGGAGGATTTAACCGAGTATTATCACGAACATAACGTGCGCGTGCGATATTTGCATTCCGATATTGACACGGTCGAGCGGGTCGAAATTATTCGTGATTTAAGGAAGGGCGTATTCGATGTATTAGTCGGCATCAATCTCCTTCGCGAAGGACTGGATATGCCCGAAGTGTCGCTGGTGGCAATCTTCGATGCCGATAAGGAAGGGTTTTTACGCTCAGCCCGTTCACTGATTCAAACCATCGGTCGGGCTGCCAGAAATATCAACGGCAGGGTTATTTTGTATGCCGATAAAGAAACCAATTCTATCCAGCAGGCGGTGCAGGAAACCGACCGCCGGCGACAGAAACAACAAGAGCATAATACACGGCACAACATTACGCCTAAATCAATTATCAAACCGGTCAAGGATATTATTGATGGCGTAACCGCTGATGATTCGGCATCGAATTTATCTGACGCATCGTGGAACGACATGGGAGAGATAGATAAGGTCGCCGAAGACACTGAAGAATATTATAAGCACTCGCCCAAAGTACTCGGAAAACTGCTCACAAAACTCGAAAAAGACATGTATGCCTGTGCCAAAAATCTGGAATTTGAAGCGGCAGCCTCGCTTCGTGACCGCATCAATCGAATACGAAAAAGACAGATTTTAGACTACGATCCCATGAAAATGTAGGGAAATTTATGGAATCGCTGGTACGATACTGTGCAAAAAACCCACTACCCCTATTCACATTCTTATTACTGCCCTAATTGACCGACGTTCATGGCATTTCAAGCCAATACACCACCCCTGCAAAAATACCTGATGATTATGGCAATAAACCTTCAAAACCTAGCCCAATTTATGATAAAACAATAAGCAACTAACTGATAATAATCATTAAACAGAGGCTTTATGAGTGGCGAATTCAACTCATAAGTGCAACACTCGGGTTTATATTATGATCTATTCCCATTGCGCGGGAAAAGACCTCCCAAGGAGTTTTATACCCCAGCATTTTCCATATCGGTTATTCATTAAATCGGTCGCTTTGAACCGCTCTTTTTCGGTGACTTTATGCAAAGGTATTTTCTTTGGAAAAAACTGCCTGAACAAAAAGTATGAACAAAAAGTATGAGCAAGCCATTGTGCCAGATGATTATTTGGCATTCAAGCCACGCTCCCAAGAGTGATACGGTTTAGCAAAATAAGTTTCACACTCGAGTTGTTTGGCAAGCTCACTATGCCAACAAAATTCCCTGCCGTTATCAAAGGTTAGTGTCATTACATGTTGTTTCATAACATGTTGTTTCATATGCTTTAACAACATGAGTATAGCCGCGTTGGTTTCTTTTGCGGTTTTGTTCTTAGTCCGAAGTGCGAGATAAAGCCTACTTTTGCGTTCAGCAAGGGTGGCAAACACCCCTTGACGACCTTTACCGATAACACAATCAGCTTCCCCCCCTCTATCACTACGCCTATACGCGAGCGACTGTCCACCATACGGGTCTATCAGCAATATCAACCCGATTGGGGATGCACCCTCGGTAATCGTTCTTGCCATAACACTTGCGATATTTCTTACCCTGATGGCACAAGTATCGATATAACGACCCATCCGCTACTTTGTCTTTCAAAATGAGACGATAGATGGATTCGGTGCTAATACTGATGTTTCCCTCCATTCTCAAACGACCGCTAATTTGTTCAGGACTCCAATACAGCACGATCTTTTGTTGAATATGAAGATTTAACTCGTCATTGAGCCTGATGTGCTTGGGCTTTTGCTGATGCCTCGTTTGGGCAAAGCGGTGGGCTTGTTTGTAGCGATAGCCGTTGCCCCCGGTATTGCGTTTAATTTCACGGCTGATGGTTGACTTAACTTCTGCCCATGGTTTTAGCGATTTCTGTCAGTGTACAATGCTGCTGATTCATGAGGTAAATGTGGTATCTTTCGTGTTCAGTCAAACGGGTATATCTCGTCATGTTTTACTCCTTTTTTCCGTTCAGTTAAAAGAGTACGAGTGTACCCTTTGACTGACTTAGGAGTGTTGCACTTAAAAATGATACGTAGCAATACAATTCATAGTAATGAAAGCCTATACGTAATGATATATAAATATCATTGAATTTTTACTCATTTTGAGGAAATAGAAATGAAAAATATTAATAGTGTTGTAGTAAATTTGTTTTTTAGTGTTTTTCTTATGGGACTGTCTTTTCAGGTACATGCTGTTCATTCTGTTGGTGGGCATGATGTTGGTGACATGGTAACTGAAGATGGATTTTATTCTAATGAATTTGAAGGTGATTTTTTCGCTTCTGATAGTGAAAATATACCAGAGGGTTCTATCCCTATCAAAGTAAAAATTACCTATTTAGTCAGCCCTTAAAAACATCTAAACAGTTTGATTTATATCAATAAAACAAACAAAACCATTAACCAAATCAACCGCTTTATGTTAGAATAACCGTTGTTTTCTGGTCGTTTTAGTTAAAAAATTATGCTGACTCCATCTACCCCAAACACAGGGCAACAAAATCTGTTTCATACCGAATTGTTCTCTCAATTAGACCCACGAGACCCTTTAATCCAATTAGCCAACGTCATCGACTGGAAGGTCTTCGAGGATGCATTTAGCAAACACTATTGCCACGATAACGGCAGACCCTCAAAACCAATACGCTTAATGGTCGGGTTGCTGATGCTCAAACAACTGGAAAACCTGTCCGATGAGAATGTGGTCTTACAGTTCAAGCGTAATCCGTATTATCAATACTTCTGCGGTTATCCAACCTACACCCCAAACGTGCCTTGCAATGCAACCGAACTGGTGCATTTTAGAAACAGAATCGGTGTCGCAGGTTTTGAACTCATTTTTAAGATGAGTGTGATGTTGCACGGCAAAAAAGCCAATGAAAACACTGTTTTGATTGACACCACCGTACAGGAAAAAAACATCACCTATCCGACTGATTCTAAACTAGCCATCAAAATTATCAACCGTCTCAACAAATTGGCGAAAAAACATGGCATCAAACAACGCAGAACCTTCGTAAAAGAAGTTAAAAACTGCCGCTTACGCATTCGCCACTTCCGCCATGTTAAAAAGCGCGCATCCGCTAAAATGGCATTGAAACGATTGCGAACGATTGCCCATATTCTAATCCGAGAACTACAAAGAAAACTACCCCAACACGGACTGCTTGAAACCTATCAACCAGACTTCTTGCTCTATCAACGGGTGTTGGCACAACAACCCAAAGACAAAAACAAAATTTATTCCCTGCACGAACCCCATGCTTATGTGATTTCTAAAGGCAAAGACCACAAACGCTATGAATACGGCAACAAAGTATCCATCGTCTCGGCCAAAGACAGTAACATCATTGTCGGCGTTGTCAGCCATAAGAAAAACCAGCATGATGCAAAAACCCTACCCGATGCGATAAAACAAGCCAATAGCAACAGAACAAAACCCATCAAACAAGCGGTCTGCGACAGAGGCTATTGTGGGGTTAAACAAGTGGGCGATACTGCCATTATCTTGCCCAGCAAAGCCCTGAAAAAAGACAATCGTTATCAAAGAGATAAGAAACGCAAATTGTGTAAGCGACGGGCTGCCATAGAACCCATTATTGGGCATTTGAAATCCGATTTTAGGTTATCCAGAAACAGGCTTAAAGGACAAGTTGGCGATGAAATCAATGCTTTAATGGCTGCTTGCGCCTGGAATTTGAGAAAGTGGCTGGTTTTTTGTCACGTCTGCTATTTATGGCTTAAAAAAGCACGTTTTGTCCATATTTTTGGTAAAAAGCCCTTGGTCCATTTGATTCAAGGTTGATTCACGTTCGCTGAGCTGCCGCTTGAAATATATTTTTACTTGTTAGGTCGGTTTTTAAGGGCTGACTATTTAGGTAGTGGGGCAGGGATATCTAGGACATCCTCTTCTGTCTTTAATGGAAGTCCTGGTGATGTTAAAACTTTTAAAGATTTTCATTCCCCTGAGCGTGGCTTCTATAGTGGCCCATATGATGGAACAACACCAGAGGGCTATGATCCTGTAGAAGTTACAATTTATTATGGCCAAGAAGCAATAGATCAAGCTTCTTCTGGTGAAGTTGTTGACCCTCCTGAGACTACTCCTGAGCCTACAGTTCCTGAGCCTACTCCTAATAATGGAGGAAGTTCTTCTGGCGGTGGAGGTGGTTCTTCCGGAGGCGAAGCTTTAGTTGCTATTGTAGTAGTAGGTGCAGTTATTCTTGCTATGAATAACCGCACTGCTATCAAGAATAGTTTTTTTCTTGATGAAAAAGGAATGGGATTTGATCTTAATAAGTATGGCAAACTTAGAATGAATTCATATCTTCCCAATAAGCATGTTTCTGTTGGTATTCTCTCATGGGATGTTGGTTTAAGTAAATCCATAAATTTTGGATTAAGATCTACCTTTGTCTCAACTGGCCAACAAAGATTTAATGCTTCATTGGCATATTCTTTTTAGCTATTAGTGTCACTAAGACCCCCCTTTTTGGGGGTCTTTTTTATTGCAAAACTATTAAGTGCTTAGTCCGCCCTTAAAAACGTCTAACCATATTGATTTATATCAATAAAACAAACAAAACCATTAACCAAATCAACCTCTTTATGTTAAATAACCGTTGTTTTCTGGTCGTTTTAGTTAAAAAATTATGCTGACTCCATCTACCCCAAACACAGGGCAACAAAATCTGTTTCACACCGAATTGTTCTCTCAATTAGACCCACGAGACCCTTTAATCCAATTAGCCAACGTCATCGACTGGAAGGTCTTCGAGGATGCATTGAGCAAACACTATTGCCACGATAACGGCAGACCCTCAAAACCAATACGCTTAATGGTCGGGTTACTGATGCTCAAACAACTGGAAAACCTGTCCGATGAGAATGTGGTCTTACAGTTCAAGCGTAATCCGTATTATCAATACTTCTGCGGTTATCCAACCTTACACCCCAAACGTGCCTTGCAATGCAACCGAACTGGTGCATTTTAGAAACAGAATCGGTGTCGCAGGTTTTGAACTCATTTTTAAGATGAGTGTGATGTTGCACGGCAAAAAAGCAATGAAAACACTGTTTTGATTGACACCCCTGTACAGAAGAAAAAAACAGGAAAAAAACATCACCTATCCGACTGATTCTAAACTAGCCATCAAAATTATCAACCGTCTCAACAAATTGGCGAAAAAACATGGCATCAAACAACGCAGAACCTTCGTAAAAGAAGTTAAAAACTGCCGCTTACGCATTCGCCACTTCCTCCATGTTAAAAAGCGTACATCCGCTAAAAAGGCATTGAAACGATTGCAAACTATTGCGAACCATTGCTCATATTGGGCTTGTCGGTTAATTCAAAATCAGTCTAATTTTAAAAAAATAATATGTTTAATAACAAGGACTTAAATATTCAAAACAAGCTAAAAACTCCATTTTCCGACAAGCCCATATTCTAATCCGAGAACTACAAAGGAAGCTACCCCAACACGGACTGCTTGAAACCTACCGACCAGACTTCTTGTTTTATCAGCGGCCTTTTATAAGCAGGCGTGGGGCACAACAACCCAAAAACAAAATTTATTCCCTGCACGAACCCCATGCTTATGTGATTTCTAAAGGCAAAGACCACAAACGCTATGAATACGGCAACAAAGTATCCATCGTCTCGGGCAAAGACAGTAACATCATTGTCGGCGTTGTCAGTCATAAGAAAAACCAGCATGATGCAAAAACCCTACCCGATGCGATAAAACAAGCCAATAGCAACAGAACAAAACCCATCAAACAAGCGGTCTGCGACAGAGGCTATTGTGGGGTTAAACAAGTGGGCGATACGGACATTATCCTGCCCAGCAAAGCCCTGAAAAAAGACAATCGTTATCAAAGAGACAAGAAACGCAAACTGTGTAAGCGACGGGCTGCCATAGAACCCATTATTGGGCATTTGAAATCTGATTTTAGGTTATCCAGAAACAGGCTTAAAGGACAAGTTGGCGATGAAATCAATGCTTTAATGGCTGCTTGCACCTGGAATTTGAGAAAGTGGCTGGTTTTTTGTCACGTCTGCTATTTATGGCTTAAAAAAGCGTGTTTTGTCCATATTTTTGGTAAAAAGCCCTTGGTCCATCTGATTCAAGGTTGATTCACGTTCGCTGATCGGCCGCTTGAAATATATTTTTACTTGTTAGGTCGGTTTTTAAGGGCTGACTAAGTATAATCTCCCTCATTCCGCACGGCTTTTCCTGCGTTAGAAAACAAAGTTACGGTTCATGCGAAGGGCTTGTATTATGTGAATTCTAGTGCAATTTAAGACACTGCATAGTGCAACCCACATGCAGTTTAACTGCGTGTAATATCGAATGCTAATTTATCTTTATCCTGTTTTACTAGCACCTGCCCACCCTTTGTTAATTTTCCAAATAATAATTCTTCAGCAAGGGGCTGTTTGATTTCTTGCTGGATGACTCTGGCCATAGGTCGCGCCCCCATCGTTGCATCGTAGCCTTTTTTGGCTAACCAATCGACAGCCTCATCGGTGACTTCTAACGTGACATTTTTCTCTGCAAGCCGTTGTTCCAGTTGCAAAATAAATTTTTTGACTACATGGATAATGATCTTATGGTTGAGTCCGTTGAAACGAATGATGTTGTCTAAGCGATTCCGAAACTCAGGAGAAAACATTTTCTTAACCACTTCCATATCATCGCCGCTGTGGTTCTGTGTAACAAAACCGATACTCTCTCGTGCGGACTGCATTGCGCCGGCATTGGTTGTCATCACGATAATAACGTTACGAAAATCGGATTTACGACCATTATTGTCCGTCAAACTGCCGTAATCCATCACCTGCAACAAGATATTAAAAACATCGGGATGTGCTTTTTCGATCTCATCAAGTAATAATACTGCATGAGGGTGCTTATTGACGGCATCGGTCAACAACCCGTTCTGGTCAAATCCGACATAGCCGGGCGGGGCACCGATTAAGCGTGAAACAGTGTGTTGCTCCATGTACTCCGACATATCAAAGCGTATAAATTCTATTCCCAATACATGAGCGATCTGTCTGGTGAGTTCGGTTTTACCGACACCCGTGGGACCCGAAAACAAGAAAGACGCTATCGGCTTATCGGCAGTATCCATGCCGGCGCGTACCATTTTGATTGCCGATGCCAACGCGCTGATTGCCATGTCTTGACCGAAAATCACCATTTTTAAATCACGTTCGAGATTTTTCAGCGATTTTAGGTCAGATGCCGAAACATGCTTTGGTGGAATACGGGCAATATCCGCAATCATGCTTTCAATCTCTTTGACCCCAATTGTTTTCTTGCGTGATTTTTCATCACTGAGTCGCGTTCGTGCACCCGCCTCATCAATCACATCAATTGCGGTATCGGGTAATTGACGTTCGGATAAATGGCGTGCCGATAGTTCGACTGCAGAGCGCAATGCAGGGTTAGTATATTTAACGCCATGATGTTGCTCAAATCCACGTTTCAAGCCCCTTAAAATATCGACTGCCTCATCGATGGTCGGTTGCACAATATCAATTTTCTGGAAGCGACGCGACAAGGCACGGTCTTTTTCAAAAATATTATGATATTCACGATAGGTGGTTGACCCAATACATTTCAACTCCCCTGATGCGAGTACCGGTTTTAGCAGATTGGACGCATCTAAAGTGCCTCCAGAAACCGCACCTGCACCGATAATGGTATGAATCTCATCAATAAACAAAATGCTACCCGACTGTTTGTTCAATGCCTCCAATACTCCTTTCAATCGTTGCTCAAAATCACCGCGATATTTCGCACCAGCCAATAATGCACCCATATCCAGCCCATAAATCGTGCATTCTGATAAAACCTCCGGCACTTGTTTTTCGACTATTTTCCGTGCCAGCCCTTCAGCCATAGCTGTTTTACCAACTCCGGCTTCTCCGACAAACAACGGATTGTTCTTGCGTCGACGGCATAATATTTGGATGGTCCTTTCCATCTCCTTTTGTCTGCCAACCAACGGATCTATTTTCCCCTCAACGGCGAGTTGATTCAGGTTAGACGTATAGGCATCCAGAGTCCCTTCGATATTATGCCCCTGCTCATACGCCTCTTCTTCATCATGTGTCGGCAAGCGGTCACCTTCGGGGACTTTGGTGATGCCGTGCGAAATATAATTAACCACATCATATCGGGTGATTTCTTGCTGGCTCAAAAAATAAACGGCATGGGATTCTTTTTCACCGAAAACCGCTACCAACACATTATTTCCTTTGACTTCCGTATCCTTGGGTTTTTGGTTGGAGTTTTGAACATGCATGATGGCACGTTGTAAAACCCGCTGAAAACCAAGACCAGGTTGCGGCTCTTCATCATCAGGAATCAATGGGATTTCAGTGTCTAGGTACTCTGTCAGCGATTTTGCAAGCATATCAGTATTGCCGCCACACGAAACAATCGTCGTGCGGGTTTCCTTATCGTCAAGCAACGAATACAGCAAATGTTCAACAGTAACAATTTCGTGGTTCTCTCTACGCGCCAGTGTAATGGCCTTGCCTAGTGCAATTTCTAGTTGTTCTGAAAACATTTATTAAAGACTCCAACGGTGATAGCGGATGTTGTCATACTCATCCCACTGCATAATTGATACCATAACAGACTTGCGGTTAATGACTGTTCGCATATCAGTTTTTTTCCATCACACACTGTAATGGATGTTGGTGTTCGCTGGCAAAGTCGATGACCTTATGCACCTTTGTTTCAGCAATTTCTTTAGGAAATACGCCACATACGCCGACACCTTTGTTATGCACATGTAGCATAATTTGTTCTGCTTGTTCCTGATTCATGCTAAACAATCGTATCAACAGAACGACGACAAACTCCATCGGCGTATAATCATCATTCAGCAGTAATACTTTATACAGGGGCGGTTTTTTCGGTTTGAGTTTCGCTTTCTCGGCAGTCCTGCCGGTTATCACAATGACACTCTGAACAGTCCCTGACCCAGTTTTATAATCGGATTCATCAGACGCATTGCCAAACGGCATTTTTAATGGATATTTTTTCATTATAGTATCAAACATCATCATGACCATGCGGGTCACTGGTGATTGCTATGCACCGCCGCCACAGCCGCCACATGCACCACTACCGCCAACCGATTGAAATACATTATTGAACACAAAGGTCGCATTAACACCATCATCTGCATAATCAATTTCTGCACCACTGAGAAAACTTAATGCAACTGGGTCAACGACCAATTTGAAGCCGTTTGCTCCGCTCATCGTGCTGTCCTTAGCCGCATCATTTTCGGCAAAGGTCATGCCATAATTCATTCCCGAGCAACCACCACCAGAAACAAAAATACGCACTGCCGATGCCTCGCCGCTGGTGTCGTTAATCAAACTTGCTATTTTGTTTCTCGCCATTTCAGTAACAGACAGCTCTGATTCGCTAAGAATCTGCTTGTATTCATTCATAAATGTCACCTCGATTATAATATTACCTCGATAAACCTAAACTCAGCGACGTAGTCGTCCGCTGGAGTGCCGTGTTGATTATACTTCAATAAGCTCTATGTCTGAACCTCATAGACCACTCGATACTCCCTGTCTGACTCTGTATCACCTGCCCTGAAAGTGTTATGGAATTTTCTGTTCTTGAATTTTTACGCAATGCTTGAATTCACATAATAAGTGCAACACTCCTAAGTCAGTCAAAGGGTACACTCGTACTCTTTTAACTGAACGGAAAAAAGGAGTAAAACATGACGAGATATACCCATTTGACTGAACACGAAAGATACCACATTTACCTCATGAATCAGCAAAACTGTACACTGACAGAAATCGCTAAAACCATGGGCAGAAGTTAAGTCAACCATCAGCAGTGAAATTAAACGCAATACCGGGGGCAACGGCTATCGCTACAAACAAGCCCACCGCTTTGCCCAAACGAGGCATCAGCAAAAGCCCAAGCACATCAGGCTCAATGACGAGTTAAAGCTTCATATTCAACAAAAGATCGCGCTGTATTGGAGTCCTGAACAAATTAGCGGTCGTTTGAGAATTGAGGAAAACATCAGTATTAGCACCGAATCCATCTATCGTCTCATTTTGAAAGACAAAGTAGCGGATGGGTCGTTATATGGATACTTGCGCCATCAGGGTAAGAAATATCGCAAGCGTTATGGGCAGAACGATTACCGCGGACGCATCCCCAATCGGGTTGATATTGCTGATAGACCCAGTATAGTGGACAATCGTTCGCGTATAGGCGTAGTGATAGAGGGGGGAGGCTGATTGTGTTATCGGTAAGGGTCGTCAAGGGGTGTTTGCCACCCTTGCTGAACGCAAAAGTAGGCTTTATCTCGCACTTCGGACTAAGAACAAAACCGCAAAAGAAACCAACGCGGCTATACTCAGGTTGTTAAAGCATATGAAACAACATGTAATGACACTAACCTTTGATAACGACAGGGAATTTTGTTGGCATAGTGAGCTTGCCAAACAACTCGAGTGTAAACTTATTTTGCTAAACCGTATCACTCTTGGGAGCGTGGCTTGAATGCCGAATAATCATCTGGCACAATGGCTTGCTCATACTTTTTGTTCAGGCAATTTTTTCCAAAGAAAATGCCTGAGCAAAAAGTCACCGAAAAAGAGTTGTTCAAAGCGACCGATTTAATGAATAACCGACCTAGAAAATGTTTGGGGTATAAAACCCTTATGGAGGTCTTTTCCCGCGCAATGGGGATAGATCATAATATAAACCCGAGTGTTACACTTATGGGTTGAATTCGCCTCATAACATTCCAAGCAAACCCTTTACACAGTGTTGCTTGAAATATTCAGGAAAACCGCTTAAGTTGTTAATTCTGCTGAATCACAATATTAGGGAATTTTGCACTGAAATCTTTTTTACGCATTGCCAGTTTTGCCGCCACATTGCGCGCAATGAGTTTGTAATTACCTGATATGGCACCCTCCGGGTCGGCTACCAGTGTCGGGCGACCGCCATCAACGCTTTCTCGAATTGACCGATCCAAAGGCACATCGCCGAGGAAATCTGTCTCGTATTGTTGTGCCATACTTTTGCCGCCGCCTTGACCAAAGATATGCTCCTCGTGACCACAGTTGGAGCAAATATAGGTACTCATATTTTCCACCACCCCGAGTACAGGAATATCCACTTTCTCAAACATCTTATACGCCTTACGTGCATCCAGCAAGGCAATATCCTGTGGCGTAGTTACAATCACCGCACCAGACACCGGGACTTTCTGAGCGAGCGTTAATTGCGTGTCGCCCGTGCCGGGTGGCAAGTCTATAATCAGGTAATCCAAATCATCCCATTGGGTATCGTTTAACAGTTGTTCCAGTGCTTGAGTCACCATCGGGCCTCGCCAAATCATCGGCGACTCCTCATCCACTAAAAAACCTATCGACATCGCCTGAATATGATAACTGTTCATCGGCTCCAGCGTCTTGCCGTCTTTGGATTGTGGCTGACCGCTGATTCCCAGCATCCGCGGCTGGCTCGGCCCATAAATATCCGCATCCAAAATGCCGACTCGGCTACCTTCTGCCGCTAGTGCCAGTGCCAAATTGACGGACAACGTGGATTTGCCGACTCCGCCCTTGCCAGAAGCAACCGCAATAATATTTTTGACCTCCCTCATCGGTTTCACCCCCTCCTGTACCTCGTGGGAGACGATGTTGGACGACACTGTAATCGCCGCTTGCGGTAGCTCCTTTTCGATCATCTTGATAAGCTCGGGTTGCCAGCTTTTTGCTGGATAGCCTAAGACAATATCAATATTGATTTTATCGTCGACAACAGTAATATCATTTATCGCCTTGCTCGCCACTAAATCTTGCTTGCTATGGGGGTCGATAATACGACTCAAAACCGCTTCAACGGTATCTCGATTTAATTTTTCCATTGTAATCACCTACATTATTGAGCGCAAGATAATCGCCGTTACTCTCTTTCCTAAACTCCTCAAACACGGAAGCAATAATCGTATCAGAGCTATCCGCACATCGCTCCCTTGATGGTGGCATTTTTTCATTGGTGGAACCGTATGGCGGATCAAAATAAGCAAAACCTGCCGTAACCATTTTATTGGCATTGAAAATATCGTCCTTTAGTACAATATGAGACTTTTGCATAATCCACAAAACACCATCTCAACTCACAAACAACTAGTTTGGACAATGATTTATGCTCAATTAAAAGGGCATCTGCGAACGAGTATTGGGCGGTTTGTTTCCAAGACATTTGACGGTATCCTCAAGGTTTATTGAATAAACGCTATTTTACCATTTTTAGTGGTGCCACTGGGAGGATTTATGCAAAGGTCTCTATAAATCAGTAGGTTAAATATCAACCGTCAAACTCAGGAGACACCGCTTGAACGGTGGAGTTACTGCGATGATAAATTAGCCCGAGCGTTCTTTGGGCTTGTCGGAAAATGGCGTTTTTAGCTTGTTGTGAATATTTAAGTCATTGTTATTAAACATTTTATTTTCTTAAAATTGGACTGATTTTGAATTAACCGACCATTTCTCTTTAAGAAATGGTATTGGTGGGCGACACATTCACGTCTAAATCCGGTCATATCAGTTGCCAAGATGCTAAAAAACCATCTCGATAACATAATGACTTACCTGAAATATCGCGTTTCAATTCTGTTTCATTGTGGAAAACTTAATCTGTACCCATAGGGTTGACAGAAGAGCCTTATTTAATAATCAGGGGTTTGTGTGGATTTATTATTAGATTGCATATCGCTTGATATTGAACACAATCTGAGTGTAATACATTGAACATGACCTCGTGGGCGATTATGGTATGTCAAACCAGTATCCATTGACAATATCGCGATGCTTTAGCGGTTGTCGCATGTGATCGAAATTGATGGTCAGTGCGCCACTGTATGCGGTGTTAATGAGTGGAATTTGTCGCATCGCATATCTTTGCGAAATGATTTCATGGGGATGCCCGAATCGGTTTAAGTATCCAGTGCTCAATAATGCCAGTTTCGGATTAACTCGATGCAAAAACCGAGTGCCTGAGGATGTCTTGCTACCTTGGTGGGGGACTTGCAATATATCAGCAGCCAGTCGGTCACCCAGTGTTTCCACCAGTATTTTTTCCGCTGGACTTTCTATGTCTCCGGTCAAGAGCAGTGTTCCGAACCGAGATCTAATCATGAGTACACAAGAGGCATTATTACCGCTGGGAAAGCGATTATCTAGCGGCCATAACACTTCAAAGCGTACCCCGTCCCATTGCCATTCCTGTCCACTCCGACATTGTTCCGCCCTCAACATGCTGTTAATTTTATCGGGTACGCCGACGAGCAGATTATCGATATTAAACGCACTGTTAATGGCTTGATAACCACCAGAATGATCATTGTGTTGATGGCTAATAATCAAGGTATCAATGTGATGAATACCACGCGATTTTAAGTAAGGCACGACCACGGTTTTACCTGCATCCATACCACCTTTAAATCTCGGTCCGGTATCATAAACCAGAGTATGGTGTTTGGTTTCCACTACGCTGGCTAAACCATGCCCGACTTCCAACATGGTGTATTTGAACGTGCCATGATCTGGCTTTTCAGGTCGAATAAGGAGTAATGGCAAAAACCATAAAACCGCTGTTCGTCTCGCAGGGAACGAGAACCGAAAAAACAGCAAAACAATCCCAATAGTGGTCATCATCAATGTCCAAAAGGGTATAAACGGAGGCTGCCAGATTGACCAGTTGGTATCGGCAAGGAATTGCAAAGCCACCCAAAGCGCATCGATTGCAAATAATGCGTATTCAAACACCCGCAAAGCCTCTTCGGGAAACCCGAGAGCAAATAGACACAAACCGAACAATGCCATAGGCACCACTACGATTCCAATCACTGGAATGGCAAGCACATTTGCAAGTGGTGCGACTAGAGATAGCTGGTGGAACAGTAGCAACAACAGCGGAGCCATTCCAAAACTCAAGCCTAGTTGGATGGACAACCATCTGATGGTTTTTTTTGGCAATAAAGAGGTGTTTTCAGGATGCGTATTCCGATTCGAATTGTGTTTTGTGAGGCAACAAATAATCACTGCTACGGCACAGAAAGACAACCAAAAACCAGATGCCAGTGGGGTCAGCGGGTCAGCTAGTAAAACCGCAGCGAGTGCCACAAGCAATAATTCAAACGAGGATGGGTTTCTTCTGAATAGCACTGAGGTTGCCACAACCGATAACATAATCACCGCCCGCTGAGTGGGGATGGTCATCCCGGCCAGCAAGGCGTAACCTAATCCTGCGACCAATCCAGCAATCACCGCAACAGTTTGTGCGGGTATTCTGGTTTGCAGTTGCCCAGTCAATCGCCATATTCTCGCAACCAGCCACATGACCAGCCCGTAAACCAAACCGATATGGAGTCCAGAAATGGCGACTAGATGGATGGTGCCCGTGTTTTGTAAAATGCGCCAATCGGCATCGCTCATGGTGCTTCGCACCCCCACTATAAGTGCAGTCAATATGCCGTGATGCGGGTCATCTTGTAGCTTGTTGTGGATAAAGGAGGTGACGCGCGCCCTGAACTTTGCAATCGAGTAGGCATGGAGATTAGGGTTGATTAACCGATTGGATGCTTTGTTACGAACATAGCCGGTTGCTCGAATCCGTTTCGAAAACAAATAGGTTTCGTAATTAAATCTACTGCCCGGATTTTGATAGCCATGTGCGCGCTTTAGACGTACGGTAAATTGCCATGCCTGATTGCCCTTAAACATCTTAAGATTGTGATATGCCTTTAATCGTATCTTGGCAGGAGGGTCATAGAACTTCCCCTTCCAAGTCAGCGTATCTGCAACAAAATCAAATCGTGAATAATGCGGCGTTTGTAAGGGTACGCCGACTATTTGTCCACTAATCACAACATCTTGTCGTTCCAACACAGTGTCAATCGTTGAATTTAACAATTTGGTCGCAGTGAAATTGACCCAGCTGATAGCGAGCACAAACACCAATATTAGATGTGCAACGTTGTTCCAATACGTCGCTAACACACAAAAGAGAATAGCACCAGCGAACAAGGCAAGCGTAAGCCATAATGGCATTAACGCATCAAAAAAACGATGGCAAATTACCGCGCTGGAAAAAACCAGCAAATATATTGAGGCAGGCATCCGTTTTGCCATTTTGACGATCCTTTACATCCGTGAACAATAGCTCATCATACCACATCACCATAAATTGTAATAAACCCTAATTGCGCTTAGGAAATTCGTAATTTTTCATACAATATGGACTAGATAATGCGTTTCCTGCGTAATAGTTTGTGTTCTCGGTAGGCAATAAAAACACCACTACCAACAACAATACCAGCACCCAGCAATGTGATCATGGAAAGCACCTCGCCATAGAGAAAAAAGTCAATCAGAATCGCCCAAACCAGTATGAAATAATTAAACGGTTGCAATATCACTGCCGAAACCAGTGCCAGTGCTTTAATCAATAGTAGATGGCCGATAATTGAGGTGACGCTAATTAGTAGGAGCCAAATGGCATCAATGATGGAGACTGGATACCAATAAAATGGTGCGACAAGCAGGCTGCAGATGAAACCAGCTACGCCCATATAGAGCAATGCCGTTTCAAAGGAATCACGGCGGGAAACTTTACGGGTCAAGATGTTATAGAGTGCAAACATCAATGCCGAAAGCAGAGCGAGCATCACTGCAGGTTGAAAAATACCGATTCCAGGACGCAATATAATAAGGGTGCCAACGAATCCGAAAAACACCGCTAACCACCGCCGCCAACCGACTGCTTCGCCTAAAATCGGCACCGATAATGCGGTAACCAGTAACGGGAAACAAGCAAAAATGGCGTGCATCTCCGCAAGCCCAAGAAACTGAATAGCATAAGCGAACAACATAATTTCACCCGCCAGCAACAATCCTCGAGCAATCTGTATCCACGGATACTGTGAGCGTAATGCCACCCGCACCCCAACCCTGCGACCAACATAAAGCAATGCGAACAGAGCGAAAAAGAAAAACCGCACTGCCACAATCTGAGGCGATGTCAGCGTTTCCATCAAGTGCTTGGTTAAAGCATCCTGGCAAGCAAAAAACAGTGTAGCAATCACCAACATAAAAATCGCTTTATTCGTTGGGTCTATGCCCTGAGCGACTGTGGGTGAAGCATTTAATTTGGAGTCTAAATTAGGGTCGTCATCTGCGTTTTTTGGCATTGGCTTGTCTCTCTGGTTTTTGACCATTGGGCATCGCTGAATCCGAACACACAAATACTGAACCAAAATAATCAGGCATACATTATTCCATATATTTATCTTATAATCGCCATCAAATTTAACGAGTGACTGCTATGCAAAACACACAGATTACTGCCAACAGCGATTTAACGACTCTCAATATCGCACTGGCAGACAAATCACCCACTGACATTATTCGCTGGACTGCCTCTCTCGGCAAGCCCATTATGACCACGTCCTTTGGTGACCATTCTGCCGTCATCCTGCACATGGTCACTCGCATTATACCGAACATCCATGTTATTTGGGTCGATACCGGCTATAACTCATCAGCCACCTATCGCTTTGCCGATAGGCTGATACACGAATTAAATTTGATTGTGGATGTTTACACGCCCGAAATGACATCAGCACGGCGTAATGTGTTGATGAAGGGAATTCCTGATGTAGGAGAACCACTACATGAAGAGTTTACCCGTCAGGTCAAACTGGAACCTTTTCAACGTGCGATTGATGCAACCAAGCCAAAAGCGTGGATTAGTAGCTTGCGCCGCGAACAAACCGAACATCGCAAAAACATGGACTTCGTCAGCCGTAGCAAAGAAGGCTACCTCAAGATAGCACCGATTATGAATTGGACTGAAGCCGACCTAGACGATTACCTACAAGCCCACAACCTGCCAAACGAGCCTGATTACTACGACCCTATCAAGGGTCAGAAAAACCGCGAATGCGGACTACACACCCGATTCTAGATTGAAAATTGATAATTATTAGTAATTAGTCAGCCCTTAAAAACCGACCTAACAAGTAAAAATATATTTCAAGCGGCCGCTCAGCGAACATGAGTCAACCTTGAATCAAATGGACCAAGGGCTTTTTACCAAAAATATGGACAAAACGTGCTTTTTTAAGCCATAAATAGCAGACGTGACAAAAAACCAGCCACTTTCTCAAATTCCAGGCACAAGCAGCCATTAAAGCATTGATTTCATCTCCAACTTGTCCTTTAAGCCTGTTTCTGGATAACCTAAAATCGGATTTCAAATGCCCAATAATGGGTTCTATGGCAGCCCGTCGCTTACACAGTTTGCGTTTCTTATCTCTTTGATAACGATTGTCTTTTTTCAGGGCTTTGCTGGGCAGGATAATGGCAGTATCGCCCACTTGTTTAACCCCACAATAGCCTCTGTCGCAGACCGCTTGTTTGATGGGTTTTGTTCTGTTGCTATTGGCTTGTTTTATCGCATCGGGTAGGGTTTTTGCATCATGCTGGTTTTTCTTATGGCTGACAACGCCGACAATGATGTTACTGTCTTTGCCCGAGACGATGGATACTTTGTTGCCGTATTCATAGCGTTTGTGGTCTTTGCCTTTAGAAATCACATAAGCATGGGGTTCGTGCAGGGAATAAATTTTATTTTTGTCTTTGGGTTGTTGTGCCAACACCCGTTGATAGAGCAAGAAGTCTGGTTGGTAGGTTTCAAGCAGTCCGTGTTGGGGTAGTTTCCTTTGTAGTTCTCGGATTAAAATATGAGCAATGGTTCGCAATCGTTTCAATGCCTTTTTAGCGGATGCGCGCTTTTTAACATGGCGGAAGTGGCGAATGCGTAAGCGGCAGTTTTTAACTTCTTTTACGAAGGTTCTGCGTTGTTTGATGCCATGTTTTTTCGCCAATTTGTTGAGACGGTTGATAATTTTGATGGCTAGTTTAGAATCAGTCGGATAGGTGATGTTTTTTTCCTGTTTTTCCCTTCTCTACAGGGGTGTCAATCAAAACAGTGTTTTCATTGGCTTTTTTGCCGTGCAACATCACACTCATCTTAAAAATGAGTTCAAAACCTGCGACACCGATTCTGTTTCTAAAATGCACCAGTTCGGTTGCATTGCAAGGCACGTTTGGGGTGTATAGGTTGGATAACCGCAGAAGTATTGATAATACGGATTACGCTTGAACTGTAAGACCACATTCTCATCGGACAGGTTTTCCAGTTGTTTGAGCATCAGTAACCCGACCATTAAGCGTATTGGTTTTGAGGGTCTGCCGTTATCGCGGCAATAGTGTTTGCTCAATGCATCCTCGAAGACCTTCCAGTCGATGACGTTGGCTAATTGGATTAAAGGGTCTCGTGGGTCTAATTGAGAGAACAATTCGGTATGAAACAGATTTTGTTGCCCTGTGTTTGGGGTAGATGGAGTCAGCATAATTTTTTAACTAAAACGACCAGAAAACAACGGTTATTCTAACATAAAGCGGTTGATTTTGTTAATAGTTTTGTTTGTTTTATTGATATAAATCAAACTGTTTAGATGTTTTTAAGGGCTGACTACTTAGAATAAACAGGAAAAAATAATGGCAAACTGGAGGAGATTTTGGAGACATTTGCATACGGTGTGTTTATTATGCGAATCCACGTTTGAACAAATATGTGAATTTTGACATTATTTTTCAATTAACCGACAAGCCCATAGTGGGTTTGTAAGCCAGCGTTTGTTGCACGGTCTCATGAGCCGGAATGACGATTCCGTTATTGCTGCGGGTGATATTCTCGTTCCATATCGATGGTCAAATTGTCACTCGGTAACTTTTATTATTGGAATCAGGTTATACTCTGCTGGTTTACCCCACTTTCATATTACAAGATAAACATGTACGAAAATTTCCCAATCTGGCTATTAGCCATCGACTATGTTATGGGCGTAATCATGTGGACTCTGATTGGGCGATTCGCAATGGGCATTTTCCTGCCTCAGGACAGTTCGTTTTTCTTCATGCGATTCTTCGTGCGCTCGACCAACCCTTTGTTGAAGCTATTTTCTTTTATTACCCCTAAGTTTTTGATTCAACCTGTCATTCCACTCTATGTGGCATGGTTTTTTTACATGATCAGGTTCTATATTATGCCGTTGTTGCTCGGATATTCGGTCATGGGGACGTTGTCGTTTCCGCTGGAAAGCGAGTTTGCACAGGGTGTTGCGGAATTGATAGGAAAGTTTGTCAATTAAGGGGGCGTGAATTCATACTCTATGGCTATTTTCCCGCCTCGATAGATAGTTTTAAGTCCGATTTTTGAGTCGCAGTACCGTCGCTGGAATGTGCAGTTATATTGCTTATGGGCACTGGATTGATAGCACTTTTTATTGGCTCGTTACTGGCATCCACACTGCTTCCGGGTGGCGTAGAGGTGCTGTTGTATTACCTCTATCAGTCTGGTGAGCATCGTTTCGGCTCGCTACTAGGGGTTGCCACTTTGGGCAATACCCTAGGCGGAATAATCACTTATTTTATGGGCGTTGTTGTCTATCAAGGACTTGCAGGGTTTGCTTGGCATCAGCGTATCGAACGATGGTTCAAACTCGAGGATGCGGCGTTGTCGCGGGTTAAAAGGTGGGGCGTTCCAGCATTATTTTTTAGCTGGATGCCGATAATTGGCGATCCTCTGTGTCTGGCGGCCGGGTATTTGCGGTTGCCGACTTGGTACAGTATCAGCATGATATTCATCGGAAAATTAGCGCGTTATGCGGTATTACTATGGTTGTTTTCGCAATCTTGAGCGTTGAGAATTATGAATTAAAAGATTTTGACACCGGCTTCGCAGGAAAGATGACATTGAGAATGAGAATGAAACTGGAAAACCCTAGCGGGTTTGGCTGTTTGACTGGATTCCTGCTTTCGCAGGAAAGACGGATGTTGATTTTTAAGTTAAAGCACCGCCACAACTGCTGCCAGCACCAGCGGTACATCCAAAACAATGTTTGGCGACTGCAATGGGCGCATTGTTGAGCTGGCTACGTTTAATTTCCCAGAGTCTTTGTCGACCGCTTGCTGCCAGCGGCAGTCCGAGCATCTGGTTAAAATCGCAGTCATAGACATAGCCTTGCCAATCGACACTGAGCAAATGGCGACACATTAGGGGCTCGACAGTGGCAGGATTAAAATTTTCTACCAGTAATTGCTGGTAACTATGCAATTGTCCGGTGCGCTTCAGGTAATGCTCAAAGCGCTTGATGGGCAGATTGGTGATGGTCAGCAATTGATTGAAATCAATATCAAAATCATTTTTCAAGCGCGTTTTATAGTCGTTTTGTAGTCCGCTTTGGGCGGGCGGCAATACCGGGCCGATGGGGTTATAGACGAGATCGAGAATGAGATTTTCATCTCTGCCATATCCCGCCGCATTAAAGGCTTGCAAACCGGATATGCTTTTGCCGAATACGCCCTTGCCACGTTGCTGATCGACATTTTTTGAGGTGTAGCACGGTAGCGAACAGACTAATCGAATTTTGCGGTTCGCATACCACTGTGGCAGGTCTTGCTGATTGGCTTCATATTGAACCGTGATGTTGCAACGCGAGGTGATGCTAATGCCGTGCTCAAGAAAGCCATCGCAAAACTGACGAAAATTCGGAATCAATTCAGGTGCGCCACCAGTAATATCGACCGATTTTACATTGCCATCCGCCCAATCAAGCGTTTTTTCCATCGTCTCCCAGCTCATCATCTCGGTACGTTTCGGCCCCGCCTCAACATGGCAATGCTCACAGGCCTGATTGCACAAGTAGCCGATATTAACTTGTAGCTCCGATAACGTCGCCCGCCGCAAGGGGAAGCAATTATTGGCTTTGAGCGTTTGGTTGAAATCGTGGTTTATCGTAATATCCATTGCTTTGGTTTGCTTGGGGTATCCAGCATGTTGACTGGTGCTATTTTAGCCTAATTTAATGTTCAGTGCCTGAGTGGTTATGACTGATTATAACAATAAGCGTTATCGCAAATATCATTCAAAACACATCGTTCACATTTGGGCTTGCGCGCGATACAGGTATATCGACCATGCAAAATAAGCCAGTGATGGGCATTTCTTTTGAAACGCTCGGGGACGGCGTTCAGCAGTGCTTTTTCGACCGTTAATACCGTTTTACCGGGCGCAATACCCGTACGATTGGAGACCCTAAAAATATGCGTATCCACGGCAATCGTGGGGTGACCGAATGCGGTATTGAGGATGACGTTGGCGGTTTTTCGACCGACACCGGGTAATTCTTGCAGTTGTTCTCTGGTTCGTGGGACTTCGCTATGGTGTTTTTCTAGCAATACCTGACAGGTTTTTATGATGTTGCTGGCTTTGGTATTGAATAAACCGATGGTTTTGATATGACGTTTTAATTCGGTGATGCCGAGGGCTTGAATGGCGGTCGGGGTATTGGCTACTGCGAAAAGTTTTACGGTGGCTTTATTCACCGAAACGTCTGTGGCTTGCGCGGATAGAATCACCGCAATCAATAGCTCGAATTCTGAGTGGTAATTTAATTCGGTGGTTGGTGCGGGCGTGTTTTTCTGCAACCGTCTGAACGCAGTGGTAATTTGTCGGGGAGTCATAACTTGCTGTTAGTCTTTGCGGTTGTTTTGGACGCTTCCGATAGTAATATTGAATGAAGTTTTGGATTTTGTCCGTTTGAGCGCGGCGAGAATCTCCTGTTGCATCTGTTTTCTTGCCTTTGTTCTTTTGCGCGTCATGCGTGCTTGTTCGCGTTGTAGATTGCGTTCGATGGTTTTTTCGGTGTTGAGCCGTGCCCTTGAAACTTGCTGGCGAGTAAAATCTGGCCACGGACTGCGGTCTTGTGTGGTTGATTGCGGGTTAGGCGCGGTCAGTGCGATGCAATCCGTGGGGCAAACCGGAAGACATAATTTACACCCGGTGCAATCATCAGCAATAACGGTGTGCATTAGTTTTGCGGCACCGACAATGCAGTCCACTGGACAGGCGTTGATACATAATTTACAACCAATGCAGCGTGCTTCATCGATAATGGCGAGTTGTTTTGCTTCCGTTGTGCCGTATTGCTGATTGAGTGCCTGCATCGGTTTGTCAAGCAAGGACGACAATGCCGTTATGCTCACTTCACCGCCCGGCGGACACTGATTGATGTCGGCTTTGCCATGGGCAATGGCGTGTGCATATTCCCGACATCGGGGATAACTGCACAATGTGCATTGGGTTTGCGGCAGACATTGATCAATTTGGTCGATCAACGTGTTTGAAACTGAATTTGTCACGGTGAATGGGGGTGGCTATCGCATTGTCTAAACGGCAATAATCGCATGTACTTGGCGGAATCCGCGCGGTAAAAATTTGCCGCGCTGGGCACGACTGCCTACATAATTGTCAAAGTCCGCAGGTTTGAGGTTCAGATAGCGTTTGCCACTGTATATCCGCAAACTATTGCCTTCCTGAAACAGGGTTGTATCGACAACATATTCTTCCCCGCACGTGAATTTTGCCGTTGGGATATTGATGAGCTTGACCCCTTTGCCTTTCGTTAATTGCGGCAACTCACCAACAGTAAAAATCAACAAGCGACCGACATTGGTTATCACTGCAATCCAGTCACCTTCAAAATCATGCACCCGTCGCGGTCGCATGACATTGGTGCCGTCAGCCACTTTAAGGGTTGCTTTGCCGGCTTTGTTGCGCGTATTTAACTCGTCCAGCGGAGCAATAAAGCCATAACCGGCATTGGTTGCCAGCAGGTATTCGGTTTTCGCATTGCCCATCATCAAGCCGCAAAAAGTCGCCCCTGATTTTGGCTTGCAACTGCTACTCAAAGGCTCGCCAAAACTGCGTGCCGAGGGCAGGCTATGTGCGGCAATGGAATATGTTCGACCGTTTGAATCTATGCAGACCAAAATATCATTGGTTTTACCCTGCACTGAACAGAAGAATTTTTCACCCGATTTGAAGTTGAGCTTTTCGCCCTCGATGTCATGCCCTTTTGCGGCGCGAATCCAGCCCTTGCTGGAAAGCACGACTGTAATCGCTTCTGCGGCAATCAAAGCCGTATGATCGAATGCTTTTGCGGCAGTCCTGACGATGATTGGAGAGCGGCGGTCGTCGCCATATTCTTCGGCATCTGCCAATAATTCATCGCGCACCAAACGTTGCAGTTTTGTTTTGGATTTAAGCAATGATTCAAGATAATCGCGCTCTTTCGCCAGTTCATTTTGCTCGCTTTTAATTTTGATTTCTTCCAGCTTTGCCAAATGGCGCAAGCGTAAATCAAGAATCGCATTAGCCTGAATTTCGCTCAGTATAAACTGTTCCATTAGTACGGGCTTGGGGTGATCCTCATTACGAATGATGCGAATGACCTCATCAATGTTTAAGAAGGCAATCAGCAAACCATCAAGAATGTGCAGTCGATCAACCACCTTATCATAGCGAAATTGGAGACGTCTCTTAACCGTGCCGATGCGGTACTTAAGCCATTCAACCAACAAAGACTTCAAGTCGAAAACCTGCGGGCGGCGGTCAATGCCAATCATATTGAAATTGACCCGATAGCTTTTTTCTAAGTCGGTGCTGGCAAACAGGTGCTGCATAAGTGCCTCGCTATCAACCCGATTGGAACGCGCTTCTATGACCAAACGAGTGGGACTTTCATGGTCTGATTCATCTCTTAAATCGCTGACCATCGGTAGTTTTTTTGCCAACATCTGGGCGGCAATTTGTTCTTGAATTTTTGACCCAGAAACCTGATAGGGTAGCGCCGTAATCACAATATCAGTGCCTTCTTTTTGCCACGCCGCACGCTGGCGTAACGAGCCATTACCCGTTTTATAGTTTTCTAAAAGTTCTTCGGGTGTGGAAATAATTTCCGCCTCAGTAGGGAAATCAGGCCCTTTGATATGACTGCATATTTGTTCCAACGTGGTGTTTGGGTCATCTAGCAAGCGCACACAAGCCGTGACCACCTCGCGTATGTTATGCGGGGGAATATCCGTTGACATGCCCACGGCAATACCCGATGCGCCGTTTAGCAACACATTCGGCAGGCGCGCAGGCAGGAGTTTGGGCTCTTCCAAAGTGCCATCAAAATTCAGTGCCCAATCGACCGTCCCTTGCCCGAGTTCTGCCAGCAATAGCTGAGCATAACGAGTCAATCGTGATTCGGTATAACGCATAGCGGCAAAGGACTTTGGGTCATCTTGACTGCCCCAATTACCCTGCCCATCAATCAAAGGATATCGATAACTGAATGACTGTGCCATCAACACCATCGCCTCATAACATGCACTGTCACCATGTGGATGAAACTTACCGAGCACATCACCGACGGTGCGCGCTGATTTTTTATACTTGGCGGTGGCATGTAAGCCTAAGTCCGACATGGCATAGACGATACGCCGTTGCACTGGTTTTAAGCCATCGGCAATGCTAGGCAAAGCACGGTCGAGAATAACGTACATCGAATAATGCAGATAGGCGTTCTCCGTGAACTCTGACATGGACAACGTATCGAGCTTGATGGGCGTATCAATAAGGAGTTTTTTCGATGACGTGGTGGATTTTCTTGCCATGCTAGTTGTCGGGTTGGTTGGGTTTGGAGCGTGAATTATAGATGGCGGTTACTTTTCAAGCAATCTTGGCATCATCTCGACCAAGTTACAGGGGCGGGTACGGTAGTCCAATTGGTAGGAAAAGAAACCTTCAAATCCAAAGGGCACTGGAACACACGTTGGGCTACCAATGAAAGACATTTGCTTCATCCATGGGGTAAGAAAATCAACGATTATGTTTGTTAAATATATCTCGCAAAATTTTGTCTATTTGCTTGATAATCTTTTCGTTTTGGCTTTCTTTGAAATTTACATATAACTCCAGTATTTGAATAATGTTATGCCTCTTGTAAAGTTTCGGAATGTTGTTTGGTTTACAAATCTGGCGAATTCAACCCATAAGTGTAACACTCGGGTTTATATTATGATCTATTCCCATTGTGCGGGAAAAGACCTCCATAAGGGTTTTATACCCCAAACATTTTCTAGGTCGGTTGTTCATTAAATCGGTCGCTTTGAACCGCTCTTTTTCGGTGACTTTATGCAAAGGCATTTTCTTTGGAAAAAACTGCCTGAACAAAAAGTATGAGCAAGCCATTGTGCCAGATGATTATTTGGCATTCAAGCCACGCTCCCAAGAGTGATACGGTTTAGCAAAATAAGTTTCACACTCGAGTTGTTTGGCAAGATCACTATGTCAACAAAATTCTCTGCCGTTATCAAAGGTTAGGGTCATTACATGTTGTTTCATATGCTTTAACAACCTGAGTATAGCCGCGTTGGTTTCTTTTGCGGTTTTTTTCTTAGTCCGACCTAATTACCACCTAACATAAGCCTATCTTCAGCAAGTTTTCCAGCATCGGTGACGTTCTGAGTGCCGCGCAAGCAAGTCTGGGAATGAGGTCGCTCAAATCAAAACGACGATTGAAACGATACTGAAATTCTGCCAAGTATCGCTGAGCATATTTAGGTCGAATAGCATGATAGGTACTGCGTAAGGAGCTCTTTAAGTTACCCAGAATTGTATTGACCCAATAGAACTCGGGTTTTTCGACAGACGCTCTCCCGCCGCCGCACACAATCTTGTCATGCAAGCAACCGGCCTCGACAACGGCATTAAAGCACGCCAAACCATCGGAGATAACGGTACTGCCCTCGGTCAGATGTTGCCGACTCCATGACTTAATCGCTTCGGTGCGGAAACCCTTTACGACCGACAACTTAACCCGAACTGGGCAATGATCGGCCGTGGTCTCTACCGCCGCTACAAAAGGTTCTGACCCGTAGCACCGCGTCCCGGCTTGCACCCGCTACGCTCGCCGCCGAGATAGGCATCATCCAATTCAATCAACCCGGATAGTTTGTTATTGTGATCCCGCTCCATCATCACCTGCATAAGCTTGTGCTTCATCCGCCAGGCGGCATTGTAAGAAATACCCAAGTGACGATGCAGTTTCATGGCCGAGATGCCTTTCTTGTCCTGTGTAATCAGATAGATACCCTGGAACCATAGCGTGAGCGGTAGTTTGGTGGATTCAAAGATGGTTCCAGCCGTCAGTGACGTCTGGCGATTGCACTGCTGAAGTTTACGGATGGTCAGCTGGCAGCACTTGTCGTGACCACAGGCCGGACACTGGAACCCTTTGTCCACCGCCAAGCATAAAGCACATCGAAGCATTGGGCTTCGGTACCGTACTGTTTGATAAAATCGTTCAAACTAACCCCTTTCTGGAATTGCACCTTATTACGCACCATGACATACCCCTTATGAATTAAATAGATAGACTGTGATTATATACAGGAAAGAGCGACTTATCTATGGTGGTAATTAGGAAAAATTATGAGCGTGAAATGTTAGCGAGTTTTTTTGACGATTTTCCATGCCGCTGGAATCACCAGCATCGCCAATGCCATTTTTGCCAAAGCACCCCATAAAAATGGATACAAACCCCATTCAAGAATCGGTTTATCCCAGCCCACTACATTCGCCAACCAAATCAAACCGGGAATATACAGTGCCACGTTTCCAATCAGCATCGCTACGAAGGTTAAGGTCATCTTTCGGTCCCAACCTTTTTCTGCCAAGTAACCGGTGATCGCGGCAGCAATAACAAAGCCAATTAAGTAGCCTCCGGTCGGTCCCAGTATGACCGCAAAACCGGCTCCAGTGCCGGCGAATACCGGCAACCCCATAACCCCTGCAAACAGATAAAGCAAGACCGTAGAAGCACCTAATCTCGAACCATAGACGATGCCTAATGTCAGAACGGCAAATGTTTGCATGGTCTGAGGCACAGGATAAAATGGGATATTGATCTTAGATGCTAGGGTTAAAAATGCAACACCAATGACTGCCAATATAATTTGTCTTACCCAATTTCGGTCGGACAATTCAGACCATAAAACAGTTGCCAATGTCGGAAAATAGATTGATTGTGATGTCATGTTAACCTCTTAAAAGTGATGTTAAAGTGATATTTCTGGGATGGTGTCGAGAACAATATTTGTTCCAGACACCATAATTATACCATAATGACATGTGAATTCAAGGTTGTGCCCAGTTCCTATGAGAGCAATCGGGTTGTCTTCATGGTGTTCTGATGGATGCTACCCAAATCCCCAGATAGAGTGCTTCAAGAGCCTGTGAATCCATTTTTCAAGTCTTATGGCTGCAATTACAGCAGATATTGCCGAGAGTTTTACTCAAAAACCGTTGCTCGGCGGATTGTCAGTGCTAAATTGGTTATTTTGGACGCACCTATCCTGCTTTCGAGACTGTGCAAAAAACACCGACTTACCAACCCACTATTGAGCATTTTGAGTCGGGTACGGGTAAAAAAGGATTCTTATGAAAAGTAGGCAGGTGAAATAACCTTGTTTAATGCAAAAATAAGCATTTCTGGCATAAACCATCGAATAGCGGACTCAAGAAGAAAGATGTCGCTTGATTTATTCCATCACGGCTTCAATATTGCCTGCTTTTATAGCTAATAACAGCTTATTGAACAGCTTATGGTGCCTAATCATGTTCAAAACACGCTTAAAGTTATAGCAAGAGACTTTTGCATAATCCACAAAACACTCCTCGCAACTCACAAACAACGTGATTTTTTATAAATTTGCCTCATTTTTTCGTCCATGTTCTCTCAATCATCAATACGACACCAAAAAAGCCTCTATTTCGGCACTTTTAACCGCTTTTAGTGGGTTTTAATCTATTTAGTCAGCCCTTAAAAACCGACTTAACAAGTAAAAATATATTTCAAGCTGCCGCTCAGCGAACGTGAATCAACCTTGAATCAAATGGACCAAGGGATTTTTACCAAAAATATGGACAAAACGCGCTTTTTTAAGCCATAAATAGCAGACGTGACAAAAAACCAGCCACTTTCTCAAATTCCAGGCACAAGCAGCCATTAAAGCATTGATTTCATCGCCAACTTGTCCTTTAAGCCTGTTTCGGGATAACCTAAAATCGGATTTCAAATGCCCAATAATGGGTTCTATGGCAGCCCGTCGCTTACACAATTTGCGTTTTTTATCTCTTTGATAACGATTGTCTTTTTTCAGAGCTTTGCTGGGCAAGATAATGGCAGTATCGCCCACTTGTTTAACCCCACAATAGCCTCTGTCGCAGACCGCTTGTTTGATGGGTTTTGTTCTGTTGCTATTGGCTTGTTTTATCGCATCGGGTAGGGTTTTTGCATCATGCTGGTTTTTCTTATGGCTGACAACGCCGACAATGATGTTACTGTCTTTGGCCGAGACGATGGATACTTTGTTGCCGTATTCATAGCGTTTGTGGTCTTTGCCTTTGCCAATCGCATAAGCATGGGGCTCGTGCAGGGAATAAATTTTATTTTTGTCTTTGGGTTGTTGTGCCCCACGCCTGCTTATAAAAGGCCGCTGATAGAGCAAGAAGTCTGGTTGGTAGGTTTCAAGCAGTCCGTGTTGGGGTAGTTTTCTTTGTAGTTCTCGGATTAAAATATGAGCAATGGTTCGCAATCGTTTCAATGCCTTTTTAGCGGATGCGCGCTTTTTAACATGGCGGAAGTGGCGAATGCGTAAGCGGCAGTTTTTAACTTTTTTTACAAAGGTTCTGCGTTGTTTGATGCCCTGTTTTTTCGCCAATTTGTTGAGACGGTTGATAATTTTGATGGCTAGTTTAGAATCCGTGGGATAGGTGATGTTTTTTTCCTGTTTTTCCCTTCTGTACAGGGGTGTCAATCAAAACAGTGTTTTCATTGGCTTTTTTGCCGTGCAACATCACACTCATCTTAAAAATGAGTTCAAAACCGGCGACACCGATTCTGTTTCTAAAATGCACCAGTTCGGTTGCATTGCAAGGACCGTTTGGGGTGTAGGTTGGATAGCCGCAGAAGTATTGATAATACGGATTACGCTTGAACTGTAAGACCACATTCTCATCGGACAGGTTTTCCAGTTGTTTGAGTATCAGCAACCCGACCATTAAGCGTATTGGTTTTGAGGGTCTGCCGTTATCGTGGCAATAGTGTTTGCTCAATGCATCCTCGAATACCTTCCAGTCGATGACGTTGGCTAATTGGATTAAAGGGTCTCGCTGGTCTAATTGAGAGAACAATTCGGTGTGAAACAGATTTTGTTGCCCTGTGTTTGGGGTAGATGGAGTCAGCATAATTTTTTAACTAAAACGACCAGAAAACAACGGTTATTCTAACATAAAGCGGTTGATTTGGTTAATGGTTTTGTTTGTTTTATTGATATAAATCAAACTGTTTAGATGTTTTTAAGGGCTGACGAATTAGAGAATTTTTGTGCTGATTTGACAGCGACTCATGTGAGTTTATGTTTAATAGAGACAGAATAGGGGCTGGTCGGAAAATAGCGTTTTTAGCTTGTTGTGAATATTTAAGTCCTTGTTATTAAACATTTTATTTTCTTAAAATTGGACTGATTTTGAATTAACCGACAAGATCAATAGTGCAAAATTTTGCTCAAAATAGGCGATAACCGTTTTAACCGGTTAAGACATTTGGTTTTTATTTATGAATACTCAATTACAGAAAACACCAATCGATTCTATGTCAATGTGTACTACAGTTGTCGCTACTTTGGAAGAGGTTAAAGGGGTGGCAATCAAGGTACTAGATGTCCGTAAACTGACTGATATTACCGACTACATGATTGTGGTTACTGGGACTTCTGACCGGCATATCAAAAGCATTGCCTACCGTGTGCTAGAGTGTATGCTTGAAAAACAGTGCAAACCACTCGGCATGGAAGGCGAGGAATCAAGGGATTGGGTGCTCGTGGATTTTGTTGATGTGGTCGTTCATATCATGCGCGACAAAGCTCGCAAGCAATATGATATTGAGGGCTTATGGGACGATACCTTTGTGGTTGCCAAGCCATCGGGCAACACCGATTACACACAAAAATCGCCCCGCGTTGTCGGTTGAGCATACGGCATATACGGCGGCTTACATCAACAGCCGACATCCATAACCACCCTCTATGCTTAAAATTTCTCTCATTGTGGTTGGCGAAAAAATGTCACCATGGGTAACACTGGGTTATCAAGAGTACGCGAAACGGATTCGTGGACAGATGCAGTTAAACTTGATTGAGGTTGCGGCAATTCGGCGAGGCAAGAATGCGGATATCCAACGAATTATGCGTCTAGAAGAACAAAAAATTCACAATGCCCTGCCACAAAAGGCGCGTATTATCGTGTTGGAGCGTACTGGAGTATCATGCTCAACTAGAGCATTGGTAGAAAAAATGCGTACTTGGCTGGAGCAAGGAGAACAAATTGCTTTAGTGGTTGGAGGTGCAGAGGGTTTAAGCAATGAATTTGTGGCTCGTGTCGATGAATCATGGTCTTTGTCCGAGTTGACTTTCGCTCATCCGCTGGTACGGGTAATTTTGGCAGAGCAGTTATACCGTTGCTTTTCTATACTAGAAGGTATGCCGTATCATCGCTAGTGGTGTCAAAAGCGGACTCAATCGGTCATTTATAAGCAAACTCCCTCATTCCACGCACCTTTTCCCGATATAGCAAACAAAATTCTGTCCCGTGCAAAGTGCGTATAGTAAAATATTCATATCTTTCTGAACCTAGACAAAATATGGTATCTTTCGTGTTCACTCAAATGGGTATCTCATCATGTTTTACGCCTTTTTCTGCTCAGACCAAGAGTACGAGTACCTTTTGGATGACTTAGGTGTTGCACTCATGTGAATTCACAGGGCATTATCTTAAACAAATTTAATATGCGACTTTCAAATGATTTTTCGCCGTCGGCTCGAATGATATTAGTCGGTGCCGCGCTTGTGGTATTGATTGCTGGAATCAAGAGTGCGAGCAGCATCGTGTCGCCATTATTGATGGCCGTGTTTATCTCTATCATCTGTGCCCCACCATTATTTTGGATGCAACGCCACCGATTCCCCACTGGTATCGCATTGATTGTCATTCTCGGCGCAGTCGGTTTATTAGGCGTTGCGGTGTTTAGTTTGATTGCTAACTCCATCGAACAGTTTGGTGATTCAGTGCCTAGATACAAACAAAATCTGACCGCAATATACGCGCAGTTGAACGCACTCATCGCACAATGGGGATATTCATTGCCATTGAGCGACATGGGCGATCAAGTCAATCCAGACGCACTAATTAGGCTGCTCAACTATATGGTTAGCGGCTTGAGTAATATTTTGGCGGATGGGCTGGTGGTCTTTTTAGCAGTGTTATTCATCCTCGCAGAGATGGCAACCTTACCCAACAAATTAAGAAACTCCTTAAAAAACCCACACCAGTCAATGGCAAGACTACAGAAATTTACCGCAAAGGTCATTCGCTATCTAGCACTAAAAGCAGCCACCAGTTTGTTGACCGCAATCTGCGTTACCATAGTCTTATGGATGTTGGAAATTGACTACATTTTTCTTTGGGCGGTATTGGCATTCTTTCTCAATTTTATACCTTATATCGGCTCTGTTCTCGCCGGACTCCCTGCGGTCGTGCTGGCAGTGGTTGACCACGGCTTACTCACCGCCTTATGGGTTGCTTTTGGTTATGTGGGCATCAACATCGTGATTGGCAATATTGTCGAAACCCGCCTCATGGGTGATGGTTTGAATTTGTCGTCCTTCGTGGTTTTTGTCTCCCTGATTTTCTGGGGTTGGGTGTTAGGTCCGGTCGGGATGTTTCTTTCTATTCCTCTGACCATGCTCATCACTATCGCATTAGAAAACGGGACCGACTCAAAATATATCGCGAGATTGATGCAGAATTCTTAACCTGTACGAATAAATTCACTACCGATAATTTCAGTCGATGCGAATCTGGTTATCGAGACGTAGATCAGTTGAGGGGATGGATATATTGCTATCAGCACTCTGGCGAGTGATTTGATCTGATTTTTCTGGAGTCGGTAATTCAATAGTATTGACCATTCTTCGGTGCCTATGTGCGACAGTTGCTGCCATCCGAATGACAATATTATCGCTAACAAACCAACCGACCCGATTTTCTGTGTAGCTTGTACCCACCAACACTGTATTTTATTTTTAGCGTGTCTTTGGATACAGTTCTTTGTAGTGACTCGATCAGGATTGAGGCGTAATAAATTAGCATAATATCTCACATAGCCCTTCTTGAATTCACATAATTATGAGACCTTTGCATAAATCCACCCGGGGCACCACTTAAAATGGTAAAATAGCGTTCATTCAATAAACCTTGATGATACCGTCAAATGTCTTGGAAACAAACCGCCCAATACTCGTTCGCAGATGCCCTTTTAATCGCGCATAAGTCATTGTCCAAACTAGATAATGTGCATGAAATTATCGATTGGACACAGATCGAAACCACGCTCAGCCATCTTTATGCCTCCAAGCGCGGTGTGCCAGCACTTGTGCCCTTTGGGTATGCCCACCTTTGATGATGTTTAAGATACTGATTTTACAGGCGTGGTATAACTTAAGCGATGAAGCCTTAAGAATAACAGATAGCCCGGGATTTAATGTTCCGCCGGTTTATTGGTTTGAGTCTCAGTGATGCAGTACCGGATCATTCCACTATTTGGCGGTTTAGGAACTTATTACACACCGAAAATCTGCTTGATTCTTTATTGGTGCAGATCAATCATCATCTCGCTAAAAACAGTCTTATTGTTGCCACAGGCTCGGTCAATATTATCGATGCGACTGTGATTGAGGCGAAGCAATGCCGTTCTAAAAAGAACAAACAAGGCACAATACCCAAGACCGGAAGCGGCATGGAACGTGAAAACGGCATCCGATGGCAGGCGTAAAAGTACCTACGGATTTAAGCTGCACGCCAATACCGATGAAGATGGTTATCAAGAAAATGACCTATACGCATGGTAATGTGCATGATTCATTGCATGATTTTGGGGAGTTTGAACATCTGTTAGGCGATAGGCACGGACAAGTTTACGCAGACAGTGCCTATACCCAAAGGGCACAAGTGCCAACAAAGACAATGACGAGAAACTGGGTAAAGAAAACAATAGAATCCTGCACCGAAGCTTATCGCAACACACCATTAACGGAGCAACAAAAAGCACAGAATAAAATGTATAGCAGTGTCCGCTATGTGGTTGAACGCACCTTTGGTTTACTCAAACTGCATCACGGATTAGGCAAGGCAAGATACATGGGGTTAGCCAGAAACAAAACCCGCGCACATCTGATTGCCATGAGCCATAACCTTAAAACTGGGATGAATATTTTCAAAGAACTGCAACGTTTAAAGGAGAGTTGTGCCTAAATGGGCAATAAAACAGATTAAAACCCACTAAAAGCGGTTAAAAGTGCCGAAATAAAGGCTTTTTTGGTGTCGTATTGATGATTGAGAGAACATGGGCGAAAAAATGAGGCAAATTTATAAAAAATCACGTTGTTTGTGAGTTGCGAGGGGTGTTTTGTGGATTATGCAAAAGTCACAGTCTATCTATTTAATTCATAAGGGGTATGTCATGGTGCGTAATAAGGTGCAATTCCAGAAAGGGGTTAGTTTGAACGATTTTATCAAACAGTACGGTACCGAAGCCCAATGCTTCGATGCGCTTTATGCTTGGCGGTGGACCAAAGGGTTCCAGTGTCCGGCCTGTGGTCACGACAAGTGCTGCCAGCTGACCATCCGTAAACTTCAGCAGTGCAATCGCTGCAATCGCCAGACGTCACTGACGGCTGGAACCATCTTTGAATCCACCAAACTACCGCTCACTCTATGGTTCCAGGGTATCTATCTGATCACACAGGACAAGAAAGGCATCTCGGCCATGAAACTGCATCGTTACCTGGGTATTTCTTACAATGCCGCCTGGCGGATGAAGCACAAGCTTATGCAGGTGATGATGGAGCGGGATCACAATAACAAACTATCCGGGTTGATTGAATTGGATGATGCCTATCTCGGCGGCGGGAGAGCGTCTGTCGAAAAACCTGAGTTCTATTGGGTCAATACGATTCTGGGTAACTTAAAGAGTTCATTACGCAGTACCTATCATGCTATTCGACCTAAATATGCTCAGCGATACTTGTCGGAATTTCAGTATCGTTTCAATCGTCGTTTTGATTTGAACGACCTCATTCCCAGGCTTGCTTGTGCGGCACTCAGGACGCCACCGATGCCGGAAAACTTGCTGAAGATAGACTTAGGTTAAATGGTAATTAGGTAACTTTAAGCGTGTTTTGAACATGCCAGACTCAATGGCTAGGCTCAATGCTGTTCAATCAACTGCTATTGGCTATAAAAGCAGGCAATATTGAAGCCGTCATGCAAGCAATCAAGCGACATATTCTTTTTTGCGTCCGCTATTCGATGGTTTATGCCAGAAATGCTTATTTTCGCAGCAAACAAGGTTATTTTACCCGTCTGCTTTTAATAAGAACCCTTTTTTATGTGTACCCGACTCAAAAGGCTCAATAGTGGGCTTGTAAGCCAGTATTTGTTGCACAGACTCGAAAGCAGGAATCCAGTAAAATAGCCAAACCCGCAAGGGTTTTCCACATGTAACACAGCCTAGCAGGGTTGCTTGCACAGTCTCTAAAGTCCTGCCATCTACAACAGTTTTGACGCGGCTAAAGCCACGTTTCCGACAATTATGCAAAGGTCTCATTCTGGTAATCATTGAAAATTCTATGGACAACCAACGCCACTACACGCAGACTGATGAGTTCATAATAAGACTGTCCGAAGTTCTGGGCAAGACGTTTAACACTCTGTTAGTCAAGCCGTCACCACAGCGGGATTATCCGGCACATAGCGAGGATAACGCATTAAGCGTACAACATCGGCGAGAATCCAGTCGCTATATGCGCGTCAATCATGTCGGTGAAATATGCGCCCAAGCACTTTATCAAAGTCAAGCACTAACCGCCTCGAACCTGACCATAAAAACACAAATGCAATGTGCCGCTGATGAAGAGATTGATCATCTGGCATGGTGTGAACAGCGCATCGAGGAATTGGGCGGACGAAAAAGTCTGCTTAATCCGTTCTGGTATGCTGGCGCATTTATGATTGGCAGTATTGCTGGGATTGCTGGCGATAAATGGAATCTTGGGTTGGTTGCCGAAACCGAACTTCAGGTAGTCCAGCACCTTGAGACTCATTTAGGCAAACTACCTGAAACCGATTTACGCAGCAAAGAAGTGGTCACGCAGATGCAACAAGACGAGAGCCAACATGCCGAACAGGCGATAGCCGCTGGAGCCGCAGAATTACCACCTGCGGTGAAACGGTTGATGAAATTCGCCGCTAAAGTAATGACAAAAACGGCATATTGGATTTAGTGTGCCCCGTTCCTGTTCCGACCATGGCACCGGGGCTTTGCGTCGTCAAGTTGGTAGAATAACAACGATAGATAAGGCTTGAATTCACATAATAAGTGCAACACTCCTCAGTCAGTCAAAGGGTACACTCGTATTCTTTTAACTGACGAGATATACCCATTTGACTGAACACGAAAGATACCACATTTACCTCATGAATCAGTAGCATTGTACACTGACAGAAATCGCTAAAACCATGGGCAGAAGTTAAGTCAACCATCAGTCGTGAAATTAAACGCAATACAGGGGGCAACGGCTATCGCTACAAACAAGCCCACCGCTTTGCCCAAACGAGGCATCAGCAAAAGCCCAAGCACATCAAACTCAATGACGAGTTAAAGCTTCATATTCAACAAAAGATCGCGCTGTATTGGAGTCATGAACAAATTAGCGGTCGGCAAGAAAATGGAGGAAAACATCAGTATTAGCACCGAATCCATCTATCGTCTCATTTTGAAAGACAAAGTAGCTGGTGGGTCGTTATATCGATACTTGCGCCATCAGGGTAAGAAATATCGCAAACGTTATGGACAGAACGATTACCGCGGACGCATCCCCAATCGGGTTGATATTGCTGATAGACCCAGTATAGTGGACAATCGTTCGCGTATAGGCGTAGTGATAGAGGGGGGAGGCTGATTGTGTTATCGGTAAGGGTCGTCAAGGGGTGTTTGCCACCCTTGCTGAACGCAAAAGTAGGCTTTATCTCGCACTTCGGACTAAGAACAAAACCGCAAAAGAAACCAACGCGGCTATACTCAGGTTGTTAAAGCATATGAAACAACATGTAATGACACTAACCTTTGATAAAGGCAGGGAATTTTGTTGGCATAGTGAGCTTGCCAAACAACTCGAGTGTGAAACTTATTTTGCTAAACCGTATCACTCTTGGGAGCGCGGCTTGAATGCCAAATAATCATCTGGCACAATGGCTTGCTCATACTTTTTGTTCATACTTTTTGTTCAGGCAGTTTTTTCCAAAGAAAATGCCTTTGCATAAAGTCACCGAAAAAGAGCGGTTCAAAGCGACCGATTTAATGAACAACCGACCTAGAAAATGTTTGGGGTATAAAACCCTTATGGAGGTCTTTTCCCGCGCAATGGGAATAGATCATAATATAAACCCGAGTGTTGCACATCTGATTGCCATGAGCCATAACCTTAAAACTGGGATGAATATTTTCAAAGAACTGCAACGTTTAAAGGAGAGTTGCGCCTAAATGGGCAATAAAACAGATTAAAACCCACTAAAAGCGGTTAAAAGTGCCGAAATAGAGGATTTTTTGGTGTCGTATTGATGATTGAGAGAATATGGGCGAAAAAATGAGGCGAATTTATAAAAAATCACGTTGTTTGTGAGTTGCGAGGGGTGTTTTGTGGATTATGCAAAAGTCTCACCTAAAATTGACGACCGACAAAAAACCGAAATTGAAGCCGCCTTATTCCGAAAAATGATCGCGCATTTTCGCACATACCCTGAAGTGCAAAATATAGATTTGATGAATCTTGCCTACTTCTGCCGTAATTGTTTTTCAAAATGGTATGTCGGTGCAGCAAAAGAACATAACATCGACATCGATTATGAGCAGGCGCGGGAAATTATTTACGGTATGCCTTTTAGCGAATACAAATCCAAGCATCAGCACAAAGCATCGCAGCAACAGTTGTCAGAGTTTGCCGACAGCCAGCATAAAGCGACCGAATAGATGATCCAAGGATTGGGTTATCGGCGATGACCACACGGGATGTCGTATAATCCGAGTATGGAAGAATTGCTATACGAAAAACTTGCCAACGATGTCGCCGAATGGCGACAGGGCGGGTATGCCTGTGCTGATTACCCGCTGATTGGGGAAATCCTGTCCTTTCAGCGGCTAGTGGCGGAAGACCACGCCAGCCTCAAGTTTCTGCGTGAGCCACAGTTTCATGCCCTTGAAGTATATTGGTATGTCCGCCTTAAACGGGCAACGCCGCATATTATTGACCTCTACCAGCATTACTACGGAGACGATAAGCGAGCCTTGTTTGATGCGCTTGGCGTGGAAGTCTCCAGAGATGTGTTGCGGTTTGTGGATGCGAATACCATCCTTGGACAGATTAAAACGGACTTGGATTTTGTCAAAGAAAAGAAAATTCAGACCCTGCATGAAGCCGCCATTCTGCCCTATCCGAGTTATATTCTCGCCCTGGCGATGGGAGCCGGAAAAACCGTACTGATTGGTACGATTATCGCCACCGAGTTTGCCATGTCGCTGCGTTATCCCGATGGCAAATGTAAATTTATGAAAAATGCCTTTGTCTTTGCCCCCGGTACCACCATCATAGAGTCCTTGCGCGAAATCAGCGAAATGCCTTTTGAACAGATTCTACCGCCCGACATCCACCGCGATTTCCTCGCCAATCTGAAAATCGAATATCCGAACAAAGGAAAAAACATCCAGGCACAAACCGGCAGCAGTTATAACCTGATTGTAACCAACACCGAGAAAATCAGTTTGCGGGTCAAGCCACGAAAAAATCAGCAACAGGAGATTTTGGAACGCGCCGAGCTACAAGCCAATTCAAGATTGCAAACCATCGCCAGCCTGCCGAATCTGGGCATATTTTCAGATGAAGCACATCACACCTACGGCAATACCATTAACAAATTAAAACGAGTGCGTGAAACCATCAACTATATCCATGCACAAAACCCCATAATAACCGTCGTCAACACCACCGGAACGCCTTACCATAAGAAGCAAACCCTAAAGGAGGTGATTGTTTGGTATGGGCTTTACGAGGGCATTAAAGACAATATCCTGAAAAATTTTGGCGGTGGAATTCATCAATACGACATTGCGGAACAGTCCGATGCGGACGTGTTTGATGACATCGTCAAGGAGTTTTTCCGCGCCTATGGCAGCGTCTCACTTGCCGATGGCGCAAAGGCAAAAATCGCCTTTTACTTCAATTCCCAAACACATCTGAACAGCTCGCGCTTATCGATTGAGCGAGCTATGACAAAAGTCGGCGAAAACGTCGCCCAGATATTGGTGAATACGCAGAAATCCAGTTCGGCAGAAGTGGATGAATTCAAACGGCTCAACAATCCCACCAACCAAAAGCGGGTTATATTGCTGATTGGCAAAGGCGTGGAAGGCTGGAACTGCCCGAGTTTATTCGCTTGCGCGCTGATAAAAAAACAAACCACCAGCAACAACTACGTCCTGCAAGCGGCGACCCGCTGTTTGCGGCAGGTGCCCGGCAATCAACACTCAGCAAAAATATTTCTGGATTACGATAACGCCAGAATTTTGGACAAGGAATTACTCGACAACTTCCGCATTCATCTCGACCAGCTCGCTTTGAACGACACAGACAAAGAAACCGTCACCCTACGCATCCTGAAAACAGAATTACCAAAACTGGAAATCACGCGCACGGTCAAACGGGCGGTACGGGCTGCACCACCCAATGGAAACATCACGCTGGAAAAACCAAAGTCGCCACAGATGCCCACAATACTACGCAGCATCCTGACACCGGACTTCGGGGGAGTACGAGAAATCCTCATGCCGACCGGCGACACCAAAAAACTGCAGGTCGGCAGGAAAACCACCAACTGCCACACCGCCGCTTGGAAAATCGCTTCAAGATACCATGTGCCGGTGCTGCCGATATTGAACAGGCTCAACGCCTTATACCCCCAAAGCGAGATGCCTGACAATCATTTATACGGACTATTCCAGCAGGTTGAACAGCAACAAGTCAACTACAAGACGGTTGAGGAACAAGTAACCGAGTTGCTGGCACTGATTCGCTTGCAGGATAAAGACGGGAAAGATGTGTTTGCAAAAGACGAGCATGGTGTTTATGTCCACCGTTTACGCATGCTCAAGCGAACCCACCAGCACATGAAAGCACATAAATTACTTGCCAAAAGCGAACAATATAAAGACCAACACGGTTTGAGCTTCCACTACACGCCATATAATTTTGACAGCGAACCGGAGCGTTCTCTGTTTGCACAGGTGCTATCCATGCTTAACACAAACCCGGACGATGTAGCGGCATTCCTGTTCACTGGCGGACTGACCGACCCGAATAAAACCGACTTTCATTTTGAATATCTGGGCGAGGACAAGCGGTATCATCGCTACTTCCCCGATTTTGTGCTGGTTAAGAAGAGCGGCGAGTTTTATATTATTGAAGTTAAAGCCGAAAATGAGCGAGGCGACAAAACGGTAGAAGCCAAGAAAAAGGCGGTCGAGCGGTTACAGAAAATGCAACCGGATAAGTTTAGGTATAATATTGTTTATACTTCATCCACCACGATAAGCCATACAGATATGAACCCAATTACGAATTGGATACGAGGACAAAACAATGAGACCGCTTGATGACCATATAAAAACTCAACTAGATAAATATATCGCTTCTATTGGCGTGCTGCTGGATGATGCTGACACAATGTCAATCGTTAGCCCTATCATACCGGGGCTTGATGGAATGGTCAGAGATGCGATTGAAATGAAAAGCACCAAGCACAATAAAATTGCGATAATTTTGCAAACTCCCGGCGGTGTAGTTGAAGTTGTTGAGAGGATGGTTGGCGTAATCAGGAACTTTTATCAAGAAGTTATAGTTATTGTGCCAGACCAAGCAATGTCAGCAGGGACTGTTTTTGCTTTGAGTGCCGATCAAATTATGATGGACTATTTTTCACGGCTTGGACCCATAGACCCTCAAATTCCCAAAGATGATAAACTCGTTCCAGCACTTGCGTATCTTAATCAATATGAGAAATTGAATAAAAAAGCCGAGGACGGCAATCTGACCACAGCGGAATACGCAATGCTTAATAAACTTGATTTGGGTGAGCTGTATCAGTTTGAACAAGCGCGAGAGCTTTCGGTTGAATTGCTTATTAAATGGTTATCGCAATACAAGTTTAAAGATTGGAAAACCACAGAAACCAGAAAATTAGAAGTTACAGAAACAATGAAGAAAACACATGCCAGAGAGATTGCTGATTTATTAAACGATCCTGAAAGATGGCATTCTCACGGGCGTGGAATTGATATTTCTACTTTAAGGAATGAGATGAATTTAAAAATTGAGGATTATTCAGAAAATGCGAAATTACATGATAACATAAAAATTTATTTCAATCTTTTAACTGACTACATGACTCGAGGGCAATTAAATTCTTTTGTACATACTGAGGAGTACTTTTGATTATGTCAAATAAGCCACACACAACCAACAAACCCACAGAGGCAATTTTGAAACACAATCCAGCAATATCTAAATCAGTTGTTTCGCAATATCACGAATTAGAGAAAAAACTACATAAATTGGGCGTGGATACAAAGCCTCACTATACCTTGTCCCCTCCCCTCGGAGGGGCTATCGTAAACTTGCGCGATAAAGTAGAGTGAAAAAACCCCTCAAAATCACCCCGGTTAGAGGTCGCCCGATGTTGCATTGGGTGGGCAAGAAGCCGTTGGATGTGGTGCGGCATTTCCCGGCGCAATGTTGCGAATCCGTTGGCGTTAAAAAGCCGCCCGCCGAACCGTCTTATCAGAAATTTGCCAAAGCGGATTACAACCTGCTGTTTCATGGCGACAACAAGGAAATTCTGTCTTCGCTGTTAGTTTCCGGGTTTCGCGGCAAAATTGATTTGATTTACATTGACCCGCCGTTTGATTCGGGCGCAGATTATGTACGCAAGGTGAAATTACGCGGACTGAGTAATGGCAATGAGAACGGGAATGGCAATGGAAAAATCACCGGCGAGGGGCATACCCTCATCGAGCAAGCGCAATATGAAGACATCTGGGCGAATGACAACTATTTGCAGTTCATGTATGAACGGCTGATTTTGCTACGCGAGTTATTGAGCGAAAAAGGCAGTATTTATCTGCATTGCGACTGGCACAAAAGCCATCATTTGCGGTTTTTGTTGGATGAGGTGTTTGGGGATGAGAATTTTGTCAATGAGATTGTGTGGAATTATAAAAGTGGAGGTGTTTCAAACAGATATTTTGCAAAAAAACATGACAGTATTATTGTGTACTCGAAAACACAGAACTATATCTTTAATGTAAGCAAAGAAAAGTCTTACAACAGAGAATATAAAATGTACAATTTTGTAGGCGTGGAAGAGTTTTTAGATACAAAACCGCACTTTGCAGAAAATTATGGCTGGTATACCTTGGTAAATACTAAAGATACATGGTCGTTCGATATGGTGGGTAGAACATCGAAAGAACGCATGGATTACCCCACGCAAAAACCCGAAGCCCTTTTGAAGCGCATCATCAAAGCCTCCAGCAACGAAGGCTCCATTGTACTGGACTGCTTTTGTGGCAGTGGCACCACTGCCGCCGTTGCCGAAAAATTGGGGCGGCGCTGGATTATGGCGGACTTGAACAAGGGCGCGATTCAAACCACCATCAAGCGTTTACAAGGCATTGTCACAAACAAGAATGACGACCTTGCCGAGCAAAACGGCACTGGATTCATTCATTACCGAGTCAATAACTATGATTACGCCAAGCAGGCGGAACTCAAGCAAATTATCACCTCAAAGTATGGCATTCAAACCGACCGCAAGGACTTGTTCTTTGACGGGATAGTGAGCGGACAATTAGCGAAAATTATTGATTTGAACAAACCGCTGACCCGACTGGATATTCAAATTATCAAAGACGAAATTAAAAACAACCGTCCGGATGAAGAACGCAATATCACCGTTTTCTGTAACGGCTCGGAATTAGAAATCATCAAAGAGCTTGCCAAAGAGAAAAACCCGGTCAACAAAATTACCGTGTGTGATATTCAACAAGATGGTGTAACTACAAACCAGCCAGCACAGGCGGAAGTGGGAATCATCAAAAAGGGCAAGAAAGTAACGGTAAAAATCAACGATTACATCAGCCCGTCCATCCTCGCACGACTGGAAATTGAGCGAACGATCTTTGATGAACAGATTGACGACTTCCGCGCACAGATTGACTGCGTGCTAATCGACACCGATTATGACGGCAAGCATTTCAACATCGTGGAAAGCGATTTGCCGGGGAAAAAGACCGATTATATAAAAAATGAATATGAACTGACTCTGCCCAGTGCCAATGCCAAAGTGGCGGTGAAAATCGTGGATATGCTGGGCGAGGAAACGCTACTTGTTAAATAATGGTGATACAGATAGAACTTTGTAATTGCGGTTCTTCTGGCAACCTATGGGTAGAGTTTGAGTTTTCCGCAGTGAAACAAAATTGAAACGCGATAGTTTTCGAGGTTTCTGAATCCTCTGGCAGCTGATTTTATGGACTGAATCTTTGAATTAAATCCTTCTGCGGTCGCATTGGTGATGCGATGTTTCAAGTAGATCATTATGTTATCGAGATGGTTTTTCAGCATCTTGGCGACTGATATGACCGGCTTTAGACGTGAATGTGTCGCCCACCAGTACCATTTCTTAAAGAACGATTGGGCTAGTTTATCATCGCAGTAAGTCCACAGCTCAAGCAACGTCTCTTTGATTGCCCAAGCTCGGGCGACCTTCAACCCCTTTGATTGAAGGCAAGAAAAAGTGGCTTTATCTTTTTCACTCCAGTTGTTGGGATTGCGTAACCAAGTATAGCGAGACCCGTATAGCGAGACCCGACCAAATCATCGATACCGGCGGCTCTTAATGTTTTATTTTCTTTACGCTTGACTTCGGCTCGGTGAACTCGCCGCACCGCGTCAACCATTTTTGTAAGATAACTGACGATATGAAACTTGTCGTGAACAATAGCGGCGTTCGGTAAAGTCGTTCCAACTGCCGTCATAAAAGGATCCCACATATCCACGGCAACCGCCGCTATTTCATTGCGTCTTTGCTCGGGAAGCATGGATAACAATGTGGTTGCCGATTCCGTCGTTCTATCTGCCATGACATCAAGCACTCTGGACGCATTCAAATCGTACAGCAAGCTGACATAAGATTGCCCTTTGCGGAAACTTTTTTCATCGATGCCAATGTTTCACTTCCTCAACAGAGCGTCTGTCCATCCCCCTTTTCACCGCTCGGGATTGAATATGATGCACCTCATCCCACGACAAGCCAAGTAGTTTTGCGGCTTGTGTTTTGTTGCTACAAGCAGGCAGCACATCAATAGCGAATCAAATAAATACGTAAAGCGTACTTGCGTATCTGCCATAAGCACTTTCAGGTTTTTGATTCCATGCACTTTACAATGAATACGCGGAGCCTGAGCGATCAAGCGCGTCTTGAATTGCATCGTATCAATGTCGCCATGTGCGTTGCTCACGGTGGTCGTAAACCGAACAAAATTCATATCAGACACTACACGCGCCTTTCGTGCCCTTTGTACAATCTATCTGGATGGTCATTGATTTGTCGGTCAAATTCGGCGTAATAGCCGTGATTCGCACCGTGATTCACCATGGGTCGCTAAGCCCCAAAATCTGCGTAAACAATGCGGTATCTTTCATTTGAATATCTCCATAAAAAAATACACTTGTACCACATTCTTGAGCATTGTTTGGCTTTAGCCCATATGGAAATCAGAATAACCCTATTTAGCTAGCGTTTTGTCGGACACCGCTGGCATCGCGTATTTACTGGCGCCATACTTCAAAGCGAGCGGCGTGGCGGATAGCCCGTGGGCAAACACGCTGATGAGAACAGTGATGAATACGATATTGGTAACAATCTCTGGATGTGGCAACATGGTATCGCCAACGACCAGCAATACGAACAGTATTGAAGCTAGTCCACGGGGCCCAAACCAGCCAAGAAACAAAGCGGTCGGCAGGTTTATTTGCAGTCCGCGCAACGACAAATACACCGGCAACATGCGCATCACAGTAAGACTAAATACCGCGAAGACCCAATGCCATATGCTGACACTGAACAACGCCATGGGCAACATCAACGCACCAAAGACCAAGAATGTGCCGAGGGTAAAAATCTGCCCTTCAGTTTCGATAAATTCGAATAGGTAATGACAGCGATTATTCAGCAAGTTCCCAAACACGAGACCGCCGACGAATGCGGCAATGAAGCCGTTGCCATGTAGTGCTTCGGCGACAATAAAGCACAATCCAGCAATGCATAAAGCGATAATGCCCTCACCGCTGTCCGTCACCCATTGACGTTCATGTGCCTTGCGAATCAACCAAGCACCGGCGTAGCCAATGGCGATGCCACTAAGCGGGCCGAAAGAAAGTTGCAATACGGCAAACTTAAACCACTGCTGATTATCGTTTGTCATTATGGCACTGGCGATACTGGCAAATACCAGAATAATCGGCAAGGCAATGCCGTCATTCAAGCCACTTTCAACATTCAGTCCAATTTTCACCTTCTCTGGAACTTGGTCGCTGGACACCACAACCTGTCCGAGTGCCGCATCAGTAGGCGTAAGAATAGCAGCGACCAGCACCACTTCACAGAGGGTCAGCCCGAGCGGAAGAATACTTGCAACCGTCGCCCCGACCAATATGGTTAGTGGCATACCAATAAGGAGCATACGCTGAGGGACGATATGATCCTTTCTAAGCTTGTCGAGGTCTATACGCGCTGCATCGCTGAACAATACCAGCACTAAAGTAACCTCCAACAGCAACTTCAGCAGATGTTGCTCAACTTCAACATCGAGAAAACCGAGTACTGGCGCACTCAGTATAAAACCAGCCAAAACAAATACCATCGGCGGGGTAACCATGGCCGTACTTAGTTTTTTTGAAACCAGACCGAAGCCTAAAAACACCAGGGCTACGACAATCATCGTTAAATGCTCCATAATGGGCTATTTTAATCCTATCTGGAATAATACGCAAAGTTTTTGAAGCCTATGTCAACCCAAAACTCAGATGTCCCCTTTGTTATATTCATTATGAGTATTGTTGTTTAAATACGGGTTAATGGTCGCCGCCAAGTATGGGTGGTGCGGGTTTCCATGTGGATTTTTGTTGTCGGTGAAGTGCTTGATCGACTTGGTTGAGAACGGTCTTATCATCGGCAATGATAACGGCTGGCACTCCTTGTGCAGTGTCCGGTACGTTAGTACGCTGCCTTTGTGTAGCAAGGTTACCGAACCGTTAAAGCCCTAGCAGATAGTAATAGTCGCTCCACGCAGACGATAACCTTTACCGTAGCCGGTCAACTGATATTCGGTGTTGCGAAATTGAATGGTCAGGTTCTTGGACAGTTTACGCTGATGGTGCGGGCTAATAATGAGTTTAAGTTATTCCTTATCATGCAATACCGCACGGTGCATTATCAGGGTTAAGTGGAACGATGGAAGTTGTGCCCTGCGGGTAAAACGCCGATTGTAGTATCCATAAACTGGGACAAAAAAGCGTTGGTTTGTTCAATAGAATTGATGTTCTGTAAGTGCATCTCTTTGACCAGTCGGTCTTGCAGGGTTTTATTGGCACGTTCTACACGCCCTTTTGCTTACGGAGTATTGGTATGAATAGGCTCAATATCCAGCGTCTTGAGTACACGGGTAAATTGGGTGAGTTCACCCTCTTGCCGTTACTCTTTCTGGGGGTGATTGACCTGAAAAATGCTGTGTTTATCACTGTATATGGCAACTGGGCGAGCATTCTTGTCAAGCTGCTGATTGAGTGTCTCCATATAAGCCCGAGTGGTCCTGTGGGCGAGAAATGCAAGGCTAAACTGATTTGTGCTCCTACAAAACCGGTATACGATCGACATGGATGAAGTCAAAAGGGGGCATTTTAGCTTTGCTCAAAGGGAACATTATTGCTTTGGGCTAACAGTCCTTTGTAGGTGGTTTACTTATGCGGATAACCAGCATAGAATCCGTGCAATTCGTCATGCTTGTAATTGTTCGATGTGATTGATTTTCTGATACACATAATTAAACATTTTTGGTTTAAAGCCAGTTTTCTGGTTATTGTTTTGCTGACATCTGCATGGCCTGTCGCCATGGGGCTGGTTGCCACTCAGCAAGAAAGCCATTGGGGTATAACACAACAACACATCGCATCCGCAATCTCGCAAGCGGTTTATCAGAAAGCCCATCCACCTCGTATTGATATTCCCGATTTAGTCAGTTTATCAACTCTGCATGGGTCGCTGAAAGTTAAATACACACTGGATATTCAGCTGCAGAATGAGGCAACTCGGCTTTTTAAGAAGTATAATCCTGACTACGGTGTATTTGTTGCCATCTCACCCGATACGGGGCATGTTCTGGCAATGCTTGATTCCACCCGTGATAGCGTAGATTATGGCAACTTATCGCTCATCAACACCTTCCCTGCGGCTTCCATTTCCAAAATTATTACTGTGGTTGCAGCCATTAATGAAAACAAAGCAAATGATGATACGGTGATTCCATTCAATGGAAAATCAACTTCGCTATACAAGAAAAATGTCTTTAATCACCAGAATAACAAATGGACTCGGAATCTAACGCTCGCTGAGGCATTTGCTAAATCAGTCAATGTTGTTTTTGGGCGGCTCGGTGCAGTCGAACTCGGTGGCGACATGATGCTCGAATATGCCCATCGGCTAGGGTTTAATAATCGCTTTTCTTCGGATTTTTCATTTGCAACTGGAGAAATCAAACTTGACCCGAATGACCAATGGGATATTGCACAAATGGCATCTGGCTTCACCGTCAAAAACACCCTTTCACCACTGCATGGCGCGATATTAGCCGCCACCGCATTAAATGGCGGAAAAATTGTTGCACCCATTATTGTCGAATCGCTAACTGGCCCCTACGGCATTCCGCTTTATGTCCATGAACAACCGGCACTGTCTGCGGTTATGTCACAAGACACTTCCGAGCAATTAAAGAAAATGATGCAAGCCACCGTTACGCAAGGCTCAGCGCGCAAAATTTTTCGCGGGGCTAACAAAGGTGTATTAGCAGGGGTCAATATCGGTGGCAAAACAGGCTCGCTGAGTGGCTTAAACCCGCGTGGTAAATATGATTGGTTTGTCGGTTTTGGTGAACAAGGTGAGCAGAAAATTGCGTTTGCGATGCTCTGTATCAACAAGGAAAAATGGTACGTTAAATCTGCTCAATTCGCGCGGGAAATGCTTGAATTTTATTTCTCAACCGAAAACGATGCCGACAAATCGGCTTAATTGACCCGAATAATCCATCTGAATAACCGACATGAGTCCTTTGTATAATTCAAAAATTCGTCATTCCTGCGAAAACGGCTTCGGGAGCGCGGTTTTATCCGCACCAATCCTTCTGTCATCCATGTAAATGCTTTTCGGCGGACAATGGAAAATTGAAAATGATGGTTAGGTTTTGAAAAGAACATTTGACTGGATTCCTGCGGAAGGGACTGCGCAAGAAACCCTCGATAGGTCGCGTTATGGGAAAACCATTACGGGTTTTCAGGGTTTTCCACATAACGCGACCCGCGGGTTCTTACGCAGTCTCTGCCTGAATAATTTATTTTGAAACAATATCTTGACACCGTTAGGGAAGTGCTGGAGTGCGGACACAGGAAGCCCAATCGCACTGGCGTGGACACCTTATCCACCTTTAATATCAACTATGAGATTGATGTACGAGCCGGTTTTCCATTGCTGACCACCAAGGAAATATCATGGAAAAACATTGTCATCGAAAATCTATGGTTTTTATCTGGCAAAACGGATATTGCGTTGCTAAAAAAACACCAGTGTAAATTCTGGGATGCTTGGACTGATGAAAACGGCAAAGTCCCCAGTGCCTACGGCAATTTCTGGCGGCATTTTCCATTGCCTAACCATGAAACTAACGACCAAATCGCTTATGTGGTCGAGCAATTAAAGTCCAATCCGATGAGTCGGCGCATGGCAGTGTCGGCCTGGGCGCCGAGCAATGCACAAACCAGTGCGTTGCCGCCCTGCCACGCATTCTGGCTACTGAACACCCAATTCGACCGCGAAAACGCACCCTATCTATGCCTCCATCTGACCCAAAGAAGCTGTGATATTGCTTTGGGCGTACCCTATAATATTGCCGGCTATGCGCTATTACTCGCACTTTTTTCCCGCTTTAGCGACATCCCTGCGGGCATTTTTGCCCATACCCTCATTGACGCACATGTTTATACCGCAAAAGCTGATGGTAGTATGGCAGAATATGATCATATCCCCGCACTGCAACAACAATTAACCCGCCAACCGCGCAAATTGCCCGAGTTAGAAATCAGTGCGGAAATCCAGTCTTTGGACGATATTGAACCCCTACTCGCGCTGGACACCGATGAAATCATGGCAAAGTTCGCGTTACATAATTACAACCCCCATCCGCCCATTACCTTCAAGGTCGCGGTATAAATGCACTGTCAATGACTGAGGCGGCACTCAAACCATCGGCTGATTCGCCACACCCCGACTCGCCACTAATAGGCGCGATTGTTGCTATGACCCGTGCGCACGTCATCGGTATTGACGGCACTCTCCCATGGCACTACAGCGCAGACCTAAAACGCTTCAAACGAATTACGATGGGCGGTGTTGTCATCATGGGGCGAGTCACTTGGGATTCCATTGGTGCTAAGGCGTTACCCGGTCGCCGTAACATTGTCATTAGCCGATCGACGGTGCCTGACGTGGAGCATTACAACAATGTTAAACAAGCGATTAAAATGTATCCGAAACGGAGAATATGGGTCATCGGTGGTGCCCAAATCTACGCTTTGGCAATGCCCTATCTGAATCGACTGGATGTGACCTATGTCCCAGAATTCATCACCGATAGCAACGCAGTCAAATTCCCAGAAATTGATAAATCCTGTTGGACTGGGGGCAAAAAAAAATATAAAGTGCCCGGCACAGAGGATTTACACTATCGCATTTTCCACCGTATTGCTTCGGACTAATCGCCAATCAGCATTACTCGGCAATGCCAGTTTAACCAATGTTGTTTATCGGCGGGTTGATTGCGCAATACTGCTTTTATTTTTCATTCCATAATTCCGTTACTACTTTATTCACCAAAGATTTTAGGTTCTTCTAGCAACCCTATGGGCTTGTCGGAAAATGGCGTTTTTAGCTTGTTGTGAATATTTAAGTCGAGACTTTTGCATAATCCACAAAACACCCCTCGCAACTCACAAACAACGTGATTTTTTATAAATTTGCCTCATTTTTTCGCCCATGTTCTCTCAATCATCAATACGACACCAAAAAAGCCTCTATTTCGGCACTTTTAACCGCTTTTAGTGGGTTTTAATCTGTTTTATTGCCCATTTAGGCGCCACTCTCCTGTAAACGTTGCAGTTGTTTGAAAATATTCATCCCAGTTTTAAGGTTATGGCTCATGGCAATCAGATGTGCACGGGTTTTGTTTCTGGCTAACCCCATGTATCTTGCCTTGCCTAATCCGTGATGCAGTTTGAGTAAGCCAAAGGTGCGTTCAACCACATAGCGGACACTGCTATACATTTTATTCAGTGCTTTTTGTTGCTCCGTTAATGGTGTGTTGCGATAAGCCCGGTGCAGGATTCTATTGTTTGCTTTACCCAGTTTCTGGTCATTGTCTTTGTTGGCACTTGTGCCCTGTGGGTATAAGCACTGTCTGCGTAAACTTGTCCGTGCCTATCGCCTAACAGATGTTCAAACTCCCCAAAATCATGCAATGAATCATGCACATTGCCATGCGTATAGGTCATTTTCTTGATAACCATCTTCATCGGTATTGGCGTGCATCTTAAATCCGTAGGTACTTTTACGCCTGCCATCGGATGCCGTTTTCACGTTCCATGCCGCTTCCGGTCTTGGGTATTGTGCCTTGTTTGTTCTTTTTAGAACGGCATTGCTTCGCCTCAATCACAATCGCATCGATAATATTGACCGAGCCTGTGGCAACAATAAGACTGTTTTTAGCGAGATGATGATTGATCTGCACCAATAAAGAATCAAGCAGATTTTCGGTGTGTAATAAGTTCCTAAACCGCCAAATAGTGGAATGATCGGGTACTGCATCACTGAGACTCAAACCAATAAACCGGCGGAACATTAAATCTCGGGCTATCTGTTCTTCATAAGGCTTCATCGCTTAAGTTATACCGTGCCTGTAAAATCAGTATCTTAAACATCATCAAAGGTGGGCATACCCAAAGGGCACAAGTGCCGGCACACCGCGCTTGCTGGCATAAAGATGGCTGAGCGTTTTTTCGATTTGTTTCCAATCGATAATTTCATGCACATCATCTAGTTTGGACAATGATTTATGCTCAATTAAAAGGGCATCTGCGAACGAGTATTGGGCGGTTTGTTTCCAAGACATTTGACGGTATCCTCAAGGGTTTATTGAATGAACGCTATTTTACCATTTTAGTCGTGCCTGGGTGGATTTATGCAAAGGTCTCTTATAAACACAATAAGGCTATAATCTATTCCCTGCATCTCAATTATTGCAATGTAAGACAATGGGTTAGCGTGTATTAAACGAGTTATCCAGGACAGCCCCTAAAAAAATTAAAATTAGGTTAATATTTATTGGACTTAACGCTACCTATTGTTTACCATCCGCCTTTCTAAGACAACCTAAAAGCCCAAACGTCCGCCATCGAATTTGTATTGGTATGCGAGTGCGGGGGAATTTATTCATTAAAATCTGGAGATTAAAAATCGAATGAACGATATTGAAAAACGTGTAAAGAAAGTTGTTATTGAACAGCTAGGCGTGAGCGAAGAACAAGTTACCTTGGAGTCCTCTTTTGTTGATGACCTGGGTGCAGATTCACTTGACACAGTAGAGTTGGTCATGGCGTTGGAAGAAGAATTTGACACTGAAATTTCTGATAGCAAAGCTGAAAGTATTGCCCGTGTGCAAGATGCAGTCGATTATATTAAGGCGAGCGTTGACGCATAACCCGCTTTTTTCAACACAATATGCGGGTCGGTCGCCATGATATATTCGCTCTATCCTGTTTTCATAATACGAAAATGGATGTCGAGCGGAGTGTCGCATCCACTATACTGACGATGAGGGCTTTGCACGATAATTCTTTTGTATTCGGTGTCAAAAGTGGTCTCAAACGATCATTTATAAGTATAAACTCCCTCATTCAGTACGCTTTTTCCTGAGCAAACAAAATTCCAGCTCGTGCAAAGTTCTCGCGATATTGAAAATACCCCTATAAAGCCCCCTTGTCAGGGGGCTTTATGTATTCCCGATGCCAATATTTGGTATCGGATGCGAATTGGGGTACGCACGACATGGATTGTGCGGTGCGAATACAGGCGACTATAATCTCAGACTAATCTCATCAAAGGCAAATCATGGCTGGGCATAGTAAATGGGCAAATATAAAGTTCCGTAAGGCTGCACAAGATGCCAAGCGCGGCAAAGCATTTACTAAACTCATCAAGGAAATTACCGTTGCTGCACGGATGAGTGGTGGCGACCCAGATGCCAATCCACGCTTGCGCAGCGCGATTGATAAAGCATTCGCTGCCAACATGACCAAAGATACCATCGACCGTGCAATCAAGCGGGGTGCGGGTGCGCTAGAAGGCGATGATATTGTTGAAATCAGATATGAAGGATACGGCACTGAAGGGGTGGCCGTTTTAGTGGAATGTGCAACCGATAATAAAAATCGGACGGTCAGCGAGGTGCGTCATGCGTTCACAAAACATGGCGGTAATCTGGGCACCGATGGCTCTGTGGCTTATTTATTTGAAAAAATCGGCTCGATTGTGTTTTCTAATGGCGAAAACGAGGAGCAAATCATGGAGATCGCACTGGAAGCAGGGGCACACGATGTTGAGTCCGCCGATGGCATGATCGAGGTAGTTACTGCGCCGGAAAACTTCCACTGTGTACAAAAGGCGATGCAGGACGCTGGTCTGGAGCCAGAAATGGCAGAATTGATTCAGCGGGCCTCAACAGAAATCGAGGTCCGTGGTGAAGTTGCCGAACGGGTGATTAAATTAATCGATGCACTCGAAGAGCTTGACGATGTTCAGGATGTGTTCACGAACGCTAATTTTGCGGAGGAGCAATCATAATGCGGGTGCTGGGCATCGATCCGGGGTCGCGCAACACCGGTTTGGGGGTGGTTGAAACAACCGCCGATGGGGTTCGCTCACTCGCCTTTCGCTGTATTCGTATGCGCACTGAGGCATTGCCACAGCGTTTGGGCATCATTTATCGGGGCGTTGCCACTGTTATTGCCGAGTTCCAGCCCGATGTCGTGGCAGTGGAGCAGGTTTTTATTGCCTATAATGCAAAATCTGCCCTCATTCTCGGACAGGCGCGTGGTGCGGCAATCTGCGCGGCAGTGAATGCTCAACGTGAGGTCTATGAATATAGTGCATTACAAATCAAACGTGCGGTTGTCGGCTCTGGCAATGCCAAAAAAGAACAAGTTCAACATATGGTGCGGGTATTATTAGGGTTTAGTGCGACACCTTCGGAGGATGAAGCCGATGCGTTGGCATGTGCAATATGTCATATCCATACTGATCAGGTACAACAAAAACTAATAGCGGCGCAATGAAACGATGATTGCTTTTCTGCGCGGGATATTATTACAAAAACAACCACCGATTATATTGCTTGATGTCCATGGAATAGGGTATGAGCTAGAAGCACCCATGTCCACGTTTTACGCATTGCCCGATGAGCGTGACGAGGTTGCTTTGTATGTCCATCTGGTTGTGCGGGAGGATGCACAACTGTTGTATGGGTTTTCTGATGAGGGGCAACGGCAGCTGTTTCGGAGCTTGCTCAAGATAAATGGTGTCGGCCCGCGCGTGGCTTTAGCGATTCTGTCCACTTTGAGTACGCAGGAATTTATCAATTGCATCCACCGTGAGGATGCGGCGACTTTGACCCGCGTGCCCGGCATTGGTAATAAAACCGCGGAGCGTATGATTATCGACATGCGTGACCGCATCGATATTGCAGAATCTGTTTCACAATCTGCCCAAGAGGATGCGGCATCAGCCGTCAATCCGTTACAAATACCCGACAATCCGCTACAAGATGCCATTGGCGCATTGATAGCACTCGGCTATAAGTCTGCCGAAGCCAATCGTGCCGTCAATGCGGTCAAAGAACAAAGCCAGCAACGAGATGATTTGATCCGCAATGCGCTACAATTCCTGATAAAACGATGAACCAAACCGAGTCACCAAATATATTGGCCGCGGACGGGCAACAGGACTCGGCTCAAGAACAGATGCTTGAGCGCAGTTTACGCCCCAGTCGATTGGATGAATTTATCGGTCAAACTAATACCAAAGATCAACTGAATATCTTTGTTCAAGCGGCCCGCGAACGTAGCGAGGCACTGGATCATGTGCTGGTGTTTGGTCCGCCCGGCTTGGGCAAAACCACATTGGCTTATATTCTGGCGACTGAAATGGGTGCCAAAATGCGTCAAACTTCGGGCCCGGTACTGGAAAAGGCAGGTGATCTTGCTGCTATGCTGACCAACCTTGAAGCTGGTGATGTGCTGTTTATTGATGAGATTCATCGGCTAAATCCGGCGATTGAGGAAATTTTGTATCCCGCTTTGGAAGACTATCACCTCGATATTATGATTGGCGAAGGTCCAGCAGCGCGGTCGATTAAATTGAATTTACCCCCTTTTACGCTGGTTGGTGCGACCACCCGCGCCGGGTTGTTGACTTCGCCACTACGCGACCGCTTTGGCATCGTGCAACGGCTACAATTTTATTCTGCCGATGAACTTGCCCAAATTGTCCAGCGTTCGGCAACATTGCTCAATGTGCCATTCGATGTTGAAGGAGTACGCGCTATCGCAACACGCGCACGCGGAACCCCCCGAATTGCAAACAGATTGTTACGCCGAGTGCGGGATTATGCACAAGTCAAAAGCGATGGCGTGCTAACTGAAGCGGTTGCCAATGCCGCTCTCGATATGCTCGAAGTCGATAGATTCGGTTTAGATTTGCTCGACCGAAATTTATTGTTGGCAATTATGCAGAAGTTTGACGGCGGGCCGGTAGGGGTCGACAGTATTGCGGCAGCCATTGGCGAAGAACGTGGCACCATCGAGGATGTCATAGAACCTTATCTCATCCAGCAGGGTTATCTAATGCGGACCCCACGCGGACGAGTTGCGACGAAATCAGCTTGGCAACATTTAGGGCTCGCCATGCCTAAAGCGGTATTGAGTCAGCAACAAATATTTCCTGATGAATCATAGTATCTTGATTGGTTACCATGTCATTGAATGCGAGTTAGTGCATAATACGACTGCCAAATAGAAATATCTGATAATTTATAACTTTATTTATTACTTCAATGTTCGACTCGCGAATTTTCGATTTGATTGGCAATGCCAGTGCCCCTGTGCAACTGGTGATGCTGTTGTTATTTTTCGCTTCGGTGATTTCATGGTACATGATCAATCGTAAACGTTCCACCTTTAAGCGTTGTTCTAAAATTGCCGACGAATTTGAAAAGCAATTTTGGTCTGGTGGCGAAATCAGAAAAATTTACTACGAATGGAGTCGGGAACGTGAACCCGAAGGTATTGTCAATATTTTTCTAGCAGGATTTCAGGAATTTAACCGACTAGCACAAAAACAAAATAGACACTCAGATATGGTTGAGGGTGTGCATCGCTCGATGAGAGTGGCGTTAAGCAGAGAAATAGATAAACTCGAATCGAATTTATCTTTCCTTGCCACGGTTGGGTCAACCAGCCCTTATGTCGGATTGTTTGGTACTGTATGGGGCATTATGAATTCGTTTCAATCGCTAAGCGGCATGCACACGGTGACCATTACGACGGTCGCACCGGGCATTGCGGAAGCGTTGATTGCGACGGCGATGGGTTTGTTTGCCGCCATACCAGCGGTCATTGCCTACAATAAATTTGCCAATAGTGCCGAGCGATTAAATAGTCGCTACGAAGTGTTCATGGAGGAATTTTTGAGCATCGTGAGTCGTCAAAACTTCGGCAGTCGGGTTGACCAATGATCCCAACCCGATATGGTCGCAAAAAGAAATTGATGGCAGAAATCAATGTCGTTCCTTATATCGATGTGATGCTGGTGTTGTTGATTATTTTTATGGTTACTGCACCCTTGTTGAGTACCGGCGTAAAAGTCGATTTACCACAAGCACCAGCGAAGCCGCTCGATGAGCAGAGGCAAGAGCCGTTTGTGGTCGCCGTTGATGCCGATGGAAGTTACTATATCAATGATAACGAAACCAAAACCTCTGCTCATGAAATTGAAGCAAAAGCCAATGCCGTGTTGCAGGCGAATCCCACACTGTCATTTGTGATCAGAGGTGATGAGGCGACGAAATACGGTCATGTGGTACGCGCTATGGTGTTGTTGCAACGTGCGGGGGTGGATTCCGTTGGACTGAGTACTGACCCGAGGGTGGATCAGTAATTGGCTCACATAATTAGTTTGTATGCTGGTGATGAGAGAACGAACTGTGTTATTTGTCAAATCGGCGTTATTTACTATTCTCATTCACGGGATATTGCTTGCCCTGTTAGTTATTCGGTGGCCATTCTCTGAAAAAAATATCTCGCAGAAGCCAACAGAATCGACGATGAATGCATGGGCTGTTTCCATAGATAAACAACAACCAGACAAACTGGTGGAGCAAGAACGGAAAAAACGCGAAGCAGCCGAAAAAGAACGTCAGGAACAAGAACGGAAAGAACGCGAAGCAGCCGAAAAAGTGCGTCAGGAGCAAGAACTAAATAAGACCCGTTTTGAATTTCTGGTATTACCTCGCGAAGCAGCCGAAAAAGAACGTCAGGAACAAGAACGGAAAGAACGCGAAGCAGCCGAAAAAGAACGTCAGGAACAAGAACGGAAAGAACGCGAAGTAGCCGAAAAAGAACGTCAGGAACAAGAGCGGAAAGAACGCGAAGCAGCCGAAAAAGAACGTCAGGAACAAGAACGGAAAAAACGCGAAGCAGCCGAAAAAGAACGTCAGGAACAAGAACGGAAAGAACGCGAAGCAGCCGAAAAAGAACGTCAGGAACAAGAGCGGAAAAAACGCGAAGCAGCCGAAAAAGAACGTCAGGAACAAGAACGGAAAAAACGCGAAGCAGCCGAAAAAGAACGTCAGGAACAAGAACGGAAAAAACGCGAAGCAGCCGAAAAAGAACGTCAGGAACAAGAACGGAAAAAACGCGAAGCAGCCGAAAAAGAACGTCAGGAACAAGAACGGAAAAAACGCGAAGCAGCCGAAAAAGAACGTCAGGAACAAGAACGGAAAAAACGCGAAGCAGCCGAAAAAGAACGTCAGGAACAAGAGCGGAAAGAACGGAAACAGCGTGAAAAGGAATTGAAAGAACAGCTATACGAGCAAACGAAAAGTGACGCTAAAACAGCATTTCAGGCGTTGGTGCCCCGAATCCGAACGGAAATGGAAAAAAACTGGCGTCGTCCATTAAATAGTAAGACCAGATTGGATGCTTGGATTAAAGTAAAAGTATCGCGAAATGGTGATGTTCTATCAGCAAATGTGATAGAAAGTAGCGGAGATTCATTTTTCGATCGATCTGCAGAGCTGGCAGTTAAGAAAGCGTCCCCACTACCGTTCCCCTCAAATCTAGAATACTATGAACATATCAAGGTTTTTAATATACATTTTAACCCCGATAATTAATCAATACCCAATAGTGATGACCAATAAACAAACCGTATTAAAGCGATTATTACAGACCGTGCTGCCCTTGGTGCTGATGGGTTGTGTGCTACCGAGTTTTGCGATTTTGACCATTGAGGTCACTTCAGGTACCATCGCTGGCATTCCTATTGCCATTGTTCCCTTTGCAATGGAGGGGGTTAGTGCCAACAGTCAACAACCTGCCGATATTATTGATGCCGATTTAAGCCGAAGCGGTCGATTCGGCACCCTCCCGCGTAGTAGTTTTCTCAGTACGCCTCATGACTTAAAATCGGTGCAATTTAAGGATTGGAGGTTGCTTAAATCTGAAGCGTTGGTTGTTGGCAAGGTCATTAAAATGAGCGATTCACAATACGAGGTTCGTTTCCACCTGATTGATGTATTTCGGGGAAAACAATTATCAGGACAAAAATTTGTTATTGAAGAGAATAAATTGCGCCAAGTGTCCCATCTCATTAGTGACGCTATTTATCAAGAGCTGACCGGAATTGCTGGTGCGTTTAATACCAAAATTGTGTATGTTACCGTACAACAGAAGGCATCTAGACGACGATATTTGCTGCAAGTTGCTGATGCGGACGGATGGAATCCTCAAACCATTTTTGAATCGAACTACGCCATATTGTCCCCATCTTGGTCGCATGACGGCAACCATCTGGCATACGTTTCTTTTGAAAAAAACCGCTCTATGGTATTTGTTCAAAATGTCCGGACTGGTAGCCGTATTCGTATCGCCGAATTTCCTGGGCTCAACAGTGCACCCGCTTGGTCACCAGACGATAAAAAACTGGCTTTAACCCTGTCAAAGGACGGCAATCCAGAGATTTACATATTCGAACTTGCCTCCTCCACCTTCCGGCGTGTAACCCACCACACCAATATTGATACCGAGCCGGCATGGTCGCCTGATGGTCGCTCGCTTATTTTTACGTCGAGCAGGTCGGGAAAAGCACAGATTTATCAAATTCCAGCAAACGGCGGCACCACTAAACGATTAACCTTTTCTGGTATTTACAATGCGGGTGCCTCTTTTTCGCCGGATGGTCAGTCCATCGTTTTGATTACCAATCAGGGTAATGGTTATAAAGTTGGGTTATACTCGACCAAAGATAGAACAATTCGTGAACTAACCCAGACAAAACAAGATGAATCGCCCTCTTTTGCCCCCAACGGAGATGTGATAATGTATGCGACTCAAAAGGGTGGACAAAATGTGCTTGCCACCGTTTCGACTAACGGTCAAGTGCAACAAACGATGAATTTCGAAGGCGACTCCATCAGAGAGCCCGCTTGGGCTTCATTTAATCTTAACCTATAGAGTATTATTATGCGTATTTCATCATATTTGATTATTGTATCTATCAGTTTTGCCCTTGCCGCCTGTGGTGGAAACAGATCATTGAATGGCGATGCTATTGTTGTTGAAGAAGTGAGTGGGTGGCTCGGTAGTGGGCTAGATGCCGGTGACATTAGCACGACAGGATTAGATAGCGATAACTCACTTGATGGGTTGGGCATCCATGACCCTAACATTCTAAATCAACGGGTGCTTTATTTTGACTACGATAGCAGTATTCTAACGGGCGACAGTGAAGCCATTATTCAGGCGAATGCCATGTATTTGAAAACAGTCCCAAACGTTCAAATTGTACTCGAGGGTCATACCGATGAACGTGGCACCCGAGAATATAATCTGGCATTAGGGGAAGACCGTGCCAAAGCAGTATCTCGCGTTATGCATACCTTGGGTATCCGCGTAAACCGTATTCAGACAATATCTTATGGCGAAGAAAGACCTGCATCTTTGGGTAGCACTACTGATGCATGGATGTTAAACAGACGAGTGGAAATTCTATATCCATAACATCTTACCTTTGAGAAAACCTGTTTTTAAACATTTTATTTGTACAATGACCATGAATACTCGACTCACTATAGCAGCAGTAATAACTATTGTACTCTTGACAGGTTGCCAGCTCCCAGCAGCTTCCAACACACCGATTTCTGTGCCACTGCAAACTGGCCAGCCCGAATCCCTGAATCACTCGGTGTTAAAGGTACTCCTTGATTTAGCTGGCATTAGAGAAGAAATCAAACGCCTGCGGAATTCAATTGAGGAGATTCAATTTGAAACCGAGAACGCAAAGCGACGGCAACAAGACTTATTTCAAAACTTGGAGTCTCGGGTTGCTAACATCGAACGTAATCAACATGTCTTGAGCGGACAACCGATAGACGGGTTATCTCAGGGGAACGACCAATCGGTTGCTCAACAAAATAACCTGCAGAACAGTGGTTTAGTAAACCAAGTGGTCGTTAGTGATAGCAATCGTACGCTCGGGAATACCGATGCGGTTGGTAATACAGCACCCACCGCCCCGAATTCGCTCTCATCGGATACAACGTCCATACCAAAATCGTCCGGACAGTCGCTAGTTTTGACACAGGAACAGCAGGCGTATGATCAGGCATTTGAGTTACTAAAACAAAGTCGCTATAAAGATGCAATTACTCAATTTCAGCAGATCGTCGATACTTCACCAAACAGTCCATTAGTGGGTGATGCCTATTATTGGATGTCTGAATCTCGCTATGTTAATCGTGAATTTGAATACGCACTAAAAGGTTTTAAAACTTTGGTAAGTCAATATCCCGCCAGCCAACGCGTCCCCGAAGCGTTATTAAAAATAGGCTATATTGAGTATGACATTGGTGATTATGAAAAAGCGGCCAACACTTTTCGCGATATTCTCATCCGTTTCCCTAACCATCAGGTAGCACTCTCTGCCCAGACTCGATTGCGGCGTATTGAACAAACGATACAATAACCACATTGACAGAGGCGGTGTCATAAAATCAAAAAAAGGAGGATTTGGCTATCAGTGATAGCGTTTGACATGAGCCTGTCATATCAGGATAATCCTGCTTCCATTTCTGTGCCATTATAATTACGCCATGATTGGTGTTCATGGGGCGTTAGCTCAGCTGGTAGAGCATCTGACTTTTAATCAGGTGGTCACAGGTTCGAATCCTGTACGCCCCACCATTTTCATTTTAACCTCCCCTATCCAAGAAGGGAGCGAAAGCCGGTAAAGCCGAACTTATTGGCATCTCTATTGACCGTCTTTTTCGCGATTTCGGTCGGTCCTTAGCCTTCTAATATTCATGGATATTCGGAGAAAATCCTCATATTCGATTATTCTGTGTGTGACATCCTTATCCATTTTTCAATTTACACCTGCCCTTAAGAAACTGTGCAAGAAACCCTCACTAGGCATGCGTTACATGTGGAAAACCCAACCCCCTACCTCCCCCTGATAAGGGGGGTTAGGGGGGGGGATAGGAATAACTAATGTTGGATTTTTGTACGGTTTCTTAACGGGGGTTTCATATCGCTCCCCTATTTTGGTGGGGACAAAAGCGGAGGGTGTTCAGGGGTGAACGTCACCCAAAAAAGCATGCTTAGCGGTATCGGGCTTCGCTCTGACCCTCAATATTGGGACGTGCAATGCCGGCGATAATTTGATCTATTTCGATACTACCAAGCACGTTATCTTCGCTGTCGACAACATTGCCAGCGCGTGTATCGCTATTAACCACTTGTTGCAATGCCTCTTCCAGCACCATATCTTGGGGCAAATTCGGACCAGAACAAGGGCTATCTGAGGTCATCACCGAACGTACTTTAATCACCCGAGCACGGTTAATATCCTTAACAAAATCAAAAATATAGTCATCCGCTGGATGTAAAATAATATCTTGTGGGTCACCCTGCTGAATAACCGCACCATCGCGTAGAATGGCAATTCGATCGCCCATTCTCAATGCCTCATCCAAGTCGTGGGTAATAAACACGATGGTCTTGTGAAGCTCCTCTTGCAGCCCCAATAGCACACCCTGCATATCCGCACGAATCAACGGGTCAAGCGCGGAAAATGCCTCATCCATCAACAGGATTTCCGCATCGGTTGCTAGTGCGCGTGCCAAGCCTACACGTTGTTGCATACCGCCGGATAATTGTGGTGGATAATGTTTTTCAAAACCCGACAAACCGACTCGTTCAATCCAATGCTGGCTTTGTTGTTTAGCTTTCTCAAGCGGTATGCCCTGAATAACAAGACCATAGGCGACATTTTCGTCCACGGTTCTATGGGCATGTAGCCCAAACTTTTGGAACACCATAGAAGCCTGATGTCGTCTAAATTCGATCAACTGCTCTGCCGTCATTGCCAATACATCCTGACCATCAACGACTATCCTGCCTGAAGTGGGCTCAATCAGCCGATTGATATGACGAATCAGGGTCGATTTCCCTGAACCAGAAAGCCCCATAATGACCGAGACGCTTCTGGCAGGAATATCAATATTAATATCCTTTAGCCCGAGCACACAATGATGTTGCTCCAATAAATCTTGCTTCGACATACCTTGCTGTACTTTCGGCATAACCACATGTGCACTTTTGCCGAAAATTTTATACAGATTTTCGATTTTAATTTTCATCTCAGTCATGGTGAACTCCTTGACGATGCTTTTGCAGGCGGTCACCGTAACTCTGCGAAACCCGATCAAAAATAATTGCCAAAGCAACAATAGCCAGCCCATTCATCAGTCCGAGGGCGAGGTATTGATTTGAAATGGCGCGCAAAACCGGAACGCCCAATCCAGCGACTCCAATCATAGAAGCAATCACTACCATCGATAACGCCATCATTATGGTTTGATTGACCCCAGCAAAGATATTGGGCAATGCCATTGGAATCTGTACGCCAAATAATCGTTGTCGATAATTTGCCCCAAACGCATCGGCCGCTTCGAGGGCTTCTTTTTCGACCAGCCGAATACCAAGATTGGTCAGACGCACAATCGGTGGCATTGCGTAAATACACACAGCAATCAGTCCCGGCACCTTACCAATACCGAGCAACATCACCACTGGAATAAGATAGACAAAGGCTGGAATGGTTTGCATGACATCGAGAATTGGTGTCACAATCGATTGTGTGCGATTCGAACGTGCCATCAATATACCCAACGGCAGACCGAGTGCAATACAAAGCGAAGTGGCAACCGAAATAATGGCTAAAGTGGACATGGTGTCTTTCCACATACCGAAATAACCGATAGCGAGAAACGATAGCACACCACCAATCACGATCTTTATACTGCGTGAACCAAACCATGCAAGGGCGGCAATGATAAGAATAATAATCGGCCACGGCGTATTGATAAGCAGTTTTTCTAGCCACACCAGAAATTGCAACAATGGTGAAAAGAAAGTTTCCAGCGACTCGCCAAACTCACGCGAGAAATCACGAAAACCAGCATCAATCGCTTGTTTGAAATCACGCAAATCCTGTCGTCCCATCGACGGAAATTCGGTCAAGAAACCCATGATTACCTCCATTGTTGTATAATAATAATATTGAAACAGAAAAATCCGCCGACACATGGTGCATGTCGGCGGATTTCATTTTACGATACATGCATAGGTTAGTCCGATTATTTCTGAAGCAATAATCGGACTAAAGGCGACAATTACTTCAAGCTTGCTTTAATTTTTTTCGCAACATCAGCACTGACCCAATTTTCCCAGAGTGCTTCGTTCTGAGTAAAAAATTCGGCTGCCGCATCGCCGCCATCCGCTTGGTTTTCTGCTATATAAACCAGCATGTCGCCCATTACATCAGCAGGAAAAACGCGCTTTTCCAGATAGTCTGTTACATCGCTACCAGCGCGATCAGCAAAATCTGCGGTAACCACAGTACGAACTTCGGAAAATGTCCATGCGGAAGGTTTCGGGTCAGCACACTCCTGTTCGGGCAATGCTATACAACCATCCCAATTTTCTTTGCCCGCAAACGGTACACCAAATGGTAATAAGACCATTTTGTGCTTGCCAATCATTGCGGTCGGTGCCCAGTAATAGCCAAACCAGTTTTCGTCACGTTCAACCGCCTTGGTCATCGAACCGTCAAGCCCCGCTCCTGAACCAGAATCGACCAACTTCCAACCTTTCGCTTCCATTTCAAACGCTCGGAACAGATTGGCGTTAGTCAGTTGGCAGCCCCAACCGGCCGGACAGGTGACGAATCCACCTTTAGAAGGGTCTTCCGCATCAGGAAACAATTCAGGGTGTTCAAGCACATCCAGCACGGTTTTCAGGTTTGGATGCCTAGCAGCAGTCGCGGGCGTAATCCACCAGCCTTCACCGACACCCGCAATTGGTTCGGGGTTGGCGGTAATCAGACGACCTTCGGCAATCGCCTTATCTAGTTTGTCGACAAAAACATTTGTCCACAACTCAGCGGCAACATCCGGTTGACCTTTTTCGTTCATTGAAGTGAAGGTCGGCACGGTAGCACCGGGAACCATTTCTACCTCGCAACCATAGCTTTCAAAAACCATTTTATCCACGTTAGCGACAAATTCAGCAGAAGCCCAGTTCATTTCCGCAACCTGAACTTTGCCACATTCTGCCACCGCAACCGTGCTACTAAGCAACAGTGCCACGCCGAGCGTTATTTTTTTGATATTTGTATCTTTCATTGTATCCTCATAATTTTGTATTAAGAATGAATAGAATAAACGAATGGAAGGCTGATAGCGATGCTATCTGTCATCCAGTGTTTTCCTAAGGGCGACCGAGTATATCTGTTTATCAACAAAAAATCAGTGTTATTTAGAATCAGTGTTATTTAGAATAAATGGAGTGATTTACTGCAATCCTCAATCCCTCGCTTAAAAACAGTGCATCATGAGAATCGCCGATGTGAGCTAATAAGGCAGATTTGGTTAGGGTTGCCCAAAGGCATCTATACAATATGAGCCAACACTTGCTTCATTTTGCTGGTTAGGTCCGACAAATGCCATCACTGGATAATATCTGAATGATCAGTTTTTCCTGTTCCGAAAACGACTTGATTTGTTATTCAAACAGAGGAATCGCATGAGACAGGTTAGCTTTTACCTTAACCCTGCGTGGTTATGGCGTCCCCAAGGGGATTCGAACCCCTGTTGCCGCCGTGAAAGGGCAGTGTCCTAGGCCGACTAGACGATGGGGACAATTAAATTGTCATTATATATTACTACACAAATCATTCTGCGTACTAAACTGGAATTCTAGGACGAACTGAAAACCGACCAGATGGAAAGAATAGCAACCAGAACCGTTACCTACGCTTTTCTGCCATAACATTTGTGGTGGAGCCAGGCGGGATCGAACCGCCGACCTCAACACTGCCAGTGTTGCGCTCTCCCATCTGAGCTATGGCCCCAAACGAGGTGGCGTATTCTAATGGCAGATGTTCATGTTATCAAGAGCAAAAAAGGACATTGTTAGCCTAAAGCGGCAATGTCCCCTTTTGACTTGTTCAGGAGGGGTTATGACAGAGGAGGTTATTACATTGAGCAAAACAGAACTTGACCGACCGCATATCGGTTATTCAATCCATCATCGGTCGCCGGCTGATACGAGCACAGGCGGCACAGCAACTTAAACTGAGTATCAGGCAGGTCAAGCGTTTAACCCGCGCTTATCGTACTTGTGGTGCTAGTGGCATCAACTATCAAAGAACGTTATAGCGGCTTCGGTCCGACCTTTTCTCATGAGAATCTCCGAACTTCATGATTTCCATTTCTCGGTGGAGATCTTGCGTAAGTGGATGATTGAGGATGGATTGAGGCTGGTAAAACAGCGTAAGAAGACATGTATACAGCAAAGTCGACCACGCCGGTTACGGCTGGGCGAGTTGGTACAGATTGATGGCTCACCCATGATGGGCTTGTCGGTTAATTCAAAATCAGTCCAACTCTAAGAAAATAAGATGTTTAATAACAAGGGCTTAAATATTCACAACAAGCTAAAAACCCCGTTTTCCGACAAGCCCATGATTGGTTTGAAGGGTGCGCTGGGCGTTGCAATTTGATTGTCTTTATTGATGATGCCACCAGTCGGCTATATGTACAGGACGTACTGTATGCCGTTTTGCAGGAGCAAAAACCGATCTGGATTTGCATTTCTCGCCCACAGAGACCACTCGGGCTTATATGGAGACACCACAGCAGATTGACAAGCATGGTCGCCCAGCTGCCATATACAGCGATAAACACAGTATCTTATCAGGGGGGAATTAGAGTAGCAAGTTCCTTATCAGAGGGGAATTGAGTGACAAGTCCCCCTGACAAGGGGGATTTAGGGGGTTGGGTTTTCCAGTTCAATTTTCAATTCTCAACTTGCAACAACCAATCCAAGCAGCACAGCAGTTTCGGTGGTTTCGACTAGCGCACCGTAAATATCGCCAGTCGCGCCATGTAGTGGTTTTATAAAACAGTAATAGATGAGCGAAAACGCAATTATGCTCGCTAGTGTCGCAATAACAAATGCGGGTAGCGAAATGAGACAGAGGACAACCGACAACAGCAGTGCCGATATGCCGATAGCCTGATGTGACAGGCTGGATTGTAATGACGTGCCAATGCCGTCAGACCTGATATATGGAGTCGTGCAAATAATCAGGCTCAAGACGATCCGTGCGATCACTGGTGCGAACACCAACCACATCCAATGCCCTTGTTGTAACAATAACGACAGGGCAATAAACTTTGCCAACAATACCAGCACTACGACCACCAGCGCGCCGACCCCGCAGGCGGTATCTTTCATAATCTCCAACATGCGCTCCGGCGTATGTCCGCCCATCCACGCATCGCCACAATCGGCTAAGCCATCTAAATGCAGTGCGCCGGTTATGCCGATCCAAACTATGAGTACGGCAAGTGCGCTCACTGCAGGTGGCAACGCCAGCCAATGCAACAAACTCGCAATGACCGCAATGATGACCCCGATAATCATGCCGACCGGCGCATACCAGCACACCGCATCGCCAGATAAACCCGACTGCCGTTTTTTTCCAAGCGGCAATCGGGTCAAGAATTGAATGGCATGCAGGAATGAATTCATCGCTAACGGTATTATGCGAGGACGCGGCTCGAATTATGGCTGTCGAGTTGAAGCCAGTCCGCACTATTTTCCTGATGATAGGCTATAATGCGGCTATGACAAGCATGCGGGACGCTAAAACTAAAAAGCACACTCGGTTCGAGCTTAAAAATGCTGGCAAAAATCGCTCTTATCACGCCACCGTGAACAATCAATAATATGCGCTTGCTTTTGTGTTGATTGATTAACTCGCCCCATGAATGATGAATCCGTGCGAGAAATGCGCCGTACTGCTCGCCACCATGTGCTGGTGGCTGATCGGGTTGTGCCAGCCATGTCTGCCATTGTTGCGGATACATAGCGGTTATTTCATTGAACGAGTGCCCTTCCCATTGTCCAAAATCGACTTCCGCAAAGCCCGCCTCAATGACACAATTTATCGATAAACGTCGACTCAAATGTTCGGCAAACTCCGCACAGCGTTTGCGTGGTGAAGTGATACAAACATCCCAACGCACTCCCGGTTGCGAGAGATTATCGCATTGTCGCTGTAACTGATTCCAGCCTGTTTTTGATAACTTTGGATCGGTAGCCCCGCAAATCACATCGCCGAGTACATGCTCACCATGCCGTAATAAATCAACTTCGGTGCGGGATGTGCTGATTGGCTTATTGACCGGCGCCGTTATCGCCCCGCTCATGCACCGGACTTAGCCGTCTGCATTTTCCGACACTCCTGCTTCCGCAAAGGTTGCCATGTTGTTGTGCAAGGCGCATGCCGACCTTAATATATTGACAGCCACCGCCGCACCACTGCCCTCGCCTAAGCGCATTCTTAATGATAACAAGGGTTGTGCGGACAGGGTCTGTAATAGTAACTGGTGTCCGGGCTCGGCAGAACTATGGGCAAAAAGCATCCACTGCCGCACCGTCGAATTCAGTTGACAAGCGATAAAGGCGGCACTGGTGGAGATGAAACCATCAACCAGTATGGGCATACCGCGCTGGGCGGCAGCAATATAAAATCCAACCATGGCAACAATCTCAAAGCCACCTAATTCGGCTAATAATGTCAACGATTGCTGAACATGCGGCTGTTGTTGTATCTGCGGCAATCGTGCTAAGGCTTTTTCGATGACCATTAACTTACGCTCAACTCCTTGCTGATTCAGTCCAGTGCCGGGGCCAGCCATTTTTGCTGCTGTGGCAACGCCAAAAGCGGCCGCCAGTGCGGCGGCTGAAGTGGTGTTACCAATCCCCATTTCGCCACCAATCACTAAATTAATATTGTCGGTATATTCATCCACAATACTCTTCCCCAAAGCCAATGCGTCTAAACACTGTTGCTCGGTCATGGCGGCTTGTAACGTAATATTTTGGGTGCCACGCGCAATCGGCTGGTCGACCACGGGCGCGTCAAAACTTTGTTCGCTGACGGTGCCGGCATTAACGACCGTTAATCCGGCTCCAATCTGTTGTGCGATGACGCTAATCGCAGCACCGCCACGGACAAAGTTTTTGATCATTTCGCCGGTAACAACCTGTGGGAATATGCTGATATTCTCATCGACTACGCCGTGGTCGCCGGCAAATATAGCAATTTCAACTTCATCCACGGTCGGTGCGATATTCGCTTGCATAGCGGATAACGTGATCGCAATCTGTTCCAAATCACCTAGCGAACCGGGCGGCTTAGTCAGTTGCAGTTGCCGTTGCTGGGCTAGTTTTGCCATCGCTTCATCGGGGAGCGGACAATGCGCTAAAAACCATTCATTCATGTTCATATTCATTTATTCTATTGATAGGGAGAAACCACTACTGATTACACGGACAGTAAAACCACCAATGTAGCCGACCATTTTTATCGCTCTAAAAACTATTTGGGACCTTTGCACTTGTGTCCTGTGGGTATAATTGTCGGAAGTGCGGCTTCAGCCGCGCAAAGCCGTTGTAAGATGGCGGGACTAAAGAAACTGTGCAAGAAACCCTCGCCAAGCCGTGCTACATGTGGAAAACCTTGCGGGTTTGGCTGTTTTACTGGGTTCCTGCTTTCGCAGGAACGACGAATATTGGATTTTTGCACAGTCTCTAAAGTCCCACTTCCGATTATTTTTTGCAAAATACCCATAGGGTACGCACAAGTGCAAAGGTCTCTATTTATTGGTGTCTATTGTCATTATTTTGTGCCCTGTGCACAAGATGTATTTTGTTTTCTCGTTGGGGACGAAATAACTATCGTGCAAAGCTCTCATTTTAATACTTGTGGAATGCCATACATCACCATAATTACGCGGTCGGCAATATGTGCAAATTGCTGGTGTAACCAGCCGCTTTCATCAATAAACTGTCGACTGAGACGGTTAGCCGGGGTAATGCCCATGCCTGCCTCATTGCTGACCAGTAACCAATGGGCTGGGGACTGTTGCAAACCATGTTGAAAATGCTGTTTTTCTTCATGCCATCGTGCGGGCACATCCGCACCTAGCCAGTTGGACAGCCACAGTGTTAGACAATCCACCAGCACCACATCGGTTGCAGTAAAGCTCGCACTAATGCGCGATAAATATCTGGGCTCTTCGATTAAGTTCCAGCACGCTCCGCGCTCGTGTTGATGGCGTTTGATGCGACTACTCATTTCATCATCGCCGGCTTCTGCCGTTGCGATAAAGTGCAAATTCATATCATCGATGGATTCGGCAACCGACAAGGCATAAGCACTCTTTCCGCTACGCGCACCGCCAATAATCAGCTCAATCATCGGGACTTTGACACTGCGGTAACCGTGTAGCCAGTTCAGATGTTGCTGGCAATTGTTTTTCCGCTTCTCGTTGTTCGCACGCTCTTCGCGTTTGCTCGATGATTTGTTGCGGAAATTGACTCATAAAACAACAACAAACCCCTTCGTCAATCATACTCCGCGGACCATGCGGATGGGCAATATGACGATAACGTTCGTGGACGTGAGTATGGTCGTGGTGATGCTCATGCCCATGTTTATCATCCCGTTTATCATTCGGCTGGTATTCTGCATGATGATGATGAACAGTAACCTCGCCGGCTGCTAGCCGTGCCTGAAAATCCTCCATCAACCCATTATGATGTGCTGGTTGGGAGATGGTTTGTGCAATTCTGACCACAAAAGCATCGATGACATGTGCCTGATCACGCAAATAATCAGCTAACATAAAGGTTATATCTGGGTTTTCTGCCGCGACCTTTTCAACATAAGCATTAATGCGCCCAATCAGCCGACCAGCAAACAGAAAATACGGTGCCACGACAATCCGCTTAAAGCCAAGTTTAACTGCCATTTCCAAACCGCGCCCAACCGATGGAAAGGTGACCCCAGAATACACCGTTTCACACCAGCCAAACCCCATATTCTCAGCCACCATGCGCGTTAGTTTTGCCACCTCCGCATTGGCGGTAGCGACTGAAGTCCCGCGCCCAACAACAACTAGCATGGTGTCGTATAACGTCCCCGATTTATGTTTATGTTCAAACTTGGGCAGGTTGTCCAATCCGACCGCGTCCTCAATACGATGCTGAAAGGCGGCGATCATTTGCTCATGCAAACCTAACTCCTTGCCGTATTTGATGTTCAGTTCCGGGTGTTGTCGCATATAAGTAGTCAACACCGAAGGAATATCGTTTTGCGCGTGGGTCGCACTAAACAACATACCCGGCAGCGCAAATATATTGCGAACACCTTTTGCCAGCAAGCGATCTAGTGCCATATGAACATTGGGCGAAGAGTATTCTAAAAAGCCATATTCAATCGGAATATCAGGGTATCGGACACGCAAGCCCGATACAATCAAAGCAAACTCCTGCTCGGCAATTTTCGCCCGACTGCCATGCCCACAAATGATGATTCCAGCATCTCCGGGACGTGCATTTAAGGTCGCTAACACATCATGTTGAATTTGAATATTACTATTGTATTTCATATATTTATTTTTCAAACCGAATAATAAATTTTAATTATAAAGCTATAAAACAAACGGAATTATACCCGCCAATTCCAAAGCAATGTTAAAAATACTGAGGCTCGCCTAATCCCCTCTGCACAAGGCAGGGGATAGGAATTTGAAAAATAGGTTCTTCTGGCAACCCTATGGGTATAGATTAAGTTTTCCACAATGGGCTTGTCGGTTAATTCAAAATCAGTCCAGTTTTATGAAAGGCGAATTCGACTCATAAACGCACCACCGCCAACAAACGAGCATCTATGCCAGTATGCTCAAAAAACACCTGATTAGGGGTTTTAAATCTCAATCATTTTCTCGGTCGGGTGTTCAATTTATGAACGGCTATTTTAACCTCATTGAAGCGAACATTGGTCGGCTTCATTGATTTAGGAAGTATTGTCGTAACAAACCATTTGCATTTTTGGCTTGTTGTGAATATTTAAGTCCTTGTTATTAAACATTTTATTTTCTTATAATTGGACTGATTTTGAATTAACCGACAAGCCCACTTGATACTCTTATTGATTTGTTGATGCCATGAGAACTCTTTACCATTGTCATAAGTGATCGAGTCCACCGCTTCGGCGACTGGTTCTAACATAGCGCGTATTGCTGCCGATACGTTTTCTTTGTGCTTGCTCTTGACAGGGTAAGCCAGTCTTAATTTAGATATTCTTTCATCTATCGTTACAATCGCTCCTTAGTGTGCCTTGCCAATCATAGTATCCGCTTCCGAACGATATTTAATACCAACACGATCAGGAATCCCGGTACGATTGTTGGCGTAGCCGCAGTGCTTGCGGTAGGGTTGCCTTGATGCCGAAGCCGTGTATGTAACAAGCCTCCCTCCGCCTTGTCTTTAAGCAAATAGCGATAAACGCTCACATGGTGAAGGTTAATGATATGGTTAGCTTTGAGCCAACCACAGATTTGTTCAGGACTCCAGCCTAACGCCAAGCAGTTTTTAATCAATCGCTTCAACACTTGATTCATCTTGACCGATTTATTCTTAAACATGTGTCTTTGCTGGGCAAGTTTGTTGGTTTGTTGATACTGGTAGCCTCGTTTGCCGGTATTGCGTTTTAATTCTCTACTGACGGTAGAATGAGACATACCCAGCTCGTGGCTAACCCTTGAATCTAAACTCAAGAATTCAGTGTGTTATTTGCTTTTGGCTTAACCTAAAAACCAAGCAAAATACACCCCTGCTATTATATTCAAGTGGTGTGTTTATTATGCGAATCCAAGAAATAAACGACAATAGTCCCCTTTATTTAACGCCCAATGGGCTATTTTAGGCTATGGGCATCTTAAATCTGCCCTTTAGACAAATTTAAGACGAATTTATCCTAGTATTGACACTAGGCAGGCACCAAATTGATGTTTTCAAAACCCAGCGTAATCACTCTTTTGAGGTTGAAAGTCAGTGAGCGGATGCCTACCTGAAATTGCAACTTATTCAAACCACAATAACGAACACGCCGGTTACGGTGAGCAAAGACACGCTCATAAGGTGAACGCATCGCTGAAAGCCAACCATCTTTTTTAGCATCTTTGCCTTTCATGTTGGCTTTTTTAATCGTTGCATCATGACAGCCTTTGCGTTTGAGGGTGGTTTTGGCTGGGTTCACACAGTACCCCTTATCGCCCCTTATCACCAAAAAAAGCACCCCTGTGGGGCAAACATGAGCAAGCCCTTCAGCATCGGTAACTTCCGCCGATGTAGCCGCAATCTTATTGATTAAACTTCTCTGTATATCAACCGAGGCGTGTTCTTTATAACCATACCAAAACTGGTTACCGCCCTTACAACCAAAGCCCCCTTATCAACCGCTATTTTTTCAGCCTCTTATTATTAAACTTCTCTAAACAGTCATTAATGGGCTTGTCGGTTAATTCAAAACCAGTTCAATTTTAAGAAAATAAAATGTTTAATAACAAGGACTTAAATATTCACAACAAGCTAAAACGCCATTTTCCGACAAGCCCTCAGTTTTAGTTTCGATGCCGCCTGTGCTTATGTAAGGCTGCGGTCGTATGCCGGTTTTGCAGGAGCAAAAACTGGGGCCATAACCCATCCTGAATAAGTCAAAAGGGGACATTACTGCTTTGGGTTGAGATAAATGTTGTCTAGGTATTGCACGAAAACAAAAAATCGAGTATATACGTTGATGTTCTATTATGGGTCTTAACAACTTAAGGGCGTTAAAACTATGCTAATGTATTGTTATTACAGTAAAAATAGGCAGATTATCTGTTCCCGTATTTTAGAGAATAATTTTAGAGAAATAATTTATTATTTTTTACTTGTTTTGAACACGGTTCAAAGCAAACGATTAGGCGGATTAAGTAGCCAAACAATCGACCGATATTTACGGACTATTAGCGCAGGCATTGCGCGTGCGTCACAACCCCAATTACCCCACAGGCAGGACAACTTGAAGCGGATGAGTCTTGCTTTGACGCATGGCTGTGTGCGACAAACGGGGGGCGTGGTGCTAAATATAAAACGATTGTTATTTTGATGTGTTAAAAATAAAAACACGATAAAACAATGACTTATATGATGATGTTAGAGAGCACCAGACCGGACAATTATATTCAGATGGTTTGAGCAGGGTAATGGTCTGGTATATTTTGAGTAAAAAAAGCATGACAAAGTTCATCATTAAGAATGAATTTGCCAGAAGAAACTCCCATATATTAGCGGGCTAGAATCCTTTTGGAGAAGCGGAAACAAGATTTTCAATGTGTAGAGACAGAATAAGAATATGTTTGAATTGTACCTTAAAAAAATTGAATTTAGGTTCAATAACGGCGGGCATTATTTCATAAAATTTTGCTCAAAAATCAGAAGAAAATTTCTTTAATTAGTTAAGAACCATGTTTATTATTACTGTAATTAAGAATATCAATGGCAGCATTCTATGCGTTCAGGCATGCCATAAAATATTTAATAATCGTGGGGTTAGCCCTACTTTCCTCGTTCGTATGTACAAGTTGATATTGTGCTTATTGTCGGACAAGACAATGATTTCAGCTCCATCAAAACCATCAACACCCCTGATTCGGCTACTCGCCGCAACTTTTTGCGTTTTGATGTTTGTCGTCCAAACAACTAACGCCCAAAACGCCCCGACTGGATTGACCTTATCGCTGCAAGAAAATGGTCAACCGTTGACAAACCACGTTGTTGCATCTGGGACTTTTACAGCACGGGCGAGCGTTACCCTGGTAGGCGGTGTCTTGGCGGCTGACACGGAGGTTCCAATAAGCATTGCAGGTAGTGGGATTGCGGGCGTAATACCTTTTACCGCCAGCGACTTCACCATGACCATCCCAGCGGGGCAGTCCAGTGCGAGTGCAGATTTCACGGTTACGCTACCTCAGGCACAATCCAACGATATCTATGGGGATGAGATTATCGTGCTTACCACTACACCGCCCATTACATTAGGGCTTATGCCCGCCTCGGCAAGTTTCACGTTAACCGACAATATCAATGTTCTTTTGGGTTTTGGATCTGGAAGTAGCAATTTGCAATACAATGAAGAAGCCATCACAAATACTTCGAATGTTAGCCTGATAGTAGTTGTCCAGCGGGTAGGGAGAACAGGGGAAATAAGAGGCGTTATAATCAAACAGCCGCTCTCGATAGACTACACTATTTTAGGTGATGTGACAGAGTCGGACGTTACGACGCTGACGGGTACGCTGGTAATACCCGCCAATACAAATGCACAAGATATCAAATTCGTTGATGTCGTACGCGACGATACGCTGGATGAGAATGCTGAACGCTTCACCATTACCTTAAGCAACCCCAGATTTGTAACCAGAAGCAAAGATACGCGGATTGTACGCAGCGTGGCAACCGTTATCATCCGTGATGACGATACCACGCAGGTACAGCTTGCGGATACTCATTTTGAGGTGGACGAGGGTGTGGGCAGTGCCACATTCACCATAATGCTGGCTCCACTTAACGCATTTCCACTGACAGTAACCTATGAGACTAGCGGTGGCAGTGCCAGTGCAGGCTCGGACTACACGGCAACAACAGGTGGGCGCGTCACCATTCCAGCAATGACCGCAAGTGCCACTTTCAGCGTGGCCGTGCTTGATGATAGGGAGATTGAGAGCAGCGAGAGTTTTACCGTAACATTAACGGGTGCTGATCGTGGTGAACTCGGTAGTGCCTCATCAACGATAGTGACAATCATCGATAATGACCCAATACCTTATGTGCTATCCGCGACATCAAACACGGACGGGAGTGCGATTGTTATCACATTCTCTGAGCCGGTCACTAACAATGCAGAACCTACTGATTTTACAATATCGGGCACCGCATTACCCTTGACGGTAACCACTTTTGTGGCAAACGGTGGGACACTGACCCTCAACCTTTCCGGCAGCATTGTCAATCGTGAGAGCATCACCCTGTCATACAACAAGGGCACCGGGAACATTACGAATATGCTCGGGCGATCTTTGGCAAACTTTGGCGGGCAAGCCGTAATCAATGTCGTCCCAGCAGCACCGGTTATTCTTACCCCAGCACAAATCGTCAACACGGCAATATTCACGCTGAATGGAACGGGTTATACGGGTTCCATTGTGGAATTATTCATAGACACGGGGGCGGGTACGGGTTCTCTTGGCAGCACAACCGTAACGAACGGTGTTTGGACAATGAGCGTCACGCTAAATGAAGGCACAAACACGATTACGGTAACCGCAACAACTACCGATGGCAAGACCTTAGGTGTATCCAATACCGTTATCATCAATCGGACACTGCGTCTGTTCGGCTTGACCTTATCGTTGCAAGAAAATGGTCAACCGTTGACCAACCACGTTGTTGCAGAGGATGCTTTTACCGCACGCGCAACCGTTACCCTCGTGGACGGTAGCTTCACGACCGACACTGAGGTGCCAATAACCGTTGTGGGTAGTGGGATTGCGGGTGTAATACCTTTTACCATCGGTGGCTTCTCCATTACCATCCCAGCAGGGCAGACCAGTGCTAGTACAGATTTCACGGTTACGCTACCTGAGGCACAATCTGATGATGCCTATGGCGATGAGATTATCACGCTTACCGCCACACCTACATCAGGACTTACACCCTCCTCGGACAGTTTCACGCTAACCGACCGTATTGATACCACAGTAACCATTCTATCAAATAATCAACAGATTACGGAAGGAAACATGGGTACGCCCACTGTGAGTATCGAGATGCGAGTCGCTGTAACCCAGCGAGGATTGGAAGGAGCAGGCGGTATAATCCAACAGCCACTCTCGATAGACTACGCCATTTCCTTTTCAGGTACGGCGACCGCAGCAGACGTTGCGACTCGGACTGGTACGTTGGTGATACCAATCGGTATGAATAGGCACTTATTCACACTGCCCGTCATACTCGGCGATACGCTGGATGAGAATGATGAACACTTTACCATCACCTTAAGTAACCCTAGGTTGACAACCACAGATGCGGTATTTGACGGTAAAGATGCCATCATGATTACTATCATTGATGACGATACCACGCAGGTACAGTTTGCGAATACCCGTATTGAGGTAGGCGAGGGTGCAGGTAGTGCCACATTCACCATAACACTGGCTCCACTTAACGCTTTTCCACTGACAGTAAGCTATGAGACTAGCGATGGCACTGCTAGTGCAGGTTCGGACTACACGGCAACAAGCGGAAGCATCACCATTCCAGCTATGGCAACAAGTGCCACTTTCAGTGTGCCAGTGCTTGATGATAGGTTGGACGAAGACGCTGAGCGTTTTACCGTAACGTTAACTGGCACAGACCGTGGCGTACTCGGTGCTGCCGCCACCGCAACGGTGACAATCATTGATGATGACACAGCACCGACTATCGTATCAGCGGCATCAAATACGGACGGGAATGAGATTGTTATCACATTCTCCCAGACTATAGCCAACAACAACGCACGACCGGCTGATTTTACCGTCTCAGGTGTGGCATCAAACCCAGAGGTAACCGCACTTCGTATCTCGGTACCGACAGGGGGAACACGAAATACGCTCACCCTAACGCTGTCGAACAACATCATGCAAGGCGAGACTATTACCCTGTCATACGCCCGCACACAGGGCAATATTGCGGGTGATGTTGATAGTGCCCTGCTTAACAACTTTGCTGGACGAGCTGTAACTAATACCACCCCAGAAGCACCGGTTATTACTACCCCCGCACAAACGGTCAACACGGCATCATTTGCGCTGAGTGGCACCGCTGAGGCGGGTTCCACTGTGGAATTATTCAGAGCCACGGGGGCGGGTACTACTTCTCTTGGTAGCACAACCGCAACGCATGGCACTTGGACAATAAGCGTCATGCTGATTGATGGAGCCAACACGATTACGGCAACCGCAATAACCGCCACAACCGAGGACTTAGGCGTTTCCAATGCCGTTATCATCAATCGCTCACCGCTCCCGACCGGCTTGACCTTGTCGTTGCAAGAAAATGGTCAGCCGTTGACAAACCACATTGTTACACAAGGGGTTTTTACAGCACGGGCGACCGTTGCCCTGGAAGGCGGTGTTTTGGCGACCGCCATTGAGGTGCCAATAACCGTTGCGGGTAGTGGGATTACGGGTGTGCTACCTTTTGCATCCAGTGATTACAACTCGAACACCATTCCTGATTTCACCATTACTATCCCGGCCGGGCAGCCTAGTGCCAGTGCAGATTTTATGGTGGGAACATTTTTAACGTTAGCGAGCGACTCTGCCTATGGTGATGAGACCATCACGCTTACCGCTACACCACCCACTACCACAGGGCTTATGCCGACCGCAACAAGTTTCAATCTGACCGATAACAATGAGGTCGCATTAGTGATTAAAGTAGATGGACCAAGTCACATTCCAAGTATCGTATTCGTCAACGAAGGCGACGACGGCATACGCACTGTGGATATTAAAATGGAAATCAAAGCATTCGACCGAAGGAGTCCAGGACAAGTGCATAGGACGGAAGCCAGACAGCCGATATCGATAGACTATACCTTTGCTTTTGTCGCTTCCACGGTCTCCTTAGAGGAGGCAACAGCGGCGGATTATGCGACTCCGATAAGTGGTACGCTGGTGATACCAGCGGATAGTAGCACTCACACATTCACACTGCCCACAGTACTCGGCGACAGGTTAGATGAGAATAATGAACAATTCAGCATCATATTCAGTAATCCCAGATTGCTAACTACTGGTGCGGTGTTTGGCAATACCGACAAGAGTTTCACTGTTTTTATTCTTGACGACGATACCACACAGGTGCAGCTTGCAGATGCTTATTTTGAGGTGGGCGAGGAGGCGGGCAGTGCTACATTCACCATAACGCTGACTCCGCTTAACGCCTTTCCACTGACAGTAACCTATGAGACGAGCGATGGCACTGCCAGCGCAGGCTCGGACTATACGGCAACAAGCGCAAGCATCACCATTCCAGCAATGACAACAAGTGCCACTTTCAGTGTGGCGGTGTTGGATAACCGGGTGATTGAGAACAGCGAGCGTTTTACCGTAATATTGACAGGCACAGACCGTGGTGAACTCGGTACTGTCTCATCAACAATAGTGACAATCATCGACAACGACCCAATGCCTTATGTGCTATCCGCGACATCGAACGCGGACGGGAGTACGATTGTTGTCACACTTTCTGAGCCGGTCACTAACAATGCAGCACCTGCTGATTTTACAATATCGGGCACCGCATTACCCTTGACGGTAACCGCTGTTGCGGCAAACGATGAGACACTGACCCTCAATCTTTCCGGCAACATTGTCAACCGTGAGCGCATCACCCTGTCATACAACAAGGGCGTAGGGGGCATTACGAATACGCTGGGGAGGGACTTGGAAAGCTTTGCCGAGCAAGCTGTAAGTAATGCCGTACCAATCCCAGCAGGGTTACTACCTATATCCACTATTACGGCAACTGTAGCAAATGAAATAGAGATCGGCTTTAATCATGTTATAACCAACAACAACGCACGACCGGCTGACTTTACCATATCGGGTGCGGCATCAAGCCCAGAGGTAACCGCACTTCGTATCTCGGTATCAACCGGGGGAACACGAAATACGCTTACCCTAACCCTGTCGAAAAACATCGTACAAAGCGACCCCATTACCCTGTCATACGCCCGTACACAGGGCAATATTATGGGTAGTTCTGATAGTACCCTGCTTAACGATTTTGCTGGACGAGCTGTAACTAATACCATCCCAGAAGCACCTGCTATTACTACCCCGGCACAAACGCTCAACACGGCAACAGTCACGCTGATAGGCACCGCTGAGGCGGGGTCCACGGTGGAATTATTCAGAGCCACCGGAGCGGGTGCTACTTCTTTTGGCAGCACAACCGCAACGCATGGTACTTGGACAATAAGCATCATGCTGATTGAAGGTGCAAACACGATTACGGCAACCGCAACAACTATCGACGGCAAGATATTGGGTGTATCCAATGCCGTTATCATCAATCGATCGCCGCTCCCAACCGGCTTGACCTTGTCGTTGCAAGAAAATAGTCAGCCGTTGACAAATCACGTTGTTACAGGGAGGCGGCTTACGGTCAGTGCGATCGTTACACTGGAGGGCGGTGCCTTTGCCACTGACACTGAGGTGCCAATCACCGTTGCGGGTAGTGGGGTTGCGGGCGTGATACCTTTTAAAAATAGTGATTATACCTCTACTACCATCCCTGATTTCACCATTACTATCCCAGCCGGGCAGACCAGTGCCAGTGGAGATTTCACGGTGGGACTATATCAACCTCTTGAATCAATACCTGTCACGGGAGATGAGACCATCACAGTTACCGCCACACCGCCCACTGCATCAGGACTTATGTCCACCTCGGCAAGTTTCAAGCTGACCGATAACTTTGAGGTTTTATTGGTTATTAAAACGAATTCAGTATCAGTCGTAGAACAAGACAGCGGCGAACACGCTGTGGATATTGGCGTGCAAATTGAATTATTTGATCGTAGTAAGCAGGTAAGAAGAACGTATGAGACGGATGCCAGACAGCCACTCTCGATAGACTACACCATCTCTTTTTCAGGCACGGCGACAGCGGCGGATGTTTCGGCTCCGATAACCGGTACGCTGGTGTTACCTGCCGTACTAACCGATGATGATGTTGTAGATTCCCCGACATTAACATTGCCGGCCGCCGTAATTGGCGATACGCTGGATGAGGATGATGAGCAGTTCAGCATCATATTCAGTAATCCAAGATTAGTTTCCACAGGTGTGACGATTAGCGGTAGCAACACAGTCGTCGTGACTATTGTGAATGACGACGGCACTGCCCCCGTCCCGTCGGTATGCGATCGCACCCCATCGGTTAAGGATGGTATTTCCATCGCAACGGGTGTAGATGATTGTGCCCGCATCACCGCCAGACACTTAAGCCTTGTCAAAGATTTATCGGCATTCGGAGGTGGTATTGGTGTTTTGCGCGATGGTGACTTTGCTGGATTGACTATGCTGACAGGTCTAGATTTGGGTAGTAATTTCATTGGGACACTGCCCAACAGCATTTTTGCTGAATTGACGACACTGACGAATCTGGATTTGAATACGAATTTCATTGGGACGCTGCCCAACGGCATCTTTGCCGGACTAACGATGCTAACAAATTTGAATTTACGAAATAACGCCTTCACCACCGTCTCTGCCAGTATTTTTTCCGACCTGCCCACAACCGCTGTGGTACACCTTGATGCGGACGTTATCATAACGCCACCTGCCGATGCTTTCGTTACCACTTGGCGGACAACCAGCGTGGATGAAACAATCACCATTCCAACAGCAGGTGATGGCTACAACTACAATGTTGATTGTGATGCGAACGGCATCATCGATTTCAGAGACAGAACGGCTACTACGACCTGTACTTATGCTAGAGCTGGCACTCACACTGTTGTTATTACTGGCGACTTCCCGCGGATTTATTTTAATGATGAAGGAGATAAAACCAAAATCATGTCCGTGACTCAATGGGGAAATCAACGATGGACTTCAATGGAAAGTGCGTTTAGCGGTGCGAGTAACTTACAGATTACTGCCATAGACAAACCTAATTTGTCGGCTGTAACCAGCATGGTCAATATGTTTCAAAAAGCGACTGCATTTAATAGTGACATTCGTGGTTGGGATGTTAGCAAGGTTACCAATATGGATCAAATGTTTGCTAGTGCGACTGCCTTTAACCAAAACATCAGTGGATGGACGGTTAGCATGGTTGCCAATATGTCATTTATGTTTTTTGATGCCACCGCCTTTAACCAGAACATCGGCGGTTGGGATGTGAGTAGTGTAACGAATATGCTCGGCATGTTTTCTAATGCCAATGCCTTTGATCAAAATCTGGGCAATTGGGATGTCAGCCTTGTAGCTAACTTTAACGCTATGTTTGGTGGGGTAACTGGTGAGGCCGCGTTTTCAACCGCAAACTATGAAAAATTGCTGATAGGCTGGGCAAAACGAGATTTACAAGACAGCAAGACATTAGGTATTGGGAGGACTGAATATTGTTCTGCCGAGTCCATCATGGCAAGAGAGATGATCATCGCCAGCCATAGCTGGACGATTAACGACGGCGGGCGGTGTCATTTTATAAACATCGCTTCACATGAAGGAAGCAACACAATAACCATATCCATACCAGAAAATCAACGCTCGGTTACAACCGTGCGCGGAGTCAGTTCGAAAGGTCTTGGAATCACTTACTTGCTCAGCGGTGCCGATAGTGCTTCATTGGCTATCGATGCCACATCGGGCAAGTTACAATTTGTCAATCCCAATGGTGCCAATTTTGAAAAACCGAGCAGTATTGCGGGTGGAAATGAATATGTGGTCGTGGTTACCGCCGCTAACACAGCCGATGACTCGGGGACAAGATTAACCGCCACACAAACCATAATCGTAACCATAACCGATATAAACGAAGCACCAATAATTACAACGGGCGGCAGTAGTGCTATTGCTCAAGCAAGACTGAATGAAAACACCCAAAGCGTCGTAACAATAACGGCTACGGATGAGGATGGCGATACCTTGAACTACTCGATTTCCAGTGATGCCAGTTTTGATACTGCCTTATTCGATATAAATCAGCACGGCGAGCTGATATTTAAAACTGAGTATATTCCAGATTTTGAAATCCCAAGGGAGCTTACGGGGAGTCCTAATCCAGCAACGGACAACCTTTATATCATCCAGATAAAGGTAACAGACCCTGCTGGACTGTCAGACACGAAAACGGTTAGAGTAACAATCCTCGATGTAAACCCAGAACTCCCAGCCGACATTAGCTTGTCTTCAGACGAGGTCGCTAATACGCACGTCCCCGGTTCGGTGATTGGCATATTATCCAAAACAGGAGGCATTACCAATGCAAGCACGATCTTTAGATTTGTCGAAACTAATCTTAACCAGATAGGGCCTAGTAGTTCTCGGGATAACGCTCTATTTGAAATTGATGGCACAAAACTAAAAATACGCGGAAATCCGAATACTGACAGCAGATCCACTTATCTAATCACAATCGATGTCAATGACGGCATAGGTTTCTTCACAAAAGCATTCGTACTTGCGTCGGTTAATAACACCGCACCAGAATTTGTATCCTTAGGCGAGGCAGAGTGTGGCGACCGTGTTGAAGCCCCCGAAGTCCCCAATATCGCCCTTCTTCATTATCAGTGTGTCATAAATCGACCTGAAAACACCCAATTTATAGCAACAATACCAGCTACTGATGCAGAGGGTGACGAGCTTACCTTTCGAGTTGCCGGTCATCAAGACATGGATGGGAATCAAAATGATGTTGAACTATTTGAAATAAACCAACGTGGCGAGCTTAGCTTCAAAACCGAGTCTATTGCAGATTATGAACGTCCAAGGGATAAGCTGTTTAATATTATAAGTAGAGAAAGCGTTCGTAATGATTATTATGTACTGCTGGCCATACACGATAATCGTGGTGGCAAAGGCGATATTATGGGTATAACGGTAAAGATTACCGATATGGACCCAGAACCCCCAGCCGTTATTGCCTTATCCTCGACAACGGTCACTTACAATGCCCCTGCTGGCACGATGATTGGCACATTATCCAAAACCGGCGGTATTGCCAATAACACCACCACCTTTACACTGGCTGACGGCGATGGTGATACCGATAACGCCCTGTTTGAGATTGATGGCACAGAACTGAAAATAAAGGCAACGCCCGCTTCAAACCGAATAGACTACGACATCAGAATCGGTGTCAGTAACGGTGCAGGCATTTTTTCAACCACATTCACTATCACGCTAACTGGTGTTACTGCACCAATAATTACCTCAGGAGGTACTTACTTAGCGTTTTATCGTGTGGATGAAAATATCCAAAGTGTCGCAATAATAGAGGCGGAAGATGCCGATGGCGATGCTTTTACCTATTCGCTGTCTGGGTTTGAAGGCGTTCCGCTAGGCGTTCCGCTAGATAATAATTTATTTGAAATAAACCAGATGGGCGAGCTGATATTCAAACGCCAGCATATTCCAGATTTTGAAAACCCAGAGGATGTAGGGATGAATAACGGTCATTTCGCATTTGTACGGGTAACAGACACGCGTGGCTTGTTCGATGAGAAATTGATTCAAGTAGCAATCACCGATGTAAACGAAACCCCCACCATTACGGGCACACCCACTACCACTGTTGCCGAAGACACCGCCTATAGCTTTACACCAGCAGGGACTGATGATGACGGCGACACGCTGACCTATACAATCAATACCCAACCAAGTTGGACAACATTTGATACAACAACCGGTGCATTAAGCGGCACACCCCGTAATGGTGATGTCGGAACGACAACAACAGGAATTGTTATCTCGGTGACGGATGGGGTCGCCACTGCTTCACTGACTGCCTTTGCTTTAGCCGTTACCAATGTCAATGATACGCCAACAATTACGGGTACACCAAGCACCACTATTGCCGAAGACACCGCCTATTCATTCACACCAACAGGTGCTGATGATGACGGCGACACGCTGATCTATTCAATTACCAACAAACCAACGTGGGCAACATTCAGTGATTCAACAGGCGCGCTCAGCGGTACACCCCGCAATGGTGATGTCGGAACGACAACAACAGGGATTGTTATCTCAGTGACTGATGGGGGTTTAAGAGATTCTCTCCCAGCCTTTGATTTGGTAGTCACTAATGTCAATGATACGCCAACAATTACGGGTACACCAAGTACCACTATTGCCGAAGACACCGCCTATTCATTCACACCAACAGGTGCTGATGATGACGGCGACACGCTGATCTATTCAATTACCAACACACCAAGTTGGGCAACATTCAGTGATTCAACAGGCGCACTCAGCGGTACACCAACCAATGTCGATGTAGGTGTTACCACTAATATTGTTATTTCGGTGACGGATGGTGTCGCCACCGCGTCGCTGACTGCCTTTGATTTAGCCGTTACTAATGTCAATGATACGCCAACAATCTCGGGCATACCCAACACCATTGTTTTAGAAGACGAGCCTTATTCATTCACACCAACAGGGACTGATGATGACGGGGATACGTTGACCTATTCAATTAGCAACCAACCAACGTGGACAACATTTGATACGGCAGCTGGCACACTAAGCGGCACACCCCGCAATGCCGATGTAGGAACGACAACAACAAGGATTGTTATCTCGGTTTCTGATGGTGTCGCATCAGCACAACTTCCGGCATTCAGCCTAGCCGTAGTCGATGTTAATGAAGCACCAATAATCTCTGGCATACCAAACACAACGGTTGCAGAAGATAGTCGTTATTCATTTGCCCCCGCTGCGACTGATGCTGATGGAAACACGCTGACCTATTCAATTACCAACAAACCAACGTGGGCAACATTCAGTGATACAACGGGCACATTAAGCGGCACACCAACTAATGTCGATGTAGGTGTTACCACTGATATTGTTATCTCAGTGACTGATGGGGGTTTAAGAGATTCTCTCCCAGCCTTTGATTTGGTAGTCACCAATGTGAATGATACGCCAACAATTACGGGCAGACCCACTACCACTGTTGCCGAAGATGCCGCCTATTCATTTACACCAACAGGTGCTGATGATGATGGCGATACGCTGACCTATACCATTACCAACACACCCACTTGGGCAGCCTTTGATACGGCAACAGGAATATTAGCGGGCAGACCCACGAACGCTCATATTGGCACCACAACTGGCATTGTTATCTCGGTGACGGATGGTGTCGCCACTGCTTCACTGACTGCCTTTGCTTTAGCCGTTACCAATGTCAATGATACGCCAACAATTACGGGTACACCAAGCGCCACCATTGCCGAAGACACCGCCTATTCATTCACGCCAACAGGGACTGATGATGACGGGGATACGTTGACCTATTCAATTAGCAACCAACCAACGTGGGCAACATTCAGTGATTCAACAGGCGCACTCAGCGGTACACCAACCAATGTCGATGTAGGTATTACCACTGATATTGTTATCTCGGTGACGGATGGTGTCGCCACTGCTTCACTGACTGCCTTTGCTTTAGCCGTTACCAATGTGAATGATACGCCAACAATTTCGGGCACACCCAACACCATTGTTTTAGAAGACGTGCCTTATTCGTTTACACCAACAGGGACTGATGATGACGGCGACACGTTGACCTATTCAATTAGCAACCAACCAACGTGGACAACATTCAGTGATTCAACAGGCGCACTCAGCGGTACACCAACCAATGTCGATGTAGGTATTACCACTGATATTGTTATCTCGGTGACGGATGGTGTCGCCACTGCTTCACTGACTGCCTTTGCTTTAGCCGTTACCAATGTGAATGATACGCCAACAATTTCGGGCACACCCAACACCATTGTTTTAGAAGACGTGCCTTATTCGTTTACACCAACAGGCGCTGATGATGACGGCGACACGCTGACCTATACCATTACCAACAAACCAACGTGGGCAACATTCAGTGATTCAACAGGCGCACTCAGCGGTACACCAACCAATGTCGATGTAGGTGTTACCACTGATATTGTTATCTCGGTGACGGATGGGGTCGCCACTGCTTCACTGACTGCCTTTGCTTTAGCCGTTACCAATGTCAATGATACGCCAACAATTACGGGCACACCCAACACCATTGTTTTAGAAGACGTGCCTTATTCGTTTACACCAACAGGCGCTGATGATGACGGCGACACGCTGACCTATACCATTACCAACACACCAAGTTGGGCAACATTCAGTGATTCAACAGGCGCACTCAGCGGTACACCAACCAATGTCGATGTAGGTGTTACCACTAATATTGTTATTTCGGTGACGGATGGTGTCGCCACCGCGTCGCTGACTGCCTTTGATTTAGCCGTTACTAATGTCAATGATACGCCAACAATCTCGGGCATACCCAACACCATTGTTTTAGAAGACGAGCCTTATTCATTCACACCAACAGGGACTGATGATGACGGGGATACGTTGACCTATTCAATTAGCAACCAACCAACGTGGACAACATTTGATACGGCAACCGGCACATTAAGCGGCACACCCCGCAATGCCGATGTAGGAACGACAACAACAAGGATTGTTATCTCGGTTTCTGATGGTGTCGCATCAGCACAACTTCCGGCATTCAGCCTAGCCGTAGTCGATGTTAATGAAGCACCAATAATCTCTGGCATACCAAACACAACGGTTGCAGAAGATAGTCGTTATTCATTTGCCCCCGCTGCGACTGATGCTGATGGAAACACACTGACCTATTCAATTACCAACAAACCAACGTGGGCAACATTCAGTGATACAACGGGCACATTAAGCGGCACACCAACTAATGTCGATGTAGGTGTTACCACTGATATTGTTATCTCAGTGACTGATGGGGGTTTAAGAGATTCTCTCCCAGCCTTTGATTTGGTAGTCACCAATGTGAATGATACGCCAACAATTACGGGCAGACCCACTACCACTGTTGCCGAAGATGCCGCCTATTCATTTACACCAACAGGTGCTGATGATGACGGCGACACGCTGATCTATTCAATTACCAACAAACCAACGTGGGCAACATTCAGTGATTCAACAGGCACGCTCAGCGGTATACCAACTAATGTCGATGTAGGTGTTACCACTGATATTGTTATCTCGGTGACTGATGGGGGTTTAAGAGGTTCTCTCCCAGCCTTTGATTTGGTAGTCACTAATGTGAATGATACGCCAACAATTACGGGTACACCAAGCACCACCATTGCCGAAGACACCGCCTATTCATTCACGCCAACAGGTGCTGATGATGACGGCGACACGCTGACCTATACCATTACCAACACACCAAGTTGGGCAACATTCAGTGATTCAACAGGCACGCTCAGCGGCACACCAACCAATGTCGATGTAGGTGTTACCACTAATATTGTTATTTCGGTGACGGATGGTGTCGCCACCGCGTCGCTGACTGCCTTTGATTTAGCCGTTACTAATGTCAATGATACGCCAACAATCTCGGGCATACCCAACACCATTGTTTTAGAAGACGAGCCTTATTCATTCACACCAACAGGGACTGATGATGACGGGGATACGTTGACCTATTCAATTAGCAACCAACCAACGTGGACAACATTTGATACAACAATAGGCACACTAAGCGGCACACCCCGCAATGCCGATGTAGGAACGACAACAACCGGGATTGTTATTTCGGTGACGGATAGTGTCGCCACTGCTTCACTGACTGCCTTTGCTTTAGCCGTTACCAATGTCAATGATACGCCAACAATTACGGGTACACCAAGTACCTCTATTGCCGAAGACACCGCCTATTCATTCACACCAACAGGTGCTGATGATGACGGCGACACGCTGATCTATTCAATTACCAACAAGCCAACGTGGGCAACATTCAGTGATTCAACAGGCACGCTCAGCGGTACACCCCGCAATGGTGATGTCGGAACGACAACAACAGGGATTGTTATCTCAGTGACTGATGGGGGTTTAAGAGATTCTCTCCCAGCCTTTGATTTGGTAGTCACTAATGTCAATGATACGCCAACAATTACGGGCAGACCAAGTACCACTATTGCCGAAGACACCGCCTATTCATTCACACCAACAGGTGCTGATGATGACGGCGACACGCTGATCTATTCAATTACCAACACACCAAGTTGGGCAACATTCAGTGATTCAACAGGCGCACTCAGCGGTACACCAACCAATGTCGATGTAGGTGTTACCACTAATATTGTTATTTCGGTGACGGATGGTGTCGCCACCGCGTCGCTGACTGCCTTTGATTTAGCCGTTACTAATGTCAATGATACGCCAACAATCTCGGGCATACCCAACACCATTGTTTTAGAAGACGAGCCTTATTCATTCACACCAACAGGGACTGATGATGACGGGGATACGTTGACCTATTCAATTAGCAACCAACCAACGTGGACAACATTTGATACGGCAGCTGGCACACTAAGCGGCACACCCCGCAATGCCGATGTAGGAACGACAACAACAAGGATTGTTATCTCGGTGACGGATGGTGTCGCATCAGCACAACTTCCGGCATTCAGCCTAGCCGTAGTCGATGTTAATGAAGCACCAATAATCTCTGGCATACCAAACACAACGGTTGCAGAAGATAGTCGTTATTCATTTGCCCCCGCTGCGACTGATGCTGATGGAAACACGCTGACCTATTCAATTACCAACAAACCAACGTGGGCAACATTCAGTGATACAACGGGCACATTAAGCGGTACACCAACTAATGTCGATGTAGGTGTTACCACTGATATTGTTATCTCAGTGACTGATGGGGGTTTAAGAGATTCTCTCCCAGCCTTTGATTTGGTAGTCACCAATGTGAATGATACGCCAACAATTACGGGCAGACCCACTACCACTGTTGCCGAAGATGCCGCCTATTCATTCACACCAACAGGTGCTGATGATGATGGCGATACGCTGACCTATACCATTACCAACACACCAACGTGGGCAGCCTTTGATACGGCAACAGGAATATTAGCGGGCAGACCCACGAACGCTCATATTGGCACCACAACTGGCATTGTTATCTCGGTTTCTGATGGCACGCTGACTGCTTCACTTTCAACATTCAGCATCACCGTTACCGAACACGCTGGCAAATTTAAGCGGGAAGTCAATGAAGCCCCAACCATCGCGAGCAGCACATTTACGATTGCTGAAAATGCAGGCAATGGCGTAACGGTTGGAACCATAATCGGAGCCGATGTCGATAAGGATACATTAACGTATTCAATTACCACTGGTAATAGCGGTAATGCTTTTGCCCTCGATTCAGCCACTGGCGTAATCACGGTGAATGGAAATAACAAACTAGACCATGAAACAACGCCATCCTATTCACTCGCTGTTAGTGCCAGTGATGGCAGTCGTGTAGCCACAGCAATAGTGACCATCGCTGTAACCAATACTAACGAAGCCCCTATTGCTCATGCCGGATTGGCACAAACGGTGGACGAGGAGGAGGTAGTTACGCTGGACGGCAGTGGTAGTTCTGATCCTGACGGCGACAAGCTGACCTATGCTTGGATACAGACACATGGCATGAGCATGACCATGACGAATCCCAATACTGTTATGCCGAAGTTCACGGCACCGATAGGGTTGCTGACAAATACGGTATTGATATTTTCGCTGACGGTAAATGACGGAATCATCGATTCGGTCGCCGATACGGTCTCCATTACCGTCAATGCGATAACAAACGAAAAACGTATCAAGAACAAGCAATTGAACAAGGCGATTATGCCGCGTCTTGCACAGACTATAATTACCAATAGTGCGGTATCGGTGGAACACCGTGTTGATACAGAGTTCTCGAATGCGCCGCGCATAACAAGTTATCGGCTGGACGGGAGTTCGATACAACTTGATGGAGAGTCGGCATTGGATAGTATGCAGAACACGGTCGATCAGAAATTGCCGACTTATATCAAGGCACTGAAAGACGAGACGCTGGACTGGAAGCGAATGTTAGGTAACTCGTCTTTTGTGATGTCGCTGAATTCAGGGGACGGCGATGGTTTTGGCGCGACGGTGTGGGGCAGTGGTGAGTACACCGGGCTAGATAGTAAATCAGATGAGCATGGTGCGCTTAACTGGCATGGTGAGGTGATCAGCGTTCAACTCGGTGTTGACAAGCGTGTGCATGATGATTTGCTGGTAGGTGGGTTGGTGTCTTGGAGCGAGGGCGATGTCGATTATACGCTGGATGGTGAAAGCGGGAAATACACCCATCAGGTAACCAGCGCACATCCGTATATGGCGTGGTTGAGTGGTGATGTCAAGCTGTGGGGCAGTGCGGGCTATGGTCGGGGTAACCTCGCCATTGAGGAGAATGATGTTATTAGCACTACCGATACCGATTTATTGTCATTGTTGATGGGGGTCGAGAAGCCGTTATCGCAAGCCTCAGGCGTGAGTGTGAAGAGTGACATTGTGCTGGTACACACCCGCATTAATGAGAGTGCAAGGATTGCCGAGCAAGATATTGCCAGCCAACGGCTACGACTATTGTTGGAGGTCGATGATGAATATCATTTGGGCACGGGCGGCGTGTTCAATCAGGTGGCGGGAATAGGGTTGCGCTATGACGGTGGCGATGGTGATACGGGTGCGGGAGTCGAGCTGAGCATGACAATGCACTACGATAATCCCATTACGGGCTTGGCGATGTGGAGTCAGACGCGCACTTTGTTGGGGCGAGATGACTATAAGGAATGGGGTGTTCAAGGGGTGATTAGTTTGGATTCTGGTGCTGATGAACGTGGACTATCGTTCAAATTGAGTCCAAGTTATGGCAATACCGACAGCCGTATGAGTGAGATATGGCGACATGGTTTGCTTGATAGCGATGACAGAGGTGGCAATCATGATGACGGTGTACGCATGGATGCGTATTTAGGCTATGGGTTGTCCGCACCTGATGGGCACGGGTTATTGTTGCCATATGCTGAAATGACGCTTGGCGATAGCAGAAGCTATCGGTTAGGGCTACACTGGAAGCGGAGTACACGGTTTGATATGAATATTGTTGGCGAGCGGAGTGAGGGTAATGGTACTACCCGCAGAAGCTATCGATTAGGGGTACACTGGAAGTGGAACACGCGGTTTGATATGAATATTGTTGGTGAGTGGCATGAGGGTAATGGCACTTCCAACCATAAAGTTCTGCTGGAAAGCAGAATACGGCTTTAGGCATGAAAAATTGACAATGACGTTGGGAGGAAAGCGGTATATTAGAGACTGTGCAAAAAACCAACATTCGTCGTTCCTGCGAAAGAGGCTGTGCAAGAAACCCAATATCGTCGTTCCCGCGAAAGCAGGAACCCAGTAAAATAGCCAAACCGACAAGCCCTTGATGTAATGAACTAGGATGAAATACCCGATAATTTTAAGACGAATATTAAAAAGCAGTATGTGGTGTTGCAGGAGAAAAATAAATTGACTGGCTGGCGGGAAGTGAAGCTGGGGGATGTTGCAGAGATTACGCGCGGAGGGTCACCACGTCCTATCCATGATTACATTACACCAACAGGAACGCCTTGGGTAAAAATAGCTGATGCCACTGCAACTAATTCTCGATACATTACAAAAACAAAAGAATTTATAAAGCCTGAGGGAGAGTTAAAAAGCAGAGTAGTTTACTCTGGGGACTTCATCGTTTCTAACAGTGCAACACCAGGACTACCTCGATTTATGAAAATGCGAGCATGTATTCATGACGGCTGGTTGTTGCTTCGAGAAATAAAAAATGTTGATAAAATGTTCTTGTACTATCTTATTCTGAAAGAAAGAGCGTCAATATTGTCAAAAGGAAGTGGGACAATATTTACTAATTTAAAAACAGACATTTTGAAAAATCATGTTGTTTTCCTCCCCCCGCTTCCCGAACAAAAAGCCATTGCCGAAGTATTATCCAGCCTCGACGACAAAATAGACCTGCTCCACCGCCAAAACAAAACATTAGAAAACATGGCACAAACCCTGTTCCGCCAATGGTTTGTCGAACAAGCCGATGCCGAGTGGGAGGTTGGAAAAATTCCCGATGAGTTTGACTTCATAATGGGTCAATCACCGCCCGGAAAATCATATAACGAAGAGCAAAACGGGATACCCATGTTTCAGGGAAATGCCGATTTTGGTTTTCGCTTCCCCGCAAACAGAATTTATACGACCCAACCGAAACGATTCGCAGAAAAGTACGACACGTTAATTAGCGTTCGCGCTCCTGTCGGCGAACAAAACATGGCAAAAGAAAAGTGCTGTATTGGTCGAGGTGTTGCTACCTTTAGATATAAAAATGACAACTCATTTTACACCTACACCTATTTTAAAATGATGTCCCTGATAAAAGAAATACAACAATACAATCAAACAGGAACAGTATTTGGCTCAATCAGTAAAAGTGATTTTCAGAACATTGAGATTATGGTTCCACCCATCAAATTGATTAAAAAGTTTCAAGCAACAGCGAAACCCATTGATGATAAAATCATTTCCAACCAAGCACAAATCAACACCCTTGAAAACTTGCGCGATATTTTATTACCAAAACTGATGAGTGGTGAAGTGAGTGTGACTGTCGGAAGTGCGGCTTTAGCCTTATCCGCGCCAATCATAAGCAGGCAGGACTAAAGTCCCGCTTCCAGACCCAGATCCACAGATAGAAACCCTAAAACGTAAGGAGCCTTGGTGGTATAATGGTTTGCACTAAAACCTTGCATCACCCAATGGGTGTACAACAACTCAAGGCTTATGACTATGCCACCATATAAACTCGATACAACGAACGATTTACTCACCGCTCGTGCCGGTTTATTGGCTGCTGATCAAGTAATGAACTCCCTTAATGGGCTTGTCGGAAAATGGAGTTTTTAGCTTGTTGTGAATATTTAAGTCCTTGTTATTAAACATTTTATTTTCTTAAAATTGGACTGATTTTGAATTAACCGACAAGCCCGGAAGGCATCGAGTATGCCATTCAAGCCAAGACCAGTGCGGCTATGCGTGCACAGATAGCGGTGGTAAGTGCTTCGGACTGGATACCCTTCCTCGATAAAAAAGGCAAAGCGATCAGTGGTCAGGATACCTACCGCACCAGATTCTGTATCGGTGACTATGCAAAAGCCTTCACCTCGATCATTCAGAGAACAGCCGTTATAGGTCAAACGAGTCTGGATTTAGGTTCACCCGATAGCACAGAGGAAATAAACTCGGGTGCTTATATTTATCGTGCGATTGCCACTAATCGGCCACCAATCAGGATGGACTAAGCGATAGCGAGATTGTCCACTGCCCAATATGACTAATATGGCAATGGCGAGGACAGCGAGAACCGAATCAAGGAACTGAATCTGGATTTTGGCGGCGACACCCTGCCGTGTTCAGATTTTGCTGCCAATGCACTGTACCTTTTAATTTCCGCACTCTTCTACAATTTATTTTCCCTCATGCGTCATCTACTGTCGGGGGAGTTGTCCCAGCATTGCGATAACGCTACGCTGGCGGCTGGTCGCCATCGTGGCAAAAGTGGTTAGAACGGGATGTCAACTCTTGGTCAAAATGCGGGAAAACCACCGAATATTCCTAGAACAAGTGCAGCTGGCACTGAAAAGGTTTGAAGCACCGCCCATTTAACCCGATATAGAACAAGCGTAACGGCTTCTGCAGGATAAGTGCGTCCAAAATAACCAATTTAGCACTGACAATCCGCTGATCAACGGTTTTTGAGTAAAACTCTCGGCAATATCTGCTGTAATTGCCAGCCATAAGACTTGAAAGAGAGATTCTTACCCTTTTGCCTCCTATGGAGAGTTAGGTTTATGGCTATTGGTTGGGCTACAAATATCATCCCTATGCGATTCTACATTGACGACCGGACAAAATTGAAAATAGACTTATTTTTAACACCAATCCCTTAAATCCGAGCAGATTCATGTACCATTTTTTTAACCGATTCACAAAGACGAGGGCTTAGCTGGCTGGACTGCAATCGCCATCTCCAGTTGCCATCTGTGGTGGACGGCACATTCAAACGCGCTTCACCGCCGAGACCGAGATAATCCTGCATCGGCACAATCGCTAAGCACGCATCGCTGGAAAAAGCCAATCTAATCATGTCAGTATGGATGGTTTCTGCTTGCCCTCTGGTGAATCGCAAAGCGTTTGCACGAGTGGCGGCAGACTCCGCCATACTGCGCGTATCGTTATGGTCGCCGCGGAACCAACCGATAGTTGTGTTGGTATCGTGAGTCCCAGTATAGCAGACACACTGTGCTGGGATGTCGGAAAGCTGAAAATCCGGGTTTTCGACTGCAAACTGCAATACCTTCATGCCGGGGATGTGGTGCCGAAGCCGCAATGCGTCCACCTCAGGCGTAATCACGCCTAAGTCTTCTGCCACAATCGCTAGTTGACCAAGCGCGCCACGCAACGCATTGAAAAGCCCATCGCCGGGACCCGTTTGCCAGTCGCCGTGGCGGGCGGTTTTGGCATCGGCAGGGATTGCCCAATACGCCTCGAATCCGCGAAAATGATCTATTCTGACCATATCTGCCATCATCGTAGCATGGCGCAATCGCTCAATCCACCACTGATAGCCACTCGCACAATGATAATCCCAAGCATACAGCGGATTACCCCAGAGCTGTCCATCTGCGCTGAAATAATCGGGTGGCACACCGGCAACATGGGTTGGTTGCCCATCGTCAATGCGTAATAATTGCGGATGCGCCCACGCATCGGCACTGTCCAGGGCGATATAGATGGGCATATCCGCAAACAACCGAATATTGTGTTGCCGCGCAACGGCACGAAGGGTACGCCATTGCTCATAGAACAGGAATTGGATAATTTTAACCTGCTCAATCTCAAGTGCCGAGGTCGCCCGTAGCCGGTTGATTGCCGCCACATCACGGCATCGATAAGGTGTTTCCCATTGAGTCCACGCACGCTCACTGTGTTTGGTTTTTAACACCCGATAGAGGGCATAATCGTCTAACCAGAGCTGATTATGGCAATGCAGAAATGCCGCATAAGCGGATTTCAAACCTGCCTCGGCACGCTCATTAAAGCACTCGGCAGCCATCGCGAGCAAGCCTTTTTTTAGCGCAATAAGCCGCCCATAATCAACAAATTCGGTGGGCAACGATAGCAGTGGCTTCGCCGCATCGGCATTGATCAATCCAGCGCGTAGTAACGGCTCAATGCCAATTAAATTCTCATTGCCAGCAAATGCCGACAGCGGTTGATAGGGGGAATCACCGTAAGCCGTCGGCCCGGTCGGCAGAAATTGCCATACCCCGATTTGCATTTTCGCCAGAGTCTCAATAAACGCCAAGGCATTGTCGGCAATATCACCGATACCATAAGCCCCCGGCAATGACGCAAAATGTATCCCCACACCCGCATGCCGAGTGGCTGGCAGGAATACTTCATTGATCGCCCTGTTTGTCTTGTTTGTCGTGTTGGTTTCCATTAGCTTGCTTTTTACCATATAAAGGTCCGATTTTATGGGCGACTACAACGGCTTTCAAGTAGATGTCCTGGCTCAATGTACCCAATGCGGTATATTTCGTGTCCAGCCAAATGATTGATATTATGTTGTATTCCTTTTTTCTGCTCAGTTATAAAGAGTACGAGTGTACCTTTGGCTGATACTTAGGAGTGTTACACTTATTATGTGAATTCAAGTTTTTCATATTGATGCTGTCGCTCTTGCTAGTGCATCCACCACATTTGCTCAGTCTATGGAGCGGCATCCGTGGGCTTGCGCCTCGGTACTTGGGCAGAATCCGGATGCACGGCAAAGCATCAAGTTCTTCGCAGAATGCGTACTAATTACGCCATAGCAGAGATTTTGGATACGACTCTCGTTTTGCTGGTTTTGCTGAATGAGCAAGGAAATACCAGTTTTGGTCAGGGTTTCCATATTGATAGCTCCTACACTATTCCCTATTTGGGAGCAATGCATTAGTGGCGATTTAGGTGATGACGAGCAGGATTAAAAACTGAAAATGAATAACGGTAGAATATAATGTTAAAACTGGCGTACGAAGCGCAAATCAAAGCGGGTACGTTGATAAACATGTCGGGGGGAATTGGATTGTTGCCGCTCATGAGCAACAATGAATTGCGGGCTAAAACCGAACAAAGTGAAACCGCGATTGAGCAGGAATAAGCGGGCAACACGCTTGCGATCCCGCTGGCGTTGAAGCTGGCTTTGAGGTTGTGCCGTGCCCTGCACATTACTACCGTGTCGGGTTTGCGACCATGCAAAACTGCTGCCCACGGTCCAGCCACGCGAGAAAATTCGGTTTAACCCAAGATTAAAACTGCGACTCCAACTACCGCTATTTGGGCGTTTCGGTTGTGGGCGGCTATGCGACAATCCAATGCCGGCACTGCCTTGCAGCAATGGTGAGAACAGATATGTGGCGTTGAGCGAATAGCCGACATCAATGCTATCTGAACCACCGATTGGCTCGGTTCTTTTCCACGATACCTGACCATTGATGCCAAGCTGTCGGCTCAACTGATGGCGGGCGTTAAAACGCAAACCATAATTTGTGCTGTTGCGCTTGCTGGCAACCCATTGTTGCCCGACAGTCGCTTGCAAACCGTATTCGCTACGCCGTGATGTCAACCAACGTGGGCCGGTGCGTAAAGACAGGCTAGTTTGGTCAGCGTCATTGCTGCGGTATTTATGGTGGGTTGCGTCAACCCCAAAACGCCAGCGTAAATGTTCCCCGAGCGGTTGTTGATATTCCCGACCAGCGGCAAATGCAATGCTGTTGCCCGAGCGTGGACGGGAGCCTTCATTCAGTGTAAAAGGCAATCCGAACAGATAAACCACTTCGGTTTCGGTGCCACTGTTGAGGTTGTCATTTTGTTCAATATTGAATGAAAAATAACCACTCCAGCGGCGGCGGGCACGAATAACATGCAGGAAACGGCGGATATTGGCGAGCATTGGCGCGGGTGGGTCGCCGGCGATGACACGGTCAAAATGAGTTTTCGACAAATCATCATCGCCCTTGAGAAAAAACGCCCGCGCTAATTCCAAACGCACCCGCGTCAACTGTGGATGATCAATTAAAATAGCGCGCAGGGCGGCGATGGCTTCGCGCAATAAGTCGGTTTTCGCTGGGTTATCGCTTTGACTAGCGACCGCGATAGCAGACAAGCCAACGAGGAAACGAATATCGGTAATATCGGCGCGTTTATCTGCAGATTGAGCGGCGAGCAAGGGGCGTAATACCTCCAATGCCGCTTGATGCTGTTCATTGCCAATCAGCGTCCGTGCCTGATTAACCAGCGGGTCTTGCGATAAATGCGAACGCTCGGATGAGCCGGAGCGATCTAACAATTGGGCAGATGCGGGTGCACAAAGCACTGTCAACAATAATGCTACCAGCACCAAACACGCCGAGCGAACCATAACAGGCAGCCGCCAACAAAAAGATTGGCAACGACTGCCTGATTACTTACTGCGGCATGGATTACTATTCTTCGTCTTTATAAGCCCCGAAGACACCTAAAAGGCTCCTCTCGCCGTTCTCGATTGAGGCACCGAAAGTACCGGCGACCGAGCCGGGATGGTCGGTTGCGGTGTCGCCGTTGCCATAAAACTGGCCGCCCCATTTGCCTGCGTAAGTTTCCTCTTTGAAAGTCATGCTGGTGTCTCCAGTGAAGAGACTACTACCAGTGTCGGGCATAGCCACATTCAGCATGAGTACGGGGTTTCCAGCAATAGGAGAGTTGCCATCCATGACATTATTAATGACTCCGCTAATCGTTCCCGCTACGGAGTCATTACCGAAATTAGCAGTTAAACGAACATCGGCATTAAAGAAAGTGTTTCCCCCGTGCTTTCGTCAGCGAATACGCCAGTCACGCCGTCATCCCCAACATACTCCGCAGTACCAGTCAATCCTGCCAGGTTTGCTTGCATAAACTTATCGTTGCCGTCAACGAAAACACCATATTCGTAGTCTGCTAGGCTGCTGGCATTGTCCGGGACATATACCCAAAGTCCGCCCGCTAGATAATCGGTGTCTTGGGTTACTACGACTACGGATCCAGCGGAACCCCCAGAATCAGGTGTAAATGTCCAAGCACCTGCAGTGGTTATTCCGCCAACAATTCTACATCCAACAGGGCATGAAAGGGTTCCCACTTGACCGTTAAAATTTCCACCTAACCTGCTACTACCACCAGAGCTAATGCTAATACCCCCACTTAAAACCATGCTACCAATGGGCACATCCACAATACCACTGGGGGCACTACCGATAACTGGCGTATTGTCTGTATAAATATCAACCCACAACCGCCCATGCGGGAGTTTTTTATACAGTTCTACAAATTTGTTGCTTGGCGTATTTCCCCTGTCCAGCACTTCATCGCTGGTGCTACTGATTGTCGCACCTATTCCACCGCCCATACCCGCGGTTTTTGTCGCACGATACGCCCATTGTTCGCTTTCACTATTATAAGTTACGCCCACTTCTACGGAATCTGCGGTGATGCCACTCTCAACATTTGAGGATTGCACAACGCTACCTTCCTTCGGTTCGGCAGTAGCAGCAGTGGCGATGTTCTTTTGGATTTCCGATGTCTGCAATGCCTGGCTACCGCCACTAACGGCATCACCGCCACTAACGGCATCACCGCCGTCGGGCACAGGATTTTCACCGCCTCTACTGACAGAAGCACCGCCACCTCCACAGGCAGTTAGGGTGACAGAAGCCGCTAACAAGCAGGCGAGAAGCCCAAGTTTATTGGTTGTGTGGTAATCAATTGATTTCATTGGTAAAATCCTCGTAATTTTGATTATATAACAAAGGCGATGCCAAAACTGCTTACTCCAGACATCACAAGACAACCAAAACCTACACTATTCTCCTTCCAAAAGCAAGCAAAAACATGCCGCTAGCACCCTAATCATTTTCCCTATTGTTTTGTCCCTCGTTAGAAAAAACAAATCCCACCTGATTAGATATTGTGAACCCTTTGCACGAGCCGTGCATTTTGTTTGCTAGATTAGAAAAAGTGCGCGGGAATGAGGGAGTTTATACAAATGACCGATTGAGACCGCTTTTGACACCAAAGATAAAAAACCTATCGTGCAAATATCTCATATCTATAACCAAGTTTGGGTCATGACAACTTATTAGTTAAGCGTATTCTTGTTGTCGATGGCGGTATAGTACAGCCATCAGACAAGTCAGATTTTGTCCATACTAGGTCTTGATTTTCTCATGCTATTTTGGCTAACTGACCCGTGACTTTCAGAGGCCAGGGCATGCTCTTCCTGCTCCAGTTCCTGCATTAACTTCTCAAGGTCTTCCTTTGCCATCTGGCGCAAATCTTCTGGACATTGATCGCTGTCTAAAAAATCACTGATGGCGTTTTTGTCACAGACTTCGCCCAGCGAAGCATTAAGATTGGTCGCCATCTCTCTGAGTTGCTCTACTAATTGCCGACCTTCCGTCATCATGCTATCAAGGGCAACCTCTCTTTGGTGTTGATCTTGTTCGGACATTGTTATACTCCTACTCGGTGGTTGTTTGTGCGTTCGGTGGTTAGTTTGTGAACGCAATCTATGGTTGGTACTCACAGCACTTTCTAGTGTATCCTAAATGTTGATTTTAGCAAGAGGCTGTACGGTGATTTCCTGCGTCAGCTCATGGAAGGACAACACTGCCAAATCGTAGAGCTCAATTTCTAGCATTTTGCGTACATAGCGACGAATGTCCATCGCCGTTACCAACACCGGTTTGTGATGACGTCTAGAGATGTCGCCCACTGCCTGTTTGCTTGACTCAATAAACTGGCGAGTAACCTCTGGATTCAGGGACAGATAATTACCCGAGGAGGTCTGCCGAATACCACCACGAATAGTTTCTTCCAAATCATGGTCTAGCAGGTAGGCAGACAGAATATTCTGTTCGCTGGCATATTTGTAGCTGATATAACGCTTGAGGCTACCGCGAACATACTCCGTCAGCAAGACAGGATCCTTTTCCTTCTGCCCCCATTCTACAAGGGACTCCAGTATCAAACGGATATTGCGAATGGAAATGTCCTCGTTGACCAGCCGCTGAAATACTTCCGTAGTCAGGTGAATCGGCAATACTCGTTGCTCTTCTTTGATTAGATCTGGGAATACCGGCTGTAGCTGCTCAAACAGGTAGTTGGTTTCCTGAATGCCGATAAACTCGTCCGAGTAGCGTTTTAGAACATACGATAGATGGCAGGCTAGGATGCTGGGCGGTTCCATGTAGGATAGACCAAGCTTGTCCAGCTGTTGCCGTTGCTCCTCCGCAATCCATATAGTATCAATATTCGGGATAAACTGTTCTTCTGCTTCGTATTCCAGCCCTATGACACCGAGATCTTCTACATTGTCGGCGTACAGTAGATAACCGGGACGCAACTTGCCCGTTGCCACTGGCACTTCTTGCATGAGGATGGAGTATTGACCGGGCGTCCGGATGTTCTCGTTGAAGCGCAGGTGTATACCAGGGAAAGGCACGCCGAGATCGAGATAGAGTGCACGACGCACCTTTAGTGCCTCTTGGTTGAGTTGGTGCAGATCGATGATGTTGTTGTCCTGCAACTTCGCGTCGATATCGACCATCAGGGGCACGCTCAGCGCAACTTCTTCCTGTCCAGACAATTGGGAGCCCACATTCTGCACGCTCTGTTGGTTACTGGTTGTCGAAGCCTGCTGCATGGCTGAGAAGTCCAGCTTACCAGCACTCTCCTGACCACGCTTCTTTTTCATAATCAGCATCAGACCACTACCACCAACGATAGCACCCAATACCAAAAAAGTGGTTACTGGGAAACCCGGAATGAGGGCGAAGGCAGCCATTAAACAGGCTGCCACTATCAGGGCACGCGGCTGTGCGCCTACCTGTTTGCCGATATCGCTGGCCAGGTTCTCGGTTTCGTCCGTAGTGACTCGAGTGACGATAATGCCTGCGGTCATGGCGATTAACAGGGCGGGAATCTGTGCCACCAAGCCATCTCCGATGGTGAGAATGGAATAAACCTGTACGGCTTCCTCCACGTCCATGCCACGCTGGAACACCCCTACACTCAAACCTCCGATGAGGTTGATGGCAGTGATGATAAGACCGGCAACAGCGTCACCCTTGACGAACTTCATGGCACCGTCCATGGAGCCGTAAAGGTGGCTTTCTTTTTCCACTTTCTCACGGCGGCGTTTGGCTTCAGCCATGTCGATAACACCAGCCCGCATGTCTCCGTCAATGCTCATCTGCTTGCCCGGCATGGCATCAAGCGAGAAGCGGGCACTGACTTCTGCGACCCGCTCAGCCCCCTTGGTGATGACCAGAAACTGCACAATGGTGATAATCAGAAATATAACCAAACCAACTACCAGATTTCCAGCAACAACAAAATTGCCGAAGGTGTCGACAATTTTGCCGGCATCCGCCTGTAACAGAACCAATCGAGTGGTGGTAATGGATAATGCTAGGCGAAACAGGGTGGACAAGAGCAAAACCGCGGGGAAAGCGTAGAACTCACCGACCGAGGAGATGTAAACCGCCAGCATCAACAGGATAATGGCGATGCCCATGCTGGTACCAATGAGCACATCCACCAGCTCAGTAGGTAGTGGCAGAATCATCATGAAAATGATGGCAACCAGCAAAACGGCTAGCAGTATATCTTTGCGCTGAGTGATTTTGTAGAGAAATGCCTGAGAATTGCTGCGGTTCAAACGGTTCATATCAAGCACCCTGCAGACGTGCTAGTTGCTCGATATAGCTCTGGAAGGATGCTTGTGGATTCTGTCCGCTACGGTCGATTACCCGCGTCCGCAGCAAAAACAGGGCGGCGCGCTCTTGCTCGGACAGGGGCAAATTCAGTGCCTCTTGAATGTATTTCTCGCTCAGTTCCATATCACCCAGCTTGAAATGTACCAGGGCAAGCAGTTTCAAACACTCGCCGTTGTCGCGTTCAAACACGCGTAGAAAGTTCAATATAGTGGCAGCTTGGTCGGGCATATCCTGTTCTTGAAAGGTATGGGCAACCACCAACAACCAACCGATGTGCTGCTGGTTCAAGGTCGTGTCACCGCGGGTAGTGTCTTGCTCTGCGATTGCTTCGGTCATCGGTTAACCACGGATAAGGGTTTCACGCCCTAATCTCATGCTTGCAAAGTCGCTTTTCAGCGTCGAAAATAGTGTCAGGGTAGCTTGTACAGCCTGCTTATCTTGTTCTCGATCTGGACTGCATTGGGCTCCGATATTTTCGAGTTCATCGAACAGGCGGCTGTAATTGCAGGGTACAGTCACGCCCTTGTCGATGCGTTTGGGTGCCAACTCTTTGTTCAACAAACGGTCACTAACCTGCATGTCAAATACATCATCAATGTGAGAGGGGATAGAGGCATTGAGGGGCAGATAAACCTTGTTGCTAGGATAGTCGCTTTTGCGTATCACTCCATAACTCTGGTAGGAAATACCCTCAATGCCAGTATTGATTGAAATTGTCGTCACGGCTAACCTCTATTTGGTTGCAGTATTTTACCGAGTACTACGGTGTCACACTGCAAAGATCGGAATTCGGACAAATATTCGACTTCATCACTTATGAAACATGGGAATAAACCACTCGTCCATAGTACAGAAGTCACCGCTTTGGGATTCACCCCAGCTAGAATATCAAATTTCATATTTGCGTCCATTGATGTGCGACAACCTGACATAAATCTAGAATCCAGCATCTGTATAGAGCTCACAGATGAACTCAAAAACCTTGCTTAGCTGGTTTGCCTGACTCTGCTCTAGGTGCACTGCCAAAACTAGGGTGTTATCTCCCTCCAAACCGGACTGTACCAGAAACGGCAGGTACTGGTCATAGCTACACCTGCGCAGTAGCAGGCATATTTTCTCTACTTTTCGTCGTATCGGCAATTCCCGAAACACCGCCAACACAATGCCTTCATCTACGCACTCTATGTCCAAGAGGTATTTGTTGTCACCGACCACAAAGTTGTATGTGTCAGCACCGTCATCGGCAAACTCACGGAAACTCTGAGCACGGGCGAAATTCGCCAGCGCGTCACGTTGCCAGATAATGCCTGCCTCACTACTCATTGGCAAGCTCTTCGTTGTCGATTAAGGTGTCCATAGATTGCTGCACTGACTGCAAGGTGCGGTCTCGTTTGACCGAGTCGTCGTTGAATATCTTGAGTGGCATCAAGCGTAATACCTCTTTGAACCCCCGCATAAAATAAATCGCTGGTTCGTCTGCACGAATACCCAGCCTGTCTGGCAAATCGGTGAATATATTACCCCCCTGCCATCCCTTATCTTGAGCAATCAACACTTCCTTCATCATGTCATGGGTGGAGACATCATTACGCACTGTTGCATAGTTGTTTCGTACCCGATTCAGTAAATCTTCACACTGCCCGTATATGCTGGACAAGGTCTTCATCTTGCCCATATCGTCTATAACCTGCCTGAGATGAACTTTGGACATAGACTGACTACTGGCATCCAGATCAACAGACAGCGATTGCAACAGAAAGCTAACCGCCGAAGGGAACTGTTTTTGCGGGTATTGTGTTGTCACTCGGTCATATGCTTCTACCACTGTGCCATAGTCCAACACCACGTCCCGGTACAAGTTTCGAAGATCTTGGGTATCAGACATTCCCTGGTCAACATAGCGTTGCGCTACTGCGGAAATATTGAGACCAGACTGAATGGCTGGGCCTTCTTCCTTCATCATTTGATCGCAAGCGGTTTGTAGCACTGCCACCAGCTGCGAATCCTTGCCCTGAGCCTGCGCTTGGTCACGGGCGTAGGAAAGGGCGATGAACTGGTGGGTCTTGTCGGGAAAAGCCTTACGAGCGTCTTGACGCAGGGACTCGGGGCTAGCACTACTACCTTGTGCTAGAGACTGGGCGGAGAATTTGTCGAGTTCGTCCTTATCTACATCCGGCACCTGTTGCTGATACTTTTCCGCCAGCTCCATCGCCAAAGACATGCTACCGTGTCCAGATTTAATGCGCCGTTTAGCCAGCTTGCTCTCGACCCGCTCACTCTGACCGAAACTAAGTTCCTCTGCCGCATCAGCCAACTTGGCTACCGGATTTTCGGCTCGTGTTATTCGTTCACCACGAAAAGTGCCGCTCTGTAATGACCGCTTTGACTGAACATGAGACTGGCTGGCTTGTTGATTAACCTGTCCTGTAGTACCAATGAGATTTGACATAATCGGAAAACAGCTGCCGTTACACCTTGGCGGTCATGATTTCTGATGAAGCGCGGTTTCTCATTTGCTCCACCTCAACGAGTGCCTGCTGCATTGACTGTGTACTTTTGTGTATATTGTCCGCATATTGACGCGCCCTTTCCAGTTCTCCGCGTCGGCGCTCTGTCAAGGCATCAGCCCGCTTGCTTTGAGACTGCATATAGTCCGCCCCGAACTTGCCGGCAGAAGAAGTGACCTGACCGAGTCCCGCGACACCCTGAGACAAGCCTTGTGTCTTGAGAGAAATACTCTGAGACTTTTGCGACAGCATCATGGTTGCCCCGTCCGATATATCGCCTTTCGCAGCGGATACAATCTTGAAACTTTTGATGCCACCACCAATGCTGATACCGCCAGACGCTATTGATGCTGCTCCCGAAATAACACCACTGGCTAGAGCTAGACCGGCACTCGCCTCCATATCGGTGGCTGCCTGCTCCATCTCATCGGCGACACTCTGAACATCGGCAATTATTTGATCGCGGGCAAGTTTTTCCGATTCCTGATCCACTTTGATAAGGAGTGCCGAAAACATCGCGAAATCAAAAGACACATTCTGGCTCATCGTACTGAGACCGAAAGCTGCCGCTTCATGACTGATGTTGTTGGAGGGTACAGGTAGGGACGGCGCACCCGTCTTGGTCACGACATCTGGCAGGGACATACCGGGCACAAAGGGCGGGGTCCGGGTTGCCGACTTGCTTTGCAGTTCAGCAGTAACCGGCTCATTTTGCACGCGATTCGCGATGTTGGAGTTGACGTTGTCGATACTTGTCATAACTTGTTACCTCTAGTAAGTTTCAATTTTAGTTCCTACGCATTCGTCCGAATATTGGTTCATCATTCGCACAGTCCACCTAAGTTGTTAACACTCTGGAGCTTAAACCGCTTAAGCACACCACCAAGTGGATACATAACATTTTGTGCCAGCAAAAGCAATGTTCACGTCCAATATGTTAGCCCAAAGCTAAAATGTCCCCTTTTAACTTATTCAGGAGAGCTATGACAGAGGAGATTATTGCATTGAGCCAGACAGAACTTGACCGAATATCGGTTATTCAATCCATCATGGGCTTGTCGGTTAATTCAAAATCAGTCCAATTTTAAGAAAATAAAATTTTTAATAACAAGGACTTAAATATTCAAAACAAGCTAAAAACGCCATTTTCCGACAAGCACTTCACCGACAACAAAAATCCACTTGGAGACCCGCACCAGACCATCCTTGGCGGCGACCATTAACCCGTATTTAAACAACAATACCTCATAATGAATATAAAAAAGGGACATTTGACCCAAATCCCCAGATAGAGTGGCACTAGTGCTTCAAGAGCCTGTGAATCTCTCTTTCAAGTCTTATGGCTGGCAATTACCGCAGATATTGCCGAGAGTTTTACTCAAAAACCGTTGCTCAGCGGATTGTCAGTGCTAAATTGGTTATTTTGGACGCACCTATCCTGCAGAAGCCATTACGCTTGTTCTATATCGGGTTAAATGGGCGGTGCTTCAAACCTATTCAGTGCCAGCCGCACTTGTTCTAGGAATTTTCGGTGGTTTTCCCGCGTTTTGACCAAAAGTTGATGTCCCGTTCTAACCACTTTTGCCGCGATGGCGTACAGCCACCAGCGTAGCGTTATCGCAATGCTGGGACAACTCCCCCGGCAGCAACTGACGCATGAGGGGGTAGGAATGACGAATATTGGTTTTTTGCACAGTCTCGTACCGGGATTCCTGATCGTGTTGGTATTGAAGATCGTTCGGAAGCGGTCAATAATCGTGAAGTATTTGGGCATCGGGAAGCGGATACTATGATTGGCAAGGCACACCAAGGAGCGATTGTAACGATAGATGAAAGAATATCTAAATTAAGACTGGCTTACCCTGTCAAGAGCAAGCACAAAGAAAACGTATTGGCAGCAATACGCGCTATGTTAGAACCAGTCGCCGAAGCGGTGGACTCGATCACTTATGACAATGGTAAAGAGTTCTCATGGCATCAACAAATCAATAAGAGCATCAAGTGTAAAAGTTACTTTGCCAAGCCTTGCCGGTCGTGGGAGCGTGGGCAAAACGAAAATGCAAATGGTTTGTTACGACAATACTTCCTAAATCAATGAAGCTGACCAATGTTCGCTTCAATGAGGTTAAAATAGCCGTTCATAAATTGAACACCCGACCGAGAAAATGATTGAGATTTAAAACCCCTAATCAGGTGTTTTTTGAGCATACTGGCATAGATGCTCGTTTGTTGGCGGTGGTGCGTTTATGAGTCGAATTCGCCTTTATATAAATACGATAATTCATAACAAAATGACAGCTAACCCAATCCAGTGGTATCCAGGACACATGCACAAGGCAGTCAAGGAAATGAAGCCGATGCTCAAAAAAGTCGATGTCTGTATCGAGCTATTGGATGCGCGTATTCCATTTAGTAGCGAAAATCCGATGTTCACATCGTTTCGTGGGCACAAGCCGTGTCTGAAAATATTATCGAAAAGCGATTTGGCTGACCCGCAGCTGACAACACGATGGCAACAACACTATGAATCCGAACAACACAACAAAATACTGATCGCCGATGTACGAAAAGCGCAGGCGATTGCTGAGATTCCGTCTCTATGCTGGCAACTATATCATCAAATGGGCGCATCAAAATCAACTATTACGGCAATGGTGATGGGGCTACCAAATGTTGGTAAATCAACACTAATAAACCAACTTGCGGGCAAAACGGTTGCTAAAACAGGTGATCAACCAGCCATAACAAAAGTCCAACAAATTATTGAAATTGAAGCCGGATTTATGTTGTTGGATACGCCAGGATTGATGCCGACGAAGATAGAAAACCGACAGAGTGGTTATCGTTTGGCGATAACTGGCGCAATTCGTGATACGGCAATCTCTCATGTTGACATCGCTACATTTGCCGCCGATTACTTTATTCGAACACACCCGCAAAGAGTGATGACACGTTACCACATGAGCGAATTACCCGACAAAAATCAGTTACTCCAACAAATCGGTAAAAGCCGGGGTTGTTTGATTAAAGGCGGACAGGTTAATTTAGATCGTGCCGCGAAAGTATTGTTGTCCGATATACGAACGGGCAAGTTGGGCAGATTCACGTTGGAAACACCCGGAATGATGCAACAAGAGTGCATCGAAGTTAATTTGCTTCGTGCAGAAAGATCTTTCCGTCAGCAAACACGAAAAATGATTCGTTGAAATAGACGGTTCTCCTGAGTTTCCTATGGGCAAAAGCCAAACAATGCTCAAAAATGTGTACAAATATATTTTTTATGGAGATATTCAAATGAAAGATACTGCATTGGTTACGTATCTTTTAGGGGCTTAGCGATCCATGGCGAATCACGGCTATGACGCCGAATTTGACCGACAAATCAATGATCATCCAGATAGATTGGCTAAAGGGAACGAAAGGCACGTGTAGTACCTGCAATGCCCTTTGTTCGGTTTACGACCACCGTGAGCAACGCACATGGCGACATTGATACGATGCAATTCAAGACGCACTCGGTGCTTATGTTCTGCGTATTCATTGTAAAGAGCATGGAATCAAAAGCCTGAAAGTACTTATGGCAGATACGCAAGTACGCTTTACGCATTTATTTGATTCGCTATTGATGTGCTGTCGGCTTGTAGCAACAAGACACAAGCCGCAAAACTACTTGGCTTATCGTGGGATGAGGTGCATCATATTCAATCCCGAGTGGTGAAAAGGGGGATGGACAGACGCTCTGTTGAGGAAGTGCAAGAAACCCTCGCTAGGCATGCGTTACATGCGGAAACCCTTGCGGGTTCGGCTGTTTTACTGGGTTCCTGCTTTCGCAGGAACGACGAATGTTGGTTTTTTGCACAGTCTCTGTTGAGGAAGTGAAACATTGGCATCGATGAAAAAAGTTTCCGCAAAGGGCAATCTTATGTCAGCTTGCTGTACGATTTGAATGCGTCCAGAGTGCTTGAGGTCGTGGCAGATAGAACGAAGGAATCGGCAACCACATTGTTATCCATGCTTCCCGAGCAAAGACGCAATGAAGTAGCGGCGGTTGCCGTGGATATGTGGGTTCCCTTTATGACGGTAGCTGGAACAACTTTACCGAACGTCGCCATTGTTCACGACAAGTTTCATATCGTCAGTTATCTTACAAACATGGTTGACGAAGTCAGGCGTAAAGAAAATGAAACATTAAGAGCCGCTGGTATCGATGATTTGGTCGGGTCTCGCTATACATGGTTACACAATCCCCACAACTGGAGTGAAAAAGATAAAGCCACTTTTTACGCACTTCAATCAAAAGGTCTGAAGATCGCCCGAGCTTGGGCAATCAAAGAGACGTTGCTTGAGCTGTGGACTTACTGCGATGATAAACTAGCCCAATCGTTCTTTAAGAAAGGGTACTGGTGGGCGACACATTCACGTCTAAAGCCGGTCATATCAGTTGCCAAGATGCTAAAAAACCATCTCGATAACATAATGATTTACCTGAAATATCACATCACCAATGCGAGTGCAGAAGGATTTAATTCAAAGATTCAGTCCATAAAATCGGCTGCCAGAGAATTTAGAAACTTCGAAAACTATCGCGTTTCAATTCTGTTTCATTGTGGAAAACTTAATCTATACCCATAGGTTGCCAGAAGAACCAATAACAAGGACTTAAATATTCACAACAAGCTAAAAACCCCATTTTCCGACAAGCCCATTGGGTGATGGAAGGTTTTAGTGTAAACCGTTATACCACCAAGGCTCCTTACCTTTTAGGGATTTCTATCTGCGGATCTGGGTAAAAGCCCTTGATCCATTTGATTCATGTTCGCTGAGCGGTCGCTTGAAACAGATATTTACTTGCTCCTGACTTCGACGGTTTGTCTCTCCTCAAGAGCTGGCAGCCCAATAAACACGCTGACTTTGGTAGAAAAGTCGTTTTGTAGTGCCTTAATTTTTTTTATCTATAAATCAGTGGTTAAATATCAACCGTCAAACTCAGGAGATTTTTACTTGTTAGGTCGGTTTTTAAGGGCTGATCTAAGTAACGTGGTACGCTACCGATGACATTGTTATTTAAATCGATAATTCGAATCACTTCCTGTGCTGGATTTGATTTCTGAGCTGTCATGCTAGAGTCTGGATTAGTCAGGTGGCTGGTTTTGGTACTATGACAATTAATCTGGAATTATTACCGTGTTGCCTCGATGGATTCCCCTTTTCTGGTTGTTGAGCAATGGCTTATCAATCGCTTTCAAACAATGAGGCTCAATACGATTCAATCGTCAATGAGGAAATGATATGTTAATAGGTATTCCGAAAGAAATTAAAAACCATGAATATCGAGTCGGCATGACCCCGACCAGTGTTCGTGAAATGACCAAGCAGGGTCATGCGGTTGTTGTTGAGACCAATGCGGGTTCTGGTATTGGGGCTATGGATGGCGAATATCAGACTGCTGGGGCGATCATTCTTGATACTGCACCAGAGATATTTGCACAAGCGGATATGATTATCAAGGTGAAGGAACCCCAAGCGGTAGAACGTGCCATGTTGTGCGAAGGTCAAATACTCTATACCTATCTGCATCTGGCCCCCGATCCAGCACAAACCAAAGATTTGGTAGAAAGTGGCGCGACTTGTATTGCTTATGAGACGGTTACTTCCGCTTATGGCGGTCTGCCTTTGCTGGCGCCAATGTCCAAAGTGGCGGGCAGAATGTCGATTCAGGCGGGTGCTTATTGCCTTGAACAGCCGCATGGTGGATTGGGCATGTTGCTCGGCGGTGTGCCGGGGGTTGATCCGGCGAAAGTGGTTATTCTGGGTGCTGGCGTAGTCGGTACCCACGCTTGTCATATCGCCGTAGGCATGGGTGCTGATGTGTGGGTATTGGACAATAATTCAGATGCCATCGAAAAACACTGGCAACATTTTGGACGCACATCCAATACTGTTTTTTCAACTGCTGACGCGCTGGAACAACACGTTCTTAGTGCCGATTTGGTCATTGGCGGGGTGTTGATTCCGGGTGCGGAAGCACCAAAACTGGTTACCGCAGAACTGGTTGCCAACATGAAGCAAGGCTCGGTCATTGTCGATGTAGCGATTGATCAGGGCGGTTGCTGTGAAACATCAAAAGCAACAACCCATGCCGATCCGACCTATGTTGTTGATGATGTGGTGCATTATTGTGTTGCCAATATGCCCGGCGGCGTACCGCGCACCTCCACTTACGCACTCAACAATGTTACCTTGCCATTCGCGATTGCCTTGGCGAATAAAGGGGCTAAACAGGCGATGTTGGATGACACGCATTTGCGTAATGGCTTGAATGTCCATGCCGGAAAAATCACTTGTCGAGAAGTGGCAGAGGATTTGGGCTATGACTATGTTGAAGCCAGCGTAGCGTTGCAGGCGTAACGATTACGATACGCCTGATTTCGTTATCCCCACCTCTCTCAACCGCTTAAATAAGGACGTAATTTCCTCGTTTAAGGTCTTAACTTTAACTATAAAATATTGCATTCACCATTATAAATAATACACTATTCCCGCATTGCTTAAATCCTTAATCAGATTCTAGCAACATCTTGTCAACATAGGAACCCACTTACGTTGGGTGTTCTACGAATACAACACCCATGCAGGAATAAGTAGGGTGCGCTTCCTATGTTGGCACATGATTAAACACCCGACACCAATTTCTGGTGTGCAAATTAAACATAGAATAAGTAGTCAGCCCTTAAAAACCGACCTAACAAGTAAAAATATATTTCAAGCGGCAGCTCAGCGAACGTGAATCAACCTTGAATCAAATGGACCAAGGGCTTTTTACCAAAAATATGGACAAAACGTGCTTTTTTAAGCCATAAATAGCAGACGTGACAAAAAACCAGCCACTTTCTCAAATTCCAGGCGCAAGCAGCCATTAAAGCATTGATTTCATCGCCAACTTGTCCTTTAAGCCTGTTTCTGGATAACCTAAAATCGGATTTCAAATGCCCAATAATGGGTTCTATGGCAGCCCGTCGCTTACACAATTTGCGTTTCTTATCTCTTTGATAACGATTGTCTTTTTTCAGGGCTTTGCTGGGCAGGATAATGTCCGTATCGCCCACTTGTTTAACCCCACAATAGCCTCTGTCGCAGACCGCTTGTTTGATGGGTTTTGTTCTGTTGCTATTGGCTTGTTTTATCGCATCGGGTAGGGTTTTTGCATCATGCTGGTTTTTCTTATGGCTGACAACGCCGACAATGATGTTACTGTCTTTGGCCGAGACGATGGATACTTTGTTGCCGTATTCATAGCGTTTGTGGTCTTTGCCTTTAGAAATCACATAAGCATGGGGTTCGTGCAGGGAATAAATTTTGTTTTTGTCTTTGGGTTGTTGTGCCAACACCCGTTGATAGAGCAAGAAGTCTGGTTGATAGGTTTCAAGCAGTCCGTGTTGGGGTAGTTTTCTTTGTAGTTCTCGGATTAGAATATGGGCAATCGTTCGCAATCGTTTCAATGCCATTTTAGCGGATGCGCGCTTTTTAACATGGCGGAAGTGGCGAATGCGTAAGCGGCAGTTTTTAACTTCTTTTACGAAGGTTCTGCGTTGTTTGATGCCATGTTTTTTCGCCAATTTGTTGAGACGGTTGATAATTTTGATGGCTAGTTTAGAATCAGTCGGATAGGTGATGTTTTTTTCCTGTACGGTGGTGTCAATCAAAACAGTGTTTTCATTGGCTTTTTTGCCGTGCAACATCACACTCATCTTAAAAATGAGTTCAAAACCTGCGACACCGATTCTGTTTCTAAAATGCACCAGTTCGGTTGCATTGCAAGGCACGTTTGGGGTGTAGGTTGGATAACCGCAGAAGTATTGATAATACGGATTACGCTTGAACTGTAAGACCACATTCTCATCGGACAGGTTTTCCAGTTGTTTGAGCATCAGCAACCCGACCATTAAGCGTATTGGTTTTGAGGGTCTGCCGTTATCGTGGCAATAGTGTTTGCTAAATGCATCCTCGAAGACCTTCCAGTCGATGACGTTGGCTAATTGGATTAAAGGGTCTCGTGGGTCTAATTGAGAGAACAATTCGGTATGAAACAGATTTTGTTGCCCTGTGTTTGGGGTAGATGGAGTCAGCATAATTTTTTAACTAAAACGACCAGAAAACAACGGTTATTCTAACATAAAGCGGTTGATTTGGTTAATGGTTTTGTTTGTTTTATTGATATAAATCAAACTGTTTAGATGTTTTTAAGGGCTGACTAAGTAATGAAAACAGTCGTAAAAATCGTAGCACTTATCGCAGTTGTGGGCTTAACCGGTTGTGTGGGCAACACGGAAAACAGCAAATGGCAATATGACACGCGCCAAATTCAAGGATGGACTGTGAAAGTCGATAAAAGGTTGCTTGGTTTAGAATACAAATACAAATCGGAAACTACCGAACGAAATCTAATGATAATTGATGAGCAGTTGGCGAATATCATAAAGGTTATCCCCGCAAAAATTGTCAAAAACTACGCAAAGTCAAAATACATGTTACACCGGTATCCGATGGTAATACTCCACGAATTTACACACGCTTATCAATCTAAAGTGCTCGGCTGGGATAACTGGCGGATTCGCTCGGCATACCAACGTGCGATGAAAACCGGTCTCTACCGTAATAGTTATGCCGCAACAAGTTTAGGAGAGTTTTTTACGGATGTAAGCATAGCCTATTTTGGCAATGCTACAAATTACCCATACAACAGGGAGCGGCGAGAAAGACGATCCCAAGACAGCAGAGTTGATTCGCAGACTATGGAAAGTGAATTAAATTTTTCAAACAATTTTCGGAGAAAATGATATGACAAAAATGACCACTTCTGAAGCCTTTGTGGAAACCCTTGTTGCCCATGGCGTAACCAATATTTTTGGTATTATGGGTTCAGCTTTTATGGATGCGATGGATATATTCGCGCCGGCCGGCATTCGCTTGGTGTCGGTTGTCCACGAGCAGGGCGGGGCACACATGGCGGATGGCTATTCTCGGGTAAGTGGTCGTCATGGGGTGGTTATTGGTCAAAACGGACCGGGTGTCAGCAACTGCGTTACCGCGATTGCGGCAGCCTATTGGGCGCATTCTCCAGTGGTGATGATTACCCCGGAAACAGGCACAATGGGACAGGGACTAGGCGGTTTTCAGGAAGCCAACCAGTTGCCTATGTTTCAGGAATTTGTCAAATATCAAGGGCATGTCAACAATCCCAACCGTATGGCTGAATATACCGCCCGTTGTTTTGACCGCGCTCATTCCGAGCTTGGCCCGACCCAATTGAATATCCCGCGCGATTATTTTTATGGTGATATTGATATTGAAATACCTCAGCCGATGCATCTTGACCGCGGTCCGGGTGGGGAATACTCGCTCAATCAAGCGACCGAAATGCTTGCCAAAGCGGACTTTCCGGTGATTATTTCTGGAGGCGGCGTGGTTATGGCAGATGCCGTTGAGGACTGTAAGGCACTGGCAGAATATCTCGGTGCGCCGGTGGTAAACAGTTACCTGCATAACGATTCATTTCCAGCAAGCCATCCGTTATGGTGTGGCCCACTTGGTTATCACGGCTCCAAAGCTGCCATGTCCATCATCAGCAAAGCCGATGTGGTGGTGGCATTAGGAACCCGCCTTGGACCTTTCGGTACATTACCGCAATATGGTATCGATTATTGGCCGAAAGATGCGAAAATTATTCAGATTGATGCCGACCACAAAATGCTCGGACTGGTTAAGAAAATTTCAGTCGGTATTTGCGGTGATGCGGGGGCTTCGGCAAAAGCACTATTGGCACGGCTCAATGAGTGCGCTCCAGCATGTCATGCCAACAAAGATACTCGCGCCGCTGAAGTTGCTGCCGATAAGGCATCATGGGAAGCCGAGTTGAACGAATGGGCACACGAAAATGATGCGTATAGTTTGGACATGATTACGCAACAGAGCAACGAAGCCGAAAATTGGCTCCATCCGCGTCAGGTATTGCGTGAACTTGAAAATGCCATGCCCTCGGATGTGATGGTATCCACCGATATTGGCAACATCAATGCAATCGCCAACAGTTATTTGCGGTTTGAGCGTCCGCGTAGTTTCCTTGCACCGATGAGCTTTGGTAACTGTGGTTATGCATTGCCGACCATCATTGGGGCGAAATGTGCGGCTCCTGAGCGTCCGGCGATTGCGTATTCTGGAGACGGCGCATGGGGCATGAGCATGTCCGAAATTATGACCTCAGTGCGACACGATATTCCGGTGGTTGGCGTGGTATTCAACAACCGGCAATGGGGTGCTGAGAAGAAAAATCAAGTCGATTTCTACAATCGCCGATTTGTTGCAGACGATTTGGTCAACCCCAGTTTTGCCGAAGTCGGCAAGGCGATGGGAACCGAAGGCATCGTTGTCGATAAACTCGAACAGGTCGGACCGGCATTAAGCAAGGCGGTTGATATGCAAATGAACGATGGCAAAACCACGGTCATAGAAATCATGTGTACCCGTGAACTCGGCGATCCATTCCGCCGCGATGCCCTGAGCAAACCCGTTCGACATTTAGCGAAATATAAGGGTTTTGTATAGAACGCTGTCGTTACGATAATCAATCCCGTTGATAAAAATGAGGGTAGCGTTTTCGTAATATTTTAACTGTCTTTAGATTGTCATATCATTTCGCACTCTTTCATAATTGTTTTTAGTTTAGAGTGCACATGAGCGGGGCATGGATTCGTGGGGATGCTGCCTTGTCGATTCCATGCTTCGGTGCGTGGTTGCTCCAAACTCTCTTTTGATGTCGGCAAATCCAGCAAGTTTTAACTGCCTTGCCATGCCGTTTCTGGTAACGATCTTGTACATTTTTGTATGTCATTGTCCAAACTAGATGTGCATGAAATTATCGATTGGAAACAGATCGAAAAAATGAGGTAAATTTATAAAAAATCACGTTGTTTGTGAGTTGCGATGGGTGTTTTGTGGATTATGCAAAAGTCTCACAAGGACTTAAATATTCACAACAAGCTAAAACACCATTTTCCGACAGAGCCATGCAACACAACCTATCAGGATTTTTGTATAGTCTCGAGGCATGTCCCGCACAGGCGGGGAGCAGGAATACGGTCAAATATTCTTATCAAGACTTAACCATCATTTTCAATGATCCGATGTCCGCCGAAAAGCATTTACATGGATAGACATGATGGACAAGATGGTTGGCGTGACTGATACCGTGCATGGAACTAAAGTCTCTATTCGTCATTCCTAATCCCCTTTGCCCCCCCTATCAGGGGGATTGAGGGGATTGGGTTTTCCACATGTAACGCATGCCTAGCACGGGTTTCTTGCACAGTCTCACAGGCGGGGAGCAGGAATACGGTCAAATGTTCTTATCAAAACCTAACCATCATTTTCAATGATCCGATGTCCGCCGAAAAGCATTTACATGGATAGACATGATGGACAAGATGGTTGGCGTGACTGATACCGTGCATGGAACTAAAGTCTCTATTCGTCATTCCTACCCCCTCTTGCCCCCCCCCTATCAGGGGGATTTAGGGGGTTGGGTTTTCCACATGTAACGCATACCTAGCACGGGTTTCTTGCACAGTCTCACAGGCAGGAAGTAGAAATGACGGATGTTGGTTTCAATTATCAATTATCAATTATCAATTATCAATTATCAATTATCAATTATCAATTATCAATTATCAATTATCAATTATCAATTATCAATTATCAATTATCAATTATCAATTATCAATTATCAATTATCAATTATCAATTATCAATTATCAATTATCAATTATCAATTATCAATTATCAATTATCAATTATCAATTATCAATTATCAATTATCAATTATCAATTATCAATTATCAATTATCAATTATCAATTATCAATTATCAATTATCAATTATCAATTATCAATTATCAATTATCAATTATCAATTATCAATTATCAATTATCAATTATCAATTATCAATTATCAATTATCAATTATCAATTATCAATTATCAATTATCAATTATCAATTATCAATTATCAATTATCAATTATCAATTATCAATTATCAATTATCAATTATCAATTATCAATTATCAATTATCAATTATCAATTATCAATATTTCCTAAAACCGTATATTGGTTTCCAGCAGGATTCGGTCGCTATCACTGCTGGTTTTGCGTTCGCCATACAGGTGCAGGTTAAATGGTGAATTCGGCTTCCAGCGTAAACCCAAACGATAGTGGTTATTTTTGCCCATGCGGAGTTCGCTGTATGGGGTCAACAACCCGCCGCTGGTGAATAGTCCGTAACCCATATTCACATCCAGTTGCGCTTGGTAATCGCCATTACTCTTATTTCCATCGGCTAGTTTTCGCTCCCATACCTGATTTGCTCTGTTGCCAGTCGCTCCATAGCTCGGGCTTAAGCTAAATGTCAGTCCTTGTTCATTGGCAGATGTTGTCTTGCGAATCGTGCCTTGAATACCCCATTCTTTATAGTCTTTACGACCAACCAGCGTATGGAACTTGCCTTCAACCGTTAAACCCGTGTTGGCATAGCGTCCACCGAGACCGAGTACCGCACCCAATCCTGACTTACCAGCACCGCCATCATAGCGCAATCCGATTTCCATCAATGGATTGAATCGCCCACCCGATGCCAGCTGGAGCTCTCGGTCAATCTCCAGCAACAAGCGTAGTCGTTGGCTGGCGAGGTTCTGAGCCGAGATAGTAGCGCTATCGGTGCTATTGTCCGTAGAACCATCAATGTTAATCTGTGTCAGTATCATGTCGCTCTTGAGTTTTAATCCAGATTGACCAAATCGCGACAATCGACCAGAAACGCCTGCCGACAAGGACAATAGGCGCGTGTCACTGCGTCCTTCTCTATTCTTTGCTTGCTCTTTAATGGACAGTTCACCCTGACCATAGCCAACACTACTCCACAGGCGGGCATCATCGATTGACCATGCCAAGTACGGGTGAACACTGGTTATCTGATGGGTGTAATCTCCGCTCTTATTATCCTGCGTGTAATAGACATCGCCTTTACTCCAAGACACCAAACCACCTGCCAGTAAATCATCTTGCATGCGCTGGTCGACACCAAGTTGAAGGCTAAATACATCGCCTTTCCAGTCGCCATCACTGAGCTTGCCACTCATTTTATTGTAATCGCTACTGCCCCATATGGTCACACCACCAGCACCCTCTCCGCCCACCGCATTCAGCGGCAATACAAAGGATGAACGAGACAACATTGCTTTCCAGTCCATTGTGCCGTCTTTCAGTGATGTCGCATAATGCGGCAGTTTGCTCGCCATCGCATCTTGCAGGTTACCGCTACCATTCAGTTTCACCGTTTGACCATCTAATTGATAACTGCCCGCTTGGGGTGTGCTCGAGAAAGTAGCCTCCATGCGGGTGCTCACCGCCGACATGGTGCTGGCAAGCATAGTTTGGACAAGAATTGGCAAAATATCCTTGTTCAGTTGCTTCGCCAATTTGTCCGCTCTGCTTGCATTAAACAATGCGAATGGCGAAAAACTCGTGGCAAGGGCTGTCACCTTGCGATTTATGGTATCACGCCTAACATGTGGCAGGGCTTCCCACTTTTCCCTATCATAATCATAGTGGAATACATACAAGTCTTTGCCTGCTTGTTCATCGCCTTCTTCATAAGACAAAGTGACTTCACATCCTTTGGCGGGACATGCCCCCTCATTCACCGTAATATCAACCGCCGTATTCAGCACCAAAGTTGGGGTTATTGTGCTGTCAATGCTTGGTTCCATTCCCACAATGCCACCCGTACCCGTAGCAACCGCCTTGACCGCTATCATTTCTAGCACTAACTTGGATACGTCTCGAGCATAAAAATGAGTGATTTCATCTCCGCCTTCTCCCTTCGCCACTTCAACCGTAATCGTTCTGCTTTCAACCATCATCATCTTGCCATCAACCATAATCATTTTCTCACTAACCTCAACCTCTTGGTTCACTGTTGCAGTCGGGGTGTCTAATTTTGGTGCATTAACGGTAATGGCTATTGTCGTACTATCTGAACCTCTGGTATTAGTCGCCGTGATGGTGTAGGTGGTTAATCTCGCAACCGCCGTTGGTGTACCCGAAATAGTGCCAGTGGCGGTGTCAAATGACAATCCAGATGTCAGTGTTGGACTAATACTGTAGCTGACAACCGCTCCGCCGGCTGTTGGATCGATGGTTATAGCCGCTATAGCGTCTCCCACTGTTGCAGTTAGCGTATTGGTACTGATACTGATAATCGGGACGGCTTCATTGACGGTAATGGCTATCGTAGCCATAGCCGTACCACCGCTATTGGTCGCAGTAATGGTGTAGCTGGTTGGACCTGCAACCGCCGTTGGTATGCCCGAGATGATGCCGCTGGTTGCGTCAAATGACAGTCCATTAGCAATGGCTGGGGCGATGGTGTAGCTGACAACATTACCACCGCCACTTGAAACGATGGTTATCTGCTGGATAGCCGTACCCGCTGTGGCAACCAGCGTATCGCGGCTGATACTGATACTCGGGGCAACATCATTAACGGTGATGGCTACCGTAGCCATAGCCGTACCACCGCTATTAGTAGCAGTAATGGTGTAGCTGGTTGGACCTGCAACCGCCGTTGGTATGCCTGATATGATGCCGCTGGTTGTGTTAAATGACAGTCCATTAGCAATGGCTGGGGCGATGCTGTAGGTGGCTACACCACCGTTATTCGTAATGACGAATGGGTTAATGGCAATACCTATGATGGCGTTCTGGAATGTGGGGCTGACGCTGATGTCGGGAGTAGCCACTCCTGCCTGAACGGATAGGGTGAAAAGGGCGTTATCGCTACCTGCGATATTGGTAGCCATGATGATGTAAGTTATCCCAACAGCAACTTCCGTTGGCGTGCCCGAGATGGTGCCAGTGTTGGGGTCAATCACCAGTCCAGCAGGCAGGGCAGGGTTGATGGTGTAGGTGGCTGTACCACCGCTATTCATAATGGTGATGGGGCTAATGGCAATACCACTGGTGAAGCTGAATAAGTAGGGGCTAGTGGTTGGGGGAAGGTCAGGAGCAACCACTGCCGCATTGATGATGGTCAATGTGCGGGAATTATTCTCTCCATACTCCCCCGTTGATGTTATATCTAACGTATATGAAGGTGAACTCAGTGCTTGATCTACGCTCAGAGCCCCACCAATCAGGGCAAAGAAATCCGCACCATCTCCGACAAGCGTATAACTGGGAGTTTGTCCGTTAAGTACATTGTTTTGAGCGGTGATGCTTCCTATCACAGCATTTATCCCAGCCGTACTACCAACCGTGAACGTTAGCGTTTCTGGTAATGGGTCATCTGACGGCAATTCCGCATCGGTAATATACCAAGCACCTAGGTTTTGGATAAAGTGATTGGCATTAAAAAACATCGATCTCATATCGCTAACCTTCCTAACATCCCAATTGCCTATGTCTTGGTTAAAGGCGGTAGCGTCTCTAAACATCTCACTCATATCCGTTACCCGAGACAAATCAGGTTTGTCGCTGGCTGGGGTTGTTCCTGAGAGTGTATCAGCCCCTCTAAAAGCACCCGCCATTGAAGTCCATTGACGACCCGCTCCCCATTGTTTGATGGCAACGATGGTGGATGAGCCATTGTCTGATCTGGTGCTAGGATAATAAATCCGCGGGAAGGTGCCGCTAATGCGGATGTCATAATCGCCTGCGTTTGTATAAGTAGTCAGCCCTTAAAAACCGACCTAACAAGTAAAAATATATTTCAAGCGGCAGCTCAGCGAACGTGAATCAACCTTGAATCAAATGGACCAAGGGCTTTTTACCAAAAATATGGACAAAACGCGCTTTTTTAAGCCATAAATAGCAGACGTGACAAAAAACCAGCCACTTTCTCAAATTCTAGGCACAAGCAGCCATGAGTACATTGATTTCATCGCCAATTTGTCCTTTAAGCATGTTTCTGGATAACGGGCTTGTCGGTTAATTCAAAATCAGTCCAATTGTAAAAAAATGTTTAGAGACTTTTGCATAATCCACAAAACACCCCTCGCAACTTACAAACAGCGTGATTTTTTTATAAATTTGCCTTATTTTTCGCCCATGTTCTCTCAATCATCAATACGACACCAAAAAAGCCTCTATTTCGGCACTTTTAACCGCTTTTAGTGGGTTTTAATCTGTTTTATTGCCCATTTAGGTGCAACTCTCCTTTAAACGTTGCAGTTCTTTGAAAATATTCATCCCAGTTTTAAGGTTATGGCAGATGTGCACGGGTTTTGTTTCTGGCTAACCCCATGTATCTGCCTTGCTTAATCCGTGATGCAGTTTGAGCAAATCAAAGGTGCGTTCAACCACATAGCGGACACTGCTATACATTTTATTCAGTGCTTTTTGTTGCTCCGTTAATGGTGTGTTGCGATAAGCTCGGTGCAGGATTCTATTGTTTTCTTTACCCAGTTTCTGGTCATTGTCTTTGTTGGCACTTGTGCCCTGTGGGTATAAGCACTGTCTGCGTAAACTTGTCCGCGCCTATCGCCTAACAGATGATCAAACTCCCCAAAATCATGCAATGAATCATGCACATTGCCAAGCGTATAGGTCATTTTTTTGATAGCCATACTCATCAGTATTGGCGTGCAGCTTAAATCCGTAGGTGCTTTTACACTTACCGTCTGCCGCAGTTTTCACGTTCCATGCCGCTTCCGGTCTTGGGTATTGTGCCTTGTTTGTTCTTTTTAGAACGGCATTGCTTCGCCTCAATCACAATCGCATCGATAATATTGACCGAGCCTGTGGCAACAATAAGACTGTTTTTAGCGAGATGATGATTGATCTGTACCAATAAAAAGAATCAAGCAGATTTTCGGTGTGTAATAAGTTCCTAAACCGCCAAATAGTGGAATGATCGGGTACTGCATCACTGAGACTCAAACCAATAAACCGGCGGAACATTAAATCCCGGGCTATCTGTTCTTCTTAAGGCTTCATCGCTTAAGTTATACCACGCCTGTAAAATCAGTATCTTAAACATCATCAAAGGTGGGCATACCCAAAGGGCACAAGTGCTGGCACACCGTGCTTGCTGGCATAAAGATGGCTGAGCATGGTTTCGATCTGTTTCCAATCGATAATTTCATGCACATCATCTAGTTTGGACAATGACTTATGCTCAATTAAAAGGGCATCTGCGAACGAGTATTGGGCGGTTTGTTTCCAAGACATTTGACGGTATCCTCAAGGGTTTATTGAATGAACGCTATTTTACCATTTTAGTCGTGCCTGGGTGGATTTATGCAAAGGTCTCTTATCAATAGATAATAGCCAATTAAAACTATTGGTGATATTTGCAATAGGAAGCGACCAATATTTGTGCCGTTTAGTGTAAATATAGCGTTGTATGTAAAATTAGCAAAATGAAATAACCCTAGCATTAATATCAATGTATATAAAACCATAATTTTATTAATGTTTGTTTTTGATTTAATTAAAATTACGACGCTCGTAATAGGAAAAATCCACCAAATTAAACCTTGTCCGCCATCAGAATACATCTGACTAAAAAATCTATCAAAACTTTTAGGATTATATTGCAAGTCAAATAACCAAGATACTCTCACAGGCAAATCAATTGTCCTTAAAACCCAGTCAGCAGTTACAAGATATATCCCAAATCCAACTATTAATAATATAGATTGATATGTCAGTATCGTTTTCCAGTTAATATTTTTTTGATAATTCAAATATAAGGATAAGACGACAATTATCATCCATGCAGACCAAATCACGCCCTCTAATTTTGTTAACACCATTCCCAGTATTGCCACTATTAACAAGAAATAATTTTTATTGGATATAGATTTTTTGTTAATAATGGAAAATAAAACCGCAATGGAAATCATAAAAAAGTGCATTACCACAATATCTGCATATCCTGGACGAACAACATGTATGCTAAGCAATGGAATGCTAGCAATAATAAATATTCCCAACAGTGCAAAAGTTAGTCTTATTTGTTGCATTATTCCAATTATTCCAGCAAACATTAAATGTCCAATAAATATAAAAACATAATGAATAGTGGCTATACTGTCATGCCATCTATCTTGAAATATATTTGACCAAGCATGCAAAATAGGCAGTGCCAATTCTGTTGACTGTGCGTGTTTATAGGCATGTGTATCGGACAATGGATGTTGCATAAAAATATATTTTGCCAAACCAACGTGTCGATATTTGTTAGCAGCATCAGAATCCACAACAGGATTGACTAAGTTTACATAAATCAATAACAATAATTTTATTACAATGAGACCTTTGCATAAATCCACCCGGGGCCCCACTTAAAATGGTAAAATAGCGTTCATTCAATAAACCCTTGAGGATACCGTCAAATGTCTTGGAAACAAACCGCCCAATACTCGTTCGCAGATGCCCTTTTAATTGAGCATAAGTCATTGTCCAAACTAGATGATGTGCATGAAATTATCGATTGGAAACAGATCGAAAAAACGCTCAGCCATCTTTATGCCTCCAAGCGCGGTGTGCCAGCATACCCACCTTTGATGATGTTTAAGATACTGATTTTACAGGCGTGGTATAACTTAAGCGATGAAGCCTTAGAAGAACAGATAGCCCGGGATTTAATGTTCCGCCGGTTTATTGGTTTGAGTCTCAGTGATGCAGTACCCGATCATTCCACTATTTGGCGGTTTAGGAACTTATTACACACCGAAAATCTGCTTGATTCTTTATTGGTGCAGATCAATAACCATCTCGCTAAAAACAGTCTTATTGTTGCCACAGGCTCGGTCAATATTATCGATGCGACTGTGATTGAGGCGAAGCAATGCCGTTCTAAAAAGAACAAACAAGGCGACAATACCCAAGACCCAGAAGCGGCATGGAACGTGAAAACGGCATCCGATGGCAGGCGTAAAAGCACCTACGGATTTAAGATGCACGCCAATACCGATGAAGATGGTTTTATCAAGAAAATGACCTATACGCCTGGCAATGTGCATGATTCACAGGAGTTTGAACATCTGTTAGGCGATAGGCACGGACAAGTTTACGCAGACAGTGCCTATGCCAACAAAGACAATGACGAGAAACTGGGTAAAGAAAACAATAGAATCCTGCACCGAGCTTATCGCAACACACCATTAACGGAGCAACAAAAAGCACTGAATAAAATGTATAGCAGTGTCCGCTATGTGGTTGAACGCACCTTTGGTTTGCTCAAACTGCATCACGGATTAGGCAAGGCAAGATACATGGGGTTAGCCAGAAACAAAACCCGCGCACATCTGATTGCCATGAGCCATAACCTTAAAACTGGGATGAATATTTTCAAAGAACTGCAACGTTTAAAGGAGAGTTGTGCCTAAATGGGCAATAAAACAGATAAAAACCCACTAAAAGTGGTTAAAAGTGCCGAAATAGCGGCTTTTTTGGTGTCGTATTGATGATTGAGAGAACATGGGCGAAAAAATGAGGCAAATTTATAAAAAATCACGTTGTTTGTGAGTTGCGAGGGGTGTTTTGTGGATTATGCAAAAGTCTCACAATAACAAATATTAAAAGCCAGTCATACCATCTAGGCTGCCAATCTATTTTTGTTGTAATTGATGGGGTTGCTTTTGAGTATGAATAACCTGCTATGGAAATTATTCCTAAACCAATCAATAAGATATACAGATGCCAGTTATTTGGCGATAATTCAAAGCGAACAAATGGGAATGCCGCGAGATACAAAAATATCACGCCAACACCCCAAGCGTACGGCAAATCATATAATAACGATATTCTATTTTTGATGTTTATTAGTTGGATCAAGGAGAAGCCAACAAATATTAAAAAAACTTGAGACAGAATATTTTTAATTAATAAAGCAGTCATAATTTATTTTGAATTTATTTCGTAAGTTGCATTGTGCTGTTTAGCACCTGCATATAAGACAAATCCAACAAAGAAAAATAAAAAACTAACAAGCATTATTCCTAATTAATTCGTAATATGTAGTTATTATTAATGCTGATAATTGCTTGTGCATTGTATTGGGCTTTATCATTTTTAACTATCTGCTCACTGCTATCAAATTGCAATTTTTTTGGGTAATAATAAAAAATATAATCCGCATCTTTAATAGTTGAAATTTTGTACAAGCCGAAGTATTGAAATGCTATCCAGTTAGACTCTCTTTTAGACTCTCTTTGAAAGCGATAATCACGAGAAACAGGGAAATGTACTTTGGCACCATGCGGTACTTTGTTCTCAAACTCTTGAGCTAATTTCGCAAATTGATCGCCAAAACGAGATTGGTATTCTTGATGTTTATCGGTCTGCCAAGCAGATCGGTCGCTTGCATATTTTGCTGCGTTTAGTAATGTTTGGTTTGCTGTAATATCATATAATGCAAAAGATATTGCCATTGCATAATAAAAAATATATGTGTTACTTTTATTAAAGCTAATTAATAATGGAACCGCTAGAATAATTAAAATAACACCCAAGAAATAAGCGACTTGTGTTCCTAATATGGAAATGCCGTACTGAGCGTTAATTGAACTAACTTTAACAGGCTCAACTACCGATAACTCACGCATTATTAATTTGACATATTCAAAAATATTTAATGAGGGTAATAGCTCAACACGATTTATCTCAAATCCCTCATATTGTTGTGGAATAAGAAAACCAAATGAATTGATCTGCGTGTTACCGTAAACGCTATCTTTCCAGCTAAAACTTCCAATCCATGGGATGTTTTGTGCTACGTTTATAATAATTGAAGTTTGATTTTCTGGAATATCAATAGGACGTTGGTAATTTTCATTGATACCTTTGATGTCTTTCTTGGGCGACCAAATTAGTGAGATTTTGCGAGGAAGGTTTTCTGGTTTAACAATCAATTTTATATAAGGCGTATTTTGCCATTTCAGAGATTGCAGGTTTTTTTGACTATTAAATAATACTGCTGTTTTGTTTATTTTATTAAATCTAATATTGCCCGTTGTTATTTTCTCAAATGATGTATTGTAAATATTCCATTTTTTTATTTTGGAATTAGTGTCAAAATCGTACACTAATGTCGCATTTCCCGATGCCTTGAATAACAGCCCCAAAGATAACAACCCCAAAACTATTGTGCCAAGAATTAAGTAGATGCTTTCCCTCCTCTTGCTATCACGATGGGATTGTTTTTTGTTTTCCCCGCCAATATTGCGCTTACCTTTAGGCACTTTGTTCACTCGCGGGTCAGGTGCGAAGTTTGGACTGAGTCCTCTCAGGCACCATTCTGCCACCGCTGTCTGCTCTGGTTTCCTGTTCGTGATATTCGGCATCTTGGTTAACTTTCCAGACATCATAAAGATCGCTTCCGGCAACGATGTTCTCAACCGTTAGCATGCCCGTCATCATGGCGTGGTCCTGGTTGTTATATTTGTGCATGCCGTTTCGACCGACGAGATGAAGACCGGGATAGTGCGCTTTGATGGCATACCGGACAATATCGACATTGTCCGCGTAAGTGCTGTCATAGACCGGGTAAGCTTTCTTTTGACGCACGACAAACCCGTCCGTAATATCGCTCAGGTGGGCGAGATTAAGTTGTACTAGTTCACTACATGCGAGTTCGATGAGGTCTGTGTCCTGCCGCGACCAGATATCGTCGTCCTCGAAACAGAAATACTCCATACCGTAGCAGTTTTTGTCGGGATTGGGGACCATCTCGGGAGACCATGATTTGAAGTTCTGTATCCTGCCGACTTTCACGCTCGGGTCGTGAATATAAATCCAGTTATCGTCGAAGATATTGCGGTCGTTGACAATCAGACCAACGACAAGAAAATCACGGTATTGCAGGGAGCTTGCTGCCACGATTACTGCTGGTGCAGGCTCGGGTGCGATACGCTGAATCAGCTCCATGATTGGAGCGGACGAGATAACGTGATCGGCTGTATGACGAGTTTCTACGCCAGCGGAATCCTGGGAAATTACCTCCCAGCGCACTTCTCCCTTATCGAGAGAGGCATCCTGTTGTAGCAGACGAAGCCCTGTCACCGTGTGCCCCATCTTAATCACGCCGTTTTGTTGTGTGATTTTTTGAGCTGCACTCTCCCACATCATTCCGGGGCCTTTGCGTGGATAGTGAAACAAATCAATCAGGGTTTTGATTACCGCGCCGTCGGACGAAGATGGTCCTGGGAAAAGCATATTCTTTACCGCCGACCAGAGCGACAGCCCCTTGATGCGTTGCATTGCCCAGTCCGCTGATATGTCGGTACATTTCATCCCCCACACCTTTTCGGTGTAGGACTTAAAAAAAATAGAAAACAACCGCCGACCAAATTTATTGCACACCCATGCCTCAAAGTGCGCGGGATTATTCACTGGAAACAGACAAGCCTTCAGATACGAAAGAACGCACAGAGCAGACTCCAGAATACCGAGGTTGAACAGCGCGTTGGTTGCTTTTAGCGGGTAGTCGAAAAACTTGTTTTGGTAGTAGATGCGGGATTTTCGCGGTCGTTGTATAAAACCCTCATCAAGGATTTCATTCCAAAGTTTTGTCACCTCATCCGATTTGGAAAAGAAACGGTGACCGCCGATGTCGCAACAAAAACCCTTGTATGAAACGGTTTTTGATATACCGCCTAGATATTCAGGGTCGGACTCAAGTACAGTGACCGAAATTCCCCGGCTCGAAAGCAGATACGCGGCAGTAAGCCCCGCTGGGCCGCCGCCGATGCAGACAATATGCTGATTTGACTTTGGCACGGTATCTAATTTGATTGCACTCATGTTAGAAATCCCGGAATGCATAGTATTTTGTCAGGATGAAATTAAGAAAAAAACTCACTCCAATAGCCACACATCTCGCCAGAACGAGCCCATCCAACGAGCCGAAAACCTCAATCTGGTCGAAAGCCAAAACATCCACTGCTAAATACATGACGGCCAGATTTACTCCGAGCGCGGCCAAGGCAGAGAGCAGTTTCCGCCACAATGCCCCCTGCCACGAATGTCCGTGTAGGCGAAACACGAATAGTAGGCATAAAAGAAAATTCACCACCGCCCCAGCGACGAAGGACACCGATGTCGAAACCAGATAATTCACCGCCAGCCATTGCACCAGAAACGCGAAAGTAGCGAGATCGAAAACGGCGGCTATACCACCGACTATGGTGTATCGAAAAAATTGCCCAAACAACCTTGACCTCACTTTTCCCAGAGTCTGTTCGACCTGCGTTAAATGCTCCAATGACGGGGTGATTTTCTGTTCGTTGTTCGGTTTTGGATTCAGATTTAATGCGATTGTATGGTAAGCTGTTTGCCGAAATGATTTGTTATGCGAGTCCTGTAGCCCAATGCTTCGATGCGCTTTATGCTTGGCGGTGGCCCAAAGGGTTCCAGTGTATCGAAGCATTGGGCTTCGGTACCGTACTGTTTGATAAGATCGTTCAAACTAACCCCTTTCTGGAATTGCACCTTATTACGCACCATGACATACCCCTTATGAATTAAATAGATAGACTGTGATTATATACAGGAAAGAGCGACTTATCTATGGTGGTAATTAGGATGACTTATGCTCAATTAAAAGGGCATCTGCGAACGAGTATTGGGCGGTTTGTTTCCAAGACATTTGACGGTATCCTCAAGGGTTTATTGAATGAACGCTATTTTACCATTTTAAGTGGTGCCCCGGGTGGATTTATGCAAAGGTCTCAATATATAAAAATATCTAAGTGCAGAATGGAGCAAAGTGAATGAATAGCTAAATCACATAACAGGGAACACGATTTTGAAGCCACTGCCGATCATTTCAAAGTAACACTATGGAAAGCATAGACAAACTCATCATCAACAGCCCCTACGCCGAGCCGGCGCAATATTGGCATTACCAGCGCGAGAATAGGGATTTTTGTCTTAAAGCGGGTCGGCGACCCGCCGGGTATGTGATGGCGACACCTGGTTTCAAAGGCTTTGATGACCCGGGCATCTTTGTTGAAATTGAACAGGTGAACCAAATCCGCTTGCGAGTCCAAAAGTGGCGAGAAGAAGGCTACCCCGGGGTTACGGGCATCACCAAGCGATTGCTGGTGCATTGGCAGGCACCGGAAACTCTGCACGAACGGCGGTTTTTCTTTTGCCAGCTAGAAGCCATTGAAACGCTTATTTGGTTGACCGAAGCCCCAGCCACTGCGCGTGGCGGCGTCGACATTCAAGGCGATGGTGGTGGCTATGAACGCTGGTGTAGCAAGATGGCGACTGGCTCGGGCAAAGACCCTCATCATGGCGATGATTATTGCTTGGAATGTTTTGAATAAGGTGACTAGCCGCACGGATGCAAGGTTCAGTAAAAATGTGCTGGTTGTTGCGCCCGGCTTGACGGTGAAAAATCGCTTGCAGGTTTTGCAACCTACTGGCGATGAAAATTATTACGAGAAATTTAATATCGTTCCGCCGTCCTTGATGGATAAATTGCGACAAGGCAAGGTGCTGATTCACAACTGGCATAAATTGGCTTGGGATACGCAGACAAAACTCGACCAGAAGACTAAAAAAGGACAACTGCGTTCGGTCGATAAAAGAAAACACCTTGAAATCAGCGGTGCCGCCTATGCCCGACAGGTTTTGGGCGACATGGCAAAGGCGCGCAATATTCTGGTGATTAACGATGAGGCACATCATGCTTGGCGAGGCGGAGGCTGCAACAGAAGCGGCGGAGATTGAGATAGTGGCGGCTGATGAGAACGAGAAAGCCCGCTCACTAACCAAGAAAGAACAAGCGGAATTACTGCGAAAAACGGTTGATACGGTTGGCAAAGTGGGCAAACCGGGCGAGCAGATTCAAAATGTCATCTCGGTGAGGATGCTATCGGAGGGCTGGGATGCACAAACGGTAACCCATATCATGGGTATCAGGGCATTTTCCAGCCAATTATTGTGCGAACAGGTGGTGGGTCGTGGTTTGCGGCGGGTTAGTTATGAAGCCAATGCGGACGATTTTTTTGAACCCGAATACGTCAATATATTTGGCATTCCCTTTACCTTTTTGCCACACGAGGGAAACGGCGAGACACCACCACCGCCGTCACCGAAAACAAGCATTGAAGTGGTTAAGGAGAAACAAGCGCATGAAATTAGCTGGCCGAACATTATTCGTATCGAGCGGGTATATCGCCCGCTGCTGACGCTGGATTGGACGCAGGTGGAGACACTGGCAATAGACCCTTATGAATCTATTACCGAAGCAGAGTTGGTTGCTATTGTTGCTGGCAGACCACATCGGGCGGTTGAAGCCGCCATCGGACTTGAGAAAATTGCACAAGAAACTCGCGTGCAAACCATTGTCTTTAGGATTGCCTCGGACATCTATAACGCCGAGCAGAAACCCGGCTGGAAAGGTTCCAAAGCGGTGTTTTTAGTGCAAGTCGTGTGCTTGGTTGAGGCGTTTATTCAGGCAGAAAAAATCACCACTAACCATGATTTATTTCATCGCCAAGATAGCACTTGGAAAATACTCATCATGCGCAATCTGAGCAAAATCATACAACACATCTGGTCGGCAATCAGAGTGGACAATAGCGAAAAATTAGTGCCTGTGTTTGAGCAAGAAAAACCCATCAAATCAACCGCTGATATGAGAACATGGTTTACCAGCAAGCCCTGTGAATGGCTGCAAAAATCACATATTAGCCATTGCGTTTATGACAGTGGCTGGGAGGCAACAGAGGCTTATTTTCTGGAAAAATCTGACTTAGTCACCTCCTTTGCGATTTTGTACAACCACCATGGGGTTACCAAAAAATACTATCCTGATTTTATCATTCGCCTGAGTAATGGGGAATATTTGATACTGGAGACCAAAGGCGTGGACAGTGTGCAAGACAAAACCAAGCGGCAATATTTGGATGAATGGGTGCAAGCGGTCAATGGGCACGGTGGCTTTGGTCGCTGGCACTGGGATGTTTCTTTTGCACCTGCTGATGTGGAGAGCAAACTCACAGAATGCGTATGATTCGGTTAATGCTTGGATCATAGTTGCGCTGTTGCACTTTATATTTTCAGAAAAACTGGAAGCGGGTATGCTGGTCGGTAATCATTATGCAGGCGGCAAATAATTTGCCCGCCAAAGTAAGCGTCTGTGCAAGAAACCCTTGCCGGTTTGGCTATTTTACTGGGTTCCTGCTTTTGCAGGAACGACGAATATTAAGTTTTTGCACAGTCTCGTAAGCGGAATGATATCTCCATAGCCGACCGTGGTTAAGGTTACGATTGCCCACTATGTTTCTGTGTCAAAACGCTTGCTACACGAACCTAATCTGCCCGACAATTTCAAGCCATCAAGACAAGAAACGAATTGTTATACCTAATCCGATTACAACTAAAACTCAACACCTTGAGCAGCCAATATGCCCGCATCGAAAGCATGTTTTATTTTGGTCATTTCTGTTACCGTATCGGCAGCGTCAATAACAGCTTGTGGGGCATCTCTGCCAGTGAGCACCAAATGTAGCCACTTTGGTTTTTCGGTTTTGATGAACTCGGCTATTTCTTCACCGCCAATCCAGCCGTAGCTACTGCAATAATTGATTTCGTCTAGTAGCACTAAATCGAACTTTTCCGATAAGATTTTTTGTCGACTGAATTCCCAGATTTCGCGACTGGTTTCGATGTCCTGTTGCGGGTTTTTGGTGTCCCAAGTAAAGCCGTCGCCCATCGTATGCCATTCGATATGGTCAAATTTTTCGGCCGCAATTTGTTCGCCGGTTTTCCATTTTCCTTTGATAAACTGGATGACGCATACTTTCAAACCCCATCCAGCGGCACGAAATACCACACCAAACGCGCTAGAAGATTTGCCCTTCCCGCTACCCGTGTGAACCAGCGTAATACCTTGTCTTCGTTCTTTCGTCTTCATTGTTTATGTTTTGTTGATTGATGTTTAATTTAATACCCTATAATAAGCCTCGATCACTGAGCGACACAAAATATCCATCGCCGATGACTAAGTGGTCGAGCAATCTAACATCAATTAATTGTAAAGCATCTTGTAGCTTTAAGGTGATTGCGGTATCGCTTTGGCTCGGCTCGGCGACTCCTGATGGGTGGTTATGGGCAACAATGATGGCGGCGGCGTTGTGGAACAGAACCTTTTTTACCACCTCGCGGGGGTGTATTGTGGCACCGTTGATGGTGCCGTAAAACAACTCTTCATATTCGATAATCTGATGGCGATTGTCGAGATAGATGATTGCGAACACTTCTCGTTGCTGGTCACGCAATCGATGAATCAGATAATCTGCTACCTGTTTGGGGCTGGTTAATGAGCCTTGACGTTTGAGTTTTGCGTCTAAAAACCGTCTGCTCAGCTCCAGAGCGGCTTGCAACAAGGCATATTTCGCGGGTCCAAAACCGCTTGCATTGCAAATGGTTTTTTTATCGGCAATCAGGACTTCCCGTAGGCTGCCAAACTCATTGATTAAATCACGTCCCACATCGACCGCTGTTTTTCCACGCATACCCGTGCGAATAAATATTGCCAGCAACTCAGCGTCAGATAACGAGTGTGCCCCGCGTAGTAGCAACTTTTCGCGCGGTCGTTCTGCAACTGGCCATTCCGTTATTGCCATATCAATCTCCATATTGAATTTCCGTTAATTAGGTTAGAATCTACACTATGCTAACAACAATGACAATTCGTAAAAACAAAAGAATTCTGCTTGGTATCACTGGCGGCATTGCGGCTTACAAATCGCCAGATTTAGTGCGCCGTCTGATTGAGCGCGGGGCGGATGTGCGCGTAGTAATGAGCGCGGCATCTGAGTCATTTATCACACCGTTGACGTTGCAAGCAGTAAGCGGGCATCCGGTTTTCAAACATCTCCTCGATGCCGATGCAGAATCTGGAATGGGGCATATTGAATTGGCACGCTGGGCAGAGATGATTATTGTGGCACCTGCTACGGCAAATTTTATAGCAAAAATGGCACATGGCAAAGCGGACGATTTGCTATCCACATTGATTTTAGCCAGCGAAGCAGAGCGGATTATTGCGCCAGCAATGAACCAACAGATGTGGCAAAATAGCACGACCCAAGATAATGTGCGTATTTTGCAGAATCGTGGCGTAAAAATTATTGGACCGGCAGCGGGAAATCAAGCCTGTGGTGAAGTTGGACCGGGCAGAATGACGCAACCTGAGGATATTGCCCAGCAGCTTTTAGGCGATGGCATTCCTCAATTACTGGTGGGCAAAACCATCATCATCACGGCAGGACCAACTTGGGAGGCGATTGATCCGGTGCGTGGCGTGACCAATCACAGCTCAGGAAAAATGGGTTTTTCAATGGCGTGTGCGGCGCGAGATTATGGAGCAACGGTGGTGTTGATATGTGGCCCGGTTAGCATGGAAACGCCGCATGGGATTGAACGAATCGATGTGCAATCAGCACAGCAGATGCACGATCAGGTATTCAATCACATTCATCGCAGTCAGTTTTTTATTGGTGTTGCGGCAGTGGCAGATTATCGCCCGTTACAACAATCTGTTCACAAACTCAAAAAAAACGCAGACGAAATGACGATTAAGCTGGTGCGAAATCCTGATATTCTGGCACAGGTTGCGAAACAAAAAAGCAAGGTGTTTAGCGTAGGATTCGCCGCAGAAACTCAAAATCTTATCGAAAACGCGAAAAAGAAATTGCTATCAAAGAATATCGATCTGATTGTCGCCAACGATGTGTCGGGGGAGGACGGTGCATTCGGTAACGATACCAATCGGGTTACATTGGTTGACCGACACGATACAACCGCGCTACAAAGAGCCGATAAGTATCGGTTAGCCGTTCAGATTATTGAACATATTTGTCGCCGATACGAACCGCAATAACCGCCGTTGTACTGCCCCGTTATTCGGGCAACGATGACGATAAACAAAACCGCTATTTGATAAACCATGGTGAATAAACAGATTGATATAAAAATTCTTGACCGGCGCATTAAAGACGAATTTGGACTACCACAATATGCCACGCATGGCTCGGCTGGTCTGGATTTACGCGCTTGTGTGGCACAATCTTTGCCTATTCAGCCGGGACAAACAACGTTAATCCCCACCGGAATAGCGATTCATATTGCCGACCCCGAGCTGGCTGCCCTATTGATTCCGCGCTCTGGTATGGGACACAAACATGGCATCGTATTGGGCAATCTTACCGGCTTAATTGATTCTGATTATCAAGGGCAGCTATTCGTTTCCTGCTGGAATCGAAGTAGCACCGCATTTACCATCAATCCGGGAGATCGAATTGCACAGATGATATTCGTGCCCATCGTACAAGCCACCTTAAATGTCGTGCAATCGTTCACAGAAACCGACCGTGCAGACGGCGGTTTCGGCTCAACTGGAGAAAACTAATTTCCCCATTTGCAATGGTCAATTTCACCAACTATTTCGCAGTTCCCGCAACCTCAAAAACACCGTTTGCATATCAGGTGTTTCACCAATATCGGAAAATTTCAACATGAGACGCTCAATAATTTCAGGATTTTGTAAGCGGAAAAAGGTGTTGAATTGCTTTTCCTGAGCCAGCGTAGTCACCAAAGCATTCGCCGGATGCTGCTTGGTGATGTCGTTTAGCAAGGCTTTGGCAACGGTATTGCTCGGCTCCCGGTCGAGCGTAAATTGAAGATTGTTTTGCAAATAATCATGCCCCGGATAAATCAACGTATTTTCGTCTAACTGCATCAACTGATTAACAAACGTGTGATATAAATCGTTCGGATGCCCACCATTATGGCAATTTCCGGCGCCTGCATTAAACAAGGTATCACCACAAAATAACGCTACTTGGTCGGTTCGAGATAGCAGACAAATGTGACTCATGGTATGCCCCGGCGTGTCTAGAACTTCAAGCTCCACCGTCTTTCCTACGCGAACAACGTCCCCTGCCATAAGCCCTTGTGTCATCTCGGGAATAGACGCGCCGGCGGCATGATGTGCAAGCACTTTGGCGCCAGTAGCCTCGACCATTTTACGGTTACCGCCGATGTGATCGCCATGTTCATGTGTGTTGAGCAGTTGGGTAATCTCCCACCCCCGATTGCACGCGAGGATCAAACATTTCTCGTAATCCAGCGGGTCAATGGCGAGTGCCTCGCCAGTTTCAGGACAGGCAATTAAATAGTTAAAATTACGATACGCATTACCCGTCCAAATTTGTGAAACAATCATTTTAATTGAGAATTGAGAATTGAGAATTGAGAATTGAGAATTGAGAATTGAGAATTGAGAATTGGGAATTGGGAATTGGGAATTGGGAATTGGGAATTGGGAATTGGGAATTGGGAATTGGGAATTGAGAATTGAGAATTGAGAATTGAGAATTGAGAATTGGGAATTGGGAATTGAGAATTGAGAATTGAGAATTAAACGTGGTGTTTTGGCTTGTACTCGAACGAGACAGTGCAAAAATCCAACATTCGTCGTTCCTGCGAAAAACCCTCGCCTACGCGGAATTTATTCGTCCGCATTTTAGGTTAAAACCCCTGTCTTTAGACGGTGGTCGTTCAGTTTCTTAAAATGGGACTGATTTTGAATTAACCGACAAGCCCCTGAAGTTATTCGTAATGCCTTGATTCATGTGCAACAAAGCGTGTTCAAACACAAGCGTACCCAGAAAAGCTATGTCATACCTGCTCAAATCAATCCAGAAGCAAAAAAATCTATTCCATGATGGGATTAAAAGCAACGCCACAGCTTACCCACTGTACTGATTGATATAACCCTTCAATATCTGGGCATTTGTAGTGCCTAGATATTTTTGTATTACTTTATAAATCATGAGTTATGAGTGTGTCCGTCGAAATCAGAAAAAAAACACACTTGTACCATATTTTTGAGTATTATTTGGCTTTTACCCATAGGAAACTCAGGAGAACCGAAAAAAAAGACCCCATCAAGCACTACGAACAACAGCGAAAAATCGAAGCTCCGTGGCTCTTTAGCTGGGGGAGTTAATGAATGTTATTTGGGGTTTGCTATCTACTCCGTTTAGTGGTTTGTTCCTTCCTGACATTGCATATTAGAGAACGTTTTTAGATACACCAATAACAGGGATATAGTTGCTGGTGTTACGCCGGGAATTCGGGCTGCTTGCCCGATTGTTTGTGGGCGGATGGTAGTTAATTTTTGTTGGGCTTCGCGGGATAATCCATGTGCTTTTGTGTAATCAATATCGTTCGGGATGGTCAAATTTTGGTTGTGTTTGTGACGTTCTATTTCGGCAATCTGGCGTTCGATATAACCGCTGTATCTTGCTTGTATTTCGATCTGGCGAATACTTTGTTGATCCTGTAGCGGCGCATCAAGTTTGGCTAATGCAACCAAGTCCTGATAACGCACCTCTGGGCGACGCAATAAATCCATTAGGTTTGCCTCCTTTTGCAATGGCTGACCGAGTATTTTTTCAACGCTTGCGGCATCGGTTTTATCGGGGTGAATCCAAGTTTTCTCCAGACGAGTTCTTTCGTTATCGATGTTGTTACGTTTGCGGTTGAATTTCGCCATTCGTTTCGCATTAACGAGTCCGAGCGTGTAACCTTTATCGGTCAGTCTTAAATCGGCATTATCTTCGCGCAGTTGCAAGCGATATTCGGCGCGCGAAGTAAACATCCGATACGGCTCGGCGGTGCCTCGAGTAATCAAGTCGTCAATCATAACGCCGATATAGGCTTCGTTTCGAGCTGGACACCATGCTTCTGTTTGCTTGATTTTGAGTGCCGCATTTAAGCCAGCAATAAGCCCCTGACCAGCGGCTTCTTCGTAGCCGGTAGTGCCATTTATTTGTCCGGCAAAAAACAAGCCATCTAAACATTTAGTTTCCAGCGAGCTTTTTAATCCGCGCGGGTCAAAGAAATCATATTCAATGGCATAACCCGGGCGGGTTATCATGGCGTTTTCAAATCCCTTAATAGACCGAACCAATTGTAGTTGCACATCGAACGGCAGGCTGGTTGAAATACCATTAGGATAGATTTCGGTGGTGTTCAGTCCCTCGGGCTCGATGAAAATTTGATGGCTGTTTTGCTCAGCAAATCGTACCACTTTGTCTTCTATTGAAGGGCAATAACGTGGTCCCACGCTGTTGATGACACCGCTGTAGAGTGGTGAGCGATCCAGTGCATTACTTATAATGTCATGGGTTTGGGCGTTGGTATGCGTGATATGACAATCCACTTGATTCGGATGTTGAGATACATCGCCAAGAAACGAAAACACGGGAAGCGGGTCATCGCTCGGCTGTTTCTGCAGGTGATTATAGTCGATGGTTTTGCCGTCTATCCGTGGCGGTGTGCCGGTTTTAAGGCGACCGACCACAAAGGGTAGCTCGCGCAAACGATCAGCAAGAGCGAGCGAGGGTGGGTCGCCCGCCCGTCCGCCTTGAACATTGTCCATACCGACATGGATTTTTCCATGCAGAAAAGTACCTGTAGTCAGAACGACCGCAGGGGCATTGAATTCGATACCCCATTGAGTACGCACCCCCCTAATTTGCGTTCCATGTACCAGCAAATCATCCACCGATTGTTGAAACACGGTTAGCCATTTTTGGTGTTCTACGGCTCGACGAATCGCCATTTTATACAATGCCCGATCCGCCTGCGCCCGAGTAGCCTGCACGGCCGGACCTTTGCGGCTATTTAATATCCTAAAATGAATACCTGCTTCATCAATCGCACTTGCCATGATACCACCCAAGGCATCAATTTCTTTGACAATATGACCCTTACCAATGCCGCCAATAGACGGATTGCAAGACATTTGCCCGATGGTTTCAATATTGTGGGTAACCAATAAGGTATTGCACTGCATCCGTGCCGAGGCGAGTGCCGCTTCAACACCAGCATGACCACCGCCTATGACGATAACATCAAACGATTCGGGATATTTCATAGGCTTGCATATCGCTATTTATAATAGTAGTCATATTTATGCAAACTATTCGTGATATTTTGGGCATCTTCTTGCAATATCCCGCTTCCTGTCGGAAAAAGCACTTTGACATAAAGCAGATTACCCCATTTTTCTTCTAACCCTTGTAATGTAAGATACACTTTTGACTCCGTCATCACTTGTGCTTCTGACTGACTAGGTAATTTTATTTTATATTGCAATCCAACAGCAACTTTTGCCGCCCATACTGTCACAATCTGCTTGCCCAGAGTACTCCTTGCTGGTCTGATTGAATCACGGTATTTGACATCTAACTCCTCGTACCGCGCCTGCCATGCATTATTTTCCGTGCTACGTTCCGCAATCAATGCGCTATTCTCTATTTTCAATTCTGTCACTTTCTGAGTCAATCTAGAGTTCTCATCTACCAGTCTTTTTCTTTCCAACTGAGAAAACTGCATTTGTTGCTTAAAGATAGCATTGGCTTCTCGCATTCTCTCAAGTAGAATTTTGATTTGTTGCCTGAATGCCTGCTCGCTCTCCGTCAATTGCCTGATTTCCGATTGAGCCACCTCCTTTTGTTGTTCAAGTAAGATGTTGGCTCGTCGTAATTGCACAAACAAATTGTCGAGTTCCTGACTTAATGCCTGCTCACTATTCACCAATGTACTGATTTCCGACTGTGCATCCTCCTTTTGTTGCTCAAGTAAAGTGTTCGCCTGTTGTAATGATTTCTGTTCCAACAACAGTGCGGAAAGATGTTTCAATGCCTCGTTTAATTTTGCTTCTAGCAGGTTTTTTTCGATTTTAGTTTCGCTCAGAGTGGCTTCGACTTGCACTAAACGCTTCGTCAAATTTTGATTCTCCTGTGACGTTATTTCTTTTTCCGTGACAGTGGATGATAGCTCACGGTCAAGCTCAAAATTGCGTACCATAATAATCACCAATGCCATCAAAAAAATCATCACGATGACAGTCATAATATCGGTAAAAGATGGCCACACACTATCGTCACCGACACCACCCGCACTGTGGTTGATCCGAAGATCGATAAAACCTTGCGTTTCTGACATCGTAATTTCCGTGTTATTTGTTGTATTCAGATAAGCGAAAGCCGCGCTGTAGGATTGTTATGATTTCTTTATTACTCTCATAATTTTGATTCGCGACCTGTTGTTGTTGCTCTGCAACTTGACGAATCAATGCCATCAATGCCTCATTTTCGATTGATTTTGTATTCAATTCCAATGGGGTGACTCGTTTCACCAAGCTCTGAGCCGCCGTCTCCAGTGCCTGTGCTGAATCCGCATATTTTTGTTGCGATTGATCGAGCTTTTGCACTAATTGAGTGGCGACACGAATACTTTCGGAATAATCTCGGACGACGGCATCTCGATTGAGCTGTAAATGTGGCATCAACGTCGTGACAGTTACCTCTTCGATCTTGCTCACCAAAAATGTTTGGGTATCGGTCAGCTTGATATAAAAATAACCAAAAAACAAATAGGCAATAATCGCCGTCATTGTTGTTGAAAGTGCTGTTGACATACCATAAATCATGGTACTCAACCCGGATGCTTGTGTGATTGCCTGACCATCACCCTGCAAAATATCAGAAGCACCCAGCAATGAAATTGAAAGCGAAATAATCGTCCCGAATACGCCAGTCAAGATTAAAATATTATGTACAAATTTCAAAAAACTGTTGCGACTGGATTCAGCGGCAATCAAAGTCGCTGCAAGCGCACTTTGATTGATATTGGCGCGTCGTTTATTCAGTGATATCAGCGTCAAGAATCGTTCTGCCACCATATATTCCTTGCGTATTCCAACCAGCGGATCGACATTGATTTTTATATTCGTTTTGAAGCGATTGATAGCCCACTCCTGACTGCGATACTCAAAAAATCGCCTGATCAACTCAATTAAACCACAGACGAATAATAATGCGATACCACCATTGACCGCCCAACCCACGCTGTTTACTTGGTTAGCGATGTAAATCTGATAGACAGTCTGATATTGCCAAATGATTACCGCTGCAAGCAATGAAAATACAATCAGCATTTGCAACAGGATATTGCGCGTATAGTTATGGGTTAAAATTGATGTGGTCATTTCGGTTCTTATTGATAGCAAAAGAGAATAGATACTAAAATCAGACTCATGTTATCAGTATCTGGTTATCAGTATCTGGCACATTTATGTGGATGTGTCGGAGTTCAATACGATGAGACAAATCGGGTTGTCTTCGCTTATGTTCTGAATAGTACTCATAAGGTGTTGCCAAGTCCAATGAATCATGCACTCGGTATTCGTTGTAATGAGACTGAAAATCATCCAACCTCCACCCATCGTTCCCGCAAGTCCCACCGTCATTCCGCGCACAGAAATCCAGTAAAACACACAAACCCGCAAGGGTTTTCCGCATGTAACATATGCCTAGCGAGGGTTTATTCCATAGTCTCCATGCTGGAATGACGGATTGTTGGTTTGTTTTTCAAACAAGGTCTCGTGTCATTGATTCATATTATCGGGTATGGCAGGGCAATTCGCATTAACTTTGCACCGCTTATCGATCCGAACATTTAAATCACCCAATTCGATCAGAGTTGCTGGAATCGTGGCGAGATATACCCATTTGACTGAACACGAAAGAGACTACATTTGCCTCATGAATCAGCAGCATTGTACACTGACAGGAATCGCTAAAACCATGGGCAGAAGTTAAGTCAACCATCAGCCGTGAAATTAAACGCAATACCGGGGGCAACGGCTATCGCTACAAACAAGCCCACCGCTTTGCCCAAACGAGGCATCAACAAAAGCCCAAGCACATCAGGCTCAATGACGAGTTAAAGTTTCGTATTCAACAAAAGCTTGCACTGTATTGGAGTCCTGAACAAATTAGCGGTCGGCAAGAAAATGGAGGAAAACATCAGTATTAGCACCGAATCCATCTATCGTCTCATTTTGAAAGACAAAGTAGCTGGTGGGTCGTTATATCGATACTTGCGCCATCAGGGTAAGAAATATCGCAAGCGTTATGGACAGAACGATTACCGCGGACGCATCCCCAATCGGGTTGATATTGCTGATAGACCCAGTATAGTGGACAATCGTTCGCGTATAGGCGTAGTGATAGAGGGGGGAAGCTGATTGTGTTATCGGTAAAGGTCGTCAAGGGGTGTTTGCCACCCTTGCTGAACGCAAAAGTAGGCTTTATCTCGCACTTCGGACTAATAACAAAACCGCAAAAGAAACCAACGCGGCTATACTCAGGTTGTTAAAGCATATGAAACAACATGTAATGACACTAACCTTTGATAACGGCAGAGAATTTTGTTGGCATAGTGAGCTTGCCAAACAACTCGAGTGTGAAACTTATTTTGCTAAACCGTATCACTCTTGGGAGCGTGGCTTGAATGCCAAATAATCATCTGGCACAATGGCTTGCTCATACTTTTTGTTCATACTTTTTGTTCAGGCAATTTTTTCCAAAGAAAATGCCTTTGCATAAAGTCACCGAAAAAGAGCTGTTCAAAGCGACCGATTTAATGAACAACCGACCTAGAAAATGTTTGGGGTATAAAACCCTTATGGAGGTCTTTTCCCACGCAATGGGAATAGATCATAATATAAACCCGAGTGTTGCACTTATGAGTTGAATTCGCCAAAAATACAAATTTTAGGAGCATTCCAACAATGACTGAACCCAACAAAGCGTCCCGCACCGTAGCGGGGTTAATCAAGGCATTACAACAATTTCCGCCAGATATGCGGGTTGTGGTGAGTGGCTATGAAGAGGGCTATGAAAATATGCTTACCCCGAAAATAGAAAAACTGGAACAGAACCCGGAAAATCCCTATTGGGAGGGTGAGTTTCAAGTGCCATGGCGATTGGAGGGTGGACAACTGACAGAAGCGGTTGTTATGCAGAGGGTGTTAAGGAGTGTGTAGTTTGCCGCAGGGGTGGGGGGTTAAGAAGCTGGGGGAGGTTTGTGATGTGTTCACGGACGGAGATTGGATTGAAAGTAAACACCAATCAATAGAAGGCATTAGGTTAATACAAACAGGCAATATTGGTTTTGGCGTTTATAAAGATAAAAAAGACAAGGCAAGATTTATTTCAGAAGAAACATTTTCTAGATTAAAATGTACCGAAGTTTTACCTAACGATTTATTGATTTCCAGGCTTCCTGATCCAGTCGGAAAATCTTGCATTGTTCCAGATATTAATTCTAAAATGATTACAGGTGTTGATTGTACTATTGTCAGAACAGATGATAATTTAGTGTCTGAATTTTTGCTGTTCTACCAAATGTCTAATCAATATTTGAATGATGTTGAGTTAAAAATTACAGGGGCAACAAGAAGCAGAATTAGTAGAAAAAATTTGGGTTTGATCAATATCCCGCTCCCACCACTCCCCGAGCAAAAACGCATCGTAGCCATCTTAGAGAAAGCCTTTACTGCCATAGACCAAGCCAAAGCCAATACCGAAAAAAATCTGAAAAACGCCCGCGAGCTTTTTCAATCAAAATTGCAAGAAACTTTTGCTAATGGAAAATTGAAAATTGACAATGGAGAATGGGAGGAAAAGAAACTGGGGGAGGTTATAACATTAGAATATGGAAAACCCCTTGATAAATACAAGAGAATTGATAAAGGACAATATCCTGTTTATGGCGCAAATGGGATAAAGGCAAAAACTAACGAATATTACTATGACAAGAAAACTATTATTATCGGTCGGAAAGGCTCTGCGGGTGAAATTAATTTAACAGAGGAAAGATTTTGGCCTCTTGATGTTTCATACTTTGTTAAATTTGAAAAGAAACAAATTGATTTGTGTTTTCTGTATTTCTGTCTATTAACATTAAATTTACCAAAACTAGCAAAAGGGGTTAAGCCCGGTATAAACAGGAATGATGTTTATGATTTGATAATCCAATTTCCGTCACTTTCCGAGCAAAAACGCATAGTTAAAAACCTAGATACCGTCTCCACCGAAACGAAAAAACTGGAAACCATCTACCAGCGAAAAATAACTTGCTTGGACGAGTTAAAAAAGAGCATACTACAAAAAGCATTTAATGGGGAATTATGATCATGAAACTAAATATAAATTTAAAAAATTGTTACGGAATAAAAAAATTTGCAGCATGAATTTGAATTTAGTGATATTCATTCAACATTTTCGCTTTATGCCTCAAATGGATCAATGAAAACATCATTTGCAAAAACATTTGAATATATATCCAAAGAAGAACAACCTAAGGATTTAGTTTATTCTGACAGAATAGCGGAGTGGGATATTAATTTGGATAATAACAGCATAAAGCCCTCTCAAATATTCGTCATACATTCGTATAAAAAAGATTACGAATCTAAAAAAATATCTACCTTAATGGTTAATAAACAACTTAGGACGGCATACGAAAGTATACATAAAAATATAGATGACAAAAAGAAAATCTCCTACATGTCCACGGCAACCGCAACGACTTCATGGCGTCTTTGCTCGGGAAGCATGGATAACAATGTGGTTGCCGATTCCGTCGTTCTATCTGCCACGACATGAAGCACTCTGGACGCATTCAAATCGTACAGCAAGCTGACATAAGATTGCCCCTTGCGGAAACTTTTTTCATCGATACCAACGTGTTTCACTTCCGCAACAGAGCGTCTGTCCATCCCCCTTTTCACCGCTCGGGATTGAATATGATGCACCTCATCCCACGACAGTCCAAGTAGTTTTGCGGCTTGTGTCTTGTTGCCGAAAGCCGACAGCACATCAATAGCGAAACACTCACATAGAGGCGTAAAGCGTACTTGCGTATCTACCATAAGTACTTTCAGGCTTTTGATTCCATGCTTTTTACAATGAATACGCAGAACATAAGCGACCAAGCGCGTCTTTCGTTCCTTTTGCCCAATCTATCTGGATGGTCATTGATTTGTCGGTCAAATTCGGCGTAATAGCCGTGATTCGCCATGAGTCACTAATCCCCAAAATCTGAGCAAACAATGCAGTATCTTTCATTTGAATATCTCCATAAAAAAATATATTTGTACCACATTTTTGAGCATTGTTTGCTTTTACCATAGGAAACTCAGGAATAACCCTGTTTTCTGTGCAGGGGTTCGGGATTTAATAGAATCCTGTGGCAGAATCCTTTACTATCGCAGAATGAATATTTTCGGTGCAAATTAAATAATGAAAGCAATGATTTTGGCAGCGGGAAAGGGGACTCGTGTGCAACCACTAACTTATGAGATGCCTAAGCCCATGATACCGGTTCTCGGCAAGCCGGTAATGGAATATCTGATTGAACAGTTGGCGAGTTATGGTTTTTGTGATGTCATGATCAATGTTAGCCATTTACCTGAGCCGATTGAGACTTATTTTGGAGACGGTCGGCGTTGGGGGGTCAATATCGGGTATTCGTTCGAGGGGCATGTGGAGAATGGGCAGCTCATCGGCGAGCCTTTGGGGTCTGCTGGAGGTATAAAACGTATTCAGGAATTTGGTGGGTTCTTTGACGATACCTTTATTGTGGTCTGTGGTGATGCCATTATTGATCTAAACTTAACCGATGCGGTTCGAAAACACTGGCAGTCTGGTGCAAAAGCCAGTATTGTGGTTAAGCGGGTGGAAAAAGAAATCGTATCCGATTATGGTGTAGTGGTTGCCGATGAAAATGGAGCAATCACCTCGTTTCAGGAGAAACCAACCGTAGAAGAGGCTAAATCCACCTTGGTCAACACTGGAATTTACATTTTTGAACCAGACATCATTGATTTAATTCCCAGCGAGGTGGTCTATGATATTGGTTCGGATTTGTTGCCAGATTTGTTAGTAAGAGGATTGCTATTTAGTGCGATAGAATTGCCTTTTCGGTGGGTTGACATCGGGCGATTGAGTGATTATTGGCGGGTCAACCAACATTTGATGCGTGGCACTGTTCGGGGTATCAATATGCCGGGTACTGAAGTGATGCCACAAATATGGACTGGTTTGAATGTTGCCATTGATTGGGATGAATTGTTTATTGAGGGACCTGTTTATATTGGTTCAAATTCAAGAATTGAAGCCGGTTGTGAGATTCATGGACCAGTCTGGATTTCGCATGGTTGTCACTTGGAGGGTGGTGCAACAGTACGCAAAAGCCTGTTATTTGAACATACCTTGATGCGAAAGCATGGCATGGTCAATGAGGCTGTGGTGTTTGGCAAACATTGTGTTGACAAAGAGGGACGTCCGTTTGCCAGCACAGGTTCTGGTCTGGACTGGGTTGGTGATGCACGCGACAAGGCAATGAAATCTCGCGGGTAAGATAGGGTTGAGTGAGCATTCGCACACAAAAGCCTATTCACAAAATCCATGAGGAAAGTCCGTGTAGATTATGTTCAAGACATCATTTTACTATATAATGGTGCGCCTTGAATTTTTGTTTGTATAGCCATGCCTTTTTACGAATATCAATGCGGTGATTGTGAACACCGTCTCGAAGTGTTACAGAAAATATCGGATGAACCTTTGATTTTTTGTCCACAATGTAATGAGGCATCGCTGAAAAAGTTAATTTCAGTTGCCGCTTTTCGATTAAAGGGTACGGGGTGGTATGAAACTGACTTTAAGAATAGCAACGTGAACAAAGAAAGCACAGAAAATAAAGAAAGCAACGGGAAGAAAAACAACACCGAGAACAAAGAAAGCAGTGATGCTAAAAAATCGGGTGCATCAGATCAGAAAGCAAAGACGAAGCAGCCCGCTAATAAACCGAGTACGCACGCCCTTGCTAATGGGGGCTCTAAAAGCACCGCCCCATCGGCGACTTGATCGTATCCTAATTGTTATTGTAGCTCTGACCGAATACCCATGCGAACACACCTTTGTCAACAACTCGATGAATCTCATATCGATCAAACGGTCACTTTGACAGGCTGGGTTTTGAATCGTCGCGATCATGGTGGCGTTATTTTTATCGATTTGCGCGACCGCTCTGGCAGAGTTCAGGTTGTTGCCGACCCGGCACACCCGGAGCCTTTTACGGTCGCTGATAATGCTCGAAACGAATATGTGCTTGCGATAACCGGGCGGGTTCGGGCTCGCCCCGATGGCACGGTCAATAATGAGTTGGTAACGGGCAATATTGAAGTGCTTGCCGACCGTATCGACTTATTAAATCGTTCGAAGCCGTTGCCTTTTCAGATGGATGAAGAAGAAATTGGTGAATCAACTCGATTGAAATATCGGTTTTTGGATTTGCGACGACCGCGAATGCAACAAACACTGCGAATGCGACACCGCGTTATATCCACGTTGCGACACTTTCTCGACCAGCATCAGTTTGTGGATATTGAAACGCCAATCCTAACCCGATCGACGCCTGAAGGGGCACGAGATTATTTGGTGCCAAGTCGCACACATCCAGGCGAGTTTTTTGCGTTGCCACAATCACCACAGCTGTTTAAGCAATTGTTGATGATCTCTGGCTTCGAACGTTATTACCAGATTGCGCGGTGTTTCCGAGATGAGGATTTAAGAGCAGACCGACAGCCTGAATTTACCCAACTGGACGTTGAAGTCTCATTCATGGATGAAAATGAAATCATCGACTTAATGGAGCAGATGATTAGAACATGTTTTAAGCATGTTTTGGGTACTGAACTTCCCGACCCGATTCCTAAAATGAGCTATGCCGAAGCCATCTCGCGCTTTGGCATCGACCGACCGGATCTTCGCGTTGCACTGGAGCTGACCGAAATAACTGATTTAATGAAAAAAGTCGAGTTCAAGGTTTTTTCTACACCAGCGAACGATGTCAATGGGCGGGTTGCCGCCTTGCAGGTGCCGGGCGGGAATAAATTATCGCGTGCACAAATCGATCAATATACCGAATTTGTTGCCCAATACGGGGCACGCGGGCTAGCTTATATTAAGGTCAATGACGCACATGCTGGGCGGGCGGGCATGCAGTCTCCAATCCTGAAATTTTTGCCCGATGAGGTGTTAGCAGAAATTCTTACTCGTACTGGCGCAACCACGAATGATTTGATTTTCTTTGGTGCCGACAAGGCAGAGGTGGTCAATAATGCGTTAGCAGCGTTACGGTTGAAGGTTGCTCATGATTTGGACTTGGTTGAAACGGGTTGGAAACCGCTTTGGGTGGTGGATTTCCCATTGCTGGAATGGAATGCGGAGGGTCAGCGTTGGCAGTCATTGCATCACCCTTTTACCGCACCGAAAACCGAGGATATTGCCTTGCTTAAAACCGCTCCGGGCAAGGTGTTATCCCGAGCATACGATTTGGTGCTGAACGGTAGCGAATTGGGTGGCGGGTCAATTCGTATTCATAAAGCGGCTTTGCAACAACATATTCTGGAAATTTTGGGCATCGATGCCGAGCAGGCACACGCCAAATTTGGATTCTTGCTGGATGGGTTGAATTATGGCGCCCCACCGCATGGCGGAATAGCTTTTGGAATTGACCGATTGGTTGCCATCATGTGCGAGGTCGATTCTATCCGGGATGTGATTGCCTTTCCGAAAACCCAAAAAGCGTCATGCTTGTTGACCGAATCTCCCAATCAGGTTGACTCGATACAACTGCGAGATTTAGGGTTGCAGATTAGGAAATCGAGAGAGGAGTAAAACAATATTGATGTGGTGATTAAAATTGTAATCAATTGAGCATATATTACTCCGTATATGCCTTCTAAAAAATCTTAACATTGGTCGTTTTTTGTTTTTCTCTATGAATGTCGTAAAATCTGCTTAATTCTTGTAAAGACACTGGTTTATCCGCATCAAACAACAATTCTGCATATCCTTACCGCACCATTGCCAAGAAAATACGCCATATATTCTTTTTGCGCCGTACGCACAGATTCTAATTGTTCATTTTTTTTTATAATTGAAACATTATTGTCGTGCCAATGGTAATTCAGGAATGGTGTTTGTAGGTTAGCAAGTTTTGCTCCATTCTTTGCCAAGTCTATCCATAATTTATAATCCTCTGCATACCGATATTTCTGGTCGTATCTAATATTATTTATTGCTGTTTTTCTTATCATTACCGTAGGATGAAAACAGCATGGACCAACAACAAGCTCATTCAAGCATTGTTCATGTAATGCGGGGGCTTTCATTCGTCTTTTTTTCTTGTTGTTTGCAACGCGAAATATAGCTGTCCCCAATACATCAATATCTTGATTTTTCTCCATAAAACCAATCTGAAAATTAAACCGATCGGGTAAACTTTCATCATCTGCATCCATTCTAGCAATATATTCTCCTGTTGCAATATTTGGTTATTCTGGCAACCCTATGGGTATAGATTAAGTTTTCCACAATGAAACAGAATTAAAAAGCGATAGTTTTCGAAGTTTCTAAATTCTCTGGCAGCCGATTTTATGGACTGAATCTTTGAATTAAATCCTTCTGCGGTTGCATTGGTGATGTGATATTTCAGGTAAGTCATTATGTTATCGAGATGGTTTTTCAGCATCTTGGCAACTGATATGACCGGATTTAGACGTGAATGTGTCGCCCACCAGTACCCTTTCTTAAAGAACGCTTGGGCTAGTTTATCATCGCAGTAAGTCCACAGCTCAAGCAGCGTCTCTTTGATTGCCCAATCTCGGGCGACCTTCAACCCTCTTGATTGAAGGCAAGAAAAAGTGGCTTTATCTTTTTCACTCCAGTTGTTGGGATTGCGTAACCATGTATAGCGAGACCCGACCAAATCATCGATACCGGCGGCTCTTAATGTTTTATTTTCATTAGCAACTGACTTCGTCAACCATTTTTGTAAGATAACTGACGATATGAAACTTGTCGTGAACAATGGCGGCGTTCGGTAAAGTCGCCTCAACTGCCGTCATAAAGGGAGCCTACATGTCCACGGCAACCGCAACGACTTCATGGCGTCTTTGCTCGGGAAGCGTGGACAACGATGTGATTGCCGATTCCGTTGTTCTATCTGTCATAAGTACTTTCAGGCTTTTGATTCCATGCTCTTTACAATGAGGGCTTGTCGGTTAATTCAAAATCAGTCCAATTTTAAGAAAATAAAATGTTTAATAACAAGGACTTAAATATTCACAACAAGCTAAAAACGCCATTTTCCGACAAGCCCATTTTGTATAGGAACCCTGTCGATACTTCATCTCAATATCATAAAGACAACTGCTAGCTTAAAGCTACCCGTCTAAAGACGGAGGGAGGGTTAACCTAAAATGCGGACGAAAAAAGCTGTTCAAAGTCACCGATTTAATGAATAATCGACCGAGTAAACGCTCGGGGTATAAACCCCTTTTAAGGTCTATTCATACACACATTGGAATAGATAAAATAAGCGATTTGTACGAGCCTGATTTTTGTTTTCTAACAAAGCAAAAGAACTATCGTGCAACGCTCTCAAAATAAACTCTATTGCACTGATGAGGAATTCGCCTGCTATGAAAATGAAAAAAATATTGTTAAACAAACCGATATTGTCTTGGGCACTGTATGATTGGGCAAATTCGGCTTTTGCAACGACTGTGGTAGCTGGATTCTTTCCTGTGTTTTATAACATCTTGAGTGCTGACCTAAGCACGCGGGATGCCCAGTTCTGGTTCAACATGACTTTAGCGGGCGGCAGTATATTGATTGCTATTGCCGCACCTGTACTAGGTGCCATTGCCGACAGTGGCGGTAAACGCAAAAAATTTCTCGCTACTTTTACCATGTTAGGTGTTTTGATGAGCGCAGGTCTAGCATGGGTCGGTGTCGGCATGTGGTGGGTCGGATTATTGATTTACGGGCTGGGTCAGATTGGGTTTTCAGGGGCTAACATTTTTTATGATGCTATGCTTCCCGACCTGTCTTCGGAAGAGGATTTTGATCTCGTGTCGGGCTATGGCTATGCTTTGGGTTATGCGGGTGGTGGATTTTTATTTCTTGTCAACGTACTGATGGTAACCCAACCACAGTGGTTTGGTTTGGCAGATGCTGGCGCGGCATTATCGCTGTCATTCATCAGCGTAGCCATTTGGTGGGCGATTTTTACCGTGCCTCTTTTATTGGTGCTTAAAGAGAGCCCCAGCAAATCGCACGCAACATTCACTCAAAACATACGACACGGTTTTCAACAACTGCGCCTCACTTATCGCGAACTACGGCAACTAAAAGTGGCGTTGTTATTTCTCGTCGCATACTGGTTATACATAGATGGTGTCAACACAATTTATAAAATGGCACTATTTTTTGCCGATCGTGTTCTCGACCTACCTCAGGAGAGTTTGATTAGTGCGTTATTGTTGACTCAGTTTGTCTCTTTTCCAGCCGCCTTATTTTTTGGTTGGCTGGGTAAGCGGATTGGTCCTAAAACGGGCATTCTGATTGGGTTACTGGTTTACACGCTGGCTGTGGTCTATGCTTGGCGATGGCTTGATTCTGCTGCTGACTTCTATATACTCGCTATCGCAATTGGCTTAGTGCAGGGCGGCGTACAAAGCCTGAGTCGATCATTGTTTGCACGCTTAATCCCTCAATCGAAAACCACCGAGTTCTTTGGATTCTTTAACACCGTTGGAAAATTTGCAACGATTCTGGGACCACTGATGATGCTGGCAGTCCCCCTACTATTCGCAGGTAGCGAGGAGCGAGACAGCATTTTAGTTTTAATTATCTTGTTTGCGGTTGGTGGTTATATGCTGCTGAAAGTCAATGTTAAAAGTGGAATGCAATCCGCTCAGGACATAGAGCGCAAACTGACTGCCACTCGCACGGAGGAATAACAACTCGTTGCGAGAGTAAACGATATTGTAATGATCATTATCAGCGTGTTATGATGTGCAATCATTCGTTTTATTTGATAACATATAACAGAATATGAGGGCAACAAAATGACTTTAAGAATTAATGATCAAGCACCCAACTTCACGGCAGATACCACACAGGGCACGATTAACTTTCATGAATGGTTAGGCGATAGCTGGGGTATTCTCTTCTCCCATCCCAAAGACTTCACGCCTGTATGTACTACCGAATTGGGATATGTTGCCAAGCTCAAACCGGAATTTGAAAAACGAAATTGTAAAGTCATCGGCTTGAGTATTGATGCCGTTGATGATCACTCCGAATGGGCCAAGGACATCGAAGAAACGCAGGGTCATGCGGTCAATTTCCCGATGATTGGCGATACTGATTTAAGTGTTGCAAAATGCTATAACATGTTTCCTGCGAACGAGAGCGGAACCTCTGAGGGACGCTCTGCGATGACCAATGCGACAGTGCGTACAGTCTATGTTGTTGCCCCGGATAAAAACATTAAGTTAATGATGACCTATCCAATGACCACTGGACGTAATTTTGATGAAATTTTGCGCGTCATCGACTCTATGCAGCTGACAGCCAAACATAAAGTAGCAACCCCGGTAAACTGGAATCAAGGCGATGATGTCATCATCGTACCCGCCGTATCCGATGAAGAAGCCAAACAAAAATACCCCGCTGGCTGGAAAGCCGTAAAGCCGTACCTGCGTTTAGTGAAACAACCATAAGGACTCCCTATTCACTAGGGGCTTTGCACAAAATGAAGTAGCGGCGGTTGCCGTGGATATGTGGGTTCCCTTTATGACGGCAGTTGGAGTAACTTTACCGAACGCCGCCATTGTTCACGACAAGTTTCATATCGTCAGCTATCTTACAACAATGGTTGACGAAATCAGTTGCTGACGAAAATAAAACATTAAGAGCCGCTGGTATCGATGATTTGGTCGGGTCTCACTATACATGGTTACACAATCCCAACAACTGGAGCGAAAAAGATAAAGCCACTTTTTTTTGCCTTCAATAAAAAGGGTTGAAGGTCGCCCGAGCGTTCTTTAAGAAAGGGTACTGGTGGGCGACACATTCACGCCTAAAGCCAGTCATATCAGTTGCCAAGATGCTGAAAAACCATCTCGACAACATAATGACTTACCTGAAATATCGCATCACCAATACGACCGCAGAAGGATTTAATTCAAAGATTCAATCCATAAAATCGGCTACCAGAAGATTTAGAAACTTCGAAAACTATCGCGTTTCAATTCTGTTTCATTGTGGAAAACTTAATCTATACTCATAGGGTTGACAGAATAACCGATTTTTGTTTGCTAGCCTGCGGCATCAATGTCCAGCGTCACTTTCTTACACTCAAGCCACCTAGTCAGCATGAATTTGCAGCTGGCTTCTAACCTGACTGGGCCAACCTCCAAGCGTGGTTACTTGGGGAAGTTTCTTGATACCCAACACAGTGCGTAGTACCTCATCATCCTGAAGGTGGCGAATATCATCCATGTGAAAACTGCCTTCGTGCTGCATCAGGATGAATGTCTTGTGAATTCATAGGGTTTGTACCCACGATTACTTTTTGGCTGGGGGAAGTGCTTATCGATTCGCTCAGACATGTTCATGTAATCCATTATAGGGAGTCCATTACTTGAGCAGTAGCCAATAAACCGACACAGGATGTGAGTAAATCGTTCGTTCTATCGAGGTTGTATGGTAGCATAGTCATAAGCCTTGAGTTGTACGCCCATTAGGTGATGGAGAGTTTAAGTGCAAACCATTATACCGCCAAGGCTCCTTACGTTTCAGAAACTTCTATCTGGGGATTGGAGTATGGACATCCTGTTTTATGTGAATGTCATTTATATTACAATCTTTACCCATGAAACCACGCCAAGAAACTTTCCTACATTCAATCGGATTTGGTGTGGTTTGGCGATTATTGTCTAGGCTAGTTGGTTTCTTTAAGCATATTATCGTTGCGAGTGCCATTGGGCTATCTGCTCAATTAGATGTTTTTTATATGGCATTATCTATTTTGGGTATTTTAGTTTTTTCTTGGTCGGGTGTATTGAAAATTATTGCCATTCCCAAACTGATTGAACTTTATAAAAACAAACAATATGCGGACTTTAAGCAATTAACGGGGGGGTTATTTTGGGTGGTTTTTCTCGGCTCTGTGGTGCTGTCTATTTTTGTTTTTTTTGCGTCTAATCATTTGGCAAAAATTGCCATCGGATTTGATACATATAGAACTCAAATACTGGGCAACGCATTTTATTGGTTTATACCTGCTGTCTTACTTCTTGTCCCCGCATCTTTAATGGACGGTATTATGCGCGCCACTCGGCAATTCTCGCATTGTAATAAATCCGAATTCATGGGTTCCGTTATTATTTTAATTTGTGTGCTACTTTACACAGATAATGAAAATGTTTTATTTTGGTCGTTTGCTCTAAGTATTGTTGTTGGGTTTGTTTACTTATTGTTTTTTAGTTATCAATACATTGATTTTAGTGCCAACCCACTTTCTGATACAGTCAAACATTGTCTTAAATTCTCCTTGGGCTTGTTGGTACTGCAAGGTGCAAATTATGTTTATGCAGTTTCTGATAGAATATTTATTAGTTTTTTAACAACAGGCGCGATATCTGCACTCAGTTATGGGTTGGTACTTATTTCATTAGCTCCCGCTGTATTAGGCATTCATCAGTCATTCATCACAGTATTAGCCGAAAAACCATCGAAAACACAAAGAAGCAATATCCTCAATGATGCCATTTCTTTAGGCGTTTATATCGCCGTACCAGTTAGTGCTATTATGCTTAATTTTAGAGTGGAAATCGTGAGTTTTTTGTTAGAGCGCGGTGCCTTTAGCCATCAAAACACACTCATGGTCTCAAGTGCTATGTTGGGTTACATGTGGTTATTATTGCCAATATTTTTCTTGCCCTTATTAGAACAAGTTTTTCAGGTGGAACGGCGTATCCGGATCATGGTAAGTCGGGTCATTCTTGGTATGATTAGCAATGTTATATTGAATAGTTTGTTTTTATTTTATTTTAAGCTCGGCGTTTTTGGAATCGCCTTAGCAACCAGTATTAGTTTTTGGCTAATGATTTTCGTCTCCCTGCAGGCAATCCAAAAAATGGGCTATACAATCACTTGGTTTGCCCACTTAAAATGGGGATTATGGTTGGGGATTATTTTTAGTAGCATTCCAATCACAAAGCATCTCAATCCTTTTAACACACCTGCCTTGCTTGAACTTATAGTCATTGGGATTATTAGTTTATCGCTGATGCTAATCGCAGGTTGGTTTTATCCTGCCGTTAATGAGCGGCGACTCGTAAAAGACAACCTAGCTAAAATTGGCAAAAAAATTATAGGCTGAGACCTTTGCACAAACAGGATTTCGTTTGTTGCACAGGAAAAAGCACATGGAATCTGGATGCACGGATCATGAGTTTGCCAAAGGCATTTACATGGATAACAAGATGGACAAGAGGGGGGGTAGGAATGACGAATATTGGTTTCTTGCACAGTCTCTTTCGCAGGAATCCAGTCAAACTATGTTTATCAAAACCTAACCATCATTTTCAATTATCCATTTTTCATTGTCCGATGACCTCCGCCGGCTCCCGATGCAAATCAATGCCCACTCCTTTCTTAACACAAGGTAGCCGTGTTTATTGTTCATCGAACCAAGCCTGAAACATGAGTACATCCCATAAATAATAATGCCAACGGCGTTTGTCGTTAACGTGTTCCTGCCACATTTTGCGAATTGGTGCGGGATAAAAGACTCCCTGTTCTGTTAAGCGTTTTTCATTGAGCAATTCTTCTGCCCATGCTTGTAGTGGACCCCGTAGCCATTCATCAATGGGTACACCAAAACCAATTTTTGGGCGTTCCATTAACTTTCGTGGTACATAGCGATATAATACTTCGTGCAATAACCATTTACTCTTGCCATCGCGATACTTTAACGACATGGGTATGCGTTGTGCAAACTCCACCACGCGATGATCCAGTAACGGGACTCTGGCTTCCAAACTCACCGCCATGCTGGCTCTATCTACTTTAGTCAGAATATCATCAGGCAGATAAGTCAGACTGTCAACAAGCATCATCTGTTGACGAAAATCATCTAGTTTTGGCAGTTTATCGGGGGAGTTCAACAGCGTTGTCGGCTCTGTTGCGCCAATCACTATTTGCGCTGGATTTTTCCAGTGTGAGACGAGATTTTGATAATAATCTTGTGCCGATTGCTGTCTCATTACGCTGGCAAAATTGGGTAGCCTATCCGCAAAATGCGGGATTTGTAATCGCTTTGGCAAAAGCCCCATAAGATAATCCGCTGGCATAGCTGGAAATTTTTCCATCAAATAGGCGATTGATTTTCGCACAGGCAACGGCAATAGGTTTAGTTTTTGCCATGTTTGACAGCCTTGGGTATAACGATTATAACCACAGAATAGCTCGTCTCCACCATCCCCTGACAGGCTTACCGTTACCTGTTGTTTGGCTAATTGGCTTACCAATAAGGTGGGTATTTGTGAGGAATCCGCAAAAGGCTCATCCCAAATGGCGGCTAAATCAGGAATCACTGCCATGGCTTCTTTTGGGCTGACATAAAGTTCAGTATGCTCGGTGCCCAGATGTTTGGCGACCGCATTGGCGTGAATCGCTTCATTATAGGCTTGTTCATGAAAGCCAATGGTAAAGGTTTTAATCGGCTTATTGGATTGTGCCTGCATGAGTGCGGTTACTGTTGTGGAATCAAAACCACCCGATAAAAAAGCACCCAAAGGCACATCAGATGCCATACGCATAACAACTGAATCACGCAATAATATATCTAATTCATCGGTTAAATCAGCCATATTATGACCGGTATTATTGGCACCTGATTCAGCAATTTCTGCCAAATTCCAATAACACTGCGGCGTGGAAATATACCTGCCGTTATCACCAATCACGACAAAATGTGCTGGCGGTAGTTTTTTAATGCCTTGATAAATACTATAAGGCGATGGAATAGCATTATGGCGCATGTACGATGCCACGGCATTACGATCTATTTCCCCACGCCAACATGGATTGACCTTAAAACTTTTAAGTTGCGAACCAAAGAAAAAACAACCGTTATTAGTTCCATAATACAGTGGCTTTTCGCCCATCCTGTCACGCGCTAAAAATAACTTTTTTTCGGTATCATCCCATAAGGCAAACGCAAACATTCCGTTTAATTTATCGAGTGCCTTTTCTATGCCCCAATAGCGTAGTGCGGCAAGTAAAGTCTCGGTATCCGAATGACCACGCCAATCAAAATGTCCACCCACACGTTCTAACTCGACGCGCAAATCAAGATGATTGTAGATTTCGCCGTTAAATGTCAGCACAAACCGTTTGCAGGGCGATAACATGGGCTGGTGTCCAGCGTCCGTCAAATCAATAATAGCAAGCCGTCGATGTGCCAGAGCCAAAGTCGCTGATTCATCCAGCCAAACACCATGACCATCCGGACCTCTATGGCGAATCTGTTGCGCCATTTTTTCAACGACCGATGCTTTTGCCCCGTGCCTATCCCAATATCCGACTATGCCACACATTCATTTTTTCCTGTTACTCGAGTCGCCCATTCAATTTTATATACAAGTTTGCATAGAGGTAATGCTGTTCTGAAGGCGTGGTCAACAATATGGGGAAATATTTACTCATATAAATCTGAATGCGTGCCAGTTTCGATTAAGCGGAGTTCATCGCCGACAACTTGGTAAATCAACAACCAATCTGGCTCAATGTGAATATCACGATAGCCTTTCCTATTTCCGTATAACGGGTGATCTTGCTATGTGTTAGGAATGGGAGATTGCTCAACTAGAATGTTCAATACAGCCCTTAACTTGTCCATATCCTTGCCACGCTTAAGACAACGCTTAGCATCGCGCTTGAACTGACTGGTATCGAACTAGAGCGAGCACATTTAGATGCCTAAATCCTCAAATAAATCGGCTACGGTAGCAAATTTTTCGCCTCCTCCATTTTCCAGCTCATCCATTGCTTTGATGACGCTTGCGTTGGGCTCCTTTATTGGAAGTGGACGACCATCGGCGGATGCTTGTATGAATAACCGAACAGCATCGGATACCGACAGCCCCATTTCGTTCCACGCTTCAACAGCTAGGACTTTGGTGTGAGCATCAACTCGAACATGTACTGACGCAGTAGCAGACATAAAAAATTCCCCTCAAAGCTAAGTTTTGCAAAGCGATAACACCACTTAGCAACATCGTTAAGTGTCAACAATAATATCATAAACTATTAGTAAATTAACTCAATTTTGCTATTTTGCGATATTTCAAATGCTCTAGCTTTGACCCTTGTCGTGATTGTTAAATATAGACGAAACAACCGAAACAACCGCCCCGCTGATTGCGAATCTGTTGCGCCATTTTTTCAACGACCGATGCTTCTGCCCCGCACCTATCCCAATATCCGACTATGCCACACATTAACTCATATCAATATTCATGATTTTATTGTAAATCGCCTCAAATCGCTTGCGTGTGTGAGATATGGTGAATTTGCTTTGAATTCTCTGCTTCGCTTGTTGCCCAAGTGAAATACGTTCATCAGGCGTTAATGCCAACAACTTTTCAAGCCCTGCTGCTAATGCTTTCGAGTCTTTTTTTGGCACAACGACTCCTTTATCGCCAAGCAATAGTTTGGTATCGGCAACATCGGTCGTCACACACGGCAGCCCCATCGCCATTGCCTCTCCCAGCACAAGAGGAAAAGCCTCTGTTCGCGAACTCAAACAAAAAATATCCATTGCCGACAAGCAGATTGGCACATCATCACGTTCGCCTAATAGGGTAAATCGATCTGCATGACCGGTCTGACTAATCCAACGAGCCAATACCTGATTATCAGCATCCAGATTGCGACCCACCATCAAGAAACGCAGCTGTAGATGCTTATGCGCTAAAATTCCAGCCGCCCGCACAAAATTCTCATGATGTTTGGAATAATCAAACCGCCCTACACAACCAATCACCCGTTCTTTCTGCCGATAGCCAAGCTGTGTTCGAATATTATGACGTTGCGCTTTGGTTGCAATTAACCGTGACATATCAAAGCCGTTGGCCACCACTTCCATGTGTCTGCCATCATAGCCCAACGCCAGATGCAGTTTCCGGCTTGCTTCTGCCACACAGACAATTGTATGTGGCACCCAATGTGATAACCGAGCGCATATATATCGCACCATTAAAGTGGTGCGGGAATCAGGATTGATCTCAACAGCATGAATACCCCAGATTACATGTCGGTTTCCCGCTATTCTTGATGCTATTCCTCCTAACAGATCGGCGTGATACATCCAAGTCTGAACTATGTCGGGTGAACTATGCCGAATAGCGCGGACCAGCTTTAAAATGACATTTGGGACGGACAGAAAAGAAAACGGGCCAGAAGATCGCATATTTAGTGCTTGAACTTCAATCCCCAGAGATTGCAATTGTTGTCCAATCTTTCCGACATCGGCGAGCGAAATGACTGAGTGACCGTAATCGGGGCTATCCTGATGCGATTCGATCAGGCGTTTGAGTGCTATCTCAGCACCACCTGCATCTAGCCCTACGATAATGTGTAATATATTCAAGAAATACGGTGCTTGGTGAATTTATGTTGATGTTTCACTTGCATATGATAAGCACAACACGCCTAAGTCAGTCAAAGGGTACACTCGTACTCTTTTAACTGACGAGATATACCCATTTGACTGAACACGAAAGATACCACATTTACCTCATGAATCAGCAGCATTGTACACTGACAGAAATCGCTAAAACCATGAACAGAAGTTAAGTCAACCATCCGCCGTGAAATTAAACGCAATACCGGGGGCAACGGCTATCGCTATAAACAAGCCCACCGCCTTGCCCAAACGAGACATCAGCAAAAGCCCAAGCACATCAAACGTCAATGACGAGTTAAAGCTTCATATTCAACAAAATCTGCACTGTATTGGAGTCATGAACGAATTAGCGGTCGGCAAGAGAATGGAGGAAAACATCAATATTAGCACTGAATCCATCTATCGTCTAATTTTGAACGACAAAGTAGCTGGGGACGTTGTGTCAATGCTTGCCATCAGGGTAAGAAATATCGCAAGCGTTATGGTAAGAACGATTACCGAGGGTAGCATCCCAATCGGGTTGATATTGCTGATAGACCCAATATGGGCTTGTCGGAAAATGGCGTTTTTATCTTGTTGTGAATATTTAAGCCCTTGTTATTAAACATATTATTTTCTTAAAATTGGACTGATTTTGAATTAACCGACAAGCCCACGCTACAAAATCAAATAACGATGATAAAAAATATTGCTATTATATTGGCGAGGAAGTGGTTCCAGACTAGGCTATGAAAAACCAATTGTGCGACAGCGAGGAACAAGGCAAAGACCGCCGAATAGGCACTCAATCATTTGTATAAGAAAATTGCGGACAGTATCCCATATATCCCGAATCTGCCGCATACTCCCCCAATACACCAATGCCATGAACCCAAACAATGTCATCGTCAATGACCAGAAAAGGTAAATAATCTCGTTCCCAAGGTGGTACATGATACACCTGAAACAATTTTTTCAACGCGCAATGATGCCGTCGATGATGTTGCCGAACGTGCTCACCTACGCCACTTTTTTGTCGCCAGCGCAACTGAATTTTTTCCCCTTGTAGTGCGTGTAACGATAACCCTGCCGATGTCACACGATTCATCGTCACCACAATACCATAATCCACAATGTGCATTGTCCGCGTATCGCACGGCATCGCTCGGTTCACTTCCCAAGACAGATTCAAACAGGTGCGCGGCGGCATCAACGGTGTGAGATACAGATGGTGATGATAATATCGCACTACCAGCCCATTGAAGGAGAGGGTTGCCTGTGTCGCCTGTTGCTCGACAATTTGCTCGTATAGGGTTGTCAACTGGCCATTCGTGGGGGACGCATAACCAGCGTTGTGAATCCAATAACGAATCAATCCGATTAACTGGCTTTTGTTACATTGCCGCTCACATTGCGTCATATTCAGTGGCGCGGTTAAGCAGAAAACACTGCTGGATTTTGGGTAACAACAACGTTTATGGAATGCCAACAATTCGATGCGCTCACGTTTGGCAATGCGACGGCAGGTATTGGTTGCCCGATTTAACGCATTCACCATATTCGGCGACCGCTGGCACAGAATCGGCATCAAGGCATGACGAATATAATTTCGATAGAACCGTAGATCATGATTCATCGGATCGTCAATCCATTGCAATTTGTTGAGGCGCGCATAGTCAACCAATTGTGTCCGACTGAACCCGAGCAAGGGACGGATTAACATGGTTTGCGAACCATACACTAATGGTCGGGTCGGTGCGATTCCAGCTAACTGCTCAATCTCTTTTCCCTGAAACAAGTGTAATAAAAAGGTCTCCGCCTGATCATCGGCATGATGTGCACTGACCACAACCTGCGGTGGCTGCGAAATCTTATCGAGCCAGCGGTATCGTGCATCTCTGGCACACGCTTCAACGCTTTCCCCGCGTCCACAATCAACCGTCCCGCGTAGCGAAATAAAGTGCGTTTCAGATTCATCACACCAACATTGGCATTGCTTTGCCCAGCGTACCGATTGTGCCTGCAACCCATGATCAAAATGTGCCGCAATGACCGTAATGTCGGACTGCTTACGCAACGCCACCAGCCCATGCAATAAAACCTGCGAATCACATCCGCCACTATAAGCAACGATAAACTGCGTATTCTCAGCCAGCGCAAAGTCGTTAAATAAAATGTCGGATAGTGCATGAGCAGAAAACGCAGCAGTCCGCTCAATTTTTGATCTCAAATTTCCCAAAATTCATGAGTCGTGCATAACGGTTTTCGAGCAGTTTCTCACTATCAACAGACTCAAATTCTCTGAGCGCATCAATAATTTTGAGTCTAACTGTCATTGCTGTTTCGTCATAATCTCGATGCGCACCACCCGTCGGCTCGGCAATCACATCATCCACGAGCCCTACTTTGGAAAGCTCATGCGTGGTCATACGCATCGCATCAGCCGCATCAGCAGCCTTCTCTCGACTTTTCCACAAAAGAGCGGCACATCCCTCCGGCGAGATGACCGAATAAGTGGCGTATTTTAACATCAGCAATTTATCGCACACTCCAATAGCAAGCGCACCGCCAGACCCTCCCTCACCAATCACTACAGAAATAATTGGGCTTTTCAGTCGTGTCATCACTTCGATAGATTGTGCAATCGCCTGACTTTGTCCTCTTTTCTCAGCAGCCACACCTGGCCAGGCTCCTGCAGTGTCAATAAAGGTAACAACCGCAAGACCAAACTGCTCTGCCAGACGCATTATCCGTTGTGCTTTGCGATAGCCCTCCGGTCGTGCCATGCCAAAATTGCGCCGCGTACGTTCTTTGGTATCCCGCCCCTTCTGATGCCCGATGATGGCGACCCGCCGTTCACCAATCCACCCCAAACCGGTCACTATCGCCGGATCATCCGAATACATTCGATCACCATGCAGCTCCTGAAAATCAACCACGATTCTGTCAATATAATCCAGCGTATAGGGGCGCAAAGGATGCCGTGCAATTTGGATAATTTGCCAAGTATCGAGTTTGGAAAATATCTCTTTGGTCAGTTGGCTACTCTTCTCATGCAAGCGATCGATCTCATATTCCAGATTCACCTCACTGCTCTCATTGACCCGCTTTAACTCGGTGATTTTCTCCTGCAATTCGGCAATCGGCTTCTCAAATTCGAGATAATCAAGACTCATAGATAACGTCAAATAATTGGTATAAAATCGGATTCTAAACTATTTCACACAGCTTTTGCATCACCCAAAACACGATAAGGAATATTGTTTTCCCGTATTATTGCCATTTTTAGAGTGCATTGCTTTGCTTTTACCCATACGAAATTCAGAATAACCCGTTTATGAATGACCTAGAAACAAAATTAAAAAATACGCATTGTGTGATTTTTGTCACATTTTTTAATTGGCGAGCATGATAGATTTTCATACCCCGATGGTTTGAAACACGATTGGGAATTGGACAGCCGATTGTAAATATCGCTGGTTTATCATTTATTAACAAGTTCAGCAAGGAGAGTTGATTATGCAAACAAGGAAACAGAGAATGGACACCGTACCTGTCATGCTTTTTCGGTATGCGGTATTGGCAATGGGGATGCTTTCTGTCGCCGCAATGTCTGCTGACGTGGCCGACATAGTGGAAAAAGTGAACCTTAATCAGGCGGATGCCCAAGTGCTGGAATACATTCCTGGGATTGGTGCCGCTAAGGCTGCGGCAATTATCGCACTACGCGAACAAAATGGTGGATTCAAACAATTTGAAGATTTGCTTGAAGCTCCTGGTATTGGGGTAAAAATTCTACAAGATATAAAGGCATACGGCACTTTAACCGGCGGGGCGACTAAACTCAGCCAGAAAATGCTGGATAATCCGCCGAGCAAAAAAGTAACGGCAGCTCATTCTGACCCAAATTCAGTCGAGGAAGTCAAAATCAATGAACAGGTTATCGATAAGATGGCGGAAAAATAACCGAGTTTGACATCATGCAATAGGATCGGTTTGCACCGACACAGTTACCGCTAAACGGTCGCTAAATAACGTGGGCTGATCCGTATCAGTGCGAACCGCATCCTGTTCCGATGGCTTGGTCGGAAATAATCCAAAATAATCCAAATGGATAGATGTAACTCGATTAACGTCAATCCAAGCCGAGCAACCCCAATGGATCCGCTGGATTTATGCCATCCATAAATACTTTGTCACGGTCTTTGTTGGTCACTTGATAAACCAAACCGAGCCAGTTATTGATGATTGCCTTGCCCGTATCGAACCAAGTAACATCGATCATTTTTGATAATTCCTGCTCGGGAAAGGACGGCAGATTGGCAGAGTTTCCGTTGCATGTTGCCACTGCGTTCTCGAAAGCATTCAGAATCTCTCGGGCTTCATCAAAAAAATAGTTTTCCGGATAGGGCGGATAATCGGCACGGATACCATCGAGAAAACGCATCACTTCCCGCTTGTATTCCTTCAACAAACTAATCGCTTCGTATTCAGGATGACCCTGAAAAAACACAAATCGAAGTCCATCAGGACTTACGCCAAGATGCAAATTCGATTCTTTGCTTTCAGCTAGAACAATCAGCCCAGCATCACGAAATTGTTTTGAGCTAACCTCATGAATATGGGAATGTGGGGCATCAAATCGGCTATCAATATTGGACGTTAGCGGGTGATATTGATCGGTTACCTTGTTTGCATAGACTCCCCAACGCTTCTGTGGCAAAGGGTAACGCTCGACCCCCCAAAGCTGTTGTACAACCGCATGGGTTGATAGGCACGAACACATTACCGAGCAAACATTCTCTTTAGCCCAATCGACCACTTGCTCCAAAGGCTGCCAAAAGGGTTCGGTGGTGATGTCGCTATTTAGCGGATTCGCACCCGAGAGAATAAGCGCGTCCAGCCCCTGCTCTTTGATGTCGTCGAAACAACTGTAATACTGATCGATATGCTGTTGCACGGCAATTGAGCGGGGGATTTCCGCGAAGGTGAAGGGGTGTACATAAAACTGTGCGATGCGATTACAAGCACCGACCAGTCGCAAAAATTGCCGTTCGGTCGCCTGCAGTGCGGCATCGGGCATCATGTTTAATAAGCCGATATGTAATTCCCGAATATCCTGTGTCAGCGCACGATCTGGAACCAGGACCTCCTGCCCCTCTTGCCGCAGTCGTCCAAAACTAGGCAAATCTGTATCAGAAACAAGCGGCATGGGATCTTATACTCTAATGACTCGGGACAATAAAATAATCATTCAGGCGACTAGGGCAAATGTTCGCAAACAAACTCAATAATATCGGCATCATCGGATAGTTCAAAAACTTTATCCGCCGCTATGGTATGCCCATATTTTTCCGCCAGACGTTCATACTGGGGTTTACGATAATTCATTAATTCTGGAAAGACCCATTGTACAAATTCATCCGGCACGATCTCATCGGTCGATTTCAAGTTGTTTTCCTGTAAATATCTGGCTAGATGCTGGTCGAGGAATTTTTCTTCATAAAACAAAGGCTTGGGGGTTTTTCGGGCACGTTCAATTAACGTTTTTTCCATGTCTTCGCTGGCGCGCAAATACAACACGACGGTCAATTCATTCAGGGCATTCCAACATTGTTCATCGGTTAGATGACATATACTGCCGCCAGCGTCATTGATGAAATTCGGGTAACTATAAATTTTGCGTGCTTTTTCCATGAAATCACGAACATCCTCCATAGCCTGGACTTCGGCATTGAGGAACAAATTTTGACGCCGTTTGAATTCGTCCACGCTCAAGCCACCAAGCTCGGGATTACCGATTTTACTCAGAAAACATGACAACGGGTGTAGGTGATCGATGGTGATATTATTACGAATATAGATTGAATCGTTACATAGCAACGCTTTAATTGACGGGTTCTCCATAATTTTAATTTTAATGTCATCCAAAATTGGTTCGTCAAGATATTTGGTACCGATGCGATAATCGCCAGAATAATGAAACCAAGCGTTATTCGGTAGTCGGGCAGATAACACGGTTTTACCCACACCAGACATGCCCAGCAGGGTAATCGCCTTGTTTGGCCATTGTCTAAATTGTTGAGCAGTTTTTTTCATTAAAGATTCCTAATCAGATGATTTTACAGGAAGACCAGCAGTAAAATCAGACCCATAATCAAGCGATAAAACATAAAGGGTATGAGACTAAAACGCTGCACATAACGAAGAAAATAATGAATGCAAAATAGCGCGACAGTCGCGGATACGGTGGTTGCAAAAGCCAAAATCGACCATTGTACCGTTTGCGTCTGCTGTAGCAGTCCTTTACCCTGCCAAATTCCAGCGAGTGCCAGCACTGGTATCGCCAGCAAAAATGAAAATCGCGCCGCCGCCTCGCGCGTCAATCCCATCATTAAACCTGCCGAAATCGTGATACCTGAACGCGAGGTGCCTGGAATTAACGCCAGCACTTGCGCGCCACCAATAACCAGCACATCTTTCCAATTGATGGTTTCAATATCGCGTTGCTTGATGCCGATTTTGTCGGTTAGCCCCAGCACAACCCCAAAAACGATGGTAGCACAGGCAATGGATAGCGGGTTTCTCAACACGCTATCGACAATGTGTGCAAACAAAATACCGGCAATGCCAACCATTATTGTGGCAAATCCGATAGACCATGCTAGCCGACTATAAACCGTCACTGCCCCGCCAGTCACCGAGTCAATCCAATCGCCAATCAGTAACCCGAGGTCCTTGCGAAAATAGATTAAAACGGCAATCAAGGTGCCGACATGCACCGCAACATCAAAGGTCAGCCCCTGATCCGGCCAATTGAATAGTGACGGGGCTAAGGCGAGATGTCCCGAGCTGGAAATCGGCAAAAATTCGGTCAGCCCCTGAATGACCGATAACCAAAATGCGTGACTCCACTCCATTACAATCGCTCCATATGATTTTGCATCGTAAAACCGCTGAATTGGCCGGTAATGTTTCTTGAATTGCGCTTGAATTCACATAACAAGTGCAACATTTCTTAAGCCAGCCAAAGGGCACTCGTACTCTTTTAACTGAACGGAAAAAAGGAGCAAAACATGACGAGATACCTATTTGACTGAACACGGAAGATACCACATTTAGCTCATGAATCAGCAAAATTGTACACTGGCAAAAACAGATAAAACCACGGGCAGAAGCAAGTCAACCATCAGCCGTGTTAGCCCAAAATCGTACCGCACGCTGATATGAGATTGCCCCTTGCGGAAACTTTTTTCATCGATGCCAATGTTTCACTTCCTCAACAGAGACTGTGCAAGAAACCCTCGCTAGGCATGTGTTACATGCGGAAACCCTTGCGGGTTTGGCTATTTTACTGGGTTCCTGTTTTCGCAGGAACGACGAATGTTGGTTTTTTGCACAGTCTCAACAGTGCGTCTGTTCATCCCCCTTTTTACCGCTCGGGATTGAATATGATGTGCCTCATCCCACGACATATCAAGTAGTTTTGCGGCTTGTGTCTTGTTGCTACAAGCCGACAGCACATCAATAGCGAATCAAATAAATGCGTAAAGCGTGCTTGCGTATCTGCCATAAGCACTTTCAGGCTTTTGATTCCATGCTTTTTACAATGAATACGCGGAACATGAACGACCAAGCGCGTCTTGAATTGCATCGTATCAATGTCGCCATGTGCACTGCTCACGGTGGTCGTAAACCGAACAAAGGGCATTGCAGGTACTACACTCTCCTTTTGTTCCCTTTGATCAATCTATCTGGATGATCATTGATTTGTCGGTCAAATTTGGCGTAATAGCCGTGATTCGCACCGTGATTCGCCATGGGTCGCTAAGCCCCAAAAGCTGCGTAAACAATGCGCTATCTTTCATTTGAATATCTCCATAAAAAAATATACTTGCACCCTATTTTTGAGTACTGTTTGGCTTTGCCCATATTATAATTATCAGTGCTTTGCACGAGCCTGATTTTTGTTTGCCAGTCAGAAAAGACGTGCGGAATGAGGCGTTTATACCTAACCGTAAATGAGGCTTTGCCGATTTTTGCCCTCGGCAATTGCTCCTGCATGTTAATGAGCGACCCTACTAAGTTACATTCATGTAACGATGCAAAATCGGCATACGAGACTGCCACGGATGGCGGAAGTGCAGATAACGCAGGGGCAATTATTTGCTCATACATCCTGTAATAAGTCTACCTTGCGTGGAAATGGCAGAACTAATAAGGAGCAAGCGACAAAATAACGCCTAAAATCCCTTTTCGGGAGGGGCTTCCGCTCTCATAACCTAACCGTCATTTTCCATTTTCAATTCCTAAAACCGGATATGACTTTCCAGCAGGATTAGGCCACTATCACTGCCTGTTTCGCGTCCGCCGTAAAGGTGCATGTCAAACGGAGAATTCGGCTTCCAGCGTAAACCAAAACGATAGCCTTTATTTTTGCCCATACTGAGTTCGCTGTATGGGGTCAATAACCCGCCACCAGTGAACAATCCATAGCCCACCTTGACATTCAGTCGCGCACTGTCATCGCCATTGCTGTTATTTTCATCGGATTGGTTTTGTTGCCATATCTGACTTGCACTGTTGCTAGTCGCTCCATAGCTCGGGCTCAAGCTAAATGACAGTCCTCGTTCATTGGCAGATGCCGTCTTGCGAATCGTGCCCTGAACACTCCATTCTTGATAGTCTTTACGACCAACCAGCGTGTGTAACTTACCTTCAACCGTCAAACCAGTGTTGACATAGCGTCCGCCAATCCCCAGTACCGCACCAATACCAGAGGAGTCACCAGCACCACCGTCATAGCGCAACCCGATTTCCACCAACGGATCGAATCGCCCACCCGATGCCAGATGGAGTTCTCGGTCAATCTCCAATAACAAGCGTAGTCGCTGGTTGGCGAGGTTATGAGCCGAGATGCTAGTGCTATCGATGCTATTGTCCGCAGACCCAGCAATGTCAATCTGTGCCAGTGTCATGTCGCTCTTGAGCTTTAAGATAGATTGCGATAACCGACCAGAAACGCCCGCTGACAAGGACAATAGGCGCGTGTCACTGTGCTTCTTGGTATTATCTGCTGCCTGTGTACGCACCAGCTCACCCTGACCATAGCCGACACTCCCCCACGATGACATATCGCCTTCTGTCCATGCCAAGTACGGGTGAACACTGGTTATCTGATGAGTGTAATCTCCGCTCTCACCCTCCAGCATGTAATCGACATCTCCTTTGCTCCAAGACACCAAACCACCCGCCAGTAAATCATCTTTCATACGCTGATCGACACCGAGTTGAAGACTAAACACATCGCCTTCCCAACCCTTATCACTCACAAGGCTATACTCGCTACTGCCCCATATGGTCACACCACCAGCACCATCGCCACCTACCGCGTTCGCATTCAGTGGCAATACAAAGGATGAACGAGACAACATTGCTTTCCAGTCCATTGTGCCCTCTTTCAGTGATTTCGCATAATGCGGCAGTTTACTCGTCATCGCATCTTGCAGATTACCGCTACCATCCAATTGCACCATCTGACCATCTAATTGGTAACTGCCTGCTTGGGGTATGCCCGAGAAAGCGGCACTAACGCGGGTATTCACCGCTGACATGGTGCTGGCAAGCATAGACTGAGCCAGCTGTGGCAAAATATCCTCGTTCAGTTGCTCTAGCGATTCTGGGGGTAGTCCTGGTTTGAATATAATGGCAACGGCAGTGGATGTTGCTGTGTTGCCGGCAATATCTATTGCTTCTGCCGTGAATGTGTTGGCTCCCGCTACCAACGTAACGGGTATCGCCCAAGTATCACCTGCCCTTATGGAGTTGGTGCCAAGCGAAACACGACCTGTGCCAGTGCCGACAAATAGCTCCACAGTGGCATCCATAGCAACCACCGTTACATTAACAATGAATGATGAGGTTTGGAATACCGTTTGGGGTGTCGTGGTAATCCTTACATCTGGGTCGATGGTGTCAATGGTCAATGTGTAGCCGCCATCACTAGAAGCTTTATTGCCATTGCCAGCACGATCTACGGCAACACCTGCGGCAATGGATACGCTGACGGTTCCGTCAGCGTCGCCTTCGCCTCTTTGCACTTCAAATGTATAAACCGCGCCAGTACCTAGCAAGCTAGAAGCAACTGGATTGCCTCTGTTTGCCGAGCCTGTTACCGTAATATCTCCGACATCAAAACCGGTAACATCCTCACTAAAGGTAGCTGTGTAGTACAACATGTAGGCACTAACTGCGGTGTCAGCATCTCCAGAGCTAGATGTAATGATTACAGTGGGAGAAGTGGTATCAATGGTCAATGTGTATTTGTTAGAAGCCGTGTTGTCAGTGTTAGCACGATCATGGGCAACACCTGCATCAATGAATACGGTAACGCTTCCATCAGAGCGGTCTCTTGCCACATCAAAGGTGTAAACCGCACCAGAACCTTGCCTATTGGTTGCAGACATGACACCTGCCGAGCCTGTTACCGTAATATCGTCGACACTAAAGTCGTAAACTGTCTCACTGAATGTGGCTGTGTAGCTCAGCGTCTCGGCATTGACTGCGGAACCAAGAGTCACCGGAGATGTGATGGTTACGCTGGGTGCGACGGTGTCTATGGTCAATGTGTATGCGGTCGCGTTATTGATATTTCTAGCAGAATCATAGGCAACACCTTCCGCAATGGATACGATGACGATTCCGTCAGAGTTGCCCCTTGCTACTTCAAAGGTGTATGTTTCGCTATCACCATTATCAACAAAATTAGATACCATAGGATGACGGTCGTTTACCGTGCCCGTTAGCGTAATATCGTCGACAATAAAGCCAGTAACTGCCTCACTGAATTCGACTGTGTAGCTCAATGTCTCGGCATTGACTGCGTTTCCATTATCCCCAGAAGTAGATTTAATCTCTACAGCGGGTCGGGTGGTGTCTATGGTCAATGTGTATGCGGTCGCGTTGTTACTATTTCCAGCGGGATCATAAGCAACATCTGCCGCAATGGATACGGTAACGCTTCCGTCAGAGCTACCTTTTGCCACTTCAAAGGTGTATGTTTTGTTATCACCATTATCAACAAAATTAGATACGCTAGGATGATCTTCGTTTGCCGAGCCTGTTAGCGTAATATCGGTTGCATCAAAGCCAGTAACTGCCTCATCAAAGGCGACCGTGTAGATCAGTGTCTCGGCATTGACTGTGGCACCACTATACCCAGTAGTAGATGTAATTTCTACAGTGGGTGGGGTGGTGTCCAACGTAATGGTAACCGTGTCAAGGAAACGGATTGGGGCTGCCTTGATTATGTTGACTCCTTCCCACAGAATGAAGGATATCGTCCAGCGACCGCTAGTACCCGCGAATGTCTCCGGATGATTAACCGAACTAAATCCACCATTTGCACTGCGACGAAATAGTTTTATCTCTCTTCCCGCCCCAGCGGTACCGTGCAACGTAAATCTTGCCGTTTTGACCACTGTTTTGGTTGGTGGCGTAATGACTGGGAGTGCCGTGTCAATGGTCAATCTGTATCCCGCACCGACGGTGTTTATATTTCCAGCACTATCCCTGACAGCACCTCCAGAAATTAGTACATAGACGCTTCCGTCAGAGGCGCCTTCCACTTCAAAGGTGTAATCCGTACCAGAACCTTGCAAATTGGTTGCAGACGCACCTGCCGAGCCTGTTACCGTAAACGACCCGACATTAAAACCGCTAACGGGCTCACTAAAGGTAACTGTGTAGCGTAGTGTGGCATCATTGACCGTTTCTCCATCCTGTCCAGTAGCAGATGTAATCTCTACAGTGGGTCCTTCGGTGTCAATGGTCAATCCGTATTCGTTAGAAGCGATGTTTTGATACCCAAAACGGTCCTGCACACTATCGGCGGCAATGGATACGGCAACACTTCCGTCAGAGGAGCCTCTTAGCACATCAAATGTGTAATTTGCGCCAGAACCGGACAAATAAACGGCAACAAGACTGCCGCTATTTGCCGAGCCTGTTACATCAATATCCGTCAGTTCAAAATCGCTAACGGGCTCACTAAAGGTAACTGCGTAGCGTAGTATGGCATCATTGACCGTTTCTCCATTCTGCCCAGAAGTAGATGTAATCGCTACAGTGGGTTGGTGGGTGTCAACGCTCAATGTGAATGGGTCAGAAGCGATATTGCTATTCCCGCCATTGTCATGTGCCACATTGGCTGGAATGGATACGATGATGTCCCCGTCTATGTAGGTGGATACAGCAAAGGTGTAAACCGTACCAGAAACGGCAGAAAAGCTATTTTTAACAGTGTTACTATGGTAATTCGCCGTACCTCTTACCATAATATCGCTGAAATCAAAGTCGCGAACCACCTTATCGAAGGTAGCCGTATAGATTAGGTTAGAGGTATTTACTAAGTCCCCATTCATCCCAGAACCAGACGTAATTGTTACAGTGGGCTTGGTGTCCAGCGTGATGGTAATGGCAGTGGCTGTTGCCGTGTTGCCGGCACTATCGGTTGCAATCGCCGCAAATCTGTTGATTCCCAGTTCCAGCGTGGTGGATTTACTCCAAGAAAAACCATTTACGGTTACGGCACCAATAGAAACACCATTTCTGAACACAGCAACAGCAGAATCCGCCTCAGCCATGCCGTTAAGCACAAATAGTGCCGTGGTGGTAACCGTTTCTGCTGGGTCGCTAATGGATATAGTGGGTGGCATGCTGTCAATGGTCAATATGTAGTCGTCAGAACGAACGTTAGCAATGCCAACATCATCCACGGCAACACCAGCGGCAATGGATACGGTTACGTCGCCATCATGGTTACCGCTTGCCACTTCAAATGTGTATATTCTCTTTGGACTCTCTTCTCTGAAGTTGAGTACTGCATGGTTGCCTCCGTTTAGCGTACCCGCTAGCACAATATGATTCTCCGCAAAGCCGGTAACTGCCTCATCAAAGGTGACCGTGTAGCTCAGTGTTTCGGCATTGACTGTGGCACCGCTATCCCCATAAGTAGTTGTAATCTCTACAGTGGGTGGGGTGGTATCAATGCTCAAGAAATATGGTAACCCAACGGAGGTGTTTTCGTTTCCAAGCGTATTCTGTGCGACATTGGCGGGAATAAATACATAGACGCTTCCGTCGAAACTGCCTCTTACCACTTCAAAGGTGTATGTCCTGCCATCTGTGCTTGCAGCAAAGCTGGTTGCGGTCGTGACACCTGCCGATCCTGTTACCTCAATATCGCTGGCAACAAAGTTGTGAACCGCCTCACTGAATGTGGCTGTGTAGTTTAGTGTATTGGTACTGGTTGTGGAGCCACTATTCCCAGAACTAGATGTAATCGTTACAGTGGGACGGGTGGTGTTCCGTGTGATGACAACAACATTGGATGTCCCTGTCTCTGCAAATCCCATTTTTTTAGCGGTTGCCGTGAATGTGTTGGCACCTTCTTCCAGCAAAACCAGGTTTTTCACCCAAGTACCATCTATTGCTCTTATGGTGCCAAGCGAAGATTTGCCTGCCTCAGTGTCGACGAATAGCTCCACAGTGGCGCCCCTCTCAGCGATACCTTCAATCTTAACTCTTGTGTTAGTGACCGTTTTTGCTGTGGTGGTAATGGTTACGCCGGGTCCGCCGACAATGCTCAAAATCCTCAATATGTGTCTGTTAGAAGCGATATTGTCATTGCCAACAACATCTTGGACAGCACCCGCATCAATGGATACGGTAAGGCTTTCGCCAAAATTGGCTCCTATCACATCAAAGTAGTACAGCTTATGGGACCGGCTAGTATCTGGACTAAAGTTGGATACCGTACCGCCAATAACCGTAATCGATCCAACATCAAGGGGGCGACTAAGCGGCTCACTAAATGCGACTACATAGCTCAGTGCAGTGGTATTGACTATGCTACCACTGGGCTTATTGTTAGTAATGGTTACAGTGGGACCCGCGCGGTCCAGAGTGATGATAACGGGAGAGGAGTGGCGTGATATGCTACCACTGTCGCCGGTCACGATTGCCGTAATCCTGTTTTCCGTCATCTCGTTGTCTTGACCAAGCAGATTGAAGTCTATATTCCAAGCACCATTCGTTATGGTTTCAGTACCAAGCGAAACAAGAGTTGTCATAGTGGCTATGGCACCATTAGGCAAAATACCACCTATCAGAGTGCTGTAGAATAACTCCGCAGTAGTGCCCGCAGTAGCAGTGCCACTCATACTAAATGTTCTCGTGGCGACCACCGTCGCGGGGGTCGTAATGACGGGTGCTGGCAGTACGAGGTTGTTAAAGTATAATGTGTATATTTCAGAGGGATTATTAAGCTTGCCCTTACAAGAACTATCACGCCCATCATAATCATCATGCACGGTGCAACTCTTTGCTAAAACTTGTACTTTGACTGAGCCGTTAGAGCTACCTCTTGCCACATCAAAGGTGTAAACCTTGCCACTACCTGCCACGTTGGATACTACAGGACTGCCTCCGTTTGCCATACCTGTTGCAACAAAAGCAGTGTACACAGCGGTAACAGGTTCACTAAATGTGGCAGTGAACGTTACTGACCGGGCAGTAACTGTGGAGCCATCAGCCCCAGAATCGGATGAAATCCTTACAGCGGGTCGGACGGCAATAATCAATGTGTATGGGTCAGAAGCGGTGTTGCCATTTGTCCCTTCATCACTATGTGCGGCATTCTCTGGAATAGATACGGTGACGGTGCCGTTAGTGGTATCTTCGCCACTTCTTACCACATCAAAGGTGTATGTTCTGCTATCTGTGCCTGCAACAAAGTTGCTTGCAGTCGTGATACCTGCCGTGCCTGTGCCTGCCACCCTAATCGAGCTGACATTAAAGCCGCTAACTACCCGATCAAACTTCGCCGTGTAGCTTAGTGTGTTGGTGCCGACTGTGGAGCCGCTATTCCCAGCAGTAGATGTAATCTCTACAGTGGGTCGTCCAGCAATAGTCAATGTGTATTCGTTAGAAGCTCTGTTTACACGGTCAACATGATCGTGTGCAACACCCGCACCAATGGATACGGTAACGGTTCCGTTAGAACCGCCTCTTTCCACATCAAAGGTGTATGTTTTACTATCTGTGTTTGGAACTAGATTAAAGTTGGATACTACAGGAGCATCTCCGTTTGCCGTGCCGCTAATCGTAATATCTCCCCTCTCAAAGCCCCTAACGGACTCATTGAAGGTGGCCGTGTAGTGCAGTGTACCGACATTGACCACGCCTCCATTATCCCCAGAATCAGATGTAATCGTTACAGTGGGGTGGGTAGTGTCAATGGTCAATGTATATTGGTTAGAAGCGGTGTTGCCATTTCCAACACTATCCCGTGCGACATCTGCGGGAATGGATACGGTAACGCTTCCATCGGAACTGCCTTTTAGCACTTCAAAGGTGTAAACATTGGCACTACTAGCGAAGTTGGATACTGCAGGACTGCCCCCGTTTACCGTACCTGTTAGCGTAATATCAGCCTCATCAAAGCTCTCAACAGCCTCATTGAAGGTGACTGTGTAGCTCAGTATATTAGCATCGACTGCGACACCACTATCCCCAGAACCAGATTCAATGCGAACAGTAGGTCGGGTGGTGTCAATGGTCAATCTGTATCGATTAGAGACGTAGTTTTTGTTTCCAACACTATCCCGTGCGGCATTGGCAGGAATGGATACGATGATGTCTCCGTCAGAGTTGCTTCTTGCCACTTCAAAGGTGTATGTTCTGCTATCTGTGCTTGTTGCAACAAGGTTGGTTGCAAACGCAACACCTGCCACACCTGTTACCGTAATCGTCCCGACATCAAAGCCGCCAACGGGCTCATTAAAGGTGGCTGTGTAGCTCAGTGTAGCACCTAATGAAGGTCCACCGACTATGGCACCACTGTCCCCAGAACCGGAGGTGATGATTACAGACGGTCGTGCGTTATCCCGCGTGATGGTAACGGCATTGGATGGTTCTGATTCAATGTTGCCTGAGACTGCGACTGCCTTGATTTCATTGACACCCAGAGCGAGCTGGACGGTAAATTCCCAAGCACCATTCACTGCGGATACGCTACCCACAGAATCTAGTTGCCTGTCGTTGTATATCTTCACAGTAACCCCGCTCTCAGCGGTTCCCTGAACAAGAGCTTGTGTTGAGCTGACCGATCGTGTTGTGGTGGTGATTATGGGCGGGGTGGAAAAGGTTACTGTGTGTGGGGCAGAACGGGAGTTGCCACGCCCAACATGATCATATGCGGCATTGGTGTCAATAAACACGGTAACGACTCCATAAGAAACGCCTTTTACCACTTCAAAAGTATATTCTTTGTCATCTGTGCCTGCACTTGCTGCAAAGCTGGTTACAGACTCTGCCGAGCCTGTTACCGTAATCGACCCGACATCAAAGCCGCTAACGGACTTATTAAAGGTCGCTGTGAAGCTCAATGTATCGGCATTCTGACTAGATGAAATCCTTACAAATAGTGGAACACTATCAAAGGTCAATTCGTATCGGTTGTTGGACTCTGTGTTGCCATTTCCAGCACCATCCCGTGCGACATCTGCGAGAATGGATACGGTAACGCTTCCATCGGAACTGCCTTTTATCACATCAAAGGTGTATGTTTTGCTATCTGTGCTTACAAGGTTGATTACAGACGCACCAACTGCCGTGCCTGTTAGCGTAATATCGGTTTCATCAAAGCCGTTAACTACCTCATCAAAGGTGGCTGTGTAGTTCAATTTCTGTGAGTCTTCGTACCTAACTGTGGAACCGCTGTCCCCAGAACTAGAACTGATGGTTACACTGGGGTACGTGGTATCGATGGTCAATGTGTATATTTCAGAGGGATTATTAAGCTTGCCCTTACAAGAACTATCACGCCCATCATAACCATCATGCACGGTACAGGACCTCCTTGCAAAAACTTGTACTTCGACTGTTCCGTCAGAGCTACCTCTTTCCACATCAAAGGTGTAAACCTTGCCACTACCTGCCACGTTGGATACTACAGGACTGCCTCCGTTTGCCATACCTGTTGCAACAAAAGTAGACTCCACAATGGTAACAGGCTCACTAAATGTAGCAGTAAACGTCAGTGTCTCGGCAGCGACTGTGAAGCCATCATCAGTCCTAGAATCGTATGTAATCCTTGCAGTGGGTTGGACGGCAATAATCAACGTGTATTCGTTAGAAGCGGTGTTGCCATTTGTCCCTCCATCACTATGTGCGGCATTCTCTGGAATAGATACGGTGACGGTGCCGTTAGTGGTATCTTCGCCACTTCTTACCACATCAAAGGTGTATGTTCTGCTATCTGTGCCTGCAACAAAGTTGCTTAAGGAGTATGTTCTGGTATCTGCGCCTGTTACCGTAATCTTTCCGACATTAAAGCCGCTAACTGCCTGATCAAACTCTGCTGTGTAGCTTAGTGTGTTAGTGCTGACTGCGGTGCCACTATCCCCAGTAGTAGATGTAATCTCTACAGTGAGTCGGACGGCAACCGTCAATTCGTATAGGTTAGAAACGGTGTTGCCATTTCCAACACTATCATGTACAACATTCTCGACAATGGATACGTTGACGGTGCCGTTAGAACTGCCTTTTAGCACTTCAAAGGTGTAAACCTTGTCACTGCCAGCGAAGTTGGATACTACAGGAGCACCTCCGTTTGCCGTGCCTGTTAGCGTAATATCACCCTCATCAAAGTCCTCAACGGGCTCATTGAAGGTGACCGTGTAGTGCAGTGTACCGACATTGACCTCGCCTCTATTATCCCCAGAATCAGATGTAATCGCTACAGTAGGTCGGGTGGTGTCAATGGTCAATGTGTATTGGTTAGAAGCGGTGTTGCCATTTCCAACACTATCCCGTGCGACATCTGCGGGAATGGATACGGTAACGCTTCCATCGGAACTGCCTTTTAGCACTTCAAAGGTGTAAACATTGCCACTACCAGCGAAGTTGGATACTACAGGAGTACCTCCGTTTACCGTACCTGTTAGCGTAATATCAGCCCCATCAAAGCTCCCAACAGTCTCATTGAAGGTGACTGTGTAGCTCAGTGTATTAGCATCGACTGCGACACCACTATCCCCAGTAGTAGATGTAATCTCTACAGTGGGTGCGGTGTCAAAGGTCAACGTGTATTGGTTGGAAGCCGTGTTTCCCTTATTAAGAAGATCCTCGGCAACACCTGCGGCAATGGAGACAGTAACGCTGCCTTCGGAACTGCCTCTTGCCACGTCAAAGGTGTATATTCTGATTCTGTTATCCGCGTCTAGAACTTGATTAAAGTTGGATACTTGAGGATTGCCTTCATTTGCCGTACCCGCTACCGTAATATCACTAACATCAAATTCTTCAACAGCCCTGCTAAAGGTGGCTGTATAGTTCAGTGTGTCAGCATTTATTATCGCCCCATGAACCCCAGAAGAAGATGAAATGGTTACAGTGGGGGTGGTTTCAAAGGTTATTTTGTATGGGACAGAAGCGACGTTGCCATTTGTACCAGAATGTGCAACATCTGCGGGAATGGATACGGTAACGGCTCCGTCAGAGCTACCGCTTGCCACTGCAAAGGTGTATGTTTTGCCATCACCATTATCAACAAACTTAGAGACCTCAGGACGACCGTCGTTTACCGTGCCCGTTAGCGTAATATCGCTTGCATCAAAACCAGCAACAGGGACACCAAAGGTGGCTGTGTAGTTCACTGTTCTAGTATCGCGTATTATATACCCACTAGGACGAGAACCAGATGTAATTATTACGGTGGGCTTCTCCTGCAACGTGATGACCACCACATTGGAGGTTGATGTGTTGCCATTACTATCTGTTGCGGTTGCCGTGATAGTATTGGCTCCAGATTGCAGTGTAACCGTTTGCGACCAGATATCTTCCGCTCCGAGTACCGTGCTACCAAACGCACCCCCATTTTTAAGGAGCTGCACAGAGTAGGTAACGTTTGTCTGTCGATAAACTGTGCCCTCAATCGTGAATGAATTCGTGCTGACATCTTGTGATGGACTGATAATGAATACTCGCTCGCGTATCACTGCTGCCCTACTGCTACCAAATCCGTCAACACCTTGTCCATCATTAGCCTCAATTTTATTGGGGGTTGATGGTTCATAGCTCACTAGGATTAGATTGCCGTGGGCAATGCTCCCCTGTAAGGAGAGGGTTAGTATTTTTCCGCTCGCACTCACACTGTTTACGGTTACGCTTCTAGTGGCGGCTGTGCCGGCATCGGGTACGAATCGCCCCCTTTCTACGATGACTGTAAAGTCAGATGGCGGCACATTATTGGCGGTTATATCTTTATCGAATGTCAGCTTTATGGTATCGCCGTCCGTATTTATTTCTGTGTATGTGATTTTTGCAGCAGGAGGTGGCGGAATGCTAGTTACAAGGTTGTTTATATTTATGGTAAAGTTTTCAAGATTTCCTCCTGGGTTACTAATAGTGCCTTGTGTTTGTGTATAACTGAGGGTGATTACATCATTGCGGAAAATATTACTCGACAGAACGAGTTTATATGCTGTAGGACCGGCACCAAGAAAGGGTTCAATTTTAGTGACCGTTGGACTTGATGCTACCCCGTCTATGGCAAAATCAGCAGCCGTCGTGTCGGTGCTGATGGTTACGGGAGTAGCAAAAAATATCAAAATAGTATTTTCTGCTTGTGTTTGACCAAAAATCACGCTTGCCTGAGCCCGAGCATCATTCGGCTGGGCGATAAATAGCAATGCGAAACAGGTTATGGCAAGGAAGCACATCATGGGGGCGGATAAAACACCAAAACGCTTTGGCATAGCTGGCTTAACTATGTCCTTCCGTGTTCGTACCACCGCTTTGAGTGGCGTTATAGTCGCAATCATTGCCCTACCCCAGAAACCGAGCACGGTTTGATAGGAGGAGGGGGGGGCAACTATATGATTATTAAGTGTTTTAATGGTAAACGATGATTTCATTTAGAATATTCTCCAGTTTTAATGTGTTATTTGCAAGATTCATTTGCGAGTGGATATCCCGCTAACCGCTAATGTAACACAACAGACTACAGAACTTAGGCAAATCCACACACTGTTATCGCCTTGTTAGCCCAATGAGAGACTGTGCAAAAACTCAATATTCGTCTTTCCTGCGAAAGCAGTAACCCAGTAAAACAGCAAACCCGCAAGGGTTTTTCACCAGTAACACAACCTAGCGAGGGTTTCTTGCACAGTCTCGAAGTGGGGCTTCACTGATTTTTACTCCTGCAAAATCGGCATACAGTGGGCTTGTCGGAAAATAACGTTTTTAGCTGGTTGTGAATACTTAAACCCTTGTTATTAAACAGATTATTTTTTTAAAATTAGACTGATTTTGAATTAACCGGCAAGCCCACAGTCTCATGACACAAGTGCAAAAGTCTCTAAATAAATTTTTTCCCAAAACCTAACCATTGTCCATTGTCCATTGTCCATTAGTCGTATATCATCAGTAACTCGGAATCACCTAAAACAACCTAACGTGAGGGAAAAAATGTACGGCATATCTGTAACAGTCATTATCATCATCGTGGTCGCATTTCTCATCGCCTTTAAGGGCGTTGTTGTCGTCCGTCAAGGATATGAATATACCGTAGAACGATTGGGACGATTTATCCGCTCGTTGCGACCCGGCTTTCATATCATCATTCCATTTATCGACTCGATTGGTGCTAAAGTGAATATGATGGAGCGCGTTCTCGAAGTGCCCTCTCAGGAGGTCATCACCAAAGATAATGCGGTTGTTAAAGTGGATGGTGTGCTGTTTTTTCAGGTACTTGATGCCGATAAAGCGAGTTACGAAGTCAACGAGCTAGAACACGCTTCATTGAATCTAACCATGACCAATATTCGTACCGTATTGGGCTCGATGGATCTTGATGAATCGCTGTCAAAACGTGATGCAATCAATGCGTCATTGCTTCATGTAGTTGATTCTGCCACGACCCCTTGGGGCATTAAGGTGACCCGCATAGAAATCAAAGATATTAGTCCGCCAGCAGATTTGGTCGATTCTATGGCACGGCAGATGAAGGCAGAACGTGATAAACGAGCCGCGATTCTGGAGGCAGAAGGCTTGCGACAAGCCGAAATTCTCAAAGCAGAAGGTCAAAAACGCGCCTTAATTCTCGATGCCGAAGGCGAAAAAGAAGCCGCTTTTAGACAATCTGAAGCGCGCGAAAGATTAGCGCAGGCTGAAGCAGAAGCCACCCGCATGGTCTCCGAAGCAATCGCCGCCGGCAATATACAAGCGGTGAACTATTTTGTTGCGACAAAATACGTTGAAGCACTGCAGACTATTGGCACGGCAGATAACCAGAAAATCATGTTTTTACCTATCGAGGCAAGCAGTCTAATCGGCTCGATTGGGGGCATTGCAGAACTGGTTAAGGAGTCCGTCAATACCAAATAAAGCACTCAATCTACTCCCAATAGTGGGCAATAATCGTGGCGAACAGCGCGTAACGGTTGGGCATGTTTGAGCTACCTGAAATTTCACTCTGGGGATGGTTGCTCATTGGCATGATGTTGCTCGCCATTGAACTTATTGCCCCCTTTGCGTTTTTCTTGTGGCTGGGCGTATCGGCACTGCTAACTGCGTTGATATTATTCCTCTTTCCGACAACCATCTGGCAGGTACAAGGTTTGATTTTCTCTATGCTTGCGGTCGTCAGTGTTATTCTATCAAGACGCTATCTGGTGCATCGCCAAACCGAATCCGAAATACCCAACTTGAATCGCCGAGCGCAACAATATGTTGGCAAAGTGTTTATCCTGATCGAGTGCATCGAACACGGGCATGGGAAAATCAAAGTCGATGACACCTATTGGCAAGTCTCCGGACCCAAATTAGAGAAAGGTAGCAAAGTGAGAATTACCCGTGTAAACGGTGCGGTTTTTACCGTCGAGAAAGCGGACTAAATCTACCGACCAGCCAAGCCACAGAGCCAGCTACAGAGACTGTGCAAAAAACCAATATTCGTCATTCCCGCGAAAGCGGGAACCCAGTAAAACACTCAAACCCGCAAGGGTTTTCCGCATGTAACGCGACCTAGCAAGGGTTTCTTGCACAATCTCGAAGCATGTCCCCGCACAGGCGGGGAACAGGAATTCAGTCAAATAGCCAAACCCAACCCCCTAAATCCCCCTTGTCAGGGGGACTTGTCACTCTAATTCCCCCCTGATAAGGGGGGCAAGGGGGGTTAGGAATGACGAATATTGAGTTTTTACACAGATATTCCCCATGAATGTAAAATCCCGTAGGTGATGATACCTTTGTAGCAAAATAAATGATGACAGCCGAAGCTCCGTAGGAGCGAAACAAAAGAGAGATACCGCTCCTACGGAGCTACGCATGTTGGTTTTTTACACAATCTCTAACCGAGATGGCAACCTCAGACAAACCGTTCGAACCAATGTAGTGATGAATGCAGGTTGACCACCGAGCCGACTATAGTCAAAGTTGGAGCGTGAATTTCTACAGATTCTGGCAGAGCGGCTAATTCCTCGAGAGTGCTGATATGCACTTTTTGCTCCAATGTGGTGCCTTTTTCTATCAATGCAGTCGGTGTATCCGCCGCCGCACCATGTTTGATGAGATTTTTACAAATAATCGGCAATCCCTGTAAGCCCATGTAGAAAACCAACGTTTGGTCGGGGGCAGTTAATTCCGACCAGTTTAGATTAACCGTGCCATTTTGTAGTTGTCCCGTAACAAAACGTACCGATTGGGCATGATCACGATGGGTCAACGGAATACCCGCATAACAGGCACAACCATTGGCGGCGGTGATGCCGGGAATAACCTGAAACGGGATATTATGTGCGGCAAGGTTTTCAATCTCTTCCCCGCCTCTGCCAAAAATAAACGGGTCGCCCCCTTTTAATCGTGCCACTCTTTTGCCTTGATTCGCATGATGAATCAGTAGCTCGTTAATCTGCTGTTGCGGAACGGTATGATTGGCACGTTGTTTGCCAACATAAATTAAGTTCTTGCCCTCATCCAGCCGAGTTAAAATTTCCGCCGAAACCAATCGGTCATAAAGCACGACCTGCGCTTGTTGCAACAGACGCAAGGCACGCAAGGTCAGCAGATCCGGGTCTCCAGGACCCGCTCCAATCAGATAAACCTCACCAGATTGTTCCAGTTCTTTATGCTGATCGATAGCGGTTTTGAGTTGCGATTCGGCTTGTTCAAGGTTGCCGGACAACGCATTTTCCGCGATGTAACCATGTACGACTTTATTCCAAAAAATCGCCCGGTCTTTAGTTTGAGGGATGCTCGCTTTGACCTGATTACGATAGCGACCGAATAGCTCGGCCAGTTTGCCGTAACCGGCGGGAATAAACGTATTGATTCGCCCCTTAAAAGTTTGGAAAATTGTGGCGACGTGCTACCGCTTGAAATGGCGATTAGTATCGGGTTTCGCTCAACTATTGACGGAAAGGTAACATCACATAACAACGCATCATCCACCACATTGACCAAGATATTTTTCGTTTTACACTGCTTTGCGATACTTTGGTTGACTTGTCGGTCGTCAGTCGCCGCAATAACCAACGCATAGCACGGATGAATATCGGCTACCTGATAGCCTCTTTTCTGCAGCACTTGATGAGTGCGATTGGTTTGATTGGCATGTTCGGTAACCAGCACAAGCAATTCCGGCAAACAAGTTGGCGCAATGACATCCACGACACCACCCGCCGCTAAAATAGTTTTTGCCCGCCGCAATGCCACTTTACCACCACCCACAATCAGGCAACGCTTGCCCGCGAAATTGTGCATTAAAGGAAGCTGTTTCATCGCTGCGAAATCAAATTTTTAGAGTTCTGAATATAACAAAATGATCGGAAGCGGGACTTTACCGATTTTTGCCCCTCGACAATTGCTCCTGCATTGTTCTAATAAATTACATCCATGTAACGATGCAATGCCGTACATTCCGTACATAAGTCCCACCATCTACAACGGTCTTGTACGGCTGTAAGCCGCACTTCCGATAATTATGCAAAGATCTCTATATATATGTTTTTTTAAGTTTCCTACGAACCGAAACATTCAGATTAAAGACATGTTTTTCAAGATTTTGGTATAAGTCCAACATATCAAACCTTGTAAATACTTGTGATGATCAAGGTTATAACCTGCTTGTTCTTGACTTCATTCCGCTTTTTTGTAAAGTGCCAACCGGTCATCCGAGACCACTGGTATTTGCCAAACAATATTCGCTCTTTTGGCTAATTTACAAGCTCTGTTCATAATTGCAGTTTCATTCCATTGGCTGACTTCTCTCACGGACTCATTTAAGAATAAGGGGCTTGAATTAAAGCCGCCTTCAATTGTTTTCTTATCTGAAAAAGGGCGATCTGAGAGTTCTGGGTTATAGCCTGTTAATGTAAGATTGCCCAATGTATGCAGATATTTGTCTTTTACACTTTACCCAAGATTCATATTCAAGGGTTGCATCTCCCTGTTCTTTTGGTAATGGGTAAGGGCAAGAAGCAATAAAGAAATTGTCGTCAACCTTTGTTGACCGTCAATTAACAACAGCTCCTGAACGCTTGTAGTAGGCGAAGTATCTGGCCCAAAATAAACTACTGAGCCGATAAAATGAGAATTATTATCGTCAGACTGTCCCGCTTGCATAATATCGTCCAACAGCTTTTGGCATTGCTCTTCTTTCCATGAGTAGTGCGTTGATAAATTGGAATGGTGAATTGCCTCCTACCATCCAACAGTTGAAGTAGTTGTGCATCAGTTGCTTTCATGTTTTTTAGATTTGCAATCAGTTTTCCCAAAAATGGCGGAGAGCGAGGGATTCGAACCCCCGGACCTGTTACAGTCAACGGTTTTCAAGACCGCCGCATTCGACCACTCTGCCAGCTCTCCAGTATCTGTTATTCGCTTGATTGCGGAATTATATCTGACCGAGCCAATACAGGCTACTTGAATTCACATAATAAGTGCAACACTCCTAAGTCAGTCAAAGAGTACACTCGTACTCTTTTAACTGAACGGAAAAAAGGAGTAAAACATGACGAGATATACCCATTTGACTGAACACGAAAGAGACCACATTTACCTCATGAATAAGCAAAACTGTACACTGACAGGAATCGCTAAAACCATGGGCAGAAGTTAAGTCAACCATCAGCCGTGAAATTAAACGCAATACCGGGGGCAACGGCTATCGCTACAAACAAGCCCACCGCTTTGCCCAAACGAGGCATCAGCAAAAGCCCAAGCACATCAAAACTCAATGACGAGTTAAAGCTTCATATTCAACAAAAGATCGCGCTGTATTGGAGTCCTGAACAAATTAGCGGTCGTTTGAGAATGGAGGAAAACATCAGTATTAGCACCGAATCCATCTATCGTCTCATTTTGAAAGACAAAGTAGCGGATGGGTCGTTATATCGATACTTGCGCCATCAGGGTAAGAAATATCGCAAGCGTTATGGACAGAACGATTACCGCGGACGCATCCTCAATCGGGTTGATATTGCGGATAGACCCAGTATAGTGGGCAATCGTTCGCGTATAGGCGATTGGGAGGCTGATTGTGTTATCGGTAAGGGTCGTCAAGGGGTGTTTGCCACCCTTGCTGAACGCAAAAGCAGGCTTTGTCTCGCACTTCGGACTAAGAACAAAACCGCAAAAGAAACCAACGCGGCTATACTCAGGTTGTTAAAGCATATGAAACAACATGTAATGACACTAACCTTTGATAACGGCAGGGAATTTTGTTGGCATAGTGAGCTTGCCAAACAACTCGAGTGTGAAACTTATTTTGCTAAACCGTATCACTCTTGGGAGCGTGGCTTGAATGCCAAATAATCATCTGGCACAATGGCTTGCTCATATTTTTTACTCAGGCAATTTTTTCCAAAGAAAATGCCTTTGCATAAAGTCACCGAAAAAGAGCGGTTCAAAGCGACCGATTTAATGAACAACCGATCTAGAAAATGTTTGGAGTATAAAACCCCTTGGGAGGTCTTCTCCCGCACAATGGGAATAGATCATAATATAAACCCGAGTGTTGCACTTATGAGTTGAATTCGCCTGTTTCCAAGACATTTGACGGTATCCTCAAGGGTTTATTGAATGAACGCTATTTTACCATTTTAAGTGGTGCCCCCCCGGGTGGATTTATGCAAAGGTCTTATTATTAAACTTCTCTAAACCGTACTTAATAGCACGATCTCTATCGTCCCAAGTGGTCAGCTTACTCACCCGAGTGACTTAGCATCAACAAAGGTAAAAACTTCACGAATTAAATCCATAGACTTCAGTTCTTTACGAACACGGTTAAAAATCGCCATTACGTTTTTTGTGCCCAGTCGTTTCCGAAAATCACCAAAGTAACTGTGATCCGGGGACTGCTCTCCTAAATCCAATTCGCAAAACCATTTTCCAGAATTGTTCTCCTGCAAAAAACGTTCCATTTCACGGTCGCTCATATATTCCATGAATTGTAAAACGCAGGACGCGTAAGCCAAAGACAACCCCTTTTTCTTTGCGACCTTTAACCGAATAGAGATTAACGTAAGGTTTGGCTAGTTCATCGAATGACAATGAAAGCATCAAGCTCACGATAGGAATGGTTTGCTACTACCAGATCGTCTAGTGCATAAACAGCATATTTTGTTGGCGTTTGCTCATAAATAAGACCCGTTTTGAATTTCGGGTTATTATCTCATACTTTCGAGCTATTAACCGACAAGCCCACTCTGGGTCTTTAATCATCGAGAAATGATGGAGAATGGAGGCGGCTGGCTTGCTGTTCATTGTATAATCCTAAATCAAAAAAACAGGCTAATTACCTCATTTGATTGCTACATACAAGCTTTTTTAAGCTCGATTGCCCTGCTTATGGAGTCCCTTTTCCCTTGTAATGGGAATAGATCATAATATAAACATGAGTGTTGCACTTATGGGTTGAATTCGCCTTATTCAATTAGCAATGCCTGTCGAAGAATAGCGACACGGTGCAACGATTGGCGAGAAACTACATGGCAATGCTGTCTTTGGTGGCAACAATAATTTGCTTGACTTAAATATAGGTGCAGGAATCACGGACAAATAATTGCTCTGGTGTTATTGGCATTTCTGCCCATCATATTCTATGAAATTCATGCCCTGTCGGTCGGTTGTCGTGTTTAGAATGTTAAAATTGATGTTTTCAGGGCATAGGTTTTTTGTGATTGCTTGCCCTATAGTTCGGATTATGATTACCAAAGACAACAGCAATGCAAAATTTAATGACCATCAAGGAAGCGAGTATTTGGGCAAGCGAATATTTGGCTAAAAACGTAACCACATCAAATATATCTTATTTAATCCAATATGGCAGGATTCCTAAGCATGGCAATAATGGCAGTGTTGTCGTTAATAAATTAGACTTGGAAGCCTACTACAAAGCACACCATGAAACACAAGCAGACCGTTGGAAAAGACAATTAGGCAATGAGCTAAACTGGGATTTGTCATTTTCTCAATATAAGGAATCAGAAACAACAAAACATGTCCATCGGCTACACCCCTATAAGGGCAAATTTATTCCTCAGTTGGTTGAATATTTTTTAGATTGCCATACTGATGACTTCAAGGAGAAAGCGTTTTTCAAAAAAGGAGATATTATTTTAGACCCTTTTTGTGGCAGTGGCACAATGCTGGTGCAAGCCAATGAATTGAGATTGAATGCCGTAGGTATTGATATTTCAGCGTTTAACGCCTTTATCAGCAATGTAAAAATTGGCCGTTATCAGATTGATGATGTCAGAGAAACAACCCTGCGCATCACCAACAGGCTGAAAGATTTCCAAAAGGGAAAAAATAATATCGATTTTGAAAAAAAATTATTGGATGAGCTGAAAACATTTAATAAAGAGTTTTTCCCATCGCCAGAATTCAAACATAAAGTTAGGCAAGCACAAATCAACGAAAAACAATACGGCAGACAAAAGGTTGATGAGTTTCTCGGTGTCTATAATCGCCTTATTGATGAATATAAGATTGAACTAGAGCAAAATACAACCGGCTCATTTATTGATCATTGGTTTTTAAGGGTGGTTAGAAATGAGATAGACTTTGTTTTTAATGAGGTGAAACGGATAAAAAATCCAGCCACAAACAAATTGCTGTCTTTAATATTGAGCCGCACAATTCGCTCATGTCGAGCGACCACACATGCTGATTTGGGAACATTAAAAGAACCTGTTACGACTATTTATTACTGTAAAAAACATGGAAAAATATGCAAGCCACTGTTCTCTATTTTAGGTTGGTGGCAAAGATATGCACAAGATACAATCAAAAGAATAGAACAGTTTAATGTGCTGAGATCAGACACCTATCAAACATGTTTAATCGGAGATAGCCGGAAAATAAATGTGATTGATATGCTAAAAGAAAAAGCACCTCAATTATCGTGTTTGGTTGAAAATCAAAAAATAGATGGGATTTTTTCAAGCCCGCCTTATGTCGGATTGATCGATTACCATGAACAACATGCCTATGCTTATGATCTGTTTAATTTTGAAAGAGCAGATGAATCGGAAATAGGTCCACTTTGCAAGGGACAAGGATTGCAAGCGCAAAAAACATATGTGCGAGGAGTATCTGATGTTTTAAATAATTGTAAACAATATTTGAAACCAGATTTTGATGTATTTTTGGTGGCAAATGATAAGCATGGTCTGTATCCAAAAATCGCCGAGTTTGTAGGTATGAAAATTGTCGATGAGCATAAAAGACCTGTTTTGAATCGCGTTGAAAAAGGCAGGTCGGCATATTCCGAAATAATTTTTCACTTAAAGGATAAGTAACAATGGCATTATCAAAAAAGCAACGAGAATCAATTAAGGAGACGATTAAAAAGTGTTTGCAAAATAAGTTTAATAATTACGACCCAGAGCCAGCGGTGATGCCATTTCATACTCGATTGCTCGGCAAAGACCGGCTGGCACTTTATTCTTTCATACATTCCCTGAATACTAATTTTGGCACAACCATTTTTGAACCGGTTGCAGTATCATTAGCCGCAAACAAATTTAGGTCTGTGGGTTCGCAAGCAAAATCGGGCACACGAATAAGTGCTGATGCTCAGGCTGAAATCCAGAAAATAATTGATGAATTGACGACTGCAACTAAAACTCCTGATAAAACAGCCGAAATAGAAATCATTAGACAAGTTTGTCAAACAGGACAGATTAGAACGGTTAAACCAACCAGAGTCGATGTCTATCTTGAAAGCAATGCCGGAGAAATATACCTCATTGATATAAAAACTGCCAAACCAAACAAAGGTGGATTTAAGGAATATAAGCGGACACTTTTAGAATGGGTCGCAGCTGCTTTGTTTCAAAATCCAGAAGCAAAAATTCATGCCCTGATTGCTATACCATACAATCCCTATGCTCCAAAACCATATAGCCGCTGGACAATGGCGGGTATGCTTGATTTAGATAATGAATTAAAAGTTGCCGAAGAGTTTTGGGATTTTCTCGGTGGCAAAGGCGCGTATAATGACTTGTTAGATTGTTTCGAGTATGCTGGAATTGAGCTGCGTGCTGAAATTGATGCCTATTTTGGACGTTTTAATCAAGCATAAATAACTTTCCAAAGTGATATGATCGGAAAATTAAACCATGTTGCCATTGTTGTCCCGAGTCTTGCCGTGGCGAGTGCATTGTATCGCGAACAATTCGGGGCGCAGGTGTCCGAAGAAGTTGATTTGCCTGAGCATGGGGTGACTACGGTTTTTGTTGCGTTGCCGAATACGAAAATTGAATTGCTCCATCCGCTCGGGGAGGATTCGCCGATAAGACGGTTTCTCGATAAAAATCCGCATGGCGGGGTGCATCACCTGTGTTATGAAGTAACGAATCTAGCGGAGGCGGCACAACAGTTACAACAGCAAGGGATGCGAGTTTTAGGAGACGGCAAGCCAACCATCGGTGCCCACGACCGACCAGTTATTTTTCTGCACCCTAAAGATACACTGGGGACGTTAATCGAGCTGGAACAGAGCTAGTCTGCGGTTTTGCGCGCATAATTTCGCGAAGGAATACGATGGCTAAGCAGAATAAAGACCGATTGTTTTCGCAACCACTTCCGCAGGTGGTCGATTTTAAGTTTGATGAATCGGTGGCACAAGTTTTCCCTGATATGATTCGCCGCTCGGTGCCCGGCTATGAGACGATTATCGAATTAACTGGGGCAATCGCAGAAAAACATGCTCAACCCGATAGCAATGTTTATGACTTGGGGTGTGCTTTGGGTGCTTCTATGTTGTCTATGTACAGCAGGATAAACCACCAATCTGTCCAGTATATTGGAGTCGATAATTCTGTGACGATGCTGGTGCAGTGCGAAAAGACTTTGCGGCCGATTATTCCGCAAGCACAATTGCATTTGATTGAGGCGAGGGTTGAGGATGTGGTGATTGACAATGCTTGTATTGTGGTAATGAACTTCACCTTGCAGTTCATTGCACCGACTATGCGCGACCAATTGATTCGGCGTATCTATCGGGGATTGCGTCCTGACGGGGTGTTGATTGTTTCCGAAAAAATCAGTTTTCGCTATGAACAGGAAGCGACATTACAGCAACAGCTGCATGAGCAATTCAAAATTTCCAACGGCTATAGCGAACTGGAAATTAGCCAAAAACGTGCCGCACTGGAAAATGTGATGATACTCGATGACAGCGAGCAACATCTCAATCGCCTGCGACAGGCTGGATTCAAAAATGCCGTGCGGTGGTTTCAGAGTTTTAATTTCGCTTCTTTTATTGGCATCAAATCAACATGATTCCCGACCTGATTGATGCGCCAGAAATAGGCGGGGAGCAATTACGCAATTCCCCACTCGAAGCAGTTGCGGACGCATTCAGCGAGGCGACCATATCAGCAACCAATCAGCGGCACCACGGTCATCTAAGTGACTGGAGACGTATTATTGCGGCACTCCCCAATGTCCGTCCATCGGTTGTTGTGCTGGACCAAGCCATCGTCAAAATCGGTCGACGCGAAGATATCGATGCGGAGACGGCTGATCGACTCAAACGGTTATTATTGGAACTTCACCCGTGGCGCAAAGGTCCGTTTAATCTGTTTGGTGTCTTGATTGATAGCGAATGGCAATCCAATCTCAAATGGGGTCGCTTGCAAGCGGCAATCAGTCCGCTGAAAGAGCGGCTGGTCTTGGATGTCGGTTGCGGCAATGGCTACTACATGTTGCGCATGCTCGGCGCACAGGCGAAATATGTACTCGGCATTGAGCCATCACAATTATTTATCATGCAGTATTGCGCGCTGAAAAAATACTTGCCCGAAGTAGCCGGCACAATATTGCCGTTGCGCTGTGAAGAAATTCCATTTGACGCGCTGGCAGAGCAAGGTATTAGCTTTGACACGGTGTTTTCTATGGGTGTGCTTTCTCACCGTAAAAATCCGCCGGCACATTTGAGCGAATTAGCACGGTGCTTGAAATTGGGCGGCGAGTTAGTGCTGGAAACTCTGATGATTAGCGGTGATGTCGAGGCGGAGTTAGTGCCGAAAGATACCTATGCGAAAATGTCCAACGTTTGGTGTATTCCTTCGCAATCAAGATTACAAGGCATGTTAAAACAAGCCGGATTTGAGCAAATAACCACCATTGATGTCAGCGCAACCAGCACAGATGAACAACGTCAAACGCCGTGGATGCGGTTTGAGTCATTGTCCGATTTTCTCAATACTGGTGACCCCGCGAAAACCATCGAAGGTTATCCGGCACCACAACGCGGTATTTTTATTTGTCGGCGGGCTGAATAATGTCCGGGTCCAATACCGATGAGACAAATCGAATTGTCTCCCGTGTTTAGGTTTAATAACTAATAATAGGAGACGACCTGATTTTTTACTGAACGACCACCGTCTAAAGACGGTGGGTTGAAAGGACGGACTGAAAGTCCCGTTGATCGGCTAAAGCCGATTCGTCACGACTCAATATCAAAGTGATCATTCGGGTTACGCTCGAAATGGTGCTCCAAATATTCCTTAATCATTGCTTTTGTCAATTCACCCGCCGATACTTCATCTCAATATCATAAAGACAACTGCTAGCTTAAAGCTACCCGTCTGAATACGGGGGTTTTAACCTAAAATGCGGACGAATAAAGCACTTTGCACGAATTCCCAGCGGGTAATCGCTTCATGCTTTTTACCTTTTTTCGTTCGGTTAAGCGTATGAGTGCCCTTTGACTGAATGAGGCGTGTTGCACTTGTCGTGTGAATTCAAGCATTACAACCCAAAGAAACTGACCTTTTTACTGTTTTCGATTTTAGCGTATTTACTGGACTTGGCAATACTGTTTGAGTATCATTAGACACGCTAACGTCTCATTGAACGTTAACAAATTCAGATCATTTCGATAGAGGAGGTGTACCGTGCCAATCAATTTAGACAGGCCTTCATGGCTATCAGCACTACAAGCCGATAACAAACCGGTGTATTTGAACCGTGAAGGTACGATTAGAACAGGGAAAAGTCTGCAGGGACGCTTGGTGAGTATTGCCGAGTCACTGGGTATATTCAAGGACTATGCTAGTAGCTATCGTGGGCGTGAAGCTACGCGTAACCGCGATGCCTATGATGCCGTATGGCGATTCGTTGATCACGAGTATGGCTCCGCGGTCAAGATTCGTACGCAAGCGTCTATGGAGCGTCAAGGCTACAATCGTGCTTTTTCTCATGGCTATGCCAGCCGTTTGCGGGGCTGTGATGCTCGCAACCCGTTGCGTGCAATTGCCGGTCGTGAACTACGGTCAATACTCGATACCGCCCGCGGGGTCGACCGGAGACAGCGGATAAAGTTAGAGCGTATGCGGCAACAAGATGTCGCGCCAGCAGAGGTGCGGAGCGATGAGGAGATAGCCGCACAAAAACAGCGGTGGGCGGTTTGGACGGGGGTTATGCCGGGCGATGCAGAGGTGGTGCGGAGCGATGCAGAGGAGACAAAGACAAGCACTCCAGCACTTCAAGTTGACATGAATGTCAGCAAGCCTAGCCAAGTATCCAGTGATATTGGTCGGGAGATAATAGCAGGTAACAAGGAAATGCTACAGCGGATACGGGGTAGCGAAACACAAATCAAGCAGGTCGCACGGGAACTCGATTATGACCCAGAAGCGATTGCATCCCGTCATGGTTATATTCAGGGCAGGTTGAGGGAACGCCTCGAAACTAATCCGCATGCTAGGGCTGGCAGGCTAAGTCGGAATGAAATGAACGAATTGGTACGCGATGTCTTTGATAAGGCACTTGGAAAGAGCACAATGGTGGCTGGTATCCGTGGTGCAATACTGAATACCGCCAGAAAGATGAAAGGTGTGCGTGACGAAGATAACCAAGAACAGGTTGATGTTCTAAAACTCAGCAAAGACAAGATAAAGGATGTCATACACGACCGGCAATACTTAAAACAACTGATGGTTGAACGGGCGGGGGTTCAAAGTCAAGAAATTTACGCATACACAGGGCGGATAAAATACGTCGAGCATCTTGCTATCAAACAGGCGACGGCGTTGGTACAGGGATCCAAGGTTGATTTGTCTGATACAGAGGTCGACGATGTCTTGATTCAGTCTCTGCGTAAGTCCCTTGAGATTGAGCCGTACAAAGCATGGATGAAGAAAAATATTGACAAGAATTTGCGTATGTTGAGGCCCGACTTATACCAGTCCAAGACTAGTTTAGTGGATGACCATGAGAAAATTGTCGATGAAGGGTCTCATGTTTCAACGGTGAATGAATCGGTTGCTTCGCCGTTAGAATCAGCGGCTGTAGCGACTCCTCCTCCCGACAGACTGCAGAGTCTGGACTCCTTGCCGAAACCACAAAGGTACAAAGGCACAGATTATTTCGACCAATCTGATCGAGAGATTACAAGGTTGAGTATTGCGGTCAGGAACCACCAATCCGCCAAACAGGTGGTGGATGATGACACCTACTTGGCGGCCAGTATGCCTGATAATCATAGCGGGAACGAGTTGAGTACGGCGCATCGTGAGTACATCAAAACGACCCTGCTTCGCCATGTAACAGAGCATGAACGAACCAATCCAAATACTCCGTTGGACGCTGCTGGACTGCACCGCATGATGATACCGATTACCGCTCGGGCACTTCAGGTGCAAAGCGGACGGAAACTCCACGCTAAGGTGTTGTACAAGAATGTCACCAAACATCTTGGGCGCAAGGACGCTGTTTTTGGCGATGAGATAAAAAAGCTACGAAGGGATGCGCGTAGCAAAGCCGGTGCCAAGGTTAGTCTGTTCTCCTTCGTGCAGGGTGCGGCGCGCAAAGCTGACATTGATATCGCCGCAAACTCCCCGGTACTCAGGGAACTTCGTCCGCAGGTAAAAGATATGGCCGAAGCCCATGTAAACGAGCACCGCAAGGCTCTTACCGAATCGAATCTGGAGCAATTCGTACAAATCGTCCTGCACGGATACAGCCTCGCTGACCGACTAGGACGGGCACCACCTGCACAACAATCTCACTGGCGCGGATACAGCGTCGCTGAACGGGTGGGACTGGTTCGGTGAGCCTTGTTGCTCATATACAATTAGGGCAGCAGGCAATTGCGGCTTTCGCACACAAGCATGAGATTGCCGATTTTTCCATGAACGATGATGGCGAGACGGTGCTAGACTTTGCTGGTATTGAAACCCTACTTTATGTGGACGCACAAGAACCTGCACTGCACTGTAGTGCACCACTTCGTGCTGATGCTGACGATGCCGAGAATTTTGAAACACTACTGGAAACCGCTCTGGTGTTAAACATGTTTCCTGACAAACTCAACGACGCAAGGTATGCCTACTCGAGGGACCTGCGAACTTTTGTTTTATGCAAGCGAATCGACTTAGTAAACCTGCCCAACAGTGAACTGGATGAACCCTTGTCTGATTTTCTTGAAGCACTAGATTTCGGCACGCAGGTTCTTGTTTCACAAAATACCAGCGTATCTGGAGAAAAAGTGTAATACCCACCAGCCATGATTTATACATAATGCTAGAAAAGGTACAACAGCTTTTTACCGTGTTAGGCACGAGCGTCGGTTTCGATGAAATGGGGCAGAATGGCAAAATCACCTATCGGCTACATTACGATGGCGGGTTGGTCGTACACATTGATTACATGGATGAACTAGGGTGCTTCATGCTGGCGGCACCCATGCTTAATTTGCCCAGCCGACATAACACGGAAGCATACCTAGATTTGTTGGAGTTGAATCTGGCATGGGATGAACTTGCGGGCGGACGATTTGCCTTGCTTGGCGAGGAGAAACTGGTCATGCTGGTGCGGCAATTAGATGTGGCAGAGGCGACTGACGACAGCTTCGTGAAGGACGTTTCCGCATTCATCGAAGTGGCGGAGGTCTGGTTCGATGCACTTAACGGCAGGTTCGAGAACGAAGATACTGGCATCGACAGTAATGCCGACACTGGTTTGATCAAAGTGTAACATCGTGGTCACGCCACTAGCGGACAAAAGAACTATTGTGCAAAGGTTTCAATATACAATCAATTTAAGACGTACATGAGTGTTGCACTTGTGAGTTGCAATTCGCCCTTTACAGGATTGGTTCATCTAAAAAATGATTCCCGACCGTTGATCACAAGCCAAAGTACGATTTTCGCCAAATGACTCGTCCCAATTTTCAATTCCCCCCAGAAGTGCTAACATACCCGTATATTTTGTATCTCCAAGACGAATTTATTAACAATGGCGATTAAACCTGATCGATGGATTCGGCAAATGGCTGAAACCGAAAGAATGATAGTGCCATTTGAACCCGGACAGATTCGTGAATCCGCCAATGGCAAGGTAATTTCCTATGGAACATCAAGCTATGGGTACGACATTCGGTGTTCCAACGAGTTTAAGATTTTTACTAATATCAATTCGGCAGTTGTTGACCCAAAGCAGTTTGATGAAAATAGTTTTGTAGATTTTGTTGGTGATGTTTGTATCATTCCGCCGAATTCATTTGCATTGGCAAGAACGATTGAGTATTTTCGTATTCCACGCAATGTTTTAACAATCTGTCTAGGGAAAAGCACTTATGCGCGTTGTGGTATTATTGTCAACGTCACCCCATTTGAGCCAGAATGGGAAGGCTATGTCACCCTAGAGTTCTCCAATACTACCCCCTTACCCGCTAAAATCTATGCCAACGAAGGCATCGCCCAGGTGCTGTTTTTTGAATCCGATGAACCTTGCGAAACCTCATACCGAGATCGAAACGGCAAATATCAGGGACAAACCGGCGTAACCCTGCCACAAACTTAGCAGATGGCGGGCAATTTGTTGGCAGAGAGCATCAGTGGTTGCGAATACCTCGTGTTAGTTACTAAAGACGACCATTTCGATGTCTATCTCAATGACTGCAATTTTAGCAACAGGATTTAATGCAAGATTCAAGCCATAAAATCGGCTACTAGGGGGGGGGGTAGAAACGTCGAAAACTATCGTGGTTCAATTCTGTTTCACTGTGGAAAACCCAATCTCTGCCATAGGTTCTCCGGTAGAACTTAACTAGGTTAGCGATAGTTTATCTCTGCCTAGTCCTGTGCTGGGTTAATCTGGTAATCATAGGTAGGGGCGGTCAACAGTTCGGCTCTGGGGTTGCCCTCGTCGATGCTTTGACGGGAAATTCTGAAGGTGGACTCGAAAGCAAATTTGCTGGTCTCCATGTCCGTGAGGTACATCCCCATCCCCTTCGTATCCAAGATGGCTTTCACTGGAGCGGAAAGAGTGGCCTGCACTCTATAGCCAGTTCCACCGGGCTCCTGCCAGACACGATAGCTGACATCACTTCTATTATCTGCCTGTTCCCGTATGACAGGCTGCGAGAAAGGTCCGCACCCGTGTATGTGGGCTTTGTCTATCTCGGCAAAAATGCCTTGATGGGTTGCTTTAGACACGGCTTGTTTGCCCGCCTCGTCGTCCGCAAAAATCTCGTTGATTACCCTCAAGGCAGATTCTTTACCTTCGCCTATACGGGCTGATGTCAACAAGTTTTCTTCTGTGCCGGGCGCGCCAGCGAAGTAGTTAGCCCGGCTCAAGTCCCTGTACATGGTACTGTCAACCCCGTTTTCTTGCCCCCTTGTTGACTGTAGCTCTTCGTTAATTGCATCTAGGAAACGCTCACTGAAGCGATTGTCAAAGGCTTCTGCTTTGCTACGCCCCATGAGTTTTGGTAGCGGCACTTTCGCCCCTAAGTCACGAAACATGCAATAAACATTGTCCGCGACATCCGCCTCGCTGCTGATGTTACCGACTATCCCCTCGCGGGTCGGGCTTGCCTCATAACCATCGGTCGGCTTAATACCCAAATAATCGCCTATTTCCGCCGCCATGGTATGACGTAGGTTTTGAACGGTGCGGGCAATGTTATCCACATTGCCATCGACCCGCCGATGTTGTTCGGCAACCCAGACCGTGCTGTCCACCCAGCGGTCTCCAGAAGCCCCGGTCAGATTGTTGTAGGCAAGCTGCATATCGCGCTGTATATCGGCAGATTGAGCAGGGGCACTACTCTGTTGCTTGTCTTGCTGTTGCGCTGCCCACAAAGACAGCGCGTGGTTGCGTTGGGGTGCCACCTCAGCGATGGTCATGCCCGGGTGCATCAGCGGCTCCATCGCCCGATCAAAACTATTCTGATAGCGCACGAAGGCGGCTGCCATGTCTTCTGTCCCGCCGCCCATACTGATGGATTGGCAGAATGCCCCGCAACCAGCTGCGGCCGCAATGATCACGTCAATCTGTTCTGTGGTCTTGATGGACGGGTCTTGTGCAATCATCTTGTGCATCTCAGCCCGCGCTCCTCCCGTTAGGTTACGGCTGTCAGCATGATTCATCAGCTTCTTTCTATCCGCGACATAGCTTGTGACCTCATCGTTGAGTCTGCTGCGTATCTCATCCTTGCTGGCCACCGCATCGGGGGAGTCGGCTTTGAGGCGATCGGTAACGCGGATGACCATGCCCGAGTCCACACCTGATAATAGTGTGAGATCACCGCCAAGCTCGCTTAGTCCTTGGTCTTTGGTTGCATGAGACAGCATATTCGCTAGTTCCCCGCTCTCGTAAGCCAGTTCGTTGGCGCGTCCGCCGTGGCTATAAGACAGGATGATTTCCTTGCTGAGATTGGGCTCGTCGGTCAGTCTTTGTTTCAGAGACTGCTTCTCCTCCTTGCTCATATCCGAGGACACCAATATATCGCGCAGTGTTACCATCTGATCGGTCAATTCGCCGATACGCTTCTCGGCAATATTCCGGGCTTCTTGCCATGGGACTAAATTCTTGCCGTTACCGCCGATAGACAGTATCTCCTGCTGGATGTCTTCCGCTGCTTTCTTTATATGGGAGGCATGAATAGTCTCGATACTTTGTGGCAGGTCATGTTTCTGGGCGGCTTTGCGTAATTTATTAGTAAAACTGTCGGGGTAGCTCTGGGATGGGCTTTGCGCATCAGTGTTGCTGAAACGATCGACGACAGCATGGTTCTTCAAGTCACGACTGGTACGCATGTCTTCGATTTCCGATAGCACTTGAGTTACCACGCGCTCCCGCAACGGCTTGCCGGCGGTGGCCATCGGTCTGAGCCTCTCCGCCGCCAACATGAAAAATTGATCGCCGTAGCGCGTATCAGAACCGATGGCTTGAACAAAGTGGTCAATGGCGGCTCGGTTCTCATTCGCCACCCGCCCCGGCGACACAATGCCGGTAAACCAAGCGACCACACGCCCGCCCAGTCCCTTGCCGCCGGTATTCCACTGCCCGGTAGCATCAACACGGGCAAACCCGCCCTTCGCCGCTTGTTGTATTGTAGAAATAGTCACTGTCATCATCTGTTCCTCATGCTATATGTTCCTCAATCTAATTGATACCTTACCTTGCGCCATCAACTTTTCTCGGTCTCCGCTCGTCCCATGTTGGTACACTAAATGGCTTGTCGGTTAATCGAAAAATAATGTCAAAATTCACATGATTTGTTCAAATAAACGACAATAGTCCGCTTTATTTAAGACCCAATGGGCTATTTTAGGCTATGGGTGCTTTAATATCTGCCCTTTAGACAAATTTAAGACGGATTTATCCTAGTATTGACCCTAGGCAGGCACCAAATTGATGTTTTCAAAACCCAGCGTAATCACTCTTTTGAGGTTGAAAGTCAGCACGCGTATGCCTACCTGAAATTGCACCTTATTCAAACCACGATAACGAACATGCCGGTTACGGCGAGCAAAGACACGTTCATAAGGTGAACGCATCGCTGAAAGCCAACCATCTTTTTTAGTATCTTTGCCTTTCATGTTGGCTTTCTTAATCGTTGCATCATGACAACCTTTGCGTTTGAGGGTGGTTTTGGCTGGGTTCACACAGCACCACTTATCGCCAAAAACAGCACCTCCTGTGGGGCAAACGTGAGCAAGCCCTTCAGCATCGGCAACTTCCGCCGATGTAGCCGCAATCTTATTATTAAACTGCTCTGCATATCAACCGAGGCGTGTTCTTTATAACCACACCAAAACTTGTTACCGCCCTTACAACCAAAGTGTGCCCCCTTATCAACCGCTATTTTTTCAGCCGTCTTATTATTAAACTTCCCTAAACCTGCCTTAATAGCACGATCTCTATCGTCCCAAGTGGTCAGCTTACTCACCCGAGTGACTTAGCATCAACAAAGGTAAAAACTTCGCGAATTAAATCCATAGACTTCAGTCCTTTACGAACACGGTTAAAAATCGTCATTAAGTTTTTTGTACCCAGTCGTTTCCGAAAATCACCAAAGTAACTGTGATCCGGGGACTTCTCTCCTAAATTCAATTCGCAAAACCATTTTCCAGAATTGTTCTCTTGCAAAAAACGTTCCATTTCACGGTCGCTCATATATTCCATGAATGGTAAAACCAGTGCGCGCAAGCCAAAGACAACCCCTTTTTCTTTGCGACCTTTAGCCGAATTTGAGATTAACGTAAGGTTTGGATAGTTCACCGAATGACAATAAAGCATCAAGCTTACGATAGGGATGGTTTGCTAGCACCAGATCGTCTAGTGCTATAAACAGCGTGTTTTGTTGGCGTTTGTTCATAAATAAGACCCACTTTGAATTTCGCGGTTATTATCTCATGCTTTCGGGCTATTAACCGACAAGCCCACTAACACAAACATATTTCAATGACGGAACCAATATGACAATCACCCCGCTTACTCGTCGGAGATTCTGGTGTATTTCAAAGTGCCTGTCAATGTTATATAAGCCCAAATTCCCAGATAGAGCGGCACTAGTGCTTCAAGAGCCTGTGAATCCCTCTTTCAAGTCTTATGGCTGGCAATTACAGCAGATATTGCCGAGAGTTTTACTCAAAAACTTGCTCGGCGGATTGTCAGTGCTAAATTGGTTATTTTGGACGCACCTATCCTGCAGAAGCCGTTACGCTTGTTCTATATCGGGTTAAATAGCCAGCCCTTAAAAACAACCTAACAAGTAAAAATCTGTTTCAAGCGACCGATCAGCGAACGTAAATCGACCTTGAATCAAATGGATCAAGGGCTTTTTACCAAAAAAATGGACAAAACACGCTTTTTTAAACCTTGAATTCACATAATAAGTGCAACACTCCTAAGTCAGTCAAAGGGTACGCTCGTACTCTTTTAACTGAACGGAAAAAAGGAGTAAAACATGACGAGATATACCCATTTGACTGAACACGAAAGATACCACATTTACCTCATGAATCAGCAAAACTGTACACTGACAGAAATCGCTAAAACCATGGGCAGAAGTTAAGTCAACCATCAGCCGTGAAATTAAACGCAATACCGGGGGTAACGGCAGGGAATTTTGTTGGCATAGTGAGCTTGCCAAACAACTCGAGTGTAAAACTTAACGAAGCTAAACCGTATCACTCTTGGGGGCGCAGCTTGAATGCCAAATAATCATCTGGCACAATGGCTTGCTCATACTTTTTGCTCATGCAGTTTTTTCCAAAGAAAATGCCTTTGCATAAAGTCACCGAAAAAGAGTTGTTCAAAGCGACCGATTTAATGAACAACCGACCTAGAAAATGTTTGGGGTATAACCCTTATGGAGGTCTTTTCCCGCGCAATGGGAATAGATCATAATATAAACCCGAGTGTTGCACTTATGAGTTGAATTCGCCAAATTAATCAACAATCAGGCGTTCCTGGATTGAATAGGAATGACGCTTATAAAATCAAAATCCCCATCCCTTCTCTAAAAACCCAACAGAAAGTTGTCGCTCAAATAGAAAAAGAGCAATCTCTGGTTAATGCGAACAAGGAACTTATCACCTTGTTTGAGCAAAAAATAAAAGCCAAAATAGACAGTGTGTGGGGTGAGTAAACGTGCAACCTGCAACGCATTATGCAACAATTATCGGCTAACTTGAGGGAGAAACCATGTCTAAAACAACTAAAGCCACTGAAACAAAGCAAGTTTCCGATAGTTATCTGGAAACGCTGACCGAGGTCAAAAAGCAATACCAGCAATATGTGGAAGTGAGCAAACTGTATGAGTTGCCAGCACAGAAGGAGAGCGCCGCACCACAATATCAGCCCCCAGCCCTGAACATCCGCTTACCACATAATACTTTTCGGGTGAAGTAATAGGAAATCGCTTAACGATTGGAGAGGGGCATATGGAATACTATCTGGAGTCATAGTATTACTCCGTATGGGTTCGATTGATTTTTATGAGCTAGCACAGCCCCTATCAAATTGGATTGAATCATACAACGAAAACACCGGAAAAGGGGTTGCGTTTGTTGAGCAATACGATAAGATAATATCAGATGTGTGTTGTTACAAAAAAATCGATTTCCTCCTGCGGTGCTAAATTCTGGTATTATACAATATCAACAAGATTGCCCTTTACACCAATAACTATGGAGATATACCATGAAGCAAGAAATAAGTAACCCACGAGACTAAACTGCATCGCTCTATATAATAGCTTTACTTTGGTATTCATTCTACATGCCCTGCCAATTGGCGAGTATTGCCCCAAAAGCATTCGCAGAACTTTCAAGCAATCCAACTATCACTCTCATATTAAGAGAATCTAATTCGCATAATCTAGATATTGATGATTAGTAATTTAGTAATTTAGTAATAAATAACGAGAAACTACGGCGGAAGATAGTGCCGTCGCTGATATTGATCGTTTATAGAGTCAAAGAATGGACGGTCAGGCGAAAGCAGTCCAGCTACTCCATGCGGGTAGCGGGAATTGTATGAATATATAAACGTATTGTATAAACAGGTAAATGCCCACGCAAACAAAGCCGTGAATTGGTCAATGTTATTCGTGGCTTGCAGGGGCTGAATTTAATTGCTACCGACATTGTTGAAGTCGCCCCCGCATACGACCATGCCGAAATCACCTCCCTTGCCACCGCCACGATTGCCTTTGAAATGATCAATTTTATTGCCTGTAATCATCAAACTACAACAAAGAACTGCCCATGACCCGCCCGAATCATCGCCCGAGCCATCGCCAACTGGACGAAATGCGTCCGGTTACCATTACGCGCCATTACACCAAACATGCCGAAGGCTCGGTGCTGGTTTGTTTTGGCGATACCAAAGTGCTTTGCAATGCCAGCGTTGAAAGTCGGGTGCCGCATTTTTTACGCAACAGCAAACGCGGCTGGTTAACCGCGGAGTACAGCATGTTGCCACGTTCAACGAATGAGCGTGCCACGCGGGAAGCCGCTCGCGGCAAGCAGTCGGGGCGTACGCTTGAGATTCAGCGTTTGATTGGGCGTTCACTTCGTGCAGCCATTGATACCGATATGCTCGGCGAGCGCACAATTACCCTCGATTGTGATGTCTTACAGGCGGACGGTGGTACGCGCACGGCATCGATAACCGGCGCGTATGTGGCGTTGGTGGATGCGGTCAACACGTTAATCGCAAGCGGTAAAATCAAGCACAATCCAATCCATCGGGCAATCGCTGCAGTTTCCGTTGGGGTGTCTCAGGGGCGGGTGGTAACCGATCTCGACTACTCGGAAGACAGTGCGGCAGAAACCGATATGAATGTGGTGATGGATGACAGTGGTGGTTTCATTGAGGTGCAGGGCACTGCGGAGAAGTCCCCTTTTACGCACGAGACTATGAATGAAATGCTGGATCATGCAAGCCGTGCTTGTCAACGGCTGTTTGAGAAACAACGAGATATCTTTGAGAATTAGATTTTTATGATGAACCACGGAGGCAGACCCAAAAAAGTAGGGCAGAATCGTTGCTGAAATAGTGCGACTAAATAGACGGTGCAAAAACTCAATATTCGTCGTTCCTGCGAAAGCAGGAACCCAGTAAAATAGCCAAACCCGCAAGGGTTTCCGCATGTAACGCATGCCTAGCGAGGGTTTCTTGCACAGTCTCTAAAGCCCTACTTCTGGCGTGGAATTGTGCGAATGGCGGACTGATGAGCGGGGGAGTGAACGTGGTTGTCGGAAATGCGGCTAATACCCGCGCCAATCACAAGCAAGCGGAAATCCAGTAAAATTGCCTGCGAGCTAATTCTCAATTCTCAATTATCAATTATTACCCAATCAATACCCAATCAATACCCATGAAAATAGTACTGGCAACCAACAATACGGGCAAACTAACAGAAATGCGCGCACTGTTGCACACTTCAAATCATCAAATTGTGAGTCAATCGGACTACGATATACCCGCGGCACAAGAAGACGGCAATAGTTTTGCGGAAAACGCACTGAAAAAAGCCCGCCATACCAGTCGGTTGACTGGGTTGCTTGCTATCGCCGATGATTCCGGGCTTGAAGTCGATTATCTGGGCGGCAAACCGGGACACCATTCGGCACGTTATGCCGGCGAAAATGCCAGCGATACGGAAAATACCGAGAAGCTACTCGATGCCTTGCAGGGTGTGCCGACAGCACAACGTAGTGCGCGTTTTCACTGTGTGATGGCTTTAGTTAAATATGCCGATGATTCAGATTCTGACTCGGCTCCGACACTTTTTCATGGCTACTGGGAAGGGCGAATCGCCGACACGCCAGCGGGGCGTAATGGATTTGGCTATGATTCGATTTTTTATATTACCACTTTAGGTTGCACCTCAGCCGAACTTTCACCGCCAATTAAAAATAAACAGAGCCATCGCGGACAGGCATTGCGGCAGTTACGTCAACACCTGATATAATCGCCACACTGCGCTTGAGACTGTGCAAGAAACCCTCGCTAGGTCGCGTTACTGGCGGAAAACCCTTGCGGGTTTGGCTATTTTACTAGGTTCCTGCTTTCGCAGGAACGACGAATGTTGGATTTTTGCACAGTTTCGCTTGCGTATCATCAGCAACGACACTAATTTATGAACCCCAAATATGTCTGCTATACATCTGGAAAAACTGGTTACGTTCAAGGGACGGGAAGGTCCCTTGCTTATTGTGATTGCCGATGGTGTTGGCTTGGCTGAGGACGGACCTGCTAACGCACTTTCATTGGCACACACGCCGACTATTGATGGATTATTGAAATCCAGATTAAGCACCCAATTACACGCGCACGGCAGCCATGTTGGACAGCCGTCAGATGCGGATATGGGCAACAGTGAAGTCGGGCACAATACCATCGGCGGCGGTCGTATTTTTGACCAAGGTGCCAAACTGGTTAATGCGGCATTTGCCAGCGGCAGTCTCTTTGACAGCGATGCATGGCAGGATATCGAAGCATGCGGTCAGCAAGGCAAAACCATCCATTTTCTCGGGCTATTATCGGATGGCAATGTGCATTCCCACATCGATCATTTATTGCAGTTGATAACACGTTGCCAACAAGTACAGATTGCATCGGTCTGCGTCCACGCCTTGTTGGACGGCCGTGATGTTGAGCCAAGATCGGCAACAAAATACCTCCGTCAGCTGCAAGACACCCTCGACACCATCAACGTATCCGCACATTTTAACTACCGTATTGCCACAGGTGGCGGGCGCATGGCGGTCACTATGGATCGCTACGAGGCTGATTGGGACATGGTGAAACGGGGGTTTGATACCCATGTTTTAAGCCAAGTTGACGGCATAGGCAATGACGTATCGGATGCTATAGCCGAAGTACAACGGCAATATCAAACGAACCCGAAACTGTCCGACCAATACCTGTCGCCTTTTGTGGTGGTTGATGAACAGGGTCCGGTGGGGAAAATGCAGGATGGCGATGGCGTGGTTTTCTTCAATTTTCGAGGCGACCGTGCTATCGAAATTTCTCAGGCATTGGAAGACCCTGATTTTTCTAAATTTGCGCGTGGCGATTACCCGCAAGTCTATTTCTGTGGCATGTTGCAGTATGATGGCGATCTTAATGTACCCGCTAACTATTTGGTCAATCCGCCGCTTATCGAGCGCACTATGGTGGAATTCATGTGTGCCGAGGGGCTACATACCTTTGCCGTGAGCGAGACGCAGAAATTCGGTCATGTTACCTATTTTTGGAATGGCAACCGCTCTGGTTATGTTGATGAATCGCTTGAAACCTATATTGAGATTCCGTCTGATAATTGCGAATTCAATCAAGCACCAAAAATGAAAGCGGTGGAAGTTACCGATGCGACCATCAAGTTGCTGGACTCGGGGAAATATCAATTTGGCAGAATCAATTTTGCCAACGGCGACATGGTCGGGCATACTGGCGATATTCCAGCGACCGTTCAGTCTCTGGAATGTGTTGATCAATGCCTCGCCCGATTGATTGAATGTGTCAACAACAACAATGGCATATTGATATTCACTGCCGACCACGGTAACGCCGATGAAATGTTTACCGAAAAGGACGGCAAACGTATCGAAAAAACGGCGCATACTCTCAACCCGGTACCCTTTGCCATTGTTGATAACGCAGGCGACAACGCCTATGCACTGAATCATTCAGTGGATGGCGGACTGGCTAATATCGCCGCCACCGTATTCAATTTACTCGGCTACCGCGCTCCAATGGACTACCAGCCTGCACTCATCACCCTCGCCAACGAACCCAATCGACGCACTCTTTATCGTGGCAGCGTGGTTGATCTTGGGCTGGAAACATCGCCATTACCGAATGGCGAAATTATGGCAATGGAAATTGTACGTCACCCAGGTGGTGCGGTGGTGGTGGCAATGGACGAACAACAGCATCTTTGCGTCATCAAACAGTTTCGGCAGAGCGTGAACACTTGGTTGTGGGAATTTCCTGCTGGACTCATTGACCCCCACGAAGATGCACAACAAACGGCACAACGTGAGCTTAAAGAAGAAACCGGAATCAGCGCAGGACAATGGCATGCTTTGGGTAGCACGCTCACCAGCCCGGGCTTTTGTGATGAACGGCTGCATATATTCCTCGCCACCGAACTTAACAAGGGGCAACCATGCCACGAAGCGCATGAATTCATAGAAATACACTGGTTGCCACTCAATGAAGTCAAGGAATTGGTGCATTGTGGTGCAATGGAAGACGCAAAAAGCATCGTTACGCTGTACCAGTTACAGGAATATCTGGCACAAGTTCAGGGATAACCCTTTTCAATTATTTACATGTAAACAGGATGGACAAGATTGTGGGGTCAGCCAATATAAAATTGATAATTAGTCAGCCCTTAAAAACATATAACCACATTGATTTATATCAATAAAACACATAAAAGTCGGTTCTTCTGAGTTTCCTATGGGCAAAAGCCAAACAAGGCTCAAGAATGTGGTACAAGTATATTTTTTTACCTAATTACCACCATAGATAAGTCGCTCTTTCCTGTATATAATCACAGTCTATCTATTTGATTCGTAAGGGGGTATGTCATGGCGCGTGAAGGTGCCATTCCAAAAATGGGTTAGTTTAAACGATTTTATCAAGCGATTTTATCAAGCAGTACGGTAGCGAAGACCAATGCTTCGATGCGCTTTATGCCTGGCGGTGGCCCAAAGGCTTTCAGTGTCCGGCCTGTGGTCACGACAAGTGCTGCCAGTTGACCAATCGCAAACTTCAGCAGTGCAATCGCTGCAATCGCCAGACCTCACTGACGGCTGGAACCCTCTTTGAATCCACCAAACTACCGTTCACTCTATGGTTACGGGCTATGGTTCCAGGCTATCTATCTGATCACACAGGACAAGAAAGGCATCTCGGCCATGAAACTGCACCGTCACCCGGGTATTTCTTACAATGCCGCCTGGCGAATGAAGCACAAGCTTATGCAGGTGATGATGGAGCGGGAGCACAATAAAAAACTATCCGGGCTGATTGAATTGGATGATGCCCACCTGGGCGGCGAGCGTACTGGGTGCAAGCCGGGACGCGGTGCTGCCGGCAAGACGCCTTTTGTAGCGGCGGTGGAGACCACCGCCGATCATTGCCCGGTTCGGCTTAAGTTGCGGTGCGGCGAGCTCACCGAGCCGTCGGTCGTAAAGGGTTTCCGCACCGAAGCGATTAAGTCATGGAGCCGGCAACATCTGACCGAGGGCAGTACCGTTATCTCCGATGGTTTGGCGTGCTTTAATGCCGTTGTCGAGGCTGGTTGCTTGCATGACAGGATGGTGTGCGGCGGTGGCAGAGCGTCTGTCGAAAAACCTGAGTTCTTGAGTTCTATAATCAGGTGGATCAATACGATTCTGGGTAACTTAAAGAGTTCCTTACATAGTACCCGGCATGCTATTCGACCTGAATACGCTCAGCGATAGCTGTCAGAATTTCAGTACCGTTTCAATCGTCGTTTTGATTTGGGCGACCTCATTCACGGGCTTGCCTGTGCAGCACTCAGAACCCCACCGATGCCGGAAAACTTGCTGAAGATAGACTTATGTTAGGTGGCAATTAGGTTTTTTTATGAGATATTCAAATGAAAGATACCGCATTGTTTACTCAGCTTTTGGGGCTTAGCGACCCGTGGCGAATCACGGCTATTACGCTAAATTTGACCGACAAATCAATGACCATCCAGATAGATTGGGCAAAGGGAGAAAGGAGCGTGTAATACCTGCAATGCCCTTTGTTCGGTTTACGACCACCGTGAGTAGCCCACATGGCGACATTGATACGATGCAATTCAAGACGCACTTGGGTGTATTCATTCGTCCGCATTTTAGGTTAAAACCCCCGTCTTTAGACGGGTAGCTTTAAGCTAGCAGTTGTCTTTATGATATTGAGATGAAGTATCGGCAGGGTTCCCATACAAAATGTAAGATTGAATACCACTTTGTTTTGGCGAGAGGTTATTTTTGCGTGACGGCGGGTGAATTGACAAAAGAAATGATTAAGGGGGCCTTTGCATAAATCCACCCAGTGGCACCACTAAAAGGGCTTGTCGGTTAATTCAAAATCAGTCCAATTTTAAGAAAATAAAATGTTTAATAACAAGGACTTAAATATTCACAACAAGCTAAAAACGCCATTTTCCGACAAGCCCATTATGCAAAAGTCTCGAGGAATATTTGGAGCACCATTTCGAGCGTAACCCGAAGGATCACTTTGATGTTGAGTCGTGACGAATCGGCTTTAGCCGATCAACTGGACTTTCAGTCCGCCCTTTCAACCCACCGTCTTTAGACGGTGGTCGTTCAGTTGCTGCCGGGGGGCTGTCCCAGCATAGTGCGATAACACTGCGCTGGCGGCTGTACGCCATCGCGGTAAAAGTGGTTAGAACGGGACATCAGCTCTTGGTCAAAATGCGGGAAAACCACCGAAAATTCCTAGAACAAGTGCTGCTGGCACTGAATAGGTTTGAAGCACCGCCTATTTAACCCGATGGCGAATTCAACTCATAAGTGCAACACTCGGGTTTATGTTATGATCTATTCCCATTGCGCGGGAAAAGACCTCCATAAGGGTTATACCCCAAACATTTTCTAGGTCGGTTGTTCATTAAATCGGTCGCTTTGAACCGCTCTCTTTCGGTGACTTTATGCAAAGGCATTTTCTTTGGAAAAAACTGCATGAGAAAAAAGTATGAGCAAGCCATTGTGCCAGATGATTATTTGGCATTCAAGCCACGCTCCCAAAAGTGATACGGTTTAGCAAAATAAGTTTCACACTCGAGTTGTTTGGCAAGCTCACTATGCCAACAAAATTCCCTGTCGTTATCAAAGGTTAGTGTCATTAACATGTTGTTTCATATGCTTTAACAACCTGAGTATAGCCGCGTTGGTTTCTTTTGCGGTTTTGTTCTTAGTCCGAAGTGCGAGACAAAGCCTGCTTTTGCGTTCAGCAAGGGTGGCAAACACCCCTTGACGACCCTTACCGATAACACAATCAGCCTCCCCCTCTATCACTACGCCTATACGCGAGCGACTGTCCACTATACTGGGTCTATCCGCAATATCAACCCGATTGGGGATGCGTCTGCGGTAATCGTTCTGTCCATAACGCTTGCGATATTTCTTACCCTGATGGCGCAAGTATCGATATAACGACCCATCCGCTACTTTGTCTTTCAAAATGAGACGATAGATGGATTCGGTGCTAATACTGATGTTTTCCTCCATTTTCAAACGACCGCTAATTTGTTCAGGACTCCAATACAGCGCGATCTTTTGTTGAATATGAAGCTTTAACTCGTCATTGAGCCTGATGTGCTTGGGCTTTTGCTGATGCCTCGTTTGGGCAAAGCGGTGGGCTTGTTTGTAGCGATAGCCGTTGCCCCCGGTATTGCGTTTAATTTCACGGCTGATGGTTGACTTAACGTCTGCCCATAGTTTTAGCGATTTCTGTCAGTGTACAATGCTGCTGATTCATGAGGTAAATGTGGTATCTTTCGTGTTCAGTCAAATGGGTATATCTCGTCATGTTTTACTCCTTTTTTCCGTTCAGTTAAAAGAGTACGAGTGTACCCTTTGACTGACTTAGGAGTGTTGCACTTATTATGTGAATTCAAGGCTTAAAAAAGCGCGTTTTGTCCATATTTTTGGTAAAAAGCCCTTGGTCTATTTGATTCAAGGTTGATTCACGTTCGCTGAGCGGCAGCTTGAAATATATTTTTACTTGTTAAGTCGGTTTTTAAGGGCTGACTAATTAGTCAGCCCTTAAAAACATCTAAACAGTTTGATTTATATCAATAAAACAAACAAAACCATTAACCAAATCAACCGCTTTATGTTAGGATAACCGTTGTTTTCTGGTCGTTTTAGTTAAAAAATTATGCTGACTCCATCTACCCCAAACACAGGGCAACAAAATCTGTTTCACACCGAATTGTTCTCTCAATTAGACCCACGAGACCCGCTCATCAAATTAGCCAACGTCATCGACTGGAAGGTCTTCGAGGATGCATTTAGCAAACACTATTGCCACGATAACGGCAGACCCTCAAAACCAATACGCTTAATGGTCGGGTTACTGATGCTCAAACAACTGGAAAACCTGTCCGATGAGAATGTGGTCTTACAGTTCAAGCGTAATCCGTATTATCAATACTTCTGCGGCTATCCAACCTACACCCCAAACGTGCCTTGCAATGCAACCGAACTGGTGCATTTTAGAAAAAGAATCGGTGTCGCAAGTTTTGAACTCATTTTTAAGATGAGTGTGATGTTGCACGGCAAAAAAGCCAATGAAAACACTGTTTTGATTGACACCCCTGTAGAGAAGGGAAAAACAGGAAAAAAACATCACCTATCCGACTGATTCTAAACTAGCCATCAAAATTATCAACCGTCTCAACAAATTGGCGAAAAAACATGGCATCAAACAACGCAGAACCTTCGTAAAAGAAGTTAAAAACTGCCGCTTACGCATTCGCCACTTCCGCCATGTTAAAAAGCGCGCATCCGCTAAAATGGCATTGAAACGATTGCGAACGATTGCCCATATTCTAATCCGAGAACTACAAAGAAAACTACCCCAACACGGACTGCTTGAAACTTACCAACCAGACTTCTTGCTCTATCAGCGGGTGTTGGCACAACAACCCAAAGACAAAAACAAAATTTATTCCCTGCACGAACCCCATGCTTATGTGATTTCTAAAGGCAAAGACCACAAACGCTATGAATACGGCAACAAAGTATCCATCGTCTCGGGCAAAGACAGTAACATCATTGTCGGCGTTGTCAGCCATAAGAAAAACCAGCATGATGCAAAAACACTACCCGATGCGATAAAACAAGCCAATAGCAACAGAACAAAACCCATCAAACAAGCGGTCTGCGACAGAGGCTATTGTGGGGTTAAACAAGTGGGCGATACGGACATTATCCTGCCCAGCAAAGCTCTGAAAAAAGACAATCGTTATCAAAGAGACAAGAAACGCAAATTGTGTAAGCGACGGGCTGCCATAGAACCCATTATTGGGCATTTGAAATCTGATTTTAGGTTATCCAGAAACATGCTTAAAGGACAAATTGGCGATGAAATCAATGTACTGCATGACTGCTTGTGCCTGGAATTTGAGAAAGTGGCTGGTTTTTTGTCACGTCTGCTATTTATGGCTTAAAAAAGCACGTTTTGTCCATATTTTTGGTAAAAAGCCCTTGGTCCATTTGATTCAAGGTTGATTCACGTTTGCTGAGCGGCAGCTTGAAATATATTTTTACTTGTTAAGTCGGTTTTTAAGGGCTGACTAATTAATAGGGCAGTTAATTTACTCGTAACACACATGCTTGACACCATGTACTTTTATCGGTGTACAATGTGTCGGTAAGATTGGTTATGAACAACAATCTAATTTATTTGCATGTTGTCGGAAGCAAAATAGTTAGCATGCTTGATATCCGGTAATAAAATCCATAAGTCCTAAATCCCCTCGCTTCAATATGAAAAACACCTCTATATTATTTTTGTATCTGTTTTTGGCAGGTGTTTTATTACTCGCCGCATGTGGTAAAAAGGGTGCATTGTTTATACCCGATGAGCAATCTATCGAGCAATCAAGCAGTCGAGCAGGACACAAAACGCCACAACGAAGGCGATAAAGAAAACAACCAAACACAATAATCACCCTAATTAGTCGCCCACTACATGGATCATTTCGCTTATCAAGATTATCAGCTTTGTGCTGAACAGGTTTCCCTCACGGAAATTGCCGAACAAGTTGGTACACCGTGTTTTGTTTATTCGCGTGCCACGCTTGAACGGCATTGGCAGGCATTCAATAACTCCTTTGGTGATTACCCCCACGAAATATGTTATGCCGTTAAAGCCAATAGCAATCTGGCTATTTTGAATTTGCTAGCACGTTTTGGTTCTGGATTTGATATTCTCTCTGCGGGCGAGCTGATGCGCGTTATTGCGGCGGGCGGCGATCCGACCAAAACCATTTTTTCTGGGGTCTGCAAACAAGACTGGGAAATCCGACAGGCACTGCAAGCGGGGGTCGGGTGTTTTAACATCGAATCCGATGGCGAATTACACCGCATTAGTGCGATTGCTACCGAGTTGGGTATGCGTCCGCGCATATCGGTACGCATCAACCCAGACGTGGACGCTAAGACCCATCCGTACATATCCACTGGTTTACGCGACAACAAGTTTGGTTTATCACCCGACAAGGCACTGGAAGTTTATCAACAAGCACAGCAAGACGCGCACCTCCAAGTCTATGGTGTTGCTTGCCATATCGGGTCGCAGTTGACTGATTTATCACCTTACCAAGACGCGCTGAATCAGGTGCTTTGTTTTGTTGACCAGCTCACCGCACTTGGGATTACCATGCACCAGATTGATTTTGGCGGTGGGCTCGGAGTCCGGTATCACGATGAACAGCCGCCCACACCGAACGAGTATGTGAGTATGTTGCTCGCCCAGATTAAATCACATAGCAAAAAAAGGGGGCGACCACAAATGAACATTGCCATCGAGCCGGGACGTGCCATTGTTGCCAATGCTGGCGTATTACTGACCCGAGTGCATTATCTCAAGCAGGCAACCGATACCCATTTTTGTATTGTTGATACGGGTATGAATGACTTGATTCGACCCAGCTTATATCAGGCACATCATGATATCATTGCAGTTAATCAAGCCAGCAATGCCGATACAAAGGTCTATGATGTAGTCGGTCCGATTTGCGAAAGTGGCGATTTTCTCGGCAAGCAACGCTCATTACGGGTCAACGTGGGCGATTTGCTTGCGGTCAGAACTTCGGGGGCTTATGGTGCAGTAATGAGTTCAAATTATAATTCCCGTCCGCATGCGGCAGAAGTGATGGTCGATGGGAATCAATTTCATATTATTAAAGCACGACAAACTTTGGAGTCGCTTTATCGGGGGGAGCGGGTTTTACCGTTTTGACTTCTGCATAAAGCAAACCCTCTCGGAAATGGGACTTTAGTCCCACCGCCTGCTTGTGGTTGGCGTGGCTATCAGGCTCTCTTCCGAATCCGCTTTATTCGTTCGTTTCGCATAAAAGAGACTGTACAAGAAACCGCCGACTTACAAGCCCACTATTGAGCATTTTGAGTCGGGTACGGGTAAAAAAGGATTCTTATTAAAAACAGGCAGGTGAAATAAGCTTGTTTGCTGAGAAAATAAGCATTTCTGGCATAAACCATCGAATAGTGGACGCAAAAAGAAAGATGTCGCTTGATTTCTTCCATCACGGCTTCAATATCGCCTGCTTTTATAGCTAATAACAGCTTATTGAACAAGCATGGTGCCTAACATGTTCAAAACACGCTTAAAGTTATAGCAAAACATAATCAGTGCCCAATCAAAACCATAGGCACCGGATACTTTTTCTTTGCCTCTGAGAGCAAGTAGTGATCCCAGCCTAATGACCGCTTTATGGTGCCAAAAGGATGCTCCACAATCGCCCCCCTTCTTTTGCTAATCGCTTTGGCTGATTCTGTTTGCATAGGCTTGGGCTTGCTTTTTTTTCAGTGTTTTGCCGTTAGGGCAGGTGTATTCGTCTTGCTCCTCGTTATAGACAAAATCCTCTTTAGTATATCTGCCCGTTTTCTTTTGTTTCTGTTGCGTATCAATCGGCGGGATGATTGGGAATATTTTGTCGTCAACACAGTTCTTTATTTCGGTTGCGCTGTAATAGCCTTTGTCGGCAACCACATCCAAAGTCTCAAGGGTCAAGGTTGGCGAATTCAACCCATAAGTGCAACACTCAGGTTTATATTATGATCTATTCCCATTGCGTGGGAAAAGACCTCCATAAGGGTTTTATACCCCAAACATTTTCTAGGTCGGTTATTCATTAAATCGGTCGCTTTGAACAGCTCTTTTTCGGTGACTTTATGCAAAGGCATTTTCTTTGGAAAAAACTGCCTGAGCAAGCCATTGTGGTTTTCATTCAAGCCACGCTCCCAAGAGTGATACGGTTTAGCTTCGTTAAGTTTCACACTCGAGTTGTTTGGCAAGATCACTATGCCAACAAAATTCTCTGCCGTTATCAAAGGTTAGTGTCATTACATGTTGTTTCATATGCTTTAACAACCTGAGTATAGCCGCGTTGGTTTCTTTTGCGGTTTTGTTCTTAGTCTGGAGTGCGAGATAGAGCCTACTTTTGCGTTCAACAAGGGTGGCAAACACCCCTTGACGACCTTTACCGATAACACAATCAGCTTCCCAATCGCCTATACGCGAACGATTGTCCACTATACTGGGTCTATCAGCAATATCAACCCGATTGGGGATGCGTCCGCGGTAATCGTTCTTGCCATAACGCTTGCGATATTTCTTACCCTGATGGCGCAAGTATCGATATAACGACCCACTAGCTACTTTGTCTTTCAAAATGAGACGATAGATGGATTCGGTGCTAATACTGATATTTTCCTCCATTCTCAAACGACCGCTAATTTGTTCAGGACTCCAATACAGCGCGATCTTTTGTTGAATATGAAGCTTTAACTCGTCATTGAGTTTGATGTGCTTGGGCTTTTGCTGATGCCTCGTTTGGGCAAAGCGGTGGGCTTGTTTGTAGCGATAGCCGTTGCCCCCGGTATTGCGTTTAATTTCACGGCTGATGGTTGACTTAACTTCTGCCCATGGTTTTAGCGATTTCTGTCAGTGTACAATGCTGCTGATTCATGAGGTAAATGTGGTATCTTTCGTGTTCAGTCAAATGGGTATATCTCGTCATGTTTTACTCCTTTTTTCCGTTCAGTTAAAAGAGTACGAGTGTACCCTTTGACTGACTTAGGAGTGTTGCACTTATTATGTGAATTCAAGGATGGATTCGGTGCTAATACTGATGTTTTCCTCCATTCTCAAACGACCGCTAATTTGTTCAGGACTCCAATACAGCGCGATCTTTTGTTGAATATGAAGCTTTAACTCGTCATTGAGCCTGATGTGCTTGGGCTTTTGCTGATGCCTCGTTTGGGCAAAGCGGTGGGCTTGTTTGTAGCGATAGCCGTTGCCCCCGGTATTGCGTTTAATTTCACGGCTGATGGGTGACTTAACTTCTGCCCATGGTTTTAGCGATTCCTGTCAGCGTACAATGTTGCTGATTCATGAGGTAAATGTGGTATCTTTTGTGTTCAGTCAAATGGGTATATCTCGTCATGTTTTACTCCTTTTTTCTGTTCAGTTAAAAGAGTACGAGTGTACCCTTTGACTGACTTAGGAGTGTTGCACTTATTATGTGAATTCAAGGTAGATAGGTTGGATCATTTAACTTCGGTGCATCCTCGTACTATTCGTGTTCAGATTTTTGGTCTTGCACCAGATACTGTCCGCACTTGATGAAGTTTATGTACAAGGATGTACTGTATGCCGGTTTTGCAGGAGCAAAAACCGGTAAAGCGGGTAGTAGGTGCGATACCTTATCAACAAGTTTAAAAACTTACTGGGGGCTACTGCATCACTACTACCCATCCAACCGCCGTTGGATAGGGTCCATTAAAAACCACTAAACGAGTGGATAATTTACCCGATTGGGGATCATACGAGGGGGGCAAGGGGTTGGGTTTTCCGCATTGTAACGCATGCCTAGCGAGGATTTCTTGCACAGTCTCAATGGCGGGAGTTATGTACAGGATGTACGGTATGCCGATTTTGCAGGAGCAAAAATCGGTAAGGCTCCCTTCCAGCGTGGGTTTGTGCTCCTGATTCTCGCCCCATCGTTTACTCGTCGTTCCTGCTCCATCGCTCCCGCCTTGCCTTTACTTGTGTTCCAGCGTGCTTACACGAACACTTTTGTTTTGGTTATTTGCTCGTTGCCAAAGATCTTCAAATAACGCTCTATTTCTGTCTTCGGTCCGGTCGCTTTTGCCAGATTATCCGATAGTTTTACGGTCGGGTTGCCACCGGCTTGGGTAACTTTGCAAACCAATGAAAAGGCATTCAGTCTATTATTCGGGGTGGGCGCGCAATCCTTAAAATCATTGGTTAAATTCGTTCCCCAGCCAAAACCGACATTCACTTTCTGTGCAAAATGCTGGCTGATGGCTTCAATTTCATCAATATCCAGTCCATCAGAAAAAATAATCAATTTCTCTCGCGGGTCTTGTCCCATAGATTGCCACCACCGTATTAATTCTTCGCCACCTGCAATCGGCTCTTTGGAATCAAGTCGAAAGCCGCGCCAGTTCGCCACCCAGTTTGGCGCATTGCATAAAAACGTAGTCGTGCCATAGGTATCGGGCAACACGATGAGCAGGTTGCCATCATAATTATGTTGCCAGCTTTGTAGCACTTTGTAGGGCGTAGTGCGCAATTCATCATCGCTCTTTGCCAATGCGGCGGCTACCATGGGCAATTCATGGGCATTGGTGCCAATCGCTTCGAGGTCATGATTCATCGCCAAGAGTACATTGCTGGTGCCAATAAATTTCTCGCCCAAGCCCTCTTTCAACGCTTCAACGCACCAGTTTTGCCACAAAAAACTATGCCGCCGCCGCGTGCCAAAATCTGCTAGATGCAAATCAGGCAATCGATTCAGGCGGGTTACTTTCTCCCATAGTTTCGCCTTTGCACGTGCATAGATAACGTCAAGTTCAAAGCGTCCGACCTGCTTGAGTATTGCCCGCGATTTGAGTTCGCTGATAATGGTTAAAACCGGCAGCTCCCACAGTGTTATCTCCGACCAGTGCCCATGAAAATCAATTAAAAATTGACCATCCTGTTCGCGCAGTTGATATTCTGGCAAACGATAATTCGCCAGCCAGTCGATGAATTCAGAAGAAAACAACCTTTCCCGACCATAAAAGGTATTCCCTGCCAACCAAATCCGCTCCTTTTTGGTAATGCCGATAGTGCGCGCATGATCCAATTGCTCGCGTAACTCGGCAATATCGATTTCCTCTGCCAGACGAACCGAATGCGTTCGATTGATAACCGAAAAGGTGACCGGTATATGGGCGAACTCCTTGCAGATAGTTTGCAACATCAACAATTTATAAACATCCGTATCCAGCAGACTCCTGACGATAGGATCCAGCTTAAAAGCATGGTCATAGACACGTTTGGCAAGATTCGAGGTCGTCATAAGGTTGGGAATGCGGTTTATTTTCCGAGCGAATTTATCGGCATTATAGCCGAACTTGGGTAAGAGACTGCAAAAATCCAACATTCGAAGCTTCGTAGGAGCGGCATATCTCTTTTGTTTCGCTCCTACGGAGCTTCGGCGGTCATCATTTATTTAGTCAGCCCTTAAAAACCGACCTAACAAGTAAAAATATATTTCAAGCTGCCGCTCAGCGAACGTGAATCAACCTTGAATCAAATTGGACCAAGGGATTTTTACCAAAAATATGGACAAAACGCGCTTTTTTAAGCCATAAATAGCAGACGTGACAAAAAACCAGCCACTTTCTCAAATTCCAGGCACAAGCAGCCATTAAAGCATTGATTTCATCGCCAACTTGTCCTTTAAGCCTGTTTCTGGATAACCTAAAATCAGATTTCAAATGCCCAATAATGGGTTCTATGGCAGCCCGTCGCTTACACAGTTTGCGTTTCTTGTCTCTTTGATAACGATTGTCTTTTTTCAGGGCTTTGCTGGGCAGGATAATGGCAGTATCGCCCACTTGTTTAACCCCACAATAGCCTCTGTCGCAGACCGCTTGTTTGATGGGTTTTGTTCTGTTGCTATTGGCTTGTTTTATCGCATCGGGTAGTGTTTTTGCATCATGCTGGTTTTTCTTATGGCTGACAACGCCGACAATGATGTTACTGTCTTTGCCCGAGACGATGGATACTTTGTTGCCGTATTCATAGCGTTTGTGGTCTTGCCTTTGCCCATCGCATAAGCATGGGGTTCGTGCAGGGAATAAATTTTGTTTTTGTCTTTGGGTTGTTGTGCCCCACGCCTGCTTATAGAAGGCCGCTGATAGAGCAAGAAGTCTGGTCGGTAGGTTTCAAGCAGTCCGTGTTGGGGTAGTTTTCTTTGTAGTTCTCGGATTAAAATATGAGCAATGGTTCGCAATCGTTTCAATGCCTTTTTAGCGGATGTACGCTTTTTAACATGGCGGAAGTGGCGAATGCGTAAGCGGCAGTTTTTAACTTCTTTTACGAAGGTTCTGCGCTGTTTGATGCCATGTTTTTTCGCCAATTTGTTGAGACGGTTGATAATTTTGATGGCTAGTTTAGAATCAGTCGGATAGGTGATGTTTTTTTCCTGTTTTTAACTTCTTTAACAGGGGTGTCAATCAAAACAGTGTTTTCATTAGCTTTTTTGCCGTGCAACATCACGCTCATCTTAAAAATGAGTTCAAAACCTACGACACCGATTCTGTTTCTAAAATGCACCAGTTCGGTTGCATTGCAAGGCACGTTTGGGGTGTAGGTTGGATAACCGCAGAAGTATTGATAATACGGATTACGCTTGAACTGTAAGACCACATTCTCATCGGACAGGTTTTCCAGTTGTTTGAGCATCAGTAACCCGACCATTAAGCGTATTGGTTTTGAGGGTCTGCCGTTATCGTGGCAATAGTGTTTGCTAAATGCATCCTCGAAGACCTTCCAGTCGATGACGTTGGCTAATTGGATTAAAGGGTCTCGTGGGTCTAATTGAGAGAACAATTCGGTGTGAAACAGATTTTGTTGCCCTGTGTTTGGGGCAAATGGAGTCAGCATAATTTTTTAACCAAAACGACCAGAAAACAACGGTTATTCTAACATAAAGCGGTTGATTTGGTTAATGGTTTTGTTTGTTTTATTGATATAAATCAAACTGTTTAGATGTTTTTAAGGGCTGACTAGCATAGTCATAAGCCTTGAGTTGTACACCCATTAGGTGATGGAGCGTTTAAGTGCAAACCATTATACAGCCAAGGCTTTCCACTTTTGGGGATTTCTATCTGCGGATCTGGGGGCTAACAGGGTGTTGCAAAAAAAATTATAAGGGTTTACTATACGGGTTATAAGGGTTTATTATAGTAAGACTGATGGTACAACGTTACGTTGACGTGAACGTCAATTATAGCCTCTGACCGTTCACTGTACTGCTCTATCGAAGGACAACAAAATCTAAAAGCAACAAAAATCATGAATCTGCATCAAATCCGAGCATTTTTCGCCAATGAATTCCCACAAAGCCGTTGCGTCGTCGAAGAGATTGGTGCTGGGACATCTAAATTACGACAGCCCATAGAACACAAGCATTTGCGACCGGGCGGAACGGTATCCGGTCCGACATTGATGATGATCGCAGATTGTGCCATATATGTTGCCATCCTCGGCAATCTCGATGACGTTACTGTGGCAGTAACCACGAACCTGAATATTCACTTTCTACGCAAACCAGTAGCGGATAAAGACATCATTGCTGAGAGCAAGCTCCTTAAAGTCGGGAAACGACTGCTCATCGGCGAGGTTTTTATCTATTCCGATGGGATGGATATGCCAGTCGCTCATGCTACCGCGACGTACTCCATCCCGCCTCAACAGACATGAAATTTGTTTGCTTGTGACAAAGATGATTAATATTTGGGTCAACCCCATAAATTTATATCGAGAGTGGGGCTATGCCGATTTTTGCTTCTGCAAAATCGGCATACCGTACATAAGTCCCGCCATTTACAATGGCTTTCGTGGCTGAGTCCGTACTTCCGTCAATTATGCAAAGGTCTAAAACAAACTTGCGCGATACGTTCCCAAAGTTTTTGCTGTTAAACGCTGAACGATTCGGTGATCGACCTGCCATTCGTGAAAAGGATTTGGGTGTATGGCAAACTTGGAGCTGGAAGGAAATAAAACAGGAAGTGTTTGCTTTCGCGCATGGACTGGCAGCATTGGGATTTAAGCGTGGCGACAAGCTGGCGATTGTTGGCATCAACCGTCCGCGTCTGTACTGGGGGATAGCCGCCGCACAATGTCTTGGTGGGATTCCAGTACCGATTTATGCCGATTCGGTGGTGGAGGAGATGCAATATGTGCTGGAACATGCGGAGACCGGATTCGTCCTTGCCGAAGATCAGGAACAGATTGATAAGATATTAGAGATAGAAGAAGGCGGTCAGTCACTCAAGCATATCATTTTTGATGATGCACGCGGTCTTGAGAATTATGAGCGGAAACAACTGCATGATTTTAGTGTTGTCCAGCAAATGGGGCGTAAATTTGCCGAAGAGAATCCCGACTTCATGGAAAATGAAGTCGCACAATCCTGCGGTGGCGACATCAGTGTCTTTTTATACACTTCTGGCACTACCGGCAAGCCAAAGGGCGTGGTGTTGACTTATGACAACATCTTGATTACCGCAATCAACAGCATCAAACAAGATAATCTGACTGAACACGAGGAAACACTCTCCTATTTGCCGATGGCTTGGATTGGCGACCATCTATTTGCTTATGGTCAGGCTTATGTTGCCGGATATTGCATCAATTGCCCAGAAAGCGAGCAAACGATAGTGCATGATTTGCGTGAAATCGGTCCGACTTATTATTTCGCACCACCCCGAATTTTCGAAGGCATTCTCACCTCGGTGATGATTCGCATGGAGGATGCTGGCAGGTTGAAACGAAACCTGTTCCATTATTTTATGGCAGTGGCAAAAACCACTGGCATTGCGGTCTTGAATGGCGAATCTGTTACCCTGAAGAATCGGCTCATGTATGCGTTGGGTAACTTAATTATTTACGCGCCATTGAAAAACACTATGGGATTCAGTCGTATTCGCTTGGCTTATACGGCAGGGGAGGCAATCGGTCCGGAGATATTTGATTTCTTTCGCTCTCTCGGTATCAATATCAAACAATTATATGGTCAAACCGAGGCCTCGGTATTTGTGACTGCACAGCCAGATGGCGAGGTCTTTGCCGATACGGTCGGCAAACCGTCCCCACAGGTAGAGGTCAAGATCACCGAACAGGGTGAAGTCATTTACCGAAGTCCGGGTGTTTTCCATAGTTATTACAAAAACGAGACTGCCACCCGAGAAACTAAAAACGAACAAAACTGGGTCATGACGGGAGATGCTGGTTATTTTAATGACAATGGTCATCTTAAAATCATCGACCGTGTTAAAGATGTCGGTAAACTCAAGAATGGAGCGTTATTTGCACCAAAATATATTGAAAACAAACTCAAGTTTTTTCCGCAAATTCAGGAAGTCGTTGCGTTTGGTGCTAATCGAGATTTTGTTACCGCGATGGTTAATATAGATCTTGAAGCGGTGGGAAACTGGGCTGAGAGAAACAACGTTCCATATGCGAGTTATCAGGAACTGGCAGGACATCCTGATGTGTATGCGATGATTTCGAAAAACATCGAGCAGGTTAATCAGGATTTATCCACCGATCAACATGTCGCCGATTCGCAAATTCATCGGTTTTTAATCCTCCACAAAGAGCTGGATGCCGATGATGGCGAATTGACCCGCACCCGCAAAGTCCGCCGCCGAATCATTGCCGAAAAATATCAGGTGCTTGTTGATGCTTTGTACAATAATGCTCAGACTTGCTTCATCAGCACCGAAGTGACTTTTGAAGACGGCAGGAAAGGTGAAATTACTGCAGATTTGAAAATTGTGGACTTGCAAACTTTTAATCAATGCGTTTGAAAATGAGTAAAAATGTGCCTCAGCAAGCCGATAGCGGGCACAAAAACAGTGCCGAGCCGCTATTGGCAGAAATGCTGTTGGAGGTGAATAATATCTCGCTTTCCTTTGGCGGTGTAAAAGTGCTGAATGACATCAGTTTTAATGTTAAACGAGGGGAAATTCGTGCCATCATCGGTCCTAATGGGGCGGGCAAGAGTTCGATGTTGAATATCATCAATGGTTTCTATCACCCGCAGAAAGGAGAAATCTGGTTTGATGGACGTAAGCGCGGTGCTACAAAACCATTCAAAATTGCGCGTCAGGGCATTGCCCGAACCTTTCAGAATATTGCGTTATTCAAAGGCATGTCCACATTGGACAATCTGATGACTGGCAGAATGACGAGCATGAACGCCAATATATTCTGGCAGGCGGTGTGGAAGGGGCGAGCAGAGCGTGAGGAAATAGCACATCGAGAACGAGTCGAGCAAATTATCGATTTTCTAAAAATTCAGTCGATTCGCAAAACCACGGTGGGTCGGCTACCGTATGGTATGCAGAAGCGCGTTGAATTGGGTCGTGCTCTGGCTGCCGAAGCGAAGTTATTGTTGTTAGACGAACCAATGGCAGGCATGAATCTGGAAGAAAAACAAGATATGTGTCGTTTTATACTCGATGTAAACGAGCAGTTTGGTACCACAATCACGCTTATCGAACATGATATGGGCGTGGTGATGGATTTGTCAGATCGTGTGGTGGTCTTGGATTATGGTCGAAAAGTGGCAGATGGCGACCCCGATGAAGTACGCAATAATCAGGCGGTTATTGATGCTTATTTGGGTGCGGATCATGGTATTTGATGACATGATTAGAAATAAATTGCGATGAGTATAGAACTCTTAAACATTATTGAGATTATCTTGAACGGGCTGATGTCCGGGGTGATGTATTCGCTGGTTGCGCTGGGGTTTGTGTTGATATTTAAGGCATCAGGGGTTTTTAACTATGCCCAAGGGGTGATGTGTTTGTTTGCTACCCTCACTCTGGTTGGGATTCAGAGCGGACAAGTTCCTTTTGCGCACCTAATCAATATTTTTTTCGGAACCGAATATCACCATTGGTCTGGTGGCATAAATAGTTTCCTCGCCATCCTATTGACCATCATAATCATGATCGGATTTGCCTATCTTGTCGAACGCTTGGTCTTGCGACATCTGGTCAATCAGGCGCCCATTATTCTGTTTATGGCAACCATTGGACTGGCATATTTCACCGAGGGATTGGGAGACTTGATGTGGGGGGCGAATATCAAGTATTTGGATGTGGGCATTCCTTCTGGCGGGTCGCTTTGGTTTGAGGATATTACTCGCTCATGGGCTATGACAGACTCCAAATACATTGGCATGTATATTGATGTGCTGGATGTCTGGGCGGCGGTGATTGCGGCTATATTGGTTATCGGACTAACCGCGTTTTCACAATTTACCAAAACCGGTCGTGCCTTACGCGCAGTCGCGGATGATCATCAGGCGGCACTCACCGTAGGGATTTCATTGCGCTCAATATGGGTCATCGTCTGGTCTATTGCTGGCATTGTCGCTCTCGTGGCTGGCATCATGTGGGGTTCCAAGTCGGGGGTGCAGTTTTCATTGTCACTGATTGCATTAAAAGCATTGCCTGTATTGATTCTCGGTGGCTTTACCTCCATTCCCGGAGCCATTGTTGGTGGGCTAATCATCGGAGTCGGTGAAAAGTTATTTGAATTCTGGATCGGCCCACTGGTGGGAGGAGCCACAGAAATTTGGTTTGCCTATATGCTTGCCCTGTTTTTTCTGATGTTTCGACCGCAGGGTTTGTTTGGCGAAAAAATTATTGAACGTGTGTAACCCGAATTAACAAATCAAAATGTTTTACCGAGAATCTGGTGACTTCAAAACCACCTATAAAAAAGATCAGCAAATATTCCCAATTTCGCTGGATCGTTGGTTTGTGATTCTGTTTTGCGGAATTGCCTTTTTGGTCGTGCCTTTTTTTATTAACGACTACTGGGAGAAATCGGTATTATTGCCAGTACTGGTGTGGTCAATGGCGGCACTTGGCTTAAACATACTGGTCGGGTATTGCGGACAGATGAGCCTATGTACGGGTGGGTTTATGGCAGTGGGAGCGTATGCTAGTTATAAATTAACCACTACATTCCCGGCACTCAATATGTTGGTGGTGGTGCTTCTATCCGGCGGAATCACGGCATTTGTCGGTACTTTATTTGGTTTGCCGAGTCTGCGTGTTAAGGGGTTTTATCTGGCGATAGCGACATTGGCAGCACAATTTTTTCTGATCTGGTTATTTAATAAAGCCCCATGGTTTTATAATTATTCTGCATCTGGAATGATTGTCATACCAGAAAGAATGATGTTTGGGGTTGCCATCACTGGCCCCAACGCACCCTCATGGGCAACCTATCTGTTTTGTCTAACAATTGTAGTGACCTTTGCCCTGATTGCCAAAAACCTTACTCGAGGTCGAATAGGTCGGTCGTGGATGGCGATTCGTGATATGGATATTGCGGCGGAGATTATTGGTGTATCACCATTCGGTGCAAAATTATCTGCCTTTGCGGTCAGTTCGTTTTATATCGGTGTTGCTGGTGCATTGTTTTTCTCGGTTTACCTCGGGGCAGCAGAACCAGCCGTATCATTTGGCATTGAAAAGTCTTTTCTGGTGCTGTTTATGATCATAATCGGTGGCTTGGGTTCAATTTCAGGTGCCTTTATCGGTGCGGCGTTTATCATATTAGTACCGGTTTTGTTTAAGAATATCATGGTCGCGGGGCTTGGCTGGCCGACCGATTTGGTTGCTCATCTGATACTGGTTTTTATCGGTGGGCTCATTATGTTTTTCTTGATTGTTGAGCCGCATGGGCTGGCACAGCTATGGCGGATTGCTAAAGAGAAACTTCGCTTTTGGCCGTTTCCTTATTAACGGTCATCCTTCTTTTCATTATAGGATACATATTATTAAATTATTAAATTATTAAATTATGAAATTTACTAAACTTATCAAACTTATTTGCTCAATGAGTGTAATTGCAGCAACGATGAACGCAGGAACGGTTTCTGCTGACCTCGTTTTCCCTGCATTGAATTTCCGTACAGGTCCGTATGCGCCGGGTGGTATTCAAATAGCCGACGGCTATGCCGATTATTTTACCTTGCTCAATGAACGTGATGGTGGAATCGGCGGTGTTGCGACTAAAATACTCCCATGTGAATTCGGTTATAGTGCCGAAAAAGGGCTGGAATGTTATGAATCGACCAAAGGAGAAGGATCCCTTGTTTATCAACCATTGTCAACCGCACTGACCTATTCGTTGATTCCCAAAGCCACCGCCGACGGCATTCCGATTCATACGATGGGTTATGGGCGTACTATTGCGGCAAACGGCAAGATATTCAGCCATGCCTTTAATTACCCGATCACTTATTGGGATGGGGCATCCATTATTATCAAGCATATCAATGATCAGGAAGATGGTAATCTGAAAGACAAACACATTGCCTTGCTCTATCATAATTCCGCTTATGGTAAGGAGCCAATTCCCACACTCGAACAGTTGGCGAAGAAACATGGTTATAAATTGACCCTGCTGGCAGTTGATCATCCCGGTCAGGAGCAGAAATCTCAGTGGTTGCAAATTCGCCGTGAGCAGCCGGACTATGTATTGATGTGGGGCTTTGGGACGATGAGTCCGACCGCTATTCAGGAGGCTGCCAATATAGGTTATCCGATGGATCATTTCATCGGTATCTGGTGGTCTGCTTCTGAAAATGATGTATTACCAGCGGGTGCGGGTGCCAATGGCTATAAAGCGGTAACCTTTCATGCAGTGAACGCTGATTTCCCGATTTTCGATGACATCAGAAAATATGTACTGGACACGGGTAAAGCGGCTGGAGATGGCTCTAATCTGGGCACTGTGCTATACAATCGCGGCATATACGGTGCCATGCTGGCAGCCGAAGCGGTGGCAACCGCGCAGGAAATGCATGGCGTAAAAGACATTACTTCTGAGCAAATGCGCGATGGCATGGAAGCACTCAAAATTGACCAAGATCGGATGACAGAGTTAGGATTGCCAAACTTTGGTCCTGATATTCAGGTTACTTGTGAAAACCACGGTGGTCAGGGTCTCGGTGCAATACAACAATGGGATGCAACGAACAAATCATGGTCGCTCATCACCGACTTTATCGGTGCCGATCGTGAGGTCGTTGATGCATTGATACAAGATGGTTCTGCCGCCTATGCTGCTGAAAACAACGTCACCGAACGTTGCAATTAGCCGTCAATTTCTCGGCTTTTGTGCGGCAACACGGTTTTGACTGTCAGCGGTGTATTCGGTTAGCAATGAATTTTCTGCGATGACAGATAGTCCGACAATGGTCCTGAGCATCAAAAATATCGAGGTTATTTATGACCATGTTATTTTGGTGCTCAAGGGGGTTTCACTGGATGTGCCCGAAGGCGGCATTGTCGCCTTACTGGGCGCAAACGGAGCCGGAAAAACGACAACCATTAAATCCATTTCTAATATACTCGGCACCGAGCGCGGACAGGTAACCAAAGGTTCCATCGAATTTATGGGACAGCAAGTAACCAACCTGTCACCGACAGAATTGGTGCGGCGAGGAGTCATTCAAGTTATGGAAGGTCGTCATTGCTTTGAGCATTTAACGGTTGAGGAAAACCTTCTGACAGGTGCTTACACGCGTAAAGATGGCAACAAAGCGATTCGGAATGATCTCGAAAGAGTGTATCACTATTTTCCGCGTCTCAAAGAAAAGCGCAAAAGCCAAGCAGGTTATACCTCTGGCGGCGAGCAACAAATGGTCGCTGTTGGGCGTGCATTGATGGCACGACCGAAGGTGATTTTATTGGACGAGCCTTCGATGGGGCTTGCTCCGCAACTGGTCAAAGAAATATTTGAAATCATCAAAAGACTAAACCAACAGGAAGGGGTTACTTTTTTATTGGCAGAACAAAACACGTCCATCGCATTGCGTTATGCCAGTTATGGATATGTCTTGGAAAACGGTCGCGTGGTGATGGATGGCGAAGCGAAATCGCTCGCCGAAAATGAAGACGTAAAAGAGTTTTATCTTGGCATCAGCGGCAACGATAAGCAAAGTTTCCGTGATGCGAAACACTACCGCCGGCGTAAACGCTGGCTGGCTTAGGCATAAATTTTAAGAGACGCTATGCAGAAATATTATGATTCATTGGAAGTACGCAGTGCCGAGCAACGTGAGCAGGCGTTACTCAAAAGCATTGCCACACAAATAGCCCATGCTCGCACAAACACAACTGCTTATGCAGCCCGTTTACGCGATTATGACCAGCCTCTGACCTCACTCGAACAATTACAACATTTTCCGGTCACCCGAAAGTCAGAACTGATTAAACACCAGCAACAAGAGCCGCCGTTGGGCGGGTTGACTGCTTGCAAGCCGGATCAATTAGCCTATCTCTTTGCTTCTCCCGGCCCGATTTACGAAATCAGCACTCGGCGTTCGGATTATTGGCGATTTGCACGCGCCTTGTTTGCCGCCGATTTCCGTGCGGGTGATATAGTGCATAACTGTTTTTCCTATCATCTAACACCCGCTGGCTCAATGGGTGACAGCGGGTGCCACGCATTGGGTTGCAGCGTTATACCCGCAGGTGTCGGGCAAACCGACTTGCAAGCGCAAACGATTAATGACTTAAAGCCAGATGGTTATTTGGGAACGCCATCATTTTTGAAAATTATTCTGGAAAAGGCGGCGCAACTCAAGCTGGACATGAGTAGCCTGAAAAAAGCATTGGTCAGCGGTGAAGCACTGTCGCCTTCGTTACGAAATGATTTTAGCGAGTGCGGAATATCTATCCTGCAATGTTATGCTACTGCCGATCTTGGCTTAATTGCCTATGAATCTGCCCCACATTCGGGGCTGATTATTGATGAGGGCGTTTATCTGGAAATCGTCCGACCGGGCAGCGGTGATGTGGTGGCAGACGGCGAAATCGGTGAAGTCGTGGTTACCACCTTGAATCCAGATTATCCCTTGATTCGTTTTGCCACTGGCGATTTGTCCGCGATGCTTGCTGGAAACAGCGATTGTGGACGCACCAATCGGCGTATAGTCGGCTGGATGGGACGTGCTGATCAAACGGTGAAAGTACGCGGCATGTTCATTCACCCCGAGCAGGTTGATAATGTGACAAAACGCCATGCGGAAATTATCAAAGCCAAACTGGTTGTTGATGTTGCCAACCACAGTGACCAGATGACATTGCAATGCGAAACGGCTTGTCCTTCTGTCGAGCTTGAACAAGCCATTAAAAAAAGCATCAAAGACTTGTGCAAAGTGCGCGGGGAAGTAACGCTGGTATCGCCCAATAGCCTTTCCAATGATGGACTGGTTATCGAAGACATCCGAAAATATCAATAATCAATAGCTAGCGTCACTCACGGCACATTCTGCCGACACTGCTTTGTTAGTGGACATTCGAGTGCTTGATATTTCGCAACACATCCCGATGCTATACGCCCCCCACTTGATGGCACCACCGAGTGTTGATATTATCAAGATTGATTCGCCTGTGAGGGGCCCCGTTAAGGTATATGGCATGTTCTGCTGGCAATATCGAATCTGAAAATATCTCCCCGCTTTACGACTATAATCGTGTTTTCACCTGCAATGAACATGACGCTCATTGTCCAAAGTGCCATTCGTTGCGGTTGTGCAGCCAAGAGAAGTAACATCCGCCCTCGTGTCTCTGAATAATCCTATAGTGGGACCCGCCTCAGAGACTGTGCAAGAAACCCTCGATAGGTCGCGTTACTGGCGGAAAACCCTTGCGGGTTTGAGTGTTTTACTAGGTTCCTGCTTTCGCAGGAACGACGAGTGTTGGATTTTTGTACAGTCTCCTCAGCGTGACTGTTTGTGCTGGAGTCAGAATAACCGGGTTGCTGGGAGATTATTCGTTACAGTCCGTCCAGCAAAGTCGTAAGCAGGGTGATCGTGGCGTTAGTACAAAAGACAATCGCTTGTTTCTTGAGGCGGTGTTGTGGATAGCGAGAACGGGCTCCCCATGGCGGGATTTGCCCCAATCTTTTGGTCATTGGCATCGGGTTTATGTGCGTTATAACCGCTGGTCGCACAAGGGGGTATGGGCAAGGGTTTTCACAGCCGTAAGGGACGACCTGGATTTAGAATACTGAATGGTTGACGGGAGCATTGTGCGGGTGCATCAGCACGGTTCGGCAAAAAAACGACCAAGCCTGCAAGCAGAAGGTAAGTCACGCGGTGAGTTGAGTACCAAGATACATGCGGCGGTTGATGCACTGGGCAACCCCGTACGCTTATCTATAACAAAGGGTCAATCCTCAGAGTATGGTCAAGCGGATGCCCTGATTGAAGGATTTGAAGCCGAATTTATTCTAGCTGATAAGGGTTATGACTCCGATGCATTTGTACAGAGCGTCAGAGATAGTAGGGCGGTCGCCGTAATTCCGGCACGAAAAAATCGGATTGAAGGACGCGACTATGACAAGACGATACACAAAGAACGCAATCAGGTGGAGCGACTTTTTCAGAAACTAAAGCATTATCGCAGAATAGCCACACGGTACGAACGATTAGCGAGAAACTACATGGCAATGCTGTCTTTAGTGGCAACAATGATTTGGTTGGCTTAAATGAGAACGCCGCCTAGACCATTGCTCTACTCAAACTATCAGATATAATATTGCTCGGTCTGGTACTCTCTGGCATCATCACATAAGGCATTGTTCTGTCGTGTTTTTATTTTGGCATGGTGGGCTTGTCGGAAAATGGCGTTTTTAGCTTGTTGTGAATATTTAAGTCATTGTTATTAAACATTTTATTTTCTTAAAATTGGACTGGTTTTGAATTAACCGACAAGCCCATGGTTTACGCCTTTTTTCTAATCAGTTAATTATGAGTGCTGACCTATAGTGAATTCAAGTCTCTTATCACCTTACCGCTTAACAAGCGGGGAAATTGGAGTAAATTGATGAACAACAATAATAGAGAACCGAGTCGTTATGTTAGTTTACTGACACGCGATACGTTGGTGTTGATTCTTGCTGGTGGGCAAGGTTCCAGATTACATGAACTAACCAAATGGCGCGCTAAGCCAGCAGTGTATTTCGGTGGCAAGCTGCGTATCATTGATTTTCCGTTATCCAACTGCATCAATTCAGGGATCGGACGGATTGGCGTTTTAACCCAGTACAAGGCGCATTCTTTGATTCGCCACCTAGTGCATGGCTGGACGAGCTTACAGAGAGAGCAACGCGGCTTTATCGAAATCCTGCCAGCCTCACAGCGCACTGGTGAGGAATGGTATCGTGGCACTGCAGATGCGGTTTATCAGAATCTGGACATCATCCGCACACATGATCCGCGTTATGTGTTGATACTCGCCGGTGACCATGTCTATAAGATGGATTACGGTTCTCTGCTCGCCAGACACGAGGAAAAAAATGCGGATATGACGGTATGTTGTGTCGAAGTGCCACTGGCAGAAGCGGCGGGGATGCTTGGGGTAATGACCGTTGATGAGAGCGGGCGCGTGATTGCCTTTGACGAAAAGCCGGAAAACCCGCAACCGATTCCGGGACAAAGTGAATTATGTTTGGCATCGATGGGGAATTATGTATTCAATACCGATTTTCTTTTTGAGCAAGTAATCAAAGATGCGGATAGTCATCAATCAGTGCATGATTTTGGCAAGAACATTATTCCGTCCATTATTGATCAATATCAAATTTATGCGTTTCCATTCCGAGACCCCAACACCTTACGCCAGCCCTATTGGCGAGATGTTGGTACATTGGATGCCCTTTGGGAGGCGAATATGGAATTGATTGGCATTAACCCTGCGCTTGATTTGTACGACAGTGATTGGCCTATTTTTTCGCTCCAGACTCAGTCGCCACCCGCAAAGTTTGTCTTCGATGAACCCGATCGTCGTGGTGAAGCGATAATGTCAATGGTCTCGGCGGGTTGTATCATTTCGGGTGCCAGCGTGAAGCGTTCGCTGTTATTTTCGAATTGTCGAGTCAGGTCATACGCTTTGGTAGAAGATGCGGTCATTCTGCCAGATTGTGAAATTAAGCGACACTGCCATATCAAAAACGCCATCATCGACCGTGGCTCGGTTATTCCGCAAGGTATGGGAATCGGCATTGATCAGGACGAGGATCGGCGGCGTGGATTTCGTGTGACCGAGTGCGGACGCACATTGGTTACCCCGGACATGCTGGGACAGACATTGCATTATACGCCCTAGTCGCAACAAGGGTTGAGCATGAATATTTGGTTGGTTGCGGCAGAAAATGGCGCACTCAAGGGCGGTAAAGTCGGCGGTATTGCCGATGTGATTCGCGACCTGCCCGAAGCATTGGCGGTGCTTGGTCATCAGGTAACGGTCATTACCCCCGCCTACGGCATATTCAACACGCTACCACAAGCACGCCATATCGATGATTTGTCGGTACCCTTTGGAGGCACGCAACATCGCGTGCAACTCTGGCAAATTCCACTCGCTACAAAATCATCGGTCAAATGTATGGCGATTGAGTATCCGTTGCTATCGCCTAAAGGTGCTGGGGTCATTTACCATGATGACGGAGCGGCTTCGCCTTATGCGGTTGATGCCAGCCGATTCGCTTTTTTCTGTGCTGCCACAGTCGCTTATGTCGAGCAATGTGATAACCCGCCCGATGTATTACACCTGCACGATTGGCATTTGGGGCTGGTGTTGGTGTTGCGTCATTACGACGATTCTTTGCATCGTACGCGCCGACTACGCATTGTATTTACGATTCATAACCTCGCTTTTCAGGGTATCCGTCCGCTACATAATCACCGCTCATCCTTTGCACGCTGGTTTCCACGCCTGCGTTATGAGAAAAAACAAATTAGTGATCCGCGCTACCCCGATTGCGTCAATCCGATGGCAGCCGCCATACGCCTCGCCGATAAGATAAACACGGTTTCGCCAACCTATGCACGCGAGATTCTACAACCCAATGACCGCCAACGTGGTTTCAACGGTGGCGAAGGATTGGAAGCTGATTTATGTGCGGCCGCCGCACAAAATCGGTTAGTCGGCATTCTCAATGGCTGTTGCTACGCGCCCGCTTGCCGTGAGTGTGGGCAACCGCAAGCAGATTGGTCGCACTTGTTGCAAATCATTGGCGATGAAAAACAACTGCTACCGGGCAATCCGCTGGTACCGCAAACGCTCCAGCAACTGCCATCCACAAGACCCGCCACGCTGTTAGTGAGTATCGGGCGAATCGGTGTGCAAAAAGTGTCATTGCTACTCCAACCGACCCGTCAGCATCGGTGCGCACTGGAGATGATTCTGCACCAGCATAGCCAAACAATGTGCTTCATTATGCTCGGTAGTGGCGACCGTAACATTGAAAAGCAATTACGTCAGATTGCAGCCAAGCATCAGAATTTTTTGTTTCTAAACGGTTATTCTGAAAGCGTATCCGACTGGCTCTATTGGCTCGGCGATCTTTTCCTCATGCCGAGCAGTTTTGAGCCTTGCGGAATCAGTCAGATGCTGGCAATGCGCGCCGGTCAGCCCTGTGTCGTACATGCAGTGGGCGGGTTGAAGGATACCGTTATTGATGGTGTGAATGGCTTTGTTTTTAACGGCAAAACAGCGCGTGACCAAGCTGAGAATTTTATTTTATCGGTCAATCGGGCATTGCATATCAAATCTGCCGACCAACAACGCTGGCAGAACATTCGCCAACATGCCGCATCCGTCCGCTTTAGCTGGGAAACAGCAGCAGTCCGCTATCTATCGGATTTATACGAATTCACCAGCGATGGCTAGATTGCAAACCGCTGTATTCCCAGCGTCTATATTACAAGACCTCGCAGACGGTCGGCATCGTAATCCTTTTTCACTGCTCGGGCGGCATATTGAAAACGGTGTCGCGCTGGTTCGAACACTACAGCCCCATGCCGAATCGGTCACCCTACTGGATCGGCTTGGCAATGTACTTGCACCGATGCGGCGGATACACCCAGTCGGTGTTTTTGAAGCACCGATAGCGCGTAAACGACATTACCAATTGCGTATTGAAACAAAAACGGGGGCGACTGTTGATATTGAGGATGCCTATCGATTGCCGTCCATGCTCGGCGACTTGGATCTCTATTTGATGACAGAAGGATCGCATCAGGAGATTTTTAACAAACTCGGCGCGCAACCGACTCGCTTGTGCGGGTTGCGTGGCACTTGTTTTTCGGTTTGGGCGCCGAATGCATGGCGCGTCAGTGTGATTGGAGATTTTAACGATTGGGATGGGCGGCGACACGTTATGCGCTTGCATCCGAATAGCGGTATCTGGGAAATTTTTATTCCTGCCGTTGACGCGGGTAGTTACTACAAATATGAAATATTGAACCAACAAGGCGATTTATTGCCCTTAAAAACCGACCCGATGGCACATTTCTTTGAGTCTCCGCCGGGCAATGCGTCTATCGTGTATCGCAGCCAACACCGCTGGCGTGACCAGCACTGGACGAAGCAACGCCACCACATTCCACAGCTTGACCAACCGCTCAGCATCTATGAGGTTCATCTCGCCTCATGGCGGCGTAATGCGAGCGAAGGAAACCGCCCTTTGTCTTACCGTGAACTTGCCCATGAACTGGTCGATTATGTGGTGGATATGGGATTTACCCATATCGAGTTACTACCCGTTACCGAACATCCGTTTGACGGCTCTTGGGGATACCAGCCGATTGGCATGTACGCACCGACTCAACGTTTCGGTAGTCCGGATGATTTTCGTTACTTCGTCGACTGTTGCCATCGTGCTGGTATTGCGGTGATTTTGGATTGGGTTGCGGCACATTTCCCACGTGACCCGCATGGGTTAAGCCTTTTTGACGGTAGTGCATTATACGAACACGATGACCCGTGCAAAGGCGAACATGCCGACTGGGGGACTCTGATTTTCAACTACGGTCGGCGTGAAGTGAGCAACTACCTGATTGGCAACGCATTGTACTGGATTGATGAATTCCATATAGATGCATTGCGTGTTGATGCCGTGGCATCGATGCTCTATCTCGATTATTCACGTCAGCCGGGCGAGTGGCTTGCCAACCAATATGGCGGCAATGAAAACCTCGAAGCGGTTGATTTCATTCGCCGTTTGAATATCGCTGTTCATGCTCACGGGGCATGCTGTTTTGCTGAGGAATCAACCGCTTGGCCAGGCGTATCACAACCGACCGATAGCGGTGGTTTGGGTTTTACTTATAAGTGGAACATGGGCTGGATGAATGACACGCTGGCGTATATGCGGGAGCAACCGATTCATCGCAAGCATCATCACGACAAAATGAGATTTGGATTGGTTTATGCTTTCAATGAAAATTTTATCCTGCCATTGTCGCATGATGAGGTGGTACACGGCAAAAGATCATTGCTCGGACAGATGCCCGGCGATGATTGGCAACGATTTGCCAATCTACGCGCTTATTTCGGTTTTATGTATGCCCATCCGGGCAAGAAACTACTCTTCATGGGTGCCGAACTGGCACAGCAGAATGAATGGAATCACGACCATTCTCTAGACTGGCATCTACTCGAACAGCCGTGCCACCGCGGCATGCAGACACTGGTTCGGGATTTGAACCATGTTTACCGTGCTACACCCGCACTCTATCAACAGGATTTCAACAATAAAGGCTTTGAATGGATTGACTGGCAAGATCATAACAACAGCGTATTGTCATGGATACGATACGCCGCCAACGGTGATTTCGTCATCAGTATCAGCAATTTCACGCCTCAAACCCACCGCCAATACCGCATCGGTGTCCCGTCCGCGGGAAGTTACAGCGAGCTACTCAACACCGACACCGACCAATACGGCGGTAGTGGTATCACCAATGCGACAATATTGCATTCGCAACCCATTGAATCGCATGGGCGTAATGATTCCGTGCTATTGGCTTTACCGCCATTGGTAACGTTAATGCTACGACTGAGTTTTTAAGTCTCGTTGCCCACACTTTGGAAAGGGGGAGGGACATTTGAGATTTAGAGACTGTGCAAAAATTCAGTTTCTTAAAAATTCGGTTATTGCTCGAATTTGTATTCCATTTCTTTAACTCGTTTTTCGAGTTCAATAATCCGTTGTCTCGTGCGTTGCAAAACTTTTTCCTGAATCTCCATTTGTTCTCGTGTTACCAGATTCATTTTCTCAAACTGACTTTTCACCACCGCATCGATGTTCTTTTTAACATCGGCAGTGATATCAGGTGGCAGTACCGCTTGTATCGCCTGACGAATTTTATCCAGCATTTTAATTACTCGCGATATTCAATATACGCTTGGTCACGCAGTTGATCAAACCAATTTCGATAGCGTTCTGTGGCTTTGCGTCTAAACAATTCATTCCGTGCATTGTTTCTGACTATGTCATGACTAATGTCTTTTTCTCTACGGTCGAGGACTTCGACAAGATGATAGCCGAATTGGGACTTCACTGGCTCGCTTAATTGATTTAAGGGCAGACGAAATGCCGCTTGTTGAAATAATGGTGGCATATCGCCTGGACCAATCCAGCCGAGAGAACCACCCACCGATGCTGTAGTCGCATCATCCGAAGTCAGACGCGCAAATTTTTCAAAATCCCCCTCATTGTTAATTTTATCGGCTAACTCGGTGAGCATTTGTATAGCTTCTTGCTCGGTCAAGTTATGCCGTTGTGGCTGGACAAGAATATGACGCGCCCGTATTTGTATGACCACTTGAGTTTTTCCTTTCTTGTTATGTAACTTTATAATATGAAATCCATTGGCACTTTTTATAATCTCTGTAATATCGCTAACACTGGTTTGACGTAGCGCGTTGATGAATAATTCAGGTAGCTGTTGTTCTGTTCGCCAGCCCAAATAACCGCCCTGCTCCCGGTTGACTTCATCGGAAAAATTCTCAACTGCCAGATCAAAAGGTTGCCCCTGCGTCAATCCTTGACGTATATGGTTGACGTTTTCAAGTTCTCTTGCAATATCAGACTCGGACAGTCCTTCTGTGGAGACATATAGATGGGATATTTCATAGGTTTTGTCAACGGAATAACGTTCTTTATTCGCTCGCAGGTAATAATCAATTTCCTGCTCGCTAACGGTTACTTTGGAATTAACAGCGATATCTACCATCCGCTGAATCAACACCTGCTCTGCAATGCTGCGCTTAAACTGGATTTCGGAAATGCCTTGCGATTCTAATTCGGCGAGTAGCTGTGCTGGCGACAGATTGTTTTGAGATGCCATATTGCCGAACACGTTTTCTACGTCAGGCTGGGCGACTGATATACCGGCTACTTGTGCCGCCTGCACCTGAATATGTTCGTCGACAAGCAACCGCATAATGTCTGGGGCGATTTCTGCAGGAATCTGTCCAACAACCTGATTCGTTTCAATCTGCACACGTTTGTAGCGCACCTGATATTCCGACAGGGTAATGGCTTCATCATTCACAACCGCAATCACTCGATCCAGTGCGACCGCATTTGCACCGACAGCTGCTGGCAATAATATTGCCAAGCTGAACATAATCAAGCTTAATATGAATTGAGCGGGTCTAAATCGGGTAAGCATAAATTGTAATATTGGTGTTTTCATAATCAGTCTATAGGTTACCGCAGGTTGTCATTGCATTCAACCGCTTGGTTTTCAAAAATGATGGTTACCCTTCCCAAGCACGCCCAGTTCAAGCGCGATGGTAACGCGGTTTTTGAAGTTGCCCGCAGCAACTAGATAGCGTTCGACAAGCAGTTTGGACGACCAGCAACAGTTGTCATAACTTATCCCAATCGCAAGGTCCCGAGCTTCGTTTTCCCGCGTAGCATATTTGATTTCACCATCTAGTTGCCAACGTCTCGCTAGCGGGAGTTTGAATTCCAGATTCATCTGTTCGCGTGCATCTTTTGAGTCTTTGTCACGGCTATATCCGATAACAGCATTTCTGCGGGCACTATGATAATAATCCGCAGAAATACGGGCGAATTTGACCTCATTAGATTGGCTCCCTATACGAGCAAATCCACGAATATTCCAGTCTGCGGTTACCTGTGCGGTAACTTCGGTCAAAAAATCAGATTGCTTTTCGGTTTCTGGTGCTATGGTCGCAGGTAATCCAATCTGACGGTCTGCGAGAAAAAAGATTTGCCCCATACTCAGTTTCAATCTCTGCTGTCCATCAGAGTCAATTATTTTGCTGGTTAAGCCTAACGTAATTTGCTCGGTATCACCGACACGGTCACCGCCGAAAAAGCGATTTTCCCGAAAAAGATGGCTAAAACTATTGTTGTCCATGACGCTGCTGTCGAAGTTCGGCAGTCGCACTTGTTTGCGTTTCGCTGGAATGTTGACATAAAACAATCGTGGTTCCAGTGTTTGAAAAAACAAATAGTCGTTTCTTTTCAATACTCGTTCAAAAAACAAGCCACTATCGATGCTGATTATTGGCACGGTAACCAATGGCGCATCACCTGCATGGTGGTTCAATGTGTAATCGGTGGCTTGTAATGATATTTTGGGTATAAAATAGCCCGAACCAAAGCGAATCGGCAGGCTGATATAGGGTTTGCTCCGCCATCGAATTCCCGATACCCGCGTGTTATCGCGATGTGTAAAACGAGTGAAAGTAGAATCAATGCCGTACTTCAATGGAGCGAAATCACGTGCCTTCAGGTTCAGGTTAATCTCGGGCAATCTGCGATACGGGTTGTCCTTCATATTAACGCTGTCATTTGCAATCTGATAGCCCGTGACACGGGCTTGGAAAAACAGATTGTGGCTACGGTATTGTAAATCTGCATGTTGTGGCACATGACTCAAGGATGTAGCACCGAAACTGCTGTTAAAATCCGCTAAATAATGCGTATCTGACAGCGTTTGAAAATCAATTTGGCTGCTCCAATGGTCATTAAAATCCTGTTTGTGCTGATAACTCAGGGCATACCGATTGTGGTTGAACACGGCATCTGAAGGCAACACTTCTGCTTTTACAATGCCGCCAGATTGCCCAGATTGGCGTGACACTGTTTTTTGTAGCAAGTAACGATATTCCCCGTATAACTGTGCGCCACGCTTGCTTAACAGCTTGGGTATCACGGTGGCATCGTGGTTTGGCGCAATATTGATGTAATAAGGGACTCTGATAATGGTGCCTGATGCGCGTTCGGAACGAATATCAGGAAGCAGAAAGCCGCTTTTGCGCTTGTTAGCGATTGGAAATGAAACGATTGGCAGGTAGAAAAGCGGAATGCGCTTGAATTTCACACTGACCGACTTTGCGATGCCGATTCCTTTTGTATGATCCAATTCAAGTTCTTTAGCCGATAACACAACATCATCGTTATCTTGTTTGCAATTCGAAAAAGTGGCATTGTGTAACCGTTCACGCCCAGCACCTTCAAACTCAATGCTATCCGCCGTTGCGCGGGCACGCACATAGTGCTGGTCATCGGTGGACGGCTGCTCGGTAGCTGGCGATGCTTTGTTTCTCAGTGGTGCGAATAGCGAATAATCTTCGCTATAGTTTTGGTGTGCCCTGGCCGTCTGGTGAGGTGTTTCATCGACAAATTGAACCCTTACGTTATGTGCCGCACCCGTCACCGAGTCCATCTGAAAATGGAATGAATCAGCACGCACTTCAGTGCCATTAACGGTATAAAATCGCACCTTATCGAGTGCAGTCGCCCGAGCGGTTTGTTGATTGTATTCAATCTGACCGGCATAGATACCTCGTTTTCCTTGTGTTACCTCTGCATTACCCGATAACTTGATCTGGGTGTCGGAAGCAGATTCGATATGTTCCGCTTCAAATCGAATGGGTTGTTCGTTGGTGTCTCCAGCAGGAGCAGCTTTTAATACCTGCGGGACATCAATCCTATCGGGCTTGCAAACATCCCCGCTGGCAAAGCCTATTTTTTGCCGTATGAGGTCCGATTGTGCAACGGCATCCTGCATGATGACTGCTACCATAATAGCAATGCCAATCAGGAGATGATTGCTGAATTTATGCAAGCACATTGAATGTTTGTTTCCTTACCGCAGGCAGAACATTTTAACCATTTGGACGGGGATTATAAAGTTTCGTGCCTTTATAATCCAACTTTTTGACCATTGGACAATGACTGAATGATGATGCAAGCGATGATTTTAGCGGCCGGCCGTGGACAAAGATTAAGACCGATAACCGATACCATACCGAAACCCCTAGTGATGGTTGGTGAACTGACTTTAATTGAACATCACTTGGTGAGGCTGGTTGCTTGTGGTATTGAACAGGTGGTCATAAATGTTGCCTATCTAGGTGAAAAAATTAGTGCGTTTCTGGGTGATGGCAGTCGGTTTGGTTTAGAACTCCATTATTCGGTCGAGGAAAATGGTGCGTTAGGGACTGCTGGCGGCATCATTCACGCCTTGAAGCATTTCACCGAGGATCCATTTCTCGTTATCAACAGCGATATTTTCACCGATTACGACTTTTCACAAATTCAAATACCCGATTCATCCATGGCGCATATCGTATTAGCACCCAATCCAGCCCATAACTCGAGTGGAGATTATTGTTTGGTCGATGGCATCGTACAACATCCTGCTCATCCGACACAAGATACGGTCACATTTGCTGGTATTGGTCTATATCGTAAAGCGATATTTGAAGTATGCACTGCCGAAAAAAATGACTTGGCATCGCTTTTTAAACCACTCATACGAAACCATAAAATTTCTGGCGAACTACATCAGACAATGTGGATTGATGTCGGTAATGCCGAGCGACTAACGCATGCAAGAACGCAGGTTGATTCATGTTAAGAGGACAAGCCCAAATACAGTTCAGGCAAGGTTGTGGCAAATTCCTGACTGACATGATGGAATGATATATTTTTGGCGTGCTGTTTTAGCTGAGTGACCGGTAAAGCGGCATAGCCACACGGATCGATCCACGCATAGGGGGATAAATCCATATCGATGTTGATACTTAAACCGTGGTAACAACATCCACGCGATATTCTTAACCCGAGCGCGGCAATTTTCTCATCCGCAACATAAACACCCGGCGCACCCGGTTTTCGGTGTCCACGAACATGATAACGACCGAGAAAATCGATGATATGCTTCTCAATCTGATTAATCAGCGATTTTGGTCCGGTTTTAAGGCGTTTTATATCCATTAACAGGTAAACAATGAGCTGACCGAGTGCGTGATAGGTTATCTGCCCACCTCTGTCCGTATGGATTACTGGAATTGCCTGTCCCTCGACCTGAGGAATATCATGCGAGCTGGTGCCCTGCGTATATACTGGCCAATGCTGCAACAGCCAGATTTCGTCATCAGTATCGGTAGCACGATTGCGGGTGAAGGCAATCATTTCATCCCATATTGCCTGATAATCACAAACCCCTCGCCGCCGCACTATTATCGACATGCTCGCTTCAAATAACCATCAGTACAGCAGAATGTTTGGACAGCCGAGTAAACACCTCATCCATCAGAGCTTTGTTTTGGGCGTTGACCCGACAACTAAACGAATGATAGCGCGCATTTTTGCTTTTCCTAATCGCTATGGCGAGCAAATCATCCGCTGCAATGGATTGCAATAGGAATGCTTTTAGCCATTGCGAATTGTTGTCATGGGCATGTAAAAACACCTTGATATCGATGACACAAGGAAAGGTCATGCCTTCTGTTACCGGCATTTTTCTGAGCGGCAGTTATAGATTTTCCGAAATACGACCCATTTGATATATCAGCTAATATATCAGCCGTTTTATCGTGTCCAGCAGGCGCGTGTGCCAAGGTCCCTCAGCATAACTTTCGTTGACATGCAGATTGGTTCTGTACACAGGCTGTTGGTCGTATTTTATTTGTATATGACCGACTGTTGTTCCTGACTCAAGGGGTGCGTCAAGGCTTTTCGGCAAATCCAAAAAGGCGGATAGCTTATCAAATTTTCCTTTTGGATAAATGATATTAATATCCTCTTTGACACCGATACTCGCAGTTGAAGTTTGTCCCATCCACAGTGGCAATGCCTGTATTTCTGTGCCTGATTGGTAAACCGTCAGCCCCTGATAAGCACCATACCCATATTGCAACAATGATTGCACCTGATCCGCTCGTGCCACTTTACCGCTTGCGCCGATAACGGTGGCAAGTAGGCGCATTCCATCTCGTAATGCACTACCAATTAAACAATAACCTGCTTTTTTCGTATATCCGGTTTTAACACCGTCAACGGTGGAATCCCGAGTCAGTAAAATATTTCGATTTTGTTGGGTGATATTGTTGTAAGTAAATTCACCTTGAGAGTAGTAGCGGTATAACTCTGGAAATTTGCGAATCAGTGCCATCGACAATAACGTCATATCGGCTGCCGTGCTGTAATGGTTATCCTCGGTAATGCCGCTGCTATTGGTAAAATGTGAGTTGTCCATCCCCAGCTCGGTTGCCATCGCATTCATTTTTGCCGCAAAACTGGATTCCGAACCACTAAGATGCTCTGCCAGTGCGACACTAGCATCATTGCCTGATTGAATAATCAAGCCTTGTAATAAATCTAAAACACGAACCTTCGTATCAACTTCGATAAACATTTTTGAGCCACCAGTTCTCCATGCTTTCTCACTGATATGCACCTTGTCTTGCATGGTTATTTCATTCTTACGCAACGCATCAAAGACGAGGTAACTGGTCATCAACTTGGTTAGACTCGCCGGGTCTATTCTTTGATTGACATTCTTGCTCGCCAATACCCAGCCAGTTTCAAAATTGACCACTAGCCAACTATCTGCCGCAATATTCGGGACTGGTATTTCGCTTATTAGTGCATCGGGCATGTCCTGTAATGCACTATAGGCAATCAGAGGCTGGAAAAACAATAGGCTGACGAAAACAATGAGTGAGCGCATAGATAGGGATTGTTTGGGTGGTTTGGATAATACGGTTGGTATTAAAATAATCATCTATTGGCGAATAAGAAACAGCGTTTGATTGATCAGTCGCTCAATGTTCTGTTTCACTTGTAACGCACTTTCAATACTCGCAAAAGGGCCAACTTGTACACGGTAAGGTCGTTTGTATTCGAAGGCGTGCGGATAAACCGAGTATCCTTGTTCGCTGAGCCGATGCCGCATTGATTCGGCATTACTATTCTCCACATAGGCGCCGACCTGAACAAAGTAGTTTTTATCCGATTGCTGTTCGGCAGTCGCGGTTGTCGATCGCGTACCCTCGTCGATGGTGCCTATATCGCCCACCAGTCCGCTTATCGGTGTGCTATTGGTGTCAACCTTCAAATCAACTGTTTTCACGAGTACCTCGCCAGTGCCTTGTTCGGCGATGCCCAATTTATGGGCTGCGGCATAGGACAAATCAATAATTCGACCATGCAGAAATGGACCGCGATCATTCACTTTAACGATAATTTTCTTATCCGTATCCAGATTAGTCACCTCAACATAGGTCGGCAACGGCAATATCGGATGTGCTGCAGTCATTGCCCACATATCGTAAGTTTCTCCGCTGGAAGTGCGTCTGCCATGAAACTTTGTGCCATACCAAGAGGCAATTCCTTTTTCAGCATAGCCATGTGATGACTTTAAGGGCTTATAATGCTGACCAAAAACGGTATAGGGTTTGTTTCCAGTGCGGCTCAACGGTTCGTATTTAGGTGCCGCATCAGTAATGTTATCTAGGTTTGGTCTATCGGTCGGTGCATTATCACCACCGAAAAATCCAGACGAATCGAGCGGCTTAAACGGTACGCCAGAACAGCCTACCAATATCAAGCAACTCAGCAATCCAACAAACCTCAATTTTAGACTCATCGGTTATTTCTCATTGTGGCAATTGATTCGGCAAGCTCACTCACCAGCATGGCATAGTTTAGGCTGTGGTTGTAACGGGTGATCACATAGAAGTTTTTAAACCCAACAACATAACGATTCCCCTGCTCTTCTTGTAAGGCAATCAACATCATTTTTTTACTGCCACGGACGGCATCGAATTGTACGCCTGCTGTCGTCAATTGGTCATGCACATGCGTCAGTTTTGCTTGATTATTGACTAACTTAACGGCAGATTTTGACAATGGCTGGGTCACATCGGTATAGATACGCTGATGACTATTCCAGCCGTGAGATTTTAAGTAATTGGCAACACTGCCAATAGCATCATCGACCTCATTAATCAAATCTATCACTGCATTGTCATTGAAATCAACCGAATAGGCTTGGTAGCTGGACGGCATAAACTGCGGAATTCCAATTGCCCCGGCGTATGAACCAAGCACTGATGTTGGGTTGATTTTTTCTCTCCGAGTCATGTTCAAAAATGCTCGCAACTCGGCAGTGAAAAAGAGGCTTCGCCGTGGATATTCTGCTGATAGCGTGACCAAACTATCCAATACACGATCCTTGCCGATGTATGCACCATAATTGGTTTCTATGCCAATCAATGCCACAATCACAGATTGCGGTACGCCGAATTGTTCGTATGCTCGGTCGAGTACAGCATGATGCTCATTCCAAAATGTAACGCCTTGGTTAATGTGCGTTTTATTGATGCGCCTACTTTTGTAGCGGTGCCAAGGTAGGGCTTCATATTGCCGATTTATCAGATCAATCGTCCTTTTCTGAATCGTGGCTTGTTGTAAAACCAGTCTCAATTGATCTTCGTGATAGCCGTCATGAGTACTCATTTGTGTGACTAATTTCATCAATATCGGATATTTATCGACCTCTACTGCCAGAGAAATCGATGGCATGAGCGACAATAATATGATTAGCACACTCGCCAACAACCGACAATATCGACTAAAACTCAACGCCTGCCTCGCTTTTTACTGCCATAAGCGGTGTTCATCAAAATCCCAAATCCAATCATCAGCGTTACCATGGAAGTGCCCCCATAGCTCATTAACGGCAAAGGAACACCGACCACAGGCAAGATACCAGAAACCATGCCGATATTAACAAATACATAGAAAAAGAAGGTAATAGACAACCCACCAGCCAGTAAACGAGAATAAGTGTCGTGCGCATGGAATGCAATCAATAACCCACGAACCACTAAAAATAGATAAAGCACTAATAATACGATGATTCCGATTAGCCCAAATTCTTCGGCATATATGGCAAATATAAAATCGGTACTGCGTTCGGGAATAAATTCAAGTTGCGACTGCGTCCCAGAAAGCCAGCCTTTCCCTAGTATGCCGCCAGAGCCAATGGCAGTGATTGATTGAATCGTGTGGTAGCCTGCCCCTAGTGGGTCTGCCCATGGGTCAAACAGCGTAAGAACACGACTACGTTGGTAGTCACGGAGTACAAAAACCCACATTATCGGAAAAATAATCGCCAGAGAAAAGAGCATGCCAATAATCAACCGCCACCGTATTCCAGCTAAAAATATCACCGCAATACCAGAGAGTGCAATTAACAATCCAGTGCCTAAATCGGGTTGTAAAATGACTAACGTGACAGGAATAAGCAAGATCAATGCCGACATTATGGTAAAAACCAGACGAGGAGGTAGTGTTGAGCGTGTCAAGGTCCAAGCAATCATCATCGGTACCGCAATTTTCATTATCTCGGATGGTTGAAACCGAAAAAGACCCAGGTCAATCCAACGCTGTGCGCCCTTGCCGATAATACCAACAGCCAGCACAATCAATAACAACACCAGTCCTGCAAGATAGACATACGGCGACCAGCGTAGCAGTATCGCGGGTGAAATACGCATAAAAACAAACATCAATATCAACGCAAAGCCGATACGAATAGCATGTCGAATCAGGACGTTAATATCTTCTCCTCCAGCACTGTATAGCACAATCAAACTCAAAGCACAGAGCATTAAAATCACCGTCAATAGCGGAAAGTCGATATAAGAACGATCTGCTTGACTCATCAAATCACCGTCCTAGATTTTATTGATGATGCCTTCATGGTTGTCCGACTAAATTTTTTGTATTAGGTTCGTTGAATAATTTTAGTCGGTCGAGCAGATAATAATCAATTAACTTTCGTGCAATGGGTGCTGCGACCCGACTGCCACTACCCGCATGTTCGACCACAACAGCAATGGCAATTTTCGGGTCATCCAGTGGTGCAAAACCAAGAAACAACGAATGGTCTCTAAACTTTTTCTCGGTTGTTGCTTCATCGTATTTCTCGTCTTGGGCAATACTTTTCACTTGTGCAGTACCCGTCTTACCCGCCATTTTGTAACGGATGCCGCGATTAATGCCTCTTGCCGTTCCTCGCTCACCATGCACAACATCGCGCATACTGTCGATTACCCTTTGGTAATAAAGCGGGTTACGCAGTTTTTCCGTGCCGGTTATTTGCGGGGCAATTTCTTCTTTGGTTCGGCTTTGCGGGTCTTCTGTGGCAGATAGGAATCGTGGGGTAATTTTTTTGCCTCGATTTGCCAGTATGGCAGTAGCCCTTGCGAGTTGTAGTGGCGTGGTCAGCATATATCCTTGACCAATGCCAGTAATGACGGTCTCTCCGAGATACCATGCCTGATCCCGAACACGGCGTTTCCATTCTTTGGACGGCATTAAACCAGATGGTTCGCCACTCATATCAATCCCTGTGACTTGCCCAAACCCAAAGCGGCTCATGCCAGCATAAATCCTATCGATACCTAATTGCGTCGCCAACGAATAGAAATACACGTCGCAAGACTGGACGATGGCAGTAAAACCATCCATAAAGCCGTGCCCTGTTTTTTTCCAGCAACGATACCGATGTTGGCTATTCGGTAGGCGATACCATCCGGGGCAAAAAACGCGTGCATTCTGGTCAATATTATTTTCCATGCCAACCAAAGCCATAAAGCCTTTGATAGTTGAGCCTGGTGCATATCGTCCATAAATCGCACGATTGATTAAAGGTTTGCGCTCCGAGATACGCAGGTTTTTATAGTTCGCCTCACTGATGCCATCGACAAACAAATTCGGGTCGTATCCAGGCACACTGGCGAAAGCGAGTACATCGCCTGTTTGCGGTTCAATGGCGACCACTGATCCTTCAAAGTCGGCTAATGCTTCAATACTTTTTTGCTGTAATTTAATGTCCACACTCAGATGTAGCGTTTTACCCGTCTGTGGGTCAGTTTGTTGCAGACTACGCACAATCCGACCATGGGCGTTTGTTTCTACCTGCCTGCTCCCAGAAACCCCGAGCAAATCTGATTCGTAATATGATTCAATGCCAGTTTTGCCAATGTATTCCAGTCCTCGATAAACCTGATTGTCGATGTTTGCCATATCATCTGGGCTAATCCGCCCGACATAACCGACAAGATGAGAAGTCAGTGCCTTTTTCGGATAATGTCGATGTGGACGGGCGCGTAATTCCGCACCCGGATACTGGTGTAGATTGACGGCTAATATCGCAGCTTCTTGGTCGTTCAGATTGGTTTTTAATGTTTGTCGTTCAAAAGACGGACGTTGTTTCAACAGCGTTCGAAACCGTTTGAGGTGGGCATCGGTAAGCTCGACAAGCTGTCCCAATTCATGTAGCAGATTATCGATATTTTTTACCTTATCAGGGAGAATTTCCAGATTGAATACACGAATGTTTTGGGCAAGAATTTCACCATTTCGGTCATAAATCAAGCCTCTCACGGGAGGCAGTGGGAGGAAATCAATACGATTGTTTTGCGCTAAGGTGATGAGTGATTGATGCTGAACGATTTGCAAGTAACCGAGCCGAAATACCAGCAGAACAACCAGCACAGCGATTAGGACAAATATGAACAAGATACGATTGCAAACAATTTTTCTCGTTGCTAGATTATCGTAAATAAGAGTCATCGAGCTGTTTCGTGTATTCTTGTACTGCGGTGCAATGCGCATAACACGTTATAGACAATCGGCCAAATTAAACACGACACCAAAGCAGATTGCCAGAATATCAGGTGAACCTCAGTGTTTGCAGTCACATGATAAATAAATACCGTGAAACCACGATCCAGTAAAGCGACGATAAACACCAAAACACTTTGCTGCCACAGATTATACAGACGAACTTGTCGGTGAGTCGAAACGGCGATTAGCGCAACAAGGGCTTTGCTCACGGCATGTTGACCGAGTAACGAGTAATACAATACATCCATCACCATACCAACAAGCCATCCACAGCCTACACCGACTCGACCGGGCATCGCAAGACACCAATAAAACAACACCAACAGTACCCAATCTGGTTTGGCATATTTTGCCCATTCTGGATAGGGCATAATATTGAGCAATAAGGCGACGACGAAGGTGCTTAGAATAACCCAGAATGGAGAACTCAGCGACGCGTCATTCATTGGACGAATCTGGCACCATCGTAGCGGGATTTTCCACGTCTCTCGAAGCGAGTGGTCGGTCGTTACCCCATAATAAAAGCACTTCTTTGGCAGTTCCTGCTTGTGTCGTTTGTGCGCTAATAATCATAAACGCCTGACTGGCATCTTTGACAATATCTGATATTTTGGCGACCCGATAACCGGATGGAAAACGTCCGCCCATTCCAGAAGTAACCAATATGTCTCCTTTGCGAATATCGGACGAGTTTTCGAGAAACGGAACGATGACTTGATTCGGTTTTCCCGAGCCTTGAATAATGGTGTGTAAACCACTGCGTTCAATCTGCACTGGTAAGCCATGCCCCTGATTGGTTAGCAAAGTAATCACGCTACGGCGGTAGCCGACCTCCGAAACCTGACCGAATACCCCTTTGGGGGTGATAGCTGGTTGACCGAGGTAAACACCTGATTCTATGCCATGATTGACAATGACTCGGTGACTAAATGGTTCTAAATCAAAGGCGATAATTTCGGTCAGCAATGCCTTATGGGTAAAGCGTCTTGATAGCGATAATAAATTAGAGAGTCGTTGATTTTCTTTTTCTAAAGTGTCATAGCGTTGTAAACGTGCTTCCAGCATAGCTTGCTTGTGTTGCATATCAGTAAGACGCTGCTGAATGCTGTTATCAGGATAATAGTATTCCAATACTGACGATATATTTTTCGGTAACGTGACAACGAATTCAAAAGGGATGTTGATAACAGCCGTCGTAACAATACGGAGTGGTTTTAATAATTCGCCTCGATGACCAATAATCATTATCCCGAGGGATAGCACGAAAAGCAGTGAAAAGCGAAATAGCGGGGAGGTGCGCTCATAACTCATGGGGTAACGTATCGGTAAAGACGATTATGTTTTAATGCAAACCAATATCATAATTCGGCACAGCCTCACTTCCGAAATTGGGCGGGGAAACTTGAGTGATGACCAATTTTAAGAAATGGGGACATGCCATCGGCAACTGTTTTTGTATGTAGCTAGCCACTGCTGGTAAACACATCGCCAAGTGTATCGATCTCTTCTAACGCACGACCACAACCTCGAACCACACAGGCTAATGGATCTTCTGCACGCACCGCTGGCAATCCAGTATCCTCCGACAAACGACGGTCCATATCGCGCAACAATGCCCCGCCACCTGCAATAACCATGCCTTTGTCGCCAATATCTGCACTCAACTCCGGGGGGGTTTTTTCTAATGCGTGGCGAACAGCATGCACAATTTGCTCTAATGAGTCACTCATCGCTTCGTAAACTTCTTCGCTAGTGATCATCATGCTTCTCGTCATGCCCTCCGAAATATCTCGCCCTTTAATTTCCATTTCCATATAATCCGATTCTGACCATGCTGTTGCAATGGTTTGTTTTATTTTCTCTGCGGTCGCTTCTCCGATGAGTACACTATGGCGGCGGCGTACATAGTTTATGATGGCTTCATCAAAAGAATCGCCTGCCGTTCTAATCGAGTTTGAATAAACCATTCCGCCCAATGACATAATGCCGACTTCAGTGGTGCCGCCACCAATGTCAACCACCATTGACCCAGTAGGTTCCGCAACCGGCAGGTTTGCACCGATGGCAACTGCCATTGGTTCTTCGATAAGACAAACTTCTCGGGCACCTGCACTAGTCGCCGATTCCCGTATTGCTCTTCTTTCCACCTGTGTAGATCCGCATGGCACACATATAATAATTCTTGGACTGGAAAAGAATTTATTTTCCTGCGCTTTTCGGATAAAATGTTTCAGCATACTTTCGGTCACATTGAAGTCGGCGATAACACCGTCTTTCAATGGTCTGATAGCTTGAATAGAGCCAGGTGTGCGACCTAACATGCTTTTGGCATCATGTCCCACTGCCAGTATCGTCTTACCTCCTGTGGGCGAATTTTTAATGGCAACCACAGAGGGTTCATTGATAATGATACCCTTGTTTTTTACATAAATCAGGGTATTCGCAGTACCAAGATCGATGGCAAGATCATTAGAAAAGAAACCTGTCATGCGTTTTAGCATCGTTTTTCATATTATATTGAAGTGAATACAAAGTATTGTTGTCGAGATTAAAGAACCCGCATAGCATAACAATTCAACCGCCACTATTCAACCAGACAATTCTATGGTAAGTTATGCGTTTTTAATGGTAACGCATTGATTACTATTCCTAAATTTATGTCTCTTACAGCACAAGAAATCACTCATATCGCCGCCCTCGCTCGGTTAAAAATCAATACCGATGAGGCTGGTTTTTATGCTACCCAATTATCCCGAATCATGGACTTGGTAGAACAAATGAATGCCATTGATAGCGATGATATTGAGCCGATGTCTCATCCTCAAGATGTCGCATTGCGGTTGCGTGCCGATGAAGTAACCGCAACCGATTGCAGAGAAGCCTATCAGGCGATTGCACCCGCCATCGCCAACGGGCTTTATCTAGTACCTAAAGTCATCGATTAAGCCCGATTATGCACACAAAATCCCTCGCCGAACACGGCGCAGCACTGCATAGCAAGCAGTATTCTAGTGTCGAATTGACCGAGCATTACCTACAGCGCATCGCCTCAGCCAGCGATTTGAATGCCTTTATTACCGTAACTGCAGAGCTTGCCATTCAACAGGCACAACAAGCAGACCGATTGTTAAGCAATAACCAAGGCGGCAGTTTGACCGGCATTCCGATAGCACACAAAGACTTGTTTTGTAGCAAAGGGGTCTTAACCAGTTGTGGTTCAAAAATGCTGAGCAATTTCATCTCGCCCTACGATGCCACTGCGGTGGATAAACTAAAACAACAAGGCATGGTGATGTTAGGCAAAACCAATATGGATGAATTCGCCATGGGTTCGTCAAACGAAACCAGTTACTACGGTGCGGTGAAAAACCCCTGGGATGTTCGACGGGTACCCGGTGGTAGCTCGGGAGGTTCTGCTGCCGCAGTGAGTGCACGCTTGGCTCCAGTGGCCACGGCCACGGACACGGGTGGTTCGATTCGCCAACCGGCCGCTTTTTGTGGCTTGACTGGCATCAAACCGAGTTATGGGCGGGTGTCCCGATATGGCATGGTTGCCTTTGCTTCGTCTTTGGATCAGGGTGGCGTACTCGCACAAACGACTGAGGATGCGGCACTGGTTTTACAAGCAATGTCGGGCTTTGATGAGCACGATTCGACTTCCCTGCAACAACCAATCCCAGATTATAGCAAAGCACTAGAACACAGCCTGCATGGGAAAACCATTGGTTTACCGAAAGAATTTTTTGGTGATGGCGTACAAGATGCCGTTGCGCAAGCCATTCAACAGGCTATTCAACAAGCGATTCGTCAGCTCGAATCAATGGGCGCGAAAACGGTGGAAGTTGAATTGCCGAATAGCGCGGCGGGCATTCCCTGTTACTACGTTATTGCGCCTGCCGAAGCCTCTTCCAACCTGTCGCGCTTCGATGGCGTACGTTATGGGTATCGAGCTGAAAATTATAGTGATCTTAAGGATATGTATGAGAAAACCCGAGCGCAAGGCTTTGGTGCCGAAGTACAACGCCGCATTATGATTGGCAGCTATGTCTTATCGTCCGGTTATTACGATGCCTACTATATCAAAGCGCAGAAACTACGCCGAATGATTGCCGATGACTTCAGTCGTGCTTTTGAACAATGCGATTTGATTGCCGGACCAACCACACCGGGCACGGCTTTTGTTATCGGCGAAAAAAATGATGATCCAGTGGCAATGTACTTAAATGATGTTTTCACCAATGCGGCAAATCTGGCCGGGCTACCAGCAATGTCAATTCCAGCCGGATTCGATGACAAAAACCTACCCATCGGCTTACAGCTCATCGGCAAATATCTCGATGAAGCAACGCTACTCAATGTAGCACATCAATTTCAGCAACAAACCGACTGGCATTTGAAAATTCCAGTCGGATTTGAATAGTGAACGCATTGAATATGGCATCGGAACAAAGTGCGTGGGAGACAGTCATCGGACTTGAAATTCATGTTCAACTACTCACCAAAAGCAAAATTTTTAGTGGCGCATCGACCGCCTATGGTGTGCAACCCAATACCCAAGCCTGCGATGTCAGCATCGCCCTGCCGGGGGTATTACCCGTAATGAATCGAGAGGCCGCACGATTAGCGGTCAAGTTTGGACTCGCTATCAATGCCGAGATCAACACGCGCTCGATTTTTGCACGCAAGAATTATTTTTACCCAGATTCGCCCAAAGGCTATCAAATAAGCCAGTTTGAGGTTCCGATAGTCGGTCAGGGAGCGATTCAAATTGAAACCAACGACGGCATTAAAACGATTGGCATAACCCGCGCACATCTTGAGGAGGATGCGGGTAAATCACTGCATGACAATTTTCACGACATGAGTGGCATCGACCTGAATCGCGCCGGCACTCCCCTGCTTGAAATCGTTTCTGACCCAGATATGCGTAGTGCTACCGAAGCGGTCGCCTATTTGCGTAAAATACATACATTAGTACGCTATCTGGATATTTCGGATGGCAACATGCAGGAAGGCTCGTTTCGCTGTGACGCCAATGTGTCCATACGCCCCAAAGGTCAAGCCATATTGGGCACCCGAACCGAGCTAAAAAATATCAACTCCTTTCGCTTCGTAGAAAAAGCCATTGAGTTTGAGATTGACCGTCAAATCGACATTCTCGAAAACGGTGGCAAAATCGTCCAAGAAACACGGCTATATGATTCTGATAACCATGAAACGCGCACCATGCGAAGCAAAGAAGAAGCGCATGACTATCGTTATTTCCCCGACCCTGATTTACCCGCCATGGTTCTGGACGATGAATTTATTCAGCAAATTGCGGACACGATTCCCGAGTTACCCGAGGCGCGTCAGGCACGGTTTGAGCATGAATATAATCTATCGTCCATCGATGCCCATCAGTTAAGCCATGACCGTGCTAGTGCTGATTATTTTGAAATGGTCTGTGCACACACCTCAGCAGCACCCAAAACCGTTGCCAACTGGATGATTGGTGACCTCAGCGCGGCTCTAAATAGTTCCGGGCTGGAGATCAAGGACTCGCCGGTGAGCAGCACCCGATTAGCAAATTTACTGGAGCGCATCATCGACCACACCATTTCGGGTAAAATAGCCAAAGAAGTCTTTGCGTTAATCTGGGAAAGTAGTGAATCCGTCGACCAAGTTATTGCCGATAAAGGGCTACGACAAATCACCGACAGCGATGAAATTGAAGCCATTATCACTAACATATTGCTGACACATTCGGCGCAGGTAGCACAATATAAAGACGGCAATCAAAAAGTATTCGGATTTTTTGTCGGGCAGGTAATGAAACAAACCAGTGGTAAAGCAAACCCTGCACAAGTGAATAAATTATTACACAACAAACTCACTAACGGATAGAATCACAAATCGGTAAAAGCACGGGCCCGTAGCTCAGCTGGATAGAGTACCTGGCTTCGAACCAGGTGGTCGGGGGTTCGAATCCCTCCGGGCCCGCCATATTACCGTAATAGTGAAGTGAACAATGTCTGATACCGACAAAGCCCTGAACATACCGCAGGATATACGTTTGGTTTTCGTCTGCTGGATTCTGGTCAACCAATAATTGGCGATATATTTGTAGCTCGTATTGCAGGAAATTTTGAAAACACAGATATTTTAGGAAGTATGGAATATTCCTGTAAAGTTGCGGGAAGTAAATTAGTTTTTGTACTTGGTCATGAAGATTGCGGAGCTGTTAAAGTCGCCTGTGATTGCGTAAAAGTGGGAAATATTACTTCTATGTTAGAGAATATTAAACCAGCAGTTGATCTGTCTAAAAAACAAATCGCCGGAGTTAAAAATTCGTCTAATAAAGAGTTTGTAGAAAAAACCATAAATAGTCAGCCCTTAAAAACCGACCTAACAAGTAAAAATATATTTCAAGCGGCAGCTCAGCGAACATGAGTCAACCTTGAATCAAATGGACCAAGGGCTTTTTACCAAAAATATGGACAAAACACGCTTTTTTAAGCCATAAATAGCAGACGTGACAAAAAACCAGCCACTTTCTCAAATTCCAGGCACAAGCAGCCATTAAAGCATTGATTTCATCGCCAACTTGTCCTTTAAGCCTGTTTCTGGATAACCTAAAATCGGATTTCAAATGCCCAATAATGGGTTCTATGGCAGCCCGTCGCTTACACAATTTGCGTTTCTTGTCTCTTTGATTAACGATTGTCTTTTTTCAGGGCTTTGCTGGGCAGGATAATGTCCGTATCGCCCACTTGTTTAACCCCACAATAGCCTCTGTCGCAGACCGCTTGCTTGATGGGTTTTGTTCTGTTGCTATTGGCTTGTTTTATCGCATCGGGTAGGGTTTTTGCATCATGCTGGTTTTTCTTATGGCTGACAACGCCGACAATGATGTTACTGTCTTTGCCCGAGACGATGGATACTTTGTTGCCGTATTCATAGCGTTTGTGGTCTTTGCCTTTAGAAATCACATAAGCATGGGGTTCGTGCAGGGAATAAATTTTGTTTTTGTCTTTGGGTTGTTGTGCCAACACCCGTTGATAGAGCAAGAAGTCTGGTTGGTAGGTTTCAAGCAGTCCGTGTTGGGGTAGTTTTCTTTGTAGTTCTCGGATTAAAATATGAGCAATGGTTCGCAATCGTTTCAATGCCTTTTTAGCGGATGCGCGCTTTTTAACATGGCGGAAGTGGCGAATGCGTAAGCGGCAGTTTTTAACTTCTTTTACGAAGGTTCTGCGTTGTTTGATGCCCTGTTTTTTCGCCAATTTGTTGAGACGGTTGATAATTTTGATGGCTAGTTTAGAATCAGTCGGATAGGTGATGTTTTTTTCCTGTACGGTGGTGTCAATCAAAACAGTGTTTTCATTGGCTTTTTTGCCGTGCAACATCACACTCATCTTAAAAATGAGTTCAAAACCTGCGACACCGATTCTGTTTCTAAAATGCACCAGTTCGGTTGCATTGCAAGGCACGTTTGGGGTGTAGGTTGGATAACCGCAGAAGTATTGATAATACGGATTACGCTTGAACTGTAAGACCACATTCTCATCGGACAGGTTTTCCAGTTGTTTGAGCATCAGCAACCCGACCATTAAGCGTATTGGTTTTGAGGGTCTGCCGTTATCGTGGCAATAGTGTTTGCTAAATGCATCCTCGAAGACCTTCCAGTCGATGACGTTGGCTAATTGGATTAAAGGGTCTCGTGGGTCTAATTGAGAGAACAATTCGGTATGAAACAGATTTTGTTGCCCTGTGTTTGGGGTAGATGGAGTCAGCATAATTTTTTAACTAAAACGACCAGAAAACAACGGTTATTCTAACATAAAGCGGTTGATTTGGTTAATGGTTTTGTTTGTTTTATTGATATAAATCAAACTGTTTAGATGTTTTTAAGGGCTGACTAAATAGAATTCGTAAAAGAAGCCCAATTTTAAAAGAAATGGAAAAAAATAATTCAATTAAAATTGTTGGTGGGATATATCACTTTGTTACGGGAAAAGTAGTGTTGTTGTGAGTTGTTTTGGAATTAGCTTTACAAAATAAAAACAGTTGTGAAATTTAATGATTTAGACATAGAAAACTGGAAACATATTGATGTTAATGTCAATAGTTTATGGCTGATTGACGAAAGAGATAAGAGCGGTAAACATTCAAATAAATATCACGGAAATTTTATTCCTCAAGTTCCTAATCAATTAATAAGACGATATACAAAAGAGCAAGATATTGTTCTTGATGTTTTTCTTGGAAGCGGAACGACTCTGTTTGAGTGTGAGAACCTCAATAGGAATTTTATTGGGTTTGATATTAATGACAACACACGTTTTTATAGTTGATACGGCTACATTCAAGTATCATTTAGAATATATGTTTGCTGGGACTGGTGGGGCAAAAGATAATATTATTGACTTCAATAATTCTATTATTGATTCTGAATATAGCGAACTGCATCATACTACAGAAAATCATTTACTTGGAATGATTGCAGATAGTCAAAGAGCGCGAGTAGATGATAATATAATTTTTTATATTCAGCAAAATTTTCGAATAGGAATTAGAGAGGGTAAATTTTTTGGAATATTTAAAGTTGGAGAAGCACCATCTTTTCTGGACAATAATGACAATAATCAATTTTTAAATAATGAATTGTCTAAATCATTAACTTTTAGAACTATCATTGAACCAAATCAAGTTTATTCTGACGGGGTTACTGAATGGGAGGCATTAGATGAAATAAGGAATATCCAATCACCAAATCAAATGTTGGGGTCATTGATTTATAGAAAATTAAAAGGAAACCGAGGCAATACGATGATTACAATTTATGAAAGTGAACGCCTTATAAATCTTATTCGTAACAAAAATGAAAGAATTGTTTTAAATGGCAATAATTATACTTTTAATGAGAGATCTCAAAAAATTGAAATTGATGAGAATAATTTTGCTTATGAGGGAAGGAGAGAAACAATAAACATTCTCCCAAGACTTATACAAAAATATTGTGAAGAAAAACAATTTGAGGCACATCTCCAAGCATGTTTTTTACAAAATATTGAAAAATTACCAATGTTTGAGAATGAAAATATTGATTGGATTGGTAATGAAGTTTCTTGTGGCGTTGGCATGCAACGAATAGATATAATGTTGTCGGTTGATGCTTACAACAGGAAAGTTATTCCTATTGAATTAAAGTCAGTTGTTGCTTATCCTGATATTACAGTCCAAATACAAAGATATGTTGATTGGATTGAACAATATTATTTGCCAAATAGACCATCAGATATTGAGCCGATGATTGTTTCACGCGAAATAATAGACAAGACTTCTGAATATTATATAAGTTTTATAGATTCTTTAAACAATTTTAATAATGATAATAATGTTTTAAATATAAGATATGTAGATATTTTCAATATCACATGATGACAAGACTATGTCGTTTAACGAAGTTGAATACTAAAACATGAATTATATAGGTTCAAAACATAAATTATCAGAGTTTATCAAAACAACAATTTATTCCGTTGTCGGAAGCGATTTATCCGATAAAGTTTTCTGCGATATTTTCGCTGGAACAGGGATTATTGGAAGAAATTTTAAACAAGAAGTTAAAAAAGTTATTTCTAATGATTTTGAATATTATAGCTATGTATTAAATAAAAACTACATTGAAAATCATGATGAAATATTAGACAAAGAAGGTTTTATAGATGAATTAAACAACATACCTGTCGTTGATGATGGCTTTATTTATCAAAATTATTGTCTTGGGGGCAATGGCGAAAGACAGTATTTTTCAGACAATAATGGAAAAAAGATTGACACTATAAGACAAAGAATTGAAGAGTGGAAAAAATCTAATAGAATAGGGAATAATTTATATTATTTTCTTCTAGCAAGTTTACTAGAAAGTGCTGATAAAGTGGCAAATACAGCTTCGGTTTACGGAGCATATCTAAAGCATCTAAAAAAACCTGCACAAAAATATGTAGTTTTAAAATCAGCAAACTTTATAATCAATAGCAATAAACATCAAGTTTTTAACTATGATAGCAATAAGTTAATTAAAAAAATAAGTGGAGATATTCTTTATTTAGACCCACCTTACAATGCGCGCCAATATGGAGCAAATTACCATTTGTTAAATACTATTGCCTCATATGATGAGTTTGAACCTAAAGGAAAAACTGGGCTAAGAAATTATCAAAAATCAAAATACTGCAGTAAAAACTTGGTAAAAGACGAGTTTGAATATTTAATAAAAAATGCTGATTTTAAATATATTTTTTTAAGTTATAACAATGAAGGGTTAATGTCTGTTTGCGATGCAAAAAAAATAATGAATAAATACGGTAGATATGATATTGCTACAACTAATTATCAAAGATTTAAGGCAGATAAAGACAATAATAGAAACCATAAAGCTAATAGAACACAGGAATATTTACACATATTAGAGAAGAAATAACAGGCGTGTTAAAAAATCATCCCTACGGCGGAAACCCATGCAATGAAAGAGCCCAATAAACCCGCAACCAGCACACTTTGGGGCGGACGTTTTTCCACGCCCACCGACTCTCTGATGCAACAATTTTCCGCTTCGGTTCATTATGATTATCGGTTATATCGCCATGACATAGACGGCTCCATCGCACATGCGCGTATGTTATCGAGTCATGGCGTGATTACTGTAGCCGAGTTTGAATCCATCGAAAAGGGATTGAAACAGATTCGCGATGATATCGAAAACAACACCTTTGTATGGTCCGAATCGCTCGAAGATGTACACATGAATATTGAAGCCGCATTGACCTCGAAAATTGGTGATGCGGGTAAAAAACTGCATACTGGTCGCTCACGTAATGATCAGATTGCCACAGATATGCGGCTGTTCCTGCGCCCTCAAGTGGATGCGATTTGCCGACAATTAACCGAATTGCAATATACGCTCGTCAATCTAGCCGACCATCAGGCGGAGATTATCCTGCCGGGTTATACCCACCTGCAAGTAGCACAACCGGTCACATTGGGGCATCATATTCTGGCTTGGAATGAAATGTTACAGCGCGATTATCAACGTTTTCGAGAGTGCCGACAGCGCATCAATGTTTGTCCACTGGGTAGTGCAGCACTGGCAGGCACCAGCTATCCGATTGACCGCGACATGACATCCCGAGAACTCGGGTTTGACAGTGTGAGCTTAAACTCGTTAGATGCGGTATCAGACCGTGATTTCGTTATTGAATTCACCGCTCATGCGGCACTGTTCATGGTGCATTTTTCCCGCATCGCCGAGGAGTTGGTGTTGTGGTCATCTGATGCGTTTGGTTTTGTCGACCTCGGTGATGAGTTTTGCACTGGATCTAGTATCATGCCACAGAAAAAAAACCCCGATGTTGCTGAGCTAGTACGCGGAAAATGCGGACGAGTTAGTGGCAATTTAATGTCGTTGCTGATGTTGATGAAAGCACAACCGCTGGCGTATAACCGCGATAATCAGGAAGACAAAGAACCCCTGTTTGATACGGTCGATACGGTGCTTATTTGCCTACGTGTTTTTTGTGCCCTGTTTCCCGCAATCAAATTTAATCGCGATAAAATGTATACTGTTGCCGCAAGCGGATATTCAACCGCAACCGATTTGGCTGATTATTTAGTCAAGAAAAATATACCGTTTCGCGATGCCCATGAAATAGTCGGAAAAGTGGTCAACCATGCGACAGAACAAGGTCTCGCTTTAACTAATCTCTCTCTCTTGCAACTACAATCGTTTTGCTCATACATTGAACAGGATGTTTATAGCGTGCTTGATTTGCAAGGTTCGGTTAATGTCCGCAACCATATCGGCGGGACAGCTCCACAGCAAGTCAAACAAGCCGCCACAAACGCACGAAAATTACTCGATATACGATTAGAACTTGACATCACCGAGAATACGGATTGAACTGAAGGCTGTATTAGCATGGTGTCGTGCAACCACCTTAATCCCAACTTTCAATGCCCATTCCAAATTTCTGTTGTTATAAAGTGTATATGGACGTATATGGGTGGTATCATGTAAAATGATGCCATGCACACTTGGATATACAAGAGTCTCCGTAAGGAAAAGACATATCTTTATCTCATTGCTAAAGAGCATTTTGATGCTGTTCCGAAGTCGCTTTTAGATTTGCTTGGCACACTCGATTTTGTGCTGGACATCGAACTCACCAAAGAACGGCGTTTGATTCATGCCGATGTTAATCATGTCATGCGTCAACTCGAAATCAGTGGCTATTATTTACAATTACCGCCTGGTGATTATGCGTCAGAAAGAATATGTTGACTAAACTTTTGCTTACACTGAGCGTAATCATCGTGGTGGCACTGGTTTATCGTCATAAACGTAACGATGAAAAGCCGTTGTCGCATGAGCAAGTACTCGAGCAAGCCGATGAATATGGTGCATTATCTACCCGTGCTGTTGCTTATATTATTCTTGGTGTCTTGCTTGTCATATCGGCAACAGTTTTTGTCATCAAATATTAGCCTGATAATCGATCATCACCATGAGGGTTATCGACAAGGGTCAAATCAGTACAATCTATCAAGCCAAACAGGTTACTTTAGACGATAGTGAGTGCGTGGAGATTGATTTATGATTCCTAAGCATCCGCCACTTACTATGGGGCTAGTAACGGTGGCTGTTGTGGTTTATTTATTGATGAACATCATCAATCAACGCATTATTGCACCATTGCTCATTTCTGAATACATCACCCCGACACTGCCTGAAATTCTTAACGGTCAATACTGGCGTTTGCTCACCCCGATATTCTTACATTTTAATCTGTTTCATATTGTTTTTAATATGCTGTGGGTGTGGGAGCTTGGACGGCTCATTGAATGGCGACAGGGCGTGCTGCTATTGGGTACGCTGACACTGGTCGTTAGCATTATTTCGAACATGTCCCAGTATTTTGTCTCGGGCCCTGTGTTTGGTGGGATGTCAGGTGTTATTTATGGTTATTTTGGCTATGTCTGGATACAGAGTCTGACGAACCCGGGTTTTGGAGTACGTCTGAATCCAGCTATTGTTAAACTCATGCTCGGTTGGTTTTTAATCTGCTGGTCGGGAATACTGGAGATGCTCTTTGGACTGAGTATAGCTAACACGGCACATACTGCCGGACTGCTCAGTGGAATAGGTATCGCGTTAATTGTCTCTGGAGCGGTGCGGATAATCCCAAGAACGTTTTCGTGATTCGCTAACCGCTAAAGTCGTTGTTCCAAAATCGTGGTGTTGGCGTTTTTTCTAAGTTCTTCCATGAATTGTTCAAACATACGGCTACCATCTCGATCTAATAATTGCAACTCTACCGCACTACGCTGTTCCTCCTCGACTGCAACCAAGTCACCGGACTCGACTTGTTCAAGCACAAACAGTGCGTAATCACCATTGTCGAGTGTTAGTCCACCAAATTGAACACCACCTTCTTTTGGTGCTGGCAATGTAAATGCGGCATCTCCTAAGTGAGTCAGATTGGCTGGAATGTCAGATCTTTTATTCGGTAGCATCAATGCCTCCAAACTTTGTTGCTGAATCAAGTATTCCCAGCTTTTCTTGTTTTGTTCCGATGATTTTAAGGTATCCAACAAACCGGAACCAACTTGTTGTAGTTTAGTGCTGGCTTTTTCATGTTTTATGCTCGCAACAATATCGTTTTTAACATCATCAACAGATTGTGCATGTGCCGCTTGGTATTCAGATTTTTGCACCGCAATCAGCGAGTCAAATCCAATTTCAATTGCTGAACTAACCAATCCTTCATTGAGCATGTCTTCGGAAAAAGAGACTTGCCGAACCGCTGCATGTTCGGCGACACCGCCACCTTCAGATGCTGTAAACCAATCGCTGGTTTGAATCGGCAAATTCATCTCATCTGCTGCAGTGGTTAAATTATCAGGGTCTTCAAAGACTACATTTTTGAATGGTTCCACAAGCTCGGCAAACAACCTTTCGGCTTGCAACTTCACTTCAGCGACTAAAACCTGCTCCCGTACCTGCTCAAGAGTTTGCTGGTGTTCATCTGACAGCGATGTTAATTTGATAATATGATAGCCGAACCGCGACTCAACCGGGCCTTTGATTTCCCCCTCAACCATTTCAAACACCGCATCTTCAAAGGGCTTGACCATCTGACCCTTGACAATGACACCAAGCTCGCCGCCATTTTCCTTAGAGCCGGGGTCATCTGAATACTGTTGTGCCAAAACCGCAAAGTCTTCGCCCTGATTCGCTTTTGTTAGAATATCGTTAGCTAACTTTAGTTTGCGCTGTTTTTCGTCCTCACTGTCTGACTCGTTCATGCTCACCAAAACATGGCTGGCTTCACGGCTCCTTGCTTGTTTATACTGCCCTTTGGTTTCCTCGTACAGCGCACTAATCTGCTCTTCGTTTGGTGTAATCGATGAGGACAGCGACCCAACAGATAGCTCAATATAATTGACCTTTATTCTGGATTCGGTTTGATAGCGACTGATATTTTGTTCATAATATGCTTTAACATCATCATCGGTTACATCAAATTCGTCTATAAACTCGTCGACCCGTAACACCGCATATTGCGTGGTTCGGATTTGTTGGTCGAGCATCAAAAGGTAATCTCGTTCCATGTCGGTGAAAAATGCCGAATCGTTAATCCCTTGCTGAAGTTGATTAATCATTCCATTTCGTCTTTGTGTTTGTTCAAATTCCTGAACAGACAACCTGTTAGCATTTAACAACCGCAAATAGAGCGCCTGATTAAATACACCATCCTCAAGAAACTCTGGTGATGTTTGAATGATATTGCTCAACTGAGCATCGGAAATACGGAAGTTCTGCTCGTCGATAAATTGCGACAACAATTCTCGATCCACCAAAGTTTGAACTACTTGTTTTTTAAGGTTGATGTTGTCCAGCAACGTCGGGTCAAAACGACTGCCAAAACGATCTATCAATAAACGCCGTTGCGTTAACAGTGCGTCTTGATAGGCGTAATTGGAAATCTCCTCGCCATTTACCGTTGCCACAGAAATTTCATTGACACCCTGAAAATAGGAGTTCACTCCCCAGAGCGCGAAAGGAATGGTAATCAGGATGACGATTACCCAAGCAATCCAGCCTGTTGCACGCTCGCGTATTGCGGTCAGCATTGATGTTTCCCGAAAGTCATCTAAATTGATGGGTACATATTAAAAACTAAAGCCAAAATCGACATGCCTACCACGAATGGTAGCCAATGACAGATGGTAGCCAATGACAGAAACAATGTGCCATCTTGGTAAATGGGTGATTTTTTGTTCCTTTTTTGCTTCTCGATAAGGGCACTTATCTACGACATTACTTTTCCATATTGCCCAATATAAAAATATGCGAAACGGGGCAGTTCTCGCATTTTTTATATTGGCGGAGCGGACGGGACTCGAACCCGCGACCTCCGGCGTGACAGGCCAGCATTCTAACCAACTGAACTACCGCTCCTAAACATGGTGGGTGCTGCAGGGATCGAACCTGCGACCCTCGCCTTGTAAGGGCGATGCTCTACCAGCTGAGCTAAGCACCCCAAGTGCATTAGTTCACGGCATCCTTAAGCCCTTTTCCTGCTTTGAACTTGGCGACCCGTGAGGCGGCTATTTGGATGGTTTCTCCAGTGCGTGGATTACGCCCAGTACGCGCTTTTCGGTTAGAAATAGCGAACGTTCCAAAGCCAATCAAGGACACCGAATCTCCACCTGACAACGCACCTTCAATCGCATCGAAAGTAGCATCTACGGCTTTGCCAGCATCTGCTTTGGGCAAACCTGCTTGCATTGCCACTGCTTCAATTAGTTCTGTTTTGTTCATGTTATTGTTTTCTCATAATTAGTTAAAAATACAAACAACCCTTTCAGGGTTGCCTGTAACTGTGCCACCGACCCATTGATAACTATGGTGATTGTTCGTGGTAATTGGTGATTGAGCAACTTCTTTAAACCGCTTGGTAGTCACCCATCACATAGAACAGACGCAATCATAATAAAAATGGTGTCCGAAAAGCAATAAAAATAGCGACTATCTAACCTTTATTTTCCTTGCAATTTATCTCGAGATAATATCTATATCGAACAGAAGTTTCCAAAACCAGATGCTGACTTACGGCATTACAGGCGATTTAATTTGCGTAACCACTCGATATTTCACTAAAATACAATCAGTATTCCAACAAAGCAACGGGAAATGATTAATGTGCCGTTAAACCAGATTGTGTATCGTCTGAGTTTTTCGATTTGTTCTTCACTTTATCCTTACCACCCCCTTTCTCTACAAACTTTTCCGGTGTCCGCTCCAGCGCAAGTTCAATCACCTCATCAATCCATTTTGCCGATTTTATGTCTAGCTCTTGTCGAATTTTTTCTGGAATTTCCTGCAAATCACGCAGGTTTTCATCTGGGATGATGACCCGTTTTATGCCCACACGATGCGCCGCCAGAAGCTTTTCTTTGAGACCGCCAATCGGTAAAACCTCTCCACGAAGTGTAATTTCGCCGGTCATTGCCACCGTTGATAACGCTGGAATTCCAGTTAATGCTGAAACGATGGCAGTACACATTCCAATTCCCGCACTCGGTCCATCTTTGGGTGTCGCACCTTCAGGAACATGCACATGAATATCTTTTTTTTCATAAAAACTCGGATCGATTCCCCACTGGTGACTACGACTTCGTACGACACTGATTGCCGCAGTAATCGATTCCTGCATAACATCTCCCAGCTTACCCGTATAAACACGCTTTCCCTTGCCCGGCATGACAGCCGCCTCAATGGTCAGCAATTCCCCGCCCACCTCGGTCCACGCAAGCCCAGCAACCTGACCAGTCTTATTTTCCTTTTCTATGGCATTTCTGCGGAATCGTTGCACGCCAAGATATTTCTCCAAACACGCTGGCGTAATATTCACTGTTTTGGTTTTCTTATCAATCAACAACTGTTTGACCACTTTTCTATAAATTTTTGAAATTTCTCTTTCGAGATTTCGCACACCCGCTTCCCGGGTATAGGACGCAATTATTTGTTTAACAGAATCATTGCCAAGCTTAACCTCGCGTTGCTTTAAACCGTTATTTTTCCTTTGTTTAGGAATTAAATAACGCCCCGCAATCTCCAGCTTTTCTTCATCGGTATATCCAGAAATACGAATCACTTCCATGCGATCCAACAGTGGATTAGGTATGTTTAGTGTGTTCGCGGTTGCGATAAACATGACATCGGATAAGTCATAGCCCACTTCTAAATAATGGTCATCAAATTTATCATTTTGTTCCGGGTCGAGTACTTCTAGTAAAGCCGAAGAGGGATCGCCACGAAAGTCCATTGACATCTTATCCACTTCATCGAGCATGAACAACGGGTTTTTTGTTTTCGCCTTTGCCATATTCTGGATAATTTTGCCCGGCATAGAGCCAATATAAGTCTTGCGATGCCCACGAATTTCGGCTTCGTCCCGAACGCCACCCAGTGACATCCGAATAAACTTACGGTTGGTCGCACGCGCAATGGACTCTCCGAGCGATGTTTTACCGACACCAGGTGGTCCGACCAGACACAAAATAGCGGCTTTAGGTTTGTTGACTCGTTGTTGTACTGCAAGATATTCCAAAATCCGATCTTTGACTTTTTCCAAACCATAGTGGTCGTTATCCAACACTTTTTGTGCTTTTACAATATCTTTAGAAATTCGAGTTTTGTTGACCCAAGGCAATGCTAGTAGCCAGTCGATATAATTTCGCACCACTGTTGCTTCTGCCGACATTGGCGACATCATCTTCATCTTTTTTAATTCATTCTCGACTTTTTCCATCGCCTCATCAGGCATACCCGATTGTGCAATTTTCTTTGCAATATCATCGTTCTCGTTAATCCCTTCGCCAGCATCTCCCAGCTCATTTTGAATCGCTTTTATTTGCTCATTCAAGTAATACTCGCGCTGACTTTTGCTCATTTGTGTTTTTACCCGAGCACGAATTTTTTTCTCGACCTGCAATAAATCAATCTCGGAGTCCATCACGCCAAGTATATGTTCGAGCCGCTTATGGACATCAAATAGTTCCAGTATGGTCTGTTTTTCATCGTTTTTTAGGTTCAAATGTGCGGCAATAATGTCCGCAACACGACCCAAATCTTCTATATCGTTCAACGATGTTAAAATTTCCAGAGAAATTTTAGGACTCAAGGTGATGTAATTTTCAAATTCAGCGATGACCGTTCGCAGCAAAATATCCGATTCTCTGGAATAAGCATAGGCGTTATCCGCCAATTCGACTTCACACATAAAACAATCGTCTGGAGTATCGGCATCATGGATATGGTGTGTGATTTTTGCTCGCCACTCTCCTTCAACTAATACTTTGACCGTATCATCTGGCATTTTTAGCATTTGTAATATGTTGGCGATAGTACCAACACTAAAAATATCATCATCGGTTGGATTATCATGATTGGCATCTTTTTGAGCGACCAACAAAATACTCTTTCCACGTTCCATCGCTGCTTCCAATGCTTTTATGGATTTAGCCCGACCAACAAATAACGGGATAACCATGTGTGGAAACACAACAACATCCCGCAACGGTAAAACGGGTAGTGTAAGGGGTTTTGCGGCTTTACTATCAATCATGGCTCTGTCGTATTAAATTTAATGACCTGAATGGTTGGTATAAACGGGGTGTATGCAAAATATAGTGCGAACAACAACCTAAATTTGCATCATGCTGAAGAGCCTGCTACGGCTTTTTTGTTATTCTTATCTTCAAAGACATATAAGGGTCGCGCATCTTCGGTAATCACTGATTCATCAACTACCACTTTTTGTATGCCCTCCTTTGACGGCAATTCATACATCGTTTCAATCAGTGCATTTTCCATTATCGAGCGCAATCCTCGGGCACCAGATTTGCGATTCATTGCCTTTTGTGCTATTTGATGCAATGCCTTTTTTTGAAATTCCAGCTTCACCCCTTCAAACTTGAACAAAGTCTGATATTGTTTGGTAAGTGCATTTTTGGGCTCGACCAGAATTCGCACCAGCAAGTCCTCTTCCAGCTCATCCAAGGTGGCAATGACAGGCAACCGCCCGACAAATTCTGGTATCAATCCATATTTTACCAAATCTTCTGGTTCCAATCGGTCAAGCAATTCGCTGGTACGCTCTTGTGCCGATTTTTCTTTAATATCAGCACCAAATCCAATACCAGATTTTTCTGTTCGCTCTTGAATAACTTTTTCTATGCCGGAAAAAGCACCACCACAGATGAATAGGATATTGCGGGTATCGACTTGTACGAACTCTTGCTGAGGGTGTTTTCTGCCGCCTTGTGGTGGAATAGAAGCGATAGTGCCCTCGATGAGCTTTAATAAGGCTTGCTGAACGCCTTCTCCAGATACATCCCGAGTAATCGATGGGTTTTCGGATTTGCGCGAAACCTTGTCAATTTCATCAATATAAACAATCCCAACCTGCGCTTTCTCAGCATTGTAATCGCACGTTTGTAGTAATTTTTGGATGATGTTTTCAACATCCTCGCCGACATAGCCCGCTTCGGTTAATGTTGTCGCATCAGCAATAGTAAACGGAACATTTAATTGCTTTGCTAAGGTTTCTGCAAGCAATGTTTTGCCCGAACCAGTCGGTCCTATCAATAAAACATTGCTTTTAGATATGTCAACTTCGGAACTAACTTCCTCGTTGCCGATTCGCTTGTAATGGTTATAGACAGCAACCGAGAGTATTTTTTTTGCATTCTGTTGACCAATCACATATTCGTCCAAAATTGCGTGAATTTCTCGAGGTACTGGAAACTGTGTTGTCTTAGTCCCATCATCGGTAATTTCGTCACGAATAATGACATTGCATAACTCCACACATTCATCGCACACGAATACAGAGGGACCGGCAATGAGCTTTCTAACCTCATGTTGACTTTTGCTACAAAAGGAGCAATGTAGCGTATCGTTTTTATCTGAGGATTTGTTTGTCATGTTGAATGATTATCGCATCGGGTGTTCACCACAAAAGGCCAGCTAGATACTTGATGACTATTCCCTTTTCGTCAAAGTTGAATCAATTATGCCATATTTCTCGGCTTCGAGGGTACTCATAAAATGATCGCGGTCGGTATCAGTTTTGATGGTGTCTAGGGGTTGTCCAGTATGGTTAGATAATATCTGATTCAGTCTTTCCCGCATATTTAATATCTCTTTGGTTTGAATTTCAATATCAGAAGCCTGTCCCTGAGAACCGCCCATAGGCTGATGAATCATAATTCTGGAATGGGGCAACGCATGTCGTTTTTCTTTGTGTCCGCCCGCTAAAATCAATGCACCCATGCTCGCTGCCTGCCCGACACACACGGTGCTAATTTTGGGTCGAATAAACTGCATGGTATCATAAATTGCCAAACCAGCAGAAACTGTGCCTCCCGGGCTATTGATATACAGTGCAATATCCTTCTCGGGATTTTCTGATTCAAGAAACAGCATCTGTGCCACAATCAGGTTTGCCATGTGGTCATCAATCTGACCGACCAGAAATATCACTCGCTCTTTCAGCAATCGGGAATAAATATCATACGCCCGTTCACCGCGTCCGGTAGATTCCACCACCATCGGCACACCTATTGTATCAGTTATCCGCTCAGCGGTTGTGGAAGGAAATTGCATGTTTTAGAGTTTGAAAATTATATGCGTTTTAAGTTTAATCATTCGCGATAAATTTACCATGATTTATCGGCGACTGAATATTGGTTAAACATTCCGTGGATTCATAAAGGATTCATAAAAACGTCAAGCGGCATTTCTTTCTGCACAACGGTTGCTGTTTCCAATATATGAGCGATAACCTGATCTTCAAGGGTTATCTCTTCCACATTTTCTACCACATCCATATTTGCACGACACCATCCAGCATACCCGTCACTACATTCAGGATACATCGGCAAATCCGTGATGTGGGTGCGCACTTTCTGTTGATCAATCTCGATGTTGAATTTCTCGATAACGGCTTGCATGGTTAATGCCACAATAACTTTTTTTTTCGCTTCTTCGGCGTAATCATCACGCTTGATTTTATCCTTTAACAACACCAGATGCTTCCATTGGTCGAGCATCTTTTCCACCGCACGGTCAATCTCCTTCTCGACCAAAAACTGCGGCACTTCAATCGCTTTGTTTTTCTCGTGTAGCACATTCAGTACGCTGTTATGTAATACAGTTCGTAGTCGTACATCCAGCCTATATTGCAGATTTGTTGCGATGTTTTTCTTCAGTGTTTCAATGCTACCATCAGTAATCCCGCATAACTCGATAAGCTCATCATCCAGCGGTAGTTTCGCCTTTTGGACGGCATGTACCGTCACCGTGAACTCAACCTCTTTTCCGTCAATCTCCGAGTTACTGTACTCTTTGGGAAGCGTGGCAACAATGATTTTAGTGTCGCCTTGTTTGACGCCAATCAATTCGCGGTCAATTTGCTCCGGCATGTCTCCGCTACCGAGAATAAATGAAACATCTGTGACACTGCTTCCGTCAAATAATTCGCCTTCAATTCGACCTTCAAAATCCACGACTAAATTGTCTTCCACCACCGCTTTATCGTCCGTATCAATGAATTCAGCCCTTTGTTCTCGGATATTTTCGATGGTGTTAAGCACATCCTCATCGGTAATCTCAACGGCTGGCTTTTCAATGGTTTCGCCCTCCAAAGTCAGCGTAGTTATCTCTGGAAACACCTCAATCGTGGCAACATATTCCAATGCTTTGCCTGCTTCGTAGGGGACGGAGTCAATGGACACTAACCCAGCATACTGGAGTTTCTCCTGGCGTACAGCATCTCGGCAACTGGAATTGATGGTTTCGTTAACGACATCGGAGGTCACGGACGGAGAAAACCGCTGTTTTATGATGCTGTGCGGTACTTTGCCCGGACGAAAGCCTGCAACATGGGCCTTCTTGGACATCTTTTGTAGCCGCAGAGCAACTTCTGTTTCGATTTTTTCTGGTGCGACAGAAATGGTTAGTTTGCGTTCTATAACGCCCGATTCTTCAACCGAAACTTGCATAATTGATACCTCTTTAATTATTTAAACGATCGATCCGATGACTTTACAATCGTACTCGGACGGACATGCCACCAACACCTTATCGGATGGTGCGAAAGGAGAGACTCGAACTCTCACGGGTTACCCCACTGGAACCTAAATCCAGCGCGTCTACCAATTCCGCCACTCTCGCACAAATAACCGCTATTGCGCTCTGTTCGGCTGTCAATTCTGTTGATGACCGCCACAAGGCAGTTCAAGTGGTCAACAGTGACTGGGGTGAACGATGGGACTCGAACCCACGACGACCGGAATCACAATCCGGGGCTCTACCAACTGAGCTACGCTCACCATATTCAATCTTTGTGCTTAACCGCCAGATCATCTCATTATAAACGAATATTGTATGGTGCGCCCGACAGGACTCGAACCTGTAACCTACGGCTTAGAAGGCCGTTGCTCTATCCGGTTGAGCTACGGGCGCAACGGATCAGGTTGATTATGACAAGAACATCTATTAACTGGTCGGGGTAGAGAGATTCGAACTCCCGACATCCTGCTCCCAAAGCAGGCGCGCTACCAGGCTGCGCTATACCCCGAAACTGATTAAGTTTTATCGCATGTACTTTAACATGTACTTATACACCGACAAGCTCATTAAGGAGGCGGAATATACGGATAATGCCCGTTCAGGTCAATAACTATGCGACAAAGACCCTGCTAATTGCCTTAAATCATACCCTATTGGGCAATTATTGAAAGATGCCACAGGAAATTAGTTAAAACGCGATCTGGGTTTTGTAAGGGGATTAAATAGTCAGCCCTTAAAAACATCTAAACAGTTTGATTTATATCAATAAAACAAACAAAACCATTAACCAAATCAACCGCTTTATGTTAGAATAACCGTTGTTTTCTGGTCGTTTTAGTTAAAAAATTATGCTGACTCCATCTACCCCAAACACAGGGCAACAAAATCTGTTTCATACCGAATTGTTCTCTCAATTAGACCCACGAGACCCTTTAATCCAATTAGCCAACGTCATCGACTGGAAGGTCTTCGAGGATGCATTTAGCAAACACTATTGCCACGATAACGGCAGACCCTCAAAACCAATACGCTTAATGGTCGGGTTGCTGATGCTCAAACAACTGGAAAACCTGTCCGATGAGAATGTGGTCTTACAGTTCAAGCGTAATCCGTATTATCAATACTTCTGCGGTTATCCAACCTACACCCCAAACGTGCCTTGCAATGCAACCGAACTGGTGCATTTTAGAAACAGAATCGGTGTCGCAGGTTTTGAACTCATTTTTAAGATGAGTGTGATGTTGCACGGCAAAAAAGCCAATGAAAACACTGTTTTGATTGACACCACCGTACAGGAAAAAAACATCACCTATCCGACTGATTCTAAACTAGCCATCAAAATTATCAACCGTCTCAACAAATTGGCGAAAAAACATGGCATCAAACAACGCAGAACCTTCGTAAAAGAAGTTAAAAACTGCCGCTTACGCATTCGCCACTTCCGCCATGTTAAAAAGCGCGCATCCGCTAAAATGGCATTGAAACGATTGCGAACGATTGCCCATATTCTAATCCGAGAACTACAAAGAAAACTACCCCAACACGGACTGCTTGAAACCTATCAACCAGACTTCTTGCTCTATCAACGGGTGTTGGCACAACAACCCAAAGACAAAAACAAAATTTATTCCCTGCACGAACCCCATGCTTATGTGATTTCTAAAGGCAAAGACCACAAACGCTATGAATACGGCAACAAAGTATCCATCGTCTCGGCCAAAGACAGTAACATCATTGTCGGCGTTGTCAGCCATAAGAAAAACCAGCATGATGCAAAAACCCTACCCGATGCGATAAAACAAGCCAATAGCAACAGAACAAAACCCATCAAACAAGCGGTCTGCGACAGAGGCTATTGTGGGGTTAAACAAGTGGGCGATACGGACATTATCCTGCCCAGCAAAGCCCTGAAAAAAGACAATCGTTATCAAAGAGATAAGAAACGCAAATTGTGTAAGCGACGGGCTGCCATAGAACCCATTATTGGGCATTTGAAATCCGATTTTAGGTTATCCAGAAACAGGCTTAAAGGACAAGTTGGCGATGAAATCAATGCTTTAATGGCTGCTTGCGCCTGGAATTTGAGAAAGTGGCTGGTTTTTTGTCACGTCTGCTATTTATGGCTTAAAAAAGCACGTTTTGTCCATATTTTTGGTAAAAAGCCCTTGGTCCATTTGATTCAAGGTTGATTCACGTTCGCTGAGCTGCCGCTTGAAATATATTTTTACTTGTTAGGTCGGTTTTTAAGGGCTGACTAAATAGGCATCTAATTTAGAATTCGAGTTTTCCAATCCCCATTCTAGTCAATATGCTACACTCAAATTGAATACAATTAACCCATACCAACCGACCACAGCAACCGACATAGGACAGGCAATGATTTTTTTATGGCAACAGTTTGATTGGGACAGGCTGACCCGAGATAGCAATAAACAGCATCACGGTCTTTTGATCAATGGACAGGCTGGCATAGGGAAGCGGGAATTTGCCGTTGCATTATGTCAATCACTTTTATGCTCTGAAGTATCAGAACAGGACAATACCCCATGTGGGCGGTGTCAAAATTGTCGCTTGTTTGTCGCTGCCACGCATCCAGATTTTCATGTTATAACGACTGAATTGGAGTCTGCCGAGGGTCGACTACCATTGTTAGCCAATTACAGCCATCGTTATCTGGATAGCAAGGAAATGGACAAGAAGACAAAATACGGACGTGTTATTTCGATTGCTCAAGTACGAAAATTGATCGAGCAGTTTTTAACGCATGCACATATTTCGGTAGCCAAAGTGGCACTCATCTTGCCTGCGGATTGCATGAATATCAACGCTGCGAATGCGTTATTAAAACTGCTCGAAGAACCGCCACCCGATTCGATTTTCATTTTGGTTACCGCAAACCCCAGCCGCCTACCCGCAACAATTCGTAGCCGTTGCATAGCACATACGCTGGCAACTCCGAGTAAAGAACATGCTTTAGCCTTGCTGACACAACATCTTTCCGAGCAACAAAGCAATCTAGCATTAACGCTGACGAATGGAAGCCCGTTAGAGGCGCAACAATTAGTCGACAGTGGGTTTTTGCAGCACTATCAAAATTGCCTCAAAGGGTTATCTGAAATCGGGGCAAGACGGGTGAGTGCGGTTGAGCTTGCCGGACAGCTCAACAAGTTGGATTTTGGACAGCTATTGGTCTGGCTACATCGCTTTGTAGGCGAATTAATCCAGTTTTGTGTTGTTGGGGTCAAACCGCATTGGCGTGAGCTCATTATGATTGACTGTGAACAGGTTTGTGTTGAAAGGTTGTACGGTCTTTATGATAGAATCAGTCACTACCGGCGCATCGCTCATGAGCCACTCAATGAGCAGCTTGCTCTCGAAGATTTGATGCTGGCATTCCAACGGGTTATGGTGGCACGATAACCGCATACAAATTACGCACATGCAACTAGTCGATTCTCATTGTCATATCAATTTTGAAGCCTTATCACAAGATTTGGACGGCGTATTGTTGCGCGCACGGGATAATCATGTTGACTATATGTTGTGTGTCGCCGTCAATCTCGAGGATTATCCCCAGATTGAAAATCTGGCGGCAAACAACGCGCATATTTTTTCATCGGTCGGGGTGCATCCCAATGCCAGCGACTGCCATGAGCCGAGTTGCAAAGAACTGGTGACGCTGGCTGAAAATCCAAAGGTGATTGCCATCGGTGAGACCGGCTTGGATTATTTTAGAAGCGAAGGCGAATTAAACTGGCAGCGGCAACGTTTTGAAAACCACATTGAAGCCGCAAAAATATGCCAAAAACCACTGATTATTCATACCCGTGCTGCGGCAAATGACACGATGGATATGCTTGAGCAGCTGGACGCAAAATCCTGCTGTGGGGTCATGCACTGTTTCGGCGAAGATTGGCATACCGCAAAACGCGCGCTGGACATCGGTTTTTATATTTCATTTTCAGGTATTGTAACCTTCAAGAATGCGGAATCACTCAGGGATGTGGCAAAAAAAATGCCTTTGGACAGGATGTTAGTGGAAACCGATGCGCCCTACCTTGCTCCTGTTCCCCTGCGTGGCAAAACCAACGAACCGAGTTATGTTAAACATACCGCCGAATTACTAGCACAAATTCGTAACGAGTCGCTAGAGCAACTGGCAACTGCTACCACGAATAATTTTTTCCAACTGTTCTCTACGGCGAGCAGATAACATCGTATTTTTAATGTCTGAAAGCACGATACCGACAAAATAATGTATAAAAAATGGAGAATATGTGAATATTGTAAAGCGATTAGAAACTTTTGTAACCAAAGCATTCAAAACAACATTAGACGTTTTTCTTGATGCCTTAAAATTAAGCCCAAATGCACAAGGATATGTCAGTGGTTCAATTACAGAGCTATTGCTAAAAAGATATTTGACGACATTAGGATTTGTTGTTGAACGTATTCGGGAAAAGTGGGAAGGGCGAAAACACCCTAATCATCATGGAGATTTTTATCTGAAAGATAAGCATGGCAATTGGTTTGTATTAGAGTCAAAAGGAGTTAAATCTAATTCAGAAAAATGGCATAAACTTTATGAGACCTTTGCATAAATCCACCCGGGGCACGACTAAAATGGTAAAATAGCGTTCATTCAATAAACCCTTGAGGATACCGTCAAATGTCTTGGAAACAAACCGCCCAATACTCGTTCGCAGATGCCCTTTTAATTGAGCATAAGTCATCCTAATTACCACCTAACATAAGCCTATCTTCAGCAAGTTTTCCGGCATCGGTGGCGTTCTGAGTGCCGCGCAAGCAAGTCTGGGAATGAGGTCGTTCAAATCAAAACGACGATTGAAACGATACTGAAATTCCGACAAGTATCGCTGAGCATATTTAGGTCGAATAGCATGATTAGGTACTGCGTAAGGAGCTCTTTAAGTTACCCAGAATCGTATTGACCCAATAGAACTCGGGTTTTTCGACAGACGCTCTCCCGCCGCCGCACACAATCTTGTCATGCAAGCAACCAGCCTCGACAACGGCATTAAAGCACGCCAAACCATCGGAGATAACAGTACTGCCCTCGGTCAGATGTTGCTGACTCCATGACTTAATCGCTTCGGTGCGGAAACCCTTTACGACCGACAACTTAACCCGAACTGGGCAATGTTCGGCGGTGGTCTCCACCGCCGCCACAAAAGGCGTCTTACCGGCAGCACCACGTCCCGGCTTGCACCCAGTACGTTCGCCGCCCAAGTAAGCATCATCCAATTCAATCAACCCGGATAGTTTGTTATTGTGATCCCGCTCCATCATCACCTGCATAAGCTTGTGCTTCATCCGCCAGGCGGCATTGTAAGAAATACCCAGGTGACGATGCAGTTTCATGGCCGAGATGCTTTTCTTGTCCTGCGTGATCAGATAGATACCCTGGAACCATAGCGTGAGCGGTAGTTTGGTGGATTCAAAGATGGTTCCAGCCGTCAGTGATGTCTGGCGATTGCAGCGATTGCACTGCTGAAGTTTGCGATTGGTTAACTGGCAGCACTTGTCGTGACCACAGGCCGGACACTGGAACCCTTTGGGCCACCGCCAAGCATAAAGCGCATCGAAGCATTGGGCTTCGGTACCGTACTGTTTGATAAAATCGTTCAAACTAACCCCTTTCTGGAATTGCACCTTATTACGCGCCATGACATACCCCTTATGAATTAAATAGATAGACTGTGATTATATACAGGTAAGAGCGACTTATCTATGGTGGTAATTAGGTAACATTAAGAGCCGCTGGTATCGATGATTTGGTCGGGTCTCGCTATACATGGTTACACAGTCCCAACAACTGGAGTGAAAAAGATAAAGCCACTTTTTCTTGCCTTCAATCAAAGGGGTTGAAGGTCGCCCGAGATTGGGCAATCAAAGAGACGTTGCTTGAACTGTGGACTTACTGCGATGATAAACCAGCCCAAGCATTCTTTAAGAAAGGGTACTGGTGGGCGACACATTCACGTCTAAAGCCGGTCATATCAGTTGCAAGATGCTGAAAAACCATCTCGATAACATAATGACCTACTTGAAACATCGCATCACCAATGCGACCGCAGAAGGATTTAATTCAAAGATTCAGTCCATAAAATCAGTTGCCAGAGGATTTAGAAACTTCAAAAACTATCGCGTTTCAATTCTGTTTCATTGTGGAAAACTTAATCTATACCCATAGGGTTGCCAGAATAACCGAAAAACAATCACTAAATTGGGTGCTATCAATGGCTGCAAATACATCACCGAAGGTGTCGTACGAGGGAATCCCATGCTACAAACCGAGCAGTTCGGTGAACCAAGATTCCTGAGCGTTACCAAACTATTCAATAGCCCCCCCGATTATCTGCTCCACATATAACCGCACAAAGCATGATAAAGAAAATGTCTTGCAGTTCATGCTTTTTTTGCCGATTGACTCTGGGTCTTTAATCTGTCGAGAAATGATGGAGAATGGAGGCGGTTGGCTTGCTGTTCATTGTATAATCCTAAATCAAAAAAATAGGCTAATTACCTCATTTGATTGCTACATACAAGCCTTTTTAAGCCCGATTGACCTGTGGACATTTGAGCTTTGGGTTGACAAGACAATGAACAGAGATGTCCTAAGGTCGTTTTCAAAGTAGAATCCTGAACATGAGCGGCAAAATCCTAAACGATTTTATTGACCAACTGATAGCACGGGTGGATATCGTTGATATTATTGATCGGCGCTTGCCACTGACACGAAAAGGCAAGGAATTTCAGGCATGTTGTCCATTCCATGAGGAGAAAACACCGTCCTTCACGGTCAGCCCGAGCAAACAATTTTATCATTGCTTTGGCTGTGGCGCACATGGCACTGTCATTGGCTTCCTGATGGATTATGCGAATTTGAGATTCATCGAAGCCGTTGAAGAGTTGGCAGATGGTGCCGGTTTGCCGATGCCTCAACGTGTGGCAGGAACAGTAGCAGTCGCTGGAGAGGGTGTATATGATTTACTCGAAATGGTCGCGCAAGCCAATCGCTGGTTTCAACAACAACTACGCACACACGCCGATGCCAGCCAAGCCGTTGCATATTTGCAGGAGCGCGGCTTGGACGGCAAAATCGCGGCCGATTTCGGTATTGGCTTTGCGCCGGATAGCTGGAACGATTTAGCACAAGCATTGGCAACAACCGTACCAGCGCGACAAAAATTGCTCAAAAACGGACTGATTACTGCCAAAGACTCCACTCCTAATCAGAAACAAAGCGACACCGCGCTTAACTGCTATGATAGGTTTCGCAAGCGAATTATTTTTCCGATTGAAGATCACCGTGGACGGGTGGTGGCGTTTGGTGGACGGATTCTCGGTGCGGGTGAGCCGAAATACCTTAATTCTCCAGAAACATCGTTCTTTCATAAAGGTGCCGAGCTATATGGTTTGCACCGTGCCCGCCGTGCCATCGGTAAGGCAAATAAAAGCGTGGTGGTGGAGGGCTATATGGATGTAATCAGTCTGGCGCAATTTGGGGTGGATAATGCGGTGGCGACGCTGGGCACTGCGACGACGCGTGTCCATTTACAACGATTATTTCGCCTTGCCCCCGAAGTGGTATTTTGTTTCGATGGTGACCGTGCCGGACGGCAGGCTGCTTGGAAAGCATTGCAGGTTTCGTTGCCAGAAATGCAGGATGGTCGGCAAATCGGCTTCCTCTTTCTACCTGATGGAGAAGACCCAGACACGATAGTGCGTGCGGAAGGGGCTACCGCCTTTGGCGAGCGTGTGCAACAGGCAACGCCGCTACCCGATTTTCTGTTTGAGCATTTAATTGTCGAGGTCGATATGAAGCGGGAGGATGGCAAAGCCCGTCTAGTAAGTCTGACCAACCCCCTACTCTTTAATCTGCCTGACGGGATACTAAAAAACAGAATGTTTGCCCGTCTATCTTCCTTGAGTGGGCAGACCGAAACACAATTAGGCAAACAGCAAACCGCAAAAATGAATTCACGACTGCCCCACAAACATAAACCGACCGCCGCCGGGCAGATTTCGCCACTGGCATTTGCCACCAGTTTGTTGTTACAAAACCCGCAGCTCGCGTTGGTGATTGATAATTTTAGCGCGTTGCAACAGATTCAAATCAAAGGGTCTGAGGTGTTGGTTAAAATGATTGAACTCATTCAAAACCAACATGAGCAAACGACGGCACGATTGTTAGAGTTGTTTCGAGATTCTATATATCATGGCTATCTGGAAAATCTTGCCATACGCCCCACTTTCATAGACGATGACGTGCTTGAAGCCCAATTCAGGGATACGATACAACGAATATTGGAAAGCCAGCAAGAGCAAGACCGAGAAGCTACGATTGAAAAATTTCGCCAAATAGACATTAACAAGATGACAGCGGTTGAAAAAACAGCGTTAATCGCATCATTAAATACCAGAAACGAATAATCAGAAAGGTTCGAGACCAGGGTCATGGGCAGGCTAGGAAGGTTAAAAAAATGACTTAAATATTTGTCTTTTGGTGTACAATCGGCGGTCGCATTTTCGCAATATTCTGCGAACCCCTTATGCGGGGGCTGATTTCCTTTCCAATTTTATGAGATAGCTACCAGTTTATGAGCAACAAAAAACCCCATACTCTCGACACCAACAAAGATGGTGATGTAATGACCGGTGATATGGCTATTGATGTCTTGGCTGATGATTTGGACACGGATGTCAAGGCGGACACACCTTCGACAGTAAAAAATACGCCCTCTGATCTTAAAAAACTCATCTTAAAAGGCAAGGATCAAGGGTTTTTGACCTACACAGAAATCAACGATCACCTGCCTGAAAACATGCATGACACCGACCAAATTGAAGTTGTTGTCAACATGATTATAGACATGGGCATCGAGGTTGCAGACAAGGCCCCCGATACCGATAGCTTGTCCTTGAAGCGCGACAATCCCGAAGATCAAGAAGTTGCCGAAGAAGTGAGCATCGTGCTTAAAACAGCGGTGGAAAGCGAATTTGGACGAACCACCGATCCGGTGCGGATGTACATGCGCGAGATGGGAACAGTGCCGTTGTTGACTCGTGAAGATGAAGTTGCGCTGGCAAAACGTATTGAAGCGGGAAACCGACAAAGTGCTGCCGCTTTTGCAATCACCCCAGTTGCCATTCGTCAGTTTCTCGATTATGTGGAAGCATTTGAAGCGGGGGATATGAAGCTGAGCGAGTTTGTGGTTGATTTCATGGAATTAAACGCATTGGATGACCAGACCATCGCAACTCCGGGCAAACCGGGACAGAATGCGGCTGAGGAAGAAGAATCGCCGAGCGGGCCTGACGCAGATGATGCGATTATTCGGTTTCGGCGTATGAGACGCACTTGGAATGCCTTGACCAAAGCCAGTGACAAGCACGGTATTGGCAGCAAACAGGCGTTGCGTAACCGCCGAAAACTATGCGATGAGCTGTTACAAATTAAACTTCCGCCTGTCAAAGTTGAAGCCTTATCGGCAGCCTTGCGTAACTGTATGGTCGAGTTTAAAAACTGTGAGCGTAATATTGCGCGTTATTGTGTGGACTATGGCAAGGTGCCACGAAAACAATTTCTGACCTATTTCAGGGACAATGAGACCACGCTGGACTGGTTCCATAAACTAATAACGGATTATGCTACCAATGCCCCGCGCCTGACACGATATGAAGAGACAATAGCCGAATACACCAGGCGGCTTATTAAAGCACAGGAAAAATCTGGACTTGAGCTGGTCGAATTCAAAAAGTGTTGCCAACAGTTATCCATCGGCGAAGTGGCGGCACGCCGAGCTAAAAAAGAAATGGTAGAAGCCAATCTTCGATTGGTTATATCCATCGCCAAAAAATATACCAATCGAGGGTTGCAGTTTCTGGATTTGATACAGGAAGGCAATATCGGACTAATGAAAGCAGTGGATAAATTTGAATATCGGCGTGGCTATAAATTTTCGACCTATGCAACTTGGTGGATTAGGCAGGCGATTACCCGCTCCATCGCCGATCAAGCAAGAACCATTCGCATTCCAGTACACATGATCGAAACCATCAACAAGCTAAACCGCGTATCGCGCAAGATACTGCAAGAAAAAGGCCGAGACGCGCTCCCCGAAGAATTAGCGAAAGAAATGGACTTGTCCGAAGACAAGGTCAGAAAAGTGCTGAAAATTGCTAAAGAACCGATTTCAATGGAGTTACCTGTCGGCGACGAAGAAGATGCACATCTGGGCGACTTTATCGAAGACAAAAACGTCAAAGCACCGATTGACATCGCAACGGCTTCTGGCTTGAAAGATGCCACTGATGATGTTCTGAGATCACTCACCGTTCGAGAGGCTAAAGTGTTGCAAATGCGTTTTGGTATCGGCATGAACACCGACCACACCTTGGAGGAAGTCGGTAAACAATTTGATGTTACTCGAGAACGTATTCGACAAATAGAAGCCAAAGCACTCCGAAAATTAAGACATCCGAGTCGATCGGAACATTTAAGGACTTTTCTGGACAACTCTTGAAGCACCATCAAGATTGAGTATCAAAATGGGCTGTGCCGACTGGCGAGCCTCCTTTCGGGCCTGTAGCTCAGCTGGTTAGAGCAGTGGACTCATAATCCATTGGTCGTAGGTTCAAGTCCTACCGGGCCCACCATATTGAGCATTGACTCGCGGACACCACTTCACATTAAAACACCGAATGGACGACGACAGTTGGTGTTTGTTCTCGATTAGACGTTTGCTATATTTTAGACACATCGGACTGAATCAATACCGTCCCGCTGTCGCGACATACCAGCACTTCTGATTTTATTCCTCGAACCATAGACGGAAGGTTGACGACTGCTAATCATAAGCAATGGCAAACACAAAACCAAAGTACCAAAAATAGCAATTATAGTTGGCAATTTGCTGAGGAGAGTTTCTTCATTCAATTGGCATTCCTCTTATCAGTCATGATTTTTCAGCCAATATTGTGGCACAACAGCAACAAGATTTTTCCTTCCTTGTTGTCCGGAAGCGGGGCTTTAGAGACTGTGCAAAAATCCAACATTCGTCGTTCCTGCGGAAGCAGTAATCTAGTAAAACACTCAAACCCGCCAGGGTTTTCCGCCAGTAACGCGACCTATCGAGGGTTTCTTGCACAGTCTCTTTAGTCCTGCTTGTTTATGGTTGGCGCGGTTGAAGCCGCACTTCCGACAGTCACGCTCACTTCACCGCTCATCAGCTTGGGCAATAAGGTATCGCGCAGATTTTCAAGTGTGTTGATTTGTGCTTGGTTGGAATCTACTTTTTGGTAAGTATCATTTATGTAATCCAGCTTATCATCAAAGTTTGTTTTAGGTAATGTAAATGTAAAATCAGTTATCATTCCTTTTGTAATAAAACGGATAACGCTCCCTCTGGCACCAATGGTTATTTCCTTAAGATGAAATTTAGTTAGGGTGTACAAAAGGCCGCAGTATTTATCTTCATGTGGAATTAAAACATACACCCTCTGGTACGCCTCAAATTTCCCCTCGTATCTTTTAACATTGAAATTTCCATTTCCAGCAAGCAATATTGCTTTTCCATCAAAACTATAATTTGGTGCGTGCGATATGGTATGACTACATGTAAAAAAAGGATATTCGCCATTGGTTGTCGAATAATTTACATCTTTTTTTCCCGTTATTACTGGAAAAAAATCGCCAAGTTTTACTTCCTCCCACTCGGCATCGGCTTGTTCAACAAACCATTGGCGGAACAGGGTTTGTGCCATGTTTTCTAATGTTTTGTTTTGGCGGTGGAGCAGGTCTATTTTGTCGTCGAGGCTGGATAATACTTCGGCAATGGCTTTTTGTTCGGGAAGCGGGGGGAGGTTCCATGAAGTCTCTGAAAGAAACGTCCAATCGGCTCTTGGCATTCTTGTTCCGCTTGATGAGGAATAAGAAATATCCACCAGAGCAGTATTTGCGAAGAAATAAAAAAGAAACACGTTGTCTGTTTCCCCCTTAGGCTTAACTACCCAAATATCAGTTGAACAAATACCATCAAATTTTGCTAATAAAACTTTTCGGAAATAAGGACGTAATTTCCCAAAGAGTATATCGCCAGTCTTAAACCTGTATTTATTGCTTGCCACTGAACTTGAATCACCGATGCTATTTAGTCTCAACTTGTTTTCATTTATATGCTCAAGTCCAATATACGGAAACGGCTCGTCATAAATTTTCCACGAAACTTTGGATAACTCCGCAACATCCCCCAGCTTCACCTCCCGCCAGCCTTTCATTTTATTTTTCTCCTGCAACACCACATACTGCTTTTTAATATTCGTTTTGAAATTATCGGGTATTTCCTCCCAGTTCATTACATCAACGGAGATTAGTAAATTGCTTTCTACCAGCGTTTCTTTAAGTTCATAAATCGGTACATTGGTGCAATCCAACGGCGGTTGGATGGGTAGTAGTGATGCAGTAGTCCCCAGTAAGTTTTTAAACTTGTTGATAAGGGGCTTGTCGGTTAATTCAAAATAAGTCCAATTTTAAGAAAATAAAATGTTTAATAACAAGGGCTGAAATATTCACAACAAGCTAAAAACGCCATTTTCCGACAAGCCCTCAATGGGACACCGTCTCCTTGATGTCTTTACTTGATGTTTATGTCATTTTTGCGTATTACGAAAAAGCTGAAGCAGCCTCCTATAGCAATCAAAAAATAACAAAGCAACAATTTGATAATGCGTATATCTTATCAAAAGTCAAAGAAATAGAGCAATATCACAGTTCGGCATTACATTGGAATCTGAACGAGCTAAACACCAATCTGCAAACAAAACAACGAACATTAGCAGGTCTCTATTAAAATTATTCACGGGCACAAGTATATGGCATACATGAGGATTTGCCCATCATAGAAAAGCAGGACTGACACCGCAATCGCGACAATGAGGTTTGTAGATAGTTTCTCCGCTACGGCGAAATCCCGATTTCAGTAATACAGTGAACAAGGTGTTATCCACTTTGTAGCCGGTGTCCAGCAACACCGTAGTCGCTGTTTCAGAGCAGATATACGGGCAGACATGAGGAGCGGAAACATATAGACTGGGTTAGCTTGATTGTATGGTCATGGCAGTGCTTGTGGAGCCGAGTGATGGTTTGGTTGAATGTTGTGCCAGCTTCCTGGGTTGCCGGATTGCGTCAAGGCAGCGTTTAGTCGGGTCAAGAATTCCGTTCGGGCAATTTCTACGGCTCCTAGCCCCAATAAATGTGGCGAAGTGATTTGGCAATCAATCAGCTGAAAATTCCAGTTTGTTAAATGAGCGATTAGAAAACTCAATGCCGCTTTCGATGCACCACTAACCTGACTAAACATGCTCTCACCAAAAAATACGCCCCCCAAGGCAATACCATACAAACCGCCAACTAATTGGTTATTTATACCGACTTCTACGGAATGTGCATAGCCCAAGTGATGCAAATGAATATAGGCATCGCGCATCTGTTGCGTAATCCATGTGCCACTGTCTTTCGTACGCGGTGCGGCGCAACGACTGATAACCGTTTCAAAATTTTGGTCGAAAGAAAATACAAAACGATGTTTTTTGATTGTTTTTTTCAAGCTACGTTGTGGTTTGTAATGTTCCGGAAACAAAACACATCTCGGGTCGGGTGACCACCACAAGATTGGCTCGCCAGCATTATACCAAGGGAATATCCCCTTGTGGTAAGCAGTGAGCAGACGTTGTGGACTTAAATCGCCACCAATGGCGAGCAAGCCCTGACTAGAAGCGTATTTAACATCAGGAAAATCGTCCATACTACGAGTTGCCAAACTCAGTCCTCAATATCGGTTGTGATGACTACAATAATCTGTCCATCTGGCAATATACTATCTAGCCGTTGTAAAATCTAGTGATGAGAATTTTGGGTATTGAAACCTCCTGCGATGATACTGGCGTGGCTATTTATGATAGTACGCAAGGATTGGTTGTTCATCGACTCGCGTCTCAGGTTGATTTACATCAACAATACGGTGGGGTTGTTCCAGAACTCGCTGCACGGGATCATGTTAGGATGTTATTGCCGTTAATTGACAATGTACTTAACGACTGCTTGAATAATGCAAAAAAACCCGATGCTGTGGCATATACCGCTGGGCCGGGTTTGGCGGGTGCCTTGCTGGTGGGTGCTTCGTTAGGCAACAGCCTAGCACAAGCGTGGCAGATTCCGGCTATTGGCGTACATCACATGGAAGGACATTTGCTGGCACCGATGTTGGAAGAGAATCCACCTTCATTTCCATTTTTGGCATTGTTAGTGTCGGGCGGACATACACTGCTCGTGGATGTGGAATCAGCGGGGAATTACAAAATACTCGGTCAGTCGGTGGATGATGCCGCTGGTGAGGCGTTTGATAAGACTGCTAAATTGTTGGGGCTGGGTTATCCTGGGGGTCCGGCTATTGCCAAAGTCGCACTCAATGGCAATCTCGGTAGGTTTGTTTTTCCGCAACCCATGACTAATCGTCCGGGATTGGATTTCAGTTTCAGTGGATTGAAAACACATACCTTGACCACCGCCCAAAAGCATCAATTAGACCAACAAACCATTGCCGATATTGCTTTGGCATTTGAAGTTGCTGTGGTCGGGACGCTTAGGATTAAGTGTTTCCGAGCATTATCGCAAACACGGCGCAAACGATTAGTCGTGGCTGGCGGCGTTGGGGCAAATCAGCGTCTGCGCTCGACATTGCACGATCTGACCCAACAGCAAGGTGTTGAATTGTTTTATCCGCGTCCTGAATTTTGCACCGATAACGGTGCTATGATTGCTTATGCAGGATATTTTCGTTGGACAAACGGACAACAACACACCAGAAACTATGCGTTTGATGTTCATCCAAGATGGAGTCTGGAAGACATCTAGGCTTATAGAGTGATTTTGCTTTCTTTGCCGGATAACAGGCGAGCGATGTTGGTGCGGTGTCGGTAAAATAATAACATGGCAATAACCAGCGTGAGCAGGAAATACGGGAGACTCGGTAATAGCCATAACACAAGAAAAGGAGCCAAGGCGGCTGTGCTGAGTGCCGCCAGTGATGAATAGCGGAATAAGGCTACCATAATCAGCCAGATTACCAGTAACACGAGTGCTAGCGAGCCGCTCAAACCCATGAATACACCGCTGGCAGTGGCAACACCTTTGCCACCTTTGAAACCGAAAAAAATCGGATACAAGTGCCCGACAAAAGCCGCTACCCCAACCAGTGCAATAACGGTCTCATCGTCGGTCAACGTTTTGGTGATGAGCATGGGAAGCAATCCTTTGAGTACATCACCGACTAGGGTTATCAGTGCCGCTTTCTTGCCACCAATACGCAGTACATTGGTTGCGCCCGGATTGTTTGAGCCACTACTACGCGGGTCGGGCAGACGCATGATACGACAAACGATGGTTGCGCTGGAGATGGAGCCGACACAATAGGCAAGCAACGGCAATATAATGGGTAAAATAAAATTTGACATTAGTATGGGCTAAATTTGCAGTATATTTTGGTGTATTATGGAGTGAGTGTTTTATACGATAGTTCTGTTGTCTTCTAGCGGTGTCAATTGCTCATTGATAAATATAAACGCTCTCATTCCGTACGCTTTTTCCTGATCCAGCAAACAAAAATACGGTTCGTGCAAAACGATTAGTGACTTAAACGTAAAAATCAGGCACAAAAAATGACCAAAAAATCACCAATGGATATTATTTACCTTCATGGGCTAAAAGTCGATTGTGTTATTGGCGTTTGGGAATGGGAAAGAAAAATTACCCAGACCATCACGATTGACATTGACATGGGTTTTGATATTACAGCGGCGGCGAAAAGCGATGATTTACAGGATACGTTAAGCTATAAGCAGGTTGCCAAGCGTGTGGAATCGTTTGTTCTGGAATCCAGATTTGCTTTAGTAGAAAAGCTGGCAGAGGAAATCGCGATACTTTTGTTGACTGAGTTTGCGATTAAATGGTGTCGTGTGAAAGCCAATAAATTCGGTGCAGTGCGGGCAGCGGGAGATGTTGGAGTCGTCATAGAAAGAGGAAAAATGGAGTGATTCATGTTGTTTTAAGTCTTGGGAGTAATATAAATCGTGAAAAGAATATTCGTTTTGCGGTACAGGAAATTAGTAATTTATATGACGATATTGAGACTTCTCCAGTGTATGAAACCGCTTCTGTGGGCTTTGAAGGTCGTGCGTTTTTTAATTTAGTGCTTGGTTTTAGGGTATCAACACCGTTTATCGAGATGCGGGACAAGCTACGCTATATTGAGGCGGCAGCGGGTCGTGTTCGTGGTAAAAAGTCATTCGACAACAGGGTGCTGGATATTGATATTATACTCTTTGGCAATAAAAACTGGCATCCTGACGGGTTTAATGTCCCTAGAGATGAGATTGAAAAATATGCTTATGTCTTAAAACCATTGTCAGATTTATATCCAACGCTAACACATCCGATTAGTGGTATCAATTTTCAGCAAATGTGGTTGAATTTTGACAATACCCAAGTGCTTAATGTGGTGGATTTTTCGCTATAAACGGGATTGGCTGTGGAGCGAACAATTTGTCAACTGTGCTTTCTATTTGCTACGATTTCTGGTATAAATCGTGCCCGTTCAATCACGATTATAGGCGAACCAATGACAAGAGTATGTCAAGTAACAGGGAAACGCACCATTACCGGCAATAATGTTTCTCACGCACACAATAAGACCAAACGTAAATTTCTACCGAATTTGCATAATCGACGATTCTGGGTTGAAAGTGAAAATCGTTGGGTAAGATTGCGTATTTCCACTGCTGGAATCCGCATGATCGATAAAAAAGGTATTGATTCGATACTCGAAGATATGCGTTCACACGGGCAGAAGGTATAATCTGTGCTGATAAGAAAGCGACCAAACGAGCAATAGACGAGGCAAAATATGCGAGATAAAATTAAATTAGTGTCCAGTGCCGGCACCGGTCATTATTACACCACCACCAAAAACAAACGCACCATGACCGAAAAAATGGCAATCAAGAAATATGATCCGGTCGTCCGCAAACACGTTATCTATAAGGAAGGAAAAATAAAATAGCGACAAGTTACTAAATAATAGCAAATATATTACTGTTGGCTCGCAACTTGCCGTTTTATTGGTGCAATGTAGAATTGGCAGAAGTCATTCCGATTCAAACTTGATGTTTATTGCGGGAATGTCCATTTGACATTATGTGATGACGTTATGGAAACGGTCGAAGATATAATTCTGCAATCTGTCTCTGCATCACTTTCCCTTACCCCGAATAGGTAAAAAACCCGTCCTTTGTCTGATTTCCCGCGGGCGCTGATAATCGGTGTCGGTTGGCAATGGTTACTTTGGCGATTCCCGCGAAAGAGACCGTGCAAGAAACCCACTGCCCTAATTGACCTACGTTCATGGCATTTCAAACCAATACACTGCCCCTGCAAAAACACCTGATAATTGTGGCGAATAAACCTTCAAAACCTAGCCCAATTTATGCAACAATAAACAGAGGCTTTATGAGTGATTGCATACGCGGATTAAACCGCCAGCAACAACATGTTATTTCCAGAGCGGCTGGAGGATTATGTCAGCGAGGATGATCCAGTTCGTGCCATTGATGCCCATGTGGATGGTTTAGATGTTGAGTCCTTAGGCTTTAAGACGAGACACAGCGACAAAAACAACAATGGTCGCCCCGCCTTTTGCCCAAAATTGATGCTGAAGCTCACTATCTATGGCTATAACCATAAAATAAGAAGCTCCCGCCATCTGGCTCGAGAAGCCCATAGAAATATCGATCTTATCTGGTTATTGCAAGGCTTAAAGCCCGCTTATACGACAATTGCTCAACTTAAAAAACAATATCAGGCAAAGAAAGTTATTGCGGTGGGGACTCAGCGGGGGCGCTGTCAATAGGGGCAATTATTGGTCGTACAGATGATTTGGTTGATGTGGCGGTTTTGGTGAGTTTTCCCTGTAATCTGCTTCGGTAGGGGAGTGCTGGCGGTCGACGTCCCTATCTACGGAGTGAATCTCCGCATCATTTTGTGGAGACAATTCCCGATGATATTATCGTACGCACTATAACTGGAGAAAATGACGATAATACGCTTCCGTATTAGCTCAGTCTTATGTCGCATAGTTAAAGAAACGAGGTATAGATGCGGAAGTGCAAATTGTACCAAACGCGGGGCACGGGTACAGAACGTTGTCGATGTCGGTTGCGGGGGTTGTAGAACAATTTCTGTAGCAAGCATTCAAATTTACTTTTTCAACCTTTTCCATTTGAAATAAACCCGACCGATTACTGATGTCTCAATTACTGGCTCAATTACTCGCTCAACGTGGTGTGCTTTTGGCGGACGGCGCGACCGGTTCAAATTTATTTGACATGGGGTTGCAAACAGGCGACTCACCCGAGTTGTGGAATGACCTCCATCCTGACCGTATTGCCAAACAATACCAGTCCTTCATCGATGCTGGTTCAGATATTATCTTAACCAATACCTTTGGTGGTACTCGCTACCGATTAAAACTGCATAATGCCTCGCAACGAGTATCCGAGCTCAACATAAAAGGGGTGCAGATTGCCAGGCAACAGGTAGAAAAAGTAGCTCGCGACGTTGTGATTGGTGGGTCAATAGGTCCCACGGGTGAAATTTTACAACCGCTAGGGAGTCTGAGCATCGCCGATGCGGCGGATGCTTTTGAGGAGCAAGCGCGTGCCTTGAAAGAAGGAGGTGTCGATGTGCTTTGGATTGAAACCATGTCGTCCAAAGAAGAAGTTGAAGCGGCAGTCATCGGTGCCGCTCGTGCCAACCTGCCGATTGTGGCCACTTTCAGTGTCGATACCAATGGGCGCACCATGATGGGACTGTCCCCTGCGGATCTCGTCAATATCTGTTTGGAAATGGCAAATACGCCGTATGCTATCGGTGCAAACTGTGGCGTAGGGGCTTCTGAACTGGTTGCCGCCATCGTTAATATGCGACAGGCATTGTCCATGTCTTTAACAGCCGAGCAAGCTGAACCAATCATTGTTTCCAAAGCAAACTGCGGCGTTCCAGAATATATTGACGGTAAAATCGTCTATAGCGGTAGCACCGAAATCATGGCGGAATACATCCGTTTGGCAGTGGATGCTGGGGCCCGCATCATTGGCGGTTGTTGTGGCACTACACCGGCACATATCAAGGCGATGCGTCAGGCACTGGATAATCATCAAAAACAATCATCGCCCAATCTTGCAATCATCGAAAGCAAGCTCGGCGAAGTGTCGGCGGGTGCCAAAGCACAGCTACGCGGGGAATTGAGCATAGCCGCTGGTGCGCTCAGCGACCGCGGTAATCGAAGTGAGCGAAAAAGCAAGCGGCGGCGTAGCAAGGCATAAATAATGCAGACTGCATTTGTGCATGATTCGATATTTCTGCGTCATAATACGGGCAAGCGACACCCGGAAAATGCTCAGCGCGTCAGTGATGCTCATAATGCGCTTGCCAAGCAACCGTGGTTCGGTAATCTGCATCACCTAACCGCAACCAAAGCCGATTTGCAATGGATTGGCGCAGTGCATGAAGTGCGGCATATCGAACACGTTAAACAGGCTTGCGAACGACAACAACGACATGTGGATTCGCCAGATGTTACGATTTGCCAAGCGTCTTATGATGTGGCGTTAAACGCGGTTGGTAGTGTGCTGGAAATCGCCGACCAGATTATGGACGGAAATGTCGATAATGGCTTTGCGATGGTCAGACCGCCCGGACACCATGCCGAAGCCGACTCCGCTATGGGGTTTTGTTTGTTCAACAACATTGCCATTACGGCCAAGTATTTACAAAGAAAATACCACTTGGAGCGGATATTGATTGTCGATTGGGATGTGCATCACGGCAATGGCACCCAACATATTTTCGCATCGGATGGTTCGGTATTTTATATCAGCCTGCACCAATTCCCGCACTATCCCGGCACGGGCGCACTTTCTGAAACGGGCATGGGCAAGGGTGCGGGGGCAACGCTCAATTGCCCGATGAGTGCGGGCTTGGGCGATGCCGATTATAGGGAGGCTTTCAAAGAAATTATCATACCCAGAGCAAAGCAATTCGCCCCCGATGCGGTGTTAATCTCGGCCGGATTCGATGCCCATTTTGCCGACCCGCTGGGCGACATCAAGCTCAACAGTCAAAGTTATGTGTGGATGACGCAGATGATGATGGAACTGGCAGACCAATATTGTGCGGGACGATTGATTTCGGTGCTGGAGGGCGGTTACGACCTCAGTGCATTGGCAGAATCAATCACCCAACATGTTAAAACGCTGAGTCAGTCGTAACGCCGGACGGTGTGCTATGTGCTGAAACTTCGGTTAATTCTTTAGCACATTTTCTACAATCTAATTTAATCTCATCATCTGTTGTCTCGTTTTTTTGATACTCCAATTGCTTGCGAACCACTTTATAAACCCAATTTTATAAACACTTGGTTAAACGTCATCTAATGTGGTTATTTGGGTCAGCCCCAAGAACTATCGCACAAAGATCATGTAACAGTCGCAATGCAAATAGCGTTAAGCTGTCGTCCATAGTGCTTATGCCCGTGGTGGCAACTTCGGCGATAGCTAAAAAATCGATTTTCGTCACTATAAGTATCTTCGGGCAGTCGGTCAACCCGAGCGATTGCCGCATTCAATAATCTGCGCTCAAGATACAATGACAGATCAAAGAACACGCCTGCATCGGTTTGTGGTGCAAAACAATCGGCACATTCGATGTTCGATTGTTGCAAGAATTTTGCCTCGAATTCATTGCCAACCTCGTAGGACTGCTTTTGGATCGCCGGACCGATGGCGGCGACAATATTATTTTTACTAGCACCCAAATGACACATCGCTTCGATCACATTATCCGTTACCCCAAACAGCGCGCCTTGCCACCCTCCATGTGCCGCACCGATGACCCTATTTTTCGCATCTGCCAATAATATCCCCGCACAATCCGCCCCGACAACACCCAAAGCGACACCAGATATGTTAGTCGCCAGAGCGTCCGCTTCCACCACTTGGTCGCTATCGCTTTGTGCATTGACAACCACAACATCATTGCTGTGTATTTGTTTTAGACCGAACAAAGTATCCGCCCCCAGGACCCGCCTAACCCGACCACGATTTATCCTGATAGCGCGCCGATTATCGCCTGAAAATAGACTGCAATTTAGTGAATCAAATTGCCCAGTCGACACGCCACCCAAACGAGTAAAAAAACCGTGTTTGATACAATCCATCGATTGCAATATTGGACTTATCAGATAGGGTAAGGTCATGGGCGACAATTTAACAAGAAAATACCCGTATATCCATAAACTTTTCAAACCCAGTTTCGTGCTACAGAAAATCCTATAATTAGTCAGCCCTTAAAAACCGATCTAACAAGTAAAAATATATTTCAAGCTGCCGCTCAGCGAACGTGAATCAACCTTGAATCAAATTGGACCAAGGGATTTTTACCAAAAATATGGACAAAACGCGCTTTTTTAAGCCATAAATAGCAGACGTGACAAAAAACCAGCCACTTTCTCAAATTCCAGGCACAAGCAGCCATTAAAGCATTGATTTCATCGCCAACTTGTCCTTTAAGCCTGTTTCTGGATAACCTAAAATCGGATTTCAAATGCCCAATAATGGGTTCTATGGCAGCCCGTCGCTTACACAGTTTGCGTTTCTTGTCTCTTTGATAACGATTGTCTTTTTTCAGGGCTTTGCTGGGCAGGATAATGTCCGTATCGCCCACTTGTTTAACCCCACAATAGCCTCTGTCGCAGACCGCTTGTTTGATGGGTTTTGTTCTGTTGCTATTGGCTTGTTTTATCGCATCGGGTAGGGTTTTTGCATCATGCTGGTTTTTCTTATGGCTGACAACGCCGACAATGATGTTACTGTCTTTGCCCGAGACGATGGATACTTTGTTGCCGTATTCATAGCGTTTGTGGTCTTTGCCTTTAGAAATCACATAAGCATGGGGTTCGTGCAGGGAATAAATTTTGTTTTTGTCTTTGGGTTGTTGTGCCAACACCCGCTGATAGAGCAAGAAGTCTGGTTGATAGGTTTCAAGCAGTCCGTGTTGGGGTAGTTTTCTTTGTAGTTCTCGGATTAAAATATGAGCAATAGTTCGCAATCGTTTCAATGCCATTTTAGCGGATGCGCGCTTTTTAACATGGCGGAAGTGGCGAATGCGTAAGCGGCAGTTTTTAACTTCTTTTACGAAGGTTCTGCGTTGTTTGATGCCATGTTTTTTCGCCAATTTGTTGAGACGGTTGATAATTTTGATGGCTAGTTTAGAATCAGTCGGATAGGTGATGTTTTTTTCCTGTTTTTCCCTTCTCTACAGGGGTGTCAATCAAAACAGTGTTTTCATTGGCTTTTTTGCCGTGCAACATCACACTCATCTTAAAAATGAGTTCAAAACCGGCGACACCGATTCTGTTTCTAAAATGCACCAGTTCGGTTGCACTGCAAGGCACGTTTGGGGTGTAGGTTGGATAACCGCAGAAGTATTGATAATACGGATTACGCTTGAACTGTAAGACCACATTCTCATCGGACAGGTTTTCCAGTTGTTTGAGCATCAGTAACCCGACCATTAAGCGTATTGGTTTTGAGGGTCTGCCGTTATCGTGGCAATAGTGTTTGCTCAATGCATCCTCGAAGACCTTCCAGTCGATGACGTTGGCTAATTGGATTAAAGGGTCTCGTGGGTCTAATTGAGAGAACAGCTCGGTGTGAAACAGATTTTGTTGCCCTGTGTTTGGGGTAGATGGAGTCAGCATAATTTTTCCTAATTACCACCATAGATAAGTCGCTCTTACCTGTATATAATCACAGTCTATCTATTTAATTCATAAGGGGTATGTCATGGTGCGTAATAAGGTGCAATTCCAGAAAGGGGTTAGTTTGAACGATTTTATCAAACAGTACGGTACTGAAGCCCAATGCTTCGATGCGCTTTATGCCTGGCGGTGGCCCAAAGGGTTCCAGTGTCCGGCCTGTGGTCACGACAAGTGCTGCCAGCTGACCATCCGTAAACTTCAGCAGTGCAATCGCTGCAATCGCCAGACATCACTGACGGCTGGAACCATCTTTGAATCCACCAAACTACCGCTCACGCTATGGTTCCAGGGTATCTATCTGATTACACAGGACAAGAAAGGCATCTCTGCCATGAAACTGCATCGTCACCTGGGTATTTCCTACAATGCCGCATGGCGAATGAAGCACAAGCTTATGCAGGTGATGATGGAGCGGGATCACAATAACAAACTATCCGGGTTGATTGAATTGGATGATGCCTATCTCGGCGGCGAGCGTACTGGGTGCAAGCCGGGACGCGGTGCTGCAGGTAAGACACCTTTTGTAGCGGCGGTAGAGACCACGGCCGATCATTGCCCAGTTCGGGTTAAGTTGTCGGTCGTAAAGGGTTTCCGCACCGAAGCGATTAAGTCATGGAGTCAGCAACATCTGACCGAGGGCAGTACCGTTATCTCCGATGGTTTGGCGTGCTTTAATGCCGTTGTCGAGGCCGGTTGCTTGCATGACAAGATTGTGTGCGGCGGCGGGAGAGCGTCTGTCGAAAAACCTGAGTTCTATTGGGTCAATACAATTCTGGGTAACTTAAAGAGTTCATTACGCAGTACCTATCATGCTATTCGACCTAAATATGCTCAGCGATACTTGGCAGAATTTCAGTATCGTTTCAATCGTCGTTTTGATTTGAGCGACCTCATTCCCAGACTTGCTTGCGCGGCACTCAGAACGCCACCAATGCCGGAAAACTTGCTGAAGATAGGCTTAGGTTAAATGGTAATTAGGATGGAAAATGCGTTTCATGGCGCGAGTAACCTTGTTGGACGGGCAATAGACGCACCTAACTTGTCGATGGTTGCTAGCATGAAAAATATGTTTAGAGGGGCCAGCAAATTTAACCAAGACATCGGCGGTTGGGGTGTGAGCAGTGTAACTAATATGGCGCATATGTTTGATCTTGCCGCCGCCTTTGATCAAAATCTTGGTAATTGGGATGTGAGTCTTGTGACTGACTTTGCCTTTATGTTTGGGCAGTTTGTGCATGGAATGCCTGATGTAATGATTTCAACCGAAAACTATGAGAAATTGTTGATCGGCTGGGCGAAACGAAACTTGCAAGACGACCAGAGATTAAATGTCGGTACGGCTAAATATTGTTCTGTCGAGTCTATCATAGCAAGAGCGATGATAATCGCCAGCCATCGCTGGACGATTGAAGACGGCGGACTGTGTCATGACAGCATCATTACACCAACCATTACCGCCAACGGCGGAGCGGCTCTCTATCCTATAACGCTAAATGAAAATATACAGAGTGTCGCAACAATAACCGCTGTTGGTACGGATGGCGATACCTTGACCTATTCGCTTTTTGGGTTCGATAGTGCCTTGTTCAATATAACCCAGAGTGGCATGCTAACATTCAAATCTGAGTTTATTCCGGATTATGAAAATCCAAGGGATGCGGATGGAAACATTGATAATAACCAAGACCAGATTTATTTTACCAATGTGCGGGTAACAGACCCGCACGGCTTGTCCGATGAGCAAGAGGTTAGAGTCACAATCCGAGATGTAACCTCAGAACCCCCTGCCGTTATTACCTTATCCACGACAACGGTCACATACAATGCCCCGGCTGATATGCTGGTTGGCACATTATCCAAAACCGGCGGTATTACCAATGTAACCACGACCTTTGCACTGGTTGGCGAATTCCCTGATAACAATCTGTTTGAGATTGATGGCACAGAACTAAAAATAAAGGTAACACCTGCTTCTGACCGAAAAGACTACGACATCAGAATCGGTGTCAATAACGGCACAAGCATTTTTTCAGCTACATTCACTATCACGATTAGCGGTATCAACACACCAATCATTACCGCCAACGGCGGAGCGGCTCTCTATCCTATAACGCTAAATGAAAATATACAGAGTGTCGCAACAATAACCGCTATTGATGCGGACGGCGATACTTTGACCTATTCGCTTTTTGGGCATGCTAGTGTCTTGTTCGATATAACCCAGAGTGGCATGCTAACATTCAAAGCTGAGTTTATTCCAGATTATGAAAATACAAGGGATGCAGATGGAAACATTGGTCATGGCGAAGCCCCGCTTTATTATACCAATGTGCGGGTAACAGACCCGCGCGGCTTATTCGATGAGCAAGAGGTTAGAGTAATAATTCTCGATGTAAACGAAACCCCCACCATCACGGGTACACCCACTACCACTGTTGCCGAAGATGATGCCTATACATTTACACCAGAGGGCGGCGATGACGATGTCGGAGATACCCCGACCTATTCACTGTCCAATCACCCCGCTTGGTTATCAGTGGATACGGCCACAGGCACATTAAGTGGCACCCCTACCAATGCAGATGTAGGCGAGCATAACGACATTGTTCTAACCATCACATCAGGCGGAGAAAGTGCTACTTTGACCTTTAGCATAACGGTTACCAATATCAATGATGAGCCGACTGGCTTGCCGATTATCAATGGCACGCCGACTCAAGGCGGTACCCTCACGGTGGATACATCCGCCATTCGTGATGCCGATGGTCTGGGTGCCTTCACTTACCAATGGCTGGGCGGTGGCAATGATATTAGCGGTGCGACCGATATGAGCTTGGTTCTCACCCAAGCACAGGTTGGTCAGACCATCACGGTGCGGGTGAGTTATATCGATGGCGGCGGTACGACTGAAACCTTAACGGCTGCTCCGATCACAACGGTTACCAATATCAATGATGCCCCGATTGGCTTGCCGACCATCAGCGGCAAGCCGACTCAAGGCGGCACCCTCACGGTGAATACCGCCGCCATTCGTGATGCCGATGGTTTGGGCACCTTCACTTACCAATGGCTGGGTGCCGGCAATGATATTAGCGGTGCGACCGATACGCTCTTGGTTCTCACGCAAGATGAAGTGGGTCAGACCATCACGGTGCGGGTGAGTTATATCGATGGCGGCGGTACGACTGAAACCTTAACGGCTGCTCCGACCACAGCAGTTACCAATGTCAATGATGCACCGACTGGCTTGCCGACCATCAGCGGTGTGCCGACTCAAGGCGGTACCCTTAGGGTGGATACATCCGCCATTCGTGATGCCGATGGTCTGGGTGCCTTCACTTACCAATGGCAGGGCGGCGGCAATGATATTAGCGGTGCGACCGATACGCTCTTGGTTCTCACGCCATCTGAAGTGGGTCAGACCATCACGGTGCGGGTGAGTTATATCGATGGCGGCGGTACGACTGAAACCTTAACGGCTGCTCCGACCACAGCAGTTACCAATGTCAATGATGCACCGACTGGCTTGCCGACCATTACGGGTACGCCGACTCAAGGCACTATCCTCATGGTGAATACCGCCGCCATTCGTGATGCCGATGGTCTGGGCACCTTCACTTACCAATGGCAGGGTGGCGGCAATGATATTAGTGGTGCGACCGATACGCTCTTGGTTCTCACGCAAGCTGAAGTGGGTCAGACCATCACGGTGCGGGTGAGTTATATCGATGGCGGTGGTACGACTGAAACCTTAACGGCTGCTCCGACCACAGCAGTTACCAATATCAATGATGCACCGATTGGCTTGCCGACCATCAGCGGCGTGCCGACTCAAGGCGGTACCCTTAGGGTGGATACATCCGCCATTCGTGATGCCGATGGTCTGGGCACCTTCACTTATCAATGGCAGGGTGCTGGCAATGATATTAGCGGTGCGACCGATACGCTCTTGGTTCTCACGCAAGATGAAGTGGGTCAGACCATCACGGTGCGGGTGAGTTATATCGATGGCGGCGGTACGACTGAAACCTTAACGGCTGCTCCGACCACAGCAGTTACCAATGTCAATGATGCACCGACTGGCTTGCCGATCATCAGCGGCACGCCGACTCAAGGCGGTACCCTTAGGGTGGATACATCCGCCATTCGTGATGCCGATGGTCTGGGCACCTTCACTTACCAATGGCTGGGTGCCGGCAATGATATTAGCGGTGCGACCGATATGAGCTTGGTTCTCACCCAAGCACAGGTTGGTCAGACCATCACGGTACGAGTGAGTTATATCGATGGCGGTGGTACGACTGAAACCTTAACGGCTGCTCCGACCACAGCAGTTACCAATATCAATGATGAGCCGACTGGCTTGCCGACCATCAGCGGCGTGCCGACTCAAGGCGGTACCCTTAGGGTGGATACATCCGCCATTCGTGATGTCGATGGTCTGGGCACCTTCACTTACCAATGGCAGGGTGCTGGCAATGATATTAGCGGTGCGACCGATACGCTCTTGGTTCTCACGCAAGCTGAAGTGGGTCAGACCATCACGGTGCGAGTGAGTTACATCGATGGCGGCAGGCACTCTGAAAGCCTCACCAGTACGCCGACCACAACGGTTACCAATATCAATGATACACCCACCATCAGCGGCACCCCCCCCCCGCCACTATTGCCGAAGACACCGCCTATAAATTCATTCCAGAAGGAGGTGATAAAGATGCAAACGATATGCCGGTCTATTCACTGTCCAATAACCCCGCTTGGCTATCAGTGGACGCGGACATGGGCGAATTAAGTGGCACCCCTGCCAATGCCGATGTGGGCGAGTACACCGACATTGTTCTCACCATCACATCGGGCGGAGCAAGTGCTACCTTGACCTTTAGCATTGAGGTAACCAATACCAATGATGTCGGCACACTGACCATTAGCGGCACCGCGAGCGAAGGAGACACACTCATCGCCAGCGTGGCGGATGCCGATGGCATAGAAGGGGTGGTGATTACCTACCAATGGCAGGCGGGCACTGTTGTTATTGCCGATGCCACGAGCAACACCTACACACTGACCCGGGCAGAAGTCGGCAAGACGATCACGGTTACTGCCAGTTATACCGACCAACACGGTACGACTGAAACCCTCACCGTGACGACTGATGTAATCATTTATGCGGGTGGGACAGTGCCCGATAACTCCATGCCGTCTGGATTGCCGCAGATCTTCGGCACGCCAACCCAAGGAGCGAAACTGGTAGCGGTTATTGGTGGCATTAAAGATGCCGATGGTGCGGCCGGCACCTTCACTTACCAATGGCTGGGAGGTGGCACCGCTGAAACCCTGACCTCTGCGCCGACCGTTGCAGTCACCAATATCAATGATGCTGGCACAGTGCCCCCTGTCATTGACAGCACTGCACCTGCAGCCCCGATTATCACCACAGCAGGAGAAACGGTCACCTTAGCAGGAGAAACGTATTCATTTACTATTAGTGGCACCGCTGAGGCGGGAGCAACCGTAACACTATATCGTGCTGACGACATAATTCCTAACAATCCAATTAATCAACTCAATTATTTTATGAATGCGGTTGTTGGCAACGTAGATGTTAATAGTAATGGCTCTTGGACAATCATCGTAACGCTAGATGAAGGAGCCAACACATTCACGGCAACCGCAACCGATGTCGCTGGTAACACATCCCCCTTATCCGATGCCGTTATCATCACGATGCTCATCGGTCAATATCAAAAACAGATCACAACGAATGATAATCAAACGAGAACTGTGACAGTGGAGTTTGGTGTACCGCAAGCCGTTAAGGTGACTATTAGAAACTTCACGCCTACGAGTACGATAGATGGAATTCCAGCAATAAAAGCGGATTATGTCGAGACAGTCACTACCAAAGCCGCCAATACCGATGACTTTGAAACGGCAAAGGACGATTTTGAGTTTATTTCGCACTTGCCATCTGTCGTCAAAGTCGATCTGCTGGAAAATGCGATTGTTGATATAGTGATTACAGATGCCTTTGGTCACCCTGTCCCCGATGCCTGTTCTGTCGATAGTCCATGTAAAGTAAGCCTGTCCTATACGGATGCTGACCTAGAGAGATTAGGTGTTGAATTGCCAGCGGAACTTGCCGTATTCCACTACACGGAGGACAAGAACAACAAAAAGTGGACAGAGCTTGACAGCACTGTTGACATTGATGCGATGACCGTTACTGGCGAAACCACCAGTTTCTCACCCTTTGTTCTCGGCAGGGTCGACCGATATAGCACACAGTTTCACCGACAAATTATCGCTCGTTTCACACAGGCACTTGTTGCCAATGTTGCTCGTACGGTGGAAGGTCGGGTAGGTGCTGCTTTCTCGGATGCTCGGCAATTAGCCAGCTACCAATTAGATGGTCAGACGGTGCAATTGAATGGTAGCGATAATCTGCAAGATTCGATGATGAACAAACTGCCGCATTATGCGAAAGCATTGAAAGACGGCGGCATGGACTGGAAAGCCATGTTGTCTCGTTCATCTTTTGTATTGCCACTGAATACGGCTGGCGACCCTGATTCAGAACAATCAGGAATGACCCTCTGGGGTCGTGGCGATTACACTAAACTCAGCGGTAAGAGTGATGGGCTTGATTGGAATGGCAGTTTAGTTGGCTTTCAGGTCGGTATTGATAGTCGTATAAGCGATGATTTATTGGTCGGTGGTTTGGTGTCATTCGGTAATGGTAAGGCGGATTACACCGATAATAGAACCGATGGTGCCTATAAGCTCAAAAACATGACCGGTGTTCACCCTTATATGGCATGGACAAATGGCGATATGTCATTATGGGGTAGTGTCGGTTATGGGCAGGGACGGGCTGAGGTGTCCACTGGGAATGTGACCAGCAAGGTCTCCATGCTCTCCTTATCAGGCGGTGCAAAGGGTAAATTATCACAGACTGGGCTGAGCCTGAAAGGCGACATCTCGCTGGTGCGTACTGATGTTGAGAACACAATCAAAGTTGACAATAAGCAAAGACTGCGTTTGGTTTTAGAATCGGAGCGACAACGGATGCTCGCATCAGGCGGTACGATTACACCTGTATTAGAAGCGGGTTTACGCTATGACAGCGGTGATGGTGAGTCTGGATTGGGTGCGGTACTGGGTGCTGGAATACGCCATAATCTCGATGGCTGGGTCGTTAAAGGCAAGATGCATGCTGTAGTCGGTCAGAACAATTACCAAGAATGGGGTATTCACGGCACGATTGAGAAAGCCCTGAATGACAATCAACAAGGACTGACATTTAGCTTGAGCCCGAGCTATGGTGCGACTGACATAAGAATGCAACAAGTGTATGGTCGGGATCAAACATCCGTGAGCAATAACGGCACAAGTAATGATTACGCTATGCGCTTAAATGCACGAATGGATTATGGTTTGTCTGTCTCGGGTATCAGGGGCATGTTGATTCCATACAGTGAAGCCACCCTAGGCGGACAATCTAAGGACTATGAGTTAGGCATAAACTGGAAACGTCATTCAGCATTCAACATCAATTTATCGGTTGAACGCGAAACTAGAGACACTTCCAAGCACAGGATTCTGTTGGAAAGCAAAGTTCAGTTTTAATCGCCTATCGAGTGTGCTGTTATTCCTCGCTTCTGGGTAGTCACCGCTCGGGAGTGTGGCTTCATTCGTGCCGATTACCACCGTAGGCGAGGAACAATGGATAATTGAAAATGACGGTAAATGGACAAGGGGCTTTGTTGCAAGTTTATGGCGTTTTTGAGAATTAGAAACGCTCAAATAACAGGGTACAAGAGTCAATTTTCTCACGAACTCGCTCCTTATGATTATGGGTTTGTCGGACAATGATGTTTTTAGCTTGTTGTGAATATTTAAGTTCTTGTTATTAAACATTTTATTCGTTCGCATTTTAGTTAAAACCCCGTCTTTAGACGGGTAGCTTTAAGCTAGCAGTTGTCTTTATGATATTGAGATGAAGTATCGGCAGGGTTCCCATACAAAATTTAAGATTGAATACCACTTTGTTTTGGCGAGAGGTTATTTTTGCGTAACGGTGGGTGGATTGACAAAAGCAATGATTAAGGAATATTTAGAGCACATTTCGAGCGTAACCCGAATAATCACTTTGATGTTGCGTCGTGACGGATCGGCTTTAGCCGATCAACTGGACTCTCAGTCCGTCCTTTCAACCCACCGTCTTTAGATGGTGGTCGTTCAGTTTCTTAAAATTGGATTGATTTTGAATTAACCGACAAGCCCATTATTGAGCTTGGCAACATAATTAGTATTATCAGAGCCTCGCGAAGACAACATTGTCTATACTTACGATTTGGTATATTATGTTATCCGCTAAATATCCAATCAAAAACATCAATGAATATCCACGAATATCAAGCTAAGTCACTGTTGGCTCAATATGGTGTCGCGATACCGAGCGGTAAGGTGGCATTTAATGTTGCTGACGCGCTGGTTGCTGCGCGGGATCTCGGTGGCCAGATATGGGTGGTCAAGGCACAAATTCATGCCGGCGGAAGAGGCAAAGGGGGTGGTGTCAAGGTGGTCGATTCGCTGGAAAAAGTGGAACAGGCTGCCAATGATATACTAGGTATGCAGTTGATTACGCACCAAACCGGCTCGGCTGGCAAGCAAGTCAAGCGCATTTATATTGAGGATGGTTGCGATATTGCACGGGAACTATATTTGGGGATGCTGGTTGACCGAGCGAGTAGTCGGATAACGGTGATTGCTTCTACCGAAGGAGGCATGGAAATCGAAGAAGTGGCAACCAACACGCCGGAAAAAATAATCAAGGTGGTCATCGACCCGGCTATTGGGTTGCAACCTTTTCATGCGCGCAAACTAGCTTTTGGATTAGGACTGAGCGGTGTGCAGGTGCACTCGGCGGTCAAATTCATGCATGCCATGTACCGTGCTTTTACCTCGTTGGATGCGAGTATGATTGAAATCAATCCCTTAGTGGTGACGGGTGATGGCGAGTTGCTGGCTTTGGATGCAAAGATGAATTTTGATGGTAATGGACTGTTTCGCCATCCTGAAATAGCAGCATTGCGCGATCTGGATGAGGAAGATCCTGCCGAAGTGGAAGCCAGTGAACACGAACTGAATTACATTAAACTGGATGGTTCAATTGGTTGTATGGTCAATGGTGCCGGTCTGGCCATGGCGACTATGGATATTATCAAGTTGTATGGTGGCTCACCAGCCAATTTTCTCGATGTCGGTGGTGGGGCTACAAGTGAGCGAGTGACGGTGGCATTTAAGATAATTTTGGCAGATGCGAATGTTAAAGGGATATTGGTCAATATTTTTGGTGGCATCATGCACTGTGATGTTATCGCGCAAGGGATTGTGGTTGCGGCACAGGAAGTCGCCCTCGATGTGCCGCTGGTGGTGCGTCTAGAGGGCACGAATGCTGAACAAGGAAAAACAATTTTAGCGAATTCTGGTCTGCCGATACAGGCTGCGGATAATCTCGGGGACGCGGCGGAAAAGATAGTCGATGCCGTCAGGTCGATGTCAACAGCGGGGTGCGCGTAATGTCAGTATTAGTCGATAAAAACACTCGTTTGATTTGTCAGGGGTTTACCGGCTCCACTGCCACATTTCATAGCCAACAGGCGATAGCATACGGCACCAATCTGGTCGCTGGCGTTACCCCCGGCAAAGGCGGACAGAGGCATCTTGATTTGCCGGTATTCGACACCGTTGCAGAAGCAGTCGAAAAAACCGCCGCCAATGCCACGGTCATTTATGTGCCGCCAGCGTTTGCCGCCGATGCCATGCTGGAGGCGATTGATGCCGAGATTGCCCTAGTGGTCTGTATCACCGAAGGTGTGCCTGTCATGGATATGATCAAGGTCAAAAGAGTGCTGGAACATTCATCAAGCCGTTTAATTGGTCCAAATTGTCCGGGCATAATTACCCCTGGAGCATGCAAAATCGGCATCATGCCCGGGCACATACATGTGCCAGGGTCGGTCGGTATTGTTTCCCGCTCGGGTACTTTGACCTATGAAGCGGTGGCACAAACTAGCACGCAAGCAATGGGACAAAGCACCTGCATCGGCATTGGCGGTGACCCGATAAACGGCACTGATTTCATCGCCTGTCTGGAGCTGTTTCTGGCTGATAAAAAAACAGAATCCATCTTGATGATTGGAGAAATCGGTGGCAGTGCCGAAGAAGAGGCGGCGGAATTTATTCGTCATAACAAGGTAAAGAAACCCACCTGCGGGTTCATCGCTGGCGTAACCGCACCACTCGGCCGGCGCATGGGACATGCCGGCGCAATTATCGCTGGTGGCAAAGGCAGTGCCGAAGATAAAATCGAAGCCTTCAAATGTGCCGGTATCGCAGTAGCAGATTCTCCAGCGTCGTTAGGGACCACGTTGAAAAAAGCAATCGCATAGGATTTGGCATTGTCAGATAACCGGTATTTGCCCTACGAAAGCGTGATTTGTTTGCAAAGTTATGCTTGTGCGTTTAATTTCATAGCTGATGGTTGACTTAACTGCCCATAGGTGAGCGGTTTACTATCGGTGTACAATTGCTTATTCACGCACTCAATGTGGCATTTTTCGCGTCCAAACGGGTAACCTATCCATCGTTTTACGCCTTTTTCTGTCCAGTCAAGCGTATGGGTGTGCTGCTTGGCTGATAGGCGTGTTGCTATGTGCATCCTAAGGAAAAATAGATTGTGCAGGAGCTATTTTATCAATTTATATTTGTGGTAGAATCCTGTGCCTTTGGTATAGTTTGAGATTTTTAACGAGGAATAGACAAAACATGGTAACAATTCGTTTATCGCGCAGCGGTTCTAAGAAGCGACCATTTTATGCGATTTTGGTAGCAGATCAGCGGCGTTCAACACGGGGCAGGTTTATTGAGAGAATCGGGTTTTTTAACCCGCTGGCTCGTGGCAATGAAGAGAAGCTTCGTTTGGATACCGAGCGGTGGGAGCATTGGGTTGGTTTGGGTGCGACACCTAGCGACCGTGTTAAGCAACTCTATAAACAGACGAAATTCGTCACTACGACCGAGTAACCGGTACTCGGATAGCCTGATGATGCTCGGTTTACTTGGAATCGTTATGTGAGTGACCGTGATGTCGCGAAAGTACATCAAAACATGAGCGTGAAAATTCAATTTTGATAAACAATCCCATTATATTGGGTCAAATTTGTGGGCATTTTTCTCTAAAAGGCTGGGTCAAAATCGTTTCTTATACTCGTCCGCTTAATCAGATTTTTCAATACGAGCGGTGGGCAGTAAGTCGAGATATCGATTGTTTGGACGATACACAACACTGGGTAGTGGTCGATGTATCCGCATTTAAGAAAAATTCCAAAGGATGGGTCGTTAAACTGGTAGGTTATGATAGCCGTGAGGTATCGCAAGTGCTTATTGGCAATCATATCGGCATCGACCGATCGTGGCTTGAACCGCTTGCAGAGAGGGATTATTACTGGATTGATTTAATCGGGTTGAGTGTCATTAACCTTGAGGGTGTAATGTTGGGCAAAATCGACCATCTAATCGAAACGGGTGCGAACGATGTGATGGTGGTTCATTCCGAAGAGCAACATGCCAGTGTAGCTGGTGCAGAAAGACTGTTACCGTGGACGGCTACTGTGGTAACTCGGGTTGACCTCGAAAACGGGGTAATGACAGTGGATTGGAAGGAATACTACTGAACAACCATAATGGAAATAAATGTAATATCGATATTTCCGGGTATGTTTGATGCGCTTGTCGAGTTTGGAATAACCCGACAGGCGATAGCAAAAGGCTTATTGAATCTGGATTTATGGAATCCGCGAGACTATGCTGAAGATCGACACCGAGTGGTGGATGATCGTCCCTATGGTGGCGGACCGGGTATGCTGATGAAGGCTAATCCTTTGGCACGTTGTATTGACGCTACTCGGTCATCAGATGAAAATCACCCTGCACCGGTCGTCTATTTATCGCCCCAGGGTCAGTTGCTGGATCAGGAATTGGTTGCAGAACTGGCGGATTACGCCACTTTAACGTTGATTGCTGGACGATACGAAGGTATTGATGAAAGAATCATTGAAAGTCGTGTAGATCGAGAAATCTCGATTGGTGACTATGTGTTGGCAGGTGGAGAGCTCCCAGCAATGATTGTCGTTGACGCGATTACACGGTTATTGCCCGGCGTATTGGGTAATGATTTATCCGCCCGACAGGACTCATTCTCGAATGGATTGCTGGACTGTCCACATTACACTCGACCTGAATGTTTTGAGGGTTTGAAGGTGCCGCAAGTGTTGTTGAGTGGTGACCACGAGCAAATCAGGCAGTGGCGATTTAATCAGTCGCTCGTTAAAACCAAAACACGCAGACCTGATTTGCTGGAATGCCTGACAGATGATGAGATTAACGCAGAACAGATTAAATTATTGAAAGAATTTCAATTGGAGCAACAAGATGACTAACATAATTGACCAACTCGAAGCAGAGCAAATTAAAGATGATGTTCCCGATTTTGCGCCGGGTGATCAGGTGCGTGTTCAGGTTCGGGTTAAAGAGGGTACACGAGAGCGTTTGCAAGCCTATGAAGGGGTTGTCATCGGCAAGCGAAACAGAGGCTTAAACTCGTCGTTCACGGTTCGAAAAGTAGCCAATGGGGAAGGAGTAGAGCGGGTTTTTCAGACCCACAGCCCGCTTATTGGCGATATTCAAGTCATCAGAAAAGGTGATGTAAGACGTGCAAAATTATATTATCTGCGTGACCGTTCTGGAAAAGCGGCACGCATTAAGGAAAAAGTACGCAATTAAATTGTACTCGTTGTTCGGGCATTGCTATCAGAGGAACATATTAGTGTAGCCCATTTAAGGGTTGCGCCTATTGTGCAACGCAGGAGGGTGCTATGACCGAAACCACCAAATTCGACATCGAAAACTTGGTATGATATTTGATTGCCAAATGGATAGGCAGAAAAATATAGTGCGTTCGTGTAGTCTTTTTGTCATGGTATTGGCACTGGTGATGCCTTGCCATGCTCAATCGGCATCAGAATCAACAAATTCATTGTTGGTGTTGTATGATGAAAATCAATCAGTTTCCCCCAAATTGCAACGGGTACGAACCTTGATAAGGGCGAATGTGCTGGATTTAGCACAACTAATCCTCGAAACGGAAGGTCCACCGAGCATCGCAAACAAAGCATGGATAAACTGGGAACGGCAACTATGGAAGCTGTATCGGATTAAAGGGAATTGGCAAGGTCTTTATCAGCGTAGCCGACAGATTCCTCCAGCATTCCCCGAAAGAATACGCAAGGAAGCCGATGTGCAAGCCATCTATGCATCCATTGAGCTGAACGATGGGAAAAAAGCACGTACATTGCTACGCAAGCAATTATTGTCAAATGATTTATTAGAATTTGAAAGTCGCAAATTCAGGAAGTTACTCATCGAAAGCTATTTGGCGGATGACTTGTTGACCGATGCCAGTGTCGCGATGAGAAACTATCAATCTGATTTTCATTCCGAAAAAGAAGACTGGTTATTACTCAGGGCAAAGATTCACCTCAAACGCGATTATCCCGATTTTGCGGCTAATTTGTTGTCATCGCTGAATATTCCAGCCGCCCAATTATTACGTATTTTTGTTGGCTTGAAAAATCAATCATTACAACCGGCACTGGCAATCAGTAGAGCGGAAAAATTATTTGCGAGTCTAGAATCCTTATCTGACCGTGATGCGATTAAGGCGTACCAAATTTTAGCCGTGATTATTTATGCCACACATTCCAGTGACCAGTTACCGCCAGCTGTCGACCAAATTGAACAATACTTAATTGCGATTAAAGACGGTATTTCTGTGCTTGATAATATTTATCCACGATACAGCGTCTCCGATTTGTTGGCAGCTTACGAAGCCACGGCGCTGGATGTGGCTCGCCGATTCGAGTTGAAAACCGATGATTGGTTGAACGCTGTTTCACGCTTACCTGCCACAGAGATTATGCAGAAAAAAGCGATATACGGCTATCTGTTACAAAACCGACACGCCATCGCGTCGAATTACTTGCAACAAAACAAACGCTCTCTCCAGCAACTCAATGATTCCTTTGTAACCTATTTAATTCGATCTAATCGCATTGATGTTGTTTCTCATGTTTATGGCGTGGGCAAGCCATTTGGGACGTTGACATTGAGTGGCAATGTCAGTCTTAAATTGTCTGATGCGGCATTGGCTGCTGGCAACACTCGTTTAGCGGCAGAAGTCAACCGAGTGTTGACCGATATTCCTCATGGAATGGAGCACGTCGATTGGTTACTACGTACAGTACGAATTTCAATTATTGCAGGCGATTATGATAAAGGTGTTGATGATTTAAGGCGATGGATTGTTGAGTTCGACCAACTTGAATCGGCACAAACTAATCGCATACTACAACCGATTTTTGACTTGCAAACAGCCAATCAGCACAAACTAGCTTTGCAGCTACTACATGAGGTGAACAAGCGTTCGCAATCGAACAGACATAAGCGTGAAATTGCCTATTGGATTGGACAATCTTATCAGGCAACACGGCAATATATTAAAGCAGCGGATTATTTCTTATTCTCGGCATTGCAAAAAGACAATGGCTTTGACCAATGGGGTGAGTCGGCAAGATACAATGCGGCAGAAGCACTTCTTGCGGCTAATTTGGTTGCAGATTCACGAGTGCTTTTCGAAGGATTGTTGGCACGCGCCACTACGGATAATCGGAGAACCCAACTGAAACAAAAACTTCAACAGCTGTGGTTGCATGAATCAAGTTTGCAGGCAGTCCAGTTTGCGCAATAACATGGGGTTCTTCTGAAACCCTATGAGTAGAGATTCAGTTTTCCACAGTGGGTTTGTCCGTTAATTCAAAAATAATGTCATAAAGGCAAATTCGACTCATGAACGCACCACCGCCAACAAACGAGCATCTATGCCAGTATGCTCAAAAAACACCTGATTAGGGGTTTTAAATCCCAAACATTTTCTCGGTCGGGTGTTCAATTTATGAACGGCTATTTTAACCTCATTGAAGCGAACATCGGTCAACTTCATTGATTTAGGGGCTTGTCGGAAAATGGCGTTTTTAGCTTGTTGTGAATATTTAAGCCCTTGTTATTAAATATTTTATTTTCTTGAAATTGGGCTGATTTTGAATTAACCGACAAGCCCTTAATTTGTTCATGACTCCAAATACAGCGTAAGCTTTTGTTTGAATATGAAGCCTTAACTCGTCATTGAGTTTGATATGCTTTTGCTCATGCTTTGTTTGGGCAAAGCGGTGGGCTTGTTTGTAGTGATAGCCGTTACCCCCGGTATTGCGTTTAATTTCACGGCTGATGGTTGACTTAACTTCTGCCCATGGTTTTAGCGATTTCTGTCAGTGTACAATGCTGCTGATTCATGAGATAAATGTGGCATCCTTCGTTTTCAGTCAAATGGGTATATCTCGTTATGTTTCACTCCTTTTTTCTGTGCAGTTAAAAGAGTACGAGTGTACCCTTTGGCTGACGGAGGAGTGTTGCACTTATTATGTGAATTCAAGACAGGTTTAATCTCTCTTCTGCCAACATTTTGAATTATGCAAAGGTCTTTCATTATAACTCATCCGCTATTATTTTTCCCGTATTAGAGAGGGCTCTAGCAATATCATGATTTTGTTCGATAGTTGGGTTCATCTCCTGATATGTTTCGCCAGTTAGGTTCCTTAAAATTAACCATAACTCTTCCAATGTTTGAAAAATAAACATCCCTTTTACATTAAAATATTCTCCAATATTTGATGCTCCCCAATAAATTGGTATTGTCTTGCACACAAAACAATCGACTAATTTCTCTGTAAAATAATCGTTCTCCTGACAATTTTCAATCACAATAGAAAACTGATACGGTAGCAAACCCTCTTTTTTATGTTCAAAAGGCTGATAGCCTCGGCCCATAATATCAACCCGAATGTTAATATCGGTGTTGCTCATCTCCCGAATAATTTGATGTCGTAATTGATGCCCCCGTCCATTGGTTTTTGTTGGAGGCAATCAATGACACTCGGTTTTCTTTGTTTGAAAAATCACAATCAGACAATTCTGGAATCCAGCACCCGACAATCGGTAAAATAATAACATTGTCATACCTGTTCGTTAGGTCTTTGTAGCGAACAAAGATATTTTGATATTTAATTCGTAACAACCAAAGCATTGCATAGTAGCGATGATGTATCACCTTTGGTTCAGCGATAAGAAGCGATACCTTGCATTTAAGTTTGTTGTAATTTACAAACCAAATTTTTGACGAGGGATAAATAACAATGTGATCAGATGCGGTTAAATCTTTAACTTTTCCTGATGTTGCGCTCGGTTTATTATGCCAGACGAGTTCGCTGATATTTAACTCTCCCAGACTCTTGGCTTTTCGTAATTGATGCGGGACGATGCCAACACACGGCGATGTTTTTGTCATTTTTTGATTGCAATTCAAAAGCAAGTTTACGTTTTTCGTGGCGGATTCAACGCTCTCCATAACAGACGACGTAATTTGTTCTGCTTTCTAATGACTAATTGCTGGACTGTCAAAACGAAATTAGAACGGGTATGTGTAGCCTGCTCGACTCTCTCCTGTTCTAGTGTGCTTTCGACTTTTGTCCCGTCCACGGCCACTGGTGGATTAATCGCTAAAAAATGTAACCCAGTATTCCACCACTGCTCATATAACATATCGATGGGCTCACAAATCATATAGCAATATTCACGCAAAATTTTTGCACCCGCCAAAGACATAACACTTGGATTCGCATAATAAACGCACCACTTGAATATAATAGCAGTGTGTATTTTGTTTGGTTTTTAGGTTAAGCCAAAAGCAAATAATGCGCTGAGTTCTTGAGTTTAGATTCAAGGGTTAGCCAGTTGTTATAATACTGGTTTTGCTTTAAGAAACAGGTGAATTATGCACAAACAACTCACCCTTGAACAAAGACATTATATCTATATGACCCGTAAAAAAGGACAATTAATAAGAGATATTGTCGCCGAGTTGGGTATGTCCCATTCTACCGTCAGCAGAGAATTAAAACGCAATACCGGCAAACGAGGCTACCAGTATCAACAAGCCAACAAACTTGCCCAGAAAAGATACATGCTTAAGAATAGATAGTCAAGATGAATCAAGTGTTGAAGCGATTGATTAAAAACTGCTTGGCGTTAGGCTGGAGTCCTGAACAAATCTGTGGTTGGCTCAAAGCTAACCATATGATTAACCTTCACCATGTGAGCGTTTATCGCTATTTGCTTAAAGACAAGGCTTCGGCATCAAGGCAACCCTACCGCAAGCGTTACGGCTACGTCAACAATCGTACCGGGATTCCTGATCGTGTTGGTATTGAAGATCGTTCGGAAGCGGTCAATAATCGTGAAGTATTTGGGCATCGGGAAGCGGATACTATGATTGGCAAGGCACACCAAGGAGCGATTGTAACGATAGATGAAAGAATATCTAAATTAAGACTGGCTTACCCTGTCAAGAGCAAGCACAAAGAAAACGTATTGGCAGCAATACGTGCTACGTTAGAACCAGTCGCCGAAGCGGTGGACTCGATCACTTATGACAACGGTAAAGAGTTCTCATGGCATCAACAAATCAATAAGAGCATCAAGTGTAAAAGTTACTTTGCCAAGCCTTACCGCTCGTGGGAGCCGGACAAAACGAAAATGCAAATGGTTTGTTACGACAATACTTCCTAAATCAATGAAGTTGACCAATGTTCGCTTCAATGAGGTTAAAATAGCCGTTCATAAATTGAACACCCGACCGAGAAAATGATTGAGATTTAAAACCCCTAATCAGGTGTTTTTTGAGCATACTGGCATAGATGCTCGTTTGTTGGCGGTGGTGCGTTTATGAGTCGAATTCGCCTATCAAGAAATATTTATGTTGAAATCTCTGGATAAAAATAAGTTTATCAATGCTATTGAAAATGGTGATGCCTATATAGATTTTGATGCCAGAACTGGACATAATCATGGCACAATGTTTAGATTGAGAAACGGCTCGCTTATTGATTTATATAGCAAGTGTTAAGACGTATTGATACATGACAGTATAAATTACCAACTACGGCACATGTCATCGATCTTAAATTTGCCATTAGCGAAACAAGAATCCAACAACCCTTTCTATGCAATGAAACCACCACCAAAAAACAAGATCAGTTATCTCTTTGCCACCTTATTTTTTCTGTTTGGGACGCTGCCGACCAATGCCAGTGATGACAAAACGATTTTAATGGCGACGACTACGAGCACCGAAAATTCGGGCTTGCTGAGCTATTTATTGCCCTATTTCATGGAGGGTAGTGGCTATTCGGTTCGTACTATTGTGGCCGGGACTGGCAAGGTGCTGAGAATGGGGCAGGCAGGCGATGTCGATGTGCTACTGGTACATGCTAAACCGAGTGAATTGGCATTTATGCAAGCCGGGTATGGGGTTAATCGTCAAAGGGTGATGTTTAATGACTTTGTGGTTGTCGGTACTGCGGATGACCCCGCTGCCATTGGTTCTGCATCTAATATGCAGGAAGCGTTTACTCGGCTGGCATCCGCACCCGTTTTATTTGTTTCTAGAGGAGATGACTCAGGCACACATAAAAAGGAGCTGTCAATTTGGCGGTCGGTCGGCACAAAGCCAAAAGCGAAGTGGTATCGCGAGGTCGGTCAGGGTATGGGTAAGACTTTGCAGATTGCTGATCAATTAGGCGCCTATACATTAACCGATCGTGGAACATGGGTTTTTGCACAGGACAAATTATCCATGACCATCGTCTTTGAGAGTGCCCCACAACTGAACAACCAGTACAGCGTAATCACCGTAAACCCTGAACGGCATAAAACCAACGATCAAGGTGCAACGGCATTCAGCGACTGGATTACTTCTAAAAAAGGGCAGCAACTTATCGATTCATATCGGATTAAGGGGCAACAGCTTTTCTATGCCAATGCCGCTGAAAATGAAAGCTGATATGAGGGTAAGGGGGTAGGCGGGTCAGGCGAATTCAAGCAAACAAGCAATCAGGTAGGCAGGCAATCAAACACTAACCGGCATCGTCAATATATTTGCGGATAATTTTTGCCATGCTTTGAGGGTTTAGTATCGGCGGGAATAATGTTGCAAAATCGCCATTTTTATCGATAAGATAGATATATGATGAATGCGAAATAACGTCTCCGTAATCGCTGTCTTTGCCAATTAAGGTAGGCTTTTGTTTGTAGTTTTGATATGCCGCTTGTAGCTTATCCTGTTCTCCGGTTAAGCCAATAAAGCGTGGATGAAACTTATATAACGCCGCTTTCATTGCTTCAGGCGTATCCCGTTCAGGGTCTACGGTGATAACCAGTGGTGTCAGCTGGTTGACCGAGTCCCCCAACAGGGTCAATGCCTGCCCGATTCGTGCCAATGAAATGGAACACATGCTTTTACAGTTGATATAGCCAAAAAACACCAACAAGTGTTGCCCTGTATAGCTTTCGTTAGTGACATGTTTACCGTGATGGTCAATTAACGCAAAGTTACCGCCGATAATTTTCAGCGGAAAGGTGGTCACCAATTGGGACTGCTCTGATTGGATGTGCTTGGGTTCAACGGTAATGCCCGAATCATGATGCTGGCTGTGCGACCATGCCGAAATGGGGAGCAAACAAACCGCTAAAAAAATCCCCAATACACGCACCCGCTTAGCGGTAACTTTACCAGCAAACCACATTCGAATATCGCTTTCGTTTATTTGAGACCTTTGCACGAGCCGGAATTTTGTCTGCTAGCTTATGTTTGATAGCTCAGGAACAAGCGCACGGAATGAGGGAGTTTATATTTGTACATGACCGATTGAGACCGCTTTTGCCACCTGTAGCGGACAAAAGAACTATCGAAAGGGTCTCTATTTTTTAAAAAACTCAGCATCTTTATCCAGCCCCAGACCAAGATAACCATCACGCGCTATGATGGCTTTTACGCGCTCATCTTGTTGATACCAACGCTTTGCTTTACGCGCTGTAGAGTCGTTTTTTTCGGCCCATGCCTTGTGGAATCGTGTTGCCTTAGTCCATTTTCCGCCGCTGGCTCGCATCTTTTGAATCTGAAAAAACCGTACATTTTTATGCTCGGTAAACAAGCCGTCGACTTCAATTTCCTGTCCACAAAAGCCAACCAGCTCATCAGCCGCGCCACTGTACAAGGTCAGGTTCTTGGCGAATAAAATAACGCCTTGATCGACAGTTTTCAGCCCCAGCTGGCGAATGCTTTGCCCGCAATTATCGGGGCAGTTGCCGGTAAGCTCGCAGGTAATATCGACCACAGTGCCGACAAATTTAGCTTTGACCTCGTTGCTCACCCCCCAGCTTTTAGCCGCATAGGCGGGCACGGAAAGACAAACACTTGCCACGCTAATCAACACAATGCCGATGAGACGGGGCGTTAAAACAGGGTAGTTGATAGTTTTTTTCATCGTCTTATCTCTCATTTTGGATTCGCCTCCGCAGGCAACAGGGTGCCGATAGTTTGGTGGGTAAGATTGGTAACGCCTTTATCGTCCATTACCTTGTCAATCATCAGATACTTGAGTCCGTCCAATTCATAGACATCGCCTTCGACGGTAATTTCATGGCTCTGAATATCCAGCAATGCCTGATTGGCAACGTTGGCGGTGTCATCGCCTATGCTCATCACCATATAAATCTGTCCATCGCTTTTGTCCAGCAAGCCAACTGGTATGCCACCAGCGGCACACCAGACAGCACAAACATGATGGGTGGTACCGACGACGAAATCTGATGGACCCATAATTTGCGATACATAACACCAAGTATCCATCACCTCGCCAGTAATCGTTTTGCGCTCGCCTTCAGCCGCAAAAGCACTATTGCCACATAGCATGGCGATTACAAACAGTGCTATCACGTTACCGCGTACGAAACTTCCTATACTCAAATAGTGCATATTCTTTCTCCGCTAATAATTGATGTCTCATTTCTAATACAACAACCGCACATAACCAGACTACACCCGTTGCTTATTGCAGTCATTATACATGTATCAGAATATTTTGCAGTGTCAACCCAAAGTTCCCACCCAGATCCGCAGATAGGAATCCACAAAACGTGGAAAGCCTTATCTGTATAATAGTTTGCACTAAAACCTTCCATCACCCAATGGGTGTACAACTCAAGGCTTATGACTATGCTACCATACAAACTCGATACAACGAACGATTTACTCACAATCTCGTGCCGGTTTATTGGCTACTGCTCAAGTATATGGACTCCCTGAACATGTATGAGCGAATCAATAAGCACTTCCCCAAGCCAAAAAGGAATCGTGGGTACCCGCCCTCTAAATTCACCAAGATATTCATCCTGATGTAGCATGAAGGCAGTTTTCGCTTGGATGAGGTACTATGTTGGATATGAAGACACTTCCCCAAGCGACCACGCTTGGAGGCTGGCTCAGGCGGATTGGAAGCCAGCCGCAAATCCATGCTGCCTAGATGGCTTGAGTGAAGGTCAATAAAGCCGTATTGAAGGCAGCCTTGCATCGCTGTTAAGAAAGTGACGCTGTGGACATTGATGCGACTGAAATTGTTGCCCATAAAGCCCAAGCGCAGTGGACTGACAACAAACGCAAAGGCTTTATGCCGATGGTCGGGCATGCTGCAGAAACTGGGCAGATTGTGGGCTTGTCGGTTAATTGAAAAACAATGTCAATATTCTACATAGTCAGCCCTTAAAAACATCTAAACAGTTTGATTTATATCAATAAAACAAACAAAACCATTAACCAAATCAACCGCTTTATGTTAGAATAACCGTTGTTTTCTGGTCGTTTTAGTTAAAACATTACCTAATTACCACCTAACATAAGCCTATATTCAGCAAGTTTTCCGGCATCGGTGGCGTTCTGAGTGCGGCACAAGCAAGCCTGGGAATGAGGTTGCTCAAATCAAAACGATGATTGAAACGATACTGAAATTCTGCCAAGTATCGCTGAGCATATTTAGGTCGAATAGCATGATAGGTACTACATAAGAAGCACTTTAAGTTACCCAGAATCGTATTGACCCAATAGAACTCAGGTTTTTCGACAGACGCTCTCCCGCCGCCGCACACAATCTTGTCATGCAAGCAACCGGCCTCGACAACGGCATTAAAGCACGCCAAACCATCGGAGATAACGGTACTGCCCTCGGTCAGATGTTGCTGACTCCATGACTTAATCGCTTCTGTGCGGAAACCCTTTACGACCGACAACTTAACCCGAACCGGGCAATGATCGGCGGTGGTCTCCACCACCGCTACAAAAGGCATCTTACCGGCAGCACCGCGTCCCGGCTTGCACCCGGTACACTCGCCACCCAAGTAGGCATCATCCAATTCAATCAGCCCGGATAGTTTTTTATTGTGCTCCCGCTCCATCATCACCTGCATAAGCTTGTGCTTCATTCGCCAGGCGGCATTGTAAGAAATACCCGGGTGACGGTGCAGTTTCATGGCCGAGATGCCTTTCTTGTCCTGTGTGATCAGATAGATAGCCTGGAACCATAGCCCGTAACCATAGAGTGAGCGGTAGTTTGGTGGATTCAAAGATGGTTCCAGCCGTCAGTGACGTCTGGCGATTGCAGCGATTGCACTGCTGAAGTTTACGACTGGTTAACTGGCAGCACTTGTCGTGACCACAGGCCGGACACTGAAACCCTTTGGGCCACCGCAAGCATAAAGCGCATCGAAGCATTGGTCTTCGGTACCGTACTGTTTGATAAAATCGTTCAAACTAACCCCTTTCTGGAATTGCACCTTATTACGCACCATGACATACCCCTTATGAATTAAATAGATAGACTGTGATTATATACAGGAAAGAGCCGCTTAGCTATAGTGATAATTAGGTGCCATTTTGAAAAACAATTACGGCAGAAGTAGGCAAGATTCATCAAATCTATATTTTGCACTTCAGGGTGTGTACGAAAATGCGCGATCATTTTTCGGAATAAGGCGGCTTCGATTTCGGTTCTTTGTCGGTCGTCAATTTTAGGTGTTTTAGGCATGGTATTTTCTCGCTAATTGGTTGCATTTATGCCGCAGTAATCACGAATGTGCTCGTAAATTGGTTGCGGTAGGTGAATTTTACCCCGAATACGCACTTGCTTGCCCGATTTGGATTAGATGCAGATTCGATTTGGGCAATATCAAGTATTTTGCGGGTGATTTGCTATACTTGCACTCAAATTAAATCTTATGCCATCTTCCGAACCGACTCTTAGCCCTGTTTGCCATGCTCGATCTGTTATTGAGATTGAGGCTGCGGCAGTGACCGCATTGCTGGAACGACTGGATGACAATTTCGAGCAGGCATGCAACTTGATTTTGCACTGCGCTGGGCGGGTTGTGGTCACCGGTATGGGCAAGTCGGGACATATTGGTGGGAAAATCGCCTCCACCCTGGCAAGCACGGGGACCCCCGCATTCTTTGTTCATCCGGGCGAAGCCAGCCACGGTGATGTGGGTATGATTACCACCGATGACTTGGTCATTGCTATTTCCAATTCAGGCGAAACCGATGAATTGATTGCCATTGTGCCCATCGTTAAACGCCTGGGGGTTAAACTAATCACCATGACCGGGCAGGTGCATTCAACGTTGGCACAACAATCAGATGCCTGTATCAATGTCCGGGTGGATAAAGAAGCCTGTCCGCATAATCTAGCACCCACAGCGAGTACTACGGCAACGCTGGTCATGGGCGATGCGTTAGCGGTGGTGGTACAAAAACTACGCGGGTTTTCGGCACAGGATTTTGCTCGCACCCACCCCGGCGGGGTATTGGGTAAACGGCTACTTTTGTTTGCTCGCGATTTGATGCATGTTGGTGCGGACTTGCCGTTGGTTGATGAGAATGCCACGATGGATGTATTGTTGTTGGAAATGACCTCGAAATCATTGGGTATGGTGGGTGTTATTGATGGCGATGGCAAACTATTGGGGATGTTTACCGATGGGGACATTCGGCGCGGTTTGGGGGCGGAAATTGATATTTACAAGAGCAAAGTGCGTGATTTGATGAGCCTAGAACCGTTTACCGTTCAGCCGGATACGCTGGCAGAGGAGATTGTTACCACTATGCGGGAATATGCACAGCATGGTCCGCATGCCATCAACGGTATGTTTGTTGTCGACGATAAGCACCGCGTCATTGGCGCGCTGAATACCCATGATTTACTCAGAGCGGGGGTCATCTAGGATGGAACGCAGAGACAACCTGTTGATTGGGCTGGTTTTCCTGTCGCTGGTTCTGTTGTCGCTTTGGTTGCAGTTTGGCTTATTGGCAAAACCGCATAGCGCGCTCATTGCAACCAAGAAAATCGATGCAGATTATTATGATTATTATATTGAAAAATTTACCACAACGGGGAGTACTCAACGTGGCAAAAAGTATCAGCTCAGTGCCGACCGTATGGTACATTATCCGATTGGTGCGCGCGCTTCGCTGGATAATCCGCATATCATCCAATATGATTTAACGCAAGACCATCCAGCACAGGCACCAAAACACACCTATGCGGAATCCGGCTGGTTATATGATGACCGCGTGTTATTGAGCGGCAATGTTCGCATTGTTCAACATAAAGCGGGTGGCACGAATACGACAACGGTGAAAAAAATGCTCATCCATCTTAAAAAGTGAGGAATAAATTGACAAAAACGAGGCTCATGTTGTCATTCGTGGTATTGTTTTGGGGTTTAGCCCAACTCGGTTATGCCTTGGACCGCGATGCCGGGCAAGCGGCCTCTTTACAAGCGGATGATTTCGAAATAGATTTTAATACGGGGATGCGCGTTTATCGTGGTAATGTGGTGTTTCAGCAAGGTAGTCAGCGCTTGAATTGCCAACAATTGACTACCTATCTGAATGATGACGAGCAGGTGGACAAGGCGGTTTGTACGGGTAGCCCGGGGCGGTTCAGTCAACGACTGGAGGGTCAGGATACCGACATTGTCGGGCGTGCAGAGGAAATTACCATAAATCAAATCAAGCAGATGATCACGTTAAAAGGCGGCTTAAAAACCAACGCGAGCGTGCTGCGCGGCAACTTGTCCATGAGCGGAAAAATGATTACCTATAACCTGTCAACGCAAAAGGCAAAAGTAAGCGGTGGCGATGCTTCCGCCACAAATGCGAATAACGCCAGACCCCGTTTGGTGATACAGCCGAAAAAGAAGCCAGCACTCAAAACGGAATAATAATGCAAATCACGACTGATCAATGACTCGCACCAGCATGAAAACACTCTCGGCACGGCGGCTGACAAAAAAGTATAAGCACACGACTATCGTCAATGGGGTTGATATTAGCGTCTCAAACAATGAAATTGTTGGCTTGCTGGGCGCAAATGGGGCGGGTAAAACAACTTGTTTTAATATGCTAATCGGATTGATAGGCAATGACCAAGGTGGGGTTTTTATAGATGATTGCGACATTACCCGTTTGCCCATGCACGAACGTGCACGCCGAGGTATCGGCTATCTACCGCAGGAGCATTCGGTGTTTCGCAAACTCACTACGGAACAGAACATTCTGGCAGTCCTCGAAGTTTCAAGAAAACACAGCAAAGCCGAGCAACATGCGATTAGCAATAAGTTAATGGATGAATTTGGCATCGCCCGACTGAAAGACAAACTAACCATCCAGCTCTCTGGTGGCGAGCAACGGCGTGTTGAAATTGCCCGTGCCTTAGCCCTTGAGCCGACCTTCATCTTGCTTGATGAGCCGTTTGCGGGGGTTGACCCGATTGCGGTTGCCGATATTCAACACATCATAAAAGTATTAAAACAACGAGACATTGGGGTGCTCATTACCGACCACAATGTTCGCGAGACGCTGGGGATTTGTGACCGATCGTATATTTTGCATCGCGGAGAAGTGCTAATATCGGGGACACCAGAACACATCATGGCGGATAAACGTGCTCGTGATGTGTATCTCGGAAAGGATTTCAGGATGTAATTGCCATCAGGCAATCAGCAATAAAATGAGACAAACCAATCAAGTATAGCACGGAAAATTTATTATTATGCTTGGGGTAAACTGGCTAAAAGCACGATCAAAACACACCCGTTGGAGGAGAGGTTCTATGCCATGAAACAGTCACTAGTTCTGAAACAAAGTCAGAAATTGACCATGATGCCGCAATTACAGCAGGCGATTAGGCTATTGCAAATGTCGACAGCCGAGTTAAATGAAGAGCTGCAACACGCACATGAAACCAATCCATTACTGGAAACAAAAGACGAAAACGAATCGGTGGATTCCAGCGATGAAGCGGATACAGATAGCCTGAATGGCATCGATGTCGACCATGCTCAAGCAGAACCGAATCATGAGAATCTTGCCGATGAAAGTTTGATACCGCTTCAATTTGAGCAACTTGTCGATCCGGACAAACCGCTCTGGGACGACCCACAGAACTATGCCCCCGTAGATCAAAGGCTCGGCGATCAGAGAAGCAGCGATTACCGCAGAGTGTCCCGAAATAATGATTCCGACAATGTTTCGATGTCTCAATTTGTCATCCCGGAAGAGCCCTCTACACTCAGGGAAGAACTAGGTGCGCAGGCAATTCACCTGTTTACGGACGAGAACGATCGTCGTATCGCCCATCATATTATTCAAAACATCAATGAAGCGGGGTATATTGATGTTAGCCTAACGGATATCGAGCAAACCTTGAATGCGCCCCAATCTGTTTACACAGATGCTACGGTTTGTATGAGGGATATTGAGCGCGTGTTGGCAGTGTTGCAAAAATTAGAACCAGTTGGTGTTGCTGCTAGAAACCCGAAAGAATGCCTAGCATTACAGTTACAGAGTAAAGATACTGGGTTGCCCGGCTATCAAACGGCGACCCGTATCGTCAACCAACATTTATCGCTTCTTGCCAATAAAAAATTCTCTAAACTACGGAAATTACTCGGCGTTAGCGAGCAATCTCTCGGGGTTGCAGTGGCGCTGATTCAACAATTAAATCCTCATCCGGGATACAGCGTAGGTCATGTTGTGGTTGACTATATCGTGGCGGACGTATTGCTAAAAAAGCAGGGCAAGCACTGGTATTCCTCTCTGAACCCTCATGTTTTACCGCAACTAACCATCAATCAGGATTATCAAAAGATTCTGAATCAGCACGCCAGCGGTGAGTTCAAATCGATGAGAGAACAACTACAGCATGCGCGATGGTTAATCAACAATTTGGAAAAACGGCACCAGACGATACAGGCGGTGGCACAGAAAATTGTCGAAAAGCAACAGGATTTTTTTCATTTTGGTGCCGAAAAAATGCAACCATTGACGTTAAATGACATCGCCGAATCCTTGGGCATCCATGAATCAACGGTTTCGCGGGCGACTGCAGGCAAATATCTATCCACACCTCAAGGAATTTTCGAATTAAAGCATTTTTTCTCATCACAAATTCAAACCGCATCAGGCGGCGTAACCTCAGCGGTCGCAATTCAAGCGGAGATTAAACACATTATTGAAAGCGAATCACCAACCAAGCCAGTCAGCGATGAAACAATTCGCACCCTGTTGGCAAAGAATAATTATAAGGTGGCGAGACGCACGGTCGCGAAATATCGGGAAAAAATAAATATTCCATCATCTGCCAAACGTAGGTCGCTTTGAAGTACGCTTTTTTAGATTCCGAAAATGCTAGCTCGGGACGGTCGTCCAACGGGTTCAGACGACTGTGCAAGAATATTCCAGATAGGTCGCGTTACATGTGGAAAACCCTTGCTGGTTTGGCTGTTTTACTGGATTCCTGCTCTCACAGGAATGACGAATGTTGGGTTTTTGCACAGCCTCTCATGCGGGTTGTGCAACAACGGAAACACCGTCAGGAGGTGATAATGACAGCTTATTAACCATTGCGACTTGTATTACCGACTGATGCGGAATCGGACATTACCAACAATATCAAATTTTGGAGTATATCTATGCAAATCTCAATCACTGGACAACATATGGAAATCACCGAATCATTACATAACCATGTTTCAGAAAAAATAAAAAAAATAACCCGCCGTTTCGATCACGTTACCCGCACCAAAGTGGTTCTTCATGTGGAAAAAATGCGTCATATTGCCGAGGCAACGGTCAATACAAAAGGTGCCATGATTCACGCTTCCAGCGAAGCCGATGATATGTACACAGCCATCGATTCTTTAGCACATAAGCTGGACAAGCAGATCATCAAACACAAGGAAAAATTAACCAGTCATCGCAATTGAATATTCGATAAAACAAATTCCTGATGAATAACTCGATGCAGATAAGCATGACATCGCAGACCACAGCAGACAATAACACGCCAAACCATGACGGTTGCAAATACCTGCAACCAGATTTGGTGGTCGTCAACTGGTACGTCACAAACCGAAAGCGATTGCTCGAACAATTCGCCGAGCTAATCGCTGCTAACGTCACCCACCATGCTAAGAACAACGACAATCATCCCAGAATCGACCAAATATTCACCAGCCTGCATAACCGTGAGCGATTAGGGAGCACAGCCCTTGGCAAAGGCATCGCGTTACCCCATGGTCGAATAGACGGGTTGACGGAGCCGATTATTGCCATTGCTAAACTTAAAGTCGCGATAGATTATGACTCGCCTGATAGCATGCCGATTTGGCTGGCAGTGTGCTTGTTAGTTCCTACCGAAGCCAATGACACGCATTTGAATTTGCTCGCTACCTTAGCAACTAAATTCAATAACGATGAATTTGTACGTGCGGTGCAGGAAACTGCTACGACTACAGCAATTTATAATCTATTTTCTGATATTTGAAGACGATAAGCATGGGGTATTACTAAACATACAGTAACACGACCTAGCGATGGTTGCTTGCACAATCGCGTTCGGCAGATCGTTCATAAATATCATTTTCCAATACTGCACCACCAGCGGCAAAGTCCAAGAAACATGGATACCAGTCTTTGTGCTTGGTGATTGAACAGCAGCAGATAAGTAGCCAGCCCTTAAAAACGTCTAACCATATTGATTTATATCAATAAAACAAACAAAACTATTAACCAAATCAACCGCTTTATGTTAGAATAACCGTTGTTTTCTGGTCGTTTTAGTTAAAAAATTACCTAATTACCACCATAGATAAGTCGCTCTTACCTGTATATAATCACAGTCTATCTATTTAATTCATAAGGGGTATGTCATGGTGCGTAGTAAGGTGCAATTCCAGAAAGGGGTTAGTTTGAACGATTTTATCAAACAGTACGGTACCGAAGCCCAATGCTTCGATGCGCTTTATGCCTGGCGGTGGCCAAAGGCTTTCAGTGTCCGGCCTGTGGTCACGACAAGTGCTGCCAGTTAACCAATCGTAAACTTCAGCAGTGCAATCGCTGCAATCGCCAGATGTCACTGACGGCTGGAACCATCTTTGAATCCACCAAACTACCGCTCACGCTATGGTTCCAGGGTATCTATCTGATTACACAGGACAAGAAAGGCATCTCGGACATGAAACTGCATCGCCACTTGGGTATTTCTTACAATGCCGCCTGGCGGATGAAGCACAAGCTTATGCAGGTGATGATGGAGCGGGATCACAATAACAAACTATCCGGGTTGATTGAATTGGATGATGCCTATCTCGGCGGCGAGCGTACTGGGTGCAAGCCGGGACGCGGTGCTGCAGGTAAGACACCTTTTGTGGCGGCGGTGGAGACCACCGCCGAACATTGCCCAATTCGGGTTAAGTTATCGGTCGTAAAAGGTTTCCGCACCGAAGCGATTAAGTCATGGAGTCAGCAACATCTGACCGAGGGCAGTACTGTTATCTCCGATGGTTTGGCGTGCTTTAATGCCGTTGTCGAGGCTGGTTGCTTGCATGACAAGATTGTGTGCGGCGGCGGGAGAGGGTCTGTCGAAAAACCCGAGTTCTATTGGGTCAATACGATTCTGGGTAACTTAAAGAGCTCCTTACGCAGTACCTAATCATGCTATTCGACCTAAATATGCTCAGCGATACTTGTCGGAATTTCAGTATCGTTTCAATCGTCGTTTTGATTTGAGCGACCTCATTCCCAGACTTGCTTGTGCGGCACTCGGAACGCCACCGATGCCGGAAAACTTGCTGAAGATAGGTTTATGTTAAATGGTAATTAGGTAATTAGGTAATTAGTCAGCCCTTAAAAACATCTAAACAGTTTGATTTATATCAATAAAACAAACAAAACCATTAACCAAATCAACCGCTTTATGTTAGAATAACCGTTGTTTTCTGGTCGTTTTAGTTAAAAAATTATGCTGACTCCATCTACCCCAAACACAGGGCAACAAAATCTGTTTCATACCGAATTGTTCTCTCAATTAGACCCACGAGACCCTTTAATCCAATTAGCCAACGTCATCGACTGGAAGGTCTTCGAGGATGCATTTAGCAAACACTATTGCCACGATAACGGCAGACCCTCAAAACCAATACGCTTAATGGTCGGGTTGCTGATGCTCAAACAACTGGAAAACCTGTCCGATGAGAATGTGGTCTTACAGTTCAAGCGTAATCCGTATTATCAATACTTCTGCGGTTATCCAACCTACACCCCAAACGTGCCTTGCAATGCAACCGAACTGGTGCATTGCAAGAAACAGAATCGGTGTCGCCGGTTTTGAACTCATTTTTAAGATGAGTGTGATGTTGCACGGCAAAAAAGCCAATGAAAACACTGTTTTGATTGACACCACCGTACAGGAAAAAAACATCACCTATCCGACTGATTCTAAACTAGCCATCAAAATTATCAACCGTCTCAACAAATTGGCGAAAAAACATGGCATCAAACAACGCAGAACCTTCGTAAAAGAAGTTAAAAACTGCCGCTTACGCATTCGCCACTTCCGCCATGTTAAAAAGTGCGCATCCGCTAAAAAGGCATTGAAACGATTGCGAACCATTGCTCATATTTTAATCCGAGAACTACAAAGAAAACTACCCCAACACGGACATCATCCTGCCCAGCAAAGCCCTGAAAAAAGACAATCGTTATCAAAGAGATAAAAAACGCAAATTGTGTAAGCGACGGGCTACCACAGAACCCATTATTGGGTATTTGAAATCCGATTTTAGGTTATCCAGAAACATGCTTAAAGGACAAGTAGGTGATGAAAATCAATGCTTTAATGGCTGCTTGTGCCTGGAATTTGAGAAAGTGGCTGGTTTTTTGTCACATATGCTATTTATGGCTTAAAAAAGTGTGTTTTGTCCATTTTTTGGTAAAAAGCCCTTGTTCCATTTGATTCACGTTCGCTTGAAACAGATATTTACTGGAGAATTCAACCCATAAGTGCAACACTCGGGTTTATATTATGATCTATTCCCATTGTGCGGGAAAAGACCTCCATAAGGGTTTTATACCCCAAACATTTTCTAGGTCGGTTGTTCATTAAATCGATAGCTTTGAACCGCTCTTTTTCGGTGACTTTATGCAAAGGCATTTTCTTTGGAAAAAATTGCCTGAACAAAAAGTATGAGCAAGCCATTGTGCCAGATGATTATTTGGCATTCAAGCCGCACTCCCAGGAGTGATACGGTTTAGCTTCGTTAAGTTTCACACTCGAGTTGTTTAGCAAGCTCACTATGCCAACAAAATTCTCTGCCGTTATCAAAGGTTAGTGTCATTACATGTTGTTTCATATGCTTTAACAACCTGAGTATAGCCGCGTTGGTTTCTTTTGCGGTTTTGTTCTTAGTCCGAAGTGCGAGATAAAGCCTGCTTTTGCGTTCAGCAAGGGTGGCAAACACCCCTTGACGACCCTTACCGATAACACAATCAGCCCCCCCCTCTATCACTACGCCTATACACGAACGATTGTCCACTATACTGGGTCTATCAGCAATATCAACCCGATTGGGGATGCGTCCGCGGTAATCGTTCTGCCCATAACGCTTGCGATATTTCTTACCCTGATGGCGCAAGTATCCATATAACGACCCATCCGCTACTTTGTCTTTCAAAATGAGATGATAGATGGATTCGGTGCTAATACTGATGTTTTCCTCCATTTTCTTGCCGACCGCTAATTTGTTCAGGACTCCAGTACAGCGCAAGCTTTTGTTGAATATGAATATTTAACTCGTCATTGAGCCTGATGTGCTTGGGCTTTTGCTGATGCCTCGTTTGGGCAAAGCGGTGGGCTTGTTTGTAGCGATAGCCGTTGCCCCCTGTATTGCGTTTAATTTCACGGCTGATGGTTGACTTAACTTCTGCCCATGGCTTTAGCGATTTCTGTCAGTGTACAGTTTTGCTTATTCATGAGGTAAATGTGGTATCTTTCGTGTTCAGTCAAATGGGTATATCTCGTCATGTTTTACTCCTTTTTTCCGTTCAGTTAAAAGAGTACGAGTGTACCCTTTGACTGATTTAGGAGTGTTGCACTTATTATGTGAATTCAAGACTTGTTAGGTCGGTTTTTAAGGGCTGACTATGTACTTTCAGGCTTTTGATTCCATGCTCTTTACAATGAATACACGGAACCTGATTGACCAAGCTCGTCTTGAATTGCATCGTATCAATGTCGCCATGTGCGCTGCTCACGGTGGTCGTAAACCGAACAAGGGGCATTTTCAGGTACTACACGCACCTTTCGTTCCCTTTGTCCAATCTATCTGGATGGTCATTGATTTGTCAGTCAAATTCGGCGTAATAGCCGTGATTCGCCACGGGTCGCTAATCCCCAAAAGATGCGTAAACAATGCAGTATCTTTCATTTGAATATCTCCGTAAAAAAATATACTTGTATCACATTCTTGAGCATTGTTTGGCTTTTACCCATAGGAAACTCAGGAGAACCAATTAAAAGGGCATCTGCGAGCGAGCATTGGGCGGTTTGTTTCCAAGACATTTGACGGCATCCGCAAGGTTTATCGAATGATACGCTGTTTTACCATTTTAAGTGGTGCCACTGGGTGGATTTATGCAAAGATCTCTGTATAGTTTATTGATTATTTGGTATTAGTATTACCGTCTTATCTTCATGCTGAATACGCTGAGATACACTTGTCGTATAAAACAGCAGTAGGAAATCTCCCTATAAAAACATGGAAATATTTAAGAGATAGCAATATAGAAAAGCAAGACTTGGATTACTCTTGTGGGTGAGCAGCAGCGGCAACGATTATCCGTTCTTTTTATGGTAAAAACGTATACGAAAAAGATATTCTTGATGAGGTGATCAGAGTAGGAGACGATGGCACCGCTTCATTTTCGGACATTGAACAAGCCATTAAGAAATTTGGATTTAAAGCGGTTGGTATCACGCTTAGTTTTGAGAGACTTAAGAGTATTCAAATTCCAGCCATTGTGTATCTTCGTTATCGAGATAAAGACCATTTTTCGGTTATTCGTGGTGTTAATGAGAACGGTTTAGTTTGGCTAGGTGACCCTTCATGGGGGAATCGTAAATTTTCAGAAAGTCGATTTAAGTCCATGTGGGAAACACGAGATGACGACACGTTAAAAGGTAAAATATTACTGATTATTTCCGAAGACAAATCTTTAGCTCAGTTACATCAAGATTTTTTCAAATCACCAGAAATCAATACGACTGCTATTCAACTTCTTACGTTCCGAAAATAGATTAAAACGACAATCAAGGTGTCGCCATGCACCGCAGCACCAAAGGTCAGCCCCTGAATGCCCCATAACCAAAATGCGTGACTCCACCTCATTACAATCGCTCCATATGATTTTGCATCGTAAAACCGCTGAGCTGTTCGGGGTAATGTTTGGCTAAAGCAATAACCTTGAACAATTCGCCCATCTGGTGTGGCAACGTGAGGGTTTTTATTTCCTGCGCCTGGGCAATGGCATGGTGGGCATTATTTTGTCCGTCCGCAAAGTGGTCAAGTAATTCGAGTGACAATAAAAAACTACCCTGACTACAATAGCCAAGCACCTCCAAACCAACCTCATGGGCGGTGTTGGCAATCGCACTAAAGTCCACATGTGCGGTAATATCCTGCAAGCCTGGACAATAAAATGGATTATCGTGTGCCGTGTGCTGGTAATGACACATTAACGTACCTTGCGCCCTGTCCCAATGATAAAATGTGGCTTGAGGAAAACCATAATCAATCAAAATCATAACCCCAGAAAGCAATTTCTCCCCCACAGACCGCACCCAGCCTTCTGCCTGTATGCCAATTTCGCTTTGGTATCCGGTTGGCAAAGCATATTGGTTTAGTCGCTGTTGTAATGTTTCCGAGATTGAATGTGTTGCGACCTGCCAAGCAAATTGGTCGTTGATCATCGCTACTCCCAGTTCTTTGGCTTGCCCATCGTCATCAATCTGAAAGCGCGTGACGGGTAACGCATCGAGTAATTCGTTCGCAATAATAACACCGTTAATGCCGTCTTCGGGAATGCCATCAACCCATTCAATAACATCAAGATATACCGGGCGTTGGGTTGCAATCAATTGTTGTTGTCGTTGTTTTAAGTCGGCACTAATTTCAACAATTAGATAGCGAGGCAGAGGCACATCCCCGCCTAGCGATTCCAGATGAGTTAAAAAATCTAGCGCAAACTGAGCATTACCCGCTCCGAACTCAGTAATCGTAACAGGTAGGTCGGTTGCTAAGTTTTTAATAATTTCATCACATTGTCTAGCGAGACAACCCGCAAACTGTTGACCGAGTAACGGGGCGGTAATAAAGTCGCCATCTGCCCCCAGTTTTTTCGCACCCGCACTATAATAGCCCAAACCAGGGGCATACAATGCCAAATTCATAAACTGCGCGAAACTTATCCAGCCATTATGACGTTCAATTTCTGCACGGATAACACCTGCAAGCACGGCAGTCTGTTCAATTTGAAATTTATTTGGTGAGTCAGGCATGCCGATGACCGTAATATGCGAATTCAACCCATAAGTACGACTAGGGTTGATATGGTACTCCATTCCCAATGTGTTGGGAAAGCCTGCTGATGGGTTATACCTCAAGCGTTCTCCATGTCGATTATTCATTAAATCGGTGGCTTTGAACAGCCCTTTTTCGGCGACTTGGTGCGGAATAATTTGCTTTGTAAAAAATCACTTGAGACATTTTGCACGAGCCAGAATTTTGTCCGCTGTTGTAATTTTGCTAATTCTGCTATTCTCTCGATATTGTTGCTAATATGGAAATCTCGGTTTAGTCCCGCTTGGTCGCGATTGATGTAAGGACGCACTGTCGACAATGATGCAAAATGTAACACCACTAACATGAGACAACGAGTAATTTGGTGAAATCGTTATTCAAAAAAATAATCGTACTGTTGTTGCCAAGGGGTAGCATGACGGTCTTTGGATGCAAGTGATAAACCTGCATCTGATTCGATGGGAGTTAGATAGCAATGAAAACAGCACAATTAGTTAAATTATTTCGACATACGGTTGCTGCCGAAGCCCTTATTTCCGAAAAAACGTCGTTGCGTGCCTATGAAAGTGACGGATTGAGTGCCTATTGCCAACCGCCTCGGCTGGTGTTGTTGCCGGAATCCATTGCCCAAGTTCAAAAGGTGGTGGCAGTTTGTCAGCAACATGCGATTCCTGTTGTTAGCCGTGGCGCAGGTACCTGCTTGTCTGGTGGCGCATTGCCGCATAAAGACGGCATCGTGCTTAGCTTGGCGAAAATGAACAAAATGCTAACTGTGGATCGACCAAACCGTACTGCCACAATGCAGCCGGGCATGCGTAATCTAGCCATTTCTGAAGCGGTCGAAGCGTTTGGTTTGTATTATGCACCCGATCCCTCTTCACAGATTGCCTGCACCATAGGTGGCAATGTGGCAGAGAATGCTGGCGGGGTGCATTGCCTGAAGTATGGCGTGACATTGCATAATATTATGAGTCTAAAGGTGGCGACCATCGACGGTGATTTGATTGACATTGGCGACCATTGTCTGGAATCGCCCGGCTTTGATTTGCTGCCATTATTAGTCGGCTCAGAAGGCATGCTCGGGGTCGTGGTTGAGGTGACGGTCAAGTTATTGCCAATTCCTCGCGTTGCCAAAGTGGTCATGGGCATTTTCGATTCGGTACAAAAAGCAGGCGACAGTGTAGCCGGCATTATTGGCAGTGGCATCATTCCCGCTGGTATTGAAATGATGGACAATCTAGCAATTCGGGCTACCGAAGATTTTGTCCACGCCGGGTATCCGCTGGATGCGAAAGCCATATTGTTATGCGAGCTAGATGGGAGTGAGCAAGATGTTGATGCCCAAATTCGACAGGTCGAAAACTTTTTCCGCCATCAGGGTGCAACCGATACGCGGGTTGCTCACGATGCCCAACAAAGGGCATTGTTCTGGTCAGGAAGAAAAGCCGCTTTCCCCGCAGTGGGTCGCCTGTCGCCAGACTACTATTGCATTGACGGCACCATTCCACGTCGCGCATTGGGGCAGGTATTAAGCGCAATAAACACGCTTTCGCAACAGTATCAACTACGCATTGCCAATGTGTTTCATGCGGGCGATGGCAATCTGCATCCGTTAATTTTATACGATGCCAGTGTGGCCGGGGAGCTACAGAAGGCTGAGGAATTGGGGCACAGAATATTGCAACTTTGTATTGCGGTGGGCGGCACAATTACTGGGGAGCACGGAGTCGGGGTGGAGAAAATCGGCGACATGTGTGTGCAGTTTTCGGATGACGAGCGACAGCAATTCCACCGTATTCGGCATTGTTTTGATGCAAAATCGTTGCTTAATCCCGGCAAAGCAATTCCGACTTTGGCACGATGCGCCGAACACAATGCCATGCACGTCCATCATGGCGAGCTACCATTCCCGCAGCTGGAGCGATTTTGATGTCTGCCAATAGCAGCATCAACTACGGCAACAAGTGCTGGACGCACAGCAGTCTGCAACACCATTGGCAATTCATGGCGGGAATAGCAAAACATTCTATGGTCGTGAAATAGTCGGCGAACCAATTAGCGTGGCAGCGCATTCTGGGGTTATCGAGTATCATCCCTCTGAATTGGTCATCACTGCTCGAGCAGGAACAAAGTTACGAGAAATCATCGATTTGCTGGATGAAAATAATCAAATGCTCGGCTTTGAAGCACCGATGTTTTCAGATTCTGCAACACTCGGAGGCACCATTTCTGCGGGTTTATGCGGGTCAATCCGTCCCTTTTCAGGTGCCATGAACCATTTTGTTCTTGGCGTTAAGATGCTCAGCGGTCGCGGACAGGTGCTTCGCTTTGGTGGTCAGGTGATTAAAAATGTAGCCGGCTTTGATGTCTCCCGCCTCATGGTCGGTGCCTTAGGATGTTTAGGTATTTTGCTGGAAATTTCATTGAAAGTAATCCCAAAACCGACAACCGAATTAACCTTGATACTGGAACATGCCGATGCAAATGCGGCAATCATATTGATGAACGAGATAGCTGGGAAGCCCATGCCCATTTCTGCCGCAGCTTGGCTCGGTGGCAAAACCCGAATCCGTCTTTCTGGCAACAACGCAGGAGTCATGGAAGCTCGACATGTAATTGGTGGAAAAGTGGATGCTGAAGGGGGCGCATTCTGGAGTGGGATACGCGAACAAACACATGGCTTCTTCAAAGTCCAGCCAGATGGGCAGTTATTGGTCAAAAGCACGGTTGCTCCGGCGACAAAAATGTTCTGCCAAAACAAGCCGCAACTCATCGATTGGGGTGGGGGCTTGCGCTGGTATGTCTGTTCTGAACGTGATCATGAGTTTGAGGAGGCGGTAAAATCGGTAAACGGTCATGTCACCCACTTTCGTAATGGTAATAGAAAAAATGACGTTTTTGCACTATTGCCAAGAGCGATTTTGAAACTTCATCAAAGACTGAAAAAACAATTCGACCCGCAAGGAGTCTTAAATCCGGGACGCATGTATCGGGCGATTTAATAAGACCTTTGCACGAGCCGAGATTTTGTTTGCTAGATCAGGAAAAGGCAGTTAATAGAACACCCTATAGCCACGGCAACCATTTGTCCTTGATGGTGCCAAGAATCCCTTTGGGGAAAAACAAGACCAAAACGATTAACACCAACCCAGTGACCAATAAATACGCGCTGGTGTAATTGCTGGTGATATCGATAAGATAAAACATCAGCAAGGCGCCAAGGGCTGGTCCGAGTATCGTTCCCGCACCGCCTAACAAAGTGAATAACAACGCATCAATGGAGTATTGAATGGTCGCAAAGGACGAACCAATATAGGCAAACAATAAGGCGAAGCTCGCACCCGCAGAGGCGGAAATGGTGCCGGATACCAGCAAGGCTTGCAGTTTAATGGCAAAGATGTTGTAGCCCAGCATTTGAGTGCGTAACTCGTTTTCGCGGATGGCAACTAAGGCACGTCCCATTTTTCCGCGTACTAACTTATAGATAATCAGCATGGTTATACCCAGCAATGCAAGCGACAGGTTGTAGCGGATTGATGGATTGCTCAAATCTATAGTGCGACCGAAAAACTCAAAACTGCGTGCCGCTTCTGGCAATACCAGCCCCTCATCCCCGTGGGTATAACGGCTGAAATAGAGGGTTGCGAGATAGACGACTTGGGAAATCATCAGCGTAACAATCATGAAGGCAACCCCGTTGGTGCGTAAAGCAATGTAGCCGACTAACAATGACAGCACCGCACCGGCAAGGATGCCGCTGGCAAACGCTAATGGCACACTCCAGCCGAGATGATAAGCCGTCAACCCAGCGCCATAAAGCCCGGCGGCGAAAAACATCGCATGACCCAGACTGAGCAAACCGGTATAGCCGAATAAGACGTTGTAACCCATCGCGAATACTGCCAGAATCATAATCCGCGTCATGCTCAGATGATGGTATTCGGGCAGGACAAACTGGACTAAAAATAACATCACAATCACTGCCATAATCACCATCAGATGTAAGGCGATTGTTTTTCCGCTTATTTTGTCAGTCATCTCGATGATTCACCAAATAAGCCATGCGGACGAAAGACCAGAATCAATGCCACCAATGTCGTTGACAGCATTTTTGCCAGAGTCGGGGAAAAGAATACTGATATAATGCCGTCACTCATGCCAATCAATAGTGCCGCTACTAAGGTGCCACGGATACTGCCGAGTCCACCGACAATAACAACGATGAAAGAGAGTAATAATGGGTCAAGCCCCATAAGATAGTGCGCCTGTCGTATCGGAACAATCAGAATTGCCCCAACCGCAGCAAGCATGGCACCGATGGTGAAGACCGCTGTATAAACACGTTCAACCGCAATGCCAAACGCCTGCGCCATGTAGCGATCATATTGCGTTGCGCGCATTATCAATCCAATGCGGGTACGGGTGATGACATACCAGACGCTCAGCAAAACAAATACGGCGGCAACAATGACCAGTAGTTTGTAACCAGAATAGCCAAACCAAGGAAACTGGATGCGAAAATAAAAGGGCGTATCAACCGCACGCGCATCGGCACCAAAGGTAATCAGCACGGTTTGTTGTATGATATATAAAATGCCAATCGTGGCAACGATGGTGGCTTCGGGGTTGTAGTGCAGACGTTTGAGTATCAGCCGATCGGTCGCAAAGGCGATGATGCCAACAAGCAGGGGGGCGATAATCAGAGCGGTCAGAAACCCCAAAGTCGGGCTTGCTGTCATCAGGCTGGTAATCCACCAAGCCAATACTGCGCCGAGCATAAAAAACTCGCCGTGGGCGACATTCACCACCCGCATGACCCCAAAAACCAGACTCAACCCGAGTGCGGTCAGACACAACACTGCCGCCTGTACCAAACCTTCTAGGCTGGCTAGAAAAAGAAAGGGCCAGAAATCCAATGACTAATCCAAATAAATAATGGGCAGTCCTAGATAACACATCAAAGGTGTTATCTAGGACTGTCTTAAAATTAAAAAAATTTTCATAATGGCTTCTACAATTTAAGGGCTGAACCCGGCGACGTTAGCCATCCGCTGGATGCTTTGTTAAATCTTTTTATTTGTGCCACTAAAATAACTTTCGTAAATTGCTGTTGCTAATTGTACAGCAAGTACAGGTGGTACAGCATTGCCTACTTGTGTAAATTGACGCATAGAAGAACCCGTAAATTCATACTTATCGGGAAAAGTTTGTAATCTTGCACATTCTCTTACGCTTAAGGTTCTTGGAATATAAGGATGTAAGTGAGATCGACCCCCACCAAAAGCACTTCCAGCAATGACAGTTTTAGATGGTAAGGATGGATCCAGCCTATCTACTCGTCCTAGTTTATCTCTTTTTCCGATATTGAGTCCTATATACCTAGCAACTGAATTAGCTTTATGCTTTCTTGTAACATGATTTGGGCAGGTCGTATCAATACCAGTTATAGCACTTAAACATGAAACAATCTATTCTCCTTGTTTTGGCTCGGTATATGTTTTATCACCTAAGTAGTCAGCCCTTAAAAACATCTAAACAGGTTGATTTATATCAATAAAACAAACAAAACCATTAACCAAATCAACCGCTTTATGTTAGAATAACCGTTGTTTTCTGGTCGTTTTAGTTAAAAAATTATGCTGACTCCATCTACCCCAAACACAGGGCAACAAAATCTGTTTCACACCGAATTGTTCTCTCAATTAGACCCACGAGACCCTTTAATCCAATTAGCCAACGTCATCGACTGGAAGGTCTTCGAGGATGCATTTAGCAAACACTATTGCCACGATAACGGCAGACCCTCAAAACCAATACGCTTAATGGTCGGGTTACTGATGCTCAAACAACTGGAAAACCTGTCCGATGAGAATGTGGTCTTACAGTTCAAGCGTAATCCGTATTATCAATACTTCTGCGGCTACCCAACCTTACACCCCAGCCCGTCCTTGCAATGCAACCGAACGGGTGCATTTTAGAAAAAGAATCGGTGTCGCAGGTTTTGAACTCATTTTTAAGATGAGTGTGATGTTGCACGGCAAAAAAGCCAATGAAAACACTGTTTTGATTGACACCCCTGTAGAGAAGAAAAAAACAGGAAAAAAACATCACCTATCCGACTGATTCTAAATTAGCCATCAAAATTATCAACCGTCTCAACAAATTGGCGAAAAAACATGGCATCAAACAACGCAGAACCTTCGTAAAAGAAGTTAAAAACTGCCGCTTACGCATTCGCCACTTCCGCCATGTTAAAAAGCGTACATCCGCTAAAAAGGCATTGAAACGATTGCGAACTATTGCCCATATTCTAATCCGAGAACTACAAAGAAAGATACCCTAACACGGACTGCTTGAAACCTACCAACCAGACTTCTTGCTCTATCAACGGGTGTTGGCACAACAACCCAAAGACAAAAACAAAATTTATTCCCTGCACGAGCCCCATGCTTATGTGATTTCTAAAGGCAAAGACCACAAACGCTATGAATACGGCAACAAAGTATCCATCGTCTCGGCCAAAGACAGTAACATCATTGTCGGCGTTGTCAGCCATAAGAAAAACCAGCATGATGCAAAAACCCTACCCGATGCGATAAAACAAGCCAATAGCAACAGAACAAAACCCATCAAGCAAGCGGTCTGCGACAGAGGCTATTGTGGGGTTAAACAAGTGGGCGATACGGACATCATCCTGTCCAGCAAAGCCCTGAAAAAAGACAATCGTTATCAAAGAGACAAGAGGCGAATTCAACCCATAAGTGCAACACTCGGGTTTATATTATGGTCTATTCCCATTGCACGGGAAAAACCTCCCAAGGGTTTTATACCCCAAACATTTTCTAGGTCGGTTGTTCATTAAATCGGTTGCTTTGAACCGCTCTTTTTCGGTGACTTTATGCAAAGGCATTTTCTTTGGAAAAAACTGCCTGAACAAAAAGTATGAGCAAGCCATTGTGCCAGATGATTATTTGGCATTCAAGCCACGCTCCCAAGAGTGATACGGTTTAGCTTCGTTAAGTTTCACACTCGAGTTGTTTGGCAATCTCACTATGCCAACAAAATTCCCTGCCTTTATCAAAGGTTAGTGTCATTACATGTTGTTTCATATGCTTTAACAACCTGAGTATAGCCGAGTTGGTTTCTTTTGCGGTTTTGTTCTTAGTCCGAAGTGCGAGATAAAGCCTACTTTTGCGTTCAGCAAGGGTGGCAAACACCCCTTGACGACCTTTACCGATAACACAATCAGCCTCCCCCCTCTATCACTACTCCTATACGCGAGCGACTGTCCACTATACTGGGTCTATCAGCAATATCAACCCGATTGGGGATGCGTCTGCGGTAATCGTTCTGTCCATAACGCTTGCGATATTTCTTACCCTGATGGCGCAAGTATCGATATAACGACCCATCCGCTACTTTGTCTTTCAAAATGAGACGATAGATGGATTCGGTGCTAATACTGATGTTTTCCTCCATTTTCTTGCCGACCGCTAATTTGTTCAGGACTCCAATACAGCACAAGCTTTTGTTGAATATGAAGCTTTAACTCGTCATTGAGCTTGATGTGCTTGGGCTTTTGCTGATGCCTCGTTTGGGCAAAGCGGTGGGCTTGTTTGTAGCGATAGCCGTTGCCCCCGGTATTGCGTTTAATTTCACGGCTGATGGTTGACCTACTTCTGCCCATGGTTTTAGCGATTTCTGTCAGTGTACAGTTTTGCTGATTCATGAGGCAAATGTGGTCTCTTTCGTGTTCAGTCAAATGGGTATATCTCGTCATGTTTTACTCCTTTTTTCCGTTCAGTTAAAAGAGTACGAGCGTACCCTTTGGCTGACTTAGGAGTGTTGCACTTATTATGTGAATTCAAGAGAAACGCAAATTGTGTAAGCGACGGGCTGCCATAGAACCCATTATTGGGCATTTGAAATCTGATTTTAGGTTATCCAGAAACAGGCTTAAAGGACAAGTTGGCGATGAAATCAATGTACTCATGGCTGCTTGTGCCTGGAATTTGAGAAAGTGGCTGGTTCTTTGTCACGTCTGCTATTTATGGCTTAAAAAAGCACGTTTTGTCCATATTTTTGGTAAAAAGCCCTTGGTCCATTTGATTCAAGGTTGATTCACGTTCGCTGAGCGGCCGCTTGAAATATATTTTTACTTGTTAGGTCGGTTTTTAAGGGCTGACTACCTTAGATAACCCATTTTTCAATCCTCAATCCACAGATAGAAAACGGTAACAGGTCAGTGGCCTTGGCTGTATAATGGTTTACACTAAAACAACCCGTCACCACATGGATACACAACTCACTTATGATCATCCTATCCTATAAACTGAACACGACGAAAGATTTATTCACATCGCGAGCAGGGTTATTAGCCTCCGCTCAATTGATGGAATCATTAACGGGCATTCTAAATTAACGATCTTTTTCCGCTCGTGCTAGGCGGCGTTCTCATTTAAGCCACCCAATCTATTGTTGCCACTAAAGACAGCATTGCCAAGCAGTTTTGTTTTTCGGACGGTGTCTTGTTGCTGGTAGCCGACAGCACATCAATATCGAAACGCTCAAATAAATGCGCGGAACCTGAGCGACCAATGAACTGCATCGTATCAAGGTGTTGCCATGTACACTGCTCACGGTGGTCGTAAACCGAACAAAGTGACTATTGTCGTTTATCTGAACAAACATGTGAATTTTGACATTATTTTTAAATTAACCACAAACTCGGCTACGAGTTCGGTATGGCAATCAAAATCGGTTTATTGCAAGCCGAGTTGGTGGCTGGATATGTTAAAATAACTGCTTCTGTTTAAGGCGATAACGAATATGACAAATGAATACGATTCAAGCAGTATAAAAGTCCTAAAAGGGCTCGATGCGGTACGTAAACGACCGGGCATGTATATTGGCGATACCGATGATGGTAGCGGTCTCCACCACATGGTATTTGAGGTTGTGGATAATGCAATCGACGAGGCACTGGCGGGGCATTGTAATAAAATCAAGGTGACCATCCATAATGATGAGTCGATTACCGTCAGCGATGATGGGCGCGGTATCCCGACCGGTATTTTAGCGGAAGAGGGCGGCAAGAGTGCGGCTGAAGTGATCATGACGGTGTTGCATGCGGGCGGTAAATTTGATCAGGATTCTTATAAAGTATCTGGTGGGCTACATGGCGTTGGCGTGTCGGTGGTTAATGCGTTATCAGAAAAACTGCGTATGGAAATTCATCGTGAGGGGAAAATCCATGTTCAGGAATATGCCCATGGTCATGCCCTGAACGCACTTGAAGTGATTGGCGAAACCGAGAGTACGGGTAGCACCATTACTTTCAAAGCAAGCAGTGAAACCTTCAGTTGCGTACAATACCATTATGACATTTTGTCCAAGCGCTTGAGGGAGCTTTCGTTTTTGAACTCTGGAATCCGTATCGAACTGTATGATGAACGCACCGAATCTGGCGATGTATTTGAATATGAAGGCGGAATTGCCGCCTTTGTAAAACACCTTAACCAAAAGAAAACCCCGCTACATGCCACCGTGTTCACGACTTCATCCGAAAAAGAGGGGATACAAATAGATCTGGCTATGCAGTGGAATGACTCGTATCAGGAAAACGTCTTTTGTTATACCAATAACATCCCTCAGGGCGATGGCGGGTCGCATTTGGCGGGCTTGCGCGCGGCAATGACGCGCACCTTGAACGGTTATGTCAATGAGCTTGGTCTAGCGAAGAAAGAAAAAGTTAATTTGAGTGGTGATGATTGTCGCGAAGGATTAACGGCAATTTTATCAATCAAAGTGGCAGACCCGAAATTTTCATCGCAAACGAAAGAAAAGCTGGTGTCATCAGAAGTCAAAGGCGTGGTTGAATCGGCAGTCAGTGAAGCACTGGGTAATTTTTTGCAAGAAAATCCGAGTGAGGCGAAAATAATAGCCAGCCGTATCGTTGATTCCGCTCGGGCACGGGAGGCGGCCAGAAAAGCGCGTGATATGACGCGCCGTAAAAACGCACTTGACCTCGGCGGATTGCCGGGCAAGCTGGCAGATTGTCAGGAAAAAGACCCTGCATTATGTGAAATTTATTTGGTGGAAGGGGATTCCGCCGGGGGCAGTGCAAAGCAGGCACGGGATCGAAAATTTCAGGCTATTCTGCCGCTCAAGGGCAAGATTTTGAACGTAGAAAAAGCACGTTTTGATAAGATGCTCTCCTCAGATGAAGTGACCACGCTGATTACCGCGCTGGGCACTGGCATTGGTAAAGATGATTTTGAAGTCAGTAAATTGCGCTATCATCGAATCATCATTATGACCGATGCCGATGTTGATGGGTCGCACATTAGAACGCTGTTACTAACCTTTTTCTTTCGCCAAATGCGCGAGCTGATAGAGCGTGGACATGTGTATATCGCACAACCACCGCTCTATAAGGCAACCATGAAAAAGCGGGAAACCTATCTCAAGGATGATGCAGAAATGTCCCGTTTTTTGATTACAATTGCAGTGGAACAAGCAACCATCACACTGGCAAACAATAAGATACTTAAAGATGCGGAATTGAAATCGCTGGTGATGGAATACAATTCAGTCAACCAAACCATTCAACGATTAGAGAAAAGATATAACCAAAACGTACTCAATGCCTTGCTGGTTATGGAACCGATATTGGAACAATATTGGCTCAATGAATCCAGCGCGCAACGGATTGCCGCAGTACTGGAAAGCGTCTTAAACGAGCAGTCTGCCGAGATAATCACTTATGTCGTTACGGCAGATATAACAACCGCAACACTTATAGTGCAGCGGAATCAATACGGACTCAGTGAAGAATATGTTTTGCACGATAGTTTTTTCAAAAGTGCCGAATATCGAAGCCTGTTGAGCTATGCAACAAAATTAAATGCAATACAAGGGACGCAAGCAGGTCAAGAAAACGGCACGGGTAATCACGAAGAGAAAAAAATCAGCGTAAGCTGGGACGACACAACAACCGAAGTGGCAACATTTTCTGAGGCAGTGGACTGGGTCATGTCTAAAGCGAAAAAAGGGTTTACCATTCAGCGATACAAAGGACTTGGAGAGATGAATCCCGACCAGCTTAAAGACACGACAATGGATCCGACAGTGAGACGACTGCTACAAGTGACCATCGAAGACGGCATCGGTACAGATGAAACTTTTACAACGCTCATGGGCGATCAGGTGGAACCACGCCGACAATTTATTGAGCAGAATGCTTTTTCGGTTGCAAATCTGGATGTTTGACCTGCTGACACCATCGGCTACAATGCCTAAGTGACTATGGACTACGGAATTTACCCTGAGTGATAACAACGAGTATGACCACAATCTACCATAATCCGCGTTGTTCTAAATCAAGGGCTACACTGGAGTTATTAAAAAGTCGGGGGATTGACCCGAATATTGTGCTTTATCTGCAACAACCGCTCGATATGGCAACACTGCAATCGATAACCCAACACTTAGGTTGTTCGATGCGAGACATTATGCGTCAGGGCGACCCCATTTATAAACAGCTTGAATTAGCTCACGGTTTGACAGAACAACAACTAATTGAAGCCGTCATTCAACACCCGCAGTTATTGGAGCGACCGATTGTCGTACATAACGGCAAAGCGGCACTCGGACGACCACCAGAAAATGTGCTTTCGATTATCGCGCCTCTCGACTAATTGTTTTTCCGCTCTTCTATAGTTATGGGTATAGATATGAACAAATCCTTAATACCGCCCCACTTTCAATGATTTATTCCTGAGGCTAGTCCAGAACAGGGCGCAAAGGCTTGCGGTTGTGAGCCACGCACAAAAGGGAGTAATTGATTTTGCGCGCATCGATTGTTTGCGATTAAGCCAGATTTTGGATCAATCCTGCTAAATACAATATTATCATTGTGGCGTTGTGCAGATGGGCGCAAATTGATGTTTGACATGATGTTTTCCCATACTCGCATTGCCCCGCTGGAGCCGGACAGCTTGATTGGGCGATTGTTATCGCCACCGACCCAGACCACCGCAAGCAGGTTGTCGTTATATCCGACAAACCAGCTATCCCTGAAATTATTCGTAGTGCCGGTTTTTCCTCTGATTCCCAAACCAGCATTGCTACGGGATAGACCACGAGCAGTGCCTTGTAGCACGACTTGTTGCAATGCGAAATCGATTAAGTAGGCACTGTTTTGATCGATGACGCGCTTTCCTGATAAGGGAAATTTTGCCATCATTTTGCCGCGATGATTGTAGATGCTTTGGATTGAGCGTAATGGAATCCGTATCCCCTGATTTGCCAGGGTTTGATACATCTGTGCGATTTCCAATGGTGTATGCTGGCTTGCGCCGAGTAATGTCGAGGGATAATTGGCAATGTCGCGCTCGATGCCCAAATGGTGCATGGTGTCGATAACCGAGTCCACACCGACTTTCAGCCCCAAGCGTACGGTGGGCACATTATAAGAATGGATAAGCCCTTGATAGAGCGGAATCATGCCGCGAAATTTTTTGTCATAATTTTGTGGCGACCAAGCCTGGCGGTTTTTTGCGTGGTTTTGTGGGCGAATTGTCAGCGGACTATCGTTGAGCAGTGTTACCAGTGAAAATTGTTGCGCTTGCTCAAGTGCGGTCAGATAAACTGCGGGCTTAACCAGTGAGCCGATGGGGCGTTCGGCATCAAGCGCACGATTAAAACCCGAGTAACCCTTCACACGACCACCCACCAAAGCCAGTATTTCACCCTGCTTCGGCTCAACCACAATCACCGCACCTTGCAGTGTGCCCGATTGAATCCCGTGTTGTTGCTCCAGTCGGGTCAATGTTTCACTCAAGCCATTTTGAGCAATGTTTTGGATGCCCGTGTCCAGCGAGGTGTATAGTTTAAGACCATTGGTACGCAATACTTCGGCTGAATAATATTGACGTAATTGGCGATGCAGATAGTCTAGGTAGGCTGGGAAGCTGCTGGTAGAATCGGTGTTATGTTCGATGATAGCGAGGGGTAATACCGCTAGCGTTATTGCGCTATGCGGACTGATGGTGCGGGTTTCGGCTAATGTTTGTAAGACTAGATTACGCCGTTTCAAGGCACGTTCGGGGTGCTTTCTTGGATTATAAAATGAAGGTGCGGGAATGATTGAAACCAATAATGCGATTTCGTGGGGTCTTAGTTGGTCGAGCGAACGACCAAAATAATATTCGCTGGCAAGTGCAAAGCCGTGTACCGCGCGGTTGCCCGATTGCCCGAGAAAAATCTCGTTAAGATACAGTTCCAGAATAGCGGCTTTGCTAAAACGAAGCTCTATGAGCATTGCCATTAGTGCCTCAGTCGCTTTACGCGATAAGGTTGGTTTCGGACTTAAAAAGATATTTTTGACTAATTGCTGGGTTAGAGTGCTTCCGCCTTGGGTGGTCTTACCGTGTTTCAGATTGCTCCATAATGCGCGCACAATGCCCTTTGGATCGATGCCAATATGTGATTCAAAATTCCGATCCTCCATAACCAGCAACGCCTTTATCAAAAGATCAGGCATTTCATGTAATTTGAGTGAAATACGATCCTTATGGGGACCCAACTGTAAACTACCAATCAGTAAGGGTTCGAGGGTAACTTGTGTGACCCCGCGTGCCGTAGCATGGTCGGTGATATGGGCAATGGTGTTGCCATCAAATTCAATACGCACGGCTTTGGCAGGCTGTTGGATGATGCCGTTATCAAATGGTCGAATGAAAACATCCAGCGTATGGCGCACATGCACGAAATCGCCCGGCGCGGTTAGGCGATCTACTTTATGGTAGCCACTTTGTGTTAGCGTCTGTGCCAGTTGGATTGGGGGAAATACCGTGCCAACGGTTAGTGGCAGTGGTCTGGTATAGACATGGGCGGGTTGTGACTGAATATGGCGATTGAACGGTCGTTGGATTTCCAGATTCAGGTACAGCAGAATGATCAATGTAACGAACACCAAGGCGGACAACAGCCGTGTCACCATGAATAATAAAAAGCCATCGCGTGATGTTGCCTTTGCCGACTTGCGTTTCTTGAGTGGCATTTTACCTCGGGCAGGTTTTTTTCTAGCCAATTATAAGGGGCTCACTGTCAGAGGGGTAGAACATAACCAGCAAATTTCAAACGTAGTCGGATTAGATTCGCCACATTGATGGCAAGTCTGTGAGCTTGTTGGAACGGTCTGATTGTCAAATTGGTTGATGATATGCAGTGCTTTTTCTAAATCCAAATCGCGCTTTATCCACACTTCAGGATAGGTTACGGGTAAATCACCCAATCCACCGAGGGCATTTTGGTGAAACAATTCTGTGGCAACGCCGGCATTATTCAAGCGATCGACCATCAGCTGACCGTCAACCAAAGATTCGGCGATATAGACTCTTTGCATATTATCGTAACAGAAAAATAGGAAGGTGGTCTCGCAAAAGGTTGTATTCAAGCCCGTTCGTTGAACTAAGACTATATTTATTTGTGTTTTTCATTTTGTGTGATATTATGTGAATAATTATACACATAATATGTTAAGATATATAGATGCAAACATCATGAAACGTCTTCTCACAAATCGCACTATTGGCATTACTGAACTGCGCGAGCCAGCAAAAGTTTTGGATAAAGCCGCTGATAAGCCAGTAGCAATTTTGAAAAACAATGAATGCGTAGGGTATATTATTCCTGTGGGAGCTGTCGATGATACCGAACCGCGCTTCGCTTCCTCTAACGAAGTGGATGCGGTGCTGGCTACATCACAAAAAGAAGCCCAACCAGTTTTGGATTATCTGAAAGACAAGTAAGATGAGCTTGATCCTTATTTCAGAAGCGGATGTTATCCGTATCCACGACCTCGTCTTGAATGACGGAGAGCTTGCTGGCATGGCGAAGGATAAATCTTTGTCAGGAGCTTTGTCGCGGATAGATTTCCGACTGTCATATGGGTTGATTAACGACGTATTTGACCTTGCAGCTAGCTATGCGGTGATAATTTCTACAGGTCACATATTTAACGATGCAAACAAGCGTACAGGATTTCGCGTGATGGAGGTTTGTTTAGCACTTAATGGCATCTTTTTGCAGTGGGATACTGAACTCACTGGACAGAAGATCATCTCATCTGCTCAAGGTCATGTCGACGAATTAGAACTAGCGGGATGGCTACGGGCAAAAGCTGCGGGTTAGAGTTTAGTGGCGTTTGAAGTGAAGCCCGTGAAGTGATTAATAACGTTTTCGGATCCTGATTGAGGCACCGATTTGAGGAACGCTGATTTGAGGAACGCTCTAGGATAATATGACTCGATAATATGACTCAATCAGGCCAAACCAAGCGTTTAATATGCCCCCGCCAGTGCCAGAAACCAAATGAGAGAAATCGAAAATTAATGGTGCAAGAAAGTGGATTAAACATTTCGGAAGTAGCTAACGCTTCGACCTTTTTTCTTCAGCCCACAATCTCCGGGTTGAATTTCACTTTCTAAAAAGATTTTTGGTGAAGAACTCCACAATGGTTTGATTAGTTTTTGACGGCATGCGCTTGGTAATCTGATGCTTGTTACATCCTCATTTAACAGTTCGGTTAGCAACAAAGAGTTTGAAGAAAAAAAGACTGCATTTATTGAACAATCTCAGTTGATGCTAACCAGAAGTATTGTTTCCGAAGAATATTGGAATGAATATGCAATATTGCAAAGAAGCAAATTTCTTGCGGCTAAAGCTGTTGAGATTTGGCCAATTCCAATTCAACAAGCGTAATAACGAAGCGTCTAGATTCAACGATAAAGCTTATTCATATTTCAAAATCAGTTTTGAGTTTTTTTGCCACCGAACTATTTTTCAGGCGGACATAATCCGGCAATCCATTTTTATATGGCGGATAATCTTCTCCGATTATGAGGGGTAACAGATAATCACGACATTCCTGGGTAATGCCAAATCCGTCTTCGGTAATAAAATTTCGAGGCATCATTTTTTCCACATTGGCAACAAGCTCGAGATTGGCTTTGCCAATTTCCCAGCGATAGGGTTTGTTGCTCACGCGCACGATAGTGGGCATGACCGAATTTTCACCGTCTAACGCTAGTTCAACGGCAGCCTTACCCAGTGAGTAGGCTTGGTCAACATCGGTTTTCGAGGCGATGTGTCGCGCCGAGCGTTGCATGTAATCTGCCACCGCCCAATGAAATTTATAACCCAAATCTTGTTTAACCATATTAGCGACAACCGGTGCAACACCGCCTAGTTGGGCATGCCCGAAGGCATCCACCAAGCCTTGATCGGAAAGAAATTTCCCCGTATGGTCGCAAACCCCTTCTGAAACGACCACTGATACATAGCCAAACACCGCTACTTTTTGTTTAACAAGCGTCATAAACTGCTTGCGATTAAACGGTATCTCGGGGAACAACACAATGATTGGGATTTCCGTTTTACTGTCCGAAGCCAGCGCACCAGCTGCCGCAATCCAACCAGCATGACGACCCATGACTTCCAAAACAAATACTTTGGTCGATGTTTTTGCCATAGAATCAACATCAAAACTGGCTTCACGGGTGGATATGGCGATGTATTTTGCAACCGACCCAAAGCCTGGACAGTTGTCGGTTATGGGCAGATCGTTGTCCACCGTTTTTGGAATGTGGATTGCCTGAATGGGATATTTCAAGATTTTTGACAGGCTGGAAATTTTAAGGCAGGTATCTGCCGAGTCCCCGCCACCGTTGTAGAAAAAATATCCGATATTGTGTGCTGCAAATACCTCAATCAAACGCTCAAATTCACGCCTATTTTCGTCAATGCTTTTGAGTTTATAGCGACATGACCCGAAAGCACCAGATGGGGTGTGTTTAAGTTTGGTAATGTCTGTGGCTGATTCTTTTGAGGTATCAATTAGGTCTTCAGTCAGTGCGCCGATGATGCCATTACGTCCAGCATAAACTTTGTCGATTCTATTCTTATGCTGGCGCACGGATTCAATCACCCCCGCCGCTGAGGCGTTGATGACTGCAGTCACACCACCAGATTGGGCATAAAAAGCATTCTTTTTCATGTTCGTCATGGTTAGTTACAATTACGAATTAAGCATTGAACGCTGATAATAGCAGATTCTAATGAACAAACAGTCAAGCAACGTGATTGGATTACATATGCTGATGATTTTACGCCGAACCTCAATCACTGACATACATGGACTGTTTGGTTTCTTATGGAAACTTTGTCTTATGGCACAATACCAATCCCATACAAATGCCAGCAATTTTCGGTGAAAATATATTTTTCGTACGGGTTGCGGTGATAAAATCCTGCTTTTATAAAATGAGAAATCTCCATTGGAATATATTAGCACTCGGGGACAAGCCCCTGATTTGGATTTTGAAAAGGCAACGCTTGCTGGTCTCGCCAGTGACGGGGGATTGTATGTTCCTGCTCGGTGGCCGTCTTTGAATACGGAGCAGATTCGTGGGTTGCAGAACAAAAATTACCCGCAACTCGCATGCGCTATTATCGGTTTATTTACCGGCAATTCGATTCCCCCCGCTACGCTTGAGCGGCTGGTAACCAATGCGTATGGGAATTTTTATCACGATGCCCTTGCCCCATTGAAACAGCTTGACGATAAACTGTTTTTTATGGAGCTGTTTCATGGTCCTACTCTGGCATTCAAAGACTATGCGTTGCAAATGCTCGGGCAACTGTTTCAATATTTTCTTAAAAAAAACGGAACTTTCTGCACCATTGTCGGTGCTACTTCAGGGGATACCGGCTCGGCAGCCATCGCTGGGGTCACGGGATTACCTGCGCTCAAGCTGTTTATGTTGCATCCGCATGGTCGGGTATCCGAAGTGCAGAGACGACAGATGACCACGGTTCTGGATGACAATATTCATAATCTCGCAGTGGATGGCACTTTTGATGACTGCCAAAATTTGGTCAAAGCCCTGTTCAATGATGCTGAATTTCGCTACCGCCATTGTCTGAGTACGGTCAATTCAATCAATTGGGCACGCATTGCCGCTCAGGTTGTTTATTACTTCCGTGCGGCGTTGCTACTGGGAGCCCCCGATAGGGAAGTCAATTTTTCGGTACCAACGGGTAACTTTGGCAATGTACTGTCCGGATATATCGCCAAACAAATGGGATTGCCGATTCGCAGATTGATTGTTGCTTCAAATCAGAACGATATACTGACACGATTTTTTGAAACTGGGGTAATGCAGAAAACTGGCGTAACGCCGACCTTGTCCCCCAGCATGGATATTCAAATATCGAGTAATTTTGAGCGATATTTGTTTGAGTTGTTGGGGCATGACAGCGACCAGCTTAATCACATGATGAGCGATTTTAACCAGTCTGGAAAATTTACCATCGACAACAGCCTGCTCCAAAAGGCGCGGCAAGACTTTGGTGCATACCGAATGAATGACCAACAAATCAAACAAGAGATTAACCAGATTTACCAGTCCAGCGGAGAGATTATCGACCCCCATTCCATAATCGGGGTTTCTGCGGCTAAAAACATACTCGATGCGTCCATACCGACAGTGGCACTCGGTACCGCCCATCCGGCAAAGTTTCCGCACGCTATAAAATTAGCAAGCGGTGTTGATGTCGAGCTACCTGCACGTTTGGGCGATTTAATGCAGCGCGAAGAAAAAGTGCTTCATGTCGATAACGATCTCGCTAGCCTGCGCTCCACCATTGACAGTTCTATCGACTAGAACCAGCATTGACTGGATTCTTGCCTGCCACATCGTCCTCGCAAGCCCTATCCGTCATTCTTACGAGACTGTGCAAGAAACCCACTACCCCTATTCACATTCTTATTACTGTCCTAATTGACCGACGTTCATGGCATTTCAAGCCAATACGCTGCCCTGCAAAACACCTGATAATTGTGGCGAATAAACCTTCGAAACCTAACCCAATTATGATACAATAATAAACATAACTAACTGATTCTAATCATTAAACAGAGGCTTTATGAGTGATTATGTACGCGGTTTAGATCGCCAGCAACAACTGTTATTCCCAGATCGGCTGGATGATCGGCGAGAATGATCCGGTTCGTGTTATTGATGCCTATGTCGATAGTTTAGATGTTGAGTCCTTGGGCTTTAAAACCAGACACAGCGACAAAAACAGCAATGGTCGCCCCGCCTTTTGCCCAAAATTGATGCTGAAGCTCACTATCTATGGCTATACCAATAAAATAAGAAGTTCCCGCCATCTGGCTCGGGAAACCCATAGAAATATCGAGCTTATCTGGTTATTGCAAGGCTTAAAGCCCACCTATAAAACGATTGCTAATTTTAGAAAAAATAATGCCGTAGCACTCAAGAATACGTTTAAGGAATTTGTTTTGTTGTGCCAAAACATCAATCTCATTGAAGGTCAATGAGTGGCACTGGATGGGGCGTTTTTGCGAGCCAATGCGTCCAAAAACACCTTGATTGTTAAATCCACTGTGGATAAAAAAATAGACAAGGTAACGCAGGCTATTGAGGACTACTTGAACTTGTTAAACACTACAGACCAGCAGGGGTCCCCGGAAACGACCCTGTATTGTCCTGATTTGATTGATAAAATACAAGCACTTAAAGACCCAAACAAAAGATGGAAGAGGATTTGAATACATTAGAGCAACGGGGCAAGAGGCAATATAACAAAACCGACCCGGTCCAAAGGCAAACTTGGGTTTATTTATAGCACCAGTGCCACAAATTGCAAGGCTTGTCCTTTGCGTAGCGAGTGCTTGGCAAAGCAAACGCCTCACTGAATAATATGGCGCTGGGAGCATGAAGCCTTTATACAATCCTATCGCGAGTCTATGCAAACAGAATCAGCCAAGGCGATTAGCAAAAGAAGAGGGGCGATTGTGGCGCATCCTTTTGGCACCATAAAGCGGTCATTGGGCTGGGATCACTACTTGCTCAGAGGCAAAGAAAAAGTATCCGGTGCCTATGGTTTTGATTGGGCATTGATTATGTTTTGCTATAACTTTAAGCGTGTTTTGAACCTGCTGGGCACAGGCTGTTCAATCAACTGCTATTGGCTATAAAAGCAGGCAATATTGAAGCCGTAATGGAAGAAATCAAGCGACATCTTTCTTTTTGCGTTCACTATTCGATGGTTTATGCCAGAAATGCTTATTATTTGCAATAAACAAGGTTATTTCACCTGCCTACTTTTCATAAGAATCCTTTTTTACCCGTACCCGACTCAAAAGGCTCAATAGTGGGCTTGTAAGTCGGCGTTTTTTGCACAGTCTCTTGTGCGGGACTCAGAACGCCACCGATGCCGGAAAACTTGCTGAAGATAGACTTAGGTTAGATGGTAATTAGGTAAGCTTGTGCTTCATCCGCCAGGCGGCATTGTAGGAAATACCCATAGGTGACGGTGCCGTTTTATGGACGAGCTGCCCTTCTTATCCTGTGTGATCAGATAGATACCATGGAACCATAGAGTGAGCGGTAGTTTGGTGGATTCAAAGAGTGTTCCAGCCGTCAGTGACGTCTGCCGATTGGTTGACTGGAAGCACTTATCGTGATCACACGCCGGACACCGAAACCATTTGGGGCACCGCCAAGCATAAAGCACATCGAAGCATTGGGCTTCGGTGCCGTACTGTTTGATAAAATCGTTCAAACTACCCCTTACGAATCAAATAGATAGACTGTGATTATATACGGGATAGAGTCGCTTAGCCATAGTGGTAATTAGGTAATATTATGCAGATTGGTCGAATATCAAAATGATATTTTGCAGGAAGTCAATGACCTGCTCTCGATTGGGTGGTAGCTCAACCCATTCAAATTCGGATATCTCCTTGTTGCGCTCAATGGCTTTTCTTGCTGTCGTTCGATGAGATACAAACATGATAGTTTGATCTGGTGACACTCTTTCAAAACGAATCCGATATTTATCGAGCAAGGCATTGCGTCTGAGAGTATTCAAAAAACCCTTAAACAATTTTTTCAGCGTTGAGTCCGATTCACCCGACTCGATTTTCTGTTTAATCCATTCGGTCTCCATCGTCCCCTCTTCGGGGTTATCTTCAACTAGACTGACCCCGTTATCTAACCAATATTCAGTGATGGTGTCCCATGCCACCTCGACACTGGTGTCGATTTCCAGCCAAACCTGCCCGTTCTGCTTCTGTATTCGGGCACCGATAATTTCTGGAAGTATGTTAATTTTAGCCGCTGATTCGGCATCGCGCCTAACCTCATCACTGGCACTATTGATTAAATCGGGTGGCAGATCCAGAGATTTTTCTCTTTTTGCCAGTTTTTTTGTCTTACGCGATTTTCGAGTTTTGGCATCCGGTGTATCTTGTGGGCTATCAGATGCGCCAGTTGTAGATTCGATTGTGTCTTTATCTCCTGTGGATGAGCAAGACACGGTCAACACGCAGAACAGGGCTAAAAATAAAATTCTATAAATCACTGTTTATATCCGAAATTGTTGTTTAAGAACCGAAACCTGAATCTATCATATATTGGTGGGCAGTCATACTGAATTATTTAGGTTGTTAGCCCAAAGCAGTTCAATGTCATTTCTTAAAGAAGGTTGTTCTCTACTTTGATAACGATTGTCTTTTTTCAGGGCTTTGCTGGGCAGGATGATGTCCGTATCGCCCACTTGTTTAACCCCACAATAGCCTCTGTCGCAGACCGCTTGTTTGATGGGTTTTGTTCTGTTGCTATTGGCTTGTTTTATCGCATCGGGTAGGGTTTTTGCATCATGCTGGTTTTTCTTATGGCTGACAACGCCGACAATGATGTTACTGTCTTTGCCCGAGACGATGGATACTTTGTTGCCGTATTCATAGCGTTTGTGGTCTTTGCCTTTAGAAATCGCATAAGCATGGGGCTCGTGCAGGGAATAAATTTTGTTTTTGTCTTTGGGTTGTTGTGCCAACACCCGTTGATAGAGCAAGAAGTCTGGTCGGTAGGTTTCAAGCAGTCCGTGTTGGGGTAGTTTTCTTTGTAGTTCTCGGATTAGAATATGGGCAATAGTTCGCAATCGTTTCAATGCCTTTTTAGCGGATGCGCGCTTTTTAACATGGCGGAAGTGGCGAATGCGTAAGCGACAGTTTTTCCAGTTGTTTGAGCATCAGTAACCCGACCATTAAGCGTATTGGTTTTGAGTGTCTGCCGTTATCGTGGCAATAGTGTTTGCTAAATTCATCCTCGAAGACCTTCCAGTCGATGACGTTGGCTAATTGGATTAAAGGGTCTCGCTGGTCTAATTGAGAGAACAGCTCGGTGTGAAACAGATTTTGTTGCCCTGTGTTTGGGGCAGATGGAGTCAGCATAATTTTTTAACTAAAACGACCAGAAAACAACGGTTATTCTAACATAAAGCGGTTTATTTGGTGTATAACTGCGGTTCCTCGTAATGTCGAGGTAATGAGCAACGATGTTTGAATGTAACATCGTTATTGTGATAATAGTCAAAATTATGAGAATTTTACCAATGAAATCAAGAATAAGTACCCCCCAAACCACCAATAAACTAAAGCTCAGCGGGCTTCTTGCCCTGCTGTTGGCGGCTTCTGTCACCCTAACTGCCTGTGGCGGTGGTGGCGGTGGATCTTCTGCGATTGTAGCGCAGTTACAAGATTCGACCAGACACGAGGCGGCAGTTGGCATAGCCCAAAAAGCTGCAAGGGCGACTCCAATCGAAGGCAGTGTTACCCAAGTTGCAGACGGTGGTAGTGTACCTTCCGTGCGTAGCGTGCAGGCTGATGCGTCTTATGCGGACAACCGTTTAAACTTTTCGTTTACGGGTCTCAGTCGATTAGGCCAGAGTGATTTGGAAACCACGAGTACCGGTCAGACTCCGCTAGGAATGGGTATCCCCGTATACCGCACACATGAACTAAACAAACGTCTGCCGAGGGGGACTTTATGGGTGCGTGCCACTACCGATAAGATGCCGCCCACGACACGACAAATTCCAGCAGGAAACACTAGGCGCATAGTATCGGGCGACCAAATCGGTTTGACTCCTGTTGCTAAAGATGAGGCAGAATACGCGAGACGAACCGGACAACTTATCGCGGCTGATATATCGCAAGGGCACTTTGATTTCAATGGACCCAATCTGAACAAGTTCTTATTAAATGAAGTTTTAGTCGGAACACTAAATGGTGTTCGGGGCAGATTTACTTGTCCTCCTGTTAGTATAGGTATTGTTATTACTATCACCCCATTCTCATGTGCAGCCCTTTTACGCTCGCAAGTGGTTTTCGATGCTACTGTTAATAAAATCGATGGTGTGAATATTCGTGATGATATTAATTTCACCCCCGGCGAAGGGACTGAAACAGTTTCTGATACCGACTATTTGGTCAGTGGAACTTGGCTGTTCGTGCCAGATGGCGATGATTTGAGTGAATTGGAAATCGGCGCCTTTGCCGACGCTCCCGATGCTGAACTCACACCCGCTAGCTACCTGACAACAGCCAGCAGTGCGAGTTATCGTGGAAAAGGGGCGGGGCTGTATTTAGAAAGTGGTGACTCGGTTACTGATCGCAGGACGGGTAATTTTGACGCAGATGTTACCCTTGAGGCCGCTTTCGACGACACACCCATGATCAATGGCAGGATAGAAAATATTACAGTAGAAGCGGTTCAAAATGTGCGTATTCCAGATTATTTGACTTTGGCGAGTTCCGATATTTCCAAGGTGGCAGGTGGGTTTTTCACAGGAGATACGTCTGCCGTAGCACTGAAATCAGACGGAATCAATACCTATACTTACGAAGGTAAATGGGGTGGTCAGTTCTACGGTACTAAGGCCGATTACATCGGTGGAACTTTCGGTGCCAGTACAGCGGATAATCCCGGTAACGAAAACTACAAAGCAAGTTTCATCGGTACTTTCAATGCTTATAAAAACGAAGAACAGTAATCCATACCCGCAGTAAATAATCAGGCAGTCGCTTCCACCTCTTTGTTGGCGGCTGCCTTGTTATGATTCGCACGATGCGTTTGGTGCTAGTGTTGTTGACGGTGCTTTGCGCACCCGCATCTGCCCAGTTGTTAGATCGCTCCGGCTCATCCGAGCGTTCGCATTTATCGCAAGACTCGCAGGTCAAACAGGCGCGGTCGCTGATTGGCAATGAACAGCATCAAGCGGCATTGGAGGTGTTACGACCCTTGCTCGCCGCTCAATCTGCAGATAAACGCGCCGATATTACCGATATTCGTTTCCTCGTTGGCTTGTCTGCTATCGCGGTCGCTAGTCAAAGCGATAATCCAGCGAAAACCGAGTTATTGGGTGAAGCCATCGCCGCCCTGCGCGCTATTTTAATTGATCATCCACAGTTGACGCGGGTGCGTTTGGAATTAGCGCGGGCGTTTTTTCTCAAGGGCGATGATGATTTATCGAAAACCCATTTTGACCGTGTCATCGCGGGCGACCCACCCGCACCAATGCTCGCCAATATTCGCCGTTTCCTGCATGTTATTCGTGTCCGCCGCCGCTGGAGTGGTTATTTTTCATTTAATTTTGAACAAAATGACAACCTCAACAGTGGTACCGAAACCGAAGTGGTTTATCTGTTCGGATTGCCTTTTACGCTGAATGAAGGCTCCCGTCCGCGCTCGGGCAACAGCATTGCGTTTGCCGCTGGTCGGGAATATCAACAACCGCTGGGGGAATATTTACGCTGGCGTTTTGGGGTTGACGCAACCCACCATAAATACCGCAGCAATGACGCTGACCAAACTAGCCTGTCTTTACGCACCGGCCCACGTTGGCTGACATCACAACGTAGCGAATACGGTTTGCAAGCGACTGTTGGTCAACAATGGGTTGCCAGCAAGCGCAACAGCACAAATTATGGTTTGCGTTTTAACGCCCGCCATCAGTTGAGCCGACAGCTTGGCATCAATGGGCAGGTATCGTGGAAAAGAACCGTCCCAATCGGTGGTTCAGATAGCATTGATGTCGGCTATTCGCTCAACGCCACATATCTGTTCTCACCATTGCTGCAAGGCAGTGCTGGCATTGGATTGTCGCATAGCCGCCCACAACCGAAACGCCCAAATAGCGGTAGTCGGAGTCGCAGTTTTAATCTTGGGTTAAACCGAATTTTCTCGCGTGGCTGGACCGTGGGCAGCAGTCTTGGATGGTCGCAAACCCGACACGGTAGCAATGTGCAAGGCACGGCACAACCTCAAAGCCAGCTTCAACGCCAGCGGGATCGCAAGCGTGTTGCCCGCTTATTCCTGCTCAATCGCGGTTTCACTTTATTCGGTTTTAGCCCGCAATTCATTGTTGCTCATGAGCGGCAACAATCCAATTCCCCCCGACATATTTATCAACGTACCCGTTTTGATTTGCGCTTCGTACGCCAATTTTAGTGCCATATTCTACCGTTATTCATTTTCAATTTTCAATTTTCAATTTTCAACCTGACTTCGACGGTTTGTCTCTCCTCGATCGCTGGCAGCTCAATAAACACACGGACTTTGGTAGAAAAGTCGTTTTGCAGTGCCTTGATTTTTATCTATAAATCAGTGGGTTAAATATCATCCGTCAAATTCAGGGGTTCGGCACAACCTCAAAGCCAGCTTCAACGCCAGCGGGATCGCAAGCGTGTTGCCCACTTATTCCTGCTCAATCGTGGCTTCACTTTATTCGGTTTTAGCCCGCAATTCATTGTTACGAATGAGCGTCAACAATCCAATTCCCCCCGACATATTTATCAACGTACCCGTTTTGATTTGCGCTTCGTACGCCAATTTTAGTGCCATATTCTACCGTTATTCATTTTCAATTTTCAATTTTCAACCTGACTTCGACGGTTTGTCTCTCCTCGATCGCTGGCAGCTCAATAAACACACGGACTTTGGTAGAAAAGTCGTTTTGCAGTGCCTTGATTTTTATCTATAAATCAGTGGGTTAAATATCATCCGTCAAATTCAGGGGTTCGGCACAACCTCAAAGCCAGCTTCAACGCCAGCGGGATCGCAAGCGTGTTGCCCGCTTATTCCTGCTCAATCGCGGTTTCACTTTGTTCGGTTTTAGCCCGCAATTCATTGTTGCCCAGGAGCGGCAACAATCCAATTCCCCCCGACATATTTATCAACGTACCCGCTTTGATTTGCGCTTCGTACGCCAATTTTAGTGCCATATTCTACCGTTATTCATTTTCAGTTTTCAATTTTCAATTCTCAATTTTCAATTCTCAATTTCTCACGCGCAGACAATTCGATTCGTCTCATCGATATTAAGCCCGATAAATGCTTGCAATTTGACGGCAAAGAGCGATAAATTTCGCTTGCCATCAAACTTAGATAGAGGACGCTATTGTGAACTTTAATGCTTTTATCACCTGTGCGGTTACCGGTTCGGGTAATACCGTGGACAAACACCCAGACATCCCGAAAACACCGCAGCAAATTGCCCATGCGGCGATTGCGGCAGCCAAAGCGGGCGCGGCTATCGCGCATGTTCACGTTCGTGACCCGAAGTCGGGTGCCCCGTCCCGTGACCCGCAATTATTCGCCGAAGTAGTGCAACGAATCCGCGACAGTGACACCGATGTAATCATCAATACCACCGCTGGTATGGGCGGAGACATGGTTTTTGGCGGCGGGGAAAAGCCATTGCCATTGAACGCTGCAGCTACCGATATGGTTGGTCCGCTGGAGCGGCTTGCCCATGTTGAGCAGCTGTTGCCAGAAATCTGTACGCTGGATTGTGGCACGATGAATTTTGCCGAAAGCGATTATGTCATGACCAATACTCCGGGCATGTTAAAGACGATGGCAAGGCGGGTGCAGGAGCTTGGGGTCCGACCCGAATTGGAAGTTTTTGATACGGGTCATTTGGTTTTTGTGAAAGAGCTTGTTCGGGAAGGCTTGATTGACGACCCGCTAATGATTCAGTTGTGTATGGGTATTCCCTATGGGGCGCCGGACGATCCGACTACCTTGATGTCGCTGGTACATGCCCTGCCTGAAGGGGCGGTATTTTCGGCTTTTTCGATTGGTCGTAATGAATTGCCGTTTGTTGCTATGGCGGTGCTTGCTGGCGGCAATGTGCGGGTTGGGCTTGAAGACAATCTTTATCTCGAGAAAGGTGTTTTTGCGACCAATGCGACACTGGTGGAACGTGCGGTGACGATATTGTCGGCAATGAATGTGAATCTGCTCACGCCCGCACAAGTCAGGGAAAAACTCAAACTGAAGAAACGAGGCTAACTATGTCGGTCGCATCGGTATCGGCATCGGCACCAAAAGTGCTGGTGAACAAAGTCGGCTTGATTGGTGGCGGTGTGATTGGCTCAGCTTGGGCTGCGCGCCTGCTCCTTAATGGCATTGACGTGCAACTTTATGATCCGGCAGATGGGGTAACGGAGCGCGTCAATGAGGTACTCGATAATGCGTTGCGTGCCTATCGCAAGATGACGCTGGCACCGATTGCATTGCGTGGCACACTTAAACGGGTCGCTTCGGTGCAACAAGCGGTGACCGATGTGGATTTTGTTCAGGAAAGTGGACCCGAGCGCATTGAAGTCAAGCAGGCATTGATGAAGGAGATTTGCGCTTATACCGATGCCGATGTCATTATCGCTTCCTCTTCTTCTGGCTTACGCCCCAGCACAATGCAGTCGGGGGTCAAGCACCCCCAAAGACTGATTATTGGACACCCGTTTAATCCGGTGTATTTGATGCCATTAGTCGAAATAGTCGGCGGCGAGCAAACCACCGTTCAGGTCAAGCAAGCGGCGGCTAAATTCTACGAAAGTATCGGTATGCACGCGCTGATTGTCCGACATGAGGTTGAGGCATTTCTGGCAGACCGAATGATGGAAGCGTTGTGGCGCGAAGCCCTGCACTTAGTCAATGATGGGGTGGCGACAATTGATGAGATTGATCAGGCGATTTGTTATGGGGCGGGGATTCGCTGGGCGTTTATGGGTCCGTTTGAGACTTTTCGTATTGCGGGTGGTAGCGGCGGAATGCGACATTTTATGGCGCAATTTGGGCCTAGTTTGAAATGGGCTTGGACGCGATTTGATGGGCCCGATATGACCGATGAATTACTCGATATCGTGGTCAGGCAATCGGATGAGCAAGCCGCCGGTCGTTCGCTATTAGAGCTGGAAAGGAATCGCGATAATTGTATTGTTGCGGTGCTTCAGGCTTTGCGTACGAATGATTATGCCGCGGGTAAGGTGCTGAAACGCTATGAAGAAAAACTCTATCAGGTCGCCCATCAGCAGGTGATGGCGGCAACCGAGTCGAGCGAATCAGCACCATCAAGCGAGCCCTCGAAACCGTTAAAACTGCATACCGATTCGGTGCAACCTGAATGGGTCGATTACAACAACCACATGACGGAAAGCCGTTATCTGCAGGTTTTTGGTGATGCTTCGGACGCGCTATTCCGCTATATCGGCGTTAATCAGGATTATCATGCACAAGGATTGAGTTATTACACCGCAGAAACGCATATCAATTATATTCGTGAAGTTGCCGTCAATCAGCCGTTGTATGTGACCACGCAGCTCATTGGTGGCGATGAAAAACGCCTCCATGTTTTTCATTCAATGTATCTGGATTCGCCGCCCGGGGGGGCGGATACGTTATTGGCGACCACCGAGCAGATGTTGTTGCATGTGGACACCAAGCGGGGGCGCGTCTGTCCAGCGCGGAGCGATATTGCCGAGTGCGTAGCCAATCTGGTCGCGGCGCAGGCGAGTTTGGCTACGCCGCTTCAGGTTGGGCGGACGATTGGTCAGAAACCGTCGTTAATTGATAATTGATAATTGATAATTGAAAATTGATAATTGATAGTTGAAAATTGATAATTGATAATTGAAAATGGCATGGGCAGTTTCCAGCTTGGAAGTGGGGCTTTAGCCGTGCAAAACCGTGTAGATGGTGGGATTCCAAGAGACTGTGCAAGAAACCCTTGCTAGGTATGCGTTACATGTGGAAAACCCTGTCGGGTTTGAGCGTTTTACTGGGTTCCTGCTTTCGCAGGAACGACGGCAGGACTGAAGTTCCCTGATAAGGGGAGGGTAGGAACGACGAATGTTGGGTTTTTGCACGGCTGAAGCCGCGCTTCCGATCTTTTTTGAATGATACCCACAGGGCACAAGTACAAATGTCTCATAGAGCATCCTGATGAATAAATCGGTGTTAGTAACTGCTGGTGCAAGCGAAATTGGAGCATGTATTGCCGCCGCATTTAACGAGGCTGGGGCTGGGCTACATATTGTTGATCTCGATACCACGCCAAGCCATACCAGCGATGAAAGAAAAGCGAGCAGGGCGAATTATCAACATTTTATCGACCGCAGGCTGGCGGCTATCTCTTGCGGGGGGCGTTATCGGTTTGACTAAAACATTGGCGATGGAGCTGGGACAATACGGCATTACCGCAAATGCGATTTATCCGAGCAGTGTTGCGGGGGAGCGTATGGAGCGAGTGATTGCGGCAGAAGCTCAACAAAAGGGAATTTCCGCAACACAAGTACGCCGAAATTATACCCAAAGCTGCTCATTGCGTACGTTTATAGCAGCGCAGGATATTGCCGACATGGCGATTTTTCTGGCTTTCGACCAAGCGGCAAGAGTCAGCGGACAGATTATGAATGTCGATGGTCATTTAGAAAATTATGGCGGTATTGACGATTAGAAATTTTGTTGTAACGGACACAAAATGAGGTCTAGTCATAAAGCCTAAGTTTTGCACACACAATATCGAGGCATCACAGATGAATTTTGAATATACTGAAGAACAAACGCTGTTAATCGACACTGCCAAGCGTTTTGTTGAGGAAGAACTCTATCCTTATGAAGAGGAAGTTGAGAAGAGTGACGAAGTCCGCATCGAGTTACGCCAGCAAATTATTGCGCGCGCTTGTGAAGTCGGGCTTTATGCTGCCAATATGCCCGAAGATTTAGGCGGTGGCGGGCTGGATGTGCTGTCAATGTGTATGCTGGATCGTGAGCTTGGGCGGGCGAGTATGGCATTACAATATAGCGTCGCACGACCGAGTAATATATTGCAGGGTTGTGTTGGCGAACAGCGTGAAAAATATCTTTTTCCCTGCATCAAAGGCGAGAAAACGGATTGTTTGGCTATGACTGAGCCCGGCGCGGGGTCTGATGTGCGGTCGATGTCATGCAAGGCAGAAGCCGCTGGCAATGATTTTATTATCAATGGCACGAAACACTTTATCAGTCATGCCGATGTTGCCGATTTCGTGATTTTATTTGCCGCTACCGGGGTGGAGGATTCGGCGCGTGGTCAACGCAAGAAAATCACTTCCTTTCTAGTCGACATAGGAACGCCCGGATTAACCGTACGCAAAGGCTACGATAATGTGTCGCATCGTGGTTACCATAACTCGATTTTAGAGTTTGATGACTGTCGGATACCCTCCAGTCAGGTGTTGGGAAAGGTCGACCACGGTTTTGAAGTTGCCAATGATTGGCTCGGTAATACGCGCTTGCAGGTGGCATCAATTTGCCTCGGTCGTTGCGACCGTGCCTTTGAGCTAAGCTGTGAATACGCGGCTACACGCATGCAATTCAATCAAACCATCGGCAAATTTCAAGGAGTCAGTTTCAAACTGGCAGACATGGAAATGCGCCGCCGTGCGGCCGAGCTAATAACCTATCAGGCGGCAGCCAAAGCAGATCAAAACGCGATGAACGACATGGATGCGGCGTTGGCAAAGCTATCGGCTACGGAAGCATTAGCGTTTATTGCCGATGAGGCAATTCAAATTCATGGTGGTATGGGCTTGATGTCCGACCTACCGTTGGAGCGAATCTGGCGCGATGCGCGTATCGAACGAATTTGGGAAGGTACCAGCGAAATTCAGCGGCTCATTATTTCTCGGTCGTTATTGCGACCGCTAGAAAATAACTACTAGAAGAGACCTTTGCACTTGTGTCCTGTGGGTATAATTCACAAAATGATCGGAAATGGGACTTTAGTCCCGCCATCTACAACGGTTTTGCGACTGTGCAAGAAGTCCTCGCTAGGCATGCGTTATATGTTGAAAACCTGCGGGATTGGGTGTTTTACTGGCTTCCTGCTTTCGCAGGAACGACGAATGTTCATTTTTTGCACGGTCTCTGAAGCCGTGCTTCCGACTATTATACCCACAGGACACAAGTGCAGAGGTATCAGAAAAATAAAACAGTGGTCAATCAACAACGCTTGAGACGCTGTCTCAATCCGCAATCGATTGCCGTTATCGGCGGCAAAGAGGCCGATCGCGTGGTCGAGCAGTGCGTAAAACTTGGTTTTCAAGGGCATATCTGGCCGATTAACTCGCACCGAGAGACCATGCAAGGATTGCCCTGTTTTCATTCTTTGGACGTACTGTTGGACGAGTTATCGGGCACGGCAGGTGGTGCGCCTGATGTAACTTTTGTGGCGATTCCCGCAAGCCCTACTATTGAAATCATTGAAAAACTGAATAGGGCGGGTGGGGGTGGGGCGATTTGCTATTCATCCGGCTTTCGAGAAGCCGGCAATAGCGGACTAGAACGACACCATCAATTGCTTAAAGCGGCCGCTGATATGCCGGTATTCGGGCCAAATTGTCATGGCTATATCAATGCCTTGTCCGGGGCGGCATTATGGCCGGATCAACACGGCTTGACACGCTATGAATCGGGGGTCGCGATTTTTTCGTCCAGCGGTAATGTCAGTATCAATTTAACCCTGCAACAACGCGGTTTGCCGGTGGCATGGCTGGTCACGGTCGGCAACCAAGCACTGGTCGGCATCGAAGAGGGCATTGCTGCGGCTTTGGATAACGATAAAATTAGCGCGATTGGTCTTCATATCGAGGGCTTGAATAATTTACCGTTGTTTATCACCCTGGCAGAGCGGGCACGTTTGCAAGGCATTCCAATTATTGCCTTAAAAACCGGCAAATCCGCTATTGGTGCGCGGATTACCATGAGCCATACCGCGACTCTTGCCGGCGAAAGTGGACTGTATAATGCGCTCTTTGAGCGGCTGGGAATCGGGCAGGTGGACACGCTGGAGGAGTTTCTGGAGGCATTGAAACTGGTCGCAATTAACGGCGTGCTTGGCGGAAATCGTCTTTCATCAATGAGCTGTTCCGGCGGCGAGGCCTCACTGATTGCCGATTTGTCAAGCTCGCTGGATATTCACTTCCCCAAAATCGAACCCGCCCAGCAGGAAAAAATTGCCGCGACCCTGAATGAATATGTCAGCATCGATAATCCGCTGGATTACCACACCTTTATCTGGGGCGACCGACAACGCTTATATGCAACCTTTTCGGCAATGCTGGGTGGCAACTATGATTTGAATGTGCTGATTATCGATGTCCCGCATATAACCGGTGGCGACATTGCCGAATGGGAGTCGGCGATACAGGCTTTTATGGATGCCAGCAAGGACACCGCAAGCCATGCTGCAGTGGTGTCTTGCCTGTCCGAAACCTTGACCGATTCACTCCGCGCAACCTTGATTCAAAACGGCATCACCCCGCTACAAGGCATGCAACAGGCATTGGTTGCCATCGAAGCGGCTTGCACCATTGGCAGAGCTTGGCGGGAGATGAGCGCAGGCGACAAGCGACTGTCGCCGAAAATTCAAACCAGTGCCACTACAGCGGAACAACCGACTTATGGACTGGACGAACATCAAGCCAAACAATTGTTAAAGCAAGTGGGCGTATCGGTGCCCACATCTGCTTTGGTAAGTAACCAAGCGGAGGCTTGTCAGGCGGCGAGAGAAATCGGTTATCCCATCGTACTCAAAGCGGTTGCCTCAGAGATTGCCCATAAATCAGAATTGAATGCGGTTGTCATCGGCATTGACTCGGAGCAATTACTCAAACAGGAAGTGTCCCGATTGTTGAATATGTCGCCGGCGTTGTTGGTGGAAGCAATGGTTGGAGATGTGGTTGCAGAATTGTTGCTCGGGGTGAGTTATGACCAACAATTCGGGCATTACCTAATTATCGGGTTTGGTGGCACAATGGTTGAGTTAATTGGTGACCGTGAAATTCTATTGTTACCCGTGTGTCGTGAGGCAGTTCTTGTGGCATTAAAAAAATTGCAAACATGGCCATTGTTAAATGGCTTTCGGGGTCGCCCCGTGGCAGATGTGGAAAAAGTGGTTGATACGGTGCTTATCATTGCCGATTTAGTGACACAAAGAAAAGATGAGATTGTTGAACTGGAGATCAATCCACTTATGGTAAAAGCACGGAATAACGGCGTGATGGTTGCCGATGCGTTGATTAGAATGCGAAAATGACTTCATAAAAAAAGTGGGATGTCTCTACATAATGTCTAACCCATCCTTTAGGGAAAATCTCCTAAAAATAGGAATGAGCGACAGGCATCCATCAAGAAGAAAAGGAGAACTTGATACTACTGGAATCCCCGATTCATTTTTCATAGAATATTATATAAAAATTGATAATCATCGCTCGTTGGAGAGATCAGTGCATCGGGCATTATTAAATCATCGACCAAGGAAGTCGCACGAGTTTTTTGACATCACTAAAATAATGAGCCATAAAGAAATATCTATGGGAAATTGATTTAGGGCTGTCCCATAAGCAAACTGGTGATTGTCGTGGTAAGCATGAGAAAGAGTTTTGCATAATGGGCTTGTCGGAAAATGGGGTTTTTAGCTTGTTTTGAATATTTAAGTCATTGTTATTAAACATATTATTTTTTAAAATTGGACTGATTTTGAATTAACCGACAAGCCCATTTAAATGAATAATCGAGCTAGAAAATGTTTGGAGTATAAAACCCTTCTGGATGTCTTTTTCCTCACTGGGAATGGATTATAAAATAAATTTTCGTGTTGCGCTTATGGTTGAATTGCCTTATGACTAAACAACTTTTGTTAGTAGTTAATTGTCCAGCATACTTTCTTTCTCACCGATTGCCAGTGGCGCTTGGTGCAAAACAGGCGGGCTATGAAGTTCATGTGGCCACCATGGCAGGCGATATGGTCAATGGGATTGTTGCGCTAGGGTTTGTTCACCACGAGCTGCCGCTTTCTCGCGGTGGTATGAATCCGCGGCAAGAGTTATTTTCTTTTTTTGCACTTTATAAATTGTTCCGCAAGTTAAAGCCGAATTTGACTCATTTGGTAACCATTAAGCCAGTGCTATATGGCGGCTTGGCGGCGCGTTTAGCAGGCGTACCAGGTATGGTAGTGGCTGTCCCCGGTCTCGGCTTCATGTTTGTTGCAAAGGGTTTGAAGGCGACTTTGATTCGACAGGCGGTCAAGCGTCTTTATCGGCTGGTGTTTGGAAAAAGAAATTTACGGGTGATTTTTCAAAATGCGGATGATCGTAATACCTTGTTAGGTTTAGGCGCATTAGCGACCGAGAAAATCGTGTTAATCCCCGGTTCTGGCGTGGATTTGACGCAATATTTCCCAAATACAGAACCGAATAAGCCCCCCGTGGTCATTATGGCGGCTCGATTGTTGCGAGATAAGGGGGTTGGTGAGTTTGCGGAAGCTGCCTGCAACATCAAACAACAAGGCATTGTGGCACGGTTTTTATTGGCCGGGGAGATTGACCCAAATAATCCAGAGTCTATGACAGATGATGAGATGGCGCAGATTAAAGCACAAGGAAATGTTGAGGCATTGGGGTATCGTGATGATATTCCCGCTCTTTTTGCCGCTTCAAGTATCGTGGTATTACCCTCTTACCGTGAAGGATTGCCTAAGATGTTGATTGAAGCGGCAGCCAGTGGGTGCGCTGTGGTAACAACTGACGCACCCGGGTGCCGTGATGCGATTGAAGCCGATGTCACCGGATTATTGGTGCCAGTGCGCGATGTCGACGCTTTAACAGATGCGATTAAGTCATTGTTACAAGACCCAGTGCGTTGCAAAGCCATGGGCAAGGCAGGTCGCCAACGGGCTGAACGGCTATTTGATATTGATGATGTTGTGGCAACGCATATGCGCATATACGATGAGTTGAGCGGACTAGTCGACGGTTGAAACACGTTTTGGTTACTGACAGAAATAAATTGAGCATTTTGTGCGACAACGAGGAACAGGGCAAAGACCGCCGAATAGGCACTCAATCATTTGTATAAGAAAATTGCGGACAGTATCCCGAATCTGCCATATACCCCCAATACACCAATGCCATGAACCCAAACAATGTCATCGTCAATGATCAGAAAAGGCAAATAATTTCGTTCCCAAGGCGGAGTGAGATGCAGATGGTGATGATAATATCGCACTACCAGCCGGCTGAAGGAGAGAGTTGCCTGTGCCGCCAGTATTGCGTTTTCACGGCTGATGGTTGACTTGCTTTTGCTCATTGGTTGGCGATTTCTGTCGGGGTATAATTTTGCTTTCTCATAAGGTAAATGTGGTATCTTTCGTGCAGTCAAATGGGTATATATATCGTCATGTTTCACGCCTTTTTTCTGTATAGTTAAAAGAGTACGAGGGACCCTTTGGCGGACTTAGGAGTGTTGCACTTATTATGTTAATTCAAGAATAATGGAAGATATAAAAATAGCGGTAATTGGTCTTGGTTATGTTGGCTTGCCGCTGGCTGTGGAGTTTGGAAAGCAGCGGGAAGTCGTTGGTTTTGATATTGATTTAGACCGAATTGCCGAGTTAAAAAACGGTCACGATAGTACGCTTGAAACGACCGCACAGGAATTAAAAGATGCTATTTATCTTAGGTATAGTGCTGATTTAGCCGACCTTAAACAGTGTGGTATTTATATTGTCACCGTCCCAACCCCGATTGATAAACATAAAAAACCAGATTTAACCATGCTGAAAAAAGCCACTGCAACAATTGGCAAAGTGCTTCACAAAGGGGATATTGTGATTTATGAATCGACCGTTTATCCGGGCGCGACTGAAGAAGTTTGCGTACCCATTCTTGAACAACACGCTGGCTTGAAATTTAACCGCGACTTTTACTGTGGTTACTCACCAGAACGTATCAATCCGGGCGATAAAGAACATCGGGTTACCTCTATTAAGAAAGTAACCGCTGGCTCAACACCTAAAACAGCAACACAAGTCGATGCCCTATATCAAGAAATCATCACCGCTGGCACCTACAAAGCCGACAGCATCAAAATAGCAGAAGCGGCGAAGGTCATTGAAAACACGCAGCGCGATGTCAATATTGCGCTGATTAACGAGCTTGCGCTTCTCTTTAATAAACTGAATATTGATACACAGTCGGTGCTTGAAGCCGCCGCTACAAAGTGGAATTTTATGCCGTTTCGTCCGGGCTTAGTCGGCGGGCATTGCATTGGTGTCGACCCGTACTACCTGACCCACAAAGCTATCGAAGTGGGTTATAACCCAGAAATTATTCTCGCTGGTCGTCGCTTAAATGACAGTATGGGGGCTTATGTTGCCGAGCAGGTATCGAGACTGATGACCCAAAAGCGCATTCATGTTGTCGATGCCAATGTCTTGATAATGGGGCTTGCATTCAAAGAAAACTGCCCTGATTTGCGTAATACTCGGGTGATTGATCTGATGCAGGAATTGATTGATTTTAATTGCAATGTGGATGTGTATGATCCGTGGATAGATAAAACGGCGGCACATTGTGAGTATGGAATTATGCCAATAGAGAGTCCGCTTAGCGGTCATTATGATGCCATTTTATTAGCCGTTGCTCATGATGAATTTAAGCAATTATCAGCACAACAAATCAGAGCTTTCGGTAAGGACAAGCATGTGCTGTATGATATTAAATATCTGTTAAAAGCTGATGAGGTGGATGGCAGGTTGTGAAATCGGTTGTGCCATAACTGTAACGATGCGAATAACGATGAATTACAAAACCCTACAAAACCATCTAAAAACCAACCAAAGCGTTTGGCTCATCACGGGTGTGGCTGGATTTATCGGCTCTAACTTGCTGGAGAAATTGCTGATATTGAATCAAAAAGTGATTGGACTGGATAATTTTGATACTGGTTACCAACATAATATCGATCAAGCCATCAACGATGCGGAAAAAGCAACCGGTCAACCGGTGAATGCCCACTTTACCTTTATCAAAGGCGACATCAGACAGTTAAAAGATTGCCAAAAAGCGTGTAATGGCGTGGATTATGTGTTGCATCAAGCTGCTTTAGGCTCTGTTCCAAGATCAATCGAAAACCCAATCAACACCCATCAAACCAATATAGACGGCTTCCTGAACATGCTGGTTGCCTCCAGAGATGATCAGGTGAAACGCTTTGTCTATGCGGCATCCAGCTCAACTTATGGTGACCACCCCGATTTACCCAAGATAGAGCATCAAATTGGCAATCCCCTCAGTCCGTACGCGGTGACTAAGGTCGTCAATGAACTTTATGCACAGGTTTTTGCCAGAACATATCACTTTAAAACAATCGGATTAAGATATTTCAATATTTTTGGCAAACGCCAAGACCCTAACGGTGCTTATGCCGCAGTGATTCCGAAATGGGTATCCTCAATCCTAAACAAAGAAGCAGTATTCATTAACGGCGATGGCGAGACTAGTCGAGATTTTTGCTATATTGATAATGCCATACAAATCAATTTACTGGCAGCAACAGCGGATAATGAGCATGCAACCGATCAAGTTTACAATGTAGCACTCAACGATCGTACAAGCCTCAATCAACTCTATCAGATGATAGAAAAAAGACTGATACAAAGAACCGAACATTTACAAGCACGAGTGCCCATTTACCGAGATTTTCGTATTGGCGATGTCAGGCATTCATTAGCAGACATCACAAAAGCACAAACATTATTACATTATCAACCAAGCCACAAAATTGCAGCAGGATTAGATGAAGCAATGGATTGGTATGTTGAGAGACTTTTGCACGAGCCGGGTTTTGTTTTATAGCAAGGAAAAAGCACGCAACATGAGAGTTTATACTTATGAATAAGCGATTGAGACCACTTTTGACACCGCTAGACGGAAAAAGAGCTAGTGTGCAGAGCTTCCCGATACAACGCCCCTAATACTTTGTCTGGCAACATTAGACGCTAACTGGATTCGGGGATAAGGCTGATATTTTCCTCAATTTTCTTGCCGATCGCTATTTTGTTCAGGGCTCCATACGGCTCAATTTTTTGTTGAATAGGTGGATTCGACTCATAAACGCACCACCGCCAACAAACGAGCATCTATGCCAGTATGCTCAAAAAACACCTGATTAGGTGTTTTAAATCCCAAACATTTTCTCGGTCGGGTGTTCAATTTATGAACGGCTATTTTAGCCTCTCCATCAGCCAGAATAAACGATACTGTCAGGGATTACCTTACGCTCAATAATCGGGATTAGGTGGTTAGAGAAGCATCAGCAATGATCTTCGTATAGACCTTTCCACCTCGTTTTAACAAGCCAACACGGGGGCTGTGGAACCGTGCCCCCGTTTGCCTTTGCGTCGACCACCAAAATAGCTTTCATCCACTTCAATCTCTCCGTCAAAAACCGCATCGCTTTCTTGACCATTCGACTGCGGTGCTGGTTATCTTTGTGATCGTTCATGCATTGGGATTGCGTTAGGTCGATTGCATAATCAGACCAGTGGTAATTCAGCAACATGCAGATATTGAGCCGATATGTGCGCTGCTAATTGCCGTCCTTGTGCGAGTTTAATACGGCTTGATTCAATATCCACGATGGTGATTGGATAGGCGGACAGCAGCGGATGGTGGCTGACTGATTGGTTTAATCTGCCGTCCGTGAGTAGGAAAATAGCGCAATCGAAATGCCGATAACGCTGGCGATTAAGCAGGTTTTCAGCATAATTGAATGCCTGCTCGACGGGTGTTCCTCCGCCAGCCCGAATGGCATCCAGTTTATCCTGCAGATTATTCGGTGCGCGTTGCGGATGGAGCAGAGTACAGACTCGATCATTGCCAAAAGTAATAATACTCAAGTGGCGGCGTTGGAGATAACTGCGTTGTGATAACGCTTTTAGTGCCCCCTTGGCATGACTTAAGCCCTGCCCGCTTAACGTCGATGCTGATATATCCAGCAACACCAAATCGAGTTCGCCAGCCACCGCTTTAGGGTAACGAAATTTCAGTCCCCGTTGCTTGTCATGGTAATTAAGAGACGCGAAAGGCATATTCATTCCCAAAGTTCGGCGCCAGTCTATTTTACGTTTAATCGGACTAGGTTGACTGCTAAAACGCCGCGACCGTGATTCGCCCTTGTGCAAATTGGATTTCGTGGCACAGATCGACTCCGTGTTGCTCATTCGCTTCGCTATGCGGTGCAACAATGTGGGGGCGGGGCGGGGTATTACCCGCTCTGCTGCGGTCGCAGTTGATACCGTATCTGTAGCACCCCAGGAGCCTTGTAATGATGAACCACCTCGGTGACCGCTCGGGTTGGTTGCGGAATCGTCAGTATTGCCGGACGAACCACCGTTATTTGGTGGCACGGGTTGTTTGTGGGGGGATGACCGCCAGCGATGTGCCAATACCAAAGGGGTAACCTGATTCAAATCAGCGACCGATACTTCAAGCCGTTGGTTAAAAGCCGCATTGGCACAGCTTGCGCGGTGCATGGCGAGGTCGGCGCGAAAGCCTTCAACATCGGCATCGGCACAGCGTTGTGCAATTTGCTCGCTGATTGAGTCGGGCATTAGCACTGCAGACAGATTGGTTTTTGCCCACTTCAGTTTGTCGCGCAGTGCGTCTTCATCAATTTGATTACGGTGCGTAAAATCATCCGCATCGCGGTCATAGGCTAAGCGTTGTTGCACAATCTGTTTTCGTTGCGCCAATGAAAACACCGTTTCAACCTCTGCACTCAGCCCAAAACGGTCGAGTAGCTGTGGGCGTAATTCGCCTTCATCAGGGTTCATCGTGCCAATCAATGAAAAAAGGGCATCATGTTGGTGACTAATCCCATCTCGCTCGACAACATTGACCCCAGAAGCCGACACATCAAGCAACAGGTCGACCAAATTATCGGATAGCAGATTGACTTCGTCAACATAGAGAATGCCATTATTGGCTTTGGCTAACAGTCCGGGTAGAAAGGTGAATTCAGCATGGCTAAGGACTTTTCCCAGATCAAATGAGCCGCTGATCATTTCCTCGCTGGCGCCGAGCGGTAAATTGACAAATGGCTGATTTTCGATCAGTCCAGCCAGACTTCGAACCATGGTTGACTTAGCACTTCCGCGCGCCCCGCGGAGTAACACGCCGCCTATTTTAGGGTCGATACTAATTAGTAATAGCGCGATTTTAAGCTGATTCTGACCAATAACTGCGGAAAATGGGAAGTTCGGTGGAGCATTCTGCATAGCGTGTAATGCGGCGTGAACTATCAGCCGAGTCGCACAAAACGTGTGCTACAAAAGCCACTCAGCGCACCCAGCAGAACACAGAAAATCAACATGCCAACAGATGTCATAATGACAAACTGGTGGGATAATTCGTTCAGCGCGGCAACCGCAGCAGGGTCACCATTGGCATAACTATGGGTCGCCAGTGTCGGTGCGCCAATCACATGCGGCAGGGCAACAAGCGCAGTCCCCAAAAGTTTAACAAATCGGGGAGCATAATAAATCACGGCTAATCCGCTAGCCGTCGCCAATGCAGAAAAAACCCACCATATTTGACGGTTTTCGAGTGTTTGTGCCAGCGTTCCGGGTATTTCTGGCAACAACCCCAATAACGATGGTGCAATAAACAGAATTGCCAACAGTCCAAGCCCCCAGAGGATGCCTGCTTGCCAGTTTAATTTGGGTTTGTTGGATTTGAGGTTATGTAATGACATTGCCGAAATTAACAGCAAGGCGAAGCCGATACCAATCAGGATGTTGGCAATCAGGGTGGATGATATTCGTGCAACCCTGTCCTCAGGTGTCCATGCTTCCTGTGCTGAGTGTTGTGTTGCGTCCTCAAGCGCAAAGGTGTCAGGGGCTTCGGCGACCTCATATACTTCGGCAGCATAAATAATCGGATTGACTTGGAATTGCTGGAAAAATCCGTATAAAGAACCAGCGATTATGCCGACCATTAAGGCGGAAAATATAATGCTTCTAAATACCATGATGAAAATGCAAAATTAGTGTTGAGAATGCAGGTTGTTTGTGCTGATGACAGCAAAATCAAACAATGCGAAGGCAAATCGTCCAGTCGTTATTGATTACCGATGTGGTCGAATCATCTACGACCGTAATGGCAATGGATTAGTGACAGGGGAAAGCGACTGCGTGTCGCGTATCATGAGCTGCATTGTGTGCCACATCCATCGGTGCGAAGCCAACGCCATAAAGCATGACGATACCCAGTAAAGTTGCACCAAGAACCTGAATAATGACGGACGGACTGAGCGTGGTGGAATCAACGGCAGTGGATAGGTCGTTTTGTGGGATTGAATCAGAAGTAGGTTGTTGCATTGCAGTCCCCAAAAGTTTAACAAATCGGGGAGCATAATAAATCACGGCTAATCCGCTAGCCGTCGCCAATGCAGAAAAAACCCACCATATTTGACGGTTTTCGAGTGTTTGTGCCAGCGTTCCGGGTATTTCTGGCAACAACCCCAATAACGATGGTGCAATAAACAGAATTGCCAACAGTCCAAGCCCCCAGAGGATGCCTGCTTGCCAGTTTAATTTGGGTTTGTTGGATTTGAGGTTATGTAATGACATTGCCGAAATTAACAGCAAGGCGAAGCCGATACCAATCAGGATGTTGGCAATCAGGGTGGATGATATTCGTGCAACCCTGTCCTCAGGTGTCCATGCTTCCTGTGCTGAGTGTTGTGTTGCGTCCTCAAGCGCAAAGGTGTCAGGGGCTTCGGCGACCTCATATACTTCGGCAGCATAAATAATCGGATTGACTTGGAATTGCTGGAAAAATCCGTATAAAGAACCAGCGATTATGCCGACCATTAAGGCGGAAAATATAATGCTTCTAAATACCATGATGAAAATGCAAAATTAGTGTTGAGAATGCAGGTTGTTTGTGCTGATGACAGCAAAATCAAACAATGCGAAGGCAAATCGTCCAGTCGTTATTGATTACCGATGTGGTCGAATCATCTACGACCGTAATGGCAATGGATTAGTGACAGGGGAAAGCGACTGCGTGTCGCGTATCATGAGCTGCATTGTGTGCCACATCCATCGGTGCGAAGCCAACGCCATAAAGCATGACGATACCCAGTAAAGTTGCACCAAGAACCTGAATAATGACGGACGGACTGAGCGTGGTGGAATCAACGGCAGTGGATAGGTCGTTTTGTGGGATTGAATCAGAAGTAGGTTGTTGCATTGTTGTTTCTCCGACACACACACCCGTGTGTAAAATTAAGTGATGGGTATCTTTGTTTAACTTAAAGGTTTAACGAAGATACACCGTTATTTTAATACACAACGCTGAAATACTGAGACTCCGATTATCTGCATTGCGTATCCCAATCAAGCAAAGTCTGGTTCCGGGCTATCAAATTGGGCTATCAAATTGGGCTATCAAATTCATATTCAATTTGAACCGTTGCGGGGGCAGCGCAGGCTATCGTTTGATACCGTGTACCGACATCACAAACTCCTGTCTTCCCAGCAAACCCTGAAAGAATACACCAAAGCATTCCAGCAGAGACCTTCACTAATCCGCCCGAGTATAACAGACACATTCGCAAATAATCGCAAATAATTGCGACCGAAATTGTCTTGTACCCGAGATTCACCTATATTTGGCTGATGTACATGGAATCAAAAGTTTTATTGTTTTTTCAACCCCTAAACACTAGGTTCGGTTATGACTTAATTTGATGTATAAAATCGCCTGACAAATCATTTCAGCCGACATCAAAAGAAAAAAACACGCTGACATTAACAATGCCAAAAAGCTATCTGGCGAATTCAACCCATAAGTGCAACACTCGGGTTTATATTATGATCTATTCCCATTGCGTGGGAAAAGACCTCCATAAGGGTTTTATACCCTAAACATTTTCTAGGTCGGTTGTTCATTAAATCGGTCGCTTTGAACGGCTCTTTTTCGGTGACTTTATGCAAAGACATTTTCTTTGGAAAAAGTTGCCTGAACAAAAAGTATGAGCAAGCCATTGTGCCAGATGATTATTTGGCATTCAAGCCACGCTCCCAAGAGTGATACGGTTTAGCAAAATAAGTTTCACACTCGAGTTGTTTGGCAAGCTCACTATGCCAACAAAATTCTCTGCCGTTATCAAAGGTTAGTGTCATTACATGTTGTTTCATATGCTTTAACAACCTGAGTATAGCCGCGTTGGTTTCTTTTGCGGTTTTGTTATTAGTCCGAAGTGCGAGATAAAGCCTACTTTTGCGTTCAGCAAGGGTGGCAAACACCCCTTGACGACCTTTACCGATAACACAATCAGCTTCCCCCCTCTATCACTACGCCTATACGCGAACGATTGTCCACTATACTGGGTCTATCAGCAATATCAACCCGATTGGGGATGCGTCCGCGGTAATCGTTCTGTCCATAACGCTTGCGATATTTCTTACCCTGATGGCGCAAGTATCGATATAACGACCCATCCGCTACTTTGTCTTTCAAAAGCTACTTTGTCTTTCAAAATGAGACGATAGATGGATTCGGTGCTAATACTGATGTTTTCCTCCATTCTCAAACGACCGCTAATTTGTTCAGGACTCCAATACAGCGCGATCTTTTGTTGAATATGAAGCTTTAACTCGTCATTGAGCTTGATGTGCTTGGGCTTTTGCTGATGCCTCGTTTGGGCAAAGCGGTGGGCTTGTTTGTAGCGATAGCCGTTGCCCCCGGTATTGCGTTTAATTTCACGGCTGATGGTTGACTTAACTTCTGCCCATGGTTTTAGCGATTTCTGTCAGTGTACAGTTTTGCTGATTCATGAGGTAAATGTGGTATCTTTCGTGTTCAGTCAAATGGGTATATCTCGTCATGTTTTACTCCTTTTTTCCGTTCAGTTAAAAGAGTACGAGTGTACCCTTTGACTGATTTAGGAGTGTTGCACTTATTATGTGAATTCAAGAGCTATAAGAGAGAATATGCAACAAGTACAAATTGAGAAAAAATATTTAAAAGAATATAAGTTTATAGATTTATTTGCTGGTATTGGAGGGTTTCACTACGCATTAAAATCTTTTGGAGCTGAATGTGTATTTGCCTCTGAAATTGATAAGAAAGCATCTGATGTGTATTTTATTAATCATAAATTGAAGCCGAAAGGAGATATTACTCAAATTGATGAAACAGAAATTCCTGAACACGATGTTTTATGTGGAGGCTTTCCTTGTCAGGCGTTTTCAATATCGGGAAAACAGAAAGGGTTTGAAGATACTAGAGGAACATTATTTTTTGATATTGCGAGAATAGTAAATTATCGTAAACCTAAAATATTATTTTTAGAGAATGTTAAAAATTTTACAAAACACAATAAAGGACAGACGATTAAAACTGTAATATCAACTCTCGAAAAATTGAATTATACGGTTTATTATAAGGTACTTAACACAAGTGATTTTGGCTTACCTCAAAATAGAGAAAGGGTATATATTGTAGCTTTTAATAAAATAGAATACGGTGAGATAAATTTTAGCTTTCCAAATATGAAAATAGCGTCTTCCTTGGAGGATATTTTAGAAACAAACTCTTTAAAGGGTAAAGTAATTCAAAGAGATGATGTTGTATTTTATAAAGATTTTAATTTCAATAAAAATATTTTTGGAGAGGTTGATATACCTAACAAACCTATTCAGATAGGAAAGGTAAATAAAGGCGGGCAAGGTGAAAGAATTTATCACCAAAAAGGTCATGCAATTACTTTGTCGGCTCACGGAGGTGGTGTAGGGTCAAAAACTGGGTTGTATAAGATAAATGAGGTTGTTAGAAAATTGTCTCCAAAAGAATGTGCTAGATTACAAGGATTTCCTGAGAGTTTTATTATGCCTGAAAGTGTATCTGAAGCACAAAAGCAGTTTGGGAATAGTGTTTCAATAAACACCCTACAATATATAATCAAAGAAATTATTAAAGCTATAAAAAAACATGAACAAACACCAAAATATAGGTTCTCAGACAGCAAAGAATGGATTCAATAACGAAAAGGGTATAGCACAAAAATTTAATAATTGGAAAAATGATAAAGAAGCTAAATCTTGGCTACGAATAATGGAATACAACCTTGACGAAATTGAATATGTAAAAGCAATTGTTATCCATAATTTTAAAGCTGATATACAGGTACAAATAACTATAAAACTTAAAGATATTATTGATGCCGAGAATATTCAAGTGAAATTAGTAAGCAGCTTAAAAGGATTTAACCAAATTGATAAAAGGTGGATTGATAAATATGTTGAAATGTGGGAAATTCCAAATAATATTACAATTTTATTGAAACAATATACAGGCGAATTATTACCAAAAATAAACAGTCCAAAAGATGCGAGAAGAACATTTGCAGATGAATTCACCTCTAAAGAACAACAAATTTTATTGAAATGGATAGCGGGTAATAAATCGCTTATTGTGAGTGACATCCTAAAGGGAAGAGGTAGATTTTCGGCAGAATGGATGCTTGTTGCTCAAAAAGTTGAAAATTCTGCCAGATGGATATTAAAACCAATGAACTATTGCCTTAATTTCTTTGGAAATGGTGAAGTTGAAATAACCAAAAGAGGGAACTTTAAAATTGGAAAAATTACAATGCAAAGAAAGGGTGGTGACGCAGGTAGGGAAACTGCTAAAATGTTGCAATTTAAAATAAACCCTGCTGAATTATTTTATTTAGTCAGCCCTTAAAAACCGACTTAACAAGTAAATATCTGTTTCAAGCAAACGCTCAGCGAACGTGAATCAACCTTGAATCAAATGGACCAAGGGCTTTTTACCAAAAATATGGACAAAACACGCTTTTTTAAGCCATAAATAGCAGACGTGACAAAAAACCAGCCACTTTCTCAAATTCCAGGCGCAAGCAGCCATTAAAGCATTGATTTCATCGCCAACTTGTCCTTTAAGCCTGTTTCTGGATAACCTAAAATCGGATTTCAAATGCCCAATAATGGGTTCTATGGCAGCCCGTCGCTTACACAATTTGCGTTTCTTATCTCTTTGATAACGATTGTCTTTTTTCAGGGCTTTGCTGGGCAGGATAATGTCCGTATCGCCCACTTGTTTAACCCCACAATAGCCTCTGTCGCAGACCGCTTGTTTGATGGGTTTTGTTCTGTTGCTATTGGCTTGTTTTATCGCATCGGGTAGGGTTTTTGCATCATGCTGGTTTTTCTTATGGCTGACAACGCCGACAATGATGTTACTGTCTTTGGCCGAGACGATGGATACTTTGTTGCCGTATTCATAGCGTTTGTGGTCTTTGCCTTTAGAAATCACATAAGCATGGGGTTCGTGCAGGGAATAAATTTTGTTTTTGTCTTTGGGTTGTTGTGCCAACACCCGCTGATAGAGCAAGAAGTCTGGTCGGTAGGTTTCAAGCAGTCCGTGTTGGGGTAGCTTCCTTTGTAGTTCTCGGATTAGAATATGGGCAATAGTTCGCAATCGTTTCAATGCCTTTTTAGCGGATGTACGCTTTTTAACTTCTTTTACAAAGGTTCTGCGTTGTTTGATGCCATGTTTTTTCGCCAATTTGTTGAGACGGTTGATAATTTTGATGGCTAGTTTAGAATCAGTCGGATAGGTGATGTTTTTTTCCTGTTTTTCCCTTCTCTACAGGGGTGTCAATCAAAACAGTGTTTTCATTAGCTTTTTTGCCGTGCAACATCACACTCATCTTAAAAATGAGTTCAAAACCTGCGACACCGATTCTGTTTCTAAAATGCACCAGTTCGGTTGCATTGCAAGGCACGTTTGGGGTGTAGGTTGGATAACCGCAGAAGTATTGATAATACGGATTACGCTTGAACTGTAAGACCACATTCTCATCGGACAGGTTTTCCAGTTGTTTGAGCATCAGCAACCCGACCATTAAGCGTATTGGTTTTGAGGGTCTGCCGTTATCGTGGCAATAGTGTTTGCTCAATGCATCCTCGAAGACCTTCCAGTCGATGACGTTGGCTAATTGGATTAAAGGGTCTCGTGGGTCTAATTGAGAGAAGAGAACAATTCGGTGTGAAACAGATTTTGTTGCCCTGTGTTTGGGGTAGATGGAGTCAGCATAATTTTTTAACTAAAACGACCAGAAAACAACGGTTATTCTAACATAAAGCGGTTGATTTGGTTAATGGTTTTGTTTGTTTTATTGATATAAATCAAACTGTTTAGATGTTTTTAAGGGCTGACTAAATATAGGTTTAATATTATTAATGAAAGATTTACCATTTGCCTGAACTGGTTGGTTTATATGGGAAACGACTGTAAATCCATTCAATATATCCTCAATCCTTTTTTGCAAAGAGGAATCAAAACTAGTCCACATCCAATTTTTATAACCTTCTACATCAGGATATAGCAAAGTATATCTACTAGTATTTGAGCATTTATTTTTATAGCATATACGAGGTTTCATTATATCCCTAAGCTAATATGTGAAGTGCAAGTTATTCGCACTTCACAGTAAATTTTGGAGGATTCTACTCATTAAATGCTCTTGAGATGTCCTTTGGGTTATCTATTTTTAGCAGAAACATTCTAGGCATTGGAATTGGTATAAACCTACGCAATACTTTTCTAAGGCTTTCATTTTTTATGATATGTACAGACATAATACGTAAAGCTCGATTCAACTCAATACTTGAATTCACATAATAAGTGCAACACCCCTAAGTCAGTCAAAGGGTACACTCGTACTCTTTTAACTAAACGGAAAAAAGGAGTGAAACATGACGAGATATACCCATTTGACTGAACACGAAAGAGACCACATTTACCTCATGAATAAGCAAAACTGTACACTGACAGAAATCGCTAAAACCATGGGCAGAAGTTAAGTCAACCATCAGCCGTGAAATTAAACGCAATACCGGGGGCAACGGCTATCGCTACAAACAAGCCCAAGCACATCAGGCTCAATGACGAGTTAAAGCTTCATATTCAACAAAAGCTTGCGCTGTATTGGAGTCCTGAACAAATTAGCGGTCGTTTGAGAATGGAGGAAAACATCAGTATTAGCACCGAATCCATCTATCGTCTCATTTTGAAAGACAAAGTAGCGGATGGGTCGTTATATCGATACTTGCGCCATCAGGGTAAGAAATATCGCAAGCGTTATGGACAGAACGATTACCGCGGACGCATCCCAATCGGGTTGATATTGCTGATAGACCCAGTATAGTGGACAATCGTTCGCGTATAGGCGTAGTGATAAGGGGGGGGTAGGAATGACAAATATTGGGTTTTTGCAGACTCTCTCGCAGGAACGACGGATGTTCGATTTTTGCACAGTTTCTAATGAGCGGTTATTCCTACGAATAACAGGAACAAACGGAATCTCGAATGAAGCCATTTCTTTATCTCGATAACTGACATAGCTCGCTTGCTCGGAAATGACGGGGATGATTTCGGTTTCATTACAACGAATACGGAGCATATGATTATTGGGCTTGGCAACACCTTCTGAGTATTATCAGAACCTCGCGGAGGCAACTCGGTTTGTCTCACAAATACTCAGACAAGAGGCATTCTGTGTCTAAAATGAATGTATAATGCTTTGTGTAACCATGAGCAACCCAAAGTATGATGCGGTTGTTGTCAGAATATCGAAATCGTGCATGGAATCGCTATTCTCGTCCGTATATTCCATCGGATACACATGTTGAAATGGACGCAAAAAAAGTGGCTGGTTGTTTACTGAAGGCGAGATCGTCAGAATATGACCGTAATAAAACCTGTGGCAGGAGTCTGAAAAAATATTGAATAAACAACAAGAGCCCTCCTCCGAGGGCTTTAACGCATTTGAGTTTCTGTTTGCTGCGGATACGGTCAGAGAACGTTGTTGGCAGATTGGTGAACGGGCTATTGTCGGACAGGCAAATTGGTTTTCTATCAATGACATTAACTTCCAGCGGTGTGTCAAGCTGGTCGCGAGCACCTGTCTGAAAAACTATCCTAATCTTGATATCCCTTATCACAGCCGATGGCGGCATTTTAATGTTGGGGAAACCAATTTGTGGCAACATTACACGCACCAATTTACCGGTAAGAATATTGAGCTCGCCCGCTCGGCGATTGATTTTGTATTCTTGAGTATCTTGCTGGATACAGATGCGGGTGATGATTGGGTGTATAAAGAGCCACTGACCGGACAATTATTATCGCGCTCGGAAGGGCTGGCAGCCGCCAGTATTGATTTGTTTTTTAATCATGTCGCACGGTTTGAGCGCACCAAAGGTTGGATTATGGATGCCGATAGTTTGCAACAGGTAACACAGCACACCCTTGCCAGTGTTTTTCAGCATTCATATGAAAACCCATTGTATGGTATCAGCGAGCGACTTTCCTTGTTGCATCAATTGGCAATGATTCTGAAAAATTACCGTACCAAACACCAGCTATACAATCGCCCTAGTAATTTGATTGACGAATGCTTGCTGGCTTCCAAAAAGTTTTTTCGCAGGAATATTTCTGTTGAGGCGACAGATGTGTTGTCGATAATCTTAAAACGGTTTGCCCCAATGTGGCCGAAGGGCTATACTGACGCACGTTATACGGGCATGAATCTCGGGGATTGTGGTTATCATTCGCTACTGATCACTGACGATGACACCGATGGTATCATTCCTTTTCACACACTGGCACAGTGGCTCGCTTATTCGCTCATTGAGCCATTGCAATGGGGCGGAATTGATGTTGCGAATATCAATAGATTGACTGGTTTGTCGGGCTATCGTAACGGCGGATTGTTTATAGACACGGGTGCATTGCAACCATTGGATCAAAGTTTGTTGCAATCCCGATTAACCCTCGATTCTGAGGCGGTGGTGGAATGGAGAGCATTAACGATATACCTGATCGACAAGCTTGCCGTTGAGCTACGCACGGTGCTGGGGGTTTCAGAAAAGCAACTGCCATTGTGTGCGATACTGTACGGGGGAACTTGGGCAACAGGGCGAGATATTGCCATGCGACTACGTCCTCCTCGAGCGATACCACCGTTAAATCTGGTGACTGATGGGACGGTTTTTTAAGCCGATTTTTAAGTAGGCAGTATTGCGATGACATTCCTAGTTGATATTCACGATCAAAATTGGATGAACGAACAAGCGTTTATCGCATTGCTAAACGGTGATATTGCAATTAGCAATGTTCGATTTTATCCGAACATTGACGCGCTTGAGGATATAGCGATGCTGGTTTGTGACCGCTTGCGTCCCGGATTGGTGAAACAATTACCAAACCTTAGACTCGTTCAGAAACTGGGCGCAGGCGTAGAAACCATCATTGACGATGCTGATATATCTGACAACATCCGAATAGCTCGGTTAAAACCAGAGATTGCGGCACTGCAAATGGCGCAGTTTTGTGTCGCCTGTGTGTTGCCCGATGTTTACAATTTCAAGTTTCATCAGGCGCATCAGCGAAACAGCCAGTGGCGACCTAAAGCACCTCAATTGACCGCTGATATGACCGTTTCTGTGCTTGGACTCGGGCATATTGGTCGTGCGGTGGCAACGCTGTTTCAATCTCTGGGTTTCCGCGTCATTGGCTGGAGTCGAACGGAAAAAGTAATTGCTGGAATCGATTGTCGCTGGGGTTTGAATGCGATAAACAGCGTTCTAGCAGAGCCTGATTATGTCATCTGTGTTTTGCCATCTACGGCTGATACGATCAATTTATTTGATGCGAATCGCTTCAAGGCGATGAAGCAAGGCTCGGTCATCATTAACATCGGACGCGGTACGTTGATTGTCGAGCGAGATTTGATTGCCGCGCTGGATGCAGGTCATTTGGCACATGCCGTACTCGATGTGGTGCAACAAGAGCCTTTGGCGGCGGACAGTCCGCTATGGAAGCATCCGCACATCACCATAACGCCACATATTTCTGGCTGGCATTTAGACGGCTTGGATGTGGTTGTCTATAACTATAACGCGCTGATGGCCGGGCTGCCTTTGACCCATGAAGTCAATCGTCAGCACGGTTATTGACTTGCATCGTGGATAACCTAATTGAGTGCGTGATATGACTCACTCAACTAAAAACAACAAAGACTCCAGCGTCTCTCAGACCATGCTGGACTGGCAACGGCTTGCTGAAATCGAGCTAAAGGGTAAACCACCTGCATCCATTAAGACGACCGAAGGCATTACCGTTAAGCCGTTATACACGGCTGCCGATTTGGATAAATTAGCATTTGTCGATAGCATGCCCGGTTTCGTACCCTATACCCGTGGCAACAAGGCAACTATGTATGCCGGTCGACCGTGGACAATTCGCCAATATGCTGGATTTTCTACGGCTGAGGAATCCAATGCGTTTTATCGTGCCAACCTCAAAGGGGGTCAAACTGGCTTGTCGGTTGCCTTCGATCTAGCCACGCATCGGGGCTATGACTCTGACCATCCGCGCGTCGAGGGCGATGTCGGTAAGGCTGGGGTTGCGATTGATTCGGTCGAAGACATGAAAATTCTGTTCCAGCAAATCCCGTTGGATAAAATATCGGTGTCGATGACTATGAATGGTGCGGTTCTGCCGATTATGGCGATGTTTATTGTCGCTGCAGAAGAGCAAGGGGTGGCACAATCGGCTTTGTCGGGGACTTTACAAAATGATATTCTCAAGGAGTTTATGGTGCGTAACACCTATATCTACCCGCCGCAGCCATCCATGAAAATTGTCGCGGACATCATGGCTTACACTACGGACAATATGCCGCGCTTTAATCCCATCTCTATTTCGGGCTATCACATGCAGGAAGCCGGTGCCACTATCGTACAGGAATTGGCATATACCCTAGCGGACGGCATTGAATATGTCCGCACTGCAATCAACAGCGGTATGGCAGTCGATAAATTCGCCCCGAGACTGTCATTTTTCTTTGCTATCGGCATGAATTTCTTCATGGAAATTGCCAAATTACGTGCCGCAAGAACACTGTGGTCGGAATTGATGGAAGCACATTTTTCACCCAAAGACCCGCGCTCAAAAATACTGCGTACCCACTGTCAGACCTCGGGGGTTAGTTTGACCAGCCGCGATCCCTATAACAATATTATTCGCACCACTCTCGAAGCATTGGCTGCCGTGCTGGGGGGAACCCAATCCCTGCATACCAATTCTTTTGACGAAGCATTGGCACTGCCGACCGAAAACTCGGCACGCATTGCCCGTAACACCCAATTAGTATTGCAACATGAGAGCGGTATCGCCAATGTGGTTGACCCATTGGGTGGCTCATATTATATCGAAAGTTTGACCAACAGCTTGATTGTTGAAGCACGCAAACTGATTAACGAAGTGGAAGCAATGGGTGGTATGACCAAAGCGGTCGAAGCTGGATTGCCCAAATTACGCATCGAAGCCGCCGCACTCAAAAGACAGGCGCGCATTGATCGGGGCGAGGAAATTATTGTCGGGGTCAATCAATATCAGTTGGCGGAGGAGGGCGAAGTTGATATTTTGGTGGTGGATAATAATGCCGTACGCGCAGCACAAATTCAACGACTGCAAGCACTGAGACAGTCGCGCGACCGTGCTCAGGTTGAGGACGCACTCAATGCGTTATGTGATATTGCAACATCGGAACAAGGGAATTTACTGGCGGCGGCGATAACAGCGGCTCGTGCCCGCGCCAGCGTCGGGGAGATTTCGGCTACATTAGAAGGCGTATATCATCGGCATCGGGCACAACCCCGCTCAGTGGGCGGGGTTTATAGTGCGGCGTATGCGAATGACCCAACATTTACCATGCTAAAAGATAAAATCGAACGATTTGCACGACAAGAAGGTCGCCGTCCGCGGATGCTTGTTGTTAAGCTTGGTCAAGATGGTCATGATCGTGGCGCGAAAATCATTGCCACTGCCTTTGCCGATATGGGGTTTGATGTTGATATTGGTCCATTATTCCAAACGCCTCAAGAAGCGGTTAATCAGGCACTAGAAAACGATGTGCATCTTATCGGTATCTCATCGCAAGCGGGCGGACACCGCACCCTAGTTCCAGCGGTCATGGCGGCATTACGCACGGAAAAATGCGATGACATTATGGTCATTTGTGGCGGTGTGATTCCGCCGAGCGACTATGATATGTTGTATCAATCTGGCGTGGTTGCGATTTTCGGTCCGGGCACAAACATCCCCGATGCTGCCAGCGAAATACTGGACTTGCTGGAAAAGAATCGCGAGCAAGCTGCAGCGGGGCGCGATTGATTGCCGCTTCCCATTTCGACAAGCGACAAAAAGCACAAAACAATGAAATAACGCATGTATGAAATAATTGAAGAATTGGAGAAAAAGCGTGTGCTTGCCAAGCTCGGGGGTGGCGAAAAGCGTATTCAGGCACAACATGCCCGCGGCAAACTCACGGCTCGCGAACGTATTGAAGTGTTGCTTGACCAAGACAGTTTTGAAGAATGGGACATCTTTGTCGAACACCGCTGTGCCGATTTTGATATGCAGAATAAGACCGTTCCCGGCGATGGTGTGGTGGTTGGTTATGGCACGATTAACAGCCGGGTTGTGTTTGTGTATAGTCAGGACTTCACCGTATTTGGTGGCTCTTTATCCGAAGCCAATGCCGAAAAAATTTGCAAGGTTATGGATCAGGCAATGCGCGTTGGTGCGCCGATTATTGGTATTAGCGATTCGGGTGGTGCGCGGATTCAGGAAGGGGTGGCTTCGTTGGGCGGCTATGCGGAAGTGTTTCAGCGCAATGTTGCCGCCTCTGGTGTTATCCCGCAAATTTCCCTGATAATGGGTCCTTGCGCGGGCGGTGCGGTCTATTCGCCGGCGATTACCGATTTTATCTTTATGGTGGAAGGCAGTTCATATATGTTTGTAACGGGCCCTGATGTAGTGAAAACGGTAACCCATGAGGAAGTTTCTGCGGAGGATTTAGGCGGTGCGGCAACCCATACTGGTCGTTCGGGTGTCGCTGATTTAGCCTTTGAAAATGATATACAAGCCTTGTTGATGACGCGGCGATTTTTTAACTTTCTACCCGCGAATAATAAACAGAAACCACCATACCGCCAAACCGCCGACACCCAAACACGAAGCGAGATTTCACTGGATACATTGGTGCCGGATAATCCGAACCTGCCCTATGATATTAAGGAGCTGATTGTTAAGGTTATTGATGAAGGCGATTTTTTCGAGCTACAGCCATGCTATGCCAAAAACATCATTATTGGTTTTGCCCGAATGGAAGGCAGCACGGTAGGCATGGTCGCGAATCAACCGATGGTATTGGCGGGGTGTTTAGACATTAATGCCTCCATAAAAGCGGCGCGTTTTGTGCGCTTTTGCGATGCGTTTAACATTCCCATCATTACTTTTGTGGACGTGCCCGGATTCATGCCCGGCACTGCTCAGGAATATGGCGGTATCATCAAACACGGTGCAAAATTACTCTATGCCTATGCCGAATGCACCGTCCCTAAGGTAACGGTGATAACCCGAAAAGCCTATGGTGGTGCCTATGATGTGATGGCATCCAAGCATTTACGCGGTGATGTTAATCTGGCTTGGCCGAGTGCCGAGATTGCCGTCATGGGACCCAAAGGTGCGGTGGAAATTATTTTTCGTGAAGAAGCCAAAGATGCAAACAAACTGGAACAGAAAACCGAACAATATCGTCAAAAATTTGCCAATCCATTCGTCGCTGGGAGACGCGGCTATATAGACGATGTCATTTTCCCTCGCGACACCCGCAAACGCATCTGCCGCTCACTGGCAATGCTAAGCGAGAAATCATTGCAGAATCCGGACAAGAAGCATGGCAATATTCCTTTATAATCGGCACTTATTGAGTTAATTGAGTAAAAATATTATGAACATTGAAGAGTCTGCTAAGCGCATAAGGGAGTGTATTGAGCGAATAAAAAAAGGCTTTCAAGATGACATGTACCCGAATGAAGCGAGTATTTCCCGACAAGCGGTGGAGCCGATTTTGCGCGAGTTGAAATGGCCTGCTGATAATGCGGCTGTGGTTTGCTATGAATACTCGCTACAAGGAAAAAGAGCAGATATCGCGTTGCTTCATCAAGGGAAACCAACCGTCATTATAGAGGTAAAACAGCCGGGTTCTGCCGAGGGTGCTGAAAAACAGTTGTTTGAGTATGTTTTCCATGCGGGCGTTTCACTTGCGGTGATAACCACTGGCAAGGAATGGGAGTTTTATTTGCCGCTGAAAGCGGGCGATTATCAAGACCGCCAAGTGTATAAATTGGACATTTGTGCCCGAGAAACAGAAGAATCTGTCAACCGCTTGATGCGTTATTTGTTTTATTCGCACCTGTGTTCCGGGCAAGCCATCAAGGCGGCTGAAGCGGATCATGGTGATAAAGCCCGAGCCAAAGACATTCAAGACGCGCTCCCGACAGCGTGGGCACAGGTGCTGTCTGAATGCGATGTGCGTTTAATGGATCTTGTGCAAGACAAAGTTGGAGATATATGCGGCTTTACGCCGGATGCCGATGTTGTGAAGAAGTTTATCGCGCAACAGGCGGGGCAAGGGGTGGCGTATCAACCGCAAAACCGGGCTGCTCCGGTTGTGGTGGCGGATACAAAACTCACAAAACCCATAGAATACAAGGAAAAGCCCAAAAAATTGATCGGCTTTGAGTTGCATGGTGTGAAACATGAAGCACGCCATGGTGCTGATACTTTGTTCGTAGTTTATGAGGCACTTATCAGACGAGATGCTTCTTTCCCTGATAAATTTATGCGAATTGCTCCCAGAAAGAAAATTCGTTGGATGGCACATAAACAGTACGATTTATACGACAACCCTGAACCTTATGAAGGTCAATCTCGTCAACTGTCCACTGGGCATTGGATTAACACACATGGTAGTCGAAAAACTATTGAAGAAAAAATCCAAGTCGCCTGTCAAGTAGCTGGCATTAATTTTCAAAACGACATTAAACTGCTTTATAAATAGTTCCGCAAATCGGCAAATATTGGTTTTTTGCACAGTCTCTTTCGCAGGAACGACAAATGTTGAGTTTTTGTCTCTGGTTTTATGGTATGTTGGTTTGCGGGTGGTTAAATTTATATTCAAACGTGTTCAAATAAAGGTGATAACTATGAAAGGTGGACTGGGTAATATTATGAAGCAGGCGCAGGCGATGCAGGAAAATATGCAGAAAGCACAACAGGAACTAGCTCATGTCGAGGTGGTTGGACAGTCGGGGGCTGGGCTGGTTGAGGTTGTGATGAGCTGTTGCCACGATGTGAAAAAAATCAGTATTGATTCTGAATTGATAAGCGATGATAAAGAGGTACTCGAGGATTTGATTGCGGCAGCGGTGAATGATGCGGTTAGGAAGGTTGAGAAAACCACTCAAGATAAGATGGGTGGGCTGGCTTCGGGGCTGAATATCCCCGATTTGAAATTGCCTTTTTAATGGTAGATTCGCATTCCGTAGCGGGCTTGAAACAAGCCTTGCAGCATTTGCCGGGTGTTGGACCGAAATCGGCTCAACGAATGGCGTTTCACCTGTTGGAGAGAGATCGCGAGGGTGCGCGTCAGATTGGTGAGGCAATTCGGCAAGCTTTATCTCTGGTCAATCACTGCAATCGCTGTAATAATTTTAGTGAATCGACGCTTTGTCAAATATGTGCTTCAGCAAAACGTGATGGCAAGACACTTTGTGTTGTTGAAACGCCCGCGGATTTAGATGCTATCGAGCAAGCTGGGATTTATCGCGGGATGTATTTTGTCTTGATGGGGCATTTATCGCCATTAGATGACATTGGGCCAGAGCAACTGGGGGTGAAACCATTGCTGGCGTTGATTGCGGATGATGAGATTGAAGAGGTGATTCTGGCTACCAATTTAACCCTTGAAGGTCAAGCGACCGGAGATTTTTTATTGGACTTGTTGCAAGGAAAATCGGCGCAGGTAACGCAACTCGCTCGTGGTTTGCCCATTGGTGGAGAATTGGAGTATATGGACCCGGGTACACTCCATCAGGCTTTTTCTGATCGCCGTTTGGTGTGCTAGAGTGTCGAATTTAGAGTGATGACTCGTCTGTCCGCCTGTATTGAATATTGTGGTCGCAACTATTGTGGATGGCAACGCCAAACGCATTCCACATCGGTGCAACAGCAAATTGAAAAAGCCTTGAGCAAGGTTGCCAATCAACCGATTGCAGTACAAAATGCCGGACGTACCGATAGTGGCGTTCATGGTATCGGGCAGATTATTCACTTCGATACCGATAGCGAGCGTACTGCCAATGAATGGTTGCGTGGCGTTAATACATATCTGCCGAGTGATATTTCTCTGCTCTGGACGCATCGGGTGGGCAACGATTTTCATGCCCGCTTTAGTGCGCAGCGGCGTCGTTACCGTTATGTCATACTGAACCGACAAATTAGTCCTAGCTATCTGCATGGTCTGGTTACTTGGTATTGCGGTGATCTAGATTTCTCGTGCATGCAACAAGCGGCAAGGGATTTGGTTGGACGACATGATTTTAGCGGTTATCGGGCAGCAAGCTGTCAGAGCAAAAACCCCGTTAAAGAGATTTATAAACTGACTCTCGAGCAATCGGGCATGTGGGTTTGGATTGATGTTGTTGCTGACGGATTTTTACATCACATGGTACGCAATATTGTCGGGGTGCTGCTACGCATTGGTGCGCGACTCGAACCCGTGCGTTGGGCACAACAGATATTGGAGAGTCGTGACCGCCGAAGAGCAGGGATAACGGCAGCGGCTGATGGATTATACTTCGTTGCGGTCGATTATGATGCTAAATTCGGCTTGCCAGCGACCCCTGACGCATGTCGTTTTTGGTGATGACCAATTCATTTCAATGTTTAATAGCATATAGAGTTTGCGTGTAAGAATCAAAATTTGTGGGATTAGCAGTGCGACAATAGCGCGGCAGGCGGTTGATGCTGGGGCAGACGCGCTCGGGTTTATGTTCTATCCTGACAGTAGCCGATATTTAACGATTGAGCAGGCAACGGCAATACAGCAACAGATTCCACCATTTATTGCACAGGTTGGGGTGTTGGTTAATCCAGAAAAACAATATGTTAATGAGCTTTTGCAGGCAATGCCTCTCAACTATCTACAGTTTCACGGCGATGAAAGTCCGTCTTTTTGTGCTAGTTTTGGTGTGCCCTATATCAAGGCGATACGGGTATCAGAATCCACCGACTTGTTGGCATTAGAGAAGCAATATCAGGATGCGGTTGGTTTGTTGCTCGACAGCGATGTATCGGGTCGCTATGGCGGGACTGGCACCGCATTTGCTTGGCAGCGAGCAAAATACGGTGGTCAAAAACCGATTATTCTTGCTGGTGGTCTTACGGTTGATAATGTCCAGACAGCGATTGTAGCAACATCTCCGTATGCGGTTGATGTGAGCAGTGGCGTGGAAACCAATGCGGTGAAAGATGTCAAGAAAATGATTCTGTTTTGTCAAAATGTCAGTCATTTTAATTGAAGTTTTATCAATCAATAACTTAAATTTTAAATTATAACTACATGAACTGGTTTGATAAAATAATTCCGCCAAAGATAAAAACTGTTGGTGTTATGAGACGCAAAGGTGTCCCAGAAGGCGTGTGGAACAAATGCACTTCATGCCAGGCGGTACTCTATGCCGAAGAGCTTACACGCAGTCTAGCGGTCTGTCCGAAATGCGACAACCACATGCGTATCGACGCACAAACACGTTTGCACACATTTTTCGACCAGGGTTCGATTCGATTTATCGGCGAAAATGTGAAACCCATTGATATTTTCAAATTCAAAGATCAAATGCGTTACAAAGATCGTTTACAAGCAGCGCGCAAGAAGAGCCAATCATCAGAAGCATTACTTGGTGCGACCGGACAGATTAACGGATTTAATGTTTCTGCAGTAGCATTTGAATACGAGTTTATGGGTGGCTCTATGGGCTCTGTGGTGGGCGAGCGATTTGTTCAGACCGCGAATTATAGCCTTGAACATCGCCAACCACTGATTAGCTTTGCTGCCAGCGGTGGTGCGCGAATGCAGGAAGCACTTTTTTCTCTAATGCAAATGTCCAAGACTGCGGCAATCATTGCTAAACTCAAGGAGCAGGGAATTCCCTATATTTCAGTGCTGACCGACCCAACTACGGGCGGTGTCTCAGCCAGTTTGGCCATGCTCGGTGATATTATTATTGCCGAGCCGAAGGCGTTGGTGGGGTTTGCCGGACCTCGGATAATTGAGCAGACTATTGGAGAAACATTGCCCGATGGTTTTCAGAGTGCGGAGTTTTTGATCGAATACGGTGCTATTGACATGATTGTTGACCGCAGGGAAATGAAACAGGAAATTTGTCGGCTACTCAGTAAACTAGGCTTCGGTCCCCGCATCAATGCAAACTTCATGCCCGCACTGGAGAATAATGCCGACAATAAACACGGTGTTTGGGTGGAGGGGGAATTATTGCCCGCATCGGATAAGTAGGTTCAGGGAATAGGGTGAATGAGACTGAGCAAGCAACCTTCGCTAGGTCGCGTCACTGGTGGAAAACCCTTGCGGGTTTGGCTATTTTACTGGGTTCCTGCCTTTGCAGAAACGACGAATATTGAGTTTTTGTTCAGTCTCTTTCGCAGGAATGTAAAATCCCGTTAGGGATGATGCCCATTACAATTGAAAATTGAGAATGAACAATAATTATCAATTTTCAATTCTTTGACGGGGGGGGTTGGTATGAACTTTGATCTGCAACAATGGCTGGAACATATTCAGAACCAACATTGGCGCACTATCGATCTTACCTTGTTGCGGGTAGCACAGGTTTGGAACAATCTGCAGGGTCAATGTGCGGATTTTACCCTTGTTGTTGCTGGAACAAATGGCAAGGGTTCTTCGATTAGTATGTTGGATGGTGTATTTCGTCAATCGGGTAAATGTACGGGTAGCTATACCTCCCCTCATTTGGTGCGCTTCAATGAACGCATAAAAATCAACGGCATAGAAGCAATCGATGCGGATATATGCCACGCCTTTGAGCGGATTGAACAAGCGCGGGACGGTATTCCGCTGACTTATTTTGAGTTTGGGACGCTGGCAGCATTGCTGGTTTTTGAGCAGCACAGCGTGGATGTTGCACTACTGGAAGTGGGTATGGGGGGTCGCCTCGATGCGGTTAATATCGTACATAATGATTTAGTTTTAATAACGTCCATCGATATTGACCATCAACAATGGCTTGGTTCAGAGCGCGAATCTATTGCGGCAGAGAAAGCAGGTGTCATTAAACCCGAAGGCATTGTAGTCTGTTCCGACCCGAATCTACCGAATAGCATATTAGCCAGAGCACGCCAGCAAAATGCCACCGTGATTGCGGCTGGCAGGGACTACGCCATCACTGAAAACGGAAGTGATAATATATGCTGGAGTAGCGATCATGCTAAAACCCCGCAAGATTGGCATCGCATTAGTCCATTGGTCGCACCGTTTGGTGGTAAACACCAGATAACCAATCTCGGCGGTGTAGTAGCCGCATTGGCATTGACCAGTAATCAGACTGGGGTTCGCGTCACTGATATTGCGCCGGGTTTACGCCGAGTCAGTCTATCTGCACGGTGTCAGGTATTGATGGCACGTTCGGATCATTGCCCAGAAGTGATTATTGATGTGGCACATAATCAGGCTTCTGCCATCGAGCTTGCACGTTTTTTAGCCGAACGCGAGTGTGCAGGAGCGACCTATGCAGTGATTGGCGTGTTAGCTGATAAAACGCTTGAGCAAATTATCCAGCCGATAATGGCGCATATCGATTATTGGTATTTAGCGACATTGAGCGGTGAAAGAGGGCAAACCGGCGAGCAATTAGCCGACAAACTAAAGCAAGTTGTTCATCATCCGAAGTGGATAGCCAGAGAAAATCCGGTCAGCGCGTATCTAGCCGTAATAGCACAGGCTAAAGCCGAAGACAGAGTGGTAATCTTTGGGTCATTTTATACAGTCGGTGATATAATCGCCCATCTTGAGCAAACACAGTAGCTTTGTTGTGTCGCTTATGGTCTCAAAATAGACTGGTTGCCTTATCATTGATTTCGTTGTTATACACTCGCACATGATTAGATTACTTTCAAAAGATCAACATGAGCATCAGATGAAATACCGCTTGACTGGTGCGACCATTATTGTCGGATTTGCTATTTTGATGATTTCTGTCTTATTGAATAAGCCTGAAATTGATTCTGATGCGACCTTCGGTAACAAGACGGACAACACGCGCCAAACCATTTCGTTAAGCATTCCCTTACAGCATTCTAATGCGAACTCATTGACCGATGCGGGTCGTTCTAATGACCGACCGGCGTTGTTGAATGATACCGTTGATGTGCCCGTTATCGAACAACAAAGCCCATCTTCGACTGCCCCAAAAATCGCCCAGCCGAATTCATCATCCACAGATATTTTTATAGATGGTGGCGGATGGACAGTGCGTGTCGGCACCTTTTCCAAAACAGAAAATGTCGATACCATTTCGGTTTTGCTCAAGAAAAATGGATTTGATGCTCGACATAGCAAAGTACAAACAACATTGGGAACGGCTACACGGATATGGCTCGGACCCTATGCCAAAAAGAAAACCGCTGAAAAAGTCAGCACTCGGTTGAAGACGATTACTGGCGAGAAAGGTTATGTGACCAAGCAATCCTGATTATGAATATTATTGATATTGTCATCGTTGCAATTATTGCAATTTCGTTGTTTATTGGGCTGTTCAGAGGGTTTATTCGTGAAGTCTTGTCGTTGCTCTCGTGGATTATTGCATTGTGGATTGCCTATGCATTTGCTGTTGTTGGCGCAGAATATTTGCAACCTTATATTGACCAGCCGCCGTTACGAATTGTGGCTGCTTTTGCGGGTATATTCGTGGTTACATTGATGCTTATTTCTATTATCAGTCATTTTATTTATAAAATACTCTCAGTAACTGGAGTTTCTGGTGTGGATCGTTCGCTTGGTACGCTGTTTGGGTTGGCACGGGGTATTGTTATTGTCGCGGTACTAATACTATCGGTCACGTTTATGGATTTTACTTCCCAATCATGGTGGCAAAATTCATTATTGACCGTTTATTTCAACCCGGTTACGGATTTTATTCAATTGATGTTGCCAACCGACCTCATTGAGTTTGTGAAACAGGTTTAGTTTAATCAAAACGATAATCAAGATAATTTAACTATGTGTGGATTAGTCGGTATCGTTGGAAAAGAGCGTGTGAATCAGGCATTGTATGACGGCTTGACCGTGATGCAACATCGCGGACAGGATTCGGCAGGAATTATGACATGTGATGGTCCGCGGGTTTATTTGCGAAAAGACAACGGTTTGGTGCGTGATGTTTTTCGTACCCGCCACATGGTACAACTACAAGGAACAATGGGGGTCGGGCATGTTCGCTATCCTACAGCAGGCAGTGACTCTCGTGCTGAGTCGCAACCGTTTTACGTCAACTCCCCATTTGGAATCGCCCTTGGACATAACGGTAATTTAACCAATGCCAATGTCTTGCAAGATGAGCTGTTCAGGCAAGACTTGCGACAGCTCAACACCTCATCGGATTCAGAAATTCTGCTCAACATTTTTGCTCATGAACTGCGTGAAGCCGTTGGAGAGTCACGCCGCACCGCACCACAGGATATTTCTACTGCAGTGGGTGGTGTGATGCGGCGGTGTCGTGGTGCGTATGCCGTGGTTGCGATGGTTGTCGGTGTGGGCATTGTCGCATTTCGGGACCCTTGTGGCATTCGACCGTTGGTTTATGGCACAAAAAAATCAGCCTCATCAACCTCGCACATGGTTGCCTCAGAAAGTGTCGCGCTGGATGTATTGGGCTATGAGCGAGTCGGAGACATATTGCCCGGCGAAGCGATATTGATTGATACTGAAGGCAAGGTGCATCGTTCAATTTGTGCTAATCAGACTGTCCATGCACCTTGTATTTTCGAGTATGTTTATCTTGCCAGACCAGATTCAATATTGGATGATATTCCCGTTTATCAAACACGAATTCACATGGGAGAGCGTCTCGGACAGCGATTAAAACAAGAATGGGAGGGGCACGATATTGATGTGGTTATTCCAGTCCCAGATACCAGCAGAACGGTCGCACTGGAAATGGCAAGAGTGCTAAAACTTCCTTATCGTGAAGGATTTATCAAGAATCGTTATATCGGCAGAACATTCATCATGCCCGGTCAAGCGCAACGAAAAAAATCAGTGCGACAAAAACTCAATGCTATTGCCTCAGAATTCGCAGGGAAAACAGTTTTGTTGGTTGATGATTCTATCGTGCGTGGAACGACCTCGAAAAAAATCATCGAGCTTGCCCGCGATGCTGGCGCAAAAAAAGTCTATTTTGCCTCTGCCGCACCGCCAGTATGCTATCCTAATGTTTATGGAATCGATATGCCATCGTCCGCAGAATTGGTTGCCAATAACAGAACCAATGACCAGATTTGCGATGAACTTGGTGCGGACAAACTGATATATCAGACACTCGATGATCTCGTCACTGCGGTCATTCAATGCAATCCGAAAATCAAAAAATTCGATACCTCTTGTTTTGATGGCAAATACATCACCGGTGACGTTACCCCCAAATACTTACGCATGGTAAACAGAAAACGGAATGATAAAGTAAAAGCAAGCAACAAGAACGAACTCGATCTTTCAGAAATAACCGATATACAAAAAGAACATGCTTGAAATGCTGGTTTGAGTTTTATGGTCGGCATCGTTGCTTTTGAGACTGTGCAAAAATCCAACATCCGTCATTCCTAACCCCCTAAATCCCCTCTTATCAGGGGGATTTAGGGGGTTAGGTTTTCCACATGTAACACGAACTATCGAGGGTTTCTTGTGCGGTCTCTTTTCAGTGTCTCCAGCAAAGGCGTTGACATGGAGACATCGACATGACTCATCATCTCTGTAATGCGAAATTACCGTTATCGTAATAAAGTACGCTTTTTTGCGTGTACCAGTCGCCAAGCACATATCGTTTTGCAAGTACGGCATCCAGAGTGAATTCGTGAATTGCGGGTTTATGGGTGTGTCCGTGTATCATGGTCAAGACACCGTGTTCGCGCATGACACTTTCGACGTGTTGTTGATTGACATCCATAATTTCCATGCTTTTACTTTTTTTAGAAATCTCACTTTTTTTTCGCATTGTGCTGGCGGTGTTTATTCGTTCCTCGATGGATTGGTTTAGAAACGCATTTTTCCATTTAGACGTTACCATTGTCTTGCGAGCTATTTGGTGTTCAATATCGTCACTGCATAAGGAATCACCGTGGGTTAGCAACACCGATTCTGAGCCTAAAGTAATCAGGGTCTGGTCGGCAAGAATTTTGCAACCAGTACGTTTTTCAAATTCACCGCCGATTAGAAAATCCCGATTACCATGAATGAAAAATACATGTAATCCGTTATTTGTGGTGCGTCTGATGATATGTTCCACTTGTTCCTGACCGAGGGCAGCACTGCCGTCATCTCCAACCCAGAAATCGAACAAATCGCCCAGTATGTAAAGCTGACTGAGCAGATTGCTGGCACGGGACATGAATTGCTCAAACCATTGTGTTGACTCTGGTCGTGCTGGGTCTAAATGCAAATCGGAAATGAAGGCGATGGTCATTGTGGCGTTGGCTTTAGAATTTGTGATGTCATCGTGAAGCGAAATAAAAATAGTACACAGCGACTAAAAAACGGAATACATGATCTTGATATTATATCATTGCTTATCGCCTGGTAATCTATGCCGTTGATCTTTGAATACGGGACGAATTACAACTCGTAAGCGCAACACTTCTTAACTCAGCCAACCAGAAAAAAGGCGTAAAACATAAAACGATACCATTTGGCTATAGGACACCTCGTAGTAACTAGGATTTTTTGTGAGCGCAAGGAAGTCCGCACGGAAAACCACAGTGAGAGACCTTTGCACGATGTTTTTTTGCCTCTAGTGCGGTTAAAAGCGGTCTCAATCGGTCATTTATAAGGAACATTTGCACTTGTCCCCTGCGGGTATAATTGTCGGAAGCGCGACTTCATCCGCACAAAAGGGCTTGTCGGTTAATTCAAAATCAGTTCAATTTTAAAAAAATAAAATGTTTAATAACAATGACTTAAATATTCACAACAAGCTAAAAACGCCATTTTCCGACAAACCCAATATAATGTTAAAATTGGCGTACGAAGCGCAAATCAAAGCGGGTACGTTGATAAACATGTCGGGGGGAATTGGATTGTTGCCGCTCATGAGCAACAATGAATTGCGGACTAAAACCGAATAAAGTGAAACCGCGATTGAGCAGGAATAAGCGGGCAACACGCTTGCGATCCCGCTGGCGTTGAAGCTGGCTTTGAGGTTGTGCCGTGCCTTGCACATTGCTACCGTGTCGGGTTTGCGACCATCCAAGACTGCTGCCCACGGTCCAGCCACGCGAGAAAATTCGGTTTAACCCAAGATTAAAACTGCGACTCCGACTACCGCTATTTGGGCGTTTCGGTTGTGGGCGGCTATGCGACAATCCAATGCCAGCACTGCCTTGCAGCAATGGTGAGAACAGATATGTGGCGTTGAGCGAATAGCCGACATCAATGCTATCTGAACCACCGATTGGGACGGTTCTTTTCCACGATACCTGACCATTGATGCCAAGCTGTCGGCTCAACTGATGGCGGGCGTTAAAACGCAAACCATAATTGGTGCTGTTGCGCTTGCTGGCAACCCATTGTTGCCCAACAGTCGCTTGCAAACCGTACTCGCTACGTTGTGATGTCAACCAACGTGGTCCGGTGCGTAAAGACAGGCTAGTCTGGTCAGCGTCATTGCTGCGGTATTTAGTCAGCCCTTAAAAACATCTAAACAGTTTGATTTATATCAATAAAACAAACAAAACCATTAACCAAATCAACCGCTTTATGTTAGAATAACCGTTGTTTTCTGGTCGTTTTAGTTAAAAAATTATGCTGACTCCATCTACCCCAAACACAGGGCAACAAAATCTGTTTCATACCGAATTGTTCTCTCAATTAGACCCACGAGACCCTTTAATCCAATTAGCCAACGTCATCGACTGGAAGGTCTTCGAGGATGCATTTAGCAAACACTATTGCCACGATAACGGCAGACCCTCAAAACCAATACGCTTAATGGTCGGGTTGCTGATGCTCAAACAACTGGAAAACCTGTCCGATGAGAATGTGGTCTTACAGTTCAAGCGTAATCCGTATTATCAATACTTCTGCGGTTATCCAACCTACACCCCAAACGTGCCTTGCAATGCAACCGAACTGGTGCATTTTAGAAACAGAATCGGTGTCGCAGGTTTTGAACTCATTTTTAAGATGAGTGTGATGTTGCACGGCAAAAAAGCCAATGAAAACACTGTTTTGATTGACACCACCGTACAGGAAAAAAACATCACCTATCCGACTGATTCTAAACTAGCCATCAAAATTATCAACCGTCTCAACAAATTGGCGAAAAAACATGGCATCAAACAACGCAGAACCTTCGTAAAAGAAGTTAAAAACTGCCGCTTACGCATTCGCCACTTCCGCCATGTTAAAAAGCGCGCATCCGCTAAAATGGCATTGAAACGATTGCGAACGATTGCCCATATTCTAATCCGAGAACTACAAAGAAAACTACCCCAACACGGACTGCTTGAAACCTATCAACCAGACTTCTTGCTCTATCAACGGGTGTTGGCACAACAACCCAAAGACAAAAACAAAATTTATTCCCTGCACGAACCCCATGCTTATGTGATTTCTAAAGGCAAAGACCACAAACGCTATGAATACGGCAACAAAGTATCCATCGTCTCGGCCAAAGACAGTAACATCATTGTCGGCGTTGTCAGCCATAAGAAAAACCAGCATGATGCAAAAACCCTACCCGATGCGATAAAACAAGCCAATAGCAACAGAACAAAACCCATCAAACAAGCGGTCTGCGACAGAGGCTATTGTGGGGTTAAACAAGTGGGCGATACGGACATTATCCTGCCCAGCAAAGCCCTGAAAAAAGACAATCGTTATCAAAGAGATAAGAAACGCAAATTGTGTAAGCGACGGGCTGCCATAGAACCCATTATTGGGCATTTGAAATCCGATTTTAGGTTATCCAGAAACAGGCTTAAAGGACAAGTTGGCGATGAAATCAATGCTTTAATGGCTGCTTGCGCCTGGAATTTGAGAAAGTGGCTGGTTTTTTGTCACGTCTGCTATTTATGGCTTAAAAAAGCACGTTTTGTCCATATTTTTGGTAAAAAGCCCTTGGTCCATTTGATTCAAGGTTGATTCACGTTCGCTGAGCTGCCGCTTGAAATATATTTTTACTTGTTAGGTCGGTTTTTAAGGGCTGACTATTTATGGTGGGTTGCGTCAACCCCAAAACGCCAGCGTAAATGTTCCCCGAGCGGTTGTTGATATTCCCGACCAGCGGCAAATGCAATGCTGTTGCCCGAGCGTGGACGGGAGCCTTCATTCAGCGTAAAAGGCAATCCGAACAGATAAACCACTTCGGTTTCGGTACCACTGTTGAGGTTGTCATTTTGTTCAATATTGAATGAAAAATAACCACTCCAGCGGCGGCGGGCACGAATAACATGCAGGAAACGGCGGATATTGGCGAGCATTGGCGCGGGTGGGTCGCCGGCGATGACACGGTCAAAATGAGTTTTCGACAAATCATCATCGCCCTTGAGAAAAAACGCCCGCGCTAATTCCAAACGCACCCGGGTCAACTGTGGATGATCAATTAAAATAGCGCGCAGGGCAGCGATGGCTTCACCCAATAAGTCGGTTTTCGCTGGGTTATCGCTTTGATTAGCGACCGCGATGGCAGACAAGCCAACGAGGAAACGAATATCGGTAATATCGGCACGCTTATCCGCAGATTGAGCAGCGAGCAAGGGGCGTAATACCTCCAATGCCGCTTGATGCTGTTCATTGCCAATCAGCGTCCGCGCCTGTTTGACCTGCGGGTCTTGCGATAAATGCGAACGCTCGGATGAGCCGGAGCGATCTAACAACTGGGCAGATGCGGGTGCACAAAGCACTGTCAACAATAATGCTACCAGCACCAAACACGCCGAGCGAACCATAACAGGCAGCCGCCAACAAAGGGATTGGAAGCGACTGCCTGATTATTTACTGCGGGATAATTACTCGTCGTCTTTGTGAGCCCCGAAAATGCCTAAGAAACTAAAAGTAGAATCATCAGGCTGAAAAGTAGCACCAAAAGTCCCCGCAACAGAACCCGGCTGTTCTTCTCCATTGCCATAAAACTGACCACCCCATTTGCCAACATTTTCGTAGATTTCGGTTATGGTGGTGCCATCATCATAAACTGAATAATCAACAAGATCTGTCGACCCGGTAAAGAAGCCGCTGTTAATATCGCCGATTGGAGCCGCTTTCAAAATTACAGTGCCACTGCCGCAGTCGTCTTCGCATTTGGGTCGATCACTAACCTCTAGATTAAACACTCTTCCTGAAATCATTCCCCCCGTACTGTCATCACCGAACTCAGCGGTTAGTGCAACATCAGCATCAAGGGTAATGGCTATTGTGTCGTCGTTTTCTATTCCAGCCTTATCGCCACTTCCAATACTATACGCTCTGCCACTATACGTTGCCGAACCCGTCACAGCAGCTATGCCCATGCCGCTACTATCGCCGAAAGGATCATTACCGCTAGCGGAGACACCAATCCATGTGAGGTTACGCTGAATGGAACCGATTTCACTAACTGGAGCCCATAGCCAGATTCCGCCAACCAGATAGTCGGTATCACCGCCTGCTTCCGTCAAGTCATAGTCCGTAAAAACATCAATATATGCGGTTTCGTTAACACCTTGGTATCCGTCTTGTTCACCCATATACTCGTACTTCAGACCGACATGACTGAATGCACCATCTTTGGCGAACCGAGTCGTCGAGACTGTATCAGAACCACGGTAGTCGGGGTAGAACTTGAGGAGGTCGTAATACCGAGTACGATCGACCACCTCACCAGTATCTTGATTTATGCGTTTCCTCTCTGTTTTATACGACAGTTCCCCTTCGTGAATAAACGGAATCACCTCAAAGGTACGAGTACCATCAGATAGCTGAGATACACTGCCGTATAACGGGTTATTATTGGCAGCGGTTTGCATTTCTGTTAGAGCAGCCGGGGTAGCCAAAGCTGTTAGAAGCTCGTTGTTAACACTAGCCACGCCACCACCACTGCCGGGAACAGGTGTTTCATCTGATTTATAAGCCCCGAAAACACCTAAAAAACTAATAGTAGAATCATCAGGCTGACTACCACCGTGAGTAACACCAAATGTCCCCGCAACAGAACCCGGCTGATCTTCTCCATTGCCATAAAACTGACCACCCCATTTGCCAACATTTTCTATGGGGTCGATGTCGGTGGTGCCATCCTCATTAACTGAAACCTGAACATAATCTGTCGATCCGGTAAAGAACCCGCTGTTAATGCCGCTTATTGGAGCAGGTTTCAGATTTATAGTATCATCGGTGCCGTCGAAATTAAATTCAGCATCGCTACTCTCAAAATCAGACACTGTTCCTGAAATCATTCCCCCCGTACTGTCATCACCGAACTCAGCGGTTAGTGCAACATCAGCATCAAAGGTAATAGCTATTGTGTCGTCGTTTTCTATTCCAACATTATCGACACTTACAATACCATGCGCTTTGCCTCGATACGTTGCCGAACCCGTCACAGCTGCTATGCCCATGCCACTCGCATTGCCGAAAGGATCGTTACCACTAGCGGAGGCACCAATCCATGCTTCTGTCCCATCTAGTTTTGGAGTCCATAGCCAGATTCCACCAACCAGATAGTCGGCATCACCGCCTGCTTCCGTCAAGTCATAGTCCGTAAAAACATCAATATATGCGGTTTGGCTATACTCACCGTTATGTCGTTCATCCACATACTCGTACTTCAGACCGACATGACGGAATGCACCATCTTTGGCGAACCGAGTCGTCGAGAACGTATCAGAACCAAGGTCTGGGCGGTTTTTGAAGAATTTGGAATCGTAATGCTGGGGATGATCGAACACCGCACCAGTATCTTGATTTATGCTTTTCCTCTCTGTTTTATACGACAGTTCCCCTTCGTGAATAAACGGAATCACCTCAAAGGTACGAGTACCATAAGATAGCTGAGATACACTGCCATATAACGGGTTATTATTGGCAGCGGCTTGCAGATTTGTTTGAACACCCGGGGTAGCCAAAGCTGTTAGAAGCTCGTTGTTAACACTAGCCACACCACCACCACTGCCGGGAACAGGTGTTTCACCACCACTAACGGCACCGCCACCACCACAGGCAGTTAGCATGACGGAAGCCGCCAACAGCAGGGCGAGAAGCCCGCTGAGCTTTAGTTTACTGGTTGGTGAAGTTCGGGGGGGGGGGGTAACTAATTGATTTCATTGGTAAAATTCTCATAATTTTGACTATTATCACATAAACATGATGCCAAAACGGCAATCACAATAACGATGTTACATTCAAAAATTGCTCACTCTCGACATAAAAAGGAATCAAAGCATACCCGACATTTTTTTCAAAAGCAAACAAAAACATGCCGCTAGCACCCTAATCATTTTCCCTATTGTTTTGTCCCGCGTTAGAAAAAACAAATCCCACCCGAAATCGATAGCTCGTATCCATAGGGAGTACCAGGGCGGAGTACCAGGGCGGAGTACCAGGGCGGAGTACCAGGGCGGAGTACCAGGGCGGAGTACCAGGGCGGAGTACCAGGGCATAGACCTTCTCGCCGACTCTGATTGTGTTGTATCGGCGAACCGTCACCGGAACGCTTTGCAAGCCTTTAACATTCAGCAAACAAAAATCCCGTCCTTGATCAGCATGGCACATTGTTGTATAAAAGACGGTGTTTTCATCGGTACGGCTATTAACAAATTTATGCACGATAATATGACTATCTTGGTTCACGACATGGCAGTTAGTCGCCACAATATTGGGTTGAATAACGACACCACTGCCCTGCGATACCAACGCATCGCTTCACGTTCATTTTCGGCAACAATTTTACCGTGTGCATAGGCATAGCCCAAATGATATTGCGATATCGTATCTCCCTGCTTTGCTCTGCTCAGCAATATTTTAATGTCATGTGGTGTGTAGATTGGCTCCGAATAGGCACTTGTGGAGACGATAGCCAGATACAGAACAATAGCCCCAAGGACGAGCATTGGAGAATTTTTTCTCATTAATATTACTCTTGAATTGCCGTATGCTCAAAACAACGATTCAGAAATAGACTTGTTTTTGTCATCCGCTCCTGTGCCAATGGTGTCGGTTAATCGCCCCGGCTCGGTGCCGAGCAAAAAATATTCAGAATAGCCATCTGGATCGTCGGCGGAAGTCGCTTTTCCACTATTCTTGTTGACCAAACGAGTTGTGATATTTTCGGGTATGATTACTGGTTTTTCAGGGAAATCCTGTAATACACTGCCCATGAAATCGACCCAAACAGGTAATGCTGCCACCGCACCAGATTCGTGTCTGCCGAGATGTTTAGGCTCATCGAAACCAATAAATACGGTAGTAACCACATCTGGATTAAAACCTGAAAACCAAGCATCACGAAGATTATTAGTGGTGCCGGTTTTTCCTGCTAGGTCGGTGCGATTCAGTGATAATGCGCGTCGTCCAGTACCTGACAGGACAACTTGTTTGAGCAAACTCTGCATTAAAAACGCATTTTGTGGGGAAACTGCTTGCTTAGAAACTGACTCTTTGGCAATACTATAGAGCGTACTTTGGTCATCGCTAGACGGTTGCTCGGTCGGTTGCGGAATAACACCTTCCAGCGAAAAAACGGCTCCTAGCCCATCGTCATTGCCCGTTGTTTGTTCGGTCTCGCTGAGTACTTGCTCACAATTTTCACAGGATAATGCGGACAAATCGATAACATTACCATCGGCATCCTCAATTTTTTCAATCAGAAAAGGAGTAACTCTCTTGCCACCATTTGCTAATACAGAAAAACGAGATACCATATCCAGCGGTGTCGCCGATATGCTCCCAAGGGATAAAGCAAGCGTTCTTGGCAACTGCTCGCGCCTAAATCCAAACTTCACCAAGTGATCAATCGTGTTATCAATTCCCATTGCCCGCACCAGCCGTACAGAGACCAGATTTAACGATAGGCTCAATGCTTTTCGTAACGGAGTCGGGCCAAAAAACTTTTTACTATAATTTTGCGGTCGCCAAATACCCTCTAGAGAATCGTCAACAACAATGGGGGCGGCACTAACCAAACTGATTGGTGTGAAACCATTATCAAGGGCGGCAGAGTAAATAAAAGGTTTTATATTGGAACCCGGTTGTCGTTGTGCCTGAGTCGCTCGGTTAAATTTACTCAAATGATAGTCAAACCCACCGCTCAATGCCAATATTGCGCCATTCTCGGGGTTCAAACTGACCAATGCTCCAGATACTTTCGGTAATTGAGACAACATCCATTCTCCCTCTGCAAGCTCTCGAATGTAAACAACATCGCCGACCTTGACCACCTCATCCGCGCTGTTTAATTCAGGACCAAGCGCGTTGGCATTGTGATATTTTCGCGCCCAGAGCATGTTTTTCCATTCGATGGTAACTATTTCACCACGTTGACTCAATGCACGAAAAGACTGCGTATCCAATGTGGTGACGACTGCAGGAATAATTTCTCGACTGTTAGGAAACGATTTGAGCTCGAGTATCACGGTACGATTAAAATCCGCACTATCATCATTTTCTAATGCGATGTGCCCGATTGCACCTTTATATCCATGTCGCAAATTGTAATCCAGCAACCCTTTTCGCAACGCCTGATCGGCTTTCTCTTGATACGCGCTGTTAATCGTTAATGTGATATTAAAACCACGCCGATACGCAGCTTCGCCAAATTGTGCATACATAAATTGACGCGCCATCTCCGATACATAAAGTGCTTGGACATTCGTGCCAGCAATATGACGTTTGGCAGTCACCGGTGCTTGACGTGCCGTTTCCAAGCTCAAGGCATCAATTTTGCCCAGCGTATATAACCGCTTTAAGACGTAATCTCTGCGCTCTGCGGCACGTTTAGGATTGGAAATTGGATTGTCGCGAGACGGTGCTTTGGGCAATCCAGCGAGCATGGCGATTTCAGGGAAACTCAGGTTTAACAGCTCGTCGCCATAATAAATCTGCGCGGCAGCAGCAAAGCCGTATGCACGATGTCCGAGAAAAATTTTATTGAGATAAAGTTCAAGAATTTCGTCTTTGGTCAATGCTCGTTCCATATTAAAAGCAAGCAGAATTTCCTTAAGTTTGCGGGTATATGTTTTTTCAGGATTGAGAAAGAAATTGCGCGCCACCTGCATCGTGATGGTGCTTGCACCTTGTCTTTTTGAACCACTTAAAAAGTTATTGATTGCCGCTCTAATCAAACCGAGAAAATCCACGCCAGTATGATGGTAAAAGCGTTCATCTTCAGTAGCAATAATGGCATCAATCAATAGTGGTGGCGTTTGATCCAAAGCAAGCGATAAACGCCGTTCATCTCCGTATTCGCCAATGAGTTTTTTATCCGAGCTATATATTCTGAGCGGGATATTCAGAGGCACTTGTCGAATCTCTTCAACCGTAGGCAATTCGGGTAACAACGTCAGCGCGTAAATGCCCAGTCCAACTCCCATTGTCGGGACAAACACTGCTCCCATTATGAACAGTTTAAAAATGATTTTAAAAGCTATTTTCATATGTGTATTCAACTCATCAGTCGCACTGTCGCTACAAAAAAATCGTTAGCAATCACCTATTCATCGCCGACCAAAGACATGGCGACACCATTTGCGATGATTGCCCCTTATGCCGACACAATGAGCAATTATATCGTCTCAGCGTCCTTTGCCCCTCTAATGATCCTAATGTGTTAGCTGAAAATTCAATATTTAATACTACCGATCCGAAGTGGCAAGCGGTTGTTCTGACGTTATGCATGGTGACGAACCTCCGAATACAGTGATAGGGCGACAATGTAACACATAACGCTCAAACTCTTTTTTCCCAACATCAACAAAAGGCTTGCAAGCCTGTTTGTGCCCGCCCCAGAATGAGTGCGTGAATGTCGTGCGTGCCTTCGTAGGTATTGACCGATTCGAGGTTACACATGTGGCGCATAACATGGTATTCGTCAGACACCCCATTTGCACCATGAATATCTCGTGCTTGGCGCGCAATATCCAGTGCTTTTCCGCAATTATTGCGTTTTAGCATGGAAATATTTTCGACCGCACAGCGTTCATCATCCATGAGTCGTCCGACCCGCAAGCAGGCTTGCAAGCCTAAAGTAATTTCGGTTTGCATATCAACCAGTTTCTTCTGAACTAGCTGGTTTTGTGCCAGCGGTCGACCAAACTGAAAGCGCGCTAGGGCATAATCTCGAGCCGCATACCAGCAAAATTCGGCAGCCCCAAGGACACCCCAAGCAATACCATAACGTGCTTTGTTCAAACACCCAAAGGGGCCCTTCAGTCCTTGTACCCCCGGTAATATATTGGCTTGCGGTACAAACACATCCTGCATTACCACTTCTCCGGTAACGGAAGCCCGCAGACTCATTTTGCCGATAATTTTGGGCGTACTTAAACCCACCATGGCGCGCTCCAGAATAAACCCGCGAATGACCCCGTCCAGTTTTGCCCAAACGATGGCAATGTCGGCAATCGGCGCATTGCTAATCCAAGTTTTGTTGCCATTTAATTGATAACCCCCAGCCACCTTCTGTGCGCGGGTTTTCATACCACCCGGGTCCGAGCCGTGATTCGGTTCGGTCAGACCAAAACAGCCAATAAGCTCTCCTTTGGCTAATCGGGGAAGATATTTCTGTTTTTGTTGTTCGGTGCCATAGGCATAAATCGGATGCATCACCAAAGAAGACTGCACACTCATTGCCGAGCGATAACCGCTATCGACTCGTTCCACTTCGCGCGCGATGAGACCATAACAAACCTGATTCAGCCCGGCACAACCATATTGCGCCGGAATGGTGCTACCCAACATCCCCATTTCGCCAAACTGACGCATGATGTTTTTAGCAAAGTTTTCGTTACGGTTGGCAGCGATTATGCCGGGCATCAATTCTTGCACGCAAAAGGCATGAATGCTGTCGCGTACCGCACGTTCATCCTCACTGAGCTGGGAATCAAAATCGAGCGGGTCCTGCCATTGAAACGTAGGGCATTGAAACGGCGGATGCGGCATGATCAATCAGTTAGGGTGTTTTCGGTTTTGAAATTTTCGCTAATAATAACATGAACAACCCGCCGACAAACGCCAGCCAGCCTATTAACGGCATGGACGAAAGCTGTTGCGGGTCGGGCAGTGCGATGAAAGCGGTCATGAGTAAGCCAACAGCAAACACGATTTTAATTGTTCTGCGGTGCTGATATGCCATTTGATTGTGCAACTGCTCAACCGCATGATCATGGGTGCGTATCGTCATTTCATCGTTTTTTAAGCGATACATGAGCTGATGCGCCAGCCCCGGCAACTCGGGTGCTAATGTAAACAGGTTCGGCAATTCCCGCTTAATCGTGTTGATGGCTGCGCGCGGGCCAATTTGTTCGCTCATCCACTTTTCCAGAAATGGTTTTGCGGTTTGCCAAAGATCAAGCTGCGGATAAAGCTGTCGACCAAGACCTTCGATATTCAAAATGGTTTTTTGCAATAATACTAACTGCGGTTGCACCGGCATATTAAACCGCCGTGCCACACGAAATAAGTCGACCAAAAATGTACCGAATGAAATTTCGCTAATCGGACGCGAGAATATCGGCTCGCATACCGTGCGTATTGCGGCGGTAAAATCTTCTGCATTGGTCTGCGGTGGAATCCAGCCAGCACGAATGTGTGCGTCGGCAACACGATGATAATCACGGTTAAAAAACGCCAGCAGGTTTTCCGCCAAATAACGTTTGTCGGCTGTACTCAAGGTGCCCATAATACCGAAATCAACGGCTCGATATTGCCCCTGTTCGGAGACGAATATGTTGCCCGGGTGCATATCCGCATGAAAGAAACCATCACGAAAGGCTTGGGTAAAAAATATTTCCACCCCCGCATAAGCCAGCTTTTTCATGTCGATTCCAGCCGCTTTTAGTCGTTGTATATCGCGAATGGGGATGCCGTGGATTCTTTCCATCACCAGCACATCACGGTGAGTATGTTGCCAATAAACTTGTGGAACATAGATTAAATCGGAATGTTTGAAGTTGGCTTTTAGCTGGCTGGCACTTGCCGCCTCTCGCATCATGTCCAGCTCATCGTGAATCGTTTTGTCGTAATCAGATACGACTTCCTTTGGCTTCAGGCGTTTTCCCTGCGACCAATAGCGGTCAGCCAAATCTGCCAAAATTGACAACAATTCAAGGTCTCTAGCGATAATCGCTTCGATACCCGGGCGCACCACTTTGACCACAACATCAGTCCCATCATGTAATTGTGCATAGTGTACTTGGGCAACGGACGCTGAAGCGGTGGATTCCTTTTCAAAAATCTTAAAATGATTGTCCAGTTTATCGCCATACGCCGCTTCGATAATTTGAATCGCCTGTTGAGCGCAGAAAGGCGGCACCTGATCCTGCAGTTTGACCAGCGATTGGGCGATGTCCGCTGGTAATAAATCCGGGCGGGTGGAGAGAACCTGCCCAAATTTTATGAATACTGGACCCAATTCCTCCAATGCCATTCGCAACCGCTCGCCTCTTGGTAAGTGCCGCTGTCGGCGCACCGGAATCAGTTTGAATAAAAAAGCATAAGGTCGAAATAAATGCAGTGCCGAGATAAATTCATCCAAACCGTAACGGGTCAGAACTCGGACGATTCGTAACAAGTGGAAAAAATTTTTAGTCACGAGATTGCGCTGGGGGCGGACGGACAGATGAATCAATGTGGTGGTTTTTCTGCAGGCGCGAAATTCTTTGTTGCAGACGGTCGGTGTCAATGCGTAACGCATCGACCGAGTTCTGGAATCGTTGCATCGCCAGATTAGTAACCAATACGCGCTTTTCTTCTTGCAGAAATTCCCCGCCATTGATGCGGGCTAAATGCAACGAATGAGATGCCCAAGCAGTGAAATGACGCGCGCTATTGCCAATCTTTCTGGCCGGGGTGTCGCCGATATATCGGGATAACAATTCTTCCCAATCAATATCCAATTGCGTCAATATCTTGTGCAAGGCTTGCCCACTTTCGGCATCACCTCGCATGGTCACCCGTCCGTCCGTTAGCACGCCACTCTCCAGCCCGGTGGTGCTGAGCTTGGCAAATGCCATGATCGAGCCAGTTAACGTCACATTCGGTTCGCTATCACACGCTGAATCGATGGTCATGCCCTCCGCCGAAGGGCTTAAATATAAGGTCAACAATGGGGCTGATTGCCCGTCCGTGATTTCAATACACAGCACCTTGCCGGCAAGGGTGGCGAGCTTTTCCTTGCCATCGGGGTCAACGCTCAAAAGTAGCGCAGACATGCGGTTCAAAAAGTCGAAAAACAAGTTCATTCTAAAAATCTGCTGACCGCTGAATGCAAGTAAACTTCAGTCCGAATTAAAACTTAAAGCCCAAATGCAGTGCCACGATGCCACCGCTTAAATTATGGTATTTAACCTCATCACAACCAGCATCAAGCATCATATTGCATAATGTTTCCTGATTCGGGTGTCGGCGTATAGACTCGACCAAATAGCGATAACTGGGCTCGTCATCGGCAACCCATTGTGCAATCTTTGGTATCGCATTGAACGAATAAAAATCATACATTTTGCTCAGTAGTGGCACGATTGGCGTGGAAAATTCGAGAATGATCATGCGCCCACCGGGTTTTACCACACGATACATGGATTGCAGTGCTTTCTCCTTGTGCGTTACATTGCGTAACCCAAAGGCAATGGCAACGCAATCGAATCGATCTGTTGCAAATGCCAGATTTTCCGCATCGGCAACGGCGTATTCGATATTGCCCACGAACCCCGCATCCAGCATTTTTGCCTGTCCCTGCGCCAGCATATCGGCATTGATGTCGGTCAACAGCACTGTTCCGCTGGGCCCAACCTGTCGGGCAAAGTGGCGCGCCAAATCACCGCTACCACCAGCAACATCCAATACATCACCCCCCACTTTTAGTCCGCTTTGTGAGACCGCAAATCGCTTCCACAGCCGATGCACACCGAACGACATAAAATCATTCATCAGGTCATATTTAGAAGCCACCGAGCTAAATACATCGCCGACCAGTGTTGCTTTTTCGGTTTCATCCACCGTGCGATAACCAAAATGAGTTTGCTGCTCGGAAGTGGGGGTCGATACGCGGTCGGGGTGATTTGTGATATTCATGCGGTTGGTCCGATTAAGCATCCATTTTGCGGTCGATTTTTCTTATGTGTCCGGCTTGTTGCAGACGTTCAAGGTAATGTGCCCAATTTTCTGCATGCTTTTTACCGAGTTGGTATAACGTCTCCCAAGAATAAATCCCGCTATCATGACCATCATCAAAAACCGGCTTGATGGCATAATTGCCGACCGGCTCAATGGTGTCAATATTGACCTCCTCCTTGCCAATCTGCAAAACCTCCTGTCCACGACCATGCCCCCGAACTTCTGCCGAAGGCGAATGCACACGCAAGTATTCACAGCTCAAATCAAATGATTCATCCGCAAATGTTACGGTCAATATTTTGGCTCGGCGATTCAGGTTTATTTCTATGGGAACATGTTTGCTCATGTCGATAGTCAAAAAAGAGGGTGTCCTATTCTACTCGACCCAACAACAAAAAACTGATACCAGACAGCTCGGTCGCTAATCGCCCTGCAGCCAAGTGGCAATTTGCTCGGCATAATAGGTCAGAACCCCATCACAGCCAGCACGTTTGAAGCATATCATTGCTTCCATCACGGTCTCTCTCTCATTCAGCCAGCCCTGCTCACTCACTGCCTTGAGCATGGCATATTCGCCACTGACCTGATAGGCAAACGTGGGCATTGCAAAGGTTTGTTTAACACGCGATACCATATCCAAATAAGGAAGTCCCGGTTTAATCATAATCATATCGGCACCCTCGTCAATGTCCAAAGCAACTTCCCGCAATGCTTCATCGGCATTTGCCGTGTCCATTTGATAACTATACTTATTGCCCCCTGCCAGATTACCCGAAGAGCCCACAGCATGTCGAAATGGAGCGTAATAACTAGACGCATATTTCGCCGCATAGGCAAGAATCCGTGTATTGACAAAGCCGTTTTCCTCCAGAGCATGACGAATTGCCCCGATTCTGCCGTCCATCATATCCGAAGGTGCTACGACATCTGCACCAGCGGACGCATGGGATAGTGCCTGCTGAATCAATGTTTCTACGGTATGGTCATTAACCACATAACCAGCATCATCAATCAACCCATCTTGACCATGACGAGTATAGGCATCCAAAGCAACATCCGTTATCACGCCTAGCGTGGGAACCGCATCTTTTATTGCTTGAATAGTGCGTTGAACAAGCCCATCCGCATCCCATGCTTGTTCGGCATGCTCGGATTTTTCGTGTGTTGCAATAACCGGAAAAATCACCACCGCTGGAATCCCTAGTTGCTGATAGGTTCTGCATTTTTCAACCACAACATCAATTGACATCCGCAAAACACCCTGCATAGCAGGAATCGGCTCGGTTGTAGCGTTGCCCTCCATAACAAACATCGGTTGTATCAAGTCATCTGTGGTCAAAACAGATTCACGCATCAACCGTCGGCTAAATTCATCTCTCCGCATCCGCCGCGGACGCGATGACGGAAATTTTCCCTGCGGATAATCAACCATTTTCAGACCTTTGCATAAATTGAATGACTGTAAAAAATCATGGTCGGAAGTGCGATTCCCGCACCTTTTGATAAGAGGCATCAAGCCTCTGACAAGGGGCGGTTAGCGACTATTTTAGTCGCTTTGTGTGCCGAGCTGAGTTTGATTGTTTAGCGCGTTTTTTCCTTTGCGATTTTCTTTTTCGCGACTTTCTTGGTTGTCTTACTCGCCGAACTACGTTTGACTGTTTTCAATGGCGTTGCTTTCTTTGCCACAACCTCATGGGCAACTCGGTTTATTTGCCCGCCCGCAATAAAGGTCGATTCCTTTTCATCGCTCGAATCTACCACAATCTCCAATGTTTTAATCTCCAAAGGGCGAATTTCCAAATCAACAAGATCGCACATTTTTTGATGAATTTCGGTGATTTCCCCCTCACCCGATAGGGTACGCAACTTGTGTTGTGCATGGTAATAGGTGATAAGTGGCATGGTTTTTGTATGATAAACGCCAACCCGTACCCGTGCGGTTTTTGTGGTGTCGTCCGCTCGCAATAACAATGCCCCGCCACAATGGTCGCATTTGTTCTTAACTTGTGGCACAGAAAAGCACTTGCTATAAATCGCACCACACTGGGCACAACTCATTCTGTTGACCATCCTTTTAATGAGCTCCCCATCGTCAACGTCAATATTAATTGCAACCTGTAATGTCTTGCCCAGCATTCCTAACAAAGTATCCAAAACCTGTGCTTGTGGGATACTTCTTGGATAGCCGTCTATAATAAAACCACGCTTGGTATCCCTTTTCCGCAACCTGTCTTCCAGTAATTTATGAACAACCATATCGTCCACAAGTCGACCTTCAGCCATGGCTTGTTTGTCTTCCTCACTCAGTCCCTTGTCATCTTTTAATGCAGCTCTTAACAAATCCCCCGTTGATATCTGGGGAACACGGTATCGTTCTGACAACATCTTTGCTTGGGTACCCTTCCCAGAACCGGGACCCCCTAAAATAGCTACTCGCATGGTTATTTATACAGATAAATTCGATCACAAAGGTTACTCGTTGTTGATGTTAAGGTCAATACCCTGTGTTAGCACACTCCGGCAAAGATAAAATTGCCACTGTCCAGTGTCATATGCTATGCTTTGTAACCTGTCTATCACGGAAGAGAGATATTTAAGAACGGTTCACGGGGTTATCAGCTCTATTCATTGCAACCCTCAACATAAGCCCACAATCAGGGTTGATTTCGATATGTATGGGATTGAATAACCTAAGGATGCTAATGCCAGATTAGTAATCCGACACTCAAGGAAGGAGTCATCATGGAAAGAGACGCGACTGGTTCGTCAGGATGTAGAACCATAAAAACAGGCTACCGACATAATTTTGCCTGCCTGTCGGTATTGATTACGGTATTTTCATCTGCGGTTTCGGCACAGATATTGATAAATGAAATCGATGCCGATACGCCGGGGGCAGATACCGCTGAATTCGTCGAGTTATTTAATGGCGGTAGTGGCGAGACGGATTTGAGTGATTTGGTGCTAGTGTTCTTCAACGGCAACAAAGATACCGTCTATCGTGCTTTTGATTTGAATGGTCGTATCGACGCAAACGGCTATTTTGTTCTATGTGGCAATAAGGAGGAGGTGGAAACTGCGATAATGATGTATCACCTGACACTAACCTAATTCAAAACGGGGCGGATGCTATCGCACTATACCGAGGCGATGAAGCTAATTTCCCCAAGGGTACGACATTAACCACAACCAATCTGATTGATGCCATCGTCTATGATACTAGAGATCCAGACGATGATGGTCTCTTAACACTGCTCGAACCGAATGAACCGCAGGTTAACGAAGATACTGGCAACAAAGCAGCGATCCATTCAAATCAACGTTGTCCCAATGGCTCAGGCAGGGCACGCAGAACCACCGACTATGAGCAGTTTCCACCCACACCGGGAGCGAAAAACACCTGCGGAATCACCACCGCCGCACCGACAGCCGTGGGCACTATTCCTAATGTATCGCTGAATTCGGGTGAGGTTCATAACCTAGATGTGTCCCGATATTTTAACAGCTCGGAAAATACCTTGACCTATACGGTGATTTCCAGCAACCCTGATGTAGCAACAGTCCATGTCTCGGGTGGTACCATTACGATAACCCCCAAATGATTGCATCCGCCTTTCTCGACAAAGGAATGACTTGTTCAATCTGCTTGGAAAATTATACGCCGACTCAAAACAGAGTCAGGAGATATTCGCCGTATCGCCTTTTTCGTTAAGCCATGATTTTCGGTCTGGGGCGCGTTTTTTGGCAAGCAACATATCCATCAGTGAATGCGTGCCGTCTCCATGTTTGATGTCGAGTTGGAGGAGGCTACGGGTGGCAGGGTTCATGGTTGTTTCTCTGAGCTGGGGAGCGTTCATTTCGCCGAGTCCTTTGAATCGTTGTATATTCACTTTGCCACGAATTTTTTCGGACTTGATGCGTTCAAGAATGGTTTCTTTAGCGGCTTCATCCAGCGCGTAATACACTTTTTTGGCGATGTCGATGCGAAATAGAGGTGGCATGGCAATACATATTCTGCCCGCTTCTACCAATGCCAAGAAATGACGCAAGAAAAGAGCGCATAGCAAAGTGGCAATGTGGGCACCGTCAGAATCAGCATCCGCTAAAATGCAAACTCGCCCATAGCGTAGCCCGGATAAATCATCAGAACCCGGATCAACCCCTAAGGCGACCGCGATGTCGTGTACCTCTTGCGATGCCAGCACTTCTGTCGACTGGACTTCCCAAGTATTCAAAATTTTCCCGCGCAATGGCATCACAGCCTGAAACACCCGTTCGCGTGCCTGTTTTGCCGAGCCACCTGCCGAATCACCCTCGACCAGAAATAATTCGGTCATTTCCAAATCATCGCTGGTGCAATCCGCCAGTTTGCCGGGTAATGCGGGTCCACTGGTGATTTTTTTACGTTGTACCTTTTTGCCAGCACGTAATCGTCGCTGGGCATTGTCGATGGCAATTTGGGCAATTTTTTCACCATCTCCAATGTGTTGATTGAGCCATAATCCAAAAGCGTCCTTCACTGCCGTTTGCACCATCGGGGTTGTGGTGCGCGAAGACAATCTATCTTTGGTTTGTCCGCTGAACTGTGGTTCGCTAATCCGCACGGAGAGAATATAAGCGCAGTTGAGCTTGATGTCGTCTGGGGTTAATTTTACCCCGCGTGGCAACACCCCACGAAATTCACAAAACTCTCGGATCGCTTCGGTCAAGCCGCTCCTGAATCCAGTAACATGGGTGCCGCCTTGCACCGTGGGCACCAAATTAACGTAGCTTTCTGTCACACATTCGCCGCCGTCTGTGACCCAAGCAACCGCCCAATCTAGCTCGCCGGTATCGCTACGATACATGCCGATATAGGGCGTTGCTGGAATCAGGCTTGCCGCCGCCAGCGAATCGCAAAAATATTGCTGTAAACCGTCTTCGTATTGCCAGCTTTCGTTGTTTTCCGCATTATTATCATCGGTAAAACTAACGTGTAACCCCGTGCACAGTACGGCTTTGGCGCGTAATACTCGTTTTAAGCGTGCGACATGAAAGCGTGGTGAGTCGAAATATTCAGCATCAGGATGAAACCGAATTGTTGTTCCAGTCACTTTTTTTGCGATTTTTTCGGTCACTTTGAGGTCGGTTTGCTTTGCGCCATCAGCAAAACGAATATGATATTGCTCGCCATTTCGACGAATCCAAACATCCAGATTGGTTGACAAGGCATTGACCACTGAAACTCCAACACCGTGCAAACCACCCGAATACTGGTAATGTTGCCCAGAAAACTTACCCCCGGCATGGAGTCTAGTCATAATCAACTCTACGCCACTGATGCCTTCTTCTTGATGAATATCAACCGGCATTCCCCGCCCATTATCGGCAACCGTGAGTGCGCCATCTTCGTGTAGCCACACCTCAATCGTATCTGCATGACCGCCAATGGCTTCATCAACGCTGTTATCAATCACCTCATGGGCAAGATGATTGGGGCGATCGGTTTCCGTGTACATACCCGGGCGTTTACGCACTGGTTCGATGCCTGTAAGTACCTCAATCGCAGATGCGGTGTAGTCGTTGTTCATGGATTATTTCGTTTAAGCAGGATATTCGGTTAGGTGTAATTTTAGTGTGATTATGCTGGATTACAGGATTATTTCCAGCCGAAAAATCTACCACATATTTATCTTTAACTCATCATCTTTCACTGGTACAAAGTGGACTTGTCGGTTAATTCAAAATCAGTCCAATTTTAAGAAAATAAAATATTTAATAACAAGGACTTAAATATTAAAAACAAGCTAAAAACGCTATTTTCCGACAAGCCCACAGTGACTATTTTAACCGTATGAGTGTTGCATATTATTGGACGTGCAACTTTATCGACCGCGTAAAACTACTGCACAGACGGCGGGAATCCGTAACCCAGCCCACCACATCCGTTATTCCTGTGAAAGCAGGAACCCAGTAAAACAGCCAAACCCGCAAGGGTTTTCTACCCACAAGGGAGTTAGCCGAGTACAATCGCTAAAGAGACAATGCAAAAAATCCAACACTCGTCATTCCTGCACCACCCTGTCATTCCTGCGAAAGCAGGAATCCAGTAAAACACACAAACAGCAAGGGTTTACTACCTACAAGACACTTAACCGAGTACAATCTATAAAGTCCCGCCACCAAATATTGGTTAAAACGATGCAAAGCCCTCAGATCAGTAAAAACACGGATTTTTTAGAGAGACCTCCAACAATGCCTGAACCCAACAAAGCGTCCCGCACCGTAGCGGAGTTAATCAAGGCATTACAACAATTTCCGCCAGATATGCGGGTTGTGGTGAGTGGCTATGAAGGTGGCTATGAAAATATGTATGACATGAAAATAGAAAAACTGGAACAGAATCCAGACAATCCCTATTGGGAGGGTGAGTTTCAAGTGCCATGGCGATTGGAGGGTGGACAACTGACAGAAGCGGTTGTTATGCAGAGGGTGTTAAGGAATGTGTAGCTTGCCGAAAGGCGATGCCTTGAGCTTGCCGAAGGGGTGGGAGGTTAAGAAGCTGGGGGAGGTTTGTTTTGTTATTGCTGGTCAATCGCCTGAAGGTAAATATTATAATTCAAAAGAAAATGGATTGCCTTTTTATCAAGGCAAAAAAGAGTTTTCCAGAAAATTTATTGGAAAGCCTACAAAATGGACAACCAAAGTAACAAAAGAGGCAGAAGCAAACGATATTTTGATGTCAGTCCGCGCCCCCGTTGGGCCAATCAATTTTTCAACTCAAAAAATTTGTATTGGTCGTGGACTTGCTGCAATTAGAGCTAATGAATTGATTGACAAAGAATTTTTATTTAATTTTTTGTTAAAAAACGAAGATGAAATTGTTGGTAATACGGGTGCAGTTTTTAATTCAATAAATAAAAACCAAATTCAAAACATCTTAATCCCACTCCCACCACTCCCCGAGCAAAAACGCATCGTAGTCATCTTAGAGAAAGCCTTTACTGCCATAGACCAAGCCAAAGCCAATACCGAAAAAAACCTGAAAAACGCCCGCGAGCTTTTTGAGAGTTATTTGCAAAATGTCTTTGAAAATAAAGGAGATAATTGGGTTTCATGTGAGTTAAATGACAATGTGAATTTTATCGATTATAGAGGACGCACACCTGTTAAAACAAATAGTGGCGTAAGGTTAATTACCGCAAAGAATGTCAAGTTGGGTCATTTACAATTAAAACCAGAGGAGTTTATTGCTGAGGACAATTACGAATCTTGGATGACAAGAGGCATACCAAATTTTGGAGATGTAATTTTTACGACAGAAGCTCCTTTGGCTCATATCGCTCAAATAAAAACTAAAGAAAAATTAGCGTTTGCTCAAAGGGTCATTGTGATGCAACCTGCCCCAGAAAAAATTAATCAAACTTTTTTAAAATATCTTTTATTGTCAAATCCAATTAGAAATAAAATATTAAATCAAGGTACAGGAGCAACAGTATTGGGAATAAAATCACGATTATTAAAAAAGATTGAAATCAGTTTTCCAAAATCCTTAAAAGAACAAAAACAGATAGTTAAAAAATTAGATACCGTATCCACCGAAACCAAAAAACTGGAAGCCATCTACCAGCGAAAAATAACCTGTTTAGATGAATTGAAAAAGAGTATCTTGCAGAAAGCGTTTAATGGGGAGTTATGATAAAACCGAGTCATTGCATAATCGGAAGTGCGACTTTAGTCGCGCAGAATCGTTGCTGGACTGTCCTGATTAAGAGCGAATTGCAATCTCATCCGCTGGGTATGCCTTACTGGCGGAAAGCCTTGCGGGTTTGGGTGTTTTACTGGGTTCCTGCTTTCGCAGGAATGACGAATATTAGATTTTTGCACAGTCTCTTTCGCAGGAATGATGGCAGGACTGGGATTTAATGGGCTTGTCGGAAAATGGCGTTTTTAGCTTGTTGTGAATATTTGAGTCCTTGTTGTTTTCTTAAAATTGGACTGATTTTGAATTAACCGACAAGCACTTAATTGAAAATAGAAAATTGAGTAAAATCCCGTAGGGATGACACCTTTGTAGCCAAATAAATGATGACAGCCGAAGCTCCATAGGAGCGAAACAAAAGAAAGATACCGCTCCTACGGAGCTACGGAATATGGGATTTTTATGTGGTCTCTTTCGAGCGGAATACGAACATTGGATTTTTACACTGCTTCTAACGCACGGCAACCAACATGGCATCAGCAATACCCAACAAAGCAAGCGCAATTATTATCGGTGGCGGTGTAATCGGTGCCAGCGTTGCTTATCATTTAGCAAAACTAGGCTGGAGCGAGGTCTTATTGCTGGAACGAATGCAGTTTAGCTGTGGCACCACTTGGCATGCCGCCGGTTTAGTCGGCACCATGCGCGCCAATGAGAGCCAGGCCAAACTGGCCGAATATTCCATGTCGCTACTTGCCGAGATTGAAACAGAAACTGGACAATCGACCGGCTTTAAGCAAGTCGGCTCACTGTCCATCGCCCATAGCGAGGCACGGTTTGAGGAGTTAAAGCGGGTCGCATCGATGAATAATGCTTTTGGCGTAACACGGGTTGATATGCTGGATGCAGCGGAAATAAAAGAACAATATCCGTTGCTTGAAACCAGCGATTTGCTTGGCGGAAGCTGGGTTGAGCAAGATGGTTATGCCAGTCCGGTGGACGTAACTGCGGCGTATATCAAGGGTGCACGTGGGCGTGGCGTAACCTGTCTTGAAGGGGTAAAAGTCATCGCTATTAACCAGCGATACGGGCAAGTAACCGGCGTGGTTGCCGAGCAAGGCGAGCGGCAATATGAAATTGAATCTGCCTATGTGGTGAATTGTGCCGGTCTGTGGGCGCGCGAAGTGGGGCGACTCGGCGGGGTCAATGTGCCGCTACATGCCTGCGAACATTATTATGCAGTAACCGAAAAAATAGCGGGGCTGCCATTGGATTTGCCGGTCATACGAGACCATGATGGATGCGCCTATTACAAACAGGATGCGGGTAGTTTATTGGTCGGTCAGTTTGAACCACAGGCGATACCTTGGGGACATCGTATCAATGGAAGCGGGGGCATTCCCGATGACTTTTGTTTTGATGAATTAGACGGACATTTCGACCAACAGATGATGCCGATATTGGAAACGGCAATGGTCAGAGTGCCGATGTTGCAACAGGTCGGGTGGCGCAAGTTTTTTTGTGGTCCGGAAAGTTTTACCCCCGATGATCAGTTTCATATGGGCGAAGCCCCCGAGCTGAAGAATTTTTATGTTGCCGCTGGACTCAATTCTATCGGCATACAAAGCTCGGGCGGATTGGGCAAGGCTTTAGCGGAATGGATCGATAAAGGTTATGCCCCGCTTGATTTATGGGGCAATGATATACGCCGCATGTACAGTTTTCAGGGCACTCAACAGTATATTCAAAATCGCGTAACCGAGACCCTCGGGCTACTCTACGACAATCACTATCCATTCAAACAAATGCAAACCGCACGCAACGTACGCCATTCACCGATTCATGAACGGCTGGTCGATCATAACGCCTGCTTTGGCGAAGTGGCTGGCTGGGAGCGTCCAAACTGGTTTGCGCCAAAAGGCATCGCGCCTCAATATGAATACAGTTTCGGCAAGCAAAACTGGTTCGAATATTCGGCTAACGAACATCGTGCATTTCGCGAAAAAGTTGCCTTATTCGATCAAAGTAGTTTTTCCAAGTACCTGATTCAGGGCAAAGACAGTTGTGCTGTTCTGCAAAGAATTTGTACCGCTAATGTCGATGTTGAGATAGGTAAAATGGTTTATACCCACTGGCTTAATGAGCGCGGCGGCATTGAAGCCGACCTCACGGTCACGCGCGTTGAAGAGCACCAATATCTACTCGTCAGTGGTGCCGCAGTCACCCATAAAGACCTGCATTGGCTGGCGAGAAACACCCCATCCGATGCCCGCTGTACGGTAACCGATGTGACCAATAGCTGGGCAATATTTGGCGTTATGGGACCAAATAGCCGAGCCTTGCTTAGCGATGTATTAGCACTGGATATGAGTACTGCAAATTTTCCATTCGGCATGTCGCAACCGATTGAGCTAGGCTGCGCTGTCGGTCGTGCGGCACGGGTATCGTTTGTCGGAGAACTCGGCTGGGAGCTGTATATACCAGTCGATATGGCACGCCACGGTTTCGATATACTCTGGCAGAGTGGCGAAAAATACGATTTAAAAATGGCTGGATTACACGCCCTCGATAGTGGTCGAATCGAAAAGAAATTCGTCCACTTTGGGCACGATGTTGCCGACCATGACACCCCGCTGGAATGCGGTCTGGGGTTTGTCTGCGATTTAGAAAAATCTATTCCGTTTATCGGCAGAGAAGCCATAATCAAACAAAAAGAAAACGCGCGCGGGGGCTTGCGAAAAAAACTGGTTCAATTCCTCTTACAAGACCCTGAAATCATGCTCTACCACCACGAACCGATATTGCGAAATGGTAAAATAGTCGGGTATTTAACCTCGGGAAACTACGGACACACACTAGGTGGCTCAGTCGGACTCGGCTATGTCTGCGCCGATGCCAGTGTCGATGCTGGGGTCGATGCTGGGGTCGATGCCGATTACATCCATGCTGGCAAGTTTGAGATAGATGTCGGCGACAACAGAGTTCCAGCAACAGCAAGCCTGACGGCACTATATGACCCCAAAGCCATCAAAATGCGTGGCTGATATTCATCCAAATCAAGCATTCATTTTCAATTATCAATCCTGACTTCGACGGTTCACTCCATGCATATCGTCCACAACCCAGCAAACATACGGGGGAGTAGATAAACTGGTTTGTAGTGTCTAGTTAATATATTATGAGACCTTTGCATAAATCCACCCAGGGCACGACTAAAATGGTAAAATAGCGTTCATTCAATAAACCTTGAGGATACCGTCAAATGTCTTGGAAACAAACCGCCCAATACTCGTTCGCAGATGTCCTTTTAATTGGTTCTTCTGGCAACCCTATGGGTAGAGTTTGAGTTATTCCGCAGTGAAACAGAATTGAAACGCGATAGTTTTCGATGTTTCTAAATCCTCTGGCAGCCGATTTTATGGACTGAATCTTTGAATTAAATCCTTCTGCGGTTGCATTGGTGATGCGATGTTTCAAGTAAGTCCACAGTTCAAGCAGTGTCTCTTTGATTGCCCAAGCTCGGGCGACCTTCAACCCTTTTGATTGAAGTGCGTAAAAAGTGTCTTTATCTTTCTGAGTCCATTTGTTGGGATTGCGTAACCATGTGGCTTGTCGGAAAATGGCGTTTTTAGCTTGTTGTGAATATTTAAGTCCTTGTTATTAAAGATTTTATTTTCTTAAAATTGGACTGGTTTTGAATTAACCGACAAGCCCCATGAATACGCGGAACCTAAGCGACCAGTGTGTCTTGAATTGCATCGTATCAATGTCGCCATGTGGGCTGCTCACGGTGGTCGTAAACCCCCACAAAGGGCATTGCAGGTACTACACGCTCCTTTCGTTCATCTGGATGGTCATTGATTTGTCGGTCAAATTCGGCGTAATAGCCGTGATTCGCACCGTGATTCGTCATGGGGCACTAAGCCTCAAAAGCGGCGTAAACAATGCGGTATCATTCATTTGAATATCTCCATAAAAAAATATACTTGTACCGCATTTTTGAGTATTGTTTGGCTTTTGCCCATAGGAAATTCATGAGAACCGAAAAAAGGACGCTAACAGTTACCCGTGCTATGCCGCTTGCTGATACAGATATTTCTGAAAATCGCTAAACAGCAGGCGGATATTTTCAGCTTTGCCTAGTTTTTGTTCGGCATCGGCTATTGATTGATATTTTATTTTCACTAAATCGGGTAATTTTTCTAAGGCTAATTCGCCAACACCGCTTTCAATATACTTTTGCAATACAAAACGGATAAATTCTTTTTGTTGCTCATCGCATCGGGTATAAATCGTTTCCCGGGCGGCATGCACGCGCTGCTCTCGAGTGATGGGTGTTATATCACTGTTAAAGACATACTCCAGCACATCAAATAAATCGCTTTTTTCTGCGTCAATCAGTTTTTGTAATGTGAGCAGTGCTTCTTTGTTGAAACCAGCTTCAGCTAATTGATCAAGCAGGGTTTTTCTGGTTGTCGGCGCACTCCAAAGGCGGCGTAATTCTGCTTCGTCGGTGAAAAAACGGGGCAATTCGCCAAACATATAGTGTAAAAACTGCGCTACTGATATGGGGTTGCCGTCCGCATCCAAAAATGAAGTATTTATGCTATGTATTATCTCACGCGCCTTGCCATCTGCCAGTTTTATCTTGATTTTATTGGTGCAAATACAGGGCGTTTGTCCGCATTTATAACAGGGTGGGGGCGATTCCTTAATGCAAATACAAGGCATTTTTCCGCATTTGGCGCAGGGTTCGGGCAATGTCGTTGCACAGACACAAGGCACTTCCCCGCACACTTCGCAAGGGGATTCTTCAATCGGCTCGCCATCCCATTCTGGATCCGAGAACTTTTCATAGGCATCGACAAAATCATAAACAGTAAAAAAATCTTTGCCATCAAAAAGCCGCGTGCCTCTGCCGATAATCTGCTTAAATTCAATCATTTGCTTGACTGGACGCAGTAAAACAATATTACGAATGTTACGCGCATCGACACCGGTTGAGAGTTTGTGCGAAGTTGTCAGCACGGTGGGCAGTGATTTTTCGTTGTCTTGAAATTCGCGTAAAAACTGCTCGCCCATTTCGCCATCATTAGCCGTAACACGAACACAATAATTGGGATCAATGCTGGCTGGCTTGTTTTGATTCACCAAATCACGAATCAGCAAGGCGTGGGCTTGATTGGCACAAAAAATAATGGTTTTTTCATCTTCATTGGCGGTATTCATAAATATCTGCACACGCTTATTTTCGCGCTCTTTTATTTCAATTCTCTTATTAAAATCTTTTTCTATATAGGTCTTGTCCGCATCGACTTCTCCGTCAATCACCTCATCATCATTTTCATAAGTATATTCATCAATGGTGGTCTCGATACGCCGCACCTTAAACGGGGTTAGAAAACCATCGTTAATCCCTTCTTTAAGCGGATAGGTATAAACCGGTTCGCCAAAATAGTGATAAGTATCCACGTTGTCGTCGTGCTTTGGTGTCGCGGTTAAGCCCAACTGCACAGCAGGTGCAAAATAATCTAAAATACCGCGCCAATTCCCTTCGTCATTCGCGCCTCCTCTATGACATTCGTCAATGATAATCAAATCAAAATAATCTTTTGGATATTCACCAAAATAAGGCGCGGGATTGCCCGATTCATCTGCACCAGACATAAAGGACTGGAAAATCGTGAAAAAGATGTTGCCGTTGGTCGGCACCCTACCATCCCGCCGAATTTCGCTTGGCTTGATACGCACCATCGCATCTTCCGGGAAAGCAGAAAACGCATTAAATGCTTGGTCGGCAAGAATATTACGATCTGCCAAAAACAAAATTCGCGGCTGCCTTTTCCTATAATTGCTCCCCTCATTTTCAACTACCGAAATGTTCCAGCGCGTATGAAACAAAACCCAGGCAATTTGAAAAGCAATCGCGGTTTTACCGGTGCCGGTGGCAAGCGTTAGCAAGATGCGCGCTTTACCCTGTGCAATCGCCTGTAAAGTATTGCGAATGGCAAGCTCTTGATAGTAACGCGGTTGCCAAGTGCCGCTTTTATCCTCAAAAGGAATGCGGGCAAATTTATCTCGCCATTCTTTGGTGAGTGGGAGCAGTGATTTCTGTGGATACGCCTTGTCCCACATTTCATCCGGACTTAGAAAATCCGCCACCAAACTCTCCTTGCCCGTGTTCATGCAGATTTGGTAAATTTCTCTACCGTTGGCGGCATAGGCAATCGCCGCCTTTAATTTTCCTGCATAAAGTTTCGCCTGTTGAACCCCTTCACTCACTGCCAAGCCAGCTCTTTTCGCCTCCACCACCGCCAGATTTTCCCCCTTGTAAACCAATACATAATCGGCAATTAGTACCTGACCACGTCCACCGCCCACCTGTATCCTGCCAGCGGTGATTGTATGCTCACGCAGAATCCTTGCACCCGCAACAACACCCCAACCGCAGGCTTTTAGTTTGGGTTCAATCAATTCTGCTCGGGTGTCGGCTTCGTTCATTATTCGTCTATAAAAATTTTAATGTAATCGGTATAAACATAACATTACCGATATTTTTTGTCTTGCTGTTTAATCTGTAGAATACCCATTTTAACAAATCGATTGATGACTTTTTGCGCCCCGGCACAAGAACATCATTCCCGCGAAGCCTGTCCCAGCGTAGGTAGGGAGCAGGAATCCAGCCTTGAGGCTGTGCAAAAGGCCAACATGAGTCACATTCCCGCGCCCCCCGTATTCCCTCGCGCCCCTCCCCGTCATTCCTGCGCAGGCAGGAATCCAGTAAAACACCCAAAACCCGCAGGGTTTTCCACCAACAACTCGACCTAGTGAGGATTTCTTGCATTGTTCCCTGTAGTTGTCCTGATTTTCTTCCCCAATTAACTTTTTCTGGACACCGCCCAGCCCCTCAGTTTTTTCGAGTAAGCATCTATGGAGTGGTCTGTAAAAAATCGTTGTATCTGTTTCTTTTTAAACAGCCAACCCCCGGTAAAGAATATTTTCGTATACATTACACATTTATCCCAAATACCTAATTGGTAACGCAATACAGGATTTTTCTCCGTCCCCATCAAAACACTTCCGTATCCAATTTGTCTGTAACGAGATAAATCTATGATGAGCTGATTTATTTTTTCACGACATTGCGAGGAGACAATTCTATCAATTCGCAAATAAACTAATATTAAGAAGAATAGTATTATTAGTCCTTTTACGAAAAAAGCCATAAATGGATTAGGCAAATTGGGAACTATATCCAAATGATTAACAATTCTATAAAGTGGTGTTTTAAGTTTATTTTCAAAGTCTTTTGTTCCTACAGGAGGTGCGCCAAATGTATAACAAGCTCCCGAAGCATCGCTGGAGAAATACTTCACTGCAATCGTTGCCAGTGCCCCGCCGAGAGAGTGCCCAGTGAAAAACAACTGACAATCTTTGCATTTTTCGTCTTCCAGTTTCTCTTTGATAGAATCTTTTACACAACAAAAAGCTTTCCAATAACCAGAGTGTACTAGCACTGTTTGCTTGGCAATGACCATTTCTACCAATTTTGCGTTGATGTCGCTTTTTATATCAGCATACTCTGTAGGTTCCGTGCCTCTAAAAGCAAGAATGGCTGTATTCTGTGTGATATGACGACACAAGAAGGCTTGGGTTCCTTCTTTGTCAAAAACATCTATCAGTTCAAAACTATTTTCTTTCAATACATCCTCAAATACCGCTCTTGCATCTTTGGCTGATGTGTGGGAAAAGAATTTTTCCGCAAGAAGTTTGACATGTTTTAAGGCATCGCCATCACCCAGAGCTACTTTTGCAGAGTCTATAAATTGATCAACAGTATGACCACCCTCAAATTTGAAATACGCAAGTTTTGACATTTCAGCCATAACATAGGCGGTGCGGTCACTGAAAGCTGCCCTGCTTGTTGGGGCACTTAAAAGGGTTTTTTCGGAAAAATAAGTAGTCATTGTTTATTACCTCACTTGTGAATGGTTGTTTGTAAGCAGTTTAAAATGGCTCTTTTTTGTACTTTAAGGAGCATATCCGTTAATGCCTCCCTGTCTTATGGGGGGTGGATTGCTGATTGTCAGGAGGATAATTATCCCAAGCATGGATCATAGATGACGCATCGAAACTATACATACTGTTCCAATTTGTGCATATCGCTGATTTTCAAATTATCTAAATAGGTGCTGGCTTTGGCCAGGGTAATATGCTTGCTATAAAAGGCATCAAATACGGCATGAACAAAGGGTTTACCAAAGGTGCTGAGTGGCTCTCTATGGCGGTATTGGCGCGGGATTTTTGGTGCAGTTCCTAACGCTTTTTTTCTTTCCTCTTCTCTTTGTCTTGCCCTTTCTTGTTGTTCTTTAAGTGCTTTATAATCGTTATAATGCGCTTGGGTTATTTTGTTCTCATTTAATAATCTGACCAATATCGCTTCACCGCTTACGCACCAATTATTCTTAAAATCAGCTAAAAAATCATCGTATTCACCAACTTCTAAATCCAGCAACTCCGCCACGTTAATCTGCCTTAAAAAACCATCGGGCATTAACAGATTTCCGGCAAACTCATTGGCATCTTTTTCCTTGCCTTGATAGTTATAAAAATTCTCTGCATCATCAATTGCACTTTCTCTATGTATCAGCAAATGAGCTAACTCGTGCATCAAGGTAAAGGCTTGCGCGCCCTGACTTGCCTGTTTCTTAATAACGATAACCGGTAAAGTGTCGTAACAAAGAGAAAAACCGCGTACTGGATTGTTTTTATCCATCTGCCATCTGCCATTTGCCCTTATAACCGCTCATGACAAATACCATAATACCTTTGCTTTCAACTGCACGGCGTAAGTCTTCAAATTCACCGCCATCAGGCAGGTTTAGCTCAGGCAGGTTTAACCATTGCCGCACATTGGCACTGGCTTGTTTTATGTTGCGGTTATTCAATGCAAAGTCAGGTAGCCAATCACGCTTGAGCGGCTCGCCCAAGTCCTCCATCAAGCCAAGATATATTTGCCTTTGCTTTTCAACACGCTCGATTAACGCTCTGAGCTTGCGGTCATGTATTGGTGTTTGGTTGTTGATGGTACGAAATTGCGGGGAATATATTTTGTCTTCAAGCACATCGTCAGATTCAAGGAAAAACAACAATCCACGATTAAAATATTTTGCTATCTTGGTTAATTGTTGGATACTAACTTCTGCTTTCTGCAAGGTGGTTTTAGCAATGTTAATATCATTAGAGAGGTGATCAATATCCACATCGATAGCCTCGCAACACCATTGCAAGCGCACAGGATTGATTGTTATTTTTTTAGTGGCTTTCATGGGTTGTATCTTTGTTTGTTAAGATGACAATGCGTTTTCTTTAGGTATTCTGTCTTTTTTTGTTTATTACTCGGTACTATTTTCTTGCTTCATCATTTTATCTATAAATATTTTATTACGGACTAAAGCACGCTTCAATAAGGTTGAATATTTTATTACCTCTGTATATAGAGAACCATCATCTTTCCCAAATTTACCAATAATTCTTTTATATGGTCTATAAATAAAACCCAAATTATGTGCTGGAACAAAATCACTATCGTTATCTTGAATATCATCTACATCTATATTTTCACCAATAAGATAACCATAATAAGTTGTGAATCTGAATTGATCTTTAGATAAATTATTAATTAATGAAGCATATCTGTTGATTTGATTAAGATGATTTGAAACCTTCGTATCAGGTGATTTTAATTCAATTATTATGCACTTTCCCTCTTTAGGAAATAAAAGAATATCAGGTCTTTTTTGTTGTGCGTCACCCTCCTGTTTCAATCTATACTCATCTTCCTCTTCTGAGAGATTATCTTTAAGAATAGTATCATCACCTAGTGATATGTTTCCTAATGATACTTCCGAAGTACCCTTAAAATAAATAAAATCTTCGTTTACAAGCCACAAATCACTGTTTTCTGAATCCTTAGAAGTTTGTTTAAATATTAGATTATGCAATAAACTTTCGTTTATATTGCGATCTCCAGAATTTTGAACTTTTAGTTCTTTATTTATAATTTTTTCAAATAATTCCAATACAATTTTGCGTCTTGCTACATAACGAGTTAAAGCTGTTCTATTCTGCAACGGAATAATTTTAACTAAACTATTTATTTTTTCTCTTAGTTTATCATCGTATGATTCTCCATTAGATGGGTCTAATTCATCCAAATCCTGAATTTGTTTTTTTATCTTAGCATCATTCTTTGCAACACGTTTAGCATCCGCTTCGTACACCTTCTTCAAAATTATCTCATCAGTATCACTAATCTTAACCTTTTCTTTTAAAGATTTTAATGTTTTTTCACTGAATAAAAACATTTCTTTTAATTTATCAATATTGTCATTTTTTTCTTGTTTCTTATCCCTAATTTCATCATACATATTAAGAATTGTATTATTTGTTTCTATTTCAATATTTTCTAATAAAATTTCTTCGGCATAAAACAATTCTTTACCCCGTTTTTGAAATTCTTTTTTAGTTAATATTTTTATTTCTCCCCTTGTATCATCATCCCTGTCGTCAATATACTTTCCTGACAAAAGAAATAAATATCTACTGTTTTCTATTTGGTCAGTGGAACTTAAGCTGTCTAAATTAATAGATTTTGCAATTTCTCCTTTGCTAACAAGTTTTAGTGCATTGTTCTCCAATTTGTTCTCAGATATTTTAAATGCTTTAAGATTGAATGTTTCTTTATTATTAGATTCTGTTACGCTTCCATCTTCTCCAATAACACTGTAACTAACATTAATGCTTTCTTCTTTATCAACTTCTGGAATATCAATAGATGTTATTTCTAATTCTTGATTAAGCTTATCATTGATGAATTGACGAATTGCAATTTTTGGTAAACTATCTCTATTTTCACAAAAAAGATCTATGTAATGGCTAACTATAGATTTTTTTATCAATTCGATAGTCAAATTCTCAAACTGTATTTTATCACTATCTGTTAATACACCCTTAAAAAGAAGGTTGGTAGAAGAAACATCAGCCTGAATCTCCTCTTCATTGCCATCTTCTAAACGGATAATTGCATTATTATTTACAAATGATATTGATTTTGAAATCGTGAATATTCGTCTTTTATATCCTGTTGTAGAATTGTTATCTTTATAAACACTGACAACTTTAGTTTCATTAAACGAATGAAGAAACTGAACTCTTCCTGTTCCTTTGTTAGCAAAACCCTTGCCTTGATCATTTAAATCAACTAAACGATTAAATTCCGTATCATTAAATCCGATACCAGTATCTTTAATTTCTATTTTACAAAAATCATAGTTTTCCTTTATCAATGTTTTTGTTACAAAAAGATTTATTTCGATGTTTTCTGTCTCGGAGGATTCGTGTTCTAGTTTTAGCAATTTAATAGATTCTAAAGCGTTAGTGAATGCTTCATAGATAGGTTGTAAATAGTCACTATCCTTCTTTTTTATTTTTTCTAATGCGCCTAAGTAGTTGATTCCTTTTGCTTTTATGTATTGACTCATAACTATAACTCCCCATTAAATGCTTTTTGCAAGATACTCTTTTTTAGTTCGTCCAAGCAAGTTATTTTTCGCTGGTAGATGGCTTCCAGTTTTTTTGTTTCGGTGGATACAACATCTAGTTTTTTGACTATTCGTTTTTGCTCGGGTAGTGGCGGGATACCAATATAAAAATTTATTACTTCCTTCATATTTGCCCTAGGCATCCTAGCACCTGTCCATGTGGCATTAATTTTAGAAACAGTGGCATCCATCATAAACCAATAAAATAAAAATTCTCTAACCGTTAGTTTATTCGCCTTAATTGGGAATATCTCTGTGGAGCAATGACCAGAGAAATCAGGGAGTAATACTTTATTCAAATAAGGGCGCAATCTGCCATACAATATATGCTGACTAGAAAAATAAAACGTAGAACTTTTAACTTGAGAAGGTTTTTTTGAGCCAATAAATTTCCCTGTATTAGATTCTATATTTTCTAAACCAACATATGGCAAATCTGTTCGTGTGTTTTTATTTTTGTCGTATTGACAAACCTCCCCCAGTTTCTTTTCCTCCCATTCTCCACTTTCAATTTTCAATTTTCCATTAGCAAAAGTTTCCTGCAATTTTGATTGGAATAGCTCGCGGGCGTTTTTCAGGTTTTTTTCGGTATTGGCTTTGGCTTGATCTATGGCAGTAAAGGCTTTCTCTAAGATGGCTACGATGCGTTTTTGCTCGGGGAGTGGTGGGAGCGGGATTTGAACGCCTTTGTATTCATTTAATTGTAAATTTCGTATTCCTGTCGACCGCCTTTGCATAGGTTCCGTTTTCCCTGATATATGCAGAAAAAACAGAAATTTGTGCAGAAAATTAAACTCCAGAATCTCTTTATTAAATATCCTTATGACAGAAGTGAAATTGCTAAATGAAAAATCTCCTTTATGCTTATTAAAAAGAACAACCCTGCCTACTGGTTGCTTTGGTCCGCCACCAGATTTTTCTAAAATAATATCGCCATATTGTAATTTTCTCTTTTCAAACTGCCTTATTTCAACAGGAAGGAAGGCAATATTGGAATCATCCAAACAACCATTTTTAGTAAAATTTGTATTCCTTATAACCCCGACTTCAATATATGGTGGTTTTTTACCTTTCCATAGCCCATTAAAAACTTCACAAACCTCCCCCAACTTCTTAACCTCCCACCCTTTCGGCAAGCTCAAGGCATCGCCCTTCGGCAAACTACACATTCCTGAACACCCTCTGCATAACAACCGCTTCTGTCAGTTGTCCACCCTCCAATCGCCATGGCACTTGAAACTCACCCTCCCAATAGGGATTTTCCGGGTTCTGTTCCAGTTTTTCTATTTTCATGTCATACATATTTTCATAGCCACCTTCATAGCCACTCACCACAACCCGCATATCTGGCGGAAATTGTTGTAATGCCTTGATTAACTCCGCTACGGTGCGGGACGCTTTGTTGGGTTCAGGCATTGTTGGAGGTCTCTCTAAAAAATCCGTGTTTTTACTGATCTGAGGGCTTTGCATCGTTTTAACCAATATTTGGTGGCGGGACTTTATAGATTGTACTCGGTTAAGTGTCTTGTAGGTAGTAAACCCTTGCGGTTTGTGTGTTTTACTGGATTCCTGCTTTCGCAGGAATGACAGGGTGGTGCAGGAATGGCGAGTGTTGGATTTTTTGCATTGTCTCTTTAGCGATTGTACTCGGCTAACTCCCTTGTAGGTAGAAAACCCTTGCGGTTTGTGTGTTTTACTGGATTCCTGCTTTCGCAGGAATGACAGGGTGGCGCAGGTAATGACGGAGGGGCTGGGTTCCTGCTTTCGCAGGAATGACGGGATGGTGCAGGAATGACAGGGTGGTGCAGGAATGGCGAGTGTTGGATTTTTTGCATTGTCTCTTTAGCGATTGTACTCGGCTAACTCCCTTGTAGGTAGTAAACCCTTGCGGTTTGTGTGTTTTACTGGATTCCTGCTTTCGCAGGAATGACAGGGTGGTGCAGGAATGACGGATGCGGCACGAAAGCCTTTCTTGTCAGTCATTGTTAGAATCCCGCAAAAGTTTTTTCGCGCTGTTACTGCTTATTACGGCTTGCCCACTTTGTTTTTCAATCTCTACTCGGGCTTTTTTGGCAACTCCGCCGCCTTTACGGGCAGTGTCCTTGTTTTCTTTCAAGCCTTTGGGCTGTTTTTGCTTAGATATTTCTGTTGTCGAGGCTTCTGCCAGCATATTTAACACCAATTCAAGGTTGCTCATATTATCCCGCAGGTTCTCTGTTTTCAGCCCTTTCAATTTTTTGTATTCCTTGATGTTTTTCCCCGCCCACGCCTGGGTGAGTTCGTTGGTTAAAATGGCATATTCCAAGCCCTGTTTCATGCCACGCTCGGCCCATTCATCGGTGAGCTCTTTGCGGACTTCTATGCTTTTTAAGCGTTGATTTATCCATTCTTTAGAATAGCCTTTGGCAATATAGGCTTGCATGGCGCGGTCAAAAGCCAGCTCTGGATCGTCTGTTTCGGCTATACGCTCACTGCCTGTTTTTGCCAGCCAGCGTTTGAAGGGTTCGGCTTTAGGTGAAGGGATGGACTGGATAAGGCGCAAAATCTGCTCGGTGTCGGCGACATCGGTTTTATAATACTTGCCATCAGCAGATTGCATTTTCAGTTGGTTACAAATTGTAACCGACTGACCACCTTCCTTTACCAGCCGGTGTTTTAGCACTTTCCAGTAATTTCTTGCGCCTTGATAACTTTTGTTTTCAGTCAAAACTGCGACTACATCAACAACAGAAAAATACCATTTTTCCTGCTCTTCATCCCAATGGGTTCTGACGGTTTGTTCTTGAAACAGTTTGATTTTGTCTTTGCTGTTCATTTTCAATTTTCAATTTGCAATTCTAATCTGTCAATTATCAAGCTGCTTGCCTTGTCTAATTGCGCCATTTCCTTGAGTATCTCGGCGGCTTGCCGTAGGGGGGCTTGTTGCGGTGTATTGGGGTTTTTGGCGGACAGGTCAAAGCTGTTTTGATCTATGTCTTTGCGTTCCAGTGTCCACGAATTTGCGCTACTCGCTCTGGTTTTCTGCAAGGCGATAAAGTCTTGCAAATCCTGTTCATTGAGTGGGCTGCCCTTGCCTAAATTGCGTGCTAAATTGAGCTGGTAGAACCATACTTTTTCGGTCGCCGTGCCTTTGTTGAAAAACAGCACGATGGTTTTAACACCGGCACCGGTGAAGGTGCCGCCGGGCAGGTCTAACACCGTATGCAGATTGCAACTGTTCAATAACTCTTTACGCAGGGCAATGGAGGCGTTATCGGTGTTGCTTAAAAAGGTGTTTTTGATAACTACCCCGGCGCTGCCGCCACGTTTGAGGATTTTGATGAAATGTTGCAGGAATAAACTGGCAGTTTCACCGCTCTTGATGGGGAAATTTTGCTGCACTTCGGCACGTTCCTTGCCACCAAAAGGCGGGTTTGCCAACACCACATCGAAGCGGTCTTTGTTCTGAATATCTAGCAAATTCTCGGCTAAGGTGTTGGTATGCACGATATTTGGCGCTTCTACGCCGTGCAATATCATATTCATAATGCCGATAATGTAGGCAAGCGATTTTTTCTCTTTGCCGTAAAAGGTGTTGTTCTGCAAGGTGCTAACATCGCTTGTCGATAGCTCTTTGCTTGCCTTTAGGTGCTCGAAGGCTTCGCACAAAAAGCCGGCGGAGCCAGCCGCGCCATCATAAATGGTGTTGCCGATTTTCGGTGCAACCACCTTGACGATGGTTTTGATCAGCGGTCTCGGGGTGTAGTATTCGCCACCATTGCGACCCGCATTGCCCATATTTTTGATTTTGCTTTCATACAGATGGCTCATTTCGTGCTTTTCTTTATGCGTACGGAAGCGCAATCCATCAATATGGTTGAGCACTTCGCGCAGGATGTAACCGCTTTGTATTTTGTTGCCAAGCTCGCTGAAAATCTCGCCAATTTTATATTCGATGCTGTTGGCACTGCCGGCATCCGCCTTGAATTGTTTCAGGTAGGGAAACAGTTCGCCATTAACAAATTCGTGCAGGTCATCGCCGCTTAAGGCGTTATGGTCGATGTTGCCATTTTCCAGCTTCGGTGCCGCCCAGGTTGTCCACTGATATTCCGGCACAATGATGTTGGCGTAGGCATCACCCCTCAATGTGGCTTTGCTGCGTTTTTCTTGCTCTAAATCATCTAAATATTTTAGAAACAACACCCACGAGGTTTGCTCGACATAATCTAATTCGCTACCACAGCCAGCATCTTTGTGTAGCAGGTCGTCTATATTTTTAAAAGTTTGTTCAAACATGGGGATAGTTTCATTGTTTGGGTTTATTGTTCGGGTTTGGAATAGAGTATAAACTGCGTACATCGAAATTCCGCGATGACTCGGTCCGTGTCGCCATCACAGACGGCTGCATCCCATACCTGGGTTGTCTTGCCGCGATGTATGCAAACGGCAGTACAACGTATTTTTTCAGCCCGTGCCATACCAATAAAATTGCATTTCAACTCCAGCGTAGTAAACCCAGTCGCGCCTTCCGGCAGGTTGGAATAACAACCATACCCTGCTACCGTATCCGCCAAAGAAACCACGCTACCGCCATGCACTGAACCGCTAAAGTTGCGTATCTTGTCGGTAACATCCATCTCCATAACCGACCTTTCTTTATTCATTTCAACCAACCGCATACCCAAAAGCCCCGGCAAGCGATCCCAATCTGTAGCATGAAAACAGGTTAAATCACGAGTCATAATTAAGTCTCCACTAATGACTATTCTAAATGGGCTGATGATACCATGCGTCCGAGACTGTGCAAGAAACCCTGCTAAGCATGTGTTCCATGTGGAAAACCCAACCCTATAAGCCCCAACCCCCTAAATCCCCCTTGTCAGGGGGACTTGTCACTCAATTCCCCCCGAAGGGACTGTCGGTTAATTCAAAATAGTCTAGTTTTAAAAAAAATAATATGTTTAATAACAAAGATTTACCTAATTACCATTTAACCTAAGCCTATCTTCAGCAAGTTTTCCGGCATCGGTGGTGTCCTGAGTGCCGCACAAGCAAGCCTGGGAATGAGGTCGTTCAAATCAAAACGACGATTGAAACGATACTGAAATTCCGACAAGTATCGCTGAGCATATTTAGGTCGAATAGCATGATAGGTACTGCGTAATGAACTCTTTAAGTTACCCAGAATCGTATTGACCCAATAGAACTCGGGTTTTTCGACAGACCCTCTCCCGCCGCCGCACACAATCTTGTCATGCAAGCAACCGGCCTCGACAACGGCATTAAAGCACGCCAAACCATCGGAGATAACGGTACTACCCTCGGTCAGATGTTGCCGACTCCATGACTTAATCGCTTCGGTGCGGAAACCCTTTACGACCGACAACTTAACCCGAACTGGGCAATGATCGGCGGTGGTCTCTACCGCCGCTACAAAAGGTGTCTTACCTGCAGCACCGCGTCCCGGCTTGCACCCAGTACGCTCGCCGCCGAGATAGGCATCATCCAATTCAATCAACCCGGATAGTTTGTTATTGTGATCCCGCTCCATCATCACCTGCATAAGCTTGTGCTTCATTCGCCAGGCGGCATTGTAGGAAATACCCAGGTGACGATGCAGTTTCATGGCCGAGATGCCTTTCTTGTCCTGTGTAATCAGATAGATACCCTGGAACCATAGCGTGAGCGGTAGTTTGGTGGATTCAAAGATGGTTCCAGCCGTCAGTGATGTCTGGCGATTGCAGCGATTGCACTGCTGAAGTTTACGGATGGTCAGCTGGCAGCACTTGTCGTGACCACAGGCCGGACACTGGAACCCTTTGGGCCACCGCCAAGCATAAAGCGCATCGAAGCATTGGTCTTCGGTACCGTACTGTTTGATAAAATCGTTCAAGCTAACCCCTTTCTGGAATTGCACCTTATTACGCGCCATGACATACCCCCTTACGAATTAAATAGATAGACTGTGATTATATACGGGATAGAGCCACTTATCTATAGTGGTAATTAGGAAGATTTAAGTATTAACAATAAGCCAAAAACTCCATTTTCCGACAAGCACGGAAGTGCGGCTTCAGCCGCGCCAATTTCATGCAGGACTAAAGTCTCGCTTCCGAGGACAAGGGGTTAGGATCTACGAATGTTGGGTTTTTGCACAGTCTCTCAAAGGCAGAACATCTCATCTGCAAGCACGGGAAAGCAGTGAATGCGCCTTACAACATCGCCAGATTAACCCGCGACATAACCGCTCTGTTCAGTTGCTGGCAAATGTAGCGTCCGGTGTCGACCAGTTTGTTCATGTTTAGTCCGTGGCTGATGCCTAGTCCGTCGAGCAGATATACCACGTCTTCGCTGGCAACATTGCCGCTGGCACCTTGAGCATAGGGACAGCCACCAAGCCCAGCGACGGCACTGTCGATAACGCTTATCCCTAGTTGCAGGGCGGCGTAAATGTTGACCAGTGCTTGACCATAGGTGTCGTGGAAATGCACTGCGAGTTGATTGATTGCGATGTCATTGGTCAGCGACTGGATAAGGCGTTCGGTCATTCTTGGTGAACCAATGCCGATGGTATCGCCCAGCGACACTTCATAACAACCCAAATCAATGAGCTGGCACACGACATTAACCACCGTATTCACGGCAATCCTGCCTTCGTAGGGGCAGCCCATGACGCAGGACACATAGTCGCGAATTTTTACGTTTTGTTGTTGTGCTTGTGCAACGACTGGGACGAAGCGCTGAAGGCTTTCGGCAATACTACAATTGATATTCTTTTGGCTGAATGTTTCTGATGCGGCGGCGAAAATAGCAATTTCTTTTACGCCTGCATCCAGTGCTTTTTCCAAACCAATCAGATTGGGTACCAGCACCGGAAAAGGTATCTCGCTGTCCAGCGGCAAATCGGCAAGCACGGCATCAGTGCCGACCATTTGTGGCACCCATTTTGGATGCACAAAACTACCGACTTCAATATGGGTTAGTCCACAGTCTATGAGTCGCCGAATCAATTCAACCCGAATAGTACTTGGTAAATGGGTTGCCTCGTTTTGTAAGCCGTCTCTGGGTCCGACTTCAACGATGCGGACATGGCTCGGTATTGCCATCGTGTTATTCGATAACCAATAGTGCGTCACCGTCTTTGACCTGATCGTCGACGGCAAAATTTAGTGCTTTGACGACACCTGCTTGCGGAGACTTTATCGGGTGTTCCATTATTCATGGCTTCGATAATCAATAGCGGGCTACCGATATTGACCGTTTCGCCCACTGCGACCGTGAGCGCAATAATCAGCCCGGGCATCGGTGCATTTAACGTACCGCTGTGTGGCTCATCATCCTGTTCCTGAACGCGCTGGTCAATTCGTTTTAACTGGTAGTAGCGTGCTTGATAATGCAACATAATACGGTCGTCCGCTTGGGCAACAATACCGCTAACCGAATGTCCGTCCATTTTCAGTTCAATATGATTCGCACTGGTCATCTGGTATTCGGTAACATAACTGTCTGTGGGCAAATTAAGCCGCACGGTTTCACCCAACTCATCGCGCATAAACTCTACCCAACCACGATATGTACGTTTTGATTGCTGCCGTGATTGCCATAATCATCAAGCATTTCAAAGCTCAGCGAAACCGTGCACGTCAGGTTGTTTTGCCAGCCATCGGCAAGGCTCCATGGCGACCAGCGGTCCGCTTGTTGTTGCCAATTTCTTTGTCGGTTACGCTGCCGATGGAGTTCATAGCAGCAGGCTAAAGCAAGTACATGGTCGCAGGCGATAAGCGCGTTTTCGGTCTGCTCAATACCGCTAAAATGTTCGGGATTGATGAGTTCGGAGTAGTGGGGCTCTACAAATCGGGTTGCGGTCATGCCCTGCTGAAAAGCACGGTGGTTGATTAGGTTGCTTAAAAACGTAATATTATGATGTACGCCAAGGATTTGATAAGTCGGCAAGTGCGTGCGTCATTTTGTCTAACGCATCGCTCCGCACCTCCCCAAACCACTAATTTGGAAATCATCGGGTCATAATGGCGACTAATCACATCGTCGGCTTGAATGCTGCTATCTACACGAATATCAGCCTGCCCATCCGTCCGCCCTACATTCCAGCCGGTCGGATGATGAATAAAGTGGACTGTGCCGGTCGAGGGCAAAAATTGTTGTTGCGGATTTTCAGCATAAATACGCACTTCGATGGCATGACCGGATAACGACAATTGCGCTTGCGTACACGGCAACGGTTCGCCACGCGCAATTTTGGTTTGCCATGCCACCAAATCCTGACGGGTAACCATTTCAGTAACGGCATGTTCAACCTGCAACCGAGTATTCATTTCCATGAAATAGAAGGTATTGTCGGGGGCTAATAAAAACTCTATGGTGCCAGCACCAACATAGTCTATCGCACGGGCACATGCCACTGCTGCACTCGTCATCTGTGTGCGCAAATCATCGCTCATACCGCACGCGGGTGATTATTCGACTAACTTTTGGTGGCGGCGTTGCATCAAGCAATCGCGTTCATATAGATGGACGATATTGTCGTGCTGGTCGGCAAAAATCTGCACTTCAATATGTCGCGCCACTGGCAAAAATTTTTCCAGCATCACCCGATCATCGGCAAAAGCGGACTGGCTTTCTCGTTGAACCGCTTCCAGTGCGGGCAATAAATCATCTGCCTCCTCGACCACCCGCATTCCCTCACCGCCTGCGACTGCTTTGATTAACAGCGGATAACCGATTTCATGCGCTTGTTGTTGCAAATACGCCTCATCTTGTCGCACCTCATCATAGCCGAGTAATACCGCAACTCCCGCATCTCCACCGCCTGCCTCGCAGCACTTTTAGAACCCATGATGCGGATTGACTCCGCCGCCGGACCGATGAATATAAACCCCGCCGCATGGCAACGCTCAGCAAACTCGGCATTTTCAGATAAAAACCCGTAACTGGGATGAATCATGTGCGCCCCACATCGCTTTGCCGCCAGCAATATCTTAGCAATATCAAGATAACTTTCAGCGGCACTCACCCCGCCTAAGGCGATGGCTTCATCACATTGTTGCACATGTAGCGCATTACTATCGACAGCGGAATAAACCGCCACGCTAACGATGCCCATGCACCTTGCGGTGAGTGCGACACGACAGGCAATTTCGCCGCGATTGGCAATCAATAATTTGCTGGGCGATTTATCAGGTATATTCTCTGGTATATTCGCTGGCATATCACATCCTGAAAACGCCAAAACGGGTTTCGGCAATGGGGGCGTTTAATGATGCCGATAATCCCAACCCGGGTACTCGGCACGTATCCAGCGGGTCAATGATGCCATCATCCCAGAGCCGTGCGCTGGCATAGTATGGATGCCCCTGAGTTTCATATTGTTGATGTATCGGTTGTTTGAATTCATTCATTTGTTGCTCGCTCCAGCTTTCTCCCTGTGCGGTTATAGCATCCAGCTTTACTTGTGCCAGCACGTTGGCAGCCTGTTCGCCACCCATCACCGAAATACGGGAATTAGTCCATGCCCACAGAAATCGACCGCCAAAAGCCCTGCCACACATGGCATAGTTACCCGCCCCAAAACTACCGCCGATAATGACGGTGAGCTTAGGAACTTTTGCATTGGCAACGGCTAATACCATTTTAGCTCCGTTTTTAGCAATCCCGCCGGCTTCGTATTTTTCACCAACCATAAATCCGCTGATGTTTTGCAAAAACACCAGCGGTATGCGCCGCTGGGCACAGAGTTCAACAAAATGCGTTCCTTTCAGAGCCGATTCAGAAAATAAAATCCCGTTGTTGGCAATAATGCCGACCGGATAGCCATGAATATGGGCAAATCTGCAAACCAGCGTAACGCCATAATTCGTCTTGAATTCAGCCAATACACCACCATCGACAATACGGGCAATGATTTCCCGAATATCGAAAGGCTTATGCTTGTCTTTAGGAATGATACCGTACAGTTGCTCGGGCGGGTAATCGGGCTCAATCGGTTGCCGACAGTCAAGGTCGATGACTTTTTTTCGATTCAAATTGCCAACAATATCCCGTGCCAATCCCAATGCCAGATAATCATTATTGGCGACATGATTGACCACGCCAGAAGTCTTGGCATGAACTTCCGCACCACCTAACGCTTCCGCACTGACCACTTCGCCAGTCGCCGCTTTGACCAACGGCGGACCAGCTAAAAAAATGGCTCCCTGACCACGCACGATAATACTTTCATCACACATCGCCGGCACATACGCACCACCCGCAGTACAGCTACCCATTGTCACCGCGATTTGGGGGATGCCAGCGGCGGATAGGTTTGCTTGATTATAGAAAATACGCCCAAAGTGCTGTTGGTCGGGGAATACCTCGTCCTGAAGCGGCAGGAAAGCACCACCAGAATCCACTAAATAAATACATGGCAGGTTGTTTTCCAAAGCGATTGCCTGAGCGCGCAAATGCTTCTTGACGGTTATCGGATAATAGGTGCCACCCTTAACCGTGGCACCGTTAGCAACAATGACACATTCAATCCCCTTGACACGCCCAATACCAGTGATAATGCCAGCCGCTGAAATATCGCCGCCATACATCTGCCAAGCGGCAAACTGGGAAAATTCAAGCAACGGAGAGCCACAGTCGAGGAGCTGATTGATACGCTCCCTAACCAATAATTTGCCACGCCTAATATGTTTGTCTCTCGCTTGCTCACTACCGCCACGAACAATGGTTTGTAAATTCTCCCTAAAGTCGTCGATTAGAAGCCGCATCGCTCGGCTATTGTCGGCGAATTCATCGCTATGCGGATCGATATGAGTTTTTAATTTTGCCATTGCCTATGTGCTAGCTCGATTGCGCTGACAAAGTGCTAAACCAGCTCAACTGCCAGTGCGGTCGCCTCGCCACGAACAATGGTTTGTAAATTCTCCCTAAAGTCGTCGATCAGAAGCCGCATCGCTCGGCTATTGTCGGCGAATTCATCGCTATGCGGATCGATATGGGTTTTTAATTTTGCCATTGCCTCTGTGCTAGCTCGATTGCGCTGACAAAGTGCTAAACCAGCTCAACTGCCAGTGCGGTCGCCTCGCCACCACCAATGCACAGAGCCGCCATACCGCGTTTTAATTGATTACGTTGCAAAGCGGCAATCAATGTAACCAGAATACGCGCACCCGAAGCACCGATGGGATGACCGAGCGCGCACGCACCACCATGAATATTTATTTTCTCGTGAGGTATTTTTAATATGTACAAGGATGTACTGTATGCCGGTTTTGCAGGAGCAAAAACCGGTAAAGCGGGTAGTAGGTATGATACCTTATCAACAAGTTTGAAAACTTACTGGGGGCTACTGCATCACGACTACCCATCCAACCGCCGTTGGATAGGGCCCATTAAAAACCACTAAACGAGTGGATAATTTACCCGATTGAGATCATACGAGGGGGATTTAGGGGGTTGGATTTTCCGACAGAGCGACCTATCAAGATTTCTTGCACGGTCTCGAAGCATGTCCCCGCGCAGGCAGGAAGCAGGAATTCAGTCAAATGTCCTCATCAAAATCTAACCTCTTTGGCTGATGACCTTCGCTTACGGCTCGGAATCTGTCTTTCTAGATTCCCGCCCCCCGCCTGCGCGGGGAAATGCTTCGCGGGAATGATGGATTAGGTTGGTTCTCAATTATCAATTTATACCGTCCATTTTCAATTCCTAAAACCGTATATCGGTTTCCAGCAGGATGCGGTCACTAGCACCATTGCTTGTTTTGCGTTCGCCATACAGGTGCAGGTTAAATGGCGAATTCGGCTTCCAGTGTAAGCCTAAACGATAGCGGTTATTTTTGCCCATGCGGAGTTCGCTGTATGGAGTCAATAATCCGCCGCCGGTGAACAGTCCGTAACCCATATTCACATCCAGTCGCGCTCGGTAATCGCCATTGTTACGGTTATTTCCATCGGGTAGCTCTTGTTTCCATACCTGATTTGCATTGTTGTTGGTCGCTCCATAGCTCGGGCTCAAGCTAAATGTCAGTCCTTGTTCATTGGCGGATGCCGTCTTGCGAATCGTGCCCTGAACACCCCATTCTTTATAGTCTTTACGACCGACCAATGTGTGTAACTTGCCTTCAGATGTCAAACCAGTGGTGTTGGCATAGCGTCCACCGAGACCCAGTACCGCACCAATACCCGAGGAGCCCCCAACACCGCCATCATAGCGCAACCCGACTTCCACCAACGGATTGAATCGTCCCCCCGATGCCAGCAGGTTCTCTTTGTCAACTTCCAAGAACAAACGTAGTCGCTGGCTGGCGAGTTTATCAGCAGGAATTCTATCGTCCACCGACCCCGCAATGTCAACCTGTGCCAGTGTCATGTCGCTCTTGAGACTCAAGCCCGATTGACCATATTGCGTCAACCGTCCAGAAACACCTGCCGACAAGGACAACAGGCGTGTGTCACTGTGTCGCTCGATATCGTCTTTTTGTTTAATAGACAGTTTACCCTGTCCATAGCCAACACTGCCCCACAGATTGATACCATCACTCGACGATGCTAGGTATGGGTGAACACTGGTTATCTGATGAATGTAGTCCCCGCGCTGACCACCCAGCGTGTGATCGACATCGCCTTTGCTCCAAGACACCAAACCACCTGCCAGCAAATCATTACGCATGCACTGGTCGACACCAAGCTGAAGACTGAACACATCGCCTTCCCATCCATTATCACTCATAAGGATATAATCGCCACGGACCCATACTGTCGCACCACCAGCAGTAACACCATCACCGTCCACCGCATTCAGCGGCAATGCAAAGGATGAACGAGACAACATTTCTTTCCAGTCCATAGTACCGTCTTTCAGCACCGTCCACCGCATTCAGCGGCAATGCAAAGGATGAACGAGACAACATTTCTTTCCAGTCCATAGTACCGTCTTTCAGCGATTTCGCATAATGAGGCGGTTTGATCATCATCGCATCTTGCAGGTTAGTGCTACCATCCAATTGGTAGCTGGCCACTTGTGGTATGCCCGAGAAAGTAGCATCAATCCGACTATTCACCGCCGCCATCGTGCTGGCAAGCATGGACTGGACAAGCTGTGGTAAAATCGCCTCGTTCAGTTGCTTGGCAGATTGTGGAGACAGGCCTGGTTTGTATGTGATGGTAAGCGGATTGGATGCGAATGATATGTTGCCTATGGCATCGGTTGCTTTTGCCGTGAATGTGTTGACTCCCTCTTCCAGCGTGACGGGTATCTTCCAAGTACCATTCGTTGCCGTTGTGACACCAAGAGAAACAGTATCCGACCCCGACCCCGTAGCTCTGAATAACTCCACAGTAGAATCCGCCTCAGCGGTGCCACGAACAGTGAATGATGAGGTGTAAACCGTTCGTTCTATGGGAGTGGTAATGCTTACAATGGGTGCAGTGCTGTCAATGGTCAATGTGTATATGTTAGATTCGGTGTTGCCATTGCCAGCAAGATCCTGTGCAGCATTGGTGGCGATGAACACGGTAACGCTTCCGTCAGAGTTTTCTTTTACCACGTCAAAGGTGAATGTTCTGCTATCAGCGTTGGCAACAAAGTTGATTGCAGTCGCGACACCTGCTGAGCCTGCTACCGTAATATCGTTGACCACAAAGTTTTTAACTGCCTCATTAAAGGTGGCTGTGTAGTGCAGTTGGATGTCCTTGACCGTGAAACTATCAGTAGAAGAAACGGATGTAATGGTTACAGTCGGAGCAGCGGTATCAATGGTCAATGTGTGAATGTTAGAAACGGTGTTGCCATTGCCAGCAATATCCTGTGCAACACCAGCATCAATGGATACCATGACGGTTCTGTCAGAGTTACCACTTATATTAAAGCTGAATGTTCGGCTATTGGTTGCAAAAAAGCCGTCTACAACAGTAGCACTACCTCCGTTTACCGTTCCTGTTACCCTAATATCGTTGACATCAAAGCCGGCAACTATCTCATCAAAGGTGGCTGTGTAGCTCAGTGTGCGGGTGCCTACTGTGTCTCCACTGTTCCTAGAAACGGATGTGATGCTTACGCCGGGGGTGTCGGTGTCAATGGTCAATGTGTGCATGTTAGAAGCGGTGTTGCCATTGTCAGCAAGATCCTGTGCAGCATTGTTACCAATGAATACGGTAACACCTCCGTCATTGTGGGCTATTACATCAAAGCTGAATGTTTTGCTATCGGAGGTTGCAACAAAGTCGGTTGCAAAGCTGGCACCTGCCGTGCCTGATACCCTAATATCGTTGACATCAAAGCCGGTAACTATCTCATCAAAGCCGGTAACTATCTCATTAAAGGTGGCTGTGTAGCTCAGTGTGCGGGTGCCTACTGTGTCTCCACTGTTCCTAGAAACGGATGCGATATTTACGCTGGGGGCATTGATGTCCAGCTTGATGTTAACATCAGATGCGGGTGATAATGGTGCGTTTGAAGCATTGATTATGACTGCAATTAACAAGTTGTTACCTTCTTCTAACATTACGGGAATCTCCCAGGTACCGCCAAGAGTAACCGTTATGCTACCAACAGGGGAAGGAACAGCTATGAAAGTACTCGCGACAGTTTTAGTTAGAAACACGATTGAACTCGCCTCAGCGGTGCCGCGAACTAGTGATGAGTGGCGTGTTGACCGTTTGCTCATTGGTAGTGATCGTCGGCGTAGCCTCTGTGAATTGAGCACGGACATCCGCCGGCTGGGCGATAAACAGTAGAGCGAATAAGGTGATGGCAAGGAAACGCGTCAGGGGCGAGGTTTGTTGGATCGGGGGGTGGTGGTAAATATATGATTATTAAGAGTTTTTATGGTAAACGATGGCGAATTCAACCCATAAGTGCAACACTCGGGTTTATATTATGATCTATTCCCATTGCGTGGGAAAAGACCTCCATAAGGGTTTTATACCCCAAACATTTTCCATGTCGGTTATTCATTAAATCGGTCGCTTTGAACCGCTCTTTTTCGGTGACTTTATGCAAAGATCGGTGACTTTATGCAAAGACATTTGCTTTGGAAAAAACCACATGAGCAAGCCATTGTGCCAGATGATTATTTGGCATTCAAGCCACGCTCCCAAGAGTGATACGGTTTAGCAAAATAAGTTTACACTCGAGTTGTTTGGCAAACTCACTATGCCAACAAAATTCTCTGCCGTTATCAAAGGTTAGTGCCATTACATGTTGTTTCATATGCTTTAACAACCTGAGTATAGCCGCGTTGGTTTCTTTTGCGGTTTTGTTCTTAGTCCGAAGTGCGAGATAAAGCCTACTTTTGCGTTCAGCAAGGGTGGCAAACACCCCTTGACGACCCTTACCGATAACACAACCAGCCTCCCAATCGCCTATACGCGAACGATTGTCCACTATACTGGGTCTATCAGCAATATCAACCCGATTGGGGATGCGTCCGCGGTAATCGTTCTGTCCATAACGCTTGCGATATTTCTTACCCTGATGGTGCAAGTATCGATATAACGACCCACCAGCTACTTTGTCTTTCAAAATGAGACGATAGATGGATTCGGTGCTAATACTGATGTTTTCCCCCATTTTCTTGCCGACCGCTAATTTGTTCAGGACTCCAATACAGCGCAATCTTTTGTTGAATATGAGGCTTTAACTCGTCATTGAGCCTGATGTGCTTGGGCTTTTGCTGATGCCTCGTTTGGGCAAAGCGGTGGGCTTGTTTGTAGCGATAGCCGTTGCCCCGGTATTGCGTTTAATTTCACGGCTGATGGTTGACTTAACTTCTGCCCATGGTTTTAGCGATTCCTGTCAGCGTACAATGTTGCTGATTCATGAGGTAAATGTGGTATCTTTCGTGTTCAGTCAAATGGGTATATCTCGTCATGTTTTACTCCTTTTTTCCGTTCAATTAAAAGAGTACGAGTGTACCCTTTGACTGACTTAGGAGTGTTGCACTTATTATGTGAATTCAAGTGGTATGAAGGCAATCAAAAGGACGACACCTATTTCCTCGAAGCGGGGACGTTATTAACAGAAACAGAAAGTAGCGAGAAGTTTCTGCGTAGTTTAAGTATACGAGATAAGATAAAAATATATGGTGCTGAACATTTTACGAAATCTAAACCTGACCACTACCGTTACGAGAAAGGCGTTAATGGGTTTAATCCAGAATTTGACATAGATGGATTGGAGTATGCTATTGGCAATATGACGCTTAAGAAATCTTTGTTTTTGTGGTCAGTCATGCTTGGGCATACCAGCAAGCTAAAGGGGTATATAAAAACAAGAAGAATACTCGCAGACGAATTCGAGCAAGGCGAAGAGCAATCATCACAGGCGATGAAGACTTTAAGTGGTAAATCATGGCTCTATAACAAAGCTGGTGAATTGATAACTTCGCCGATAGAAGAAATTCAGATTGATGAGCTACATGACGATTATAAAGCAGATGATAACAGCGAAAAACTCGAAAAGGTACTTGGGATGAAACTAGATACAGTTTCAAAGTTTATGAAAGAAAATCCTGATCTGGAAGTGGTGAAAAAAGAACACCTGAAAGAAGTTGAAGACAAGGCAAAACTTTGGGATCAGAATCAAGAGCAAGAACGCAGAAAAAAAGAAGCAAGTGATGCAAAAACGTGGCAAGAAGAAGCAAGCCCAGAAGAAGCCACTATACAGAAAGGTCGAGTTATATTCTAAACGACATGAATCAAAGGATTTATCTAATCAAATCCCATCAGGAAACACGGGTGAAAATATTCATTCTTATCCTGTTGCTGAAAAAGGAGAAAGCACAAGCCCTGCACCCGACCCGCAGACAATAAAGCAAAAGGTGATTGGGGGGAGGAATGTGCCCTGAATTATTTGGAGAAAAAATACTCGCCAAAAGAAGTGATCTGGCTTAATGACCGAGGGTGTGTTGGAAAAGGCTATGATATTGTAAGGAAAAAAAATGGCGAAGAGATTGCCTACTTTGAGGTAAAATCTACAACAGAAAATAAGCCAACGCCAGGAAGCCCCAGATAACGCTTAGCATGACCAGAACACAATGGGAGTGGGCAAGGACATTGCACGATAAAGGCGAAGGCGATAGGTATGTGATTCTGGTGGTTTTCAATGCTGGAGAAAAGGATGTGGAAATCCTACGGATAAACAATCCCTTTAAACGTTGGCAATCGGGTGAATTAAAGGTGCACCCAGTGGATATTATATTGTGAGACCTTTGCATAACTCAAAATAATGGCAGGCGGAGACTAAAACTGTTCCGATTACAAAAAAAATGGCGTTTAACGAGAACAGGAAACCTGGTTTGGCTGATTTATGCAAGGGTAGCAACACGAAACGTAAAAATGGGACTCCTTAAATAGCAGTCTTATTTTAGGGTTCTCCTGAGTTTCCTATGGGTAAAAGCCAAACAATGCTCAAAAATGTGGTACAAGTATATTTTTTTATGGAGATATTCAAATGAAAGATACCGCATTGTTCACGACAAGTTTCATATCGTCAGTTATCTTACAAACATGGTTGACGAAGTCAGGCGTAAAGAAAATAAAACATTAAGAGCCGCGGTATCGATGATTTGGTCGGGTCTCGCCATACATGGTTACGCAATCCCAACAACTGGAGTGAAAAAGATAAAGCCACTTTTTCTTGCCTTCAATCAAAAGGGTTGAAGGTCGCCCGAGATTGGGCAATCAAAGAGACGCTACTTGATCTGTGGACTTATTGCGATGATAAACTAGCCCGAGCGTTCTTTAAGAAATGTACTGGTGGGCGACACATTCACGTCTAAAGCCGGTCATATCAGTCGCCAAGATGCTAAAAAACCATCTCGATAACATAACGACCTACTTGAACATCGCATCACCAATGCGACCGCAGAAGGATTTAATTCAAAGATTCAGTCCATAAAATCGGCTGCCAGAGAATTTAGAAACTTCGAAAACTATCGCGTTTCAATTCTGTTTCATTGTGGAAAACTTAATCTATACCCATAGGGCACCAGAAGAACCATTAAATGTAGCCGTTACAGTGCTACCCATCAACCTAAGCATTAACAACAATGACAAGTAGCAATCACATTCCTGTCTTGGATTTTGGCAATCCATCTATCCGCACCTTGCATTTGACCTGGGTGGCGTTTTTCATTACGTTCGTTGTCTGGTTCAGCCACGCACCACTGATGGCATTCATTAAGGAGGCGTTTAATCTAAGTAGTCAGGAAGTAAAAGCATTGCTCATTCTTAATGTCGCATTGACCATACCCGCAAGAATCGTAGTGGGTATGCTGGTGGACAAATTCGGGCCACGGGCAATTTTTTCGAGCTTACTGATTGCTTCATCTTTCTTTTGCTGGGGCTTTGCGCTGGCGACAAGCTATGAGCAACTGGCACTGTTCCGATTTTTAGGCGGGTTTGTTGGTGCCGGTTTTGTGATTGGTATTCGTCTGGTTGGTGAGTGGTTTCCGGCACGTCAGGTTGGTATAGCCGAGGGCATTTACGCGGGTTGGGGTAATTTTGGCTCGGCGGTTGCTGCCCTGACACTCCCTACATTAGCACTGGCTTATGGTGGTGACGATGGCTGGCGATATGCGCTGGCAACAACCGGCGCTGTGTCCTTTTGTTATGGGATTTTCTTTTATTGGAAGGCACGCAATATGCCCAAAGGTGCGACCTACTTTAAACCTAGGCGGAGTCGTGGTTTGGAGGTAAGCAGCAAATTTGATTTGTATTTTTTGCTCGCGATGAATATTCCAATGTATATCGCACTGGCGGTGCTGGTTTGGAAATTATCACCCGCGAATCTGGGCTTATTAAGTAGCACAATGAGCAATATCGTGTACCTTCTGCTGGCAGTCCTGTTCGTATTTCAGAACAGTCAGATATGGCAAGTCAATCGCGAACATCTTATTAAAGGTGTTGTGGAAATCGAAAAATATCCTTTCAAGCAGGTCGCAGTGCTGGATTGGGCGTATTTTGTCACCTTTGGCTCGGAGCTGGCGGTTATTTCCATGCTGCCGCTATTTTTTATGGATACTTTTAATCTTGATGCCGTGACTGCCGCCATGCTGGCATCGGGGTTTGCCGTCACCAACTTGATAGCACGCCCCGGTGGTGGTTGGCTAAGCGATAACTTTGGACGCAAGAAAAGTTTGTCCATTCTGATTGCCGGTCTAGCCATTGGATATTTGCTATTGAGTTATATCGACGGCGATTGGTCGATTCCCTTCGCCGTCATCGCTATTATGTGCTGCTCCTTTTTTGTGCAGGCAGGCGAGGGAGCGGTATTCGCTATGGTGCCATTGATCAAGCGGCGTATGACTGGACAAGTCGCTGGCATGACAGGTGCGTATGGCAATGTGGGCGGGGTCACTTTCCTCACCGTGTTATCCTTTGTCGATAACGCGACCTTCTTTCAAGTTATCGCTGCCAGTGCGGTGCTGTGTTTTATCTTTGTGCAATTTCTTGATGAGCCTAAGGGGTATATGGCGGAAACATTACCCGACGGCACTGTTGAGCTAATAGAAATATCCTGATGCCCTCAACTCAAACATTCCATTTGTATGGCAATCTACAGATTTCTGTCGCTCAGTTATCACATGCTGGCGACAAGCCGATTAACGAAGATGCCGTCGGTATTCGCCTGCCAGAGGGTAATCTCCTGACCACTAAAGGTGCGGTTGCTGTTATTGCCGATGGTGTTAGCAGCGCACAAGCGGGGCGTGAAGCCAGTGAAACCTGTGTTCATAATTTTCTCTCCGACTATTATTCAACACATGAGGCATGGAGTGTCAAAAAATCGGCTCAGCAGGTACTCACTTCGCTTAATCATTGGCTGTACGGACAGGGACAGAGTTTTAACGATAACCGCAAGGGCTTCATCAGCACCTTCAGCTGTGCCGTTTTCAAATCACATCAGGCGCATATCTTTCATGTTGGGGATTCCCGAGTTTACCGCCTGCGAGCAGGTAATCTGAAACAACTGACACGCGACCATACTGCGGCGGTTTCTGACCACCAAACCTATCTCTCCAGAGCGATGGGGCTAGATATGAAGTTGAGCGTGGACTACCATGTGTGCAAGCTGCAAGTCGACGATATATTCTTGCTCAGTACCGATGGCATCCATGATTTTATCGCTGAACAGGAAATAAAGAACCTCTTGCAAGATAGTGCAACACTGGAACAATGTTGTCAAAATATGTATCAGCAAGCACTGGCTAATGACAGCCCGGATAACCTCAGCTGCCAAATTCTGCGTATTGACCAACTACCAAAGCAAAATATTGACGACATGCTTAGTGTGCTTACCCGCATGTCTTTCCCGCCTTTTCTGAAGCCCGATATGATTCTGGACGACTATCGCATTCTGCGGGAAATTCATGCCAGCCCGCGTAGTCAGTTGTATCAGGTCGAAGATACGCAAAGTGGCGAGCAGTTTTGTATGAAAACGCCTTCCGTTAATTTCGATGACGATCCCGCCTATATCGAGCGGTTCATTATGGAAAGCTGGATTGGCAGTCGTATCAGCAGCCCTCATGTCGTTAAGGTGCTGGAGTCCGGTCGTGAAAAGTCCTGTCTGTACTACCTGACCGAGTTTATAGACGGCATTACTTTAACCCAGTGGATGCGCGAACACCCCAAACCGCCAGTGGAAGAAGTGGTGAATTTGATAGTTCAAGTAGCTAAAGGTATTCGTGCGTTTCATCGTAAAGAGACCTTGCACCAAGACATCAAACCCGACAACATTACCGTTGACAAAGACGGTATCGTGCGGATTGTGGACTTCGGTGCCTGCCATATTGCCGGTATTGCCGAAATCAACATACCGCTGCAACGCGATATTGTTCTCGGTACTGCGAATTACATTGCACCCGAATATACCGTCAATAATCGTATAAACTATCGCTCTGACTTGTTTTCGCTCGCGGTTATTACCTATGAAATGCTGACCGGCGAACTGCCCTTTTCCGGCAAGCTGGAAAACTGCAAAACACCCACCGACTTTCGTGCTACGACTTATACGCCTGCCTATCACCTCAATCCGCTGGTACCGATATGGATCGATGGGGCATTGCGTAAATCATTGCGTTATTTGGAAGAGCAGCGCCATCATGATATTTCAGAGTTTGCCTACGAGCTACAACACCCCAACCCGAAATACCTGAAACACAGCCACCAACCGTTGATTGCACGCAACCCATTACTGACATGGAAACTGATTGCTGGTTTACTCGCCGTGTCTCAGACCATCATGCTAGTTTACTTCTACGGGTAACACGCATCAAAGTTTGGGCGTATCCGTCATTAGCGTCCAACTTGATGGTATTCCTATGAGCAGAATTATGACTAAATTTTGTTCTGGATCCAGACAAGTAGAGCGTTCGGTTTGCACCGTGCCAAACGACTCGAGAGTGAAGATTGCTTTGCTACCCCGTATTATTGGCATAATGATGTGGAGTATTGCATTGACGCTAGCAGTGGGTTTATAGTTGGCAACGAATATCAATATAAAATACCACGATGACCGACCGAATTGAAATCAATAGCTTGAGTATAGACTCAACACTCCACGAATTACTTGAAACCGATGTTTTGCCGGACACGGGTATCGGTAGCGAACAGTTTTGGTGTGGACTTGAAAATATCGTCAAACGCCTTGGCGACAAGAACAAAATGTTACTGGAAAAACGCGCTGAATTTCAACAAAAATTGGATGATTGGCACAACAGCAATCGGCAAGCTGTGGATGTTGAAACGTATAAAAAGTTTCTTGGAGATATTGGCTATTTGTTGCCGAGCGGCGAGGCGTTTGAAGTGGTTGCCGAAAATGTCGATGAAGAAATATCCACCATTGCTGCGCCGCAATTAGTGGTTCCAGCAGATAATGCACGATATGTTTTGAATGCGGCGAATGCCCGATGGGGTAGTTTGTATGACGCGCTATATGGTACTGATATTATTCTGGAAGTAGCCGGCTGCAAGAAAACCACAAAATACAATCCAGTGCGTGGGGCACAAGTTATCCGCTATGTGCGCGAGTTTTTAGACCGAGCAGTCCCTTTGTCGGTGGGCAGTCATGCCTATGCGGTGCAATATAAAGTAAAGTCGGGCAACTTGGCGGTGGTGATGGGGGACGGTAGCGAAGCCGTGCTGGGGCGGAAAGAGCGTTTTGTCGGGTATCGAGGTGACCCAAAATCACCGTCCAATATCCTATTAAAGCGTAACAATCTGCATATTGATATTTGTATTGGCGAAGGTTTTTTTATTGGTCGTGGCGACCTTGCCAACGTATATGATGTAAAAATTGAATCGGCACTGACCACCATCATCGATTGTGAAGATTCGGTGGCTGCGGTGGACGCTGAGGATAAGGTTCGGGTTTATCGAAATTGGGCTGGGCTGATGCGCGGCAATCTTAAAGCCCAAATCCGCAAAGCCAACGAGACCGTACAACGCGAACTGGAGCCTGACCGAGAATATATCGCCGCTGATGGACAGCCCCTCACCCTGCACGGGCGCAGTATGATGTTTATACGTCATGTCGGTACTCACATGTACACCGATGCGGTTACCTGCGAGGGCAAAGAAATCCCCGAAACGTTTTTAGACGCGATGGTTACCGTTGCTGCTGCCATGCTTGATTTACGCGGCAAAGGCAGACACCGCAATAGCCGAGCGGGCAGTATCTATATTGTCAAACCAAAGATGCACGGGGTTGCAGAAACTGCCGCTGCAGTAGAATTATTTGCTTTGGTGGAAGACACGCTCGGTCTCGCTAGAAATACCATCAAGATCGGTATTATGGATGAAGAGCGCAGAACAACCGTCAATTTGAAAGAATGTATTCGGGTTGCGCGGGAACGTGTTGTTTTTATCAACACGGGTTTTCTGGATCGGACTGGTGATGAAATTCATAGTTGTATGGAAGCCGGTGCGGTGATTCCAAAAAATGATATGAAATTATCGGACTGGTTGCTCGCTTATGAAGACTGGAACGTGGACGTGGGTTTGGCGGTGGGTCTGCCGGGACACGGACAGATTGGCAAAGGCATGTGGGCCGCACCAGATAACATGACGGCAATGATGGAGCAAAAAATCGCCCACCCCCGAGCAGGCGCAAATACCGCCTGGGTGCCATCACCGACAGCAGCAACCTTACATGCGATGCACTACCATCGGGTAAACGTAGCCATACGCCAGCGCGAACTCAAAGCAGTTATGCGGGCAAATCTCGATGATATTCTAACCATCCCGACTCTGGGCACACGCAATATCCATCACAGCGAGCTGGTTAAAGAGCTGGAAAACAACGCGCAAGGCATTCTCGGTTATGTGGTGAAATGGGTTAATCAGGGCATTGGATGCTCGAAAGTACCCGACATAAACAATGTAGCACTCATGGAAGACCGGGCGACGCTCAGAATATCCAGCCAGCATCTTGCCAACTGGTTACATCACGGCTTAACCACCGAAAAGCAAGTGCGTAAAGTATTTGAAAAAATGGCCAGCATCGTGGATTGGCAAAACTCGGCCGAGCCGAACTATCAGGCGATGGCGGATGATTTCGATGCCAGCATCGCATTTCAGTCCGCCCTGGAGCTTGTATTTGGCGGACGCAAAGCGGCGAATGGTTATACCGAAGCCATTTTACACGCTCACCGCAAACAGGTAAAAGCCCTACGGGGTTCGCACTAAAGAGACTGTGCAAAAAACCAATATTCGTCATTCCTGCCCCCCTTGCCCCTCTTATCAGGGGGGAGATTTGTGACAAGTATCCCCTGACAAGGTTGGATAATCTAACTTCGGTGCATCCTCGTACTATTCGTGTTCAGATTTTTGGTCTTGCACCAGATACTGTCCGCACTTGATGAAGTTAAAGCGGGTAGTAGGTGCGATACCTTATCAAGAAGTTTAAAAACTTACTGGGGGCTACTGCATCACTACCACCCATCCAACCGCCGCTGGATAGGGTCCATTAAAAACCACTAAACGAGTTGATAATTTACCCGATTGGGATCATACGAGGGGTACTGTATGAACCCAGCCAAAACCACCCTCAAGCACAAAGGCTGTCATGATGCAACGATTAAGAAAGCCAACATGAAAGGCAAAGATGCTAAAAAAGATGGTTGGCTTTCAGCGATGCGTTCACCTTATGAACGTGTCTTTGCTCGCCTTAACCGGCGTGTTCGTTATCGTGGTTTGAATAAGGTGCAATTTCAGGCAGGCATCCGCGTGCTGACTTTCAACCTCAAAAGAGTGATTACGCCGAGTTTTGAAAACATCGATTTGGTACCTGCCTAGTGTCAATACTAGGATAAATCCGCCTTAAATTTGTCTAAAGGGCAGATTTAAGGCACCCATAGCCTAAATAGCCCATTGGGTCTTAAATAAAGCACCTATTGTCGTTTATTTGAATAAATATGTGAATTTCGACATTATTTTTCAATTAACCGACAAGCCCATCATAATATAAACCCGAGTGTTACACTTATGGGTTCAATCCGCTATCAATGGAGGTGTTTACAAGTCGGTGTCCTATTATATAATGTACAACCTATCCAATTGATTATTCCCTCGTTAAAGTTGCAGATAGTCTATGCTCTAGATGCGTTTTCGGTTCGTGTACATTGATAAATGTTTTGCGATAGTATTTAAGCTCTTCGATGGACTCACGAATATCATCCATCGCTTGATGTGTGTTCTGTTTTGAAAAGCCCTTGAGTAGTTCAGGTCGCCAGCGTGTTACTAGCTCTTTTATTGAGCTTACATCCAGATTACGGTAGTGCAGGTAGGCTTCAAGTTTCGGCATATAGTTTGCAAGGAAGCGTCGATCCTGACAGATTGAGTTTCCGCACAGTGGCGAATGATTTCCGCCAACATACTTTGAAATAAAATCAATGGTCGTCTGTTGCGCCCGCTCTTCGTTGACCTCAGATGCGCGAATTCGATGAATCAAGCCGCTGTTAGTATGCGTTTTGGTATTCCATTCATCCATGTTGGCTAAGCGCTTGAGAGATTGGTGAATCGCAATAACGGGGCCTTCTTCAAGAATATTTAAATGTGCATCAGTTACAATCGAGGCGATTTCGATGATTCTATCGTTTTCAGGGGACAATCCTGTCATTTCAAGATCGATCCAAACCAGATTTTTGGATGGTGGCATGTTGATTCCTACAAATTATCGGTTAATGTCGCTATGGCTTTGGCTGTCGTCTTATGGCAATCCATTAACGCTCTTTGGTGGTTTTGTTGTGATAGCAAAACCACTGTAAATAGATGCTTAAGTGTACTCTAATTTAGCCGTCTGCGTTCAACCGAGTCGGTATCGATTCAGGGCAATCGCACGATAAATATAAGCACCCGAGTTTATTTCCTCTGCACTATCGGGTGAACCTAAATCCAGACTCGTTTGACCTATAACGGCTGTTCTCTGAATGATCAGAGTGAAGGCTTTTTCATAGTCACCGATACAGAAGCTGATACGGTAGGTATCCTGACCACTGACCGCTTTGTCTTTTTTATCCATCAAAGGCTGCCAGTCCGAAGCGTTTACCACCGCTATCTGTGCGTGCATAACCGCACTGGTCTTGGCTCGAATGGCATACTCGATGCCTTCCGTATCACAATATTCAATGATTTTTGTTTGGTAGCCTGCAACATCAATACGCAGGGCACAGCAATACGCAGGGCACAGCCTTCGGGTAATGATTGCTGGCATTGCTTGATAAACGCCAGATTACCTTTCGCTGGCAGCACATGCCTTGACGGAAATCTACGTCCACAATCTGCCCTGTTTCCGCAACATGCCCGACCATCGGCATAAAGCCTTTGCGTTTGTTGTCAGTCCACTGCACTTGGGCTTTATGGGCAACAATTTCAGTGGTGTCAATGTCCAGCGTCACTTTCTTACAGCGATGCAAGGCTGCCTTCAATATGGCGTTATTGACCTTCACCCAAGCTACCATGGGCAACATGGATTTGCGGATATATTCCAACCCGCCTGAGCCAATCTCCAAGCGTGGTCGCTCGGGGAAGTTTCTTCATATCCAACACAGTACACAGTGCCCCATCATCTTGAATATGGCAACCTCATCCAAGTGAAAACTGCCTTCATGCTGCATCAAGATGAATATCTTGGTGAATTTAGAGGGCGGGTACCCACGATTACTTTTTGACAGAGGGAAGTGCTTATCGATTCGCTCAGACATGTTCATGTAATCCATTAAGGGAGTCCATTACTTGAGCGATAGCCAATAAACCGGCACGAGATGTGAGTAAATCGTTCGTTGTATCGAGTTTGTATGGTAGCATAGTCATAAGCCTTGAGTTGTACACCCATTAGGTGATGGAGAGTTTAAGTGCAAACCATTATACAGCCAAGGCTTTCCATGTTTTGGGGGGTTCTATCTGCGGCTGGGTATAACATAAAAACACCTTAAATCAGCGAATAACGGTTAAAATTATTTATTCTAAGCACGTTATTTATTCGAATAGTGTAACAAAAGAGGTCGTTTATGGGTTTTCTATCAGGCAAAAGAGCATTGATTACAGGCGTAGCAAGCAACCGTTCAATTGCATGGGGGGTGGCACAGGCAATGCATCGAGAAGGGGCTGAGTTGGCATTCACCTATCCGAATGAAAAAATGAAACCGCGGGTCTCGAAACTCGCCAATGAGCTTGATTCTAATATCGTCCTGCCCTGCGATGTTGCCAGTGATGCCGAGATTGACGAGTTGTTTGTGGTGCTTGGAAAATTTTGGGATGGTTTGGATATTTTGGTTCACTCCATCGCCTTTGCTCCGCGCGAAGAACTGGATGGTTTATACTTGGACGCAGTCACTCGAGAAGGATTTAATATTGCACATGAGATTAGCTCGTATAGTTTCGCTGCAATGGCACGAGCTGCGTTGCCGTTAATGGCAGGTCGAAATGGTGCCATGCTAACCCTGACTTATATCGGTTCGATTCGTTCCATGCCTGGGTATAACGTTATGGGGCTCGCCAAAGCTAGTCTGGAAGCCAACATTCGCTATATAGCGCAATCGGTTGGCGGAAAAGGGATACGAGTCAATGGTATTTCCGCAGGCCCCATTAAAACATTGGCAGCAGCGGGTATTAAAAATTTCAGAAAGATGCTGCAACATTTCGAAAAAGTAGCACCGCTCGGACGTACAGTCACGATTGAAGAGGTCGGTAATACAGCCGCCTTTTTGGCTTCCGACCTAGCATCAGGGATCACTGGAGAAATCACCTACGTTGATGGTGGCTTCAATACCGTCGGTATCAGCGAACAGTTTATTGAACAGGAAGCGTAAGGCTTGAATTTACATTAGTTGTCAGTCATAAGAAAAACCAGTATGATTCAAAGCCTTGAAAAAAGACAGCCGTTATCAGCACGATAAAAACGCAAATTGTGCAAGCGATAGGTTGCCATGGAACCCATTTTTTGATGCATTTGGAATCCGACTTTAGGTTATCGAAAAACACGCTTAAAAGGACAAGTTAGCGATGAAATCAATGCTTTAATGGTTGTGCATGGAGTTTGAGAAAGTGGCTGGTTTTTTTGTCATGTCTGCTATTTGTGGCTTAAAAAAGAGCGTTTTTTGGTAAAAAACCCTTGTTCCATTTGATTCACGGTTGCTGAGCGTCCGCTTGAAACATATTTTTGCTTGTTAGGTCGGTTTTTAAGGGCTGACTAATATAAGTCGGTTAGAAATCACTTGCAATCTGAATAAACCACTATTATTCTTGACCCTCGTACACCGCATTCATGCTGGGTGTAATTTTTGCCTATTGTTAACCTAATATTCTGGAGTTGAATAATGAATCCACTTAAAAGTATAACGGCTACCATTGTCGCGGGCTTTGTCGTTGCAATTATTCTGATTGCTATTTTATAGTGATTTTCTGCCGCTTGCGCCAAGTGCGTAGCACTTACCGCAATCGGCGTTTTTGTTTATCAAAAAGTAAGTTAAGAGGCTTATTATGAACACTTTATCTTTCATTGTTTGGTTACATGTACTCGTGGGCATTACTTGGATTGGTCTGCTGTATTATTTCAACTTCGTTCAGGTTCCGGCAGCCGCTGAAGCGGCCGCTGATGCGGACGGACCTGGTCCGGCTGCCATTTCCAAATATGTCGCCCCTCGGGCCCTGCTTTGGTTTCGCTGGAGTGCCTTGGCAACTTGGATTACTGGCGCGATTGCGTTGGAATTATTGGGTGTTGGCTTGGTTGCCGCATTCACGTTAAGCAGTCCGGTTATTGGCATTGGAGCTTGGTTGGGAACGATTATGTTGTTTAACGTCTGGGGCTTGATTTGGCCGAACCAGAAGAAAATTCTGGGTCTGGTTGAAGCCAGTGCCGAAGAGATTGCCAAAGCCAAAACCATTGCCTTGATGGCTTCACGCACCAACACCTTGCTGTCCATCCCGATGATTATGTGTATGGTTGGTTTTGGGCATGGCTTGCCGTTTTCGTTTTAATCGCTCGGAACGTCCGCTGTTCTGGCTTATCTGTTTTTGCTGGATGCGATGATGGAGATGTCTCGATTCCGTGCTCTAATCCAGCAGCGTCAGCAGGAAATTAGTGTGCTTGATGACAGTGCATATCCGGGTAGTGCGACCGTTGAACTTGATCAAAGCAAGGTCGGTCGCTTGTCGCGCATGGATGCGTTACAAATGCAACAAATGAGTCTGGCTGCTGAACGGCGCAGAAAAAGCGAGCGGGTTGCGCTTGATGCCGCACTACAACGAATCGAGTGCGCTGAATATGGTATCTGTGTTGAATGTGGTGTGGCTATCAATCCAAAGCGTCTGGAAATAGATTTGGTCGCGATATGGTGTATTGATTGCGCCAGCGAGCGACAATAAATCATCGCCGAGTACTAACAATGATTGTTACCAACAAACACTATGTCAATGGCAATCCTATTTTGGAGCCTTTTGATAGTCCTCTGGAATCGACGTTATTTGGTCTCGGTTGTTTTTGGGGTGCAGAGAGAACATTCTGGCAACAGGATGGCGTATTTACCACTGCGGTGGGCTATGCGGGTGGTAGCACAAAAAATCCGACTTATGCAGATGTTTGCACTGGTTTAAGTGGATACGCCGAAGTGGTGTTGGTGGTTTTCGACCCAGCCAGCATAACCTATCCAACCCTATTAAGTCTTTTCTGGGAATCCCATGACCCGACCCAGGGGATGCGACAGGGTAATGACCGTGGTAGCCAGTATCGCTCAGTGATTTATACCTACAACGAGGCCCAATTTGTGCTGGCCACGGAATCTAAAGCATCCTATCAAGCAACCCTGAAACAAGCTGGCTATGCCAGTATCACCACCGAAATCACACCGACTGCAGAGTTTTATTATGCTGAGGACTATCATCAACAATATCTAGCGAAAAACCCCGCTGGATATTGCGGATTGGCTGGCACTGGGCTAGATTATGATTCGTAGCGATAGAGACCGTGCAAAAAACTCAACATCCGTTGTTCCTGCGGAAGCAGTAATCCAGTAAAACAGCCAAACCCGCAAGGGTTTTCCGCATGTAACGCATGCCTAGCATGGGTTTCTTGCACCAGTCTCTAATTAGCTGCGCCAACCATCTTGTCTATCCTGTTTATCCATAGTAAATGCTTTTCGCTAAATACTCTTTGGCGGTCATCGGACTGGGTTCCTGCTTCCGCAGGAATGACGGACTAGGTTGCTTCTCAATTCTCAATTGTCGCCGCCATGCGCATTGACAATATTACAAATGAGGAATAATTAATGACTTGGGATGTAGAATATACAGATGAGTTTGGTAAATGGTGGCAAAGGCTTACCGAAAAGCAACGAGACGATATTACAGCAACGACCGAGATGTTGATGGAGTTGGGACCGAAACTGGGGTTTCCACATTCATCGGGTATTGAAGGCTCAAGGCATGCCGTATGCGCGAACTTCGCGTTCAATCTGGCGGCAAACCCATTCGGGTCCTTTACGCCTTTGACCCGAGGCGATCCGCCATATTACTTGTTGGTGGCGACAAAACCGGAAATGATCGTTTTTACGTTGAGTTCATCCCGGTTGCCGACAAACTTTATGATGAACATTTAGAGCAATTAAGAAAGGAAGGGCTAATAAAATGAGTGGCAGAAATTTATTTAGAGACATTACAAAAGATTTATCTCCGCAGTGCCAAGCCAACATTGAAGCGCGCAAGTCTGAACTGCGTGAAGAGATGACCTTACAGGAATCACATAAAGCTATTGGTGCCTCTCAAGAGCTAATGGCAGAGCAGCTCCTGACTTCAACGGTTCACCCTCATAAGCCGTGATTTATAAAGAAACACAAAAATACCCAGACACTACGAATGCCCAGATATTTAAGAAATATATCAATCAGTAGAGTTGATAAGCTGTGGTAGTCGCCTTTAATCCCATCACAACATAGATTTTTTTGCTTCCGGATTGGTTTGAGAAGGCATGACTTGACATAGCTTTTCCTAGTGCGCTTGTGTTTGAACACACTGTGTTGCACATGAATCAAGGCATTACGGATAACTTCAGGGGATAAGGCTTTGTGTTGTAGCTTGATTCGATACATTAGCTGTCTGATGCAGGCAAAAGCCATGAACGAAATAGCAATGTGGGCACGCACTCTTGAGACTGTGCCAAAAAACCCACTACCCTATTCACATTCTTATTACTGCCCTAATTGACCGACGTTCATGGCATTTCAAGCCAATACACCGCCCCTGCAAAAATACCTGATGATTATGGCAATAAACCTTCGAAACCTGACCAAATTATTAAACATAACTAACTGATTATAATCATTAAACAGAGACTTTATGAGTGATTATATGCGCGGTTTAGATCGCCAGCAACAACTGTTATTCCCAGATCGGCTGGATGATCGGCGAGAATGATCCTGTTCGTGTTATTGATGCCTATGTCGATAGTTTGGATGTTGAGTCCTTGGGCTTTACAACAAGGTACAGCGACAAAAACAGCAATGGTCGCCCCGCTTTTTGTCCAAAATTGATGCTGAAACTCTACATTTACGGCTATACCAATAAAATAAGAAGTTCCCGCCATCTGGCTCGGGAAACCCATAGAAATATCGAGCTTATCTGGTTATTGCAAGGCTTAAAGCCCACTTATAAAACGATTGCTAATTTTAGAAAAAAATAATGCCGTAGCACTCAAGAATACATTTAAGGAATTTGTTTTGTTGTGCCAAAACATCAATCTCATTTAAGGAATTTGTTTTGTTGTGCCAAAACATCAATCTCATTGATGGTCAATGAGTGGCACTGGATGGAGCGTTTTTGCGAGCCAATGCGTCCAGAAATACCTTGATTGTTAAAGCCACTGTGAATAAGAGAATAACCAGGGTAACACAGGCTATTGAGGACTACCTGAACTTATTAAACACCACAGACCAGCAGGAGGAACCGGAACAGACTCTGAATGTCCCTGATTTGACAGATAAAATACAAGCACTTAAAGAGCGCAAACAAAAGCTGGAAGAGGATTTGAATACCTTAGAGCAATTGGACAAGAAGCAACATAACACACGGATGCCGCATTGATGTGCATCATCTGGTCGCTTATAACTGCCAAATCGTGGTGGATGACAAAGCAAAGCTGATTGTCGCAACGGATGTATCAAGTCAAGGCAATGACATGCAGAAGTTGCATCAGATGGACAGTCAGGCGAAAGAAATCTTAACCATTGAGACTTTGGATGTGGTTGCCGACAAGGGGTATTATAGTGCAAAAGAGATAAAGAACTGTGTTGACGACAAAATCTACCCAATCATCCCACCGATTGATACGCAACAGAAACAAAAGAAGACTGGCAGATACACTAAAGAGGATTTTGTCTATTGTTGTACATCTTAGAGGGTCGCAAGACGAATACACCTGCCCTAACGGCAAAACACTGACAAAAAAAGCAACCCCAAGCCTATCCAAAGGCAAGCCTGGGTTTATTTATAGCACCAGTGCCACAGGTTGCAAGGCTTGCCCTTTGCGTAGCGAGTGCATGGCAAAGCAAACGCCTCACCGAAGAATATGGCGCTGGGAACATGAATCCTTTATACAATCCTGTCGCGAGTCTATGCAAACAGAATCAGCCAAAGCGATTAGCAAAAGAAGAGGGGCGATTGTGGAGCATCCTTTTGGCACCATAAAGCGGTCATTAGGCTGGGATCACTACCTGGTCAGAGGCAAAGAAAAAGTATCCGGTGCCTATGGTTTTGATTGGGCACTGATTATGTTTTGCTATAACTTTAAGCGTGTTTTGAACATGTTAGGCACCAATGCTGTTCAATTTAGGCACCAATGCTGTTCAATAAGCTGTTATTAGCTATAAAAGCAGGCGATATTGAAGCCGTGATGGAAGAAATCAAGCGACATCTTTCTTTTTGCGTCCACTATTCGATGGTTTATGCCAGGAATGCTTATTTTCGCATCAAACAAGGTTATTTCACCTGCCTGCTTTTCATAAGAATCCTTTTTTACCCGTACCCGACTCAAAAGGCTCAATAGTGGGCTTGTAAGTCGGCGTTTTTTGCACAGTCTCGGAAGCAGGAATCCAGTCAAACCCAGACCTGCCGTCTTTCCTGCGAAAGCAGGAACCCAGTAAAATAGCCAAACCCGCAAGGATTTTCTACATGTAACGCAACCTAGAGAGGGTTTCTTGCACAGTCTCCAACCCTCTTGTCTATCTTGTCACCCATGTAAATACTCTTCGGCAGACAATGAACGGTGAATTGATAGTTGAAAATTGATAATGATGGTTAGGTTTTGAAAGTGGAAGTCTCCGAAGTGTGGGTTGGTATCGCCTGTGGACACGATAACCATAGCGTTGACCGAATTTGCAACCATGCAAATTAGCATGCTAAATAGCATCCTAATTGAGCAACACCCACCGAGTCAGAATCACTTCGTATCACGGACGAAAAATGATTGTGTGTCCATGATTATTTGATGATTATTTGTTAGCGGAGGAAAAATCTGAACAGTGCAACCATCACCCCTACGCTACCCATTGTTAAGCCAACCATCCACTTGATTAGGTGTGCTGCGGTGTTGGCAATCTCTACTTTAAGTGCGGCCTCGGTGTTGGCTAATTCGGTGTTGGCTAATTCGGTTTTGGTGGCGAGGTTGGCGTTGAGTAGGTCAGCTTGAGATTCGGCAAGTGCTTCGGCTTGTCGCACAGGCATACCGACCTCCGTCATACGTTTGACGAAACGATGTGTATCAAAAGCGAGCGCATCAGAAGCCATACTTGGACTTTAATACAGACGCAATTGTTTGTCCACTGGAAATTGACGCTGGAAATTGATAATTAAAAATTGAGAATGACGGCTAGGTTTTGAAAGTGGAAGTCTCCGAAGTGTGGGTTGGTATCGCCCGTGGACACGATAACCATAGCGTTGACCAAATTTGCAACCATGCCAATAAGCATGCTAAATAGCATCCTAATTGAGCAACACCCAGCGAGTCAGAATCACTTTGTATCATGGACGAAAAATGATTGTGGATGCCCATGATGATTTGATGATCATTTGTTAGCGGAGGAAAAAGCTGAACAGTGCAACCATCACCCCTACGCTACCCATTGTTAAGCCAACCATCCACTTGATTAGGTGTGCTGCGGTGTTGGCAATTTCTACTTTAAGTGCGGACTCGGTTTTGGCAATTTCTGCGTTAGTTTTAACAATTTCTGCGTTAGTTTTGGCAATTTCTGCTCTAAGTACAGACTCGGTGTTGGCAATGTCTACTTTAAGTGCGGACTCGGTGTTGGCAATTTCTACTTTAAGTGTGGACTCGGTTTTGGCAATTTCTGCGTTAGTTTTGGCAATTTCTACTTTAAGTGCGGCCTCGGTGTTGACAATGTTTGCGTTAGTTTTGGCAATTTCTGCTTTAAGTACGGACTCGGTGTTAGCAATGTCTGCTTTAAGTGCGGACTCGATTTTAGCAATTTCTGCTCTAAGTACGGACTCGGTGCTGGCTAATTCGGTTTTGGTGGCGAGGTTGGCGTTGAGTAGATCAGCTTGAGATTCGGCAAGTGCTTCGGCTTGTTGTACAGGCATACCGACCGCCGTCATACGTTTGACGAAATGGTGTGTATCAAAGGCGAGCGCATCAGAAGCCATACTTGGACTTTAATACAGACGCACTTGTTTGTCCACTGGTAATTGACGCTGGAATCCCCCTTGTCAGGGGGACTTTCTACTCAATTCCCCCTGACAAGATACCGTGAGACCTTTGCATAAATCCACCCAGTGGCACCACTTAAAATGGTAAAATAGCGTTCATTCAATAAACCCTTGAGGATACCGTCAAATGTCTTGGAAACAAACCGCCCAATACTCGTTCGCAGATGCCCTTTTAATTGAGCATGAGTCATTGTCCAAACTAGATGATGTGCATGAAATTATCGATTGGAAACAGATCGAAAAAACGCTCAGCCATCTTTATGCCAACAAGTGCGGTGTGCCAGCACTTGTGCCCTTTGGGTATGCCCACCTTTGATGATGTTTAAGATACTGATTTTACAGGCGTGGTATAACTTAAGCGATGAAGCCTTAAGAAGAACAGATAGCCCGAGATTTAATGTTCCGCCGGTTTATTGGTTTAAGCCTCAGTGATGCAGTACCCGATCATTCCACTATTTGGCGGTTTAGAAATCTATTACACACCGAAAATCTGCTTGAACCTTTATTGGCGTAGATCAATCATCATCTCGCTAAAAACAGTCTTATTGTTGCCACAGGCTCGGTCAATATTATCGATGCGACTGTGATTGAGGCGAAGCAATGCCGTTCTAAAAAGAACAACCAAGGCGACAATACCCAAGACCCAGAAGCGGCATGGAACGTGAAAACGGCATCCGATGGCAGGCGTAAAAGTACCTACGGATTTAAGCTACACGCCAATACCGATGAAGATGGTTATCAAGAAAATGACCTATACGCATGGCAATGTGCATGATTCATTGCATGATTTTGGGGGAGGGGTTGAACATCTGTTAGGCGATAGGCACGGACAAGTTTACGCAGACAGTGCTTATACCCACAGGGCACAAGTGCCAACAAAGACAATGGCGAGAAACTGGGTAAAGAAAACAATAGAATCCTGCACCGAGCTTATCGCAACACGCCATTAACGGAGCAACAAAAAGCACTGAATAAAATGTATAGCAGTGTCCGCTATGTGGTTGAACGCACCTTTGGTTTGCTCAAACTGCATCACGGATTAAGCAAGGCAGATACATGGGGTTAGCCAGAAACAAAACCCGTGCACATCTGCCATAACCTTAAAACTGGGATGAATATTTTCAAAGAACTGCAACGTTTAAAAGAGAGTTGCGCCTAAATGGGCAATAAAACAGATAAAAACCCACTAAAAGTGGTTAAAAGTGCCGAAATAGCGGCATTTTTGGTGTCGTATTGATGATTGAGAGAACATGGGCGAAAAAATGAGGCAAATTTATAAAAAATCACGTTGTTTGTGAGTTGCGAGGGAGGGGTTGTGGATTATGCAAAAGTCTCGTTAGGTATTTTTTAGTAAATCAAGCACTTCATCTGTGACTTGAGTCATGTTTTTATGAATTTCTTGAGATAATAACGCTAAATCATTAAAATTTGGGCTGTCGATTATTACAGCCTCTATAATTGAATATTGAGGCATTTCGTTTTTATCTTTATTCCATTTTGTTGCTTTCAATAAGTTCCAATATTCTTTTTGAATAGAAATGGTATTTCCTAAAAGCCATACCTCAAATCTCATTTCTAAGTGATTCAAAACTAGACCGAACTTTAGCTTCTTATTTTTTAAAAAATCATTAGTGTAGTAAAAGTATGTATAGTCCATATAGCCATGAAGAATTTTTGCAAATGAATATTGATCAGCTAAATTTTTTAAAAGCTCCGTTCTGGTAGTCATCACAAACTTCACTAACTCGTTATACGCTATCAGTATGTCGCCTTTACGAAGTTCTTCTTGATAAACCGCAACAATATCATTTAAATTTTTCATAATTACCTACAGTTGACATTGATACCTAACACCGTATTAAGCGACAATTTATATGGGCGAAACTACTAAAACACACTATATTATTCACTTTATGGTTTAGAACTAAATCAATCAAGAAATGCAGGGAACCTAGGTAAACGATCAAAATATTTTACTTCATGCTGAATAATAACCCGTGCATTTTCCTTGTTAACAACGCTTTCAAAGTTACTTCTTGATGCAGCTGTTAACTCCTGATCATTATATTGAAACATTGTGCCTAGTTCTCGACCTCTCGCATGCAGATATAAATCCCCAGTTAATATGATATTACCCGCTTTAGCTAACCGTACTAACAGTACTGAACTACCAGGAGTATGCCCCGGCATAGATTTAATAATTACTGAGTTATCGTTAAATACATCATGTTCAACTTTAAATGGAATAATTTTTGAATTTTTAAGCGCAGAATAAGACTCCCCAAACATTGATTCAGCCGGTTCAGAAAACATATATTTAGTCAGCCCTTAAAAACATCTAAACAGTTTGATTTATATCAATAAAACAAACAAAACCATTAACCAAATCAACCGCTTTATGTTAGAATAACCGTTGTTTTCTGGTCGTTTTAGTTAAAAAATTATGCTGACTCCATCTACCCCAAACACAGGGCAACAAAATCTGTTTCACACCGAATTGTTCTCTCAATTAGACCCACGAGACCCTTTAATCCAATTAGCCAACGTCATCGACTGGAAGGTCTTCGAGGATGCATTTAGCAAACACTATTGCCACGATAACGGCAGACCCTCAAAACCAATACGCTTAATGGTCGGGTTACTGATGCTCAAACAACTGGAAAACCTGTCCGATGAGAATGTGGTCTTACAGTTCAAGCGTAATCCGTATTATCAATACTTCTGCGGCTATCCAACCTACACCCCAAACGTGCCTTGCAATGCAACCGAACTGGTGCATTTTAGAAAAAGAATCGGTGTCGCAAGTTTTGAACTCATTTTTAAGATGAGTGTGATGTTGCACGGCAAAAAAGCCAATGAAAACACTGTTTTGATTGACACCCCTGTAGAGAAGGGAAAAACAGGAAAAAAACATCACCTATCCGACTGATTCTAAACTAGCTATCAAAGTTATCAACCGTCTCAACAAATTGGCGAAAAAACAGGGCATCAAACAACGCAGAACCTTCGTAAAAGAAGTTAAAAACTGCCGCTTACGCATTCGCCACTTCCGCCATGTTAAAAAGCGCGCATCCGCCAAAATGGCATTGAAACGATTGCGAACCATTGCCCATATTCTAATCCGAGAACTACAAAGAAAACTACCCCAACACGGACTGCTTGAAACCTACCAACCAGACTTCTTGCTCTATCAGCGGGTGTTGGCACAACAACCCAAAGACAAAAACAAAATTTATTCCCTGCACGAGCCCCATGCTTATGTGATTTCTAAAGGCAAAGACCACAAACGCTATGAATACGGCAACAAAGTATCCATCGTCTCGGGCAAAGACAGTAACATCATTGTCGGCGTTGTCAGCCATAAGAAAAACCAGCATGATGCAAAAACCCTACCCGATGCGATAAAACAAGCCAATAGCAACAGAACAAAACCCATCAAACAAGCGGTCTGCGACAGAGGCTATTGTGGGGTTAAACAAGTGGGCGATACTGCCATTATCTTGCCCAGCAAAGCCCTGAAAAAAGACAATCGTTATCAAAGAGATAAAAAACGCAAACTGTGTAAGCGACGGGCTGCCATAGAACCCATTATTGGGCATTTGAAATCCGATTTTAGGTTATCCCGAAACAGGCTTAAAGGACAAGTTGGCGATGAAATCAATGCTTTAATGGCTGCTTGTGCCTGGAATTTGAGAAAGTGGCTGGTTTTTTGTCACGTCTGCTATTTATGGCTTAAAAAAGCGCGTTTTGTCCATATTTTTGGTAAAAAGCCCTTGGTCCATTTGATTCAAGGTTGATTCACGTTCGCTGAGCGGCAGCTTGAAATATATTTTTACTTGTTAGGTCGGTTTTTAAGGGCTGACTAATTAGCATGGTTATTTGCATGGTTTCAAATTCGGTCAACGCTATGGTTATCGTGTCCACGGGCGGTACCAACCCACACTTCGGAGACTTCCACTTTCAAAACCTAACCATCATTTTCAATTATCAATTTACACCGTCCATTGTCCGCCGAAGAGCATTTACATGGATAAACAGGATAGACAAGATGGTTGGCGCGGCTAATAGAGACTGGTGCAAGAAACCCTCGCTAGGTTACGCTGGCGGGAACCCCTAAGTCCCCTTGTCAAGGGGTACCTTCTACTCATCAGGGACTTGTCACTCAATTCCCCCCTGATAAGGGGGCTAGGAAAGACGAAGCTCCGTAGGAGCGAAACAAAAGAGAGATACCGCTCCTACGGAGCTAAAAACAATCGTCATTGGATTAGGGCTTGTCGGAAAATGGCGTTTTTAGCTTGTTGTGAATATTTAAGTCCTTGTTATTAAACATTTTATTTTCTTAAAATTAGACTGATTTTCAATTAACCGACAAGCCAACTGGGTGTCGGACTTGACCCATCTGACCGAAGGAGATGTCATTGCGATTGATGGTCAATGCTTAAGGCGCAGTCTGGATAAAGACTCAAAAAAAAGCGGCTATCTGCATGGTCAGTGCTTGGGCACAGCACAATAGTTTGGTTTTAGGACAGGTTAAAGTAGATGACAAATCCAATGAAATCACGGTTATTCCCAAGCTCCTGTTGCGATTAGATATTGCTGGTGCAGTCGTTACCCTTGATGCTATGGGTTGTCAGAGACAAGTTGCTCGGCAAATGTTCAACAAGGTGGTGACTATGTTTTGAGTTTGAAAGGGAAAGGGAGTTTGCATGAGGTGGTGCGGCGAGTTCACCGAGCCGATGTGGTGACCTACCTTAATTCGGCATTATCGCCCACCGCATCGGTGGTCACTTATGATGGAGCGCATGGTGCGTGTCAGCGGTGACATTGTCTGGTTACATGAACGTCATGACAGTCCATGGTTGCAGAGCATCATTGCGGTCACCTGCAAACGAGAGACCGTGAATAAGATAACCGAAGAGACGCACTATTTTGTGAGTAGTCTGAGGGCAGATAATCCCAGTCAATTAGCGCGTAGCATTCGTACTCATTCGGTGCTGAATGTCGCTTTTGATTGAATACGCTAACCGGACACGCAACGGGCATAGTGCCGCCAATCTCGCCTTTATCCAGCATATCACACTCAACCTGATTAAAAGGGAAAAAACCTCAAAGGTCAGTGTGAAAATAAAACGCTTGAAAGCCAGTTGGAACAATGACTACTTGCTACGGGTTATCGCTACAATTTAAGCTCGGTTGTCATGAACAATATCATCGCTGATGTTGATGAATCATTGCCATTTAAGTAAACTATGTGACCAACAGCCCCTGTATAGGGTGCTTTTTTGTTTACTGCCAGCAACGAGAATACCATGTCTGCTCGACACTTTTTAAGTTTAATGGATTTATCAACCGCAGAAATTCGGTTGATCGTCTCGCGTGCCATTGAGCTAAAAGCGGAGGTGCGAGTACGCACGTTTTCAACATTGCTACAAAACCAGTCTGCGGTTTTGATTTTTGAAAAAACTTCTACCCGAACCCGCGTCTCATTTGAAACAGGAGTAACCCAATTTGGTGGCAACTCTATTTTCCTTGCCCCGTCAGATTCTCATCTTGGCAGGGGTGAGCCGATAGAAGATACCGCGCGCGTCCTATCCAGAATGGCCAGTCTGATTGTGATGCGAACCGGGGCACACGAACGCATTGAAAAGATGGCACAGTATGCTACGGTTCCCGTTATAAATGGCTTGTCTGATTTTAATCACCCCTGCCAGATTCTGGCCGACCTGCAAACATTCGCTGAACATCGTGGCAATATTCAAGGGCAAAAAGTGGCATGGGTTGGCGATGGAAATAATGTGTGCCACTCATGGATGAATGCGGCTAGACAATTAGATTTCGAGCTACATATTGCGACACCGAATACGCATCAGCCGGATAAAAATATGATTGCTGGCTGTGCCGATTATATTACGCTGACCGACAACCCACGAACGGCTACTAAAAACGCTACATTGGTTGTAACCGACACTTGGTCAGGGATGGGGCATGAAGTAGAAAAGGAAGCCCGAAAAAAAATATTTGCTGGTTATTGCGTGGATGAAAAATTAATGCGTTGTGCGGCAGAAAATGCCTTGTTTATGCACTGTCTGCCGGCTTATCGTGGTAACGAAGTGACTGCTGAGGTCATTGACGGAGCACAAAGTGTAATTTGGGATGAAGCAGAAAATAGATTGTATGCACAAAAGGCATTGATGGAGTTTTTGTTGTTGAGTAGATAAATACACAACTTAACTCGTCAAGATACGATGCTCAACCACCCCCTCGCCGTTTTATGAACAACATTTTAATACTCTATTACTCGCGCCATGGTTCGATTTCCGATCTGGCAAAATATGTTGGTCACGGCGTGGAAAGCGTAGCGCAATGCGAAGCAGTAATACGCACCGTGCCAACGGTATCAGCGGTCTGTGAAGCGACTGAAAATGAAATACCCGACAGTGGCGATGTCTATGCAACAAGCACGGATTTGGAAAGTTGTGATGGCATGATTCTGGGTAGCCCAACACGATTTGGAAGCATTGCTTCACCACTAAAATATTTCTTCGATCAAACTGCGGTGCATTGGTTGAATGGTACGCTGATGGACAAACCTGCTGGCGTTTTTACCTCATCATCAAGTCTGCACGGCGGTCAGGAAAGCACTTTGTTGTCGATGATGTTACCCCTTATCCATCATGGCATGGTAATGGTTGGCATCCCGTACAACAGCACTCCTTTAGGCCAAACTCAATCTGGTGGTAGCCCCTATGGCGCAAGTCATGTCGCGGGTAGCAACAACACCAACCCCATTTCAAAAGAAGAAAAGGCACTGGCAGAAATTCTTGGGCGCCGAGTAGCACATTGTGCGGTCGCCCTATCTAATTACAAATTATGACGGATACATCAATGCTTTGACAAATGGAACAGTGATTTTTCGATGCGTCCGAAGAGACGCACTATCTAGTTTATCCAGTAATGTAAATAATGATTTGGTGTCACGTTGATAGTGCGACATGATGAATCCAATTACATTGTCATCTAACACGAAGCCGCGCCGTGCTGCTCTTAACTTTAACGCGGCTTGCTTTTCATCATCATCTAGGGCATAAATATTAAAAATCCCGCCACTGGATAGCCGCGATTCAATATCCTTTAACACAATGCCGATCGAACTCATCGGACTGGTTCCACTGACCACGATAGCCCCCGTTCCGTTGGTGATTTTTTCGTACAATGAAAAAATTTGTTTTTGCCATGACTCGGAAGCAGCAATTTCTTGTAGGTCATCAATACATACCAAAGTATCTTTATCCACCTCACTGAGCATATCAAGCCTGTTATTTTGCCCGCCATACTGTTTAAGTGATACATATAAATTTCTCCTTCCCGCTTTTTCTGCTGCGACGCAAAACGCATTGAGTAGATGGGTTTTGCCACTGCCGCCTTCTCCCCACAGATATAGCACCCGTCTAGTGTGTGTGCTGGCAAGAAGGCTTTTTAATTGTGCTATTAAAGGCTGATTTCGAGTGCTGTAAAAGCTCTCGAAGCTAGTATCATTTTCGCTATCGATTGGAATAATTATTTGATTCATCAATCAGAGTCACCGTCTAGTTCACGCCGAATGCCCCATAACCACACATATTGAACACCGCTCACAATCGTCGTAATCAAGACACCAACAATCAAAAAATCCACAATCAGAGGAATGTGTAATATGGTTGCTTTCTCCAGTAATACGACCACCATCAGTGAAATTTGTACAAATGTATTAATCTTGCTACTATAAGTAGGTCGCATGGGGAGGTCGATTTCCATCATCGAGAATATGAAGTAACCGACCACAATCACCAAATCACGGAACATCACCACAACCAACAACCAGAACGGAATATCGCCCAGAATCGCCAGCATAATATAGGTGCTGGCAATCAGCAATTTATCGGCAACCGGATCAAGCACTGTTCCAAAACTTGAGACACAGTTAAATCGTTTCGCAATATATCCGTCTAGCCCGTCTGTAATGCCCGCAATCAAAAACAATGCTAACGCAAGCAGGTAGCTCTGCTCGTTCAACAGTAATACCAACACAGGACAAGCCGCGATTCGAGCCAGTGTCAACAAATTTGGGATTTGAGAGAACAATTTTCCTTCCGAACAATAACAATAACAATAACAAACAAGTGACCGTATAGCCAATATTAGCCTTCAAACAGTTGCCGATTGTACGACCATTTTGTTATCGGGTCATCCTATCAACCACAAAAATACACTGTCCATGACCTGTTTCACGGTAGTTATAACCCGCAACATTATAATGCGTAATCAGGCATAATCTCCCAGCCATTGTACCTTGTCAAACAAAAACATGACCGACTCCAATCAATCATTCAGTTATCACCAAAGCGGTGTCAATATAGACGCTGGCAATGAGTTGGTAAAGAGAATCAAACCCGTCGCAAAAGAAACACATCGACCGGGTGTATTGCATGGTCTGGGCGGGTTCGGGGCTTTGTTTGAAGTGCCAGTCACACAGTATAAAAACCCGGTTCTGGTATCCGGCACCGATGGCGTGGGGAGCAAACTAAAGCTGGCATCCATGCTCAATCGCCATGACACCATTGGTATTGATTTGGTGGCAATGTGCGTCAACGACATCATCGTTTACGGTGCAGAGCCATTATATTTTCTCGACTACTTTGCTACCGGAAAACTGCACCCGGAACAGGCAGAAATCATCATTCGCGGGATTGCCAAAGGTTGCATGCAAGCGGGTTGTGCCCTCACTGGCGGGGAAACTGCCGAAATGCCCGGCATGTATCAATCTGGTGACTATGATCTCGCTGGTTTCGCAGTGGGCATCGTCGAAAAACAAAACATCATTACACCCGAGCGAGTCAAAGTCGGCGACATCATTCTCGGTTTGACATCATCTGGGCTGCATTCCAATGGCTATTCGTTAGTCCGAAAAATCATTGAGGCGAACAATATCGATTTAGCACAACCCTTTGAATATACCAGCCTAGGGGAAAAATTATTGATGCCGACACGAATTTATGTGAAATCCATTCTATCGCTCATCGAGTCGGTTCGAGTCTCTGCAATATGTCATATTACTGGTGGCGGTATTGTGGAAAATCTACCACGCGGATTACCTCAGGGAGTGAGCGCGAAAATATCTAAATCATGTTGGCGGCTACCGACACTATTCCAATGGCTGCAGGAGCAGGGCAACATCGAAGAAATGGAAATGCTTCGTACTTTTAACTGCGGTATCGGCATGGTGATATGTGTTGACCCCAATGATGCGGACGCTGCCATAAACAACCTTGAACAATCTGGTGAACAGGCTCAACCCATCGGAGAAATAATTGCCTCCGAGTGTGCCGAGATTGTGTGGCATTGCTAAGTGTATCCTGACCAAAGGCAATGATACGAAAGTCAATGACTCGCCTAGTTGTCCTTATTTCTGGTGGTGGAAGCAATCTTCAGGCGATTATTGACAGTATCCGACAGGGTCACCTTGACGCTAAAATTGATGTGGTAATCAGCGATCGAGAAGATGCCTACGGACGCACACGGGCGTGCAATGCGGGTATTACCGAGATTGTCATTCGCCCTGAAAAGTATACGTCTAAATCCGAATATGAACAGGCGTTAGCAGAAACCATACACTGCACGTCCCCGAATTTAGTGATACTGGCAGGATTCATGCGTATTCTGAGTCGTCAATTCGTTACCCAATTTCAGGGCAGATTGATCAATATCCACCCCTCTTTGCTACCCCACTATAAAGGGCTGAATACGCATCAGCGTGTTATCGATGCTGGCGACAAGATGCACGGTGCAACAGTCCATTTCGTCACTGCGGAACTTGATTCTGGACAGGTAATCACACAAGCACAAGTTGATGTTGATAAGCATGACGATGCCATCACACTGCAACAAAAAGTATTACATGAAGAGCATAAAATTTACCCTCGGGCAATACAACAGATTGTCGATGGGAAAATTAACTTTGAGCTGCCCTAGATAACCCATTTAATACACGCCAATCCATTTCAATTAGAAACCCAGGTACCTTGGGAACACCATTGCATTTCGCATTTGGACGACGCTTTGCTTGGTCATAAAAACGCTTACTGTTGATGTGACTCCGTTGCTCTAAGAAGCGTTTGCAGTGATGGATATTGCTATCAGCCACTCACAATGATTTTCTTGTCCTGTTTATCGGCTTTAAGTTCAGGCAATGCACTCGGTTTTTATTTTAAGCGGCTCAATTCGCTGACCAAGACCGACAACATGGCAAAATCGGTATTGGTTTCTTCAATCAGGCGTTTTATCATTTTTTCAAGATGGTCGATGGACTGACTGTTGTTATTTTTCCATGTATGCAATTTATTGTTAGTAGGTTCTTTCCCAGCAGACACGATATTGGCGGTTATATCGGCTTGATGACTCCGTAGATCGTTTGCCAGACTAAACTTGGATTTTTCATGCCAAGTGTTATTGACCTGCAAGTTGGCGATTTCATGCTGTAACCATTCCAGTCCGAGAATATACTCGATACCAAAATAAACTTCGGCGACCAGCGTTACCGATTGTTTAGAATTGAGTGCAATGTTGATTATATCCATCGCGTTGACAATGCTCGTCCTAGCAGCCAAGTTGCGGGCGAGTTCGTTTGGCACGGTTGTTTTTTTTGTGGTATCGCCCTGCTTGGGATGGTCGGGGACGATAACGGTTTTTTCACAGTTTTTTAGTAGTTGCTGATAGCCTTTAGAGAATCGCTTGACTGTGGTACGGATATTGATTGGGTGACTGGAATATCGTAATAGCCATAGGATTACCGCTTCCAACGTGCCTGCTATATCGGTCAGACAGCGCATCTGTAAGGCGACATCCATCTTGTTGTCTTGCATCTGAATTTGTTCGATAACTTGATTGCTTTGTAGAATATCCCGAGCTGCAATATAAGCCGCAGTGATGGTTCCCACCGAATTTCCAGTGAGTTCTGTGAGGTGCAGATGAAAGGTTGCCCCCATTATGCCGACTAGGTTGTTGGTAATTTGAGTGGAGATGATTTCGCGTTTTAGGCGATGTTTATGAATTTGTTTAGGATATTTTTGGGCAAGCAGAGCAGGAAAATAATGTTCTATTTCTTCTTTTAGATAATTGTTGTCGGGTAGCTCTGAGGCGAGTAATTTCTGATACAAATCCATCTTGCTGTAAGAAAGCAACACGGCTAATTCGGGGCGGGTCAAATAATCGCCTGATTCAAAGCGTCTAGTCATAGTGCTGTGATCGGGTAGATATTCCAGATCTCGATTGAGCAAGCCACCTTCTTCGAGTTGTAAAACCGCATGAGCTTGTCGTGGCATTAGCGTGGCAACATATGCCGTTTCGATACTTAATATCTGAGTTTGCAGGTAATTATTGGCGAGTACCAGATGCCCGATTTCTTGTTCCATCTCGGCAAGCAGAGTATTACGATTTTTCAGAGACAAGCGTCCTTTCTGCATTTCTGAATTGAGCAGAATTTTTATATTAACCTCATGGTCGGAGGTGTCCACGCCGGCCGAATTATCAATCGCATCGGTATAACATAACCCGCCTTTTTGAGAAAATTCAATACGCGATTTCTGGGTCATGCCTAAATTGCCGCCCTCGCCAATCACTTTGCATCTTAATTCGCATGCATCGACCCGCAGGCTGTCATTATTCCGATCCTGTGCATCCTGATGTGACTCGGATGAGGATTTAACATAAGTGCCGATACCGCCATTCCACAGTAATTGGACGCGCGATTTTAATATCAGATTGATGAGATCATTCGGCGTATAACTATCTTGTTCGGCATCGAGTACTTTTTTAATCTGTGGTGACAGCTTGATTGATTTAGCATCGCGTGAATAAATGCCACCACCTTCAGAAATGAGTTTCGGATTATAGTCAGTCCATGAGGAACGGGGGAGAGTAAATATGCGTTGCCGCTCTTTATAGCTTATTGCAGCATCGGGCTCGGGGTCGAGGAACACATGTTTGTGATTGAATGCTGCGACTAGGCGGATTTGGTTGGACAATAACATGCCGTTACCGAATACATCGCCTGCCATGTCGCCGATACCGATGACGGTAAAAGGCTCGTTCTGAATGTCCTTGCCACATTCTCTGAAGTGGCGTTTTACCGATTCCCACGCACCGCGTGCAGTAATCCCCATTTTTTTGTGGTCATAGCCCGCAGAGCCACCCGAAGCAAACGCATCTCCCAGCCAAAACCCACAATTCTCTGAAATTTCGTTGGCAATGTCTGAAAATGTTGCGGTGCCTTTATCGGCAGCAACAACAAGATATGGATCATCGTCATCCATTCTGATTACATTTTGTGGTGCGATAATTTTGTTACCCGATAGATTGTCGGTAATATCCAGCAAGCCACTGATAAAAATCTTGTAACAGGCGATAACTTCCTTAAGTACGTTATCTTGCCCACCCGCGAGTCCACTAACGGGCAATTGTTTGGCAACAAACCCTCCTTTCGAGCCGACTGGCACAATAACCGCGTTTTTTACCCGTTGTGCTTTAACCAATCCCAACACCTCGGTGCGAAAATCTTCTGGTCGTTCTGACCAGCGTAATCCACCCCGTGCAACCAGCCCACCTCGCAGATGAACCCCTTCAATACGCGGTGAATATACAAATATCTCAAATTTTGGAATCGGTTTTGGGATATGTGGGATTGCGCGTGAATCGAGTTTGAGGGAAATATAGGGCTTGGGTAAATTATCTTGTTCGGGTTGAAAATAATTAGTTCTTAGTGTTGCTACTATGACATTGAGCAGTGCGCGGAGTATGCGTTCTTCGTCCAGCGTGTTAACATCATTAAGCAGTAGATTTATCTTTTTAAGGGCTTTGCTGGTGGCTTGTTCGCGACTCTTGGTATCGTTGTCACATGGCTCAAATCGGGTAGTAAACAGATTGGATATGGCGACTACCAGATGTGGATTCTTGATGACTGCTTCGATGATATAATTTTCGCTATAGACTAAACGAATTTGTTTCTGGTAACGGAAATAGGCACGAAAAAGGTTGATGCGTCTCCAGCTCATGCCGACCAGCAGGGTGAGTTCGTTGAAGCCATCATTTTCAATGACACCGTTCCAACATTGAATAAAAGTATCCTCAAAATGGCGTGTGCTCATCTTAAAATCAAACTTCTTTTGATCCTGACGAACCAGTTCAAATTCCAGAATATAGTATAAGTGGTTGGTCGTCGTTTTTATTTTATAAGGTCGTCCACCAAGAATACGAAGCCCCATGTTTTCGAGAATCGGAATTACATCAGAAAGCGCGACTTTGTCGGCACAATACAGTTTGAAGCTGGCATATACCCCTGTTTCAACGCCGCTTCTTGTTGACGGCTTCAAGGTGGCATGGATTTTATCCAGATTCTGAAAAATGTGTATATCTGCCAACGCATTGTCGATGGTAAATTCCTGTTTATATGAAACTGGAAAGCCATCACGAAAAAAGTCCAGTGTTTTGCTCGCTTGCTCCAGCCCAACAGATGATTTTAATTTTTCGTACAGGTTGTCGTTCCAATCACGCGCTATGTTTTGTACCGATTTTTCGAGTGCGGCAACATCGACAGACATTGCCTCATTCGGGTCGGTTTGGATGATGTAGTGGATTCGAGTCAAAATAGAATGTGAGAAGTAAACATCAAATTCAATTTCCTTTGCATTGAGCTGTTGGGTGAGAAAATCCTGAATTTTGATACGCAACTGACTATTGAACAAATCCCTTGGCACATACACCAGACAAGAATAATAATGTCCGCAAATGTTGCGGTGCAGATGCAGTCGTGTCTTGCGCCTTTCTTGATTCAACAGCGTCATGGACAATGAATACAAACTTTTCATATCCATTTGGATTATTTTTTCGCGTGGTAATGTTTCCAGTATTGTTCTTAACTCCTTATAGGAATGACCGCCTTGACGTAGCATACTGGATTCCAGAACATGTGCCGTTTTACTGCCTAGATGGGGAATGTCGGAGGTGGGTAATGCGGCAGTGGAGCCAGCAAGAAAGCCGATAAAACAACTAACCGTCTTGGTGCCTTTGTGGTTCGCTCCGGCTTTATTTTTGTGTGCTGTTTCAAATCCATGATCAAATAAAAGGCAATCCATGTAATTTGGTCGATGAATATTGCTACGTTGGCGTGTTTTGGTAAAAATCAGCGGAGAGCGTAGGGAAAATAGCGTATTTGGCAGGATAGCCAGAACTGACTTCGGGTCGTTTGCATGGGCGGTTTTTAACGTCCCCAGCAACGATGATTTTTTAAGTTTGATTGCAAATTGACTTGATTGAGCAGTTGATTTTGTGGCAGGTAACCCAGATACTTCAAGCTCACAATACCCCAGAAACGCAAAATGATCTTGAGTCATCCATCTAAATAATGCCCCATATTCCGCAAATGCAGGTCCTTTTTTCATCACATCAAGCAAGGTCGCCTGTTCTAGGACATGCTGACGCATGGCTTGCCAATCTGTTACAACGACATTGATTTCAGCAATCACTTGCTTGATTGCGGCGGCGATTGTGGCGTGTTCTTGTTTGGGGGTATAGTCGATTACAAATTGAATATACGACTCGATAACAGTGTAGGCAACGCCCTCTTCTTCGTCCGCAGGTGCTGAACGAAATTTCCGATAGGTTATCGCCTTATGGTTTTTGTCGCGGGTGACTCCAAACAACGGATGCAGAGTTTGTAGGGGCGTTTTTCGTAATTCGTTTAATTTCATTAACAATGAATTGATAACGAATGGTCGATCGTCCAAAATAATGTCAATGACGGTGTTGCCCATAGCACTGTTGTGAACATTGCCACTGACTGGTTTGCCCTGTTCTGCGACAGTGCGATTATACAGCGCGACTTGGGCTTTCCCATGTCTTCTAGTTCTCCCTAATGCGCGATGTTTTAGTGCGGCATCTTTGAACGCCAAAGCACGGTGAAGCGCAAAATCTTGACCCGATAGATGGCGATAATACGCTCTAATGAATTCAATTTCTGTAGCATCTGCCGTGTGCTTGAGAGCGGAAATAAGTGATTCAGTGACCGTGTTTTTCATTGAGTACCCGTGTTGGAGTTTCGGTTATAAGAATAATTCTATGAATATATCTGCTAGTATAATAGAAAATATCGAAGTATATGGTTATTCAACGTAAGTACATTATGTTATACCTCATGTTCCCATGCACTAACCAATCAATTTGCTATGCTAAATAAACTGATATTCGACATTGAAACAATCCCAGATACCGTATCGGGTCGTCGCATATATAATATGAAGGGGCTGTCCGATGATGACGCTGCCAAAGCGATGTGTGCAAAACAGGTACAGAAAACCGGCGGCTCTGACTTTCTACCGTTATATCTGCATAAAATTGTCGCAATTGCTGCCGTATTACGCTCAAAAGACGCGCTCACTGTGTGGTCGTTGGGGACGGTTGATTCGACCGAAGGCGATTTGATTGAGCGTTTTTATGCGGGTATTGACAAATATTGCCCGACTTTAGTGAGCTGGAACGGAGGCGGGTTTGACCTGCCCGTATTACATTATCGGTCATTGCTCAACAATGTTGTGGCAAGGCGTTATTGGGACAATGGCGAGGATGACCGAGAATTCAAGTTTAACAATTATTTAAATCGTTTCCACTGGCGGCATATTGATTTAATGGATGTCTTGGCTGGTTTCAACTTACGAGCGGCGGCACCATTGGATCAAATTGCCGTTATGCTCGGATTTCCAGGGAAAATGGGCTTGAGCGGGTCAGAAGTTTGGTCAACATATCAGGCGGGTGATATTGAGGAGATTCGGCAATATTGCGAAACCGATGTATTGAACACCTATTTGGTTTATTTGAAATGGGAGCTGATTCGGGGCAATTTCAATGAAGCACAATATGCTGGTGAATGTGAAAAAGTACGCCAACTACTCAAATCGTCCGAGCAACCACATTTCCAGTCTTTCCTGAATGCGTGGTCTTGATTTTACGTCACCCATCCAGCAATCCCGTGCACTTTTTCTTGATCTAGCAAACAAAATTCTGCCTCGTGCAAAGGTCTCACTGTAACGTATTTGCGACAAATTTTATTTTGGCCACCATGTTGACCAGTCCATTGGAGCGTGTCGGTGACAGGTGTTCTTTTAATCCGATTTTATCGATAAAATAAAGATTCGCCTGACTAATTTGTTGTGCTGGCTGGTCGGACAATACGCGAATCAATAACGCAATAATGCCTTTGGTAATAATCGCATCGCTGTCGGCAGTCAGGCTGATTCTACCTTCAATGTTCTTGGCATGGAGCCAGACCCGACTTTGGCATCCGGGCACCAGATAGCGGTCGTGCTTGTATTGCTCATCAATCAAAGGCATTTTTTTGCCAAGGTCGATGATGTATTCATATTTTTCCATCCACTGATCAAAAATGCCGAACTCTTCGACAATCTCGTCTTGAATTTCATTGATGCTGGTCATTTGTTAGACAATTAAAAAGGGATTACAAAAGCATAGCGGCAGCACGTTGCACCCCAGCGACCAGCGCGTCTACATCGGCACGATTGTTATAAAGTGCAAATGATGCCCTGACCGTACCCGGAATACCATAAAAATCCATCAATGGCTGGGTACAGTGATGCCCTGTGCGTACCGCTATGCCAAGCTGGTCAAGGATGGTGCCAACATCGAAAGGATGTGTGTCGGCGAGCAAGAATGAAATAACGCTGGCTTTATGGGTCGCTGTACCGATGATGTTTATGCCATCGATGGCAGTCAATTTTTCGGTCGCATACCCAAGAATATCTTCCTCATGGGCAATAATATCCTGTTCATCGTACTGGGATACAAAATCAATCGCAGCCGCACAACCAATGCCACCAATAATGTGCGGGGTGCCTGCCTCAAACTTGTGTGGCAAAATATTATAGGTTGTCTTTTCAAAAGTAACTCGCTCAATCATATCGCCACCGCCCTGATATGGTGGCATATCATTTAACAAGGCTTCTTTGCCGTACAAAATACCTACCCCAGTTGGCCCGAATAACTTATGCCCAGAAAAGGCAAAGAAATCGACATCTAATGCCTGAACGTCAACACGTCGGTGTGGCACGGTCTGTGCCCCATCTAACAATACGGGTATATCCCGTTGATGTGCCAGCCTGATTATCTCCTCAACTGGATTGATGGTGCCAAGAGAGTTTGACACATGCACCACAGCAACCAGTTTAGTCCGCTCGCTGAGCATTGGTTCAAATTCATCCATCAACAATTCACCCGCTTGATTGATTGGAATAATTTTAAGTATCGCGCCAGTCTGCTCGCACACCATTTGCCATGGCACGATATTGGAATGATGCTCCATAGCAGAAATAAGAACCTCGTCTCCTGCACGCATAAATTTCCTGCCAAAGGAAGCGGCGACAAGATTGATACTATCTGTCGTGCCCTTCGTAAAGAGCACTTCATGGGTATGACGGGCGTTAATAAATTCGCGAATTGTTTCTCGGGCATCCTCATACGCCTGTGTCGCTTGCTGGCTCAAATGATGCACACCACGATGAATATTGGCATACTGTTGCCGATAATATTGAGTAACGCAATCAATGACTGACTGCGGCTTTTGAGCCGAAGCGCCGCTATCCAGATAGACCAATGGATGTCCGTTAATGTTACGCCGCAGAATTGGAAATGCGTTACGAACTTGGGCTATGTCGAACGTTTTTTGTGAGTTGGCTATTGACACTTCTATTGTTGATGATATTAAAAGGCTTCCGATTATATGGAAGAGTATTGCAATATAACAAATAAATTAATGAGTTTCTGGTTCTCCTGAGTTTCCTATGGGTAAAAGCCAAACAATGCTCAAAAATATGGTACAAGTGTATTTTTTTATGGAGATATTCAAATGAACTTGTCGGAAAATGGAGCTTTTAGCTTGTTGTGAATAATTAAGTCCTTGTTATTAAACATATTATTTTCTTAAAATTGGACTGATTTTGAATTAACCGACAAGCCCTTTTACTACTTTATTTTGCGTCAAACGGGAAAGCGCCAAAGGAGCGGTCAATTTTATTGATGACCAGAATAAGAAAGAACTGGCAAAAATACACTGCGCCTGTGATGATTGTATCGTACATTATGCGACGAATTTCTCTATTACGATGTGACGGATATGTTCGTCGATACGAACCGAAATTTCGCACAACGCGATATGCTATTCATTGAGTTTAGCCAATAATTGAACATGTTTTCGTGTCGTTAGCAACCGGTTGCCGGAGGCATTCTATTTTGTAGGACAGTAAATATGCGTTTCATTTTTTCCGAGATTAGCCATAAACAGATTGGGTATGTAAGCGCAGTACTGGCGTTCACAACTTGGGGGATGTATCCGTTGTTCTTTAAGCAGCTTTCCGACTTCGGCGTTGTTGAGATACTCTCCCATCGGGTTGTCTGGTCTTTCGTTATTTTTTTGATTGGATTTTCTGTGATGTCGCATCTGCGAACCGCCTTGTACCAGATGCGCTCTCCAAAGCACTTTGGTAGCGTGTTGTTGTCCACCACATTCATCTCCATAAACTGGTATTGTTTTATTTATGCAGTCAATGCAGGTCATGTTCTTGAGGCAAGTTTGGGTTATTTTCTGATTCCTGTTGTCAATACCGTTTTTGGCATGGTTTTTTTCGGCGAACACCTTAACTGGTTAAAAGTGCTTGCCACCACTGTCGCTTTCGGCGGTATTGTTGCAGCTTTTATGGTAGCCGAAATCATACCATTTATTTCTATTTGCATTGCCCTGAGCTTCGGTGCCTATGGGCTGATGCGTAAACGCTCTGAACTGGATTCTGCTACGGGGCTGTTTCTCGAAACTTTGTTATTGTGCCCGTTTGCCATGGCGTTTTTATTGATTGCCGACACGACACCTCTTTCTGGTGCGGTCGATGCTGGATTGCTGGTTTTTTCTGGTGTTATAACGCTACTCCCGCTTTTTGCTATGGTTGTTGCCGCCCGCCGTATCGAATTTAATACGCTTGGTTTCCTGCAATACATTACCCCCATCGGGCATTTTCTCATTGCCGTCTTCGTCTATGAGGAAAATATCAGTTTGGGATACGGATTGGCATTCACCACCACTTGGATAGCGATTGCATTGTATCTTTTGGGATATATGTCCGCCAGCAAAAGAGACGCACCTTAACGATGTTTTGATTGATGCCTGCACTGTAACAGCCACCTTGAAGCCTGTTTATTGTATTTCTAGAAACGGGCGAAAACCACGCTACGGCTTGTTTGTGTGTTCCTGCTAGCATGGCGCGGATTTGAAAGCCATAAGGGGGCTGGTTCGGGAGGGTTTGGTTTATGCAAAGACCTGTTAGTTAAGCAATTAAACCGTAGATGCCGCGCTATTATTTCTGTACTTTACTTCTCCACAAAAGCGCGTTCAATGACATATTCACGGAAATCGCTTCTGCGTGTTTCGGCGAAGCCCAGTCCATCCAATATAGCACTCAGGCTTTTTAACATACTGGGGCTACCACACAGCATGAAGCGATCATCTGCGACCTTGAGTGATGGCATATCAATGTCTTTAATCAATTTTCCGCTTTCTAGCAAGGTCGTGATGCGTCCGTAATTCTTATACGGTTCGCGAGTAACGGCGGGATAGTAAATCAGTTTATCCTTGACGGTATGACCAAAATATTCGTTGTTATGCAATTCATAATCAATCAGTTGCTGGTAGGTTAGTTCATTGATAAACCGACAACCATGTACCAAAATGACTTTTTCAAAATTCTCATACACATCAGGGTCTTTAATCACCGACAAAAAGGGGGCGAGTCCAGTGCCCGTGCTCAGCAAATACAAATGCTTACCCGGGCGAAGGTGATCCCAAAGCAAGGTTCCAGTCGGTTTTTTACTAACCAGCAGCTTATCCCCTACTTTGATATGTTGTAGCTTTGAAGTCAGTGGTCCGTCCTGAACTTTGATACTATAAAACTCAAGAAAATCTTCGTAGTTTGAGCTTGCCATGCTGTATGCGCGCAATAACGGCTTGCCGTCAACTTCCATGCCCATCATGGCAAATTCGCCATTGCGAAAACGTAACGAAGGATCGCGGGTCGTTTTAATGGTAAACAGGGTGTCCGACCAATGGTGGACATCGATTACTGTTTCAGTATGTGCTTCAGCCATAATATTTGTTGTAAAAAATGAGTGGTGCCAAATAAAGGAACCGCGAAAACAGGCACGAATGTTAGCATTTTCTGATTAAAGGCGGAATAAAATAGCGGACTAACTTTGTTTTGGGCGTGTTTGATAGTGCTTCGAAAATAGGACGTTCGTTCTGATTATCGACAAACCAAGATTCGAAATGAAATGCTGAATGACGATTCAATGGCATTTCAGAATAGGTTGGCGTAACGATGTCCACTATCGGGGCACTTCAAGGTTCGATTTGTGTGCCAATCCCGGAGTCGGTGAATAATTCAAGCAATAGGGCATGTTCGACTCTGCCATCGAGAATGAGTGCCGAGTTGACCCCGTTCTGGATCGCATCTAAAGCGCATTCGACTTTTGGAATCATGCCACCGACAATGGTGTTGTTGGCGATGAAATGCGGTATGTCACGCACTTTTAGTTCGGTGATTAAGTGTTTATTGTTGTCCAAAACCCCCGGCGTATTGGTCAGCAACATCAGTTTTTCTGCCCGTAGCGTAATCGCTAATTTCCCGGCAACCAAATCGGCGTTGATGTTATAGGTTTGACCATCATCACCGACACCAATCGGTGCAATCACTGGAATAAATGACTGTGTTTCCAGCAATTGTACTATGCTCGGGTCAATCGCCTCCACTTCGCCAACATGACCATAGTCGATGATTTCTGGTCGTTTCAGCACTGGGTCGTTCTTCTGGACATTGAGTTTACGCGCATGGATCAAATTGCCGTCTTTACCCGTCAGACCAACGGCACGTCCGCCTAATGAGTTAATTAGACTAACAATTTCCTTGTTCACCAAGCCTCCCAACACCATTTCGACAACATCCATCGTCTCGCTATCGGTTACTCGCAATCCATCAACAAAGGTCGATTGCTTGCCTATTTTCTGGAGTACCTGACTAATTTGTGGACCACCGCCATGTACCACCACAGGGTTCATGCCGACCAGCTTCATCAGAATAACATCACGGGCAAAGCCATGTTTCAGGTTTTGATCAGCCATCGCATTGCCACCATACTTGATAACGATAATTTTTCCCTGATAGCGACGGATATAAGGTAATGCCTCGGTCAGTATGCGGGCGATATTTTGAGTGTTATGATTCGATTCCATATTAACGGCAAGTAAATAACAGCGAATTACGAGAGGTTATTTTAACCCAAAGCGACTGATAAAAAGAGCAGACAAGGTTGATTTTCTCCCGGAAGTGCGGTTTTAGAAACTGTGGGCTTGTCGGTTAATTCAAATATTTGTTTAAATAAACTACAATAGTAGAGACCTTTGCATAAATCCACCCGGGGCACCACTTAAAATGGTAAAATAGCGTTCATTCAATAAACCCTTGAGGATACCGTCAAATGTCTTGGAAACAAACCGCCCAATACTCGTTCGCAGATGCCCCTTGAATTCACATAATAAGTGCAACACTCCTAAGTCAGTCAAAGGGTACACTCGTACTCTTTTAACTGACGAGATATACCCATTTGACTGAACACGAAAGAGACCACATTTGCCTCATGAATCAGCAGCATTGTACACTGACAGAAATCGCTAAAGCCATGGGCAGAAGTAGGTCAACCATCAGCCGTGAAATTAAACACAATACCGGGGGCAACGGCTATCGCTACAAACAAGCCCACCGCTTTGCCCAAACGCGGCATCAGCAAAAGCCCGAGCACATCAGGCTCAATGACGCTTGAATTCACATAATAAGTGCAACACTCCTAAGTCAGTCAAAGAGTACATTCGTACTCTTTTAACTGAAGAGAAAAAAGGAGTGAAACATGACGAGATATACCCATTTGACTGAACACGAAAGAGACCACATTTACCTCATGAATAAGCAAAACTGTACACTGACAGAAATCGCTAAAACCATGGGCAGAAGTTAAGTCAACCATCAGCCGTGAAATTAAACGCAATACCGGGGGCAACGGCTATCGCTACAAACAAGCCCACCGCTTTGCCCAAACGAGGCATCAGCAAAAGCCCAAGCACATCAGGCTCAATGACGAGTTAAAGCTTCATATTCAACAAAAGATCGCGCTGTATTGGAGTCCTGAACAAATTAGCGGTCGTTTGAGAATGGAGGAAAACATCAGTATTAGCACCGAATCCATCTATCGTCTCATTTTGAAAGACAAAGTAGCGGATGGGTCGTTATATCGATACTTGCGCCATCAGGGTAAGAAATATCGCAAGCGTTATGGACAGAACGATTACCGCGGACGCATCCCCAATCGGGTTGATATTGCTGATAGACCCAGTATAGTGGACAATCGTTCGCGTATAGGCGATTGGGAGGCTGATTGTGTTATCGGTAAAGGTCGTCAAGGGGTGTTTGCCACCCTTGCTGAACGCAAAAGTAGGCTTTATCTCGCACTTCGGACTAAGAACAAAACCGCAAAAGAAACCAACGTGGCTATACTCAGGTTGTTAAAGCATATGAAACAACATGTAATGACACTAACCTTTGATAACGGCAGGGAATTTTGTTGGCATAGTGAGCTTGCCAAACAACTCGAGTGTGAAACTTAACGACGCTAAACCGTATCACTCTTGGGAGCGCGGCTTGAATGCCAAATAATCATCTGGCACAATGGCTTGCTCATATTTTTTACTCAGGCAATTTTTTCCAAAGAAAATGCCTTTGCATAAAGTCACCGAAAAAGAGCGGTTCAAAGCGACCGATTTAATGAATAACCGACATGGAAAATGTTTGGGGTATAAAACCCTTATGGAGGTCTTTTCCCGCGCAATGGGAATGGATCATAATATAAACCCGAGTGTTGCACTTATGAGTTGAATTCGCCATTGTCCAAACTAGATGATGTGCATGAAATTATCGATTGGAAACAGATCGAAACCACGCTCAGCCATCTTTATGCCAGCAAGTGCGGTGTGCCGGCACTTGTGCCCTTTGGGCATACCCACCTTTGATGATGTTTAAGATACTGATTTTACAGGCGTGGTATAACTTAAGCGATGAAGCCTTATGAAGAACAGATAGCCCGGGATTTAATGTTCCGCCGGTTTATTGGTTTGAGTCTCAGCGAAGCGGTACCCGATCATTCCACTATTTGGCGGTTTCGGAATCTATTACACACCGAAAATCTGCTTGATTCTTTATTGGTGCAGATCAATAACCATCTCGCTAAAAACAGTCTTATTGTTGCCACAGGCTCGGTCAATATTATCGATGCGACTGTGATTGAGGCGAAGCAATGCCGTTCTAAAAAGAACAAACAAGGCACAATACCCAAGACCCAGAAGCGGCATGGAACGTGAAAACCGCATCCGATGGCAGGCGTAAAAGTACCTACGGATTTAAGATGCACGCCAATACCGATGAATATGGTTATCAAGAAAATGACCTATACGCTTGGCAATGTGCATGATTCATTGCATGATTTTGGGGAGTTTGATCATCTGTTAGGCGATAGGCGCGGACAAGTTTACGCAGACAGTGCTTATACCCACAGGGCACAAGTGCCAACAAAGACAATGACCAGAAACTGGGTAAAGAAAACAATAGAATCCTGCACCGAGCTTATCGCAACACACCATTAACGGAGCAACAAAAAGCACTGAATAAAATGTATAGCAGTGTCCGCTATGTGGTTGAACGCACCTTTGATTTGCTCAAACTGCATCACGGATTAAGCAAGGCAGATACATGGGGTTAGCCAGAAACAAAACCCGTGCACATCTGCCATAACCTTAAAACTGGGATGAATATTTTCAAAGAACTGCAACGTTTAAAGGAGAGTTGCACCTAAATGGGCAATAAAACAGATTAAAACCCACTAAAAGCGGTTAAAAGTGCCGAAATAGAGGCTTTTTTGGTGTCGTATTGATGATTGAGAGAACATGGGCGAAAAATAAGGCAAATTTATAAAAAAATCACGCTGTTTGTGATTTGTGCCGAGTGTTTTGTAGATTGTGCAAAAGTCTCACTGTGTTGGATATGAATAAACCTCCCCAAGCGACCACGCTTGGGGAGGTTGGCTCATGCGGGTTGGAATAGATCCGCAAATCCATGCTGCCCATGGTAACTTGGGTGAAGGTCAATAAAGCCGTATTGAAGGCAGCCTTGCATCGCTGTAAGAAAGTGACGCTGGACATTGACACCACTGAAATTGTTGCCCATAAAGCCCAAGTGCAGTGGACTTACAACAAACGCAAAGGCTTTATGCCGATGGTCGGGCATGTTGCGGAAACCGGGCAGATTGTGGACGTAGATTTCCGTCAAGGCATGTGCCGCCAGCGAAAGATAATCTAGCGTTTATTAAGCAATGCCAGCAGTCATTACCCGAAGGCTGTGCCGTGGGTGCCCTGCGTATTGATGCTGCAGGCTACCAAACAAAAATCATCCTAATTACCACCTAACATAAGCCTATCTTCCGCAAGTTTTCCGGCATCGGTGGCGTCCTGAGTGCCGCACAAGCAAGCCTGGGAATGAGGTCGTTCAAATCAAAACGACGATTGAAACGATACTGAAATTCCGACAAGTATCGCTGAGCATATTTAGGTCGAATAGCATGATAGGTACTGCGTAATGAACTCTTTAAGTTACCCAGAATTGTATTGACCCAATAGAACTCGGGTTTTTCGACAGACGCTCTCCCGCCGCCGCACACAATCTTGTCATGCAAGCAACCGGCCTCGACAACGGCATTAAAGCACGCCAAACCATCGGAGATAACAGTACTGCCCTCGGTCAGATGTTGCCGACTCCATGACTTAATCGCTTCTGTGCGGAAACCTTTTACGACCGATAACTTAACCCGAATTGGACAATGTTCGGCGGTGGTCTCCACCGCCGCCACAAAAGGCGTCTTACCGGCAGCACCACGTCCCGGCTTGCACCCAGTACGTTCGCCGCCCAAGTAAGCATCATCCAATTCAATCAACCCGGATAGTTTGTTATTGTGATCCCGCTCCATCATCACCTGCATAAGCTTGTGCTTCATTCGCCAGGCGGCATTGTAAGAAATACCCAAGTGACGATGCAGTTTCATGTCCGAGATGCCTTTCTTGTCCTGTGTAATCAGATAGATACCCTGGAACCATAGCGTGAGCGGTAGTTTGGTGGATTCAAAGAGGGTTCCAGCCGTCAGTGACGTCTGGCGATTGCACTGCTGAAGTTTGCGATTGGTTAACTGGCAGCACTTGTCGTGACCACAGGCCGGACACTGGAACCCTTTGGGCCACCGCCAGGCATAAAGCGCATCGAAGCATTGGTCTTCGGTACCGTACTGCTTGATAAAATCGTTCAAACTAACCCCTTTCTGGAATTGCACCTTATTACGCACCATGACATACCCCTTATGAATTAAATAGATAGACTGTGATTATATACAGGAAAGAGCGACTTATCTATGGTGGTAATTAGGAAAATCATTGAATATTGCGATACGGAAGGTATCGAGTATGCCATTCGAGCCAAGACCAGTGCGGCTATGGCGCACAGATAGCGGTGGTAAGTGCTTCGGACTGGCAGCCTTTGCTGGATAAAAAAGGCAAAGCGGTCAGTGGTCAGGATACCTACCGTACGAGCTTCTGTATCGGTGATTATGAAAAAGCCTTCACTCTGATCATTCAGAGAACAGCCGTTATAGGTCAAACGAGTCTGGATTTAGGTTCACCCGATAGTGCAGAGGAAATAAACTCGGGTGCTTATATTTATCGTGCGATTGACACTAATCGGGATAGCGAGATTGCTCACTGGCCAATATGACTAATATGGCAACGTGGCGAGGACAGCGAGAACCGAATCAAGGAACTGAAGCGAGATTTTGGTGGCGACACCCTGCCGTGTTCAGATTTTGCTGCCAATGCACTGTACCTGTTAATTTCCGACTCTCCTACAATTTATTTACCCTCATGGGCTTGTCGGTTAATTCAAAATCAGTCCAATTTTAAGAAAATAAAATGTTTAATAACAATGACTTAAATATTCACAACAAGCTAAAAACGCCATTTCCCGACAAGCCCAGTATCTATTCCGGACTGCATCATCTATAATCATGCTTCGATTTTCGTAGAACTTGTTGGAGAACAAAGAGATGTCAACCTATCGAGCTCCGCTGAAGGATATTCAATTTTTACTGCAAAATGTTTTCTCTGTAGAGAAGTTATTTGCAGGCATGCCAGATACCGCAGAAGTTAGCGATGATTTAATCACCGCCATAGTAGAAGAGTCCGGTAAAATTGCCGAGGGACTACTATCTCCTATCAATCAAAGTGGTGATCAGGAGGGTTGCCACTTTGCCGACGGTGTAGTGACTACTCCAAAAGGGTTTAAAGAAGCCTATTCAGCGTACGTTGAAGGCGGCTGGTCTGGACTGACTGGAGATGTAAACTATGGCGGACAGGGCATGCCTAAAATATTGTCCGCTTTAATTGAGGAGATGGCATTCGCGGCTAATTCCTCCTTTGCACTTTACACCATATTAAGTACTGGAGCTATGTTAACACTGAGTCAGCATGGCAGTGAAGAGCTGAAACAAAGATACCTGCCGAAGATGTACGCAGGCATCTGGTCTGGAACAATGTGTCTCACTGAGCCTCATGCGGGTACTGATCTCGGAATGATAAAGACCAAAGCGGTACAGAATGCCGATGGTAGCTATTGTATCGGCGGTAGCAAAATATTTATTACCGCTGGTGAACATGACCTGACCGAGAATATTATTCATTTGGTACTGGCGAGGCTGCCAGATGCACCAGCGGGACCTGGCGGCATATCACTGTTTCTTGTGCCGAAATTTCTGTTGAATGATTCTGGCGAAAGTGGAAATGAGCGAAACCCAGTAAGTTGTGGTTCGATTGAGCATAAGATGGGCATTAGGGCATCGGCAACCTGCGTGATGAATTTCGATTCTGCTATTGGTTATTTAGTAGGCGAGCCTAATAAAGGGCTATCCCATATGTTTACGATGATGAACTATGAGCGCCTATCCATTGGAGTGCAGGGCAACGGTTTGGCTGATAGTTCCTATCAAATAGCATCAGACTACGCGAAGCAGAGGGTACAGGGAAGAGCGGCAAACGGTGCGCAACAACCAGAGCAGAATGCGGATCCGATTCTTGTACATCCAGATGTCAGAAGAATGCTGTTGACGATGAGAGCAAATGTATTGGCTGGTCGCGCTTTGTCTTTATATACAGCCAGTCAGCTGGATATTTCCCGTTTCCATCCTGACGAGTCCAGTCGCCTTCGGGCTCAGCAATTGGTGGCTTTGCTTATCCCTGTTCAGAAGGCTTATTGTACCGACCGTGGATTTGAAGCCTGTGTATTGGGACAACAAGTTTTGGGAGGGCATGGCTACATAGCTGAATGGGGACTGGAGCAGAATGTGCGCGACGCAAGAATTGCACAAATCTATGAGGGCGCCAATGGTGTTCAAGCACTTGACCTAATGGGGCGTAAAACAGTGCGCAGCAATGGGGAGCTACTCAAAGTTCTTTTAAGTGAGATGGATGAATTCCTTGCTAGCCAAGAAGGTGTTGAACCAATGCAATCCTATTTGACAATTCTCATAAAGTGTCGTCAGCGTTTGATTGATACAACGGCAAACGTGATAAATCGTGCTACAGAAAACCCGGACGAAATAGGTGCTGCTTCTTACGCATACATGGAGCTCATGGGACTTACTCTTTATTGTTTCATGTGGCAACGAATCCTAGCAGCGGCTTTCGAGGAGCAAGTTTCGACGGCTGACGATTCCAGCTATACCGATTCCCTGATTAAGACAGGTCAGTTTTTTATGAATAGATTATTGCCTCGTGCAGATTCGCTGGCTGTGGAAATAGCCAGCGGTGCGGATTCATTGATGTCGATGAAAGCTGATCAGTTCTAGTGTCCGGCCTGTGGTCACGACAAGTGCTGCCAGCTGACCATCCGTAAACTTCAGCAGTGCAATCGCTGCAATCGCCAGACGTCACTGACGGCTGGAACCCTCTTTGAATCCACCAAACTACCACTCACGCTATGGTTCCAGGGTATCTATCTGATTACACAGGACAAGAAAGGCATCTCGGCCATGAAGCTGCATCGTCACCTGGGTATTTCCTACAATGCCGCCTGGCGAATGAAGCACAAGCTTATGCAGGTGATGATGGAGCGGGATCACAATAACAAACTATCCGGGTTGATTGAATTGGATGATGCCTATCTCGGCGGCGAGCGTACTGGGTGCAAGCCGGGACGCGGTGCTGCAGGTAAGACACCTTTTGTAGCGGCGGTAGAGACCACGGCCGATCATTGCCCAGTTCGGGTTAAGTTGTCGGTCGTAAAGGGTTTCCGCACAGAAGCGATTAAGTCATGGAGTCAGCAACATCTGACCGAGGGCAGTACCGTTATCTCCGATGGTTTAGCGTGCTTTAATGCCGTTGTCGAGGCCGGTTGCTTGCATGACAAGATTGTGCGGCGGCGGCGGGAGAGGGTCTGTCGAAAAACCTGAGTTATTGAGTTCTATAATTAGGTGGGTCAATACAATTCTGGGTAACTTAAAGATCTTCTTACGCAGTACCTATCATGCTATTCGACCTAAATATGCTCAGCGATACTTGGCAGAATTTCAGTATCGTTTCAATCGTCGTTTTGATTTGAGCGACCTCATTCCCAGACTTGCTTGCGCGGCACTCAGGACGCCACCGATGCCGGAAAACTTGCTGAAGATAGGCTTATGTTAGGTGGTAATTAGGTAAAATGATACCTCTAGGCACTTCCTCGCATAAAAATAACCTATTGTGAAGCAGGTCTAGAAAACGCAGGGAAAATCCGCATCACCTTCAAGCCGCGCTTTGATGTCTTGAACAGCTTCACCTTTCCATCCGTGCTGTGGCAGTGCTGATTGCGAGAGCAGTTGTCTCGGTTTTGGATGGGTTGTGGAAACAGTAGGATGATCGTTTGCGTCTAGGAGTATTTCCATAAGTCACCTCTATGAATTTGGGCACACCGGAGTGTTTTGGCAAAACCAATTTTCTGCGTATGCGATTTCAAGAGTGGTTCAGGTTGATGGGTCTTAAGCTGGCGATGACCGAGAAACAAACCTGTCCCTTTTCCATATCAACACAACGAACGCGGTTAGAATGACCAGTGCAACACCAAATAGGCCCATCGCATTCAGCAACCCGTATTTATCGGCAAGCGCACCACTTGCAATGACCGGAATTGAGAAACCGACGTAGGCATAGACAAAGAGGCCTGCTGTCGCCCGCGCCCTGTTTTCAGGGGCCCGTAATGAGAATTCGGAAAGTGATGCAAGGTAGGAGAAGCCGTATGATGCAGCGCTTGTGATCGCTGTTCCCAAAAGCACCAAAGCGATTTGCTGGCTCCATGCGCCAAAGAGCATTGTACAAAACCCAGCAGGAACCATCACAAAGCCAATGCCAAGCGCGCTTGCATTTGTCATTTTTTTGGCGATCGGCTGACATAGAAACCCGATGAAAATTGCTAGGAAAATCACAGGCCCCGTCCAGCTGGCAAGATCATGTTGTTCCAGTTGCAACGGAACAACTGCGATAGTCATCCCAGTAGCAGACCACGCAAGCGCCATAGCAATTCCATAGACCCATGTGCCCGCAGGAAAGACAGGCAAACGCAATAGTGATACCGTTTTTTTGATATCGACGCGCGGTAGCACCAAAACACCAAGTGCGATAGCGGGCGCAAGCACGAACAACACCAGAAAACTTGCTGGCAAAAAACTATGTCCTTGCAGCGTAAGGCTAACGCCAGTGGCGAGCGCACCGCCGCCGAAACCGAGCGACGTGGCTGATGTCACCATCAAAGCTGCTGGTCTCGCGCGGTCTTCACCCATGATTTCTGTCATATAGGCTGTCCCCGCGGTTGTTGCGAATGCCGTACCAACCCCCAGTAAAAACCGCGCAAAAACCAATGTGCCCCAGCTTGGAACGACAACAAGCAGGCAGGTTGCCAAAACGCCAAGTAACAAGGCAAAACAGATCGGTACCCGACGGCCAATGCGATCCGAAAGGCCGCCAAGCAACATAAGACTTGGCATAAGACCTGCAACATAAGCTGCAAATGCGACGGTTACTGCAGTTGCCCCAAGAACGTTCTGCCCGACGTAGCTGCTATACAAAGGCGCCTGTAGGTTCACCGCAAATGTAACCATAAAAAGGGCCAGTGCGAGAATGGCAATTGAGAGATACTTGGGCATCGTTAGCCTCACCTTGAAAGATTATAATTCGCGTTAGGGTTGACATAGAGGCCAAAGCATTACAATTTTTAAATTGTCCTAAATACAGTGTGAAATATGCCCCAGATCAGATTCAAAAATCTAGCCAAGACTATGATAGCACTCCTGACTTCGACGGTCAACCCTCATAAGTCATTGATTTATAAAGAAACACAAAAATACCTAGGCACTACAAATGCCCAGATATTGAAGGATTATATCAATCAGTACAGGGGGTAAGCTGTGGTGGTCGCTTTTAATCCCATCACAGCATAGATTTTTTTTGCTTCTGGATTGATTTGAGCGACCTCATTCCCAGACTTGCTTGCGCGGCACTCAGAACGCCACCGATGCCGGAAAACTTGCTGAATATAGGCTTATGTTAGGTGGTAATTAGGCAAATCTTTGATGCGGTCCCATTGGTCATCACATAAAATTTGTCGACACATTTATCCGTTCTCAAAAAGCGGGAATTATAACGAATTCCACAGATTTTATCTTAAATGAGAACAGCCCCTAGTCTGATTTTATAGAATCAGGGACAATTTTCGCATCAAATACATCAATCAGTTCCTGAACATAGGGATCATCAGTGAATGCTTGTTGGGTGTTGGATTGCTTTTGTTTTTCTTCTCTGACATGTTGTTGGCTTGGGGTTTCGATACCATGCGTATCGTTGAGGTCTCTGATTTCTACCTTAAGTTGTATATCCATCAATAAATTGTCGCTGCAATGTTGTTGAATCTTTTTTAGACGTGCATCATTAAACAGATGTTTGCTTGTAGAATCTAGCATCAGATTAACGACTTTGCCGACTACCGACTGCGGCACCATATTCATCAGTATTTGCTTCGAAAGTCCACCCAGTCCTGAACCGTGAACGAAGTGTTGCCATCCGTCGACCGTCATCAATTGCTGCGCGTCTATTGCCATCGGTTTGTCGGTCGGTTGTTGCGACACATCCGATTCGGCTTGTGCCGTATCTGTAGTGCTGGGGATTGTCGGCTGTTCTTTGGATTCTTTAACTTGTGTGGTTGTGGGACTGGAGGCAATTTGTGGCTTGGGTTGTGTGCTTGCAGTGCCTTTGGGTACGCGAGGCTGAAACGCCAGCATCCGAATCAGTACCATTTCAAATCCTGATCTCGGGTTGGGAGTAATATCAAAATCTCGTTTGCCCATGATTCCGATTTGATATAGTAACTGTAGTGTTTCCGCGCTGACATTGGTGGCAATATCTGCCAGATTAGCACTGTCGATGCCTTTCCATTCTACGGATTGCGGACTTACCTGATATAACGCAACATTATGAATCAAAGTTAATAACTCATCCAGTGCCGCCTCATAATCGACCGAGCGTTCTGCCATTTGAGATACGGTCTCCAAGACCGCTATCCCCTTTTGATTCGTTTGTGCATCCTGAATGATTTGTTTCAACAGTTGAAACATAAACCGATCATCTATCATGCCGAGCATTGACCTGACCTGTTCGGCATCGATATTGCCATCACCAAATACAATCGCCTGATCGAGCAAACTCAACGCATCACGCACGCTACCGTTTGCGGAGTGTGCCAGAATCATCAATGCCGATGATTGATAGGTGATTTTTTCTGCCTTCAAAATCTGTTCGAGTTGATTAGACAGGAGTACGACATCCACTGATTTGAGATTGAACTGAATACAACGAGATAAAATCGTGGTTGGCAATTTCTGTGGATTAGTTGTTGCCAGCAAAAATTTGACATGCTCAGGCGGCTCTTCCAGCGTCTTGAGCAGCGCATTGAAGCTGTGCATCGAGAGCATGTGTACTTCGTCAATCAGATAAACCTTGTAACGCCCCTGTGTCGGCGTATATTGCACATTATCAAGCAGTTGTCGGGTGTCATCTACTTTTGTTCGCGATGCGGCATCGACTTCAATCAAATCGATAAAATTTCCTTGTTCGACCCCTCGACAAACAACACACTGACCACAAGGTTCGGCACTAACACCCGCTTCGCAATTCAACGCCTTGGCAAAAATCCGCGCTAACGTGGTTTTTCCGACTCCGCGCGTCCCGGCAAACAGGAAAGCATGATGTACGCGCTGGTTATTTAGTGCATTGGTCAACGCCGCAACAACATGTGCCTGCCCGATGACCTCAGAAAACATCTGCGGGCGGTATTTTCGAGCAAGCGCGAGATAATTCATTGTTTATGTATGATTTATTTATTGGAACGCCTTTGACAAGATTGGCAAGGGTGGCGGATCCAGCATACCTGACCTTAACACCCGAAATCGTTGCTACGGCTGCTTCCTTCCGGACCTGACCGAGTTCACAACACATCGCCATCAAGGAGACACACTTTCACCGCCATAGGTAATCACTTCGTACCAAACTGCCAAGCAATTCAAAAGCCTGTCTATTCTATGCAATTTGCATGCTTGTCTGGAACAGATATTTTAAAAAATGTCACCCCAAAACTCAAACCCAGATCCGCAGATAGAAATCCCCAAAACATGGAAAGCCTTGGCTGTATAATGGTTAGCACTTAAACTCTCCATCACCTAATGGGCGTACAACTCAAAGCTTATGACTATGCTACCATACAAACTCGATACAACGAACGATTTACTCACATCTCGTGCCGGTTTATTGAATACTGCTGAAGTAATGGACTCCCTGAACATGTCTGAGCGAATCGATAAGCACTTCCCTCTGCCAAAAAGTAATCGTGGGTACCCGCCCTCTAAATTCACCAAGATATTCATCATGATGCGGCATGAAGGCAGTTTTCACTTGGATGAGGTTGCCATATTCAAGATGATAGGCACTGTGTTGGATATGAAGAAACTTCCCCAAGCGCCCACGCTTGGAGGCTGGTTTAGGCGGGTTGGAATATATCCGCAAATCCATGTTGCCCATGGTAGCTTGGGTGAAGGTCAATAACGCCATATTGAAGGCAGCCTTGCATCGCTGTAAGAAAGTGACGCTGGACATTGACACCACTGAAATTGTTGCCCATAAAGCCCAAGTGCAGTGGACTGACAACAAACGCAAAGGCTTTATACCGATGGTCGGGCATATAGCGGAAACAGGGCAGATTGTGGACGTAGATTTCCGTCAAGGCATGTACCGCCAGCGCAAGGTAATCTGGCGTTTATCAAGCAATGCCAGCAGTCATTACCCGAAGGCTGTGCCGTGAGTGCCCTGCGTATCGATGCTGCAGGCTACCAAACAAAAATCATTGAATATTGTGATACGGAAGGGGCTTGTCGGAAAATGGCGTTTTTAGCTTGTTTTGAATATTTAAGTCCTTGTTATTAAACATTTTATTTTCTTAAAATTGGACTGGTTTTGAATTAACCGACAAGCCCGGAAGGTATCGAGTATGCCATTTGAGCCAAGACCAGTGCGGTTATGCACGCACAGATAGCGGCGGTAAACGCTTCGGACTGGATATACCCCTCCTCGATAAAAAAGGCAAAGCGGTCAGGATACCTACCGCACCAGCTTCTGTATCGGTGACTATGCAAAAGCCTTCACCTCGATCATTCAGAGAACAGCCGTTATAGGTCAAACGAATCTGGATTTAGGTTCACCCGATAGTGCAGATGAAATAAACTCGGGTGCTTATATTTATCGTGCGATTGCCACTAATCGGCCACCAATCGGGATGGACTAAGCGATAGCGAGATTGTCCACTAGGGGCTGTTCTCATTTAAGATAAAATCTGTGGAATTCGTTATAATTCCCGCTTTTTGAGAATGGGTATAATGTGTCGACAAATTTTATGTGATGACCAATGGGACCGCATCAAAGATTTATTGCAGGGTAAGCTTAGGCGAAAGTGGCGTTAGTGCAAAAGACAATCGCTTGTTTCTTGAGGCGGTGTTGTGGATAGCGAGAACAGGCTCCCCATGGCGGGATTTGTCCGAATCTTTTGGTCATTGGCATCGGGTTTATGTGCGTTATAACCGCTGGTCACATAAGGGGGTATGGGCAAGGGTTTTCACAGCCGTAAGGGACGACCCGGATTTAGAATACTGAATGGTTGATGCGCTGGGCAACCCCGTTCGCTTATCTATAACAGAGGGTCAATCCTCAGAGTATGGTCAAGCGGATGCCCTGATTGAAGGATTTGAAACCGAATTTATTCTGGCTGATAAGGGTTATGACTCCGATGCATTTGTACAGAGCGTCAGAGACAGTGGGGCGGTCGCCGTAATTCCGCCACGAAAAAATCGGGTTGAAGGACGCGACTATGACAAGACGATATACAAAGAACGCAATCAGGTGGAGCGACTTTTTCAGAAACTAAAGCATTATCGCAGAATAGCCACACGGTACGAACGATTAGCGAGAAACTACATGGCAATGTTGTCTTTAGTGGCAACAATAATTTGGTTGGCTTAAATGAGAACGCCGCCTAGGCTCTTTGCGAATAATTCACCAATGAAGGCAGATAAATTCCTCATTCCTAGTACCGCGAATATATCAAAGGGTATATCCTTCAAAATTAAATCGACAATCCCATGGCAATCAATTACAGATTCTTTTATCTTGTTGATATCTAATGTTTCAGTATCGTTATAGCCTGTTTTATATGAAAGAATAGCATTATTATTAGTTTTCAGTTTTGCCATTAGAATTTTGTCATGCGTATAGATCATTTTCTTGATAAAGCCATATTCATCAGTATTGGCGTGCAGCTTAAATCCGTAGATGCTTTTACGCTTACCGTCTGCCGCAATTTTCACGTTCCATGCCGCTTCTGGGTCTTGGGTATTGTCGCCTTGTTTGTTCTTTTTAGGACGGCATTACTTCGATTCAATCACAGTCGCATCGATAATATTGACCGAGCCTGTGGCAACAATAATGCTGTTTTTAGCTAAATGGTCATTAAATCTGTCCCAATAAACAATCAAGCAGATTTTCAGTGTGTAATAAGTTCCGAAACCGCCAAATGGTGGAATGATCCGGTACCGCTTGATCGAGGCTTAAACCAATAAAACGGCGGAACATTAAATCTCGGGCTATCTGTTCTTCATAAGGCTTCATCGCTTAAGTTATACCACGCCTGTAAAATCAGTATCTTAAACATCATCAAAGGTGGGTATACCCAAAGGGCACAAGTGCCGGCACACCGCACTTGCTGGCATAAATATGGCTGAGCATGGTTTCTATCTATTTCCAATCGATAATTTCATGCACATCATCTAGTTTGGACAATGATTTATGCTCAATTAAAAGGGCATCTGCGAACGAGTATTGGGCGGTTTGTTTCCAAGACATTTGACGGTATCCTCAAGGGTTTATTGAATGAACGCTATTTTACCATTTTAAGTGGTGCCACTGGGTGGATTTATGCAAAGGTCTCTGGGTAAAGAAAACAATAGAATCCTGCACCGAGTTTATCGCAACACACCATTAACGGAGCAACAAAAAGCACTGAATAAAATGTATAGCAGTGTCCGCTATGTGGTTGAACGCACCTTTGGTTTGCTCAAACTGCATCACGGATTAGGCAAGGCAAGATACATGGGGTTAGCCAGAAACAAAACCCGCACACATCTGATTGCCATGAGCCATAACCTTAAAACTGGGATGAATATTTTCAAAGAACTGCAACGTTTAAAGGAGAGTTGCGCCTAAATGGGCAATAAAACAGATTAAAACCCACTAAAAGCGGTTAAAAGTGCCGAAATAGAGGCTTTTTTGGTGTCGTATTGATGATTGAGAGAACATGGGCGAAAAAATCCTGACTTCGACGGTCAACCATCATAACTCATTGATTTATAAAGGAACACAAAAACACCTAGGCACTATAAATGCCCAGATATTGAAGGATTATATAATCAGTACAGCGTGTAAGCTGTGGTGGTCGCTTTTAATCCCATCACAGCATAGGTTTTTTTGTTTCTGAATTGATTTGAGAAGGCATGACATAGCTTTTCTAGGTGCGCTTGTGTTTGAACACACTGTGTTGCACATGAATCAAGGCATTGCGGATAACTTCAGGGGGATAAGGCTTTGTGTTGCAGCTTGATTCGATACATCATGGGCTTGTCGGAAAATGGCGTTTTTAGCTTGTTGTGAATATTTAAGTCCTTGTTATTAAACATTTTATTTTCTTAAAATTGGACTGATTTTGAATTAATCGACAAGCCCAGCATGGGGGTGGGTCTATACCATGTCATCGCCGAAGTCAATATAAATATTAAGATAGGCACTACAAACCAAATTCTCTACTACCCCGCATGTTTACTGGGCTGTGGGCGATATGGATGGAGCGAACCGTCGAAGTCAGGAAAATAAGACAAGGTTATAAAAAATCACGTTGTTTGTGAGTTGCGATGGGTGTTTTGTAGATTATGCAAAAGTCTCATCAACCGTCAAACTCAGGAGGTAGGGGGGTAGGATCGACGAATGTTGGATTTCTGCACAGCTTCTCTCGCAGAAATATAAAATTCCGCGGGGATGATCCCTTTGTAGCACAATAAATGATACAGCCTAAGCTCCATAGGAGCGAAACAAAAGAAATATGCGCCCCTACGAGAATATGGGCTTGTCGGAAAATGGAGTTTTTAGCTTGTTGTGAATAGTTAAGTCCTTGTTATTAAATGTTTTATTTTCTTAAAACTGGACTGATGGCGAATTCAACTCATAAGTGCAACACTCGGGTTTATATTATGATCTATTCCCATTGCGCGGGAAAAGACCTCCCAAGGGGTTTTATACCCCAAACATTTTCTAGGTCGGTTATTCATTAAATCGGTCGCTTTGAACCGCTCTTTTTCGGTGCCTTTATGCAAAGGCATTTTCTTTAGAAAAAACTGCCTGAGCAAAAAGTATGAGTAAGCCATTGTGCCAGATGATTATTTGGCATTCAAGCCACGCTCCCAAGAGTGATACGGTTTAGCTTCGTTAAGTTTCACACTCGAGTTGTTTGGCAAGCTCACTATGCCAACAAAATTCTCTGCCGTTATCAAAGGTTAGTGTCATTACATGTTGTTTCATATGCTTTAACAACCTGAGTATAGCCGCGTTGGTTTCTTTTGCGGTTTTGTTCTTAGTCCGAAGTGCGAGATAAAGCCTACTTTTGCGTTCAGCAAGGGTGGCAAACACCCCTTGACGACCCTTACCGATAACACAATCAGCCTCCCCCCTCTATCACTACGCCTATACGCGAGCGACTGTCCACTATACTGGGTCTATCAGCAATATCAACCCGATTGGGGATGCGTCCGCGGTAATCGTTCTGTCCATAACGCTTGCGATATTTCTTACCCTGATGGCGCAAGTATCGATATAACGACCCATCCGCTACTTTGTCTTTCAAAATGAGACGATAGATGGATTCGGTGCTAATACTGATGTTTCCCCCCATTTTCTTGCCGACCGCTAATTTGTTCAGGACTCCAATACAGCACGAGCTTTTGTTGAATACGAAACTTTAACTCGTCATTGAGCCTGATGTGCTTGGGCTTTTGTTGATGCCTCGTTTGGGCAAAGCGGTGGGCTTGTTTGTAGCGATAGCCGTTGCCCCCGGTATTGCGTTTAATTTCACGGCTGATGGTTGACTTAACTTCTGCCCATGGTTTTAGCGATTCCTGTCAGTGTACAGTTTTGCTGATTCATGAGGCAAATGTGGTCTCTTTCGTGTTCAGTCAAATGGGTATATCTCGTCATGTTTTACTCCCTTTTTCCGTTCAGTTAAAAGAGTACGAGTGTACCCTTTGACTGACTTAGGAGTGTTGCACTTATTATGTGAATTCAAGGATTTTGAATTAATCGACAAGCCCAATATTGATTTTGGCACAGTCTCAAAAGGGTGTGCTGATCGAATACGGTGTTATTTTTCCGCGGTTAGATAAACAATCCAAGCAGGGTCGGCTTCACCGTGTTCGGCAGCAGTATAAACGCCATCGCCATCGCCGCTGTCTTCATCGGTTCCCTCCCAATAGACCGTTACTTTGCTAAATCCGGCTTCAACAAGAATTTCCTGAAGCTCGGGTAATGTCCACATACGCCAGTCATAGGTAAAAGCATGTTTCATTTTCGAGCCATCCTTGAACTCAAAATGAATATGGCAAATCATGTTTGCTGTTATCGGGTCGAATTTCGCCTGCTCCCAATAATAGGTAAAGTCTTTGTATTGGGTGTTTTCCTTGATTTCACGCCATGAATCGTGTCCACCATAGGCATCGATGAATAGCATCCCTTGCTCGTTCAGACTCTCCCGTGTCTGACTAAAATAACGCCGTAGCTCGTCTCGGGTCTTGAAAAGCTGATAACTAAAATTCATAGCCACAATAATATCCGCCTGTTTGCCCTCATAATGCAATACATTGTGCTTAATCAATTCAATGCGTTGTTGTTGTGGCTTGCTTAATTTCTTAACATTGTTTTTTATGCCCCAATCCAGCACTTCCTGACTCAAATCCAGTCCGACAGCACGATTGCACGGTCGTCGTCTTATCCATTCACAACTACTATTTGCTGTGCCGCAGAAATCTTCACGCAGAAAAGCTGCTTGTTGTCCGCGAATATTGGAGAAGGTTTGGTCAACAAAATCAATCTCCGCTTCAACTGACTGTACTGCCATTTCATAGAGTGCATGCCGGTCCGCCGAGATGGCAATATCCGCATGGTGTTTGTGTCGATGTTGTGGTACGGTTTTCCGTGACATGATATGGTATGAATATCGATAAACAGGTTGCGTACTCTACTGATTTATGATGATGTTCGCAATTATAATGTTGCTACTCCATTAGGCAGCCGATAGGGGTACTCACGGTTTGAATTCGATATCGGCATTGCGATGACCCGAAAAATCAAGCAAGAAATAGTTTCTGAATGCTGGTTCAACACCCGAGCATGTGGGATAATTTTGCTTACCGTTTGTTTGCAAACGAAACCAGACACAGTCAACACGAAATCAACCTAACACGAGAGGGAATTAAATGGACGAAAAAAAACGTAAGGCACTCGATGCGGCATTGGGTCAAATTGATCGACAATTTGGCAAAGGATCGGTTATGCGACTCGGTGATTCTGGTATCGATCAGGATATAAAAAGCTACTCAACAGGGTCTCTCGGACTTGATATTGCACTAGGTATTGGCGGGCTACCACAGGGACGGGTAATTGAGATTTACGGGCCAGAATCGTCAGGTAAGACGACGCTGACATTGTCGGTGACTGCCGAAATACAGAAACTCGGTGGCACTGCTGCATTTATCGACGCTGAGCATGCCCTTGACCCCGCGTATGCTGAACGACTTGGGGTAAATATTGACGATTTGCTAGTGTCGCAACCGGACACTGGAGAACAGGCATTGGAAATTGCCGATATGCTGGTACGCTCTGCGGCAGTCGATGTGGTGGTGATAGATTCGGTGGCGGCTTTGACCCCAAAGGCTGAAATCGAAGGCGATATGGGTGACCATCATGTTGGTTTGCAGGCGCGCTTGATGTCGCAGGCACTGCGTAAGCTGACTGCCAATATCAATCGCTCAAATACCATGGTGATTTTTATCAATCAAATTCGTATGAAAATCGGCGTGATGTTTGGTAACCCAGAAACGACAACGGGGGGTAATGCACTTAAATTCTATTCTTCCGTGCGGCTGGATATTCGCAGAATCGGTGCAATTAAGAAAGGTGATGAGATATTGGGCAACCAGACGCGGGTTAAGGTGGTTAAGAATAAAGTTGCGCCGCCGTTCAGGCAGGCTGAGTTTGATATTCTTTATAACGAAGGCATTTCAAAACATGGCGAGCTTATCGACCTTGGTGTGGAAGTTGGCTGTATCGAGAAATCTGGGGCGTGGTATAGCTATGGTTCGGATAGAATCGGTCAAGGACGTGATAATGTGCGTACATTTCTCAAAGAGAATCAGGATATAGCGGATGAAATTGAAGCCATAATTCGGCAGAGTAAATCTATTCAAGGCGCGGATGTGCCGAAAAGTGCGGTACAGCCGGCGGCTACTCCTGTAAAGGGAAAGACAAAGGCGAAGACCAAGGCGAAGGCGGATTAAGCACGTTATCAAGTTGAATAAAACAAATCTGGACGAATTGTTATCGTCTCGAGTCGTTTCTCGTGACTCGCCTCATGCAAAAATCGCCCCACTACTTATGCTGAAAGACAAAGCATGTCAATTATTGGCACGACGGGAATATAGTGCATTTGAACTACGCCAGAAGTTTAAGGCACTGGCTCCTGATGCTATTATTATGCAGGTGCTAGGCGATCTTATTCAACAGGGAATGCAATCGGATAAACGTTTTGCAGAGATGCTGGTTCGGGCACGTTTTAATGCTGGTAAAGGCCCAGCAATATTGAAACATGAGCTGGATAAACACCACATCGACACAGACTTAATTGACAGCGCTATGGCGGTTTACCAACATCAATGGGGTGCATTGGCAGAGCAAGTGCGGATTAAAAAGTTTGGTGAACAATCGCCTACAAACTTCAAGGAATGGGCGAAACAGGCGCGATTTCTGCAGAGCAGAGGATTTACCTCAACACAAATTGGTCAATTTAACCACTAGACATTTGCATAATGGAAAATTGATTGACGAATGTTGGTTTCTTGCACAGTCTCTAATAGGGCGCATCTATTAACTAGAATGTTTTTGTGTCCGATTATTGCTCCTGCAAAACTGCATACGGCACCCTGTTCCGCTCTGGATGGTGGAAGTGCAGATAAGGCAGAAGCGTTTCTCTGCCAGCGCTCCCTGCACATAAGTGCTGGTAAGTCGCACACGGAAAACCGAATTGTATATGACATACATGAGGATTTGCTCATGAATAGAAAGCGGGGACTGACACCGCAATCGCGGAAAAAGTAATTAGTTCTGTACGCTACACGTCCCAACCCTTTCTGACGAAACCGCATCACGGCGGTCGTAGGGAAGAGAAGCACTAAATTCCTACTTCCGATTATTTTTTTGAATTATACGAAGGTCTCATTTAGACTACACAGATGAAAACCACCGAAATCAGGCAACGATTTATTGCGTATTTTGTCAAGCATGGGCATGTAGCGGTTGCCAGCGGCTCGCTAGTACCCGCCAATGATCCGACCTTGTTGTTCACCAATGCGGGCATGGTGCAGTTCAAGGATTTGCTTTTGGGGCATGAAACCCGCGCCTATAACCGTGCCACCACGTCCCAACGCTGTGTGCGTGCTGGTGGTAAGCATAATGATCTGGAAAATGTTGGCTATACTGCACGGCATCATACTTTTTTTGAAATGCTGGGCAACTTTAGCTTCGGCGATTACTTCAAAAGCAAGGCAATACGCTATGCGTGGGACTTATTAACCATTGAGTTCGGCTTACCTGTCGACAATCTCTGGGTAACGGTTTTTGAAGACGATGACGAAGCCGAATCTGTTTGGCTTAATGAAATTGGTGTTGCCAGAGGGCGGGTAATACGAATCGGGGCAAAAGACAACTTTTGGCAGATGGGCGATACTGGCCCGTGCGGACCCTGTTCGGAAATTTTTTATGACCATGGTGCCGATGTCGCTGGCGGGCCACCCGGCTCGCCAGAGCAGGATGGCGACCGCTATGTGGAAATATGGAATTTAGTCTTTATGCAGTTCAATCGCACTAGCGCGGGTCAGCTTGAACCGCTCCCCAAGCCGTCTGTAGATACTGGCATGGGGCTGGAACGTATGGCAGCGGTGTTGCAGGGGGTACACAGCAATTATGAAATTGATTTGTTTCAAAACCTGATTGCCGCCACAGCGGCTATTTTAGCGGTTACGGATAGCGAGAATAAATCATTGTGCGTTATTGCCGATCATATTCGTTCGACTGCATTTTTGATTGTTGATGGCGTGATTCCATCAAATGAGGGGCGGGGTTATGTGTTGCGACGGATTATTCGTCGTGCCATTCGTCATGGCTATCAAAACGGATGCAGAACAGCGTTTATGCACAAGCTGGTTGCTCCACTGATTGACGAATTAGGCGAGGCATTTCCCGAATTAGTGGCATCGCGCAAGCGTGTTGAGCGGGTGCTAAAACAAGAAAACGAAAAATTTAATGAGACGCTGGAGCAGGGACTAAAGATTCTAGCACAGGAAATTGCGCGCCTAACCGGGGACACATTGTCCGGTGAGACCGTCTTCAAGCTCTATGACACCTTTGGCTTTCCTGCTGATTTAACTGCCGATGTTGCGCGCGAGCATGGCTTGAATATCAATAATGCTGAGTTTGAATCGGCGATGGCGGCACAGCGGCATCGCGCCCGCTCAGCCAGTCAGTTTGTTGGCGACGAACAGATTCGGGTTGACGGCTTGGAGCACACACCATTTGTGGGCTACCAAAACCTGAACTATGCGGTTGAAGTAGTCGCCTTATTAAACAACAAGCAGGCGGTAAAGAAACTGCAATCGGGTGATGAGGGTATGGTGGTATTGTCCGAATCACCCTTTTATGCGGAAAGTGGCGGACAGGTTGGAGACCGTGGATCGATTACCTTTCCGGACGGGGTTTTTAAGGTGACCGATACCCAATACCTTGCCAACAAGGTGATTGCACAATTTGGTCAGATGGTCTCGGGAACGGTTGCGTTACAACAACAAGGCACTGCTGAGGTGGATGCAAACCGCCGCCACTTAAACGCCAATAACCATTCCGCAACACATCTATTACACGCCGCATTAAAAACAGTGCTTGGTAGCCATGTCGAGCAAAAAGGCTCGTTGGTCGAGGCACAACGGTTACGCTTTGATTTTTCCCATTTCGAGCCGATTAGTATGGCACAGCGTAATGAAATCGAGGCGTTAGTGAATCACAATATCCGTGCCAATAATCCTGTTGAAATTGATATTATGAGTCTGGATGAGGCAAAATCCGCTGGTGCGGAGGCATTATTTGGCGAAAAATATGATGCGAATGTACGGGTCGTGCGTATGGGCACATTCTCATTCGAGCTTTGTGGTGGTTGCCACGTCAAGCGTACTGGTGATATTGGTCTGTTCAAAATTAACGCCGAGTCGGGCGTGGCTGCTGGAGTGCGGCGTATTGACGCGCTCACGGGTGAAGCGGCGGAAAGCGAGGTGCGTAAACAACTCGAATTATTGGAGCAGGTAACAGCCATATTAAAGACGACTTCTGCCGACCTTGCCGAGCGGGTCACCTTCGTTATGGATACCCAAAAACAACAACAACGGAAAATTCAGGCATTGCAAACCCGCTTGGCAACCGCAGGCATGGAAAACAATATAATTCGGGAAATTCAAGGTATTCGGGTGGTCGCAATTCGACAGGATGATGCTGATGCACGCTCAATGCGACTGGTGGTCGATCAGTGGCGTAATAAATTACAAAGCGGAGTGGTGCTGGTTGTCGGTGCAAACAAGGGAAAAGTAACCTTAATTGCTGGGGTCAGTAAAGACTTAAGTGGACATCTTCATGCTGTAAAATTGATTCACGATATATCTCCGTTGGTTGATGGTAAAGGCGGCGGTAACCACGATCTGGCACAGGGCGGCGGGAGCAATGTGCAGGGCATCGAGCAGGCTATCGAAGCGACCTATCAATGGATTAACCATGCGGTTATGTCCGGCTGAAGGCGTTGCTAACGTGTTGAGCGGCAGCACGGTATTATTACGTTTAACGAATGCGCTATATCGGGTGGGTTTGAATGGCAAGTGTTTTTTTACTGATCGACATTGACTTTATATTGACTTTATACATTGGCTTTAATTGTTGAAAAATATGGCGGTACTTCCATCGGCTCTGTCGAGCGCATCAATGCGGTTGCACAAAATGTGGCAAGTGGCGTCAACGGTGGAGATCTGATAGTGGTCGTGGTTTCGGCGATGAGCGGGGAGACCAATCGGCTGATTGGGCTGGCGAAAGAGATTTGTGCGCAACCTTCGGCAAGAGAAATGGATGTGCTGACTTCGACTGGTGAACAGGTTACCATCGCCCTGCTATCGCTGGCACTGCATAAAATCGGGATTTCGGCCTGCTCTTATACCGGCTATCAAATTCCTATTTTGACCGACAATGTGCATGGTAAAGCCAGAATTGAACGCATTGATGTTGATCGCGTCCATGCCGACTTGGAAAGCGGTAATGTGGTTGTTGTTGCTGGGTTTCAGGGGGTTAGCGGGGAGAATAAAATAACCACTCTGGGGCGAGGTGGCTCGGATACCACAGCGGTTGCCATGGCAGCGATGCTCAATGCCGATGAGTGTCGGATATTTACCGATGTCGATGGGGTTTACACTGCCGACCCTAGAATGGTCGATGATGCTCGCCGATTGGAGCGAATTACCTTCGAGGAAATGCTGGAGTTGTCTGGTGCGGGTGCAAAAGTGATGCAAATTCGGTCAGTAGAATTTGCCGGAAAATATAATGTTCCACTACGGGTGCTGTCTTCGTTTGAGCCGGGTCCGGGAACACTGATTACCTACGAGGATACCAATATGGAACAACCTTTGATTTCAGGGATCACATCTGTTGAAAATGAAGCGAAAATAACCGTTCGCGGGGTTCCGGATCGCCCGGGAATTGCGTATAGCATTCTGGGTCCCATTTCGGATGCGCATATCAACGTGGATATGATTGTTCAAAATGTCGGGGTTGATGGATTAACCGATTTTACTTTTACAATCAATCAAGAGGATTTACAGAAAAGCATGGATTTGCTGGCACCGGTAATCAAAGACTTAAACGCTGAAACCATTGTCGGGGATATTAATCTGGCAAAAATTTCTGCTGTTGGTGTGGGAATGCGCTCCCATGCGGGCATAGCGACCAAGATGTTTCACGCTCTAGCAGAAAAGGGTATCAATATTCAAATGATCTCTACCTCTGAAATTAAAATTTCTGTTACCATCGACAGGGAATACACCGAATTGGCTGTGCGGACACTACATAAGGCGTTTGAGCTAGAATAGGCTGATGATTGCAAGGACATCTGATGTGGGTGGGCACTTACGGACGGTAGAATTGTTTGTCAGATGCTTTATACTTTATACTGATAGTTCTGATGGTTCGGGTGTTAGGGCTGTTGGAGAGTCGGTGTATAGAGTAAATAAAATTGGAATCTTTATAAATTGGAGTAGAAAAAAATGTTAATTCTTACTCGCCGTATAGGCGAATCAGTTTACATCGGGGACGATGTACGCTTGACTGTATTAGGTGTGCGTGGCACACAGGTTCGAATCGGTATAAACGCACCTAAAGAAGTACCTGTTCATCGCGAAGAGATTTATTATCGAATCAAGCACGAACAAGGCGATGATTATGATGACGATCGATACAATGACAATGAATGCGATGGTCAGTCGGATACAGACAGCAATCCGCGTAATGGTTGATAAAACGTGACCTATGACCGTGATGTAATCACGGACACTTTGTTTTGTGCGTCTTGCCCCATGATTGGTGGCAGTCTGGTTTATCGTGTAGGTAATATCGGAGAGATGGCCGAGCGGCTGAAGGCGCTCCCCTGCTAAGGGAGTATATGTTAATAGCGTATCGAGGGTTCGAATCCCTCTCTCTCCGCCATTGACCTCAAAACAATTTCTTTATGTTGTTATCGACATAGCCTCAAAAGCCCATTGGTGGGCTTTTTTGCGTTTTGTATCTGGGGCGAATGCCCACAACCCATAAGTAGCGACACTCGGGTTGATATTATGGGTATAGATTAAGTTTTCCACAATGAAACAGAATTGAAACGCGATAGTTTTCGAAGTTTCTAAATTCTCTGGCAGCCGATTTTATGGACTGAATCTTTGAATTAAATCCTTCTGCGGTTGCATTGATGATGCGATGTTTCAAGTAGGTCGTTATGTTATCGAGATGGTTTTTTAGCATCTTGGCGACTGATATGACCGGCTTTAGACGTGAATGTGTCGCCCACCAGTACCCTTTCTTAAAGAACGCTTGGGCTGGTTTATCATCGCAGTAAGTCCACAGCTCAAGCAACGTCTCTTTGATTGCCCAATCTCGGGCGACCTTCAACCCCTTTGATTGAAGGCAAGAAAAAGTGGCTTTATCTTTTTCACTCCAGTTGTTGGGATTGTGTAACCATGTATAGCGAGACCCGACCAAATCATCGATACCAGCGGCTCTTAATGTTTCATTTTCATTAGCAACTGACTTCGGCTCGGTGAGCTCGCCGCACCGAGTCAACCATTTTTGTAAGATAGCTGACGATATGAAACTTGTCGTGAACAATGGCGGCATTCGGTAAAGTTGCTCCAGCTGCCGTCATAAAGGGAACTCACATGTCCTCGGCAACAGCCGCTACTTCATTGCGTCTTTGCTCGGGAAGCGTGGACAACAATGTGGTTGCCGATTCCGTCGTTCTATCTGCCACGACCTCAAGCACTCTGGACGCATTCAAATCGTACAGCAATCTGACATAAGATTGCCCCTTGCGGAAACTTTTTTCATCGATGCCAATGTTTCACTTCCTCAACAGAGCGTCTGTCCATCCCCTTTTCACCGCTCGGGATTGAATATGATGCGCCTCATCCCACGACCAGCCAAGTAGTTTTGCGGCTTGTGTTTTGTTGCTGCAGCCGACAGCACATCAATAGCGAATCAAATAAAGGCGTAAAGCGTACTTGCGTATCTGTCTACGGTACTTTCAGGCTTTTGATTCCATGCTCTTTACAATGAGGGCTTGTTGTGAATATTTAAGTCCTTGTTATTAAATATTTTATTTTCTTAAAACTGGACTGATTTTGAATTAACCGACAAGCCCAATGAATACACGGAACCTGATCGACCAAGCGCGTCTTGAATTGCATCGCATCAATGTCGCCATGTGGTTGCTCACGGTGGTCGTAAACCGAACAAAGGGTATTGCAGGTATTACACGCACTTTTCGTTCCCTTTGGCCAATCTATCTGGATGGTCATTGATTTGTCGGTCAGATCCGGCGTAATAGCCGTGATTCGCCATGGGACACTAAGCCCCAAAAACTGAGTAAACAATGCGGTATCTTTCATTTGAATATCTCCATAAAAAAATACATTTGTACCACATTTTTGAGCATTGTTTGGCTTTTGCCCATAGGAAACTCAGGAGAACCCACTTATTATGTGAATTCAAGGGTGATATTGAAGCCGTCATGCAAGAAATCAAGCGACATCTTTCTTTTTGCGTTCAATATTCGATTGTTTATGCCAGAAATGCTTATCTTCGCAGCAAACAAGGCTATTACCCGCCTGCTTTTAATAAGAATCCTTTTTTACCCGTACAACACTCAAAAGACTCAATAGTGGTTGGTAAGTCAGCGTTTGTTGCACAGTCTCACAAGTAGGTAACCCGTTATTCACAAAAGCAATTCCGCAATCGCCTGTGGGTTTGATGGGAAGTAGAGGTGTAAATAACTGGCAGTCACATTGTCGGTTTGATAGATGGCTTCGCCGCGGGCAGAGTGGTATTGTCTCCTGCCGAAGGCAATCGGTGTGAGGGTGTTTTCGCAGCGAGTTCTATGGTGGGCGTGGGCACGAAATTCGCCCTGTGGCAGGGGCGCAATCTGCATACCTTGACAGCCACCGTTTTGCCGCATAATGCCATCGCCCGGCAGAATCGCCATCATGTCTGCTCGGTGACCTGCAACATCGGTTAGCGATTCCATGAGATAGAGCATACCGCCACACTCTGCCAGCATTTTTTTGCCGCTGGCGTGAAAATCTTTTATTTGTTGACGCATGGCATCATTGGCGGACAGCGTTTGATGGTGCAATTCCGGATAGCCGCCGGGGAGCCAGAGTGCGTCCGCTTTGGGGATGATGTGGTCGTGCAACGGTGAGAAGTAAACGCAGGTCGCGCCCATTTGCTCGAGTAACCGTGTGTTGGCAGCATAAATAAAGGAAAACGCATCGTCTTTGGCAATGCCGATGGTCACGCCAGCGAGCCGTTTTTGTGGTGCTATCGTGGCGGATTCAGTGAATGTGGTCGGCTCGGGTATTGTTGTCAGCCCGGATTGTTGCATCAGCTCGGCGAGTGCGTCCAATCGTTGGTCAATATCGGCGACTTCATGGGGGTGTACCAAGCCCAAATGTCGCTCTGGAAGAGAAATATCAGGAAAACGCCCAACACAGCCGAGTAGCGCAATCTGTTCTGGTATGGATTCGGTGATCAGTTGCTGGTGTCGTTTGCTGCCTAAATTGTTGGCAATAACCCCGGCAATATTCAATCTCGGTCGGTGATTGACCAAGCCTGAGGCAATAGCGGCGAAGGTCTGTGCCATCGCACGGGCGTTAATGACGATGGCGATGGAAATGCCAAAGTATTCTGCCATATCCGCGCTACTGGGATTGCCATCGAACATTCCCATCGCGCCTTCAATCAATATCAGGTCGGCTTGGTATGCGGCTTGGTATAGAATCTGTTTGCATTCGCACTCACCCACCATCCACAAATCAAGTTGGGTAACCGGTTGACCCGAAGCGCGTTCTAGAATCAGCGGGTCAAGATAATCAGGCCCGGTTTTGAAAACACGCACATCCATACCTTGATTACGGTGATAACGCGCTATGCCGGCGGTGATGGTGGTCTTACCTTGCCCTGAAGCCGGGGCACAGAGGAACAGGGCAGGGCATTGTGCTTTGGCGTTACTTACCATTCGATGCCGGGCTGTGCTTTTACCCCTTTACGGAAGGCATGTTCAATATCGGCGATTTCGCTGATGGTGTCGGCAATGTCCATGAGCGAGCGGTGCATGGTTCTGCCGGTAATAATGACATTTTGATTTTTCGGTCGCACTGTTAATGCCGCGATCACCGGTTCAAGCGGCAGATATTCATACTTGAACATATAGGACATTTCATCAAAGACTAGAATGTTATAGCGTTCATCCTGCAACATCTTGTGCGCTATTGCCCAAGCCTGTTGTGCCGCGTTTATGTCCTGATTTTTATCCTGCGTTTCCCAAGTAAATCCGTGCCCCATGATATGAAAATCGACCTGCGGGTGGTGCTTAAAAAAGCGGTATTCGCCGGTTTCTTTTCTGCCTTTGATGAATTGTATCAAGCCGGCTTGTTGACCATGACCAAGTGCGCGCGCCATAGTGCCGAATGCCGATGAACTCTTGCCTTTGCCATTGCCCTTCATCAGGATTAAAACGCCCCGTTGTTCGCAGGCTTGGGCAATACGCTGGTCGATGAGTGCTTTTTTCTTAACCATTCGACTGCGGTGCTGGTTATCTTTGTGATCGTTCATGATTGATATTGCGTTAGGTCGGGTGCGCAATCAGACCAGTGGTGGATATGGTATCTTTCGTGTTCAGTCAAATGGGTATCTCGTCATGTTTCACTTCTTTATTGCTGTTCAGTTAAAAGAGTAAAAGAGTACATGTACCCCAGATCCGCAGATAGAAATCCCTAAAACGCAAGGAGCCTTGGTGGTATAATAGTTTGCACTAAAACCCTCCATCACCCAGCGGGTGTACAACTCAAGGCTTATGACTATGCTACCATATAAACTCGATACAACGAACGATTTACTCACATCTCGTGCCGGTTTATTGGTGGCTACTTAAGTAGTCGGCCCTTAAAAACCGACCTAACAAGTAAAAATATATTTCAAGCGGCAGCTCAGCGAACGTGAATCAACCTTGAATCAAATTGGACCAAGGGATTTTTACCAAAAATATGGACAAAACGCGCTTTTTTAAGCCATAAATAGCAGACGTGACAAAAAACCAGCCACTTTCTCAAATTCCAGGCACAAGCAGCCATTAAAGCATTGATTTCATCGCCAACTTGTCCTTTAAGCCTGTTTCTGGATAACCTAAAATCAGATTTCAAATGCCCAATAATGGGTTCTATGGCAGCCCGTCGCTTACACAGTTTGCGTTTCTTGTCTCTTTGATAACGATTGTCTTTTTTCAGGGCTTTGCTGGGCAGGATAATGGCAGTATCGCCCACTTGTTTAACCCCACAATAGCCTCTGTCGCAGACCGCTTGTTTGATGGGTTTTGTTCTGTTGCTATTGGCTTGTTTTATCGCATCGGGTAGGGTTTTTGCATCATGCTGGTTTTTCTTATGACTGACAACGCCGACAATGATGTTACTGTCTTTGGCCGAGACGATGGATACTTTGTTGCCGTATTCATAGCGTTTGTGGTCTTGCCTTTGCCAATCGCATAAGCATGGGGCTCGTGCAGGGAATAAATTTTATTTTTGTCTTTGGGTTGTTGTGCCCCACGCCTGCTTATAAAAGGCCGCTGATAAAACAAGAAGTCTGGTTGGTAGGTTTCAAGCAGTCCGTGTTGGGGTAGTTTCCTTTGTAGTTCTCGGATTAAAATATGAGCAATGGTTCGCAATCGTTTCAATGCCTTTTTAGCGGATGCGCGCTTTTTAACATGGCGGAAGTGGCGAATGCGTAAGCGGCAGTTTTTAACTTCTTTTACGAAGGTTCTGCGTTGTTTGATGCCCTGTTTTTTCGCCAATTTGTTGAGACGGTTGATAATTTTGATGGCTAGTTTAGAATCAGTCGGATAGGTGATGTTTTTTTCCTGTTTTTCCCTTCTCTACATGGGTGTCAATCAAAACAGTGTTTTCATTGGCTTTTTTGCCGTGCAACATCACACTCATCTTAAAAACGAGTTCAAAACCTGCGACACCGATTCTGTTTCTAAAATGCACCAGTTCGGTTGCATTGCAAGGCACGTTTGGGGTGTAGGTTGGATAACCGCAGAAGTATTGATAATACGGATTACGCTTGAACTGTAAGACCACATTCTCATCGGACAGGTTTTCCAGTTGTTTGAGCATCAGCAACCCGACCATTAAGCGTATTGGTTTTGAGGGTCTGCCGTTATCGTGGCAATAGTGTTTGCTAAATGCATCCTCGAAGACCTTCCAGTCGATGACGTTGGCTAATTGGATTAAAGGGTCTCGTGGGTCTAATTGAGAGAACAGCTCGGTGTGAAACTTATTTTGCTAAACCGTATCACTCTTGGGAGCGTGGCTTGAATGCCAAATAATCATCTGGCACAATGGCTTGCTCATATTTTTTGTTCATACTTTTTCCAAAGAAAATGCCTTTGCATAAAGCCACTGATTTAATGAATAACCGACCTAGAAAATGCTTGGGGTATAACCTTATGGATGTCTTTTCCCACGCAATGGGAATAGATCATAATATAAACCCGAGTGTTGCACTTATGAGTTGAATTCGCCATCTTTTATAATGATGAATATATTGATTTATTGAAAAAATTTGAAATAGGGTATGACGAAAAATATTTATTTGGATGGAATGAATAGAGATGTCGCTTCTACGGAGCTAATAAAATTGTCATTGGATTGGCTACAAAGGCATCACTCCTACGGAGTGGCGAATGTTGGATTTTTGTACAGTTTTTTGCCCAGACTGCAATAATCTATCGATAGGTCGTGTTGCATGTAGAAAACCCTAGCGGGTTTGGCTCTTTTACTGGGTTTCCGCTTTCGCAGGAACGACGGTAGGACTGGATTATTGAGGAATGATGAGTTGGGAATGGCGAGTCGGGGATAACAAGGTGTTTGTAAACCCAACCAGCATCGATACCGATAGAGAGCATTGCATCATTGTCGGAAGTGCGGTTTCATTCGTGCAAAACCGTTGTAGATGTCGATGAGTAAAAATCGGTTATGTACAGGATGGGCTTGTCGGTTAATTCAAAATCAGTCCAATTTTAAGAAAATAAAAGGTTTAATAATAAGGACTTAAATATTCACAACAAGCTAAAAACGCCATTTTCCGACAAACCCATGATGTACGGTATGCCGATTTTGCATCGTTACATAGATGTAATTTATTAGAACAATGCAGGAGCAATTGTCGATGAGTAAAAATCGGTAAAGTCCCACTCTTAATCATTTTTTGAATGATGCAAAAGTCACCGATAAAGACTAAAGAACATTATGGATACACATACACAATCGGGCAACACTGAGACTGCCCTTAACGACATCCGATTACAAGCACCTGCATTGCGAATGGATGCCGATGCGTTGTTGGAGGATTTTGCACATTATTTTGGCAGAATGCAGGGTTGTCAGGTGTCTCAGCAGCAACCCTATTTGTTCGAGGCATTGGTCTATGCGACTCGCGTTCGGTTGATGGAGCGGTGGACGCAAACGAATAAGGCGTTGCAGCGCGGGCATAGCCGCCGTGCGTATTACCTTTCATTGGAATTTCTGATTGGTCGGCTGTTACGCAATGCGTTGTTGAGTCTGGATATTCAAGCGTCTGCGCGTGATGCCATGGAGCAGGTTGGTGTTACGCTTGAGACGCTTTATGAGCAGGAACAGGATGCTGGTCTTGGCAATGGTGGGCTTGGGCGATTAGCGGCTTGTTTTCTTGACAGTTGTGCAACCTTGCGATTGCCCGTGATGGGTTATGGCATTCGCTATCACTACGGTATGTTTCGTCAACATTTTGAAAATGGTCGACAGGTTGAAAAGCCAGATACATGGTTGCACGGCGGCTTTCCTTGGGAGATTAAGCGGATTGAATTAAGCCGTATCGTGAAGTTCGGTGGCAGATGCTTAAGCCGTGTTGATGAGGATGGACGCACACGGCATAGCTGGGTTGAAACCCACGATGTGTTGGCAATCCCATTTGACGTGCCCATACCGGGCTATCAGAATGACGTGGTGAATACGTTGCGACTGTGGTCGGCAGCGGCAACCGATGAGTTTGATTTGAATGAATTTAATGCTGGAAGCTACGCCGATGCGGTGGCGGCGAAAAATGCCGCTGAAAATATTACGCTGGTGTTGTATCCGAATAATGAATCCGAAAATGGTCAGGAACTACGCTTGCGACAACAGTATTTTCTCGCTTCAGCCAGTTTGCAAGACGTGTTATCGGACTGGCTGGCAAATAATGGCAATAACTTCGATGATTTTGCCGCCAACAATTGTTTTCATCTGAATGATACGCATCCGGCAATCGCAGTGCCTGAGCTGATGCGTCTGCTAATGGATGAACACGGTATGCACTGGAATACCGCTTGGCACATCACCCGAAAAACAATGGCTTATACCAACCACACCTTGTTGCCTGAGGCACTGGAGCTATGGTCACAAGCAATGATAGCGCGATTGTTGCCACGCATTATGGAAATAATTCACGAAATCAATCGCCGTTTTATGATTGAGGTCAGCGAACGCTGGACTGGCGATGAGCAACGCTGGGTGCGTATGTCGCTCATTCAATCCGAGCAGTCGGGGCAACCACCGATGGTACGCATGGCGTATCTCGCCATTGTCGGTAGTTACTCGGTCAATGGTGTTGCAGAACTTCATTCCAGATTGTTGCGTCAAGGTATGCTCAAAGACTTCGCCGAGCACTGGCCAGAGAAGTTCAACAATAAAACCAATGGCGTAACCCAACGGCGCTGGCTGGCGAGCTGTAATCCGGGCTTGAGTATGCTGATTTCCGATAGCATCGGTGGTGACTGGATTACCGACCTCGAACAACTAGCACGATTGCAAGATTTTGTGACTGATTCGGATTTCAATGTGCAGTGGCGTAGCGTCAGAAACGCCAACAAAACCCGTCTAGCACACGTCATCGAACAACGTACTGGCCTGGCAGTCGATACCGCTATGCTCTTTGATGTACAGGTCAAACGTATCCATGAATACAAGCGACAACTGTTGAATTTATTGCATGTGGTGCATCTGTACGACCGTATCAGTCGTGGATACGATGGGCTGGTGCCGCGCTTGGTCATCATCGGTGGTAAGGCAGCACCGGGTTATGTTATGGCAAAGAATATAATTAAATGTATCAATAATGTCGCTGCTGTGATTAACGCAGAACCTGCCATGCAAGGGCGGCTACAACTTATCTTTTATCCCGATTATAATGTCTCCGCGATGGAATTGATTTGTCCGGCGACCGATTTGTCCGAGCAGATTTCAACTGCTGGCAAAGAGGCTTCCGGCACGGGTAATATGAAATTTATGATGAATGGGGCATTGACGATAGGTACATTGGACGGTGCTAATGTCGAGATTCTCGATGCGGTTGGAGCGCGGAATTTTTTCCTTTTCGGATTGACAGTCGATGACATTGTGCAACTCGGTTGCGATTATAATCCACAAGCGATTATTGATGGAGACGAGGATTTTTTGCGCGTCATTCAATTGCTGGAAAGCGGTCATTTTAACCGCACTGAACCCGGCGTATTCGATGCCGTATTGCATGCGTTACGCAATCCCGCTGACCCGTGGATGACGAGCGCGGATTTTCGCAGTTTCATCGACACTCAAACACTCGTCGGCGAAGCATTCAAAGATGTGCCACGCTGGACGCAGACGAGTATCCGCAATACCGCTGCCTCTGGTCGATTCTCAACCGACCGCACCATCCGTGATTATAATCGCGACATCTGGCGACTTGATCCTATTCGGTTTGAGTGAACATTGAATATGATTGAACCTAAATGATTGCCTTAGACCTTTGCGCTTGTGTCCTGTGGGTCTCATTAGCCCCTCCATCTACAATGGGACTGTCGGTTAATTCAAAATTAGTCCAATTTTAAGAAAATAAAATCTTTAATAACAAGAACTTAAATATTCACAACGAGCTAAAAACGCCATTTTCCGACAAACTCACAATGGTTTTGCGTGGCTGAAGCCGCACTTCCGACTATACACAGGGCACAAGTGTAAATCTCACTAAATTATCGAACATGAATTATTGTTGCCACAACAACCTAATCGGACTGATATGTAATGCACTATCTGGATAAATTGAAAGCCCGAATATCGCCGAATGACTCGGTTCAGTTTGTATTTCGCGGACAAACATTGAACGGCACTGTCGCGACACTTGGTCCGAAGTATGCACATATTGCGGTCTCAAATGAAAAACGCTATCGAGTTCCTTATCAGCTTATTCAGCCGTGCGGCGAGACGATAAACTATGCCGACATGGAGCAAAATGCACTTAAACAATGCTGTGAACTGCTCTGCAAACATAACTTGAGTGACTGGTCGGTCTGTTTAGATGACTCGATGAGTCGAGCGGGGGCGTGTAAATACCACACGAAACAAATTTCGCTTGCCCGACTTTTTTTGAGAAAAGCATCCGAGCAAGACATACTGGACACCATTCTGCATGAAATTGCCCATGCGTTGGCAGGGGTTGAACACCATCATGATGCCGTGTGGCGTAAAATTGCCCGCGAGATTGGTTGCACTGCCGAGCGTTGCCATAATATTGTGTTTAGCCCGCCGCGCTGGATTATGCAATGTCCAAGTGGCTGTTTCGCCATCACTAGAAATAGACGTGCCCGAGGGGCGGTGTGTAAAAAATGCAACCAGCCGCCTCAGTTCGTTCCGTGGAGTGCGGCGTTGGCAGATACGCTTAAACTGCTTTGAACGAGCGTGGATGATGAGGATACCTGCAATCATTGAATACAGAGAATGCGACGAATAGAGTCAGGTTGTGCTACCCCGTTGGGGGCGTATTGGGATGGTGAGGGGGTCAATTTTGCTTTGTATTCATCGCGTGCTGAGGCGGTTGAGCTGTGCCTATTTGATGAGCAGTGCAATGAAACAGCGTGTTTTATGTTGCCCGAGAGGGATGATGCTATTTGGCATGGTTATTTGCCCACTTGCCAGCCCGGGCAACGCTATGGTTATCGCGTCCACGGAGCATACCAACCCGCACAGGGGCTTCGTTTTAATGCCAATAAGCTGTTGATCGATCCGTATGCGCGGGCATTAGACGGCGTAATGTCTTGGGCACCGCCCGTGTTTGATTTTAAATCTGAATGCGTGGTCGAGGAAATGCGCATCAACACACTGGATAGTGCGCCTTATGTGCCGAAAAGCGTGGTTACGGCAAAGCAACATTTTCCGACAGTATCACGACCGCATACCGCGTGGTCAAAAACCATTATCTATGAAGCAAACGTGCGCGGTTTTACCCTTCGTCACCCGGCAGTCTCCGAAGCTGAGCGTGGACGATTCCGGGCGATGTGTCATGCAGAGATACTTGATTATCTCAAAGCATTGGGCATTACTGCCGTTGAGCTGATGCCGGTACATTCGTTCATTGACGAAGTCTTTCTGATGAAACGAGGGCTGAATAATTTTTGGGGTTACAACAGTATCAATTTTTTTACCCCCGCAGCTCGGTATGCAGGTGGTGATGCCATCACCGAGTTCCGAGAAATGGTCGATGCCATTCATGATGCAGGTATTGAAGTAATTCTCGACGTGGTTTACAACCACACGGGTGAAAGCGACCAACACGGACCAACCTTAAGTTTTCGTGGTATTGATAATCTGGCTTATTACCGAACCTGTCCGAATGCACCGGGGCACTACGTCAATCATAGCGGCTGTGGAAATACGCTGAATGTCGACCATCCGCATGTTCAAGAGTTGGTACTCGCCAGCCTCAGGTATTGGCACGAGGAAATGGGTGTCGATGGTTTCCGCTTTGACCTCGCACCCGTGCTGGGCAGGAGTGCGGATTGTTTTCGTGCTGACCATGTGCTACTCGAAAAAATCGCCCACGATGATGTTCTCAAAGGGGTTAAGTTGATTGCCGAACCGTGGGACATCGGTACGGACGGTTATCAATTAGGTCAATTCACGCATGCATGGGCAGAGTGGAACGACCGCTATCGGGATAGTGTACGGCGATTCTGGCGTGGAGATGCGGGTGAGGCGGGTGAATTAGCAAAACGACTACATGGCTCTGCCGACATGTTTGAAGCAGGTGGACGTATGCCAAATGCCAGTATTAACTTCATCTCCAGTCATGATGGTTTTAGCTTGCGCGATGTGGTGAGCTATGAATCTAGACATAACCTGCACAATGGAGAAAACAACCACGATGGGCATACGCATAATTTCAGCCGCAATTATGGTATTGAAGGCACCACCAACCAAGCGGAAATCAACCATTTACGCCGCCGCCAACGACTGAATATGCTTGCCACCTTACTGCTATCGCAAGGGACACCAATGTTGCTGGCAGGCGATGAGTTTGGTAACTCACAAGGCGGCAATAATAATGCCTATGCACAGGACAATGAGATTGGTTGGCTGGACTGGAGCGGATTGACAACCGACCCAGATTTTCAAACACAAGTACGCAAGCTGATTAATCTGCGACTCAACACCGATTTGTTGAGACAGCCACAATATTTATATGCTCAATCAGATGCGGACGCAGATGTAGGCGGGCGGGTGGGCGTAGCTTGGCAACACCCAAACGGTAGGCCGATGATGCCTGCAGATTGGCAACAAGCACACTCCCTCGCCGTTATTCTGACGAGTTCAGATGTGCATAAAAATCCACAAGCGAATACCGACATGCTTGCCATTCTGCTGAACGCATATGAGCATCCAATCCATTTCACCCTACCTGAAGTCGTCCCGCCCAACATCTGGCAACTGGTATTTAGCAGTAGCGAATTACTCTCAACCCAGTCAAACAGCCACATCTGGCAAATCCAAGAACACGCCATAGCCCTCTTAAAAGCCCAATAAATCAGAATCCATACATCGAGTTCTTTCGCGTCCGTGCTGTTATCGTAGGTAGAAAATTGGCGAATTCAACCCATAAGTGCAACACTCGGGTTTATACCCAGATCCGCAGATAGAAATCCCTGAAACGTAAGGAGCCTTGTTGGTGGTATAATGGTTAGCAACAAAACCTTGCATCACGGGCTTGTCGGTTAATTCAAAACCAGTCCAATTTTAAGAAAATAAAATGTTTAATAACAAGGGCTTAAATATTCACAACAAGCTAAAAACGCCATTTTCCGACAAGCCCATCGAGTATGCCATTCGAGCCAAGACCAGTGCGGCGAGCTCACCGAGCGGCAGGATTTGTGATGTGGATTGCTGTATGAAATTTCTGGCGGTCATACTTAGAAGTGAATGGGGTTAAATGATGATGCACAAGAATAGGCTGATTTTCAAGATAGAGGGGTCTGAAAAAAACAACCACCATTTGGAATTGTCTGTTTTTGCGGAGAAAACCACGCAATTTCTTGATTTTCTAAAAAACAGCACAAAGAATAGTGGCGAAGATAAGGTGGTGTTTTATGTTGTCAGTCTTTCTCATTCTAGCCCTGCAATAATAGCATGTGAACCAAAAGGCAGAGATAACTCCTCGACCATTGCAGCCTTTAACTGTATCAGGAAAAACCTGATTTCAGTGGCTGAGGGGCAAGCCCACAATCTTTCCAACCCTGTTCTGTCTGCCCTGCAAAAACTAGCGGAATTCAACCTTCAAAAAGTTGAGCAGGTCGAAATACAAACGTTTACTGATGACGATGTCAAACGTGTTTATCCATTGGACGAGCGGTTCAGGGAAAATTTGATTAAAGCGCGTAGTGAGGAGGACAAAGTAGTTAGCACGATTGACGGAAAACTCGAGCGGGTTAATATTCATCAAAATGCAAACACCTTCACAATTTATACTCTCTTGCCGCAGATGTCTTCTGTTGCTTGCAAATTTCCGCAAGAGTTAATTCGGGACGTACAAGAAGCTCTAGGGAGTTTTGTTTCTGTGTGGGGCAAGTGTTTTTATCGTCCTGATGCTACGTTTCCTTATAAAATAGATGTTCGGGAAATGAAGGTTTTGTCGCCAAGCGAGAAGCTCCCTTCCCTGCGGGATTTATACGGTATTGCTCCCGATGCAACAGGCGACAAGTCTTCTGAACAGTTTGTGAGAGAGCAGCGGGACGAATGGAGTAAGGAAGCTTAATGGCGGAAGTGTTAATTGGCTGGGACTCATCGGTTTTAATTGATTGGATTAAAGGAGATACCGTACCCCGAGACAGAATTTTGTCTATCAGGGCGGTGGTTGAATAAGTGCAACGAGGCACTTGCCGACTGGGGGTCTCCACCTTGGTTTATCCTGAAGTGCTTGGAACTAGAATGCCTAGCGGTGCGATAGAAACATTTCGCGGATTTATGCAAAACAAGAAAGAAGTGGAAATACTTGCCGTTGATATTCGTGTTGCCGAAAAAGCACAAGAAATACGCAACCGTTGTTTTACCACAAGAAAAATAACAACACCTGACGCTGTTCATATTGCAACGGCAATTATCAGCGGAGCAAAAGCATTCCATACGTTTGATAAGGGGTTGTTATCATGGGATGGGAAAGATGAAGTAGATAGACTCAGCATAACGGCATGTCATACTCAGGGAATGCAGTATTCTGAGACCTTTGCATAAATCCACCCGGGGCCCCACTTAAAATGGTAAAATAGCGTTCATTCAATAAACCCTTGAGGATACCGTCAAATGTCTTGGAAACAAACCGCCCAATACTCGTTCGCAGATGCCCTTTTAATTGAGCATAAGTCATTGTCCAAACTAGATGATGTGCATGAAATTATCGATTGGAAACAGATCGAAACCACGCTCAGCCATCTTTATGCCTCCAAGCGCGGTGTGCCGGCACTTGTGCCCTTTGGGTATGCCCGCCTTTGATGATGTTTAAGATACTTATTTTACAGGCGTGGTATAACTTAAGCGATGAAGCCTTAAGAAGAACAGATAGCCCGGGATTTAATGTTCCGCCGGTTTATTGGTTTGAGTCTCAGTGATGCAGTACCCGATCATTCCACTATTTGGCGGTTTAGGAACTTATTACACACCGAAAATCTGCTTGATTCTTTATTGGTGCAGATCAATCATCATCTCGCTAAAAACAGTCTTATTGTTGCCACAGGCTCGGTCAATATTATCGATGCGACTGTGATTGAGGCGAAGCAATGCGTTCTAAAAAGAACAAACAAGGCGACAATACCCAAGACCCAGAAGCGGCATGGAACGTGAAAACGGCATCCGATGGCAGGCGTAAAAGTACCTACGGATTTAAGCTGCACGCCAATACCGATGAATATGGTTTTATCAAGAAAATGACCTATACGCCTGGCAATGTGCATGATTCACAGGAGTTTGAACATCTGTTAGGCGATAGGCACGGACAAGTTTACGCAGACAGTGCCTATACCCACAGGGCACAAGTGCCAACAAAGACAATGACGAGAAACTGGGTAAGACAAACAATAGAATCTTGCACCGAGCTTATCGCAACACACCATTAACGGAGCAACAAAAAGCACTGAATAAAATGTATAGCAGTGTCCGCTATGTGGTTGAACGCACCTTTGGTTTGCTCAAACGGCATCACGGATTAGGCAAGGCAAGATACATGGGGTTAGCCAGAAACAAAACCCGCGCACATCTGATTGCCATGAGCCATAACCTTAAAACTGGGATGAATATTTTCAAAGAACTGCAACGTTTAAAGGAGAGTTGTGCCTAAATGGGCAATAAAACAGATAAAAACCCACTAAAAGTGGTTAAAAGTGCCGAAATAGCGGCTTTTTTGGTGTCGTATTGATGATTGAGAGAACATGGGCGAAAAAATGAGGCAAATTTATAAAAAATCACGTTGTTTGTGAGTTGCGAGGGGTGTTTTGTGGATTATGCAAAAGTCTCATTCTATTTTTTAACCATTACAAACACATTCCGGATAAGCCGATGCAATTCAAAAACTACCAGCAACAAGCCCTTGAGCAGTTAGATCGCTGGCTTGATGCACTCAAGGAAGCACGGCTGAAAAGTGAACAAGCGGGTAGAGTTCTCGAAGAAGCAGGGCTCGATATTCCCAAAGAATTAAAAAACTATCCGAGCACCGCATGGCAAAGTTTGAAAGAGCAAAACAACCTGCCCGGTATTACACAAGACGGCAACCTTGCCATTCCCGAATACATCTCCCGCACTGCGACATCGGGCGATCCAATCCCGCATATCTGCCTGAAAGTGCCGACCGGCGGCGGTAAGACATTGTTGGGTGTTGCCGCACTGGAGCGCGTCAAGCGGGACAGCGGCTTTGTGCTGTGGATTGTGCCGAGCAGGGCGATCTATGAACAAACTATCAAGGCTTTCCGCACCCGCGAACATTCCTATCGGCAGATGCTGGAAAGAATTTCCGGCGGCAAGGTCAAACTACTCGAGAAGACCGACCGTTTTACCAAGCAGGATACCGAAAACTATCTTTGTATTATGTGAATTCAAGACACTAACCTTTGATAACGGCAGGGAATTTTGTTGGCATAGTGAGCTTGCCAAACAACTCGAGTGTGAAACTTAACGAAGCTAAACCGTATCACTCTTGGGAGCGCGGCTTGAATGCCAAATAATCATCTGGCACAATGGTTTGCTCATACTTCTTTCTCATGCAGTTTTTTCCAAAGAAAATGCCTTTGCATAAAGTCACCGAAAAAGACGGTTCAAAGCGACCGATTTAATGAACAACCGACCTAGAAAATGTTTGGGGTATAAAACCCTTATGGAGGTCTTTTCCCGCGCAATGGGAATAGATCATAATATAAACCCGAGTGTTGCACTTATGGGTTGAATTCGCCAAAAACCCAATTTTCCGACAAGCCCCTTATCTACGAGCTTTTGCAAAATGCCGATGATGGGCTTCTCGGTTAGTTCAAAATCAGTCCCATTTTAGCTTTGGACAAAGAGGACATTGCTGCTTTGGGCTAACAAGAATATTTTGCAGCACCCAGAATCGCCCGCAGAAGTGTTAATATAGAAGCACTCTAAGTCGAATCAATTTTATTATTCTCCGATGGTGGGCTCTACCCATACACACAAAAAAACCGGGATTGCGATTTACCTTCGAATACTCGCCTTTGTTAAACCGGATGTCTCTTATTTGCTGATTGGGTTCCTTTGTTTTGCCGTTTTCGCGGCTTGTGATTCTGCATTTGCTTGGTGGATGAAGGAGCTGGTCGATAATATTGAGATCCGAAATTCAGAAAGCAGGCTGATATTAGCGGGTTATATCGTGGCAATATTCGTTATTCGTGGTGTTGCTAGTATCGGCGGGGCGTATTGTACGGAGTATGTTGCCCGGCGGATAATCAATAAAATTCGTGGCAATTTATTCTCCCATTTGCTGGAGCTGCCATGCCAATATTACGATCAATTTACCTCCGGCAGTATGTTGTCGAAGATGATATTTAATGTGGAAAATATCGCTTCTGCTTCGATTGGCTCATTGCGTATTGTAGTTCGAGGTGGTTTGACGATATTAGGTTTGCTCGGTTACATGTTCTATCTCAACTGGCAACTGAGTGCTTTGTTTCTGGTGGCAACCCCGCTGATGGCATTGATTACAATCGTGGTGACTAAAAAGTTTCGAAAAATCAGTCATCGTATCCAAAATGCGATGGGCTATGTCGGCGAACGCGCCGGCGAAGTGATACGCGGTTATCAGGTGGTCAAGATTTTTGCTGGTATGGAACATGAGAATAAGAAGTTCCGAGACGTGATTGCCAATGATTTCAAGCAACGCATCAAGCTGGTTATGACGATGAACATTAGTGCCACCGTGATACAACTGCTTTTTGCAATGACCCTGGCGGGATTGATTATTGTTGCGATGCAGCCATCAATACTAGACGATATGACATCTGGGCAATTTGTGTCGTTTGTGACCGCAGCAGGGTTTATCTCGCGACCGGCGATGCAACTCACACAGGTCAACTCAATGATTCAGCAAGGATTGGCAGCGGCACAAAGTGTTTTTGAAGTGCTTGATATGGCACCCGAGTCGGATGATGGAAAAATAATTCTGGAAAATTGTCGGGGTGAAATTCGCTTTAATAATGTTCGATTCCGCTATCCTAATAATCAGGGCAATCAGCAGGATTGGATTCTAAAGGATATAAATTTAACGATGTTACCCAGACAAACCTGTGCCCTAGTAGGTCGATCAGGGAGTGGGAAATCCACGTTGGCAGGGTTGGTTGCGCGATTTTATAATGTGCAAACCGGTACGATTAGTATGGATGGTGTTGCACTGGAAGAATTATCGCTTAAAAATCTCCGTGAAAACATCGCTTTGGTAAACCAAAATATTTCGTTGTTCAATGGCAGCATTGCCGAGAATATTGCCTATGGGGCAATGGACAAATACAGTCGCGAACAGATAATCGTCGCTGCTGAACATGCACAGGTCATGGAATTTGCCGATAAATTACCCGCCGGACTAGATACCCAGATTGGCGAATCAGGCATGTTGCAATCTGGCGGACAACGGCAAAGAATTGCCCTAGCCCGAGCCTTTCTCAAGAATGCGCCGCTACTGATTCTGGATGAAGCGACTTCGGCACTGGACACTCAATCTGAACTGCTGATTCAAAAGGCGATTAACGAGTTGATGCGCGATAGAACCAGCCTGATTATCGCCCACCGCCTGGGCACCATAGAAAATGCGGATAAAATATTGGTTCTGGAAAATGGTCGCATCATCGAAAGCGGAAACCATCAAGAATTACTCGGACAACAAGGCGCGTACAGCAAAATGCACAAAAACAATTTGTTTTAATTGAGAACTGAAAATGATGGTTAGGTTTGAAAAGAACATTTGACTGGATTCCTGCTTGCGAGACGGTGGGCTTGTCGGTTAATCGAAAAATAATGTCAAAATTCACATGTTTGTTCAAATAAACGACAATAGTCCGCTTTATTTAAGTCCCAATGGGCTATTTTAGGCTATGGGTGCCTTAAATCTGTCCTTTAGACAAATTTAAGACGGATTTATCCTAGTATTGACACTAGGCAGGCACCAAATTGATGTTTTCAAAACCCAGCGTAATCACTCTTTTGAGGTTGAAAGTCAGTGTGCGTATGCCTACCTGAAATTGCACCTTATTCAAACCACGATAACGAACACGCCGGTTGCGGTGAGCAAAGACATGTTCATAGGATAAACGCATTGCTGAAAGCCAACCATCTTTTTTAGGGTTCTCCTGAGTTTCCTATGGAGGCTTGTCGGAAAATGGTGTTTTTGGCTTGTTGTGAATATTTAAGTCCTTAGTTATTAAACGAGACTTTTGCGTAATCCAGAAAACACCCATCGCAAATCACAAACAACGTGATTTTTTATAAACTGGCCTCATTTTTTGGTTATTCTGGCAACCCTATGGGTATAGATTAAGTTTTCCACAATGAAACAGAATTAAGAAGCGATAGTTTTCGAAGTTTCTAAATCCTCTGGCAGCCGATTTTATGACTGAATCTTTGAATTAAATCCTTCTACGATCGCATTGGTGATGTGATATTTCAGGTAAGTCATTATGTTATCGAGATGGTTTTTCAGCATCTTGGCGACTGATATGACCGGATTTAGACGTGAATGTGTCGCCCACCAGTACCATTTCTTAAAGAACGCTTGGGCTAGTTTATCATCGCAATAAGTCCACAGATCAAGCAGCGTCTCTTTAGATTGCCCAAGCTCGGGTGACCTTCAGCCCTTTTGATTGAAGGCAAGAAAAAGTGGCTTTATCTTTTTCACTCCAGTTGTTGGGATTGCGTAACCATGTATAGCGAGACCCGACCAAATCATCGATACCAGCGGCTCTTAATGTTTTATTTTCATTAGCAACTGACTTCGTCAACCATTTTTGTAAGATAGCTGACGATATGAAACTTGTCGTGAACAATAGCGGCGTTCGGTAAAGTCGTTCCAACTGCCGTCATAAAAGGATCCCACATATCCACGGCAACCGCCGCTATTTCATTGCGTCTTTGCTCGGGAAGCATGGATAACAATGTGGTTGCCGATTCCGTCGTTCTATCTGCCATGACCTCAAGCACTCTGGACGCATTTAAATCGTACAGCAAGCTGACATAAGATTGCCCCTTGCGGAAACTTTTTTCATCGATGCCAATGTTTCACTTCCTCAACAGAGCGTCTGTCCATCCCCCTTTTCACCGCTCGGGATTGAATATGATGCACCTCATCCCACGACAAGCCAAGTAGTTTTGCGGCTTGTGTCTTGTTGCTGTAGCCGACAGCACATCAATAGCAATCAAATAAAGGCGTAAAGCGTACTTGCGTATCTGCCATAAGTACTTTCAGGCTTTTGATTCCATGCTCTTTACAATGAATACGCAGAACATAAGCGACCAAGCCCGTGTTTGTTGCACCGTCTCTAGAGTCCCGCTTCTAGTACGGTAATCGGTCCGGTCGCCTTAAACTCTTTAACCGCAAAGATGGTTTCGCCTTTAGGTTATCCAAAAACATGCTGACCAATTAAAACATGTCCATGGGGTCTATATCAATAGACCAGCGCACTTTGCGACTTGCTGGGGTGCTTTCGATGGTATTTAACCAAACGGCGATGAGTTGGTGTAGCGGTTTTCGGTGCGTTGCCGTAACCAATAACTGGGCACGAAATTTTCCGTCACGTTTTTCCATCGGCGCGCTGATTGGTTCCATTATGGTGATGGCTTTGGGCGAAGTACGCGGCAGAATGTTACGCCCACATAGGCTAACAAATTGAAGGAATTGCAGGCTGGTTTGATTGTCGGTTGACTCCGCTCGCCACAGGGCAAGGTATGCAAATGGTGGGAGCTTAGCCAAGTTGCGTTCCTCGCTACAATAGTGATAGAACTGGTTAAAATCATGTGCTCGAATTAAATGTAAATAAGGGTTGTGCGGATGCGCTGTTTGAATCATAACGTGCCCAGCGGCTTGGCTACGACCAGAGCGACCAGCCACCTGTACCAGTTGCTGGAAAAGATACTCGGGGGCACGAAAATCTATGCTGTATAACCCTTGATCGGGGTCAATAACACCAACTAGCGTAACCGCAGGGAAATCATGTCCCTTGACGATGAGTTGTGTGCCGATGATGATATCGACCTGTCTGGCATTGATTTGTTCTAAGGCGTGTTCAAGTTTCCTCTGCGTGTTAATCTCATCACGATCAAAGCGCTTGATTCGGGCGTGAGGGAAATGCTCGATGAGTTTGTTTTCAATCCGTTGGGTACCGATTCCAGCATAAAAAAGCACCTGACCGCATTGTGGACAATTCCCCTGTGCCTTGTCAGTCTTGCCACAGTGATGGCAACGAAAGGTGGTGGTTTTTTTGTGAAATGCTAGACAGGCATCACAGCGGTCACAACAAGCCCGCCAAGCACAGGCATTGCATTGGACTATCGGTGCAAAACCCCGTCGATTGATGTATAAAATGGTCTGTTGTTGGCGTTGCAAGCGTTCGCGAATTGCGTCAAGAAGCGGAGCCGAGAGACCTTCATCAAGGGCGAATACTTTCGTATCGATAAACTCAATCAGAGGCAATTTAGCCGTGCCGATACGGTGGCTCAGGGTGAGTAATCGATGCCGACCTGATGCCACATTGTGCATCGATTCCATAGCAGGAGTCGCTGATCCCAACACAATCGGCACACCATCAAGACTAGCTCGTTTTATGGCTAAATCGCGTGCATGATACCGAAATCCGCTTTGCTGTTTGTATGAAATGTCATGCTCTTCATCAATAATAATGACCCCGGGGTTTTTCATCGGGGTAAAAATAGCAGAACGTGTTCCAAGCACAATGGTGATGTGTCCAGCGCGGACTTTCCACCACGTTAGATAGCGTTGTTGCGCGCTCATGCTTGAGTGAATCACGCCCACACCATGCCCAAACCGGTCGGTAAAACGCGCGACCAATTGAGGAGTCAAGGCAATTTCTGGCACTAACACCATCGCTTGTTGACCAGCGTTAATGCATGCTTTGGTGATATGCAAATAAACCTCGGTTTTGCCGCTGCCGGTAATGCCGTGCAGGACAAAGGAGGTAAATTGTCCCAGAGAGGCAACAACGGTATCGATTGCCAAGCGCTGTTGCGCGGTCAAACTGTCCAGAAACGGCTGGTGCGCTGGCGCAATCGGGGAATGTCGTCGGCTTTCTATCAAGCCCTTGTCGATTAACGTGCGCAGTCTGTGATTCAGTCCGCTGGCATCTCCTGATAGTGATCTGATCTGTTGGGTTGTCACCCAGCCATGCGCGCTAACCAGATCAAACAAGGCGCGTTGACGAGGGGCACGGGACAGCAATTGGGAAGTGCTGGCAGGGTCGCAACTGGGCAAACAACGATATTCCGTCTCTACTGGCGGACTGCTCAGCGATTTGGCGATACGCAAGCGGGCTGGTAGAGCGGCGGCAAAGACTTCGCCTATTGGGTGGTGGTAGTATGCGGATGCCCACCGCAACAGTTTGAGCATACTGGTGTCGATACAGCATTCCTGATCCAGCACCTGTTCGACTGATTTCAGTTTGAACTCGCCTTCAGAGGCATGATTGGAGACGACGATGCCAACTAATTTTCGTCTGCCAAATGGGGCAACAACGCGCATACCCGGTGCTATCTGATGACTAGCGAGGTAGTCATAAACCTGCCTAAGCGGAACTGGTACGGCAATCTGGTGAGGAAATGATGGTGTTGATTTACTCACAGATTCTGTGGATAACTTTGTGCATAAGTCGCGGAAGTTGACTTCTACAAACGCTTTTCACGATGACCAATGAGAAGTGCATAAAAATAGCAAAAATTATTTATAATCATTATAAATCAATTGGTTATATTTGATCTTTAATCGTATTAGACAAGCAAACAAGCTAACTTAAAATTGAATTTAGAACGCACTTACGATTTGTGAATAACTTTTTGGTTACTGACGTTGCACAGCTTCTTTGTTTTGAAAAGTAACCACTTTGGTGTATCAGAATCAATCACTTAACAAGTCGAATTTTAATGTCCACAAAAAATTCTCAAATTATTATTTTAGAGAATACTATCCACCATAAAATTAAAATTTCCAGCGTGCCGTTCCGACAGAAACCGTGTCAACGTATGATGAACCACTTTGAAGGCAATCTCGTCCCACGGAATCTCTTGCTCTGTCACTAATTGGACTTCCATGCTTTCTTCACCAACACCATAATCGTCTGGACCGCGCAGTTGACCCTGAAACAGCATATAAACCTGTCCAATATGAGGCATACTATAAATTTGGTATAACTGTAAATCGCTCACTTCGGCACAGGCTTCCTCAAGGGTTTCGCGTGCCGCACCCTGTTCTATGGATTCTCCGTTTTCGAGAAACCCAGCAGGTACTGTCCAATACCCTTTGCGTGGTTCGATGGCACGTTTGCACAGCAATATGCGATCTTGCCAAATCGGAATACAACCGGCGACAATTTTCGGATTCTGATATTGAATTTCACCACAATGGTTACAAACATGACGTTGCCGATTGTCGCCCGCTGGGATTACCAGCGTGACCGAGTTTCCACATCGGTTACAGAATTTTATGGTGTTAATATTGGTCATTGTGAAAGCACGTTGGATTGTATCAATCCTAACACTATTCCAAGAAATACCAACGCACCAATCCAATTATTATTGACAAATGCCTGCAAACATTTTTCCCGAATGCGGTCTTTGCAAAGGGATTGCTGATAAGTGGCGAGCCCCGCTGCCAAAGCCAGCGCAAGATAAAAATGCCACGTTAGTTGATTCATCCAGCCCAGTATCGCTAATAACGAAATGGCGACACTATGTAGTAAACCAATGGCTAGATTGTCGAATCTGCCCAATAAAATGGCAGTGGATTTAATACCGATTAACACATCATCATCACGATCAACCATGGCGTATTGAGTGTCATAAGCAATCGTCCACAGAACACTAGCAGCGAACAAAACCCAAGTTTCAAAAATCAGACTCTCGGTGAGTGCGGCATATGCCATCGGAATACTCATCGAAAATGCCAACCCTAAAACGCATTGCGGTAGATGAGTGAATCGCTTGGCAAACGGATAGATTATGGTGAATAATGCGGCAATGATTGAAAGGTATATGGTCAAAGCATTGAGCTGTAAAACCAGCACCAAGGCGATACCAATTAACAGTATAAATAGTCTCAATGCCTGTGTGCTGGTCAATGCTCCAGTGGTAAGTGGGCGATTTTTGGTGCGCTGCACATGCTGGTCGAGATTGCGGTCGGCATAGTCGTTAATGACGCAGCCCGCCGCCCGCATGACGATGGTTGCTAGAATAAAAATCACCACAATAGTCGGCTCGGGCTGTCCTTTACCAGCCAGCCACAAAGCCCACAAGGTCGGCCATAATAGCAGGAACGTGCCAATCGGGCGGTGTACGCGCATCAGTTGCAGATAAGCGGCATAGTCCGGGGTTCGCTTAAACATTGGCATATTGCTCACTATGGTCAAGCCATCTTGTGACTAGTGGCTGAATAAGTTGTGGATGGTCTTGTTGTATTTTTTGGGCAATTTTTTCTATTTTTGGTAATAGTGCCTTATCGCGTCCAAAATCAGCGATGCGCAGTTGTTGCAATCCGGTTTGACGTGTGCCGAGCAATTCTCCATGCCCCCTTTGTTGTAAATCCTGTTGTGCGATTTTGAAGCCATCATTGGTATCCCGCAAAATACTCAGTCGCTCTTTTGCCAATAGGCTAAGAGGCGGTTGATACATCAACACACAAGCGGCTTGAACGGCACCTCGACCAACTCGACCGCGTAATTGGTGTAATTGAGCAAGTCCCAGCCGTTCGGCATTTTCGATGATCATTAAACCTGCATTTGCCACATCAACGCCGACTTCTATGACGGTGGTTGAAACCAATAAATCAATCTCACCATCACTAAAACGTTGCATGATGGCATCTTTGTCTTTGCTCTTTAACCGCCCGTGAATCAATTCAATTTTAAGTTCGGGTAAATGTTCTGCCAAAATAATATGGGTTTCGGTCGCCGCCTGTGCCTGTAATTTTTCTGATTCCTCTATGAGCGGACACACCCAATAGACCTGTTGACCAGAGCGACAGACCGATTGGATTCGGTTAGCCACTTCCTCGCGACGTGTATCGGGCAAGACCACCGTGGTTACGCGCCTGCGTCCGGCCGGCAATTCATCAATGCTAGATACATCCAAGTCAGCATAGAATATCATTGCCAAAGAGCGCGGAATGGGTGTTGCGCTCATAATGATTTGATGCGGGACTGCATCCCCAAGATTACTTTTATTACGCAATGCCAGTCGCTGATCGACACCAAATCGGTGTTGTTCATCAATAATCATGAGTCCTAGTCGGTTAAATTCGACCTGTGCCTGAAACAAAGCATGGGTACCGACAATCATCTTCGCTTTGCCAGATACGATGCGTGCGAGTGCATGTCGCCGCTTCGCTGCCGTCAGTTTTCCAGTCAGTGACTCAATACCAATATTCATTCGGTCAAACCAATCGTGGAAGGTTTTGCGATGTTGCTCGGCGAGTAGCTCGGTGGGTGCCATCAGGGCGACTTGAAACCCGCTATCAATGGCATGTAATGCCGCTGCCGCCGCGACAATGGTTTTTCCCGAACCGACATCACCTTGCACCAATCGCAACATCGGTCGTCCGCTTGCCATATCATTGCAAAGCTCTTGAATGACCCGCTTTTGTGCTCCGGTCAGGTCAAAGTGCAAAGTCGCAAGCAACCGACCCCACGAATATCCAGAGTCGCCAGATGTTGCAATCTTCGGTGCGTATTCCAGATAGCGGCTTTGACGCACCTGAATCAATGCCAGATGGTGTGCTAATAGTTCTTCCAATGCGAGCCGTTGTTGGGCAACATGGTTACCGTTGAGCAACGCATCAGTATCCGCATCAGGGCACGGGCGGTGTGTGTTCAAAAGTGCTTCGCCAAGCGGCAATAATCCAAATTCATGTTGTATGGTGGTCGGCAAGATTTCCTGCAAACCATCCAAATGTCGGTCAAGTGCCTGATCGACCAGCTTTCGCATGGTTGCTGGTGTCACCCCTTCTGTACTAGGGTAAACAGCAGTGAGTGATTCCTGCATCGTTAAGGTTGGCTGTTGCTGAAATATCTTGTATTCCGGATGCGCCATTTCAAAGGTTAGCGAACCTCTACGCGCTTCACCAAAACATCGAATCCAACTGCCTTGTTTGAAACCCATTTGCTGGCTTCGGCTAAAATGAAAAAATCTCAATAGTAGCGACCCCGATTGGTCATGGACTCTCACCTGCAAACTTCGTCGTCTCCCGAAACGCACATCTGCGACATCAATTTGACCGATGATAACGGCATCAATTCCAGCTCGCAAATCAGCAATGGGTGTTAGTCTTGTTCTGTCCTGATACCTCAAAGGCAGATGGAACAACAAATCTTCGGGGCGGAATATCCCAATCTTTTCCAGTTTTTCGACCAGTTGCGGACCAACACCAGACAGATTTTGCAGGGGGTGTTTCGTGGAGTGGGTAGTTGGTGAATTTATGTTGTAGCCCTAATTTTGGATTGTATCGGGAAAGACTTACACAATAGCAAAGTCAGTCGTTCAATGTCCTCTGCTGATGAATCGAGTCGAATAACTTGGTCGATCATGCTTCTAGGTCAGCTCCAAAATAGCCTCAACCTCGACCGCAACACCTTTCGGTAATGCGGCTACACCAATCGCCGCACGCGCAGGATAAGGCTCGACAAAATATTGCATCATTACTTCATTCACAGCGACAAAATTTCCAAGATCGGTCAAGGATATATTCAATTTGACCACATCATCCAACGACCCCCCCGCAGCTTGAGCAATCGCTGCCAGATTTTGAAAAACCTGATTGGCAGCGGCTTCAAAAGACTCATCTACCACCCCCATCGTATTAGGGTCAAGTGGAATCTGCCCTGAAATATAAACCGTATTCCCAACTTTGACCGCCTGAGAATATGGGCCAATCGCAACGGGTGCGTTTTTTGTACTGATAATTGTTTTTATACTCATAATCGGTATTCACTGTGAAATTGATAGGGCGAATTCACATAATGGTGCAACACTCATAAGTCTGCTAAAGGGCACACTCGCACTCTTTTGACTGGACACGAAAGATACCACATTTACCACATGAAATAAGTAAAATTATATACCGATGTCTAGACTAATATAGAGCAGTCGACCGTACGCTGTATCAGCCGTACTTCCAGCAATTACGAAAAAATCCTAAGTTGAATAGAGAGATTATTTAGAAATGACATTGAACCGCTTTGTGCCAACAACTTAACTGGTTATTCTGGCAACCCTATGGGTATAGATTAAGTTTTCCACAATGAAACAGAATTGAAACGCGATAGTTTTCGAGGTTTCTAAATCCTCTGGCAGCTGATTTTATGGTCTGAATCTTTGAATTAAATCCTTCTGCGGTCGCATTGGTGATGCGATGTTTCAAGTAGATCATTATGTTATCGAGATGGTTTCTTAGCATCTTGGCGACTGATATGACCGGATTTAGACGTGAATGTGTCGCCCACCAGTACCCTTTCTTAAAGAACGCTTGGGCTAGTTTATCATCGCAGTAAGTCCACAGCTCAAGCAGTGTCTCTTTGATTGCCCAAGCTCGGGCGACCTTCAACCCTTTTTATTGAAGGCAAAAAAAAGTGGCTTTATCTTTTTCGCTCCAGTTGTTGGGATTGCGTAACCATGTATAGCGATCCCCGACCAAATCATCGATACCAGCGGTTCTTAATGTTTTATTTTCTTTACGCCTGACTTCGTCAACCATGTTTGTAAGATAGCTGACGATATGAAACTTGTCGTGAACAATGGCGGCGTTCGGTAAAGTTACTCCAACTGCCGTCATAAAGGGAACCCACATGTCCACGGCAACCGCAACGACTTCATGGTGTCTTTGTTCGGGAAGCGTGGACAACAATGTGGTTGCCGATTCCTTTGTTCTATCTGCCACGACATGAAGCACTCTGGACGCATTCAAATCGTACAGCAATCTGACATAAGATTGCCCTTTGCGGAAACTTTTTTCATCGATGCCAATGTTTCACTTCCTCAACAGAGACTGTGCAAAAAACCAACATTCGTCGTTCCTGCGAAAGCAGGAACCCAGTAAAACAGCCGAACCCGCAAGGGTTTCCGCATGTAACGTATGCCTAGCGAGGGTTTCTTGCACAGTCTCAACAGTGCGTCTGTCCATCCCCCTTTTCACCGCTCGGGATTGAATATGATGCACCTCATCCCACGACAAGCCAAGTAGTTTTGCGGCTTGTGTTTTGTTGCTGCAAGCCGATAAAACATCAATAGCACTCAAATAAATGCGTAAAGCGTACTTGCGTATCTGCCTACGGTACTTTCAGGCTTTTGATTCCATGCACTTTACAATGAATACGCGGAACATAAGCGACCAAGGGCGTCTTGAATTACATCGTATCAATGTCGCCATGTGCGTTGCTCACGGTGGTCGTAAACAGGACAAAGGGCATTGCAGGTACTACACGCGCCTTTCGTTCCCTTTGTCCAATCTATCTGGATGGTCATTGATTTGTCGGTCAAATTTGGCGTAATAGCCGTGATTCACCATGGGTCGCTAAGCCCCAAAATTTGCGTAAACAATGTGGTATCTTTCATTTGAATATTTCCATAAAAAAATATACTTGTACACATTTTTGAGCATTGTTTGGCTTTTGCCCATAGGAAACTCAGGAGAACCGAAAAACACTCAACCCCGCAAGGGTTTTCCGCCAGAGCGACCTAGCAAGGATTTCTTGCACAGTTTCGAATACCTGATTACAATTTATCGCATACATCGTAAAAAATATATTAGACTCCGAGTTACAAGCCACTTATTATAATCAAACTCATCGATGAAAAAACATCTGCACATTATCTTATATCTCCTGCCAGTGGTTTTGCTTGGCCATCTGACACCCGCATACGCCGCCGAGCTTATCAGCATCAAAGATGTTGTCCTGACCGACCTCAAAGATGGTGACAGTTTCAAAGTCCAAGCCGCCGGGCGTGAATTGCATCTACGACTTTATTATGTCGATTGTTTGGAAACGTCCGCGAGTGGCTTCCTCAAAGACCGCGTACTGCAACAACAGGACTATTTCGCACTTAAACGCCTTAGCCGCGTACTGGAATTAGGCAAACAAGCCACCGAATTTACCCGCCGAGCATTAGCCAAGCCATTTACCATCCACACCAGCTACGCGAAAGCACCCGGTTCATCTTCCATTCGCTATTATGCCTTTGTTGAAACCCACGATGGCAAAGACCTCGCCCACCTCCTCATCGCACAAGGGCTGGCGCGAATCTACGGCAAAACGCGCGCTGCTCCTGATGGCACATCAAGCGCAACTCAACTTACCGCGCTTATGGCTTTGCGCGCCATTGCCAAGCGCACACAAACCGGGGTCTGGGGCGACTCTGGAGTGGTGGATTTACCCCCCTACAACATGAACACGGCGAGCAGCGAACAACTGCAAAAAATACCCGGCATAGGCGCGGTTCTCGCCGCTAGAATTATTGCTGGCAGACCTTATCGGACGATTCAGGAATTACAAAACGTGCGTGGCATCGGGAGCAAGAAATTAGAGATTATTGCGGTTTATGCTACGATGGGTGAGGAGTGATTGGTTTTCAGGATTGAAATTACTGAGATTGATTACAACAAAAGAAAATCAAAACGGCACCTTTAACACAACTTATAAATGACCGATTGAGACCGCTTTTGATGCCGAGAGCAAAGAACTATCATGCAATCTCATGCTTTCAAGGTTCAAACGGACGAAGTCATAGACGGTTATATTGAAAAATCCAAATAATATGTTTCAGTATCAATTTTATAAAAATCAATATCAGTACGCCCATAAGCATGCCAAGTTGTGCCACAGCTCAACTGCATTCGTTCCAGCAATAAGACCTTGCCCCTGCCTAGTTTTGCTAAATGATAAGCAACGCTGGCACCGATTGCCCCGCCACCAATAATAATTGCACTTGCTTTGTTGAGTATTGCTGATGCCATGTTAGTCGCCGTGCGTTAGAGAGTGCGGGTATAGAACCTCTAAAATTCTCAAGGAATATTTCTATGGACATACTGTTTTACCTCATTTTCCCTGCTTGACGGGGAATCTTCTTGGGTGGAATCACATTTTTTACAGACCTGCCGTTTGATCGGATGAATATAGTTATGCTCACATTCACAATCCCAGTAATCTAAATTCAATACAATATCACCAACATATTGTATTTTTTCGTTATATTCATTTAAAGAATCATGGAAATTTTCTGAATTCATATTGACCTCACCGCCACTTTAATGAACTTGTGTGATAGTTGATTTGTTGTGAATTAATGGTTTGCATTGTAAAGTTTATTTTATTCGTGGGATTGAATACAATGTTCATGCTCGGAACCCCATCCAAATTAGTAACAACCACTAATGCGTAATCATGTTCATATTTTTTGGCTGTTTTAAATTCTTTTTGCGTCATTCTGATGCTGCCATAACCAGCCCTTATTCCTTTTATTTCGGCAAGGAAAAAGTGTTTTCGAACATTTATTTGAAAATCATATCCATCGCCAAACATTCTGGCATCTTCCAAAACGCCATTTTGAAAAGAATCAAATTTGTTGAAATTATTCATAAAAAACAGCTCTGCTGCCTGACCGGTGATTTGCAATTGCTTGAATTTTGTTTTTGTTAGCGGACTGATTTCTGCATCTTCTTTAGCAAGCATGCTGGATTCTCCCTGAAGATAGAACCTTGCTATTTTTGTAAAATCATCAACATCAAGAAGGCCGAAGAGCGAGTCGATATGAACTTTTCGATGGATATAAGCATCTCCTTTTTGCCACCAACCCTTTCTGCCATTATCAAAAAACGGGTCGAATAAATCCTGCCTGTTTTTGACTGTTCCGATTGTATCGGCAATCCCTCTATGTACTATGTGTTCATAAAAAGATGTTTTTGTTTTAAAGCCAAAACTTTTTACAAAGCGCGTATCGAACTTGGCAAGACCATATCCAATCAAGTTAAGGATTTCATAATTTTTGTGCTTGCTTTGATTTTTCATAACATAACCATACTACCTCGACTTTACTATGAGAAACTTTTGCATCATTCAAAAAAGATTGGAAGTGGGACTTTCGCAGGAAAGACGATGGAGACTGTGCAAAAATCCAATATTCGTTTTTTCTAACCCCCCTTGCCCCCCTTGTCAGGGGGGAATTGAGTGACAAGTCTCCCTGATAAGGGGGATTTAGGGGGTTGGGTTTTCCGCCAGCGCAACCTAGCGAGGGTTTCTTGCACAATCTTCTGAAGCCGAGATTCCGACAATTATGCAAAGCTCTCTATGGGATATTTATACAATGACGACTGCTGTGTAAACACACACCAAACCAATATGTTTATTCTCCTGTAAACGGCGTTTTCAAGTTCGCCAAAAACCATTGTGGCTGAAATTTTTCAATAGCCTTGATTCCATAAGAATAGAGCGGGACAAAATGACCATCAATGCCTTTTTGCTCACCGACTATGCTGAAATCATTACAAGGAAAGCCAAAAGCTAATGCATCAATTTCTGAAATATCAGCCAATTTATTCAAGTTAAGGTTGCGAATATCAGCACAGATAACAGAATCTGATTTGCCATTGCATATATTTTGGGCGTAGGTGTCGCAGGTGTCTTTGTCGTAATCAGTCGCCCAAGCGTGCAGAATCTGATATTTATCGTGATTTAGTTTAACGGATGCTTTCTTCGCTCCCCATGCAATTCCGCCAGGACCGCAAAACAATTCGCCAAGCCGAAAATCAGTGCGTCGAAACATGTCTGTTGTATCGTTTCCCCTCATTGCCTCATTTTATAAACAGTTAAATTAGCGTTTTCGTGTATAAGATTCTGATTATACCCCAAACCCATCAGAACTCCTAAAATCCATCAACAGCAAGCAAAGCAATGCTACAAAAAATCACGATAGAAGCGACTATTCTACGTTTGCCCGATGGCTCCTTGAAATAAAAGGCACCAATCAAGGCGGCGATGATGATTGATCTTTCTCGTAAGGCGAAAACCAGCGGTATTGATGCCTGAGTCATCGACCATACGACCATTGAATATGAGGTTAATGCGAGTGCTGCGCCGAGCAAACCCGTATATTGTCAACGTTGTCAACCACAACGGTGGACAAGCTGGGGGCAATATTTGATGGCATCACCGCGTCTGTGGAAAACATTCAGAAATCGTTAGATGATATAGCCGAGAAACAGTCTAAGCGAGTGCAACAATTGATTGTCTTGGCTGAAACGAACACGGCGGATGTGGAACAAGGCTTGCAAAATTCCTTGAGTCAAATTGCCCATAGCACAGCGGCAATAAAAACCGCTTTTGGTGCCGTATTGACCGCTTTGCAAGGTGTTGCGGACAACTTACAGTCCACTACGAGCAACACTGAAAATCTTTCTAATCAATATGTTTCATTAAATTCAAACCTTCAACAATCGCTGAATTTCTTTGCCGATATCGAAGGTCAAATGAAGCAGGCTGCCAATGCTTTGACCGCTTCAACGCAGGGATTCTCCAACGTCCTCGCTGATGCGACAAATGTTACGCCGCAATATACCCAACAGTTTGAGCAATTGACAATGACCTTGCGACAGGAGGCGGAGCAATGGCAGTCCATGACACAGGAAGTTCGTTCATCGCTGGTACAAGCAATCAATGAATTAACACAACTTGTGAAGCGTAATTAACGGCTATGACAGTGCACGAATCAGACACCTACCGGCGGGGGTTGACCCTTGGATTGACCATGGCAGAAATTTTTATCTTGATATTGTTTCTGCTGTTATTGGTGTTGCTGGCTTTGTATGCGGTTAATTTTGAACAGGAAAAGGAATTGCAATCGGCGACTGAATATATCACGGATCAACAAAACTTATTACCCGAGAATATTGTGCCTCTAACAGAGGAAAACCAATCTTTGAAAAAGGAAAATCAAATTTTGAAAGATGCTCTGGATGCTGCGGATACCGAATCTGGAAAACTACAAAATACCATCGACAATCTCAGTACTCAATTAGCCAATGCAAAGGGTATTGACCCACCTTATTGGTATAAGGTTACAAACAGCGATGGTGAACGCCATGAGAAACCTTATTATTTAATGGATGTCGCTGTATATAACGAATATCTGCAAGTTAGAATGCGGGAAGCACCGCCGGGATATGCGCTTGATGAAAGCAAACAGAAGGCAACCACAAGTTACCAAGAAGAATATGAAAAATTGCCACTACCGCCGTCAGGAACAAGCAAAAAGGTTTCTCTGCAGCAATTTGCCACAATGACCGAGCCGATAAAACGTATGGGAAAAAACAAACAGATTCGTGATTATGCCTGTGTGTTTTACGCTAAGGTGCGGGATTTCACCCCCGCCACCGCAAAGACCCGATGGAAGAAAGCAGAATATATTATCAAACAAAATTTTTATATTTTACGGATTAACAATGACCCTTGGTAACAAACCAATCAACGACACGAGATGGAAAGAAGCCGATGGTTTTTTAAACCCAACCGACCTAAACCACGCACTGACCGCGTTCAGACAAGCCGTCAAGGGAAGGCTGAGGCGAGCCAAAAGACAACGGTTTTCACGACCCGCTGGCAGACTTCTGAAATCGTTGTTGCTGGTGCTTTGTTTAACGTTATTGCCCGTTTAATGACCAGCACAACCAAACCGCGTTTATAGCAAATGCTAATTCATCAACATAAGGGTAACCGTTTGAATTTAACGCATCGGGGTGGTGTGCCATTGCTAGGTAGTCAGCCCTTAAAAACCGACCTAACAAGTAAAAATCTGTTTCAAGCGACCGCTCAGCGAATATGAATCAACCTTGAATCAAATGGATTTTTTAGCTTGTTGTAAATACTTAAGTCCTTGTTATTAAACATTTTATTTTCTTAAAATTGGACTGATTTTGAATTAACCGACAAGCCCTTGATGTCTTTTCCCTTTTAATCAGGTTGAGTGCGATATGCCGGATAATGGCGAGATTAGGCGGCACTATGCCCGTTGCGTGTCCGGTTAGCGTATTCAATCAAAAGCGACATTCAGCACCCAATGAGTACGAATGCTACGCGCTAATTGACTGGGATTATCTGCCCTCAGACTACTCACAAAATAGTGCGTCTCTTCGGTTATCTTATTCGCGGTCTCTCGCTTGCAGGTGACCGCAATGATGCTCTGCAACGTGCATATCTGGACGCTTCGCAAGTCGAACGGCTGCCTCTCGCTTGCAGGTGACCGCAATGATGCTCTGCAACCCCGGACTGTCATGACGTTCATGTAACCAGCCAATGTCACCGCTGACACGCACCATGCGCTCCATCATAAGTGACCACCGATGCGGTGGGCGATAATGCCGAATTAAGGTAGGTCACCACATCGGCTCGGTGAACTCGCCGCACCACCTCATGCAAACTCCCTTTCCCTTTCAAACTCAAAACATAGTCACCACTTTGTTGAACATTTGCCGAGCAACTTGTCTCTGACAACCCATAGCATCAAGGGTAACGACTGCATCAGCAATATCTAATCGCAACAGGAGCTTGGGAATAGCCGTGATTTCATTGGATTTGTCATCTACTTTAACCCGTCCTAAAACCAAACTATTGTGCTGTGCCAAAGCACTGACCATGCAGATAGCCGCTTTTTTTGAGTCTTTATCCAGACTGCGCCTTAAGCATTGACCATCAATCGCAATGACATCTCCTTCGATCAGATGGGTCAAGTCCGACACCCAGTTAGAAAAACAATCACTAAATTGGGTGCTGTCAATGGCTACAAATACAGCACCGAAGGTGTCGTACGAGAGAATCCCATGCTGCAAACCGAGCAGTTCGGTGAACCAAGATTCCCGAGCGTTACCAAACTATTCAATAGACCCCCATTATCTGCTCCACATATAACCGCACAAAGCGTGATAAAGAAAATGTCTTGCAATTCATGCTTTTTTTGCCGATTAACTCTGGGGTCTTTAATCGTTGAGAAAAGATGGAGAATAGAGGCGGTTGGCTTGCTGTTCATTGTGGGCTTGTCGGTTAATTGAAAATCAGTCCAATTTTAAAAAAATAAAATGTTTAGTAACAAGGACTTAAATATTCACAACAAGCTAAAAACGCCATTTTCCGACAAGCCCATTGTATAACCCTAAATTAAAAATTAGGCTAATTATCTCATTTGATTGCTACATACAAGCCTTTTTAAGCCCGATTGCCATGGGGCAGGAAGGTGAAAACACTTTTTTTGTTTATGTTAGAGTGTCATCTTATGAATTTATTATTTGGCATTGGGCGTTTGTTTGGGTTATTGTTTTTGCTAGCCTCGACCGCTTTTGCGGCGACACAACACGACGAGATATTGAGCCGAAAGCAATGGTCAGATCAGGTTAATGGCACATATATCGTTACTCTCCCTGAAGTGAGTCGGATACTCCGGTTGTTTAAGGAATATGACAATATCATTGTCGAAATTCACCATCCCAACAATGATTCGGGTCAATCATGGGCAGAATCGCTCGGACACTGGCTGGTAACCTTTGGAATACCGATTCGCTACATCAGATTACTTCCTGATTCTGATGTTGACAATCAAATCATCATCACTTTGATTGACCAGACGGATTGGCGCAATCTGTTTTGACTAAAAGGGCCACTGTTGCATTGCCAAGAACCCGCACAGTGCTTTTATCAGATATGCAACATCTTTTGTGCCTGCAAGTTCACGAATCGAGTGCATGCCGAGCTGTGGTGCACCCACATCCACGGTTCGTACCCCCAGTCGAGTGGCTGTAATCGGGCCGATGGTTGAGCCGCATCCCATATCCGAGCGCACGACCATCATTTGATATGGAATGTCGCTGGCATCGCATACGGTTTTGAATAGTGCTTCTGTTTCGCTGTTGCTCGCATAACGTTGGTTACTATTTATCTTGATGACCGGTCCATTGTTCATCAATGGCTGGTGAGCGGGTTCGTGTACCTCCGGATAATTGGGGTGAATAGCGTGGGCATTATCCGCAGAAATCAACATGGAATGGCTTATGGCGCGTTGCAAATTTTCATCGTCAGCACATATTCTCGCAAGCACTGAATACAAAAAAGACCCTTGTGCGCCACTGGTTGACGCGCTTCCTACTTCTTCGTGGTCGTTCAACACAATCACCTGATTGCTGTTATTGTCCGACCGCAACAACGCCTCCACGGCAGCATAACAACTCAACAAATTATCCAATCGTGCTGAGGCAATAAATTCTTGCTCAAGTCCGACTAATTGTGGTGGCTGATGATCGTATAATGATAATTCAAATGCCAATATCTTTTGTGGTACTACTTCGGGATATTGTTGTTTCAACCATTGTTTAAGCTGCTTTTCAAATTGTGATTTCTGTTTCTCGGGTGATTTGTCGGTGCGATAAATCACTGCGGGTAGGTGGTTTTGCTTATTGATGCTGCGGTTTTCGTTGACTCCTCGATCAAGATGAATTGCAAGGCTTGGTATAAACGCAATGGGCTGATTGGTATTGATTAGAAAATGCGCCATCCCATCTTTGGTTTGAACCATCACCCGCCCTGCTAGAGCAAGGTCACGATCAAACCAAGGGTTTAACAACGCACCACCATAGACCTCCACGCCGAGCTTGGCATAGCCATTATTGACGGTAATGGCATTTGGTTTGATTTTTAAGCATGGGCTGTCGGTATGTGCACCGATTAACCTGAAACCATATTCTGACGGCGGTTGTGCCAGATTAAAAGCAATCAAAGCGGTATCATTGCGCGTCACATAATATTGCCCAGCGGTAATTGTCTGCCAAGCGTTACGCTCATGCAAACGTGAATAACCAGCATTCTCAAGGAGGTCGACAGTATTCGAAACAGCATGGAAGGGAGTCGGTGACGCTTTCAGGTAACGCAGGAAACGGTCAATTGATTGAGACATTTCATTCCTCAAAATGAGTATGGGTGATTGCTATGATACAGGATTACCCCTCTCTGAAAGGTAATGAGCCTGAATTATTTATGTTGCTCGAGTATAATGCACATTATTAGTGGTTTTGGCAATTCAAACGATGCGCGAAAGATACGTTTCCGTCAATGCGTTATTAGTTATTTCATGGGTGATTTAATATGCGAATACTTGTTTTTAAACACATTGAATGTGAACATCCGGGGATATTTCGGCAATTTCTTCAACAAGATGGCGTACAGTGGGATGCTGTTGAGCTTGATCAAGGGCAGTCGATTCCAGATTTTGATGGTTATGATGCACTTTGGGTCATGGGTGGCCCTATGGATGTCTGGGATGTCGAAGAACACCCTTGGTTGGTTGCAGAAAAACACGCCATTCGGCGGTGGATACATCAAGTTGGTAAACCCTATCTTGGTTTGTGTCTCGGGCACCAGTTATTGGCTGATGCGTTAGGAGGCACTTGTGGCCCACAAAAACCGCCTGAAATCGGTATTATGGATATTGCATTGACCGATGCAGGGATAGCTGACCCCATTTTCGAGAACATGCCCAAAGTGCAAAAATGCTTGCAGTGGCATTCGGTCTGTGTCGCTCAAGTCCCGGAAAATACCACGGTACTGGCATATTCAGATGATTGTCGTGTGCAAGCCATGCGGGTCGGCAATAACGCATGGTCAATGCAATATCATGTCGAGCTAGAGACGGATACAGTCTCTAACTGGGGCGCCATTCCGTCTTATAAACAGGCATTAGAAAACGCGCTCGGGACAACTGGGTTAGCCGATACCAAAGCCGATGCAGATGCAAATATAGACGAAATTATGGTCAATGCATGTCAATTTTATAATAATTTTATGGATCAGATTCAGCGTGTCTAACGCTAAAATCACATTTCCGACAATGTGACAAAACGCTCGGCATATATTATTTCTCGTATTATTTCTCGACGACCTCAGAAAGCAGATGTGTTTTCCCATTCCATTGGAAACGTTTTATCATTTTTGCGGTCGGGCAGCATAGCGGATCATCTTGATCATGAGCGGTTAAATCCATCAAGATGAGCGCGCTGTCAACAGCAACATTGTTGATGATAACTCTGTCACCAATCGCTGTTTTGCTCTTCATTGTATCAGTGCCATCAAACATGCCCTGATACTTGAAGTTGCCGCTACCCCCAAAATCCTCTCCCCATACTACAAGTGTTTCTGCTTTGCCGTCTCCATCGAAATCATTTGTGAGCGTTGCTTCAATGGTGATTGTTACCTCGCTATCCAGCCCTTCGTGGCATCGATAAGCAACATCACTCACTGTGACTGCCTTGCTGACAGCGCACGTCTGTTGCGCCAATAGCACATCAATATAAGTATGCTGTTGGTCTTTTAGACGTTGCCCAATCAAAACAATCGCAACGATTGTGACGATTGTGACGATTGCAACCAATAATACGGGTTTTAAAAATTTACTCATGAGGCAATTCAACCATAAGTGGGTTCTACTAGGAATTTGGGAGTTACCCCAATCGTTTGTCCCTACAACAGAGACAAGAGTTACTGCAAATGTCTCATTTCAAGAGTTTTGCAAGAGTTTTGTATGAGATTTTTTCTGAACATACGTTTCTGGCAAATGATTGCTACCCCTAAGCAAGTAGTCAACCCTTAAAAACATCTAAACAGTTTGATTTATATCAATAAAACAAACAAAACTATTAACAAAATCAACCGCTTTATGTTAGAATAACCGATGTTTTCTGGTCGTTTTAGTTAAAAAATTATGCTGACTCCATCTACCCCAAACACAGGGCAACAAAATCTGTTTCACACCGAATTGTTCTCTCAATTAGACCCACGAGACCCTTTAATCCAATTAGCCAACGTCATCGACTGGAAGGTCTTCGAGGATGCATTTAGCAAACACTATTGCCACGATAACGGCAGACCCTCAAAACCAATACGCTTAATGGTCGGGTTACTGATGCTCAAACAACTGGAAAACCTGTCCGATGAGAATGTGGTCTTACAGTTCAAGCGTAATCCGTATTATCAATACTTCTGCTACACCCCAAACGTGCCTTGCAATGCAACCGAACTGGTGCATTTTAGAAACAGAATCGGTGTCGCCGGTTTTGAACTCATTTTTAAGATGAGTGTGATGTTGCACGGCAAAAAAGCCAATGAAAACACTGTTTTGATTGACACCCCTGTAGAGAAGGGAAAAACAGGAAAAAAACATCACCTATCCGACTGATTCTAAACTAGCCATCAAAATTATCAACCGTCTCAACAAATTGGCGAAAAAACAGGGCATCAAACAACGCAGAACCTTTGTAAAAGAAGTTAAAAAGCGTACATCCGCCAAAATGGCATTGAAACGATTGCGAACCATTGCTCATATTTTAATCCGAGAACTACAAAGAAAACTACCCCAACACGGACTGCTTGAAACCTACCAACCAGACTTCTTGCTCTATCAGCGGGTGTTGGCACAACAACCCAAAGACAAAAATAAAATTTATTCCCTGCACGAACCCCATGCTTATGTGATTTCTAAAGGCAAAGACCACAAACGCTATGAATACGGCAACAAAGTATCCATCGTCTCGGGCAAAGACAGTAACATCATTGTCGGCGTTGTCAGCCATAAGAAAAACCAGCATGATGCAAAAACCCTACCCGATGCGATAAAACAAGCCAATAGCAACAGAACAAAACCCATCAAACAAGCGGTCTGCGACAGAGGCTATTGTGGGGTTAAACAAGTGGGCGATACGGACATCATCCTGCCCAGCAAAGCCCTGAAAAAAGACAATCGTTATCAAAGAGATAAGAAACGCAAATTGTGTAAGCGACGGGCTGCCATAGAACCCATTATTGGGCATTTGAAATCCGATTTTAGGTTATCCAGAAACAGGCTTAAAGGACAAGTTGGCGATGAAATCAATGTACTCATGGCTGCTTGTGCCTGGAATTTGAGAAAGTGGCTGGTTTTTTGTCACGTCTGCTATTTATGGCTTAAAAAAGCGCGTTTTGTCCATATTTTTGGTAAAAAGCCCTTGGTCCATTTGATTCAAGTTTGACTCACGTTCGCTGAGCGGCCGCTTGAAATATATTTTTACTTGTTAGGTCGGTTTTTAAGGGCTGACTATTTAGTTTCATAATCATAACTCCCCATTAAATGCTTTTTGCAAGATACTCTTTTTTAGTTCGTCCAAGCAAGTTATTTTTCGTTGGTAGATGGCTTCCAGTTTTTTCGTTTCGGTGGAGACGGTATCTAATTCTTTAATTATGCCACGTTGCTCTACCAATGATTTCGGATAAATAATTTTTCTGCTCTCGACTTCTTTATTTGTAACTGCTGGATAATTCGCTCCTTTTTGCAATTTCTCCATTTCCTTATTAAATCCGAGAGTCAAAAGAAAGTAGTAAATAAAAATATTATTCAAAATGTTTTTGGCTCTCAAAACATAATAACCCGTGCTACAAACTTGATTGTTAAACTGTTCTGTGATTATTGCTACTCTACTATGCGTTGGGCGGACAGTTGCAAAAATAATATCATTTGTTTTTACAAGTTTTCTCGCTCTGCTTGGTGCGTCTTTGCCAAGTAATAAGGATGTTTTTTCAATCTGTTTGGTTTCTTTATTGACACTGGACACATCAATATAAATAAACTCCTCATTCAGGTTTAACTTGGGGTTCACTGTCTCAGTTTTATGAATAACCTCCCCCAGTTTCTTTTCCTCCCATTCTCCACTTTCAATTTTCAATTTTCCATTAGCAAAAGTTTCCTGCAATTTTGATTGAAAAAGCTCGCGGGCGTTTTTCAGATTTTTTTCGGTATTGGCTTTGGCTTGATCTATGGCAGTAAAGGCTTTCTCTAAGATGGCTACGATGCGTTTTTGTTCGTGGAGTGGTGGGAGCGGGATTTGAAAATTCTTTATTTGCGCTGTACTTAAATTTGGTTGTGCTGCACCCACTGAAATTTCTAAACTGTATTCAATTTTGGTTAATAAAAAATTAAATAAATACAATTTATTTAATGCTTGCTTTGGCTCGAACTTCCCAACACGTTGGTTTAATAATATTTTTTTATTTGTTTGATTAACACCTATTTTTCCAGTTGTTGCGCCTGACATCGCAATCAATAAATCTCCGTTTTTAATTTCATATTGCGATAAATCTTTGTGATAATCTTTTTGGTCAATATAAACTGCTTTTGATAAATCTATTTTTTCGTCCTTAATGTTGGTAATCCTCACTAACGGGACACCTCCATCTTTGAATGTTTTACTTTTGAAAGCAAACCCATTTTGAAAATCACAAACCTCCCCCAGCTTCTTAACCTCCCACCCTTTCGGAAAACTACACACTCCTTAACACTCTCTGCAAAACAACCGCTTCTGTCAGTTGTCCACCCTCCAATTGCCATGGCTCTTGAAACTCACCCTCCCAATAGGGATTTTCCGGGTTCTGTTCCAGTTTTTCTATTTTCATGTCATACATATTTTCATAGCCCTCTTCATAGCCACTCACCACAACCCGCATATCTGGCGGAAATTGTTGTAATGCCTTGATTAACTCCGCTACGGTGCGGGACGCTTTGTTGGGTTCAGTCATTGTTGGAATGCTCCTAAAATTTGTATTTTTACTGATGGGCTTGTCGGAAAATGGCGTTTTTAGCTTGTTGTGAATATTTAAGTCCTTGTTATTAAAAATTTTATTTTCTTGAAATTGGACTGATTTTGAATTAACCGACAGTCCCAATATGAGCAATGGTTCGCAATCGTTTCAATGCCTTTTTAGCGGATGTACGCTTTTTAACATGGCGGAAGTGGCAATGCATAAGCGGCAGTTTTTAACTTTTTTTACAGGGGTGTCAATCAAAACAGTGTTTTCATTGGCTTTTTTGCCGTGCAACATCACACTCATCTTAAAAACGAGTTCAAAACCGGCGACACCGATTCTGTTTCTAAAATGCACCAGTTCGGTTGCACTGCAAGGCACGTTTGGGGTGTAGGTTGGATAACCGCAGAAGTATTGATAATACGGATTACGCTTGAACTGTAAGACCACATTCTCATCGGACAGGTATTCCAGTTGTTTGAGCATCAGCAACCCGACCATTAAGCGTATTGGTTTTGAGGGTCTGCCGTTATCGTGGCAATAGTGTTTGCTAAATGCATCCTCGAAGACCTTCCAGTCGATGACGTTGGCTAATTGGATTAAAGGGTCTCGTGGGTCTAATTGAGAGAACAATTCGGTGTGAAACAGATTTTGTTGCCCTGTGTTTGGGGTAGATGGAGTCAGCATAATTTTTTAACTAAAACGACCAAAAAACAACGGTTATTCTAACACAAAGCGGTTGATTTGGTTAATGGTTTTGTTTGTTTTATTGATATAAATCAAACTGTTTAGATGTTTTTAAGGGCTGACTAAATACTCATTTTCCGGGCGGGTGAAAGGTCCGCAAGACCTTGAAACCAGCCAACTAGCACAAACAGCCGCCCGACACGGAATATTATTTGAACCGAGTGAAGTCTTTTTCCACAGTGCCCACCCGCGTCCAAAAAATTATTCCCGACTCGGCTTTTCATCAATCCCCACCGCCGACATCCAAAGTGGATTTGAGCAGTTGATGGGGATGATTGGTTAGATGGGCGAATTCAACACTAGGATTTCTATATCCATTCCATGTGGGAAAAGACATGCCAAGGGGTTATACCCCAAGCATTTTCTATGTCGGTTATGAGACCTTTGCACGATAGTTCTTTTGTATTACGTTTAATCTCATGCTGATGGTTGACTAATTTTTGCCCGTATAAATGTCGTTTATTTATGTGCTTAATGTGGTATCTTTCGTGTTCTGTCAAACGGGTATATCTCATCATGGCTGTACCCCATGAATAAATATATTTGTTTTACACCTTGAATAATTTGAATTTAGAGTTAATAATCAGCGAAATAGTTACACGGAGTTGTTTGAAACGTTCAGAAAAGAATCGCCTAAGTAGTTATAAAAAATAATGAAAAGATTGTGTATGATATGCGATAATAACCAGTAGAATACTTTTGGTACAGAAAACGAAAATGAAAAAACATTACGCCATTACCCTATCAGACGCTTTCGGGTCGAAACATTTTGTCGTAAAGACCACGATAAAGAGGAACTTAATCATAGCGGGCGTTGCCGTTGTGTCCCTTATATCGGCTTTGTTTGCTACTAGCTCTTTCCAGTTCTACTCGGTCGTATCATTGACTTCTATAAAAAGAAACTTGAATGAACAATTGCTTCAAGCCAATAACTTAATTTCTAATTTGCAACAAGGCACTGCTGATAACCAGCAACAGATGACCAATATTAGTAAAGAGCTTGTCGCGATGGAGCAGTTTAGTGGCGTGGATACGGGTGATACAGAATATTCTCTTGAACAACGTATAAAACGGGTTAGACGTTTTTATCACGCCCGAGAAGCAGAGTATGTAGAAATCGGCTCTAAAGTAGAGAAAATCGAAGCCGTCATCGGGGAGGGTATCAGTGGTGGTGATGGAACGGGTACACGACATGTCAATCAGTCGGAATTGGATTTGACATCTCGGGTTGATTTGGTAGGATTTACGGTGAATCAGGAACGGATGTTACATGACAATATCCCAAATGGTTATCCCGTAAAAAATCGCATCGTTACCAGTGCCTTTGGTATGCGAGATCATCCCGTCACTAAAGTGAAGTCTTTTCATAACGGAGTTGATTTGAGGGCAAGAACCAGCACCGCAATTTTTGCCCCAGCAAACGGCTTTATTAGCAATGTCGATTATTCAAAACTGAGCGGTAATCGGATTGTCATATTACATAATTTTGGGTTCGAAACACGTTATTCTCACCTGAAAAAATCACAGGTTAGTCCTGGTGATATGGTTCACAAAGGTGATTTAATCGGTTATTCTGGCAATACGGGCAGAAGTTTAGCACCTCATTTGCATTATGAAATCCGATACCTTCGCAGACCAATCAACCCGCGCCCGTTTTTAACATGGGAGTTTGGTACACATGAAATTTTTACACAAGTCAAGGGTATAAAATGGCACTCTTTAATAAAACTGATCAACGAGCAGATTACTCGTCAAACATTACAACTATCGCAGCTGGAACGCACTTCACAGGAAAAATAGACATCGAATGTGAGTTACACATTGATGGTGAAGTAGATGCGGAGATTAACTCCACAGGATTGATTAAAATTGGTTTATCCGGAGTCGTAAATAGTAGCAATCTGCGTGCTAGCAAACTCATTGTGAGTGGCAAGTTTTTGGGCGAAGCGGACTGTGAAGCCGTCGAAATTATTGATGGTGGTGACGTGCAGGGTAAACTGACTTCTGCGACGCTCGAAATTGTTGCAAACGGTGCATTTCAAGGTGAAAGCATCCGCAAGGATTCTAACGACTATTCTAAAACAAAAGGGTTTGGCGACAAAGCAGACACAGGCAAAGCAGACACAGGCAAAGCAGGGGGTTATAAGTCTAAATCGACATTATTCACCGATAAATCAGATAAAAAAATGGACTAAAAGGGCAAAGAATCTATCCCGACCGTTATTTGCATCTTTGACTATTTGACTACTTGGTTAATAATTAGTTTAATGGTGCCGTGTCGATTTTTATCAGTCGTCAACACGGTACCGCTCACTAAATCCCCAGCTTGTTGAGCGGGTTGCCCTGTTTTTGATACCCGTGCGGTGACGGTGATTGTGTCAAACGATGCGATGGTGATGTTGGGCAGCATAGCCATGTTTTCGGTCAAGGTGATTTTAATGGGCAGGTCTTTAACGCGGTGCTTACTGACTGCCAGTGGTACTGGAGTCCCTTCGGATTTGGCAATAATAAACACGACATCATCTGCCTGAACGAGTGCCTGAACAAGAATTTTATCTGCGAGGTCATCCGCAAGCATAACTTCAACATGGATGTTTTTGCCGTTAGCCGTTGACGTGTTTGGTGTTTGTTGTTGGGTATTATCAGCGTGTTTGCCGACATCAAGGTTGATGTTCTTCTTGGCATCAATACGTTCGATTAACTGCTTAATTTTATCGGTCGATTGTGGCTCGTTTGTAACCAAACTCAAAAGCGTATTCAGATGAATCAATGCCGCATCATATTCGCCCAGACTATTAGCACCGATTCCAGCAATCCATAACCCATTGATATGTTGCGGGTTGATTGCCAGTGCCCTTTCGATTCTATCTTTGATAGCAGGAATATAAATATTGCCATTGGTCAGGATTTCAGCATCCGCCCAAGCGACTAAAAAATCAGCATTACCGACTACCCGCTTATTGAGTTCTGCATAAGCAACGGTTGCTTTTTTATAATCACCTAATTTCATATACGTTGTAGCAGCCAGCTCCCAGCCGCTAGCATTTTCGGGATTTTGCGCCAGTTTTTCTTCTAACAACGCCAGTAATTGGGCTATCTCCAAGGGTGGTTGGGACGATGCCTTGCTGAACGATTGAGCGGCAAATTGCGGGCTACCCAAATAACCGTATAGTGCGAATCCAAGCATCGGAATTAACGCAATAATCAATACCCCCCAGCTTTTGAATGCCACTGTTGTATTGGTTTTGCCGCGCTTGTTGCCGCTATGCAAATCTTCCAGCAAAGTCGCCTGCAGTTCGTGCTGAGCTTCTTGGAAATGGTTGTCGTGTTCGGCTTCGAGCGGTGCTATTTCCTGACTACGTTGGCGTGCGATATTTACATTTTCGGCATTCCTGTTGGAATCAATGAGTGTGCGTTTATTTCTTAACGATGGGAGAATCATCAAGATTGGTAGCAGAATAATTCCGCTGATGAGCAAGTAAAATGTTATCAAGAGGAGAATTTGTTATCGATAAGAGACTTGGCGTTAGCCAGCTCCTGTTTGGAAAATTTGGCATGTGTTGGTTTGTGTTGGCGACGAATTTTGACCAGCGCGAAGCCAATAATGGCAATTAAAATCACAAAAGGAGAAAACCATAATAACAACGTGGACGGAGTCATGCGTGGACGATACAACACAAAGTCACCATAACGTGCGAGCATGTATTGGATGATGTCGTTATAACTTTTGTTTTGTTTTATCATTTCATAGGATTTTTGTCGCAGGTCTTTGGCAAGGTCAGCGTTGGAATCGGCCAGATTTTGGTTTTGGCAAACCAGACAGCGCAATTCTTTTATTACTTTCTGATAGAGCGCGTGTTGCTCCGAATTATCGAAATCGGTGCTATCTATTTGTGCCAATGCCATCGATGAGAGGTTCAAAATGACCATAGACAGCAGGCACACGACCATGCCGCGTATGTTGACAAATAGCGAATTCAAGTGCCCTCTGCTTGTAACGAAGCGACCAATGGAATGATTTTATTATCGATATAATCCTGAGTGAGTTGCCCACTGAACTTCAGGCGAACGATACCCTGTTTATCAATCACAAACGTTTCTGGCACACCATAAACCCCATAGTCGATAGCGACATCGCCCGGTTTGTCAAACCCAATCACGCTGAAAGGATTGCCCAGTTCCTGCAAAAATTCGCGCCCCTCTGCTGCCGTATCCTTGTAGTCCAAACCGATTATATCGACCAGCTTGTTGCGCGCTAACCGCATCAAAACAGGGTGTTCAGCACGACAGGTCGGACACCATGAAGCCCACACATTGAATAACCAAACTTTGCCCAATAGGTCTTTTTCTGATAGCGTTTGTGAGACTTGAGTTTGCTCGGGTGATTGCCCGGGCGACTGCGCTGCGGCTGCTAGAGTGGGTACTGAAAATTCTGGCGCGGGTTTGCCAATCAGCGGAGAAGGGACATGGCTCGGATTACGGTTCAGCCCAATGACCAGAAAACCAACCACAACGATAAATAGTACAAAAGGGATTAATTTTTTCTTCATAATAGCTCCGATTTCGATAAAGGATATGATAAACCAAGCCAATAATTCAGGCCGATTCAGGCCGATTCAGGCCGATTTAGGCACGAGATGATTGGCAATTTTGGTAGTGGCAGGGTGTCGATAACGCTTATCGGTCGCACCCAGAAAACCACCGCAAGCCATCATCAAGGCACCCAGCCAAATCCAGCGAATAAACGGCTTAAAATAAATTCGCACCGCCCATGCCTGATTGCTTTCCAAAGGTTCGCCCAGGGCAATATAAATATCTCGAAAAATGCCCGCATCAATCGCCGCCTCGGTCATGGGGCTTTTTTGCACCAAATAAACTCGTTTTTCCGGAAACAGTTGGGTGATTGGTCGCGCATTTTTTAATACATCAAACTTGCCACGAATCGCCTGATAGTTCGGTCCAGCAAACTGCTCAGTACCATTGAAAATAAATTGATAGTTATGTATAGCATATTGTTCGCCTGCCTGCATACGAATATCCCGCTCGACACTATAAACATGGGTCAAGGTAACCCCAATGACAAATACGCCGATGCCAATATGAGCAAGGGTCATGCCATAGAAACCGCGTGGCGTGGTCGCTAAACTTTTCAGTAGTCGGCGCGAGTGCCCTCTGTTTACTAACCCGTGTAGGCTCAAAATAATCACAAAAATCCCCGCGAACAAACCGACAGCCGCACCCAGCGAATAATGCGGCATCGCCAGCGGGATCAGCAATCCAGCAATGGCACTTATTAGCAAAATGAAGCTGACCGGTCGACCGATACGCTGTAGGCGATCTTTTTTCCAGCGCATGAGTGCCCCGATGCCAATCAATAGTGTTAGCGGTAAACCAATCACTGCGAAGATGAGATTGAAGTAAGGCGGCCCGACCGAAATTTTACCTAATCCGAGGGCATCCAACATCAGCGGATACAGCGTTCCGAGTAAAACCGCAAAGCACAGAACGCCGAAAAATACATTATTCAGCAGCAATGCCATTTCCCGCGAAACGCGGGCAAACTTAACATGGCTGACGATGGTCGGTGCGCGCCAAGCGTAGAGGAGTAACGAGCCGCCGATGACGATACTTAAAAATAATAATATAAACAAGCCGCGGGCCGGGTCGGTAGCAAACGCATGTACCGAAATTAACACCCCAGAACGCACCAGAAAAGTGCCTAATAACGACAGCGAAAAAGCAAATACAGCAAGCAGAACAGTCCATGCGGTGAATACTCCGCGCTTTTCGGTGGCGGCAAGAGAGTGTATTAACGCAGTACCAATTAGCCATGGCATGAAAGAGGCGTTTTCCACCGGGTCCCAAAACCACCAGCCGCCCCAGCCTAGTTCATAATAAGCCCACCACGAACCGAGCGCGATTCCGATGGTGAGAAATGTCCAAGCGATATTCGTCCACGGGCGCGACCATCGTGCCCATGCGGCATCAAAGCGACCGCTAATCATTGCGGTTAGCGCAAAGGCAAATGCCACCGAGAATCCAACATAGCCGAGATAAAGCATCGGTGGGTGTATCGCCAACCCGAAGTCCTGGAGCAGGGGATTCAAATCCATGCCTTCCGCAGGTATCGGCAACAGCCGCTCAAATGGGTTTGAGGTAAAGAGCGTGAATAATAAAAAACCGACGCTAATCATGCCCATTACCGCAAGCACCCGTGCCGACACTGACTCTGGAATAGAGCGAGTGAAAATACTGACCGCGCCAGTCCATATACTGAGAATGAAAACCCAAAGCAGCAACGAGCCTTCATGCCCACCCCAGACCCCAGAAATTTTATACAGCAACGGCAGATGGGAATTAGAATGATTAGCCACATACGCCACGGAAAAATCATCCTGCAGGAAGGCATAAGTCAAGCAACCATAAGCAAAGGCAATCAGGACAAGTTGCGCTTGCGCGGCCGGCTTGGCAAATGTAATCCAAGTTGAAATGCCACGATGTGCGCCAATCAGTGGCAAACTAGCCAGCAATAAACCGACTATTAGTGCGAGAATCAGCGCGAAATGTCCGAGTTCCGGTATCATCAGGAATCAACAATATCTATCTGAAAGTGAGCGTTTTTCGCAATAGGTACGACAGCCAATAGGCGGCATGATGCGAGCAGAGTAAACGTTAGCCACTCTGCATTCATAATTTAAGAGCAACCATTAAGTTCGCCAATGGTATATGAGACTGTGCAAAAACCAGCATCCGTCGTTCCTGCGAAAGCAGGAACCCAGTAAAACAGCCAAACCCGCAAGGGTTGTCCGCATATAACGGCATCCTATCGAGGGTTTCTTGCACAGTTCATATGCTTAACTGAGCAGAAAAAGGACAGAAAATAAGACGTAAAACATGAAGCGATACCACCCGTTTGACTGGACATGAAAGATACCACATTTACCGCCCGAATAAGCAACCTTGTATGCGGTAGGAGGCGAAGGAAAATTGATAATTGAGAATAATTATCAATTCTACAAAGAGGGCAGGACTCGGAGTCCCGTTCCAGTGCGGTGTGGCTGGCGGAAGTGCGGCTTCAGAGACTGTGCAAAAACCCAATATGCGTCGTTCCTGCGAAAGCAGGAACCCAGTAAAACAGCCAAACCCGCAAGGGTTGTCCGCATATAACGGCATCCTATCGAGGGTTTTTTGCACAGTTCATATGCTTAACTGAGCAGAAAAAGGACAGAAAATAAGACGTAAAACATGAAGCGATACCACCCGTTTGACTGGACATGAAAGATACCACATTTACCGCCCGAATAAGCAACCTTGTATGCGGTAGGAGGCGAAGGAAAATTGATAATTGAGAATAATTATCAATTCTACAAAGAGGGCAGGACTCGGAGTCCCGTTCCAGTGCGGTGTGGCTGGCGGAAGTGCGGCTTCAGAGACTGTGCAAAAACCCAATATGCGTCGTTCCTGCGAAAGCAGGAACCCAGTAAAACAGCCAAACCCGCAAGGGTTGTCCGCATATAACGGCATCTTATCGAGGGTTTCTTGCACAGTTCATATGCTTAACTGAGCAGAAAAAGGACAGAAAATAAGACGTAAAACATGAAGCGATACCACCCGTTTGACTGGACATGAAAGATACCACATTTACCGCCCGAATAAGCAACCTTGTATGCGGTAGGAGGCGAAGGAAAATTGATAATTGAGAATAATTATCAATTCTACAAAGAGGGCAGGACTCGGAGTCCCGTTCCAGTGCGGTGTGGCTGGCGGAAGTGCGGCTTCAGAGACTGTGCAAAAACCCAATATGCGTCGTTCCTGCGAAAGCAGGAACCCAGTAAAATAGCCAAACCCGCGAAGGTTTTCCACATGTAACACATGCCTAGCGAGGGTTTTTTGCACAGTCTCTTCAGCCGCGCAAAACAATGCACGGGGGGCTTGTTTGTTAATTCAAAATCAGCTCAATTTTAAGAAAATAAAATGTTAATAACAAGGAGTTAAATATTCACAACAAGCTAAAACCCCATTTTCCGACAAGTCCGCAGGGGGCAGGACTTATGTACAGGATGTACGGGCAGATAACTGCTCCTGCGTAATCTGCACTTCCGCCTTCCATGGCGGTCGTATGCCGATTTTGCATCGTTACATGGATGTAACTTATTAGGGTCGCTCATTGACATCCGGTCAGCGCGACATTTGGACTTCCTGTCCATCACCTGCAGGGCCATTGATGGGTTTCAGTAGCTGGCTTCTTAGGTTATGATGTGTTGCATGTTGCATGTTGCATGTTCCATGCTTGACGCTTTTGTGACTTCCTGGGCGTTTCAGTAGCTGGCTTCTTAGGTTATGATGTGTTGCCCATTGCCCATTGTCCATTTTCAATTATCCATTTTCAATTAGTTTCAGTAGCTGGCTTCTTAGGTTATGATGTGTTGCCTAGTATGCACGCATTAAGCGCAGGAGCAGCCAAGTTTCAGTAGCTGGCTTCTTAGGTTATGATGTGTTGCCTCTGTGTCTAAGTCTCGGTTTAACTCCCACGTTGTGTTTCAGTAGCTGGCTTCTTAGGTTATGATGTGTTGCATTCAAATATTAAGCCCAGATATGATTCGCTCGTTGGTTTCAGTAGCTGGCTTCTTAGGTTATGATGTGTTGCCTGCGACAAAGACGTTACAGTCGAAGCAAATAAAGTTTCAGTAGCTGGCTTCTTAGGTTATGATGTGTTGCCTTTTTGTCCGTCAAATTGGAGTACCCTGCTAGAAGTTTCAGTAGCTGGCTTCTTAGGTTATGATGTGTTGCCTCCCACGAAAACTTATGCCCCTCATTTGCTTGATGTTTCAGTAGCTGGCTTCTTAGGTTATGATGTGTTGCCGCGCAAGACGTCTACTTTGCTTGATGATGATTGGTTTCAGTAGCTGGCTTCTTAGGTTATGATGTGTTGCCTCAACTCACAGCAAGGCATCTCGAGCTTATGTTAAGTTTCAGTAGCTGGCTTCTTAGGTTATGATGTGTTGCCTCAACTCACAGCAAGGCATCTCGAGCTTATGTTAAGTTTCAGTAGCTGGCTTCTTAGGTTATGATGTGTTGCTTTCATAATCCGTAATGAAATCAACATCACCCGCTGTTTCAGTAGCTGGCTTCTTAGGTTATGATGTGTTGCTTCGGTATCTTTGGATATTCCGTTTCTGCTCGGTATGTTTCAGTAGCTGGCTTCTTAGGTTATGATGTGTTGCCTGTTTGGGGATCATGTCCAGGATGGACGTTGTGTGTTTCAGTAGCTGGCTTCTTAGGTTATGATGTGTTGCGTGGAGCGTAAGTTCCACCCCCCTTTTTTTTAGGGTTTCAGTAGCTGGCTTCTTAGGTTATGATGTGTTGCTACTCTACCCCCCCAGATGAATCAGAGGGTTGAAAGTTTCAGTAGCTGGCTTCTTAGGTTATGATGTGTTGCACAACGAGATAACAACATGGCGAACCAAAATGAGCGTTTCAGTAGCTGGCTTCTTAGGTTATGATGTGTTGCCACTATATAGCAATAACAGAGCGAGGAGAGAAAAAGTTTCAGTAGCTGGCTTCTTAGGTTATGATGTGTTGCGAATTACTTGGCTGGGACAGTTGAAAAGGGGCGCGTTTCAGTAGCTGGCTTCTTAGGTTATGATGTGTTGCCGCGAAGCATTAGAAAATGCCCAAGAAAAAGAAAAGTTTCAGTAGCTGGCTTCTTAGGTTATGATGTGTTGCTGTTACGATCCCGAGACGCTATCACGACGAGCTGAAAGGTTTCAGTAGCTGGCTTCTTAGGTTATGATGTGTTGCACCGCCCGTATATTACTGATTTAATAGGGTTTACTTGGCGGGGTATTGGCGGGTTTTACGAAAAGCATAAAAATACTGAAAAGTATTAGATTTTGCGAGAAATTTGTATTACCATGTAGTAGTGACATGTCAGTACATCATAACCTAAGAAGCGATGCTCTGAAATCATCTAAAATAAATTGATGAACAAGGTTGGACATCCTTGTAAAATTACTGTACCAACAACCCGCTTCGGCGGGTTTTTTATTGCCAATAACCAATCCATTATAAATCAATTCCTATCATTGCAATAGTTCAAGTATTCGCATTGCGTACATTGTGCTGGTGTTGCCGAGCTATCTGGAGTGTAGGATTTTTCTAAATCGTTAAAAATTCTATCACGAATTTCAAGCACCTGTTTTTCTATGCCAGAATCAACCCCGACTGGATATGTTTTGCCTTTTTCGCCCAACAAAACAAAGCCTTTATCGCAGACAAGCCCAAACTGTTGCCTAACCACGATTGCATAGGCGGCTAATTGCATAATTTGCCCTTTGGTTGGTTTGTTGCCCGATAGTTTTATTTCAATCGGATAGCAGTGCGACTCGTTAATCAGCAGGCTATCAATAATGCCGTGTAACTGCAAAGATTCTGATTGCACAAACACTTCAAACCGTTGTTCTGCATTTTCCAACCCAAAGCGTTTAAGCGTTCTGTGTTTGAATACCTGCGCCTGTTTATTGTGTAATGCTTCTCCTTGTTTGACCCATTGCGGGCGCGGCGGGTTGAGTTTTAGTAATTCCTGAAAATATGGAATCCTCGGGCAGAAACAATATTGCCGGAGCAAGTGAATCGGCAAACTATATGACATGATAACTGGCACAATGCTTAGGGAAATCCTGCTTGTCATAGCCGACACTGTTATTTTGCTGGATTTGACCGGCGAGTTTGACTCTGGCGATAAAAGCCTTATCGCCTTTATCACAATAGCTTTTCAACAACCGCCTAACCGCCGCTTCCTCCGCCTTGTTTAAGTGTCCCCAAAACACCGATTTCTGTATTGAGGTCAAACTGATGTCTTTGAGTTTGTTAAACAATTTTGTACGCTGTTTGGTATCGCTTATGTCATAGCTCACTAATACTTCATTGTATAACTTCACCTGCACCACGTTATCACCACCTGAATCGATAACTTTTATACTGCTTATCGCCGGCAAATGTGCCTGCCAAATGATATATCTGCCTTTGCAATATACTTTCTAGTCGCATTTTTCGCCTGTGGTAATGATATTTTTTGTTAAAGGTCTTATGAATATCGGTGATAATCTGCTTCTTGATATTAACCGATAAATCGGTTTTGCCTTGCAACATTGATCTATGTTTAATGATGGTTCGATCCACCACCCAAGCGCGATATTCCTCCATCATATCCAAAACCAAACTGGGTTTGCCTGCTCTTTGCGTATGAAAAAAACCCGCATAAGGTTCCAAACCTGCGTTGAGCAAAGCATTCCAAATGTATGACGTTAAAATCGCATAACCATAATTCAATGCCTTGTTGCTGATGTCCTGTGCTTGTCGCCCTACTCGGTTTTGAAAGCTCTCCCCCAACAACCTATTTTTAGCCAAACATTGCCAATATTGATTAGCCGCCTGCCCTTCCAAGCCTAATAAAATATCTGCCCAACGCGCAAAGTTCTGCCATTTTTTCACTTTAATTTGCTGGGCAATGTTTTTAAGTTGTTCGGCAGTTATGTTGATTGAATGCACTTTGTCTTGATGATATTTTTTGAAGTACAACAAAGTCGCCCGCTGATTTCTGACCTTAGCATAAATAACATTAGCGGCTAACTGGGGCACTGCCGCACTCTCAATATAAGCAAACTGCTTCTGGCGAACCCGAACCACTGCATGTTGTTGTGTGCCAGCAAGACAAGCAACCGTTTCATTCTTAAAATCAGATAAAAAGAATTTGATGCCACGATGAGCGCAAGCAATAATAACATCCGAAGAAAAACTCACCCCCCGTTTAGCAACTTGAATGCTTTTCAAGCGGTTAAGCGGATATTCTTTCATGGTGCCGTCTTCTTTAACGGTTAAGCATTCACTGCGAATACCGATAAATTGCCCATACTCCGTAAGAGTCAGGTGCTGCATATAAAGAACCTATTCGGACATAATTTGGATTATTTTTTGGCTCAGGCATGACAACATAAAGTCCTGCATAGGCTGGGTGTTATCGCTGGGATAAAACGCCAGCATGAGCTGATTAAACTCAAGCTGCCTGCTGGCCGGCAAGTTGATGGCAGGCAGTCCATTTGCCAGCAAAACACCATTCATCATTAACCGCCCAAGGCGTTTATTGGCATCGTAGAAAAACTGCATTCTCGCCATTTGTAAGAACAAGCCAACAGCATGGGTGTAAATCTGCTTAATGTCGATTGGTTGATTGGTCGAGTGCTGGAGCATGGTGTCTTGCGGCAGGGCAAGGTGATGTTTCTCCGCCAGTTGCTGCCACAGTGCGGACAATGCCTCCGCACTCGGTGGGCAATAATCCGTACCCGCAATGGTCACACCACCGTCCCTAAAAACACCCCAGGTTAGTGCTTCTTTTTGGGCAAGAACCCTGTGTAACTCACAAATAAAATTTTCCGAAAGGGAAAACCGACCCTGTTCAACACAATCAAATAAAAACCGCCAGGCATTGGCTTGATTCAGTGCAATCGTTTCATTCTGCAAGCTATGCCCACCCACCGTGACCCCATCCAACAAAGTCTGCACCTCCGGCAGGGTAAAGTTTACCCCCTCCAGATTCACCGCATCAAAGACTAATTCAGGCAGTTGCTTTTTGGCTAGGAATAAGGCTTTTTTGCGGTTGGGGTTAAGGGTGGTTAGGTTCATTCGGCAGGAGTGCCGTTTTGGTAGGCTTTTTTCATTACCTCATTAGTGCTTTCGACTATGTAAGAAAATATAATTTGCCTAGTGCTAACTTTCTCAATAAATAAATTGGAGCGTGGTTTGCCTAATAATTGTGAGGAAAAATATGCTTGAAAACTCGTTTTTTTAAATTTCCAGTTATCATTTTTTTTGGGTTCCTTTACTTCTGCTGGAATGTTTGAAAAATGATTTGTTTCATCTAAATTTTTAAATTTATCAAAACTCATTGATACTCTAATATTAAATCTATCTTTAGAACCAATGGAGTAAGACAATGAATCTATTTTTCCTGTTAATTCTGGTGTTAATTTAATATCCTTCCATTCGTCAAAATAGCAAACATTCTCCATCTGTTTCTGCCTGCCATCCAATGGGGCAATATTGGCACTTTTTGCTAATTCATCAATTAACACTGGCGTTTTTAATGTCTCATCGTAGCCTTTGGTTGCAAACCCCTCTATGCCACTCACTTGATAAATCGTATCGCCTGTCAATGGGTTTTCGCGCTTAATTCTAAAGCCACCAGAGGGAGCAGAAACAACTGGTAAAGAATACTTTTTTCTAACTTTATGGTGGCTATCCTTATTTTTCCTGTTCTCTCTTTCTATATATTCCGTTGTATTTTTCGGCTTATGTCGCAAGAACAACTCTTTGAATAATTTATCCCAGCTTGTTTGCGGGATTAAATCAGTTTTAATTTTAAATTCTAAGCCAAAAGATTTTTGTAGTAGTTCGTTGTTTTCAAGTGATTTTAATCTGTCATTTTCTTTAAGTTTATTATTAAAAACAGTTTTTGGTACAATGCCCGATTTTTTAGCAAGCTCCCCTTTGTCATTTTTCTTTAATAAGTGTTTCTTTAATTCGTCTATTTCCAAACCACTCTGTTCAGATAGTCTTTCCCAAAAGCCACCTAATTTCGAATTGTCAATTTCTTCTTGTTCTGGTTTGCCAAAGCATTCTGCCAATGTGGTTTCATTGTCGTCATAATCTTTGATGGGATGCCTGATTAACTGCTCCCACTGACTTTTTGCAGGCAACCAAAAGCCTGAAACCTTAAGTTTTTTATCTAACCCCTCTTTTTTGATAAAAGTTTTCTTTCCTTGTCCTGTTAATAACACGCCTTTAATTTCTTTTTTCTCAACGCTATAACGCAATTCTTCCAATTGTTTAGCTTGCTTAATTTCGACATCACCACAAACCTCTTTAGCGCATTTTTGTAAATGGGCTAGGGCTTTGGTTTTGTCAATAGATAGATAGGTGTATTTTTGTTGATTATCTGACAGGCTACCCGTTACAGGTTTTTTGTTTTTCTTTTTCGTTGAGCCTGTGTATAAAAATGGCTTCAGTAATTCAAAATATTCATTTTGCTTTTTTTGTTGATCTTCTTTGTTGGTTTGTAATTTTTTAGCAAAATTATTTATGCCTTTTTTGGGTTCTTTTAATGGATGAATTTCATGGCAATTATTCAGTGCAAAGCCATAAAATAATTTTTCATCACTCAACAAAATTGACATAAAGCGTTCGCCATATAAGCCTTCTTTAAAAATTTGGGTAGATGCCAATTTTTTACGGTATTTTGGTCGGCGTTTAATGTGCAAAACATCGACATTATTGGGTAGTAAATCTTTTAACCACTCGCCTTTCTCACTTAGTTCTGCGGTATTAGTAGTAGTTAATTCCTCAGCAATTTTTACATTTTGCAAGGCAGTGGCTAAGACTAAACTAGCATCAACCACATGAGAAAATGCACCCTGCCTGTCTGATTTTTTTAAGTCCTCGTCGTACTCACCTAAAATTGTGCGTAATTGACTCACTTCTTGAGCATTTATTTGATACGTTTTAACCTCAACCTTCGGATATTTTTCTTGCAATAGTTTGCGTATTTGCTTGCCTAAGTAACCTTGCGTACCATTCACAAGGGTCTTAAATCGAGTATTTAGAATTGGAAATGTTTTTCTATCTAGGTCGCGGATAAACAAGGCATGGCGTAAATAATTCTGCTTTTCTGGTTCTAAATTATGGAAACTAATAGGATCGTTTTCATCCAAACCATTTACAAAATCTTTAATATCTTGCCGAATTTGAACGTTATTTGAAATTCCAAAAACTTCTTCTAAATACTGGGGATTAAGTTGATCAAATGAATATCTGTTATTGCCCTTTTGATTATTGCCGTTGCTGGAGCAATAAATCAAATTTGCTTCAGAATTAAACACCACATCGCCATGATGCTTAGATTCGCTCTGAGGGATTATATGGTCAATTTCGCCTTTTGTTATTTTCTCACCCGTATAAGGACAATATTGATTTTTCTTAATTCTATCTTTTTTATCTTGCCATTGTTTTTCTTGGTTTTCTAAGCCTTTTTCTACTCTCTCTTTGGCATCCTTTTTAACATTATTCTTTCCCTTTATTTCATGCAAACTTTGCTCAAAGGCAAAGCGGTTTTGTTCCATCAATATTGGCACAAACAAGGTATCGTTTTCATCAATATTTAACTTTTCATTTAACCCTTCAATCTGCTTGATTTTCATCTGTGCTATTTCATAGGCTTGGCGGCTAATAATCCGGTCAAGCATCCCATCAAACGGACGAATACTATCAGCAGTTAATCTGCTGGCATTTGATGCTGTAGCTTTAACAATTTTTCCAGCTTTACTTAAAACTTCAATCGTTTGCTCTTTATCACGCCAAGCGTTTTCTTCGGTATTCCATTGGTCGGTTTTGCTAAAACCACCAATTTCGGTTTCTAAATGATTATAAAGTTGAGCAATGCTATAAGGATTATTGTATTTTTCTTTTTTCCCACACCTTATAGTTTGACTCTTAAAATAAGAATCAATCTCAGTAGCAACTTCTTCTGCATATTCTATAGCGTCAACAATATCTTTATAATCATGTTCATATTTTTCCCATCTATTTTTTTGCTCCGGTGTAATTTCTTTTGTTTCTTTTCTTAAAACATATTGTCGTCTTTGAATGGTTTTAGAGATGTAGTTAAATGCGTTGCCATGTTTTTTGCGTGTTTCTTCTATTTTTCCAGCAAGGCTTTTAGTGGTTGCGTTGCCTCTTATTTTTTTGTTCCAACACTTTTCTTTGAATTCTTCTAATTCCTCACTTTTCTTGGTTTTTGAATTTAATTTGAAATCACATCTTAAAATATGCCCAACCAATCTATGCTGAATATTGCCTTTATGCGGCGGATTGGTCTCACACCTAAAAAACAAACTATTATCTTCTGTCCATAAGCCCTGTTTAGCAATATCAACTTCTGCATAATAATTTTTTGCGAATACAATAATATTTTCTGCTTGATTATTGCTCCGCTTATTGAGCCATTCTTTGGCTTTGTTTGCCTCTGGTGTCTTGCCACCTTGTGCTAACCATCGTAATTTATAAGGGTCTAATACGATGGTTCTATCTAAAATTCGATGCAAGGTATCAGCAAGTATCTGCCGCTCTTCGGTTTCACCGCTGTTTTTTTGGATGCGAACATTGTCTTTCAATCCTTCTGCAATATTAATTTTTTCGGTAACATGAGGGTCTGTTTGAGGCACAATATATTTATCAGATAGCAATTGAGTGATTGCTTCCCAATTTGTTAAGGAGGAATGATCTAAACCTTCTGGTTTTAGTCTCAGGGTCAAATCTTTCGGCGGGCGACGATTATTTTGATCTTCGTAGGGTGGAATGCTTAATTTTGGATCAGAAGTCGTAAAAACCGCCAAAATATTGTTCTCTTTTAACTCCAATAAATCTTTGCGGTTTTCCTTTTCGTCATTTTGCTTAGCGTGCCAACTCCTAACCCACTTAAAAAACAGCTTGTGCAATTCTTCAGGCTTCCATTGATCACCTGATTTCATCGCTTCGTCATTAAAATATTTACGCAGTATTCTTAATTGTAAATTGCTAATATTTCCAATAAGGCAGGCGAGTTTTTCAGCGGTTAAATCATTGGCTAGTAACGGTTTCAGCGTGTCACTGTTTTCTATATCTTTTTCAATGTTCTCCAGATAATTTTTTCTATGAAGGTGTCCAGTTTTATAATTATCTATTTGTTTTTCAATCAGGTTTTTTATGGCGGTAAATGCCTTAGATAATTCTTCCACTTCATCTTTATCTGTTATATCTTTTTTATCTTTTATCCATGCTTTGAGTTCTGTATTTTGTTTTCTCGATAAAGAGAAAGGCTCATTTTTTAAAAAATCTGTCCAGTTTTGTTCACTTTCTTCATCTTTAATAATAATTTCATCACTTAACCTGTGTAGTAAATCACCATTATTGCTGTCCTTAAAAATAAGTGGTTGAAAAAAATCACTAACCATTTGTGTTTGCAAAATTTCTGCTTGTTCTTCTGTCGTTTCAATACGGTTGTATCCACGTCGATTAAGCAAGCCGTTCAAATATTCACTTTGTTTTGGGTCGGGATTTACATCATATTCCTTTTCTAAAATAAGTTTCAACAATCGTTTCGCTAATTTCCTTCTTTTGTTATTTCTAACTTGATGACGCTTTTGCGTTCTACTTACCTGTGACCAAGTAATACTGCTACTATCAATCACAATCGTTTTTCCCGCGATATTCCCGCTGGTGGTTGGATCTTCTCCTTGTACAAAGTGGTTAAGATAAACCCCAGTATTCTTCGCTCCCATATCGATGGCGATGGGTGAGATGATTTTTGTTTGTTCTTTCATTGCTTTCTCGTATTGTGATTAAATAATTTATTTTTTAGGCTAACAAATACTCAATTGCATTGCAAATTAGATTGTAAGCGTGTCCAGTCAAATGGGTATCTCATTGATGTGAATTCAAGCACCATACAAACCATTGAGACAAATATAATCCCACACCGAAGGCGGCATCATCGTGCTAACATCAATGCCACGGGCAATGCCATATCTTATTTCTGTAGCGGACTCGGGGTTATGGTTGACCTCAATCAGGCAAATTTTCCCACGCTGATGTTGTCTTAGATCGCTAATCAATTTCACATGCCGCTGTTGCCACCAATCTGGCAATGGTTCGGGAATGTCCCAGCCAATACGCGGTATGACAATACAATGAACCGAATCCAACAGTGCTTGCCAGCGATACCAGCGGCTAATCCCCAACAACGCATCGATACCCAGAATAAGACAATACCGCTTGTCCGCATTCTGTGCTTGTAATGATTGTATTGTGTCGTAGGTATAAGAAGGGGCTCGACGTTTCAGTTCGCGGTCATCAACTTCAAATCGAGAATGGTTTGCAAGTGCCAGTGACACCATCTCCAATCGCTGTTGCGGATTGGCGTGCGGGTGGCCACGATGAGGCGGGGTTGCAAGCGGAATAAAGTAAACTCGTTCTAGGGCACATTGGTCACAAACAGCCAGTACGGTTTCGATATGCCCATTATGCAGTGGGTCAAAAGTGCCGCCAAATACGCCGTAGAGCGGGTTGTTTGAGTTCAAAGAAGTGTGCAACATTTGAGCATGGTCGGTGGAGAACGATTGTGTCATAGACATCCGACTAAAATCATGCCAACTAACTGCGTGTTTGTGTGATTTTGATTCTCCAGCACAGATTCCCGCGGGGCTTCGCCGAATTAAACGATAGTGTTCGTGAGACATCACGCACCTGACGTGGTGGAATTTTTATAATAATATCTTCATCTCTCTGACCAATCACCTGACAATCGTCATCAGAAACACCTGCTTCCGAGACGCAATCCAGCATAGTAATACTGATGGTTGCTTCTTTTAATGTGACAGACTCATGGGTATTGACCAATCGTGCATTAAATCGAAAACTATTGCCATAAGCAGGCACAACAACCGAATTTTCGACTTTAATATTGTCGACCGGCAACCTTGCCCGTCTCATTTGAGCAACGTCTGTAGTCGTAAACACAATCACCGCTGCCGCTAAAACCAATGTTCCCAACACCGAAAATGCAACCTTCGGATAAAATCGAGATAGATATAAAAGTGCGACCACCATCACTACCAATAGAACCCATTGCATCGCTGTCTCCTGTAATAATTTGATGGTATCTGTTAATTGCCTTTTCCGCAGATTGCGGCATCAGTACCGACTTAAATCCTCATGTACCCTTGTACATTGCGGCTCTGTGCGCTATTTGCCAGCACTTTGGGCTGATTTATCGAAGCAGGGCATTATAAATATCGTTATCGTTGATGATGCCAACCCATTGATCGTCATCTTTTACATATATTGGTTTGTCGCTACCGCGTTTGATGTTTAACACTTCCAAAAGGGGGGTATTGACATCGGTGGAAACACAATCATCTGTTGGTTGTTGGGATGCCTTTTGCATCACCGAAGCGGCGCGCAATGTTTTGAGCGGGTTCATCTGTGCGACAAAATCGAAGACGTATTCGGTTGCCGGATTCAATACTATATCTTCGGGCGTGCCAATTTGTACGATGCGACCGCCTTCCATGATGGCAATGCGATTGCCGATTTTAAGTGCCTCGTCCAAATCATGGCTGACGAATAAAATGGTGCGATGCAAGCGGTTTTGTAAATCCAAAAGTTCATCTTGAAGGCGTACCCGTATGAGCGGATCCAATGCAGAAAAGGGTTCATCCATCAATAAAATAGGCGACTCGGTGGCAAGTGCACGCGCCAGACCGACCCGTTGTTGCATTCCGCCCGATAGCTCCTGTACTTTACGGTCGCCCCAGTCCTGCAAATTGACCATCTGCAGTTGTTGTTGTACACGTTGTTGTCGTTCTGTTAGCGGGATATTGGCCACTTCCAAACCAAAGGCGACGTTATCTGTTACCGTGCGCCAGGGCAATAATCCGAACTGTTGAAATACCATCGATACCCGTGAGGTACGAAAAAACCGCAATGCTTCAGCATCGGCGTGCGTGATGTCCACCAGTTGCGTACCATCATCAACCAAAACAGAACCGCGCACGACCCGATTTAACCCATTAACGGCACGCAATAAGGTGGATTTCCCCGAACCAGACAACCCCATCAGGACAACAATTTCGCCCTCATGCACCTGCAAAGAGCAATCATGTACCCCCAAAACCTGTCCGGTTTCTTTCTGTATTTTTTCACGGCTATCGCCAGCATCCATCAATGATAACGCGCGTGTCGGCGCATCGCCAAACACGATTGAAACCGAATCTAAATTAATAACCGGACGATTCATGGGTGTTCATAGATATTCATGAGTGTTAGCAACGGTATGGGGTTCTGCGTGAGCAGTCCAATGGAGATTGTGCAAAAATCCAACATTCATCTGCTCGGCTAGCGGTTCGGGAGCCTTGCTGCACCGCATTCCTGCGAAAGAGATTGTGCAAAAAATCAATATTTGTCGTTCCCGCGAAAGCGGTAACCCAGTCAAACACACAAACCCGCAAGGGTTTGCCACATGCAATGCAATCTAGTCGTTCGGCGAGGCTCTCGAACCGCGATGGTTTCTTGTGCAGTCTCAATGGTCGGTATCCGATTTTAGTTTTGTGTAGTATGTGTCGCCTTCAATCGAAATACCCGATCTAAAATAATGGCAATAATGACGATGGCGAATCCGGCTTCAAATCCTTTAGCGATATTGACCGAATTGATGGCGCGTAGGATAGGAACACCGAGTCCGGGTGCACCCACCATCGCGGCGATGACCACCATAGATAGCGACAACATGATGGTCTGGGTAAAGCCAACCATAATCTGTGGCAATGCAAACGGTAGCTCCACTTTATATAATAGTTGAAAACGTGAACAGCCAAATGCTTCGCCTGCTTCGAGCAGGGTTTTAGGGGTGGTTGATATGCCAAGATGGGTGAGGCGGATTGGTGCGGCGATGGCAAAAATAACGGTGGCAATCAAGCCGGGTACTTGTCCCAACCCGAATAACACCAACGCCGGAATCAGATACACGAAAGTAGGAATGGTTTGCATCAGGTCTAGCACTGGACGCATCATTGAATATAGCCACGGACGGTGGGCGGTGGCTATGCCAACAGGAACACCAATTACCATGCAAAGTGTTGCCGAAGCCAGCACCAAAGCCAAGGTGTCCGTAGTCTGTTCCCAATAGCCTTGATTGATAATCAACAACAACCCGCCGACCACAAAAGCGGTTAGTGACACCTTACGATGTACTAAGTGGATAGCAATCGCAACCACCACTAATAAAACCAATGCTGGCGGTGTCTGTAATACCCACAATAAACCATCAACGACAGCCTGTAACGTGGCAGCAATGCCGTCAAAAAATGACTCGGCATGGTCGGTCAAAAAATCGATAACGAACTCTGCCGCCTTGCCGATGGGTAGCTTGTACCCAGTCAGCCACTCCATCAACCGTTCCACAGGCGAATCTTGCGCTGTTTAAGGGCGAAGGAGTGGCGACAAAGTGCTGGTTTATATTCCGAGAGATTTCTTAACCGCTGGCAATCCCGCTTTGCCGTCTTTGGTATTGACACCAGCGAGCCAGCTATTCAGTGCATCTGGGTTGGCTTGCAACCATGCTTTGGCGGCAACCCGCTCGTCGGTACCATCATTCAAAATCGCCCCCATGATTGCACCTTCCATAGAAAGCGTGAATTTGAGGTTTTTCAATAAATTGCCGATATTCGGGCAGTCGTCGACATAACCTGCACGGGTGTTGGTATACACTGTAGCTAATCCTGAGCCAAAACCTGTGTCATCACCGCCGGGCAAATAAACAATATCAAAGTCGTCGTTCATCGTATGTGGTGCCCAGCCTAAAAAGACGATGTCTTGATCGCGTTTAACCGCACGTTTGACGGCTGCCAGCATACCTTGTTCGGAAGATTCCACCACTTCAAACCCGTTCAGACCAAACATGTCTTTTTCAATGATCTCCAGAATAATACGGTTGCCGTCGTTACCCGGTTCTATGCCGTGGATTTTGCCGTCCAGTGAATCACGAAATTTGGCAATATCCGACCATGAGCGCAACCCCTTATCAGCCGTTGTCTTGGGAACAGCAAGTGTATAAGCCGCACCTTCCAGATTTTCACGGACGGTGTCCACAGTACCAGCTTCCCGATATTTGGCAATGTCGCCTTCCATAGTCGGCATCCAGTTACCTAGAAACACGTCAATGTCGTTGTTCGCCATCGAGGTGTAGGTTACCGGCACCGACAGCACTTTGACATCGGTTTTATAGCCCAAGCCCTCAAGTACCAGCGAAGTTGCCGCAGTAGTGGCAGTAATATCAGTCCACCCGACATCGGAAAAACGAACCGTATCGCATTGAGCCGCCCAGGCGGTAGGTGTCGCAAGCGCGACCGCTAACATGACCGCTTTAGTAGCATTTTTCATCTTGATATTTCTCATAATATTATCTCATGTTGAAGGTTACAGTAATTCACAATGGTTCAATAATCATAACAATTTGGACTGTTAGTATAAAGTATTTTTAACGCAGGTATGTCACAATTTTATACAAATACGAAAAGCATTGTTCTACTTCCGTCAATGTTGGTTTGACAATAGGGCGGTTAGTGGCGATGACATGAGCGGGTTATTGAAAATGGAGAATTGAACGATGCACTGCTTTGTAGTTGGTTGCTGATGTTGGGCAGGGGAGGCATTTGAATTATGCAAAAGTCATTTTAATAGGGTAGAATCATCAAAATTGGCAATCGAAACGATTGTTCATGGGGTTTCTAAATGGGGTTTCTAATGAGGTTTCATCGACACCAAATAAACAGCGATGCAGAAATTTGAAGTCATTATTATTGGCAGTGGTCCAGCAGGTAAAACAGCGGCGATTCAGGCAGCTAAACTAGGGAGAAATGTTGCCATTATTGATGGCATGAATCAGGTTGGCGGGGTCTGTGTTCATACGGGTACGATTCCGAGTAAAACCCTGCGTGAAACAGTACTTAACCTGACTGGTTGGCGAGAGCGTGGATTCTACGGTCGGGCTTATCGTGTAAAAGCGGACATACGGGCTTCGGATTTAATGCAGCGTCTTAACCTGACTTTACAGAGCGAGGTGGACATTCAGCAGGATCATTTGGTACGAAACGGGGTCAACATTATTCTCGGTTATGCCCGATTTGTCAGCGAAAAGGTGGTTGATGTTGCTACTGCCAACGGTGATACCGTTTCGGTGACTGCCGATAAGTTTATTATCGCGGTCGGAACGAAAACCTATCGCCCGGACTATGTGCCTTTTAATGGGGAGACGATTATTGACAGTGACGAGGTGACCTGCATGAAAAAACTACCCCGTTCGCTGACCATCATCGGTGCTGGCGTGGTTGGAGTGGAGTATGCCACCATATTCAAAGCATTGGACATCAAAGTCACGTTAGTCGAGCCGAGACAGACCATGCTGGATTTCATGGATCAGGAAATACTCATGCACTTTCGTCATGAAATCATGAATGATGGTTTGCGCTTGCAGTTTGGTCAAAAGGTGACCAGTATCGAGTGTCGTAAAAGCGGTTCATGCGTGGTGCGTTTGGATAGCAATCGGGCGATTGCCTCAGATATGATTTTGTTTGCTGCTGGACGTGTGGGTGCAACCGATAAACTTGGATTAGACAAATTAGCAATCACCGTTGATCATCGCGGCAGGATTTCGGTCAATTCACAATTTCAAACCAGCTGTCCGCATATCTATGCGGTCGGAGATGTCATCGGGTTTCCAAGTTTGGCTTCGACTTCTTTCGAGCAGGGGCGGATAGCCGTACTGGACGCGCTCGGAGAGAAGGTACATAAACAACCGAAGTTTTTCCCCTATGGCATTTATGCAGTACCCGAAATGTCCAGCGTTGGCATGTCGGAGGAAGAGGTTATCAAAAGAAAAATTCCGTACGAAGTTGGCATGATGCAAATGCGGGAAACCTCTCGCGGGAAAGTGATGGGGTTACAATCGGGGGTGATGAAAATGATTTTTTCAATCAAATCCAGACGTTTGTTAGGCGTACATATTGTTGGTGAAGGTGCCACAGAGTTAATCCATATCGGGCAGGCGGTACTGACACTCAAAGGCACACTCGATTATTTTCTGGAAAACGCTTTTAACTATCCAACGCTCGCCGAAGCGTATAAAGTCGCCGCATTACACGCGCATAACCGCATAATGGCATTGCAGGAATAAAGAACCTAACTTCGTCAATTTAATGCTTTTAACCATCGTATTTTGAAAATGTTTGATAAAACGCTCTTTAAGTTTCGTCCTCATAAATGGGTCCCCGTAATTTCACTTTTTTTACTGGGCATGATAAGCGGATGCGCGACCACCACTTCGGACGTGAACGCAAAGGACCCTTTCGAAAAGTTCAATCGCGTCATGTGGGAAGTTAACGCGATATCGGATCGTGTCATATTGAAACCAGTGGCAAAAGCATATACCCGCGCTGTGCCGAGTCCGATTCGTAGCGGCGTGAGTAACTTTTTTTCAAACCTCTGGCAACCGATGAGCGTGATCAACGACTTGTTACAAGGCAAACTCGATGATGCTGGTCGAGACACGTCCAGATTTTTGATCAATACAACATTTGGGATATTTGGTGTACTTGATCCTGCAAGTAAGCTTAAATTGCCCAAACATCAGGAGGATTTTGGGCAAACCCTCGCAGTCTGGGGCGTGCCATCTGGAGCGTATCTGGTCTTACCCTTTCTCGGACCGAGCAATTTACGCGATGTTGGTGGATTGATTCCTCAGTTTTCCTATGGGGACGCACTATCCTATACCAAACCACCGGAAATATATTATGCGGGGTTATTACGGCTGGTCGATGCTAGAACGCAATTACTGGGGGCGGGCGATATTTTGGATTTACAACCAGATCAATACCTCTTTGTGCGTGAAAATTATCGTCAACAACGGTTCGATGCGATTCACGATGGCAGTCCGCCAGTGGCAGAATCAGATTCGGAGGATGATCTGCTAGAGCAACTGCTGGAAAATGAATGAACATTGTCGTGCAGAGATGCAGTGAGATTATAGTCTATGACAGTCTATGCGATTGGGGATATTCAGGGATGTGTATTACCGCTTGAAGCACTGCTGGAAAAACTAGATTTTGACCCGAATAAAGATAACCTCTGGCTGACGGGTGATTTAGTCAATCGTGGACCGCACTCGTTGCGGACGCTCAGACTGGTTAAAGAACTCGATACCTGTGTCGTTGCGGTTCTCGGCAACCATGATTTGCATTTTCTCGCAGTCGCCGAAAAAATAAAGCCGTATCACCCACAAGACACGCTAAAGCAATTCCAAAAAGCACCCGATCGAGATGAATTAATCGCTTGGCTACGGCAACGACCACTGGTGCATAGCGACGAGCAATTAAAAGCAATTTTAGTCCATGCGGGCGTTTATCCGAGCTGGAGTCGAAAGCAACTCATCCGATATGCGAGGGAAGTGGAATGTAAAATTCGGGGCGATGAATACCAGAGTTTTCTACAAGAAATGTATGGCAAACACCCTATCAGATGGGAAGATGACCTAACAGGATGGAGTCGAATGCGGTTTATCACCAATGTCCTGACACGGATGCGCTACTGTGATGCCAAAGGAAATCTAGATTTCACACACAAGGGGTCCCCTGCAAGCCAACCACAAAAGCTCATACCGTGGTATGCACATCCCGATATGAAATGCCAGAAATGGCGCATCGTTTTTGGTCATTGGTCGTCATTAGGATACACCCAAAACAACAACATAATCAGCTTAGATAGCGGCTGTGTATGGGGTAACAAACTCACCGCCGTCCGGCTGGATATGGACCGCACCGTGTTGGCAGGGCAGGTGGATTGTGAATTGATGCGTTAGTCATCTCTGCCTCGGGTTAGCGAAACAGACGTTCGCTCCTACGGAGCAACATAAGAAATTGGAAATTCAGGGTTGGATTTGTTCCTAATATATGGCGTATATCGGGGGAAGTGAAAATGAGGAAGTTCCCCTAAATAAGGGATGTTTTCGCGTTAGGTTGACATAAAATAAACTTGTGAAATGCTCATACTAACAGTACCATCACCTGTTCTGAAAACATTTCTAATCGGATATAGCCCATGCTTAAAGGTAGTATAGTCGCACTGATAACGCCAATGCGGGAGGATGGTCGGATTGACTATCCCAGTTTGGAAAAATTGATTGATTTCCATGTCGAAAACCATACAGATGGCATCGTTTCTGTGGGTACCAGCGGTGAATCGGCAACATTGGATATTGACCAGCAAATCGAGGTTATTGGTAAGACCGTTGAAATGGCGGCTGGACGGATTCCCATTATTGCGGGTACTGGGGGTAATTCCACCTCAGAAGCGGTCGAACTGACCGCTCGTGCAGCACAGATGGACATTTACGCCTGTTTGCTGGTCGTGCCTTATTATAACAAACCAACCCAGCATGGCTTATACCAACATTTTAAGCATATTGCCGAAGCCGTTGATATTCCGCAGATTTTGTATAACGTGCCTGGGCGCACTGCCCTAGATATGGATAACGATACCGTTATTGCCCTATCCAAAATTGCCAATATCGTTGGCATTAAGGATGCCACAGGCGATGTTTCCCGAGTGGCTGAATTAGCCAGCGGTTGTGGCGAGGCTTTCGTACTTTATTCGGGCGATGATGCGACAACTTTGGCGTTTATTGCCGCGGGTGGGCATGGTTGTATTTCGGTAACCGCAAATGTAGCACCGCGATATATGCACGACATGTGTCTGGCAGCGATAGCGGGTGACATGGAACATGCCGCACAATTGAATGATCGATTAAATCTGTTGCATAGCACATTGTTTCTGGAATCTAATCCGATTCCTGCTAAATGGGCATTGTACGAAATGGGATATGTCGAGAAAGGAATACGCTTGCCATTGACGGTATTTTCCAAGCAATACCATGCACGATTGCGTGATGCGATGGAGCATGCCCAAGTTATTTGAGCGGTTATGGTAGGAATATCACAATTGTTTTGTCGCTGATTTTGTTATAAACGTCCGCATGATAATCATCTCCGGCAAGTCGGCGATTGCTACGTTTCGCAAAGAAAAGATATTCGGACAAATCCAGAAGGTCATGCCACATTGTCAGTCGATTGACGCTCGATTTGTTTATTTCGCCGCATTGGAAAATGTACGAAAAAGTGGATTTACTGAACGCGAGATGTCCGTACTTGCTCAGCTATTAAACACACAAACCAACCCAACGGCGAACACTCAACAAGAGGAAGTCGCCAGCCTCCATGTTCAAACACGAATCGTCATTCCGCGGTTAGGTACCATCTCGCCATGGGCAACCAAAGCGACCGATATTGTTCATCACTGCGGATTGCACAATATTCAGCGTATCGAGCGTGGAGTTCGCTGGCGATTTACTGGTTCGCTTGATGATTCATTAGACAGCCCCACGATTTTGGCAGGCGTGATATATGATCCGATGACAGAGTCTATTTTAGAGGATTCGCAAGATGCCGCAGCACTGTTTACGACCAAAACACCGGCTCCTTTAGTCACGATTGATTTACTCAACGGTGGGGCTGATGCACTGCAAGATGCCGATGACGAATTTGGTTTCGCATTGAGTGACGAAGAACAACATTATCTGCTCAATCGTTTCAAACAACTAGGACGGAATCCGACCGATGTGGAATTGATGATGTTTGCACAGGTTAATTCAGAACATTGTCGCCATAAGATATTCAATGCAAATTGGCGTATTGACGGCGTTTCACAGGCACAGTCTTTATTTGCGATGATTCGCCATACCGAAGTACAAAACGGTGCTGGAACATTGTCCGCTTATAGCGATAATGCGGCAGCTCTTGAAGGTTCAATGGCGGCACGCTGGGCACCCGATAGTCGTCATCGCTATTGTTTTCAAGAGGAGGCTGTGCATTTTACTGCCAAAGTCGAAACCCATAATCATCCAACGGCAATCTCGCCTTTCCCCGGTGCAGCGACCGGCTGTGGCGGGGAAATTCGAGATGAAGGCGCGACCGGACGAGGTGGGAAGCCCAAAGCCGGATTGGTTGGCTATTCGGTCTCACATTTGCGTCTGCCCGATTTACCCCAGCCTTGGGAGGCAAAAGAAAACAAGCCAGAACGTATTGCTAGCCCGCTACAAATTATGCTGGAAGGACCGATTGGTGCGGCGGCATTTAATAATGAATTTGGTCGCCCGAGTATTGTCGGGTATTTCCGAAGTTTTGAACAGATTAACGTACAGGGTTCGCCCGAGTCAGATGAACGCACTCGCTATGGCTATCATAAGCCGATTATGTTGGCTGGAGGGTTAGGAAATATTCGTCCGTGTCATGTCAAAAAACAGGCAATTATTGACGGCACGCCGATTGTTGTGCTGGGAGGCCCCGCGATGTTAATTGGTCTTGGTGGTGGCGCGGCTTCCAGCGTTTCTTCTGGAAGCCGTTCCGAGTCATTGGATTTCGCTTCAGTACAACGGGGTAACCCAGAAATGCAACGCCGATGTCAGGAAGTGATTGATGCATGCTGTGCTAAAGGCGAAGAGAATCCGATTTTATCCATCCATGATGTCGGTGCGGGCGGATTATGTAATGCCTTGCCGGAATTGGTACATGACTCAAATCGAGGCGGGGATTTTGAATTACGCAAAATCCCGAATGACGAACCAGGCATGTCGCCCATGCAAATTTGGTGCAACGAATCTCAAGAACGATATGTGATTGCGATTGACCGAGATAAATATCCGATGTTTGAAAAGATATGTGAACGCGAGCGATGTCTTTTTTCGCAAGTCGGCATGGCTACCGAAAAACCCGACATAATGCTCGGTGATGCATGGTTTGATAGCAAGAACCGTACTCATGCGGTTAAGCCGATTGATCTGCCGATGGCAGTTTTGTTTGGATTGCCGCCGAAGATGCAGCGTGATGTTGTCGCGAGACAAAAGCCCGAATTAGAATGCAATTCAACATGGTCTGGGTGTGAGTTTGATGGCTTGGAATTAGAGCATGCAGTGGAGCTGGTTCTGGGGTTTCCGACTGTTGGCGACAAAACATTCTTGGTTACCATTGGTGATAGAAGCGTTTCTGGGTTGGTTGCTCGTGATCAAATGGTCGGACGCTGGCAGGTGCCAGTGGCAGATGTTGGGGTAACCGCTTCTGGATATAAAGATGTGACCGGCGAGGCGTTTGCCATCGGTGAACGCACCCCGATTGCGGTTATCGACGCGCCTGCCAGCGGCAGAATGGCATTGGGTGAAGCCATTACCAATATTGCGGCCGCCTATATTGAACGAGTTGACAAGATAAAACTATCGGCAAATTGGATGGTAGCAGCGGGCGAATACGGTGCTGATGCGGATCTTTTCGCTACGGTGCAATCGGTTGCTTTAGATATTTGTCCGCAACTAGGTATTTCTATTCCAGTCGGCAAAGATTCCATGTCAATGAAAACAATGTGGCAGGATGCCGATGAAAAGACCAATAAAGTAGTAGCCCCTTTGTCATTGATTGTCAGTAGTTTTGCGGCAGTAATCGATGTGCGTAAAACCTTAACACCCGTGTTACAAGAGGTTGCTGGACAAACCGAGCTTTGGTTGTTGGACTTGGGGAACGGAAAAAATCGGCTTGCCGCCAGTGTGCTTGCACAAGTGACTAATCATGTCGGTGGTGCGGTTGCCGATTTAGATGATGCACAACAATTACGTCAGTTTTTTACTTTGATTCAGCGATTAAATCAACAAAACTTAATATTAGCCTATCATGATCGTTCGGATGGCGGTTTGATGACAACACTGTGCGAAATGGCATTTGCATCGCGATGCGGTTTATCGATTAACCTGTCGACACTAACGGGTAGCCCGATGGCGATTTTGTTTAATGAAGAGCTCGGTGCGGTGCTGCAAACCTGTTGCGCCGATCACGCACAGGTATTGGAAGCCGTGCAGAAAGCAGGTTTGAGCGAGTTGTTTCATTTAATCGGTCATCCCAAAGCGGGACAGAATATCGATATTGATGTAAATGGTGTCTCTGTTTTTAGCAACCCACGTCATGAGAGTCACCGAATTTGGTCGCAAACTACTTGGCAAATGCAGCGAATGCGTGACAATCCAGTTTGTGCGGATCAGGAATATCAGCGTATCGATGACTGCGAAGACCAAGGGCTGTTTTGCGATTTGAGTTTTGAGCATAATGAAAAAATCAGCCAACAAATCGAGGCTGCCCATATTGTGAATCAGGTCAAACCCAAAATTGCTATTCTCCGAGAGCAAGGGGTTAATGGGCAGTTAGAGATGGCAGCGGCGTTTCACAGTGTTGGCTTTGATGCGTTTGACGTGACCATGACCGATTTGATGAATGGCATGACGTTGTCTGACTTCAAAGGTATTGTCGCCTGCGGTGGTTTTTCATTTGGCGATGTATTTGGCGCAGGAGAAGGCTGGAGCAAGTCGATATTGTTTAATCAGCGATTAAAGGATGAGTTTGAAGCATTCTTTAATCGTGTCGACACCTTTTCGCTCGGTGTATGCAATGGCTGTCAAATGATGTCATCAATAAAAAGTTTGATTCCGGGGGCAACGCATTGGCCAAACTTTTTGCGTAATACTTCCGAGCAATATGAAGCTCGGCAAGTTATGATCGAGGTGTGTTCAGAAAAATCGATTTTGTTTCGTGGAATGGGCGGCTCTAAATTCCCCGTCTCTGTTGCTCACGGAGAAGGGCGGACTGATTTTGCCAACCACCACGACATGACCGCAATCGAAGCACAACAACAATTATGTTTGCGTTTTGTGGATCATCGTGGCAACCCGACCACAACCTATCCTTACAACGCCAATGGCTCAATACGCGGCATGACTGGATTCACAAACCATGATGGACGAGCAACAATTATGATGCCCCACCCAGAACGGGTGTTCAGAACGCTGTCGAATTCATGGCATCCAGATGATTGGGGCACGTTTAGCCCGTGGATAAAAATGTTTCAAAACGCCCACGAATGGACTACATAAGGCGACTCAACTAGGCAAACAGAAAACCGTCTGCACTATTTATTGCTCAGTATTTAATACCTGTTGCAATTCACCGTTTTCATACAATTGAGTAACAATATCGCAACCACCAACAAATTCACCACGAACATAAAGCTGTGGTACTGTTGGCCAGTTTGAATATTCTTTGATGCCTTCGCGAACTGCATTGTCTGCGAGAACATCGATAGATGCAAAACGCACATCCAAAGATTGGAGAATTTGAACAGTACGACCAGAAAAGCCACATTGTGGAAAATCGGGGTTTCCTTTCATAAAAAGGACAATCTGATTATCGTCAATAATTTCTTTTAATTGCTGCTGAATGGACATAGTTAGAAGTCTCAAAAAATAATAGGTTAGGCGGCGGTCATTATAACAATTAATAACAATTATAATTCGGCTGGGGTGAGTGTTTTCATCGACAAGGCATGAATGTCTGATTTCATTTTATCTCCCAGCACGCTGTACACCATCTTATGACGTTGAATCAATGATTTCCCTTCAAAGTTAGCACATACGATGACGGCTTCAAAATGCTGCCCGTCTCCGACAACTGTCACTTCACTGTTTACCAAGCCTTGCGATATCCAGTTTTGTATATTTTGAGGAGTAACCATTTTTAATATATCTTGAATTCACATAAGTGCAACGCCAAAATCAGCAAAAGGGTACACTCACAATGCTTCACTGATCAGAAAAAAGGCGTAAAATCATGAAGAAATTATCCATTTGACTGAACACGAAATATACCACATTTAACGCATGAGTAAGCAATTGTCCAGATTCAATACCGATGAGACAAATCACCAGAGGCACGCAAGGTTCTCTTTTTTAGATTAAAAGTCTCATATCTATCTGAGTTTAGACGAAAGTTTTCGTTTGTTTTGTTGATATAAATCAATGTGTTTAGAGGGTTTTAAGGGCTGACCAATTACCATCATCCAACAAGTCCGCCAACCTGTTCTCGCCAGCCATCCTCAAACACCATGCGGAAAGCAACCGATGGCTCCTTGACCATCATTTCACCTCTGTCAAGGGCATTTTTGTAAGTGCTCTCAAGCGTTTCCAGCAATTTTTTCTTGTAATTCGTGTCCTCGTTGCCCTTCAGGTGGATGCCCTTGGTTTCCAGAATCAGTAGTTTTCCGTTGCCTTTTTGGCAAGCGACAAAATCGGGATACACGCGCTGTCGTCGCCAGCCTTGTAGCGAATACGCTTGTCTTGTGGCGATTCTGTGCCACCAGTAGATGGCGTTGCTACTCTCCAGATAGAGTGCGAAGTCTTGCTCCAAACCGTTAAAACCGCTTTCATACACCGGTTCAAAAAGGCTTTGTTGTATGAGTCTGCCATCTTCGTCCTGTAATGATCTCTCTTGACTAGCCACAAAGACCTCGAACGACTTATCCAGCGCATAGTCCAACCGCTCATCGGTTTCAAGGTGAAACCTGATTTCATTTTGTCCGACTTTGCCACGAAAAACAGCTTCGGCTTTATCGTCTATGGTCTTTTTTACCCGACCAAGCAAAACCTCCGCAAGATAAATACGGTTATTCAGCAGTGTCGAATCATCGTGTCCGCTGTTGCTGTGCTGTTCAATAAAACACGCCGCCACCCGCGCCGCTTGCCATGGATTGGGCACGACATCGATAAGGCGGCGCACAAAATAGTCCAAAGCCAGCCGTTCTTCGGTGTTATAGGTGGCTTTCAAAATCTTGCCCTGCCCTTGAATATCAACCGTCGTTTTAATCTCTTGAATAATGTCTTTATCGTCCAGATTAACCGCTTTGCCGCCATCAATATCAGCCCAATCAAGCGCACTCAATATATCGCGGTCATAGTCAATCGGTCGCCATTTCTTGCCGTCTTTGTGTAGCACCTGCGGCAGAAAGATGTTTAATTTTTTGTATTTACTTCGGCGTTGAACGGTTTTCTTTTTTGGCGCATCGGCTCCACTGCATCCGTGGACGGCATCACCAAGCCCGGTCAGCCCCTCGTTTTCCAGCCCCGCCTTGATTCCGCTAACCGCCTTGCCGACATCCTGATTGTAGCAATAGATATAACATCGGTTCAGCGCGTCATACTGTTTAATTCTTTGTGCCTGTGGTTGGCGCATTACCCGCCCCACCATCTGCGTCATGGCGGTGGTGGCTGTCGTGTTATCCAGCAGTGCCAGCACATAGGCAAACGGGCAATCCCAACCCTCTTTGAGTGCATCTTTGGTGATAATCCAGCGTACACCGCTCATTTCGCTTAATAAATCCTCGCCCGCAAGCTCCTTTTGCTCCGATGATTGAACCCTGATTTGATTCTCCGGCACGGCAAGATTTTGTATCAAGTATTCCCGCACATTCTCTGAATGGATTTTCCCTCGCCCTCTTTGATCTTTGCCTGTTCTTTGTACTCGCACCAAAGCGATTGGGCGAATATAGCGATTTTCTGCTTCTCTTAACTTATCTGCCGCGTTTGCAAGCCGCGTTAATTGCTGCTGTGTTTCGGCTAGGGTGTGCTTCCAGTCGGAATTGCTGAAACTGTGAACCTCTATCGGCAGTTTGATCATCTCCTCATCCCGCAGCTCAACTCCCGATGTATTGACCAGAATATTACTGATTCCAATTTTTGGTGTTGCGGACAGTTCAACAACCAGCCGGGGATTGAGTCGGTTGACGGACTTGACAAACTGTTTGTTGTTGTCATCCTTTTTCCCATAGGCTTGATGCGCCTCATCGAGAATGACGGTTGGGAGAATCCGTTTAAGCACATTGATCAGGCTTTGCTTTACCCAGTCGCCACTGTTGTTTTTCTCTAAATCGGGATATTGCGCTGAGAGTATTTTATTTGCGGTTTCATCATCCTGTTGCGGGAAAAAGGACATATAGCCGCCGCTGTCACGGAATATCTTGAGAAAATCCTTGTTTTTTTGTCGGTTCGCAGAGGGCAACATTAACAGCATAATACAGAGATAGTTTTCAACATCCTGCTTGGTAAAACGGTCGGTCTTCTCGAGTAGTTTGACCTTGCCGCCGGACATTCTTTCCAGCATCTGCCGATAGGGATGTTCGCGGGTGCGGAAAGCCTTGATAGTTTGTTCATAGATCGCCCTGCTCAGCACAATCCACAGTACAAAGCCGCTGTCCCGCTTGACGCGCTCCAGTGCGGCAACACCCAACAATGTCTTACCGCCGCCGGTCGGCACTTTCAGGCAGATATGCGGGATTGGCTCGCCCGATGTCGCAGTGCGGGAGATGTATTCGGGAATGGCAAGGTTGCCGTCTTGTGTAATACCGGGCAGGTTGTTTTGCTCTTTCAAACTTTGCCATGCGGTGCGCGGATAGTTTTTTAATTCTTTGGGAATATCGAGCCCTGCTTCTTCGAGAACTCTACCCGCTTGTTCACTTTTCAGCCGTGCTTCCTTGAGTGCATCAAGCCAGCGATCTAACTGCTCAAGGGCTTGTTGCTGGTAGTTTTTAAATTGCATTTAGTCAGTCTGGCTTTGAAGATAACCTTCTATTTTGTCCCGATTTGCCGCCAAGCTGGAAAACTGGCGGTCACAAACATCGGTAAAACGAGACAGCACTTTGCGATTAATTTGCTCTTGGTCTGCAAAAATACCCAAGGCGAAAAAAGGCAAACTCCAACTCTGAAATTGCAAAATGCTGATAGTCGTGTCACGGCATTTATTATCGTTGCCTACAGCGTATATATGCACCGGGCGGGACATACCATTAATGCGACAATCGACCTGATACTTGCCATCAGGATCATGTGATTTTTCGCAATAATCAAACTTAACTCTTTCGGCATCAATGGTTTCACGGATAAACTGCTTGAAATCCTCCATAAACGTGGACGTTACTCTTTCACGATTCAAATAAGAAACATCGGTAATACTAATAAGGCATTGAATAAAATTATAGAAAATGTTGCCCGCGTTTTCAGGCTCATCAATACGCACAAGAATCTGCCCTTCTTTTTCCTCTATCCCGTATTTTTCTAATGCCCCTTCAATAATTGCGTTGCGCGGACCTTGTTTCAGAGAAGATAAATCCATGTGGTAACTCATGTGCATATAGGTATGCCCTTCATCGGTGATGATCCAGTTTCCGCTATGTTCTTTGTGCAAGACGATAACAAAGTGATCACCATCATCAAAATGAAACGGCGTAAAAATTTGGTAGCGATTGACCCCTTCGGGGAACAAATTGACCGATCCGGCAACTGCCGATTTGAAAGAATCTTGTATTACGTCTATGTTCATTCAAACAACCTCATTTGTTTATCATCTGGGCTATCTTCTGTCACTTTGCAATCAATCAAAAGGCTTCTTAAAGCCCCGTGAAGGTTTGTATAACGATTGGTAGGTTGGGCATGGTGTTCATCGCCATAAGAGGATTGCTGATATTTCTCCGTTGCATGATGAATATGAAAATCGTAGAACGCCGCTTCATTTTCCAGTCGATTAGTATGCTGATGGCTTTTGCCGTTGTAGCGTATTAGTGTAAATGCTTGCACTCTTCCTTTAGGAATAAGCCCTAAACCGCAAGAAAAATCAAGTGGGTTTTCTTGGCTACGGCGTAGATAGATAAGCCATTCCCCCTCTCTATTGGTTCTAGAAAACTTGATCGAGTTCTGTTGATGTGAAGCCCCTCTGCCTGACTTTGTTTTCATATATAGCAAAAGAGTGTCAGCCGAACAACTCATCACCTTCGGCTCGTCAAGCAAACCCTGTATTTCTCCATCGGTAAGGAAGAATTCTCTCATACAAACATATATCTGATTAAACCATTAGCATGGATTCTTAATTTGCGGATCTAAAATTGTAAGCCACAGAACATGATCCTTACATCACGACCTCGACTTGCCGCGTTTCTACAGTCAGCGGAAGTCCTTTTTCGGCGCGCACCTCAAGACAAAGTGCAATGGCTTCCTGAATATTGTCCAGTGCCCGTTGTCGTGTCTCTCCCTGGCTGACGCAACCCGGTATAGCAGGGCATTCGGTAATCCATACGCCGTCTTCATCTTGTACCATTGTTATATTGAATTTCATTGCTTATGCTCCCAAAATAAAAACCACCTGATTAGTCAAGCCTACCATACGGCAAGCCACAAAAGACGATGCCCATTGCCGTCAATTCTTTCTGCCCGATAAATTTATGGGTGGCAAACACTACGGCGGTTTTGTTTTTTGTCTTTACTTGTTTGGCGATGCGTTCGGCGCGGGTGCTGTTCAGGGCGGATTCGGCACTCAACAAAAACGTGCGGTTTGGTTCATAGATGAGATAAAACAGTCGATCTGCCGCTTCATAAAAGAAGCCGTCTTTACCTCTGGCTTTGCAGATTTTGTTCGGCGATTGCCCTGTTGCGGTATAAACCAGATGGTGGGCAAAGGTGTCGTAGTCCGGCAGGTTCTTGCCGCTGAGCATTTTTTCGATGCTGATTTCATCGCCTAATGTGCAATAGGTAAAACTGCCGCCCAGCCCGTTTTTCAGGTTTTCATCTTTTGCTTTTGGCACGCCCTTTATCACGCGGCGGACACGCTCGGCGGTGATTTTGTCGGCGTAGTCCTCACACTCCACCAGAATAAACTTGCGCTCGCCGCCGTCTGCTTTGTTCAAGGCAAGCACCGCATGGGCAGTGGTGCCAGAACCGGCGAAGGAGTCGAGAATGATGGCATTTTTATCCGTTGCTATGGTTATTATTCTCTGCAACAACCCCAACGCTTTCGGATTATCAAAGGGCAACTGCTGGTCGCTGAAAATCTCCTTCAAAAGTTTGCGCGCGCCGTCCGTATGCCCGACTTCGTCATAGGCCCAAATGGTGAGCGGAACTATTCCTTGTTGCACTTCTCTCAAATAACGCTTTAGTCGCGGAACACTTTTTCCTCCCGGAGGAAAGAAAATGCGATGTTCCTGTACCCACATCCGCATATTTTCTCGGCTTGTTAGCCAACAACGCCCTTCAGGCGGATTATGTTTTTTCCCTGTTTCAGGATTAACGATTGGGTAATCATATTCGGGCGAATAAGTTTTAACACTCAAATCTCCAGATTGCCAAGAACCTTTGCCATCCTTATCGTCATATTTATACAGTTTGTCCTGTTTTTCCGTGCGCGGCAGCAGTCGCCGTTGCCAAGTTTCGGTCGTGTTTTTCCCATTAGCACGGTTTTTCGCATAGCACAGAATAAAGTCGTGATTGTCGGAAAAATACTTCGCATCGTTAGCTGGTGAATACTTCTTTTGCCAAATGATATTAGCAACAAAATGCTCCTCGCCAAAAATCTCATCCATCACCATCCGCAAACGGTGTTGTTCGTTGTCGTCAATGGAAATAAAAATCACCCCGTCATCGCTCAGTAATTCGCGTAACAACTGCAAGCGTGGCCACATCATGCACAGCCATTTGTCGTGCCGTTCCAGGTCTTCGCCGTCCACCGGACTTTTGTCTTGCAGCCAGTCTTTCATCATCGGGCTGTTGACATTGTCGTTATACAGCCATTTTTCATTGCCAGTGTTATAAGGCGGGTCAATGTAAATGCAGTTTATCCGCCCAGCGTAGCGCGGCAGTAACGCCTTGAGTGCGGCCAGGTTATCGCCATGAATAATCAGATTGTCGTCCAGAGACGGCTTGCCTTTCTCTACAAGCGATTTTTTAACATCCACATCAAACGTCCTTGACGAAACGCTCAGGTGGTGAGCATAAATAAGTGGTTTACCTTTGAAGTCCAGTGTCGGCATGGATTATATCGAAAAAATATGGTGAAGAATCCGCTGATTATACCTCTTTCAGTCTGTTTGTCGGAAATAGCATTGGTTCCATGTGGTTTTACGGACTCTAGAGACTGTGCAAGAAACCAATATTCGTCGTTCTCCCCCCTTATCGGGGGGAATTGAGTGACAAGCCCCCTGGCAAGGGGCTAGGGGGGTGGGTTTTCCACATGCAACACAACCTAGCGATGATTTTTTGCACAGTTTCACAAGCAGGAATCCAGTCGAGGTTTTCTTTTGCTATATACCAGTGCTATATTCCAGCCAACGTGGAAAAGACAGATGATAAAGATACGCATGAGAGATATCCATAAAGAATTGCAATAGAGTTAGATAATGTATAACCGAGAACAACAACATAAGCGTACGGGTGCTTTTTCTTTTTCCTTGATGAATATAAAAGATCTGCATGCTTTTATGGAGGCTTTTGATGACTACCAGAAATCTGTTGTCATGGATCAAACCGTGTTCTTTGATTTGAGAGTATGTGTCGATGAAGTGATTGCTAATATTTTTGAGCATGGCTATAAACAGTCTAAAGAATCGCCTCGTATTGATGTTAGTATATATAAAAAAGCCAATCAATTTTTTGTAGAAATTACCGATAACTCGGATAACTTCAATCTTTACGGCATTGATCGTAGCCCAGATTTAACGGTTGCGTTGGAGGACCGTGCAATCGGTGGTCTTGGCATTCATCTGATTAAAAAATTATCGGATAGTTTCGAATACTGTCCGATTGAAAACGGTAATAAAATTATTGTCACGAAAAGATGTGTCAATTGTGATTAAGTTTCAGAATAGTGGTTGTGGCACGGCAGAAACAGTTTGCGACAACATTTGAGGTGCGCACGATTCACGAAGCGCAAATAGTTTAGGTCACAACTTTATAAGAGGTAAACAATCATGCACACAGATATTGGTATCAAAATAGAGGAAATTGATGATATAACGATCTTTTCAATCGAAGGACACTTTGACTCATCAATGACAAATGCGGTCAACGAGAAAGTTCACGATGTGTTGGAGAGTACCTCTGTAAAAATCATTTTTGATCTGGCTAAACTGAACTATATTGCAAGTTCAGGGTTGCGTATTTTGTTATTTGTTGCCAAGAAAATCAAAGCCAAAGGTGGACAGGTTTTGCTCTGCTCGGTCGATAAAAATGTGCAGAGGATATTGGATATTAGTGGTTTGACTGAGCTACTACCTTCGCGTGAGAATGTCGATTCAGCCATTAAGTCGATGGATTAGCCCGTGCAATGACCGCGAACCCAGCCGCCCCAGCCGATAGAAACTTGCTCGCAATTGACAGAAAAGCAACAGCCCCTTTTAATATGAAGATCAAACACCTGTTGCCACTCTTTCTGACAGTCGCGCTGATTATATCGGCGGCGGTGGTTAGTTTGGTCATCCAGCTCAGGGAAACACTGGATAGTGTTTCCGAAACGCAGAATCGTCGATTTTACTCTACCTTGCTGGCAGATGAATTGCGCCAATCCTCCGATGACTTGACCAACTTTGCGCGCTTGTATGTTCAGACTGGTAGCAAAAAGTTTAAAGCCTATTTTCACCAGATATTGGCAATCAGGAATGGGGCAATACCACGACCGAAGGGTTATCAAGGCATTTATTGGGATTTTATTGTCGCGAAAAGGTATCCTCATTTAGACGCTGACGGTAGTCGCCCCATCTCACTGCAACAAAGCATGCGCGAACTGCATTTTTCGGACGAGGAATTTATGCTTTTAGAGGAGGCGAAAAAACGCTCCGATGCGTTAGCGAAAATTGAAAATCGGGCGTTTTATGCCCTAGAGGGAAAATATTGGGACGACAGTAGCGGTGATTATACGCGCATCGGTGCGGTTGATAAGGCACTTGCGGTCGGTCTCCTGTATGACAGAGAGTATTTTAGCGCAAAGGCGGGCATTATGCGCCCGATTGCAGAGTTTCAAACGCATGTCGATGCCCGAACCGCTGCCGAGCTCCAAGCGGTGCAATCCCGTGCAGAGCGCATTTTGGTGTTCGTGTTTACTGCCACCGGCAGTTTGGGTTCTATTCTTTTAATCCTGTCTTGGATTATTTACAAAAGAGTGCTTTTAAGAACCAGCATACTTGCCAAAGCGGCAACAAAAATCACCGAGGGCGATTTGAATGTACGCTGCAAAATCACCGGTCGCGATGAGCTGGGCATTTTGGGCGTGGTGTTCGATAAAATGGTGTCGCAGTTGGCTGCGGCATTAGAATTTGTTACCGCCGCTAATTCGCGTATGGAAGATGAGCTGAATGTCGGCAAAGATATACAAATGAGCATGGTGCCTTTGACTTTTCCTGTCTATCCCGAACATCCTGAAATTGATATTTTTGCCAAGTTGATTCCGGCAAGAGAAGTGGGTGGGGACTTCTATGATTTCTATTTTGTCGATGATGAACATTTGTGTTTAACCGTCGGCGATGTCTCCGGCAAAGGTGTGCCCGCAGCATTGATGATGGCAGTTTGCCGTTCGCTATTGAAAGCGAAAGCACAAGATCATTTATCCTCCGCAACGATAATCAGCCATGTCAACGAAGCAATGGCGGCAGAGAATTCAAACTGCATGTTTATCACTATTTTCTTTGCTATTCTCAACATCAAAACTGGGCGAATGATTTTCACCAATGCTGGACATAATCCGGCACTTATCAAAAGCAAAGACGGCAAGGTTAGACAAATATCAACCGTTCACGGTCCGGTGGTAGCGGTGGTGGAAGACCATGTTTATACGGAATCAACCGTAGATATTCAATCTGGCGATACCTTGCTCGCCTACACTGACGGTGTTACCGAAGCACACAACAAACAAGCGGATATGTATTCGGAGGAAAGACTAATACAATTTATGAATGATCACCCGCTGAATTCGTCCAAAGATTTTTTGAATGATTTGCACAAAGATGTCATACTGTTTGAAAATGGAGCGGAACCTTTTGACGATGTTACAATGCTTAACCTCAGGTTTGTTAGACGTTAGGAACCGTTATTCTGGTATCGAAAACGGCATATTGTCTCCAAAGTGATGCCTATTGTTACACTTTGCGGGTTCAAGATTTCATGTTGAGACTTTTGCACTTGTGCCCTGTGAGCATAATTGTCGGAAGTGTGGCTTCAGTCGCACAAAACCTTTGTAGATGGCAGGACTAAAGAGACTGCACAAGAAGCCCCACTAAATCGTGTTACATGCGGAAAACCCTGGCGGGTTTGGCTGTTTTACTGGGTCCCTGCTTTCGCAGGAACGACGAATATTGGATTTTTGCACAGTCTCTAAAGTCCCACTTCCGATTATTTTTTGAATTATGCAAAGGCTCTCTGCGCATTATTTTAACCTCACAAAGCAAGTTATTGGGCTTGTCGGTTAATTCAAAATCAGTCCAATTTTAAGAAAATAAAATGTTTAATAACAAGAGTTTAAATATTCACAACAAGCTAAAAACGCCATTTTCCGACAAGCCCGAAGACCATTCAACTTTTTAATCGATATGACATTCTCAATCCCTTTTTCCGACACCAATCTAAAGCGCCGTGCGATTCGAGAGCGTTATTATGCCGATGAAACCGAATGTGTTGAGCAATTATTACAATCATTCAATGCGACCGAAAAAAACAGTCCACAAGCGGGGATTGCCCGAGAAAAAATACAAAGAGAAGCAATAAAACTGGTTCAACAAATCCGCAAACAAAATGAAAATCATGGTGGTTTAGATGCTTTTTTGCAAGAGTTCAAATTGTCCAGTGAGGAAGGGGTGTCATTGATGTGTCTGGCAGAGGCTCTTTTACGGGTACCCGATGCCGATACCGCCGACCAACTTATTCAGGATAAATTGTCGGACGGCAACTGGAAAGCGCATCTTGGTGAAAGTGAATCATTTTTTGTCAATGCGTCGACTTGGGGCTTGATGCTAACAGGTAAAGTTATTTCTTTAGACAAGTCGGTCATTGCTGATGCTGGCGATTATCTTGGTAAGCTTATTGCGCGTAGTGGCGAACCGCTTATCAGGACAGCAGTTCGACAAGCCATGAAAATCATGGGGAAGCAGTTTGTGTTGGCTGAAACCATCCAGCGCGGATTGAAAACGGCTGAAATCAGAGAAAAGCAAGGCTATTGTTACTCGTATGACATGCTAGGCGAGTCCGCACGCACCGATGCCGATGCCCGACAATACCTGAACGCTTACCAAACAGCAATCGATGCCATCGGTCAGCATAGTCTGTGCACCAATGAAAATAAAAATACCCCGAGTAACCCCTATTCTAATGCTGGTATTTCGGTCAAGTTATCGGCTTTGCATCCGCGTTATGAATATGCACAGGAGCAACGGATTATTGATGAGTTATTTCCGCGTTTGAAGCAATTATGCCAGCAAGCGGCATCGTTCAATATCGGACTGACTATCGATGCTGAGGAATCTGAGCGTTTAGAGCCATCCTTGAGTCTATTGCAAATGCTGTGCGAGGATGCCGATCTTGTCGGCTGGAACGGATTAGGGTTTGTGGTGCAGGCATACCAAAAACGTGCGCCAGCAGTCATTGACTGGATTGAGGAATTGGCTGTTCAGACGCATCGAAAAATGATGATACGGCTGGTGAAAGGGGCGTATTGGGATTCAGAAATAAAAAAAGCGCAGGTCAATGGTTATGCGGGCTATCCTGTCTATACGCGCAAAGTCTCAACCGATGTTTCTTATCTGGTTTGTGCACGCAAGCTGATTGATAACCGTGATGCGTTTTATCCGCTATTTGCCACCCATAACGCATTGACTGTGGTTTCGATATTAAATTTCGTTGGCGAGCGTAGAGATTTTGAATTTCAATGTTTGCATGGCATGGGTGAAATTCTTTATCAGCGGGTCATCAAGCAATACCACGTTAATTGTCGGATTTACGCGCCAGTCGGTCCGCATCAGGATTTGCTGGCTTATCTAGTTCGGCGGTTATTGGAAAATGGTGCTAACAGCTCGTTTGTGAATCGTTTGGTCGACAAACATTTACCCGTTGAAAACATCGTATCTGACCCATTGACAACACTGATCGAACTGGACTCTAAACCACATCCGAACATCCCATTACCGCGGGATATGTACAGCGATAGAATCAATTCTTGCGGATTTAATCTTGATGATGCACTGGAGTTGGGGATGTTTTTTCGCTCGGCGGAACTTTTTTACTCCAAGTTATGGTATGCACAACCCTTGATTGCTGGCACAAACCAAGCGATCAAAAGCGACTCATTAGCAACTATCGATTCGGTATCGCCAGCGACAGGAAAACCAATCGGTCAGGTCATCAATGCCACCCATGAGGATGTCGGTCATGCCGTCACCGCTGCCAAAGCTAATGCCGACCGATGGGATCGTATCAAAGGCAAGGCACGCGCGAAAATACTCTTCGCTGTCGCGGATTGTTTCGAGAAAAAACGCGATGAATTATTGACTTTGTGCATGCTCGAAGCTGGAAAATCAATGCCGGATTCAGTTGCAGAGCTGCGTGAAGCGATAGACTTTCTACGCTATTACGCTCAACAGGCGATCAGCGAATTTGAACAGACCCGCATCTTGCCCGGGCCGACTGGAGAGCACAATCAATGGTCTTTGCATGGTCGTGGCGTATTCGTTTGTATCAGTCCGTGGAATTTCCCACTGGCAATATTTGTCGGTCAAATTAGTGCAGCGTTGGCAGCAGGTAATAGCGTTCTTGCCAAGCCGGCTGAGCAGACCCCTATTATCGCTTATCGTGCGGTACAGATTATGTATGATTGCGGTATCCCAGAAGCGGTCTTGCAATTACTACTCGGCGGTGCAACGGTTGGCACAGCACTCATCAATCATCCCGATATTGATGGCGTTGCTTTTACGGGTTCCACCGAAACGGCACAACTCATCCAGCAAAATCTAGCCAATAAATCAGGGGCTATTGTGCCGCTCATCGCCGAAACGGGTGGCATCAATGCCATGATTGTCGATTCGACCGCCTTGCCTGAGCAAGTGATTCGCGATGCCATTCAATCTGCATTTCAAAGTGCCGGACAACGTTGCTCGGCACTGCGTGTCTTGTATTTGCAGGAAGAAATAGCTGATCAAATGATTGCCATGCTGGTTGGTGCAATGGCAGAAATGAAAGTCGGTGACCCTGCCGAAATCAGCACCGATATTGGACCCATTATCGACCAACAAGCACGCAATACATTGGTAGATCACATTGTGCAATATGAAAAGCAAGGTGCCAAAGTGGTCCGAGGCGCGCCGATACGGGGTGACACAGATGGCTATTATCTGAGCCCTACGGTCATTGAAATTGAACATATCGGACAACTGCAAAGGGAAGTATTTGGCCCTGTGCTACATGTCTGCCGATTCGCCGCTGGCAAGATTGATCGTGTTGTTGATGACATCAATCGTATTGGCTATGGACTCACTTTCGGAATACATAGTCGCATTCAATCCACCGTCAAAAGAATCACCCGCCGTATTAAGGTGGGCAACGTTTATGTCAATCGGAACACGATTGGCGCAGTAGTCGGCGTACAACCTTTCGGTGGCGAAGGACTATCTGGAACCGGACCCAAAGCGGGTGGCCCACATTATCTACACCGCTTCGCAATAGAACGCTGCATCAGCACCGACACCACAGCAGCGGGCGGAAACACAACGCTATTATCATTGGAATCGAATCCGGATTGAATTCAAGACATAATAAGTGCAACGCTCGTACTCTTTTAACTGCATAGAAAAAAGGAGTGAAACATGACGAGATATACCCATTTGACTGAAGGACACCGCCAAAGGCAAAAGAACTATTGTGCAAATCTCTCAACGAATATCCAGCACATCTTGCATGTTGTATAACCCTTTTGGCTGGTTTGACAACCATCGAGCAGCCCGAATCGCACCTTGTGCGAATATCTTGCGATCTGTCGCCCTATGGGTAATCTCAATGCGTTCGCCGTCGCCAATGAACATAACCGTATGCTCACCTGCAATATCACCACCGCGAATGGTCGAGAACCCAATACTGCCGGGTTTTCTTTCACCTGTATGTCCTTCCCGTGAAAAAACACCGCAATGGCTTAAATCGGTGTCTAATGCTGTTGCTACAGCCTCGCCCAATAACAGTGCCGTACCCGATGGTGCATCCACTTTGTGCCGATGATGGGATTCGATGATTTCAATATCGGTTACTGCACCAATCGCCTTGCTTGCCATTTCAAGCAACGCGACACATAGGTTAATACCCACACTGGTATTTGCTGCAAACAAAACAGGAATGTGGTTCGCTGCCTCTGCAATCTGTTGATTTTGAGCTTCATTTAAGCCTGTCATGCCAAGCACCACTGGCACATTAAGCGTTTTGCATAATTGCAGATGTTCTGATGCTGCCTCAGGCGTAGAGAAATCAATCATTACGTCAAAATCCATATTGCTTGCATCATCAGTAATCGGCACTCCTATTTTCTTCAGTCCGGCGACAACGCCAGCATCTTTTCCCAGCACAGGACTCCGCTTATGTCCCAGTCCAACGGTCACTACTAGGTCGCTGGACTGTGCCAACTCACGAATAATAGCCATGCCCATTCTGCCTGTGGCACCGGCGATTGCGATTTTAATCATAGATGTTATGCCGCATTGTTAATTTGTTAGACCTTTTCAGCATTGCCGAAAGTATAATTTTCATCACCAACATATCCGCTAGGTTGGTCGTATGCCGAGATTGGGGGGGAATGTGTTTGCAATGTGACCAGTCTCATACGGAGTCGATTTGTGATTATACCGATATTGCGAGCAAGGTGGTTATTTCTGATTCTTATTTCGGATGACGGATTTTTGTGGGGATAAATTAATTTCATCAATCACCGAGCCGGCAGGCATATCGAGAATCGTTTTTACTGCACCTGCCACGTCATCTGCTTGCAGTGCATTATCTCTGGATTCTCCCGGATTAAAATCCAGATGGGCAAAAAATTCGGTATCAACCATGCCGGGATTAACGAGGGCGATTCTGACACCGCTGGCAGCGCATTCTGCACGCAAAGATTGTGCGAATCCGCGTAATCCGAATTTAGCGGCACAATATACGGTACCTTTTTTCCCACCCTTGAGAGCCGATTCAGAGCCGATAATGACCAAATCACCATAACCTTGCTGTTTCATTATCGGCATAGCGAGGCGGGAAATAAGTATGACGCTGGTTAGATTGGTGTCTATTTGATTTTTTATTCGGGAGACCGAAAACTCCTCTAGCGAACCAAAATCACCGCGACCATGACATAAAATAACCCCGTCCAAACAGGCAACCGTTTTGAGTTTCTGACCGAGCAACGTATGTAGTGCTTCAAAATCGGATAAATCACACCGAACAGTTTGGAAGTTCTGTTGCTTGCGATGAGTGCCGCTTTCATCGGCAATCTGTCGGCGAGAAACAGCGATAATCCGTGCATTATGGTCAAGCAACAATCGGCATACTGCCGCTCCGATACCCGAACTGGCACCAGTGACCAAAAAAGTTTTACCGACGACCAATTTCTCTTGCCTGAGTGACTTTTCTGCCTTTGTCGGTGTCCGTTAGGCTTATTTACCCGCAGCAATATGAGTCGCACCACCCATATAGGGTTGCAACACTGCCGGGATGCTAATACTGCCATCGGCGTTTTGATAGTTTTCCATAACCGCCACCAAAGCACGTCCCACCGCCACCCCCGAACCATTCAAAGTATGTACAAATTCGGTCTTACCGGTTTGTGGATTCCGCCAACGTGCTTTCATACGTCTGGCTTGAAAACTTTCCACATTGCTACACGATGAGATTTCTCGATATTGATTTTGGCTGGGAATCCATACTTCTAAATCAAAGGTTTTAGTGGCACAAAACCCCATGTCGCCAGTGCAAAGGGTAATAATTCGGTAGGGTAACTGCAGTTTTTGTAAAACCGATTCGGCGTGTTGAGTCATCATGTCCAGCGTATCATAAGAATCGGCAGGCTTGACAATATGTACCATTTCTACTTTTTCGAATTGATGTTGCCGAATAATACCTCGTGTATCCCGACCATACGATCCAGCTTCACGCCGAAAACAAGGTGTATGGGCAACAAAGTGCATCGGCAATTGTGCTGCATCGATGATGCGGTTTGCGACTAAATTTGTCAGCGGTACTTCGGCAGTGGGAATCAAATAATAAGGCGGCGTATCGCTGGTGGAAAACTGATCTTCCTCAAATTTGGGGAGTTGACCGGTGCCGAAAAGGGTTTGCGAATTCACCAGCAAGGGTACATTGACTTCGGTATAGCCATGCTCGCTGATATGCAGGTTGAGCATAAACTGTGCCAAAGCACGATGCAGTCGTGCCAACTGCCCGCGTATAACCACAAACCGAGAGCCTGCAATAGCCGTTGCCGCATTAAAATCCATGCCCTTGAAACCATCGCCCAAACCCTCCCCTAAATCAACATGCTCCTTGATTTCAAAGTCAAATTGTGGCGGCATTCCCCAATGTTTGATGTCCACATTATCGTTTTCATCTTGACCGATCGGAACGCTATGATGGGCAATATTGGGGATTTCGCTTAACAGTGCGTCCAAACCTTGTTGTACCACATTCAATTCGGCTTGCTTATCTTTTAAGCGGTCGCCCAAATCGGCAACCGAGTTTAATATCTGCGACACGTCCTGCCCTTTTTGTTTGGCGACACCAATTTGTTTGGAGGTTTCATTGCGCTGCGCCTGCAGTGATTCGGTTTGGCTTTGTAACGTACGCCGCTCGTCCTGCAATTGTTGATAGTGAACCGTGTCTAATGTATAGCCACGAACTTGCAACTGTTCGGCAACTTGTTCGATATTCTGTTTTAATAATTGAGGATTGAGCATTTTGATTAGAATTCTTTATTGTACGAGGTGTGTGTATCGTTCTTTTAGGTTGTCATACGTCCAATGCCCATGCCGACCAAAGTCGCAACAACACAAATCACGACACTACCAACCATATTGAGCAACGCCTTATTCCAGAAGCCACTTTGTATCAGTTGAAGCGTCTCTAGAGAAAATGTTGAGAAGGTCGTAAATCCGCCGAGCAGACCAATAAGAATCATGCCACGCAACAGTTCATTGTCGGCAAAACGTTGCTGAATAATAACCAACAACATGCCAATCAATAACGAGCCGATGGCATTGACCGACAGTGTAGCCCATGGAAAATTCGCCGCAAAACGGGCTTGTATGACGGTGGACAGCCAGAACCGTAAAACAGAACCAGCCGCCCCACCCAATGCAATCGCAATCAAATTCACAATCGGTTATCACTTAAAACCAGTACCAGCCTATCAATCACTTATGACTCTCTCTGATCAATGACATCGACCCATGTTGGTGCAGAAAAATTAAATGTGGTTGGCGGAATGACCAAATTTTCCTTCAAATCAACAAAAATGATTCGTGTTGTCTGCCCGAGATTATCCAGCAATTCCATTAAGCGCAAGCGGTTATTCTCGAAACCGACACGAACCTCTTGGAAGCCACTATCCTGCTGCTTAGGAATCAAGTTGACCCAATCAAAACGTCCCTGTGTGCCGATGTCTTCAATTGTGTAGTTTTCATCCAAATTACCTGTCCCTGCCAACAAGATGGCAGGCGATTTCCCTAGCGTTTGCGTTTGGTTACGCACGGTAACCTGTTCAAGTTCGATGTCGTATATCCATACGTTTTCACCATCACCGACAATTTCTTGTGCGTCTGGAGGTACATAGTTCCAGCGAAATAAACCCGGTCGTTGTATCCACACCGTACCTTGACCGTCATCAATTTCTGCCATCGATTCATCTAATACTGTTTGTCCAAATCGTGCTTCAAACGTATTGATATGACTAAAAAAATAATTCAACGAATCTAGCCCGGCACTAGCATTCGCAAGACCGATACCACCCAGCATTAAAGCCAGCCCCAGCACTGTTGTGTTGATTATGTTATTCATTCTCTTTTTCATCATTCGTCAATACACGGTACCAAGTTCGCTATTCACTCAGCGACATGTTTAATAATCCGCTCAATGCTCGGGTGGCGGCGGCGCTAATACTTCGCGCTTGCCATTGTCGGACACAGAGACCACCCCACTTTGTTCCATCGTTTCAATCATTCTCGCCGCACGGTTATAGCCAACTCGCAATGCACGTTGCACGGCAGAGATGGATGCCTTACGACTTTGGGTCACGAAATTTACGGCATCATCATACAGCGGGTCTTCTTCGCCTTCTCCCTCTGTGAGTCCGCCACTGCTTGTCGAGTCGTCCGTGTTACCCTCGATGATCTCACTCAGATAAACTGGTTTTGCCATTTCTTTCAGTTTGCCGACAATTTTGGTGACTTCGTCATCAGAGACGAAAGAACCATGTACCCGTTGAGTAAATCCAGTGCCTGGTGGCAGAAACAACATATCTCCTTGCCCCAATAATTGCTCCGCACCCATTTGATCCAACACCGTTCTCGAATCCGCACCAGAAGAAACCTGAAAAGCAATCCGGGTCGGCACATTGGCTTTAATCAAGCCGGTGACCACATCGACTGAAGGGCGTTGGGTCGCTAATACCAGATGAATACCCGCTGCGCGTGCACGCTGTGCAATACGGATAATAATCTCCTCGATTTTCTTGCCAGCCACCATCATCAAATCTGCCAATTCATCAACAATAACGACAATATAAGGGAATACACTCAATATATCAGGCTGTGTGCCCTCTTCCAGCTCCTGTGTAGGATCGAACAAGGGCTGTCTAGATTCGGCTTGTGCTTCGACCTTTTTATTAAAACCAGCAATGTTTCGCACTCCAAGCGTTGCCATCAACCGATAACGTCGATCCATTTCTACGATACACCAGCGCAATGCGTTAGCGGCTTTCTTCATGTCGGTTACCACCGGTGTCAACAGATGCGGAATACCATCATACACCGAGAGTTCTAGAAATTTTGGATCGACCATAATCATCCGCACCTGTTGCGGCGTGGACTTATAGAGCAAACTGATAATCAACGCATTGACACACACCGACTTTCCAGAGCCGGTCGTTCCAGCAATCAAAACATGGGGCATTTTAATTAAATCGGTGACCACCGCATTACCAGCGATGTCCTTACCAAGCACCAGCGTCAAGGGTGAAGGACTCTTTTCATATTCACGCGAAGACAGTCCCTCTACCAACCGCACCGTCTCACGATATTGGTTTGGGATTTCGATGCCAACGACCGTTTTGCCGGGAATATTTTCCACCACGCGCACGCTGACCACCGCCAACGATCGCGCTAAATCCCGAGATAATCCGACAATTTGACTGGCTTTAATGCCCGGCGCAGGATCGATTTCAAAGCGCGTGATGACCGGACCGGGTTGCACGGTCTTAACGGTAATATCAACATTGAAATCCTTTAGTTTTTTGATTAACAACTGCGACATAGATTGCAACGCCTCGCTGGAATAACCATGATTATTCGGTAGTGGCACATCGAGTAGCGATAGCTCGGGTAATACACTCGTCGAAGTAGAATCAGTGAATAAACTCGTTTGTTGTTCTTTTTGAGCACGTTCACCGGGTGTTGGAAAGTCAATTTTCGGCTCAATTTTAGGTGGTTTCTTGCTTGATAAGACCGTTCTGAATTCTTTAACGGACTCCTGCCGTTGCCGTTTCACCTTCGCGCCTTTTTTACGATCAATCGTATCGACAACATACTGCACAATCCATTCGGCAAACTGAAATGCGCCATAACCAACTCGATCCATCAGCTGAAACCAAGAAACATGTGTGACTAAGGTGATCCCCGTAATCAGCAATCCAATGAGAATAATAGTACCGCCAATAACGCCAAAATTTGAAACAAACCCTTGCTTGCTGAATTGCCCGAGAATCCCTCCTGCTTGAAACATCGTATCCGCATTATTCATCTGAAAATAGATAGACTGCAAGCCACAGGCACCAATCATCGTGAGACAGAACCCGACTATCGGCAGAATATAATTCCAACCCTGATTTTTCCTTGCTTCACGCTCGTCAGGACAATCGCGATAGTGGCACCAAATTGCAACACACCATAAAACCAAAAACAAATACGCCATGCTACCGAAGCCGGTGTACAATAAATCGGCAATCCATGCACCGACTTTGCCGCCAACATTCATAATGTCCTGATTACTACCCGTATGTGTCGGTCCGGGGTCATCAACAGAATAAGTGAATAAACAGGCAAACAAATACCCCGCCGTAGCAAGCAATGCGATCATGCCCACTTCGCGTAACAGAGATTTAATTTTGTTCGGCACTTTGCCTAAAATAAGAAAACTGAATAGTTTTGTGATACGCCGTCTTGGTCACTATAACTGATGATTGTGATTGCAATAATATGCGATTTTATCACTAACCACGCTAACCTTTAACAGCGAAATCAAAATCCCCCAGTATTTTTGCAATCTTTGATGACCATGAAGAGACCTAAGACGCGCTATAAACCAGAACTATCGTGCAAAGCACACAACATAGACAACTACTTGTAGCGGTTTGTGGGAATGACTTCATAGCCGGATGCTTCCGCTTCATCATCCAGCATTTCAGGCGGAAAACCAGGTGCACGTATATCCAGTTTGGTCGCTTCCTCTAATCGGCGAATGATATTTGGTGAACATTCGCGGCTTCCATAGCGTTCCCGTCCATCATTGAATATATCAACCATAACCGGAGCCAATTCCAGTGGCACATTACCACGCCGTGCAACCTCGCTGAACAATCCAATGTCTTTGCACACCAAACCCATGCTAAAGCTGATGTTCCTGCTACCGTTCAAAATAACCTGACTTTCGGTTTCGTGGACAAATGAATTCCCCGATGAAATGCGAATCGCTTCATACGCCGTATTCAAATCCAGCCCCGCAGCTTGGCTGGTAACCAAGGCTTCGCAGAGTGTAAGCAAGTTTGCTGTTGCCAGATAATTGGTCACCACCTTGAGAATTGATGCTGAGCCTAATGCGCCAGTGTGCAGTATGCGCCGACCCATTGTGGTCAGTATCGGCAATACGCGCTCAAACGTCGCTCTTTCGCAACCCGCGAATATCGATATATTACCCGTAGCGGCGCGATGACACCCCCCTGAAACCGGACAATCCACTGGTGCCGCACCAACCGCCCTAACCAATGCGCCGAGGCGTTGCACTTCGGTTTCATCCGTGGTACTCATTTCGGCCCAGATTTTCCCCGTACTCAATCCTTGCAATGCGCCATCATCCGCTTCCATGACTTCGGCACTGGTAGCTGGGCTGGGTAGGCAGGTAATCAGAATATCAGCATTCTCTGCCATTTCTTTGGGGCTGTTACCCCACTTGGCACCACCATCTAAAAACACTTGTGCAACCCGCCGCTCAATATCACGAACGGTCAAATCAATGCCATTGCGTAACAGGCTACCTGCCAGTTTGCCACCGACATTGCCCAAGCCGATGAAACCTACTTTAGTCATAATTTACTCCAAACAGATAATGTATCGGAAAAACAGACCGAAAAATGACCACTGCGGTATCATGCTTTTGTGGATTATCGAATTATAATCTTGTTCACAACCAGAAAATATATTATTGTTTCCACATAGAAATCTTTTTGATAACAAAACAACCGCCATGTCAAAGAAAACCATAAAAAGAATATGCGTTTATTGTGGTTCAAAATCAGGTAACCGTCCAGAATATCTACACGCAGCAAACAGTCTCGGACAAACTCTATTAGCCCACAATATCGGCTTGGTCTATGGCGGGGCAAGCGTTGGACTGATGGGAGAGATTGCCAGCACTATGATAGAACACGGTGGTGAAGCGATTGGCGTTATTCCTGAATCGCTGTTTGAGGATGAAATCGTCCATCACGGATTAACACAACTGATTACTGTCCCACATATACACCAGCGAAAAGCAACCATGGCATTGCTTGCAGACGGATTCATTGCCCTACCCGGCGGATTCGGCACGTTGGAAGAAGTGTTCGAAGCCATCACTTGGTCGCAACTGAAAATTCACACCGAGCCACGCACCAAGCCCGTCGGCTTGCTCAATGTTTGTGGATACTATGACCGCTTGTTTGATTTCATCAGCCATGCCGTAGCGCAGGAATTTATCAAACCAAAGCACCAAGCCTTATACAGCATCGATGATGACCCAGTGCATCTATTGAGCAAAATGTACCACAATGGGTGATGAGCAAGTCAAACAACAAATTAACTTGACGCAAACCCACCGATTAAGATCATAGACCAAGTCCACTGTCAACCTAAAACCCAAATGTTCCCATATGGGACTGTCGGTTAATTCAAAATCAGTCTCATTTTTAAAAAACAATATGTTTAATAACAATGACTTAAGCATTCAAAACAAGCTAAAAAAACCATTTTCCGACAAGCCCAACGTATGCTAAAACAACAACCCGATGCGGACCCGGTTCGTGTTGGCACAATTATCAATATGTCGTCATTGAATGCCATCCTCGCTATTCCTGCCATCGCGCCTTATGTTATTGCTAAAGGTGTGAATCGATGGACAAAGTGTTTGGGGATTCGTATGGCAAACGAAGGGGTACGGGTCAATGGTATCTGCCATGGATCAATCAATACCGACATGTTTCGGTCGATTTCGGATAATCCAAAGAAAATGCACGAAGTCATGTCGCGTACCCTATGCAACGCTCGGAGAGCCTGATGAAATCGCTCAAGTTGCTGTATTTCTCGCCAGCGACTATTCAATCTATATGAGCGACAAACGGTTTACGTCGATGGCGGAATACAAGGGCTAAACCATGTGGTGCCAGTGGGATTTGGGCAAGATGGCCGAGTCCAAAAAAGCGTGATGTTGTTGCAACCCGAGTCCATACTGGGAAGTGAAGCACAATCGAGGGTGTAATCAAGAGGCTCGTTATTTGAGCAATCATACTCGCCGTATGACGGGTATTATGAGAAAAAAAACCACCGTAGTAGGAGTTTCATACATCTACGGTGGCTAAATTAATTACGTTAAAAACTTATTGATGGATACTTAACCAGCACAAGCGGGTACCCAGCCGTCAGCAACAGATTGGTTCTGCTTAATCCACTCGGCGGCAGCAGCATCATGATCCAAGCCATCGACATCAACCAATGCCGCAGCGGCATCAATCATCGGACCGGTGAAGTTGATGTTGGTTATTAAATCATTGGCACAAGTATATTTGTCGGCAAAGCCAGCCCACAGTCCTTTTTTCAGGTAACCCCCAACAGCGGCTCCGCAGTCATTGGCCATATCGGGATTGACACCCCAGCTTGCGTCAGTAACACATTTATTTTCCTTGTCACGTCTTGGGAACTCAACGAATTTACCCGGATAAGCCGCACCGACCCAGTTTGGAGCCCAGTTGAACAGGATGATGGGCTCGTTGCGTTTGGCGGCAGATTTAAGCTCGCTAAACAACGCATCGGCAGAGCCAGCATTGACGATGGTCACATTCAGTCCCAATGCTTCAACGCGCTCGATGTCTTCTGGATGCCATTCGGCAGGACCGGAAAGATAACGCGCGTTAGGTGCGGTTTCGGGGGTAGAGAGTTTTTCCGCACAATCGTTAATCGCCTTATAGTCAGGTAGACCCGGGCAGATTTCCTCGACATAGTTTGGATACCACCATTCTTCACGAGTAGTGGCTTCATGGCTACCACCATCAACCATTCGACCGGCTTCAACTTCTTTCATGAAGCTGGCGTTCATGGAGCCTTCCCACACTTCCATTTGGATGTGCGCGTCTCCGGTGCCCATTGCCGCAAACTGGCTTTGTGTATCCAGAGTGACTAGCTCGGCACTGTAGCCAACATCTTCCAACATCTTCTTTGCCACTCGTGCTAGCACTTTTTGGCTTGACCAGTTATTGTCAATAACCTGAATTGGGTCGGTCGATTCAGGAACAGCAGCAACTGCCATGCTTGATGCTAGACAGGCTGCGACTGCAACAGCACAATATTTTGATTTGTTCATGTTAATGTATTCTCCGTTGTTAAGGATTTAATAAAATATTTATAGTGGGGTATGCACATCACACCACGCACTTAACTATATACGACTTGTTTTAATAAAAACAAGTACCATAACTATACCATTCCAATATTTCTTATTGAAATGCCCAAAAATAGTGTATAGTTTATGGAGTGTTGAAATGGATTATGGTGCAATTTTGGTTTAATTCTGCCCGATAACAGAACCCAGCATTGGATGGCACGTCCAATGCACGGATAATCAAACAATACAAATAATAATGCTGTAATCTGGTGTTCTCTGTGTCAAAATCGCGACCATCATTACGCAACAACCAAACAACCAAACAATAAAGCGTAACTTATTATGACTATTGACATGAACACCGTCATTACCCTTCGTGAGCCCGGGTTGGGGCAGGCGTGGCTTGGTAAAGAGCGTTATGTGATACGCGCTGGTGCAGTTATTGCGGTACCCATGCTGGCGGGGGATGAACTGGAAATAGTGGATCCTGAAGGGCGACAAGTAGCACATGTGTTGGCATTTAATGCAAGCAGTAAATCAGCCACAGCACAGCTCGGGGTCGCACCGAATACCAATGGCGACACCATCGCCCGTATGCTGGAGAGTGCTAGCCTAGGGGCAACTAAAATAAGCAATAAACTCAAAGACTTTGCGGTCAGCTTGCCCGATGCGGCAGTGGCAGAAGTTTTATCGGGTGAGACGATGGCCGGTTCAAGCATCAAATTAGTCAGCGAAAGCGAATTAATTTGTTTGATTTGCGCACCCGGACAAGCGATGAAACCGTATGGACAGTCTTCCGATTTGCCACCCACCGATTTAATCGCCTATATCACCCGTGCGAATCCCGCGCAACTCATTGCCAATGAATTGCCTGATCCGCTGGCTGATGAACAACAAAGTTTCCGCATTAAGGCGGCAACGGCTCAGAGTTATGAAGTCAAGGCGGGGGAATATATTCAGGTGCTTGATATTGATGGGCGCGAGTGTTCGGACTTTCAGTGCTTTGATAAGGCGCAGTTGGAACAAGGTGCGATGCGCTATCTCAGTGCGACCACAACACGGGCGTTAATGGGTTCAGCCTATCCCGGGCCCGGCTTGTATTCAAAGTTTTATGATGTTGATTTTCAGCCATTACTTGAAATTGTACAGGACACCTGCGGACGACATGATAGTTTTGGCTTGGCTTGCACCAGCAAATACTATGACGAAGCTGGCTACCCCGGACATGCAAACTGCTCGGATAATTTTAATCGGGCACTGAAACCATATCCCATTCCCCCACGCAAAGGCTGGCAGGCAATGAATTTGTTTTTTAATACTTTCTTTGATGATGCCTTTACGTTCACATTCGATGACCCGTGGTCGCGACCGGGTGATTATGTACTGATGCGCGCCATGAAGGATTTGGTTTGTGTTTCATCCGCCTGCCCGTGCGACATTGATCCCGCTAATGGCTGGGTGCCAACCGATATTCAAGTACGAACTTATTCCGCAAAGAATTTATTCAAACGCGCAATCGCTTTTCGAAAAACTACTGACGCAGAACCTGAAATGACAAAAGAAACTGGCTTTCATAGCAAAACTTCCCTGCTAACCCGCAACTTTGCCGAATACAATGGCTATTGGTTGGCGAATAACTACACCGATTATGGTTGTACCACCGAGTATTGGGCTTGTCGGGAAGGGGTCATCGCTACCGACCTTTCCCCATTGCGGAAATACGAGGTGGTCGGGCCGGATGCCGAAATTTTGCTGCAAACCTGTGTGACCCGGGATGTCCGAAAACTAACCGCTGGGCAGGTCGTCTATACTGCGATGTGTTACGAATCGGGTGGCATGATTGATGATGGCACCGTTTTCAGGCTGGGCAAGGATAATTTTCGCTGGATTGGTGGCAATGACACTTCCGGGCTATGGCTTAGACAACAAGCGCAGGAAAGAAATATGCGTGCTTGGGTTAAGGACTCCACCGAGCAACTACATAACCTGCAGGTACAAGGACCGAAAAGTCTAAACCTGTTAAAAAAGATTATTTGGACGCGCCCCGATCAGGCGAGCATCGAGGAATTGAACTGGTTTCGCTTTTCTATTGCCCGAATTGGTGATGAGGCGGGGATACCGATTCTGGTCTCACGCACTGGATATACGGGCGAACAAGGCTATGAAATATTTTGTCATCCGAGCGATGCCGAAGCGGTCTGGGAAGCGGTCTGGGCTGCAGGGCAGGAATTCAAAATTGCGCCATTGGGATTAGAAGCATTGGATTGGTTGCGGATTGAAGCCGGCTTGATTTTTGCGGGCTACGAATTTTGCGACCAAACCGATCCTTTTGAAGCCGGCATTGGTTTCACCGTGCCGTTGAAATCCAAGCAAGATGATTTCATTGGGCGGGACGTGTTGCTGGCGCGTAAAGAAAATCCGCAACAAAAACTGGTCGGTCTTGAGGTCGCAGGGGAGGAGCCAGGCGGTAATGGCGATGGTGTTTTTATCGGTCGCGAACAAGTCGGCACGATTACCAGCGGCATGGTCTCGCCCATACTGAGAAAAAATATCGCCCTGTGCAAGATGAAAATACTTTATACCGAACTGGGCACAGAAGTCGAAATTGGAAAATTAGATGGACACCAGAAACGCATTCCAGCAACCGTAGTGCCATTCCCGCATTTTGACCCGAAGAAAGAACGAGTGCGGGGTAATTATTAGGGCATTACGACTGCTATGGATGGCGGCAATGCCCTAAAGAGACTGTGCAAATCTTGCACCAACCATGTCAGCAAATCCCGCAAAGCAAATAATCGGATGGCGCGAGTGGGTCGGATTGCCCGATCTTGGCATAGATCGAGTCAAGGCAAAAATTGATACCGGTGCACGCACCTCAACGATGGATGCAGAGGTATATGAATTGAGCGAAGAAAACGGCGTAGTTGTAGCGCGATTTCAGGTGGTTTTCGGCGGTCGAAAACATTTACAAGAAAAAATGTGTAGCGCAAGGGTTGTTGAAAACCGCAACATTACCAATTCTGGCGGGCAGACTGAAGAACGTGTTGTCATATTAAGTTCTATTAAAATTGGTGTGCTGGTAAAAGAAATTGAAATCACATTAACTCGCCGCAACGACATGGTATTCAGAATGTTGTTGGGGCGAACCGCAATAGGCGATGATTTTGTCGTCGATGTTGCACGTTCTTATTGTCAGCGACCCTAGATTCCGTATCAATAATTATGAAAATAGCAATCCTCTCTCGTAATCGAAATTTATACTCGACTAAAAGGTTGGTTGAAGCGGCTGAACTGCGTGGTCATAGCGTGCAAATCTTGGATCACCTGCGCTGCTTCATGGATATTACTTCGGACAATCCGACTATTCACTACGGCACTGTTGAATTTAATCGCAATGATTTCGATGCAGTGATTCCGAGAATCGGCGCATCGGTAACCTATTACGGCACTGCCATCGTGCGTCAGTTCGAGATGATGAATATTTATAGCGTTAATGAATCGGTGGCGATTACCCGCTCACGCGACAAACTGCGGTCATTACAATTACTGTCGCGGAAAGGTATCGGCATGCCAATCACGACATTTGCCCACTCCAGCAAAGACATTAACGGCATCATCAAGGAAGTCGGTGGTGCGCCACTGGTAATCAAATTACTAGAAGGCACGCAGGGGCGGGGAGTGGTGCTGGCGGAGACTAAAAAAGCGGCGGAAAGCGTTATTCAGGCTTTTATGAAATTAAACGCAGATATTCTGGTACAGGAATATATTAAAGAAGCTGGCGGTAGCGATATTCGCTGTTTGGTGGTGGGTGAAAAAGTCATTGCCGCCATGCAGCGTCAAGGTCCGCCAGGGGAATTTCGCTCAAACCTGCATAGAGGCGGGAAAGCCAGTTTGGTCAAACTCACCCCGACAGAAAGAAAAACAGCGGCGCGAGCAGCAAAAGTGATGGGCTTGAATGTGTGTGGGGTCGATTTACTACGCTCCAATAGCGGTCCTTTGGTGATGGAGGTCAATTCCTCGCCGGGCATGGAAGGCATTGAAAAAGCCACTGGAAAGGACGTTGCAAAGATGATTATTGAATTTATCGAAAACAATGCAAAACCGAAAAGAAACCGCACCCGTGGCTCAGGTTAAACAATGTCCGCTATTTGACAACCACGAAAACCAAATCTCAATCTCCTAATTTGAATCAATCTATGCTTTAGTGGCGTGTCCTACTGTGCTATGGCGTGATAAAGGTTGCTCGTTTATCGGCAGGTGAATCACCGCCGCCAGCACACCGACCACGACTCCTGCCCACCACATCCCGTCATAGGAACCGGTTTGATCATAGATACGACCGCCTAACCAAGCACCCATAAAACTACCGATTTGGTGACTCAAAAAAACGATGCCGAACAATGTTCCCATATATCGCAACCCAAATACCTGCACCACGATGCCTGTGGTTAGCGGAATGGTGGACAGCCAAAGGATCCCCATCGTGCCGGCAAACAATAACATGACGAGTGGTGTTTTCGGCAGAAGCAATAATGCCGTAATCGTCATTGCCCGAGCGAAATAAATAACACTCAGTCCGTATTTTTTGCTCCATTTCTGCCCGGCTACCCCAGATAAAATCGAACCGATGATATTCATCATGCCAATCAATGTTAAGGCATAAGCCCCAATCGCAGGGTCAAGCCCGAGGTCTTTGATATAGGACGGCAAATGAATGGTGATAAAGGCAATATGGAATCCGCAGACAAAGAAACCGCTGGTTAATAGAATATAGCCGCGATGATGACAGGCTTCATAGATGGCTTCGGACAAAGATTGGTCGTGAATGTGTGGCTCTTGTGTCGCACCTGAAGTAGGCAGACAGATTGCCATGGGAATCATCAGCAACGTGATTGAGGCGAGGATGACGAGCGCGGTATTCCAGCCAAATGCAGTAATAAATCCCTGACTAAGCGGCGAAAATAATACTTGTCCAAAGGAACCAGCCGCGGTACCGACTCCTAAAACAAAAGAGCGTTTCTGCTCCCCAACAACGCGCACCATCGCAGTCAAAGCAAGGGTGAAGGCAGAAAAGGCAATCCCGAGTCCAGTGAGAATCCCGCCAGTGATGTATAAGGCAACCCCAGTATCAGCCACCGACATACCCCATACCCCGATACTGTAAACAAGGGCACCTGCGATAATGACCTTGACCGTACCAAATTTATCGGCAATCGCACCAGCAAAAGGCAGCCCAATTCCCCACATCAGATTTTGTAATGCCATCGCAAGCGCAAACGTTTCTCTGTCCCAGTTCATGCTCACCGTCATCGGCTCCAAAAACAACCCGAAAGCCGACCGTATCCCAAACCCAGTAGTGGAAATAGCACAACCGGCAATGATGACAATCAACGGTGTGCGCCAATTTTTCAAATCCAACATATTCGTTCTCTAACTTTTTAGGTGGTTGTGATAAGACCGTTACACATGACGATTATAGTGCGTACTGTGGGCAATCAAATCCGATTATCGGTTAATTAAAAGTGGTTTCGCTTCAACTTCCTGTACCCAACAGGTACAATCGTATCCCACTTGCCGAGTTTTACTTAAAGTTTAAATATTCAGCCCATGAAAGATACTGTTGTTCAGCTTCTCGCTCATGCGGTGGAAGAATTACACCAACAAGGTATGCTCAATGAATCCGCTGTACAGCTGATTCATGTTGAGCGTACCAAAGACCCTGATCATGGTGATTTTGCCAGCAATCTAGCACTGCAGCTGGCGAAGAAAATGCACACCAATCCACGCACGCTGGCGCAGAAAATAGTGGCACATTTGCCTCCGTCAGAGGTGCTGGATAAAACCGATATTGCCGGTCCAGGATTCATCAACTTTTACCTTAAAAAAACGACCTATTTGTCGCTGATTGATGAAATTCGGCAACAAGGGGTGAATTTCGGAACAAGCGGTATGGGCAAGGGGAAACGCATTATGCTGGAGTTTGTTTCCACCAATCCCACCGGGCCATTACATGTTGGACATGGTCGGGGGGCAGCTTATGGCGATGCCCTTGCGCGAGTGTTGCGGGCGGTTGGTTATGATACGCATAGCGAATACTATGTGAATGATGGCGGTCGGCAAATGGAGATTCTGGCGGTGAGCGTATGGCTACGCTACTTGGAATTATGCGGTAAAAAAATTCACTTTCCAGCGAATGCCTATCAGGGTGATTACGTTTGGGGCATTGCAAAACAGATTAAACAGAGAGAGGGTGATGCCTATTGTGCTGATGAGGGTGCGTTATTTGAGCAGTTGCCAGCAGAGCAAGAAGCGGCCATTGATTTGTTGATTAGTCGTTGCAAGCAGTCATTGGGTGAACCGAATTTTAAGACATTGTTTGGTTTAGGTTGCGATGCAATGGTGCAGGATATTAGCCAAGATTTGGAGGAATTTGGAGTGGTGTTTCAGACATGGTTTTCCGAGCGGAGCTTGTTGACAAACGGCGACATTGCACAGGCGATTAAACGCTTAGCAGAAAATGGACATATCTTTGAGAAAGACGGCGCAAAGTGGTTCAAGGCGACCGATTTTGGCGATGATAAAGACCGCGTAGTGGTGCGTGCCAATGGTGCATATACTTATTTTGCTTCCGACATTGCCTATCATTATAACAAAGCGGAACGTGGCTTTGATAAAATTATCAATATCTTTGGGGCTGACCATCATGGCTACATAAAACGCCTGTGTGCGTCTTTTGAAGCACTTGGAAACGCGCCGCAGAGATTGAAATTCCTAATTGTTCAGTTTGCGATTCTGTATCGCCATGGAGAAAAAATATCCATGTCAACGCGCAGTGGCGAATTTGTTACCCTGCGCGATTTGCGTGCCGAAGTTGGCAATGATGCGGCACGATATTTTTATGTGCTTAGAAAACCCGACCAACATCTGGATTTTGATTTGGATTTAGCAAAATCTCAATCTTCTGACAATCCAGTTTATTATATTCAGTATGCCCACGCGCGAATTTGCAGTGTGTTTCGCCAGCTTGAAGAACATGGAATGCAAACGCTGGAGACGGCTACGCCGAATCATGCGCTATTGAAAGAGTCTCAAGAGCTGGATTTATTAAAGGCACTAGCGCGATTTCCAGACGTGGTGGAGTCGGCGGCGAGTCGTTTTGAACCACACCGAGTGGCGTATTATTTACGCGAATTAGCCAATGCCTTCCATACTTACTACAATGCCCACCCCTTTTTATCCAGCGAGGATGATGTTCGGCTGGCTCGGCTTGGATTGATTGACGCAACCCGCATTGTCATTGCCAATGGTTTGGCTATGTTGGGAGTCACTGCCCCGGAACAGATGTAACCCCCGCAATTAGTATAACACCGAATTATTATGGCACAGGCAAAGCGAAAATCGACATCAAAACCAGTCGCTAATCACCAACAGTCTTTTCGCGGCATAGGTATATTGTTGGTAGGGATGGTCATTGGCTCGTTGGTGACGGTACTCTGGCAAGAACTGCAGAATCCCAATAGTGGTGTTGGAGCGGGGATTGGACAGATGATGAAGCAGTCAAAAAGACAGGATCAAAATACGCCAACCGATCGGGCGGAGCATCCACAGGATAGGCCGACAACACAGCAAACCACATATGATTTTTATACCGTGTTACCCGAAATTGAAGTTGTCGTGCCAACCATCGAGTCGGATTCCTCATCGTCAACAAAGCAAACAAATACGCCGCACAAGACCGCTGATAAGACAACAAAAGCCAGCGATACTGCCAGCACCAGCGGTTATCTACTACAAGCAGGCTCTTATAAAAACAAAGCGGATGCTGAGCGACTGAAAGCAAAGCTGGCGTTTCAGGGATTGGTTTCGGTCATTCAAAAAGTCAGCATTCAGGACCGCGGAGATTTTTACCGTGTCAGACTGGGACCGTATGCCAGCTATGACGACATGGCAAAAACAGATCAGACGCTAGTGCAACAAGGCATAAAAGCCTTGCGTTTGAAAATTTCAAAGGGCGGCTAACGGAAGGCGTTTCTGGTCGTGCATCGCCAACATCGTAATCGTGACCTTAATCGGCATTAACCATGAAAACAGTGCGAATCGGTACGCGAAAAAGCCCCTTAGCGTTATGGCAGGCAAACCATGTGCGCGATGCCTTGCTGGTTACACATCAGGATATTGAAATTGAACTGGTGGAGATTGTATCCGCGGGTGATAAAACGCTGGATGTTCCTTTGTCTTATGTCGGCGGGAAAGGGTTGTTTTTGAAAGAGCTGGAGTCGGCTTTGTTGGCTAATCAGATTGATTTAGCAGTGCATTCAATGAAAGATGTGCCCGTAACCCTGCCCGATGGACTGCATATTCCGGTGGTGGGTCGGCGGGAAGACCCGCGAGATGCGTTTGTGTCAAATGATTTTGAATCTTTAGATGAATTGCCGGCGGGTGCGGTGGTGGGTACTTGCAGTTTGCGGCGACAATGTCAAATTCGCAATCGCTATCCGCATTTGCAAATGAAAAACTTGCGCGGCAATGTCAATACACGTCTGTCCAAGCTGGATGACGGGCAGTATGCGGCGATTATACTCGCAGTTGCTGGATTAAAACGCCTGCAACTCGACAACCGCATCCACGTCATCGATACTGCGATTTGTTTGCCAGCGGCGGGGCAAGGGGTCATTGGCATTGAATGCAGAATTGATGACCATAGGATCAATCAATTGATCACGCCTTTGCACGACAGTGATACGGCGATACAAGTGCAAGCCGAACGCACCGCTAACCAGAAACTAGGCGGCGGTTGCCACGCACCGATTGCCGTCTTTGCGGAGCTATTGCAACAATCTGATTTATCGCAGGAACAATTAGCGCAGCGTCAATTAAAGCTACGCGCCTTAGTTGGCACGGTGGATGGAACACAGATTCTGCATAGTGAAATAACCGCCCTAGCATCTGAACCGATAGCATTGGGTTTTGCCATCGCCGATGATTTGCTCGGTCGAGGTGCTGCCGATATGCTTGCGCTCGTCTATCAGAACTAATCGCAACATGGCAAAGTACCACGCTCAAAACTGCTCCACTCAGGATTCACTGCACGGCTTAAAAGTGCTAGTGCCACGGCCGCACCCGCAGGGCGAGCCTATCTCGAACCTGATTAAAGCACACGGCGGCACGGCGGTTCTGTTTCCAGTCATTGAAATCACCCCACCAAATAACTTTACCCCATTGGACGACGCATTGACCCATCTACACGAAGTGGATTTAATGATATTGGTCAGTGTCTCGGCAGTCCAGAGATTGGTTGAACGTCAACGCATGTTGGCGATAACGATGCCGACAAAAATAAAAGTTGCCGCAGTTGGTGCAAAGACAGCGGCACGATGCGAATCATTAGGCATTAAGGTAGATTTCGTGCCGACTCAGCGTATCGATAGCGAAGGGCTACTCGCATGTCTGGGAGGATTCAGACTCAAGGGCAAGCAAGTCATCATTTTTCGCGGTCAATCGGGTCGTGAGCTATTAAAAACAGAATTGCAAAAACAAGGTGCAGTGGTCAAGTATGTAACGTGCTATCAAATACGCACCACATCCCAATCCATACAGCCGATTATAGAAAAATGGGTATGCGGCAACATCAATGCGGTTCTCATAACCAGCGTTTCAATACTGGAGAGCTTGGTTGATCTGCTGGGTCAGCCCAATCTTGAGTTACTAAAAAAAACCACTGTCGTCACCATTAGCCATAGAATTGCACATCAATGCACACAGGCAGGCATTGACGATGTGATGGTCGCCGACAGCCCTTCTGACCAGCATGTTTTACAGAAGCTAGCGTCTATGCTTGGGGAATGATGATTGGCTTGAAATTCGTGTTCTGCTATAATAAAGAGCATATCGAGTAAAAATTGCGGGTCAATTACCACTATTAGGGCGAAACACGCAAATTAGTGCACTATCAGCCGCACCAGAAGTGGGACTTGAGTCCCGCCACTTGAAAATTGATAATAGGAAATAATGGTTAGGTTTTAATAAGAGCATTTGTTTAACTGCAACACATTCAAAATTGGACGATATACGAAAAGCAAGAGGGAATGGCTTGAATAAGCACAACAAAATAGATGCCTAATATTTATATGCAGTGCGGTGATGCGGTAGAGCTGTTCAAGGAAATCAAGAACTCATCTGTTGATGTGATTGTGGCAGATCCGCCGTACAATCTGGGCAAAAATTATGGCAACAACTATGATGTAAAAGGGTTTGATGAATATATTGAATTTACCAAGTCGTGGTTGTCAGAGTCCGAGAGAGTATTAAAACCAAGTGGCACTATATATGTTTTTATGGGGGTCAGGTTTATATCTTATCTGTACGATATTATGGCTCGGGATTTAGGGCTGTTCTTCAATAGTTGGATTGTTTGGCACTACACACAAGGCATCGGGAAAACCAAGTGTTTTTCGCCCAGACATGACGATATTTTAATGTTTACGAAATCAAAAGATTTTGTGTTTAATTTGGACAATGTGCGCGTGCCACAAAAATATTATCGTGCAAGAAACAATATGAGAGGTGCCAACCCCGGCGATGTATGGCGCTTTTCCCATGTTCACTATTGCAATCCAAACAGGCAAAACCACCCGACGCAAAAACCAGAAGGACTTATCAAAAACATGGTGATGGCTTCAAGTAACGAAGGTGAGCTGGTTTTAGACCCATTTTCTGGGAGTGGCACGACATTGCGTGTTTGCCAACAAGTACAACGCAATGCAATCGGCTTTGAGATCAATCCTGACTATGTCGAGATGACGAATGCCCGACTTAATGCGCCATTTAATGGCTTTGATAGCATAGACCCAAGAATGGAACGAGTGCCCAATGATTTAATGCAACCGGAAATAAGGGATGAATACTTAAAAAATCATGTTCAATGGTTCTTAAAAAGCCATGAAAATGCTGTCGAGGTTTTTAAGCAAGCGGTTAATGAGAAGTATGGGGTGATTTTGTCAGAGAAACCAAGTAACCCGAATTCATATTATAAGCAAACAGAGTTATTATGATTTCTATCCTACCAACAAAAGAGTGGTCACATTTTATGTGGCTTTGGTTTCCGTAAATTAAGAAGTTATCATAAATCATTGGAGAGAAAAGTGGCAGAAGGCAAGACTGATACCAAAAAGACAGGCAAAAAAGTCGCAAAAAAGCGATCCAGCACGGAAACCAGCGACACGGTTGAATCCAATCAAGCGGACGCTATGGACGTTAAAACCAGTAGCGATACCAGTCAGGCAGAGGCTGTGGACACTAAAACCCGTGTCGATACCAATCAGGCAAAGGCTGCGGACACTAAAACCAGTAGCGAGACGAATCAGGTTAAAGATAGGTCAGAGAAGGTGCACATTGTTTCATGGCTGGCGTTATTGTTGAGTGGCTTGGCATTATGTGTCGGTATCATCGTCTGGTATTTGACCGTGGTGGGAAATGTCGGACAACAGGAGGCGCGTTTTAATCTGATAACGCAGCGTATCGACGAATTTGATGCCGCACAATCTAATAATAATAACGCGCTAAGTCAGTTACAAAACCAGCTTGTGCAGACCAGAGCCGTGCAAAATGAATTTCAAAATGAATTTATTGAGCAGAAATCTGCTACACAGCAAGCAATCAATGCACAAACGGATGACTATCGCCAGAAAATTGACACGTTAGCAGATGCGTTTGCAAAACTACGCGCCGAGCAGGGGCTTGATACAGAGGCTCGAACGCTTGCACAGGCGGAGCAGTTGATTTTGATGGCAAACCAACGCTTACAATTTGGTGGACAATTTGCTGGTGGGCAGATTCTTGCTAAACATGCTTTGCAAGATGTGGACGCGCTTTTGCAAAAACTGTCAGACCCCACGCTCAACAAGGTTCGGCAGTTATTGGCTATAGAAATAACCGCACTGGATAAGGTCAAAACGGTTGATGTTACCAATGTGTTGAATGAATTGTCAGCATTATCAAACACAGCAGAAAATCTCGCACTTGCGGGTGATATTGTTGTGCCGGAAAAACCCGCACAAAAATCTAACGTAGATGCTGGCACAGATTCAAAACAACCTGTGTCGACGCAGGCTGATACAGTCTCGTCGCCGGGTCGCTTGGATCGCTATATGCAATCTATTGCGGATGCTTTTGCATCGTTTCTATCCAGTATGAGCGATCTGATACAGATTGAAAAGAATGGAAAACCCGTCAAGCCAATCATGTCAGCAGAAGTCAGGCAGATGACATATCAGCGTACTCGGTTAATGTTAGACTCAGCACAAATCGCCTTTATTCGGCAACAATCCGAGTTGTATCGTGACCGAATTCAAGCTACCCACAGTTGGGTTAAGGAAAGTTTTGCCCAAGATACCGATGAAACAAAACGTTGGCTGGTGCGACTAGATGATGTTGGGTTGATATTGCCACAATCAAACCTACCCGATATTTCGGAATCGTTAAAAGCGATTCGGAACATCATAAAAAATAGACGCTCTGAATCTGTCAGTAATAGTCAGCACCAAGCCGAATAGAAGCGATGCGGTTAGTAATCACCATTCTTATCACACTCACGCTGGCGGTCAGTGTGGCGCTGATGTCTGCGAACGATCCCGGCTATGTGGTGTTTTCCAAAGACCCGTATGTCGTGCGACTGCCGTTGTTGCTGTTTGGGTTGTTGCTTTTTATCGGATTTGCATTACTGTATTTACTTTTTAATGCGATCTCCAGCACATTTCGGATACCAAAACGATATGCCCAATGGCGCAATCAGCACAATGAAAATAATTCGCATCGACACACCATGATGGGTTATGCTGGATTGATTGAGGGTAACTGGGTTAAGGCAGAGCGTGCCTTGTTGAAAAAACTCGAATACAATAAAACCCCACTGATGAATTATCTTGGGGCGGCTTATGCAGCACAACAACAAGGATATATGACGCAACGAAATCAATACCTTGATGATGCGTTGGCACAACATCCAGAACATAAATTGGCAATCAATCTCACGCGAGCGCGGTTGTTATATCAAGCGGGGGAAATGGCAGAAGCACGAAATTGCTTGGAAATTTTACGACACAATGTGCCGAAAAATATTCCCGTAGTCAGGTTGCTGGCAGACACCTATCAGGCATTAGGTGACTGGTATTCGCTGGCTGATTTAGTTCCCGCATTAAAAAAGCTGAATGCCTTTACCAAGCAAGAAATGAATCGAAAAGAGCAAATTGCTTATGATAATTTGATTGATTCCCCATTATTAGCCGATGATAATGCTCCAGCAATAACGTGGAAATCTTTATCCTCGACAAGAAAGAAAGACCACAAAATGGTCGCCAGCTATGTCCGTAGATTGATTAAAAAAAATCAGTTTCAAGAGGCAGAAAAACAGTTGCGTCATGCGCTTAATCGTAAATTCGATGCCGAATTGATTTATCTGTATGGTATGGTGGAAAGCCCCTATATCGAATATCAAATTCAATTGGTAGAATCAATCGCCAAGAAGAAAAAGCAATACAGCAACCACCCCGACTTACTGCTTACTCTAGCGAAATTATATCGACTCAATCAAGAGTATGACAAAGCGATGCAACATTTTAAGCAAGCTATTTCTGCTGGTGGGCGTAATGAAACATATATGAGTCTGGCTGCTCTGCTGGAGGATATGGGTGAGACGGATGCGGCACTGTTCTATATCAAACAAGGCATAGCAACGATGAATGCCGACCAGCCGACCGGCGAGTACGAAACCATGCTTTTAGACTATGCCAACGAATCAGACGCTATTCGGATAGATAAGGATGTTATGCCGGTAGTGCGTCGCTAGTCCAGCACAATAGACCCTTATGTAACATTGGCGTATTCAAAGGAATCAAAGAAAAAATGCTCCGAGTCCATTCCTTTTGCCAACAAGCTATCGCGCACAGAATCAATCATAATCGGTGGTCCGCTGGCATAGACATCGTATTGGGCGAAGTTTTCATAGGTTTTGCTGACAATCTCATGGACAAACCCGCTTTCCCCTTGCCAATCGTCGCTGGTGTTGTCTGATAACACTGGCGTATATTTGAAGTTTGGATAGATGCTGCACCACTGATTAATCACATCATCCATATACAGGTCTTGTTTATCCCGGGCACCCCAAAACAGATGAATATGGTGCTTTGTATTTTGCTCGATCGCTTGTTGAAACAGTCCCTTAATCGGCGCAAAACCGGTGCCTCCAGCGATCATAATAATCGGTTTATCTATTTCGGGTTGCAGAAAATAAGTGCCGAAGGGTCCTTCAAATCGCAACAAATCACGCTCTTTCATCGAGTCGAATACTCGCGATGTAAAGTGACCATCGGCAACACGACGGATATGTAGCTCAAGTCCTTGCTGTAGTGCCTGCTGCGGCAGGTTGGCAATGGAAAAACTACGCCGTTGACCGTCTTTTAGAATAATATCAATGTATTGACCAGCAATGAAATTAAACGTCTGGGTTTTGGGTAAGGTCAGGAACAGATGGATGACATCGGTTGCTACGTGCTCAATTTTTCCAACCCGGCAAGGTAGCATTTTTATTTGAATATCGGTGCCAGTCATGACCTCCTCAACATCAATAATCACATCTTGCAGTGGCACCGCCTGACAGAGCAGAACCTTCCCTTGTGCTTTTTCTGCCGCACTTAAAGCGAAGTCTTCATGTTCACCGTACTCGACCCTGCCATCAATCAAATCGCTTTTGCAGGCACCACACGCACCACTACGACAACCGTAAGGATAAATACGCCCGTCTCTGAGTGCCGCATCGAGAATAGTTTCACCATCATTGATGGAGAAGCGGGTATTATTGCGTTGATTGGTAATAGAAAAAGGCATTCGAGTATTGATTACACACCGAGAAATGTTAGCCTTATACCGAGTAACCTTTGACTTGTCAATGATGCGCGTGAGTGATGTTGTAAGCCCAGTTATCTCAAATAATGTATGCCTGAATTACCTGAAGTAGAAACCACCGTCAACGGTATTCGCCCGTATCTTGAGGGACAGACGCTAACGCGATTGATTGTGCGCGAACGCCGACTGCGCTGGCAGATAGCGGTTGGTTTAGAGCAATCTGTCAAGGGTAAGAAAATAACCCAAATTGAGCGTAAAGGTAAATATATTCTCATTCATCTCGATGTCGGCGGGTTAATTATTCATCTTGGAATGTCGGGTTCTATACGGGTATTGCATGACCCTCGAGTAGCGGGCAAACATGACCATTTTGATATCATCAACCAGTTCGGGCAGATCATTCGCTACCGAGACCCACGAAAATTTGGTTGCTTGTTATACGCCCCAGCGAATCTATACCTGCATCCGCGATTACAGACACTCGGCATGGAGCCACTAACCAGCGATTTTAGCGGCAAGTTGCTCTATACATTAGCAAAGAAAAAGAAAATTCCTGTCAAGACATTGATAATGGATGGCAGGATTGTGACTGGAGTGGGTAACATTTATGCCAGCGAGGCATTGTTTGATGCCGGGATACATCCGCTACGCCAATGTTCACGAATTTCATTGTTACGTTATACGATATTGGTGGCATCGATTCAGAAAATCCTGCAACAGGCGATTAAAAAAGGTGGGACAACACTACAGGATTTTGTCGGTGCGGACGGTCTGCCGGGCTATTTTGAGCAAAAGTTGGCAGTGTATGGACGAGAAAACCAAAAATGCATACGCTGTCATTCACCGATTAAACGAGTGATGATTGCCCAGCGATCAACATTCTATTGCCCACAATGCCAAAGATAGTCAAGAAAACAGAGTATTCCCAAATCCCCAGAATGGGCTCGTCGGAAAATAGAGTTTTAAGCTTGTTTTGAATGCTTAAGTCATTGTTATTAAACATATTATTTTTTTAAAATTAGACTGATTTTGAATTAACCGACAAGCCATGAATAAAAAGGGGACATTTGATCTTTGGGTTGACATGACAAATTATTCTTGGATTCGCATTGGTTTTCATGCCTGCATTTGGAATACTATGTATTTACCCCCATCAATTTGATGTTTCAAATCAAATTGGCTATATTTGTCTAAATTAAAAACCGTTCCAAATTTTTTAATTATTAGTTTTTTAGATTTGTCAGATTCATACGGAATACACAGGTTAAACGTATTTGGCTTGATTTGTGGATAATATTCAGAATTTAACAGATTGGCTTTTGTTTCCACTTCGGTCATAATTCTGAACCTGATTTTAACTGAAGCTCCAGTTATCCTTCTTACTTGACTAAATAATTTTTGTTCTATGAATAATTTTGATAATTCCTCCATCTTTTCATCACTCATAGCAGGATCGGCATCTTTTATCACCTTCAAAAACGCCTCACGAATTAGACTTTGAGTAGGTATTGTCTCAAAGAAACTACCATGCACCAAGATAATTTTCTGTTCATCTTTGTTTTTACCATTAATCAAATAATAGACATCCCTATATGGCAAGGATTCTATATTATTACCAGCCTTGATCATCTGCTCCTTGATTTTCTTACTTTGGATTATGTCTGAAATTGCCTTAGTTCCAGTAGGTATTAGTTGAATTAAAACTAGCAATATTATAGGTTTTACTCCCCTTAAACTCGATTAGCTCACCACCTACAAACAAATCATTCTCAGTATTGATTTTAATTGCCAAGTCAGGAAATACCCCCTTACTTGTGGATGAAACAAAGTTATCATCAAAACCCAAATTCTCTATGTTATCAATTATTCTTAGCTTGTCTTTATTTTGAATTAGGAACTTGAAAAAATGATACACTGAAGAGACCATGACTTAGAAATTTATGGTCTTGACTGTATTATTGTTCCAAATAGATTCTAAATTTTTAGTATGTTTGTATGAATCAAAAAACCTGTTAACGTTATCAACATCACGTATATTTTCAATTCTTTTCCTTATGCAAATGATGTTTCGGTTTGATTTTTCAATACTAATACTATGCCTGTTTAATTGTGAGCATACTAAAGAAGTGGTACCCGTACCTGCAAAAGGGTCAAGAACACAGTCTCCCCCCACGCTAGAGCTTAGGACAATTCTCAACAGAACAGCTAGGGAGGTTTGTTGTTTGTGGAACCGTCCTTCATTATTGGTCAACGGCTCATCACCAGCAAAATAGCCGCTGGTAAGCTCTCTAATATCATCCCACACGTCAGTAACGAAAATACCGCTCTCTCTTTTGAATTTATACGAGGGTGGCAATTCAGGGTCTATACGTAACTTATTAAATTTGCGCGGTCTTTTTGATTTTGTAGCAAATATGATTACTTGATATTGTTTACCATAACGATAACGCATAGGAACGGCACTTGTTTTTTTACGCCAAATAATCATATTCTGAAAAGACCATCCAGTAGAATCCAAAATACTCAATACACGCATGGCGTTTTTCTCGCGTTGCATAAAGTAAATTGCACCGCCTAAGCTTGTCTTATCATAGACATCTTGACAGACATTTTTAATCATTTTCCAGTAGGTATCATCAGGCATAGAATCATTATGATTTTCATATTCCTTGCCTTGATTGAATGGTGGATCAAGGAATGTAAGGTCTATTTTCTTGTCAATCTTTGAAATTAAATCTAAACAATCCCCGTGATATAAACCTACACTTGCACCAAGTTTAGTTTTAACGTCCACCTTCAACAGTTCATGTTCCAAACGTTCGGTTTCCGCTAATGTCAGATCTTCCCGCTCTCCTTCCGATACTGCGGGGAGACCAATCATTTCTCTTTGCTCCCATGCTGTCCCAGTTTCTGAATTTTCATTTCCCATACAAACCTGCCAGCCGTAGGGCAACACTAAACCACAAAATGGCGAGGGCAATCATTCTTGTAAGTTCTAACATATGGATAGCATAGCATGGGCTTGTCGGTTAATAGCACGAAAGTATGAGATCAATACCCGAAATTCAAAACGAGTCTTATTTATAAGCAGACGCCAACAAAACAGGCTGTTTATAGCACTAGACGATCTGGTGCTAGCAAACCATTCCTATCGTGAGCTTGATGCTTTATTGTCATTCGATGAACTAGCCAAACCTTACGTTAATCTCTAATTCGGTTAAAGGTCGCAAAGAAAAAGGGGTTGCCTTTGGCTTGCGCGCCCTGGTTTTACAATTCATGGAATATATGAGCGACCGTGAAATGGAACGTTTTTTGCAGGAGAACAATTCTGGATAAATGGTTTTGCGAATTGGATTTAGGAGAGCAGTCCCCGGATCACAGTTACTTTGGTGATTTTCGGAAACGACTGGGCACAAAAAACTTAATGGCGATTTTTAACCGTGTTCGTGAAGAACTGAAGTCTATGGATTTAATTCGCGAGGTTTTTACCTTTGTTGATGCCAGTCACTTGGTGAGTAAGCTGACCACTTGGGACGATAGAGATCGTGCTATTAAGGCAGGTTTCAAGCCCACATTCGCTCAAGTTTTGTTTGCTCAATGTAATAATTTCCTCTGTCACAACCCCACTTGAATAAGTCAAAAGGGGGCTTTACTGCTTTGGGCTAACCACTTTTCCATTCCCCATGTCTAGGTTCAGAAAGATATGATACAATCGCTAGGTATTTCGTTGGGCGTTGTGTCGTGTAAGCTCGGCATATGTGTCTGCGTTACTCTACTTGGTGATGCCCTTAGTAACGATGCAAAATGATTACGAGGCAATCGGCAAAATCCGCTTCAATATTGCATAGGCGAATTTGAATTATGTCGAAGTATCATCTTAAAATAACATCCCGATAATCGCAAGGCTCCTAATTTCGCCACAATGACAGAAACACCCTTCGCAAAAGAAACACTTCCAGCTAATCTGGAAAAAGAGATGCGGCAATCCTATCTTGACTACGCCATGAGCGTTATCGTAGGACGTGCCTTACCCGATATTCGTGACGGATTAAAGCCGGTGCATCGGCGGGTGCTATACGCCATGTCGGTACTTGGCAATGACTGGAATAAGACTTATAAAAAATCAGCTCGGGTGGTCGGGGATGTGATTGGTAAGTATCATCCGCATGGGGATACGGCGGTTTATGACACCATCGTCCGTATGGCGCAGGATTTTTCCATGCGTTATATGTTGGTTGACGGGCAGGGCAACTTTGGCTCGGTGGATGGTGATTCACCAGCGGCGATGCGCTATACCGAAATACGGCTGGCGCGTATTGCCCATGAATTATTGGCTGATCTTGACAAGGAAACGGTGGATTTTGGACCGAACTATGATGAGACGGAAACCCAGCCCTTGGTGTTGCCCACGCGGATACCCAACTTGCTGGTCAATGGCTCCACCGGCATTGCCGTCGGCATGGCGACCAATATCCCGCCGCATAATATTAACGAGGTTATTGATGCTTGTTTTGCGTTAATGGATAACAGCGAAATCAGTGTTGCGGAATTGATGGAACACCTGCCGGGCCCGGATTTTCCAACCGCTGGAATCATCAATGGTCGTAGCGGCATCCGCCAAGCCTATGAAACCGGTCGTGGGCGAATTTATGTGCGTGCGCGTACTGAAATCGAAACCAATAGCAATGGACGTGAATCCATTATCGTCCACGAATTGCCCTATCAGGTCAACAAGGCAAGGTTAATGGAAAAAATTGCCGAACTAGTTAAAAATAAACGCATTGAAGGTATATCTGCAATGCGCGATGAATCCGACCGCTCGGGTATGCGGATGGTGGTTGAGATAAAAAGAGGCGAACAGTCGGAAGTGGTTTTGAATAATTTATATAAACAAACCCAGTTGCAAACGGTATTCGGCATCAACATGGTGGCGTTGAGCAGAAACCAGCCAAATATATTTAGCCTGAAAGAAATACTCGCCGAATTTATTAAACACCGCAGGGAGGTGGTTACCCGCAGAACGGTATTTGAGCTTGGCAAGGCGCGTAGTCGGGCACATATTCTCGAAGGGCTTGCAGTCGCCCTCGCTAATATAGATGAAATTATCGCACTGATTAAAGCGGCACAAACCCCAGCGCAAGCAAAGGACAATCTATTGAGCAGAGTTTGGCAAGCGGGTTCGGTGGCTGCCATGCTGTCGCGTAGCGATGCGAATTTGTCCCGTCCAGCCGGATTAGATGGGTCCTATGGCATGACCGAGGGCGGCTATCGAATCTCGCCGCAACAAGCACAAGCCATTCTGGAGATGCGGTTGCATCGACTGACCGGCTTAGAGCAGGAAAAAATCCATAAAGAATATGCGCGAATCATCGATGAAATTCTTGCTTTGCTGGAAATTCTGGAGGACCCGAATCGTTTAGTAACAGTGATTCGGGAGGAATTACAGGATATTCGTGACCGCTATAGTGATGAGCGACGCACAGAAATCATCGAAGGTGAGATTGACTTGTCGATGGAGGATTTAATTCCTGAAGAGGAAGTGGTGGTGACCATCTCGCATACTGGCTATGCGAAGTCGCAGCCAATTTCGGATTACAGTACACAGAAACGAGGTGGTAGAGGCAGAATTGCGACCCGTACTAAAGAAGAAGACTTTGTCAGTCGGATGTTTGTGGCGAATTCGCATGACACCATCTTGTGTTTTTCTAATATGGGTAAGGTCTATTGGTTGCGGGTGTTCCAGCTTCCGCAAGCTGGGCGACAGGCAAGAGGCAAGCCACTGGTTAATCTGTTGCCGCTTGATGCCGATGAGCAAGTGACGACCGTATTGCCCATCAAGGGGTATGGTGAAGAGGCTAACATCATCATGGCGACGGCACAGGGCATTATCAAAAAATGCCGTCTGAATGATTTTTCCCGACCACGCTCTTCTGGCATTAAAGCAGTGACGTTACAGCAGGATGATCATTTAATCGGCGCGGTATTAACCGGGGGCGACAACGATATTTTATTGGTTAACGATGTTGGTAAGGCGACTAGATTTTCTGAGCAGGATGTTCGTGTGGTTGGGCGAACGGCAAGAGGCGTTCGTGGGATGCGTTTGGATAAAACACAACAGGTGATTTCATTGATGATACTGCCTTCCGCAGATGCGAATACTGGTGACGAAGAAGCGGTATTGGAACCTGCTATTTTAACCTGTACAGTGCATGGTTATGGGAAGCGCACGCTGATTTCAGATTTCCAGCGTAAAAATCGAGGTGGCAAGGGCGTTATTGCGATAAAAACATCTAATCGAAATGGTCGGGTTGTCAGTGCGCACATTGTCAATCAAGCCGATGAGGTGATGTTGATCACCGATGGTGGGGTGCTGATTCGTACCCGTATTGCCGAAATTTCGAATCAGGGCAGAAATACCCAAGGCGTAAGACTGATTTCACTGAAAAATAACGAAAAATTAGTCAGTGTCGGTAAAGTTGAGGATACCGACAGAGGCGATGAAACAAACGATGAAACAGGTGACGAAGCCGAACAACCACCTGCTATTCATTAGGTGTTGGATAGGATTGTGGCGTTCAGGGTAAGAAATGGAGTATAACCAATGATGCCCAAGCATAACAATAACCTGCAGTAGGCTAAACAGTGCCGACAGAAACCGATAAAAAACTTAAAATTTGTCGCGATGATATTGACAAAATTGATGCCGATATTCTGCGTTTGATGAATAAGCGGTTAGGTGTTGCACAAGCTATTGCCCAAGTCAAAGCAACACTCGATGAGCCGGCGTTTTACCGTCCAGAACGAGAAGCCCGAGTTTTGAGCCGATTACAACAATTGAATGACGGATTATTACAGAATCGCTCGCTGGAATCGTTGTTTCGGGAAATCATGTCCATCACGCGGGGTATTGAGGCAGGATTATCAGTTGCTGTACTCGGTCCGGTTGGCACTTATACCGAAGCGGCTGCGCGACAACATTTTGGCAGTACGATTAGCATTCTCGATTTTCCGACCATCGATGAGATTTTTAAGGCGACCGAAACCGGGCGTACTAATTTCTCTGTGGTACCGGTCGAAAATTCAACCGAAGGCGGGGTGACCGGTACGCTAGATCGTTTGGTGAATACGTCTCTAACCATCTGCGGTGAAATCAAATTACGCATTCACCACAATTTATTGAGTCTTGCAGATGACATGAATGGTGATTTGAGTAACATAAAAAAGGTATATGCACATACCCAATCTTTGGGGCAATGCAAACACTGGCTGGACCAAAATTGTGCGACGGCGGAATTGATTCCGGTGAGCAGTAACGCCGATGCGGCTAAAAAAGCAACCATAGAAAAATCAGCCGCAGCGATTGCCAGTGCCGTTGCCGCAGAACGATACAACCTGAAACTGGTGGCAACCAGCATCGAGGATGAGCCGGGTAATACCACTCGATTTTTAGTCTTATCGAACCGTATTACACCGCCAAGTGGTAATGATAAAACAAGCCTGATATTGTCCTGCCGAAGTCGCCCGGGGGCATTGTTGCATCTGCTACAGCCGCTGTTGGGGGGGCAGATTGATATGACAAAAATTGAATCCAGACCCTCTAAAATAGGACTGTGGGAATACATCTTTTTTATTGATATTATGGGTCACCAAGAAGAAGCGCATGTTGCAAAAGCGTTGAGCGAACTCAAAATCGAGGCCGGATTGTTTAAGAGTTTAGGCTCCTATCCCGCGTCCATTTGACATTTTGGACTAAACGCTTGAACGAATCGCCACATCCCATACAGAAGCATATTCAGACGCTTGCCATTGTGGGTGTCGGGTTGATTGGCGGGTCCCTGTCACTGGCATTGAAGCAGTCCGGTACGGTCGGGCGCATCATCGGTGTAGGACGCTCACAAGTAAATTTGGACTTGGCATTGGCGTGCGGAGCTATCGACCAAATCCAACCTGACCTGCAACAAGCCGTTGATGATGCCGATGTTATTGTGCTGGCAACGCCGGTTAATACCATTGCCGCACTGTTTGAAACGATTGCGCCGGCGATGAATGAGGATAAAATTGTGACCGATGTTGGCAGTGTAAAAAAGGACATCGTTGCGCAAGCAAGACGCACATTGGGTGTTCATTTTAATCGTTTTGTTGCCGCTCATCCGATTGCGGGGAAAGAGCAATCGGGCATTGCAGCAGCCACCAGCGATTTATTTAAAAATCATAACGTTATTTTGACTCCGACCGAAGAAACGGATTCTGATGCCATTATTGGTATCGAACAGATGTGGCACAGCACCGGTGCCGAGGTGAAATCAATGGATGCGACAGAACACGACAGCGTCTTGTCCATCACCAGTCACTTGCCGCATGTCTTGGCGTATGTGATGATGGATTTTCTATCAACTTCATCACAGCGAGAGCGTTGTTATGAGATGGCAGCGGGTGGTTTTTATGACTTTACGCGCACCGCCTCCAGCGACCCCGAAATGTGGCGCGATATTTCGCTGATGAATAAACCCTATCTATTAGCCCATATTGAAGCATTTAAAAAACAATTAGACCGTGTTGCCGTGATGATTGAGATGGACGATCAACAGGCAATCGAAAACCTCTACGCATCCGCCAAACAAGCGCGCGCACGGGTAACGGAAAAACGCAAAAATACAACTGTATGAGTCATCCGACTATGATGAAATTTTTGGTTTCTCCGTCTGCTGGATTGCACGGTCAAATCAAGGTTGCTGGGGATAAATCAATTTCACACCGTGCGATCATTTTCGGTGCTCTTGCACACGGCGTAACGCGGGTGTCGGAGATATTAGAAGGTGAAGATGTGCTGGCAACCATCGCCGCTTTTCGCGCCATGGGGATTACCATTACGCGGGCAAGCGAGCAACCCGATGATAACAATTACCAGATTGAGGGAAAGGGTCTGCACGGTCTGCGGCAACCGGTCGATAATCTGGACATGGGTAATTCGGGCACCGCATTGCGGCTATTGGCAGGCATACTGTGTGCCCAGTCTTGGTCAGCGACACTCATTGGTGATGACTCGCTGAGCCAACGCCCGATGGATAGAATCATTGACCCGCTTACGAGCATGGGCGCGCATATTGAATCTGTAGCGGGTAAGCCACCTTTGCAGATTGGTGCGGTTGAGCGGTTGCATGGCATCGAATACGCCACGCCAATGGCTTCTGCACAAGTCAAATCTGCCGTCTTGTTGGCCGGAATATATGCCACAGGCACTACTTCGGTGATTGAAACGGCGACCACGCGGGATCATACCGAGCGCATGCTGGAAAGATTTGGTTGTGCGGTGCAAAGCAGTAGCCCAAACAACCACCACCGAGTAACTATTCAAGGCGGAGTGGCGTTATTTGCTCAGGACATAGAAGTGCCAGCAGATTTGTCTTCGGCGGCATTTTTCATCCTTGCGGCATTGATCACCCCCAAAAGCGAACTAATTTTGCAACGTGTGGGAGTCAATCCCAGTCGCACTGGCGTACTACAGATTCTACAGCGGATGGGTGCCCGTATTGTGTTGCAAAATCAAACCGATGTTGGCGGTGAGCCGATTGCTGATATTGTAGTCCAGAGCTCCCAATTACAGGGTTGCGATGTTGGTGGCAATGATATTGCATTGGCAATTGATGAAATTCCGGTGATTGCGGTGGCGGCAGCCTGTGCCCGTGGAATAACTCGAATTTCTGATGCTACGGAATTACGGGTCAAAGAAAGCGACCGTATTCGTTGCGTGGTCAATGGGCTTAAAGCATTGGGTATCAACGTCAAGGAGAATGTAGATGGCATGATCATCGAAGGCGGAAAGCTCACTGGTGGACAGGTGCATAGCTGTGGCGATCACCGCATCGCCATGGCTTTTGCGATTGCTGGGAGTGTTGCGCTGGATCAGGTTGAAGTCTTGGATTGTGATAATGTAGCGACATCTTTCCCGAGTTTTTGTGAGCTGGCAAACCGAGTCGGAGCAACCATTGTCGTCAACTGAGATAGATATAACTGCCATAACCCCCCATGCGCGGGTGGTTGCCATCGATGGACCAAGTGGTTCGGGCAAGGGGACTATTTCTTTAGCAGTAGCACGACAGCTACACTGGCATTATCTTGACAGCGGCGCGCTTTATCGGGTGCTTGGTTATCTTGCCGAAAAGAACCATATTGATGTCGCCGATGAGGCGGAGCTGATCACACTGGCACAGCATCTCGATATCGTATTCAAGGAGGGTGCTATCTGGCTGCATGGCGAGGAAATAGGCGATGACATTCGTACCGAAGAAGCGGGTAAACGTGCTTCAGTGATTGCGGCTGTGCCGCGGGTGCGGGAAAAATTACTCGTCTGGCAACGCAGTCGGGCACAAGCACCCGGATTGGTGGCAGATGGACGGGATATGGGAACGGTGGTATTTCCGAGCGCAATGTGTAAGATATTTCTCACTGCCAGTGCCCAAACACGGGCAGAAAGGCGATTTAATCAGTTGAAAATGAAAGGGTTTGATGTTAGTATCGATCGGCTTTTTAGGGATATTTCTGAACGTGATGTGCGTGATGTGGGTCGTGCAGTTTCTCCACTAAAACCTGCCGAAGATGCAATCCTGCTGGATACAACCGATTTGGATATTGAGAAAGTGGTCGCAGAAGTGATGGCTGAAGTCACAAAACGGCTCGCGACCTTGAAAGGCATAAGGTGAATAATTTGCCCTGTTTGAACGGTGCAGATTGTTTGAACATTAACGATATTTATTTTAGGATACCTGATTTTGATTGTCGGCATTGCCGTGTTGTTTCTGATGTTTCCTGAACAATTTCCTTAGTGCGACTCTACTCCAATTATTGATGATCCTGTCTATCGTAACCGCATGATAGTGAGTCATCACCTACGCAAATAATTTGGCTAGATGATTTGAATTGAAGTTGAATAGGCATTGGATTGGACAATATGAAACTGACTGGGACAACCTGCAAAACGAAGCAATCGAACTGGGTTTGAGTTTTATTATGACTGAAAATTTTGCAACATTATTAGAAGAAAGTTTGGCGACTGTCGTCATGCGCCCTGGTGAGTTGATTATTGGGGAAGTGGTGGAAGCGAATGATGACTATGTGGTCGTCAGTGCGGGATTGAAATCCGATGCGGAAATTCCCGCGGATGAATTCAAAAATCTGGCAGGAGAACTCATGATTAAAGTGGGTGATCAGGTCGAGGTTGCACTAGAAGCAGTGGAAGACGGCACTGGCAATACCAAAGTGTCGAGAGAGCAGGCAGTGCATGTTCGGGCTTGGGCCGAGCTTGCCAAAGCACAGGAAAATGGCGACATCATCAGTGGCGTTATCACGGGCAAGGTCAAGGGTGGATTTACTGTTGATGTGCGTGGATTACGCGCCTTTTTACCCGGCTCTTTGGTGGATGTGCGACCGGTTAAAGATGCGACCTATGTCGAAGGTCGGGAACTCGATTTTAAGATTATTAAACTCGACCAGTTGCGCGATAATATTGTTGTTTCAAGGCGCGCCATTGTTGAGAATGAAATCAACGAAGAACGCGAAAAGCTATTGGATACCCTCGAAGAAGGGCAGGTAGTCAAAGGCATTGTTAAAAATTTGACCGGCTATGGCGCATTCGTTAATTTAGGTGGTTTGGACGGCTTGCTACATATAACCGATATGGCATGGAAGCGGGTTAAACATCCGTCAGAAGTATTGGCTGTTGGCGATGAACTCGAAACCAGAGTACTGAAATTTGACCGCGAACACTGTCGGGTGTCTCTCGGCTTGAAACAGTTAGGGGAAGACCCATGGTTGGATTTAGTGCGACGTTATCCAGTCAAAACGCGCATATTTGGCATAGTAACCAATCTGACCGATTACGGTGCATTCGTTGAATTAGAAGATGGTGTTGAAGGTTTGGTACATCTTTCTGAGATGGACTGGACTAACAAAAACGTCCATCCGGGTAGAATTTGCCATATTGGTGACGAAGTGGAGGCGATGATACTGAATATTGAATCGGACAGACGACGCATTTCTCTAGGCATGAAGCAGTGTAGCCCAAATCCTTGGGAAAGCTTTGCCGCGACACATAAAAAAGGCGATATGATTACTGGAAATGTCCGTTCAAAAACAGATTTTGGTGTCTTTGTCGGTGTTGAAGGGGGCATTGATGGCTTGGTTCATCTTTCCGACTTGTCTTGGGATGTGGGCGAAGAAACGGTTGCCGACTATAAGAAAGGGGACGAACTCACCCTCATGGTGTTAGCGGTTGATGCTGAACGGGAAAGAATTTCTCTCGGACTTAAGCAAGTGACTGAGGACCCTTTTGTGACTTATATCACGGAAAATGTCAAAGGTAGTACGGTGACAGGCATCATCAAAGAGGTCTCCGCTAGAGGTGCGACCGTTGAGCTTGCTCCTCGTATTAAAGGTTATCTAAGGTCCGCTGAAATTTCCCGCGAGCGTGTGGAAGATGCGCGTACCGTACTTAACGAGGGCGATGAAATTGAAACCAAAATTACCAGCATTGACCGAAAAGACCGCAAAATATCTTTATCTATCAAAGTTCGTGATTTGGAAATCGAAGATGAGACGACTCAGGAGTATGCACGAGAATCCAGTATCAGTGGTGCGACGTTGGGCGATAAACTGAAAGCGCACTTGAACAAACAGTCTTGATTATGTCTGTCGAACACACAGGATTGGGTCAAACTCTGACCAAGTCGGAGTTGATTGCTTATATTGCCGCTAATCTTTCTCCTCATCTGAATGTTGCCGATATTGAAATGGCAGTGAACAGCATTCTGAAACGAATGGGGACTGGCTTGGTGAATGGGGAACGGATTGAAATTCGTGAGTTTGGCAGTATGTCATTGCATTATCGTCTGGGACGAGTCGGACGCAATCCTAAAAACGGGGAAGCAGTGCAGGTGCCTGATAAATATGTACCACACTTTAAGCCCAGTATGAGTTTGCGAAAACGGGTAAACAAACGTAATCCTGTATAGTCGTATGAATATATTATATGTCGTATTCATTGTCACCACAGTTTTTATTGGGTTGACTTTTACCTACATGAATAGCCAAATGGTGGAAATCAGGTATTTATCTTTCCATGCAGAACTTGATTTGGTTATATTGTTGGTGTACACGCTGGTACTCGGTGCGACTATCGGTTTTTTTGCTTGTCTGCTATCATCTTTGAAAGTAAGACGGGATTTATCGAAGGCTAAGAAAGTACTTAAAAACCAACCCGCCTCCCAATCTGTTTAAGAACTGATTTCTTGTGAGTCACATGCTCATAACTACAAGAGGTACATCGCATGGAGTTATCGGTTTTCGTCTGTTGGTCGCCATGTTTTAAGTGACATGGAGTCGAGTTAATGGATCCAAGTTGGTTATTACTTCTGTTGCCTTTAGCAACCACTTGTGGCTGGTTGATGTCTGCCTACGACAAGGCAACACCCCCGAAATCCGCCGATTTGCCTGAATCTTATTTCAAGGGACTCCGTTTTTTACTCAATGAGCAACCCGACAAAGCGTTGCAGGTGTTTTTGGAGGTTGTTGAAGTCGATAAGGAAACTATCGAGATGCACTTAGCGCTGGGAAATTTGTTTAGACAGCGTGGCGAAATTGAACGGGCAACGCGAATTCATCAAAATCTGGTGGCGCGTACAAATCTTGATGACAATTTGCGAGGGATGGGGTTGTTTGAACTTGCTCAGGATTACTTCAAAGCGGGATTATTCGACCGAGCAGAAAACTTATTCTATGAATTACAAAAAATGTCGGAGTACCGCACATTGGCGAATCAGTTTCTATTGCAAATTTATGATCATGAAAAAGACTGGCGCAAAGCGATTTATATTGCTGAGCAACTGGAGCAATTCGAGGAACAAACACTTTCGCATACCATTGCATATTATTATTGCGAACTAGCAGAAAAATCGATTGCTGAAGGCACTATTCAAGATGCGGAAAAATATCTCGAATCTGCGTTTCGTAAGGATGCGCGTTGTATTCGGGCGGTTATCCAATCTGGGCGACTTGCTGCCATGCGTGGCAACCACACCAATGCCATTGCCATCTGGCGTGGCTTGGAATATTGGGCACCACAATCAATCGGCGAAGTAGTCAGTCATGTAGCGAGTAGTTATGCGACACTAAACGATAAGCGGTCATTGCAAAGTTTTCTGGAAGTGACACTGAAAACAAATTCTGATTCAAGAATTATTGCCCTGTTGGTGGAATTAGTCCACCATAATAAGGGCAGGGAAGCGGGTCAGGCATTATTGCTGGATTTAGTACGCAAATATCCTAGTCTGGAAAACATGTGTCAACTTATGAATAGCTACAGCGCAGATGATCCGTCGGGTCAGCAACAATATTTTCCTTTGCTGGTTGATTTTTTGGCAGAGATTGTGGAAACCGGACATAACTATTATTGCCAGCAATGTGGATTTGAATGTAACTCATTGCATTGGCAGTGTCCGAGCTGCAAAGGTTGGGGCTCCGTTCAAAGGCAGAAGGGATATAATAAATTGACATTTCCATCGGCTAGCGTATTAGGTGCCGGCTAGACTTGCTGATAGCGAAGGTGACTCCATTAGCATGCGATTTCTGACATTACCAGTAAATAGATGGGTACTGATGGGTTGAATTCGCCATCGTTTACCGATATGTGCCAATTTGCTATGCCGTGCCGTTGTCACTTTTATTTCAAATAGTGGCAAATAATCTCGTTAGTTGTCGAAATACCATATTCGAAAATACCTCGCAGTTGTAAAATACACGCATGAAAATAATTACTTGGAACGTCAACGGTATTCGTGCCGTCGAACGCAAAGGTGAAATCCAAAATTTGCTACATGAACAGCAACCTGACATTTTGATGATTCAAGAAATCAAAGGCAACAAAGCGCAGTTCAGTTCATTTTTAACCGCACACGATGATTATCAGCAGTATTACAATAGTGCCGAGAAAAAAGGCTATGCGGGTACGGCACTATGGATGAAAAACGCACTATTCAAACAATGTCGTAATGTAAAGTTTACAACACAAATACCGAATGCGCCCAATGGCGATGAAGGTCGGCTTTCTCAATTGCGTTTTATGCTTGAAACGCAGTCCTCCATGAACCAATCCGAACAACAACAATGGGATTTGTTATCCGTTTATTTTCCAAATGGCGGCAAGAGCGAGCAAGCATGGATTGAAAAGCTGGAGTTTTATGATCGGGTGCATGATTATATCAACTTACTACGCGGACAAGGCAATATCGTACTAGTGGGTGGCGATATGAATGTGGCACATACCGAAATTGATATTGCACGGGCGAAAGAAAATGATGGAAAAATTGGCTTTCATCCTAAAGAAAGAGCGTGGATGGATCGGCTTGTTGCGGATGACTGGATTGATGTATGGCGTACGCGTAACCCTAATGTTGCCGATGTTTATTCTTGGTGGCACATGATTAGCAAAGGGCGTGAACGCAATGTCGGCTGGCGAATTGATTATTTTCTACTTGATAAAGTGCAGATGCAGCGTGTGAAACATATCGAATATTTGACGGCTCAAATGGGTTCTGATCATTGTCCTTTATCCTTGGTTTTATATCCATAATATGCTTGATACAAATACAAACTGGAACTATCCAACCGCCATGTGTGTTGGTGTTGGTCGGATTGAGGAAATTGCGGCATTGTGCCAGTCACACAAAATGACCGCTCCACTATTGGTGACGGACCCGGGTGTGGCGGCATTGCCAATGGTTGACAATGTGGTTGAGCTATGTCGGCAAGCGGGATTGGAGATTCAGATTTTTAGTGATATTAAACCTAACCCAACTGGCTCAAACGTGGAGCAGGGCATTACGGCATATAAAGACGGAAAGCATGATGGCGTTATCGCCTTTGGTGGAGGCAGTGGTCTCGATGCGGGCAAGGCAATCGCGGTGATGGCAAATCAGACCTGTTCGTTATGGGATTTGGAGGATGTCGGTGACAATTGGCAACGTGCCGATGTGAGTCAAATTCCGCCCATTATTGCCGTTCCCACCACTGCGGGCACTGGCTCTGAAGTAGGTCGGGCTTCTGTTATCGTTCACCAGCAAGACCATCGCAAAGTCATTATTTTTCACCCGAGCATGTCGCCGGATTGCGTTATCCTTGACCCCGAACTGACCATTGGATTGCCCGCACAACTGACTGCGGCGACTGGAATGGACGCATTGTCACACAGCCTAGAGGCGTTTTGCTCGCCACTTTTTCATCCTATGGCAACGGGTATTGCTATGGAAGGAATGCGCTTGGTCAAGGAATATCTCCCCACTGCCGTTACAAACGGCAGTGATATGAGTGCGCGCATGAATATGCTGGTTGCCTCTTCGATGGGAGCAACTGCATTCCAAAAAGGGCTTGGTGCGATGCACGCCCTTGCTCATCCGCTAGGCGCGCTGTATGACGCACATCATGGAACATTAAATGCGATTTTAATGCCCTATGTGTTGATTGCTAATCGTGATGCCATCGATCAGCCCATCTGTCGACTGAACCGTTACCTTGATATTGGAGGTGGATTTGAATCATTTCTTGAGTGGGTGCTTGAGCTACGGGAAAATATCAACATTGCCAATACATTACAGGACATCGGCATTGATGATGCCCGACTCGATAAAATCGGTTCAATGGCAGTAGCAGACCCTTCGGCAGCAACCAATCCAATTGCCCACAACGCCGAGACGTATGCCAACATTGCAGCTAATGCGGTGTATGGCAGGTTATAACGATTGTCTAGGATCAGATAGATAAGACGCTCACTATGAGCGCCCGATGCAGACACAAAGCCGACACAGGCGGGAACTCAGTCAAACAAAGGCTTATCAAAAACAAATATTGGACTTGGCAACATTTCGGATGCATGAGCAGGGTCGCAGTCGCAAGCCTCTGTTTATTAACGTTATCGTTCTGTGGTTTGTTGCCTTTCGGTAGATGTGCATAAGACGTTGTTTAGCCGCCGATATAGGACATTTCGACTTTTTGTGATTGTTTGCCGGGTCGTTTTCTGGCGGGTGTTATGTGCGGGTTTTGACTTCTTAACATAGAATATTGATCATCGCGTCCAGCCCAGATGGACGATATTTTTGCTTGTATTTCAGCTTCAGACATGCCCTGCAACAATAGTTGTTTCAGGTCATAGCCAGAAGTGGCAAACAAACAGGTAAATAGCTCGCCTTTGGCAGACAGTCTCGCTCGGGCACAGCCGCCACAAAATGGTTGGGTGATTGAAGAGATAACCCCAATTTCCCCCTCACCATCAACAAATCGCCATCTCTTGGCGACTTCGCTTGCATAATTTGCCCCGACTGGCTGTAATGGATAGATCAGGTTAATCAGGTCAATGATTTCTCTGGCACTGACCACATCATCCATACTCCAATGATTATGGTTGCCCACATCCATAAATTCGATAAATCGTAATATCGCACCACTGCCCCTGAAATGTTTCACCAACGGCAAAATTTCTCCATCATTAATGCCTTTTTGGACAACGGTATTGATTTTGACAGACTCAAATCCAGCATTCAAAGCATGACTGATGCCATTCAAAACATCTTGCAATGGGCAAGAAATTGGATTGATGTCCTCATAAACCGCTGCGGTCAAGGCATCCAAACTGATATTGATTCTCCGTATGCCCGCTTCCTGCAACGATCTGGCACGGGCTTTGGTCAGCAGTGAAGCATTGGTTGTGAGTGCGATGTCTTCAATATCGGGAATTTCAGACAACATGATAATGAGCCGTTCCAAGTCCTTACGCAACAACGGTTCTCCCCCAGTCAAGCGAATTTTCCTCACCCCAAGCACGGCAAAAACTCTGACCAGCGTCTCAATCTCATCATATTGCAACAACGCGCTGGATTTCAGAAACGGGTAACCCCTGCCAAACACATCTTTTGGCATACAATACCCGCAACGAAAATTACATCGGTCGGTGACCGATATTCTCAAATCGTGTAACGGTCGGTTATGGGTGTCTTTTAGCAATTAAATGAGACCTTTGCACTTGTGCCCTGTGGGTATAACTCAAAAAATGATCGGAAGCGGGACTTTAAGTCTGTGCAAGAAACCCTCGCTAGGTTACGCTGGCGGAAAACCCAACCCCCTAAATCCCCCTTGTCAGGGGGACTTGTCACTCAATTCCCCCCTGATAAGGGGGGTAGGCATGACGAATGTTGGATTTTTGCACAGTCTCTTCAGCTCCGCCATCTACAACTGCCCTGCGTGGCTGAAGCCGCGCTTCCGATAATCTATGCAAAAGTCTCCACTCATTTCTTTGTTGATTTCCTCGCACCTCTTAATTCAGTACGAATTAATGCATAGTGAATAAGATTCGCCAACATCTTTTTTGAGTTTTTCCAAGTTACATTATCCCTCTTGGGCAAATCACCTAGATAAACCCAAGGTTTATCGTCGTCCTCGTCGTTGACAATCAAATCCTCTCTTCCGCTCTCAATGACGGCTTCTGATACGGTTTCTCGTGATGTCTGGCTCATGCTTCTATCGTGCCAAATTTCCCAGCCATCTTTTGTTTTGTCACAGTCCTCGAGTTGCAACTGTAGCGCATGATGATGACGAGATTCCTTTATAAATCCAACACATAATAAAGCATTACCGTGTTGAGACTCGTGATCATACTGTTGAGTAGCAACTGCAACCGTTTCAACCCGTCCCTCCGTTGCCACCAACAATACGCGGTAGTACCCACACCACTCACCTCCCCCCGTTCCGAACTTTAAATAACTGATGCCGCGATCCTCTAGTATGTGAACACCTTGAGAAGAAAACGGCAACTTGAAATCGGTCTTAAAAATTAACTGGTGTATTGCTAGTATAAAATCAAGTTTTTCCTTGTTATGCCCCTCCGACAACTCCAGCACGACTTCGTTTGCTTGCTCTTTGCTCAATAGTTCAAGGTATTCTCCGATTGGTTTGAAAGGTCTATTGACGCTCATCGGAAAAGGAGAAATAGTGCCCAACTGCTCTATTGTTTGCACCTTTTTCCATGCCGATTTTTGCTTCTCAACAAATAAATCAGCATCGCCATTAGTCACCCAAATATATTTCGCCTTCAATTTCGTGGCATATTTTTCTGCTTGGTTAACTGCCGCGTCATCAATATTTGGAATGCCGGGTTCCTTGCACTCAATCACAATACACGGCTCTCTATTCTCATCATAAATCACAATATCTGCGCGACCACGTGGTTGCTTTCCAAGAATATATGGGACATTCACTTCCAGCTCAATGTTTACCTTGTCTATTCCTTTCTCATTGATAAGAAAATCAAGCCTTTTTGGCGAACGACTTCTTCTTTCGTTTTTACAATATCCTTATTGCGCTTCAAGCATTTAATAAAATCCTTTTCGCCGCTACTTGCACAGACCCTTGGAGCTTTCCCGTTACTATACCCATGTTTTTTCCTCAAATTAGTGTGTTTACGTTCATGAAATTTATCAGATGCCCATGTTGGATACTAGACTAGACATAACCAATCTGACCATTATATCCCTATCCGCCCTGAATTGTGGGCCATATTGACAGCACATCGCCATCGCATAGGGGTTGATTGCGCGCTTCGGGGGGTAAAAATACGCCATTACGCATCATCATTTGTGCTTCTTCACGCGGCACTTTATAGCGATCCAGCAGCTGGTTTGGGGTTTGATTATCGCCGACGGTTAGTTCGATGGCATTGCCCTCCGCCGTATCCGGCAGGTATTCCATCAAACTTGAAAAAAATTTAAGGGTTATTCTCATTTTCTCTACTTTAATGTCGGTATTTTTCATTGGTAATCCATTCCGCAACGAATTTCTGTCTTATTTTCATTCAGCCACCACCACGCTGTAAATATTTTTTGAAGCGACTGATGAATTCTCTATAGTGCGTTTCGGAGAAGTTTTCGAACTCAATGGTAATGACCGTTACTGGTAATTTAATGGAGGCAATTTCCCGAGTTTTTTCCGACTCAAGATGTAAATGGGCGACACGCCCCTCACCGGACAAAGACAAGGCAAATGATATGGAATCGTTTTCGTCTAGCCGATTGATGGTATAGGGCGCAACCGATGCGGGCAAACACTGGAGCAATTCGGCATGGGAAAAACCCATCTCAGCGCGATAAACGATGACGTTCACCCACCCGCAACGGGCGGCCAGATTGCCAGCGTATCATTCGACTTCATTGGTAAATCCCGACCCGCTTCAGCGACATAGATGCCGTTAATTAAAACCAGATGTACCTCGCCACGCGGAACAAAATAGCGATCGAGTAACTGGTGCGGGGTGGTGTTCTCTGCAACCTCAAGGGTGATGGCATTTTTCACCGCACCGTGCGGTAAATAGCACATCAATGTTGCGAATAACTTTAATTCAATCTGCATTTCGACCTTTGGCTGGCTTATTCAAAGCAATCATTGTCTGTACTCTGCTTGATTTCCCTTATCCTCCCCCTAAACTCCCTGAGTTGCCGCGAGATATGCTTCCATCACCAACAACGGATTATCGATGAGCCGGTCCTTCCATTTGCCTAATTTGAAGCGACCTTGCACCAAGCCGCGCAGTACGCCGATATGCTGGGTAAGCCCCAATGTATTGGCACCGACCAACCGATCATCCTCAAATTGCAACTGAATGTAACGGAAATTATCCTCGTCCAGCAAGGTAGCACTCTGCCCACCTTCAACACCCTGCCACTGACCGTATGAGGCTGAAATCAATCCAATGGTATCCAACACGTTCATCAGCATACTGCCTTGATGCCGCACCGAGCCATGCCGAAACATATTATTTGCCGCAACCCGACCATGCTCAACGGCAGTCGGCTGTATCGCTTGCACGCTGTATTCGCCAGTGGAAAAATCTTTGCCACATGCGACATCACCTGCGGCATAAATATCGTCGACCGAAGAGCGCATATACTCATCAATCACCACCGCACCGTTGGCAAGCTGTATCCCAGAATCCGCTAAAAACGTAGCATTTGCCTGTACCCCCGCAGCCGATATGACTAACTCGGCTTCGACCGCAGTCTGTTTCGCCTCAACCCCACTGATTTTAACCTGCAGGTTATCGCCAAGTGGCTCAATACCTTCAACTTGGCAAGCGGTCATAACAGTGACACCTTTTTGCTGGCACCACTTTTCAAGTAGGGTGCCACAGGTTTCATCCAGCATTCTCGGCACCATACGATTGCCCATCTCGACAACGGTTAGCTTTGCGCCGGACGAAACCAGTGCCTCTAAAATGATACAACCGATAAAACCCGCACCAATCAACACCACAGAAGCACCCGGTTTGATACCACTGGCAATTTTTCTGGCATCCGCCAAGGTCCAGCAACTGGTCACTTTTTTATGCTCGATACCCGGAATCGGCGGGGTAATTGGTCGTGAACCGGTGGCGATTAGTAGCTTATCGTATTGCCGCACCCCCCCGTTCGACAGGGACACGACTTTTGCAGTGCAGTCCACAGACTCAACCCTGTCGACAACCACCTCGATGCCCTTGATTGAATAATGATCCGGCTGCTTACGCAGATAAGTACCCGACTCAGCAATATTGCTATTTAGCAGATAAGGAATTGCCATTCTCGAATAGGGCGGTTCAGGTTCATCGCCGATAAGGGCTATCTCGGCGGCGGCATCCAATTTTTGCAAAGTTTCGGCGGCAACCACGCCTGCTGGACCGGCACCTAGTATGAGGTATTTCATGAGGGAAATACGATCGCTGGCACGACGCACTTCTCCAGATAAGTTATAAACTCCGCGATGGGTTTTTTGCTAACCGGATGCGTGAGTAAAAAATCAAGCCACTTATCAGCACTAAAAAATCGTGAGGGGTGCCTAATTCCAACAATGGGTGGTCGTTTACCATCAGATTTGGCAACACACGGACACGCATGATTGATTGCTTCGTTGTTCCAATCAATATCTTTAATCCCCATGTCGTGTATCAACCTAACCCCCCAAACCAAACATAATTCTGGCTTGAGAATATCAAGCGTCTTATTAAAAGCGCGGTTGGCTTGTTCAAAGTCTTTACATACATCACTTGAGTTACAAACGGTTTCTTGGCAATAATTATTGAAGGCAACTGATTTTTCCAGAACATAGTGTCATTTGCAACGGTGTCGGGCAGTTTTGTTCCCTCAATGAACATTTTGGACGTGGGTTTGAATGGTTTGTGGCAATCTTCGACAACTAGTCTGCGGCTTGGGTCTCTATTATTCTCGCAGTATTCTTGCCACCACTTCCCATCTCCATAGTAGGCACTTTTACCATAATCAAAATACCAGTTTTGGTATAATTCTTGCCGACCCAAGGGTCCCATTTGAGGTCAGGACACGCCACGAATTTCTTGTCGTATTCGGTTGTGATGTGGTTCATGTAATCTCTTTGGTTGGTCATCTGCTTGCTCCGATTTAATAGATGTTTTGAATTATGTAACGGTCTCTTTGTGTTAAGTGTGTCCGCTATTGGCAAGTCATCAAAACCAATCTACGCTGGCAGAGAGAACTGTTTACGGACTTTGTCGGTAAGTTGACCCTCCGTAGTCCAGCCACGCAACGAATAGTATTCCGGTAACATTTTATCCAAGCCACAGACCTTGCCTTTGGCGGGACCGGTCTTGGCAGCCTCTTTCAGTAATCTGGGTGGTAGGGTGTCATCAGCACCGGTCAGCCCGGCTTTCAAATTGTAATCTCTTTCCAGATTCCAAATTCGCTCGCCAGATTCGAGTAATCGTTCCACATTCCAATCACCTTCACAGGCGGCATCAATTTGCGGTGCCATATTATCCAATGTCCAAGCGAATGTGGTAAAGACACAAAGCCCCATGGAATCGACTGCGGCAGTGGCATCCTGAAACGCCTTCACCAATCCCGCCTTGCCGTCAGTCACTAATGGGTCGGTCTTTTCGGGGATACCAAGCACCTCTGCGGCCACGGTATAACTACGCAAATGGCAGGCTCCGCGATTTGCCGTGGCATAGGTCAGCCCCATGCTTTGAATACCACGCGGGTCATACGCCGGAAACTCCTGCCCTTTGACCGTCATTGATAGCTCGGGATGACCATATTTTTCGCATAACCGCTTGGAACCCAATCCCAAATCTTTGCCAAAGCCGTTACCCGTTGCTACTTGCTCAGCGCACCAAGTCAGGGCTTTAGCGGAGCCAAAGGTCAATTCCATACCATCTGTTTGCTTGGTGGTAATCGCACCCATCTCAAATAACTCCATTGCTGCTGCCACAGTCGCACCAAATGAGATGGGGTCGAAACCATCTTCATTGCAGATAAAATTGGTATAAGTGATCGCATTTATATCATCAACCCCCGTATCCGCACCCATCGCCCAAGCTGCTTCGTATTCCAGCCCACCTGAATTGCCCCAGTATTCGGGTTTGTTTTCCACCGAGAAATGTTCTTTATCAATGGTCGAAATGCGCCCACAGGCGATGGTGCAACCAAAACAGGCCGCATTGGTGGTTAAATTAGGCTTGCCATCACTTTTACGCGGTTCAAGCATGGCTTCTCCAGAAATGTTATGGGCACCGTCAAACTGAACATCGCGCATGTTATTTGCCGGCAACGCACCGACTTCGTTGATGACGTTCATCAACACCTGCGTCCCCAGCGCGGGCAAGCCCTGTCCGGTGACCGCATTATCCGCCAACACCTGCTTTTGCTCGGCGACACTTTTCATAAATCGAATTGGATCCTTGATATTGCCCACACCACGGGTACCGCGTACCATGACCGCCTTTAGGTTTTTTGATGCCATCACCGTGCCCACGCCAGAGCGACCAGCGGCACGATGCAGGTCGTTGATGATGCCCGAATACAGACAACCCGCTTCGGCTGAACGACCCACGGCCGCCACCCTAATCTGCGGGTCTTGGTATTTTTGATGAATCAATTTGTCGGTTTCCCAGACCGTCTTGCCCCATAAATCATCCGCAGGCACCAATTCGGCGACTTCATTCTCCACCCGCAACATCACCGGTGCTGTAGCTTTTCCCTCGAAAATAATCATATCCCAACCGGCCATTTTAAGCTCGGCACCGATGAATCCACCCGAGTTTGAACATGCCACCGCACCGGTCAACGGGCTTTTGGTGATGACCGAATAGCGACCGGCGGTTGACACCGTGGTGCCGGTCAAGGGACCGGTTGCAAAGATTAGTTTATTGTCAGGCCCGAGGGCATCGCAGGTAGGGTCGGTTTCTGCCATCAGGTAACGGGTGCCTAGTCCTCGCTGTCCAATGTATTGGGTCGCCCAATCCATGTTCAATGGCTCTGCGACAACAGTGCCTTTGCTCAAATTCACACGCAGAATTTTTTTTGTCCAAGTCATAACATATCCTCCTAGTTTACTGAAGTTGAGTTATCGGTTTTTGCCGCCCAGGAGCGCATTTTCTCGAGCCCGGTTGCATCGGCATCCACATAGGTAATCGCTTCGGTGGGACAAGCAGCAGCGCATTGCGGATCGCCACCGCAGAGGTCACATTTGGTAACTTTCCCGGTATCTTGATTGTAATTGACTGTTCCGAATGGACAGGCGATGGTACACACCTTGCAACCCACACAAACCGAATCGGCAACTTCCATTGCCCCGGTTGTCTTGTTCATAGTAATCGCCTCGACCGGACAAGCATGCAAGCACCATGCTTCATCGCATTGGGTACAAGTATAAGGCACGAACCGACCCTCATCGTGGAAGGTAAAAACCTTGATGCGTGACTTTGCCGGATTAAATACGCCTTCGTTTTCGTAGGAGCAGGCCATTTCACATTGTAAACAGCCGGTACATTTTTCGGGGTTAATATAAAGTGATCGTTGCATGGTCTAACTCTCCAAAATTGATGGTTACGACACGGCTCAACAACCCAAAACTGCTCATTGAGCATGTTTATTGCGGTAAACCCTACCACTTTATGAGATTATATTCAAGCAACTTAGCAAGTTTGTGTTAGTCCAAAGTAGCAGTAATCAATCGAATCATGATCCCCAATATTGAAACGAATAAACTTGGACTGTATTATCAACAATACTTATGGACACACAAACCACTCGAAAATCTGCTCGAGAGGCATCTCTTGGGGAATACCGCATCCCTGATGAGCCATTTGTATGTGGCACTGCACAACGAAATCGAGATATTCGAAGTGGACTATCAAAACGATATTCCGATTTTATTAAAATGACAGACAGGTTGCGGTAAAACCCGATTACTGGTACATGTCGCTAAATTGATGTCCCCCAGCGGTATTAAAGTCGCACATTGCCTGTCGCGGTGCTGTTTCGGAGACTTTGACAGATGACCCCGATATGCTCAAAGCGATAGGCGAACTCAGTGCCTCATTATTTTAAGCCAATTACGGACTAGCCTCATCATTAACTAGCGAGATCATAAATGTCCATAGATACTCAAAAGAAAGCCGCCGCGGAAGCGGCTCTGGAATACATTCAAATTGGTGATGTTATCGGCGTAGGAACTGGGTCGACTGCCAATTATTTTATAGACGCATTGGCGACCATAAAAAGCAAGATCGACGGTACAGTAGCAAGCTCCGAAGCGACTGCCGAGAGATTGCGAGGGCATGGGATACCAGTCATAACGCTGGGGCAGGCGGGTGAACTATCGCTTTATGTGGATGGCACGGACGAAGCCACCCACAATCGGCATTTAATCAAAGGCGGTGGTGGTGCATTAACGCGGGAAAAAATTATCGCGCAGGCGACCGAAAAATTTGTCTGTATTGCTGACCAAAGCAAATTAGTTGACCGTCTAGGTGCATTCCCACTCCCTGTAGAGGTGATCCCAATGGCACAAAGTAGCGTCGCCCTGCAAATGGTCAAACTAGGTGGACAACCCCATCTGCGGAACGAATTCACCACCGACAATGGCAACATCATTCTTGATGTCCGTAATCTGGACATTGAAAACCCGATTGAGCTAGAACGGCAAATCAACCAAATTCCGGGCGTGGTAACAGTTGGCTTATTCGCCATCCGTGCTGCCGATATATTATTACTCGGCACCAATTCGGGTATTGATATAATCCATTCGCGCTGAAGAGACTGTGCAAGAAACCCTCGATAGGTCGCGTTACTGGCGGAAAACCCTTGAGTGTTTGAGTGTTTTACTAGGTTCCTGCTTTCGCAGGAACGACGAATGTTGGATTTTTGCACAGTCTCTGAAGCTGTTATTCAAATTCACTCCGCCTTACGAACTGCATAGACGAACTGCATAGACGAACTGCATAGCAAGATACCTTGTGCAATTTTTAATCCATAATATTGGTAGTCAGCGTAGATAACGTGTATTACGCGGGCTGTTGTAGGAAACGCCTATATGCTCATACTAAACAAAAACTAAAACATGAATCTGCTCAATCAGGCTATCTCATTATTTGACGACAACATCGAGTTGTTGTACGCAATCTTGGTCGTGTTGGCTACGGTGCTAGTGAGTTTGTTAAGCCGTCTGGTGCTGGCAAGGTTAGCACGCTATACGGACAAGACGACAGCCTTATGGGATAACACTTTTGTGCGCACCTTGGGGGCACCGTTACGTCTGCTATTTTGGGTGGTTGGAATAAGTATTGCGCTGGACTTGATGCGTGACAATTTGGGGACGACCTTTGCTGGAATGATTGTGCCGACTCGGAATCTGATCGTTATTATTGCTATTGCTTGGTTTTTAGTTCGCCTTATTCAGGATGTCCAACATGCCGTCATTGATGCAAAGACACGAGCTGGGAAGCATATCGACAAATCAGTCATGGATGCGATTGGCAAAGTTTCACGCTTGATTGTCGTTATCGTTACACTGCTGATGGCGATGCATGAATTAGGGTTTAGTATCGCTGGGTTGCTTGCATTTGGCGGTGTGGGCGGGATTGTCATTGGGTTTGCGGCACAAGGGTTACTGTCAAATTTTTTTGGTGGGCTAATGATTTATTTGGATCGTCCGTTCTCGGAAACGGATTGGATTCGTTCTCCAGATAGGGATATAGAAGGCACCGTGGAGCAGATTGGTTGGCGGGTCACACGCATCAGGAAGTTTAATAGTCGCCCTTTGTATGTGCCCAACTCAGTGTTTTCGACGATTGCAATTGAAAACCCATCACGAATGTCCAATCGGCGCATCAATGAAACCATCGGTATCCGTTATGCGGATGCGGCTGCGATAGAAAACATTATTCAGCAGGTTACGATGTATTTGAAATCTCATGCCGACATTGATCAGGCACAGACAATTATGGTGAATTTCACCACCTTTGCCCCATCCTCTTTGGACTTCTTGGTTTATTGTTTTACCAAAACCACCGCAATTGTGGCGTTTAACAATATAAAACAGGAAATCCTGTTACAGATTCTCAAAATCATCGAAAGCAACCATGCCGAATGCGCCTTCCCTACGCAGACACTCCACCTGCAAAGCGATTTATGCGATAACGATGCCCCGAAGCAGAAAGCAAACGCTAAAACATAACCAGAAAACCAAGTTCGTAAAACCGACAACCAACCAATTATGTCACCGTCAATACTCGAATCAAATCGGTGCTACCTGCTTGGCGAGAATTACCAGCAGTCAGAATCAGCAGGTCATTATTTTGGACATAGCCGAGAGTCTTTGCTTTGGACATAGCAAATGCAACTTTGTCTTCATCCGAGCCGTCACCTTCATAACGGATTGCCAATACTCCCCAGTTCATCGATAACTGAGTAACGACCGAGCTGGATGTGGTAATCGCTAGGATCGGGCAATCTGGGCGGTATTTAGAAATCAATCGTGAAGTAAATCCAGTTTCGGTCAATGCGATAATGGCTGCCGCATGCAAATGATTTGCCATCGTGATGGACGCTTGTGCGACCGCTTCGGTAACTTCGCGAGATGGATTCGGCTCAATTTGCTGTAAATAACCATAGCGACGTAATCCGGTTTCGGCTTCCTTTGCTAAACGAACCATCGTTTGCACCGTTTCTACTGGTCTTCGACCGACGGCGGTTTCTCCGGATAACATGACAGCGGACGTGCCATCAAAAATGGCATTAGCAACATCGCTTACTTCCGCACGAGTTGGTCTGGGATTGCGCTCCATAGAATCAAGCATTTGTGTCGCTGTGATGACTGGTTTCCCTTGCGAAACGGTGGCTCTAATAATTTGCTTTTGAATGGTCGGTCCCTCGCCCATTTCCAGCTCTACGCCGAGGTCGCCACGCGCTACCATGACACCGTTTGCGGCAGTGATGATGCTGTACAGGTTTTTTACTCCCTCGCGGTTTTCAATCTTCGCAATGATCGGAATGTCTCCGCCACGCTCCTTAATCTGCTTACGCAATGCTTCCACTTCGGCTGCATTGCGAATAAAAGAAGCAGCAATATATTCCACGTCATGAGCAACCGCAAAATCAATTTCTCGGATGTCATCCGATGGAATATCATCGAACACGGTTTTATCATCAGGCAAATTAACGCCTTTGGTATTCCGCAGAACACCGCCGCATTCAACCCGACACTCAATCACCGTGCCCACGACTTGGGTTACGATGAGTTCAATTTGACCATCGTCCACCAAAATTCGATTATCCACTTTGACGTGATGATATAAGTTTTCATAAGAAACAGAAACGCCCTGCTCATCCCCTTTCCGATTATCTCCGTAAATCGAAAATATTTGATGGCGTTCCAGCAACACGCTATCGGATTTCAACCTGCCCGTGCGAATCTCCCGCCCCCGAGTATCAACCATGATAGCAACCGCACATTTCATGTCACGTGCCGCCTGACGCACTCGTTGCAGTGTTTCGCGGTGTGCCTTGACATCGCCATGCGACATATTTAGCCGCGCAACATTCATGCCTGCCCCAACCATCGCTTTGAGGGTATCCACATTATCACAGGCAGGTCCAATGGTGGCAATGACTTTGGTTTTCCGTAATTTTGGTGTTGTTTTCAGTTTGTTTTCCCCAGTATTATACAAAGTGCGATTATAATCCTAATTCATCATCAAAATGCCAACTTTGTCTATTGAACCGGTCGCGACACAACACCTTAAAAATAATCCCTTGATGCTATGACTGCGACTATTTCCAGAACTCGGTTATGGTTTTATATCCTGTTTCCGCCGACCTGTTTTTTTGTATTTGCCTATCCGCTCATTCGTCTTAGTAATTGGTATAGTGCGAGCGCAGGACTCGATCCAGTATTTAATATCTATCCGACACTAATGATTTGGGTGGCGAGTATGATTGCCATGTGGTATTCGTTTAGCGGACCGAAAACCGGGGTCAGATACCTCGTCGTACACTGGATGGGAATGAGTTTTATCTTTGCGGTTGCAACGCTCGTTGCCGAAGGGATTCGGTTGATGTTGCCCATGTCGGATGTGCTGATTGTGCGGGGAGTGTTCATCGTCGCGGTGGCAAGTATTTTTTTCTCTGTCTTGATGTCGCATCATTTATCGGTGAAACGGGTGCAAATAGTGAGCCCTAAAGTCAGCCGTAGTTACCGTATCGTGCAGATTAGTGATGTCCATATCGGCTCCCGTCAAGCGGGCTTCATGCAAAGAGTGGTAACTCGGCTAAACGCTCTGAACCCAGATTATGTGGTTATCACTGGAGATTTGGTGGATAGCAGTGCCGTCGGTTTTGCTGCGCTTGAGTCAATCAAGCAGATTCAGGCACCCCTGTTTTTCGTTATCGGCAACCATGAGCGTTATGCGGATCTGCCAAAGGTGATTGATATGTCCGACAAATTAGGGTTGCGGATACTAAGACAGGAGTCGGTTGTCCACGACGAGCTGATATTTTTGGGTATTGACGATGCCGACCACAAAGATCAGGTAGCCAAACATCTCCCGCATATTGTTAAATACGCTGATAAATTTAATATTCTCCTGTATCATCGCCCGCTTGGATGGGAATCGGCAATCGCACATGGAATTGATTTGATGTTGTCGGGTCATACCCATAATGGTCAGATATTTCCGTTTAATTTTATTGTTAGACAACAATTCAAGCGGCTGTCGGGATTGTACCAACAAGGAAATGCCTATCTTTATGTTTCTGCTGGCACAGGTACATGGGGTCCATGTATGCGATTGGGTTCGTTCAATGAAATTACCGTATTTGAAATAAAACCAGCATAATCACACCGTTTTGGACAACAGAGGGTAAAGCGAGACTATAACCAGTCATGAGAACTCCCAACAGTGTATGAAAATCACCGAACTACAGGTCATTACTTATATCTTAAACTGCATCAGGATTGGTACCAAACCGTGTAAATATTTTCAGTTAAACGCTGCTTGTTTCAATGACCAAGTTGGTGTGTTTTCCAAAACAGAAATTGACCAGTTAATTCCTCAAGAATGGCGATTACAACATCAATATGACGATGCGGCTTATATGCCCGAACACTATCCGGTGTTCTTAAAACCGGAATGGGGTCAAAATGCCGCTGGAATTTTCAGAGCCGATAATGCGATGTCGTTGGCAAAAATCAGAGCAAAAACCGAGCATGCTCGAAGCCGATATGTCATCCAGCAAGGCGCACCAGAAAAACGTGAATTTGAAATATTCTCAATCTTGCATCATACCGATAAAGACCGTTACGCCGAGTTGACCATCACCGAAACGGTCAATTCCAGTGAAGCCAATCCAATCAATAGCATATACAATCCTGAAGTCCGCTATCGTGAAATCACCGACCAATTTTCACCGCAACAGAAGCAGATATTGTGGCAAATGATAAGCCGTATTGGACGATTCGGTATTTCCAGAGCCTGTTTACGCGCCGATTCGATTGCCGATATGCTGACTGGAAATTTTCATGTCATCGAAGTAAATTTGTTTACCCCGATGCCCATTAACATGCTTGACCCAAAATACAACAGTGCTGAACGCTGGCAGATGATTCGACGTTATATGTTATCGCTGGCGAAAATCACCAAACACCGAGATAAAAGTCTAAAAGAAAAACCGGTATTTACAAAAATCATGTTATATAACCGCCAACACCCACTTCTAAACTTCATACGAGCACGGATATGAAGCGATTAAAGTCTCTGATTTATGCGTGGATTAGCGAACGCTATATGCACGGTTGTAGCAATTATAATTCTTTGGAAGTCAGAAAAAGCTGTCGCTCGAAAGCGCAGGGACGAGCGGTATTTGCCAAAAACAATGTGCCACATGCACGCGGGTTGATTTTCTTCTCGCCTTGGCAGGCACGTCAATTTACGCAAGAACATGGTTTCCCATTGGTGGTCAAACCCAATGTCAGTGGCTATTCCCGTGGCAGTTATTTTCCGATTAACAGTTATGGCGAATTATACAAGGCGATTTTATTCGCTAAGGCATGGTGGCCGAAGACGGTGGTTGAGCAATACTTAAAAGGCTCAAATTACCGCGTACTGGCGACCAACAATGAGTTGGTATCGGTTATCCGCCGTTATCCGCCTTTCGTTATCGGGAATGGTCAAGATTCAATCGCAACACTGATTGATAATGAAAACAGCATTAGGAAAGAAATGCAGTTACTGCCGACTATTTTTCCGATTGCAAAAAATGCACAGGTTATTCAACATCTCAAAAAACAAAAGCTAACACTGAATTCGGTTCCCGTACAAGGCACAGTGATTGAGCTTTTCCATCGCGTTGCACTGGCACCCGGTGGAGTGATTGAAACCATTGACCAAAACACCGTTGCTGAGGATAACAAAACGCTGTTTATGGAAGTGGTGCGAATGTTTAATGCGAATGTTCTGGGAATTGATGTTATTTTTGAAAACGGAATTGAAGTCAGCCATAAACAACAGAAATGTATTTTTATTGAAGTTAATTCAAGACCTTATATCAAAATGCACCACTATCCACGCTACGGAAAGAACGAAAATTTGAGTGCTTCTTTAGCACAACTGGAGCAATTAGATATTGCGGATAAAGACATTTTTTAATGCTCCCCAATAGCAAAATATTCTACCAATATTTAGGGCTGCATTCGCTACTTATTGGAATATTCCCTTTCTATATTTCGGTCTATCTGTGGAAGCAGGGTTTTGTCCTTGGCGATGTGTCATTGTTCATTTCTTTAGCTGGACTGGGATTCTGTTTTGGGCTTTGGGTTTGGGATCGACTACGACTGAAAATCAGCCTTACAGCACTGATTGGATTCTCTTTAATACTGGAAATTTTGTTTTTGTATAATGTCCATGTGCTGGAAATGAATCATTTTATTTTGTTGGTTCTAGGGGCAATTTATGGCGTTTACAATAGTTTCTTCTGGACTTTGCAACGTGCTTTGTTCTTTGATTTGATTGATATTGAGTCATCTGGCAGAAAGTACGGCAATTTCCAGATATTTGTCGGCATGTTTTTACAAATCGGGATATTAATCGGTGGTTTCCTGCTCGATCGAACTACCTTTATTTACCTGTTATTGGTGTCGATATGTATCGCCTTGATTGGGTTTTTTATTGTTACCCACACCAAACCCCGCTATCCAAAGACGCTCTCACGCCACAAAAGTTTACCACTCAAAGAGCTACTGAATTTTAAGGACGAAGAAAACTCAAAACTTATTTTTATTGTCGATGGTTTCTTTTTATTTGCAGAAAGTTTTTTTTGGTTGATTACCCTTTTTCTTTTAGTCCATGAAAGTTTTAGCGAGTTAGGGGTAATGGTGTTATCTTTGGCAGTGGTATTTGGTGTTTTATTCTATTTGTTGAAAAACATCATAGACAAACTGGGGCGCAAACGAATATACATATTAGCAGTCTGGTTATACACGTTATCTTGGGTGTTGCGAGCAGTTTTGCATGACCAGTTTTCGCTGGAAATTTTATATTTGTTTTTAGTGTTAATTACGTTTTGCACGACCTTTTTTCGGCTCGCCATGAATAAACGGTTTTATGATCTGGCTAAACTCACGCGAAGCCACGATTATCTGATTTTAAAAAGCTATTACTCACAAATCAGTATCACACTAACATTTGGTCTATTTGGTCTGGCCACCTATCAAATGCAAGCCAGTAACACCTTCCTCCCCACTATTTACTGGTGCGCTGCGGTCTTGGCACTGACTTATTTTCTGTATGGGGTGCGACGGTATAATACCCAAAACTAATCTAACACATAAACCTGCCGTCATTCCTGTTGAATAGACTGTGCAAGAAACGCGGACCTACAAGCCCACTTATTGAGCCTTTTGAGTCGGGGTACGGGTAAAAAATGGTTCTTATTAAAAGCAGACAGGTAAAATAACCCCAAATCCCCAGAGTAGAGTGGCACTAGTGCTTCAAGAGCCTGTGAATCTCTTTTTCAAGTCTTAATGGCTGGCAATTACCGCAGATATTGCCGAGAGTTTTACTCAAAAATCGTGCTCGGCGGATTGTCAGTGCTAAATTGATTATTTTGGACGCACCTATCCTGCAGAAGAGACTGTGCAAGAAACCTTCACCTGCTCGTGTTACATGTGAAAACCCCTTGCGGGTTTGGCTATTTTACTGGGTTCCTGCTTTCGCAGGAACGACGAATATTAAGTTTTTGCACAGTATCAGAAGCCGTTACGCTTGTTCTATATCGGGTTAAATGGGCGGTGCTTCAAACCTATTCAGTGCCAGCAGCACTTGTTCTAGGAGTATTCGGTGAGTATTCGGTGGTTTTTCCGCATTTTGACCAAGAAGTTGACATCCCGTTCTAACCCTTTGTCCGCGATGGCGTACAAACGCCAGCGTAACGTTATCGCAATGCTGGGACAACTCACTCGGTAGCAACTCATGAGCTTATTTCCCCCGAGCTTATTCCATATGAAATATCTGGTGAATCTAAATCCAGACTCGTTTGACCTATAACGGCTGTTCTCTGAATGATCGGGGTGAAGGCTTTTGCATGGTCACCGATACAGAAGCTGGTGTGGTAGGTGTCCTGACCACTGACCGCTTTGCCTTTTTTATCGAGGAAGGGTATCCAGTCCGAAGCACTTACCATCGCTATCTGTGCGCACATAGCCGCGCTGGTCTTGGCTCGAATGGCATACTCGATACCTTCCGTATCACAATATTCAATGATTTTTGTTTGGTAGCTTGCGGCATCAATACGCAGGACACTCACGGCACATCCTTCGGGTAATGACTGTTGGCATTGCTTGATAAACGCCAGATTACCTTTCGCTGGCAGCACATGCCTTGGCGGAAATCTACGTCCACAATCTGCCTATTTCCGCTATATGCCCGACCATCGGCATAAAGCCTTTGCGTTTGTTGTCAGTCCACTGTGCTTGAGCTTTATGGGCAACAATTTCAGTGGTATCAATATCCAGCGTTACTTTCTTACAGCGATGCAAGGCTGCCTTCATGCTGCATCAGGATGAATATCTTGGTGAATTTAGAGGGCGGGTACCCACAATTACTTTTTGGCAGAGGGAAGTGCTTATCGATTCGCTCAGACAGGTTCATGTAATCCATTAAGGGAGTCCATTACTTGAGCGATAGCCAATAAACCGGCACGAGATGTGAGTAAATCGTTCGTTGTATCGAGTTTGTATGGTAGCATAGTCATAAGCCTTGAGTTGTACGCCCATCAGGGGCTTGTCGGTTAATTCAAAATCAGTCCAGTTTTAAGAAAATAAAATGTTTAATAACAATGACTTAAATATTCACAACAAGCTAAAAACACCATTTTCCGACGAGCCAAAAAAGTATGCAACGTGCAAAATAAATTCTTAGCCAACGACCTTTTGATATTTTTTGAATAGGTGTTTTTCGGCAACAGTTTGTCAACATCTAGTAAACTAATGTATATTTCATCAATCCTAAATAAACGGTAAATTCTAATGCGTTATTCTATTTTTAGCCTTGCGCGCAATGCACTAACTAACCACAAAAACTGGCAACAAGCATGGAAAAGCCCTGAGCCGAAACCGAGCTACGATGTCATTATCATCGGCGGTGGCGGGCACGGCTTGGCGACGGCTTATTATCTGGCGAAGAATCATAATATCACGAATGTTGCAGTCCTCGAAAAGGGCTGGATTGGTGGCGGCAATACCGGTCGAAATACCACCATTATTCGCTCCAATTACATGCTTGAGCCGAATGCCCATTTCTATGAGCATGGTATGAAATTATGGGAAGGACTGGCACAGGAATTGAATTTCAATCTGATGTTCAGTCAACGCGGGGTGCTGAATTTGGCGCATAACGATGCCCAAATGGATGCGGTACATCGCCGTGGTAATGCGATGTGCTTAAACGGTATTGATGCGGAAGTGCTGAACCTGCAACAAATCAAAGCCATGGTACCGTTGTTGGATACCTCAAATCAGACCCGATACCCCATCATGGGTGGCTTGCTCCAGCCGCGTGGCGGTACCGCTCGGCATGATTCGGTTGCTTGGGGCTATGCACGTGCAGCCGATGCGCGTGGCGTGGATATTATCGAAAACTGTGCTGTAACTGGCTTCAAGCGAGAGGGCGGTCAAGTGGTTGGTGTTGAAACAACCCGTGGCGTTATTTCTGCAAAGAAAATTGGCGTTGCCGTTGCTGGCAACACCACCCGGGTCATGGATATGTTGGATATGCGGATGCCGATGGAATCCCATGTATTGCAGGCGATGGTCACCGAGCCGGTAAAACCGATGCTCGATACGGTGGTGACTTCGGGTGCGGCACACATGTATATCAGTCAATCCGACAAGGGCGAGCTGGTCTTTGGTGGTGACTTGGACTTGTATAACTCCTATGCACAACGCGGCAACTTTCCGGTGTTGGAACATATTATTCAGGCGGTGGTCACGTTATTCCCCGCGGTTAGCCGGCTGCGCTTGATGCGGACTTGGGGCGGAATTATGGATATGTCGATGGACGGCAGTCCGATTATTTGTAAAACCGATATAGCGGGCTTATATCTCAATGGCGGCTGGTGCTATGGTGGTTTTAAGGCGACCCCGGCTTCGGGTTATTGTTTTGCCCATACCATCGCCAACGACATGCCACATAAATACAATGAGGCGTTTACCTTGGATCGATTCCACCAAGGCTGGTTGATTGATGAGAAAGGGGCTGGTGCATCACCGATGAGTCACTAAACCGCATCAGTTCGCAAGTACAAATAACAAGTACAAACAACAGGAGATTAAAGATGTTACTAATTCAATGCCCGCACTGCGGTGCACGCGCGCAAACCGAGTTTACTTATCGCGGCGATGCCAGCGTATCGCGCCCCGACCCAAATACAGCCAGCCAGCAACAATGGCTGGATCATATTTATCTGCGCGATAATCCATGTGGCCCACATATTGAATGGTGGCAACATAGCTCGGGTTGCCGCCAATGGATTAAGGTCAAGCGTAATGTGCAGACCCATGAAATATTAGGTTCTGCCTCAGCCACTGGTGAAATTAGCGAGGTCAGAACATGAGTCAGCAACCATTTCGCGCTCAATCCGCCGGCACTGCCGTTGATCATGCCAAGCCGTTAAATTTCAAATTTAATGGTCAGTCCTATATCGGTTATCAAGGCGATACGCTGGCATCGGCTTTATTGGCAAATGGCGTTAAATTAGTCGGGCGTAGTTTCAAATATCACCGCCCTCGTGGCATCATGACGGCTGGGGTGGAAGAGCCCAATGCGATGGTGCAACTACGCAGTGGTAACCGAACCGAACCGAATATCCGCTGTACGCAGGTGGAGTTATTTGACGGACTGGAAGCAACCAGCCAAAATTGCTGGCCAAGTGTCGATTTTGATGTCAATGCGCTGAACAATCTGCTATCCCCACTCTTTCCAGCAGGGTTTTATAATAAAACCTTTATGTGGCCGACCAGCTGGTGGATGAAATATGAACATCGAATCAGAAAAATTGCCGGTCTTGGGGTAGCCCCGACAGAGTCAGACCCGGATCGATATGCGAAACGATTCGCCCATTGTGAGGTGTTGGTTGTCGGTGGTGGTGCGGCTGGATTGATGGCGGCACTCAGTGCTGGCAAAAGCGGCGTGCGTACCATCCTCATTGACGATAATGCGACGCTTGGCGGTGCGTTACGCGATAGTGCTGAAACGCTAGATGGTAGCCCGTCCCGAGCGTGGGTCGAGTCGATAAGAGAACAACTCGCACAACTACAAAATGTGCGTATTCTGACCCGAAGTACCGCATTTGGTTATTATGATGATAATTTATTGCTCGCCTGCGAGCGCGTCGGCGACCATTTGCACGAGCTTGCACCCGGGCAACCGCGCCAACGTATCTGGTGGATTCGTGCGGCTCAGGTAGTGCTTGCTACGGGGGCAATAGAACGCCCAATTGTGTTTGGAAATAACGACCTGCCGGGGATTATGCTGGCTTCTGCGGTGCGTAGCTATGCCCGTCAACATGGTGTCCGCTGTGGTGATAAAGCGGTTATTATGACCAATAACGATTCCGCTTATGCGACTATATCCGCCTTGAATGAAGTATCCGCACAGGTACTCGCCATTGTCGATAGCCGCCCGAACGGACCCGGCAAAACAGCTTTGGCGATTGCCAGCGCACACAATATTGAGATTATTCGTGGTTCGGCAGTGGTCAATGCCAATGGCAAAAAATATCTAACGAGCGTCGACATTAACGGCTACGCAAATGGTGTGCTTGACGATCATTCGCGCACCATTCAATGTGATTTGCTGGCGGTTTCTGGGGGCTGGAACCCGACCGTGCATTTGTTCTCACAGTCGCAAGGCAAACTCGGTTATGACGACAAGCTGATTTGTTTTATTCCCAAAACTTCGGTGCGCCCACAACTGATGGCGGGGTCAATCAATGGCGAATTTTCCACCGAGCAGTGTTTAACCGCAGGCGTAAATGCTGGTCGGTTGGCAGCCGAGCAAGCGGTCGCAACAAAAGAAATTGCACTGCCCACAACAGAAATTCCCTTGCCAACCTGTGAGCAAGTGGTCGAAAACCAAATTGAAGCCTGCTGGGTGATTCCTACCCCCAAAGGCAAGAAATCTAAACGCTTTATCGACTTCCAAAATGATGTTGCGAGTTCTGATGTTGCGCTGGCATATCGTGAAGGTTATCAATCTGTTGAGCACCTTAAACGCTATACCACGCTCGGCATGGGCACCGATCAGGGGCGTACCAGCAATGTCAATGGGTTGGCAATGATGGCACAACTTAGCGGGCGTTCTATCCCCGAAGTGGGCACGACCACCTTTCGTGCACCGTTTTCGGCAATCAGTATGGGGGCGATTGCGAGCAACGAAACCGGACCAAGTTTTATGCCATTGCGGCGTACACCGATGCACGAATGGCATATAGAAAATGGTGCGACTGTGGTCAATGTCGGAGTTTGGCAACGCGCCCAATACTATCAGCGTAGTGGCGAAACCATGATGGAAGCGATTTACCGCGAGGGCAAGCAAGTGCGGGAAAAGGTCGGTATCGTCGATGTTACGACACTGGGCACTATAGAAATTCGTGGCACCGATGCGGCTGAATTTCTGCATCGAGTTTATATCAATAAATGGATGAAACTCCCCGTGGGCAAAGCCCGTTATGGCTTGATGTTGCGCGAAGATGGACATGTTATTGATGATGGCACAACCACCCGAGTCGGCGAAAACGAATACTACATGACCACCACCACTGCTAATGCCGGGCCCGTGATGTCGCATCTGGAATTTTATGCCCAAACCGTTTGGCCCGAACTGAATGTACATATTACGTCGATAACCGACCAATGGGGTGGTATGGCACTGGCCGGTCCAGACTCAATAAAAGTGCTGGAAAAAGCCGTCGATGGCGGTGCTGTTGGTGATGACCGTATTCCATTTATGGGCTACCAAGAAGCGAGCGTTGATGGCTATCCGGTACGCCTGTTCAGAATCACATTCTCGGGTGAGCGTGCCTACGAAATCCATGTGCAGTCCGATTACGCATTAGCGGTTTGGGAGACGTTTATCCGTGTCGGCAAGGAATTTGACATCACCACTTATGGCACCGAAGCATTGTCCATGTTGCGGATTGAAAAAGGGCATATTGTCGGTGGTGAAATCGATGGTCGCACGACTGCCGCTGACTTTGGCTTTGCCGGAATGCAAAAAACCGACCAAGACTTTATCGGCAAACGCGCACTTGATCGCCCTGGAATGAGAGACGAATCGCGTAAAACGCTGGTCGGATTGATTTCTGAAAACGGCGAAGAAATAAAGCGCGGCTCCCAGCTAATTGAAAAACGGGTCGATACCCCAAAATTGGGGGGTCCCCCGGTAAAAATGCTTGGTCATGTTTCGTCGAAGTATTTCAGCTCCAATCTGCAGCAACATATTGCCATGGGGCTACTGGAAAAAGGCGAGCAATGGATAGGAAAAACCGTCTATGCCGCCTCACCATTGACCGCGACCTATGTACCCGTCAAAGTCGTTCATCATGTATTTATTGACCCTAAAGGAGACCGTGCCCGTGGCTGATATTCAAACACCGATGCAAAGAATCTCTGCATTAAAGCAAGTGTCCGGCGATGCCCCCTCAATATCAACTAAAGGGCTGAACATCACCGAATATCGTCCGCAGGTCATTGCCCAGATGAACGGTGCGACCGCGCCTGCCACATTACAAATCGCTTTGTCATCAGTCGGCTTTGCCGAACAATTTGATGCCACGCAATTTGATTCGGGGCACGCTTATTGTTGTGCTGAGGCGAGCGTATTGTGGAATGGCCCGGGTATGTGGATACTGGTGTGTGATAATGCCCGCACAAACATTGTCAACGAACTCAATAGTGCGTTGCAGGACACCGCCGCCACGGTAACCGATTTGTCGCATGCGCGCACCATTTTAACAATACAAGGCGAAAAACTGCTCGATTTTCTCTCTAGTGGCTGCCCAATAGACCTCGATAATTGCCCGCCCGATGTGTGTTTCTCAACCCAGTTTGGTCATTTCAACATCATGCTCCATCTCAAAGACAGCCAACATGCAGACATGTATGTCTATCGTAGTTTCGGTCAGGCATTATGGGAGCATTGCCAGCATGTTGTTGCAGAGTTTGCCTAGCAACGGTCATTTAAAAGTGGGCGCCCCAGAGAGGATTTGAACCTCCGACCTGCCGCTTAGGAGGCGGCCGCTCTATCCAACTGAGCTACCGGGGCACCAGAATCTCGGATTGTATCTTATTACATGACCTGATGAGGGACCTAATCGATCGGCTTGATTGCTCGACTTGTTCGGCTAAAAATCACCAATCCATATCGCTAACCGCTAGGACGACACACTACGCCCACCATCGACATTGATAACCTGTCCAGTGATGTAGTTCGAATTGGCGAGTAAAAAATGAATGGTTTTGGCAATGTCATTCGGTTCACCAGCACGTTTTAATGGGGTTTTTGATAGCAGTATTTCTTGTTTCATTTCACCGCTGTCGTTTTTTGGCCAGAGGATTGCTCCCGGGGCAATGGCATTGACCCGTATTTCGGGGGCAAGTTCATTGGCAAGCGATTGTGTCAATGAGACTAACCCGGCTTTTGATGCCGAATAGATAGCGTGATTTAAAAGCGGACGCTGAGCGTAAATATCTGTAATGTTAATGATGGCACCATTGTGTTGGCGCAAATAAGGTGCGACCGCTTGGGCTATAAAGTAGGGTGCCTTGAGGTTGATATCGATGATGGTTTGCCATTGGCTTTCTGTGGATGAAGCTATCGGGGTGGGGAAAAATACCGATGCATTATTCACTAATGCGTCAAGCCGACCGAGCGCATTAACCGCTTCCATGACACCGTGTTTTATTTTAGCAAGATCGCCAAGATCGCCCTGAATTAACGTTGCTGAGTTAGGACGAATTTGGCACAGCGATGAGCGCAATTGCTCGGCATCGGCGACACTCTTGTTGTAATGAATAATAATCCGCATCCCGTGTTGATGCAAATATCTCGCCGTGCAAGCACCAATCCGTTTGCAACCACCGGTTATCAAGACTACTTTATTTTCGAGATTCATAATTGAGTACGCCAATGTCATTACAATGAATGCGCTATTGTACTCCCTGATGCAATCCCTGCTACATTTGGTAGTTTTCGAAGTTTCTAAATCTTCTGGTAGCCGATTTTATGGATTGAATCTTTGAATTAAATCCTTCTGCGGTCGCATTGGTGATGCGATATTTCAGGTAAGTCATTATGTTGTCGAGATGGTTTTTCAGCATCTTGGCAACTGATATGACCTGCTTTAGGCGTGAATGTGTCGCCCACCAGTACCATTTCTTAAAGAACGCTCGGGCTAGTTTATCATCGCAATAAGTCCACAGATCAAGCAGGTCTCTTTGATTGCCCAAACTCGGGCGACCTTCAACCCTTTTGATTGAATAGCGTAAAAAGTGTCTTTATCTTTGGGCTTGTCGGTTAATTCAAAATCAGTCCAATTTTAAGAAAATAAAATGTTTAATAACAAGGACTTAAATATTCACAACAAGCCAAAAACCCCATTTTCCGACAAGAACATCAAATGTAAAAGTTACTTTGCCAAGCCTTGCCGCTCATGGGAGTGCGGACAAAACGAAAATGCAAATGGTTTGCTACGACAATACTTCCCTAAATCAATAAAGTTGACCGATGTTCGCTTCAATGAGGTTAAAATAGCCGTTCATAAATTAAACACCCGACCGAGAAAATGTTTGGGATTTAAAACACCTAATCAGGTGTTTTTTGAGCATACTGGCATAGATGCTCGTTTGTTGGCGGTGGTGCGTTTATGAGTCGAATCCACCCAGTGGCACCACATAAAATAGTACAATAGCGTTCATTAAATGGGACTTGCGGGGAGGATGATGATGGTAGATTGGATGATTTTCAGTCTCATTACAACGAATACCGGACGCATGATTCATTAGACTTAGTAGCGCCTTATGAGTATTATCAGAGCCTCGCTAAGACAACCCGATTTGTTTCATAGGTATTGAGATTGAACAAAATGAAGTACGTCGTAAACGGGTCGGGTACAATCAAGTAGATTAAATTTTTGGAGATAATTAATGTCATTTAGTGACCGCGATGGTGTGATATGGATGGATGGGGACATGGTGCCTTGGCGCGAAGCTAAAGTCCATGTTCTCACTCATACTTTGCATTATGGGATGGGGGTGTTTGAGGGTGTGCGTGCCTATAAGGCAGAAAAAGGCACGGCTATTTTTCGCTTGGATGAGCATACCGACCGTCTGTTTCGTTCGGCACATATCCTCGGCATGAAAATTCCATACCAGCCCGAAACCATATTTCAGGCACAGGTCGATGCGATTAAACAGAACAATCTGGATGCTGGATATATTCGGCCGATGGCATTTTATGGCTCCGAAGGCATGGGCATTCGGGCGGATAATCTGGGTGTGCACCTTATTGTTGCCGCTTGGCCATGGGGCACTTATTTGGGTGATGAGAGTCTCCAGAATGGCATCCGTGTTCGAGTTTCGTCTTATACCCGACACCATGTCAATGCGACCATGTGTCGTGCTAAAGCGAACGGGCATTACATTAACTCCATGTTAGCCCTGCAAGAAGCCATTGAAACCGGGTATGACGAAGCCTTGTTGCTAGATAACAACGGTTTCGTGATGGAAGGTAGTGGCGAAAATGTCTTTATCATTCGCGACAATGTCGTATATACCCCAGATTTGACCTCGGCTCTGGATGGCATAACCCGTAAAACGGTCGCTAAAATTATTGTCGATGAAGGGTTGGAGCTGATTGAAAAGCGCATCACGCGAGATGAAGTTTATATTTGTGATGAAGCCTTTTTTACCGGTACAGCCGCAGAAGTAACCCCGATTCGGGAATTGGATAACCGACAAATTGGTAATGGTGGCAGAGGACCCATCACAGAAAAAATCCAAAGCCGTTTCTTTGATGCGGTACATGGGCGCATAGCTGAATATGAGGATTGGTTGACCTATGTCTGATAAGCTACCCGAGAACACGGGCGTTTCGAACACTGCCGACTTGGATACACCGAATGCCAATCAACGGGTTGAAGTTACCGCATGTGATTTGCCGTTACATTGCCCTGTGCCGGGTAACCGCCTGTGGGATTCCCATCCCAAAGTATATATCGCAATAGAAGACGGCGGACAGGAGCAATGTCCTTATTGCGGAACCACATACGTTTTTAAGGCGACCGTTCCCGCTTCTCACTAAGTCGTTTTCGTGGTCTACGAAGACTTTTTTGGATTCCAATTCTATCATTTACCGCAAAACGGACAACTTGTTGAAATTATTGAAAAGGAAAAATAATTTTGACGAATCCCATATATTGGGATTAAAATTCGGTTTTCACCACTAGATATAGTTTATATGGCATCAGATGATGTTTTTAGGTGTCTATATTGGCGTGCAAACTAAAAACTCCATTTTCCGACAAGCCCTTTGTGGCTGATTTTTAATCAGAATTTTTTTAGGGAGATTAACACTAACAGGGATAGCATTATTTGCAACAATTGATATTGTCATATCAACCAATGAGTAAGGAAAGTTAAATATGAAAATGGTTAACGTAGCGAACAAAAAAACCATCGCCAATGTCGCACTGAGTGATATGCCGTTGCAACCCGCATCCTACGATATTTGGGATAAAAAATATCGATTGACCGATATGGATGGTGCGGCAGTAGATGAAGATATTGATGCAACATATAGTCGGATTGCACGGTCTCTAGCACAAGTTGAGATTACCCAAGAGAAACAAAAAGAGTGGCGTGAGCAATTTTTGTGGGCATTGAAAAATGGCGCCATTCCAGCAGGTAGAATTATATCTAATGCGGGTGCATTGCAGCATAAGCCAGCAACTAGCACCATTAACTGTACAGTGTCAGGCACCATTCCCGACTCTATGGACGGTGTTTTGCGTGCTACTCACGAGGCTGGAATGACACTGAAAGCGGGTTGTGGTATCGGCTATGAATTCTCCACCTTGCGTCCCAAAGGAGCTTTTGTCAGCGGTGCTGGAGCATATACTTCAGGTCCGTTGTCATTCATGGATATTTTTGATTCCATGTGTTTTACCGTTTCTTCAGCAGGCGGACGACGAGGCGCGCAGATGGGGACTTTTGATATTTCCCACCCTGATATTCTCGAGTTTATTCGTGCCAAACGCCAAGATGGCCGTCTGCGACAATTTAATTTGTCTTGTTTGATTACCGATGAATTTATGCGGGCAGTCAAAGACGATGTCGAATGGAAATTGTATTTCCCTGCCACTCGCCATGAAATAGACGGTAACGAATACGAAATCATCATGCGACCCTGGCCATATACGTCAGATTACACAACCAACCAACAAGGTCTAGTCGCGTGTCGGGTTTATAATAGTATGCCGGCCAAGCGGCTGTGGAATTTGATTATGAATTCAACCTATGACTATGCCGAACCCGGTTTCGTTTTGATAGATCGAATCAATGACATGAATAATAACTGGTTCTGCGAAAATATCCGTGCTACTAACCCCTGTGGCGAACAACCGCTACCGCCTTATGGTGCATGTTTGTTAGGCTCGGTGAACTTAACTAAATTTGTGGAAGATCCATTTACCGATGACGCTCGATTCGATTGGGAGAAATATCATTGGGTTGTTGCCATTTTTTGTCGTATGCTGGATAACGTGGTGGAGATTAACGGTCTGCCACTCGACAAACAAAGCGAAGAAATTTTATCCAAACGGCGACATGGTATGGGCTTTCTCGGACTCGGGTCGACACTGACGATGTTGAAAATGAAATATGGCGATGAGGATTCACTGGCATTTACCGAGCGTGTTGCGATGACGATGGCAACTGTCGGCTGGAAAGTCGGCATCGAACTAGCTGATGAAAAAGGTGTTGCACCCGTGCTGGAGCAAGATCACTTGGTAACGAACGAAATGTTAGTAAAACGACCAGAAATGAAAGTGGCGGGCTACGCGCTTGGTGACACCGTCAAAGGTCGTGTGTTGATGGGAAAATACAGCCGTTATATGCAGCAATTTCCGCAACAACTACAAGATGCCATCGCAGAAAAAGGTTGTCGTTATACACATCATACGTCCATCGCACCCACTGGAACCATCAGTCTGTCGCTGGGCAATAATGTGAGCAACGGCATTGAACCAACATTTGCCCATAGCTATAGCCGCAACATTATTCGTGAAGGGAAAAAATCCAAACAGCAAGTGGACGTATTGTCATATGAATTATTGGCATATCGTCATCTGATTAACCCACAGGCAGCGGCATATTCTGGTGTCGCATCGGCTGATGAGGTTGGGGAGTCGACCGCCGACAATACCAATGCCTTGCCAGATTACTTTGTGACCACCGATGATATTACCCCGAAACAGCATGTTGATGTGCAAGCGGCAGCACAGAAATGGATTGATTCGTCAATATCGAAAACAGCCAATGTGCCCACCGATTGTGCGTTCGCAGATTTTCAGGACATTTATCAATATGCATGGGAAAAAGGACTCAAAGGCTGCACCACATTTCGTTTTAACCCCGAAGTGTTTCAGGGCGTGCTGGTAAAAGAAAAAGATTTGGAAGAAACCAAATACCAATTTACGCTGGAGAATGGTGAAGTCGTTGAAGTAAAAGGCAATCAGGACATTGAATATGATGGCGAAACGCATATTGCCGCGAATCTGTTTGACGCATTGAAAGAAGGCTATTACGGCAGATTTTAAGCGCGTCTTTATTCTGCAAAAAGCAAGGGCGTTCAAACAGAATCTTATTGTGAAAAAAGCGAATAAAAGACACACAAGTCGTTACAGAAATAGTCGGCGCAACAGAATAATTCAGATCAATCGTATGGAGCAGTTGGTTCACACTTCATACGGTAGCCAGCAAAGCTTGTTGTCTGATGGATACCCGCTTATAAGCGGTCAGTCAGCGTATTATAAAACAACATAAAATATAGGTTAAATTATGGTCATTAAAATTGAAAAAAAAATCGTCGATTATCGAGTTGTCAGTACTGATTCCAATACCGACAAACCTGCAGATAAACACCAAGACACTTCATCGGCAACAGCCTCCTTAGAGATGGGAAATAAGTCATCCAATATCGTGCAAATGCACGAAAAAGTGATGCGTCCGGAGCGGTTAATCGGTCACACCTACAAAATCAAAACACCCGTTTCAGAACATGCGTTCTATATCACGATTAACGATATTCTCTTGAATCCGGGTACGCCATTCGAAAAATGCCGACCCTTCGAGGTTTTTATCAACTCAAAAAATATGGACCACTACCAATGGATATCGGGTCTGACATTGATTATTTCCGCCGTGTTCAGAAAGGGCGGAGATGTGACGTTTTTGGTTGATGAGCTACGCAGCGTATTCGACCCTAAAGGTGGCTATTTTAAGCGCGGTGGAAAGTTTATGCCATCTCTGGTTGCTGAGATTGGCGATGTGATTGAATGCCACTTAAAAATGATTGGCATGATCGTTGACGATAAGCTTAATCCTCACCAACAGGCGTTAGTTGACCAGAAACGTAAAGAGTTTGAACAGCAAAATAATGATACTGACCATGCAGGTAATTTTCCGGTCGGTGCGACACTGTGTGTAAAATGCAACATGAAAGCAACCATTTTACTGGATGGTTGCATGACTTGTCTTAACTGTGGCGAAAGCAAATGTGGCTAGGTGGGCACGACTGAATCAGCTTACAGGATTCTAGGTGCCTCTTGTCATTGGTGGTCGGTTGCGGTGAAGACATCAGACCCAGCGGGAGAAAGAGCGGTGTACCGAATATGCCGAGCCAAGCGAGATGAATAATTGCGCTACCGAGGATTGATATAAATAGTCGGCCGCCGCGAGTGGTGTCTAAACCGAAAACACCGTTGCGGGGGTTGTCGCTGGGGGCGAGCTTCTCCCATATTCCCATGCTAATCAGTGCCACTGCGATGAACAGGAAGAATGCCGCAGTCGGCCAAGTCCAAGCTATCCAATCGAGGTCAAACATGGTCTTTTTGCGCGTATGTGGTCATATTCAAAGTGCCCTTAAACTCGCCCCAAGGCAAAGCCTTTGGCAATGTGATTGCGGACAAACCAGATGACAATGGATCGGGATGATGGTTAATGCACCGGCCGTTGCCAGCAACCCGAGGTTATACTCGGGTACACTTGCGGTGCGGGTCATGGTGTCGGCGATGGGTTTAGCGGCGACTGAGGCGAGGGTCTTTGCGAGCAGTAATTCGGACAGGAAAACATAAAACAAAAGAACGTAGCCACGCCAATCCCGGCGGTGGCAGCTGGGATAAAAATACGGATGAATAAGACCGGAAACGGATAGCCGTCAATGAACGCTGTTTCATCCAGATATTTTGGAATGCCGGACACAACGCCCTCTAAAATCCACACTGCCAGGGGGATATTGAACAAGCAATGTACCAATGCTACGGCAAGCGATGTATCGAATATGAGTATAATTGAAAAAAGGGCAGGGCAAAGACTGCAGGTAGCGCCATACGATTGGTTAATAACTAGAAAAATAGGTGTTTGTCACCGAGGAAACGATAACGTGAGAATGTAAAGCTGACCGAAAGCAGGGTGTTGAGTAGTACATAACGGAGGGAGTTGATATAGCCGTTGTACCAGACTGGATCGGTGAAAATAGTGCGATAGTTATGCAGAGTAAATTTAGCTGTCCAGAGCGTGAATGCCCGAATATTTCGTTGGTGGTCTTGAACGACATGTTCAGTAGCCAGTAGATTGGTAATGAGACCTTTGCATAAATCCACCTAGTGGCACCACTTAAAATGGTAAAATAGCGTTCATTCAATAAACCTTGAGGATACCGTCAAATGTCTTGGAAATAAACCGCCCAATACGCGTTCGCAGATGCTCTTTTAATTGAGCATAAGTCATTGTCCAAACTAGATGATGTGCATGAAATTATCGATTGGAAACAGATCGAAAAAACGCTCAGCCATCTTTATGCTAGCAAGCGTGGTGTGCCGGCACTTGTGCCCTTTGGCTATGCCCACCTTTGATGATGTTTAAGATACTGATTTTACAGGCGTAGTATAACTTAATCGATGAAGCCTTAGAAGAACAGATAGCCCGGGATTTAATGTTCCGCCGGTTTATTGGTTTGAGTCTCAGTGATGCAGTACCCGATCATTCCACTATTTGGCGGTTTAGGAACTTATTACACACCGAAAATCTGCTTGATTCTTTATTGGTGCAGATCAATCATCTCGCTAAAAACAGTCTTATTGTTGCCACAGGCTCGGTCAATATTATCGATGCGACTGTGATTGAGGCGAAGCAATGCCGTTCTAAAAAGAACAAACAAGGCACAATACCCAAGACCGGAAGCGGCATGGAACGTGAAAACGGCATCCGATGGCAGGCGTAAAAGTACCTACGGATTTAAGCTGCACGCCAATACCGATGAAGATGGTTATCAAGAAAATGACCTATACGCCTGGCAATGTGCATGATTCATTGCATGATTTTGGGGAGTTTGAACATCTGTTAGGCGATAGGCACGGACAAGTTTACGCAGACAGTGCCTATACCCAAAGGGCACAAGTGCCAACAAAGACAATGACGAGAAACTGGGTAAAGAAAACAATAGAATCCTGCACCGGGCTTATCGCAACACGCCATTAAGGGAGCAACAAAAAGCGCAGAATAAAATGTATAGCAGTGTCCGCTATGTGGTTGAACGCACCTTTGGCTTACTCAAACTGCATCACGGGCTTGTCGGTTAATTCAAAATCAGTCCAATTTTAAGAAAATAAAATGTTTAATAACAATGACTTAAATATTCACAACAAGCTAAAAACGCCATTTTCCGACAAGCCCACTTCCGATCTTTTTTGAATTATACCCACAGGGCACAAATGCAAAGGTCTCGCCATGTAACTACGCGCCACGGCGATGGTTGCGTGGGCGGTTTTCTGCTTGGTAAGCACCAATTCCGCTGGCATACCAGTTAGTTTGCTGGCGCAACACAGGGCGGCAGCTTCGGCAACGCCGTAACAACCTACTTCCCTAAATACGATGGCTGATTTTTCGCTCAGCAGGTGTTCAACTTGGCGGAGTTCAAGTGCGGAAAAAATCTGTAATTCGAGATTAAGATGCTGTGCCAAGGTGAGCAAACCGACCTCATCCGCTTTAATGTCAATGCTGGACAGGGCGGCATAGGTTGTCTGCGCCAGTTCGCGGGTCGCCTGCTGAAATAACTGTTGTAACAAATCCATCGGACAATCGCGCTCACAACCCATGCCAATGGTGTAAATCGGGCGGCTGTAATCGTGTGCGGATGTGGTGACACAGTGTGCCTGCAGTGCTTGCGCCAGCTCACGCGCAAAGGCAGTGGCACCACCTTCATGTGCCGAGAGTAGCGGGATAACATAGCGACCCAATTCGTCTATGACGATGACCGCCGGGTCACGATATTTATCGCCTAATACGGGTGCCAGTGCGCGTATGACTATGCCCGTAGCGCAAATAAAGATACATCGATGCCCATTGCGAAAACTCGCTTGTGCGGTTTTGATAAAGGGTTTTGTTCGGTGGTAATGTGATGCCTCAGGTATAAATGTCTGTAATCGGGTTGCTACCTCGCCACCGTGTTCGGTTAGGCTGAATATATCGATTGGGGGCGGCTTCATCGACTCAATTTTTGGGTGCGGATGGTGGACCATAATGACGCGGTCGATTGATGAGAAAAAGCGAAAAATAGGGTGCTGGTTGTGCTTCAAGGAGGGTGATGTCATGCACGATTTTTTGGTTTTCTTGTCCAGCATATTCGATATAACAGGCATCATCGGTGCGATGCGCTTGTGCTATCAGTTGTAATAATGCCACACGCCGCTGCCCCGGTTTCATAATGGCAACATTATCAAAATGATTTAAGGTCTGCAGAATATCGGCATCGCTTCGCCGTCCAGAAATAATGGCGATGTTTTCCGCTAACAAGCCTAAAGGTTTGCCGAGCAAGGCGGAGGATGCGTTGATTGAAGTTACTCCGGGCACGATTTCGACCTGATAACGATGATTCAATCGTCCATACAAATAGGCAAATGAACCAAAGAAAAACGGGTCACCTTGACATAAAAACGCCACATCTTGTCCCGCCTCAAGGTGATTGGAGATAACCCGCGCCGCCTCATCATAAACCGCATTGGCGCGGTCTCTTTGGTCGCACATCGGCATCATAATCGGGTATTCTTGTTGACCGTGATAGCTTGCTTCCGAGATGACCTTGCCAGCGATATTGCGTGCCATATTCTGACTCATTCCATGACGGTCGCTACACAAATAGGCTATCAGAGCGCAGTGCTGGATAACGCGCACCGCTTTTAGGGTAAGCAGTTCTGGGTCGCCGGGACCTACCCCGACACCATAAAAAATACCTGTTGGCGGGTTATTTTCTACTGTCACTGATTTAGCCCTCATTGATTTTGCTGGGTCATGGTTTCAGGCATTTTACCAGCACCACTGGCGATAACGTTCTTTTTTCGCCACTATCGGGTAAATTCTTTGCGACTTGAATTTCAATCCATTCGTGCTGTTTGGTGTTTGTAAATGCGGCTAAGGCGCAGCGACTCGACTCGGTGACTGCTGAAGCGACCAGTTTGCCGCCCGGTTTAAGTTGTTGCCAAGCATATTCAAGCATTTCGCCAAGCCCGTTACTACCGCCAATAAAGACGCAATCCGGCGGTGGCAACGTTGCACAGCAATTCGGCGCATGTCCTTCAATAATAGTTAAATTTAACACCGTTCCAAAGCGTTCTCGATTGGTCTCGATGTGTTTGATACGTTCCAAATCGCGTTCAATGGCATAAATATGTCCCCGCTCATTCCAGCGTGCCCATTCGACACTGACGCTGCCACATCCAGCACCAATATCCCAAGCAATCTCGGCATTATTCGGCTGCATCAAGGACAAAATAGCGAGCCGAACTTCGCGCTTGCTAATCATACCAAAGCCGGGTTGTGCTCCTGTGGAAAAGAACTCATCAGCGATGCCCGGGAAAGCGGGCAGAGGCGGGTGATGACCGCGTAGCTGGACGACACAAATGTTCAGAGGATGAAAATTCGGTTGCAAGGTTGCCAGTGCGTCGGCACGATACTGGGTGATGCGTTGTTGCTTGCTACCCATCGCCTGACAAATCCAAATCTGTGATTCGGCAAACCCCTGTTCAAATAGCTCGGCGGCAATCGCGACCGGATTAGCGTGCTGGTCGGTAAACAGAGCGATGAGCTGTTGATCTTTCAAATAACGTCTCAGGACGCTGAGCGGTCGCCCATGCAGGCTGATTATTTGTGCCTCTTGCCAAGCGAATCCGAGATGATGAAAACATGCTTGAACACTGGAAATATTGGGGTAAAAAACCAAATTCTCCCGCCCGACCAGCTGGTTTAGCCAATTCCCAACTCCATAGAGTAATGCGTCCCCAGAAGCCAAAACCACTAACGACTGGTGTTGATGAAGCATAAGTTGTTCGGCAAGACCTGAAAATGGCGATGGAAAGCATATTTTTTCCGCAACAGTGGCAATATGGGCAATTTCCTCAAAATGGTGTGTGGCACCGAATATGATTTGCGCTTGTTGCAAAGACTTATTGGCAGCGACGGTTAGCCTACTGTGCTGATTACAGCCTAAACTAACCACCGCAATACGTTGACCGTGCCAGCGGATACGTTCAGGCATGGATTGTAGCCGGGCAATTATGTTGCCGCCAAGTAATGACCAGCATTGGGTCATATTTCATTCAAAAAAATACTTTGTTTTTTAATCTAATCAGGGTGTTGAATGCGCCAGCGGCGAGCGCGCTACCACCGATGCGTCCTTCTAATGTGATACATTCGATGCCTAATTTAACATGATGATTCCAAATATAATTTTTAGATTCTGGCGCACCGACAAAGCCGACCGGCATGGCGATGACCAAAGCCGGTTTAGGTGTGCCGCCTTCCAGCATTTCCAGCAAGCGAAACAATGCGCTCGGGGCATTGCCAATAATGGCAATGCTGTTGTCTATATGGGGTAGCCACAAATCCAGTGCCGACATGCTACGGGTTTCGCCGCGCATATTGGCAAGCTCGGTGGTTTTAGGGTCATTGAGAAAACACAGCGGGTCGCGGGTTAAGAAACGTTTGGTGAGACCCTGTTTAACCATTTCTACATCGCATAACACGGCGCGGTTTCGTTTTAACGCATTGATACCCGCATCGATGGCGGCACCACTGATTCGCACCTGTTGTGCGATTTTCGGATTGCCGCAGGTGTGTACCAGCCGCATCACAATCTGCTGTTGATGTTCGTCAAAACCAGAAAAATCGGTTTCAGCACGAATTATCTGAAACGATTTGCGTTCAATTTCATCGGGATTTTTCAGGTAGTCGACCAATCACGCGCTCCGGTTAAAATGAGTTGTCGGGCAATGCCTTAAAGATGCCCTTGACGATACTATTGACGATACCATCGACCTGTTCAAAACATCGCTCCGCCGCGAGCAGGGGCGGGCGTGTTTGAACAAAGAGCGGAATATTCAACGCAAGTGCGACATCGAGCTTGTGAGCAACCCGCTGGCAGCCGCTATTTTTACTCACCAGCGCATCGATTTGGTATTTTAGCATCAGGGAGTGCTCCGCTTGGTAATCAAATGGGCCAATGGCAATAAGCGGAATAATACCGCTATTTTTGGGGAATGGACGCGCACTGCGAACAACCCATTGTTGATGTTCATGTCGTCGATCAGCCCATTTAAGGGCACTAACACCAATACTAAAGAAGGGGCGATTGTAGCGAATAATTTGCGGGAGTAGGTCGTTCCAGTCATTGTAACTATGCCAATTCGGGTAGTCGGCTGGATTCCAGCCCGGACGATTGAGTCGCCAGCAGGGGATGGCGGCTTGTTTGGCAGCCTGTACCGCATGGGCAGAAATGACCGCCGCATAGGGGTGGGTTGCGTCCAGCAATAATTCGATGCGCCGCTGAACGCAATATTGCGCCAGCCCCGCTACCCCGCGCTGGTCATTGTCGGTCACCATATCATTGCTCAGCGCACTAAAACCACCAACATGAATTTCGCAGGGCAAATCGGGTTGGCGTACCAAGCCGACCAGACTATAAATAATCCGATGTCCGCATTCAATGAGCTTTTCTGCCAGAGTTTTTGCTTCGGCAACGCCTCCGAGGATAAGAATTCTCATGCCCGTTTCGCTCCACCGTTTTTCATGCCTGATGCTCCGATCCGAAACTGTTGCCGACACAGATTCCAGAGCGGTCGATACAATAAACATCGATATCGACCTGATTGTGAGCCGTCTTTGACGCATTATGACGTGCCAGTTGGCTGATTTTATTGGCTAACGGAATGCCCTCTGTCTGACAATATTGCAGGGCTTGCACGCTGGTGTTGGCGCATTTAATCTGGGCGAGCAAGGTCTTACTGCCACCCAATTCATCGGCTAATGAGGACAGAAAATTGAAATCGATGGATGAATCTCGGCTGTGTAGCGAATGGTGTCCAGCAGCCAGTTTGCTGATTTTTCCGAAGCCACCGCAAAGTGATAATTTTCTCATCGGTACTTTTCTAATATGTTTGAGTACCGCACCAGTGAAATCGCCCATTTCGATTAACGCAATATCGGGCAATGCGAGCCGTTTTTGGATATAGTTTTCGCTGGTAGAGCCGGTGCTGGCGGCAATATGTGAAATACCATTGGCATGAGCGACATCAATGGACTGATGAATCGAAGCGATAAAAGCTGAACAAGAGTACGGTTTGACGATGCCGGTGGTGCCGAGAATCGATAAGCCGCCGACAATGCCTAATTTCCCATTCATGGTGTTGAGTGCGGTTTTTACCCCATCGACCACGCCGATATGCACCTCAAACCCGCCTGAATAATCAGTTTCATCCGCCAGAGTCAGCAGGTGTTCGGTCATCATTTTACGCGGAATCGGGTTAATCGCAGGCTCACCAACGGCAAGCGACAAACCATCGCGCGTAACCGTACCGACCCCTTCAGCCGCATGAAAACGAACGCCGAGCTGATCCGCCAATTCAACTTCTGCAAATATGCACGCCAAGTGGGTCGCATCCGGGTCATCACCCGCATCCTTGATGGTGCTGGCAATAGTACGGTTAGTGCCGATATGTTGACAGCTTTGTAGTTCGAATTCTACCTGTTTGCCACGCGGCAGAACGATGCGACTACGGACGCTGGTGGTATTATTGATGAGCAACTGCGCCGCTGCCAGCGAGGTCGCTGTCGCACAAGCTCCAGTGGTGAATCCACTGCGAAGTTTGCGTTTTGTTTCGGATGACTCGTCGCGCATCGGATAAAATCTAGCCTAAAAACCAGTAACAACCTAAGGTGATGCAAGCCGATGCCATGAGCATTCGGCTCAACTGGAAGACCTTTTGCCCAAGCCGAGCAAGCCATTGTTGCAAACGCCCAAAAAACAAACCGAATACCAGCATAGCGCACAGAACGCCCAATGAAAACAACATTATATAGCTCAATCCAATCCACGCACTAGTCGTTTTCATCGCTGGAATCAATGCCAGAACCGGCGCACTCCCAGCGAAACCATGCGTCACCCCGACCAGCACCGATGAATGGGTGTCGTGGGTTTGACGGGTATTGGTTAAATGGACATGGGTTAGGTCATCGTGGCAATGCACATGCAAGGATAGGCGATGTTGTCGTATCGTGTACAACACCCAGCCGCCAAGTGTAATCAAAAAAACGCCAATCAGTTTTTCGGCAAAGTCAGCGATTATTGTGGGCAGTTCGACCTCCGCAAAAACCAACAACAACGCCAGTGAAAACAACACTGCCCCATGCCCAAAAGCCCAAGCACAACAAAACCGCAACATACGCCTGATTGACCATGCCTTGGCATTCTGACCATCAGCCGATGCCAATACAGACACCGCCATAATGTGATCCGCATCCAGTGCGTGTAACAAACCAAGCCAGAAACCGAGCGTCATAATGCTATATAGAAGCGATGATTCCATCATTTGCCATCATTTATTGGAGTCAAAGCGATTCGAATCATGCGGTTTTCTGTTGGTCGATATTTGGCGAATTCAACCCATAAGTGCAACACTCGGGTTTATATTATGATCTATTCCCATTGTGCGGGAAAAGACCTCCATAAGGGTTTTATATCCCAAACATTTTCTAGGTCGGTTATTCATTAAATCAGTGGCTTTATGCAAAGGCATTTTCTTTGGAAAAAGTATGAACAAAAAGTATGAGCAAGCCATTGTGCCAGATGATTATTTGGCATTCAAGCCGCGCTCCCAAGAGTGATACGGTTTAGCTTCGTTAAGTTTCACACTCGAGTTGTTTGGCAATCTCACTATGCCAACAAAATTCCCTGCCGTTATCAAAGGTTAGTGTCATCACATGTTGTTTCATATGTGCTAACAACCTGAGTATAGCCGTGTTGGTTTCTTTTGCGGTTTTGTTCTTAGTCCGAAGTGCGAGATAAAGCCTACTTTTGCGTTCAGCAAGGGTGGCAAACACCCCTTGACGACCCTTACCGATAACACAATCAGCCTCCCCCCTCTATCACTACGCCTATACGCGAACGATTGTCCACTATACTGGGTCTATCAGCAATATCAACCCGATTGGGGATGCGTCCGCGGTAATCGTTCTGTCCATAACGCTTGCGATATTTCTTACCCTGATGGCACAAGTATCGATATAACGACCCATCCGCTACTTTGTCTTTCAAAATGAGACGATAGATGGATTCGGTGCTAATACGGATGTTTTCCTCCATTCTCAAACGACCGCTAATTTGTTCAGGACTCCAGTACAGCGCAAGCTTTTGTTGAATATGAAGATTTAACTCGCCATTGAGCTTGATGTGCTTGGGCTTTTGCTGATGCCGCGTTTGGGCAAAGCGGTGGGCTTGTTTGTAGCGATAGCCGTTGCCCCGGTATTGCGTTTAATTTCACGGCTGATGGTTGACTTAACTTCTGCCCATGGTTTTAGCGATTTCTGTCAGTGTACAGTTTTGCTGATTCATGAGGTAAATGTGGTATCTTTCGTGTTCAGTCAAATGGGTATATCTCGTCATGTTTCACTCCTTTTTTCTCGTCAGTTAAAAGAGTACGAGTGTACCCTTTGACTGACTTAGGAGTGTTGCACTTATTATGTGAATTCAAGGCATGTATTTCAGAGCCTGATAGCGTATTTACACTGTTCTAAATAAGCACTTCGCTGGACATCGAGACAATAAGACGATTGAGTTATTGAAAACAATTTAAGGCGTATTGAGTCGTTGATTTAACAACCCATCCATACCATATCCCGCGTAACAATATTTAATGACTCTTGCCATTGATGCGAGTTATTTGTGTAGAATAAGCACCGGACGATGGACATTAATGTCTTCGACTCAACATTCCTTTTTGAAAAAAATTATGAGGCATTGTGTTATGAATATAAAATTATTTTTATTGATATATCTTTCTGTACTGCTGGCAGGTTGTGCGACTCCGCCACCCCCACAATATTCAGATGCCGCATTGAGCAAGCAAACCGCCACTGGCGTACAGATTCGTGATAGCGACATCGGTGCGCCTCAACAGGCATCAATCGAATATATTCGCGTGAAAACAGAAAAGAGTATTTTTCTTGACCCACCTGAAGGCAACACCAAAGTTTATGTGCGTATTGGCGATACTTCTGGACGTGAATGGGGTGGCGTTGATATGCGGCAGTCGGTTGCGGCACAGCTTAAAAATCGTGGCTTTAATCCTGTCAGCAACGCTAAAGATGCGGCATATACGTTACAAGTGAATATTCTGCTGGCGGATGAAATATCGGCGGCGGGTATCGCTAAGATCGATGAAACAAAATATGGTCAAGGCATATCCGACATTATACCCGATGTCATTGGAGGTGTTTTAGCAGGTGGTGTAGTGGGTAGTCTGCTCGGCGACTCTGATGATGCCTTGCTGGGTGGTGTTGTGGGTGGTCTTGCTGGTGGCGTATTAAAAGGTCTAGGTAGATCGAAAAAGGATAAGTTGCTAAAAGCACAACAACAAACCAAGTATTTCTCCATCATCATGGATGTTGTTGTAGGTGAACTCGTAGCGGGTGGTGGTAAGGTAACCCGTAGTGGTGCAGTAACAACAAATCAAAGTCAAAATTCCTCAACCGATGCGAATCTGGCGGATACAGAAACAGGTAGTGGACAAAATATCTCCTCCATAGAAACCGAAACGTTTAGTGATCAATCTAAGTGGAAACGACATCGAACTCGAATTATTGGCAAAGCCAAAGGTAAATTGGTCGTGTTTGAAGATGTAGAACAAGATTTCGCTACCAAAATGGTGCGTGCAATTGCCGGTTTCTTTTAGTCTTCGGGTTTAGTCGATGGTGGGGAAGCGCGTTTAGTACCTGCGAGTTGTTTGCCGTTTTTTCTTGATTTTAGAAGGTGATGAAGTTTAATAGTCTTTATAAAGTGGTGATTATGTCATTATTTGTCGCTCTCGCTGGCTGTGGAGGAGAATATTCTGCAGCAAATTGGGCACATTACAATATCGAAACTGATTGGGACATTGACTCTGCGGTCTGTTTGGCGGAGTCTGAAAAATTGACAAAAGATGATTTAGAAACAATAGCAGAGACAAAACGTTCTGCTGCATTGGGAAATGATAACATGCAAGCAAATGTCAATTCTTTGCAGTCCGCTTATGGTTCATCGGACTTGCTTGATGCCCTCTCTGGATTGTCAAGTGCATTCTCTTCGTTTACTGAGATAACGGCAGAAGATGCCCATAAAACCAATAAATTTGAGCGTTGCCTGACGAGTAAAGGCTGGCGGAAAAAATAGCTGTGTAGCGGTTGACTCAATATAAGGTGATTGGGGTTTGTTTAGGCGACATTAGTTCGTCTTTCAATCACAATGAGCGCAGTCCCGTACACAATCCATAGCCACAGATAACCACCAGCACGATGCCTAACAGGTGTTTGTATCTATCGCCGCCGTCTCGGATTATACGGTTGTGCATTTTTAAACCTAGCCAATGACCAATTGCAACGACGGGTAGCAGATAGAGGGTGTATCTGAATTGTAAATCGACTTCAAAAGCGATGAAGGAGGACATTTTTATAATCACCAAGATCATCCACGTTACAAACAAGGTGTTACGCAGTTTTTCGATGGCGACATTGCGGGCGAAAACCGCAGACATGAGGGGCGCGCCGATTAACGAGGTGCCACTGGCATAGCCGCCTAGTATCAATAAGAGGTGGTCAACTAGCCAACTTCGACTTTTGAGCGGAATATTGAAAAGATAAGTGAGCCCATAACAGAAGGTGATGCCATAAATGAGTATTACTAATAAGTCATTCGGTAAATTGAGCAGCCCAAATACACCGATCAGCTTTGGAATAATCAATATCAACATTGCTTTTTTCAAATATTGCCAATCAATATCCCGCCAGCGATCATAAACGGTGAGTGCGGAAAAAACCAGTAAATGCGAGGCAACAATGGGTAGCCACAGCAATGGCTGGTTGACAATGAATAACATTAACGGCATGGCTAATGCGGCACCACCGAAGCCTAAGCCGCTACGAACAAATCCAGACCAGATAAAAATCAGGCATACGAGAGTCCATTCGATGGTGGTTAATGGTGGCATCACCGTCAGGAAATTAAAGATACACGCCAGCAACCGCGCACAGAATTGACCAACCAGATCGATTTTGCTGCCGACAATTGCGCCCTATTTACGATGGCTTCGGTTGCTTTACCTTGCGCGATTAACTGTTGCCGCCCAATACCGTTTAGCAGTCCACATGAAATCGGCGGGGTAATCCAGTCGTCAGCGGATTGAACTAGGATATTGGCACGGCATGATTCGGTCAGCTCGCCTTTTTCGTTGTATAGCAAGACATCTTCGCATGATGGCAAAGTGGTGCGGGCATTCTGATAGGCATGCTCGTATATGGAGCGATAGGTGGTTTTGTGGTACAAAAAAAAGTTTTTTGAATGCACTGATTTATCGGCAACTTTGACTAAATAGGGGGTCGGCAAATCAATCAAATCGGCATTATCGATAATGATATGTCCTGATTTGGATACCTGCACGCGCACCCGCTGGTCAGTTTTGGGGAAGGTCGCTTGGGCGGATTCTAAGTGTTGTTTGATACGCTTGCGATCAAGCGACCATGAAAAATAAGAGGCTGAGTTGTGCATTCGCAACAGATGTTGTTCAAGCAAAACATAGCCCGTATCAACACTCCATTTGAGGGTTTCAATCAAGTCGAATTGTGCTTGGGAATAAGTCAATACGCGGGCTTTGGTCTGGCATTCGCAAAACTCGTCGGCCGCTTTGGAGTCCCAAACAATGCCGCCACCGACTCCAAATTCAGCTTGTTTATTTGCTTTATCAATCAATACGGTTCGTATCGCCACATTGAATTGAGCGAAGTGATGCGGCGTTACGAAACCAGCGGAGCCAGTATAAATATGGCGCGGCTGCTTTTCGAGCTGATCGATAATTTGCATCGCCCTTAATTTGGGTGCACCGGTAATGGAGGCGGCTGGAAACAGTGCCTTAAATAGGGCGGTCAATTTGGGGTCGGTCTGGCATTGTACCGTGCTGGTCATGGCCCAAAATGTCGGGTATTTTTCCAGCTCTAACACCGCACTTGTTTGCACTGAGCCAGTGTCGGCAATCTTGCCCATGTCGTTACGCACCATGTCGGCAATCATGATGTTTTCAGCGCGATTTTTCTCGGAATGCTGTAAATCGTACCCGAGCTGCATATCATCCGCATAGCCAAAGCCCCGCGGGGCGGTGCCTTTCATCGGTTTGGACGTTAAAGTTCGCTTCTGATAGGCAAAGAACAATTCCGGGGAGGCTGAGCATACAGTCCAGTGGTCGGTGTTGACATAAACACAATAACCAGATTGATTGGCCAGATTTTGTGCATGCACCATGCGTACGAAGAATGACCAATAGTCCGCTACGCACTTGTCCGAGTACATGCCCGCTAAGCGACGCGTTTTTAGTCGAAAAGAATAGTTCACTTGATAGGTGTCTCCACCCCAAATATAATTTTTTATCTGCCCGAGCGCGCTCTGATATTCTTTTTTCTCGGTCAACAATGACCAATCCAGTGCGCTGGGTTGGTTGGAAAAACAATCATATTGCTCAGGCGGGAAGTCAAATTCCTCATAGCCAGCGTAAACGGCAAACCAAATCAGCGGTATTTCGCGGGTTTCTTTGGTGGGGAATACGTCATCGAATGCGGGGGCGGCTTCATAATTGATAAATCCAGCGGCATACCGTCCATTGTGATTGACTTCAAACTCGACCCGTGCAAGTTGAGCGGTTACTTCGGCGACGTTGTCGGCTTGCAAAATCATCAGCGGATTACGGAAACATAACCAACGATTATGGCTTGAATCCTGTACCACCACACAGTTGGCTTCATTGAAATTTGGCAATACGCCATGCCTGATTTTGGTTGCCTCCACGTCTGCTACTTATGTTCCGTTCGCTGAGCGTTTTTGACGGTAGGATGATTTTTTCGCCATGGCATTGGTGAGTTTGGCGGTATTGTATTGGTAATAAATATGGTCTTTGCCGAAGCGATGTTTTAATTCGTCCAGCAAGGGCTGCTCTGGATTGATATTCCAGTCACCGCCGAGATTTAAGCGACCACACTCGCCTTTTTTGCGGGTATAGCGGATGCCCACCGTTGTGTTGCCACCGCGATATGTACTCAATAATTGTTGTAGCGAGCGGATAGTCGTTTTGGTCAAGTTTTCTTCCGTTAAGTGCAAACTGATACATGCCAATGTTTCTTGTCTGAGCGTTACGATGTCGTATAAAACCTCGGTGCGAAGTTGGTAGCCGCCAGTGTATTCATCCGCACCGAGTTCGCCGCCGACAATGAGGAGCGTGTCTTTTTGCAGTTTATTGAGCGACGAATTATATTTCTCCGGACTCAGGCTTGCTTCGACGCGATGCACGGCATTATCTAGGGTGATGAATGCCATCTTGCCACGGCGTGTTTTTAATATGCGGCTTGCCACCATAATGCCTGCGAAAATACCATTGCGCGGGGTATTTAAGTCCAATGATGACACATCATGCACACAGACACCGTCCAGTTCGCGGGCAAAACGGTTGTATGGATGACCAGTCAGATACAACCCCAGTGTTTCTTTTTCTGCCACTAGGCGTTCTTGCTCGCTCCAATCCGCTATCTCGATTGAAGCTAAATTGTCTAAAGGTATTTCTGTTGCCCCAAACAGATCAAATTGACCTGCTTGTTTATCCTGCTGTTGTTGATCGGCTGCACGAGTGGCATTGCTGATGTCGGACATCAACATGGCGCGATTGTTGCCCACGCTATCCATTGCGCCACTTTTTATCAATGCCTCCAAAACCCGTTTGTTGACTTTGCGGGTATTCAACCGCCGACAAAAATCAAACAGGTTTTTATACGAATCATTGGCTTGACGCTGTGTGACTATATTGTCAATAACTCCTTGCCCGACCCCTTTTAATGCGCCGAGACCATAGGAAATTTCGCGCTCACTGACGGGTTTGAATGAATAGAAACTTGAGTTTATATCGGGTGGCAATACCGTTAGCCCAAGCAGTTTGCAATCTGCCAGCAGGGTAACCACTTTGTCGGTCGAGTCTAATTCTGACGACAAAGTTGCGGCCATATAGGCAGCCGGATAATGCGTTTTCATCCATGCGGTTTGGTATGACACCAGTGCGTAGGCAGCAGAATGAGATTTGTTAAACCCATAGCCGGCGAATTCAGCCATCAAATCAAATATGTCTTTGGCCGTTTTTTTATTGATGCCGCGCTTGAGTGCGCCACTCATAAACGTGTCGCGTTGTTTCGCCATTTCCTGCTTTTGCTTTTTACCCATCGCTTTACGCAGAAAATCTGCTCCTCCCAGCGTATAGCCGGCCAGGGTTCTGGCAATTTCCATGACCTGTTCCTGATATAGAATCACGCCATAGGTTGAATCCAATATTGGTTCAAGGTCAGGGTGCTGGTAGCGCACCGATTCGCTACCATTTTTTCGATTAACGAAGTTATCAACCATGCCGGACTGCAATGGACCGGGGCGAAACAAGGCAATCAAGGCGATTAAGTCCGCAAATTTTTGCGGATGGGCGCGTATAATCAATTCCCTCATACCGCGCGACTCAAGCTGGAATATTGCGGTGGTTTGGCCACTACGGATAAACGCGAATGTGTCGGCATCATCGAGCGCAATGCTGTCCAAGTTCAATATCGGTTTGCCTTGTGCGGTCAGCTGCAGGTTGGCCATTTTCACCGCACAATCAAGCACCGTTAGCGTCCGCAGTCCAAGAAAATCAAACTTGACCAAACCGATGGCTTCGAGGTCGTCTTTATCGAGCTGGGTTATCGCTTGATTCAAATGAGAATCAGCATACAGCGGGGTGTATTCGGTCAGTGGTTTTGGGGCAATGACCACACCGCCAGCATGTTTGCCAACATTCCGCGTAATGCCTTCCAGCTGTAACGCCGAGTCGATCAACTCCTGCACATCGACCTCGTCCTGATAACGCTGCTTGAGCAATGGCTCGCCTTTCAATGCCTGCACTAAAGTGATGCCCACTTCAAAGGGGACTAACTTGGCAATTTGGTCGACGAAGCCATAAGGAAACCCCATCACTCGACCGACATCCCGCACCACCGCTTTAGCCGCCATAGTGCCAAAGGTGATAATTTGTGCGACTTGATCATGTCCATATCGCTGTGCCACATATTCGATGACCCGATCGCGTCCATCGACGCAAAAATCAATATCAAAATCGGGTAGCGACACTCTTTCCGGATTGAGGAAGCGCTCGAAAAGCAAGCCATAGTGAAGTGGATCCAGCTCGGTTATGTTGGTTGACCAAGCCACCAATGAGCCGGCTCCAGAGCCGCGTCCTGGACCCACCGGAATATCATTTTCTCGGGCCCAGCGAATGAAATCTGCGACAATTAAAAAATAGCTCGGGTAGCCCATTTGCTCAATGACACCCAGCTCCAAATTCAAGCGGTCGATGTAGCGTTGCTCAACCAAGGGCATGCCATCGGCATCGTTGAGCTGTTCGACTTTGAGACGTTTAGCCAGCCCGACCTCGGATAACTCGCGTAGCATGGTTGCTGTAGAGCGATCTTTGGCATCGGGATAGAGCGGTAAAAAGTCCTCATCAAAATTGAAAAACAGGTTGCAGCGTTTGGCAATTTCTAACGAATTACTCAGCACTATAGGTATATCGGCAAACAGCACCGACATTTCTTCGCTGCTACGCAAATACTGTTGCTCGGTAAATTTTCGCGCCCGTCGTTTGTCATCCAAGACCCGCCCATCGTTTATACAGACACGAATTTCATGCGCGTCGAATTCGTGTTGTTGGATAAACATGACCCGATTTGTTGCCACAATACCAATCTGGTGTTGTCCGCAAAGCTGTACTGCTCGGTTGATATATGATTGCTCATGTGCCCAACCAATGCGGCTAATCGAAAAATACAATCTATCTCCGCAGAGGTCGTGGTATCGCCGTAGCATGGTTTGGATATTCTGTTCGGCATCCTGCATCATCAGGTTGGCGATTGCCCCTTCATGTTCGTCCAGCAGACAGATGAGGTCGGATTGATAGCGCGTAAATTCGTCCCAGCTAACAACGACTTTGCCTTTTACAGATCCGCGCAGATAGGCATTGGTCAGCATTTTACTAAAATTACGGTAGCCGTGGTTATTCATACATAACAAAGTTACGCGGTCGTAATGCGCTTTATTCAGCGGATTTTCAACCCAGATATCACAACCAATAATCGGCTTGATTCCATTGTTCAGGCAGGTGCGATAAAACTTTACCACACCATAGAGATTCGCCCAGTCGGTTAGTGCCACTGCGGGTTGGGCAAACTCGACGCATTTGCTCGCCAGCGATTTCAGGCGTACGATGCCGTCAACAAGCGAGAACTCGGAATGCAGATGTAAATGGACGAAAGGCTGACTCATCATTGGCAAGTAAAAAAGTATCAGGTTATAGCAGGTTACGCACGGGCGCAAAACTACGCCGATGTTGTGTGCTTACGCCGTGTGTTTGCAATGCCAGCAGGTGTGCCTTTGTCGGATAGCCTTTGTGACGCTCGAATCCATATTGCGGGAAGACCTCAGCCAATGCAATCATCACACGGTCGCGGGCTTGTTTGGCGAGAATGGAGGCTGCAGAAATCTCATCATGGATGGCATCGCCACCGACCACCGCATTGGCTGGGCAATCCAGTGCGGGTAATTGATTGCCGTCAATCAAAGCCAATTGCGGCGTAACCGACAATCCTTCGACCGCTCTTTTCATTGCCAGCAAGGAGGCTTGGAGAATATTTAGTCGGTCAATTTCTGCGCCATCAGCCATTGCCACAGACCATGATAATGCCCGTATTTTAATCATCTTTTCGAGGTAGGCTCTGCGACGTGGCGATAGTTTCTTGGAGTCATCTAAGTCGGCGATGGGGTTGTGCTGATCCAATATCACTGCGCCGGCAAACACGGCACCTGCCAGTGCGCCACGACCGGCTTCGTCAACCCCAGCAATGTATATCAGTTTGCTCATAGATATTTCGGTTCATTGGTTCAGGTTGGTGACTCCAGTAATTTTATAATCGTTTGACTAGCTTGCCGATTTGCATCACGTTTCAACTGCTTGTGGATGTCGCTAAAGTCCTGTTCAAGTTTTTTCATCTTTTGCGGATTGTCCGCAAATTCATTGATGGCATGAACAATGTTATCCGCCGTGGCTTGGTCTTGCACCAATTCGGGAATATCAGGTTGTGGCAACAGCTGATTCGGCATGGAATAATAATCCACATGACGCAGTTTTTGGAACAGCCAATAGGTCATCGCACCGAGCTTATAGACAACAACATGAGGCTTGCGTAGCAAAGCGGCTTCCAATGCGGCGGTGCCTGAAGCCAATACGACAATGTCGGCAGCTTCAATCGCATCGCGTGCTTGACCATCCAGCGTAGCAATCGGCAGGTGTTTTATGCTACCCACAACAGCGTAAAAAACCTGCTTCATTTGCGCGCTGGCGAAAGGTAACACAAATTGTATTGTTGGGTCGGTGCGGTGAATTTTTTCCACTGCCTCAATAAAAATAGGGGCTAGATTTTTAACCTCAGCGCGGCGACTACCGGGTAATAGGGCGATGATTTTATGTGTTACGCCGACCGTTATGGCGATTTTTTTTCTGGCGGCAGCTTTATTCGGCTGGTCGATTTCATCGGCAATCGGATGCCCAACACAGGTCACTGGAATGTTGTGCTTGATGTAAAACTTTTCTTCAAATGGAAACAAGGTTAACATATGATCCACCGAGCGGCGAATTTTATGGATTCGATAGCCGCGCCAAGCCCAAACAGTCGGGCTGACGTAATGAATCGTGCGAATGTTTTTCTTTTTCAGTTTCCGTGCCAACGCCAGATTAAAATCAGGCACGTCAATACCGATGAAAATATCGGGTGGTTGGGCGAGAAACTGACGATACAACAAGGTTCGAATTTTCAGTATATCGGCGAGCTTGCTACATAATTCATCGAATCCCAGCAGCTCAATACGCGCCATGTCGTAGAGGGTATTGCATCCTGCTTGACGCATTTTTGGCCCACCGATGCCGACAAACTCGGCATTGGGATACTCGGTGATGAGTGCCTTAATCAGTCCTGCACCCAGCTTATCTCCCGACGGTTCACCAGCAACCATGCCGATGCGGATTTTCTTGTTACGCATAGCGCGCATTTAGCGGATGATACCGCGTTTGGAATGACGTATAAATTCGCTAAAGATAATGAGATTAGGATTATGCTCCATTTTCCCCACTTCATTGATTGCCGAATGAAGATCAAGATGACGGCGGTAAACAAACCGATAAGCCTTGTTCAGTAATTGAATACTTTGTTTAGAAAAATTGCGCCGACGCAATCCTTTTGAGTTAATGCTAAATGGCTTGGCTGGATTGCCCGCCGCAATAATGTATGGCGGAACATCCTGCAAACAGACGCAACCAATGCCAGTAATGCAGTGTGGTCCGATTTTACAGTACTGGTGTACCAGAGAAAATCCGCCTAAAATGGCGTAATCCCCTATATCGACATGCCCCGCTAAGCTGGCACCATTGGCAAAAACAATATGATCTCCAAGCACGCAATCATGTGCGACATGAGCGTATGCCATAATAAAATTGTCGTGTCCGACTTTAGTTCTGCCGAGAGCATTCGCGGTTCCTCTGTTGATGGTGCAATATTCGCGAATTGTATTGCGGTCTCCGATTTCCAGTGTGGTTGCTTCCCCGTTATAATCTTGATGTTGGGGTGCTTCGCCTAACGAGCAAAACTGAAAAATCTTATTCTCTTTGCCGATGGTTGTGAAGTTTCTAATAACAACATGTGCCCCAATCCATGTTCCATCGCCGATGGTGACATCGGCATCGATGATGGAGTAGGGACCAATCGTGACATTGTTACCTATTTTTGCATGCCTATCGACAATCGCCGTTGTATGGATTTCCGCCATGGAAGCTAAAAAATTCGGTAGGTAAACATGACTTCGGCAGTAGCGGCTACCTTGCCGTCAACCGAGGCTTTGGTGGCATATTTCCATATTCTGCTCTTGTAGTGGGTTTGTTCGACTTCAATAATCAGTTGATCGCCGGGTTCTACTGGGCGCTTAAAGCGTGCTTTATCAACCCCCGCAAACAGTAAAATTGCATTTTCAGCCGCTTTTGCTTCAGGACTGTGGCTGGCGAGAATCGCCGAGGCTTGTGCCATTGCCTCCAGTATCAACACACCGGGGAATACTGGTCGATCTGGGAAATGTCCTTGAAAAAACGGCTCAGTGATGGTGACGTTTTTGAGCGCAGATAGGGTTTTCCCTAGTGCATAGTCGGTCACCCGATCGATCAATAAAAACGGGTAACGGTGCGGGAGAATCTCTCTTATGCGGTGAATATCGATGGTATTTTCTTTAGTCATTAGCGCATTCTATGTCGGCGTTCTGTGCCATTAATTGGCATCGGGTAAATATAACGGTATTTTGTGCCTTGTGGCTGTTGTCATCAATGCTTGCCGTTGAGTTTTTTCACATTTTCGACTAACTTGTCCAAGCGGTGAATGATTGCCAGATTTTTCCGCCATTGCTTCGCAGGTTGTGCGGACAGCGTGGACGCATAATCGCCGGCTATTTTAATCGATTTGGTAACCAGACTATCCGCCAAAACAATCACGTCATCGACGATTTCTAAATGTCCCAGAATGCCGACACGGGCACCTAATTGACAGCGTTGCCCAATTTTCGCACTTCCGGCGATGCCAACACCGCCCGCCATGATGGTGTTATTACCAATCTGCACATTATGCGCTATCAGTATTTGATTGTCGATTTTTACACCATTGCCAATGCGGGTGTCTTCTAGGGTTCCTCGGTCGATAGTGGTATTGGCACCAATATCGACATCATCGCCGATGAGTACGCCGCCAAGCTGCTCAATCTTTTCCCAGATTTCTTGATGCAATACATAGCCGAAACCACTTGCGCCAATCACTACGCCGGGTGAGATACAACATCGCTTGCCGATACGACAACCATTGCAGATGACCACTTGCGCCTCGATGACCGTGTCATCACCAATTTCAACTTCTGCACCAACATGAACATTATTCCCGATGACCACGTGCTCGCCAATGCGAACGCCCGATGCAATCGTGGCGTAGCTGCCAATGCAGACGGCATTGCCTAATTTCGCACTTGGGTCAATAATTGCCGTGTCATCAACGCCCGCCTGCCTCTGGGGGTATTGTTTGAACAATTTGCTTATCCGCGCATGTGCCAGAGCCGGGTCGGTTACGACAATTTTATTGCCATCGTATAAATCAACATGCGGCTGAGCAAGCAAAACCGCACCTGCCTGGGTATTCAGTAGCTGTGGTTGTTTTTTCCGGTCTGCGAAAAACGAAATTGAATCGTGAGTGGCATACTCTAAACTGTGTATATGCTTGACTTTGTAGTCACCATCTCCGAGTACGATTCCTTCAACGAGCACGGCAATCTGGTGTAATGACAGCATGCGAAGCCATTAAGCGGAGCTGACATGTTGTATGAAAGAGTCCATAGTGTTTGTGGACTATTTATTTTCATGACGGCTTTTTAATTCTTTCAGTACACGGTCGGTAAAGTCTATTTTAGGACTGGCATAGACGACTTGTTGCACGACTAAATCAATGCTTTCTTTTTTCGCTAAATCAATAATGACATCAGATATGAGTTTTTCGAGACGCACTAATCCCTGTCTTTGGCTACGTTCATAGTCCTCGCTATAGTTTTTTTGGTCGCGTTGCAAAATTCTTTGTAACTCGACGAGCACATCGGTTTTTTTGACACGCTCAGTAGTAGAAAGCGTTAAAGAATTTTTTTGTAAATCAGCTTCCTGTGCTTTAAATGACACTATTTTACTTTGTAAGTCGCGATTTCGATTGCCAAATTTCTCTTCAAGAATTCGTATCTCATCTTGACCTTGAGGGGCTTCGGTGATCAGCCTACGCGCATCCACATAGACTATTTTCTCCGCTTGTACCTGAATCGGTAGTGAAATCAACATTGCCAAGCAAAGGAACTGTAATGCCGCTTTGGTATTTATTTTGTCATTCATTGTAAATATTTTGTTAAAAATTAAAATGCGATATTGAGTGTCGATATCGAACCATCATTGAAACGAAGTGCCGATTTCAATTTGCAGTGCTTCTTTCTTATCATTCGGCTGATCATTAAAAGGAACACCATAACTCATACTAAAAGGACCGACTGCAGATGACCAGTGGAAAAATATGCCGGCAGAATACCGCATGTCACCAAGATTAATGCGATTAATAGCGGGATCAGCTTCCTCCTCATTACTACAGTGTCTCTCATTACCCTTATCACACAGACCACCATAGACCATACCACCATCAACAAACAGTCCAAATCGCTTATCATTACTGTTATTGGCGCCGAATGTTGGAAATAATGCTTCGAGATTGATTACGACACGAGTGCTACCCCCTGTTGGGTCGCCTGCTTCCCCTAGCGGTCCGAGAGAACGCGCTTTGTAACCACGCACCGATTTTGTGCCACCAGCGAAATAGTATTTGAAAAAGGGTAAGCCAAATTCGTTGGAACTACCATAGCCAGCACCATAACCAAGACGAAACCCACCCTTGAGGGTCAGGTTATCGCTCACGGGTCGATAATGCGTTTCGTGAAAACTTAAGTTGTAGTATGTAAGGTCGCTACCCGGAATAGATGCTTCCAGTGAAATGGCTCTGCTCGCTCCAAGTGTTGGAAAGAAAAAATCATTGGTCGTATCTTTTGAAAACCCGGCTTTAAAAACCAAATTTTTGAGTTTTGGGTGAGCGTTTATCAGCCTCTCAAATGCGGGTGGCGTTCCTGATGTGCTAACAAGTGCCAGTGTTTCAAATAAGAAATCAAGGTTCACGGCATTGGTTTCGGCAATCGGAATCGTGTAAAACACTTTAGCAGCATTGCTACTGAGTCTATATGCTGCAGTACTGATTTCAGTCGAATCAATCTGGCTGGTCGAAATGGAGAAGCCACGACTGATGCCGTCCTGCGTGTAGTAGGGGTTCGTGTAGGCAACAGATGCCTTGGTTGAGGCACCTCCTGTATTTAATTTGACTGCCAAATGTCTGCCGGTTCCCATTAAATTACGCTGCTCATATTCGGCTCCAAATGTCGCACCATCTTCATCAGAATACCCTGCTTTTAGTGCGATTGAACCAGCATTAACCTCGGCGACCACTACTTTCATGTCAACCTGATCGGTTGTGCCTGCGACCGGGGGGGTTTCAATTTGCACACTGCTAAAAAATCCTAACCGTTGCAATCGCTCTTTGGAGCGTTTTATTGCAATTGCCGAATACCAAGCACCTTCGATTTGTCTGAGTTCTCTACGCACGACTTCGTCACGGGTAAAGCGATTCCCTGAAATATCAATTTTACGAACAATAACACGTTGATTGGGAATAATAGAAAAAACCACATTGACTTTGTTTGCGACTTTGTCGGTCTCAAATACGGAACGTGCTTCGACAAATGCAAAGCCATCATCGGCAAAAGCAGTCATCAATGCCAGCCGTGTTTCGTTGATTGTCTGACGCGAGAAGGACTGGCCCGACTTGATTCCGATTAAACTTTGCAATTGAGCGGCTTTATCTTCGTCAACGCCCTCAATGGTGGATTCCCCAAATGTATAGATATCCCCTTCATTGATGACAATGCTGATAAATATATTTTGTTTGTTCGGGCTAATCTCAAAGTTGGATGAAACAATTTCAAATTCATAGTAACCACGATCCAAATAATAGCTACGGATCGTTTCAATATCCGCTTCAAGTTTTTGTTTTGAATACTGGTCCTGTCGTGAAAACACCCGATACCCGCGCTTTTCCTTGAGTTGCATTTCCTTTTTTAACTTTTTAACTGATATTGTTTCAGCACCAATAATATTGATTTTCTTTATCCGTGCAACTCGCCCTTCGTTAATGTTCACGGTGATTGCAACGTTGTTTTGATCAAGATCTTCCACACTAGAATCAACGGTTGCGGAATAGCGTCCTAGGGATAAATAGGTGCTTTTTATCTCCTGCTTAACCTGCTCCAGGCGGGAGATATTAAAAATTCTGCCTTCGACCATATCAGCTTGTTCCAAACCTTGTTGCAGTGATTCGGTTCTTAATTGCTTATTGCCGTTGAAAGTGATGCTGGCTATTGAGGGGCGTTCAACAACAGTCACAATCAGTATCGTCCCGTCATGTTCAAGGGAGACATCTTTGAAAAAACCGGTCGCGAATAATGCCTTTATGCTGAGTCGCGTTTCCTCATCGTTGATTTCATCGCCTACTTTCAACGGTAAATAATTGAAAACGGTGCCGGCTTCCAGTCTTTGTAGCCCCTCAACTTGGATATTGGTAATCGTAAAGGGGGTGATAGCGAAAGCAAATTGAGGCAATGCAATTTGATTCAATGCGAGGAACAATACTATCAGAACGGTTTTTTTCATGGTTGATTTTGTTGTGTTGGCGTATCAATTATGGTTGACATGGCGCATGCGTCCAGCGACCGTGAATGATACATCAGATGATACTAGAATCTATCGACAAGTTATCAAGAGAACATTACAGAAACATTACAATCAGGCACTTCACAGCAACCGCATAATATCGTTATAAAATGCTATTACCATTAGCATCAGTATCATGGTAATGCCAATTTGTTGCCCCCAAAGCATGATTTTTTCTGGTGGGGGTTTACCCGTTATTGCTTCAATGCAGAAATATAACAAGTGTCCGCCATCGAGAATCGGAATGGGCAACAGGTTCAACAAACCAAGACTCACGCTGATTATGGCAAGAAATTTCAAAAAGTCGGCATAACCAGATTGTACGGTATGTCCAGCCAGTCGAGCGATGGTGATAGGTCCGGATAGGTTCTCCGATGACATGTTTGCGGTGAGCATTCGTCCAAGTGAACGTAAGGTGATGACCGTGCTAAGCCAATTATAGCCGATTGACTGCCAAATAGATTCAAGTGGACCAAATCGTAGGGTCATGTTCTCCAGTGGTGGTCGATATAACCCAATTTGTCCATATTGTTTCCCCTCGAAGGTGACCGCATTCGTTCGCAATGGTACATCAAGCTGTTGTTGCTCTCTTAAAAGGGTGAGTGTCAGCAATTGGCTTGGCTTGGCAGAAATTTGTGTCGCCATATCAACCCAGTTAGCCACTGCAACGCCATCAATCGCTAAAATCTCATCTCCCGCAACAAGCCCCGCTTGTTGTGCGGGTGAGTTTGCTACAATTTGGCTCACTTGAGCCGCTGGAACCGGAGGCCAGATTCCTAGCTGTGAAGTGATAGGTTGGTTGACAATCGTATGTTGATTGAGGTGACTAAAATCAACTTGTATGATGCGATCGCCGTGAGTCGGATTGGTGACAGAAAAAGCAATCGAATCTTCTTTCATCGCTTTGTTAAGCATGTAAAATTGATGCTGTCCCCATGATTTGACTGTTTTTTCATCCATTTTGTGTATCACATCGCCAACTTTGAAGCCGGCGTTTTGTGCCACAGAATGTTCGCCTACGCGCCCGACAATGGGCTTAATATCTGTGCTACCCGCAATAAATACCAGCCAAATCGCAAAAATCGCAAACAGGAAATTAAAGGCGGGACCGGCTACAACAATCGCACTACGCACCTTGAGAGATTGTCGGTTGAATGCTAAATGACGTTCCGCCTCATCAACATCGCCTTCTCTTTCGTCTAGCATTTTAACGAATCCGCCCAAAGGGATAACGCCAATAGAATATTCAGTCGGATCGTTTTTTCTGCGCCAACTAAACAGGGGTTTGCCAAATCCTATAGAAAATTTTAGCACTTTCACGCCGAGCTTGCGCGCCACCCAGAAATGTCCATACTCGTGTACGGTCACTAAAATGGCAATGGCAAGCAAAAACCCAAATAAACTGTAACTAAAATGTGCCATTTTCTGTTCTTGATGCGATAAATTGAGCACCTATGATAACCGAAATAAAGACTTTATTCTCAATAGTTTGGTCGTTTTGATTGATGCATTAATCGTTCTCGGCATGTCATTCTAGCCATCTGGTCAGCCGCTAATACGGTATCAAGGTCAGTTGAGCAATTTGTATTTGTGTGTTCCATAGTGTATTCAACTAGGCGAGTAATTTGATCAAAAGTAACCTGCCGATTCAAAAAAGCGTTCACCGCAACCTCATTGGCAGCATTCATAATTGCGGGTAGTGTTCCGCCTCTTTGCACGGCATGTTGTGCCAATTTTAATGCTGGAAAGCGGTCTTGGTCAGGGGGTTCAAAATCGAAGCGTGCCACCGCTTGCAAATTCAGTGGCTTAGCACCAGATGCGATGCGTTCTGGCCATGCCAGCGCATGTGCAATGGGAACGCGCATATCGGGGCTACTCATTTGTGCGAGAATTGAGCCATCAATGTATTCCACCATTGAATGGATTACGCTTTGCGGATGAAGCACAATGTCAATCATTTTCTCGGATACCCCGAATAACACACAAGCCTCGATTAACTCCATGCCCTTGTTCATCATGGTCGCAGAATCCACGGAAATTTTTTTCCCCATCTGCCAGTTTGGATGGGCACAGGCTTGCTCGGGGGTCACCGAGGACAGTTTATCCATCTGTATATTTCTGAACGGTCCGCCCGATCCAGTCAATAATATTTTTTTAATGCCTTGTTCATGGGTAACCACTGCATTGCCATTACGATTAGTCAAAAATAGTTGTGGTAGGCATTGAAATATGGCGTTGTGTTCGCTGTCAATCGGCAATAGACATGCGGCGTTATCTTGCGCCAGCTGCATAATATAGTCGCCCAGCATAACCAGTGGTTCCTTATTGGCAATCAAAACTTTCTTGCCCGATTTGACTGCCGCAATGGTGGACATTAGTCCGGCTGCGCCAACGATACCGCATACTACGATTTCGCCGAATGTGCTCGCAATCGAAGATAGTGCCTGCTCGCCACTATCTAATTCAACATGGATACGACTCTGTTTTAGTTTTTCGTGTAGTTGTTGAGCGCAAGCAGGTGTCGCCATAACGACTTTCTCGGGTTGAAATCGCTGACATTGTGCGAACATCATCTCGACATTGGTGTTCGCCGACAAGGCACAAACGTGATATTTGTCCGGGTGTCTTGCGATGACATCAAGCGTATTGATACCGATTGAGCCGGTTGATCCTAAGATCGTTATGCCAATGGTTTTATCGGTAGGCTTGTCGGTTGTCATAACAGTCTATTATTCAGACTACATTAAAAGTAGCGTCACAAAAACAGGTGTTGCTGCAATGACACCGTCAATTCGATCTAGAATGCCACCGTGTCCGGGTAATAAATGACCGCTGTCCTTAACGCCTGCAAGCCGTTTTAAGCGACTCTCGTATAAATCTCCGACTACACTAAAAATCGCAATGCTTAATCCTGCGATTATCCAAACCGATAATCGTGGAAACGATAGATTGAGTACCAACCACCCAGACAGAACCGCAATTAAACAGACCCCTAACAAGCCACCAACGACACCCTCTATGGTCTTATTAGGGCTTAATTCAGGGGCAAGTTTATGTTTGCCGAATGCTTTGCCGCTGAAATAAGCAAAACAATCGGCAGACCAAACCATGACCAATAATGCAACGGTTGCTAATGCACCATATTGAGGTTGTTGATGCAAGAGCATCAATGCGGACCAGACTCCGAGCAAGCAAAACGCACCGAGAAAGAATGCCCATATCGTGCCGAATCTCGTATCGCTGGTTGCTGTTTTTGAGTACGCAAAGCGTTGCAATCGATATATTTGATACATCCAAAACAAAGTAGCCAGAACAGTTATCGCAAATAATAAGAGTGGTTGATTAACCAACCACCAAGTTGCGGCTACCAGACCGAGCGCCACACATGAGAACAGGGCGGTAGTGCGGATAGTCAACCGATTCCACTCATATAATCCCAGTAACGCAACCACTAAAAAAACGACGCTTAACCAGTGGGTTGGCAGGTACAAGGTCAGCAGGATAACTGCGGGAGCCAATACCAGAGCAGTAATAATACGAAGCCACATTATTTGATGGACTGAACCTGTGCGTTCGTTTTACCAAAACGGCGTTGCCGACGAGCAAAAGCTTGTAACGCTATATCGAGGTGGGATTCGTCAAAATCAGGCCAATAAGTGTCGGTAAAATATAGCTCGGTATAGGCTAATTGCCACAATAAAAAATTACTGATTCTTTGCTCGCCACCAGTACGAATAAAAAGATCGGGCTCGGGCAAATCATGGGTGCATAACTGCGACTCGAATAGCTCATGGGTGATTGATGCAGAAGAAAACTCTCCTTTTTCAACCCGTGTCGCTACCGATTTACAGGCCTCCAACAAATCCCATTTGCCACCATAGTTGATAGCGATGGTGAGGTTTAATGCTGTGTTATTGGTAGTCAATTTATCCGCATCAGCAATGGACTTTTGCAATCGCTGTGGTAATTTGCTCAAATCTCCGATAATTCGCAACCTGACTTGGTGTTTATGCAGGTTCTGTATTTCGTTTTTCAATGTTGAAGTAAGTAGCTCGAATAACAGCGACACTTCGGCAGATGGGCGTTGCCAGTTTTCACTGCTAAATGCAAACAGGGTTAGATAAGGGATGCCACGTCGCCCACAAGCTGGAAGCAGTTTTTTTATACTCTCAACCCCTTGGCGATGCCCGGACACTCTGGGTAAGCCATGTGCTTTTGCCCAGCGTCCATTACCATCCATGATGAGCACAATATGTTGTGGCGTATTGCCATGATTTTCAACGATATCCGAGTTAAGCACAGCAGTAATAATGGTAGGGCAGTAGAATATTTTAGATTGAGACCTTTGCATCATTGTCGGAAGTGCGACTTCAGTCGCACAAAAGAGACTGTGTAAAAATCCAATATTTGTCGTTCCTAACCCCCCCTTATCAGGGGGATAATTGAGTGACAAGTCCCCTTGACAAGGGGGCTTAGGGGGTAGGGTTTTCCACATGTAACACGACTTCGCGATGGTTTCTTGCACAGTCTCGAAGCATGTCCCCGCACAAGCGGGGAGCAGGAATCCAGTAAAATACCCGAACCCGCAAGGGTTTTCCGCCAGTAACGCATGCCTAGCGATGACTTCTACCCACAGGGCACAAGTGCAAAGGTCTCATCATTGGCGAATTTGTTAGATTTCCATGACCTCTTGTTCTTTTTCTGCCACCACGCCATCAATGATTCCAATATACTTGTCAGTTAATGTTTGCATCTCGGATTCCGCTTGTTTTGCCTCATCTTCGGAAATCTCCTTGTCCTTCAAAAGCTCCCTGCTAGTATGTATGGCATCGCGGCGAATATTTCTAATTGCAATTTTACCGTTTTCCCCCTCTTGTTTGACCACCTTGCTCAGATCAATTCGGCGTTCTTCGGTCATCGGAGGCAATGGAATTCTCATGGTTTCACCCGCAGTCACCGGATTCAATCCCAGAGTTGACTCCAGAATCGCTTTTTCAATGACCGCTAACATTTGTTTTTCCCATGGTTGTACGCTCAGCGTTCTGGCATCGGCAACAGATACCGTAGCAACTTGGTTTATCGGGGTTGTCGTGCCATAGTAATCTACCGACAAATGATCCAACAGTGTTGTTGTTGCACGTCCGGTGCGAATTCGTGCCATTTCGTCACGTGTCGAATTCACTGTTTTATTCATTCGCTGATCGGCATCTTTTTTGATTTCGTTTAACATGATTACCTTAAAAAAATTTGTAAAGTGTTCCCTTTCTAATCAATTAACCGCCGGCCTGTGCCATTACCTCGGCAACGAAGTCATCGCTACGTTTTTCAAGACCTTCGCCAACCTCAAAACGGGTCATTTCGGTGATGGTGGCACCAGCTTGTTTGAGCAAATCGCCAACCGTTTGGTCGGGGTTTTTTACGAAAGGTTGTCCGAGTAATGTGTTCTCTTTCAAGAATTTCTGTATTCGACCCGCTACCATTTTCACGATAATATCTGCTGGTTTGCCACTTTCTTCAGCCTGTGCAATAAAAATTTCCTTTTCTTTGTCCAACAAATTACGTTCCATGTCATTCTCAGAAATACATAAAGGTCGGCTGGCAGCAATGTGCATTGCAATATCACGTCCCAATTCTTGGCTACCATTGATTATCTGAACAAGCACACCGATTCGTGAACCGTGCAAATAGCATCCGACAACGCCATCGCCTGTTTCAATTCGGGCAAACCGTCTGACGTTAATGTTTTCCCCGATTTTGGTAATTAATGCTTGTCGTGCAGTGTCGATAGAATGACCGTTTTCGATGGGCATTGCGAGTACATCGGCAACACAGGAGTTGGCAGTGGCATGGCTTAATAGTGTCTGTGCGACAGTTTGGGAAAACTGCTGAAAGGAGGCATCTTTGGCGACAAAATCGGTTTCGCTATTGATTTCTACCAAGACACAGGCAGATTGGTCTTGAGCCGAAACAATGACACCTTCAGCGGCAATGCGTCCAGCTTTTTTCTGTGCCGTAGCAGCACCTTGCTTACGCAAATTTTCTATGGCTAACTCGAGGTCGCCATTGGCATTGGTTAATGCCTTTTTACAATTCATCATGCCAGTGCCGGTGCGCGCACGAAGCTCTTTAATCATTGCTGTTGTAATTGCCATTGGTTGTGATTCCTGATAATGCGGTTTGTATATTGAACGTGATGTTTTGAAAAAAGTTAGCGGTTTTCGCTCTAATAGACAGTTGCATCATTGCCAAAATATCCCGTTTCCATGATTGGGCAGGGCAGGATTGGGCAGGGCAGGGTTGAATGATGCAACAATATTTTTCGCAGTCGGTTAAAAAACATGTAGTTAGCGTGATTCATGCACTTACGAGCCATTAAACCGACAAACATTGTGAGTTAAGACGCTTTCGTGGTTACTTTCTTTTGGGGCACTTTTTTCTTTTTTGTTACTGTTAGAGTTGCTGTCTTATCCGCTCCTTTTTTATCGTCTTTGGTCGCGCCGCTTGCGGTTGCTTTTTTCTTGGTGACTTTTTTGACAATTTTTTTGGTTGGTTTTTCTTCTGTAATAGGAGGGGAGTCCGCTGATGTCGCGGGTGGTTCAGTCGCTGGCAGGGTACCCGAACTCTTGATGACGGGTGGGGAAGCATCGCTTTCTTTATCTACCTCAATGTATTCATCACCATTGCCCGCGACTGCAGGATGTTGAGCGGCTGTGCGCGACTCAATAATCGTATCCGCGGCAGCTTCCAAATACAACATAATCGACTTAGATGAATCATCGTTTCCGGGTATCACATAGTCAATCCCTTTCAGGGAGCAGTTGGTATCAACCACGGCAATTACTGGAATCCCCAGTTTATTGGCTTCAGTCACAGCAATATATTCATGTTCAACATCAATCACAAACAGTGCATCGGGTAGCCCGTTCATGTCCTTGATGCCGGCGAGTGTTCGGTCCAGTTTGGCACGCTCTCGGTCGAGCGACAAAGCTTCTTTTTTGCTCAATCGCATGATAGCGGTTGAGCTGACCCGTTGCTCGAGTTCTTTCAGTCGCACAATCGAGTTTTTCACGGTTTTAAAGTTGGTCAACATACCGCCCAGCCAGCGATGATCGACATAAGGTGTCGCACAACGTAAGGCTTGCTCTTTGACGGCTTTTCCTGCCGTTCGTTTCGTGCCGACAAACAGCACTTTGCCTTGTTGAGCGGTAATCGCACCGATGTAATTCATCGCCTCTTTTAACATGGGCAAAGTTTTATCCAGATTGATAATATGGATTTTGTTGCGCTTGTCAAAAATGTATGGTGCCATGGAAGGTGACCAGTAACGTGTCTGGTGTCCAAAGTGTACGCCTGCTTTGAGTAGCTGGCGCATGGTAATTTCTGTCATGTTTAATGTTGAGTGATGTCGTGGGTTAAGCCTCCACGGTTACTGAACTCCAACCTGCAAATTCCGATTATCATCCGATTATCATCATGTACCATTGATACATTTTATTGGGACATCGATAGTCAAATTGCTGCTAATCTGCGGGCACCCAAGAGAACATAATTGCCGTGTGCGAATTAATGACCGATACGCTATACTCGCGTATCGGCTTGAGAGGGTACATTCTACACTAAAAACAGCTAGAGAAAAAAGTATAATTTAGAGGCATAATCCCTCTTTTATCACAAAATTTATTAAAAAAATGTCTGTAACCATTAAAAATACTGAAGAAATTGAGAAAATGCGTGTTGCTGGTCGGCTGGCTGCTCAAGTACTCGATATGATTGAGACAGAGGTCAGAGCGGGGGTTAGCACCGACCAGATCAATACAATATGTCATGACTTTATTGTCAATGAGCAGAACGCCATACCCGCTCCACTGAATTATCGGGGCTTTCCCAAATCGATTTGCACCTCGGTCAATCATGTTATTTGTCATGGTATTCCGTCTGCTAAGAGACTAAAAAATGGAGATATTATCAACATCGATATTACCGTGATTAAAGATGAATTCCATGGTGATACCAGTCGCATGTTCTATGTTGGAGATACGTCTGTTCGTGCGAAACGGCTGACTGAAGTCAGTTTTGAATGTATGCACAAAGGCATTGATTTAGTCAAACCTGGGGTACAGCTTGGTGATATTGGGCATGTCATTCAGCAACACGCCGAATGCAATGGGTTTTCGGTGGTTCGAGAATACTGTGGTCATGGGATTGGTCGGGTTTTCCATGAAGACCCGCAAGTTTTGCACTATGGTACGCCTGCCACTGGTCTGGCACTACAGTCGGGCATGACATTGACTATTGAGCCGATGCTCAATGCCGGAAAAAAAGAAACGCGGTTACTGGGTGATAACTGGACGGTGGTGACCAAAGATCGTAGTCTTTCTGCACAATGGGAGCATACTATACTGGTTACCGATAGCGGGCACGAGATTCTCACGCTGTCATGAGGTTACCATGAGTCGCTTGATTCACGCCGAGCTGTTTGATGCGTCTCGTTTTGAGGGGTTAGGAGCAGAGCAGAATAAGGTGCGTGAGATATTTCAGGCAGTGCTGGACAACGGCAAGAGTTTGCTGGCGGAATATCATCTTGAAGGTGGCAATGCGTCCACCCTTGGGCGGCAACAAAGCTGGTTGGTTGATCAAATTTTGATGCAAGGCTGGCAACGTTTCTTTTTGGCGGAGTGCTACTCGGTTGAGCCGTCTATCGCGGCGAAACGTGCCATACCATCGCTCATTGCCACTGGAGGGTATGGGCGGCAGGCACTGAGTTTTGAGTCGGATATTGATTTGCTTTTGCTCTTGCCGTATGCCATGCACAAAACACAAATGGAATCCATTGGATTGTTTATTCGCTTTTGTTGGGATATTGGCTTAAAGGTCGGGCATAGTGTCGGTACGGTTTCTGAATGTATTAAATCGGCAAAAGCTGATCTGACCGTAATGACCAATATGCTGGAAAGCCGTCTCATTGAGGGCGATTCAGCATTATTTGAAAAACTGCAATCAAAATTAAGGGCACAACGTGTCTGGCCTACGGAGCAATATTTCAAAGGTAAGTTGCTTGAACAACAGGAGCGTCATCTGCATTTTGGTGATACGGCTTACAATTTGGAGCCGAATCTAAAGGAAAGTCCAGGCGGGCTACGCGATTTGCATATCATTAGTTGGGTCGCCAACCGCCATTTTGGCACGAGCGATTTTGCTGAGCTGGTAGAACATGACTTTCTCACCGAGCAGGAGTATCGGGCACTTATTAAAGGCAGAGATTTTCTGTTGAGACTGCGAAATGGATTGCATTTATTGTCTGGCCGTTGTGAGGATCGATTGTTATTTGACTACCAGCGTGTTCTCGCCAAACAGTTTGGCTATAAACAGCGTGAAGGTCATCTCGATGTAGAGCAAATGATGAAGCGTTATTACCGTACGGTGCAGGAATTACAAGTGCTCAATGAATTGTTGTTACAGCATTTTCAGGAAACCATTGTGCAAACCAGAAAACCGTACGCACGAAAAATTAACAGTCGATTCAATGCTGTGGGTGATTTTCTCGAAATATCTCATGCGAGCGTCTTTGAACAACACCCGAGTGCGATTCTCGAGCTGTTTTATGTGATGCAACAACACCCACAATTAAGCGGTATTCGTGCTAGTACCCTTCGGCATCTGCGTAGCAATCTTTCGAGCATTGACAGTAGTTATCGTAGAAACCCGATAAATAGGGTAACTTTTCTGAATATTTTCAAGTATCAAGATGGCTTGACGCATGCATTACGGCGGATGAATGCCTATGGTGTACTCGGGGCATTTTTTCCTGAATTTGGTAAAATAGTCGGGCAAATGCAGCATGATTTATTTCATATTTTTACTGTGGATGCTCATTCGCTGTTTGTCGTCGGCAATATCCGTCACTTTATGTCGGATACTTGCAAGGAATCGGTGTTGAGTACGATATTACGCCAGCTAAACCGACGGGAACGATTGTATCTAGCCGCACTATGCCATGACATCGGCAAAGGTAGTGGTCGCGATCACTCCGTTGTTGGAGAAAAAATAGCACGCGCATTATGCAATCGACTTGACTTGTCCGAATACGATGCACAATTTGTTGCATGGTTGGTTCGGAACCATCTGATTATGTCTTGGACAGCGCAACGTGAAGACACATCAGACCCCAGAGTGATAGACCGATTTGCCGAAATTGTGGGGGATCAGGAACATCTCGACAACTTGTATCTGCTGACCGTTGCCGATATACGGGGTACCAGCCACAAAGTATGGAATGAGTGGAAAGGGCAGTTACTGCACAATCTATATACTGCGACATCGAGGCGGTTACGTTCTGGAATAAGTGGCGTAGCAGCGATTCACCAGCGTATTGATGATCGTAAACGTGCAATCAGAAAATTAGTGGCAGGGTCCGTCCCCGAGAGTGTATTAACGCAGGTTTGGGCACAATTAGATGAAGAGTATTTTCTGCGTAATGGACCAGAATCTTGTGCTTGGCATGTGCAACAGATTCAAAACGCTAGTTTGCTGGCACTGCCTTTGGTGGTCATGCGAGATCGGCAGGAAATCAAAGCACGACAAATTCTAGTCATCGCACCGGAATCTGATAATTTATTACCGCAGAGTAGTGGTGCCATCGACAATCTGGGATTAAGTATTGTCGATGCGCGAATCCATAAAACTAAATCAGGATTAGCGATATTGGTGTTCGTTACCGTGAGTCAAGATGACATTGTTGCGACAAAAAAATATCTCGATTTTCAAACCAAGCAAATAAGACAGTTTTTATTATCCCCGCCAGCACATTACACCCCGCCATCGAGAAAAGCTCCTCGAGCATTCAAGCAATTCAAAGTGCTTACTGCCGTTGCCTTTTCCGACAATCCAGAATTAGGACATACGACAATGGAAATCGTTTCTCAAGATCGTCTCGGATTGCTCTACCATGTTGCCCTAGCATTGCTTGAATGTAAGGTGCGGTTGATATCGGCAAAGGTTTCCACCGTAGGAGAAAAAGCCGAAGACACCTTTTTTATCACCGACCGAGACGGTAATCCGGTCAGTTCGCAGGAACAGCGGCGTTGTTTGGAAGAAAAATTAAAGCGTTATCTGAATTGACAAAGCAGGCAATCAAAGTGATGGGAAATAGAGCGCGTATTAGAAAGGAGTTTATCAGCAAAAGCCAGTGGGGTAATGCGACATTATCCCCGCTACTGCCGGATGCCTCTTTGCGGCAGTATTTCCGTTTGATGGATGATGGCAAGACGGCGATGCTGATGGATGCCTCCCTCGAGCCGATAACCATTCGAACATTTTTGAGACTCACTGATCATTTGAGACGACTTGGGCTGCGGGTGCCGCAGATATTTTGCCATGATGCGGACAGTGGATTTATGCTGATGGAGGATTTGGGAAGCGACACATTTACCGCATTGTTAAATGTCGGCACGAAAGCATTGCCCCTGTATGAAAAAGCCATCAACGTCTTAATCGAGTTGCAGAACAACCCGGATGCCATCAATATTGATACGACTAATTATGATTTTGAATCGTTAGTCGAGGAAGCCTGCTTGTTGACTCGCTGGTATCTGCCGGCGGTCACTGGCAAACCGATTGAGCGGCACCAAGAAGCGGGTTATATTGCCGCTTGGAAGGCGATTTATGAGTGCTTGCCGGACATCGATTCGACATTGGTATTGCGGGATTATCATGTGGACAACCTGATGTTGATTGATGAGCGGTGTGCATTACTCGATTATCAGGACGCGCTCATCGGCTCCCCGGCTTATGATGTGGTGTCCTTGCTGGAAGATGCCCGCAGAGATGTTGACGAGACCATGCATGCACACATTTTAGAAATTTACTTGAACCAGCGTCCTCAAATAAACCGTCCAGCATTTAGACAGCATTATATTGTTTGGGGTGTCCAGCGTCATTGCAAAGTAGTCGGGATATTTACCCGCTTGTGGTTGCGTGACAACAAACCGAGTTATCTGCAACACCTGCCGCGGGTACTTGGATTATTGCGAAAGAATCTGAATAATCCATGCTTATCCCCGCTATACGAATGGTTCAAGCAACATCAGATTAGTTTACATGCGTGGCAACCACAAGCTAGCCGCCAAGAAACATTATCTAGAATCGGTGGCTAGCCGAGGTTGAGACTGTGCAAGAAATATTCGCTAGGCATGCGTTACATGCGGAAAACCCAACCCCTAAATCCCCCTTGTCAGAGGGGCTTGTCACTCAATTCCCCCCTGATAAGGGGGCAAGGGGGGTTAGGAATGACGAATACTAGATTTTGTGCAGGCTCGGTTGCCTTATGGGACTGTCGGAAAATGAGGTTTTCAGATTGTTGTGAATATTTAAGTTCTTGTTATTAAACATATTATTTTTTTAAAATTAGACTGGTTTTGAATTAACCGACAGTCTCTATGGCACAATGCGAGATTGTGGCGTTATGATGCTGTTCAAATTTGTTATAGTCTTGCGACAGTGAACAGAAATCGGTAATTTATGATGAAATGTGTAACCTATAATATCCAATACTGTACCGGACGGGATGGCAACATTGAGCCGTCAAGAATCATTGACGAAGTGACGGGTGCCGATGTGATTGCTCTGCAAGAGGTCGATCGCTTCTGGCCACGCACAGGCAATGTTGATCAGTCCAATATTTTCCAGCAACATTTTAGTGACTATTATGCGGTTTATGGGGCGGGTGTGGATCTGCATATATCAGGATCAATGCCCGGCGATAACCAACGCCGACAATTTGGCAACATGATTTTAAGTCGCTACCCGATTGAATACAGTCGCCACCACCTGTTGCCAAAACACGGTAGCATTGGCGGGCCGATCAGCATCCAGCGTTCTGCTATTGAGGCCACAATCAGAATAGACCATCATCTTGTGCGGATTTATTCTGTTCATTTAACCCATCTATCCGCCGAAACTCGTTTGCCTCAAATCGAACATTTACTCGATATTCATGACCATGCGCGCCATCACGGGTACCCCGTTGAGGGCGATTTGGCTAATACGGATTGGATGAGCGGGATTGCTAATCAGACCGTTGCGACCGATGCCCTGATTTTGGGTGATTGTAATTTTCAGCCAAATTCTGAAGAATACAATCGAATAATCGGTCCACCTAGCCCCTATGGGGGGCATGTTACGAGCCATACTGGGTTTGTAGATGCGTGGTGTCAATGTGGACACGATAAAATGACCGGATATACCAGCTCGGTCAATGGTATTCTGGCTAGACTGGATTATTGTTTTATCAGTAGTTCAATTCGCCACAAGCTAAAAAAATGCGAGGTCAATCGCGAAGCGCAAGGGTCGGATCATTTTCCAGTATGGATTGAATTGGCATTTTAATGTGTTGCATCTGCTTTCAATTTTGGGCTATCGTGGGTCGTAAGATGTCAATTTAACCGACTAATCCGCGTAAGCCATAAAAAATACTCGAGTTGATGCCTGTTTTCGTTCTACTGATATAATTCATAAACAAGTTGTTGATTATCATACATATTGTCGTAGATATGGACGCACCGACCATGCCCCATAAAGGGATAAAGAAAACGTTAAGTATCGTGTTAAGCAGGATGCTCAACCACATGATACGCATCACATATTTTTCGTTGTAAGACGACTGTGCTAAGAGCCTGACTGCCCCCATCATCGCACCAAACAGGTTGCCAACAATAAGGATAGATAAAGGGATGTATGCCAATGCAAACTCCGCCCCGAATATAAAATCAATCAATTCTTGACCGACAATCCATAAAACCAAACAAACCAATAGCGCAAACGAAAAAGCAAATCGAGTGCTTATGGTGACCAATTTTTGCAGTTGACGGATGTTTTTTTGAGCATACATTTTAACCATTTGTGGACCAACAAAAGAGTTAATAATCTGTAATGCAAGTAGTACAAAAAACGCTATCTTGGTTGCCACATTGTAAATACCCACTTCACTGCTTGAGCGGAAATATCCCAGCATTAAAATATCAATTTGTGAATAGAGCATTCCGGCACCACCAATGAGCATGAATGGCGAGGTTTTATGCCATAATTCTTGATAAGTACAAACGGCTTTAGTTGGGTGAAATTTTTCATCTATTTTATGGCGGAAAACCAATAGGACAATAATCAAGCTGATGATGCCGACAACCCATTTAATAAACGTTACATATTCTGGAAAATGTGTTTCTGGGAGTAGCAAAAACAGTGTCCCAATGACAGTCGGAAAAATTACGGCAGGGACGAGTCGGCTGACAATTTTATTTAAGATAATATGATGCAAACCGTGTAGTGTGGCAGACAGGATTCGCATAAAGCCACTAAACGGCAATAGCAATAATAACCATACATAGAGATAGGTTGTATGGGGCGAGTGTTGCTCAAATAATAACCACAAGACAACAAAAGCAACCAGAATAATACAGGTTGATAACAGAATGATTGTTTTTGAAGCACAGACAAATAGGGCATAAAAATAACCCCACAGATTTTGCGTCTTGCTGCACGTTGCTTCACGATTGATTAAGGTGGGGATACCGATTCGACTAATCGGTATCAGCAGTGACATCACCGACATCGCATAAACATACATGCCGTATCCTTGCACCCCTAATCCTCTGGTCAGGATAATGTTCGTAATAAATGCTAAAATGACAATCAGAAAACGTATTATGGCTATTTTTATGCCAGTGCGTATTAACAGAGTGCGTAAATTCAATGTATCAATGTAGTTCGATAGTGGTTAAGTGGGTCGTATAAAAATATCAACGGATGTCATGTTTATGAATACACGACATCCATTGTTTGACTATGATTTATTCCGATAGCGTAAATGCCTATTGTAACCAATGACCACCATAATTTTAATTGAGACTTTTGCATAATCCACAAAACACCCCTCGCAACTCACAAACAACGTGATTTTTTATAAATTTGCCTCATTTTTTCGCCCATGTTCTCTCAATCATCAATACGACACCAAAAAAGCCGCTATTTCGGCACTTTTAACCACTTTTAGTGGGTTTTTATCTGTTTTATTGCCCATTTAGGCACAACTCTCCTTTAAACGTTGCAGTTCTTTGAAAATATTCATCCCAGTTTTAAGGTTATGGCTCATGGCAATCAGATGTGCGCGGGTTTTGTTTCTGGCTAACCCCATGTATCTTGCCTTGCCTAATCCGTGATGCAGTTTGAGCAAACCAAAGGTGCGTTCAACCACATAGCGGACACTGCTATACATTTTATTCAGTGCTTTTTGTTGCTCCGTTAATGGTGTGTTGCGATAAGCTCGGTGCAGGATTCTATTGTTTTCTTTACCCAGTTTCTCGTCATTGTCTTTGTTGGCATAGGCACTGTCTGCGTAAACTTGTCCGTGCCTATCGCCTAACAGATGTTCAAACTCCTGTGAATCATGCACATTGCCAGGCGTATAGGTCATTTTCTTGATAAAACCATCTTCATCGGTATTGGCGTGCATCTTAAATCCGTAGGTGCTTTTACGCCTGCCATCGGATGCCGTTTTCACGTTCCATGCCGCTTCTGGGTCTTGGGTATTGTCGCCTTGTTTGTTCTTTTTAGAACGGCATTGCTTCGCCTCAATCACAGTCGCATCGATAATATTGACCGAGCCTGTGGCAACAATAAGACTGTTTTTAGCGAGATGGTTATTGATCTGCACCAATAAAGAATCAAGCAGATTTTCGGTGTGTAATAAGTTCCTAAACCGCCAAATAGTGGAATGATCGGGTACTGCATCACTGAGACTCAAACCAATAAACCGGCGGAACATTAAATCCCGGGCTATCTGTTCTTCTAAGGCTTCATCGCTTAAGTTATACCACGCCTGTAAAATCAGTATCTTAAACATCATCAAAGGTGGGTATGCTGGCACACCGCGCTTGGAGGCATAAAGATGGCTGAGCGTTTTTTCGATCTGTTTCCAATCGATAATTTCATGCACATCATCTAGTTTGGACAATGACTTATGCTCAATTAAAAGGGCATCTGCGAACGAGTATTGGGCGGTTTGTTTCCAAGACATTTGACGGTATCCTCAAGGGTTTATTGAATGAACGCTATTTTACCATTTTAAGTGGGGCCCCGGGTGGATTTATGCAAAGGTCTCAATTATAATTCCCAGCCTATAAACACAAGCAGATGATATTGAATGTTATTTCAATTAAAATGTCGCCTTGCTGTGAATAATAAACCGATTTTACTATTTAAGATGATGTTGTTGCTAGGCATGAGTTACATGCGGAAACCCTTGCGGGTTTGGCTATTCTACTGGGTTTCTGCTTTCGCAGGAAAGACGAATATTGGATTTTTGCACAGTCTCTTTCGCAGGAACGACGAATATTGAGTTTTTGCGGTCTCGCATGTGTGTATCACGCAGAATTGATTGAGAATGCTAAAGCATGAAACGGGTTTTGGTTACTGGTGGGACAGGGTTTATTGGGCAACGGCTAGTTAATGCGCTATTGCAAGCGCGTAAGTCATTGCGTTTGCTCTCTCGAAACGCCCGATCGTCGATGCCAACAGTTGTCTGTGACCTCCAGTCCGAACAAATCCCCGATGATGTATTGGCTGGCATTGATACGGTGTTTCACCTTGCGGGGTTCGCCCATGATTTGCGAGATGCCGCTGCGGTCGAGCATCTCTACCGTGCCGTTAATGTCGATGCAACAGCACGTTTGGCAACGTTGGCAGCCAATTCTGGGGTACAGCGATTGGTGTTTGTCAGTAGCACCAAAGCGGGTGGTACAATTGCCGGGCGGTGCATGAATGAAGAATATCATGGTATGCCAGAAGGGATTTATGGGCAAACCAAGCGAGAAGCCGAAATACAACTATTGGCACTGGGTCGTCAGTTAGGGCTACATGTCTCCATTATACGCTCTTCTTTGGTCTATGGTCCGGGTGTCAAGGGTAATCTGCGGTCGATGTTATCGGCTATCGACAAAGGCTGGTTCCCGCCATTGCCTGATACAGGAAACCGTCGCTCTATGATTCACGTCGATGATTTGGTACGCTCGCTTTTATTGGTTGCAGAAGAGGAGCGTGCTAATGGAGAGATATTTATTGCAACAGATGGTAGGATGTACTCATCATCTGATATATATAAAATAATGTGTTCTGTATTGGGTAAATCGGTTCCTCGGTGGAGCGTACCGAAACGGTTGTTTGATGTTGTCGCATCGATGAATTCTCGAATGAAATATAAGATAGATAAATTACTGGGAGATGAGTGTTATTGTTCAAAAAAATTACAATCTATCGGCTTCAAAGCACAACGCTCACTGGGGGAAATCAATGAAACGTCTTTTTGACCTAGTAATGGCTGTTGTATTTGTTGTGTTGTTGGCAGTGCCGATGTTGTTGATTGCTATTGTTGTGCGTTTGACTTCAAAAGGATCGGTATTGTATTGGTCGGATCGGGTTGGACGCGGTAACAGCATATTCAAGATGCCGAAGTTCCGCTCTATGCGGGTGGATACGCCTATGATGGCGAGTCATAAACTAACCAATCCGAATGCGCATCTCTCACTCATTGGCGGATTTCTTCGGCGTTTCAGTTTAGATGAATTGCCACAGATATTTTCGATTCTAAAAGGTGATATGAGTTTTGTTGGTCCTCGTCCGGCTACCACCGATCAGGATGATTTGGTTGCGCTGCGTACAGCAAACGGTGTTGATCGGTTGATTCCCGGACTGACCGGTTGGGCACAAGTGAATGGTAGGGATAATCTATCGATTGAACAGAAAGTCGCGCTCGATATTGTGTATTTGCAACGCCAGTCATTTTGGTTTGATTTACGGATTTTTTTTTTCACCTTTTTGAAAGTGGTTAAACGTGAGGACGTGTGGCATTAGAGGACTGTCGGTTAACTCAAAATTATTCCAGTTTTAAGAAAAAATGTTTAATAACAAGGACTTAAACATTCAAAACAAGCTAAAACCCCCATTTTCCGACAAGCCCATGATTTCCAACTCAAATCAATAGCCAAACGCTCCATCTCCTTTGAATGCTCTGATGGCGTTAGCCGTGATATATTTTCTTCATAAGTTGCTTGCAGCTTGTTCAACCGCGCTTCTTCATCATTGCTCAAAATCCTTGTCTGAACCAGCACCTCTGTTATCAATGATGGGTTAAATCTGCTTTTAATGACTCGTTCATCAATCTCTTTCGTAAAATAGGCATCAACATCAATCGGGTAAACCAAATTATAGGTCGGGCTTATGCTATATTTAGTGCCTCGACCTCTACCCGAGGTTACGATTAAGCGATCAACAATTAACTGGGATAACACCCTTTTTACGGTGGCATAACCAATTCTCATATCTAGTCCATCGCATATTTCCTTAGATGATAATGAACGCGGCGATATTGTGGGCTTTTTCAGATAATATAGTGACGACGACCAAACATTTATAGCTAAATCAATGAATAATATAGCTCAAAATATAACGGCTATGAGCTGTAAAATCCGCTCGATTGAGCTTATAAAACGCATGTTTCCTGTGGTTATGTTTAAGCAGATATTCTAACAACAAAAAAAGCATGATGAACTCACTCAATCCAGTGGACTTGCGGACACAATTTATTGCTTGGCAATGCCGCATTAGGCAGTATTCGGTACGCAAAAATAGTGGTGTGCCATCAGCCGCAATGCGTCCAGAACTAGAGGTAGCAGGGCAAAATATCGGGGCAGTTTCGGTGCAAATCGTTAAAACGGATAGTGTGGATATTACCCATGAATTTCGCTTTATGGCACAGAAAACGCAGGAGCATCAGGCGCGATACGAGGGTGCGATAAAATTGCTTTCTGAATACTATTACCAAATACCCGATGAGTTTGACGAGGAGATGACGGCGGTATTTTCCATGACCAGCGAATTGGCAAAACAAATTATCGCAATTAAAAAATGTTTGCTTCATTTCAATCAGGGCAATCAAATCTATCGTTTACGCTGTCAAACCCGTGCGATCAATGTAGATGAACAAAAGCATCAGTCAACTTATTGGCATAACGCACTTTTTAATCCTTCAATGCCCGGGTTGGTACGGGTGATTGGCTTTACCCCCGATTGGGATTCCTCTCGCTTTGAAACGAGTGGTTAAGTGCGGTGACACATTTAAGCATCAACCTTAACAAAATCGCCTTGCTCAGGAATTCTCGTGGGCGGGATTATCCCAATGTGGTTGCCTATGCAGATAAGTTTCTCAAACTCGGGGTGCAAGGAATTACCATTCACCCGCGTCCAGATGAGCGGCACGCCAAGTGCTCGGATGCGGTTGACTTGGCAAAACTGCTCACCAATTACCCTGACGCAGAGTTAAATATCGAAGGTTATCCATCGGCAGATTTTCTAACACTGATCGAGCAAACCAGACCGCATCAATGTACCTTGGTGCCCGATGATGCCAATCAACTGACCTCGGATCATGGCTGGGATATTGCCGATTCTCATGCCGTTTTAATACCCGCGCTGAAACGCTTAAAAGATGCGGGTATTCGTAGCTCGCTGTTCCTTGATCCGAATCACCAACACATTAAAGCGGCAGCGGCTGTTGGCTGTGAGCGTATTGAATTATATACCGAACAATTTGCGCTCGCATTTCATTATGCGACAGTTGACAAGAGTGCGGTTGATGAAGCGCGGACGGTATTCAACCAGTACAAGGAAGCGGCAGGTTATGCACAATCGTTGGGCTTGGGAGTCAATGCTGGGCATGATTTAGACCGCAACAATCTGGCTCGTTTCCTGGAGATAGCGGGTATTCTGGAAGTCTCCATCGGGCACGCACTGACCATCGAATGTCTCGATGAAGGGATGGAAAAGGTAGTTACACAATACTTACAGATTTGTGCGACATGAGACTTTTGCACTTGCACCATGTGGGTACTTGTGCCCTGTGGATATAAATCATAAAATAACAAGAACCCTATGCTAGGTATGTGTTATGTATGGAACACCCCCTTATGAGACTGTGCAAGAAACCAATATTCGTCGTTCCTGCTCGTCGTTCCTGCGGAAGCAGGAACCCAGTAAAATAGCCAAACCCGCAAGGGTTTTCCGCATGTAACGCATGCTTAGCGAGGATTTCTTGCACAGTCTCTTCCGCAGGAATGACGGACTAGGTTGCTTCTCAATTTTCAATTTTCAATTCTCAATTCTCAATTTTCAATTAGATAAGAATATTTATTTTACTGGGTTCCTGCTTCCGCAGGAATGACGGACTAGGTTGCTTTTCAATTTTCAATTTTCAATTTTCAATTTTCAATTTTCAATTTTCAATTTTCAATTTTCAATTTTCAATTTTCAATTTTCAATTTTCAATTTTCAATTTTCAATTTTCAATTTTCAATTTTCAATTTTCAATTTTCAATTTTCAATTTTCAATTTTCAATTTTCAATTTTCAATTTTCAATTTTCAATTTTCAATTTTCAATTAGATAAGAATATTTATTTTACTGGATTCCTGCTTCCGCAGGAATGACGGACTAGGTTGCTTCTCAATTTTCAATTTTCAATTTTCAATTAGTTGTGCTACAGTAACGCTGTCGAGTGAGGGCGGTGAATTCAACCCATCAGCCTCACGAATACTTCAATCAAGAGAATATTCCAAATGAAATCATCGTTCATCATAAAAACACTTAATAATCATATAGTTACCCACCCCAACACACAATCCGCGTTCGGCTTATGGGGTAGGGCGATGATTTCAATTGCAACGCAACTCAAAACAGCACGGACAGCCACATCAAATCGTTGTGGTATTTTGTCCGCACCTCTGAAGTGCCTATTCGTCGCCACTTTCTTTGCACTATTGTTTGTCGCACAGCTGGCTAATGCACAAAGCTTGGATGACGATTTCGTGACCACTTGGAGCGTACTAGGAGGTCAGACGATCACCATTCCAACAACAGGCAGTGGCTATAGTTACACCGTAAATTGGGGTGATGATGGCATAGATACAACGACCTATACTGGCAATGCCACGCATGCTTACACCGTGACAGGGACTCATACCGTCCGTATTAGTGGCGACTTCCCGCGTATTTATTTTAATGCGGGGGATGGCGATTCTAATTCCAGAAGCATCATCGCCATTGACCAATGGGGAAGTCAGCAATGGACTTCAATGGAGCAGGCTTTTAGTGGAGCAACCAACCTTATAGGAGACGCAACCGACCGACCTGATTTGTCTCGGGTAACAGATATGTGGGGTATGTTTAGATATGCTAGCAAATTTAACCAAGACATCGGCGATTGGGATGTCAGCAATGTTGAGCGTATGGGCACGCTGTTTGAACATACTGACGAATTTAACCAAGATATTGGTGATTGGGATGTCAGCAAGGTGACCAATATGACGTGGATGTTTGCTAGTGCCACTGCCTTTAACCAAGACATTAGCCGTTGGGATGTCCGCGGTGTAACGAATATGAGTAATATGCTTGGTAACAACACACCTGCTTTTAGTCAAAACCTAGGTGCTTGGTATATCACTGGGGATTTATCCGTGTCCCCGGCACTTGAAGCAGGAGCCGAAGTAACTCGGTTTACGGCTCAGAATAGTGCCTTAAGCGGTCAAAACCCGAGCTATACGCTTGTCGGCGGAGTAGATGTCGGTCTGTTTACCCTAACGTCAACGGGTGTCCTGAGCATAAACGATGCACCGCCCGCTGATAAAACTTCATACAACATTACCATAGCGGCTACTGGCTCATTTGGAACAAACAATCAGCACGATTTGACCCTTGTCGCCAATCATAGACCCGAGATTAGCTCTAACAATGGTGAGTCTCCATATGCAATAACGCTCCCCGAAAACATACGAGAAGTGACCACCCTCACCGCTACGGATGGGGATACCAATGATACTTTGACCTATTCTATTTCTAGGTATGATTCTGATTTATTTGAGATAACTGGAACAGGAAACTCAAGAACATTAATATTCAAAGCCGACCGTGTTCCAGATTATGAAAACCCAAGAAACTCAGATGGGGTAGTTGACCAAAACGCCGACCAAGAATATCGTGTTCTGGTTACTGTATCGGATGGAACATCTTTTGATACACAAGAAATTATCGTAAGAATCACGCCAGTCAACGAAACAGACCCGACCGACATTGGGCTTTCTTCAACAGCAGTGGTGCGTAGTGCAACGGCTCGCCAGCGGGTTGGTTTATTATCTGTTATCGATGAGGATGCGGGTGAAATATATACATATACGTTAGCCGCTGGAAATGGTGATGATGACAATGACGCATTCACCATTGACGGTAGCAGTTTAAGAATACTCGCAACACCCGCCGCAGAAAGGACAAGCTACAGCATCAGAATCCGAATCCGAGGGAATGATGGCGTACTTGGTTACTCCAAAACATTCACCATTACCGTTAGTGATGAAGCATTGGCAACAGACGACTTCGTGACCACTTGGCAGGTAACGGCAGGTCAGACCATTACCATTCCAACAACGGGCAGTGACTATGATTACACCGTTAATTGGGGTGATAGTCCCACCAGCACGAGCGAGACCGGCAACGCCACGCATACTTACGCCGATGCAGGGACTTATAGCGTCCGCATCAGTGGCAGTTTCCCGCGTATTTATTTTAATAACTTCGATAACAACGGCAACCAAAATTCCAACAGTATCATCGCCATTAACCAATGGGGAACAGGGCAATGGACTTCAATGAATGGTGCTTTTAGAGGTGCGAGCAACCTTGCTGGACAAGCCAGCGATAGTCCTGATTTATCTCGGGTAACCGATATGAGCGGTATGTTTGAGAATGCCCAAGCCTTTAACCAAAACATTGGTAATTGGGATGTCAGCAGTGTTACCAATATGATGTCTATGTTAGGGAGTGCCTACAATGCGATGGCTTTTAATCAAGACATTAGTGATTGGGATGTCAGCAGTGTAACGAATATGTCGTACATGTTTCAGAATACCGAGTACTTTAACCAAGCCATCGGCAAGTGGGATGTCAGCAGTGTAACGAATATAAGGTACATGTTTCAGATTGCCACTGCCTTTAACCGAGCCATCGGCAAGTGGGATGTCAGCAGTGTAACGGATATGAAGAGTATGTTTAGTTTTGCCACTGCCTTTAACCAAGACATTAGTGATTGGGATGTGAGTCTCGTAGGAGATATGAAAACGATGTTTCAGGATGCCGTAGCCTTTAACCAAGACATCAGCCGTTGGGACGTGAGGAATATAAATGCAACACTCATGGATTCGATGTTTGCTGGTGCCACCGCCTTTAATCAAAATCTTGGGCTTTGGTATATTGCTGTGCCTGACTTGGTTATTTCCCCCACTCTTGAAGCAGGTGGTACAGTAACCACTTTCATGGCTCAGAATGCTCATTTAAGAAGTCACAGCTCGGTTTATTCTCTTTCTGGCACTGATGCCGATCTCTTTACCCTAACCCCAGCAGGTGTGTTGACCATAAACCTAGCACCCGACCCCACAAAAACTAAATATGATATTAGCGTATCAGCGATGGCGAATTTTTTATTTGGAACAAACAATCACCGAGACTTTATGTTTGGTGAGAACCCAGCCCCGACTAATATTATGCTTTCTTCAGAAGCAGTGGTTCGCAATGCAGTCGCCAACACGAGGATTGGAGTGTTGTCTAATACTGATACAGAGACGGGTGACGAATACACATACACATTGATAACTGGAGTGGGTGATGCAGATAACGAAGCGTTCATAATTGACGGCACCAGTTTAAGAATAAAGGACACACCTGCCGCCGGCAAATCAAGCTACAGCATCAGAATCAATGTAAATGATGGTGAAAATGATTTCTCTAATACATTCACCATTACCGTTAGCGAGGACGCATTGGCAACAGATGATTTTGTTACCACTTGGCGGGTAACGGCAGGTCAGAGCATCACCATTCCGACATACGCTACCGAAACGTATCATTACACCGTGAATTGGGGCAGTGGTGAAGCAGCAGACACGGCTACTTATACAGGCAATGCCGTGCATACTTACGCTGATGCAGATGATTATGAAGTCCGTATCAGTGGCACCTTCCCGCGCATTTATTTTAATAACGAAGGCGACAAGGACAAGATCATTGCCATCAAGCAATGGGGCAATGGACGCTGGACTTCTATGGAAAAATCCTTCTATGGCTGTAGTAACTTGGTTGGAGATACAAACGATAGACCTGATTTATCGACTGTAACCGACATGAACAATATGTTTAATAATGCCGATGCCTTTAACCAAAACATCGGCGATTGGGATGTCAGCAAGGTGACCAATATGTCGAATATGTTTGCTCATACCGCAATCTTTAACCAACCTATCGGTGGTTGGGATGTCAGTAGCGTAACCGATTTATCGGGAATGTTTCAGCACAGCTCCTTTAATCAACCTATCGGTGGTTGGAATACAGGCGAGGTTACAGACATGAACAATATGTTTAATTATAATCATATCTTTAACCAACCTATTGGCGATTGGGTTACCCGCAATGTAACCAATATGTCGGCTATGTTTAGAAGAGCCTTCGGTTTTAACCAACCTATCGGCGGTTGGGTTACCCGCAATCTTACAGACATGAGTTATATGTTTCAGAATGCCACACTTATGACGCATGACATCAGTGCTTGGGATGTCCGCAATGTAACCAATATGGAGAATATGATTGATGGAACTAATTTTCGTTTTTTTGTCGCCAACTTCGGGCTTTGGTACATTACGGGGGATTTGTCCGTGCCTCCGACACTTGAAGCAGGGGACGAAGTCACCCGATTCACGGCTCAGAATAGTTACTTAAACGGTCAAAACCCGACCTATGGACTTGATGGTGGCACTGATGATGATCTCTTTACAATAACGAGCACAGGCGTGTTGAGCATAAAGGGAAGTCCAGAAATTACAAAAAATGAATATAATATCCGCATATCAGTTAGTGGTAATGTGATTAAGAAGAGCGCTAGCGACACACGGATCTACTACCGATCTTTAACCCTTGTCGCCAATCATAGACCCGAGATTACCTCTAACAATGGCGTTTCTCACTATGCAATAACACTCCCTGAAGACACACAGGCGGTCACCACCATCACCACTACAGATGGAGATGCGAATGCTACTTTGAGCTATACGCTTTCAAATGATGATGTGGCACTGTTTGAGATAACTGGAACAGGAAACTCAAGAACATTAAGTTTCAAAGATGACTTTATTCCAGATTATGAAAGCCCAAGAAACTCAGCTGGAATGGTTGACCAAAACGCCGACCAAGAATATCGTGTTCTGGTTACTGTATCGGATGGAACATCTTTTGATACACAAGAAATTATCGTAAGAATCACGCCAGTCAGCGAAACAATCCCGACCGACATTGGGCTTTCTTCAACAGCAGTGGTGCGTAGTGCAACGGCTCGCCAGCGAGTTGGTTTATTATCTGTTATCGATGAGGATGCGGGTGAAATATATACATATACGTTAGCCGATGGAAATGGTGATGATGACAACCTATTGTTCACCATTAACGGCACCAGTTTGAGAATACTCGCAACACCTGCCACAGGTAAATCAAGCTACAGCATTAGAATCAATGTTAATGACGGCACAAATGATTTCGCTAAGGCATTCACCATTACAGTGAGCGATGACGTATTAGAAACAGATGATTTTGTTACTACTTGGAGCGTAGCGGCAAGTCAGACCATCACCATTCCAACAACAGACAGTGGCTATAATTACAACGTAAATTGGGGCGATGGTAGCACCGACACGAGCCAGACCGGCAACGCCACGCATGTTTACGCCGATTCAGGGACTTATACCGTCCGTATCAGTGGCGACTTCCCGCGTATTTATTTTAATGCGGGGAATGGCAATGATAATTCCAACAGCATCATCGCCATTGACCAATGGGGAAGTCAGCAATGGTCTTCAATGAGATATGCTTTTAGTGGAGCAACCAACCTAGCAGGACAAACAACACCCGACCAACCTGATTTGTCTCGGGTAACAGATATGTGGGGTATGTTTAGATATGCTGAAAAATTCAATCAAAACATCGGCGATTGGGATGTCAGCAGTGTTACCAGTATGAGTAATATGTTTACTAATGCCAACGCCTTTAATCAAGACATTGGTGATTGGGATGTCAGCAGTGTAACGAATATGAGTAATATGTTTAGTAATGCCATCTTCTTTAACCAAGACATTGGTGATTGGGATGTCAGCAGTGTAACGAATATGGAGACGATGTTTAGTAATATCGCCTTTAATCAAGACATTGGTGATTGGGATGTCAGCAGTGTAACGAACATGCACAACATGTTTCAGCTTGCCAGAGTCTTTAACCAAGACATTAGCGGTTGGGATGTCAGTAGTGTAACTAATATGGGAGGGGTGTTTTCTGGTGCCGATGCCTTTTCTCAAAATCTTGGGCTTTGGTATATTGCTGGAGATTTATCCGTTTCTCCGACACTGAGTGCAGGAGACGAAGTAACCACTTTCGTGGCTCAGAATAATGTTTTAAGCGGTCAAAGCCCGACCTATACGCTTGGCGGAGCGGATGCTGGTTCCTTTACCCTAACTGGCGGAGTGCTAACCATAAACGCCGCACCGACTGCTATAGGAACTTCATATAATATTCGCATATCATCCACAGGTTCATTTGGAACAGATAATCACCGAGATTTAACCTTTGTCGTTAATAATAGACCGATGATTACCTCTAACAATGGTGAGTCTCCATATACAATAACACTCCCCGAGAACACAAAAGCAGTCACCATTATCACCGTGACGGATGAGGACGGCACGAATACTTTGAACTATACGCTTTCAAATGATGATGCCGCACTGTTTGAGATAACGGATTCAGGCGTATTAAGTTTCAAAGACGACTATATTCCTGATTATGACAACCCAAGGGACGCTATGGGCGAGTTTGACCAGAGTGCAGACCAAGAATATCGCGTTCTAGTTTCCGTATCGGATGGCGTATCGACCCGAACACAGGAAATTATCGTAACCATCGTTCGTTTGCTCACAGTCGTAAGCCAGATTGAGGATATTGATACCCTTGTGGCAAATGCTAGTCCTCATGATCTGAATGTGGCTAGTTATTTTAGCGATAGCGAGCCAGGTAACATGTTGACCTTTACCGCTGAATCCAGTCACACTCCCACCGCCAGCGTTGATGTTGCGGATAGCACAGTCACCATCACGGCAAACGCCGTAGGCAATGCAACCATCACCGTTACTGCCGAAGACACCATCGGTCAAAGGGTTACACAGACTTTTATGGTAACCGTTACCAATCCAGCACCAACCATTGCGACCCCACTTGATGATATTGACCTCGTGGTAAATGGTGCGGCTCGTGCGGTGAATGTGGACAATAACTTTAGCGACGCAAACGATACTTTGACCTTTACCGCTGAATCCAGTCACACTCCCACCGCCACCGTTGATGTTGCGGGTAGTATAGTCACCATCACGGCAAACGCCGTAGGCAATGCAACCATCACCGTTACTGCCGAAGACACCATCGGTCAAATGGTTACGCAAGCTTTTATGGTAACCGTTACCAATCCAGCACCAACCATTGCGACCACATTTGATGATATTGACCTCGTGGCAAATGGTGCAACTCGTGCGGTGAATGTGGACAATAACTTTAGCGACCTAAACGATACTTTGACCTTTGCCGCTGAATCCAGTAACACTCCCACCGCCACCGTTGATGTTGTGGGTAGTATAGTCACCATTACACCAAAAGCCGCAGGCAATACAACCATCACTGTGACTGCACGCGATACAGCGGAGCAAACGGTCACACAGACTTTTATGGTCATTGTCAAGGGTCCGTTAGATGATTTCGTGACCACTTGGAGCGTAATGGCAAGTCAGACGATCGTTATTCCAACAAGAGGTAATACAGGAAGTCAGACGATCGTTACTCCAACAAGAGGTAATAGTGGTAGCTATGATTACACCGTCAATTGGGGCGATAGTGGAGCAGAAGACAACACCGCATATAACGGCAGTGCCATGCATACTTACGACGAGGCAGGGACTTATACCGTCCGTATCAGTGGCGACTTCCCGCGTATTTATTTTAATGCGGGGGAGGGCAATACTAATTCCAACAGTATCATCGCCATCAACCAATGGGGAAGTCAGCAATGGACTTCAATGGAGCTGGCTTTTGCTGGAGCAACCAACCTTATAGGAGCAGCAACCGACCGACCTGATTTGTCTCGAGTAACAGATATGTGGGGTATGTTTAGGTATGCTGAAAAATTCAATCAAGACATCGGCGATTGGGATGTCAGCAATGTTGAGCGTATGGGCACGCTTTTTGAACATACTGACGACTTTAACCAAGATATTGGTGATTGGGATGTCAGCAATGTGACCGATATGCAGTGGATGTTTGCTAATGCCACTGCCTTTAACCAAGACATAAGCCGTTGGGATGTCCGCGGTGTAACGAATATGAGTAATATGCTTGGTAACAACACACCTGATTTTATTCAGAACCTAGGTGCTTGGTATATCACTGGGGATTTATCCGTGCCCACGACACTGGGCGCAGGAGACGAAGTAATCACTTTCACGGCTCAGAATAGTGTTTTAAGCGGTCAAAGCCCGACCTATACGCTTGGCGGAGCGGATAGCAGTTCCTTTACTCTAACTGATGGTATGTTGACCATAAACGCTGCACCTGCTGCTATAGGAGCTTCATATGATATTCGCATATCATCCACAGGTTCATTTGGAACAGATAATCACCGAGATTTAACCTTTGTCGTTAATAATAGACCGATGATTACCTCTAACAATGGTGATTCGCCATATGAAATAACACTCCCCGAAAACACAAAAGCAGTAACCACCATCACCGCGACAGATATGGACGACGCGAATACTTTGACCTATACGCTTTCAAATGATGATGTTGCGTTGTTTGAGATAACGGATTCAGGCGTATTAAGTTTCAAAGATGTCTATATTCCAGATTATGAAAACCCAAAAAACTCAGCAGGGGTGGTTGACCAAAACGCCGACCAAATATATCGTGTTCTGGTTACTGTATCGGATGGAATAGTATCGAGTGACACACAGAGAATTATCGTAACAATCACGCCAGTCAATGAACCACCGACCGACATTGAGCTTTCTTCAACAGCAGTGGTGCGTAGTGCAATGGCTCACCAGCGGGTTGGTTTGTTGTCTAACAATGATGTAGATGCGAATGAAATATATACATATACATTGGTTGCTGGAGCGGGTGATGATGACAATAGTGCATTCACAATTGACGGCACCAGTTTAAGAATAAACGAAACACCCGCCTCAGGTAAATCAAGCTACCGCATCAGAATCAATGTTCACGATGGTACACTTAATTATTCTAAAACATTCACCATTACCGTTGGCGATGACGTATTAGAAACAGACGACTTCGTGACCACTTGGAGCGTACAAGGAAGTCGGACGATCGTTATTCCAACAACAGGCAGTGGCTATAATTACAACGTAAATTGGGGTGATGGTGGCATAGATACAACGACCTATACCGGCGATGCCACGCATGCTTACACCATGACAGGGACTCATACCGTCCGTATTAGTGGCGACTTCCCGCGCATTTATTTTAATGCGGGGGAGGGCAGTGATAATTCCAACAGTATCATCGCCATTAACCAATGGGGAAACCAGCAATGGACTTCAATGGAACATGCTTTTAGTGGAGCAACCAACCTTATAGGAGAAGCAACCGACCGACCTGATTTATCTCGGGTAACAAATATGTGGGGTATGTTTAGGCATGCTGAAAAATTCAATCAAGACATTGGCGATTGGGATGTCAGCAATGTTGAGCGTATGGGCACGCTGTTTGAATATGCTCACGACTTTAACCAAGATATTGGTGATTGGGATGTCAGCAATGTGACCAATATGACGTATATGTTTGCCAGTGCCACTGCCTTTAACCAAGACATAAGCCGTTGGGATGTCCGCGGTGTAACGGATATGAATAATATGCTTCATAACAACACACCTGCTTTTAGTCAAAACCTAGGTGCTTGGTATATTACTGGGGATTTATCCGTTATTCCGACACTGGGCGCAGGAGCCGAAGTAACCCGGTTTACGGCTCAGAATAGTTTTTTAAGTGGTCACAACCCGACCTATACGCTCGTCGGCGGAGCAGATGTCGGTCTGTTTACCCTAACGTCAACGGGTGTCCTGAGCATAAACGAAGCACCAGACCCTACAAAAACTGAATATCATATTAAAGTATCGGCTCCTAGCTCCTTTGGAACAGGCAATCAGCACGATTTGACCCTTGTCGCCAATCATAAACCCGAGATTAGCTCTAATAATGGTGCTTCTTCATATGCAATAACGCTGGCAGAAAATACCCAGTCAGTCACCACCATCACCGCTACAGATGGGGATGCAAATGATATTTTGACCTATACGCTTTCAAATGATGATGTGGCACTGTTTGAGATAACTGGAACAGGAAACTCAAGAACATTAAGATTCAAAGATGACTTTATTCCAGATTATGAAAACCCAAGAAACTCAGATGGAGAGATTGACTCGAGTGCAGACCAAGAATATAGCGTTTTGGTAACCGTATCGGATGGAGGAGTATCGAGTGACACACAGAGAATTATCGTAACAATCGTTGAATTAACTGCCCCGATGATTGCTGCCAACCCCGCTGTACTTATTGCCACCGAGGGTGTCGCCATCACACCGATAACCATCATCTCAACAGTTGGTGTGGGCGGTATGGTTGACAGCTATAGCATTGTTCCGTCCATTGAGAATTACTTGTTATTTGACACCGCCACTGGCACCATCTCGGGCACGCCATCGGCGGCGGCACCTACACGCACCTACACCATCACTGCGACCAGTGATCTTGGTTCGGCTATGGCTACGCTCAGCATCACCGTCAATGTGAAACCACTAACCACCCCGATTATCAGCACCACAGGAAAAAGGGTCGGACCGGCAGAGGCGGCATCATTTCCTGTTAGTGGTACCGCTGATGCGGGTTCTATTGTGACTCTATACAGAGGGGTGGGGAATACGGATATTCTTGGTAGCACAACCGCAACAACGAATGGTGCTTGGACAATCACCGTCACGCTGATAGTGGGATCCAACATATTCACGGCAATCGCAACCGATGCCACTGGAAACAAACCACCAAGCCTCCCATCCCTTGTCACTATCATCACGCTGGACAGTACCAAACCGGGCAAACCAGCCATTAGCACTGCAACACAAGCCACTAACACGGTATCCGTTACGCTTGAAGGCTCTGCTGAGTCGGATTCCATCGTACAACTATTGCGTAGCGGTATTGAAATTGCTGGTGCAACTACAACCGCAACGAATGGCTCTTGGACAATTACCGTCACGCTAGAAGCGGGTGCCAACACAATTACGGCAACCGCAACCGATGCCGTTGGAAACGGACCATCAAACCCATCTGATCCGGTTATCATCACACTGAACAACCGGGCTCCAGTCAAAGAAGGTACCATTGATTCCGTCATCTTAACGTTAAGTGTTGATGAAAGTAAGACGATTACGGTTGGCGATCACTTCAATGACCCCGATGGTGATGACCTGTCTTACAGTGCCATGTCCGATAACTCGGTCATTGTCACCGCTACCGCTACGGGTGGTTCTGTTACCGTTACCTCGGTCGCATCAGGAACAACCATCATCGCCGTGACTGCCAGCGATGGTGACGGTCTAACGGCTACGCAGACCTTCACGGTCACCGTTAATGCGGCACCACTAACCGCCCCGATTATCACGCTCAGCACCGATACGCTGGTTGCCACAGCGGGTACTACTATCGCGCCTATAACCATTGATTCAACAGGCGGAGCGGTTGACAGCTACGACATCGAACCAGACATTGGTAATGGACTATTATTTGGCACAGACACTGGCACTATCTCGGGTACGCCATCGATGGAGGCAGGCTCAACTACCTACGTCATCACTGCAACCAATAGTGCTGGTTCGGCTACGGCGACGGTAGCCATCACCGTCAATGCGGCGCCACTAACCACCCCGAGTATCATGCTCGGCACCACTACGCTGGTTGCCACGGCGGGTACTGCTATTGCGGATATAACCATCACCTCATCAGGCGGTGTGGTTGACAGCTACAGCATCAGTTCAGCACTGACAGCCGGACTGACACTGGATACTGCCACTGGCACCATCTCGGGTACACCAACGGAGGTGGCGAGTTTAACCACCTACACCATCACTGCGACCAATGTGCTTGGTTCGGCTACCGCCACGATCAGCATCACCGTCAATGTTGCACCACTAACCACCCCGATTATCAGCACCACAAGCAAAACGGTCGGAGCGGCAGAGGCGGCAGAATTTCTTGTTAGTGGCACCGCTGATGCGGGTTCTATTGTGACTCTATACAGAGGGGTGAACCTGTTGCTGCTTGGTAGCACAACCACAACAATGAATGGTTCTTGGACAATCACCGTCACGCTGATGCCGGGCGCCAACATATTCACGGCAATCGCAACCGATGCCACTAGAAACAGACCACCAAGCCGCCCATCCATTGGCACTGTCATCATACTGGACAACATAGCTCCGGGCAAACCAACCATTAGCACTGCAACACAAGCCACTAGCACGGTATTGGTTACGCTTGAAGGCTCTGCTCAGTCGGAATCAATCGTACAACTATTGCGTAGCGGTACTGTAATTGCTGGTGCAACTACAACCGCAACGGATGGCTCTTGGACAATCACCTTCACGCTGGAAGCGGGCACCAACACGATTACGGCAACCGCAACCGATGCCGCTGGAAACGAAGCATTAAGCCCATCCGATCCGGTTATCATCACACTGAACAACCGGGTTCCAGTCAAAGAAGGTGCCATTGATTCCGTCACCTTAACGTTAGGTGCTGATGAAAGTAAGACGATTACGGTTAGCGATCACTTCAATGACCCCGATGGTGATGACCTGTCTTACAGTGCCATGTCCGATAACCTGGGCATTGTCACCGCTACCGCTACGGGTGGTTCTGTTACCGTTACCTCGGTCGGCTTGGGGACCGCCATTATCAGCCTGATTGCCAGTGATGGTGACGGTCTAACGGCTACGCAGACTTTTATGGTAACCGTTAATGGTGGGGCAGGTGAGATACCTGCTGGGAGTCCGTTAGGTGACTCGGGTGACTTCGTGACCACTTGGAAAATAGTATCCACCCATCCAACAATCACCATTCCAACATTCTCTACCGAAACGTATCATTACACGGTTGATTGGGGCGATAACGTGAGTGACACCGATGTACATACAGGCGGTGCCACGCATACTTACGCCGACGCAGGCGATTATGACATCCGCATTAGCGGCACCTTCCCGCGGATTTATTATCCTAGCACCAGATCAGACAATGGCTCATCCACCATCGTTGCCATCAAACAATGGGGAGCGGGTCGTCAATGGACTTCAATGGCGGGTGCTTTTAAGGGGGCTTATGCACTCGCAGGAACAGCCAGCGACAAACCTGATTTGTCTCGGGTAACGGATATGAGTGAGATGTTTCAGTATGTTGGAGCCTTTAACCAAGACATTGGTAATTGGGATGTCAGCAATGTAACGAATATGAAAAATATGTTTAGAGATGCTGGAGCCTTTAACCAAGACATAGGCGATTGGGATGTCAGCGATGTAACCAGTATGGAGTTTATGTTTAGAGGTGCTACCGTTTTTAACCAAGACATCGGTGGTTGGGATGTTAGGAAGGTGAGCAATATGACGTGGATGTTTGCTAGTGCCGATGACTTTAGCCAAAACCTAGGTGCTTGGTATGTTACCGATGCGGAATTGCCGTCAGATGACCCATTACCAGAAACGCTAACGTTCACGGTTGGTAGTACGGCTGTGATAGGAAGCATCACCGCTCAAAACAATGTACTTAACGGACAAACTCCCAGTTATACGCTTGTCGGAGATGGTGCGGATTTATTTAGCCTGAGTGATGGGTCTCTAAGCGTAGCTCAAGCACTGAGCTCACCTTCATATACGTTAGGTATAACATCAACGGGGGAGTATGGACGGAATAATTTCCGCACATTGACCATCATCAATGCGGCAATAACAGCCCCCATAGCCGCCCCGAGTATCAGTATCAGCACCAATACGCTGGTTGCCACCGTGGGCACTGCTATTACGCCTATAACTATCAGCTCAAGTGGCGGTGGTAATGTTGAGAGCTACAGCATCGATCCAACACTTCCCGCTGGACTGTCATTTAGCACAGCCACTGGCACCATTTCAGGCACACCAACGGCGATTGCAACTTTAACCACCTACACCATCACGGCTACCAATATCGCAGGTAGCGATAACGCCCTTTTCACCCTATCCGTTCAGGCAGGAGTGGCTACTCCTGACATCAGCGTCAGCCCCACATTCCAGAACGCCACCATAGGTATTGCCATTAACCCATTCGTCATTACGAATAACGGTGGTGTAGCCACCTACAGTATCACCCCAGCCATTGGTAATGGACTGTCATTTAGCACCGCCACTGGTGCCATCTCGGGCACTCCAGATGCGGAGGCAGATTTAACTACCTACACCATCACCGCCACTAATAGCGGTGGTACGGATACCGCGACGGTCAGCATCACCGTTAATGCGGCACCAACTCCACCTGTAGCCACCCCGAGTATCAGTATCAGCACCGATACGCTGGTTGCCACGGTGGGCAGTCCCATTGATGCGATAACCATCGATTCAAGTGGTGGAGCGGTTGAGAGATACAGTATCGAACCAGCCATTGGTAATGGACTGTCATTTAGCACAGCCACTGGCACCATTTCAGGCACACCAACGGCGATTGCAACTTTAACCACCTACACCATCACCGCCACTAATAGCGGTGGTATGGCTATCGCTAGGGTAGCCATCACCGTTAATGCGGCACCAACAACACCCGTAGCCACCCCGAGTATCAGTATCAGCCGCGATACGCTGGTTGCCACCGTGGGTACTGCTATCGCGGATATAACCATCGCCTCATCAGGCGGTGCGGTTGAGAGCTACAGTATCGATAAAACACTCCCCGCTGGACTGTCATTTAGCACCGCCACTGGTGCTATCTCGGGCACTCCAGATGCGGAGGCAGATTTAACTACCTACACCATCACCGTCACTAATAGCGGTGGTATGGCTATCGCTAGGGTAGCCATCACCGTTAATGCGGCACCAACAACACCCGTAGCCGCCCCGATTATCAGTATCAGCACCGATACGCTGGTTGCCACGGTGGGCAGTCCCATTGATGCGATAACCATCGATTCAAGTGGTGGAGCGGTTGAGAGCTACAGTATCGATAAAACACTCCCCGCTGGACTGTCATTTAGCACCGCCACTGGTGCTATCTCGGGCACTCCAGATGCGGAGGCAGATTTAACTACCTACACCATCACCGCCACTAATAGCGGTGGTATGGCTATCGCTAGGGTAGCTATTACCGTTAATGTGGCAGTGGTTGCTCCCGACATTCCCTCCTCAGCTAGCCCCTACGGAGTGAACCTCACCGTTGGCGTGTCCATTAGCCCCATCACCATTGTGAATAGTGGTGGTGCAGCCACCTACAGCATCAGTCCAGACCTGCCAGCCGGACTATCCATTGACAGCACCACTGGCACCATCTCGGGCACGCCAACTGCTGCGACCACCGGGGGGGCTATAACATACACCATCACGGCTACCAATTCCGCTGGCAGCGATAGCATCCGGGGCTTACTAACCGTTCAGCAGGGAGAGGATCCCCCCGACATCAGTGTCAGCCCTAGTATGCTGACCTTCACCGTAGGCATCCCCGTTACAACTAACCCCATCACCATTACGAATAACGGTGGTCGCGTCAACTCCTACGAGATCAAAGACGCGAATGGTCAAACTTTGTCTGGGAACACCGGTCTGCGCCATAGTGCAGATGGTGTCATCTATGGCACACCAACGATGTCCGCTAGTGCGGAGATTTACACCATCACGGCGACCAATCGAAACGGCATCAGCGATAGTGCCACCATCACCATCACTGTCAATGAAGCCGTCCCGATTATCCGTATCAACCCCGCTACGCTGATTGCCACTGTGGGCACTGCTATCCAGCCGATAACCATTGATGAGACAGCAGGGGGTATGGTTTCCAGCTACAGCATTAGCCCGAATATTGCTAATGGACTGTCATTTGACACCACCAGCGGAACCATATCAGGCACACCATCGGTGATTGCACCTTCACGCACCTACATGATCACCGCGACCAATAGCGGTGGTATGGCTATGGCTACGGTAGCCATCACCGTCAATGATGCTGCTCCGAGTATCCGTATCAGCCGCGATACGCTGATTGTCACCGTGGGCACTGCTATCCAGCCGATAACCATTGATGAGACAGCAGGGGGTATGGTTTCCAGCTACAGCATTAGCCCGAATATTGCTAATGGACTGTCATTTGACACCACCACCGGCACCATCTCGGGTACGCCATTGGCGGTTACGGGTTCAATCAGCTACACCATTACTGCGACCAATAGCGGTGGTTCGAATACCGCGACAGTAGCTATTACCGTCAATGAAGCCGTCCCGAGTATCAGTATCAGTACCACTACGCTGGTTGCAACAGCGGGTACTGTTATAGCGGATATAACCATCGCCTCATCAGGCGGTGTGGTTGAGAGCTACAGTATCGATCCACCACTCCCCGCTGGACTAGCACTTAACCCAGCCACTGGCACCATCTCGGGTACACCAACGGCGGTTGCGAGATTAACCACCTACACCATCACTGCGACCAATGCCACTGGTTCGGCTGTCTCGACAGTAGCCATTACCGTTAATGTGCCAGAATTAGACACCCCGGCTACAACAGTGAACAAAAAGGTTGAGGTTAGTGCGAAAATGATTATAGTTGGTGGTAGTTCGACTATGGTTGCAAGTCGGGATATTCAAATTGAAGTGACGAGCAAAGGAACTGAAAAAATCACTCATTTCTATGCCAGCGAAGTATCCACTGCAGAGTTGCAAACGATAGCGGACAAAGCGGTTGTTACGGATGGCATTGATTTCACCAAAGCACCAGCAAGTATTGACCGCACGACCACCCCCACCTTGGTGGTGAATACGGTGGTTGATATTACGGTGGATGAGGACGCATGTTCTGACAAAGGATGTGAAGTTACCTTGTCTTATAAAGACGGCGATAAACAAGCAGGCAACGATTTGTATGTATTCCACTATGATGGGAAAAAGTGGGAAGCCTTGCCACATGTTCGCCGTGATACAACAGCACTAAAGGTGACAGCCCTTGCCGATAGTTTTTCGCCATTCGCATTGTTTAATGCAAGCGGAGCGGACAAACTGGACAAGCAATTGCAAGCGGATAACAAGCAGCTGAACAAGGATATTTTGCCAAATCTTGTCCAAACTATGCTTGCCAGCACCATGTCGGCGGTAAGCACCCGCATGGATGCTACTTTCTCGGGCACACCTCAAGGCAGTTATCAATTAGATGGTCAGACGGTGAAACTGAATGGTAGCGGTAACCTGCAAGATGCGATGGCGAACAAACTGCCGCATTATGCGACATCACTGAAAGATGGCACAATGGACTGGAAAGCAATGTTGTCTCGTTCATCCTTTGTATTGCCGTTGAATGCAGTGGGTGGAGATGGTGCTGCTGGTGCGACAGTATGGGGCAGTGGCAATTACAATAAAATGGGTGGCAAGCTCAGTGATGGCGACTGGAAAGGCGATGTGTTTAGTCTTCAACTCGGTGTCGACCAGCGCGTGCAAGATGATTTACTGGCAGGTGGTTTGGTGTCTTGGAGCAAAGGCGATGTCGATTACACGCTGGATAATAAGAGCGGAGATTACACCCATCAGATAACCAGTGTTCACCCTTATATGGCTTGGTCAATCGATGATGTCCGCCTGTGGAGTAGTGTTGGTTATGGTCAGGGTGAACTGTCCATTAAAGAGCAAGCAAAGAATAGAGAAGGACGCAGTGACACGCGCCTATTGTCCTTGTCGGCGGACGTTTCTGGTCGGTTGTCGCGATTTGGTCAATCTGGATTGAATCTCAAGAGCGACATGGTGCTGGCACAGATTGACATTGCAGGGTCTTCGAACAAGGAAATCCTTACTGATAGCCTCGCCAACCAGCGACTACGCTTGTTGCTGGAGATTGACCGAGAGCTCCAGCTGGCATCGGGTGGGCGATTCAATCCATTGATGGAAATCGGATTGCGCTATGATGGCGGTGCTGGTAAGTCAGGATTGGGTGCGGTACTCGGTCTCGGTGGACGCTATGCCAACACGGGTTTAACGGTTGAAGGCAAGTTCCACACGCTGGTTGGTCGTAAAGACTATAAAGAATGGGGTGTTCAAGGAGCGATTCGCAAGACAACATCTGCCAATGAACAAGGACTGTCATTTAGCTTAAGCCCGAGCTATGGAGCGACTGGCAACAGAGCAAATCAGGTATGGGAACGAAAACTATCCGATGGAAATAAGAGTAATGGCGATTACCGGGTGCGACTGGATGTGAATATGGGTTACGGACTGTTCACCAGTGGTGGGTTGTTGACCCCATACAGCGAACTCCGCATGGGCAAAAATAACCGCTATCGTTTGGGTTTACGCTGGAAGCCGAATTCACCATTTAACCTGCACCTGTACGGCGAACGCAAAACAAGCAATGATAGCGACCGAATCCTGCTGGAAACCAATATACGGTTTTAGGAATTGAAAATTGAAAATTGAAAATTGATAATTGAGAATGGCGGGTAGATTTTGCAAGCGGAGTCCGGAAGTGTGGCTTTAGAGACTGTACAAAAAACCAATATTTGTCATTCCTAGCCCCCCTTGTCGGGGGGTTAGGAATGACGAATGAGACTTTAGTTCCATGCACGGTATCAGCCACGTCAACCATCTTGTCCATCATGTTTATCCATGTAAATGCTTTTCGGTGACAGACTTCGAGACTGTGCAAAAACCAACCCTCTAAATCCCCCTTATCAGGGGGAGCTTGTCACCAAATTTCCCATTGTCATGGGGTTTTCTATTCAATTCCCCCCCCCTGATAGGGGGGCAAGGGGGTTAGGAATGACGAACAGAGACTTTAGTTCCATGCACGGTATCAGCCACGTCAACCATCTTGTCCATCATGTTTATCCATGTAAATGCTTTTCGGTGACAGACTTCGAGACTGTGCAAGAAACCCGTGCTAGGCATGCGTTACATGTGGAAAAGCCAACCCCCTAAATCCCCCTTATCAGGGGGAGCTTGTCACCAAATTTCCCATTGTCATGGGGTTTTCTATTCAATTCCCCCCCCCCCCTGATAGGGGGGCAAGGGGGTTAGGAGCGACGAATGAGACTTTAGTTCCATGCACGGTATCAGCCACGTCAACCATCTTGTCCATCATGTTTATCCATGTAAATGCTTTTCGGTAACAGACTTCGAGATTGTGCAAAAACCCGTGCTAGGCATGCGTTACATGTGGAAAAGCCAACCCCCTAAATCCCCCTTATCAGGGGGGAGTTTGTCACTTAATTTCCCATTGTCATGGGGTTTTCTATTCAATTCCCCCCCCCCCTGATAGGGGGGGGGCAAGAGGGGGTTAGGAAAGACGAATATTGGATTTTTACACAGTCTTTGAAGCCGTTTTTCGACAATTACCCCGCAGGGCACAAGTGCAAAGGTCGCTGAATAATTTTATCGGGATTGTTAGCGAACGATAAGACAATTCACTTCACAGATTTCGGTAATTTTGCGTGAGACGCTGCCCAGTAACAATGCTTTTACTTTGCTCAGTCCGCGTGTGCCGATGATAACCAAATCGATCTGATGTTTTTTTGCATATTCGCAAATAGACGATGCCGGGTCTTCATGTCCGATTGATTTCTTCGCCAGCGTTGCGCCATTGGATTTAACCCGCACCGCCACATCATCAAGGATTTGATTTGCGATAAACTCCAATACGTTGAGGCGCGTTTCTCCGAGGCTTTCGACGCGTGCCATTTTCTGCATCTCCGGCGGTATTTGTATTTGCCGAATCACGTTGATAGCATGTAGTGAAGCATTGTGAACTTTCGCCATGTCAGTAGCTAGGTCAACCGCTCGGTTTGACGCGGCAGAGCCGTCTGTAGCCACAAGAATTGTTTTTATCATGTTGATGTCCGTTGCGCCAAGTTTATAGAGTCCAAGGGTTTTATGAGAGTCCAAGGGTTTTTTTGCGCCGCTTGCTCCACGCACTGATGATGCGGTCGGCGATGATGCCTAAAAAGGCGATACACAAGCCAGCAACCAATGCTCTGCCGGTTTTGTTGCCGGTACGCGCGCGGTTGATTTCTGAACCCAAATCCTGTGTACCAATCAATGCGGTAATTGCCACCATGAACAATGCCATGAAAATGACCTGATTGATGCCTAGCATGATTTCGGGTGAGGCGATGGGTAGCTCGACCTTTATCAGGCGTTGCCATGGCGATGCCCCCTGTTGAATTGCCGCTTCACGGGTTTGAAAAGGGACATTACGGAAGCCGAGATTGGTGTAGCGAATCATCGGCACTAAGGCAAAGGCAAGGACCGCAATAATCGCCGAAATATCACTGACCTTGAACAGCATGATGACCGGAATCAAATAGATGAATGACGGAAAAGTCTGAAAGAAATCGCACATCAAAATAATCGCTTTCGAGAGGCGTTCGTTTTTAGCGGCTAATAGACCAATTGGAAAACCGATAATAATGCACACCACTGCCGCAGTTCCAATCATGTAAATGGTGATCATGGTTTCTTTCCAAAGTCCCATAAGCAGCGGAAACGACATCAATGAACCAACCAATAGTGCCAGCCGCCAGCCACCCATGCGATAGCCGAGCAGGATAATCAGCCCGATGAAAGTGGGCCAGGGGACGGCGAGAAAGAATTTTTTAATCGGTATCAAAATATCGATTAAAACAAAGTTTCGGAAGCCTTGCACCGAGTCATAAAGGTTGTCGAGTACCCATTCAATACCCGCATCCCACAGCGGCGCAGTGGTGATGGTTAATTCTTTCGGCAATACCCGCAGTGCTGGAATAAACGTGGCGAGAACAATAGAAGCGATGGTAAATAACAGCGCAAATGCGAGATAGTTATGTTTTTTTAGCCACGATAATGACTTGTCAACATAGACGGGTGGTTTGTGGGCATACGCTTGACTCAGGCGATCCAGCGCGACCGCAATCACGACGATGGCGACACCCTGCTCCAATGCTTGTCCCAATCGTAGCGTTTGCAATGAGGTTAATAGTTTACTGCCCAGTCCGGATGCACCGATGAGGGAGGCTAAGACAATCATCGCCAGCGTCTGCATGATGCCCTGATTAAGACCGACCAACACGGTTTGTCTCGATGTCGGCACTTTCACTTTCCAGAGCATTTGCCGTTCGGTGCAACCGGTCATTTCGCCCGCTTCAATCACTTCATGGGGGACTGTTTTAAGTCCGAGGGCGATACAACGTGCTACGGGTGGCACGGCAAAGACGGCGACGGCAAGCATTGCCGGCACATCACCAATACCAAACAACACGACGATGGGAACCATGTAGGCGAAGGGCGGCATGGCTTGCATCAAATCAAACATCGGGGTCATGATTTTTTCTGCCCGTGTGCTTTTTGCAACCCAGATACCCAGCACCAATCCGACAGAAAAGACGAACGGCACGGTAATCAATACCAGCGAGAACGTGTCCATGGAGGGCAACCAAACACTAAACAATGAGAGATATAGAAACGACCCACCGACAATCAAGGAGATGCGCCAACCAGCGACCCAATGCCCCAGAATAAACATCAATCCGACCACAGTAACCCACGGCAGTGGCTCAATACCGATTCTGAAACCGTTGAATAACAGTCCTTCAGCAAATGAAACCTGATACTCGAATATTTTAATCAGCCCACGAGTAATGTCCGTTGGCACAAACTGGTAACTGGTGCCTTCGAAAAAGGTGACCCCATAGACCAGCCATTCAAAAAAATCAGTAATCCATACTTTCAGTGGGATAACCCATTTCTTTGGGTATTTTACAATCCAGTCGAACTGGCTTTTTGCGAGCAAACCAGAGACGATGATTGCAACCGCAATCGCAACATGCATGAGCGAGCGTTTACGCGCTAGTGCAGGATTATGTTCAATGTCTGTGAGTGCCATTTGATATATTTAAGAAGCTGGCTCGTTTTATAGCGTAATTATGCCGACAATGGTGTATTAGGACTAAAACTTAGGCTCGAAACAAAACCTTAACAAACGTTTCTTTGTTGACTGAACCGACAATTTCACCTTGTTTGTTGGCAACGGGTATATCCTTTTCCGATAGCATGATTCTTTGTGCCACGTCCTCCAGTATGGCATGACTTTTTATCGGTTCAACCGTGCTGTCTGTATCAAGCGGCGTACCATTAGCCTGTTTCATTATTTTGCCGACTGAAATCAACTTGGCTTTCGGGGCATTTTCGACAAATGCTTTGACGTAATCGTTGGCCGGCTCGGTAACCAATTCCTCGGCACTGCCAATTTGCACCAGTAGCCCGTCTTTCATAATTGCAATGCGGTCACCAAGACGTACCGCCTCATCAAAATCATGGGTAACGAAGACGATTGATTTGTTAAGATGTGATTGCAGGCGCATGAATTCATCCTGCATTTCTTTTCGGATAAGCGGGTCAAGTGCGGAAAAGGGTTCGTCAAGAAACCAGACATCAGGCTCAACCGATAGGCTCCGCCCAATGCCGACTCGCTGTTGTTGACCGCCGGATAACTCACGCGGGAAATAACTCTCTCTACCGCTCAAGCCGACAATCTCAATCAGTTCGCGCGCCTTGGCGATGCGCGTTTCCTTATCAACATTTTGAATTTCTAGCGGGAAGGCGATGTTTTCAAGTACGGTTCGGTGGGGCAATAACCCAAAATGTTGAAAGACCATGCCCATTTTGTGCCGTCTAATTTCGGACAATTCCTTGGTTGATATGTGGGTTAAATCAATGCCATCAAAAATAATTTCGCCAGCAGTGGGACGAAGCAGTTGGGTAATACATCTGAGCATGGTGGATTTTCCGGAACCACTCAGCCCCATAATCATCAATATCTCACTTTCATGAACATCAAAACTCACATCGCGCACGGCTCCAATGATACCTGCTTCAACGATTTGCTCAAAAGTCGGTTGCTGGTTATGTTTGGCGAGGAAACGCTTGGCTCCGGCACCAAAAAGCTGCCATACATTTCGGCAGGAAATCTTGACATCGGTGGCAGTATTGGTATCAATGTTTGTCATGGGCATATTCCGGTCACTTTTGGATTGGTTGAGTCTCTTTTGCTTTGTTAATCCTGCTTTCGAGGTCGGTCGGGTGCGTTTGAATGATGCAAAGCCTCGATGTGATTATGGTGTAATTATATGTGTGTTCGGACACATATTAACAGAGATTCTGGGTTTCGAGAATAAGTTTTGATTGTACACACAATAAAAGACATTTACGGAAATAACCGATTGAAAATAATACATGTTATTATCCAGCATTATTGCGTTGTTTTCGCTACGGTCGCTGGCACGGTTTATTTATCGGCGTTGACATCTATCGAGTGTTCGATGCCGTGTTTCTTGTCGATGCCGAGAAATCAAGTTTGTACGCACTCCGATTCGGTAACCAGCGGGAGGTTGGTTTGAGGTTATGCTTTGGTTATTTTACATTGACGTGCGACTGTTATGGATAGCAATGTAAATAACGAGGAGCAATTATTGGCTCGCACACTCTGTACACATTTAACAGCAAATTGAGGAGAATATGATGAAAATTATTACAATGACGGCAACGATTATTGCGCTATCATTCGCTTGGATGTCTGTCCACGCGGGTACCCTTGAACAGGTACAAAGCAGAGGGGAGATTAACTGCATCGTGAATACTGGCAATGCTGGCTTTGCCGCACCCGATGAAAACGGTCGCTGGGAAGGCTTTGAAATTGACCTTTGTCGTGCGGTCAGTGCCGCCGTCCTTGGTGATGCCGAGAAAATCAAATTCATTCCAGCCACCAGCAAGACCCGTTTCACCATTTTGAATTCGGGAGACGGAGACATCTTGTTTCGCTCTGCCACACAGACCATGAGTCGTGATGCCGACCTGAAACTCACGTTTTTGCCGGTCAATTACTATGACGGACAGGGTTTTCTGATTCGTAAAAGTGCAGGCGTTGCTTCCGCACTTGACTTGGACGGGGCATCCCTTTGTATTCGAACGGGCACCACCACCGAGCTGAACGTGGCGGATTTTTTCCGTATCAACAATATCTCCTACGAGCCAGTTGCGATTGAGACGGTCGAAGAAAGCATAGTCGCTTATGGTAGTGGTCGGTGTGATGTTTATACTACGGACGCATCCGGGCTGGCTTCTGTTCGTGCTGCATTTCCCGACCCATCAGCGCATATTATTTTGCCAGAAATCATTTCTAAAGAGCCGCTCGCAGGGGCAGTTCGTCAGGGCGATGATGAGTGGGCAGATATTGGTAGATGGGTTGTCAACGCCCTCATCAATGCAGAGGAACTGGGCGTTACCCAAGCGAATGTTAAGCAACTAGCGAGTGTTGCTGGCAACAATCCGAGCATTAACCGAATGCTGGGTAGCGAAGGTGATATGGGGGCGATGCTTGGGCTGAATAAAGACTGGGCAGTACATGCTATTTCTGCGGTTGGTAACTATGGCGAAATTTTTGCTCGTCATATCGGACTTGATACGCCAATTGGTCTTGAACGTGGACTTAATGCGCTGTGGAAGGATGGTGGAATTTTATACGCTGCACCAATTCTCTAGTCGGATGTTTAATTGGTGTCGTTAATGTGTGTTTTATGATTACAACTTGAAAGAGGTCTTATGAAAACGATTAAAATGATTATTGTTATGTCGCTGTTGCTGGTGGAGATGTCCGCTTATGCCGCTACCCTTGACGAGGTTAAAACGCATGGCAAACTAAACTGCATTATCAGTAATGCTTTTGCCGGTTTTTCCGCACCAGATAAAAATGGTCGTTGGCAAGGATTCGATGTTGACTTTTGTCGTGCGGTTGCCGCTGCTGTTCTAGGTGATGCCGAGAAGGTTACGTTCATTCCGGCTTCAACGAAAACGCGGTTCACGACCTTGAATTCTGGTGAAGGTGATATTTTATTTCGCAACACCACGGAAACCATGAGTCGTGATGCCGACTTGAAGCTCACGTTTTTGCCGGTCAATTACTATGATGGGCAGGGTTTCCTGATTCCTAAAAATAGCGGCATTACTTCAGCAAAGGATTTAAATGGCGCGTCAGTGTGCGTCCAATCGGGCACCACCACCGAGCTTAATTTGGCGGATTTTTTCCGTAGCAATAATATTTCCTACGAACCGGTTACGATTGAGACTAGCGAAGAAAGTCTGATCGCCTATAGTCGTGGTCGATGCGATGTTTTCACCACCGATGCGTCTGGATTGGCTTCTATCCGTTCGGCACTTGAAGACCCGTCAGCGCATATTATTTTGCCAGAAATCATTTCTAAAGAGCCGCTCGCAGGGGCAGTTCGTCAGGGCGATGATGAGTGGGCAGATATTGGTAGATGGGTTGTCAACGCCCTCATCAATGCAGAGGAACTGGGCATTACCCAAGCGAATGTTAAGCAAATGGCAAGTGTTGCCGGCAATAATCCAAGTATCAACCGAATGCTCGGCACTGAGGGCGATATGGGGGCGATGCTTGGGCTGGATAAAGACTGGGCAGTACATGCAATTTTTGCGGTTGGCAACTATGGCGAAATTTTTGCTCGTCATATCGGACTTGATACGCCAATTGGTCTTGAACGTGGACTTAATGCGCTATGGAAAGATGGCGGTATTTTATACGCTGCTCCGATTCGGTAGCGGTTGCTTTATAGTGGCATTGCCTCGTTAAAATAAAACCTATTCGATGTGGTGATGAGTGAAGTTGTCCTATCATGTCGAGATGCCGTCTTGTGGCCGTGGCGATTATGGAATGACCAAGATGCCCGCAAGGTGATTATTCAGGTGTTTGCCTGTGCGGTGATATTCACATTTTTATTCGCTATTGCGAGCAATGCCGTTTCCAACCTCGCCGCAATTGGCAAGGATATTAGTTTCAATTTTCTATGGCAACCAGCGAGTTATGACATTAGCCAGTCGTTGATTGAGTATAGCTCGCGCTCGACCCATTTTCGCGCGATGCTGGTGGGCATCATCAACACGTTATTGGTGGCCGTTTTTGGCATTGTATTAGCGACTGTTATCGGCTTTATATTGGGCGTATGTCGGCTGTCAAAAAATTGGATTGTCAGTAAACTGGCGTATGTGTATATCGAGTATGTGCGTAATGTGCCGGTGTTATTGCATATTTTGCTACTCCACGGTGCCATCATCAATTCCCTGCCAGTACCGAAGAATGCAATCGTCGTCAATGAGGTTGCTTTCTTGACCAATCGTGGTTTTTTCATTCCCAGCCCTGATTTTGAACCGCTGTTCTGGATTGTGGGTACGCTCGTTGTACTCGGCATAATTTTCAGTCTGTGGTTTAAGGAATATGCGCGCAAGACGCAGGATCAAACTGGTCAGCATTATCCGGTATTTGCGATATGTTTGGGTGCGATTATCGGTGTTCCGCTACTTATGTATTTTCTGCTTGGGTCGCCGATTGACTGGGAGATTCCAGTATTCAAAGGGTTCAACTACCGAGGCGGTATTGCCGTTCGCCCCGAGTTCATTGCGTTGTGGCTGGGGTTGTCCATTTATACTGCTGCATTTATCGGTGAAATTGTTCGTGCTGGAATCAGTGCAGTAGATTACGGACAAAGCGAAGCGGCGGCATCGTTGGGGTTGCCCCGTACTCGCATCCTGAATCGGGTCATTATTCCACAGGCATTGCGGGTTATTGTGCCTCCGCTGACCAGCCAATATTTGAACATTACCAAAAATTCCTCGCTGGCAATTGCCATCGGCTACATGGACATCGTTGCCACTATTGGTGGCGTCACCTTGAATCAGACCGGACATGAAATGGAATGTATGACGATTGTGCTGGCGTTGTATCTGCTGTTCTCGCTGTTGATATCGGCATCCATGAATGGCTATAACAAACGGATTAAATTAGTCGAAAGGTAGGCGATGGCATTGCACGAAACCAACTATCAGCCCGGTCAACATCCGAGTTTGCCAGCACCCGCCAATCTGATTGGTCCATTAGCGTGGATTCGTGGCAATTTGTTCTCATCACCGACCAATATCGTGCTGACCTTGTTATCGGTCTGGATGCTTTACACGATACTGCCATCGGCAATCAATTGGTTGTTTGTCGATGCGGCTTTTACTGGCGAAGACCGCAATGCCTGCAGGGCAATCGGGAAGGGTGCTTGCTGGGCATTCATCGGCGAAAGACTCGAGCTTTTTATTTATGGCTTTTACCCATTGGCAGAACGGTGGCGCATTAATGTTGCGTTTGTGTTGCTCTGTTTAGCACTGCTTGTTGTGTTATTTGACAATATTCCCTATCAAAAACATGGGCTTTATTATGCGGTCGCATTTCCGTTTATTGCGGGTTGGTTGCTGATAGGTGGTAATGTGTTCGGTATTGAGTTGCCGATCGTGTCCACAAACCAATTCGGTGGCATTATGCTGACGCTGGTAATTGGTATAACCAGCATCACCTTTTCCCTGCCTATCGGTATTTTATTGGCACTGGGCAGATCATCAAAAATGCCCATTATCAGCCTTTTTTGTGTTGGTTTTATCGAGTTTATTCGCGGTGTGCCACTGATTACGCTATTGTTTGTGGCATCCACCATGCTCAGTTATTTTTTGCCACCCGGCACCCAGTTTGATTTATTGTTGCGCGTGCTGATTATGGTCACGTTGTTTGCGTCGGCTTATATTGCAGAAGTGATTCGTGGCGGATTACAAGCAATTCCGGTCGGTCAGATCGAAGCTGCCGCTGCATTGGGTTTGAAATACGGCTTGTCAATGCGTCTTATTGTTTTGCCGCAGGTGTTAAAAATCTCAATACCGGGCATCGTCAATACCTTTATCGGCTTGTACAAAGACACCACTTTGGTTATTATCATCGGGTTACTCGACCCGCTTGGCATTGGCAAAGCATCATTGGCTGATACCAAGTGGACTGGACTTTCAAATGAGGTTTATATTTTTGTTGCGTTATTTTTCTTCATTTCGTGTTTTGCGATGTCGAGATATTCGCTTTATCTTGAACGCAAACTCGAAACGGGACACAGGTAATAACGGATAATAATTGGCATTCATAATTAATAATCAAACCATAACAGTAGAAGGTGTGCAAACAGAGGTGGATGCTGGTTATGAGGGCAAAGATAAAGTTATTTTGGTAGAGGCTAAAAACGTAAAGACAAATAACACTATCATTCGACAGTTATTTTATCCTTTCAGACAGTGGAACGAACATACATCAAAGCAGATATGTCTCGTGTTTTTTGAAAAAAGAAAAGAGGAATATATGTTTTGGCAATACCGATTTAATAATAAAAATGATTACAACAGTATTCAATTGGTGAAAAGTTGTCGGTACTATTTATGAATCGTTCATTTTTTTATAGATCAGAACAGGCAATATTGCTTTATGGCGATAGCTTATCTTTGCTCGATAAATTAAAATCTGAAAACAGACAATTTGATTTAATTTTTGCTGACCCGCCCTACTTTCTTTCTAATGGCGGTATGAGTGTTCATGCAGGTAAAAGAGTTCAGGTAGATAAGGGGAAGTGGGATAAATCCAATGGGCTTGAGTCGGATTATGAATTCACCTATGCGTGGATTGAAAAATGCAAAGCGTTATTGGCAGAAAATGGCACTATTTGGATAAGTGGTACATTACACAATATTTACATGGTTGGCTTTATATTGCAAAAATTGGGCTTTACTATTTTAAATGATATTGAATGGTTTAAACCCAACGCACCACCGCATTTAGCATGTCGTTATTTTGCCCATTCTCACGAAACATTGCTTTGGGCAAAGAAATCTAAAAAAGCAAAACATACTTTTAATTAGTCAGCCCTTAAAAACATCTAAACAGTTTGATTTATATCAATAAAACAAACAAAACCATTAACCAAATCAACCGCTTTATGTTAGAATAACCGTTGTTTTCTGGTCGTTTTAGTTAAAAAATTATGCTGACTCCATCTACCCCAAACACAGGGCAACAAAATCTGTTTCATACCGAATTGTTCTCTCAATTAGACCCACGAGACCCTTTAATCCAATTAGCCAACGTCATCGACTGGAAGGTCTTCGAGGATGCATTTAGCAAACACTATTGCCACGATAACGGCAGACCCTCAAAACCAATACGCTTAATGGTCGGGTTGCTGATGCTCAAACAACTGGAAAACCTGTCCGATGAGAATGTGGTCTTACAGTTCAAGCGTAATCCGTATTATCAATACTTCTGCGGTTATCCAACCTACACCCCAAACGTGCCTTGCAATGCAACCGAACTGGTGCATTTTAGAAACAGAATCGGTGTCGCAGGTTTTGAACTCATTTTTAAGATGAGTGTGATGTTGCACGGCAAAAAAGCCAATGAAAACACTGTTTTGATTGACACCACCGTACAGGAAAAAAACATCACCTATCCGACTGATTCTAAACTAGCCATCAAAATTATCAACCGTCTCAACAAATTGGCGAAAAAACATGGCATCAAACAACGCAGAACCTTCGTAAAAGAAGTTAAAAACTGCCGCTTACGCATTCGCCACTTCCGCCATGTTAAAAAGCGCGCATCCGCTAAAATGGCATTGAAACGATTGCGAACGATTGCCCATATTCTAATCCGAGAACTACAAAGAAAACTACCCCAACACGGACTGCTTGAAACCTATCAACCAGACTTCTTGCTCTATCAACGGGTGTTGGCACAACAACCCAAAGACAAAAACAAAATTTATTCCCTGCACGAACCCCATGCTTATGTGATTTCTAAAGGCAAAGACCACAAACGCTATGAATACGGCAACAAAGTATCCATCGTCTCGGCCAAAGACAGTAACATCATTGTCGGCGTTGTCAGCCATAAGAAAAACCAGCATGATGCAAAAACCCTACCCGATGCGATAAAACAAGCCAATAGCAACAGAACAAAACCCATCAAACAAGCGGTCTGCGACAGAGGCTATTGTGGGGTTAAACAAGTGGGCGATACGGACATTATCCTGCCCAGCAAAGCCCTGAAAAAAGACAATCGTTATCAAAGAGATAAGAAACGCAAATTGTGTAAGCGACGGGCTGCCATAGAACCCATTATTGGGCATTTGAAATCCGATTTTAGGTTATCCAGAAACAGGCTTAAAGGACAAGTTGGCGATGAAATCAATGCTTTAATGGCTGCTTGCGCCTGGAATTTGAGAAAGTGGCTGGTTTTTTGTCACGTCTGCTATTTATGGCTTAAAAAAGCACGTTTTGTCCATATTTTTGGTAAAAAGCCCTTGGTCCATTTGATTCAAGGTTGATTCACGTTCGCTGAGCTGCCGCTTGAAATATATTTTTACTTGTTAGGTCGGTTTTTAAGGGCTGACTAATTATAAACAAATGAAAATGTGGAATGATGATAAGGATTTCATAAAAAATAACGATAAACAAATGCGTAGCGTTTGGGCGATACCTTTAACCCCGAAAAAGGAAAAAATATTTGGCAAACATCCAACACAAAAACCAGAATCCTTATTACAAAGAGTGCTTTTATCTTCTAGCAATGAGGGTGAAACCGTTTTAGACCCTTTTTGTGGAAGCGGCACAACAGGTGTAGTAGCAATGCAATATGGCAGAAAATTTATTGGCATAGATAACAATAGTGATTTTTTGTCTATTGCTAGAAAAAGAATAGAAGCAAAAGCGAATGCAACAAATTTATCTGAAATAAATACTAACCAATCATTCCAGCCGACCACTAATGTGGCGGATGAGTTCAATGATAATTGGCAATAACGAGGGCTACTGCTATGAATGAGACACCAAAGCAAAACCAAACCGACTCGGTTCAGGACGAGCTGGCGATTGAAATTGTCGGAATGCACAAATGGTATGGCGAATTCCATGTCTTGAAGGATATTAACCTCAAGGTATCGCAAGGCGAACGCATCGTTATCTGCGGACCTTCCGGCTCTGGAAAATCGACCCTGATTCGTTGCATCAATCGGCTCGAAGAACACCAGCAGGGCGATATTATTGTCGATGGTGTGGAATTGACCAACGATGTGAAAAACATTGAAACCATTCGTCGAGAAGTCGGCATGGTATTTCAGCATTTTAATCTTTTCCCGCATCTGACCGTTTTGGAAAACTGTACACTGGCACCGATTTGGGTGCGTAAAACACCGCGTGCCGAAGCCGAAGAAATCGCCATGAAATATCTTGAACGGGTCAAGATACCGGAACAAGCCAACAAGTTTCCGGGGCAGTTATCCGGCGGTCAGCAACAACGTGTTGCTATTGCTCGGAGCCTCTGCATGAATCCGCGCATCATGTTGTTCGACGAGCCGACTTCGGCATTAGACCCAGAAATGATCAAGGAAGTGCTGGATGTCATGGTCGAGCTGGCGCATGAAGGCATGACCATGATATGTGTAACCCATGAGATGGGCTTTGCCAAGACCGTCGCCAACCGCGTCATCTTTATGGATGTCGGCGAAATTATCGAAGAAAATACTCCAGATTTATTCTTCGACCACCCGCAACACGACCGTACTAAACTATTCCTCAGTCAGATACTCATCCACTAGATTAGAAATAAGCGCACTGGTTATCCATCGACGATGTGCCGCAGCGGTTGAACGGCAGAGTGCTGGATAGCAAGCAGTTTTGGTGCAATGGTATTGAGCCTGCCCGGACATATGCTTGACTTTACGCTCGTTTTATCAGTACACTGAAACCCTCAAATATTCAGGAGAAAGCCATGAAAACCGACCCTCAAATCATTGTGCATCTGAATAAGGTGCTTGGCAATGAACTCATCGCAATTAACCAGTATTTCCTGCATGCCAAAATGTATCTTGACTGGGGCTTGAAAGAACTCGGCGAGCATGAACACCATGAATCCATCGATGAGATGAAACATGCGGATAAATTGACCGAGCGGATTCTGTTTCTCGAAGGTCTGCCTAATCTTCAGGATTTGGGCAAGCTGATGATTGGTGAGCATACGGAAGAAATGTTGCATAACGATTTACAATTGGAGATGAACGCACATGCCGATCTTAAACAAGGTATTACCTATTGCGAATCGGTCGGCGATTATGTGTCGAGGGAATTGTTTGAGGAGATTCTCGAAGCAGAGGAAGAACATATTGATTGGCTGGAAACGCAACTTGGTTTAATTGATAAAGTGGGTATTCAGAATTATTTACAAAGCGGGATGAAAGGCGCGTCTTGATTGTAGATTTATTGGCTACGGCGGGGGTAGCCCCGTCATAGGCAATGATTTTGCGAATAAAAGCAGATTTCTAAATTGTCCATGGTTATAAGGTGTTGATTCTCTAAATTGGCACTTCCAATACTATGCGAGAGCTTTGTGCTTGTGCCCTGTGGGTATAATTGTCGGAAGTGCGACTTCAGCCGCACAAAAGAGACTGTGCAAGAAACCCCGCTAGGTATGTGTTACATGTGGAATAACCCAACCCCCTAAATCCCCCTTATCAGGGGGACTTTCTACTCAATTCCCCCTGATAAGGGGGCTACCGATAGCAGTCGCCAGTACGGATTTAGCGATTGTGCAAAAATGCTCAAAACGCTTTCCGTGTGTCATGCATTAGCAAAGTTAAACAGGTTTCTTGCACTGTGCTATGTCTTGGGATGGCGGACGTTTGTTCAGTGCCGGAGATGATACCGACGTTTACCGCTTTTACGCAAAGCCTCGTCATTTCGCACGAAAACAGGAATCCTGCTCATCATTAAATCGGTATTGGTTTGATGCCTGCTTTTGTTCCTTATTTGGGTGAATATCTCACTATACCGAAATTGTAATCATTGTGATGCAAAACGCATGCGGACTCGCACAAATCGCCGATTATTGCCTGTTCTTTTTTCGTTCGGATAGCCAAATTCCACCGAGTACTAAAGTTAAGGCAATACCATGATAGATTTTGAATGGCTCATAGAGTACCACAACCGCCAATATGGAGGCAAAAACGGGGATTAGGTTGACGAATATGCCAGCACGACCTGCTCCAATCGCAGTGACACCCTGAATAAAGCCAATTTGTCCGAGAAATGAGGGTAGCAGCGCGGCTAAGCCAGCGATAACCCAGCCTTGTGTGGTTGGCCATTGCAAATTACCCGTTAAAAACTCAATCACGCCTAACGGAATGGAGGTGATAAACGCCGAGATAGAAATAATCAAAAATAAACTCAACGAGGATACTGTCGCGAATTGCTTGAGTGCCAGTGCGTAGCCGGTATATAACAAACAAGCAATAATCATCAGATAATCACCGCGAGTTATGGTGAGTGTGGCGAGATGTTGCAAATTGCCAGCAGAAGCGACAATGCAGACACCAATAAGGGTTATTAGCACACCGATTATTTGTGATCTGGATACCGCTGTGCGGTGAATAATAAAGGCTCCAGCCAGGACGAAGCCCGGAATTGCACCTTGAATAATGCCGATATTCAGCCCTGATGTGGTATGAGCCGCAATGTAAAACAAAGCACTGAATGCCCCAAGCCCGAACGCACCCATCAAGAAAATAGTGCCCAAATTATGGCGCAACTGTTGCCAATCGCGCCGCAATACTCTGTGGGAAAATAGCAAGAGCAATAATATCGTACCCAGCCAACGCAGGTTCACCAATAGCATCGGCGACACCTGATCAACTGCCAATTTAGCAAATACCGTATTGCAACCCCAAAAAAATGAGGTCGCTGACAACAGAAAATAGGCTCTTAGCGTGGTGTCAGATGTAAGAAGGTTAATTTTATTTTTTCTTTGCAAGCTCCTCAGATGATGCGACTGTGCGATGTTGCATTATTTTGCTATCCGACAGGTAAAGCACAAATCGGTTATTTACTAGCGTTTCTCTCCTGTGCTTCCTTAATCACTTCCTCGGCTACGTTTTTAGGGCACGGCATATAGTGAGAGAATTCCATAGAAAACTGCCCCCGACCGGACGTGATGGTACGCAAATCGCCGATATAACCAAACATATCTGCGAGCGGAATATCGCCTTTAATACGCACTCCAGTCGGCGCGGAATCTTGTGATTTAATCATGCCACGACGACGATTCAAATCACCGATAACATCGCCAACATGCTGCTCGGGGGTAAAAACGTCCACTTTCATAATCGGCTCCAGTAATTGTGGTCCGGCTTTCACCATAGATTGACGATAGGCCGCTTTTGCTGCCAGTTCAAATGCCACTGCTGATGAGTCAACAGCATGGAATGCACCATCCATTAGGGTTACCTTGACATCAATGCACGGATACCCTGCCAAGACACCGACTGCCATACATCCAGCAAACCCTTTGTCCACTGCTGGCCAAAACTCGCGCGGCACGTTTCCGCCGGTTACTTTTGATTCAAACTGGTAACCCGATCCGGTTTCACCCGGCTCAATAATGTAATCAATCCGACCAAATTGACCTGAACCGCCAGTTTGCTTCTTGTGGGTATAAGTGTCTTCGGTTCTTTGGGTAATGGTTTCACGGTAGGCGACTTGTGGCTTGCCAACTTGGACATCAACACCGTGGGTACGCCTCAGTAAATCGACTTTGATATCCAAATGCAATTCGCCCATTCCTTTGAGAATGGTTTCACCACTATCCTCATCGGTAGAAACATGAAATGATGGGTCTTCCCATATCATTTTCCCCAATGCCACACCCAGCTTCTCCGAAGCACTTTTATCTTTTGGCATAACCGACATGGAAATCACCGGATCAGGAAAAACCATCGGTTCTAGCGTTGCCGGATTATCCGGGTCGCACAGGGTATGTCCTGTTTTGACATTTTTCATGCCCAGTACTGCAACAATATCTCCCGCTTGTGCCGAAGTCCTCTCTTCACGAGAATCGGCGTGCATTTCCACAATCCGTCCAATACGCTCGGTTTTACCCGTCGCTGTATTGAGTACACTAGATCCCTTGCTGACCTTTCCGCTATAAATACGCAGAAAGGTCAGTGCTCCAAATCGGTCATCCATTATTTTGAATGCCAATGCCCGTAGTGGCTTGGCTACATCAACGAGCGCAAATTGTCCGGTCTCATTGCCTTCTAAATCAGTTTCTGGTTGTGGCTTCACTTCGGTTGGGTTAGGCAGATAATCAATAATGGCATTGAGAAGCAACTGAATCCCTTTGTTTTTGAATGCCGAACCGCAATAAGTGGGGAAAAAATCCAGCGCAATAGTGCCCTTGCGGATGCAGGCTTTTATCGTATCAATATCTGGTTGTTCACCATCGAGATATTTCTCCATCGCATCATCGTCATGATCAAGCGCCGTTTCAACCAATGTTTCACGGCAGATTTCTACCTTATCGACCATATCGGCTGGCACATCCTCGATATGATAATTCGTGGGATCGCCGGACCCATCCCATATCCATGCCTTGCGCGACAACAAATCAACCACGCCACTGAAATGATCCTCAATACCAATGGGCAAAACCATCACCAATGGCTTTGCCCCAAGCACCGTTTTTATCTGTTCTGATACGCGATAAAAATCAGCACCAACGCGGTCCAGTTTATTGACGAATATAATCCGTGCCACTTCCGAATCATTGGCATAACGCCAGTTGGTTTCGGATTGAGGTTCAACACCGCCCGAGCCACAAAATACACCGACACCACCGTCTAGCACTTTGAGCGACCGATACACTTCGATTGTAAAATCAACGTGCCCGGGCGTATCGATAATGTTAAACCTATGCCCATCCCAAAACGCACTGGTGGCAGCAGACTGTATGGTAATGCCACGCTCACGCTCCTGATCCATAAAATCTGTTGTTGCTTCGCCATCATGCACTTCACCAATTTTGTGAATCTTTCCCGTCAGACTCAGTATGCGTTCGGTAATGGTCGTTTTTCCCGCATCCACATGGGCGAATATCCCAATATTTCTATAATTTAATAATTCTGTCATGGCTCTTCTTTAGGTTTCAATGTACGCTTAAAATTGTTCTGGATTGCCCTGATAAAATAGCACTATCCTTCCTGATAGAATTTCCAAAGCGGACGCGATAATACAACAAACTCCGATAAAAATCTGGCTATTCCTGCGATTATTCTGAACTCCCACCGAGACTGCAAGAAACCATGCTAGGTTGCGTTACTGGCGTAAAACCCAACCCCTAAGGGCTTGTCGGAAAATGGAGTTTTTAGCTTGTTTCGAATACTTAAGTCATTGTTATTAAACATATTGTTTTTTAAAATTAGACTGATTTTGAATTAACCGACAGTCCCCCTAAACCCCCTTTGTCGGGGGGGGGGGCAGCAGGGGGGCAGGAACGACGAAGTATTGGATTTTGCACGGTCTCTTTCGCGGGAACGACGAATGTTGGTTTCCTGCACAGTCAATAAATAACAAAAGCAGTTACTTTCCCTTATGAATTTCTTGTATGCGTTGCCACGCCATACGAATTTCGTGCGTTTTTTCATTTGCCAGTTTAATCATTTCTTCTGGCAAGCCTTTGGATACCAATTTGTCCGGATGATGCTGGCTCATTAAGCGACGATATGCCTTTTTAACATCATTGTATGGCGTATTCCTAGTAACCCCAAGCGTTTTATAGGCATCGGCATCGCTGTGCTTATTCGCTGATTGGGACGAACTACCACCCCGTATCCGATCTATCATCAAATGCAAATCCGATTGCCTGATGCCAAAAATATGGGCAATCTCGCTTAAAATGGCGTTTTCTTCGGCTACCAGCCGACCATCGGCAAATGCCGCCTGTATCTGGATTTCGAGAAACATGCTTATCAGGGTTGAACGGCGATGACATTCCTGACGAAATTGTAGCAAAACATCGGTCAAATCGTAGTCGGGGTCTTTACCACGATCAAATAGTTCGATGGCGGCTTTTTTCTGAGCGTGATTCAACTGCATTCCATCCATCACTTGTTTTGCCAACAATATCTCATCTGTCGAAACCTTGCCATCGGCTTTGGCAATACGTCCCATGACCAAGAAAGTGGCTGTGAAAAATGCGGCCTGAACGCGCTCTTGATCGCCGGGTATATAGCGTTGTTCGCCAAGACTAAAACCTTCGTCTATTTTATGACCTAATGCTGCCCCCAACATCGCACCGATTGGTCCGCCAATCAGAAATCCAAATGTACCGCCGACTACTTTTCCCCACCATGCCATAATTTTATTTCACCCGTACTATTAAAAATTCAACCTTTTGAACCGCCAAGACAAGGTGGTGAATCTGGTATCTGCCCACCCTTTTCCTGCCACTCACTCGGTGTCAGCGTATGTAATGCAAGTGCGTGGATTGTCCCGGACAGTTCTTCGGCAAGCACTTGATTGACCATGCGATGGCGCATAACCAGCATTTTGCCTTCAAATTGTTCGGAAACAAGGGTGATATTAAAATGCGATTCAGCACCTGCTGGAACACTGTGCATAAAACTTTCATTGACCACTTCCAGATGCAATGGCTCAAAATCGAGCATTTTTGCCTGAATAATCGACTGAACTGTTGTGGTTTGTTCCATTGCTAGTATTTTACAATAGTCTGCTCGTTCATGTTGATTTGATTTTTCATGCAACACGCAGTGAGCGTTTTGTACGAACAGGGATTTTGTTTGCTATATCAGGATAAAAGCGAATGGACTGACGGGTATGCTTATGAATGAGCGTAATCATTTTATTCAGTTACCCGCCGCCGATATGCCTGTGGTTTTTCGCTGTGTCAACACCGTATCCATCCAATCTGGGTCCATTTCAGGCACCGATGACAACAATAAATCGGTATATTCATGGTAGGGCGGAGAGAAAATCTTGTTTTTATCGCCCTGCTCAACGATACGCCCTCCAAGCATAACAATCACTTCATCGGCGATAGCGCGCACGGTTGCCAAGTCATGAGTGATGAACATATATGCCAGATTTAACTCTTGTTGTAACCGATCCAGTAATTTAAGGATGCCTTCGGCGACCAGTTGATCGAGTGCAGAAGTAACCTCGTCGCAAATAATAAAAGTCGGGTTGGCTGCCAATGCGCGAGCAATGCAGATGCGTTGTTTTTGTCCGCCGGACAGTTCTTCTGGCAGGCGGTCAAGAAACTGCGTTGGGGTCATCTCAATCATGTCCATCAGCTCATGCAGTCGTTGTTCTTTTTCCGCACCTTCTAAGCCGAGATAAAAAGTCAATGGGCGACCGACAATGTCGCGAATTTTGTGTCTTGGATTGAGTGCGGTGTCAGCCATCTGATAAATCATTTGCGCTTGTCGTAGCTGCTCCTTATTGCGCTTGCGGTAGTCGCTCGGATACTTAACCCCGTCATAATAGACCGCGCCTTGTTGTGGTGGCAGTAGCCCAGTAATGACGCGCGCGGTGGTGCTTTTGCCGCTACCTGATTCGCCTACCACGGCGACTGTGTGCCCGCGATGAATTTCAAAACCGACATCGTACAGCACTGTGGTTGTGCCATAGGCGGCAGTTATATTTTCCACCTTGATGAGCGGTGTTGCTTCGGGCGGCGGTGCAGTAACCTGTTTCTTGAACGAGCGTACCGCCCAAAGCGATTTGGTATATGGGTGCTGAGGTGAGGACAACATTTTTCGGGTGTCGGCATCTTCTACGGTTTCACCATAGCGCAATACCTTGATTTTATCTGCCATCTGCGCCACCACAGCGAGGTCGTGGGTAATGTAAATCGCCGCACAATTGAATTGTTCGACAATGTCGCGCATGGTTACCAGCACCTCAATCTGAGTGGTCACGTCAAGGGCGGTAGTCGGTTCATCAAAGATGAGCAAATCAGGGCGACAGGAAAGTGCCATCGCCGTCATCGCGCGTTGTAATTGCCCACCAGAAACCTGATGCGGATAACGGAAGCCTATCTCATCCGGATTCGGCATTTTAATTTTGGCATACAAGTCCTTCGCATCGGCATAAGCCGCCGCTTTGCTACCGATGCCATGTTCAATGACGGTTTCGGCGAACTGGTCAATCAGCTTGTGGGCTGGATTGAACGAAGCCGCCGCACTTTGTGCCACATAGGCAATACGCTTACCGCGTAGTTGACGTTTTTGTTGTTCCGATGCCTGTACCAGATCAATGCCATCGAAATGGATACTGCCGCCGTTTATACGACAGCCCGGCTTAGCATAACCCATAGCAGCGATGCCGATGGTGGATTTGCCCGCCCCAGATTCGCCAATCAAACCAAGCACCTCGCCACGGTACAGGGTTATATCAACGCCTTTGATAATCTGATGCCACTGCTCGTCACTAAAGCCTTCAATCCGTAGCCCTTGCATTTCCAGCAGGGGTTTAGGCATAGGCATATTATCGGCGGGGCTGTGTTCAGTGGTCATCTTTTAAGCCACTGGTTTTATGCAGAAACCAATCAACCACAAAATTAACACCGATAGTCAGCATAGCAATAGCGGCGGCTGGCAACAGTGGGGTAATGTCGCCATAAGTGATGAGCGTGGCGTTATCGCGTACCATAGAACCCCAGTCGGCAGTTGGTGGTTGCAAACCAAGCCCGAGGAAGCTCAAGGCACTGATGGTCAGGAAGACAAAGCAGAAGCGCAAACCAAACTCTGCGACCAGTGGTGGCATGATATTGGGCAATACCTCCCGCAAGGCAATCCAAGCTATGGTTTCACCACGCAATCGGGACGATTCGATGTAGTCCATAACCACCACATTGAGACTAACCGCACGAGCGATGCGAAACACTTTAGTGGCATCGAGAACGCCAATAACGATAATCAAGGTTGGTATCGAGGTGCCGAAAATAGTCAGCAACAACATCGCAAAGATGAGTGCGGGAATTGCCATCAGTACATCGACAATACGGCTGATTATCTGATCGTACCAACGCCCCAGCACCGCCGCCATAATGCCCAGGATACCACCGAGAAAGAACGCCAGCATGGTGGTAATCAAGGCGATGCCGACCGTATTTCGCGCCCCATAAATCAAGCGAGTTAGCATGTCTCGACCGAGATTATCAGTGCCGAGCGGGAACTGGCTACTCCAAATTTTGTATTCCGAGCCAACGATTTGTGATTCGCCATAGGGTGCCAGTAGCGGCGCGAATAGGGCGACCACGGTGTAGGTGAGAATGATAATGAAACCGAGTTGCGCCGTCAGCGGGGCTTTCTGCAAAGCCCGCCAAGCGGTCGCTGTCTTGCTGGTATTGCGTGGTGGCGGTAGCGCACTCACCGATTCGGCATGCGCTGATTCACCCCGAACCGATTCGCCATGCCCTGATTCACTAGAAGTCGTTGCTTGTTCTGTCATATTCTTTTCTGCAGTCACTTTGGGTGAAGCAGACGTGGATTGGTGAGGATGGAAAGAATATCCGCAATCAGATTCAACAAGACATAAGTTGCTGCGAAAATCAGACTACAAGCCTGCACCACAGGCAAATCGCGCCGTTGCACCGAGTCAACCAGCAGTTGCCCAAGACCGGGATAGACAAACACCACCTCGACAACGACCACTCCGACAATCAGATATGCCAGATTGATGACGATGACATTGACAATCGGTGCCCAAGCATTTGGTAGCGCATGGTGAACAATAATATGCCATCTAGGCATGCCTTTCAGTGCTGCCATCTCGATATATGGGTTGGCTAATAAATTGATAATCGCGGCGCGGGTCATACGCATCATATGTGCCACCACCACCAGTGTCAGGGTGGTTGCTGGCAAAATGCAAACATAAACCCGCTCCAAAAACGGGGTGTCCGGAGCGACATTGGCAAGACTCGGAAACCAACCTAATTGCACTGCGAATATCAGAATCAGGATATAGGCGACGAAAAACTCCGGCGTGGATATGGACGACAGGGTAACGACATTGACGGCACGGTCATAGAAGCTGTTACGGTAAAGTGCCGCCAGAATGCCCAGCGTCAAGGCGATGGGAACCGCAATGATGGCAGCCATGAGTGCCAGAAACAAGGTGTTGTAGAATCGCCCACTCAGTAATTCCGCTATTTCGCGTTTATTGGCAATGGAAACACCGAAATCCCCCTGCAAGATACCGCCGAGCCACGAGAAATAGCGCAGGTAACCCGGCTGGTCAAGCCCCATTTGTAAGCGCAATGCGGCCACGGTTTCTGCGGTTGCCGATTGCCCTAGCATTGCCTGAGCCGCATCCCCGGGAAGCAGACTCACCCCGAGAAAAATGATCAACGAGACCACAAACAAGGTCAACAAACCCAGTGCCAATCTATGCCCCAGCATACGGAGAATATCGTTCAAAACAATCTAACGGTTATCAGGTCAGGTTAAGCGGGGCAGGTTAAGTAGCAGGCTAACCGCAATCATTGCCGATAGCATGACAATGACTGCGGTCAAGGAGCGTTTATATTAGGCAAACCACCAATTTTGAATACCCATAAAACCATCAAAATCGTGGTCCGATGCCCAACCATCTTGCGGGAACTGTACTTTCGCGGAAATCGCGTTTATGAAGTTATTAAACACCGGCACAATAACACCACCTTCATCGCGCGTAATTTGTTGCATTTCATAGTACATGCTACGGCGAGTGTCATCGTTAAGCTCACCACGCGCCTGTTCCAGCAGCTGATTAAATCGCGCATGCTCGAAATGGGTATCGTTCCATGCGGCACCTGAAGCATAAGCAGTAGAAAACATCTGGTCTTCAGTCGGTCTGCCACTCCAGTAGCAGGCAACAAATGGTTTCTTCAGCCAAACATTCGACCAATAGCCATCCGCTGGTTCGCGTATCAAATTGATGTTGATACCCGCGGCTGCCGCATGTTCCTTGTACAGTGTGCCAGCATCGATTGCGCCAGCATAGGCGGCATCGGATACACTAAGATCAACATCCAACGAACTCAAGCTCGCTTGTTGCAGATGCCATTTCGCTTTGTCAGGGTCGTAAGCACGCTGTGGCAAGTCCTTGTTGTGGTAGCGGTTCGCCGGGGCAATCGGGTGATCGTTACCGACTGCACCGTGCCCTTTCAATATGGTTTTCACCAGTGCCTCCCGGTCAATGGCGTGTTTCAGCGCCATACGCACATGGTTGTTATCAAATGGCGCAGTATCGGTAAACATCGGGAAGGTGCGATGACCAGTGCCGGTAACCTCCACCACTTTGACATTGCTGTCGCGTTCCAGCAAATGCACTGTTTTCAGGTCGCATCGATCCATCGCATCAATCGCACCAGTGGTTAGCGCATTGGTTCTGGCAACCACATCAGCAATGGTGATCATTTCAACCTCATCAAAATGACCGCGGCTGTCATCCCAATAGTTCGGGTTCTTGGTCAGGTGGGCACGCACCCCAGGCTCGTAAGAATCCATAATGTACGCTCCAGTACCAGTGCCAGATTGCCAGTCGGCGGTGCCGTCTGCATTCGCAGGCATGATTTGCACATGGTAATCATAGACGGTGACTGGGAAATCGGCATTGCCACCGTTTAAGGTGAACACCACTGTGTTTTTTCCATCTGCTTTGACGCTTTTAATGGGCTCGACAATGGCTTTTGCGGCTGAGGTAGTGCCTTCTGCAACATGATGGTTGATTGAAGCCACTACATCATTGGCATCCAAGGTTTTTCCATTGTGGAACTCAACCCCTTTGCGTAACTTAAAAGTCCAGACGGCTGCATCGGGTGAGGCTTCCCAGCTTTCTGCCAAATCACCAACTATCTCGTTGGTGTTGGTGTAGCGAGTGAGACAATTGCGGGTGCCACCGCGCATCATCACCTGCCCAAACAGGCTGGTTATTAAGCCCGGATCCAGAGTCTCGGTAACCGAACCGGCACTAATCCCCACTCGGAATACGCCCCCTTTTTTTGGTGCTGCCAATGCGCTGTTGAATACGGCTGGTGCAACTGTCGCCAACCCCAATATCGATGCGGACTGAATAAATTCTCGACGGGATATTCGTCCATCTTTCAATTCACTTTCGAGTTTCTTTAATTTTGACATAAGTACATCCTCATGTAATGGTAAATGTTAACGAATTGACACAACACCATAGGCACGTTAACTTCCCAGTCTGGTGCGCTGCCAACAAAGATTAGTGACACCTATGCAATATCACAGCCCATAAGACTAATACTTTATAGGAAAAAGTCAAGTCTAAAAATTTGCTGTTAGCCCCAAAACAGTAATGTCCCTTTTGACTTCCTCAGGAGGGATTATGGCAGAGGAGATTCTTACATTGAGAGACTTTTGCATAATCTACAAAACACCCCTCGCAACTCACAAACAACATGATTTTTTATAAATTTGCCTCATTATTTTCGCCCATGTTCTCTCAATCATCAATACGACACCAAAAAAGCTTCTATTTCGGCACTTTTAACCGCTTTTAGTGGGGTTTAATCTGTTTTATTGCCCATTTAGGCGCAACTCTCCTTTAAACGTTGCAGTTCTTTGAAAATATTCATCCCAGTTTTAAGATTATGGCTCATGGCAATCAGATGTGCGCGGGTTTTGTTTCTGGCTAACCCCATGTATCTGCCTTGCCTAATCCGTGATGCAGTTTGAGCAAACCAAAGGTGCGTTCAACCACATAGCGGACACTGCTATACCTTTTATTCTGCGCTTTTTGTTGCTCCCTTAATGGCGTGTTGCGATAAGCCCGGTGCAAGATTCTATTGTTTGTCTTACCCAGTTTATCGTCATTGTCTTTGTTGGCACTTGTGCCCTGTGGGTATAGGCACTGTCTGCGTAAACTTGTCCGTGCCTATCGCCTAACAGATGTTCAAACTCCCCAAAATCATGCAATGAATCATGCACATTGCCAGGCGTATAGGTCATTTTCTTGATAACCATCTTCATCGGTATTGGCGTGCAGCTTAAATCCGTAGGTACTTTTACGCCTGCCATCGGATGCCGTTTTCACGTTCCATGCCGCTTCTGGGTCTTGGGTATTGTCGCCTTGTTTGTTCTTTTTAGAACGGCATTGCTTCGCCTCAATCACAGTCGCATCGATAATATTGACCGAGCCTTGAGCAACAATAAGACTGTTTTTAGCGAGATGATGATTGATCTGCACCAATAAAGAATCAAGCAGATTTTCGGTGTGTAATAGATTCCGAAACCTCCAAATAGTGGAATGATCGGGTACCGCTTCGCTGAGACTCAAACCAATAAAGGGCTTGTCGGAAAATAGCGTTTTTATCTTGTTGTGAATATTTAAGTCCTTGTTATTAAACATTTTATTTTCTTAAAATTGGACTGATTTTGAATTAACAGACAAGCCCTGAATGAACGCTATTTTACCATTTTAAGTGGTGCCACTGGGTGGGTTTATGCAAAGGTCTCTCATTATAAATATTTTCAAGAGAAACTAGAATTATCATTAAATTTTTTAATGATACAGATTAAAAAAGATTGTGTTAGTGGCATTGTAAACCGCGCTGGAATGCAAGACTATCCACCCTGCGTTTTCAAATTCAAATTCATTTTTAACTTATTCACAAAATACTAGGTGATTAGCATGACAAGAGCGGAGCAAATCAAAACCGTTGAACAGGATTGGACAAATAATCCACGATGGGCAAATATAACGCGCGGTTATAGTGCAGAAGACGTTGTCCGACTGCGCGGTTCGGTTCAAGCCGAATACACTTACGCCCGTCGTGGGTCCGAGAAATTATGGTCGTTGGTGAATGGCACAGCTAAAAAGGGCTATGTTAATTGTCTGGGCGCACTCACTGCTGGGCAGGCGGTGCAACAGGCAAAAGCGGGAATTGAAGCCATTTATCTATCCGGTTGGCAGGTTGCGGCGGATGCCAACACGTCCGAGCAGATGTATCCCGACCAGTCATTGTACGCCTATGACTCGGTGCCGACCATCGTGCGCCGCATCAACAATTCCTTTGCCCGTGCCGACCAGATTCAGTGGCAACGTGGCATCGAGCAAGGCAATGAGCAATACATCGATTTCTTTTTACCGGTGGTTGCCGATGCCGAAGCTGGTTTTGGTGGTGTATTGAATGCGTTTGAGCTGGCGAAGAACATGATTGTCGCGGGGGCGGCGGGGGTGCATTTTGAGGATCAACTAGCCGCAGTAAAAAAATGCGGGCACATGGGTGGTAAGGTGTTGCTACCGACCCAACAGTCAATTCAGACCTTGATTTCTGCTCGTTTGGCAGCGGATGTTCTGGACGTGCCGACCGTGCTGTTGGCACGAACCGATTCGGAAGCCGCTAATTTATTGACTTCCGATTATGATGAACGCGACAAGCCATTTGTAACCGGAGAGCGTACTGCGGAAGGGTTTTATCGGGTTAAGAATGGTCTCGAACAAGCCATTTCTCGTGGCGTTTCTTATGCGGCTTATGCCGACCTTATCTGGTGTGAAACGGGCACTCCTGACCTTGGCTTTGCCCGCGAATGGGCTGAAGCCGTGCGTTCAGCCTATCCGGGCAAATTACTGGCTTACAACTGTTCGCCATCGTTCAACTGGAAAAAGAATCTGGATGACAAAACTATCGCCTCATTCCAAGATGAGCTTGCTGCAATGGGCTATACCTATCAGTTCATCACTCTCGCCGGCATCCACAACATGTGGTATCAGATGTATGATCTTGCACATGATTATGCGCGTGGCGAAGGCATGAAGCACTATGTCGAAAAGGTACAGCAACCCGAATTCGAGGCGGCGGCGAAGGGTTATACCTTTGTGGCTCACCAACAAGAGGTAGGAGCCGGTTATTTTGATGATGTTACCACCACCATTCAGGGCGGTGCTTCATCGGTTACGGCATTATCCGGCTCAACCGAAGAAGATCAGTTCTGAATTTCGAGCTAATAATCCGCCTAAGCGAATGCAAGGGGCTCTCGTTCCTAACCCGCAACAGAGATACCTCTGCAATTCGCTATTGATAATGAGTGTGCACGCCAGCAGTGGGACTTTGCCGAGTTTTACTCCTCGAGACAATGCCTTCTGCAGGTGGTGGACAGGATGTCAATGAGCGACCCTAATAAGTTACATCCATGTAACGATGCAAAATCGGCATACGACCGCCTCGGCATACGACCGCCATGGAAGGCGGAAGGGCAGATAACGCAGGAGCAGTTATCTTACCCGTACATCCTGTACATAAGTCCCGCCATCCCCAGCAATTTTTCAATATTGATGAAATGAGTGCTACGCTTGTTAAACAAGTTGCCGAAGCCATTCTGTATGGTTTTCACCGTCATTTTATTCGCTTTCAGAAAATTACCCGCGCCGCCAAACAACGCTTTGAAACCGCCGACTGGGAGGGCGAGGTACGCGCCCGCAAAGAGCGCATTGATTTTTACGATTTGCGCGTTACTGAGACAGTCGAATACGTTAAAAACAACCTCAATATTGAGGAACTCGACAAGTCGTATTGGCAGGATGTAAAACGCCAGTACATGTGGTTGTTGTATGATCACAAGCAACCTGAGCTGGCTGAGAGTTTTTATAACTCGGTTTTTTGTCGCTTATTTGATCGCAGGCATTTCAATAATCGGCATATTTTTGTTAAACCGGGGGCGGCGACAGATTTTCTCGACATGGAAAATCCGACATATACCAGCTATTATCCAGATGAACACAATCTACGCTCAACCTTTAAGCAAATATTAAATAGTTTCGGTTTGAATTGTAGCTGGCAAAATCTTGCGCGCGATCTCGATTTTCTGACAGAAAACTTTGAACCTTATCTCGATGGCGGCGTAAGACCGCCTCCTCATCGGCAATTACAAGTGGTGTCGGCGTTATTTTATAGAAATAAAGCGGCGTATATTGTCGGTCGAGCATTGATTGGATTAGAGCAACAAGCTTTCGTGATTCCGCTGTTATTAGCTACAGATTTGGAATTATATGTCGATACCATCCTCACAGATGCCGATGATGTTGCCTTGATTTTCAGCTTCACGCGTGCTTATTTTATGGTCAACAGCAAAGTGCCAGCCGGTCTGGTCAGCTTTCTGCAAAATATACTGCCGACCAAGAGTCGCGGCGACATCTATACTTCCATTGGTTTCCAAAAACAGGGTAAGACCTTGTATTACCGTGAATTTTTATATCATCTGGATCATTCTAGCGATAAGTTAGTCATCGCACCGGGCATTAAAGGCATGGTCATGAGCGTATTTACCTTGCCGTCATACCCGTTTGTTTTCAAGGTTATAAAAGACCACTTTACGCCGCCGAAAGATATTGATCGCGCCACCGTTAAAGCAAAATATCAGTTGGTGAAAATGCACGATCGGGTTGGGAGAATGGCGGATACTTTGGAGTTTTCTCATGTAGCCTTCCCGATAAAACGATTTTCCGATGATTTGCTGGCAGAATTAAAGGCAACCATACAATCGAGCATGAGCATCGAAAAAGGCATGGTCATTATTCGACACTTATATATCGAGCGCCGCATGGTGCCGCTGAATATTTATTTGGATAACGCAGATGATGCAATGATTGACCAAAGCATCAAAAGCTATGGCAATGCGATAAAGGAAGTCATTGCCGCCAATATATTTCCCGGTGATATGCTGTTGAAAAATTTTGGCGTTACGCGGCATGGTCGTGTTATTTTCTATGATTATGACGAAATCTGCCACATGACAAAAATGAAAATCCGTGCCATACCAAAAGCTAAATCCGAAGAGGAGGAATTAGCCTCTGAACCGTGGTTTTACATCGGCGAAGATGATTTTTTCCCTGAACAGTTTGAACAATTCGTAGTCAATCATCCCAAAGTTAGGCAACGGTTTTTGCTCCATCATGCAGACTTGTTGCAACCGAGTTACTGGAAAAAAATACAACATGATTTGATTGTTAAAAAACGCCACGACGTCTTTCCCTACCGTCAGGAAATAAGATTTTGTAACCGCTATGCTGATCGATGCCTCAATATCACATGACCCTCCACCAATACTCGAGAGACTGTGCAAGAAATCATCGCTAGGCATGCCATGCGAGAAACTCAACCCCCTAAATCCCCCTTGTCGGGGGGGGGTAGAAGCGACGAGTATTGGATTTTTGCACAACCTATCAAAAGAGAATGACGATGAAAACAGCTGATTTAACCGATGAATATTCGAATTACCAACTCTGCGAGCCGATTTTTCAATGCTATGGCGGGTGGGCTCAGTTCCACGGTCCGATTCGCACGGTAAAAGCATTTGAAGATAATTCTCTGGTACGCCATGCCGTGTCCGAGCAAGGCAATGGTGCGGTATTGGTCATAGACGGCGGCGGCTCAACCCGTTGTGCCATGCTCGGCGATATACTCGCACAAAAAGCGGTCGATAACGGTTGGGTTGGGATCATTGTTTATGGCTTAATCCGCGACAGTGCGGAGATCAATCAAATGCCACTTGGAGTAAGAGCAATCGGCACTATCCCGATTAAAAGTATCAAGGAAGGTTTAGGTAAAGCCGATGTTAGTGTGCGTTTTGCCGGAGTCAATTTTGCGGTTGGTCACTATGTCTATGCCGATGAAGATGGTGTCATAGTAAGCCCCGAACAATACATCTTGCCATCATAAGGTTTTAAGGGCTGCCCTACGATAACGCATTGTTGGACAATCTTATATCAGATTTTCTGCATGTTCCATTTTCAGAGATTGGATAATGACGGTTAGGTTCTGAAAGTGGAAGTCCCGAAAAGAGGCTTGAAGGACGGACATTGAAGGACGGACATGGGCAATTGATACCAATATCTCCAAATAGAAAACACTAAAACGTAGAAAGCTTTGGCTATATAATGGTTCGCATCAAAACACCCATCACTCATATGCTGAGTAATTTCCGTGCTGGAGTGTACTGCGGTGGCGGTGCACTGGTGTCGTATCAGAACAGACCAACTGATGCGGTTGCCTCGTATTAGAAATGAGAACATTGATATAAAATCCCACTCTCCAGTGTACCTTGCAGCCACGGTCCACTGGTTAATATTAACATCTATTATAGAAGGCAATAACCTTGTCTTTGCTTTCCGTTTTCGGCACACAACCGAGCAGGTGACAGATGCTTGGCTAGCACTGTGTGGCGAGAACGATCCTTATCATTTTTCAGCTAACGACATTTATGCGATTACGCCACCGCAGACATTTACAACGGATTTATTTGCGCTAGGTCAGATGCAAGGCATGCACTGAATTTCGACATCACGCTATTGCGTTTAATTTCACGGCTGATGGTTGACTTAACTTTTGCCCATGGTTTTAGCGATTTCTGTCAGTGTACAGTTTTGCTTATTCATGAGGCAAATGTGGTATCTTTCGTGTTCAGTCAAATGGGTATATCTCGTCATGTTTTACTCCTTTTTTCCGTTCAGTTAAAAGAGTACGAGTGTACCCTTTGACTGACTTAGGAGTGTTGCACTTATTATGTGAATTCAAGTTATAATCGTACTCGTTATACACTCAGAATAGAAAATTAAATCGTGATGTTAAAAATGATGTTAAAAAAAATCAAGGCACTTGAATCGCACAAGTATGGATTTATTGTGACTTGGATTCGCCGAGCGAATCGCACACCATTCATATTCGCACTGCGTCTCACATTGCGTAGGTGGAACATTCGCCGACATTTGAGAAAATACGAGGCATTACCCCTCCCCCCCTCAGCCTACTTCGGTGAACATCAAAAATTCAGTTTAACCACACAGCAAATCTATAACGCACCACGTCAGCCCGGTGTTAGTGGTTATTATCGACTTTATAATGAAGAGGATTTTCTAGAGGACTCGGTGCTATCACACCTACCGTTTTTGGATGAAATTATTCTCGTTCACGATAGCAAAACAACCGATAACACACCTGATATCGCACAGAAATTAGCCCAAAAATATCCAGATAAAATAAAATACTTCTTTTACCAACCCACTGTTATTGGGCAATTCACAAAAGAGTTTAAAATATTGCCCTCTACCGATCCGCGCTCCTTGGTGAATTATACTAACTTTGCCCTGAGTAAAACAACTCGACATGTTGTTGGCAAAATGGATGGCGACCATATCGCCATACCAGAGACGGTTGCCAATATGAAGGACAATATCCACAATATGGATTTTATGAAAAATACTTTTTACACATACGCTGGTCTTAATTTATGGTATTGCGATGAGGTGTTGTATGTAGATCCAACTTTGATTGTGGGTATTGGTGACCATGGGTTTCATCAAATGCGACGAGAAAAGCACTATTACATCAAATCATTAGATAGAGCAGGCGGCGGTTTTCCAAAGAAAGGTCGCCAGATAATATGTGCTGGTATTTTATACTTTCATCTAAAGAATATGCGTAGCGACATCAGCGAATATTCGAGACGTGGATTAACAGACGAGATACATCAGCAAAGATTTAGTCAACAATTGCAAAGAGTGCAACCGTATTTGGTTGATTGGGCAACCTTTGTCGAACAACATCGTGAGCACTTTTTACGAGAAACTTTGACCGATATTCGCACCTTGCCCGACCCCAATGTCTATCTTAAAAATTTACTTGAAAAAATACCGAGTATCGACACCAAACGTCTGTTAGCACGGCTCAAATAATTGAACTCATAGCAACTCGGGGCTTTATTTAGGTGCGGGCGGGCTCTGGGTTCCTGTTTTTTGAGACTATGCAACAATCCAATATTCGTCATTCCTTGCTCCCCTTATCAGGGGGGAATGGAGTAGAAAGCCCCTGACAAGGGGGATTTAGGGGGTTGGATGTTCCGCATGTAACCAACCTAGCGAGGGTTTTTTTGCATAGTCTCTGAACGCCAGCATCCTCTTGTCACTCATGGAGTTAGAGAATATCCAACTTTATGAAAACAAATCCAATTTTTTCATTACCTTGCCGAGCAAACTCTCTTTTCGCCTTTCAAGGTCTGCCACTTCCCATTTATTGCTTTCTATAATATCTTGGGTTATAAGAAATGAAGTGCTAACGTTATCTTTGTTTTTATATATCTCAATCTTTTCTCTGAAAGTGTTATTTTGAGCTTGAACATTCTTTTTCATTGAAAGGAGTGTTAAATTTGCTAAAGAGTCAGTCCACATCTTTAATTCTTCATCAGAGAATATTTTCTTCCATTCATCAGTTGGCGTTTGTGGCAAAACATGCTCCAAGTGCAACTTATTTCCAATGGAAATGAAACTTTGTTTGCTTTCATCTGAAGAGAAATATTCAATTAATAATAAAACCGCTCTATCCCACCTTCTGCCATAAACCAAATTGCCTTCAATCTCCTCCTTAAAAGATTTTGTCGTAGAATATTTCTTTAGACTATCTTGCATTTCAGATTTTATTTCATCAATACTTTCTTTTGCCTTAACGAGCTTCAAAATATTAAAACTTGTTTGTTTAATTCTTGCTACGGTAGCACCCGCAATCCAGTTTTGGTAGTAGTAGGCAACAAGTAGTGATTTTAATTTTTCTAAATCAGGGTATTTTGAAAATAATGCTGTTGACAAAATACTTCTCCAGTATATTTCGTGCTTCAAATATCGCAGGCAATAAATACTTTTGTCTTCGGTTGTTAATATTTCAATATACGCTAAAGAAAATTCACTTATATTTTGAATTATAGCAAGTGCATCATCTTTATCCTCTTTCTTGAAAACATCTAATAATTCCTTGTCTAAACGTTGCTTAGGATTTGTTGATATTCTGTAATAAAGATAACTGTTCAACATTCCATCTAAATCAAAATTTCTAAATTTTAAGTTTTCACTAAACTTTGTCCATGTTGCCTTAAAGCTATTTCTGTCTTCTATCCCATCTAATTTTTGCATTAATGATGATTTGAGAATATCAATAGAACTTAGAGCCATTCCTCTATCATTTAGCACATTAAATATTTGTATTGCACGGTCTTGGGATGGACAAGTGATAACGGTTAACACAACTTTTTCGAAAATCCATATCACAAAATCATTTACTGTAATCTGATTCTCTTTTATTTTCTCATCTAATAAACTTTTAATATAGTGAGCATTTTGAAGGTATTTATTGTTAGGAAATTCTTTTTCGAAATTGTTGGTGGGTGCGGCACGAAGCCCTTTCAATACTGTTTGTTCAAAATTTGTTTGATGATGCTCAGCGGTCAAAAGCGTTAGTTTTCTCTTTCCCTCGTCATACCTATCTTGAATTGATTCCGTTATAAAATCGCGAGCTTTGTTACCTAATTTGGACGAATAAATATCCCTAAACACACATGATATAATTATAAATGTTGTCATTCGTTGCTGACCGTCAATAATATCAAACCTTGAATTCCCTTCATTGTTTACAAGAACCAATGAGCCGCAAAAATAAGTGTCCTGTTCATTTGAAATATACCCAGTTACTAAATCATCAATCAAATCTGATACGTTATCTTTATCCCATGAATACGGTCGTTGATAATCGGGTATTTGATAAAACATCCCATCACTAATGAGTATTTTTTCCAGCTCCTTAATTTCAGCTTCAATCTTGTTCATATATTATTTCCGTGGTTTATTTAATGAACGCTATTTTACCGTTTTAGTCGTGCCACTGGGTAGATTGATGCAAATGTCTCATTATAAAATTCCGTAACAATTCCCCATTCCCATCACAACGCAGAAATTTTCTCAATCTGCTCGCAAATACCCGCCATTTTAACTTCGAGGGTTACTAATTTCTTTCTTTCGTTATCGACGACATGGGTGGGGGCTTTGGAGATAAACCCTTGATGGCTGAGCTTATGCGTGATTTTGTCGAGTTCATGGCGGATTTTATGTGCTACTTTATTCAATCTTTCCAACTCCGCAGTCTGGTCAATCAATCCCGCAATGGGGATGAGCAATTTCATATTGCCGAGCATGGCAATTGACGATTCGGGTTGTTCATCAGTATCATCAAGACAGGTAATTGATTCTATTTTTGCGGTCGCATCAAGATAGACTCGGTTCCTTTCGAGCCATTCCAAGTCTTTAGCGGCGGTGTTGGCGAGTAACACGGGCACTCGTTTTGCTGGTGCAATATTGAGTTCGCCTTTGATTTTGCGGATGCTCAAAATAAACTGCATGACCCAGTCCATTTCCTGCTCGGCATCATGATCAACTTTGCTGGCATCATATTGCGGATAGGGCTGGGTCATAATGGTTTCGCCCTCTTTATCAGCAAGTGATGCAATGCGTTGCCAGATTTCTTCTGTGATAAAAGGTATAATCGGATGCACGAGGCGTAATATCGTTTCCAATACCGTTACCAGCGTTTGTCTGCTGCCTGCTTGTAACGCCTCGGCACGATGCTTATGGTCAAGCGTTGCCGTCGGTGCGACATTTTCGACATTGTTGAGTATGGGTTTACACAACTCCAAATACCAATCGCAATATTGGTTCCAAACTAAATCGTAAACCGCATGTGCCATTAAATCAAACCGATATTGGGCTATCGCTTGCTCAACTTTCAATGTGCTACGTTGCAATTGTGAAATAATCCATTTGTCGGCAGTCGATAATATGACTTCGCTATGCCGATTTTCCACTTTGGTTTCGTTATTGAGTAGCACAAAACGTGCCGCATTCCAAATTTTATTGCAGAAATTACGGTATCCCTCAATGCGCCCTAAATCAAAATTGATATTCCGCCCATTTGATGCCAGTGAAGCAAACGTAAAACGCAGTGCATCGGCACCGAAGCTGGGGATGCCATTAGGATAGTCTTTGCGGGTTTGCTGGGCGATTTTTTCTGCCAGATGTGGTTGCATCATGCCTTTGACGCGCTTCTCGACCAAGGTCTCTAATTCAATACCATCAATTAAATCAATCGGGTCGAGTACATTGCCTTTTGACTTGGACATTTTTTGACCATGAGCATCTCGGATGAGTCCATGTATATAAACCTGACGAAAGGGCACTTGACCGATAAATTTGGTGCCCATCATAATCATTCGAGCAACCCAGAAAAATATAATATCGAAACCAGTCACCAGCACATTGGTAGGATAAAAAGCGTTGAGCCGTTCGGTTTCTTGTGGCCAACCGAGCGTGGAAAATGGCCATAATGCGGAGCTGAACCATGTATCGAGAACGTCCTCGTCCTGTCGCAATGAGACATCATCCGCAAGGGCATATTTGCGTCTGACATGCGTCTCATTTTTCCCCACATAGATATTTTCCTGCTCGTCATACCATGCGGGAATACGATGTCCCCACCAAATTTGTCGAGAAATACACCAGTCTTCGATGTTATCAAGCCATTGGAAATACGTTTTACTCCAATTATTCGGAACAAATTCGATGTCCCCGTTTTTGACGACCTCAATGGCAGGGTTGGTAATGATTGTCTTGCCGCCGGGTCGTCCATCGGCAAGCTGGTCGCGGGTTAAATCGACATACCATTGATCGGTGAGATAAGGCTCAATCACTGCCGCCGAGCGATCCCCGCGCGGAATCATCGATTTATGCTCATCAACGCACTCTAACAATGCCAGTGCGTCCAAGTCGGCTATTATCTTCTCACGCGCTGCAAAACGATTCAGCCCGACATAGTTATTCGGGATTAACAGACCTTCGTTTTGCGTCCCGCGTTCTGTCTCTCCTGTCGTATCTTGCGGGTCATTGCTTCTGATTGACGCATCATCGGTAAATATATTGATTAAGCCGCCGTGAATCTGCTCGGTCATTTGTTGGTTATGCCGATGGCGAATCCAAACTTGATAATCGTTAAAATCATGAGCCGGGGTGATTTTGACGCAACCAGTGCCAAATTCAGGGTCAACATATTCATCGGCAATAATCGGGATTTTGCGATTACTCAATGGCAGAGCGACAAATTGCCCGACTAGGTGTCGATATCGCTCATCGTTCGGGTGTACTGCCACCGCACTATCGCCGAGCATCGTTTCTGGTCGGGTGGTGGCAACAATTAGATAATCCTCGCTATTCATCAACGGATAGCGCAAATGCCACAAACTCCCCGTCTCTTCTGTCGCTAAAACCTCAAGGTCAGAAAGAGCGGTATGCAGCACAGGATCCCAGTTGACCAGCCGTTTACCACGGTAAATAAGCCCCTCATCAAACAGCGAAATAAAGACCTCGTTGACCGCATCGCTGAGTCCATCGTCTAATGTGAATCTTTCGTTTTCCCAATCTGGTGATGCCCCCATACGACGTAATTGCTGGCTAATTATGCCACCCGATTCATGTTTCCACTGCCAGATTTTCTCGATGAATTGCTCCCGACCGCAATCATGACGATTTTGCCCTTCTGCATTGAGCAATCTCTCGACCACCATCTGAGTTGCAATGCCAGCATGATCCATGCCCGGCTGCCACAATGTTCGGTCACCCAGCATCCGATGGTATCGGGTCAGCGCGTCCATGATGGTGTCCTGAAACGCATGCCCCATATGCAGGCTACCTGTCACATTGGGTGGCGGTATCATAATGCAGTAAGGCGATTTTTGTGGGTCAGATTCTGCGGGAGAAAAGTACCCGTTATCCTCCCAATAGTGATACCAGCGGGATTCAATATCGTGGGGATTATAAGATTTGTCTAAGGTCATTTTTTAACTGTTTTAGTGGCATTGATGTGTTGACGGTGAATTATATCAATTACCAGCAACGAATTCTCATATGGAGACAGTCCTTTAGAGATTGAGGTGCTGAGCTTGAGGCATTTGAGTAAACCGATTCATCGGTCTATTCCTATACCAATAAATAAGTGAACACTTTGCACGATAATTCTTTTGCCTACGGTCAATGTTGTAGGGAGTCGTCGGCATTTCTGGTATACTGTGGACTCCAATATTTCTGCTCCCTGCCTTGGTCTTATAAACCAAACCAATGCCGATCAAACCAAATGTCCGCAAAAGAAGCAACCGCCAGAATAAAAATCAACCGACTGCTCGAACAGGCTGGTTGGCGGTTTTTTGATAATGCGGCGGACAAGGCGAACATTCAGCTTGAGCCAAACATCAAAATCACGCAAACAGCACTTGATGCCTTTGGTCATAATTTTGAAACAACTAACAATGGCTTCGTTGACTTCCTGTTGCTGGACGATAGAGGCTTCCCGCTCATCGTTCTCGAAGCTAAGTCAGAAGACAAGAATCCATTGGTTGGCAAAGAACAGGCCAGGAGATACGCAAAATCACAAAACTGCCGATTCGTTATTCTGTCAAACCTTGAATTCACATAATAAGTGCAACACTCCTATTAGCAATTAACGTGTTCCACAAACTCGATCTCCTGCATTCCCTAGACTGGACAGCCGTGAGTGTTTAATTCTCGGTCAATATTAGGGTATGGGTTATCGCACCGAGAATCGCTGTGCGCTGTGTGGATAGCTTTGCTGTGACAGGAGGTAAAGATAGGTGTTAATGATTTTTGGGTCGTTTGCAGTGCTTAAATGGTCGTTGGCTTCTGCTGGATAAAAGTGTCTTCTGATGGCGGTTTTGACTTTACCCGGGTCGAGCGTATTGACCCGTGTTTTATAGTCGAATAATTCCGCACTCAATGATTCACAAAAATTTTCCACTCCGGCAAATGCCGCACCAACAGCACCCCAATAAGCGCGCCCTGCTCGACCAATATCCATGACGGTAAAAATGATTGATGCGGGTTTGGCATGATTCAGGTTTGGGCAGAGTGTTTTCGTTAGATACATGGGTTTTATCAACTGTTGGTCGAGGACTTTTGACCAGATTTCTATTTCCGCCAGCGGTGCTGGAGTAAGGGGCGCACTCCACATCGCACAATGCACTAAACCATGAATTTCTGGAAACTGCTCGAGTAACGATGTCCCCAGACGCTCAAAGGCATCAGCATCGGCGCGTAGCATGTCAAACTCAATCATCATCGGCGGTGCCGAACCCTGAGTGCATATTGCGTCATATAACGAGGTCATGGTGCGTTGTTTCCGATCTAGCAGCAATATGATTGCCCCTGATTTTGCCGCGGCTAAGGCGACTGCATTGCCGATTTCCGATGTCGCACCGGTTATCAGAATAACGCAGTCGGCAAGGGTTGAATGAGAAGGGGCAAAGTCGGGCGGCGTGGTTAGGATGCCGGTTTGCATGTTGTCTTAGCGATTGCGGTTGTTTCGTGGTTATGGTTTCAGCGGGTTTTAGGGACGGAAGGCATGTTTAATGCGTCAACAACCCGATCTCCGAACTCATCGGTGCTGACCATAGTCACGCCGCTGTCCGGTTTTGACAAATCAGGTGTGGAGTAACCCGCGACAAATACAGATTCCATTGCATGCCACAGGTTATTGGACTCCTCGCGCATGTGAAAACTCAAGTCAAGCATCATCGCCACCGACCCAATCATGGCATACGGATTAGCGATATTCTTGCCTGCAATATCGGGGGCGGAGCCGTGCGAAGGTTCATAATAAGCCTTGTCCGCGCCGATACAGGCGGATGGCATCAACCCCAGTGAACCGAGAATCCCGCCTGCTTGGTCGCTGATAATATCGCCAAACAAATTCTCCATGACCATGACATCAAACTGTCTCGGATTGAGGCATAAGTGTGTGGCAGCCGCATCGACGAGCATATGCTGCACTTCTACTTCAGGAAAATCTTGCGCGACTTCCCCGACTACTTCAGTCCATAATACGCTGGATTTCAAAATATTACTCTTGTGAATACTGTGCAGTAATTTGTTGCGTTGCATGGCAGATTCAAAACCAATTTCAACAATACGCTGGATTTGTTGCTCATTATATTCCAGCGTTTCCCGCGCAAAGCGCAGCCCTTGCTCATTGATGCCAGTTTGTTTTTCGCCAAAATACAGTCCGCCGACTAATTCACGAATAATCATAATATCGATGCCGTCGCCAATAATTTCAGATTTAAGCGGCGAAAAGTGTGCCAGCCCACGAGGCAGATACACCGGTCGGAAATTGGCATAGGTGTCATAGCGTTTTCGCAGTGGCAACAATGCCCCGCGCTCGGGTTGTTGGTCGATGGGAATTTGTTTCGATTGTTCATGGCTCAAACCCACCGTGCCCTTCAAAATCGCATCGGCTTTATCACAGATAGCGATGGTTTCAGCGGGAAAACTATCCCCCGTTTCAAACCATGCAACAGCACCAAACAGCCCATGTGTTAGGTTAAAGCGAACCGAGTTGCGTGCTTCGACCGCTTTGAGTACCTTGATGGCTTGTGCCATGATTTCTTCGCCGATGCCATCTCCTGCGAGTACCGCAATGTTATGTTCAGTCATTTTCAGTTATTGTGTAATTTTGTTTTGAAAGTGGTTACAAGTCCCAGTTGGGTGGGCGTTTTTCGATGAAAGCATCGATGCCTTCTTGAGTTTCATCAAGCATCATATTGATAGCGATGGCGGTGTTTGCGGTTGTATAAGCAACACTTAAATGCTGATGAATTTGCTCATAAAACAGTTTTTTGCCGAGTGCAACAACAGCAGACGGATGACGAATCACGTTGTCAGCCAAGTCATTCACTGCCTGAGTAAGATTTTCTGCTGGCACAACCTGATTCACCAAGCCATAATCTAAAGCCTGTTGGGACTCGATAAACTCCCCGGTCATCAGCATTTCCAGGGCGCGTTTGCGACCGATGTTGCGGCTCAATGCCACTGCTGGAGTCGCGCAAAATAAGCCGACTCTAATCCCCGATACTGCAAACCGCGCTCGCTCAGAGGCGACCGCAAGATCACAGGTTGCGACCAGTTGACAACCTGCCGCGGTCGCCATTCCCTGTACTTTTGCAATCACCGGCTGGGGCAAATTAACTAACTTAAGCATCACCTCACTGCATTTGCCGAATAACTGCGCGTGTTCGTCCTGATTCTGTTTCTGCCACATTTGCTTGAGGTCATGCCCGGCACAAAATGCCTTGCCATTAGCGGCAATAACAACCGCACGGATGGTTAAATCTGTGGCGATAGCATCCAGTTCAGCAGATAACCGTTGGAGCAATTCACTTGACAATGCGTTGTATTGTTGCGGACGATTCAGGGTGAGGGTAACGACACCACCATGCCTTCTGGTGAGCAGTATATTGTCGGACATATTCAAGCCGGTTTGTGCAGGGAAAATTTATTTGGGAGCGTATTATAACGCATCACGTTGATTATGGCATCGCCACATAAAAGACCGTGCAAGAAACTCTCGCTAGGCATGCGTTACTGGCGAAAAACCCTTGCGGGTTTGAGTGTTTTACTAGGTTCCTGCTTTCGCAGGAACGACGAATGTTCGGTTTTTGCACCGTCTCTTAGCGTAACTGTTGATAAGTTAATGTGGGTAATTAAAATCAAGCAAGTCAGTACATACGGTGGTAAAATCGGTGTCGTCGAATATGTCGCAATCAGCAGTTTGACTGTCGGATATACCATCGGTAAAGGAAGTATAAAGGTATTATCATCCGAATTAGTGAGCGAGAACGTGGCGCATGAGCTAACCAACAATAACAGATTAACCTAAATTTAATAATACCGATGAGTGACATTGAAATCGCGCAAAACGCGCCTATTAAGCCTATTTCTGAAATAGCCGCTAAATTAGACATTCCCGATGAAGCGTTGATACCCTTTGGTCATACCAAAGCAAAGGTCAGCCTCAATTATATTGATTCATTAAAAGATCGCCCCGATGGCAAACTGATTCTAGTTACTGCGATTACCCCGACCCCAGCGGGTGAGGGGAAGACCACCACATCGGTTGGACTCACCGATGGACTGAATAAAATCGGCAAAAAAGCGATGGTGTGTTTGCGCGAGCCGTCACTTGGACCCTGTTTTGGTATGAAGGGCGGGGCTGCGGGGGGTGGCTACGCACAGGTCATCCCGATGGAGGACATCAATTTACATTTTACCGGCGATTTTCATGCCATTACTTCGGCGCATAGCCTGTTGTCGGCATTGATAGACAATCATATTTATTGGGGCAATGCCGCCGAGATTGACACCCGGCGGGTGGCGTGGCGAAGAGTTGTGGACATGAATGACCGCTCGTTGCGCCATATAACTAGCTCGCTTGGTGGTGCGGCGAATGGTTATCCACGCGAAGATGGCTTCGATATTACCGTTGCCTCAGAAGTGATGGCGATATTCTGCTTGGCTAAAGATGCACACGATTTGGAACGGCGACTGGGTCAAATTGTGATTGGTTATACGCGCGATCGCAAACCAGTGCGCGCATCTGAAGTGCTGGCACCGGGGCCAATGACCGTTTTACTTAAAGATGCGATTGCCCCCAATTTAGTGCAGACATTAGAGCATAATCCGGCATTTATTCATGGTGGCCCATTTGCCAATATCGCACATGGCTGTAATTCGGTGATTGCCACCCGGGCGGCTATGAAACTTGCTCCATATGTTGTAACCGAAGCTGGTTTCGGTGCCGATTTGGGCGCAGAGAAATTCTTTGACATCAAGTGCCGTAGTGCTGGTTTAGCACCCGATGCGGTTGTTCTGGTCGCCACAGTACGCGCATTGAAAATGCACGGCGGAGTAGCCAAGGGCGACCTCGGCAAAGAGAACGTGTCCGCAGTGAAAGAGGGTTGTGTCAACTTGGCGCGCCATATCGAAAATGTTACATCCTATGGAGTGTCCACGGTGGTTGCGATTAACCGATTCAGTGCCGATACCGATGCCGAAATGGCTGCAATACGCGAATTGACCGCGAGTTATGGCGTGAAAGCCATCGATGCCAACCATTGGTCGGACGGTGGTGCCGGCACCATCGATCTGGCGCAAGAGGTGGCAAGAATTGCCGATAGTGGCGAAAGCCAATTTACCACCGCATACCCCGATGATATGCCGTTGTGGGATAAAATCAAAACGGTGGCAACCAAAATTTACCGTGCCGATGACATTACTGCCGACCAGAAAATCATCAACGATATTCAGGCACTTCAGGATGATGGATTTGGTCATTTTCCGGTTTGTATTGCTAAAACTCAATATAGTTTTTCGACCGACCCGAACCGAAAAGGGGCACCGACCGGACATTTTCTGCCGGTTCGAGAAGTCCGATTATCCGCTGGAGCCGGTTTTATTGTGGTCGTTTGTGGCGACATTATGACTATGCCAGGGTTGCCTCGAGAACCAGCGGCAAACCGCATTCGCATCAATCAACAAGGCGATGTTGAAGGCTTATTTTAAGAATATCTTTTGTGGGTTGTTATGAATAGGTCAATTTGTCTAGGGTACAGCGGAGAGGTGTCTGAGTGGTCGAAAGAGCACGCCTGGAAAGTGTGTATACGTTAATAGCGTATCGAGGGTTCGAATCCCTCTCTCTCCGCCATTGCCTTGAAACAAACCTGATAAAATTTTCAACTTTTTCAAATTGCCGCCAATACCGAGTTTTGGACAGAACTATTTACCTGAACCAATACCCATAAATGAACAATATTATTCAAGCACTTTGGATTGGCACAGAGCTATCGAAGATAGAACAACTCTGCATAGCGTCTTTTCTTTATCATGGCTGTGAATTCCACCTTTATACCTATGGCGATGTCGCTAACATCCCAGATGCGGGGGGGGGGGGGCGTTTTGTTTTAATGGATGCCAATCAGATTATTCCTGAAAAAGATATTTTTACTGCTCATGGTGGTAGCTATGCTATTTTCTCAGATTGGTTTCGTTGGAGTTTGTTGTATGAAAAAGGCAACTTTTGGGTTGATATGGATGTGATTTGTCTCAAACCATTTGTGTTTAATGAGGATTTGGTATATGGCTTTGAAGATAATAAATATGTTGCAATAGGTGTTCTTAAGTTTCCTCCTCAACATATATTGAGTCAATTATTAATGTCTGTTTGCAGTGCCCCTAATAAATTACTGCCCTATGACAGTGCTAGACGTAAAATCAAGAAAATGAGAAGAAAGATTATCGCTAAGATAACAATGCGCGATGAACGTACATTCCTCACTGGCTGGGGAGAGGCGGGTGGTCCAGCAGGGTTTACTAACGCACTTAAGCATTTTAATCTGCTTGATAAAGCCAAGCCACCCACTTATTTTTATCCTGTTGACTGGAAAAATTGGTTATCAATATTTGATGGCACCCTCGCTAAAGATGACGAATTATTGCGTAATTCCTATGCGATTCATCTATGGAATGAAATGGGAAGACAGAATAAATTTGATAAAAATGCTTCTTTTCCAAAGAATTCACTCATTGAACGCTTGAAGGCAAGGTATCTTTAAAGGGCAATTCATAATGAAATTTAGAGCGACCTTTGCACGATAGTTCTTTTGTTTTCGGTGTCAAAAGCAGTCTCAATCGGTCATTTATGCGTATAAACTGCTTAATCACTACGGAATAAGCAGTGCAGAAATCCAACATGCGTCATTCCTGCAAACAGAGACTGTGCAACAAATCCGTGCTAGGCATGTGTTGCATGCGGGGCTTGTCGGAAAATGGATTTTTTAGCTTGTTGTAAATACTTAAGACCTTGTTATTAAAGATATTATTTTCTTAAAATTAGACTAATTTTGAATTAACCGACAAGCCCATGCGGAATAACCCAACCCTCTAAATTCCCCCTCCCCCCCCATTTTCCGACAAGCCAATATCTGTACTCTAATAATGACAAGGTTTTACACGCCTTGTGAAGCACTTCCTAATTAACTCTTGGTGAATAATCAGATGAAAAATCTCAATAACTCTCCCTATCCTCATTTATTTGAACCCTTGGATCTAGGGTTTACTACCCTTAAAAATAGAGTCATGATGGGTTCAATGCACACTGGGTTAGAAGATATCCCTGACAGCCATAGTCGAATGGCGGCTTTCTATGCGGAAAGGGCTAAAGGTGGCGTGGCTCTGATTGTCACTGGCGGGTTCATGCCTAGTGAACACTGCCTTCCCGTGGGTTCTGTTCCTGTTTTTAAACAGACTGGACAGATTGAGAATCACCAATTAATAACCGATGCTGTTCACCAAGAAGACAGCAAGATTTGTTTGCAAATCCTACACACTGGGCGATATTCACGACAAGAAAACCTGATTGCCCCCTCGCCGATCAAGTCTCCTATCAATCGTTATGTGCCAAACGAGGCTAGCGAAGAACAAATCGAACAGGAAATAGCAGACTTTGCGAATTTCTCCGAATTCTGCCAACAGGCAGGCTACGACGGCGTAGAAATCATGGGCTCCGAGGGTTATTTTATTAATTCATTTATAGCCGAGCGCACCAACCAAAGAAAAGATCAGTGGGGCGGCAACTATGAGAACCGAATACGCCTCCCGCTAGAAATAGTTCGTCGAGTGCGCGCACGAGTAGGCAAAGAATTCATCATCATATTCCGCTTGTCTATGCTTGATCTAGTAGAAGGCGGCAGTAGTTATGAAGAAGTGCTACAACTAGGTCTGGCACTCTGTGAAGCCGGCGTTACGATTATGAATACAGGTATTGGGTGGCATGAAGCAACCATTCCCACCATCGCTACCAAGGTGCCGCGTGCAGCATTTAGCTGGGTAACCGCTAAATTTAGAGACCAGCTTACAGTCCCGGTGATTACCTCCAATCGAATTAATACGCCTGAAGTCGCCGAGGAAGTATTAGCCCAAGGTGATGCCGACATGATATCCATGGCAAGACCCTTGTTGGCGGATTCTTTCTTCGTCAACAAAGCGAAGGCTAACAAAGCTGATGAAATAAATACTTGTATAGCTTGCAATCAAGCCTGTCTGGATCAGATTTTTAACGGTCAGCTTACTAGCTGTTTGGTGAACCCACGAGCTTGTCACGAATTGGAATTGGTTGTTGGAAAAACGAAGCGGAGCAAATCAATCGCTGTGGTAGGTGCTGGACCAGCTGGATTGGCTGCATCTGTAACGGCGGCAGAACGCGGGCATTCCGTCACCCTTTTCGATGGTGGCGACAAAATTGGCGGTCAATTTAACCTCGCAAAAATGATACCGGGAAAAGAGGAGTTCTATGAAACATTACGCTACTACGCCCGTCAGCTAGAACTATTGAATGTTACGATAAAACTCAACCAGAGAGTCAGCGTCGATGATTTGAATAATTCGGACTTTGATGAAGTAATTCTCGCCACCGGCATAGTGCCGCGTACGCCCGACATAGACGGCATCGGGCACGCATCTGTACTGAGCTATGTAGATGTTGTCAATGGAAGCGCGAAGGTCGGAGACCGAGTTGCCATAATAGGTGCGGGTGGCATCGGCTTCGACGTTGCGGAGTATCTTTCTCATGCAGGTGAATCCAGCAGTCAGAATATCCCGGCTTTTATGAAAGAATGGGGAATTGATATGACATTGCAAAGTCGAGGCGGCATCGAAGGCGTTGAAGCAAGCGTAGTTCCCTCTCCACGCACAATCTACCTACTGCAGCGCAAGCCTGAAAGGATTGGCAAAAATCTGGGCAAGACCACGGGCTGGATACATAGAATTGGGTTAATAAAACGCGGCATAAAAATGTTGTCTGGCTGTACTTATCAACGCATAGATGAGGAAGGGTTGCATTTGATGTCTGCTCATGGAGCAAATTTGGGAGCAAAGTTGCTGGAAGTGGACAATATTATTATCTGTGCTGGGCAGGACTCTCAAAAAGAATTGAGCGAGGGGCTTAACAAGCCCTGCCACTTGATAGGCGGTGCCGATATGGCAGTAGAGTTAGACGCAAAACGCGCCATCGATCAAGGGACACGGTTAGCGATCTCTCTGTAATTTCTAGTAATGGTTGGGATATTCCATCAGAGGGACACCATACTTCTCCACAGAAGGAGTCGCATCTTTTATCTTAAATGAGAACAATCCCTAGCTAAAGATGACGAATTATTGCGTAATTCCTATGCAATTTATCCTATGGAATGAGATGGGAATACAGTATAAATTTGATAAAAATGCTTCTTTTCCAAAGGATTCACTCATTGAACGCTTGAAGGCAGGGTATCTTTAAGGGCAATTCATAATGAAATCTTTGCACGATAGTTATTGCCTTCTAGTGTGTCAAAACCGGTTACGAAAAAATCCTGTTTAACAGAGGTGTCCATAACCGCTATCCTCGCTATACGAGACTGTGCAAGAAACCCTCGCTAGGCATGCGTTACAGGTGGAAAACCCTTGCGGGTTTGAGTGTTTTACTAGGTTCCTGCTTTCGCAGGAACGACGAATGTTGGGTTTTTGCACAGTCTCTTTCGCAGGAACGACGAATGTTGGTTTTTTGCACAGTCTCTACGGAAGGCTACAGCGAAATACCGACTTACGGTTTTTCGCCGCGTTTTAATCGGGCTTCGATGTCATCCAGACAGGGCATCAAATCGGCGATGCTATCGATCACATAGTGTGCCCCACGCTGATACATGGTGGGGTAGATTCTATCGCGATGTTTTTGTTTAACCGTTTCGGAAAAGGCATTCCATTGATCAAGTTGTACGCCGACTTCATTGCCAGAAATGGCTAAACCAATCGCCCATGAACCCGCATTCAAACCCTCTTCAATACCGGTTAGCGTATCGTCAATTTTGACCACTGACTGTACTGGTGAGATGTCGAGTTCAAGCATATTACGCAATACCATGTGCGGGAATGGGCGACCGCGTTTTACATCACCCGCACCGAAAGTGGCATCGGGAATATAGCCCTGTTTTTCGGCATCTGCCTGATTGATGGCTAACATGCCCGGCAGATAACCAGAAGTTGAGCCGATTTTATAGTGGCGTTTGCGGCATTCAGCAATGACCTCGAGGGTGCCCGGAATAAGTTGTGAATATTCAGAAAGACAAGCCTCCTGCATAGGGACAAAATCGGCAAACATGCGTCCAACATCGTCATCTGTCGGTTCAACCCCATGTTTTTCGACCCAGCGGCGGCGAACGCTGGGGATTTCGCATATTAAGCCGATATGGACTCTTTTATGTGCGCCCATCGGGATACGCGCTTCTTCGATGCTAATCGGCACACCTGCTTTCTCAAATACCTGACAAAAGACTACAGCGGGTGCCATGCAACCGAAATCCATAGTCGTACCTGCCCAGTCGAGGATGACGCAACGAAGTGGTCCTCGGTAAGTGCGGCTATAGGTGAATTCTCGTTCGTAAGTATATTGCATAATAATATTTTGATTGGTTGTGTAGAGGTTGTGTGAAATGTAAAATTAAAACTGCTCTGTTGATAACCATTGCTAACCATGATAGTCGCTTCAGATAGGATATGCACAAAGTGCGTGGCGAGCAAATTGTTACGGTCAATACAAAGCGGATGATGGGATTTTAATAACGGCAGTCCGGTTAATCAAGCACAATCAAACTATCCGACGTTCATAACCAGCGATGGCTACTACGCTTATGATTCAGGGCACAACCTCCAATGCTGGCAAGAGTGTCATTGCCACGGGATTGTGTCGCCTGTTTCAGGCAAACGGATGGCGTGTGGCGCCGTTCAAACCGCAGAATATGGCATTAAACAGTGCGGTGACCATTGATGGCGGCGAAATTGGGCGTTCCCAGGCGGTACAGGCGTTGGCGTGTGGGGTTGAGCCGCATACCGATATGAATCCGATTTTACTTAAGCCCAATAGCGACCAAGGTGCACAGGTGATTATTAACGGTCATTCCATTGGTAACATGGATGCGGTCGCATACCATGCCTTCAAACAACAAGCGATGCAATACGCGCTGGCAGCGTATCACCGTCTGTCCGCTCAGTATGATTTGATTATTGTCGAGGGGGCGGGTAGTCCGGCAGAAATTAACCTGCGTGAACATGATATTGCCAATATGGGGTTTGCCACAGCCGTCAATTGCGCTGTATTGTTGGTTGCCGATATTGAGCGCGGCGGTGTCTTCGCACATTTGACGGGTACGATGGCTTGTCTTGCCGAGCATGAACGTAAATTGGTGTGCGGGTTTCTGATAAACCGCTTTCGTGGCGACAAGACCTTGCTGGATTCGGGTATTGATTGGCTGAACGACAAAACCAATATACCAACGCTAGGGGTTTTGCCCTATCTTGAGGGGCTACATATCGAGGCAGAAGATGCGGTTGATCATTGCCAAGTGCTACATGGACGGGAGAAAACCCACAAGCCAGCACGCCTTAAAGTGGTTGTGCCGCGTATTCCGCGCATCAGCAATCACACCGATTTTGATGTCTTGCGCTTACACCCACAGGTCGATGTGCGCTTTATTGGTGGCGGGCAGGCGATTCCAGCGAGTGATTTGATTATCTTGCCGGGCAGTAAAAACACTATCAGCGATTTGGCTTGGTTAATCGACAACAAATGGGACGAACATATCAAAAAACACCTGCGTTATGGCGGTAAACTGATGGGCATTTGTGGCGGTTATCAAATGATTGGGCAGGCGATACATGACCCGTACGGTCTAGAAGGTCAATCCGGCTCGTGCAAAGGCTTGCAGTTAATGGATTTTGAAACCAAACTCGAAGCAAACAAAAAACTAACCCGAGTATGCGGCACATTAAACACCAATCTGCTCAATGAACAGCGGCAAAATGGAACGCATCAAAGCAAAACAAGCGATACCCCCACCCATGTGGAAGGATATGAAATTCATATCGGTGCAACCAGCGGTGCGGCGCTACATCGTCCAGCAATCAATCTAGGGGACCGTGCTGATGGCGTGATTTCAGCGGACAAGCAAATTTTATGCACCTATCTGCATGGCGTATTCGACCACCACGAAGCCTGTAGCGCATTATTGAACTGGGGCGGGCTGGCAAATAGCGTGAGTAGCGACTATAAAACACGGCGACAACACGATATAGACCGCGTGGCAACGATGCTGGAAGACGAGATAGGTTACGCACAATTGACTGCCAGCATGGGTATAAAACAGTGATGCCTGAAATGTTGTTAGCCTTTTTGCCAGTGCTAATTTGTAGCACCGCCTTGCTGTTAGACCGACTTATTGGCGAACCCCGATTTCATCCGCTCATTTGGTTTGGCACGGCGGCACTTTGGATTGAGCGACGCTTCAATAACAAACGCTCGCGTCTAAGAGGCGGCATTGCTACGCTGATACTCGTTAGTTTACCTGTCGGTTTGGTGTGGCTGATGCAGGCAGCGGTCGAAGCACCAATGATTCAGATTATTCTGGAGCTTGTGATTATGACATTCGTCATCGGTTGGCAGAGTATGAAACAACATGCCATAGCGATTATTGAGCCACTGCAAATCGGCGACCACAAAACCGCGCGCATCAACCTGTCCATGATTGTTAGCCGCCAAACCAATAACATGAATGAAACCGAAATAGTTGGCTCAACCATAGAATCGGTACTTGAAAATGGCAATGACTGTGTTTTCGCATCGCTATTTTGGTATGCGTTGCTGGGTCCAGCAGGTGCGTTACTGCATCGTCTAATCAATACGCTGGATGCGATGTGGGGCTATAAAAATGAAAAATACCTAAAATTCGGTTATTTTGCAGCTCGTCTTGACGATGTTCTGGGCTGGCTACCTGCTCGGCTGACCGCCATTTGCTATGCCGTGAGCGGCACCACATACCAAGCATTGAAGGCTTGGCACAACCAGATTGGCAAGCATAAAAGCCCCAATGCCGGCTTAGTCATGGCAACCGGAGCAGGCGCATTGGATATTGTCATCGGTGGGCCCGCCATCTATCACGGTGTACGACAAGACAAACCCTATCTAGGCAGCGGTGAACAAGCGAAACCCAAAGACATCAAACGAGCCATACAATTGATTCACCGTGCACTAGCAGTCTGGCTTGTTCTGTTTACGTTGCTCCTGTTGGCGTTATCAAATTGGCAGATAAGGTAGTCTGTCAATGGACATGGGCAATGGGGGTTAGGTTTGGGCTTGTCTGAAAATGGCGTTTTTAGCCTGTTGTGAATATTTAAGTCTTTGTTATTAAACAATTTATTTTCTTAAAATTGGGCTGATTTTGAATTAACCGACAAGCCCGACTTACGCAAGGTCTCCACCGAGAAACGGAAATCATGAAGCTCGGTGAGTTTTTCATGAGAAAAGGTCGGACCGAAGTCGCTAGTGCCTGCTGGCTACCGATGATGGATTGAATAACCGATATACGGACAAGTTCTGTTTTGCTCAATGTAATAATCTCCTCTTATGTACGGACGTACTGTATGCCGGTTTTGCAGGAGCAAAAACCGGTGTCATAACCCCTCTGAATAAGTCAAAAGGGACATTTTAGCTTTGGACAAAGGGGGATATGCTGTTTTGGTCTAACATTGGTCTAACAAGGGTTGTATTATGCAAAGATTGTATGGTACAGAGGAGCATAAACCTTTCGCTGGTGGCAAGGATATTATAGGAAGAGACCTGCCTTTGCATAAATCCACCCGGGGTACCACTTAAATATGGTAAAATAGCGTTCATTCAATAAACCCTTGAGGATACCGTCAAATGTCTTGGAAACAAACCGCCCAATAACTCGTTCGCAGATGCCCTTTTAATTGAGCATAAGTCTCAGGAAGGTATATTACGACACCTTGCATTGAGCCGAAATTTGATTTTCAAGCAAATAAAAAGCGTACTGAATGTCGGGTATCTTTATAAATAATCAGATTGACATCATTGGATAAAAAAGAATTATCACACAAATTACTATAAATTATGCTTAATTATCAACAGGTTACCAACTACTACCCCCCCCCCCCCCCCCCCCCCCCCCCCCCCCCCAAAAAAACAGTGTGCGTGGTCAATTTATGCTCCGCTATTGTCGGGTAGTCCAATGCTTTTGATTGCATCAGCACCATACACTCTTTTAATCAGGTACTTCGTCGCCTTTTTCGTACTGTTGGTTATCACCAGTCCGATACAGGCTGATTCTGCAGACGACTTCGTGACTACTTGGCGGGTAGCGGCAGGTCAGACGATCACCATTCCAACAGCAGGTGGGGGCTACGATTACCGTGTTAATTGGGGCGATGAAGAGACCAGTACTAGCCAGACCGGCTACGCCACGCATGAGTATGATGCTGCAGGGACTTATACCGTTCGCATCAGCGGCAACTTCCCGCGTATTTATTTTGGTGCTGGTTCTGGCAATGATAATTCCAACAGCATTATCGCCATCAACCAATGGGGGAGTCAGCAATGGACTTCAATGCGAAATGCTTTTGCCGGAGCGACCAACCTAGCAGGACAAGCAACCGATCGACCTAATTTGTCTCGGGTAACAGATATGTGGGGTATGTTTAGTAATGCTAGAAACTTTAACCAAGATATTGGTGATTGGGATGTCAGCAATGTGACCAATATGGAGAATATGTTTAATGGGGCAGCTGACTTTGACCAAGACATCAGTGGCTGGGATGTTCGTAATGTGACCAAGATGTTCATAATGTTTGAGGGTGCCACTGCCTTTAACCAAAACCAAAATCTAGGTGCTTGGTATATTGTCGATGCGGCATTACCCGCAGATGAGGCATTACCAGAAAGTCTCACATTTCAGGTGGGCAGTGCGGCTGCAGCAGGTGATAAGATAGCAACCATTGCCGCTCAAAACACAGTTCTTAACGGTCAATCTCCTGCTTATACGCTGAGCGGAGATGATACTACTTTCTTTGCCTTAAATAACGGGGTTCTGACCATAAACGAAGCACTGCCTGCTGGAAGAACTTCATATAGCATTCGAATATCAGCGGCGGCTACTGGTTTATTTGGAACAAACAATCATCGCGATTTGACCCTTGTCGTTAATCCGACCCCCGAGATTACCTCCCCCAATGGTGGTACTTCTCCATATGCAATAACGCTCCCCGAAAACACACAGATAGGAATCGTCATCACCGCGACGGATGCGGATACAAATGATACTTTGACCTATTCTATTTCTAGGTATGATTCTGATTTGTTTGAGATAACTGAAACAGGGAATACAAGAGCATTAAGTTTCAAAGACGAATATATTCCAGATTATGAGAACCCAAGGGACGCGCAAGGTAATATTGACCAAAACGCAGACCAAGAATATAGCGTTCTAGTCTCCGTATCGGACGGAATGTCGACCGCCACGCAAACCATTATCGTAACAATCACGCCAGTCAACGAGCCGCCTACGGATATTGAGATTTATTCAACAGCCGTGGCGCGTGATGCAACGGCTAACAGACGGGTTGGTCTATTGTCTAATAACGATGTAGATGCGGGTGAAATATACACATACACATTGGTTGCTGGAACGGGTGATGCCGACAACGCATTATTCACGATTGATGGCACCAGTTTAAGAATAAAGAACACGCCTGCCGCAGATAAACAAGACTACAACATCAGAATCAATGTTAATGATGGAGTACATGATTTTTCCAAAACATTTACCATTACCGTTAGTGATAACCCGCTATCAACAGATGACTTTGTTACCACTTGGCGGGTAACGGACAGTAGAAAGATTGTTGTCATTCCAACAACAGGCAGTGGCTATAGTTACACCGTCAACTGGGGTGATGGAGGCATGGATGCAACGACATATACCGGCAACACCATGCATGAGTATGACGATGCAGGGACTTATACCGTTCGCATCAGCGGCACCTTCCCGCGTATTCATTTTAATGCTGGTTCTGGCAATTATGATTCCAACAGTATCATCGCCATCAACCAATGGGGAACGGGGCAATGGAGTTCAATGCGATCTGCTTTTGAAGGAGCGACCAACCTAGCAGGACAAGCAACCGATGAGCCTGATTTATCTTTGGTAACGGATATGAGGGGAATGTTTGAGAATGCCGTTGTCTTTAACCAAGACATTGGCGACTGGGATGTTAGTGGTGTAACTGATATGAGTGCTCTGTTTCAGCATGCCACTGCCTTTAACCAAGACATAAGCCGTTGGGATGTTAGGAAAGTAACGGATATGGAGGATATGTTTGAGGGTGCCAACGCTATTAATCAAAACCTAGCTGCTTGGTATATTGTCGATGCGGCATTACCCGCAGATGAGGCATTGCCAGAAAGTCTCACATTTCAGGTGGGCAGTGTGGGTGTAGCAGGTGATAAGATAGCAACCATTGCCGCTCAAAACACGGTTCTTAACGCTCAATCCCTGTCTTATGCGCTGGGCGGAGATGATGCTCGTTTCTTTAATCTAAATAACGGGGTTCTGACCGTAAGAGAAGCACTGCCTGCTGGAAGAACTTCATATAGTATTCGCATATCACTGACGAGTGATTATTTATATTTAAAAAACCATCAACGCGATTTGACCCTTGTCGTTAATCCGACCCCCGAGATTACCTCCCCCAATGGTGGTGCTTCTCCATATGGAATAACGCTGGCAGAAAACATACAGACAGTAACCACCATCGCCGCGATGGATACGGATATGGATACTTTGACCTATATGATTTCAGATGACGATGCCGAACTGTTTGAGATAAATAACGCAGGAGAATTAAGCTTCAAAGCCGCCTATATTCCAGATTATGAAAACCCAAGGGACGCACAAGGTAATATAGATCACAATGAAGACCAAGAATATAGCGTTCTAGTCTCCGTATCGGACGGAATATCGACCGACACGCAAACCATTATCGTAACAATCACGCCAGTCGTCGACGAACCGACTACGGATATTGCACTTTCTGCGGTAGCAGTGGTGCGTAATGCAGAGGCTAACAGGCGGGTTGGGTTATTGTCTAGTAATGGTGTAGATGAAGGTGAAACATTCGTATATACATTGGTTGACGGAGATGGTGATACCGACAACGCATTGTTCACAATTGATGGACCCAGTTTAAGAATAAAGAACACGCCTGCCGCAGATAGATTAAGCTACAACATCAGAATCAATGTCAGTGATGGAGTACATGATTTTTCCAAAACATTCACCATTACCGTTAGCGATAGCGATAGCCCACTATCAACAGACGACTTCGTTACCACTTGGGAGGTAACAGCAGGTCAGACGATCACCATTCCAACAAGTGGTAGTGACTATAATTACTTCGTTGATTGGGGCGATGGAAGCGTCAGTCCTAACCAGCTAGGCAATGCCGAGCATGAGTATGTATCCGCAGGCACTTATAAAATTACTATTGCAGGCACTTTCCCGCGTATTTATTTTAATGCGGGGGAGGGCAATACTAATTCCAACAGTATCATCGCCATCAACCAATGGGGAAGTCAGCAATGGACTTCAATGGAGCTGGCTTTTGCTGGAGCAACCAACCTTATAGGAGCAGCAACCGACCGACCTGATTTGTCTCGAGTAACAGATATGTGGGGTATGTTTAGGTATGCTGAAAAATTCAATCAAGACATCGGCGATTGGGATGTCAGCAATGTTGAGCGTATGGGCACGCTTTTTGAACATACTGACGACTTTAACCAAGATATTGGTGATTGGGATGTCAGCAATGTGACCAATATGGCGTATATGTTTCATGATGCCACCGCCTTTAACCAAGACATAAGCCGTTGGGATGTTAGGAAAGTAACGAATATGGATCAAATATTTCATAATGCCAACGCTTTTAACCAAAATCTAGGTGCTTGGTATATTGTCGATACGGCATTCCCAAGAGATGAAATATTACCCGAGAGTCTCACGCTCACAGTGAGCAATACGGCTGTAGCAGGTGATACGATAGCAACCCTCACCGCCCAAAACGTGGTTCTTAACGGTCAATCTCCTGCTTATACGCTCCTTTCTGGGACTGAAACGTTTAGGCTGGATGGGAATAGACTTATCTTCAAAATAGAGCCTGATGCGGTATCTCGTATGATTACGATAGCATCCACAGCGACGAATGAGTTTGGAATGACTAATCAGCGTAGCGTTACCATCACGCGGGACCGTACCGCACCAGTCATTACGTTACTTGGCAGTGAGGCGTTATCCATCGAATTGGGCACACCTTATACGGATGCTGGTGCCAGCGCAAGCGACAACGACAGGGATATTACGAGTTCAATCACAACGACCATTACCGCCGCCAGTGGTATGGTCGATGCGGTCGGTACCAGCATAGCGGGCGTTTACACCATTACCTATACGGTATCCGATACGGGAGGCAATGCTGCGATTGCAGTCACCCGAGTCGTCACGGTGACGGCATCGCCAGATCCCTTTGTGACCACTTGGCGGATAACCACAGTGGGCGAATCCATCACCATTCCAGTAGTAGGCAGTGGTTATAGATACATGGTGGATTGGGGCGATGGACAGTTCAGCACCGATCAGCTAGCCAATGCCACACATGAGTATGATACCGCAGGTACTTATACCGTTGTTATTACCGGCTCATTCCCACGCATTTTGTTTAATGGTAAGGGAGATAGTAAAGACAAAATCATTGCCATAAATCAATGGGGAACTGGGAAATGGATTTCAATGGCAAAGGCGTTTAAAGGTGCGAGTAACTTGGCTGGACAGGCAAAAGACAAGCCTGATTTGTCGCAGGTTGTCAGTATGAGGGAAATGTTTTTTAATGCCACCAAATTTAACCAAGACATCAGTAAATGGAATGTCAGCAAGGTTACCAAAATGGCATCGATGTTTAAGAATGCCACAGCATTTAATCAGCCCATTGGCGATTGGGATGTCAGCAAGGTTACCAGTATGAATGAAATGTTTAATGGTGCCACCAAATTTAACCAAGACATCAGTAAATGGAATGTCGGCAGTGCTACCAGTATGGGGCGTATGTTTCAGGACGCTAGTTCCTTTAGTCAAAACCTGGGGCGTTGGTATATTACCGATGCGGCATTACCCACAGATGAAACATTAACAGCGAGCCTCACATTCCCAGTGAACAGTCAGGCTGTAGCAGGTGATGAGATAGCAACCATCACGGCTCAAAACAGATTTCTTAACGGTAAAAACCCCGTTTATACGCTTCTTTCGGGGACTGAAACGTTTAGGTTGGATGGGAATAATCTTGTCCTCGAAACAGCACTGACTATGGACTCTTATACGATTACGATAGCATCCACAGCGACGAATGAGCTTGGAATGAATAATCAGCGTAGTGCTACCATCACACGGGATAGCGTAGCACCAGACAAACCCATCATTAGCACTCAAGCACGAGCGGTCAATACGGCATCATTCACGCTAACTGGAACCGCTGAGGCGAGGGCAACCGTACAACTATTGCGTGGCGATACAATCCTTGTCGGTGCAACGGCAAAGGCTGATAGAAATGGTGCTTGGACAATTCCCGTTACGCTGGAAGAAGGCAACAACACGATTACGGTAACCGCAACAGACAGGGTAGGGCATCTATCAGCCCCATCCGATGTCGTTATCATCATGCTGGACAGTATCGCACCGGTCATCGAGTTAATTGGCAGTGAGACGTTATCCATCGGATTGGGTACGCCTTATACGGATGCTGGCGCCATGGCCAGCGACAATATTGATGGGGATATTACGAGTTCAATCACAAAGACCTTTACCTTCCGAGGTCGTCCCGTCAGTGCCATAGATACGAATAGAGCGGGCGATTACGTCATCACCTATACGGTATATGATGTGGCTGGCAACCAAGCAAGGGGAACCAGAACCATTACCGTCGTTTTGGATATAAAAAAGGACAACTTCGTTACCACTTGGCGCGTAACGGCAGGTCAGGAAATTACCATTCCAACAGAGGCTGGTGGAACGTATAGTTACACCGTTAATTGGGGCGGTAGTGAAGCAGAAGACAACAACGTATATGACGGTGATGCCAAGCATGTGTATGATGCCGCAGGGACTTATACCGTCCACATCAGCGGCGACTTCCCGCACATTAGCCTTTTGTTTTCTGGCATTATTAATCCCAAGAGTATCATCGCCATTAACCAATGGGGAACGGGGCAATGGACTTCAATGGAATATGCTTTTACTGGAGCGACCAACCTAGAGGGACAAGCAACCGATAGACCTGATTTATCTCGGGTAACGTATATGTCGGAAATGTTTAGAGGTGCTGAAAAATTTAATCAATACATTGGCGATTGGGATGTCAGCAGTGTCACCAATATGGGGAGTATGTTTCGTGATGCCACCGCCTTTAACCAAGACATTGGCGATTGGGATGTCAGTAGCGTGATCAGTATGACGGAAATGTTTCGTGATGCCACCGACTTTAACCAAGACATAAGCCATTGGGATGTTAGGAAAGTGAGTATGGTTGGTATGCTTGCTGGTGCCACTGCCTTTAACCAAAACCTAGGTGCTTGGTATATTGTCGATGAGGCATTACCCGCAGATGAGGCATTACCAGAAAGTCTCACATTACAGGTGTCCAGTCGAGTTGTAGTGAGTGATACGATAGCAACCATCATCGCCCAAAACCAGACTCTTAACCGTCAATCCCCAAATTATACGCTGAGCGGAGATGATGCTCGTTTCTTTGCCATAAATAACGGGGTTCTGACCGTAAGAGAAGCACTGCCTGTTGAAAAAACTTCATATAGCATTCGCATATCAGCGGCGGGTGCTGGTTTATTTGGAACAAACAATCATCACCGAGACTTGACCCTTGTCGTTAATCCTGCCCTCGAGATCACCTCCAATGGTGGTGTTTCTCCGTATGAAATAACTACTTCCGAAAACACACAGGTAGCAATCGGCATCGACGTGATGGATACGGGTACGGATACTTTGACCTATACGCTTTCAAATAACGATGCCGAACTGTTTGAGTTGATTGGAGACGGAAACAAGATATTGCAGTTCAAAACCGAATATGCTCCAGATTATGAAAAGCCAAGAAACTCAGTTGGGGAGGTTGACCAAAACGCAGACCAAGAATATAGCGTTCTGGTTACCGTATCGGATGGAACATCTTTTGACACACTGGAAATTAGAATAACAATTTTGCCAGTCAGCGAAACAGCACCGACCGACATTATACTTTCTTCGACAACAGTGTTTCGTCATGCAGGGGCTAGCAGGCGGGTTGGGTTATTGTCTAATAACGATAGAGATGTGGGTGACATATACAGATATCAATTGGTTCAAGGAGATGGCGATAGAGATAACGAATCGTTCATAATTAATGACACCAGTTTGAGCATAAAGAATCCACCCGACAGAGATAGATCAAGCTACGAGATCAGAATCAAAGTCAGTGATGGGATACATAGTTTTGCAAAAGCATTCACTATTAATTACCCACTATTAACAGACCCCTTCGTTACCACTTGGAGCGTGGTGGACGGTCAGACGATCACCATTCCAACCTACACGAATATAGCAGGCAAAGCTGACGAAACGTACAATTACATCGTTGATTGGGGCGATGGAAACATCAGTCCTAACCAGACAGGCAATGCCGAGCATACATATGGTGCCAGAGCAGGGACTTATACCTATACCGTCCGTATCAGCGGCACTTTCCCGCGCATTTATTTTAATGCGGGTGAAGGCAATACTAATTCCAACAGCATCGTCTCCATTAACCAATGGGGAAGTCAGCAATGGACTTCAATGGCATCTGCTTTTACTGGAGCGACAAACCTGATTGGACTAGCAACCGACCGACCTGATTTATCTCGGGTAACGGATATGTCGGGTATGTTTAAGTATGCTAGCAAATTTAACCAAGATATTGGCGATTGGAATGTTAGCAATGTTGAGCATATGGGATTTGTGTTTCAACATGCTGCTGCATTTAACCAAGATATTGGCGATTGGAATGTCAGCAATGTGACCTATATGGGGCATATGTTTCATAGAGCCACAGCCTTTAACCAAGACATAGGCGATTGGGATGTCAGCAGTGTAACGTATATGTTTAATATGCTTTATTACGCCAGTGCTTTTGACCAAAACCTAGGTGATTGGTATGTCACTGGGGATTTATCCGTGGACCCAACCTTTGATGCAGGAGACGAAATAACCGCTTTTACGGCTCAGAATAGTTACTTAAATGATACACCCAAAACCTATGCACTTTCAGGGGCAGATGCTGATTTGTTTACTTTAAGCGGACGTGTGTTGAGCATAAAGGCAATGCCGGATAGTGCAAAAACTGAATATAATATTCGCATATCGGTTAGTGGTGATGTGCTTGGTCCATCTGGCGATCCTACCCTACGACCTACCCACCATCGAGATTTGACCCTTATAATCAATTATAGACCAGAGATTACCTCCCCCGGTAATGGTGTTTCTCCGGATGAAATAACACTCCCAGAAAACACGCAGGCAGTAACCACCATCACCGCGATCGATGGAGATTTCTATGATATTTTGACCTATACGCTTTCAAATGGCGATGTCGCTCTGTTCGAGATAACTGGAATAGAAAACACAAGATATTTAAGATTCAAAGACGAGTATATTCCAGATTATGAAAACCCAAGAAACTCAGCTGGGGAGGTTGACCAAAATGCCGACCAAGAATATCGTGTTCTGGTCACCGTATCGGACGGACAGTCGATTGATACACAGGAAATTAGAGTAACAATCACGCCAGTCAGCGAAACAGACCCGACCGACATTGATCTTTCTTCGACAGAAGTGGCGCGTGCTGCAACGGCTAACAAGCGGGTTGGTCTATTGTCTAATAACGATGCAGATGCGGGTGAAATATACACATATACATTGGTTGACGGAGATGGTGCTACCGACAACGCATTGTTCACGATTGATGGCACCAGTTTAAGAATAAAGAACACACCCGCCGCAAGTAAACAAGACTACAACATCAGAATCAATGTTAATGATGGTGAAAATGATTTTTCCAAAACATTTACCATTACTGTTAGCAGTGGCTCGCTATCAACAGACGACTTCGTTACCACTTGGCGCGTAACGGCAGGTCAGACTATCACCATTCCAACAGGGACGACAGGAAGAACTGATGTATTCTTTGTGGATTGGGGTGATGGTAATGACTCTGGACACTTTGGGATAGGCACTCATAAATACGAGAGTAGCGGGACTTATACCGTCCGTATCAGCGGCACTTTCCCAGCCATCTCTTTTAATGCGGGTTCTGGCGATACTAATTCCAACAGTATCATCGCCATCAACCAATGGGGAACGGGGCGATGGACTTCAATGAATGAAGCTTTTGAAGGGGCGACCAACCTAGAAGGACAAGCAACCGATAGACCTGATTTATCTCGGGTAACGGATATGTCGGAAATGTTTAAGTATGCTAGCAAATTTAACCAAAACATAGGTGATTGGGATGTTAGCGGAGTCACCAATATGGCTTCTATGTTTGAACATGCTAACGAATTTAACCAAGATATTAGCGATTGGGATGTTAGGAAAGCAACGAATATGGATGACATGTTTTTGAATGCCAACGCTTTTGACCAAAACCTAGGCACTTGGTATATCACCGCGCCTAAATTAGTAATTCCCCCGCTGGGTGCAGGAAACGAAGTAATACGGTTCACGGCTCAGAATGATCATTTAAAAAATCAAAGCCCGATCTATACGCTTGCCGACGGAGCTGATGCTAGTTTCTTTACCCTCACTTCAGCAGGTGTCATGAGCATAAAGACAACTCCGACTGCTGGAAAATCTTCATATAATATTCGCGTATCGGTTACTGGTGTGGATTTATTTGGAAAAAATAATTATCGATATTTGCCCATTGTCGTTAATACGAGACCCGAGATTACCTCTAACAATGGTGCTTCTCCGTATGCAATAACTATCCCCGAAAACACCCATGCAGTCACCACTATTACCGCGACAGATGAAGATGCGAATGATGCTTTGACCTATACGCTTTCAAATGATGATGTCTCACTGTTTGAGATAAATAACGCAGGAGAATTAAGCTTCAGGGGCGAGTATATTCCAAATTATGAAAATCCAAGAAACTCAGATGGGGTGGTTGACCAAAACGCAGACCAAGAATATCGCGTTCTGGTTACCGTATCGGACGGAATATCAATCAATACGCAAACCATTATCGTAACAATCAAGCCAGTCAGCGAAACAGCCCCGACCGACATTATACTTTCTTCAACAGAAGTGGAGCGTAGTGCAACGGCTAACAGGCGGGTTGGACTATTGTCCGCCACTGATATGGATGCGGGTGATGCATATACATATACATTAGTCCCTGGCGATGATGATACAGACAACGCATTGTTCACAATTGATGGCAGGAGTTTAAGAATACTCGCACCACCCGCCACAGGTAAATCAAGATACAACATCAGAATCAATGTTAATGATGGTGTCTATGCTTTTTCCAAAACATTCACCATCACCGTTAGCGATGACCCGCTATCAACAGATGACTTCGTGACCACTTGGCGGGTAACGGCAGATCAGACTATTACCATTCCAACCTTCACGAATATAGCAGGCGAAGTTGATGAAACGTACAATTACACCGTTGATTGGGGCGATAGTAATACCGACACGAACCAGACAGGTAACGCCACGCATACTTACGCCGATGTAGGGACTTATACCGTCCGTATTAGTGGCACCTTCCCACGGATTTATTTTAGAGCGAGTGTCACTGCTAATTCCAACAGTATCATCGCCATTAACCAATGGGGAACGGGGCAATGGACTTCAATGAATGGTGCTTTTTATCAAACACCCAACATGGTAGGGAAAGCAACCGACCGACCTGATTTGTATCAGGTAAGGGATATGTCTTATGCGTTTCGTTACGATAGCAAATTTAACCAAGACATAGGCGACTGGGATGTTAGTGGTGTAACTGATATGCGTGGTATGTTTCAGGATGCCGATGCCTTTAACCAAGACATAAGCCATTGGGATGTTAGGAAAGTGAGTACGATTGATATGCTTGCTGGTGCCACTGCCTTTAACCAAAACCTAGGTGCTTGGTATATTGTCGATGCGGCATTACCCGCAGATGAGGCATTACCAGAAAGTCTCACATTAGGGGTGAGCAGTGCGGCTGTAGCAGGTGATACGATAGCAACCATCACCGCTCAAAACGTGGCTCTTAACGGTCAATTCCCTACTTATACGCTGAGCGAGGATGATGCTCGTTTCTTTGCCCTAAATAACGGGGTTCTGACCATAAACGAAGCTCAGACTGCCGGAAAACTCGCATATAGCATTCGCATATCAGCGGCGGGTGCTGGTTTATTTGGCACAAACAATCATCGCGATTTGACCCTTGTCGCTAATCCTGCCCCCGAGATCACCTCCCCCAATGGTGGTGTTTCTCCGTATGAAATGACGCTGGCAGAAAACATACAGACAGTAACCACCATCATCGCGACGGATGCGGATGCTTTGACCTATACGCTTTCAAATGGCGATGCCGCACTGTTTGATATAACTGGAACAGGAAACACAAGAACACTAATATTCAAAGACGACTATATTCCAGATTATGAAAACCCAAGGGACGCACAAGGTAATATAGATCGCAATGAAGACCAAACATATAGGGTATTAGTCACCGTATCGGACGGAATATCGACCGCCATGCAAACCATTACCGTAACAATCGTGCCAGTCAACGAGCCGATTACCAAGATTAGGCTTTCTTCAACAGCAGTGGCTCGTGATGCAACGGCTAACGGGTGGGTTGGGTTATTGTCTAGTAATGGTTTAGATGTGGGTGAAACATTCGCATATACATTGGTTGACGGAGATGGCGATACAGATAACGCAGCGTTCATAATTGATGGCACCAGTTTGAGAATAAAGAACACACCCGCCCCAGGTAAATCTTTCTACAACATCAGAATCCAAGTCAGTGATGGAGTACATGACCTTGCAGAAACATTTACCATTACCGTTAGCGATCACCCGCTATCAACAGACGACTTCGTGACCACTTGGCGGGTAACGGCAGATCAGACAATTACCATTCCAACAAGCTCTAATGAAACGTATAGTTATACCGTAAACTGGGGCGATAGCAGAATGGATACAAAGACCTATACAGGCAATGCCACGCATAAGTATGATGGCTCAGGCGATTATATCGTGCGCATCATCGGTAGTTTCCCAAGGATTAATTTTAGAGCGAGTCGCACTGCTAATTCCGAGAGTATCATCGCCATTAACCAATGGGGAACGGGGCAATGGACTTCAATGAATAGTGCTTTTTATCAAACACCCAACATGGTAGGGAAAGCAACCGACCGACCTGATTTGAATAAGGTAAGGGATATGTCTTATGCGTTTCGTTACGATAGCAAATTTAACGAAGACATAGGCGACTGGGATGTTAGTGGTGTAACTGAAATGGTAGGTATGTTTCAGGATGCCGATGCCTTTAACCAATATATTGGTGATTGGGATGTCAGTGGTGTAACTGACATGAGCCATATGTTTGAGAATGCCGCTGCCTTTAACCACGACATAAGCCGTTGGGATGTTAGGAAAGTAACGGATATGGAGGATATGTTTGAGGGTGCCACTGCCTTTAACCGAAGGCTAGGTGCTTGGTATATTGTCGATGCGGCATTATCAGCAGATGAGGCATTGCCAGAAAGTCTCACATTTCAGGTGGGCAGTACGGTTGTGGGAGGTGATACGATAGCAACCTTCACCGCCCAAAACGCGGCTCTTAACGGTCAATCTCCTAGAGATTATCCTTATACGCTGAGCGGAGATGATGCTTCTTTCTTTGTCCTAAATAACGGGGTTCTGACCATAAACGAAGCTCCGACTGCCAGAAAAACCTCATATAGCATTCGCATATCAGCGGCGGGTGCTGGTTTATTTGGAACAAACAATCATCGCGATTTGACCCTTGTCGTTAATCCGACCCCCGAGATTACCTCCCCCAATGGTGGTGTTTCTCCGCATGAAATAACGCTGGCAGAAAACGTACAGGAAGTAACCTACATCATCGCGACGGATGCGGATACTTTGACCTATACGCTTTCAAATGGCGATGCCGCACTGTTTGAGATAGTTGGAATAACAGGAAACACAAGAATCGTACAATTCAAAGACGAATATATTCCAGATTATGAGAACCCAAGGGACGCACAAGGTAATATTGACCAGAACGCAGACCAAGAATATCGCGTTCTGGTTACCGTATCGGATGGAACATCTTTTGACACACAGGAAATTAGAATAACAATCACGCCAGTCAAAGAGCTGCCTACCGTGATTAGGCTTTCTTCAACAGCAGTGGCGCGTAATGCAGAGGCTAACAGGCGGGTTGGGGTATTGTCTAGTAATGGTGTAGATGGGGGTGAAATATACACATACACATTGGTTGCTGGAACGGGTGATGCCGACAACGCATTATTCACGATTGATGGCACCCGTTTAAGAATAAAGAACACGCCTGCCGCAAATGAATCAGGCTACAACATCAGAATCAATGTTAATGATGGTGAAGTTGATTTTTCCAAAACATTTATCATTACTGTTAGCGATGACCCGCTACCAACAGACGACTTCGTGACTACTTGGCGGGTAGCGGCAGGTCAGACGATCACCATTCCAACAGCAGGTAGGGGCTACGATTACCGTGTTAATTGGGGCGATGAAGAGACCAGTACTAGCCAGACCGGCTACGCCACGCATGAGTATGACGCTGCAGGGACTTATACCGTTCGCATCAGCGGCAACTTCCCGCGTATTTATTTTGGTGCTGGTTCTGGCAATGATAATTCCAACAGCATTATCGCCATCAACCAATGGGGGAGTCAGCAATGGACTTCAATGCGAAATGCTTTTGCCGGAGCGACCAACCTAGCAGGACAAGCAACCGATCGACCTAATTTGTCTCGGGTAACAGATATGTGGGGTATGTTTAGTAATGCTAGAAACTTTAACCAAGATATTGGTGATTGGGATGTCAGCAATGTGACCAATATGGAGAATATGTTTAATGGGGCAGCTGACTTTGACCAAGACATCAGTGGCTGGGATGTTCGTAATGTGACCAATATGTTCATAATGTTTGTGGGTGCCACTGCCTTTAACCAAAACCAAAATCTAGGTGCTTGGTATATTGTCGATGCGGCATTACCCGCAGATGAGGCATTACCAGAAAGCCTCATATTTCATGTTGGTAGTACGGTTGTGACAGGTGATACGATAGCAACCTTCACCGCCCAAAACACGGTTCTTAACGCTCAATCCCTGTCTTATGCGCTGAGCGGAGATGATGCTCGTTTCTTTAGTCTAAATAACGGGGTTCTGACCATAAACGAAGCTCTGACTGACGGAAAAACCTCATATAGCATTCGCATATCAGCGGCGGGTGCTGGTTTATTTGGAACAAACAATCATCGCGATTTGACCCTTGTCGTTAATCCTGCCCCCGAGATCACCTCCCCCAATGGTGGTGTTTCTCCGTACGAATCAACTTTTCCCGAAAACACACAGCCAGCAATCATCATCACCGCGACGGATGCGGATATGGATACTTTGACCTATACGCTTTCAACTGACGATGCCGCACTGTTTGAGATGGTTGGAACAACAGGAAACACAAGAATCGTACAATTCAAAGACGAATATATTCCAGATTATGAAAACCCAAGGGACGCACAAGGTAATATTGACCAGAACGCAGACCAAGAATATCGCGTTCTGGTTACCGTATCGGATGGAACATCTTTTGACACACTGGAAATTAGAATAACAATCACGCCAGTCAACGAGCTGCCTACCGTGATTAGGCTTTCTTCAACAGCGGTGGCCCGCGATGCAACGGCTAAGAGGCGGGTTGGGTTATTGTCTAGTAATGGTGTAGATGCGGGTGAAATATACACATATACATTGGTTGACGGAGATGGTGCTACTGACAACGCATTGTTCATAATTGATGGCACCAGTTTAAGAATAAAGGACACACCCGCCGCAGATAAATCAAGTTACAACATCAGAATCAATGTTAATGACGGTGAAGTTGATTTTTCCAAAACATTTACCATTACTGTTAGCGGTGACCCGTTATTAACAGACGACTTCGTTACCACTTGGGAGGTAACAGCAGGTCAGATGATCACCATTCCAACAAGTGGTAGTGACTATAATTACTTCGTTGATTGGGGTGATAGTAATACCGACACGAACCAGACAGGTAACGCCACGCATACTTACGCCGATTCAGGGGCTTATACAGTCCGTATCAGCGGCACCTTCCCACGGATTTATTTTAATGCGGATGAGGGCGATACTAATTCCAACAGTATCATCGCTATCAACCAATGGGGAACGGGGCAATGGAGTTCAATGCGATCTGCTTTTGAAGGAGCGACCAACCTAGCAGGACAAGCAACCGACCGACCTGATTTGTCTTTGGTAACGAATATGCGGAGTATGTTTAGTTATGCTGAAAAATTCAATCAAGACATTGGCAATTGGGATGTCAGCAATGTTGAGCATATGGGCACGCTGTTTGAATATGCTGACGACTTTAACCAAGATATTGGTGATTGGGATGTCAGCAATGTGACCAATATGGCGTATATGTTTTGGACTGCCAGAGCCTTTGACCAAGACATAAGCCGTTGGGATGTTAGGAAAGTAACGGATATGAGGCTTGTGTTGGCGCGTGCCACTGCCTTTAACCAAAATCTAGGTGCTTGGTATATTGCCGATACGGCATTATCAGCAGATAAGGCATTGCCAGAAAGTCTCACATTAGAGGTGGAGAGTGGGGCTGTAGCAGGTGATAGGATAGCAACCATCGCCGCCCAAAACGCGGGTCTTAACGGTCAATCTCCTACTTATACGCTTGTCGCCGGAGATGATGCTCGTTTCTTTGCCATAAATAACGGGGTTCTGACCATAAACGAAGCTCTGACTGACGAAAAAACCTCATATAGCATTCGCATAGCGGCGGCGGGTGTTGTTTTATATGGAACAAACAATCACCGCGATTTGACCCTTGTCGTTAATGATTCACCCGTGATTACTGCCCCCAATGGTGGTGTTTCTCCGTACGAAATAACGCTGGCAGAAAACGAACAGCCAGCAATCTTCATCACCGCGACGGATGCGGATATGGATACTTTGACCTATACGATTTCAAATGACGATGCCGCACTGTTTGAGATACTTACAGAAAACCCAGTAATCGTAACATTCAAAGACGAATATATTCCAGATTATGAGAACCCAAGGGACGCACAAGGTAATATTGACCAAAACGCAGACCAAGAATATAGCGTTCTGGTTACTGTATCGGACGGGTCATCGATCGATACACTGGAAATTAGAATAACAATCACGCCAGTCGACGAGCCGACTACGGATATTGCACTTTCTTCAACAAAAGTGGTGCGTGATGCAGAGGCTAACAGGCGGGTTGGGTTATTGTCTAGTAATGATGTAGATGCGGGTGAAACATTCGTATATACATTGGTTGACGGAGATGGTGATACCGACAACTCAGCGTTCACAATTGATGGTGCCAGTTTAAGAATAAATGACACACCCGCCGCAGATAAATCAAGCTACAGCATCAGAATCAATGTTAATGACGGTGAAGTTGATTTTTCCAAAACATTTATCATTACCGTTAGCGATGACCCGCTATTAACAGACGGCTTCATTACCACTTGGCAGGTAACGGCAGGTCAGACTATCACCATTCCAACATACGCTACCGAAACGTACAATTACACCGTTAATTGGGGCGATGGAAACCACAGCACTAACCAAACTGGCGATGCCACGCACACTTATACTTTCGCAAGCCGCTATTTTGTCCATATCAGCGGCGACTTCCCGCGTATTTATTTTGATGCGGATTCTGGCAATGCTAATTCCAACAGTATCATCGCCATTAACCAATGGGGAAACCAGCAATGGACTTCAATGGAGCTGGCTTTTGCTGGAGCAACCAACCTTATAGGAGAAGCAGCACCCGACCGACCTGATTTATCTCGGGTAACAGATATGTGGGGTATGTTTAGGCATGCTGAAAAATTCAATCAATACATCGGCGATTGGGATGTCAGCAATGTTGAGCGTATGGGCACGCTGTTTGAACATACTGACGAATTTAACCAAGATATTGGTGATTGGGATGTCAGCAATGTGACCAATATGGAGTATATGTTTCATGATGCCACTGCCTTTAACCAAGATATTGGTGATTGGGATGTCAGCAATGTGACCAATATGAAGTATATGTTTTGGTATGCCACTGACTTTAACCAAGACATAAGCCGTTGGGATGTTAGGAAAGTAACGGAAATGGGGAGTGTGTTTCGGGATGTCGACGCTTTTAACCAAAATTTAGGTGCTTGGTATATTGTCAATGCGGCATTACCCGCAGATGAGACGTTGCCAGAAAGTCTTACATTAGGGGTGAATAGTGTGGCTGTAGCAGGTGATACGATAGCAACCTTCACCGCTCAAAACACGTTTCTTAATGGTCAATCCCCCGCTTATACGCATACGCTGAGCGGAGATGATGCTTCTTTCTTTACCCTAAATAACGGGGTTCTGACCATAAACGAAGCTCAGACTACCGAAAAACTCGCATATAGCATTCGCATAGCAGCGAGTGATAATTTATATGGAACAAACAATCACCGCGATTTGACCCTTGTCGTTAATGATTCACCCGTGATTACTGCCCCCAATGGTGGTGTTTCTCCGTATGAAATAACGCTGGCAGAAAACGAACAGCCAACAATCATCATCACCGCGACGGATGCGGATATGGATACTTTGACCTATACGCTTTCAACTGACGATGCCGCACTGTTTGAGATAGTTGGAAAGACAGGAAACACAAGAATCGTACAATTCAAAGACGAATATATTCCAGATTATGAAAACCCAAGAAACTCAGCTGGGGAGGTTGACCAGAACACAGACCAAGAATATCGCGTTCTGGTTACCGTATCGGATGGAACATCTTTTGACACACAGGAATTTAGAATAACAATCACGCCAGTCAACGAGCTGCCTACCGTGATTAGGCTTTCTTCAACAGCGGTGGCTCGCGATGCAACGGCTAACAGGCGGGTTGGGTTATTGTCTAGTAATGGTGTAGATGCGGGTGAAATATACACATATACATTGGTTGACGGAGATGGTGCTACTGACAACGAAGCGTTCATAATTGATGGCACCAGTTTAAGAATAAAGAACACACCCGCCGCAGATAAACAAGACTACAACATCAGAATCAATGTTAATGATGGAAAATATGATTTTGCAGAAACATTTATCATTACCGTTAGCGATGTCCCGCTATTAACAGACGACTTCGTTACCACTTGGCAGGTAACGGCAGGTCAGACTATCACCATTCCAACCTTCACGAATATAGCAGGCGAAGTTGATGAAACGTACAATTACACCGTAGATTGGGGCGATGGAAGCGATGGAAGCGTCAGTCCTAACCAGCTAGGCAATGCCGAGCATGAGTATGTATCCGCAGGCACTTATAAAATTACTATTGCAGGCACTTTCCCGCGTATTTATTTTAATGCGGGGAATGGCAATACCAATTCCAACAGTATCATCGCTATCAACCAATGGGGAAGTCAGCAATGGACTTCAATGGCATCTGCTTTTGAAGGGGCGACCAACCTGATTGGAAAAGCAACCGACCGACCTGATTTATCTCGGGTAACAGATATGCGGAGTATGTTTAGGCATGCCGACAGATTTAATCAAGACATTGGCGATTGGGATGTCAGCAATGTGACCAATATGGCGCATATGTTTCGTGATACCACTGCCTTTAACCAAGATATTGGTGATTGGGATGTCAGCAATGTGACCGATATGAGGAATATGTTTTGGTTTGCCGAAGCCTTTAACCAAGACATAAGCCGTTGGGATGTTAGGAAAGTAACGAAAATGACGAGTATGTTGGTGGGTGCCGACGTCTTTGACCAAAATCTAGGTGCTTGGTATATCACTGTGCCTGACTTCGTCATTTCCTCGACACTGAGTGCAGGAGGCGAAGTAACACGGTTCACGGCTCAGAATGCCTATTTAAACTCGCAGGTAAGGGAACTTCGGTCGGGCTATACGCTTGCCGCCGGAGATGATTCCAATTTCTTTACTCTCACTGATGCGGGTGTCCTGAGTATAAAGGAAGCCCCGACTTCTGCAAAAACTTCATATCGCATTCGCATAGAGGTTGCTGGTTTGACTGTTAATGACTTATTAGGAAAAAATAATCATCGATATTTGAGGTTTGTCGTTAATGATTTACCCGTGATTACCTCCCCCAATGGTGGTGTTTCTCCGTATGAAATAACGCTGGCAGAAAACACACAGGCAGTAACCACCATCACCACCACGATGGATATGGATACTTTGACCTATACGCTTTCAAATGACGATGCCGAACTGTTTGAGATAAATAACGCAGGAGAATTAAGATTCAAAGCCGAGTATATTCCAGATTATGAGAACCCAAGGGACGCACAAGGTAATATTGACCAAAACGCAGACCAAGAATATCACGTTCTGGTTACTGTATCGGACGGGTTATCGATCGATACACTGGAAATTAGAATAACAATCACGCCAGTCAACGAGCCGCCCACCAGCATTGTACTTTCTTCAACAAAAGTGGCGCGTAATGCAGAGGCTAACAGGCGAGTTGGTCTATTGTCTAATAACGATGTAGATGAAGGTGAAACATTCGTATATACATTGGTTGCTGGAGATGGTGATGCCGACAACTCAGCGTTCACAATTGATCGCACCAGTTTAAGAATACAGAACACGCCTGCCGCAGATAGATTAAGCTACAACATCAGAATCAATGTCAGTGATGGAAAATATGATTTTGCAGAAACATTTACCATTACCGTTAGCGATAGCCCGCTATCAACAGACGACTTCGTTACCACTTGGCAGGTAACGGCAAATCAGGAAATTACCATTCCAACAGAGGCTGGTGGAACGTATAGTTACACCGTAAATTGGGGTGATAGTCCCGCCAGCACCAGCACGAACCAGACAGGTAACGCCACGCATACTTACGCCGATGCAGGGACTTATACCGTCCGTATCAGCGGCGACTTCCCACAGATTTATTTTAATGCGGGGGAGGGCGATACCAATTCCAACAGTATCATCGCTATCAACCAATGGGGAACGGGGCAATGGACTTCAATGGGACATGCTTTTAGTGGAGCAACCAACCTTATAGGAGAAGCAACCGACCGACCTGATTTGTCTCGGGTAACGGATATGTCGGAAATGTTTAAGTATGCCGTTGTCTTTAACCAAGACATTGGCGACTGGGATGTTAGTGGTGTAACTGATATGAGTGCTCTGTTTCAGTATGCCGCTGCCTTTAACCAAGATATCGGCGATTGGGATGTCAGCAATGTGATCACTATGGATTATATGTTTGGTGGAGCCACTGCCTTTGAGCAAGACATAGGGCGTTGGGATGTCAGCAATGTGACCGATATGGGGTTTATGTTTCAAAATGCCACCGCCTTTAATCAAGACATAAGCCGTTGGGATGTTAGGAAAGTAACGTCAATGGGGTTTGTGTTGAGTGGTGCCAACGTCTTTAACCAAAACCAAAACCTAGGTGCTTGGTATATTGTCGATGCGGCATTATCAGCAGATGAGGCATTACCAGAAAGTCTCACATTTCAGGTGGGCAGTGTGGGTGTAGCAGGTGATACGATAGCAACCTTCGCCGCTCAAAACACGTTTCTTAATGATCAAACCCCCACTTATACGATGAGCGGAGGTGATGCTTCTTTCTTTGCCCTAAATAACGGGGCTCTGACCATAAACGGAGCTCCGACTGCTGGAAAAACCTCATATAGCATTCGCATATCAGCGGCGAGTGATTATTTATATGGAACAAACAATCACCGATACTTGACCATTGTGGTTAATCCGTCCCCCGAGATTACCTCCCCCAATGGTGGTGTTTCTCCATATGAAATAACGCTGACAGAAAACACACAGGCAGTAACCACCATCGCCACGATGGATTCGGATACTTTGACCTATAGGCTTTCAAATGACGATGCCGAACTGTTTGAGATAACTGGAACAGGAAATACGAGAACACTAAGATTCAAAGATGCCTATATTCCAGATTATGAAAACCCAAGGGACGCACAAGGTAATATTGACCAGAACGCAGACCAAGAATATCACGTTCTGGTTACCGTATCGGATGGAACATCTTTTGACACACTGGAAATTAGAATAACAATCACGCCAATCACCGATGCACCTACGGATATTATGCTTTCTGCGACAGCAGTGGCTCGCGATGCAACGGCTAACAGGCGGGTTGGTTTATTGTCTAATAACGATCAAGATGATGGTGAAACATACACATACACATTGGTTGCTGGAGATGGTGATACTGACAACGCATTGTTCACGATTGATGGCACCCGTTTAAGAATAAGGAACACGCCTGCCGCAGATAAATTAAGCTACAACATCAGAATCAATGTCAGTGATGGAAAATATGATTTTGCAGAAACATTTACCATTACCGTTAGCGATAACCCGTTATTAACAGACGACTTTGTTACCACTTGGCGGGTAACGGCAGGTCAGACTATCACCATTCCAACAAGTGGCACCGGCTATGTCTACAATGTCAATTGGGGTGATAGTAATACCGACACGAACCAGACAGGTAACGCCACGCATGAGTATGACGCTGCAGGGACTTATACCGTCCGTATTAGTGGCAACTTCCCACGGATTTATTTTAATGCGGAGGAGAGCGATACTAATTCCAACAGTATCATCGCTATCAACCAATGGGGAACGGGGCAATGGAGTTCAATGCAATATGCTTTTGAAGGAGCGACCTACCTAGCAGGACAAGCAACCGATGAGCCTGATTTGTCTCGGGTAACGAATATGAGGAGAATGTTTAGGTGGGTTGACAGATTTAACCAAGACATTGGTGATTGGGATGTCAGCAATGTGACCAATATGGGGTTTATGTTTCATGATGCTGGTGACTTTAACCAAGATATTGGTGATTGGGATGTCAGCAATGTGACCGATATGGGGGCTATGTTTCGTGATGCCAGAGCCTTTAACCAAGACATAAGCCGTTGGGATGTTAGGAAAGTAACGGAAATGAGGAATGTGTTTCGGAGTGCCACTGCCTTTAACCAAAACCTAGGTGCTTGGTATATTGTCGATGCGACATTATCAGCAGATGAGGCATTACCAGAAAGTCTCATATTTCAGGTGGGCAGTACGGTTGTGGGAGGTGATACGATAGCAACCCTGTCCACTCAAAACACGTTTCTTAATGATCAATCTCCTGCTTATACGCTGAGCGGAGCTGATGCTTCTTTCTTTGCCCTAAATAACGGGTTTCTGACCATAAACGAAGCTCCGACTGCCGGAAAAACCTCATATAGCATTCACATAGCAGCGGATGCTTCTTTTGTATTTGGAACAAACAATCACCGATACTTGACCCTTGTCGTTAATCCGCCCCCCGAGATTACCTCCCCCAATGGTGGTGCTTCTCCGTATGAAATAACGCTGGCAGAAAACATACAGACAGTAACCACCATCGCCACTATGGATTCGGATACTTTGACCTATAGGCTTTCAAATGACGATGCCGAGCTGTTTGAGATAACTGGAACAGGAAATACGAGAACACTAAGATTCAAAGACGACTATATTCCAGATTATGAAAACCCAAGGGACGCACAAGGTAATATTGACCAGAACGCAGACCAAGAATATCACGTTCTGGTTACCGTATCGGATGGAACATCTTTTGACACACAGGAATTTAGAATAACAATCACGCCAGTCAACGAGCTGCCTACCGTGATTAGGCTTTCTTCAACAGCGGTGGCTCGCGATGCAACGGCTAACAGGCGGGTTGGGTTATTGTCTAGTAATGGTGTAGATGCGGGTGAAATATACACATATACATTGGTTGCTGGAACGGGTGGTGACGACAACGCATTGTTCACGATTGATGGCACCAGTTTAAGAATACAGAACACGCCTGCCGCAGGTAAATCAAGCTACAGCATCAGAATCAATGTTAATGACGGTGAAGTTGATTTTTCCAAAACATTTACCATTACCGTTAGCGATAGCCCGCTATCAACAGACGACTTTGTTACCACTTGGCGGGTAACGGCAAATCAGATTATCACCATTCCAACACACTCTACCGAAACGTACAATTACACCATTGATTGGGGCGATAGTCCCACCAGCACCAGCACGAACCAGACAGGTAACGCCACGCATACTTATGTCGTCGCAGGTGATTATACCGTCCGTATCAGCGGCACTTTCCCGCGTATTTATTTTTATAACTTCGATACCAACGGCGACCAAAATTCCAACAGTATCATCGCCATCAACCAATGGGGAACGGGGCAATGGACTTCAATGGGACATGCTTTTAGTGGAGCAACCAACCTTATAGGAGCAGCACCCGACCGACCTGATTTGTCTCGGGTAACGGATATGCGGGGTATGTTTAGGCATGCTGAAAAATTCAATCAAGACATCGGCAATTGGGATGTCAGCAATGTTGAGCGTATGGACACGCTGTTTGAATATGCTCACGACTTTAACCAAGATATTGGTGATTGGGATGTCAGCAATGTGACCAATATGGCGTATATGTTTCGTGATGCCACTGCCTTTAACCAAGATATTGGTGATTGGGATGTCAGCAATGTGACCGATATGGGGTTTATGTTTCGTGATGCCACTGCCTTTAACCAAGACATAAGCGGTTGGGATGTTAGGAAAGTAACGGAAATGAGCTTTGTGTTGCTGGGTACCAACGTCTTTAACCAAAACCTAGGTGCTTGGTATATTGTCAATGCGGCATTACCCGCAGATGAGGCATTACCAGAAAGTCTCATATTTCATGTTGGCAGTGTGGGTGTAGCAGGTGATACGATAGCAACCTTCACCGCTCAAAACACGGTTCTTAATGATCAAACCCCCACTTATACGATGAGCGGAGATGATGCTTCTTTCTTTGCCCTAAATAACGGGGTTCTGACCATAAACGAAGCTCCGACTGCCGGAAAAACCTCATATAGCATTCGCATAGCAGTGGCGAGTGATTATTTATATGGAACAGACAATCACCGATACTTGACCATTGTGGTTAATCCGTCCCCCGAGATTACCTCCCCCAATGGTGGTGTTTCTCCATATGGAATAACGCTGGCAGAAAACATACAGACAGTAACCACCATCGCCACGATGGATTCGGATACTTTGACCTATAGGCTTTCAAATGATGATGCCGCACTGTTTGAGATAACAGGAACAGGAAACACAAAAACATTAAGCTTCAAAGACGCCTATATTCCAGATTATGAAAACCCAAGGGACGCACAAGGTAATATAGATAAAAGCGAAGACCAAGAATATAGGGTATTGGTTACCGTATCGGACGGAGTATCGACCGCCACGCAAACCATTATCGTAACAGTCACGCCAGTCGACGAACCGATTACGGATATTGCACTTTCTGCGGTAGTAGTGGCTCGCGATGCAACGGCTAACAGGCGGGTTGGGTTATTGTCTAGTGATGGTGTAGATGCGGGTGAAATATACACATACACATTGGTTGCTGGAGATGGTGATGCCGACAACTCAGCGTTCACGATTGATGGCACCAGTTTAAGAATAAAGAACACGCCTGCCGCAGGCAAATCAAGCTACAGCATCAGAATCAATGTTAATGATGGTGAAGTTGATTTTTCCAAAACATTTACCATTACTGTTAGCGGTGACCCGTTATTAACAGACGACTTCGTTACCACTTGGCAGGTAACGGCAGGTCAGGAAATTACCATTCCAGTCTGGTTGTTAGAAAGCAATGACTATACGGTGAATTGGGGTGATAGCAGTAGCAACACGGTACACACGGGTCATGCACGGCATACTTATACTGTGGCAGGGACTTATACCGTCCGTATCAGCGGCACCTTCCCGCGTATTTATTTTAATGCGGGTTCTGGCGATACTAATTCCAACAGCATCATCGCCATCAACCAATGGGGAACGGGGCAATGGAGTTCAATGCGATCTGCTTTTGAAGGAGCGACCAACCTAGCAGGACAAGCAACCGATGAGCCTGATTTATCTTTGGTAACGGATATGAAGGGAATGTTTGAGAATGCCAGCCAATTTAACCAAAAAATTGGCGACTGGGATGTTAGCAATGTTGAAATTATGGAGGAAATGTTTTCTGGAGCCGCTACTTTTAACCAAGACATAAGCCGTTGGGATGTCAGGAAAGTAACGAATATGGAGGATATGTTTGAGGATGCCAACGCTATTAATCAAAACCTAGCTGCTTGGTATATTGTCGATGCGGCATTACCCGCAGATGAGGCATTGCCAGAAAGTCTCACATTTCAGGTGGGCAGTGCGGCTGTAGCAGGTGATGAGATAGTAACCATCGCCGCTCAAAACACGGTTCTTAACGCTCAATCCCTGTCTTATGCGATGAGCGGAGATGATGCTCGTTTCTTTAGTCTAAATAACGGGGTTCTGACCGTAGGAGAAGCACTGCCTGCTGGAAGAACTTCATATAGTATTCGCATATCACTGACGAGTTATTATTTATATTTAAAAAACCATCACCGAGATTTGACCCTTGTCGTTAATCCGTCCCCTGTGATTACCTCCCCCAATGGTGGTGCTTCTCCATATGAAATAATGCTGGCAGAAAACATACAGACAGTAACCACCATCGCCGCGATGGATACGGATACTTTGACCTATACGATTTCAAATGACGATGCCGCACTGTTTGAGATAAATAACGCAGGAGAATTAAGCTTCAAAGACGCCTATATTCCAGATTATGAAAACCCAAGGGACGCACAAGGTAATATTGACCAGAACGCAGACCAAGAATATAGCGTTCTAGTCTCCGTATCGGACGGAATATCGACCGACACGCAAACCATTATCGTAACAATCGAACCAGTCAACGATCCGCCCACCAGCATTGTACTTTCTTCAACAAAAGTGGCGCGTGATGCACCATCTAACAGGCGGGTTGGTCTATTGTCTAATAACGATGTAGATGCGGGTGAAACATTCGTATATACATTGGTTGACGGAGATGGTGATACCGACAACTCAGCGTTCACAATTGATGGCGCCAGTTTAAGAATAAAGAACACGCCTGCCGCAGATAGATTAAGCTACAACATCAGAATCAATGTTAGTGATGGAGTACATGATTTTTCCAAAACATTCACCATTACCGTTAGCAATAGCTCACTATCACAAGATGACTTCGTTACTACTTGGCGGGTAACGGCAGATGATCGGACTATCACCATTCCAACATACGCTACCGAAACGTACAATTACACCGTTGATTGGGGCGATAGCCCCACCAGCACCAGCACGAACCAGACAGGTAACGCCACGCATACTTACGCCGATGCAGGGACTTATACCGTCCGTATCAGCGGCGACTTCCCGCACATTTATTTTAATGTGAGTGCTGGCAATCCTAATGCCGGCAATATCATCGCCATCAACCAATGGGGAACGGGGCAATGGACATCAATGGCATCTGCTTTTTCTGGAGCGACCAACCTGATTGGAAAAGCAACCGACCGACCTGATTTGTCTCGAGTAACGGATATGTCGTTTATGTTTAATGGTGCTAGAATATTTAACCAAGACATTGGTGATTGGGATGTCAGCAATGTGAGCAATATGGGGTTTATGTTTAATGATGCTAGAATATTTAACCAAGACATTGGTGATTGGGATGTCAGCAATGTGAGCAATATGGGGTTTATGTTTAATGGTGCTAGAATATTTAACCAAGACATAAGCCGTTGGGATGTTCGGGAAGTAGATGATATGAGTAATATGTTTGTGGGTGCCAACGCTTTTAACCAAAACCTAGGTGCTTGGTATGTTGACGGAGATTTGTCCCTTTCCCCGACACTGGGTGCAGGAGACGAAGTAACCCGGTTTACGGCTCAGAATGATTATTTAATCAATCAAACCCCGGCCTATTTGCTTGGCGGAAGTGATGCCAGTTTCTTTACCCTAACTTTAGGTGTCTTGAAGATAAAAGCAGCACCGATTGCTGGAAAAGAATCATATAACATTCGCATATCAGCGAGGGGTGATGATTTATTTGGAACAAACAATCACCGAGACTTGGTCATGACCTCCAATGAGAGACCCAAGATTACCAGCCCTAATGGTGGTGCTTCTCCGTATGAAATAAGGCTCCCAGAAAACATACAGACGGTCACCACCATCATCGTGACGGATACTGATTCTTTGAGATATACGCTTACGAATGACGATGCCGAACTGTTCGAGATAATTGGAAAAGGAAACTCAAGAACATTAAGGTTCAGAAACAAGTATATTCCAGATTATGAAAAGCCATTAAACTCGCTGGGTGAGGTTGACCCAAACGCCGACCAAGAATATAGCGTTCTGGTTACCGTAGCGGACGAAGTATCGATCGACACACAGGAAATTAGAGTAACAATCACGCCGGTCAGCGACCTACCGCCTACCGATATTAGGCTTTCTTCAATAATGGTGGCTCGTGATGCAACGGCTAACAGGCGGGTTGGTCTATTATCTGTTATTGATGGGGATAACGATGAAACACACACATATACATTGGTTGGAGGAGATGGCGGTGCAGACAACTCGGCGTTCACAATTGATGGCAACAGTTTAAGAATAAAGAACACACCCGCCGCAGGTAAACCACACTATGACATCAGAATCAATGTCAGTGATGGAGTACATGATTTGGTAGAAACATTTACCATTACCGTTAACGATGACCCATTATCAATAAGAGCGGATGACTTCGTTACCACTTGGCAGGTATCGGCAGGTCGGATTATCACCATTCCAACACACCCCGATGAAACGTATAGTTACACCGTTGATTGGGGCGATGGAAGCATGAGTCCTAACCAGACAGGCAATGCCACGCATGCTTATGCCTTCGCACGTGATTATGAAGTCCGCATCAGCGGCACTTTCCCACGTATTTATTTTGATACCCTTATATCGGGAAATCCAACTCTGCAAGAGATGAATAAAAAGATAAATACGGAAAGTCTGATCGAGATCCGTCAATGGGGAAATCGGCGATGGACTTCGATGGATTCTGCTTTTCAAGGAGCGACCAACTTGGCAGGACAAGCAACTGATACCCCTGATTTGTCTCGGGTAACAGATATGGAGGATATGTTTTATAATGCCCATACCTTTAACCAAGACATTGGCGATTGGGATGTCAGCAATGTTAACAACATGGCTTATATGCTTTTTGCTGCCCATTCCTTTAACCAAGACATAGGGCGCTGGGATGTCAGCAGTGTTACCAAAATGAATAGTATGTTCGGAAATGCGGTTGTTTTTAACCAAGATATCGGTGATTGGGATGTCAGCAGTGTTACCGATATGGGGTTCATGTTTTTTCAAAGCAGGGTCTTTAACCAAGACATAGGGCGCTGGGATGTCAGCAGTGTTACCAATATGGAGTTAATGTTTTCTGGTGCCAGCGTCTTTAACCAAGATATAAGCCGTTGGGATGTTCGTAATGTTGTTGAGAATATCTTTCATAGGATCCATGAAATGTTTGAACTCGCCACCGCCTTTAATCAAAATCTGGGACGTTGGTATATTACCGATGCGGCATTACCCCCAGATGAGGCATTAACAGCGAGCCTCACATTCCCAGTGAGCAGTCGGGGTGTAGCAGATCATGAGGTAGCAACCATCACCGCTCAAAACAGGGGTCTTAACGATCAAAACCCCGTTTATACGCTTCTTTCGGGGACTGAAACGTTTAGACTGGATGGGAATAAGATTGTCCTCAAAACAGCATTTACTTCAGACTCTTATACGATTGCTATCGCATCCAGTGTAGCCACAACCGCAGAGATAGAGGAGATTGGAACGGATAACCAGCGTCGTATTACCATGACACTAGATAGCAAAACACCTGACAAACCCACCATTAGCACTCAAGCACAAACGATTAACACGGCAGTATTTACGCTGACTGGAACCGCTGAGGCGATGGCAACCGTACAACTATTGCGTGGCGGTACAATCTCTGCGAGCGCAACGGCATGGGCTGATAGTAATGGTGCTTGGACAATTCCCGTACCGCTGGAAGAGGGCAACAACACGATTACGGCAACTGCAACAGACAGGGCAGGGCATCTATCAGACACATCCGATGCCGTTATCATCACGCTGGACACTGACCCACCGCGCGTATCCATCACATCTACTTCTGGAGCTGATGGTTCCATAGTAAGCACCCGCACCCTGAGCTATACAGCCATCTTTACTGAGGCAGTTAGTGGCTTTGATACAAACGATATTACGGTAACAGGTACGGCAAACTTGGGTAGTCCTTCTGTAACCAGCTTTTCCGCAACTGATAGCAGAACATACACCTTTAATGTAGAAGCCACCTCTGACGGAAGCGTCACCGTGTCTATTGGTGCGGATGTTGCTCAGGATATTGCTGGCAATGGCAATATCGCTTCTGATTACGCCTTGACGGTTGACACTGTCGAACCTGCAGTATCCATTAGCACTCAAGCACAATCAGTCAACACGGCATCATTTACTGTTGAGGGAAGTGCTGATACGGACACCATTACTGTGGAGCTATTCAGAGGGGCTGCTACTATTGGTAGCACAACCGCCATCGTAACGGGTGGCTCTTGGACAATCACCGTAACGCTGGATGATGGAGGCAACACGATTACGGCAACGGCAACCGATGGTGCCGGCAACAGCGCCACATCCAGCGCGGTTATCATTACGCTGGACACTGACAAGCCGGCAAAACCAGCCATTACCACTACAGCACAATCGGTCAACACGGCATCATTCACGCTGACTGGAACCGCTGAAGTGGGTTCTACTGTGAATCTATTAAGGGGGGCTGGGACGGATTCTCTTGGCAGCACAACCGCAACGAATGGTGCTTGGACAGTCACCGTCATGCTAACTGGTGGAGGCAACACAATCACGGCAACCGCAACCGATGTCGCTGGCAACACATCGGACGCATCTGGTGAGGTTATCATCACGCTGGACACTGACAAGCCGGCAAAACCAGCCATTACCACTACAGCACAATCGGTCAATAAGGCATCATTCACGCTGACTGGAACCGCTGAAGTGGGTTCTACTGTGAATCTATTAAGGGGGGCTGGGACGGACTCTCTTGGCAGTGCAACCGCAACGAATGGTGCTTGGACAATCACCGTCACGCTAACTGATGGAGCAAACACAATCACGGCAACCGCAACCGATGTCGCTGGCAATGTCTCAACCCTATCGGCTAGCGTAACCATCACGCTGGACACTGACCCACCGCGCGTATCCATCACATCTACTTCTGGAGTTAATGGTGCCACAATAAACGCCCGCACTCTGAGCTATACAGCTATCTTTACTGAGGCAGTTAGCGACTTTGATGCAAGCGATATTACGGTAACAGGTACGGCAAACTTGGGTAGTCTTTCTGTAACCGGCTTTTCTGCAACTGATAGCAGAACATACACCTTTAATGTAGCAGCCACCTCTGACGGTAGCGTCACCGTATCCATTGCCGCAGAGTCCGCTCTGGATAGTGCTGGCAATGGCAACGCCGCTTCTAACGGGTTCACATTTACGATTGATATTAGCGTACCGATTGTAGCCATTAGCACCGCCACACCACAATCGGTCAACACAAACTCATTCACGCTGACTGGAACCGCTGAGACGGGTTCCGTTGTTGAGGTAAGCCAAAACGGAGGTTCTATTGGCACCGAAACCGCAACGAATGGTGCTTGGACGAAACCCGTAACGCTGACTAATGGAGTCAACACATTCACGGCAACCGCAACCGATAGCAATGGCAACACAGGAACATCTGGTGAGGTTATCATCACGCTGGACACGGGCAAGCCGGAAAAACCAGTCATTACGCGACCAACGAATACATTGACCAACACGGCATCATTCACGCTGACTGGTGACGCTGAAGTGGGTTCTACTGTGGAGCTATTAAGAGGAACGGATTCTCTTGGCACTGCCACCGCAACGAATGGTGCTTGGACAATCACCGTCACGCTGACGGAGGGAGCCAACACAATCACGGCAACCGCAACCGATGCCGCTGGCAATGTTTCAACCCCATCGGCTAGCGTAACCATCACGCTGGACACGGGCAAGCCGGAAAAACCAGTCATTACGCGACCAACGAATACATTGACCAACACGGCATCATTCACGCTGACTGGTGACGCTGAAGTGGGTTCTACTGTGGAGCTATTAAGAGGAACGGATTCTCTTGGCACTGCCACCGCAACGAAGGGTTCTTGGACAATCACGGTCACGCTGACGGAGGGAGCTAACACAATCACGGCAACCGCAACCGATGCCGCTGGCAATGTCTCAACCCCATCGGCTAGCGTAACCATCACGCTGGACACGGGCAAGCCGGAAGTCGCCATTACGCGACCAACGAATACATTGACCAACACGGCATCATTCACGCTGACTGGTGACGCTGAGACGGGTTCTACTGTGAATCTATTAAGGGAGGCTGGGACGGACTCTCTTGGCAGTGCAACCGCAACGAATGGTTCTTGGACAATCACGGTCACGCTGACGGAGGGAGCCAACACAATCACGGCAACCGCAACCGATAGGGCTGGCAACACATCAGACGCAACCGATGCCGTTATCATCACGCTGGACAGTGTTGCGCCGAGCGTAGTCATCTCATCTACTTCTGGCGGTGATGGTGGCACAGCAAACACCCGCACTCTGAGCTACACAGCCATCTTTAGTGAGGGAGTTAGCGACTTTGATGAAGGCGATATTACGGTAACAGACACAAGGAGCTCGGGTAGTGTTACTGTTATATCCGGCTTTTCCGCAACTGATAGCAAAACATACACCTTTAATGCAATAGCCCCCAATGACGTAAACGTCACCGTATCCATTGCCGCAGGGGTTGCTCAAGATAGTGCTGGCAATGGCAACACCGCTTCTAGCGCCTACACATTGACGATTGACAGCACTGCACCGGGTGTATCCATTACCCGCACACCACAACCGGTCAACACAGCCTTATTCACGCTGACTGGAACCGCTGATGCGGGTTCTATTGTGAATCTGTACAGAGGGGCGGGGACGGATTCTATTGGCACCACAACCGCAACAACGAATGGCACTTGGACGTTACTTGTGACGCTGGATGAAGGAGCCAACACATTAACGGCAACCGCAACCGATGACAATGACAACACAGGAACATCTGGTGAGGTTATCATCACGCTGGACAGTGCTGCACCGCGCGTAACCATCTCATCTGCTTCTGGAGATGATGGTGGCACAGCAAACACCCGCACTCTGAGCTACACAGCCATCTTTAGTGAGGGAGTTAGCGACTTTGATGAAGGCGATATTACGGTAACAGACACAAGGAGCTCGGGTACTGCTACTGTTATATCCGGCTTTTCCGTAACTGATAGCAGAACATACACCTTTAATGCAACAGCCTACGCTGACGTAAACGTCACCGTATCCATTGCCGCAGGGGTTGCTCAAGATAGTGCTGGCAATGGTAACACCGCTTCTAGCGCCTACACATTGACGATTGACAGCACTGCACCGGGTGTATCCATTACCAGCACACCACAATCGGTCAACACAGCCTTATTCACGCTGACTGGAAACGCTGATGCGGGTTCCGTTGTTGATGTGTTCAAAGATGGAAGTTCTATTGGCAGCACAACCGCAACAACGAATGGCACTTGGACGTTACTTGTGACGCTGGATGAAGGAGCCAACACATTAACGGCAACCGCAACCGATGCCGCTGGCAACACATCAGACGCAACCGAAGCCGTTATCATCACGCTGGACAGTGCTGCACCGCGCGTAACCATCTCATCTACTTCTGGCACTGATGGTGGCACAGCAAACACCCGCACTCTGAGCTACACAGCCATCTTTAGTGAGGGAGTTAGCGACTTTGATGAAGGCGATATTACGGTAACAGACACAAGGATCATGGGTAGTGTTACTGTTATATCCGGCTTTTCCGCAACTGATAGCAAAACATACACCTTTAATGCAATAGCCCCCAATGACGTAAACGTCACCGTATCCATTGCCGCAGGGGTTGCTCATGATAGTGCTGGCAATGGCAACACCGCTTCTAGTGCCTACACATTGACGATTGACAGCACTGCACCGGGTGTATCCATTACCAGCACACCACAATCGGTCAACACAGCCTTATTCACGCTGACTGGAACCGCTGATGCGGGTTCCCTTGTTGATGTGTTCAAAGATGGAAGTTCTATTGGCACCGCAATCGCAACGGGTGGTGTTTGGACGATCATCGTCACGCTGGATGAAGGAGTCAACATATTCACGGCAGCCGCAGCCGGTGGCACTGGCGGTACAGGAATATCCGGAGCCGTTATCATCACGCTGGACAGTGTTGCGCCGAGCGTAGTCATCTCATCTACTTCTGGCGGTGATGGTGGCACAGCAAACACCCGCACTCTGAGCTACACAGCCATCTTTGATGAGGCGGTTAGTGGCTTTGATACAAACGATATTACGGTAACAGGCACGGCAAATGTGGGTAGTCCTGCTGTAACCCGCTTTTCCGCAAGTGCTGATAACAGAACATACACCTTTAATGTAGTAGCCACCAATGACGGAAGCGTTACCGTATCCATTGCCGCAGAGTCCGCTCAGGATATTGCTGGCAATGGCAACGTCGCTTCTAACAACTACGCATTGACGATTGACAGCACTGCACCGAGTATATTCATTAGCACCCGCACACCACAAACGGTCAACACAGCCTTATTCACGCTGACTGGAACCGCTGATGCGGGTTCTGTTGTTGATGTACGCAAAGATGGAAGTTCTATTGGCACCGCAATCGCAACGGGTGGTGCTTGGACGATCATCGTAACGCTGGATGAAGGAGTCAACATATTCACGGCAGCCGCAACCGCAGCCGGTGGCACTGGCGGTACAGGAATATCCGGAGCCGTTATCATCACGCTGGACAGTGTTGCGCCGAGCGTAGTCATCTCATCTACTTCTGGCGGTGATGGTGGCACAGCAAACACCCGCACTCTGAGCTACACAGCCATCTTTGATGAGGCGGTTAGTGGCTTTGATACAAACGATATTACGGTAACAGGCTCGGCAAGCGTGGGTAGTCCTGCTGTAACCCGCTTTTCCGCAAGTGCTGATAACAGAACATACACCTTTAATGTAGTAGCCACCAATGACGGAAGCGTTACCGTATCCATTGCCGCAGGGGTTGCTCAGGATATTGCTGGCAATGGCAACGTCGCTTCTAACAACTACGCATTGACGATTGACAGCACTGCACCGAGTATATTCATTAGCACCCGCACACCACAAACGGTCAACACAGCCTTATTCACGCTGACTGGAACCGCTGATGCGGGTTCTGTTGTTGATGTGTTCAAAGATGGAAGTTCTATTGGCACCGCAATCGCAACGGGTGGTGCTTGGACGATCATCGTAACGCTGGATGAAGGAGTCAACATATTCACGGCAGCCGCAACCGCAGCCGGTGGCACTGGCGGTACAGGAATATCCGGAGCCGTTATCATCACGCTGGACAGTGTTGCGCCGAGCGTAGTCATCTCATCTACTTCTGGCGGTGATGGTGGCACAGCAAACACCCGCACTCTGAGCTACACAGCCATCTTTGATGAGGCGGTTAGTGGCTTTGATACAAACGATATTACGGTAATAGGCTCGGCAAGCGTGGGTAGTCCTGCTGTAACCCGCTTTTCCGCAAGTGCTGATAACAGAACATACACCTTTAATGTAGTAGCCACCAATGACGGAAGCGTTACCGTATCCATTGCCGCAGGGGTTGCTCAGGATATTGCTGGCAATGGCAACGTCGCTTCTAACAACTACGCATTGACGATTGACAGCACTGCACCGAGTATATTCATTAGCACCCGCACACCACAAACGGTCAACACAGCCTTATTCACGCTGACTGGAACCGCTGATGCGGATTCCGTTGTTGATGTACGCAAAGATGGAAGTTCTATTGGCACCGCAATCGCAACGGGTGGTGCTTGGACGTTCCCCGTCACGCTGGCTGAAGGAGTCAACATATTCACGGCAGCCGCAACCGCAGCTGGTGGCACTGGGGGTACAGGAATATCCGGAGCCGTTATCATCACGCTGGACAGTGTTGCGCCGAGCGTAGTCATCTCATCTACTTCTGGCGGTGATGGTGGCACAGCAAACACCCGCACTCTGAGCTACACAGCCATCTTTGATGAGGCGGTTAGTGGCTTTGATACAAACGATATTACGGTAATAGGTACGGCAAATGTGGGTAGTCCTGCTGTAACCCGCTTTTCCGCAAGTGCTGATAACAGAACATACACCTTTAATGTAGTAGCCACCAATGACGGAAGCGTTACCGTATCCATTGCCGCAGGGGTTGCTCAGGATATTGCTGGCAATGGCAACACCGCTTCTAACAACTACGCATTGACGATTGACAGCACTGCACCGAGTATATTCATTAGCACCCGCACACCACAAACGGTCAACACAGCCTTATTCACGCTGACTGGAACCGCTGATGCGGATTCCGTTGTTGATGTACGCAAAGATGGAAGTTCTATTGGCACCGCAATCGCAACGGGTGGTGCTTGGACGTTCCCCGTCACGCTGGATGAAGGAGTCAACATATTCACGGCAGCCGCAACCGCAGCCGGTGGCACTGGCGGTACAGGAATATCCGGAGCCGTTATCATCACGCTGGACAGTGTTGCGCCGAGCGTAGTCATCTCATCTACTTCTGGCGGTGATGGTGGCACAGCAAACACCCGCACTCTGAGCTACACAGCCATCTTTGATGAGGCGGTTAGTGGCTTTGATACAAACGATATTACGGTAATAGGCTCGGCAAGCGTGGGTAGTCCTGCTGTAACCCGCTTTTCCGCAAGTGCTGATAACAGAACATACACCTTTAATGTAGTAGCCACCGTTGACGGAAGCGTCATCGTATCTATTGCCGCAGGGGTTGCTCAGGATATTGCTGGCAATGGCAACGTCGCTTCTAACAACTACGCATTGACGATTGACAGCACTGCACCGAGTATATTCATTAGCACCCGCACACCACAAACGGTCAACACAGCCTTATTCACGCTGACTGGAACCGCTGATGCGGATTCCGTTGTTGATGTACGCAAAGATGGAAGTTCTATTGGCACCGCAATCGCAACGGGTGGTGCTTGGACGTTCCCCGTCACGCTGGCTGAAGGAGTCAACATATTCACGGCAGCCGCAACCGCAGCTGGTGGCACTGGCGGTACAGGAATATCCGGAGCCGTTATCATCACGCTGGACAGTGTTGCGCCGAGCGTAGTCATCTCATCTACTTCTGGCGGTGATGGTGGCACAGCAAACACCCGCACTCTGAGCTACACAGCCATCTTTGATGAGGCGGTTAGTGGCTTTGATACAAACGATATTACGGTAACAGGCACGGCAAATGTGGGTAGTCCTGCTGTAACCCGCTTTTCCGCAAGTGCTGATAACAGAACATACACCTTTAATGTAGTAGCCACCGTTGACGGAAGCGTCATCGTATCTATTGCCGCAGGGGTTGCTCAGGATATTGCTGGCAATGGCAACGTCGCTTCTAACAACTACGCATTGACGATTGACAGCACTGCACCGAGTATATTCATTAGCACCCGCACACCACAAACGGTCAACACAGCCTTATTCACGCTGACTGGAACCGCTGATGCGGGTTCCGTTGTTGATATACGCAAAGATGGAAGTTCTATTGGCACCGCAATCGCAACGGGTGGTGCTTGGACGATCATCGTAACGCTGGATGAAGGAGTCAACATATTCACGGCAGCCGCAACCGCAGCCGGTGGCACTGGCGGTACAGGAATATCCGGAGCCGTTATCATCACGCTGGACAGTGTTGCGCCGAGCGTAGTCATCTCATCTACTTCTGGCGGTGATGGTGGCACAGCAAACACCCGCACTCTGAGCTACACAGCCATCTTTGATGAGGCGGTTAGTGGCTTTGATACAAACGATATTACGGTAACAGGCTCGGCAAGCGTGGGTAGTCCTGCTGTAACCCGCTTTTCCGCAAGTGCTGATAACAGAACATACACCTTTAATGTAGTAGCCACCAATGACGGAAGCGTTACCGTATCCATTGCCGCAGGGGTTGCTCAGGATATTGCTGGCAATGGCAACGTCGCTTCTAACAACTACGCATTGACGATTGACAGCACTGCACCGAGTATATTCATTAGCACCCGCACACCACAAACGGTCAACACAGCCTTATTCACGCTGACTGGAACCGCTGATGCGGATTCCGTTGTTGATGTACGCAAAGATGGAAGTTCTATTGGCACCGCAATCGCAACGGGTGGTGCTTGGACGATCATCGTAACGCTGGATGAAGGAGTCAACATATTCACGGCAGCCGCAACCGCAGCTGGTGGCACTGGCGGTACAGGAATATCCGGAGCCGTTATCATCACGCTGGACAGTGTTGCGCCGAGCGTAGTCATCTCATCTACTTCTGGCGGTGATGGTGGCACAGCAAACACCCGCACTCTGAGCTACACAGCCATCTTTGATGAGGCGGTTAGTGGCTTTGATACAAACGATATTACGGTAACAGGCACGGCAAATGTGGGTAGTCCTGCTGTAACCCGCTTTTCCGCAAGTGCTGATAACAGAACATACACCTTTAATGTAGCAGCCACCGTTGACGGAAGCGTCATCGTATCTATTGCCGCAGAGTCCGCTCAGGATATTGCTGGCAATGGCAACGTCGCTTCTAACAACTACGCATTGACGATTGACAGCACTGCACCGAGTATATTCATTAGCACCCGCACACCACAAACGGTCAACACAGCCTTATTCACGCTGACTGGAACCGCTGATGCGGGTTCTGTTGTTGATGTACGCAAAGATGGAAGTTCTATTGGCACCGCAATCGCAACGGGTGGTGCTTGGACGATCATCGTAACGCTGGATGAAGGAGTCAACATATTCACGGCAGCCGCAACCGCAGCCGGTGGCACTGGCGGTACAGGAATATCCGGAGCCGTTATCATCACGCTGGACAGTGTTGCGCCGAGCGTAGTCATCTCATCTACTTCTGGCGGTGATGGTGGCACAGCAAACACCCGCACTCTGAGCTACACAGCCATCTTTGATGAGGCGGTTAGTGGCTTTGATACAAACGATATTACGGTAACAGGCACGGCAAATGTGGGTAGTCCTGCTGTAACCCGCTTTTCCGCAAGTGCTGATAACAGAACATACACCTTTAATGTAGTAGCCACCAATGACGGAAGCGTTACCGTATCCATTGCCGCAGAGTCCGCTCAGGATATTGCTGGCAATGGCAACGTCGCTTCTAACAACTACGCATTGACGATTGACAGCACTGCACCGAGTATATTCATTAGCACCCGCACACCACAAACGGTCAACACAGCCTTATTCACGCTGACTGGAACCGCTGATGCGGGTTCTGTTGTTGATGTACGCAAAGATGGAAGTTCTATTGGCACCGCAATCGCAACGGGTGGTGCTTGGACGATCATCGTAACGCTGGATGAAGGAGTCAACATATTCACGGCAGCCGCAACCGCAGCCGGTGGCACTGGGGGTACAGGAATATCCGGAGCCGTTATCATCACGCTGGACAGTGTTGCGCCGAGCGTAGTCATCTCATCTACTTCTGGCGGTGATGGTGGCACAGCAAACACCCGCACTCTGAGCTACACAGCCATCTTTGATGAGGCGGTTAGTGGCTTTGATACAAACGATATTACGGTAACAGGCTCGGCAAGCGTGGGTAGTCCTGCTGTAACCCGCTTTTCCGCAAGTGCTGATAACAGAACATACACCTTTAATGTAGTAGCCACCAATGACGGAAGCGTTACCGTATCCATTGCCGCAGGGGTTGCTCAGGATATTGCTGGCAATGGCAACGTCGCTTCTAACAACTACGCATTGACGATTGACAGCACTGCACCGAGTATATTCATTAGCACCCGCACACCACAAACGGTCAACACAGCCTTATTCACGCTGACTGGAACCGCTGATGCGGGTTCTGTTGTTGATGTGTTCAAAGATGGAAGTTCTATTGGCACCGCAATCGCAACGGGTGGTGCTTGGACGATCATCGTAACGCTGGATGAAGGAGTCAACATATTCACGGCAGCCGCAACCGCAGCCGGTGGCACTGGCGGTACAGGAATATCCGGAGCCGTTATCATCACGCTGGACAGTGTTGCGCCGAGCGTAGTCATCTCATCTACTTCTGGCGGTGATGGTGGCACAGCAAACACCCGCACTCTGAGCTACACAGCCATCTTTGATGAGGCGGTTAGTGGCTTTGATACAAACGATATTACGGTAATAGGCTCGGCAAGCGTGGGTAGTCCTGCTGTAACCCGCTTTTCCGCAAGTGCTGATAACAGAACATACACCTTTAATGTAGTAGCCACCAATGACGGAAGCGTTACCGTATCCATTGCCGCAGGGGTTGCTCAGGATATTGCTGGCAATGGCAACGTCGCTTCTAACAACTACGCATTGACGATTGACAGCACTGCACCGAGTATATTCATTAGCACCCGCACACCACAAACGGTCAACACAGCCTTATTCACGCTGACTGGAACCGCTGATGCGGATTCCGTTGTTGATGTACGCAAAGATGGAAGTTCTATTGGCACCGCAATCGCAACGGGTGGTGCTTGGACGTTCCCCGTCACGCTGGCTGAAGGAGTCAACATATTCACGGCAGCCGCAACCGCAGCTGGTGGCACTGGCGGTACAGGAATATCCGGAGCCGTTATCATCACGCTGGACAGTGTTGCGCCGAGCGTAGTCATCTCATCTACTTCTGGCGGTGATGGTGGCACAGCAAACACCCGCACTCTGAGCTACACAGCCATCTTTGATGAGGCGGTTAGTGGCTTTGATACAAACGATATTACGGTAATAGGCTCGGCAAGCGTGGGTAGTCCTGCTGTAACCCGCTTTTCCGCAAGTGCTGATAACAGAACATACACCTTTAATGTAGTAGCCACCGTTGACGGAAGCGTCATCGTATCTATTGCCGCAGGGGTTGCTCAGGATATTGCTGGCAATGGCAACGTCGCTTCTAACAACTACGCATTGACGATTGACAGCACTGCACCGAGTATATTCATTAGCACCCGCACACCACAAACGGTCAACACAGCCTTATTCACGCTGACTGGAACCGCTGATGCGGGTTCCGTTGTTGATATACGCAAAGATGGAAGTTCTATTGGCACCGCAATCGCAACGGGTGGTGCTTGGACGATCATCGTAACGCTGGATGAAGGAGTCAACATATTCACGGCAGCCGCAACCGCAGCCGGTGGCACTGGCGGTACAGGAATATCCGGAGCCGTTATCATCACGCTGGACAGTGTTGCGCCGAGCGTAGTCATCTCATCTACTTCTGGCGGTGATGGTGGCACAGCAAACACCCGCACTCTGAGCTACACAGCCATCTTTGATGAGGCGGTTAGTGGCTTTGATACAAACGATATTACGGTAACAGGCACGGCAAATGTGGGTAGTCCTGCTGTAACCCGCTTTTCCGCAAGTGCTGATAACAGAACATACACCTTTAATGTAGTAGCCACCAATGACGGAAGCGTCATCGTATCTATTGCCGCAGGGGTTGCTCAGGATATTGCTGGCAATGGCAACGTCGCTTCTAACAACTACGCATTGACGATTGACAGCACTGCACCGAGTATATTCATTAGCACCCGCACACCACAAACGGTCAACACAGCCTTATTCACGCTGACTGGAACCGCTGATGCGGGTTCTGTTGTTGATGTACGCAAAGATGGAAGTTCTATTGGCACCGCAATCGCAACGGGTGGTGCTTGGACGATCATCGTAACGCTGGATGAAGGAGTCAACATATTCACGGCAGCCGCAACCGCAGCCGGTGGCACTGGGGGTACAGGAATATCCGGAGCCGTTATCATCACGCTGGACAGTGTTGCGCCGAGCGTAGTCATCTCATCTACTTCTGGCGGTGATGGTGGCACAGCAAACACCCGCACTCTGAGCTACACAGCCATCTTTGATGAGGCGGTTAGTGGCTTTGATACAAACGATATTACGGTAATAGGTACGGCAAATGTGGGTAGTCCTGCTGTAACCCGCTTTTCCGCAAGTGCTGATAACAGAACATACACCTTTAATGTAGTAGCCACCAATGACGGAAGCGTTACCGTATCCATTGCCGCAGGGGTTGCTCAGGATATTGCTGGCAATGGCAACGTCGCTTCTAACAACTACGCATTGACGATTGACAGCACTGCACCGAGTATATTCATTAGCACCCGCACACCACAAACGGTCAACACAGCCTTATTCACGCTGACTGGAACCGCTGATGCGGATTCCGTTGTTGATGTACGCAAAGATGGAAGTTCTATTGGCACCGCAATCGCAACGGGTGGTGCTTGGACGTTCCCCGTCACGCTGGCTGAAGGAGTCAACATATTCACGGCAGCCGCAACCGCAGCTGGTGGCACTGGCGGTACAGGAATATCCGGAGCCGTTATCATCACGCTGGACAGTGTTGCGCCGAGCGTAGTCATCTCATCTACTTCTGGCGGTGATGGTGGCACAGCAAACACCCGCACTCTGAGCTACACAGCCATCTTTGATGAGGCGGTTAGTGGCTTTGATACAAACGATATTACGGTAACAGGCTCGGCAAGCGTGGGTAGTCCTGCTGTAACCCGCTTTTCCGCAAGTGCTGATAACAGAACATACACCTTTAATGTAGTAGCCACCAATGACGGAAGCGTTACCGTATCCATTGCCGCAGGGGTTGCTCAGGATATTGCTGGCAATGGCAACGTCGCTTCTAACAACTACGCATTGACGATTGACAGCACTGCACCGAGTATATTCATTAGCACCCGCACACCACAAACGGTCAACACAGCCTTATTCACGCTGACTGGAACCGCTGATGCGGATTCCGTTGTTGATGTACGCAAAGATGGAAGTTCTATTGGCACCGCAATCGCAACGGGTGGTGCTTGGACGATCATCGTAACGCTGGATGAAGGAGTCAACATATTCACGGCAGCCGCAACCGCAGCCGGTGGCACTGGCGGTACAGGAATATCCGGAGCCGTTATCATCACGCTGGACAGTGTTGCGCCGAGCGTAGTCATCTCATCTACTTCTGGCGGTGATGGTGGCACAGCAAACACCCGCACTCTGAGCTACACAGCCATCTTTGATGAGGCGGTTAGTGGCTTTGATACAAACGATATTACGGTAATAGGCTCGGCAAGCGTGGGTAGTCCTGCTGTAACCCGCTTTTCCGCAAGTGCTGATAACAGAACATACACCTTTAATGTAGTAGCCACCAATGACGGAAGCGTCATCGTATCTATTGCCGCAGAGTCCGCTCAGGATATTGCTGGCAATGGCAACGTCGCTTCTAACAACTACGCATTGACGATTGACAGCACTGCACCGAGTATATTCATTAGCACCCGCACACCACAAACGGTCAACACAGCCTTATTCACGCTGACTGGAACCGCTGATGCGGGTTCCGTTGTTGATATACGCAAAGATGGAAGTTCTATTGGCACCGCAATCGCAACGGGTGGTGCTTGGACGATCATCGTAACGCTGGATGAAGGAGTCAACATATTCACGGCAGCCGCAACCGCAGCCGGTGGCACTGGGGGTACAGGAATATCCGGAGCCGTTATCATCACGCTGGACAGTGTTGCGCCGAGCGTAGTCATCTCATCTACTTCTGGCGGTGATGGTGGCACAGCAAACACCCGCACTCTGAGCTACACAGCCATCTTTGATGAGGCGGTTAGTGGCTTTGATGAAGGCGATATTACGGTAACAGGCACGGCGATCTCGGGTAGTGCTACTGCTACTGTTATATCCGGCTTTTCCGCAACTGATAGCAGAACATACACCTTTAATGTAGAAGCCACCTCTGACGGAAGCGTCATCGTATCTATTGCCGCAGGGGTTGCTCAGGATATTGCTGGCAATGGCAACGTCGCTTCTAACAACTACGCATTGACGATTGACAGCACTGCACCGAGTATATTCATTAGCACCCGCACACCACAAACGGTCAACACAGCCTTATTCACGCTGACTGGAACCGCTGATGCGGGTTCTGTTGTTGATGTACGCAAAGATGGAAGTTCTATTGGCACCGCAATCGCAACGGGTGGTGCTTGGACGATCATCGTAACGCTGGATGAAGGAGTCAACATATTCACGGCAGCCGCAGCCGGTGGCACTGGGGGTACAGGAATATCCGGAGCCGTTATCATCACGCTGGACAGTGTTGCGCCGAGCGTAGTCATCTCATCTACTTCTGGCGGTGATGGTGGCACAGCAAACACCCGCACTCTGAGCTACACAGCCATCTTTGATGAGGCGGTTAGTGGCTTTGATACAAACGATATTACGGTAATAGGCTCGGCAAATGTGGGTAGTCCTGCTGTAACCCGCTTTTCCGCAAGTGCTGATAACAGAACATACACCTTTAATGTAGTAGCCACCACTGACGGAAGCGTTACCGTATCCATTGCCGCAGGGGTTGCTCAGGATATTGCTGGCAATGGCAACGTCGCTTCTAACAACTACGCATTGACGATTGACAGCACTGCACCGAGTATATTCATTAGCACCCGCACACCACAAACGGTCAACACAGCCTTATTCACGCTGACTGGAACCGCTGATGCGGATTCCGTTGTTGATGTACGCAAAGATGGAAGTTCTATTGGCACCGCAATCGCAACGGGTGGTGCTTGGACGTTCCCCGTCACGCTGGCTGAAGGAGTCAACATATTCACGGCAGCCGCAACCGCAGCTGGTGGCACTGGGGGTACAGGAATATCCGGAGCCGTTATCATCACGCTGGACAGTGTTGCGCCGAGCGTAGTCATCTCATCTACTTCTGGCGGTGATGGTGGCACAGCAAACACCCGCACTCTGAGCTACACAGCCATCTTTGATGAGGCGGTTAGTGGCTTTGATACAAACGATATTACGGTAACAGGCTCGGCAAGCGTGGGTAGTCCTGCTGTAACCCGCTTTTCCGCAAGTGCTGATAACAGAACATACACCTTTAATGTAGTAGCCACCAATGACGGAAGCGTTACCGTATCCATTGCCGCAGGGGTTGCTCAGGATATTGCTGGCAATGGCAACGTCGCTTCTAACAACTACGCATTGACGATTGACAGCACTGCACCGAGTATATTCATTAGCACCCGCACACCACAAACGGTCAACACAGCCTTATTCACGCTGACTGGAACCGCTGATGCGGGTTCTGTTGTTGATGTACGCAAAGATGGAAGTTCTATTGGCACCGCAATCGCAACGGGTGGTGTTTGGACGATCATCGTAACGCTGGATGAAGGAGTCAACATATTCACGGCAGCCGCAACCGCAGCCGGTGGCACTGGCGGTACAGGAATATCCGGAGCCGTTATCATCACGCTGGACAGTGTTGCGCCGAGCGTAGTCATCTCATCTACTTCTGGCGGTGATGGTGGCACAGCAAACACCCGCACTCTGAGCTACACAGCCATCTTTGATGAGGCGGTTAGTGGCTTTGATACAAACGATATTACGGTAATAGGCTCGGCAAGCGTGGGTAGTCCTGCTGTAACCCGCTTTTCCGCAAGTGCTGATAACAGAACATACACCTTTAATGTAGTAGCCACCAATGACGGAAGCGTTACCGTATCCATTGCCGCAGGGGTTGCTCAGGATATTGCTGGCAATGGCAACGTCGCTTCTAACAACTACGCATTGACGATTGACAGCACTGCACCGAGTATATTCATTAGCACCCGCACACCACAAACGGTCAACACAGCCTTATTCACGCTGACTGGAACCGCTGATGCGGATTCCGTTGTTGATGTACGCAAAGATGGAAGTTCTATTGGCACCGCAATCGCAACGGGTGGTGTTTGGACGATCATCGTAACGCTGGATGAAGGAGTCAACATATTCACGGCAGCCGCAACCGCAGCCGGTGGCACTGGCGGTACAGGAATATCCGGAGCCGTTATCATCACGCTGGACAGTGTTGCACCCGTAGCCGTCCCGATTATCATCACCACAGCACAAACGGTCGCCGTAGCAGGAGCAACGTCATCATTCACTGTTAGCGGCACCGCTGAGGCGGGAGCAACCGTAACACTATATCGTGCTGACGACATAATTCCTAACAATCCAATTAATCAACTCAATTATTTTGTGAATGCGGTTGTTGATAACAAAGTAAGAACTGATGGTAAAGGTGCTTGGTCGAGAACCGTCACTTTGGAAAAGGGAGCCAACTATATTATGGCAACCGCGAAAGATGCCGCTGGCAATGGACCAGCACCATCCGACCTAGTATTTGATCGTGCACCCCTATCCAATATTGTTCTCATCACGCTGGAAGACATCACCGACACGAGCACTCTCACTGTAACCATCGGATACCGAGGTCGTAGTGGAGACACGCTGCTCTATACAGTCCTATTTAATAAGACAATTAGCGGCTTTGCTCTCGGCTCGATTACGGTAACAGGTTCGGCAAACGGAGGCATTCCTGTTGCCTCTAACTTGAGCGGTTCTGGCAAGTTTTACCGTTTTGAAGTGGCAAGAGGTAGTTCTGACGGAACCGTTGCCGTGTCTATTGGTGCGGGTGTCGTTCGTGATAGTAGCGGACGTAGTAACACCGCTTCTAATGTGTACAGGTTGACCATTGACACGATGGCACCAGCAAAACCAGTTATTAGCACCCTAGCACAAACGGTCACCACGTCTTCATTTTCTATTAGTGGCACCGCTGATGTGGGGGCAAGGATACATCTATATTTATCAGGCGTACTTAAAGGAGCTTACACAACGGCTAATAGTAATGGCACTTGGACAATCATCGTAACACTAACTGAAGGAGTCAACACAATCACGGCAACCGCAACCGATAGCAATAGCAACACATCCCCCCCATCCGGAGCCGTTATCATCACGCTGGACAGTGTTGCACCCGTAGCCGTCCCGATTATCATCACCACAGCACAAACGGTCGCCGTAGCAGGAGCAACGTCATCATTCACTGTTAGCGGCACCGCTGAGGCGGGAGCAACCGTAACACTATATCGTGCTGACGACATAATTCCTAACAATCCAATTAATCAACTCAATTATTTTGTGAATGCGGTTGTTGATAACAAAGTAAGAACTGATGGTAAAGGTGCTTGGTCGAGAACCGTCACTTTGGAAAAGGGAGCCAACTATATTATGGCAACCGCGAAAGATGCCGCTGGCAATGGACCAGCACCATCCGACCTAGTATTTGATCGTGCACCCCTATCCAATATTGTTCTCATCACGCTGGAAGACATCACCGACACGAGCACTCTCACTGTAACCATCGGATACCGAGGTCGTAGTGGAGACACGCTGCTCTATACAGTCCTATTTAATAAGACAATTAGCGGCTTTGCTCTCGGCTCGATTACGGTAACAGGTTCGGCAAACGGAGGCATTCCTGTTGCCTCTAACTTGAGCGGTTCTGGCAAGTTTTACCGTTTTGAAGTGGCAAGAGGTAGTTCTGACGGAACCGTTGCCGTGTCTATTGGTGCGGGTGTCGTTCGTGATAGTAGCGGACGTAGTAACACCGCTTCTAATGTGTACAGGTTGACCATTGACACGATGGCACCAGCAAAACCAGTTATTAGCACCCTAGCACAAACGGTCACCACGTCTTCATTTTCTATTAGTGGCACCGCTGATGTGGGGGCAAGGATACATCTATATTTATCAGGCGTACTTAAAGGAGCTTACACAACGGCTAATAGTAATGGCACTTGGACAATCATCGTAACACTAACTGAAGGAGTCAACACAATCACGGCAACCGCAACCGATAGCAATAGCAACACATCCCCCCCATCCGGAGCCGTTATCATCACGCTGGACAGTGTTGCACCCGTAGCCGTCCCGATTATCATCACCACAGCACAAACGGTCGCCGTAGCAGGAGCAACGTCATCATTCACTGTTAGCGGCACCGCTGAGGCGGGAGCAACCGTAACACTATATCGTGCTGACGACATAATTCCTAACAATCCAATTAATCAACTCAATTATTTTGTGAATGCGGTTGTTGATAACAAAGTAAGAACTGATGGTAAAGGTGCTTGGTCGAGAACCGTCACTTTGGAAAAGGGAGCCAACTATATTATGGCAACCGCGAAAGATGCCGCTGGCAATGGACCAGCACCATCCGACCTAGTATTTGATCGTGCACCCCTATCCAATATTGTTCTCATCACGCTGGAAGACATCACCGACACGAGCACTCTCACTGTAACCATCGGATACCGAGGTCGTAGTGGAGACACGCTGCTCTATACAGTCCTATTTAATAAGACAATTAGCGGCTTTGCTCTCGGCTCGATTACGGTAACAGGTTCGGCAAACGGAGGCATTCCTGTTGCCTCTAACTTGAGCGGTTCTGGCAAGTTTTACCGTTTTGAAGTGGCAAGAGGTAGTTCTGACGGAACCGTTGCCGTGTCTATTGGTGCGGGTGTCGTTCGTGATAGTAGCGGACGTAGTAACACCGCTTCTAATGTGTACAGGTTGACCATTGACACGATGGCACCAGCAAAACCAGTTATTAGCACCCTAGCACAAACGGTCACCACGTCTTCATTTTCTATTAGTGGCACCGCTGATGTGGGGGCAAGGATACATCTATATTTATCAGGCGTACTTAAAGGAGCTTACACAACGGCTAATAGTAATGGCACTTGGACAATCATCGTAACACTAACTGAAGGAGTCAACACAATCACGGCAACCGCAACCGATAGCAATAGCAACACATCCCCCCCATCCGGAGCCGTTATCATCACGCTGGACAGTGTTGCACCGACCGTGACCATCACATCTACTTCTGGGAATAATGGAGGCACAGTAAACACCCGCACACTGAGCTATACAGCCGAATTTAATGAGGTGGTTAGTGGCTTTGATGAAGGCGGTATTACGGTAACAGGTACGGCGAACTTGGGTAGTCCTGCTGTAACGGGCTTTTCTGCAAGTGATAGCAGAACATTTACCTTTAATGTAATAGCCACCTCTGACGGAACCGTTACCGTGTCTATTGGTGCGGGTGTCGTTCGTAATAGTAGCGGACGTAGTAACACCGCTTCTAACAACTACGCATTGACGATTGACAGCACTGCACCTGCAGTCGCCATTAGCACCCTGGCACAAGCGGTCAACACAGCATCATTCACGCTTAACGGCACCGTTGAGGTGGGTTCCACTGTTAATGTACTCAAAGAGGGTACTTTCATTGGTGTCGCAGTCGTAACGGGAGGCTCTTGGACAATCATCGTAACGCTAGATGAAGGAGTCAACACAATCACGGCAACCGCAACCGATAGCAATAGCAACACATCCCCCCCATCCGGAGCCGTTATCATCACGCTGGACAGTGTTGCACCGACCGTGACCATCACATCTACTTTTGGGAATAATGGAGGCACAGTAAACACCCGCACACTGAGCTATACAGCCATCTTTGATGAGGCGGTTAGTGGCTTTGATGCAGGTGATATTACGGTAACAGGCACGGCGAACTTGGGTAGTCCTGCTGTAACGGGCTTTTCTGCAAGTGATAGCAGAACATTTACCTTTAATGTAATAGCCACCTCTGACGGAACCGTTACCGTGTCTATTGGTGCGGGTGTCGTTCGTAATAGTAGCGGACGTAGTAACACCGCTTCTAATATGTACATGTTGACCATTGACAGCACTGCACCTGCAGCCCCGATTATCACCACAGCAGGAGAAACGGTCACCTTAGCAGGAGAAACGTATTCATTTACTATTAGTGGCACCGCTGAGGCGGGAGCAACCGTAACACTATATCGTGCTGACGACATAATTCCTAACAATCCAATTAATCAACTCAATTATTTTATGAATGCGGTTGTTGGCAACGTAGATGTTAATAGTAATGGCTCTTGGACAATCATCGTAACGCTAGATGAAGGAGCCAACACATTCACGGCAACCGCAACCGATGCCGCTGGCAACACATCCCTCCTATCCGAAGCCGTTATCATCACGCTGGACGGTACCCCGGAAACACTGATGTTCATCAGTCAATATCAAAAACAGATCACAACGAATGATAATCAAACGAGAACTGTGACAGTGGAGTTTGGTGTACCGCAAGCCGTTAAGGTGACTATTAGAAACTTCACGCCTACGAGTACGATAGATGGAATTCCAGCAATAAAAGCGGATTATGTCGAGACAGTCACTACCAAAGCCGCCAATACCGATGACTTTGAAACGGCAAAGGACGATTTTGAGTTTATTTCGCACTTGCCATCTGTCGTCAAAGTCGATCTGCTGGAAAATGCGATTGTTGATATAGTGATTACAGATGCCTTTGGTCACCCTGTCCCCGATGCCTGTTCTGTCGATAGTCCATGTAAAGTAAGCCTGTCCTATACGGATGCTGACCTAGAGAGATTAGGTGTTGAATTGCCAGCGGAACTTGCCGTATTCCACTACACGGAGGACAAGAACAACAAAAAGTGGACAGAGCTTGACAGCACTGTTGACATTGATGCGATGACCGTTACTGGCGAAACCACCAGTTTCTCACCCTTTGTTCTCGGCAGGGTCGACCGATATAGCACACAGTTTCAGCGACAAGTTATCGCTCGTTTCACACAGGCACTTGTTGCCAATGTTGCTCGTACGGTGGAAGGTCGGGTAGGTGCTGTTTTCTCGGATGCTCGGCAATTAGCCAGCTACCAATTAGATGGTCAGACGGTGCAATTGAATGGTAGCGATAATCTGCAAGATTCGATGATGAACAAACTGCCGCATTATGCGAAGGCATTGAAAGACGGCGGCATGGACTGGAAAGCCATGTTGTCTCGTTCATCTTTTGTATTGCCACTGAATACGGCTGGCGACCCTGATTCAGAACAATCAGGAATGACCCTCTGGGGTCGTGGCGATTACACTAAACTCAGCGGTAAGAGTGATGGGCTTGATTGGAATGGCAGTTTAGTTGGCTTTCAGGTTGGTATTGATAGTCGCATACGCGATGATTTATTGGTCGGTGGTTTGGTGTCATTCGGTAATGGTAAGGCGGATTACACCGATAATAGAACCGATGGTGCCTATAAGCTCAAAAACATGACCGGTGTTCACCCTTATATGGCATGGACAAATGGCGATATGTCATTATGGGGTAGTGTCGGTTATGGGCAGGGACGGGCTGAGGTGTCCACTGGGAATGTGACCAGCAAGGTCTCCATGCTCTCCTTATCAGGCGGTGCAAAGGGTAAATTATCACAGACTGGGCTGAGCCTGAAAGGCGACATCTCGCTGGTGCGTACTGATGTTGAGAACACAATCAAAGTTGACAATAAGCAAAGACTGCGTTTGGTTTTAGAATCGGAGCGACAACGGATGCTCGCATCAGGCGGCACGATTACACCTGTATTAGAAGCGGGCTTACGCTATGACAGCGGCGATGGTGAGTCTGGGTTGGGTGCGGTACTGGGTGCTGGAATACGCCATAATCTCGATGGCTGGGTCGTTAAAGGTAAGGTACATGCTGTAGTCGGTCAGAACAATTACCAAGAATGGGGTATTCACGGCACGATTGAGAAAGCCCTGAATGACAATCAACAAGGACTGACATTTAGCTTGAGCCCGAGCTATGGAGCGACTGACATAAGCATGCAACAAGTGTATGGTCGGGATCAAACATCCGTGAGCAATAACGGCACAAGCAATGATTACGCTATGCGCTTAAATGCACGAATGGATTATGGTTTGTCTGTCTCGGGTATCAGGGGCATGTTGATTCCATACAGCAAAGCCACCCTAGGCGGACAATCTAAGGACTATGAGTTAGGCATAAACTGGAAACGTCATTCAGCATTTAACATCAATTTATCGGTTGAACGCGAAACTAGAGACACTTCCAAGCACAGGATTCTGTTGGAAAGCAAAGTTCAGTTTTAATCGCCTATTGACAGGTAACAGCTGTTCTCTGAGTGATCAGGGCGAGAGAGACTGTGCAACAAACTAATATTTGTCATTCCCGCGAAAGCGGGAACCCAGTAAAATAGCCAAACCCGCAAGGGTTTTCCACATGTAACGCGGACTAGAGAGGGTTTCTTGCACAGTCTCGAGATCTGGTATCCACGATTATTTTTTGGCTGGGGAAGTGTTTGTCGATTTGCTCATACAGTCTCAATGTAATCCATTAAGGGAGTCCATTAATTGAGCAGTAGCCAATCAACCGACACGAGCCGTGAGTAAATCGTTGGTTGTATCAAGTTTGTAGGGTAGCATAGTCATAAGCCTTGAGTTGTGTACCATTGGGGGCTTGTCGGTTAATTCAAAACCAGTCCAATTTTAAGAAAATAAAATGTTTAATAACAAGGACTTAAATATTCATAACAAGCTAAAAACGCCATTTTCCGACAAGCCCATTATACAGACAAGGCACCCTACGTTTTAAGGATTTCTATTTGGGGATTTGGGCTAAGTTCGTGTGGAAAAACCCAAAGTAAAGGTATATAATCCGCTCAATATTAGTGGGCATAGCGAATGAATAAATTATTCAACAAAACCAGACAGATGTTGAAACCAATGCTGGGCATAACGGTATCTGCGGCAATGCTAGTGATGCTTCTCGGTACACCAGCGCAGTCCGCACAAACCGATGTTGCTGACCATCATCCCAACGATGGTCGTTTGTCGTCCAGTTTTCAATTGCTAAAGGGCAACAATGGCTCTGTGCAACTCGAAACGACGCTGGTTGCCAACCCCCCAATCCTCCCCCAAAACGCATCATTAGACTACCCCTCGACCGGTATCGATAATCTGGATTCCGTAAGTGCGTCCTATAAGCCCACATTCTATCGAACTTTAGGTTTCAAACTAGATAGGATAAGCACGTTATGGATTACTAAAGCAGGAAAACTGACCATCGGTAATGACTGGTCAAACTTTCAAGATATTTTAAGCGTCAACGGCAGGGCATCCGTTCGTGTTGGTGACGAGCATCGTACCGTGACAAGCCAGATAAAATGGCTCTCTGCAAATGGCTTTTCCGTATCCATGGAGCATTCCCCAGGAACATTATTACCTTCAGCCACTAACACGAACTTAAATAGCACTCAAAAATCCCTTTCACCGAGCCTGATTTTATCTTGGCAGGGTGGTCCGGGCGGAGTGGTGGGCGAATACAGAGTTACTGCTATGAGCAGAAAACTAGATTCCAGCGTTCGAGGGCAACGGTTTGATGGCAAAGACATTCTTGCTCGTTGGGGATTAAATATAGAAGGAGGATGGCAGATAGACGATCTGTTTGCCACACTTGCTGTTACTTTTGGCAAGGGAATTGATAGCTACATATTACAACGATACGAAAATAATCTGGTGGTAACATCGAATCGTGATGAATCAGGTGCTACCCAATCAGATACTGCCTTCAGTATTCGTCCGAGTTTGTATTATAGTTTGAATTATAATTCCAATTTCCATGTTTCGCTCGGACACCACATATCAAAAGACTCATTTAATCATTCTGGGGTTGATACGATCGATACCGTGAGCGTGGGTTATAGCTGGAGTCCGTGGCCGAGCACCAAACTGGACTTTAAATTAACCGGTCAAAGTGCAGAGAGACAGGACGGGAATAAAGATTTCACACAAATTAATATCAATGCCGAAAAGCGGTTCTAATCTCGGTCAAAACGGCAACTAGGTTGATAAGAGAAAAGTCGATTGCGTACCCGCGTTTTGAGTCAACTAGACTACCACTCGGTCTCAGCTAATCAGGGTACTAGGCTGGGTTGTCATCCGTGCTTATTAGCTTGTCCCATATCGCATTATTTTTCGTCTTTTGACGCAGTAGCGTTAGCCATTTGTCGTGTTGTTTGAGTTCATTGGTGTTGGCTGTGGTGATGGTCAGTTTTTTGGTCGCTTGCGGGTCAAGTTTTATTTCTTTGTATTGGCTGGATTGTCCGCTTGCCGATTGCATGTTCATGCTTTCCGTTTCACTCAATAACGTAGTTTGACCACCAGTCATTTGCAGATAAACATCTGCCAGAATTTCCGCATCCAATAATGCACCATGCAGGGTGCGTCTGGCATTATCCACATGATAACGGCGACATAACGCATCCAGACTGTTTTTTTGCCCAGGATGCTGGTGTCTTGCCATCACCAATGTATCAACCACCTGACAGTGTTCTTTAATGACGCCACTACCGAGTCCAACCAGATTAAACTCATGCTCCAAAAAACCTACATCAAATGGTGCATTGTGGATAATCAACTCGGCACCCTTGATAAACTCCAATAGCTCCGTTGCCAAATCCTCGAAAACTGGTTGCGTTTTAAGGTCTTCATTTCTAATACCGTGTACATCCGTAGCGGCTGCGTCAATCTCACGCTTGGGGTTGATATAATGATGAAACTTGTTGTCGGTCATTTGCCGGTTGATCATTTCAATTGCCCCTACTTCAATGATTTTATGTCCTTGACTGTGCTCCAGTCCGGTTGTCTCAATATCCAGAATAATTTGTCGCATTACGTTCATTGTCGATCAATACCACGATTAGCAAGCATGTCAGCTCGCTCATTTCCAGAATTTCCCGCATGTCCTTTGACCCAATACCAGATTATGCTGTGACGACATGAAAGTACATCTAGCATCTCCCAAAGGTCTTTATTTTTAACGGGCTTTTTATTTGCTGTTTTCCAATTATTCGTTTTCCATTTTTTCATCCATGACTGAATGCCATTTTTTACATAAGTGGAATCCGTATATAGTTTGACTTCGCAAGGTCGGGTCAATGAGCCCAACGCCTCGATGGCTGCCTGCAATTCCATTCTGTTGTTTGTGGTGTTTTTTTCCCCACCATACAGCTCCTTTTCACGCGCTCCAAATTGCAATAATGCACCCCATCCACCGACCCCCGGATTTCCACGACATGCCCCATCCGTATAGATGAGAACGTTCTGCTCCATCTGCTTCGAAGTCAATTTTTTGTCACCAGATTCAAATCGGTTTTCGTCGCACATTGAGATGCTGTCTGGGCAATAGCGGGGACCAATCTGTGCCATTTGTGTGTGCTTTTCGGCAATGTAGAGACTGCTATTTCTCGTTTTTGCCCGACAATCACATAGACACCACCCAATCCAGGCCACCAGCGGTCACCAATCTGTTCGATAAACGTCAATCTAGCACGCCATTTTTTCGATTGAATGGGTGGTCGATAGACTGTCATCGCTGCCCCTACCAAATCGAACCCGAGCAGTGCCAGCCAATCCTGTACCCGACCGACCCTGTAATAGTGTCCATCATGGCCGATATTTTTTTTGGTTTTCTTAAACAGTTTTGTCATGCCGTAAAAACTAACTAAATTAAATCCTATAATCACAATACAGCCTTTGGCAACTAATATCTGACTGGCTTGTCGCAACACCCCGTGTGGTTCAGCACAAAAATCTAGCGTATGCGGCAAAACAATTAAATCATGGGTTTTTTCAGGAAATGGCAATGCGTTACTAGATGAAACAGCATAATAACATTGAGTGTCCACAATCGGCTCAGCCGAAGACAGCGAATCGGATGTCTGACTTCGCCCATAAGTCGCTTGCACGGGATATTCGGTGTCAATCACAAAGCGTGTGGATACGGTGATGTCGGCACAGTAATTGACCCAAGGCACCCCAATCTGCAAACTACGCGCATAGTATCCCGATGGGACTAATTGGGTGCATTTCTGTCTTTCCTGACTGACAATAGAATTTCCCAAAGGGGTTTTGAACCACTCATTCATTGACTTGATTCTATTTTAGAGTGCTTGGCATAATGAGTGCCCAATGGATAAGAACGGGACAAGTGAGTCTAAATAATGCAAGCGTTTTTAAAAAATGGTGCTTTGAGCCATTAATGTTTACGTTCTCTTACTTCTCTATTGTAACCGATTTTCGATACTGTTATCGCTTGATTTCAAGTGTCTGGACCGCCACAAGATTGTCTAGAACAGTTTACTTCTGTTCCGTGCGAACAAATTTTAGTGCCTACATTAGGTATAATACGCCACTAACCCAACTAAACAATGTAAAAACATGTCTGAGATTAATAAAACGGTACTGGCTTATTCGGGCGGACTGGATACCTCTATTATTATGCAATGGTTGCAGGATGAATATCACTGCGAAGTGGTCACCTTTACGGCGGATATTGGTCAGGGAGAAGACCTTGAACCAGCGCGTATAAAAGCTGATAAATCAGGTGTTAAGGAGATTTTTATCGAGGACTTAAAGGAAGAATTTGCGCGCGATTATGTCTTCCCGATGTTGCGCTCAAACGCTATTTATGAAGGCGAGTATCTGTTAGGGACGGCCATTGCTCGCCCACTGATTGCCAAGTATCTGGTTGATATAGCGCGTAAAACCGGTGCTGATGCGATTGCCCATGGGGCAACAGGGAAGGGCAATGATCAGGTGCGTTTTGAATTGTCCGCTTATGCCTTAAAGCCTGATATTCGGATTATTGCGCCTTGGCGGGAGTGGGATTTGACTTCGCGCGAAAAATTGCTGGCGTATGCACAAGCGCGTGGCATCGAAGTTGAAAAGAAAAGAGATGGTGGTTCGCCTTATTCCATTGATGCGAATTTATTGCATATTTCCCATGAAGGCGGGGAGCTGGAAGACCCGTGGCATACGCCAGACGATGAGGCTTGGAGCTGGACAAATTCACCGATGCAGGCACCAGATGAAGCAGAACAACTGATTGTTGAATTTACTCGGGGCGACATCACGGCGATCAATGGTAAAGCGTTGACTCCAGCAGGGGTTTTAATCGCACTTAACGCCTTAGGCTCAAAGCATGGCATCGGGCGTGCTGATATTGTCGAGAATCGTTATGTCGGCATGAAAAATCGAGGTTGTTACGAAACCCCGGGGGGCACGATTATGTTGAAAACACACCGTGCGATGGAGTCGCTTACCGTTGACCGGGAAGTGGCGCACCTGAAAGATGAGCTGATGCCACGCTATGCGAAATTAATTTACAATGGCTATTGGTTCAGTCCCGAGCGGTTGATGATGCAGGCAATGATCGATGCGTCTCAACAGTCGGTAAGCGGCGAAGTTAAGGTGCGTTTATACAAAGGTAATGTCGATATTCTCGGTCGCCAATCGGCTACAGATTCGTTATTTGACCAGAAAATCGTCACCTTTGAGGATGACGCAGGCGCCTATAATCAAGCCGATGCCACTGGTTTCATTAAATTGAACGCATTACGTCTTCGTATCATGGCAGACCGCAAGAAATAATACTGGTTTTTGCTACCCGTATCTGTATTCGTGCTGTATTCGCACCATAATTTATGGACACCAAACCACGCATTTCAATCATTGTTCCGATTTATAACGAAGGTAATCATATTGCCGCGTTGATTGAACATCTGCACGGATTAGCAAGCTTGCAAGAGGTGATTTTGGTGGATGCCAGCGATCAACCACAAGCCAAATCGATAGTCGCCGAGAGTGTGCTGGCGATGTCTAAATTATCGCCCGAGTCAGTAAAGATTACGCTAGTGACCAGCGATAAATCGGGTCGTGCTGTGCAAATGAATTTGGGTGCACAGTATTCTAACGGTGATATTCTGGTTTTTCTGCATTGTGATACACGCTTACCTGACGATGCCATACGCTTGATTCGGCAGGTTATTGAAAACGGCACTCAGTGGGGGCGATTTGATATTGCACTGGACTGCAAAGGTTTAATTTATCGCATCATAGAACGCATGATGAATCTTCGCTCGCGCGTACGGAGCATTGCTACCGGCGATCAGGCGATGTTTATTGCCGCTGATTTGTTTAATCAATGTGACGGTTACCCTGAGATTGTGCTAATGGAGGATATTGCAATTTGTCAGAAACTAAATCGCCATTGCCGCCCCGGATTGATAAAAAAATCGGTGCGAACATCGGCTCGCCGTTGGCAAAACAAAGGAGCTTTAGCGACCATTTTACTGATGTGGAAATTACGATTATTATTTTGGCTCGGCGTGGATTCGACGCGCCTTGCGAGCATGTATCGCGATGAACGATAGTGATAGTATTCCGCTGTATTTATTTGCCAAAGCACCGTTGCCGGGGCGGGTGAAAACACGGATGCAACCGCAATTAAGCGAAACTCAATCGGCACAGTTGGCAACCTTAATGCTCAAGCAAACGGTGGAAAAAGTGTCTCGGTTCTGGCCCGGGAAATTGATTCTAACGGTTTCCCCAAGCATCAATCATGCGTTATTTGACCAGCTTGCACATCATTATAATCTGCCGCTGGAAGAACAGGTTGATGGGGATTTAGGTAGCAAGATGCTGCATGTGCTTGGTCAAGGCATCGAACAGTTTGGCAGTGCGGTGGTGATGGGTTGCGATGTACCTCAAATCACCAATAAGATACTGCTTCAGGTACATGCTCGGTTGGTGGAAAAACAGCCTATCATCGGACCGGCAAGCGATGGTGGTTTCTATCTGTTCGGGCTTAACCGCATGGTGCCGGGTATTTTCGCTGGTGTTGATTGGGGTAGTCGACAGGTCATCGCACGGGTCTGTCAGAATTTTCAACATTTGGGTATGGCATTATCGCATTGTAGCGAATTGCGCGATATTGATAACTGGGACGATTTATGCTGGCTGGGCACACATGATCAACATTATCGGGAGTTCGTAGCGTGATGCTATTGGGTCGCGAAATAGGGTCATTACACTCGTTGATCGTTTGAATAGTACCGATTATGCCGCTGAAGCCAATGCGTTCTGATACTGCGGTCGATGTTTCGACAGTCGCTTTCCAGTGGCTGTTTTTAATGCCCAAATACTGGGGAGTCTGGTTGATGCTCGGTTTTTTCTGGCTCATTATGTGGCTACCAAGAAAATGGATTATGCGCATCGGCAGGTTGCTTGGCGAGCAAATGTATCAGCGTAATTCTAAGCGGCGGCGGATTGCCGAAATCAATATTCGCTTGTGTTTTCCGCATCTTTCGGAAATACAGCAGCAACAGATGGTGCAGGAACATTTTCATTGTTATGGCAGAAGCGTAGCAGATATGGGCTTGGTCATGCTCGGGTCAATGCGGCGAATCAAGCAATATTCGGAGGTCATTGGTCTTGAGGATATGACCGAATTACAGCAAACCCGCAACATTATTGTCGTTTGTTATCATACGATTGCTTTGGATATGGGCGGATTTTCGGCATTGGCAGAAATAGATATGGTTTCAATGATGAAGCGCGACCGCAATCCGTTGCTAAATTGGTTCGTGCATCGCGCGCGAACGCGCCACAAAAAGGCACTTATTTTTATGCGCGACCAGGGGTTGCATGGCATTATAAAGGGCATCAATAATGGTAGAGTGTGTCACTTCCTGCCAGATGAGGATTTTGGCGATGGTAAACATACGGTTTTTGCGCCGTTTTTCGGACAACAACGTTCGACCTTAAATACCGTCAGTCGGTTAGCCAAAATTACCGATGCAGTGGTGATACCCAGTAGTTGTCGGCTGATGCCAAAGAGCGGGACATACCGAACGACAATAGGCTCGCCACTAGATAATTTTCCAGCTGACGATTATGTTGCCGATGCGACCAACATACATCAGACAATGGAGCAACTGATTCTGGCAGCACCCGCACAGTATATGTGGACTTTTCGCTGGTTTCGAACTCAGCCCGATGGCAAGCCGAGTCCTTATCAATAACCATCAAACTCCATTGACCGCAAACGTTGCCCATCTTGGCAATGAGCATCAGCGATTTGTCCACGGCGAATTCAAGCACCATTAGTTGAGCATTGCTTCAAATTCTTTTTCCGACTGTGCGGCTTCTTGCTTAATCCATGTTCTGAAGGCGGCAATTTGTGGTTCGTTTTCACGTCCGAGAGTACATATAAAAAAATAAGACACATTTGATTTGCTTTTGATCTCTGGAAACAAGCGTACTAGACGACCCGCTTTAACATCATCCAGCACATGTGCGCTACGCGCCAACGCAACGCCTTGATCGTCGATGGCAGCCTGAATTGCCAGACTGGTTTGGGGGAATTGTGTGCCTTTGGGCATTTTTCTAACCAGCACATCGGCATCTTTGAACCAATCATGCCATCGTTGTAAAATGTCCACGGCATTGCGCCGCAAAAGTGGCAGATTCAATAAATCTTCGGGTTTTTGCGGCATCCCATATTCTTCAAGAAAATGTGGGCTACATACTGGGAAAACATATTCTTGCAATAAGAGTTCTTCATAGAGACTCCCCCAATTCCCATAGCCGAGACGGATACCCACATCAGCTTTTTCCGAATCGAAAAGCACCAGTTCATCGGAGGTTGAAATCCAAACGTCAATATCAGGGTATTCACGCTTGAAACGTCCGAGTCTTGGCACCAGCCATTTGAACGCAAAAGATTGTAACAAGGTGACTCGAAGGGCCGAGGAGCTATTATCTTTTTCGGTTATCTCTTCGATAGTCGCGGTAATACGGCGGATAAAATCCCGCACCACAGGGGCCAGAGCATGTCCGGCTTCGGTCAGTACAATTCGTCTGCCACGGCGCTCAAATAGCTTGACTCCCCACAACGATTCGATATGTTTAATCTGATGACTAACCGCACTTTGGGTAACAAACAACTCTTCAGCGGCATGGGTATAACTTAAATGTCGGGCCGCCGCTTCCAGAGCGCGTAAGGCTGACATGGGTGGGAATCGAATCGACATATTGAATGTTATAGATGGTTAATACATGAGTAATTGCTCATGTATTATATGAAAAACTTTCGTTTGTTCGCAAGAGGTTTTACCCTTATATTCCCACTGTTAGCTAATACGTCTAACACAACGAAATTAAACAGAAAACTCTACATTTTCAGAAAAATGGCAAACAAATTATTTATCACAGTGGGACTGGCACATGTCGGCACACTCGCATTATTAACCATCGTCATGATATTAACCAACTAGGAGGCTAACATGAAAAAAACTGTAAACATAAAAGAAAAGGTCAATGTTGTACATGGGCAATTTCGTCGCGGAATATTAGTGCGGATTTTTCATAAGATTAAGATGTTGATTGAGCGTAGAAACACTATCCGTCAATTAAGTGCATTGTCTGACAGGATGCTGAATGATATTGGCATCGACCGTGTTCAGATTAATAGTTTGGTCAATCGACGCGGTAAATTTTCACAGATTATTTCAAGCCGAACCGAGAAGCCCGATACTGCGACAGATTTTCGCAGAGCGGCATAATATTATCCTCCATTAAGGGGTTATCCCCTCAGGACGTTCTCCTCCGAACGTCCTTTTTTTTGCCTGCTTGTATGACAATCCGATGGGTGACAAGTCTAGGTTCAGATAGATATGAGAATATAAAAAATCGGTAGTATCCTATAATTAGTAATTAAATCTGGCCTTTCTGGCAACCCTATGGGTATAGATTAAGTTTTCCACAATGAAACAAAATTGAAACGCGATAGTTTTCGAAATTTCTAAATCCTCTGGCAGCCGATTTTGGGCTTGTCGGAAAATGGCGTTTTTATCTTGTTGTGAATATTTAAGTCCTTGTTATTAAAATTTTTATTTTCTTAAAATTGGACTTATTTCGAATTAACCGACAAGCCCTTAATGACCGGATTTAGACGTGAATGTGTCGCCCACCAGTACCCCTTCTTAAAGAACGCTTGGCTAGTTTATCATCGCAATAAGTCCACAGATCAAGCAGCGTCTCTTTGATTGCCCAATCTCGGGCGACCTTCAACCCTTTTGATTGAAGGCAAGAAAAAGTGGCTTTATCTTTTTCACTCTAGTTGTTGGGATTGTGTAACCATGTATAGCGAGACCCGACCAAATCATCGATACCAGTGGTTCTTAATGTTCTATTTTCTTTACGCCTGACTTCGGCTCGGTGAGCTCGCCGCACCGAGTCAACCATTTTTGTAAGATAGCTGACGATATGAAACTTGTCGTGAACAATAGCGGCGTTCGGTAAAGTCGCCTCAACTGCCGTCATAAAAGGAACCCACATGTCCACGGCAACCGCCGCTATTTCATTGCGTCTTTGCTCGGGAAGCATGGACAACAATGTGGTTGCCGATTCCGTCTTTCTATCTGCCACGACCTCAAGCACTCTGGACGCATTCAAATCGTACAGCAAGCTGACATAAGATTGCCCCTTGCGGAAACTTTTTTCATCGATGCCAATGTTTCACTTTCTCAACAGAGCGTCTGTCCATCCCCCTTTTCACCGCTCGGGATTGAATATGATGCACCTCATCCCACGACAAGCCAAGTAGTTTTGCGGCTTGTGTTTTGTTGCTGCAAGCCGATAAAACATCAATAGCACTCAAATAAATGCGTAAAGCGTGCTTGCGTATCTACCATAAGTTCTTTCAGGCTTTTGATTCCATGCTCTTTACAATGAATACGCAGAACATAAGCACCGAGCGCGTCTTGAATTGCATCGTATCAATGTCGCCATGTGCGCTGCTCACGGTGGTCGTAAACCGAACAAAGGGCATTGCAGGTATTACACGCGCCTTTCGTTCCTTTTGCCCAATCTATCTGGATGGTCATTGATTTGTCGGTCAAATTCGGCGTAATAGCCGTGATTCGCACCGTGATTCGCCATGGGTCGCTAAGCCCCAAAAGCTGAGCAAACAATGTGGTATCTTTCATTTGAATATCTCCATAAAAAAATATACTCGTACCGAATTTTTGAACATTGTTTGGCTTTTACCCATAGGAAACTCAGGAGAACCATTAATTATTCACTACTCAATTTAATAATTCGATCTGCCAAATTATCATATTTGATACTGTTTAACTGATATGTGATGACCGTATCAATATGCTCCAACGACGCAACCCGTTCGTCTTTATGTGCTTGCAGAAGATCCCGAAATGATGAGCGACCGAATTGATAGTTTTCATACTCGATTCGGGTGCTTAGCACGGTCGCATCAATGACATCGATTAGTTTGCTTTCGTCCAACGTCAGCAAAGCACTCAGTAGCTGCATCTCTGCCACGATGTCTTGCTGTTTGTCTTTATAGCTAATTTCCAGTTTTCGAACACCCAACAAGGATTTCTGTAAACTTGCTTGACTAGTCACATTGCCACCCAACGGATAAACAAATTCCAAACCAACCGCATAATTCATTTTGTCATCGTCATAGGTGGCAGTACGACTGTTTCTGTCGCTCCGATTTCTTTCTGCCTCTGCAGTAAAATTGAGCGTAGCCAGATTTTGGTTTTCGTAATAAGCGACATCAATCTGCTTTAATTTGGTACTCAGGGCAATTCTTTGCAGGGTGCGATTATGTGTTTTCAAATAATTCGGCACATTTTCTTTAATCAGAACGATCCGTTTATGTAAATCGAATTCTGGAATTTCGGTTAAAATTTCTCGGTCGTTCAATAAAGCAGATAGCTTTTGCTTAATGGCATGTAACTTAGCCTGCGTATCCTGCTGCTGATTTTCAATTTGAGCAACAATGCTGTTCAAAAGTGCCGTTTCCTGAGTGTCTTTGGGCTGTAAATGACCTAACTTGTTTAAGGATTCCTGATTGATTGACATCTGTTGCTGATATAAAACCCACGATAGGTAATCGTTTAATCGGTCATGCAAGAAATTCTCTTTTGTTTCATAGAACAAAAGTTTTTGACGTTTTAAGTCCAGAACATCTCTGTGGTATGTTTTAAGAGATGCCGCATGGCTGTCATGCTTGAGCAATGGATATTTAAAACGAATATATTGCGTGCTTGCATGTTCCTTGAATTCATAATCTTTATTTTTTCTTTTTTCATGTCTTACTTCCGATGTTTTGTCATTGCCCCAGTGCATCCCGATTGCAACACTGCTAGGATTAGACAAAAATCGTTTTTCAAAATCCAAAGCAATTTTTTGCGGATATTGTCGCGTTGCTTTGGTGTAGGGTGATTTAGAGCTTGTGTCCCTATCTAAACCCCGATAGCGATAATCCAATTCAAAAGACAGCGTTGTCTGCCAATTTTGATAATTGTCACGACTGGTATCCATCTCTATCTGCTTGATATCCAAACCAATCTGTGCTTCTTCAAGCAATCGACCATGTGCAATCACCTTATCAATAAACTGCGACTCGGTAATCGCAAAAGAATAGACTGGGAACAATAGCAAAAGCAGGCATCCTGACACCAACAATCCCTTATACGTTGTATTCCCTTCATGCTGCCATTGCGAACAGCACACTCTCCATGTGTTATTCCCTGAGTTATTCCTTAAGTTTTTCCCTATTCTCAACATTTTCGCCTCCATGCAAAAAGTTCATTGTACAATACTTTTCAAAGAAAAATATCGTGAAACACCCGTTTCCCCAAATCCCCAGATATTCTAATAGACTATTCTCCCAAATCCAAGTCATCTCGGTCGATATATCCAAGCGATTATTTCGGCAAAAATCGTGTTTTGTCCGCACTAGGATCCGTTTTTTAGGCACATCTTGTGTCTAGGGCTTGTCGGTTAATTCAAAATCAGTCCAATTTTAAGAAAATAAAATTTTTAGAGACTTTTGCATAATCCACAAAACACCCCTCGCAACTCACAAACAACGTGATTTTTTATAAATTTGCCTCATTTTTTCGCCCATGTTCTCTCAATCATCAATACGACACCAAAAAAGCCTCTATTTCGGCACTTTTAACCGCTTTTAGTGGGTTTTAATCTGTTTTATTGCCCATTTAGGTGCAACTCTCCTTTAAACGTTGCAGTTCTTTGAAAATATTCATCCCAGTTTTAAGGTTATGGCTCATGGCAATCAGATGTGCGCGGGTTTTGTTTCTGGCTAACCCCATGTATCTGCCTTGCTTAATCCGTGATGCAGTTTGAGCAAACCAAAGGTGCGTTCAACCACATAGCGGACACTGCTATACATTTTATTCAGTGCTTTTTGTTGCTCCCTTAATGGCGTGTTGCGATATGCTCGGTGCAGGATTCTATTGTCTGCTTTACCCAGTTTCTCGTCATTGTCTTTGTTGGCACTTGTGCCCTGTGGGTATAGGCACTGTCTGCGTAAACTTGTCCGTGCCTATCGCCTAACAGATGTTCAAGCTCCTGTGAATCATGCAATGAATCATGCACATTGCCAGGCGTATAGGTCATTTTCTTGATAACCATCTTCATCGGTATTGGCGTGCAGCTTAAATCCGTAGGTACTTTTACGCCTGCCATCGGATGCCGTTTTCACGTTCCATGCCGCTTCCGGTCTTGGGTATTGTGCCTTGTTTGTTCTTTTTAGAACGGCATTGCTTCGCCTCAATCACAGTCGCATCGATAATATTGACCGAGCCTTGAGCAACAATAAGACTGTTTTTAGCGAGATGATGATTGATCTGCACCAATAAAGAATCAAGCAGATTTTCGGTGTGTAATAAGTTCCTAAACCGCCAAATAGTGGAATGATCGGGTACTGCATCACTGAGACTCAAACCAATAAACCGGCGGAACATTAAATCCCGGGCTATCTGTGTCCAATCGATAATTTCATGCACATCATCTAGTTTGGACAATGACTTATGCTCGATTAAAAGGGCATCTGCGAACGAGTATTGGGCGGTTTGTTTCCAAGACATTTGACGGTATCATCAAGGTTTATTGAATGAACGCTATTTTACCATTTTAGTCGTGCCCCGGGTGGATTTATGCAAAGGTCTCAACAATGACTTAAATATTCACAACAAGCTAAAAACGCCATTTTTCGACAAGCCCGTCTAATGCTTTATTTCTTTGGTTTTACGTTAAATGGGCGGCGGCTCAAACACCTTCGGTGCAAACACCTGTTGCAACAGAGGGAGTATTGTCCTGCCACAAGTACGGAATCGATTTTCGAGAGATGTGGGCGGGAAACCTTAAACCTGCTCTAACTTGCGACCCAATAATACTTTGTCACCGACCCCCGTAATCGCCACATCCACCCAGCGACAGCCTTGATTTTCTCGACCATTCTCGTCCGTGCCTGCGGATTGAACTGGTTCACAAAATTCAACTGTAAAATAATTGGCCGCCCTGCCGAGCATCACCTTGTTAGCCGATTTATTCGCGGATTCAACAAGTACCGTTTTATGCTGACCAATCTGGCGTTTGGCGACTCTATTCCAAACGGATTCTCCAGCATCACGAATTGCTTTTGCTCTATGCTTGCGTATTGACATGGGAACCTGTGTCGGAATTCTTGCGGCTGGAGTGCCTTCTCTCGGGGAATAGCGAAACACATGCGGATAGGCAATTTCAAGCTCATCGATGGCATTTAGAGTATCGGAAAAATGTGCTTCACTTTCGGTCGGGAAGCCGACCAAAATATCGGCACTCAAAACCAAATCAGGCAGTGCCGTACGCAATGATGCAACGCGCTCATAGATGAGTGCTTTTGTTGCACGGCGTTTCATTCGTTTCAAAATTAACGTATTGGCACTTTGTAACGACAGATGTAGTTGTGGGCAGATTTTCGGATGACGACTTAACAAATCAATAAATTCATCGGTGATATGTGCCGGGTCGATGGAACTCAGTCGCAACCGATAATTGCCATCCATGTCCGCATCCGTTTCAAGCAATGAGCACAATAATGCCGTTAATCCCATTTCACCATTCTCGAAATCAGAGCCATACGAGCCAATATCGACACCACAAAGCACAATTTCACCATAGCCGTTCATGATCAATCGTTGGCATTGTCGTTTAATCATGGTCGGCGAAAACGACCGATTAGGTCCTCTAGCAGTATGAATAATACAAAATGTACAGCCCTGATTGCAGCCTTGCTGAATCTGCACAAATGCCCGGCTATGCCCCTCAAAACCCTGTAACAACTGAGACGGCAGACTAATTTCCTTATCAATATCCTTCAATAAAACAGGGGGCAACTCGCCACGATAAAGTGCGTCCAATAATATCGGAATATCCAGCTTTTGGCTGTTGCCCACGACCAAATCAACGCCCGGAATATCGGCACAAGTTTGTGGGGACATCTGTGCATAACATCCAGTAACCACCACCCGAGCAGCCGGATTTTGGCGCACTGCCCGCCTGACTAATTGTCTAGCTTGTCGATCTGCTTCGGCGGTCACCGTGCAGGTATTGATGACATATAAGTCTGCCGGCTCGGTGGGCGACACTCTGCGGTATCGTTGAGCGATTATTTTTTCAGCCAGCAATTCTGATTCGAATACATTGACCTTGCAACCGAGCGTGGGGAAAGCCACACGACGTTCCGTGCTTGTTTCAAGACTCCGTTGTTGCGAAAAAGATACGTTTACAGAAGCCATGTTGTGCTTATGGTATCAAGAAAAATAAAACCTACGGGGGGAAAACCGACGCGGGCTAAAACCCGCATCGTTAGAAATGAATTGTCGTTTAACCGTGCTATTCGTATCATTATACTACGCCTGTAAAATGAGCATCTTAAACATCAAAGGCGGGTATGGTGGACACCGTGCTTGGAGACATTAAGAGATATGAGTATGGTTTCTGTTTTTAATTGATAATGTATGCCTATTATCCATTATCCATTATCACTTGTCCTGCTCGGGAACGACGAATACCGGTACAACAGGTGGGTTGTTGCGTGGCTTATAAGTGGCTATATTTTCGAATCAGGGGGGCTTCGGGCTGATCAATCGCTGATTCGTGCAAGCCGAGAATATGGCAGATTGCACGCACTAATTTTGCCCTGTTTAAGGTGTAGAAATGTAGGTCGGTGATACCATTGTCAATCAATCGAGTACAAAATTCAGCCGTAACCGTGGATGAAACAACATCGAATACCTCCTGATTATCAGGAAGCTCGGAGAATAACTGTGTGATTGAATCTGGAATGGTGGCAGCACAAGATTGTGCGAAAGCGTGAACCTGGGCAAAATTGTGAATCGGCAGAATGCCAGGAATGATTGGAACGGTAATACCGGACAGAACTGCACGGTCACGAAATCTAAGGAAGCGATTACTGTCAAAGCAAAATTGGCATAAAACACGATTCGCACCCGCATCGACTTTGCGTTTTAGGTAGTCAATATCGGCTTGTTTCGATTTTGCATCAGGGTGAGTTTCGGGGTACCCAGCAACGGAAATATCAAAATCATAAATGCGTTTGATGCCCTCAATCATGGCGACCGTGGAGGGATAATTTGATTTTTCTGACACTATTTGATTGTTTCGCAAATCACCTCGCAACGCCACGATTCGGTTGATTCCTAGCAGGGCGATGCGCTCGACCAATGCGTCTAATTCAAATTTATCGGTGCCGACATGGGTAATATGTGCTGCAACCGGATGTGCGCTTGATTGGCGTAGTAAGCGCAACGCTTCAAAACTATGTGTTTCTATGTTGCCACCAGCACCGTAGGTGACCGATGAAAATGTCGGTGCAAACCGTTCCAGAGTGTGACTGGAACGCTGTATTTGCCGAGTAGCCGATTCGGTCTTGGGCGGGAAATACTCGAAAGAAACATTGATGCCCGACCTTAATTCATTGAGATGACGAAGTGGTCGTCTTTTTAGTCGGTTGGCTGTTGAATTGGTATCAAAATGAGTGGTATTCATAGGTAATTCTCTTTGGATATAAAGAAAGATTTATATGATAAGGGGGTATAAAGAGAGAATCAAGTCGAAAATGAACAATATTGTCTATAAACGACCAAAACTTTCCTAATTAACCGAAATTTCAAACGATTCGGGCGAAAACACCAGCAATATTGTCTTTTTTATAGGGCGATGTGAATTTGAATTATGAGAGTGTTGCGGAGACCGTGCAAGAATCCTAGTTAGGCATGTGTTACATCGGAAAACCCAGCCCCCTAAATCTCCCTGATCAAGGGGATTTAGGGATGTTAGGAATGACGAGATTTGGGGTTTTGTACAGTCGCTACGGCAGGAGATTGATCAAGGATACATGCCCAGCACTAGCGGCAATCGGTGCCGAATCGGAATAGGTCTTAATATCAAACTCAGGGTGTTGCCATTTTAACGCCTGTTCAATCATCTGTGCCGCTTGTAGCACTTCAATATCATGATTCGGCGGGCCAATAATTTGCAGACCAAGCGGCAATCCCTCATCACCGATGCCCATAGGCACTGAACAGGCCGGCATACCAGTGAGGTTGGCATCGTATAGAAAACCTGCCCAATCAAGATAAGGATAGGTTATCGGTGTTGATTCAATCATGGCTGGATGAGTTATGTCGTGTTGAAAGGCTTCACAACCGAGGGTCGGGGTGATGAGCAACGAATGATGGTTACGGTGAAACATTTTCGTATAAGCATCGTGGATTTGTTGCCGCTGAGTTTCAGCATGCTGACAATCTGTTGCGGTGAACGAACTGCCAAAATCAATAAACCTACGAGCGTGCTCACCCATGCGGTCATATTCGCTCGGTGTTGATGGTTTGGTTGGTGTTTTGGTTGTTTTTTTATGCTTCCAGATGTCGGTTGTTGCTGTAATTACCCAAGTTTTGGAAGATGAGGTCAGTCCCGGATTGTCATGTTGTATCGTGTTACCAGCATTCTCAATTTTGAGCAGTGCTTCTCTAAACGCATGACGAACATCCATATCAACCGGCGCAAATCCGAGGTCTTCCGAAGCGATGAAGGTGAGCCCTTGCTCCTTGGGTAGCGGGACAGATTGAGCATCCAGTTCGGTTAGAACCGAAAACATCAAACGAGCATCGGCGACCGACCGCGTCATTGGCCCATAAGAAACAATCGATTCCCAAGTCGAGAATCCAGGATGTCTTGGGACAACCCCGTGACTGGGCTTAAAACCAGTAATTCCACAAAACGCTGCAGGTATGCGTATCGATCCACCACCGTCACTACCGAATGCAAGACTGCCAATGCCAGCAGCGACCGCGGCGGCGGCACCGCCAGATGAGCCGCCGGGTGTTCTCGTTACATTCCACGGATTGGAGGTGCGACCATAAACAACAGAGTCAGTCATGCCGCTTAAACAAAGTTCTGGGCAAGTTGTCTTCGCAAAAATAACGGCTCCCGCTGATTCTAGACGTTGCACCGAAAGCGATGTTGCTTGGGGGATGAAGTCTTGCAAGGTGACCGAGCCGTTTCGACAAGGAACGCCAGCGAGCCATTGAGAGTCTTTGATGGTGATTGGGATACCGCATAACGTGCCGCCTTTGCACCGTGCTAGTTGTTTGTCCGCGACTAATGCCGATTTGCGAGCACGCTCATAAAGCGGTAGTGCAATAGGATTCAGATAAGGAGCTAATTTTTCAAGCTGGTCGAGAGTCGCATCAAGCAATTCAATCGCAGAGATTTCGCCACGCTGTAACGCCGCACGCTGCTCAATAGCCGTTTTGTATATCCAACTCATAATGCCCTATTTAATATTTTGAATTTCCCGCAACCGATCGGCTTAATATTCTACATACTGGCGAAGCAGAATCAATACGAGGGCTTGGCCATATTCGCCCAATATTCAGAATGGCTGTTGGGCATTTTTGCCAAGATGCAGCGGATAAGTTTGAATTATGTCAAAGTTTCGAACAGGATTCTGATGCCAGCGATGATAAGAATAACGGAGAATAGTTTTCGGGTTATTCCAGTCGGTAGCGTGTGGGCTAGTTTTGCACCCAGAGGGGCGGTGAGTATGCTGGTTGAAACAATGCCGAGACAGGCTGGCCAATAGATGTAACCGCTACTCCATCTGGGTAATGTCGGCTCATTCCAGCCCATAACAATAAATCCGATCATGCCAGCGATGGCGAGTGGCAGCCCACAGGCGGCACTGGTGGCTACGGCATAGCGGATTGAGATGTTACGCCAAACCAGAAAAGGCACGGTCATGCTGCCGCCACCAATCCCGATTAAAGCCGATACCCAACCAATGACAAGCCCCATCGCGGATAAAGCGATATTGGAAGGTAGTGTCCCAGATGGTTTCGGTTTGAAATTTAGCAGCATCTGTAGCGCCAACACGATGAGGATTATGCCGAATATGATCATCAGCGTTTCACCGTGCAGGTAATCGGCAAACATGGCACCAAGCAGTGCGCCGACTAAAATGCCGGGCGCGAACTTTTTAACGACACTCCATATCACTGCCACACGTTTGTGATGTGCATAAATTGCCGAAAGCGAAGTAAAGACGATGGTTGCTAGCGAGGTGCCGATTGCCATGTGCATCAGATAATCAAGCGAGACCTCCTTTTTCAAAAAAATATAAATCAAACAGGGCACAACAACTTGTCCACCACCGACACCGAGCATGCCGGCGAGGATTCCAGTGCCACCGCCTAACAGCATGTAAAGGTATATTTCATTCATCGCTTTATCATGATTATTCGTTATCAGGGTACCCGGTTAGCGTACATTATGCTGTAAATATCAAGCAATTAATCGACTAAAGTCGTTGCTTGGTAATATGCGGCACGGCATGAAAGAGAATATCGGGGAAACGAATCTGTTCTGGCACAGTATCGAAAGCAGGAATCCATGCGAATATTCTTTTCAAAACCTAACTATCATTTTCAGTTTCCATTGCCACCGAAGGGCATTTATATGGATAGACAGGATGCACAAGGATGGCGGGGCTTATGTACAGGGTGTGCGGGCGGATAACTGCTTCTGCGTCTGCACTTCCGCCTTCCGTGTCGGTCGTATGCTGATTTTTCTGGAGCAAAAAGCGGTAAAGTCCCACTTCCGTTTGAATGGGCGATTGAGTACGTTTTACCGACTTATGAAGACCAAACAACTAGCGTACAAAAGTCTCAGTATGCTCAATAATCTGCTTCGTCAACATGCTGATATGAACATCAGAGTCGTTTAAGCATGGAATATAGCCGTATTTTTTGCCACCCGCCCGCAGGAACAAGCTTTTGTCTCGGATGGCGATTTCCTCTAAAGTTTCCAGACAGTCGGCACTAAAACCCGGACAAATAACCTGCACCGAGTGCCCCTGTTTGCCTAGCTCGTGTAATTGCTCGTCAACATAGGGCATGAGCCATTTTTTCGGTCGCAAACGGGATTGGAAACCAAGTAGCCATTGCGTGGGTTGCAGGTCGAGTACTTGTGCCAATAGAGTAGCCGTTTGCTGGCATTCATCGGCATAAGGATCGCCATCATCGACATATTTTTGTGGGATGCCGTGAAAAGACATCAGCAGTTTTTCCGCTTTGCCATGTTGAGCCCAATAAGCCGTTACCGATTCGGCTAAAGCCGCAATATAATCTGGGTTATCAAAATAATGGCGGATGATTTGAAAATCCGTCCTTGCACTTTGTCGCTTTTGTCCCGACTGCTGCCACTTTTGCAACACCCGCGCAACTTCATCGGCAACGGAAGCGGTGGTTGTATAGGAAAATTGCGGGTACAGCGGCACAATTAAAAATTGCGTCGCCCCGTCCGTGCGTAATTTCTCCAGCCCAGCCTCAATCGTAGGATTGCCATAACGCATACCCAGTGTGACGGGCGTATTTGCCAGCGTATCTAGGCCAGTTTGTTGCAGTGCCTGCCGAATCAGCTCGGTTTGCTTTCTGGAAATGCACAACAACGGCGAGCCATGTTCAGTCCATATTCTGCTATAAGCCCGCGCAGATTTTTGCGGTCGAACACGAAGAATAACGCCATGCAAGATCAGCCACCAAAGCGGTCGCATCATTTTAACCACCCGCACATCCCATAGAAATTCCTGCAAGAATTTTTTAACATCGGGCACACGACAAGAATCCGGTGTACCGAGATTGCTAATCAACACGCCAACCATGTGATTGTCGGAAAATGGCGTTTTTAGCTTGTTGTGAATATTTAGGTACTTGTTATTAAACATTTTATTTTCTTAAAATTGGACTGATTTTGAATTAACCGACAAGCCTATAGTGGGTTTGTGAGTCAGCGTTTGTTGCACAGTCTCCCTAGTGTTTCGGTCTCTTTTTGATTAACCGTTCCATCGCCACAAACGACTACTCCATAATCTTGTCGGGCATCATCAACCGTGATTAGTCCAAGACTAATATCCTCGACAACACGTTCCACGTTGTGCTTTTTAGGGTCACCGTAGCCACCGCCCCTGGCAACGCTAATACCAAAGCAACAACGGGAAACGGAATCCGCAATCTTTGAGCCGTGCTTCAAAATGGCGTAAATAGCGTTCCATAATCGGACGAATATGGGCATTCGCACAAGCGGTTGAAAACCGTTCGAATTCGCGAAATTCGGGCGAAGTTTCAGCCGATATTGTGATTAACCAATCTGGTCTTTGGGTGGCAAAGTAGTCTCGTGCAAACTGCTCATGGCAGGGATTGATATAACTATGGAGAAAGGCAATCGCAAGGGATTCGGTTGCTACCGCATCCAACGAAGGCAACAGTGTCGCGAGCGATTCTTCACGCAACGGAATAAGCACTTCACCACGACTGTTTAACCGTTCATCAACCGTAAAACGACGGCTCCTCGGCACCAGCGGTAACGGTTGAATGATATTAATATCGTACTGCTCGGGTCGTCCCTCCGTTCCCATCTGCAGTGTGTCACGAAACCCTGCTGTGGTAACGAGCGATGTTGTACTCCCTTTTCGCTCAATAATCGCATTGGTTGCTAAGGTCGTTCCATGAATGATGAGGTGTACAGCATCAGGCGTAAGATTGCCCTGATTCAACACGTTTTCTATGCCATCCATACAAGCCACTGCGGGTTCATCAGCGGTCGTCATCACCTTTGCCGTATAACGATTATCCGTGACCTCTAAAACCACATCCGTAAATGTGCCGCCAATATCAACGCCAATGCGTACATTTTCATGTCGTTTCTGCACGCGACTAATCCCTGTGCTGGCTCGGTACTGGCTCATAAGTGTTGTCTATCATTCTATTGCATTGGAAAATTGTCGAGCAAGATGGACGCTACTAGTGCAACTTTTAGAGATGAATACGATGCTAACGAGAACTCATCGTTGACGGTAGCCAAGTGACAATTTGCGGGAATATGGTCAGCAATATAGCACCCATCACCAAAAGTAAAAAGAATGGCACGGCTGCTCGGGCAACTTGAAATATGCTCATTCCCGTTAGCCCTTGAATGACGAAAAGATTAAACCCTAAAGGCGGTGTTATTTGAGCAATTTCAACAGCGATGATGGTAAATATACCAAACCAAATCAAGTCGAAACCAGCATGACTGACCAGCGGGAGAACGACAGTCGTGGTCAAAACAATCATCGAAATACCTTCAATAAAACAGCCCAGAACGATATAAAGCACACAAAGTGCGGCAATAAGTGCGTAAGGATTTAGCTCCATGCTACCAATCCATACTACCAGCTCTTTAGGGATGCCAAGATACGCCAGCGATGTCGTGAGAAAAGCCGCACCTGACAGAATAAAGAATATCATGCACGACAAACTGGTCGCACTCAGCAGGCTTGCAATAAACATCTGACGATTCAAAGTGCGCGTCCACACTGCCAAAAGTAAAGCACCGATGACACCACCAGCGGCAGCTTCGGTTGCCGTCGCAATACCACCATAAATCGATCCAATAACGCCCAGTATCAGCAACACCACCGGTATCAACGCACCAGAACGCACTATTTTCTCGCCAAATCGGAGTGTAACCGTTTCTTTCGGAAAATAATCGGGGCACACTATCGCCTTGAAGCCGATATATCCCATGAACATAACCATTAACATCAATGCGGGGAGAATCCCAGCCATGAACAACCGTATAATCGAAACATCGGCAGCAACCCCGTAAACAATCATAATAATTGATGGCGGCACCAGCAACCCCAACGTGCCTGACCCAGCAAGACTGCCGACGGCTAGATTTCGGTCGTAGCCAAGCCGATTAAGCTCGGGTAGAGACATACGTCCAATGGTCATAGCGGTCGCCGCAGACGAACCACAAACTGCTGCAAAAACACCACATCCCATTACATTGACATGCATCAAGCGCCCCGGCAGCCAAGTAATCCATGGCGCAATGCCGCGAAAAAGAATTTCCGAGAGCTTCGCACGAAACAGAATCTCCCCCATCCAAATAAACAGCGGTAACGCCGCGAGTGACCAAGAAGCTGTTGTTTGCCATAACGATGTCGCCAGAGATTTTTCAACTGGAACCGAGTCGAAAAAAGTTAGCCCAATCCACCCAACACCCAAAAGTGCCATCCCAATCCAAACCCCTGACCCGAGCAACAAAAATAATACAAAAACCAGTATCACGCTAACCTGAATTAATTCTGGAGTCATTGTGAGAGATTGTGCAAAAATCCAATATTCGTCATTCCTAACCCTCGGACCTTCTTATTCAGGGGGAATTGAGTAGAAAGCCCCCCTGAATAAGAATGTCCGCCACTGCAGCCCAGCAAGGGTTTCCTGCTCTGTCTCTGCGGCTCTAGGTTACTACTCAAGTTCGGGATTGACTTTTTTTACCATCATGTGGCCCGGTTTACCACCCATGAGCGACACGACTAAGTCATCTAAAAGTGCGATTGTAAAAAGTAATGCACCAATGGCGAGCGAGGATTGTGGAATCCAAATTGGAATAACGATGATGTTCTGTGAAAGGTCTCCAAACCGAATCGAATCCCAAATCATATCGAAAGTCGAATAGGTCAAATAAGCAGAAAAAAACAAACTGACCAAAGCAATGCTCCCTTCCCAAAATTGACGAAAAACATGCTGTGATCGCTCGACTAGCAAGGTAACACGAATGTGCCCGTTCGCACGATAGGTATAAGCAAGCGGTAAAAAGGCGGCTGCCGCGACACTCCAAGCAGTGAGATCGTCCGCCCCTTTAACTTGTTGACCGAATTCTCGACCAACCACTTGTGCGGTAATCAAAAGCCCAATGACAACGACAAACCCGGCACCCAAAAAAGCACCCGCAAGATATAAGAAGTCTAATACCCGTCTCGCTGTTGGAATGTTGCTTCTCGAACTGTGCGCCATTATCGGTTCACAATCAATTACTTTGCCATCGCATTATACGACTCGATGAAAGTAGCACCCGCGGCACCTGCTTTTGCAAGCCATTCATCAACCATGGTTGCACCGATAGCCTCCAACTGTGTAAGTAACGCAGGATTTGGGGTAGCCACTGTCATTCCGTTGCGCGCCAAATTCTCGGTTAAATCGGCTTGTAGCGATTGACTCATAATCCAGCCGCGTGCTTCAGCTTTAGCGGCGGCGCGAATGACGACGGCTTGCGTTTCTGCATCCAATGATTCAAAAGCATCCATGTTCATAATGACCATGTTTTTGTTGTTCATGGCGTTCACATCGTAATAATGCGAGGTATAGTCCCACGCCTTGGTATAATTACCCGTTGCCGATGAGGTAATCATTGCACTGACCAGTGCTGTGGCAAAGGCTTGTGGAACCTCTGCAGATTGAACCGTTGTCGGGATTGCACCCATCAATTCAGCAAGTCGTGCCGTCAAAGCATTATAAGCCCGAAATTTGATCCCCTTAAAATCATCAACCGAATTGATTTCCTTTTTCGCATAAAGCCCCTGCCCCTGCCAAGGAACCGCAAACAACGGCATCATACCCTGCTTGTTGAGCTTGGCTTCAATATAAGGCAAAGTCTGTTCATAAACGCCCCAAGCCGTTGCATATCCCTTAGCGAGAAAAGGAATGCTGTCCACCTCAAAGAAGGGATCTTCCTGCCCGTATGCCGATAACAGGATTTCCCCAATTTGCACCTGCCCAGTCTGAATGCCACGTTTAATTTCGGGCATCTTTAACAGAGACGCATTGGTGTGTATATTAATTTTGAGCATGCCTTTGGAGTTTGTCTCAACCTCCTTGGCAAAGCGGATGATATTCTGGGTATGAAAATTATCGTCTTTATAAGCCGTAGCCATATTCCACTCTGTTTGTGCCTGAACGACAGAGGTTGCAATGACCAATGTGGTAAGAACACTGATTACATTTGATATTCGTTTCATGTTGTTCTGTTGTCTCGGTTAGGGTTGCTCCCAATTATAACCGAATAAAATAGCATATGAATATAATGTCGACATTTGCGGATAACACATTCGCAATAACACCTGCTCATCGCGGTTTAATATTACGTTCGTGTGCATCGCCATTTCACACATTAACCAAGCACCACTTTTTGTCGTTGCACCCCCAACCCGTCAATACCCAACTCCATCTTATCCCCTGCATGCAGGTAAACTTCAGGGCGTTGTCCCATCCCGACTCCTGGCGGTGTGCCGGTCGAGATAACATCGCCTGCTTGCAGACTCATAAATTGCGACAGATGAGACACAATATATGCGACCCCAAAATGCATCGTCTTGGTCGAACCCTGTTGATAGCGATGCCCATTCACCCGTAGATACATCGATAAGTTTTGTGGATCGGGCACTTCATCACGGGTAACTAACCAAGGACCAATCGGACCAAAGGTGTCGGCGGATTTACCCTTAACCCACTGACCGCTACGGCGTATCTGAAAATCGCGCTCGGATAGGTCGTTGATGACGCAATAGCCGGCAACATGCGCCATCGCATCGGCTTCATCAACATATTTTGTTTGCTTGCCAATCACCACGCCCAATTCCACTTCCCAGTCGGTTTTTACCGAACCACGCGGGATTTCTATGTCATCATTCGCACCACAAATTGATGAGGTTGCTTTGCAGAAAACTACCGGCTCCGCTGGCAATGCCATGCCAGCTTCAGCGGCATGGTCGGCATAGTTCAAACCGATACAGATGAATTTCCCCACATTGCCGACACAAGCACCGATACGCAGATCACCGCTCACCATGGGCAAGTCATCTGGGTTGAGGGTACGCAACTTGTCTAATTCGCTATCGCTCAAAATCGCCCCGGTCACATCTGTAATCACCCCCGAGAGATCACGAATATGACCATCTGCATCGAGGAGTGCGGGTTTTTCAGTACCCCAAGCACCATATCGTAAAAGTTTCATTATTAATTCTCCAATTGTTTAGACAGCCCAACCGTCATCAATGATATTTGCGCGCTCATAAAACTACTTCACCACGCCCCATCGGGTATTTTCTCATACTATACTGTTGCACTTGTGCCCGGTGGGTATAATTGTCGGAAGCGCGACTTCATCCGCGCAAAAGAGACCGTGCAACAACCCAATATTGGGCTTGTCGGAAAATAGAGTTTTTAGCTTGTTGTGAATACTCAAGTCTGGCGAATTCAACCCATAAGTGCAACACTCGGGTTTATATTATGATCTATTCCCATTGTGCGGGAAAAGACCTCCATAAGGGTTTTATACCCCAAACATTTTCTAGTCCGGTTGTTCATTAAATCGGTCGCTTTGAACCGCTCTTTTTCGGTGACTTTATGCAAAGGCATTTTCTTTGGAAAAAACTGCCTGAGCAAAAAGCATGAACAAAAAGTATGAGCAAGCCATTGTGCCAGATGATTATTTGGCATTCAAGCCGCGCTCCCAAGAGTGATACGGTTTAGCTTTGTTAAGTTTCACACTCGAGTTGTTTGGCAAGCTCACTATGCCAACAAAATTCTCTGCCGTTATCAAAGGTTAGCGTCATCACATGTTGTTTCATATGCTTTAACAACCTGAGTATAGCCGCGTTGGTTTCTTTTGCGGTTTTGTTCTTAGTCCGAAGTGCGAGATAAAACCTACTTTTGCGTTCAGCAAACACCCCTTGACGACCTTTACCGATAACACAATCAGCCTCCCCCCTCTATCACTACTCCTATACGCGAACGATTGTCCACTATACTGGGTCTATCAGCAATATCAACCCGATTGGGGATGCGTCCGCGGTAATCGTTCTGTCCATAACGCTTGCGATATTTCTTACCCTGATGGCGCAAGTATCGATATAACGACCCATCCGCTACTTTGTCTTTCAAAATGAGACGATAGATGGATTCGGTGCTAATACTGATGTTTTCCTCCATTCTCAAACGACCGCTAATTTGTTCAGGACTCCAATACAGTGCGATCTTTTATTGAATATGAAGCTTTAACTCGTCATTGAGCCTGATGTGCTTGGGCTTTTGCTGATGCCTCGTTTGGGCAAAGCGGTGGGCTTGTTTGTAGCGATAGCCGTTGCCCCCGGTATTGCGTTTAATTTCACGGCTGATGGTTGACTTAACTTCTGCCCATGGCTTTAGCGATTCCTGTCAGTGTACAGTTTTGCTGATTCATGAGGTAAATGTGGTATCTTTCGTGTTCAGTCAAATGGGTATATCTCGTCATGTTTTACTCCTTTTTTCTCGTCAGTTAAAAGAGTACGAGCGTACCCTTTGACTGACTTAGGAGTGTTGCACTTATTATGTGAATTCAAGGGCAATAAAACAGATTAAAACCCACTAAAAGCGGTTAAAAGTGCCGAAATAGAGGCTTTTTTGGTGTCGTATTGATGATTGAGAGAACATGGGCGAAAAAATGAGGCAAATTTATAAAAAATCACGTTGTTTGTGAGTTGCGATGGGTGTTTTGTGGATTATGCAAAAGTCTCAACCTGATTAAAAGGGAAAAAACATCAAAGGTCGGTGTGAAAATAAAACGCTTGAAAGCCAGTTGGAACAACGACTACCTGCTACGGGTTATGGCTACAATTTAAGCCCGATTGCATGACTGCGCATCATTTTGCACGGCTATAAATCCGCATTTCCTGTAGCGGCTCACGGAAGCGGGACTTTACCGATTTGTCTCATCAGTATTGAACACGGACATTACATTGGAAAAAATGATCACTTGTGCTAGAGTACTAAGCCGTCTATGTCTCATACATGCACCTGTCTTGAATATTGAGTGGGCAAGGTGAGATTAACCAGTTTGGTTGTTCTAAGTTGTCTTTGTCTTTGTGTTTATCGTAATCACAAATTATCTAATTATCGTCTAGTGAATGTTATGCAAAAAACAATAGTACGAGATCTTTGCACAATAGTTCTTTTGTCCTCTAGCGGTGTCAAAAGCGGTCTCAATCGATCATTTATAAGTATAGCCCGCCCCATTTCGTTCACTGTTTCCTTGCTAGCAAACAAAATTCTGGCTTGTGCAAAGGTCTCACATATTTTTACACTGCTGTTTGTCTCGCTTTTGATGATGCAGCCAGCACTAGCAGATTATGTCAACTCGATTGGTATGGCATTTAAAGACATCCCAGCAGGTAGTTTCTACATGGGAAGTTGTCAACTCAGCGATGTTGATGATGAGACGCAAAAACAACGTAAATTCTTAGGCTTGCCTAAAGATATAGCTTGTCCAGAAGGTGGCATACACGATAGCACTGCCGATAGTGACGAAATGCCAAGACATCGGGTACGCATCAGCAAGGGATTTCAAATCGGGACTTATGAGGTGACTATCGGGCAGTTTAAGCAGTTTATTGTCGCACAAAGACGTGATGATTTATTGACCGATAGTTTCATCAGCTATAACCGTCGGATTAGTGATGATGTGGCAGTGGTGGTGGTTTCATGGTACGACGCACAGGCATTTATTAGATGGCTTAACAAGAAGGAGGGTAGGCATATCTATCGGTTGCCGACTGAAGCAGAGTGGGAATATGCTGCCAGAGCCGGCACCGATGGTATTTACGCTTGGCCGCATGGTGCTGATGCAGGTGACTATGCGTGGTTTGCTGAAAACGCAGGTGTGGTGGGTAAGTATGCTCAGGTGGTAGGCGACAAGCAATCGAATCGCTGGGGACTCTATGATATGCACGGTAATGTTTGGGAATGGGTGCAAGATTGGCATAGTAGAAAGTACTACCGCAATAGATCGGTGAAGGATCCGCTCAATAACCGGACGAGTCGAGCACGCGTATTCCGTGGCGGTAGTTGGAAGAACGAGATCGAGTTTCTGAGAGCAGGGGATCGGGGTTATGGTCGGCCTGGTCTGCGTGGCATCAATCTTGGGTTTCGTCTTGTGAGGCAGTTGTAGTCGCCTGTGTTATTTCGCGAGATTTATTGCACCCATCCTGTTTTTGCTAATATATACCACCGCTTGTACGCCTGCTTTGACAATGACTGAAAGAATTGCACTGATTACCCGCGACACCAAAGAAACCCAGATAACCATCAAGATCAATCTAGATGGCACGGGACAGGCGAATTTCGCTACCGGCATTCCTTTTTTGGAACACATGCTTGAACAAATCGCCCGACATGGTGTTATCGACCTTGATATTCATGCTACCGGCGATTTGCATATTGACGATCACCACACTGTAGAAGACATTGGTATCACCATGGGGCAGGCGATAAGTAAAGCACTTGGCGATAAAAAAGGTATTCGCCGCTACGGTCATGCCTATGTGCCGTTGGACGAGGCATTGAGCCGTGTGGTCATCGACTTTTCGGGTCGCCCATTGCTGGTGAGTCATACTAAATATCCGGATAGAAACATCGGTCGATTCTCCACGGCGTTGATTCATGAGTTTTTTCAGGGCTTTGCCAATCACGCACTAGCGACCGTACACATGGACAGTTTGCGCGGCGAAAACTCTCATCATATTGCCGAAACGTTGTTCAAAGCATTTGGCAGAGCCTTACGCATGGCGGTTGAGTCGGATCCGAGGGTCAGCGATGTGCCGTCCACCAAAGGCGTTTTATAAGCAGAACATTTCAAATACGCACAATAAGCATGACACAGATAGTCGTTGTCGATTTGGGCACGGGCAATCTGCGCTCGGTCAGTAAGGCGTTGGCGTTCGTAAGTAGCCATGCCGATGTCAGCGTTACTGCCAAGCCCGATGCCATCGTAAGTGCTGATTATTTAGTATTACCCGGACAAGGCGCGCTCGGTACTTGGTTCAATCGTCTAAACGATAATACAATATTGGAAACGGCCGTTAAAACACGCCTCAATGATGGTCCGGTGCTGGGAATTTGTCTCGGGTTGCAGGCATTGTACAATCACAGCGAGGAGCAGGGCGGTACGCCGGGACTGGGTTTGCTGGCAGGTTGCGTCAAACATTTTGCCAGCCACCCGCATCACCAACCTTCACAACCGCTTCTGCAATCAAACGACAGCATGCGGACTGGCAATATCAAGCATGGCACGGAAAAATTGAAAATTCCGCATATGGGCTGGAATCAAGTAAATCAATGCGCCGATCATCCGCTGTGGCATGGCATCGACAATAATGAGCGATTTTATTTTGTGCATAGTTACTATGTCGAAAGTGAAATTGAAAGTCAGGTGATGGGCGAATGTCAATACGGCAATTTGTTTACGGCGGCGGCGGGTTTGGGGAATATTTTCGCGACCCAGTTTCATCCTGAAAAAAGTCAGCATGCGGGATTGCAGTTGCTTAGAAATTTTGTTAATTGGAATGGTCTTTTTTGACGATGTTATTGATTCCAGCGATTGATATTAAAGCACGCAAATGCGTCCGTTTGCGCCAGGGTGATATGAACCAAAGCACGGTGTTTGCGGATGATCCTGTCGCAGTCGCACAACGCTGGGTCGATGCCGGAGCCAGACGATTGCATATTGTTGACCTTGACGGTGCCATACAGGGGCAGCCGGTGAATGCCGATATTGTCCGCCAAATTGCTGAAAATCACCCGCAGTTGCCGATTCAGATTGGCGGCGGGATTCGCAACGAGGAAACCGTAGATGAATACATTCAGGCGGGTGTTCGCTCGGTCATCATTGGCACTCAAGCGATTAAAAACCCCCATCTGATCAGCGATTTATGTGCCAAATACCCAGCCCGTGTGATTGTTGGGTTGGATGCCAGAGACGGCAAGGTCGCAACCGAAGGCTGGTCAAAATTATCCAGACACAATGTCATCGATATAGCACACCGCTTTGATGCCGAGGCGGTGGAGGCGATTATTTATACCGATATAGCACGCGATGGCATGATGCAGGGAGTTAATATCGAGTCGACCGTAGCCCTCGCACAAGCAGTGAATATTCCGATAATTGCCTCTGGCGGCATCCATGATATTAAAAACGTTAGGAAATTGGCAGCCGTCTCGGCGGTTGGTATTGTCGGCGCAATCACTGGTCGGGCGATTTATGAGGGTAGCTTGGATTTTGCCGCTGGACAAGCTGTAGCAGATGCAATTTCCGACCAGACTAGTCGAGATGGGCGGGGTAGTTTTGAATTATAAGCCGCTAGTCCGTCCGCTTGGGGTGCGTTGAAATGGCTTTAGCGAAAAGAATTATTCCTTGTCTCGATGTCGATGATGGGCGGGTCGTCAAAGGCATACAATTTGTCGACATTCGTGATGCCGGCGATCCGGTGGAGGTTGCCCGTCGTTATGAGCAACAAGGAGCCGATGAAATCACTTTTCTGGACATTACTGCCAGCTCGGATAATCGTGATACCATTGTCAACGTGGTCGAGCAGGTTGCCGCTGAGGTCTTTATCCCGCTCACGGTAGGTGGCGGGATTCGACAGTTGAGCGATATACACACCATGTTGAACGCCGGGGCAGATAAAATTTCAATCAATACTGCAGCAGTAAAAAACCCGCAATTTATCCGTCAGGCAAGCGAGCATTTTGGCAACCAGTGTATTGTTGTCGCCATCGATGCCAAGCAAGTGGGTGATGATACGCAACCGCAGTGGGAAATTTTTACTCATGGCGGCAGGAATCCGACCGGACTAGATGCCGTACAATGGGCGAAGAAAATGACCGAATATGGTGCGGGCGAATTGCTGGTGACCAGCATGGATCGAGATGGCACAAAAAACGGTTATGACATTGCCTTGATGCGCCGTATCACCGAGAGCGTATCGATTCCGGTGATTGCCTCGGGCGGGGTCGGAAATTTGGCACATTTAGCTGACGGCATCATCGAGGGTGGTGCAGATGCGGTGTTGGCAGCCAGCATTTTTCACTATGGCGAATATACTGTTCGACAGGCTAAAGAGTTTATGGCTGAGCGCGGTATTACGGTGAGACTTTTCTTATATGGATATTTGCCTACAATTACGTTTTAAATAGTTTATTGAAAAAAGGAAATTACGATGAACAATAGTGTACTTAATTCACGGGATAATTCTCTTCAACAATCGTTAAAAGCTACTTTTGGTTTTGAGGCGTTCAGAGAAGGTCAGCAACAAACCATCATGCAATTACTAGCAGAGCACTCATCGTTATCTATATTTCCTACTGGCTCGGGCAAGTCTTTATGCTACCAGTTAACAGCTTTGCACTTACCCAACTTAACGCTTGTTGTTTCACCATTGCTAGCCTTAATGAAAGATCAATTGGCGTTTCTTGCTAGCAAAGGCATTAAAGCGGCAAGTATTGATTCGACTTTAAAAGGAAACGAACTACAAACCGTAATGACAGGTGTGCGCAGCGGTGAAATTAAGATATTGATGGTGTCGGTAGAGCGTTTTAAGAATGAACGCTTTAGGCGGTTTATTGGAGCTGTATCTGTGTCTATGCTGGTGGTTGATGAAGCGCATTGTATTTCTGAGTGGGGTCATAATTTTAGACCTGATTATTTAAAACTACCTAGTTACTGCCAAGCGTTAAAAATTCCTTTGGTGTTACTACTTACCGCGACTGCTACGCGTAAAGTAAAAGAAGATATGGCTGTTAAGTTTGCTATTCGAGCTGAGCATATTGTACAAACAGGCTTTTATCGGCCAAATCTTGATTTAAGTGTGCTACCCGTTGCTAAGTCACATAAAAATAAGCAACTTGAACAAATAATTATGGTGCAACAAGGTGCTGGTATTGTTTACGTTACCTTGCAACATTCGGCTGAAACAGTCGCTCAATATTTAAAGCAGCAAGGTATTAATGCTTGTGCTTATCACGCAGGTTTTAACAATGATATCCGTAGTCAAATCCAGCAAGATTTTATGGCAGGTAAAATACAAGTCATTGTTGCTACCATTGCGTTTGGCATGGGTATTGATAAAAGCGATATACGCTTTGTTATTCATTACGACTTGCCAAAATCCATTGAAAATTACAGTCAAGAAATAGGCCGAGCAGGGCGAGATGGATTGCCTTCTCAGTGTTGTACGCTAGCAAACCTTGATGGTTTAAATACCGTTGAAAATTTTGTTTATGGTGATACACCTGAGTTTACTGGCATTGAAATGTTATTAAATACGATAAAATCAGAGGTAATAACAAGCGTCTATGACAGTAAGTGGGAGTTACAAATATTGCAACTGTCTAATGCCGTTAATATCAAACAATTACCGTTGAAAACGTTACTGGTACAGCTAGAACTCGCGGGTGTGATTGAGCCGCTTTATGCTTACTTTGCTGATTTTAAAATTAAACTATTAAAACCCAAAACTGAAATTATCAATAGCTTTAATGAGCAACGCAAAGACTTCTTACAACGTATCTTTAACGCGACTGATTTTAAAAAAGTATGGGGCAGTTTAAATTTTGACCGCTTACTACAAGATCAAAGCATTGAGCGTAATCGTGTCATTGCCGCCCTTGAATACCTGCAAGAACAACAATTGATAGTGCTTGAAACAAAAGGCATGACTGAGGTTTTTAAAATAAACCTTAATGAATTAGCTGATCCGAATTTGTGCCAAAATCTCAGTAACTATTTTAAAAGCAATGAAGAAAAAGAAATTAAACGTATCGCTACTTTAGTACGTTTCTTTCAACTTGACACTTGTTTAACGGTAAATTTAGCACGCTATTTCGATGATAAAAGGTTTGATAATGCTGTTGATGACGGTAATGGGTTAAATAGCACTAACACCAACTCAGCCCCACAATGTGGTCACTGTAGTGTTTGTCGTGGCCAAGTAGCAGTACTTGAGCACTCTCAAACACAAATTCCATGGCCGAGTGATGAAACGTTAACGCAAGGTATGGGTGAATTAGCACAACGACTTAAAGATAAAATAAATCAACCCTTGTCACTCGAGAGCTATTGTCGTTTTTTTTCTGGCATGACAGTGCCATTATTTGGTCGTAATAAAGTAAGACAATTATCGGGTTTTGGTTCATGTGATAAACAAAGATATCAGGCTATTAGGGATAGAGTTTCCCCGCTGTTCGCCAATATGAACAAATAACTTTTCTTTAGCGCACCATAAATTGTAATGAAAACGACCATGAAAAAACTATTGGACGAAATAAAATGGAACGAAGCTGGGTTGATACCCGCTATCGCACAACAACACGACAGCGGCAAGGTACTGATGGTGGCATGGATGGATCGGCAGGCGTTGCAAACGACTATTGAGGAAGGTCGGGCGGTGTATTATTCAAGATCGCGCAAAAAACTATGGCGTAAAGGCGAGGAGTCTGGACATGTTCAGACATTAAAGGAATTGCGAATTGACTGCGATAACGATGTGGTGTTGATGCAGGTCGAGCAAATCGGTGGCATCGCCTGTCATACCGGTCGGCATCACTGTTTTTACAAACGCTATGAGGATGGTCGCTGGCAGGAAGTCGAGCCGATTTTGAAAGCGCAAGCAGAAATTTATTCTGCTGTACAATGACGAATAACGAGACGAATAACGACAGCGGTATTCAAACAAATACCCAGTGCACGTTTTTCCGTTAGAATCAACGGAAATGTGATGAATGTTGCTGTAATCGACATCATTTTTCAAATTCAAATCATTATGCAATAGATGGGGTAGTCTTATGGGTATAGGCGGTATCAGTCCGGTTCAATTGATCATTATTTTGGTGATTGTGTTATTGATATTCGGGACCAAGAAATTACGAAATTTAGGCGGCGATCTTGGCGGCGCTATTAAAGGGTTCAAAAAAGCGGTCAAAGAAGAAAAGACCGAGCAGATTGAAGATGCCGAGCAAAATTCAGGCGACAACTCGGGCAAAGAAGATGGCGATGAGACAGTCGCATCCAAAGAAAAAGTGGAAAAACAATCCTGATTTATCACTTACATCCGATTAACCTGTTTTTAGCGAATTTATTTCTGCAACGGTTATGTTCGATATTGGCTTTTGGGAAATGGCGTTTATTGGCATCATCGCCTTGATAGTTATTGGTCCCGAACGGCTGCCCGGCGCAGCGCATCGGGTCGGTATATGGGTTGGCAAGAGTAGGCGCATGCTCAATGGGGTTATGGCGGATTTTAAGCAGGAAGTGAAAGCGTATGATGTTGAACAGCTCAACGCCGTAACAGATGAATTTAAGTCAACCAGCAAACAGATCAAAGAGGTTACCCGCGCAACAACGGATTCGCTCGGCTTGAAGGCGGTGGGCGATGCGATTAAGCAATCTGCAAGTGACCTATCTGATTCGGTGGTGCAGGAAGTCGGTGAAACCAAGCAGGTAGTCGAGCAAGCCCCCGTTTCGGTTAGCAAAAAAACGCCCCGTAAGCCCGTTACTAAAGCGGGGACAAGAAAAAAAACAACTACCCGCAAATCGAGCAGTCAAACAACGATTAAAAAATCAGCTACCACAAAAAAGAACCCCAAAAAAAGCACTAAAAAGACGCTCCGTAAAAAAGCACTCAAGCCAGCAACCGATAAAACCCGCGATTAACGGCGAAAATGACCAGTGAGGCAAAACCGCCTACCAGTGAAGGCACCTTAGTATCGCATTTGATTGAGCTACGAGATCGATTGCTTCGTGGTGTGCTTTCGGTGCTGGTGTTTTTTATTATTCTAGCTCCTTTTGCGGATTCCTTATATGAAGTGTTAGCGAGTCCACTGATGTCGGCATTACCAGCAGGTAACAGCATGATATCGACCGAGCCGCACGGGCCATTTTTTGTCCCCTTCAAGTTTGCTTTTGCCTGTGCCTTTGCCTTAGCGGTGCCCTATTTGTTGTATCAAATATGGGCATTCGTAGCCCCCGGATTGTATAAACATGAAAAAAAACTGGTAGTGCCGTTATTGGTTTCCAGTAGTGGCTTGTTTTATCTGGGTATTGTGTTTGCCTATTTTGCGGTCTTTCCGCTCATTTTTCAGTTCTTTGCCAATACCGCCCCCGAAGGAGTGGCGGTGATGACCGATATTAACGCCTATCTGGGGTTCGTCATCAAACTGTTTTTCGCCTTTGGGGTCGCCTTTGAAGTGCCAGTAGCCACGGTATTGATGATTTATATGGGGGTAACCACCGAGCAGGAACTGGCTAAAAAACGACCCTATATCATTGTCGGCGCATTCGTAGTCGGCATGTTGCTCACCCCGCCCGATATTTTTTCGCAAACGTTGCTGGCACTGCCAGTATGGCTTTTGTTTGAAGTCGGGTTGCTTTGCTCACGATTCTTGAAAACGACTACGGACAACAACGAAAGCAATGGTGAACATCATGGTTGATGTCAACTACAAAATTCTTGAATACGCATCAGTGCAACATGCCGAACTCATATTGAATCGCTGTACTCATGTAAAATCAGTAATATGAATATTTTAACGCTCGGCTTGAATCACCAGACTGCTCCTATTGCAGTGCGCGAAAAGGCGACCTTTGGGGTGGATGTTATCCAGCATGCTTTGGCAGATTTGACGCAATCTGTTGGGGCAACGGAAGCGGTGATATTATCGACATGTAATAGAACGGAAATTTATTGTGGTCAGGCGAGCGATGACCGAGTCCATTTTTTGGCATGGTTGTCGGAATATAGTGGGCTGAATCAGGATGATTTGAACCAGTGCATTTATCAGTATCCCAACGAAGCTGCCGTCAAACATGCTTTTCGGGTCGCTTCGGGGTTGGATTCAATGGTATTGGGAGAGCCTCAAATTTTGGGTCAAATGAAAACAGCTTTTCTGACGGCGGCACGGGTTGGTACCACTGGAAAAGTGTTGAACCGATTGTTTCAGCATACGTTTAGTGTTGCCAAGCAGGTGCGAGCGGATACAGCGATTGGGGTTAATTCGGTGTCGGTAGCGTATTCGGGAGTGAATCTGGCGAAGCGGGTATTTACATCTCTTTCGGATCAGACGGTATTATTGATTGGTGCAGGAGAAACGATTGAATTGGTGGCACGATACCTAAATAAAAACAAAGTCCGGCGTATCATCATTGCCAATCGTTCCATCGACAAGGCGCGCACTTTGGCTAAAGCCCAAACAGACGAAGGAGGTGACTGCGAAGTTATTACGCTTGCTCAAATTCCGGCTCGTTTGCATCATGCCGATATTGTGGTTAGCTCGACAGCCAGCACCTTGCCCATTTTGGGAAAAGGTGCAATTGAACAGGCACTTAGAAAACGTAAGCATCGCCCGATATTTATTCTCGATTTAGCAGTGCCTCGAGATGTCGAATCAGAAGTTTGCCAGCTTAAAGATGTTTATTTATATACCGTTGATGACTTAAAATCGATGACTGATGAGAATCGCGAGATTCGCTTACGTGCTGCCGAAGAGGCCGAAAACATCATTGACTTTCAAGCGGTGAAGTTTATGCGCTGGATGCGTTCGTTAGACTCGGTGCCAGCAATCAAATCATTGAGAGCGAGCTTGAACGATTTGAAGCAGGCAGAATTGGAACGTGCACTTAAAAAATTAGCGAACGGAGGGGAGCCCGAACAAGTACTTGAGCAATTTGCTAGAGATTTGACCAACAAATTTGCACATCAGCCAAGTCAGGTACTCAAACAGGAGAATATTGATGGCAATGCCAGTATTATTTCGGCAGCCCGGAAATTATTTAATTTGTAATCAGGTTTGTCCGCTCTGAGCGGTGCGAGTACAAGCGTATCGATAATCAAGAGTACGGAAAATAGCACAGAAAAATAGTCGCATAAAGAGTGTTGGAATGAATCCATCTATTACACAAAAATTTATTCAGGTTGCAGAGCGACACGAAGAGTTGCATGTATTGTTGTCAGACCCGTCTATCATTTCGAATCAGGAAAATTTCCGCAAACTATCGATCGAGTTATCAGAGATTATTCCCATCGTAGAGACCTTCAATCAATATCAGGTTCTCGCTCATGAATTACTGGAAACACGCACCATGCTCGATGATGCGGACAGTTTGATTCAGAACATGGCAAAGGATGAATTGCCGACTCTGGAGCAACGTATGCAACAAAGTGAAAACACATTGCAAACGCTATTGCTACCCAAAGATGCGAATGATTCGCGCAATATTTATCTTGAAATTCGTGCTGGAACCGGCGGTGATGAAGCCGCATTGTTCTCAGGAGATTTATTCAAGATGTATCACGCCTATGCCGAAAGTCGCCGCTGGCAGATCGAAATAATGAGTTGTAACGAGGGCGAACATGGCGGCTATAAAGAAATTATTAGCAAAATAGTGGGCTTGGGGGTGTATTCGAGATTGAAGTTTGAATCTGGCGCACATCGAGTACAACGTGTGCCTGAAACCGAATCTCAAGGACGCATACACACCTCCGCATGTACGGTTGCGGTGATGCCCGAAGCCGATGAAATGGATGAGATTGAAATAAACCCGGCCGATTTGCGCGTCGATACATTTCGTTCTTCGGGGGCAGGTGGGCAACATGTCAACAAAACCGATTCTGCTATCCGTCTCACCCATCTGCCGAGCGGTGTGGTGGTGGAATGTCAGGATGGGCGTTCACAGCACAAAAATCGCGCTCAGGCAATGTCGGTACTCAAATCAAGATTGCTCGAAGCACAAACCAAACAGCAACAGCAAGCACAGGCCAGTACGCGCAAATCTTTAGTCGGTAGCGGAGATCGTTCTGAACGGATTCGCACCTACAATTACCCGCAAGGCAGAATCACAGATCATCGGGTCAATTTGACGTTGTATAAGCTGGATGACGTGCTATCGGGCAACCTCGATCAAATTGTCAACCCACTGATAGCCGAGCATCAGGCACAGTTGCTGTCTGAATTGAATGCTTGAATGTTGTAGTTCCGTTGACTGCCACAAAATTATTACATTGGGCGATAGTGCGGCTACGCTTGCTCGAAGCAGTCGGTCAGGATATGGAGATGGATGCCAGAATGTTGCTCGCACATGTATTAGGAATCAATCCGATTGACCTGCTTATTGACCTTATCAAGCATGAGGAGCCGCTATTATCCGTTACGCAAATCAAAGATTTTAAAAAACTCATCGGCAAGCGACAAACGGGCATTCCGATTGCCTACTTAATCGGAAACTGCGAGTTTTGGTCGCTATCGATAGAAGTTAATAAACAGGTTCTCATTCCGCGTGGCGACACCGAAACACTGGTCGTGGGTGTATTGGGGATTTTGAATCTCGATGAGTATGCGGGCGATGCCAATACCAGCGTTTTAGAGTTGGGCACAGGTAGCGGTGCGGTTGCATTGGCGTTAGCATCAGAATTGCCAGAGATAACTATAACGGCTACGGATAATTCACTGTCGGCACTCGCCGTTGCACAACACAATCAAGCGACTTTGAATGGATTGGTCAGAGAATCAGGCATAGTGAACATGAGCAACATCCAATTTCTACATAGCGATTGGTTTGAGAATATCAGCACCGAAAAATACCACCTGATTTGTTCAAATCCGCCCTACCTCGCTGCCAATGACATCCATTTACAATGCGGTGACCTGCGCTTTGAGCCGAGAAAGGCGTTGGTTGCGGATGAGTATGACATGGATGGCTATGGAGCAATTACACATATCATACGACATGCTAAAAGCTATATTCACCAATCGGGGTGGCTTGCACTTGAGCATGGTAGCGATCAACGACAAGGCGTACAGGCGTTATTAGCAGATTATGGTTATACCCACATCGTTACCGAGCAGGATGTTGCTGGATGCGACCGGGTGACTGTGGCACAAGTCGGTTAAGATGCATCGATTCATTGTTTTGCGTCTCTTTTCCGTACGGGCTACTTGAGTTCTTGATCTCTTGGTGATGAGACTGTGCAAGAAACCCAATATCGTGGGCTTGTCGGAAAATGGAGTTTTTAGCTTGTTGCGATAAGCCCTGTGCAGGATTCTATTGTTTTCTTTACCCAATTTCTCGTCATTGTCTTTGTTGGCACTTGTGCCCTGTGGGTATAGGCACTGTCTGCGTAAACTTGTCCGTGCCTATCGCCTAACAGATGTTCAAACTCCCCAAAATCATGCAATGAATCATGCGCATTGCCATGCGTATAGGTCATTTTCTTGATAGCCATATTCATCGGTATTGGCGTGCAACTTAAATCCGTAGGTACTTTTACGCCTGCCATCGGATGCCGTTTTCACGTTCCATGCCTCTTCTGGGTCTTGGGTATTGTGCCTTGTTTGTTCTTTTTAGAACGGCATTGCTTCGCCTCAATCACAGTTGCATCGATAATATTGACCGAGCCTGTGGCAACAATAAGACTGTTTTTAGCGAGATGATGATTGATCTGCACCAATAAAAGAATCAAGCAGATTTTCGGTGTGTAATAAGTTCCTAAACCGCCAAATAGCGGAATGATCGGGTACTGCATCACTGAGACTCAAACCGATAAACCGGCGGAACATTAAATCCCGGGCTATCTGTTCTTCTAAGGCTTCATCGCTTAAGTTATACCGTGCCTGTAAAATCAGTATCTTAAACATCATCAAAGGTGGGCATACCCAAAGGGCACAAGTGCCGGCACACCGCGCTTGGAGGCATAAAGATGGCTGAGCGTGGTTTCGATCTGTTTCCAATCGATAATTTCATGCACATCATCTAGTTTGGACAATGACTTATGCTCAATTAAAAGGGCATCTGCGAACGAGTATTGGGCGGTTTATTTCCAAGACATTTGACGGTATCCTCAAGGGTTTATTGAATGAACGCTATTTTACCATTTGAATTCACATAATAAGTGCAACACCCCTTGCCGATAACACAATCAGCCTACAATCGCCTATACGCAAGCGACTGTCCACTATACTGGGTCTATCAGCAATATCAACCCGATTAGGGATGCGTCTGCGGTAATCGTTTGCCATAACGCTTGCGATATTTCACCCTGATGGCGCAAGTATCGATATAACGACCCATCCGCTACTTTATTTTTCAAAATGAGACGATAGATGGATTCGGTGCTAATACTGATGTTTTCCTCCTCTCTCTTGCCGACCGCTAATTTGTTCAGGACTCCAATACAGCGCAAGCTTTTGTTGAATATGAAGATTTAACTCGCCATTGAACTTGATGTGCTTTTGCTTATGCCGCGTTTGGGCAAAGCGGTGGGCTTGTTTGTAGCGATAGCCGTTGCCCCCGGTATTGCGTTTAATTTCACGGCTGATGGTTGACTTAACTTCTGCCCATGGTTTTAGCGATTTCTGTCAGTGTACAATGTTGCTGATTCATGAGGTAAAGGTGGTCTCTTTCTTGTTCAGTCAAATGGGTATATCTCGTCAGTTAAAAGAGTACGAGTGTACCCTTTGACTGACTTAGGAGTGTTGCACTTATTATGCGAATTCAAGATGGTTAGGTTTTGATAGGGACATTCGTCGTTCTATCCCCCTATCGGGGGCTTGAGTGACAAGCCCCCTGACAAGGGGGGGGAATGACAAATATTGGTTTTTTGTACCACCTATTCCGCAGGAATTCAGTAAAACAGGCGTTATCAAGCCTCTGACAATAAAATTTCGAATAACTGGATGGTTTTCCCTATCTTGGCAAAGTTTCGTTATAATTTGAACACAAACACGAAACGAGACTTTAGTCTAGTGGCAAAGGTTACACGACTAGAGCTGCACTCGAACAAGATGCAAAACTCTCGAATTATGAGACACGCCCCCATGAAAAATATCCTCTTACTGCTTGTTGCTACCACACTGACTACAACTGCTGTTGCAAGGGCAGCATGCCCATCAAATGACGTGGCTTTTTGTTCACAATATGAATCAGCAGAGCAGGGGAATGCGAGTGCGCAATATCTTTTGGGCTGGATGTACAAAAATGGCGAAGGTATAGCGAAGAATAATCACAAAGCAGTACGTTGGCTACGCGAGTCGGCAGAGCAAGGGAATGCGGATGCACAATATTTTTTGGGTGTGATGTACGATAGCGATAAAGGCATCGCACAGAATAATCACAAAGCGGTGCGCTGGTATCGCAAATCGGCAGAGCAGGGGCATGTGAGAGCACAATATAGTTTGGGTGTGATGTACGACAATGGCGAAGGCATAGAGCAGGATTACCACAAGGCGACGCACTGGTATCACAAATCAGCACAGCAGGGGCATGCAAAAGCACAATATAATTTGGGTGTGATGTATTTCAATGGCGACGGCATCGCACAGGATAAGCACAAAGCGGTGCGCTGGTATCGTCAGTCGGCGGAGCAGGGATATGCGCGGGCACAATATAATTTGGCTGTGATGTACGCCAGTGGTGACGGTATCGCACAGGATAAGCACAAAGCGGTGCGCTGGTATCATCGGTCGGCAGAGCAGGGGGATGCGTACGCACAATATAATTTGGCTGTGATGTATGACAATGGCGAAGGAACAGCACGGAATAAGCGCGAAGCGGTGCGCTGGTATCGTCAATCGGCAGAGCGGGGGGAGGTAAACGCACAAATTAATTTGGGCTGGATGTATTGGAACGGCGAGGGCGTTATTACCGATCAGCGCAAGGCGTATATCTGGTGGTCTGTTGCGAAAGCAAACAGCAATGAAAATGCGACTAGAGAAATACATAACAGAAATTGGGACGAGTATTTGACAACCACAGAAATAAAATCAGCTCGCTATGAAGCGAAACAGATATTGGATGCCATTGATCAGCTGTAAAGCAAGTTCCAAACAATAACGCGAAAAACATCGGAACGGGACTTCAGTACCATCCGTTTGTACTGTTATTTCCCCCCCCCCATTATGCCGTTTGCCCCTTAATCAGTTTTGTCATCCCTGCGCGGGTGGCTTCGGAAGCGTACCCGATACCATGCCAAAAGATGGACCAAAGTCCCACTTCCGATCATTTTTTGAATTAACCGACAGTCCCATTATGCAAAGTTCTGAGTATTATCAGAACATAAGCGAAGACAACCCGATTTGTCTCATCGGTATTGAACACGGACGAGTCTTTCGTAGGGTCTGGGTTATGGTGTAGAATCTCCGCAGGGCTTGGTTGCGTTCTATCGAGTGTCGAGTTGTTAGCGTAAACGGTTGGTCATGGTTGTTGTCCGTTTTGTTGCTTTCTTGCTGGGGATTGGGATTATAATTGATACAATTCGTAAACGTGTAGGAGGATATTTTGGATTTAAGAAAAGTTAAAAAACTGATTGAATTGCTAGAGTCTTCAGCGTTGGTGGAAATGGAAATTACTGAAGGGGAGAATACGATTCGCTTGAGTCGAGCTTCTGCTGTGGGGATGCCGATGCCAAGCCATCCTGTGAACACGCAGAATATGACGGATCAAGCCACAGTTGGACAGGTTGGCGTATCTCGGGATGAAATTGTGCCATTGCCGATTGAGCAGGGCGATGAGGTCAAGTCACCGATGGTGGGTACGTTTTATGTCTCCTCTTCACCTGATTCAGAACCTTATGTTACGCTGGGATCGGTTGTTCAAGTTGGAGATGTGTTGTGCATTATCGAGGCGATGAAAACATTTAATCAGTTGGATGCGGATGTTGCTGGAACGGTCAAAGCGATTTACAAATCTCATGGCGATCCGGTCGAGTTTGGTGAGCCACTGTTTTTAATCGGCTGAACTGAAATTCCTCAATGAATCAAATAAAAAAGCTGGTCATAGCGAACCGCGGCGAAATTGCTTTGCGGATTTTGCGAGCTTGTCGTCAATTAGATATTTTGACGGTCGCATTACATTCCGAAGCCGACCATGATGCAAAATATGTACGCCTTGCCGATGAATCGGTTTGTATTGGCCCTGCGCCTGCAACCGAGAGTTACTTGAACATCGCTTCGGTTATTTCTGCAGCTGAGGTTACGCAGGCGAATGCGATACATCCAGGTTATGGATTTCTGTCCGAAAATGCTGATTTTGCCGAGCAGGTGGAGCAAAGTGGATTTATTTTTGTAGGTCCGATTGCGGAAACAATTCGCACAATGGGCGATAAAATTTCAGCTATTGCGGCTATGCGTGCCGCTGGAGTTCCTTGTGTACCCGGCTCTGATGGTCCGATTTCGGATAAACCGGATGAGATTATTGATGTCGCCAGAAAAATTGGTTTTCCGTTAATGATCAAAGCCAGTGGCGGTGGCGGAGGCAAAGGGATGCGGGTGGTCCATGAAGAAGCCGCTTTATTGGAGTCTGTTCATACCACGAGAACCGAGGCACAAGCTGCTTTTGGAAATGGCGTTTTGTATATGGAGCGATTTCTGGAGAAGCCTCGACATATCGAATTCCAAGTGCTTGCGGATAGTTTTGGGCATGCTATTCATCTGGGCGACCGCGATTGCTCGATGCAAAGACGGCATCAAAAAGTGATCGAAGAAGCACCCGCACCGGGTATCACCGACCAGCAACGTAATGAAATTGGTTCGCGTTGTGTGCAGGCGTGTAAGGAAATTGGCTATCGGGGAGTGGGGACATTTGAATTTCTTTATGAGGAGGGGGAGTTCTTTTTTATCGAAATGAATACCCGTATTCAAGTCGAACATCCAGTTACCGAAATGATTACCGGTATTGATCTTTTGCAAGAACAAATCCGAGTTGCTGATGGCGGAAAGCTTCGTTTCACACAGGATGATATTCATTTTCGGGGGCATGCCTTCGAATGCCGTATCAATGCGGAAGACCCAGATACATTTCTGCCTTGCCCTGGTCAGGTTCATCGGTATCACATGGCAGGCGGTCCAGGGGTTCGAGTTGACTCGCATGTTTATAATCATTACTCTATTCCGCCTTATTATGATTCTATGATTGGGAAAGTTATTACCCACGGCATGCACCGTAGCGAGGCATTAGCACGCATGAAAGGAGCCTTACAGGAGATGGTCATCGAAGGCATTAAAACCAATTTGCCATTGCATCGTGAATTGGTTCAGGATGTGCGATTCGTCGAGGGCGGATGCGATATACATTATCTTGAAAAAAAGTTGGCAAAAAAAGCACAATAATCCTGTTTGCTCATAAAATTACACGCTCCTAAATTCCAGATGAGTCCTGCTCTATATTGCGGTTGCCCGAAATGCGACACGGTTTTTAAGTTACCGATTAACCTGCCCGATGGAAAGCGAGAGCAATCTGCTGAATTTGCTCGATGCGGAACCTGTAAGGCAGTATTTGATGTGAATATCAATCTAATGCAGAAAACTGATGACGGCTTTGTTGCGATAGGGTTGCGTCACCAGACGGGTAACAAAGCCGATTCTCATTCCTATTTCGATGATAGTGTCTATAATTATGATACGATGAATCAGTTCGATGATTTCTCTTACGGTGGCTCATTGCAACGGGGGCAATCTGCTGAAAAAAAAATTAAAGGAACGCTCATTCGTGAGGAAGTGAATCCATTTGATGACCGTGTCCCTATCTCAATCGGGGGCAATAATAGATTGGATCTTATTGATTCAGAGGAGTCCACACGATGGTTACGTCCACAATTAGCCGAAGAACCGATCTTATCCGAGGACCCGAATACTGCCCTTAACAATATAACGGTACACAAAGCAAAGCACTACATCGCCGACCGCCCCAATCCATTAAAAATGGTTGGCTGGGGTATTGCCATAATCGGTTTTGTATGGTTGCTTGGTGTGCAGGCGAAGTATTTCTTCGTCGAGCAATATGCCCAGGACGCAACATACCGTCAATATCTGATGAGTTTTTGTAAAATTGCCGACTGTCGGTTAGCACCACGACAAGACCCTTTTCGATTTACGCTGACCTCTACCCAAATTGAGCACCATCCGAGCAAGCGGGGGGCAATGAGAGTCACCGTGAAGGCGGTTAATCAAGCCGAGTTTGCTCAACCGTATCCTTACTTACAACTGACATTATCTGACCGTGTCGGGCGGGTGGTAGGCAGACGTACATTTTCACCGAATTTGTATTTGCCCAAGGGCAAGGACAATATGGTTGCACAAGGAAAACAGGCTATTGTTGTTCTTAATTTTGCGCGATTGCATAAGGAGGCGGTTGGATTCTTGGTGGATATTGTCTCCGCACCTGCATCGTTATAAATCGACTTCGATGCCAGTTATCGAGACCTTTGCACGATGGTTCTTTGCCAGCAAATAAAATTCCGACTCGTGCAAATGTCTCTTATTATTGATTCATCTGTCATTGTGCAATGCGGTTCACTTTTTAAAAGCCAGCCAAGAAAACCAAAAATATCTTATGACGAACTCCGTTAGCCGTGCGTTGATCAGTGTTTCTGATAAGCATGGCATCATCGAATTTGCTCGTTCTCTGAATCAGCTTGGAATTGAAATTATATCGACTGGTGGTACTGCAAAATTATTGACCGAGCAAAGGATTCCCGTTATCGAGGTCAGCGACTATACTGGATTTCCCGAAATGATGGATGGGCGAGTTAAAACCCTGCATCCGAAAATTCATGGCGGCATATTGGGCAGGCGAGACAAAGATGACGAAGTTATGTGTTCCAATCAAATCGCACCGATTGACTTGGTCGTTGTCAATCTGTATCCCTTTCAACAGACCATTTCTCAAGCAGATTGTACGCTGGATTTAGCGATAGAAAACATTGACATCGGCGGACCGACGATGTTGCGAGCGGCAGCTAAGAATTTTACTGATGTTACGGTGGTAGTCGATGCAGACGATTATTCGAGAGTTTTGTCCGAATTGACCGACAATCTGGGTAAAACTTCGCGGGCTTTGCGCTTTGATTTAGCGGTGAAAGCCTTTGAACATACTGCTGCGTATGATGGCAGTGTCGCTAATTACCTCGCGAGATGGATTGCGGGTGATGGACAAGGAGCCGTGTTAGAAGAGACCGATGAGAGTCTATTGACCCGAACCATCAGCAGCCAATACACCAGAAAGCAGGCATTGCGCTATGGGGAGAACCCGCATCAACAAGCAGCGTTTTATGTCAAAACGGGCGCGCGTAGTGATGTTCAGAGCGTTTCTAATGCGCTACAGATTCAAGGAAAGGCGATGTCCTATAATAATATCGCAGATACCGATGCGGCAATAGAATGTGTTAAGCAGTTTACCGACAGCCCTGCTTGCGTGATTGTCAAGCATGCCAATCCATGTGGTGTTGCGACGGCGGATAATCAGCTGCTCGCCTATGAACGTGCCTATCAGACCGATTCGGAATCGGCGTTTGGTGGCATTATCGCGTTTAATACCGTGCTGGAAGCGGACACGGTAGCGACAATAATTGTCCGACAATTTGTTGAAGTAATTGTTGCCCCCGAAATATCAGTGCAAGCACGACAAATGTTGGCAGGAAAAAAGAATTTGCGCGTTCTTGAAATGGGTATATTGGATGGCAATGACAAGAAAAGTAATTTAGATTTTAAAAGAGTCAACGGCGGATTATTAGTTCAGGAGATAGATGGCGAACTTTTTGAGCAATTAGAGGTGGTTACAAAACGCTCGCCGAGTGATATGGAAATGCAGGATTTATTATTTGCTTGGAAAGTCGCCAAATTTGTCAAATCCAATGCCATCATTTACGCTTCGGGACAAATGACCGTGGGCATCGGTGCTGGACAGATGAGCCGTGTAAATTCGGCGCGCATTGCGACCATTAAAGCCGAGCATGCTGGACTCAAAGTGGATAATGCGGTGCTGGCATCGGATGCCTTTTTTCCGTTTCGAGACGCGCTTGATAATGCCGCATCGGTTGGAATCAAGGCAGTAATTCAGCCCGGCGGGGGCATGCGCGATGATGATGTGATTGCGGCTGCCAATGAACATGATATGGCGATGGTTTATACCGCAATGCGACATTTTAGACATTAGACTCGTGAATATGGCATCAAAATACCGAGTGATACTCAGTGGCAATATTATGCCTGAATGCGACCGCCAGCAGGTTGTTGAAGGTTTAGCTGGGTTGTTTAACTCGCAGACCAGCACGATGAGGGATTTGTTGAAAGGCAATGCGGTGCCGCTCAAAAAACAATACGACCAAGCACAAGCACAGGTAATTTGCACCCATATCCAGCAACTCGGCGCACAATGTCGAATTGAAGAAATCCTCGAAGTCGAATCAAATGCACAAAGGGTTGATCCTGTCCATGACTCGGAAACAGAATCGGCAGCAGAAAATCAAACGCACTCCACATGCACCTCATCGGAGACGGGTACACTGCATTCTGATTTTCGCACTCGGCTAATGCGTTTTGTGAATCGTAATACGGATTATTATGGGCATCAATTCAGTCAATTTACCATTCCCTATGAAAACGACTCGGATACGAAAACCCGCCAATTAAAATTCAAAATTACTTGGCACTGGCCTGCGTTTTTTTGTTTTTTCTTCTGGGCATTGTATAGAAAAATGTGGCTTTGGGCTGCCTTGCAGACGGTCGGTGGCATCGGGCTGTTGCTTTGGTTGCAATCGGGTTCGATTTATCTTGTTTGGAAGTGTATCTGGGCAGTGCTGGCAAATTTTCTGTATTTCAAAATGGCAGTCACGAGGATCAACTGGACGCTGGACAACCCAAAATATGGACAATATCTTGCTAAAGGTGGGGTCAGCAAAAGGGCTGTTTTAAGCGGTGTTCTGATTGCATTGTTGTCGAGTGTGCTGATAAGCAATTATATGGTGGCTCAATTTCTGGATGAATATGGTGAGCAAATCGAAGACGTATTGCCCGCTTCTGGAAGCCAAATTCGTGGTAATGGTTTAAGTCTTGAACGGGTTGTTACGGAACCAAAACTGGCTCGCACGTCCCTAATTTTAAGTGTTCTTGCCACATCGATTAAAATTTTGCTAATCAAAAGCAACGAGCAACATGTCCCGCCGACACAATCGGTTATGGACGCATTTGTTGAACAACTGAACGCCCGCGAAATTAATGATGGCTGGGGTAGTATGATTCGTATTGAGCAACATGTTGATCGGTATGTGTTGCTTTCTGCTGGACCGGATCAGGTTTTCAAAACCGATGATGATGTCCAGCAGCCGGTGACAATCCCATGATTTACTCCATCGCATGAAAGTATTGATTGTTGGTGGTGGCGGGCGTGAACACGCATTGGCATGGAAGGTTCGACAGTCGGCTCTGGTTAGCGAGGTCTATGTCGCACCGGGCAATGCAGGGACGCAGAACGAAGCGGGTATTAGTAATGTTAACATATCGACAGATGATGTCGATCGCCTGATAGAGTTCGCGCAACAAAGCGAAATTGATTTGACTATTATTGGACCCGAAGGCCCGTTGGTCAACGGTATTGTCGATCAATTTCAACAGGTCGGGCGAGCATGCTTTGGTCCGTCACAGCAAGCTGCTCGTTTGGAAGGCTCAAAAACCTTTGCGAAGGAATTTTTGTCCCGACATGCTATTCCCACGGCGGCGTATAAAAGTTTTACCGAGTTATTACCTGCATTAGGTTATCTGGAATCGGTTGCATTACCTGTGGTGATAAAAGCGGATGGATTAGCCGCCGGCAAAGGGGTGATTATTGCCGACACCCGAGAACAGGGCAGAAATGCCATAACCGACATGTTGTCAGATAACCGATTTGGTCAGGCCGGGAGTCGCGTAGTTATTGAAGAGTTTTTAAATGGTGAGGAAGCCAGTTTTATCTGCATGGTTGATGGCAAACACGTTTTGGCGATGGCTTCCAGTCAAGATCATAAGGCGGCATTTGATGGTGACACAGGGCCGAATACTGGCGGTATGGGCGCGTATTCTCCAGCACCGATTATTGATGAAACAGTACATGCGACCATTATGCAAGAAATTTTGCAGCCGACCGTTGATGGGCTGGCATCTGAAGGCATGCCCTATGTCGGGTTTTTATATGTTGGACTCATGATTCGTGATGGCATCCCTAAAGTACTGGAATACAACTGTCGTTTCGGTGATCCCGAAACACAGCCGATTATGATGCGCTTAAAATCAGATATTGTTGCATTGTGCCTAGCCACTTTGGAGGGCAAGCTCGACTGCCAAAAAGTGCGTTGGGATTCCCGTGCGGCACTCGGGGTCGTTATGGCAGCTGATGGGTACCCGGATTCCTGTGAACAGGGTCATGTCATTCACGGTCTATCGGGCGATGACAGACACGATGACGTTAAAATTTTTCATGCGGGTACGAAGACGAAAAATGGTAAAATAATAACCGCTGGTGGTAGAGTGCTTTGTGCCACGGCATTGGGCAATAAAATTGAATATGCCCAACAAACCGCCTATGCACTAGCAAAATCCGTCTATTGGCGAGGGTGCTGGTATCGAAATGATATTGGACACCAAGCGATAAATATTGATTCGAAACGATATTAAACCAAATAAAATGTTGAGTAATTCTAATCCGCTGAATTTTGAACTCCTTGCCCAGCGAGTAACGAAAATGCATGCCTTACGATTAGGGCTGCTCATCGTGTTGATTATCGTTTTCTGGCGTGCTTGTTCCCCCAACATGCTGGAATCGTGGAATTGGATGCATGATAATTTGACCAACCCTGATTCGATATACGATAAACTGTTGCACGCGATCACTTTTTTCTTATTAGGGATATGGGCACAGTTCGTATTCACACAATACAAACATAAAATAATATTGATTGCTCTGCTGTCGCTTTATGGTCTCGTTATCGAATGCGTACAATACTTTGTATCCGGACGATTCTTTTCATTGGTAGATTGGCTGATGGATCTGCTGGGATTGGGGCTCGCCATACTGCTGGTGTCTCTTTATCAACTGGTCCGGAATCATTAGAATCGGTTGAGTAATATTATTCATTTTTTCAAGGTAATTTCATAAAAGGTAATTTCATAACATGACAAAATTGTTCGTCGCCGTTTTAGTCGGCTCTGATTCAGATTTACCCGTGATGCAATCGACATTTCAGGTGCTGGACAAGCTGAATATTCCATGGGAAGCCAAAATTACTTCAGCCCACCGTACTCCGCAGGCGACTCATCACTATGTCAAGGATGCCGAGCAAAGAGGTTGTGCCATATTTATTGCGGCAGCCGGACTGGCCGCCCATCTAGCGGGAACGGTTGCGAGTTTGACCATAAAACCGGTCATCGGTGTACCAATGGATGGAGGCCCGTTAAATGGTCAGGATGCGTTGTTATCTACGGTGCAAATGCCCGGTGGCATACCCGTTGCAGGTATGGCAATCGGCAAGGCAGGGGCAAAGAATGCAGCGTATTTGGCAGCGCAGATTTTGGCAGTGTCCGATCCAGCAACAGGTGACAGGATTCGCGTAGAGCGAGAGGAAAACATCAAGCAAATAATGCACAAAGATGCCACGCTACAACAGACATTAAGGCGCACTACCAGCACTCATCCAAAGGGAGCGACACCCAATTGATGCTTTCATCCATATCAGAAACGGCCAATATCGTGCGTCAGGGCGGGGTTATTGCCTATCCTACGGAATCATGTTATGGCTTCGGTTGCGACCCCAATAACCATCACGCAGTACGGCGTATTTTGAAAATCAAACACCGTAGTAGGCACAAAGGATTGATTTTGGTTGCGGATCATCTGTGTCGATTACGCTGTTTTATAAAGCCGCTTCCGCAAACATTCAAAGAGGAGTTTTTGGCGACTTGGCCCGGACCTTATACTTGGTTGTTGCCGGCCCGACATCGTGTTTCTCGTTGGTTGCGCGGAAATCATGCCACGATTGCAGTGCGTGTTTCCGCACATCGTCAGGTCAAATTGCTGTGCCGCGCTACGGGTATGGCGATTGTGTCCACCAGCGCAAATCGTTCCCGACAAACAATTTCGCGTTCGGCTGTCGATGTTGAGCGTCAATTTGGCAATGAAATTGACTGTATTATGGAAGGGTCGATCGGTTGTGCGCGTTCGCCGACCGTTATCCGTGATGGTGTCACTGGAGAATACATCAGAAACTAATTATCAAAACCAGATACCCATTTCGAGTTATGAATATTGATAGCACGGTGCGATGAGTCAGGTAAGTCAGGCGGTTGCTTTTTTTAAGCAACTACAAATCCAATGTTGCAACCAATTTCAGGCATTCAGTCCAGAATCTACGTTCGATACCGATCAATGGACACATCAAACGGGTGGCGGCGGTATTACTAGAGTGATCGAAAATAGTCATGTTTTTGAAAAAGGCGGAGTTAATTTTTCTCACATCAAAGGCGATAGCCTGCCAGAGGCAGCAACCGCATCCAGAGCTCATATAGCGGGGAAGCCTTTCGAAGCGAGCGGTGTATCGGTGATCATGCACCCGCTGAACCCGTTTGTGCCGACTGCACATCTGAATGTGCGTTTTTTTATTGCCAACCCCGCGTCCCGTCATCCGATTTGGTGGTTCGGAGGCGGTTATGATTTAACCCCTTATTATGGGTTTGTAGAAGATTGTAAACACTGGCACCAAACGGCAAAATCAGCCTGCGATCAATTTAATCCGAATTTTTATCCTCAATTTAAGGCACAGTGTGATGAATATTTTTTCATCAAGCATAGAAATGAACACAGAGGCATCGGCGGATTGTTTTTTGATGATTTCAATGATCTTGAGTTCGGTGATTCTCTCGAATTTATACGGCATGTTGGCAACAGTTTTCTTGATGCCTATGTGCCGATAGTCGAAAAGCGCAGAAGGACAAAATATAGCGATGCTAACCGCGATTATCAATGTTACCGTCGCGGTCGTTATGTTGAGTTTAATTTGATTTATGATCGTGGCACGATTTTTGGTTTACAGTCAGCAGGGCGGACAGAATCTATATTGATGTCCATGCCGCCCACAGTGAAATGGACATATAACTGGCAGCCATCAGCAGGAAGCGAAGAAGAAAAACTGATTCGCTACTATCTCAAACCAAAAGACTGGGCAGTTAAGTCGAAAAGTACATCTGATTATCCATTAGTGCAGACGAGAAACCGTTTATTGTTTTAATCGTACTGACCGTTATGTTGACACTTTATAGAATTGTTCTGTACCTCGTTTTACCAGCGGTGATATTTCGCATACTGTATCGTGCTTATCGAGATTCTCAATATCGCACTAAACTATTGCAGCGATTTGGATTTGGACTGCACTTATCAAGCATTAAAAACAATTCGGATAAAGGTCATCGGCAGGAGGACGGAATCTGGATACATGCGGTTTCTGTGGGCGAGGTAAATGCGGCTATCCCTTTAGTAAACAACCTGTTGGTTCGATTCCCGAATACGGTTATTACCATCACCACGATGACACCAACCGGTTCAGAGTGCGTACTAAAAATATTGGGTGACAGCGTGCAACATTGTTATTTGCCCTATGATTATCCCTGCGCGGTCAAGCGATTTTTAAATGCGGTACGTCCGCGATTAGCAATGGTGATGGAGACCGAGATTTGGCCTAATTTAATTGATGAATGTCACCATCGACACATTCCGATCATCTATACCAATGTTCGCTTATCTGGCAGATCTCATCGATCCTATTTAAGATTCAGAGCACTCTTTTCTCCAACGCTCAAAAAAGTCACTCAATTTGCAGTGCAAGCCAGAGCAGATGCCGAGCGTTTGATTGATATTGGTGCAGATGAAAATACGGTACAAGTGACAGGCAGTATCAAGTTTGAAATGGAACTACCTGCTAGTGTTAGTGAGATGGCTCAATCGGTGCGTCGTGACTTGGGCTGGAAGCGTCCGATTTGGGTGGCGGGTAGCACACATGAAGGCGAAGAATCGCAAGTGATCGAAGCATATTTGAATGCCAGAAAAGAAATTAAACATTTATTATTGGTTTTAGTACCACGTCACCCAGAACGATTTTCCAGCGTTTTTAAGTTAGCCGTTCGTTATCAATGCAAAACGGTTTTGCGCTCGCAATCGAATACGCAGATTCCAGCCGATACTGAAATTTACATTGCCGATACGATGGGAGAGCTACCGCTATTCATTGCGACTGCTGATATTGCGTTTATCGGCGGTAGTCTCGTGCCGACGGGCGGGCATAATTTGCTGGAGTCGTGTGCGGCTGGGGTAGCCGTCCTATTTGGTCCGTATATATTTAATTTTCAAGAAATTTCTAATTTGGTTTTATCGAAAGGTGCGGGTGTTCAAGTTATGAACAGTAATGAATTATGCGAGGTGGTTGTAAAATTACTTAACGATCCGGTGCTACGAAGTCAATATGGTCTGAAGGGCAGAGAACTCATCGCAGAGAACAAAGGGGCATTGGAAGAAATAGTTGCCATTGTCGATAGATGCATGGCTTAAGCAATGTTGGTAAAATGAAATTATTACACTATGTGGGTATCTTCTCGATTTCATCTGAAACATTTATTTATGATTTAATCTGTAATCTTGAAAACGAAGGGCTGGACAATTATGTTTTAAGTCATAAACGGGAGCTTGAAAATGAGCGACCTTTTTCAAAAATAAAAATAACAAGTGAGCATACGTCTTTTGTGCGTAAAGTGTATTTCCGGCTATGTCGCCCTTGGACAATCAGAAATCAAAAAGAGGTGCTGCAATATATCCAAGATTTACAACCTGATTTAATTCATGCACATTTTGGTTATCACGGGGTGAAAATATACAATTTACTCAAACAATATCGTATCAATATTCCTTTGATTGTCTCTTTCCACGGTGCGGACATAACTATATATCCACGCAGATGGCTTTATAGGTGCGTATTGTACAAGATGAATTTAGACGATAGGGTTGCTTTCACCGCTCCATCGGAGTTCTTAAAAAATAAAATAGCCCAAGTCATAAAATCAAATATCAATAAAATTGATAGGATATACTGCACCTGTAACGATAGATTCAATCAAGTGTCAAAGCGCGTGTTTTGGCAGTATGGAAAACCATTAAACCTATTGAACGTGAGTAGATTCAGCGAAGAGAAAGGACAGGTTTATTTAATTAAGGCATTTAGAAAAGTGGTTGATTTTTATCCCAATAGTCGCTTAACGCTAATCGGCTATGGTTGTTTAGAGGATAAATTAAGACAATGGGTTAAACGGTTAAAGCTATCGGATAGCGTGGTTTTTATGTGCCAAGTTGAGCATAAAAAACTCCCTGATTTAATGCTCAATTATGACATCTATTTACAACCGTCAATCGTTGGCAATGATGGTGGACCGGAAACTTTATCGGTATCAACAATCGAAGCACAAACCGTCGGGTTACCCGCTATCGTGAGCCGTATAGGCGGACTGAAAGAGGTGGTGGTGCATGAACAGAGTGGCTTTTTGATTCCTGCCAACAGTGCAGATGCTATTTTTGACCGTATTCGCTATTATATTCAAAATGAAGCAGTGTTAAGAGACCATTCACTTCAGGCACCAAAAAACGCCGATGTGAAATTTAATAGACGATTGATTGTTCAACAATGGATGGCGTTATATGCGGATATTAAAAAACACAACAGGATAGGAGATGAGGAATGAACGAGGAAAATCATGCGCATTCACAATTTACCCTCTGCCATCAAATTCTTGCTCACAATTTCATTAACATCGTCTGATAGGTTGGTGAGTGCGGAAATGTCCGTGAGTGTTTTTTTCATTTTAGCTTTCAACGCTGGCTTATATTCATTCCAGCCATTCAGGGACGACACCAGTCGTGCACAAACCTGCGGGTTTAAGGGGTCTAGTTTTTTAACCCAGTGGATGATGAATTGATAACCCGCACCATCTTCAGCATGAAAACAAAATGGATTAGCATGGGTGAATCCCAGAATCAGCGCATACACTTTGTTTGGATTGGTAAAATCAAAACTTGGATGATGAGTTAAATTTTCTACCTTGGATAAGGTCGATTCATGTGCGAAAGTAGCCTGTGCGCGAAACCACTTGTTCAATACTAAAGGCTCGGATTTCCACTGTTCGGCAAACTCATCCATAATCTGTTGTTTGTCGTCTCGTAGTGACCGAGCAATAAAATTGATTGCGGATGCGGAGTCGGTCATACAGCGGGCATTTTGTAATTGTGTCAGACAGAGCAAGCGTGCGTCATCATCATCGAGCGTATTGAGGTAATCTAGGCAGCTATCCCGTAGGCTACGCGCTGCCATTTCTATGGCAACGGGTTGTCCGCTGTTGAGTGACTGACACTGATGGTAACAAGCCAGCAATTCTTCTTTGGCGGCAGTTGCTAACTGCATTTTTAATTGTCTTTTTGCCAATTCAATTGCGGTTGGGTCAATCGGGGATACCTGTTCGTTGATATAGGTGGTGGCAGGCAGGGTGAGTAGCTTGGAGAGCGTAGCATGGTCATCTGTAGTTTTGCTGAGTGTGCTACGAAATATCCGACAAAGTCGCGCATTCTCGCCGCCATGCCCATTTTGTTGAATCGTATCAATATCATTAAGCAGTTGTTTGAGAAACAATTTTTGAGCCGCTTCCCAGCGATTAAACGGGTCGTCATCGTGTATTAAGAGCATTTCTAGTTGCTCATCACTGAGGGTTATATTCATCTCGACCGGGGCACTGAATCCTCTGAGTAAGGAAGGAATGGGCGGACTGTGAATGTCAGTAATTGTGTAAGTTTGCTCGGGCTGGTCGAGAATGAGGGTCAGCTCCTCCACGTCATCGTTCAATAACAGTTTTTCACCCGTGCTACTGAATAAAGCGGTTTTGACAGGAATGACAAAGGGCTGTTTGGTTTCTTGTGTCGGCGTGGTTGGGCAGGTTTGACGCATTTTTATATGGTAGCAAGCCTGTGCATGGTCAAAGTGGGTGTCCACTTCCAGTCGTGGGGTGCCAGACTGAGAATACCAATTTTTGAATTGCGTTAAATCCTGATTACTGACCGTTTCCATCGCATCGATAAACTCATCGGTGGTGACTGCCTGACCATCGTATTTCTCAAAATAGAAGTCGGTTGCCTGACGAAATAACGCACCACCAAGCATGGTCTGAATCATGCGTACCACTTCTGCCCCTTTGTTATACACCGTTGCGGTGTATAAATTGTTGATTTCCTGATAACAATCGGGTCGTACGGAATGTGCCATCGGGCTGTTGTCCTCGTTAAACTGATGGGCACGCAGGTCATTCACATCATCAATCCGCTTGACACCATAGGAACCCATGTCCGCGCTGAACGTCTGGTCCCGAAATACGGTAAAGCCTTCCTTTAAGCTCAACTGAAACCAATCGCGGCAGGTCACGCGATTGCCCGACCAATTATGAAAATATTCATGCCCGATTACACTTTCAACATGCTCGAAATCATCATCCGTTGCCATTGCTGAGTCGGCTAATACATACTGGGTATTAAAAATGTTGAGGCTTTTATTTTCCATTGCCCCCATATTGAAATCGTCCACTGCGACGACATGAAATAGGTCAAGATCATATTCTCTGCCATAGACCTGTTCGTCCCAGCGCATGGCATGTTTTAATGATGTCATTGCATGGTCGCATTTTTCAATGTCTCGGGCACGAGCATAAAACTTCAAGGTGACAATACGCCCGCTCATGGTTTCAAAATGGTCTTCGAGACAGTTTAATTTTCCGGCCACGATGGCGAATAGATAGGTTGGCTTGGGAAAAGGGTCATGCCAGCGCGTGTAATGACGTTCTCCATTGCACCCCTTGACGACACCGCTTTCGACGAGATTACCATTGCACAACAACACTGGGAAGGTTGCTTTGTCAGCACTGAGTTTGACCGTGTATGTTGTCAGGTTATCTGGTCGATCAATGGCGGGGGTAATTCGTCGATAGCCCTCTGCCTCACATTGCGTGCAGAGCATGTCGGCTGATTGATACAATCCACTTAATGCCGTGTTTTTCGATGGATCAATCGTGTTTACGATGTCCAGCGTAAAGCGTTTTGGAGCATCATAAATTATGAGGAGATGATCTGTTTGCTTAAATTGGTCGGGCTCAAGTTGCTGTCCATTCACCGCAATGTGTTGCACTAGCATGCGTTCACAATGTAATTTTAAGTGATTCGCATCCACATTCTTTTGCACGACTTCATGGTGTGCTTGTACGACGGTTTCCGTAAACGCTAAGGCGATGTCAAGGTCAGAATGGGTAATGACAAAATCAGATTGTCGATAATCTTTGAGATAGGTCGTGGTCGGGGATTGAGACTTGGTAGGCATTGCAGATAGCGTATCATTTGATGGATAAGAAAACGAGCCGTGAACGCCAAGCGTCAGGATTGTTCAATAAAGCAATCAGTAAAATCAGGTAATAAAATAGGGTGATTTAGCGTTCCAGATACTGTAATTTATCCTTAACATCTTGCCATTTTTCCCACTCATTAGCGGGTGATTTCATTTCCGCAATGACCGGCCAAGTCTCGCTTAACTCGGCATTGAGTTGCAGAAAATGCTGTTGATCTTTCGGCAATTCATCTTCCGAATAAATCGCATTGACTGGGCATTCCGGTTCGCACAAACTGCAATCAATACACTCCTCGGGGTCGATAACCAAAAAGTTAGGTCCCTCATGGAAGCAATCGACTGGACACACTTCAACACAGTCGGTCAGTTTACAGCGAATACACGATTCGCCTACCACATAAGTCATTTTTGACAAGCTCCAGTATCTAGTTTGTAGAGGGGGGGTATTGTATGTATTATCATGACTTGGGTACAGTGAGGCAGGCTGTTTTTATAACAATTTATTGTAGTGCGTTACTATGGATTGTCTTTGTTCGTATCAGTTGGAGACGTGCTTTACCAATTTAGTCAGTTCATACAAAATATCCAATGCTTCACGCGGGGAAATTTGGTCGGTGACGAGATTTTTTAAGCGCGCAATGGCGGCTTGTTCTTCTGGTCGGTTATCGGTAAACAGACTGGATTGTGCATTGCTTGAGTTGTTGTTGGCATTGCTCTCGTATTGATTCTCCAGACTATGTAGTTTGGTGCGGGAATGTTCTATTACGGCATCGGGTACGCCAGCAAGACGAGCCACCTGCAGACCATAACTTTGGCTGGCTGGTCCGTTTTTGACGCTGTATAAAAACACGATGTTGTTACCATGCTCAACCGCATCGAGGTGGACATTGCTGGCTGATTCGAGTTGCTCGGTGAGTGCGGTAAGCTCGAAATAATGGGTTGAAAACAAGGTAAATGACTTGACCCGATTGGCTAAGTCTCGGGCACATGCCCAAGCGAGTGCTAAGCCATCAAAGGTACTCGTGCCACGCCCGATTTCGTCCACCAATACGAGGCTGGATGGCGTTGCATTACGGAGAATATGTGCCATTTCAGTCATTTCCACCATAAATGTTGAGCGTCCTCCGGCAAGATCATCGGCAGCACCAATACGGGTATAAATGCGGTCAATCGGGCCGATGTCGGCGGATTTTGCGGGTATGAAGGCACCCGTATAGGCGAGTAGAGTAATAATGGCAACCTGACGCATATAAGTGCTTTTGCCGCCCATATTCGGTCCGGTAATGATTTGCATTTTTGATGTTGTATCGAGGTTCACCGAATTGGCAATAAAATCACTTTCAAGCATGCGCTCAACAACGGGATGACGACCCTCTGATATGACTAAAATCGGCTGTTCGACTAAATTTGGGCGGGTTAATTTTAAGGATAGTGCGCGTTCGGCATAGTTATTCAAACAATCCAAGATGGCTAACGCATTCGCACATTGCAATAAGTCGGAGACTTGCGGAATCAATGTTTCGAGTAGCGCACTATAAAGCCACTTCTCGCGTGCCAATGCCTTGCTTTTCGCGCTCAGAATCTGGTCTTCAAATACTTTCAATTCCTCAGTCACAAACCGTTCCGCATTTTTGATGGTTTGACGGCGAATGTATTCTGCCGGAACCTGCTCCGATTTAGAGCGCGGCAGCTCAATATAATAGCCATGCACACGGTTATATTTGATTCGTAGAGTATTGACTCCAGTACGTTCCTTTTCCTGTGTTTCAAGTTTAATCAGAAAATCGCTGGAATCGCGTTGTAGATGACGCAATTCGCCGAGTTGTGCGTCATATTCATCGCGTAAAACACCACCATCGCGAATAATGCTAGGAGGCTCATCCTTTATCGCGCACGCTAATAGTTCGCAGGATTCGGGGCGGGTAGCGAGTGCGGGGAGGAGGGATTGTAGTAGCTCGGAAGAGGTCGAGTTGATGAGTGCGTTTATTTCCGGCAATGTGGTAAGTGCATTTTTAAGCCGTACCAAATCACGCGGTCGTGCAGTTTTCATGGCTACTCGGGCAAGCACCCGCTCCATGTCGCCGATTCGTTTTAACAATGGTTTGAATACGTTGTATCGTTGATCCTGTAACAGCCAGTCGGTCGCATCATGCCGTTGTCTTAGTTGCTGGCAGTTTCGGGTTGGACCATTAAACCATCTGCGTAGCATTCGCGCCCCCATCGGCGTATCGCAACGATCAAATAGTTTAATCAGGGAAAGCCCCTGTTTGCTATCTCGAGTAGTTTCAATTTCCAGATTTTTACGGCTAACGGCATCGATAATGACGGTGCTGTTTTGTTGCTCATAGTCAATACCAGTGATATGTGGCGTGGCATCGCCATGTAAATCTCGGATATAGCGTATCAATGCGCCAGCGGCACGAGTCGCAACAGGAAAGTGGGCGCCGCCAAACGCGCTCAGATTTTGTGTGGCAAAGGTCTCACATAAAACCTGATGGGCACGCTGTTCATCGAAATACCAATCGGGAATTTCGGTTTCCCTAGGTCGCTCAAACAGCCCTAATTGATTTCCCCCGACTAGAATCTCCGCGACATTCAGGCGTAACATATCACCAGATAGGTGTTCCGGGTTATCAATTTCAAATGCTGTGAAACGACCGCTGGAAACTTCCAAACTCGCAATGCCAATTTTTCCATTGTGGCTAAATAACGCTGTGGTAATGTTTTCCTGTCGGTCGTCAAGCAGGCTTTCTTCGGTTAATGTTCCGGGCGTAATGACACGGACGACTTTTCGTTCGACCGGACCCTTAGACGTATTGGGATTGCCGATTTGTTCACAAATCGCAACAGAAACTTGTTGTTTAACCAGTTTTTCTAGATATTGGTCAACGCAGTGAAACGGTACGCCAGCCATCGGAATCGGAATCCCTGCTGTTTTTCCTCGAGCGGTCAGGGTAATGTCCAATAATTTCACCACTTTTTCGGCATCATCGAAAAAGAGTTCATAAAAATCTCCCATGCGGTAAAACAATAAGGTGTCCGGATAATCCGCCTTGATACCGAGATATTGCCGTATCATCGGTGTATGAGATTCTATATTACCGAGTGCTTGTGTGGTTTTAGAGGTTGATACTGTCTTATTCATTATGCAGTTTCGATGAGCAGGTTTACCGGTTTAAGTGTTGAGTTTTAATTTTTGTTTATTATCAAGAATCGCTTTTATCCGTCGGGTGGCTTTGGAGTGCCGAGTTTTGGTTTGATGAGTGTCGTCAGCTCGTTAAACAGAGATGGGTTGGCTGCGATGATATTACCATTTTCCAGAAAATTCTGATTACCATCGAAATCTGCGACCAGTCCCTTTGCCTCACGCACTAGCAGGCTACCAGCCGCCACATCCCAGATATCCAAATTGGGTTGCCAAAAAGCATCCGTGCGTCCACATGCGACACTGGCAAGATCTAATGCCGCAGACCCCGAATGCCGAATGCTGGCAATTTTGGGCAGTAGCGATCGGAAACATTTTAGCCAGTTGTCAAAATGCACTATATTTACATTGGGATAACCGACAGAAACGATACTTTGTCGCATAGAAACATGCCCGTGCATGTGTAGTCGGCGGTTGTTTAATAGTGCCCCTTGACCGCGTGAGGCAGTGAATATTTCGTCCCGCATGGGGTCAAAAATAACGCCATGCTCTATTCTGCCTTGATGACGTACCGCTATCGAAACGGCGAAATTGGGATTACCATGCAGAAAGTTTGTTGTACCATCTAGCGGGTCAATAATCCATTCAAACTCCCCCCGATGCTCGGCGGCTGGCGAATATTGACTACCACTTTCCTCAGCGAGGATGGCGTGGTCGGGATAGAGGTAGTGAATGGTATCCACGATATCCTCTTCTGCCATGCGGTCAATATCACTGACAAAATCATTTCTGCTTTTTTCCTGCACCGATAGCTGATCGATACGATCTATGTATCGCAGGATGATACTGCCTGCACGGCGTGCTGCCTTTATTGCGGTATTAACGAGTGGGTTCATTGTTCAGCCGTGTGGTTGTTGGAATAATCAATATTTTTATTTCTAGGATTATTCCTTTGATGAGCAGTATAAGGCAGAAATGCCCAATTTTTTATATTAAAAAAAGACCTTTGTGTAATTCAAAATGTTGGCAGAAGCCTGTTCCTATTGCGACAAGAATGTCGTTTTTAACGAAAATACAGGAGCATTTTGTCGCTAATCTGATTTATGCAGAGGTCTCTAAAAGTCTCATATCTATATGAGCCTAGACAATCGGTGCAACACTTCATTAAGTTAGCCAACAGGGTACGCTCGTACTCTTTTTAACTCACGGAAAATAAGGAGCGAAACATAACGAGATATACCCATTTAACTACATGAAAGATACCACATTATTGAGCACGTGAATAAGCAAAATTATACACCGAGACTTTTGCACGAGCTGGAGTTTGTTTGCTAGAACAAGAAAAGTCGCACGGTTAATGAGAGAGGTTATATTATCTTAATGAGCGATTGAGTCCGTTTTTGACACCGAGATAGGGAATATGCTGGGGCACTAGCGGCATATTTATCAACGTACGCGCTTTGATTTGCGCTCCATGCGCTAGTTTTTGCCATCTGCATCAGTGATTCATTTTCAATTCTGCTCCCATTTCCAATTTATATTGTGGCATAATCGGGCGCACAAAAAAACTGGTCGCAAAATATCGGGCGACCATGACAAATATTCGACTCACCTTTAATTACAGGAATTAACATGAATTTTCTGATTTCAGACGCTTGGGCACAAGAGGGTGGCGGGCTATTCGGTGGTGGAATCGCTGGTTTTCTGCCAATGATTCTTATCTTTGTGATATTCTATTTTCTATTGATTCGACCTCAGCAAAAACGTGCTAAAGAACATAAAGCCATGGTCGCTGCTGTAGAAAAGGGCGATGAAATCGTGACCAATGGCGGGGCTTTGGGCAAGGTTGCTGATGTGGATGATAACTTTGTTTCTGTGGAAATTGCCACGGGTGTTACCATTCAGGTTCAGCGTGCTGCGATAGCGCAAATGATGCCTAAAGGCACGGTTAAACATTAGGTCAGGTTGACCATTGTTTGCCGTATTTTGTTATTAACCTCTTAACTTCAATTCGTTATGCTTAACCAAACTGCCGGGTGGAAATTCTTGGTGATTATTGCCGTTGTCGTGTTGGGGCTACTGTACGCTTTGCCGAATATCTTTGGTAGCGATCCGGGCATTCAGATACGCGGTGCACGCGGGTTGAGTATTGAGTATTCGATACTCGATCAGGTGCAGACGGTATTGGATGCCGAGACGATTACGGTGAAAGCCATTTTACAGGATGAAAAGGGAATTAAAATTCGCTTTGAAAACGATGAAGCGCAATTGCGCGCTAAAGAGTTAATCGAAAAGGAACTGGGAACGGGGTATTCATCGGCGTTGACCTTGCTCAGTGGGGCACCAAGCTGGCTCACCGAGCTAGGTATTTTGCCGATGTATTTGGGGCTTGATTTGCGTGGTGGTGTCCATTTCCTCTTGCAGGTGGATATGCAGAGTGCGATTGATAGTGCGCAAGAACGTTATAAAGATAACATAAAGCAGATTTTGCGCGAGAATAAATTGCGTTATCGGGCAGTCACGCTGAATCCGCAAGGGCAACTGGAAACGACCATTCGCAACCCGTCTCATCGGCAACAAGCCTATGATTTGCTGAGCGAGGAGTTTCCCGATTTGGAGATTAGTACGGATGATACTCGTGCGGAAGTTATTTTAGCGCAAACGAGCCAGGATCAAATTGATGAGATTAAGAAGTTTGCGCTCGAACAAAACCTGTCGGCATTACGCAATCGAGTTGATCAACTCGGTGTGGCAGAGCCGGTGGTGCAACAGCAGGGGAATGACCGTATTGTCATACAGCTACCGGGTGTGCAGGACACGGCGCGGGCAAAAGCGATTCTGGGCAGAGCGGCGACGCTTGAAATGCACTTGGTGGACGAAAAAAATAATACATCAGCAGTCGCTTCCGGGCAGGCACCATCTGGTTCGAGAATTTTCAAATTCCGTAATGGTGAGAAAATTTTACTTCAAAAGCAGGTTATTTATTCCGGCAACAGCATTGTTGATGCGGCTGCCAGTTTGGATTCTCAAACGGGCAGTCCCATCGTGAGTATCACGCTCGATTCTGCCGCTGCCACCATCAATAGCCGTGTGACCGGCGAAAATATCAATAACCGTATGGCAGTGGTGTATATTGAGCTTATCTCCGCAATCAAGAGAGCGGCTGATGGCAGTATTGTTCTCGATGACGAGGGTCGGCCAGCGCGAGTCACACGTCGTGTAGAAGAAGTATTAACCGCGCCGGTAATTCGTGATCAGCTAGGCAAGCGGTATCAGATTGAAGGGCTCGATTCGGTTGAAGAAGCGCGTGATTTATCATTGATGTTGCGTTCTGGGGCACTGGCAGCACCCGTTGAAATCATCGAAGAGCGTACTGTAGGCCCTAGCTTAGGGCAGGCAAATATCAGTCAAGGTTTTCTTTCGGTCATGATTGGATTTCTGTTAGTGTTGATTTTTATGCTGTTCTATTACCGCGTATTTGGTTTTACGGCGGTGGTGGCGTTGACGTTGAATTTAGTCCTCATCGTGGCGGTTTTGTCCTTGCTTCAGGCCACCCTCACCCTGCCGGGTATCGCTGGTGTAGTGCTAACGGTCGGCATGGCAGTCGATGCCAACGTGCTAATATTTGAGCGTATTCGCGAAGAAGTTCGCAATGGGAACTCGCCTCAGGCAAGTATTCACTTGGGCTACGATCGTGCCCTGGCAACCATTGTCGATGCCAATATCACCACATTGATTGCAGCGATTGTTTTGTTTAATTTTGGTACCGGTCCGATTAAAGGATTCGCAGTTACTTTAAGCATCGGTATTATAACTTCAATGTTTACCGCAATCATGCTGACCAGAATGCTGATTAACCTGTTCTATGGCGGTAAGACGGTCAAAAAATTAGCCATTTAATTCGTTTCTGACATGGAAATACTAAAAAAACAAACCCATTTTAACTTTCTCGGTCAGCGGAAAATCGCCCTGGTTATTTCCAGCGTACTGATAATGCTCAGTGTTGCCAGTTTTTTTACCAAAGGATTGAATTTTGGTATCGACTTTACCGGTGGTACGCTGGTGGAAGTGGGCTACCAGAACGCCGTACAAATTGAATCGGTTAGAGCAACATTGCAGGATAATGGCTTTGATGATGCGGTGGTACAGCATTTTGGTACCCCACGAGATGTGATGGTGCGTCTGCCGACGACTGTTTCCCATGAAAACGTCAATGCTGCGGAAATAAGCAATAGCGTGATGACCGCATTACGTCGCCCATTCGATGAGGTGCTGATCGAGTCGTCTCAATCTGACCAACAACAATGCGTTTTTAATGATGCGATTGTGGCTTGTCAAGTGCAAATGCGGCGGGTCGAATTTGTTGGCCCACAGGTGGGAGACGAATTGGCAAACGAGGGCGGCTTGGCCATGTTATACGCCTTGATTGGTATTCTGATTTACGTTACGTTTCGTTTTGAATGGCGCTTTGCCTTGGGCTCGGTTATCGCACTTGCTCACGATGTGATCATTACCGTGGGCGTGTTCTCGCTATTTCAACTGGATTTTTCCTTGCCGGTACTCGCTGCTATGCTGGCAGTAATCGGCTATTCTCTGAACGATACCATTGTGGTCTATGACCGTATTCGCGAAAATTTTCGCAAAATGCGTAAAAACACGGTCCTGGAAATTATGAATGTTGCCATTAACCAGACGCTACCACGGACAATACTGACCTCGATGACGACCTTGCTGGTTGTGGTTACATTGTTATTATTAGGCGGCGAGGTCATTCGTGGCTTCTCACTGGCATTGTTTATTGGCGTTATCGTGGGAACTTATTCATCGGTTTTTGTCGCCAGCCCGATTGTGATGATGTTTAACATCACCCGAGAGGACATGATGCCAGTGCAAAAAGAAGGTGCGGAAACGGATATGCCGTAATTTATGAATTACATTATGAGACATGTACATAAATCCCGCCATCTACAACGGTTTTGAGTCTGCACAAGAATTCCGTGCAAGGTATGCGTTATATGTGGGAAACCCTTGCGGGCTTTGCTGGATTCCTGCTCCCCGCTTGCCGGGGACAAGCTTCGCATGAATGTAAAATCCCGTAGGGATGACACCTTTGTAGCACAATCAATGAGACAGCCTAAGCGCCATAGGAGCGACACAAAAGAGATACCGCTCCTACGGAGCTTTTTAATGCAATCGTAATTGGATTGGCTACAAAGATGTCGCTCCTACGGAGCTACGGATGTTGGGTTTTTGCACGGCTGAAGCCGTGCTTCCGACAATGATACCCACAGGGCACAAGCGCAAAGGTCTCATTATAAAATTTTCAATTTTCAATTTTCAATTTTCAATTTTCAATTTTCAATTTTCAATTTTCAATTTTCAATTTTCAATTTTCAATTTTCAATTTTCAATTTTCCATTATCAATTAAATGCGTTGCCCATTTTGCTCAAATGATGACACGCGGGTAATCGACTCGAGACTGTGGGATAGCGGCGAAAGCGTTCGGCGGCGGCGGAAATGTCAGATATGTACACAACGGTTTACAACCTTTGAGCAGGTGGTTTTTGAAATGCCCAGCGTCATAAAATCGGACGGTTGTCGGGAAAATTTCGATGAAGTTAAGCTACGCAAAGGGCTTGCTCGTGCGCTTGAAAAAAGACCTGTCGGCATAGAAGCTATCGAAGGGATGGTGAATCGTATCATGCGAAAATTCGCCCACAAAGGTATGCTGGAAATTGATGCCAAACAAATCGGCGAGGCGGTGATGGCAGAGCTACGACAACTGGACGAAGTGGCTTATGTACGCTTCGCATCGGTTTACCGCCGTTTCGAGGATATTAAATCATTCAGTGCCGAAGTAAAAAGGTTGGAAACCGAAAGCAATCCGAGTCAATGAGTGTGCCAGAAAGGTAATTGGGCAAGCTATGAACAAGTCGCACTTATCTATGGCAATTGCCGCAAAAAAGGTATTACCATTCGCTCATCCATCGATTGAGACTGTGCAAGAAACCCTCGCTAGGCATGTGTTACATGCGGAAACCCTTGCGGGTTTGGCTATTTTACTGGGTTCCTGCTTTTGCAGGAACGACGAATATTGAGTTTTTGCACAGTCTCGATTGCCTGATTGCCCAATGTGCCATCGAGAATGAGGTTACCCTGCTCCACAACGATAAAGACTTTGTGCAAATGGCAGGGGTTATCCCAACCTTAAAACAACGGTATATCGGCGACTGATGAAACTATTAAACCAAGCCTATGACCGAGGAAATTACCTTGAGTTTCTGGCAGATAAATTCAATTTTGCCAAGCACCTTGTGCCTATCGTTATAGACAATAACGATGTTGAATCCCTCCAACAACTCGGCACCGTTACCAGCCAAGACGGGAAATCATTGCCCGTCTTTGAAATTCATATCAAGCCCAACACCCAATTAAGCCGAAACCGTGTGCAATTACGCAATCTGGTTGCCAAGCAAATTGGCAGCGAAGACGGTGCTTTAGCGGTTTATGTTGATGAGGAAAACAAACAATGGCGGTTCAGTTTTATTGCCATTGAATACCGTTTCACCGATACTGGCGTAACTACAGAGAAAACCGCCAGCAAACGCTTTACCTATCTGTTAGGTGAGAACGCCAAAACCAGAACCGCAATAGAGCGTTTTGAACAACTTCACAAGCAATCCACGCTAGAAGACTTAAAAACCGCTTTTTCTGTTGAAGAGCTGAACAAGGAATTTTACGACAAACTGTATCGCTGGTATGAAAAAGCACAATGCGAAGTCGTATTTCCCAATGACGAGCAAGCCGAAAACCACAGCCAAACCAGCCTGATTCGCCTGTTGACGCGGTTGTTATTCATCTGGTTTATCAAAGAGAAGGGGCTAATCAAGGCGGATTTATTTGATAAAGATAAATTACAAACGCTGATCGATTACGAACAGCCCAGCAGTTTTTACAAGGCGATTCTGCAAAATCTGTTTTTTGCCACCCTCAACCGTCCGGTCACCGAGCGTAGTTTTCGCAACACGACCAACGGAGCGGCAAATAGCACCAATTATCTGGTCACCAATATCTACCGCTATCAAGATTATTTCATCGATTCGGATAAAGACAAAATCATCGCGTTATTTGCCCAAACGCCCTTTCTCAACGGTGGCTTGTTTGAATGCTTAGACCGAGAGGCAAGCGATGCAGAAAAACAGGCTTACGATAATGATAAAACGATTCGCCCGATAGGCAGTGCCATTCGGATTGATGGCTTTTCCGATAGAGCTGATAATGAATTGGTTTTTCATAATCACCTATTTTTCAAGGACACTATTTTCAATGACAATAAGCAGGACGATAAGCAGGATTTAGGCTTGATTGACTTGTTCAATCAATACCAGTTCACCGTTGAGGAAAGCACGCCGTTGGATGTTGAAGTCGCCCTTGACCCCGAGCTATTGGGCAAGGTGTTTGAAAACCTGCTCGCCAGTTATAACCCGGAAACCGGACAGCAGGCGCGCAAAGCCACCGGCAGTTTTTATACCCCGCGTGAAATTGTCAATTATATGGTCGATGAAAGCCTGAAACAGCATTTTCACCAGCACACCGACCTAACAGACGAACAGATCAATGCCCTGTTTGTTGACGCTGAATTCACCGAACAAGAAAACGCCCTCAATAAGCAACAAACAAAAGCCCTGATTTATGCCATAGATGGGCTAAAAATCCTTGACCCAGCGGTGGGCAGTGGTGCCTATCCGATGGGCATATTGCAACGGCTGGTGCTGATTTTAGAAAAAGTGGATGCAGAAAACACCCATTTCAAACAACAGCAAATCGACAAGGCAGAACAAATCCCTGATGAAGCCAGTTGCGCCAGTGCCATAGCGGCGATAGAGCAGGTTTTTTCACAACAAAATCAGCATAACGCTTATGGCAAGAAATTAATGTTGATAGAAAACTGTATTTATGGCGTGGACATTCAACCCATCGCCATTCAGATATGCAAGCTGCGCTTTTTTATCAGCCTGACCATTGAACAAAGCCCTAACAAAAACAAAGCCGATAATTACGGCATCAAAGCCCTGCCGAATTTAGAAACCAAGTTTATTGTTGCGAATAGTTTGCTGCCTTTGGGTGAGATGCCAAAGCAAAAAGGGATATTTGATACTGGTATCGAAGAATTACAAACAAAATTAGCCCAAGTCAGGCACAAGCATTTTAGTGCCAAGACCTTAACCACCAAACGCAAATACCGCGATAAAGATAAAGACTTACGCGAGCAAATGCTGGAAGAATTAACCAAAAGCGGTATCACTCCAGCCGTTGAAGCCAGTATGAAAAGAATCGTTCATTGGGATTTATACAATCAAAACGCCATCGCCGATTGGTTTGATCCCAAATGGATGTTTGGCGTGGATAGTTTTGATATTGTGATTGGTAACCCGCCGTATATCAATGTAGAACAATTAAGTAAAAATATAAGGCAACACATTATGTCATTCTTTTCTGCTTGTGAAAGACGAACGGATATTTATATTGCATTCTTTGAACATTCACTTACGCTATGCGCTGTTAAAGGAACAGTAAACTTTATTGTGCCACATTCTTTTACGACACAAAAATATGGGGAAAAAATGAGACGCTTGATGCTGAATAATTATGCTGTTCATGAAATTGTGGATGCAAGCACTTACCATGTTTTTAAAAATGCCTTGGTATATAACGTTGTAATTCGTGTGGGGAAAAAATCTAACAAAGAAATACTAATACGCCACCATCACAGCAATGAAGAATTTAAGAACCGACCTATGGGAAATAGTTTTTTAGTCAAGCCATCAGACTTTATGCAATTAAAAAATTGTCGATTTGAGACTAAAGAAAAGGTTTTTAAATCTATTCCGCTAAGAGAAAAAATCTTGCAGAGTTCATGTATGTTGAGCGACATCTGCTTAATTGCTTATGGGGCAAGACTCAACCACAAAATAAAAAATATTAGAAAATCTTACTATATCAGCAATAAACCCATGCCAAATAGAAAAAAATTCATTGAAGGGCGGGATATAAAACGCTATCACTTTAATATAAACGGTTGGCTCAATTACTGTCCCGATGAACACTATAACCCTATGTTTGCTCGATTGTTTGAAAGCGAAAAGCTGATGTTTATAAATATTGTTTCTGATCGTTTGCGTTTTTCTTATGACTCGGATGGACATTACAACAGCCACACTGTGATAAATTGTGTTCGTTTGGACTTATTGCAGAATGAATCTCACATATCAGCAGTTCGGGCAGTAAAAAAAGGGAATATCAATTTTGCCAAGGAGTTTGATTATAAGTTTCTTTTGGGAATACTTAATTCAAGGCTTATAAATTGGTACTTTATGCTTTTTATGAGTGAAAAATTACATTGCTACCCAGACGATGCTAAAAGTCTCCCAATTCCAATTATTACCGCAGAAAGACAAACAGAAATAATAAAATTAGTCGATAGAATCCTCACCGCTAAACAACAAGCCCAAGACACCATCGCACTGGAAACCCAAATCGACCAGATGGTGTATAAACTTTATGACCTCACCGATGATGAGATTAAAATTATTGAGGAAACAAAATGAGTAAAGAACAAGCAATAAAATTTTTTGAGAAAGGCGATGTACATCTTAAAGTAGGTGAATTTGACCAAGCTATTGAGGCTTATACTCAAGCCATCGCATTAAACCCCAAGTTTGCCGAGGCTTTTCGCAATCGTGGCACCTCTTATGCTAAGAAAGGTGAATTTGACCGAGCCATTCCAGATTTTAACCAAGCCATTGCATTAAACCCAGGTTTTGCGGAGGCTTTTAACCATCGTGGCATGGCTTATGGCAAGAAAGGCGAATTTGACCGAGCCATTCCAGATTTTGACCAAGCCATTGCATTAGACCCTAAAAATGCTGCTGCTTTTAACAATCGTGGTTTAGCGTATGAAAAGAAAGGCGAAATTGACAAGGCTATTAAAGATTTTAACCAAGCCATTGACTTAGGCCCCAAGCCTGCCGAGGCTTTTCGCAATCGTGGTTTAGCTTATTATAACAAAGGTGAATCTGACCGTGCCATTCAAGATTTTGACCAAGCCATTGAATTAAACCCTAACTTTGCGATAGCTTTTTATAATCGTGGTGTGGCTTATCGAAGCATAGGCAAAGAACAAAAGGCTATACAAGATTTTAAAGATGCCAATGAATTAGACCCGACTGTTATTCCAAAGGAGCAAGTTAAAAAAACAGAGGAGAAAGTTACAGAAGTTCAAAATTTCCAAGAGATTTTCAAAGAGTTAAGGGATGAATATAAAAAAGGAGAGACAGTTTGGCTTTGTGCAAGTATTGTGATGGTCATTGTTGTTTTCGGTGGTTTGTTGTATTTAATTTTCTGTCTTAAAGCAGACTATAAAATTGTGTACCCCCTCTATATTTTCCTATCAGTCATTACGTTTATTATCATCCGCCAATACACCAACGCCAAACAGCTACGCATTGAAGCCAGCAACCGATTGGCGATGGCAAAGATGTTTGAAAAAACACAACGAACTAAAGATAATCCGCATTATCAAGATTTCATACCCAAAATAATTGAGAGCATCGCCTACTCAATGCGTAAAAATCAACAAGAATCGATAACAGCAATTGATGAACTACTAAAACGCATAAAAAAATAAACCAAGATAATGGAAAGAAAATGTTGTGCTGATTAAAATATTACAAAATTTATAAACGTTTTGATAACGTTTATAAGAAAAGCACGTTTTGTATAAACGAATAAAACAGCAGTCAAGCATATTGAAAGCCAAATAGATGCGATGGTTTATCAGCTTTATGACCTCACCGATAATGAGATTGGTATTATTGAGAAAACAAAATGAATAACAATATGAATTTTGTGGAATTTTTTGCTGGTGCAAGCGGATTGGGTGAGGGATTTATATCAGAAGAATTTAATTCAATAGCAACGGTAGAGGTAAATAAGCATTGCTGTGAAACATTAAAGACCCGCTCGGCATACCATTATTTAGTGAACAATAATAATGCAGATACTTACAATGATTATCTTAAAGGAAAAATGGATAAAGATGCTTTGTATTCTCAAATTCCAAAAGAGGTTTTAAGCCAAACGATACATCGGGAAATAAATAAAGCCAACATGGAAGGCATAAAGGACAGAATACGAGAACAACTTGGTAGCCAGAAATTGGATGTCATATTAGGCGGACCTCCTTGTCAAGCCTATTCAATAATTGGGAAATTTAAAAACGGCTATAAAGCGAATGACCATCGGCTTTATTTGTATAAATTTTATATATTTTTTTTGAAAGAATTTCAACCAAAGATATTTTTATTTGAAAATGTTTTAGGGCTTCTATCACTGGATAAAGGAAATTTATTTAACACTATCAAACAAGGATTTGAAGAAGCAGGCTATAACATCGCATATAAAGTACTGGATGCTAGTCAGTACGGCGTATTGCAAAAAAGAAAAAGAGTTATCTTGATAGGCATAAAAAAAGATTTAGATATAGCGTTTAATTTTGATGAAATGGTAGAAGCGAAAAACCAATATTTTGTTAAGGATTTATTACAAGATTTGCCTCAATTGCAGGCTGGAAAACATTCAACGAAATACGCCGCTGAAACTAATGATTATCTTAAAAAATTTAATATCAGAAACGAACAAGACAATATTCTAACGTGCCACCAATCAAGACCGCACAATGAAAGAGATTTAGAGATTTATAAAATAGTTGTCCAAGCATGGAATAGCAGCAAAGAAAGATTGAAGTATAGTAAGTTGCCTAGTGAACTAATAACCCATAAGAATATAAAATCTTTTTTAGATCGCTTTAAGGTGGTTGCTGGAAACATGCCATATAGCCATACTATGGTGGCACATATTGCTAAAGACGGACATCATTACATCCACCCTGACATCAAGCAAAATAGAAGTTTGACGGTAAGAGAGGCGGCAAGAATACAGTCTTTCCCAGATAATTATTTTTTTGAAGGACCAAGAACCGCACAATTTACGCAGGTTGGCAATGCCGTTCCCCCGATATTATCTCGAGCTTTGGCAAAACAAATAAGGAAGTTATTATGAAGCATAATTTTAATTTTGAATTTTCTCCGAATTTGATCATTCTTTTGGGTGAGCAATTAATTCACGATAAGAAAATTGCTCTGTCAGAGTTGGTTAAAAATGCTTATGATGCCGATGCCAGTAAGGTAGGGGTAGAAGTTAGCAATGAACAAATAACTATAACAGACGATGGCTGTGGAATGGATTTATCCACTATTCAAGATATATGGCTTAAACCCGGCGTAAGCCACAAAAAAGACAATATAAAAAATGGGCAATTAACGCCTAAATTTAAGAGAATGCCCCTTGGTGAGAAAGGTGTTGGGCGACTTGGTTCCCATAAGCTGGGGCATTTGATTGAGGTTTATACGAAACACAAAGACAATCAAGAAATCTATTTAAAGATTAGCTGGAGAGATTTTGAAGCCGCTAACAGCCTTTCTGATTTACCACCTATTGAGGTTGTGGAGAATAACGAACCCAAAGTTTTTAATAGCCAAACCGGAACAAAAATTATTATAAAAGACTTAAAAGAGGACTGGGCAGAAAAAGATTTTAAGCAAATCTCTAATGATTTAACGAATTTGATAGCCCCTTTTAGTAATACTGAAACATTTAATATTACGCTAAAAGTAAACAATGAATTGTTTAGTAACGACTTAAAAGAACAGGTAAATAATATCAGAAATAACGCTCTGTTTGATTTTGATGTAACAATTAAAAATGGCTTGGTGGCAAAATTTACCTATAACTTTAAGCCTTGGTTGGGTTTGAATAAAGTGGATGCTAGAGAAATTAATATAAATAACGATATTGTATTACTGAGAAAAATACTCGGAAAGAATAATGAACAATTAAGTTTTGATAAAGAATTAAAGGTTTATAAAAAATTAGAAATTGGTGAAATTAATTTTTCAGGATTTGTCTATGACTATGACAATACCTTATGGAATACACAGAAGCAAATGTCAAAAAAGGATAAGGTTTTTACCAAAGATTATATGAAGAATAACGGTGGAATTAGAGTGTATAGGGATAATTTTAGGGTGTTTAATTATGGTGAAAAAGGACAGGATATTTTGGAGTTGGACTTAAAAAGAGTCAATCGCCCCGCTGGAAAAATAAGCTCTAATCAAATCCTTGCCTCTATTCGGTTAAACAGAAGCGAAAGTGCTGGATTGTTAGAAAAGACCAATAGAGAGGGATTTATCAATAATGCTTCCTTAACCGCCTTGCAAAAAATATTAGATGAAGTCATAGATATTATTAGTAACTTTCGTCAAGATGACAAAGCAAAAATTATTCGAACTTATCTAGAACCGCCAGAAAACAAAGCAAGTATTGAAAACAAAATAAACAAAATTCAGAACGTTATTGAGTGCTCTGATTTACAGGAAGGTGAAAAGGAAAAAATCAGCAAAACGTTAGATGGCTTTGCTAAAGATTTTGCCAAGACAAAAGATATTTTTATGAATGCCGCTAATACGGGAATAAGTCTAACTATTGTTATCCATGAACTTGAAAAAATTATCGCTAATTTAGACCGTAGCATTGCGAAAAAAGATTGGATAAGTGTGCCAAAAATAGCCAAATACCTGCAAGACACGGTTAATAATTATAAAGATACTATTAAATTAGACAAAAAGATTTCGCTGGTGAGCATAAAAGAAATTGTTGAAAAATCAATTTTTAATGTTAATGCAAGATTTGAGTTTCATAAGATGGAAGTGCAACAAGAATTGACACCAGATATAGAAATATCGGTTAAAAGGAATTTAATTATTGGCGTACTTAACAATTTGTTTGATAACGCTATTTATTGGCTCAATTATCAGGGCATTGAGCATAAAAAAATAAGAATTATAGCCTATAAAAAAGACAAACAAATCCATTTAGTGATAGCAGATAACGGCAAAGGATTTACTATTGATTTTGAATCTGCAATTATGGCTTTTATTACAGGCAGAAAAGATGAAAGCTCGATGGGAATTGGTCTGCATTTGGCAGATAACATTATGGAGGCTCATCAAGGCTTGTTAGTAGAAGGCGATTTTAGAGAAGAAAAATTGTCCAAAGATTTTAAGGATGGTGCAATTATTAAATTAATATTTAGGGAGCAATAAGTATGTACGATGTTTTATTTATTGACGATCATTTTGAAGAGATAAACGATACATTTTGTGCCCTTCAAAAAGAACATATACGTTGTTTTTATTCTGATGGAGACAAATATTTACCGAGTAATGATAAAGAAAAACTGCCTTTTCAGAACTTAAAATACATCTGTTTGGATTTGCATTTGGAGAATAGAGGGATTTCTTCACTCGAGAATAAAAATGCAGTATCAACTCTTGCTAGCGTGGTAAGAAGTTTTACTGAAAATAAATATGTATGTATCATTATCAACACTTCTTATTTAGAAGAATTTGAAAAATATGAAGACAATTTTTGTAAATATCTTAAGTTTGCCCCTGAAATAAAAAAGGAAAATAAAACACAAGAAGACGGCAAGAAGTTTTCATCCTTACACAACAAAGCAATCAAAAATAAAATTGTAAAGCAATCACATCAATCCGTGCTGAGAAATTTGGTTATTCGTGAAGCAATTGAAATTGAAAATTTGATTTGGAGTAAAATTTTGTTATCGGATGCTTTTAAAGATTTAGGAGAAGTAGAGAGAATTTTGGAGAAAGTAGATATAAAAATGAACTTTCATCAAAAAATACAACAATACACTCAGTTTGTAAATAAAAAAATTAAAAAACAACTTGATGAACTAAGGAAAACAAGAAACCAGTTTGCACATAATGAAAACCCTCCAGAGAAAAACTTGTTAGATTTTTTAGAAGAAATTGAAACATTAAAACAAAAAATAAATCATGAATAAACCCATTTGCACCATTATTGGCGGGGTCAATGGCTCGGGTAAAACGACTTTTGCGCTTGATTATCTGGCGAACAATGTGGCTTGCAAGTATTTTATCAACGCCGACTTAATCGCTGTTGGCTTGTCGCCCCTGGATCCAACTCAGCAACAAATAACTGCCAGCCGCCTGTTTTTACAGCAAATTAAACAAGCCGTTGCGCGCCGCAAAAACTTTGCTTTTGAAACCACGCTGTCGGGCAAAACTTACCTGAAGTTCATTCGCCAATTACAAACATCAGGCTAGTTTGTTGAGCTGATTTATCTCTACTTGCCGAGCGTGCAATTATCTATTGAGCGGGTTGCAGAAAGAGTTAAGCATGGTGGGCATGATATTGTGCTAACATCTATTGCCAAACGCTACCCTAGAAGCATCAATAATCTTGTCCATCACTATGCGCCGCTATGTGATAGTGTATTGTGTTTGGATAATTCGCAAAAGCAGGAGAAGGTTATTTTCACTCAAACACAGCAGGATATAACCATTCAGAACAAAATTATTTATCAAACCATTATAGAGCGTGCCCGTACATGAAGCCATCAGATAAACCAACCATTAAAGATATGGAAAAAAAGGCGCAACAAATAGCAGAAGCCCTCAATAGAAGCGTGGCGGCGGCTTTGGAAAAAAAGCGCAGACTAGGGCAATATGCCGTTGTTTGGGACGGCGAAAAAGTGGTGCGTATCCTGCCAAATGACATGCCAGAAGCCAAATAACAAGCCCGCAACATCCGCGCACTGGAAGCAAAATCGATCAACTGGTTTATCAGCTTTATGACCTCACCGATGATGAGATAAAAATTATTGGAAAAACAAAATGAATATGGATTTCAAATTAAAATTACTACCTCCTAATGTAGAGCTAGAAACACCACAGGTTTTAAGGCAATTGGCAAATGCACACCGCTATCTTGCGGAACTAAAAGGAACAGCAAAGACAACCCCCAATGAAAGTATTTTGATAGATACTCTGACCCTTCAAGAAGCAAAAGATAGTAGCGAAATAGAAAATATTGTTACTACACGCGATGATTTGTATAAATCCACCCAGGGGCACCACTTAAAATGGTAAAATAGCGTTCATTCAATAAACCCTTGAGGATACCGTCAAATGTCTTGGAAACAAACCGCCCAATACTCGTTCGCAGATGCCCTTTTAATTGAGCATAAGTCATTGTCCAAACTAGATGATGTGCATGAAATTATCGATTGGAAACAGATAGAAACCACGCTCAGCCATCTTTATGCCTCCAAGCGCGGTGTGCCGGCACTTGTGCCCTTTGGGTATGCCCACCTTTGATGATGTTTAAGATACTGATTTTACAGGCGTGGTATAACTTAAGCGATGAAGCCTTAGAAGAACAGATAGCCCGGGATTTAATGTTCCGCCGGTTTATTGGTTTGAGTCTCAGTGATGCAGTACCCGATCATTCCACTATTTGGCGGTTTAGGAACTTATTACACACCGAAAATCTGCTTGATTCTTTATTGGTGCAGATCAATAACCATCTCGCTAAAAACAGTCTTATTGTTGCTCAAGGCCCGGTCAATATTATCGATGCGACTGTGATTGAGGCGAAGCAATGCCGTTCTAAAAAGAACAAACAAGGCGACAATACCCAAGACCCGGAAGCGGCATGGAACGTGAAAACGGCATCCGATGGTAGGCGTAAAAGTACCTACGGATTTAAGCTGCACGCCAATACCGATGAAGATGGTTATCAAAAAAATGACCTATACGCCTGGCAATGTGCATGATTCATTGCATGATTTTGGGGAGTTTGAACATCTGTTAGGCGATAGGCACGGACAAGTTTACGCAACCATATGACCGCTTGGGTTGATCTAAAACAGCGCCTCCAATAAGATAACCGATATGGAACACACAGAGACAGTCAACAAAGCACCCGTTTATGTCATTAATTTAGCTCGAAGTCCGAATAGATTAGAGTACATGACAACGCAATTATCCCAATGGGCGATGCCCTTTGAACGAATAGAAGCGGTTGATGGGGTTAAGATGAACGCCAAAACGCTACAATCCTGCCAGCAACAATCTAAAAAATCGTGGTTGCATTATGCCACGCTTTCCGCCGGCGAAATTGGTTGTGCCATGAGCTGGCATAAGGCATGGCAGACAGTCGCAGAACATCACGCCAAAGCATGTGTGGTATTAGAGGACGACATTAAAATTGGCGATAATTTTCAGCACACCATAGCGTCTTTGTTTGAAAGAGCAAACGAAAATATTATTATTGACTTGTCAGGCAAAAAGGGTAGCATAGAAAAAGAAAGAAAAACCATCAATGGCATAACATTGATTCGTTATCAAACACCACCACTTAAAAATCAAGGCGCGATTTATGGCAAGCAAGCGGTGCAGAAATTCTTATGCCATATAAAGAATTTTACAGCACCAGTTGATACGCTACAACAAATGATTTGGCAACATGGTGTGCAAACTTGGTCGTTGGAAACCGGCTGTCTATCACACCAAGATTCCACCGTTGGCGGCTCAACGATTTCAGCAGGAAAAAAGAAACTGTCAACAAAAATAAAGAATGAATTAACCCGCCCTGTATGGCGTAGCGGAATAGTGATTAGGAATCTTATTGATGAAATAATCAGGAAATATCGCTCAACATAAAATACGATAATAGCAGATGCAAGTATTTGTCATTAATTTGCCTAGCGCGACAAAACGTCGAACATTTCAAGAGAGGCAATTACAAAAACTAGGCTTGGACTATGTCATCCTCACCGCCACTGGTACTGATGATATTACTGATGAAGTTATCCAAAAGCATTATTACGATTGGCAAAGACCATTAAGAAAGGCAGAAATGGCATGTTATTTTTCGCATCGTAATACTTGGCAAAAATCGTTATAGACAATCAACCAGCATTTATTTTGGAGGATGATGTGTTGTTGTCACAAAATACCGCTGAGGTATTAGCTGAATTAGATAACTGTATTGATATTGATTTGGTTGATCTTGAGGTTGTTAAAAAAAAGCAATACGTTGCAAAAACAGGGAATATACTCAGCAATAGTCACAAGCTGTTTAAACTATATTTAGGGAGTTCTGGTACTGGTGCCTATGTATTGTATCCGTCTGGTGCAAAAAAATTATTACAATGCGAGGCGAAGGGCATCGCTCTAGCCGATAGCTACATTTCTAACTGCCACGTTTTGGAGTCATTTCAAATAGAGCCTGCCATCGCCGTGCAAATGACATTTTACGAATATTACAATTTGGGTAGCAAGTATGGGGATTGCGGGGAATTTACTGCCTCATCAACTAGCGCAGAGCCACTCAAAAAAAGAGAGTGGATTTTCAGGCTAAAGCGAACAATCGCACAAGTCAAATTAGGATTTTATAAGCTAAGCATTATGCCAAAATCACACAGGCGTTTTATCAAATTAAGAAGACAAGATTTTGGGAGGAATGCTTGAAATCTCCACCCGTTTATGTCATCTCGCTTTTGCGTGCCGAATCACGCCGTTTATCAATTGCACGACGGCTCCAATCGCTTGGCATCTCATTTGAATTTGTGGATGCGGTTGACGGCGCGGAGTTGGATTTGTCGAAATATGCTGATCGGCTAGACGAGCGGTTGATGCGACTTCATAATAAACGCCAGTTGACATGTGGCGAAATCGGCTGTTTTTTAAGTCATTATCAGCTGTGGGAGCGGATGATTGTGAAAAATACGACATACGCTGTCATTCTTGAAGACGATGTTATTTTGCAGGATGATTTTATGGAAGTAATCAACGCTTTACCATCTATCGGCTGGTACTGGGATGTTGTCAGGCTTTCTGCTTTTTTTGAGCGTAGAATAGGTCACACCTTATGTCCGATTGGACAATGTCGTTCTTTGGTGCGTTACAAAAAGTACACAGCAGGTACGACCGCATATGTTATGTCTTTGGCGGGTGCTAAAATTTTGCGTGAATATTGCTATATGATTCGTGAGCCCATCGATATGTTATATGAACAGTGGTGGAATACTGGGTTACATTTTTTAGCAATCAATCCACCAGTCGTCGTGGATGGGCCAAAAATCGAAAGCGCGCTAGAACAAGAAAGAGTCGAACAGACTACACATGCTCGTGCTAATTTCGTTTTGACAGTCCAGCAATTTGCCATTAGAAAACAAAATAAATTACGTCGTCTGTTGTGGGGAGCGTTGAATCCGCCACAAAAAACGTAAACTTGCTTTTAAATTGCAATCAAAAAATGACAAAAACATCGCCGTGTGTTGGCATCGTCCCACATCAACTACGAAAAACCGAGAATCTGAGAGGGTTAAATTTCAAAATATCTTTGTGTGCTACAAAGGCTTAACAAATAAATATAGTGAGACCTTTGCACGAGCCGGAATTTTGTTTGCTGGCTCATAGAAGCGTGCGGAATGAGGGAATTTATACTTATAAATGAGCCATTGAGACCGTTATTTAAGGCAAAAGAACTATCGTGCAAAGGTCTCGACTTTAATTTCATGCTACGAGAAAGCATAGATTTTTCTGTGTGGCTCACGAGTCGGTCAATTGGTATTTCCACTGGGTTTTTCGTTCTGAATCATCGTAGGGAACAATGCCTACGAATGAATTTTTTGTTCATCTTAATCGGTTTTTGATTTTATATTTCAGATAATAGAGGAATAAGAGAATATTAACGCGGTGATTAAACCTGTAATCAATTGAGCATATGTCACTCCGTATATGCCTTCTAAAAAACCTTAACATTGGTCGTTTTTTGTTTTTCTCTATGATGTTGTAAAATTTGCTTAATTCTTGTAAAGACACTGGTTTATCCGCATCAAAAACAATTCTGCATATCCTTCCGCACCATTGCCAAGAAAATACGCCATATATTCTTTTTGCGCCGTACGCGCAGATTCTAATTGGTCATTTTTTTTTATAATTGAAACATTGTTGTCGTGCCAATGGTAATTCAGCAATGGTGTTTGTAGGTTAGCAAATTTTGCTCCATTCCATGCCAAGTCTATCCATAATTTATAATCCTCTGCGTACCGATATTTCTGGTCGTATCTAATATTATTTGTTGCTGTTTTTCTTATCATTACCGTAGGATGAAAACAGCATGGACCAACAACAAGCTCATTCAAGCATTGTGCATGTAATGCGGGGGTTTTCATTAGTCTTTTTTTCTTGTTGTTTCCAACGCGAAACATAGCTGTCCCCAATACATCAATATCTTGATTTTTCTCCATAAAATCAATCTGCAAATTAAACCGCTCGGGTAAACTTTCATCATCTGCATCCATTCTGGCAATATATTCTCCTTTTGCAATATTCAAACCATGATTTAGAGCAGGAACAAGCCCGAAATTTTGTTGTTTATCTATAAAAATGATTCTATTATCAGTAAAACTTTGAATAATTTGACTTGTTTTGTCCGTCGATCCATCATCGATAATGATAAATTCAAAATTGGTGTAGGATTGACTGAGGATTGATTGAATGGCTCTGGCAATAAATTTTTCTGCATTATAAGCAGACATCAGCACCGATATGAGTGGATTATTCATAACCGAATCCAAGTATTTGGAATGAGGTCTTTTGTATCCCGAGATACATCATTAAACCAATTTTGTGGTGAGATGATGATTTTGCTGGGGTTTTGATTAAGCCATGCGTCCCCACCAACTAAAAGAACTGTTTGCAATAATATTATGTTGAGAGACTTTTGCATAAGGCAAATTCAACCCATAAGTGCAACACTCCTAAGTCAGCCAAAGGGTACATTCGTACTTTTAACCGCACAGAAAAATAAGGAGTGAAACATGGCGATATATATACCCATTTGACTGAACACGAAAGATACCACATTTACCTCATGAATCCGCACCCTTGATAGAGCTGATAACTATAGGAAAAACAAATAGCAAGATATTGATAAAACTTGAATATTTTTCTTCAAAAATTTGTTTGGATACAGAACTGTTAAGGTGTTTTTTAGTCATAGGAGGACTTTGTATAATTGCCAGAAACACGACTTTAGCTGTGCAAGACCATTAACACTGGCGTGATTTATTACACTGTTGCCTCTACTTCCACATAATTTGAATAAGTATGTGAATGCGGGATTATTTGATTTTCCATTGCTAACCCCTGCAGATGAAATTCCATTGCTTGCTGCATATTTTGTTCAACATCTTGCTTGGTTTTGCCGGTGGCAACACAACCATCCACATCTGGAGAATAAGCAGAAAATCCTGTTTTAGTTTCTTCAATTACGATTAAATATCTCATTTCTTGAACCTCGCCTGTTTGAAAATGCTCATTTGTGTGCCAATTGCGATTTCATCGCTCAACTTTCCTGACACAGTAACCAAACCAGATTTGGTTAGATGCTTAAATTGACGATGACTACCCTTTGTTGGCGATAAATACCATCCATCATTTTCAAGTATTTTTATAATTGCTTTTATTTTCAGGCTGTTGCACTCCTAACCGCACAGAAAAAAGGAGTAAAACTATGGAGATAACCCATTTGACTGCACGAAAGACACCATATTTACCCATGAATCAGCAAAATTATACGCAGGCAGACATCATCAAAACCCAAGCAGGTGGCTTACGTCTTCCAATAGTCCGCAATCCACGGTGATGGCTGGATATGCCGATAGCATTTGCCACTGATGCCTTTGATTGCTGTGATTGGGCTTATAAAAACAAGTCTTTTAAGATTGGAATCACTAAAATAGCAATTATAATGGACATAAAAACCTCAAGACGAACAAAGCGTTTTTCTATTTTTAATTCCAGATTGGTAATCTTTAATTCCAAATCGGCAATCTTTAATTCCAGCTCGGCAATTTTGTTCGTAATCTGAGTGTGGGTTACTGTTAAATCATTTTTCGTGGCTAAGGCATTGCTAACAATATCATCAACAACGGCTTTTAAGGCTTTTGATTGTACTTTAGCTTGCTGCTGTGGAACACCAGATTCAATCAACTGCTCTGCATAATCCATAGTATCAAATCCAATTGTAGTCATCACTTAGCCGTTAATTATAAAGAATGAACCGTATCATACACCATTACTCTTTCCAATAGTCCGCAATCCACGGTGATGGCTGGATATGCCGATACCACTTGCCACTAATGCCTTCAATGGCTTCGGGTGGATTAGGCAAGCCATGAAACAAAATAATTCTGGCGTTTTGAGGAATACTCGGTGCTTGAAACCATGACTTCATCCATGACGGACAACAACGGTACTTAAAACTGGGCACCCAGTCATCCTGCCAAAAATGGAGTTTGCCTAATTTGTGCATTTCTGCTGATAAATAGGCTTGCTCGTGGCGAACTTGTTGTTTTATTTTCTGAAAGTTCTGTTCAAAAAACGTAAGAATGTGTGGGTATTGACCTGCTTCAAAGCGAAAAACCGAAGAATTCCCCTGCATTTTTTCAGGATTTTTTTTATCATGGGCAATGAGAAAATCACCCTTAACGGCGAAAAAGTCATCTAAATTACCGACAATCACCACATCCAAATCTAAAAACAGGGTCGCACCAGACAAGCCACCAAAATCTTGTGCAAATACCGTCAGTTTACGCCAGCCACGTTCAGGCGTATCGCTGGGTATATTCAATGCTGGCAAAGGCTGTATTTCTACTTGTGCGCAAATATTGCTAGCATCATCCGTAAAACAAACAAACCTGAATGGTCGGTTCAAGTGGCGTGACACCATGCCATAAAGTCGATTCACATAGTCCGCCGGGAATTTATTGCCCCACTTCATGCAAATCACATTAACCGGATTCATTTTGACCTATTTGCCGATGAATTATGCGGGATTAAACGATGCCTTAAAAAGCGGCGTTCCATATTCTTTTTAGCAAAAAAATTAAAATAATCCACTACTGGGAAGAAATCTCAGTGCCCTAGACCGTCCACCACAACGCACTCCATGCCACCATCAGCCAATATTCTACAACATATATTTTTAGCATGTAAATCGTTAGCAAACACCTTATGCGCGATCATTTGTTTTTTCAATCGCATTAGTGCTTCTTTAATTGTTACGTCGCTAAATGGAGACTCGTCATTTCACGATAATGGCTTAACGTCAACGACCTGTTTTGGGTCGTTTCATCGCGTATCAAGTCATAAACATGACCGATACCAAAATTAGTTTCAATCACGCCATGATAGGTCGCATAAAACGGGTAATCATAATCCCGATCCTTCGTCTTTAATTTCATCATGTACTTCACTTCTTGGAGCATGCGTTCATCGTTTTCTATCGGTTTTTTAATTTTGATACATAAATCATCATCATCTGGATGGTAATAACAGTTAGCTCGACCACCATCGGCAAAGTGGTGTTGAGTTTTCAAGGAGACCTTCGGGGGGGGGGGGGGGGGGGGGGGGCAGTTTGCGTTTTTGAATCGAATCCGCGCTCAAAAACATAATGCAAGCGTTAATTCCTGCACGAATTCGATCCTTATGAGCCCTTTTTATTCTTATTTTCATCTTTAGACGCAACTTGCTTGCTGAATCGATCCCCCTTGTTGACGATAGCAATTTTTATAACCAATACTTTAACACTGATGACTTCACATAATAAGTGCAACACTCGGGTTTATATTATGATCTATTCCCATTGCGTGGGAAAAGACCTCCATAAGGGTTTTATACCCCAAACATTTTCTAGGTCGGTTATTCATTAAATCGGTCGCTTTGAATAGCTCTTTTTCGGTGACTTTATGCAAAGGCATTCTCTTTGGAAAAAACTGCCTAAACAAAAAGTATGAGCAAGCCATTGTGCCAGATGATTATTTGGCATTCAAGCCACGCTCCCAAGAGTGATACGGTTTAGCAAAATAAGTTTCACACTCGAGTTGTTTGGCAAGCTCACTATGCCAACAAAATTCTCTGCCGTTATCAAAGGTTAGTGTCATTACATGTTGTTTCATATGCTCTAACAACATTGAGTATAGCCGCGTTGGTTTCTTTTGCGGTTTTGTTCTTAGTCCGAAGTGCGAGATAAAGCCTACTTTTGCGTTCAGCAAGGGTGGCACGACCTTACCGATAACACAATCAGCCTCCCAATCGCCTATACGCGAGCGATTGTCCACTATACTGGGTCTATCCGCAATATCAACCCGATTGGGGATGCGTCCGCGGTAATCATTCTGTCCATAACGCTTGCGATATTTCTTACCCTGATGGCGCAAGTATCGATATAACGACCCACCAGCTACTTTGTCTTTCAAAATGAGACGATAGATGGATTCGGTGCTAATACTGATGTTTTCCTCCATTCTCAAACGACCGCTAATTTGTTCAGGACTCCAATACAGCGCGATCTTTTGTTGAATATGAAGCTTTAACTCGTCATTGAGCTTGATGTGCTTGGGCTTTTGCTGATGCCTCGTTTGGGCAAAGCGGTGGGCTTGTTTGTAGCGATAGCCGTTGCCCCCGGTATTGCGTTTAATTTCACTGCTGATGGTTGACCTACTTCTGCCCATGGTTTTAGCGATTCCTGTCAGTGTACAGTTTTGCTTATTCATGAGGTAAATGTGGTATCTTTCGTGTTCAGTCAAATGGGTATATCTCGTCATGTTTCACTCCTTTTTTCCGTTCAATTAAAAGAGTACGAGTGTACCCTTTGACTGACTTAGGCGTGTTGCACTTATTATGTGAATTCAAGAATACTTAAGTTCTTGTTATTAAATATATTATTTTTTTAAAATTAGACTGTTTTGAATTAACCGACAAGCCCACACTGGAAACCCAAATGGATCAGATAGTGTACAATCTATACAATCTCACAGTCGGTGAAATAGCCATTATAGAATAAACAAAATGAACAACGAAAAAGCAATAGAATTTTTCAAAAGAGGCGATGCACATCTTGAAACAGGCAAATTTGAACAATCACCAAATCGAACATCTGACCAAGTGATTGATGGCGACAATACGCGCTTGACTATCGGTGATGACGAGCGTTATATGGCGCTGGCATTACAATTAGCGCGTAAGGGAATTTATACCACTCATCCCAATCCAGTGGTCGGTTGTGTGATTGTCAAGCAGGGCAATATTGTCGGACGGGGTTGGCATGAATCAGCAGGACAAGCACATGCAGAAGTCAACGCCTTGCGACAAGCAGGAAAATCAGCGGACGGGGCAACCTTGTATGTTACCCTGGAGCCGTGTAGCCACCAGGGCAAGACCCCGCCGTGTGTAAAAGCCATTATAAAAGCAGCCCTCAGTCGAGTGGTTATCGCCATTGAAGACCCCGATCCACGGGTAAATCGCTCTGGCATCTCGGCATTACAACATGCCGGCATTGCGGTAACCTTAGGCATTGGACGGGCTCAGGCAACCTACCTTAACCGCGCATTCCTCAAACGGGTCACCAGCGGAATGCCTTGGGTAACCCTCAAAATTGCCACCAGTCTGGATGGCAAAACGGCGATGGCAGATGGTGAAAGCCAGTGGATAACTTCGCAATCAGCACGACAGGATGCACATAAATTAAGGGCGGCAGCCTCGGCCATATTGACTGGTGTCGGCACCGTATTGTGCGATGATCCGAATATGACGGCGCGCCTCTCGGGCTTGCAAAGGCAACCATTGCGTATCATCCTCGATACCCATTTAAGTACGCCAGTTAATGCTAAAATTCTGCGCGGGGCAGGCACTGTATTGATTGTTACGGCTAATTCGGAAGATGAGGCAGCCATAGCATTGCGCCAGCAGAGCGCGGTTGAGATTATCAATTGCCGCATCGCATACGGTAGAATAGATTTGCATCAACTTATGCGCGAACTCGGACGGCGCGAAATGAATAGCATTTTACTCGAATCTGGCTCAAGACTCAGTGGCAGTATGCTGGAGCAAGGCTTGGTAGATGAGATTGTTGTTTATATGGCACCAGATTTATTAGGTGGCGATGCCAGAGATATGTTCAAGATTCCCGGACTTGAACATATTGCCGACAAATTAAAGCTGGAGTATAAAGAGGTTATTAGGGTCGGGCGGGATTTGAAATTGACCCTAGAATTGGCGCATAAATAGATGCACCGCAGGCACTAATCATCGTGTTTACTGGCATAGTACAGAGTGTGGGCTCGGTCACCGCCATGACTCCCACCAACAGTGGCTTGAAACTTGCTTTGGATGTGGGCACTTTGGAGTCAGCACGGCTCCAAGTAGGCGATAGTATCGCGCTCAATGGGGTTTGTCTTACGCTCACTCGATTCGAGTGCAACGAAGCCTGTTTTGATGTCTCATGTGAAACCTTGTCAAGTGGCTTGATTGGCGACTGGAAAATCGGTGAGCGGATAAATTTAGAGCTTGCTCTGACCTTGCAAACACCGCTCGGCGGACATCTGGTATCGGGTCATGTCGATGGCACGGCAACCGTGCTTGAGCGAAAAGATAAGCAGGATTTTACTGCCATGCTGTTTGAAACGGATTGTTTGATTGGCAAGTTTATCGCGGTCAAAGGATCAGTAGCCATCGATGGCGTAAGTTTGACGACCAACACCGTGACCGACTGCCAGCAGCGGACACAGTTTGAAATTATGCTGGTGCCTCATACGCTTGCATGTACAACATTGGGGAATCTCAAAAAGGATTCCCAAGTGCATGTTGAAGTGGATCAGATTGCCCGTTACATTCAGCGAATGGGTGAATCTGTGCATGGCTGGCATTCCGACAAGCAAAACTGAAGCAAACCACAATGAATAAAACACCGTTGACCGTGAATAAAATCGAACAGGTTATTGAAGACTATCGTCAGGGTAAGATGGTGATTATGGTTGATGATCAGGATCGAGAAAACGAAGGGGATTTGCTGGTTGCCGCACAGTGTATTACCAGTGATCATATCAATTTCATGGCTTCCAAAGGACGCGGGTTAATCTGTCTGACGTTGACTGAGGAGCGTTGCAGCCAACTGGATTTACCGCTTATGGTGAGTCGCAATAGTGCGCGCTTTTCGACTAATTTTACGGTTTCGATTGAGGCTGCCAAAGGCGTTACCACCGGGATTTCAGCACAAGACCGAGCGATTACCATTCAAGCCGCAGTCAGCCCGAATGCTCGTCCGGACGATCTGGTTACTCCAGGGCATATTTTTCCAATAAAAGCACAAGCGGGTGGGGTATTGACCCGTGCCGGTCATACTGAAGCAGGCGTGGACATGGCACGATTATGCGGCTTTCTACCCGCCAGTGTCATTTGCGAAATCCTCAAAGATGACGGTAGCATGGCGCGTCTGCCGGATTTGATTGAATACGCTAAAAAACACCATTTGAAAATCGGCACCATTGCCGATTTGATTCGCTATCGCTTAAAAAGCGACCCGACCCTACGGCGAATGGCACAAGACATCTTGCACTTAAAACAAGGTATATTTCAATCTTATGTCTATCACGATGAGATAGAGGGCGGTACGCATCTGGCTTTGGTGAAAGGAGAAATCAAGCGCAATCGGGTGATTCCGGTGCGCGTACATGTTCATCGGGGATTGCTCGATATGGTACTCAATCCGATTTCTAGGCTCAAGTCGAGCGGGAGCTGGACGTTGGAAAATGCACTCGAGGCGATTGCCAAACAGGTCTCGGGGGTAGTTGTTATATTGTCCTATAATGAATCTGTGGATGAATTGGTTAGTCGTATTAACCTGAACAATAACGAAACTCAATCAGCCAATAGCGAAACGCTTCGTGCGGAGACGCAAGAGAGCTCGGAAAACTTAAGAATGTTAGGGGCGGGTGGGCAGATTTTGGCTGATCTTGGGCTAACAAAAATTCTGGCATTAGGGCGACAAAAGAAAGCACATGGATTATCTGGATTTGGGCTCGAAATCATCAACTATATCGAAACCCCGCAACAACTGTTGCAGTGGAATGATGAAAACAATGCGCTCTGATACAATCAAAATGTTCGAAAATGGGAGTTTGCCTATGATTACTCCTCGACAATTGTTCATCGCCTTGTTCCTTGCTAGGCATGTATTACATGTGGAAAACCCTGGCGGGTTTGTGTGTTTGACTGGATTCCTGCTTTCGAGACTGTGCAAAAAACCAATATTTGTCTTTCCTAACCCCCCTTGCCCCCCTTATCAGGGGGGAATTAGAGTGACAAGTCCCCCTGATAAGGGGGATTTGGGGGGGTGGGTTTTCCGCCAGCGTAACCTGCGAGGGTTTCTTGCACAATCTCTTTGCACGGATGAAGCCACGCTTCCGATAATGATACCCGCAGGGCACAAGTACCCACAGGGCACAAGTACCCACAGGGCACAAGCACAAAGGTCTCAAAATAATGAATATTAAACAAATAAGCGGTGATTTCGAAAATTGTTCCGGTCGCTATGCGTTGGTTGCCAGTCGCTTTAATCACTTCATCACCGAGCGTCTCATTCAGGGTGCGACAGATACCTTGAACCGTCATGGTATCAACAGTGCGGAGATTGACTGTATCTGGGTTCCCGGTGCTTTTGAAATACCGTTGGTGGCAAGAAAATTGGCGGAAAGCGGGAATTATGCGGCAATTATTACCCTAGGAGCGGTGATTCGCGGTGCGACCGCGCATTTTGATTTTGTTGCGGGTCAATGTGCCAGTGGCATTGCCCAATTAAACCTACAAAGTGATGTTCCCGTCATTTTTGGTGTGTTGACTACCGACACCATCGAACAGGCGATTGAACGAGCTGGTAGCAAGGCTGGGAATAAAGGTGCGGACTGTGCGTTAGCCGCCATAGAAATGGTCAGTTTGTTGAAGCAATTATGAATTTATCTGAGCAGATGCGACCACCCATAGGGGCGAAGCGCAATAATGGTTGCTAGTAGTCGGCATCTTGCCAGACGATGTGCCATACAGGCACTCTATCAGTGGGGGGTCACCGGGCAGTCGGCAAGTGAGATTGAAAAGGGCTTTATCAAAAATGAAAACCTATCCGGTCGGCATCTGGATTATTTTCTAATACTCATCAAAAATGTACCCGTGCAGGTTGAAAATATCGACCGGCTTATATCGCCGCACTTAGACCGCAAACTGGAAATGGTTGATTTGATTGAACATGCGATATTGCGAGTCGCCACCTATGAATTGCAATTTGAACAGGATATTCCGACCCGAGTCATTCTCAATGAAGCGATTGATTTAGCCAAGATATTTGCTTCGCAGCATAGCTATAAATATGTCAACGGCGTACTCGATAAAGTTGCCCATGCAGTAAGAGGTAAAGCATAATTCGCAGCATTACCCGCCAAGATTTGTTGCGCTCGCCATGCCATTTTCTGGCACTTGGATTTGGTGCTGGTTTATCACCCAAAGCACCCGGCACAGTAGGCACATTGGTCGCTATGCCATTGATTTGGCTGTTCGCTCAGTTCGGTACTTTGTTCTATGTGTCGCTGACACTGGTTTGTACGGTAGCTGGCGTAGCGATTTGTGGGCGCGTGGCAAAAACGCTGACATCGCCATGTTCGGAACAAGGTCGTCCTCAAGATCATCCTGCTATTGTCTGGGACGAAATTGCTGGCATGATGCTGACTATGCTTTTTATTCCTGTTCACGGGATGACTTTGGTGATGGGTTTTATATTGTTTCGCTTGTTTGACATCTGCAAACCCTGGCCGATTGGTTATTTCGACCGTCAAGTACACGGTGGTTTGGGCATTATGCTGGATGATATTGTTGCCGCGCTATGCGCCAACATCATACTCAGAATATTGTTGCCTTATTTACCGCCTTATTTATCATCGTGAACAGATGTCATAAAATAAGCCCTCGTTAATAACCGCCTTTTTGGAGTAAACCATGTCGTTCCGAGCCTTTAGAATCAATCAAGTTGAAAAAAACATCGTCGCAGATTTCGCTGATATGACTATCGACCAGCTCACCGAGGGCGAGGTCGTTATTCGGGTGCAATGGTCGGGAATAAACTTTAAGGACGTTTTAGCCGCCACTGGACGGGGCAAAATTTTACGCCAATATCCGCTCAATGGCGGGATTGATCTGGCGGGTGTGGTTATGCGATCGACCGATGCACGATTTAAGGAGGGCGATGAAGTATTGGCAACCGGCGGGGGGTTATCCGAAACTGCCGACGGGGGGTATGCCGAAGTCGCCCGCGTCAAAGCTGATTGTGTTGTGGCATTGCCGCAAGGGTTGAGCTTGAAGGAATCAATGGCATTGGGGACGGCTGGTTTTACCGCCGCACTGGCTGTGGCGCGAATGGAAACCAATGGTCAAACGCCGGATGATGGTGCGATAGTGGTCACTGGTGCGAGTGGTGGGGTAGGGAGTACTGCAATCGATATTCTGGCTTCAAAGGGTTATCGGGTGGCGGCATTTAGCGGCAAAAAAGAGCAACACGAATACTTAAAACAGCTTGGTGCCAATGAATTCATCGACCGACATACTGTAGAGATGGGAACGCGCCCACTGGAATCAGCGTTGTGGGGCGGTGCCGTTGATAATGCGGGCGGTGAAACGTTGGCATGGCTCACCCGCACGGTTAAACCCTGGGGCAATATTGCCAGCATCGGTTTGGTCGATGATTACAATCTCAATACCACAGTGATGCCTTTTATTTTGCGTGGCGTATCGCTATTGGGCATCAACTCCATTGCAATGCCAAGTCATATCAGGGAACAGATTTGGCATAGTTTGGGCAATGAATTCAAACCACAGCATCTGGATACAATCGTGACCAATGAAATTGCTTTCGCAGACTTGCCCAATGCGTTTGAGCGTTACTTGAACGGAAATAATTGGGGACGAACCATCGTAAAAATCCAGTAACCAATTACCTGCTCAAAGATTGATATAAAAAATCAAATAGTGTTTCAATTTTTTCAATTCGGGTTATCGGTTCGCTCAGATCATCGGCTATTTTGAACGCATTTGCACCACACAGTTTGTAGATGTGAGGATGCGCTTGAATCAGAGAAAATATCACGCTGGGATCGATGGCGGGTTCATCATGGAATTCAATTACGCCGCCATGCTCATCAATATCGACTTTGTGTATATCTAATTGCTCGGCTTGTAGGCGCAATGCCGTTAGTCGAAAGAGATTTTTCCCCTGTTCGGGTAACAGTCCAAACCGATCGATGGTTTCGATTTGTAGCTCGTTCAGTTGCTCAATATTGGTGGCATTGGAGATTCGTTTGTATAAAATCAGTCGAGTATGTGCATTGTCCAGATAATCCTGTGAGAATAGAGCAGTAACATGCAAGTCGATAATAGATGCTTTTTCAATCTGTTCGGCAGTATTCGGCTCAGGTAAGCGCCCGTCCTTGATGGCGGTTACCGCAAGGTTCAAATATTCGCTATACAGCGAAAAACCAACCTCATCAATCGACCCGCTTTGCGTTTCGCCAAGTAATTCTCCAGCACCGCGAATTTCTAAATCATGCGATGCGAGCGTGAATCCAGCACCTAGATTATCCATAGAATCAATAGCATCAAGCCGCTTCTTAGCATCATTGGTAATATATTGTTTGTCCGCTATCAATAGATAGGCAAAGGCTTGATGTTGTGAGCGACCTACACGTCCCCTGAGTTGGTGTAATTGTGCCAGACCGAAACGATCTGCACGATTGATAATAATCGTATTTGCGGTCGGAATATCGATGCCGCTTTCGATAATGGTCGAGCAAATTAGGATATTAAAACGGCGATGATAGAAATCCTGCATGACACGTTCAAGCTGTAATTCGTGCATTTGCCCGTGGCAAATATCAATCTTGGCTTCTGGCAATAATTCGGCAATTTCAACTGCCATACGGTCGATTGATTTGACCTCATTATGGAGGAAGAAAACCTGTCCGCCACGTCTTATTTCGCGTAAACAGGCTTCCCGAATTAACCCCCGACTCCACTGACGAATAAAGGTCTTTATCGACAAGCGGTTGAGTGGCGGGGTGGCAATAATGGAGATTGACCTTAATCCTGACATCGTGATGTTCAGCGTACGCGGAATAGGGGTTGCTGTCAAAGTTAAAATATCAACCTGACTGCGAATGCGTTTAATATGCTCTTTCTGGCGCACACCGAAGCGGTGTTCTTCATCAATAATCAGTAATCCTAAATCGTGAAAGCGAATGTCGGCTTGCAATAATCGATGCGTGCCAATGATAATGTCAATCTGTCCGCTGGCGACACGGGTAATCAATTCGTTCGCTTGCTTTCGGGTGTTAAATCGTGACAGCACTTCAATATTGATAGCCCAGTCTGAAAAACGCTCTACAAAGACCTGATGATGTTGCTGTGCTAACAGCGTAGTCGGGGTTAAAATGGCTACTTGTTTACCATTATTTGAGACAATGAACGCAGCTCTTAATGCGACTTCAGTTTTGCCGAATCCAACATCGCCACAAACCAATCTGTCCATCGGCTCGGGAGAACCGAGATCGGCGAGCACTTCGCGAATAGCCTGTTGCTGATCGGGTGTTTCATCGAATGGAAATAGGCTATTAAAACGCTGGTTTTCCAGCGCGTTAATTTCAAAAGCATGTCCTTTGCGTGCTGTTCTGGACGCTTCCATCTCTAGTAGTTCAGCCGCGACATCATAGGCTTTTTCCCGTGCACGGTTTTTTGATTTTTCCCATTGATCGCCACCAAGCCGATGCAGCGGTGCTGATTCAGGAGAGCCACCGACAAAACGGCTGATGAGATTCAATGCCAAAACAGGAATATACAGTTTGTCACCGTTTTGATATTCAAGGGTCAGAAAGTCACCTGTTTCGTCGCTGATGGTCAGCGTATGTAAGCCTTTATATCGACCTACGCCATGCTCAATATGCACCACCGGATCGCCAATATTCAGCTCTGCCAACGATTTGATAATAGATTCTGGATCGCGCGATTCTTTGCTACGTCGACGCCGTTGATAAACTTTGTCGCCGTATAACTGGCTCTCGCAAATTATTTCGATGCCATGCGTATTCGAAGTCAACCCACGTTCAAGGGCTGCAATGGCGAGTCCCAAAGTGGCTTGCTTGTCGGCGATGAAGTCGTGCAATCCTTGAAATGAGGAGGGACGTAGATTATTCCTGAATAGCACGTCCCCTAAGGCTTCTTTGCGTCCAGGGGTTTCGGTAACAATTAAAATTCGCCGACTACTGTTGTGCAAATGGGTCAGCAATTCCTGATACGGTGTTTCATTTCTGGGGTCAACCGGAAATTGTTGGTTGTAATTCGTATCAGCGCACCACGATGCGGCGGCGTTATGGTCGCGAATGATGTCAATACCCGAACATTTTTCGCAGCTTTCCATGAACTCATCTGCCGCCATATAGAGTTGATAGGGTGGTATGACTTTACGCTCCGAATCATAATTGGCATTGCTGTGTCGAGCATTGACTTCGGCCCAATAGGCTGTAGCGGCTTTTTTGAAATCAGGTGTTTTGACGATAATCGAATCACCCTGAATATAATCGAACAACGTGGCAGTATGGTCAAAGAATAGTGGGAAGAAAAATTCGGTTCCGGTCGGCGTGTGTCCGATAGAGACTTCTTTGTAAATCGTCTGTTTCATCGGATCGCCCTCAAAACAACGGCGAAATGATGATCGAAAATGCTTGATACCGCTTTCGGTCATCGGAAATTCCCGTGCTGGCAATAGCTCGACCTTTGCGACATGTTCTTTTGATCTTTGACTGTCCGGGTCGAAAACTCGAATGCTTTCCAGCTCATTATCAAATAAATCGAGACGAAAAGGGATGTGTGACCCCATCGGAAATACATCAATCAATCCGCCACGCACGGCAAATTCCCCGGGTGACACGACCTGATTGACGGCAGTATAATTTGAATTGACGAGCTGTTGTTTTAAGTGATCGAGGTTAATCTGCTGTGATTCTTGTAACGAGAAAGTATGCCCGAGTACATAATTGAGTGGCGGAAGGCGTTGCATCAAATTAGTTGTTTGAATCAACACAATGCCGTTTCGCAGGGACGGCAATTTCCCTAAAACTCGAAGTCGTTCCGATATGATGTTCTGATGAGGAGAAAATATATCGTATGGCAGGCATTCCCAGCTTGGAAAATTGAATATCGGAATATCTTTCGTTGGTTGCAGGAAATATCGAATTTCGTTTTCTAAAATCTGAAGCTGATGCTGATCTTCAAGTACAATAACCAAAATGCCATGGTATTGACGTGCGGCTTCGGCTATTGCCAAACCCAGAGCCGCACCGTGCAGATTTGACCAAATGATATGTTGCCCCCGTGCAGGTAGTGGTGGATTGAGTAGCCGATGGGGCTTGGACGGGAGGGAATCGGGTTTGGACATACGCAATACGGGACGCTAAACGGGGGTCGGATTCTAACCTCTCTGGTGTTTATATGACACAATAGATAATCGATTATGGCTATAATTTTGCGACCCCGAAAATTGATGACAGAAAAGCATGACACAGGCAGGGACGGGCGAGGGTTTGGGCAATCATCCCCGCTGGCGGTATCGGTGTTCGGATGTCTGTCGATAGTCCGAAACAGTATCTAAAAATTCTTGGCAAGGTGATTTTGCATCATACTTTGGCGCGTATCTGTGCCAGCTCGGTGGTTAGTGGCTTGGTCATCGGGCTTAGTCGTCATGATTGTTGTTGGGCAAAAAATCCGTTTACTGACACCAAGATATTAGGCACCTATGAGGCAGGTGAACAACGATTCGATACGGTGTCAATGGGTTAAAGTTTTTGCAACAACTGGATACTATAACGCAATCGGATTGGGTTCTAGTGCATGATGCAGTGTGCCCCAGTATCATGCGGCAAGATATTCAGAATCTGCTAGACGAGGCGAATAACAACCAAACCGGGGCAGTACTGGGTAAAAAAATGACAGATACGTTGAAAATCATCGATCAGAGGCAGGTCATTCAACAGACGGTTGAACGTGGACAGTTTTGGCGCACCTTCACGCCACAGATATTTCGCCTCGGCGATTTATTGACCGCGATTGAAACATCGATTAGCGATGGCGTTTTGGTTACTGATGAGTCGATGGCAATGGAGTGCTTCGGGTTTTGTCCGACAATAGTTGAAGGTCATGCGCGTAATCACAAAATAACCACTGCCGAATATTTGGATTTAGCTGGTTTATTTCTGATGGAATTTCAATAATGAGAATAGGTAGCGGCTACGACATTCACGCCTTGGTCAAGGGCAGAAAATTGATTGTCGGTGGCGTTGAAATAGATTGGCATCTGGGTTTGCAGGGTCATTCCGATGCCGATGTATTGTTGCATGCGATATGTGATGCCTGTCTCGGTGCGGCGGCAATGGGCGACATCGGGACACATTTTCCGCCCAGTGATGAGCAATATAAAAATAGTGACAGCCGAATATTGCTCAGAAAGGTGGCGACGATGTTGTATCAAGCACAGTGGAGAATTTCGAATCTGGATTGCACCATCATTGCGGAAAAACCACGCATGGCACCTCATATTCCTAAAATGCGGGCGCGTATTGCGTCAGATTTATCGCTCACTCAGAGTCATGTCAGCATCAAAGCAACCACCACCGAAGGGCTGGGATTCATTGGTCAACAACAGGGTATTGCGGCTCAAGTTATGGTGTTGTTGTTAGCGGACACGGCTTAATCTGCCAACATGCGCCCCAACTTTCTACCACCGACTAAGTGCATGTGTAAATGATAAATCTCCTGTCCACCATGATTGCCACAGTTGACAATCAAGCGATAACCGTTTTCGGATAACCCTTCTTGCTGGGCGAGTTTTTTGGCAACAATAAACAGGTACCCGAGTACGGATTCATCTTCTTCGACAACCTGATTGACCGTTGGGATTGGTTTATTCGGAATGATGAGTATATGGCTCGGTGCTTGCGGCTGAATATCGCGAAAAGCGGTGACCCGATCGTCTTGAAATATAATATCAGCCGAGATTTTTTTATTTATAATTTTGCTAAAAAGTGTTTCGTCAGTCATAGGATTAGAGTATGTAAATGATAGGATATCCCCCATTCTACAATAATTTGAGGGACTGGTATGGGATTTGTTGCAGTTGAGACATTGTTATTTAGTGAGTACTTTGCACGATAGTTCTTGCCTTCGGTGTCAAAAACGGTCTCAATCGGTCATTTATAAGATAAACTCTCTTTTTCCTTGCTAATAAACAAAATTCACGGCTCGTGCAAAGTGTTCTTATCGGTTAAATTTATCAAATAAGATTGTTTAATGAATTGAAACGATGACCGCTAATAAGGTAGAATCCATCTCCCAGTGCGGGGTGGAGCAGTCTGGCAGCTCGTCGGGCTCATAACCCGAAGGTCGTAGGTTCGAATCCTGCCCCCGCTACCATTTTCCCCCTATGTCCAATTTTTTCCTTGTAGGTAGAAGCGGATAATAGGGCGGCTAGTTGCCCTTCGACGTGAATCGCTACCGGTTTGCGTTCCCCAGTAGGCGTAATGAACACCCGATCAATAAGCTCGCGTATTAGGGCAAATGTATTGTCCCGTTCATCAGGATCATTATCGGAATCATTGAGGTTGTCTAGGTGAGCTTGCAGGTCGACTACGATTGTCTGATATTGTGCTACGGTATCCGGATGCACATTGATTGGCTCGTCTTTCTGCTTGAACCTGTCTAATTCATCAATTAAGGCTTGTTGCTCGGCTTCCATAGAATGTATGCGCGCCATTACCACCGCAGGCGCAGCACTCTCAAGCAACAGATCAACAAGGTGTTCGATGTCGGTGTTGAGTTTTTGCAGTTTAAGTTGCTTGCTCTTCCTGTTTTTGCGTGTTTCCTGCAACAGCCGTTTTCGTTCATCATTGTAGGCACTGACGTACGCTGCTATTGTGTCCGGACTGCCTAATTGACTTTGTAGGGCGATGAGGACACGTTGTTCGACGTGTTGGCGCGTGATTGTTCGATTATTATCGCAGTCGCCGCGTTCGCGATGTCCGGCACAACCGATGCGTCCGTGGGCTATGACCGTATAGGACGCACCACAACAGCCACATTTGATTAAACCACTAAGCAGGTAACGAGGTTTGCGTGATTTCACCGCATGTTGAGTCCCCTTTTTCGCCTTGAGCGTGGACACTTTCTGAAACAGAACATCGTTCACAATCCTCAATTCGGGTACATCGGAAATCAGCCACTCGCTCTCTGGATTGATTCTTGATATGCGTTTGCCCGTTGCTGGGTTTTTGACAAAACGCTGGCGATTCCAGACAATCTGTCCGGCATAAAGACGGTTTTGCAGGATACCGCTTTGGCGACTGCGACTACCGTTGATGGTTGAAGCGTTCCATTTGCCGCCGCGTGGACCGGGAATCGCATCTTGATTCAGACCAGCGGCAATTTGTCGCGGGGTGCGGTGTGCCGCATATTCGGTAAAAATACGCAGAACCACCTTTGCTTCACGTTCATTGATGGTTTGTTCGCCGGCTTTTCCGATAACGAGGCTATAGCCATAAGAACGCCCACCGGCTTGCCGACCATCTTTGATCACGGCACGCAGTCCGCGCTTCGTTTTTTGTGCTAAGTCAACGAGATAAAGCTCTCCCATCAGACCTTTGATGCCAATATGGAGGGTGTCCGCCAAACCATCTTGAACCGAGTGAATCGTAATGTCGTGGAATGCTAATTCCTTACGAATTTGAAGCAGGTCGGCTTGATCTCTGCTTAATCTGTCCAGTGTTTCACACAGAACGGTATCAAACTTACGATCCTGCGCGGACAGCAACAGGTTGAGCATGGCTGGTCGGTTGATAGTGCTGGCACCGGAAACGGCATCGTCCTGGAAAGTACCTACGATGGCAAAGCCATGCGATTCAGCATATGTGCTACACAGGTCGATTTGATCGCGGCACGATTTTTCGTTTTGCAGATCGGATGAAAATCTAGCGTAGATGGCTACCCGCGTCATTTCTTTGGTTTTCGGTCGTGGTCGTCTCGCTCTCGTCGTTCATGGTCTCGTTTGGCTTGCTGACGTGCCAGTTTGCGCACAAGTTTATGTACGAGTTCCGTTCGTGAAAGTGTAGCACTTTTGTTGTCCATTAACAGAACCTGAGTCCTTTTTCGTGGCTTGCCGCCGACCAGATGCGTTTTTATCCTTGAAATCGATAAATAAAACGGTCATTGAGCAAGAGGCAGGCGTAAAGATTGGTGCACTTTTTCGGGTTCACCGAGATTGGCGGCTCTGCTACGGGGTGGTTGTGCCTGCACTAAACACCCAACATTTGACCGTTGCGGAGGCGACATTGTTATCACCGGCGTTAAGCGCGGAATTAACCGGCTTGATGGCGTAAAACTTGCGCTCTTTTGATGTTTTCAGGTGGTTTTTCAGCTCTATCAGCGGCGGAATCTCTTGCTTATTCTCGGCTGCGACATGGGTAAAATGATTGAGGTTAATCGCAATGAGCTGGTCGTTGCGAGAATGGTTGAGCGTGCTGTGTGGGTTGCCGTCATTAAGATATTCATAGGTCTCCCAGAACTGTTGCACCACTGGATGATCCAATTCAAGGGCTTGTTGTCGCTCAATCGCCATTTGCTCAATACAGCTCTGAACCGACTGGCGTTGCTCGCTGGGCAGGTCAAGTAACGTGCTAAAAGCCGTCGCTAGGGACATAATCTGGGCATGATTTTTTGCCACACGCACCGATTTGATTTCGGTTAGTGACAATAATTGTCGCTCATAAACGGGGGTGTTGCTTTTAACGCTCTCCATGATTTGTGCTTCATTCTGTACCGCTTGGTGCAGGAAAAAACTTAAATGCTTCGGCACAAGCAGATTCATTTCATCGGCGGCGCTTTTGCTTTGTGCTGAATGACCCGACCGATCCAAGCACAAATGAACAATGCGTTGCAGCACGGCTTCCGAGGCACTCACTGCTGTATTTTGGCTAATGACAATAGCCCCGCGAAACAGCGGCTCGTAGGTTTCGTTACCGTTGTTTTTTACTCCTCGCACACTACTTGCTCTACCGTTATACGCGGTTTTTAATTCATCCCAGTTAAAACCACGCAATTTGGCGGCACTGGCTTCACGATCCGCTTCAATCAAGACCACCGGCAAATTGCTGACCTGAGAAAATTTACGCGTTACCCCCGCAAACGAGGATTTAGTTGGATCAAAGCCTTCCTCGTCTTCCTTGCCCAATAATTTCCACATAAACTCAACCAGCGTTGTCTTTCCGCCACCCGGTTCGCCAATAATTTCCAGAAAAGGAAAGCTCTTATGGATGGCTCTGATTTGTTCAGCAAATAACGAACCCATCCAAAAACTAACCGCAACCAAGCCCTTGCCACCAAAAGCGCGATAAACCATTTGTGTCCAATCCGCACGATAATCCGATCTGTCGCCAATGGACAAATGGAAGCCTTGATTCAAACTCTTAATCGCGATCTTGCCTATTTCAAAAAAATCCTCATCATTAATTTTATATGTTTTGCCCTGACTGACTGCCAAATCATTAAAAACATAAGCCTTATGTGCTTTGCTATAGCCAATAAAATCGATGGTATCGACCACCTTGATATTGTGTATGTGATGTTTTACCAACCAGTCTAACTGCTTCGCATTGCCGCTAAACAATCCGCCGGGCGCAATCGACAATAAGCGTTTCTTAAACTCAGGGGCAGATGCGACTTGTCCGCCGGTAAAGGTGTTTTTGATTGTTTTACCGTTATGCGGAAATTGCACTCTACAGTAATACCAGCTCTCATCCGTCAGCTTGTTCGATTGATAGTACAGAAAGCTCGGCTGGCAATTGGCAACATCGCTTAATGTCCCTGATTGCTCGGCTGCCTTAGTGCGTATTTGTGCGGCGGTGTGTTTATGTCCACGATTCTTATCGGAGGCATCGGAGGCACTAGCAATGCTTTCGGTGGCTTTGTTGAACTTGTCAACATCCAAATCAAACCAATACATACGGCGATTAAAATCAAAACAAAAGCCGCTCATGTTTTTCCTGTTCCAGATAAGCAATGCTTTGTCTAACGCGCTTTTGGCAATCAGCAAACTGCCATGATAAAGATATTCTTCGCGGTGCTTTTCGCTTAATCGCTGGCTGATATGACAATCGTTCCAGTCGGTTTTTAGGTTGTTTTTTTGTGGTATTTGGGCGGCTTGCACACAAAGCCCCTCCTCGCGACCACGCTTGATAAACTTTCTGAGGTAGCGTCTGCCAGCGGGGTCGTTATCCAAAGCCCAAACCCAAGTCACTTTTTTGCTCGTATGCTGCGCAAATTGTTTATCCGGATAATTGACGCACGAAAGTGTCGCCACCGCTTTTTGTCCATTTTGCTGTAGCGCAATCGCATCCAGACAGCCCTCAACCAGCCAGATGGTGTCGCCGTGATTGATTTGTAAGTCCGGTGGTTGCCACCAAAGACCACGATAGGCACCTTTATAATGCGCTCTGCGCGGCTTTTTCTCGCCGAATTCGTCGCTAATCAATATCTCTTCGACAAAACGCTCCATGTAAATATCATGGGCGCGGTCAATATCAAAACGCACGGTGGCGGTGCCTTTGTTGGCATCCGGGTGCCAGAAACCACCTTGTCGATACCAACCTTTAATGCTCGCCAGATCAAAGCCGCGGGCATACTGCATATAAGCATCAGCAGTCGCATTTGGATTCGTTTGGGTGGCGACAAAAAGCCGATTAAAGGAGGCAAAAACGTCCGGATAAAGTGTTTTGGTATATTCTTCCCAGCCACATTTATTGGCCCGACCGCAACGCACCACCAACGGCTGTTCCACATGGGCAAATAATTCTTTTTTACCGCAGTGCGGGCAAATGCCCCGCTGTAACCATTTGCCACGTTCTATCATTTCGTAGTCGGCGATCAGCCGTGCGACAATGTCATGCTGAATATCTTTACGCATAAGGGTCTCCCTGATTTTGTTGCTCACAGGTAGCAACAGAATTACTAGCATAGGTGGTTAGGTGTTGGAGGCGCAACAGTACATTTACACGGGCAAGGAGAACCCGACTTGTGCTACCATCGACTATCAATACCATAAATAGGAATTCACGAATGACATCATCAAAAACACCAAAACCATTGGTACAAAAAATGGATATTGTTACCAAGGGTGGGTTTACAGAAGAATTACTCGGCATATGCGATGCCATTGAAGCTGCACTCATGCACATGGGAGCGGTTCCGGGTGAGGACTATTCATCTGCTGATCTGGTAAAAATGGCAGAGCCGTATGTTCTAAGTCTTTTTAATAGTTTGCCCGGCGGGTTGATTTACTATTTACCCGGACGAGAGGAATAATCTGCACGTTTTCTGCGCTGTTGTGCTACGGCAGCCGTCGCCGTCATACGCTTGCGTCTCAAAACCTCAGGGCTATCAATTAAAAAGGTTTCCCCCGTTTGACTAACCGTAACGTATTGCTTACCTTCGGGTGCTTTTCTCCTCGTTGGCTCGGGGTGACCTGCACGTTTTCTGCGCTGTTGTGCTACGGCAGCCATCGCCGTCATACGCTTGCGTCTCAAAACCTCATGGTTGTCAATTAAAAAGGTTTCCCCCGTTTGACTAACCGTAACGTATTGCTTACCTTCGGGTGCTTTCATCATTATTCTCCTCGTTATGTTTAGATTGGTGTATCGTCTTTATTTCCCCACGCTTTTACCGCAGTCCGGGCAAATGCCCCGCTGTAACCATTTGCCACGTTCTATCATTTCGTAGTCGGCGATCAGCCGTGCGACAATGTCATGCTGAATATCTTTACGCATGAGGGTCATTTTTTCTGTTCATTTGTTCATGAATAATCTGGGCTTTTAGGTTTGCTTCGCTATGTTGATGAGTCTCTGCCCAGTGAGCAATCAAGTGCCGCCGCAGGCGAAAGGGATGGCTCAAAACCAAACGTGCTAAACAGCACCGACACTTCATGTTATACAATCCGCCATGGGTATTTTTGTTGTGCCGGCAGTGCGGGCATTGAGTGGTGTCATATCGCTTATTGTTCAAGAGTCCAGTTCTAATACGCTAACCAGATCAGCAATACCCAGCGAGCGTAATTGCCCGTTCACCCGGACAAACAGACAACGAGAAGTAGAGTGATCAATGTCGATGTAGGCATCAATACCGTTAGATTCGATATTGGCAACCGCGCAAGGGGCAAGATAGGCAGCAGTATCCGGGGAGCATTGATGCTGGGTGGTTAGGTAATAGATAGCCTGCCTCATCATCTCATCACGGGACAAGGTAGCACCGTTGCGGTGGGCAAAAACAAAACGTTCGGCAGAGGCGAGTAACTTTAAGTTGGACATGCGCGTTTAGCCTGCGACCTCGCTGTTGGTTCGGGGCGGGGAATGTCATCTGGCCAAGGGAGGTCGTCTGGCCAGTGATCGGAGAACCATTGAATAACTCGGTTGTAGCGGTTTGTTGTAATATCACATCCGCCACGAAGACGCTTAATGAATCCACCAGCGGATGTGGCATATGTGGCAATTGTTGATTCTTTTAGCCCCGTGCTTTTGGAATATAATTCAAAGAGAATTAGTATATTTTCGGTATTCATACCGAACACTTTATCGGTATGAATACCGAAAGTCAAGTATTTATTTCTCTAAATGTAGCGGGATTAAATTCGGTATAATTGCCGAATGAATAACGATCAATTGATAGAAATTATCCGCACAGAATTAAATAATCGCGGGACAAACGCATACAGGGTTGCCAAAAGCACGGGGTTGCCAGATGATGCAATACGTTATGTGCTTAAAGGTAGAGACCCTAAATTCAGCAGGCTGGTAGAGATATGCCACGCTTTAAATCTTGAGTTCTACATTGGTCCCTTGCGAGACGGCAAAAATCTGAATCAATCCCAACTTAAATCAGATAAATCTGTCCACAATGACTGGGGCGAGCAGATTACCAGCGCATTGAAACTACCCAAAGATGCCACTCTGGACGATGTTCTCACCGTTATTGAAACACTGCTACATCCCCAACCTAACGATGTTCGGTGGGCAACCTTGGAGGCGGAAATAACAGCCTTGCGTGCCGACATCAAACTGTTGAGCGTGCGTAAAGAGGATACCGATGCGGGCAATCAAATCGCCGAGTACCCCGCCCACTACACCGTGTCTGCGGACGACCTGACGAATCAGGCGGCTTTGTCCGCCGAAGCACGGTCGGCGCGGCAGGTGGCGACCATTGAGTTTGAGGCGGCTGCAGGTGGCGGGGCATATAACCTGAACGAAGCACCCGTCAAGGGACAAGTCTGGTTTCGGCGCGACTGGTTAGACCGCAAAGGCATTGATGCCACTCAGTGCAATGTGATCAGCGTGCATGGCGAATCGATGGAGCCAACCCTACCAGACGGCTCCAAAATCCTAGTCGTACGGCACCGTTGCCGCCGTCGTGTTGGCGGCATATTCGTCCTCAATACCGCAGACGGCTTAATCGTTAAGCGTTTGGACAAAGATACCGCGGGGCATTGGCAATTGGTGAGCGATAACCCCGCCCCAGATTGGTCTGCACTACCTTGGCCAAACCATGCAGAAATCATCGGTGAGGTGATGTGGGTGGCACGGAGTTTGTAGTGAGTGAGTATAATTGGGTTGTTTGGGTGCTTATGGTAGCGGGATTAGTTTGGTGGATATTTGTTGATTGGTGCAATAGGTGCCCACGCATAGCAATCCACTGCACAACCCATCAGCCCCCTAATTCGAGAGATTCATATCCATCGACAAAGATGGTTAAAGTTTCTGCTACAAATATTGGATTAATACCCGTTTCAATATTTACCGTATTTAGCAAGTTCTCTCCTTAAGGAATAAAGTGAATTGTTATATTGATATTTTTCGTGAAGTTAATGATAATCTCCGCATATATATCGCTATGAACTTAAAACTAAAATCGCTATGATTCTATCAGACAAGGACATTCGCGATGCTGTGGCGACTGAGCATGGTGGTATCTGCATTGAGCCTTTTTCCGAGCAATTGGTACAACCTGCCTCTTATGATTTGCGTGTAGGGAACCAAGCCGCCACCACTTCAAACAAGAAGGTGACGGATTTAGTAAAGGAGGGGTTCGTCGAAATCAAGCCTGGCGATTTCGTTATTGTTATTACTTACGAGAGACTTACCTTGAGTGCGCGACATGTTGGTCGCTTCGGGTTGACCAGTACCTATGCACGAAAAGGGTTAATCGCCACGGTTGGACCACAAATTGACCCGGGTTTTCGTGGGCGGCTGACGGTGGGACTGACCAACCTTTCAACAAAACCTATTGCCTTGCCATACAAGGATGTTTTTCTGACTGTTGAGCTTCACAGCCTTGAGCAGGCGGTAGATACTCCGTATGCCGGTCCTTATCAGGAGCGAGACGAGTTGTCACCAGAAGACATTCGCATCGTGATGGAACGTGAGTACATGTCTCAGACAGAGATGATGCGTACACTGGAGACATTAGTAGCGTCGGTGGATAGCTTGAAACAGAGTATCAGTTGGCGACTTCCATTGACTTTAGGATCCATAGTTGCCATTGGCATAGCAGTTGGCTCTTTATTGGTCAAATTTTCGTAGGCTTCCGACACAACCTCCACAACGGCAACTTCGGTATCCGTTTTTGTTTTCCCACGCAAGCTGGACTTCAACCTTGCCGTTTGGCAGTCGTTTTTCGATGCTATCAATCACACCACCACAAAACGGACACTAAGGAATAGAAACCGTCCGCTATATGTCGAGACCGTTGTCTGTATCCGGTCCACGCTTCCACTCCTCTTTACCCGGTTCTTTGTAGGTGCAGTCGCCGTTGGAATGGGCGTAATATCTGGCAGATTTGAGTGTTTTTTCTGTCGCTAGAACCGTTCCTTGAAGGGAAATTGTTGCCCGCACAGAAAGGTGGTTGGCAAACGGACGCAAATCGCCCGCATCGGCTTTTTCAAGTGTAGCAATGTACAGGGGTTTTTCATCCGCCTTAATCACCGGCGGAAACTCCCCGCGCCGGATGTAGGCATACGCCATCAGCAAACGCGCAGTGCGTCCATTGCCGTCCTGAAACGGGTGAATTTGGATGTAGCGATGATGTAACCACGCGGCTACGACTTCGGTGGCATAGTTTTTCTCATGTATTTTGCCGTACATATCAAGCAATCTATCGAGTTCAGAACGCACCTGTTCCGGTGGGCAATACTGATGAACAATGCCATCCGGTCGGCGCGGGTTGTTGGGACGTAACTTGTATTCGCCTTTAAGCAGGGGGATGCCGACACGCTTTCCTTCCAGCGTTCTACCTGCGGCAGTGGCTTGATGGCGGGTAAGCAGTTGATGCCATTCCTTGAATGCCGTATGCGATAACGGTCGACGTTGCGCAACCGTATCAAACACCATTTCCAATGCGGTTTTCTGATCTTGTAGCAACCCTGTCAAGCTGCCGTCTTCAACCTCGGGTGCTGCCATGTTATGCGATAGCCGAACACTTTCCAGCCCCTCGGTGATGAGCTGCTCGGTGATGCCTCGGGGAATCACATACAGCCCCTCAACCTGTCCAGTCTCAATAGCAAACCGTCTTTGACGCTCTTCCGACCAGATGTCAATAATATTCTTATCCAACTTCGTGCTTTCAAGCTGCGGTCGCAGTTCCTTCCATTCGGACAAAATTCTTTGATATGTCGGGTCTTGCCATTTATCCGCACCTGCCGGCATATCTTCGATAGGTGACCATTGTTCTCTCATTGGTTGATCCTCTGAATTAAATTAGAATTAAGATTGATAACAAGGATATTACGCTATTTTGTGATGTTTTGGCAAAAACCACGTCCTTATTTGTCGTATTTCGGACGATCTCATGTCAACCCCTTGGTGCTAATCGAAATCAAATTCAAGCGATTTTTCAACGACTTTGACTTTATCCTGGCGATTGTAGGGTTTTTGAGTATTGGCAAAATCGTTTCGTTCAAGTATGTCATTATGTACTACGCCAGTTGGAGATTTTCCTATGCTATTCTGGACAATAGAGTTGAGTACCTCTACCATTAGTTTATCATTGCCATAATGACCTTGAATTGATGCCCCAAGCCAAGCATCTCGACCAACATCATTATAGTTTATTTGGTATCCGTGCTGGTTTGCGACAGCAACCATGAATGCACGAAGTGTCCGGCCGTTGCCCTCTCTAAATGGGTGAATAGCATTTAGTTCATTTATAAAATGGGCGGATTGATGGACAAAATCTTTTTTGCCTAGACCCTTATTCCACATCCATTCCTGTATTTGATTAAGAATTTTGTTTAGATAGCGGTCGATATAATTGTGCGAAGCAAACAAAGAGCCGCCTTTTGTAAGATTTACTTGTCTGGTTTCACCAGCCCATGAATAAACTTTTCCAAAAAGGTGTTTGTGTACTATCTTAAAGTGGTTAGCCGAAAAATCACCTGTTGGGATTCCAGCCGAATTTGCAAACAGAACGCAACGGCTTTCATATAGATGAAATTTGCGCGCATCGGTTATGCAAGGAATGTTTTTGAGGATGTTTGTGCCCGGGTAAACATACGGGTCTTTTGACATTACCGCTCCAAGAGGGTTTCGCTTGTGTTTTGTTTGTTGGCTTCTATCATAGCTTGTTTTTCTGTCAGCAACCCATCCTTCACTTTTTGAGCCAGAGCAAGCTCTTTTCTTGTGTAAAACACATTTTCTATTGCGGCGGAACCGGCAATAGATATAATTTCATCACTAATTTTGTTCGTGATTGGCATATTATAGCTATCCCTTTGGCTGGTATTGGTTGTTACCGTGGGTGTCTGCTCCCCTAGATTCAATTCACGCACCCCGTGCGTGGCACGACTACAACTAATTTAATATCAATAGTCATTTCGCCATTATACCGGATGTTTTGTCAAAAACCACGTCCTTATTTGCCGTATTTCGGACGATCTCACGTCAACCCCTTGCTGGGTATTACCCGGTTATCCGAAAAATAACCACCATACTCCACCAATTGCCAGACCGGGACCGAATGGGATCTGGGCCACACGGCGACGGTAAGCCGAATTAGATAGCGCAACACCAATAACCACAAGCGAAGCAATGAGGACAATAGTCGATAACGACTGCCAGCCAAACCAAGCACCCAGAGCCGCCAAGAGCTTCGCATCACCGCGACCCAGAGCGGCACGTCCGCGCACCAATTGGTAAGCGTAATTCAGCATTACAAAAATTAAGTATCCGGACACCGCGCCGATCAGGGCACTTTGCAGATCAGAGAAAAGACCCCAATAACTACTCATTAGTCCAGCAAATAGAAGTGGAATTGTGAGTACATCAAGGAGCAAATGCGATTTAATATCGATGTAGCTTAGTGCCGCCAAAGCCCAAATAAAAATCGTTGCGAACAGGAATTGAACAGAAATGCCGTGCTGAAGCACAATAGCGAAAGTAACCATACTGGCGATGCTGATACAACCCGATAACAACCAATTATTAATCGACCATTTCAATGGCGTTCTTGTTTGCCGCATCCTGTTTCTTTTCCCGCAATTTCTGTTTAGCTTTTTCGCCATCTTTCGCCATCGCTTTCTTCAGATTAGCCGATGCTTCTTTTAGTTTCGCTAACTGTTCCCCACCGCGCCATTCAACACCCAGAATTGTCTATTCTGCAACCGGCGCGCTAAATGGGTGCTAATTTGTAGCCGCTTTCGGTACCAGAAATAACTTCAACAACCGCGTTGACGCGACGTTGTCCGCCGGTCGAGGAGCGCGCAATATAAATAATGAGCCCGACGCTCTCACCAATGACTTCGCGCAGAATGTGCATTGCACTTGGACATTGATGGTTTTCGGCAGATAACTGCTCTAATCGTTTGAGTGCGGCATCATATTTTTTCGTCCGTTGCGGCTCTGCATCAGAATGGATGGTACAAATTCCGCCCGGGTGCCCCGTATTCCACGCCTTCAGTAAATCCCAAGCAACCGCACCACGCACCTCGCCCACTAAAATACGGTCCGGTCTTTGTCGCAAGGCAGACCTTAACAAATCCAATATGGTTGTCGTATCCGTAGATTGTTTGATGTTCCGATTGGATGCGCTGCATTGTATTTCTGGCGTATCTTCAAGCACAAAAATCCTTTCCGTCTCGTCTTGGGCAACAATTTCGGCGATAACCGCATTGGTCAGTGTCGTTTTGCCAGACCCAGTCGATCCAGCAATCAAGATGTTTTCGTGTTCCGCGACCGCTCTTTCTATCCGCCGTTGTTCCCCGACCGACATGATACCCGATTCGGTATAATCAGCGAGGGTGAAAACTTTTGATGCTTTCTTACGAATCGCGATGGTGGGGGCTTTAACGATGGGTGGAATGTTCGCTTCAAATCGAGAGCCATCTCCGGGTAACTCACAACTGATGATTGGATTATCCGCCCGACAGACGATGTTGTAGCAACTCGCAATCGCGTTTATCGCAACAATCGCAGCACCCGCATCCAGCATACCTACAACCGACATGGGTTGACCAAATCGCTCAACCCAAATCCGACCATCTTCGTTGACCAAAATATCACTTACATCATCCGCTTTTAGTGCAACGTTAATCGAGTCGCCTAAACTACGATTGATCTGATCAACCAATCGAGTACGCACAACCGCAGTAACATCATTCATAGTAGAATAAAAAATTCTATCGTGTTCGGTGCAAACTTCATTTGCAGTGTTTGTGTATTGTTATCTCTCATAATGATTTTCAATTATAGACTCTCCGATTCGGGTTGCAAAAAGAGGCGGGACAGCATTTCCAACCATTCGTGCAATAGCTGCAATACTATTCCCAAAGAATTTATACGTTGTCGGAAATGTTTGCAGTGTCGCCCCCTCACGCAAAGAAATTGCTCTATTCTCTTCTGGATGAGCAAATCTGCCGTTCGAAATACTAAAAAATTTTGTGGTTATTGTTGGTGCTGGCTTATTCCAAGCCATTCGTCCATAAGTATCATTAAAAGAAAAATTTTTATCATTTTTTCTATAGGCATTAATTTGCAAATCGGTATCTGCCCACGCATGACGAGTACCCCCATTTTTCGGGGTTAATTTCAATCGTTTTATATTCGTATCACTCAATCCAGCAACAGTGTGCATGAAATCAGTGTCATCTGTATGTCCTGCGGCAACCTTTGCGAAGCCATTTTTTTCACCAATAAAATTTGCCACAGTTGGACAAGAATTATTTGGAGCAGGAAATATTTTTTTATTGGTAACTCTGTTTGCAATTAAAGAAAATCTTTTCCTTGTTTCCGGGACACCATATTCGTTTAAGTTCACGACTTGGTAATGAACCGAATATCCTTGTTTTTCCAATTCTTTTACGAATTTATCTAATCCACTTTCTTTACGTCTAGTCAGAATTCCCGGGACATTTTCTACAACAACATACCCTGGACTGTAATATTTTACAAATCTATGAAACTCATGCAGTAAGTTTTTAGATTTTTGAGCCTTACTTTTATTTGTTCTAATAATCGTCCAATACTGACACGGACTACATCCGACAAATATTAAATCATCATCGTTTCTTTTTATATCAATGCTTTGGGACAAATCTGCTTCTTTTAATTTTTCTACATCAGCAATAATATATTTAGAACCCTTTACATTGGCTTCATATGTTTTTTTACAACTAACATCAAAATCAATGCCAGCAATAACTTTTATTCCCGCTTGTTGCAAACCAAAACTCATTCCGCCACCAGAGCAGAAAAAGTCAACCGACTTTAATTTAGATATGTTTTTTATATTTTTTATCATAATTGCCCACTAAACACTTTTTGCAAGATACTCATAGTAGAATAAAAAATCCAATTTTTAATTTTGTTGAGGTATCGAAATGAAAACACCTGCTTATGTGATTTGCGCCGCAAACCAAAACGATGTCCATATCTTGTCGCATAATCTTGGCGCGGCATGGGAAACGCCGAAAGGGAATTTTCGGGTACAGCTTCATTTTTATAACACACAACCATGCGCGTTACTTTATTTGCAAAAGCCCAACATGAATCGGCCTAGCGCAACATTAGAGCACCTGCTACAGCACGGTATCAATAATTATACAGAAACACACCGGGTTTTCAGTGCGAAAAAATTAAAGGATGGGGGAGCTTGGTTTCAAAATCATGGCGTAATAATCAAACCCGTAGATACCAGTCTGCTGGTTTTGCGCGTTCAGACATTACCCCATCCAAACGGCGAATATGCGTTATATTTTGCACCCATGGCAAAAGCAGAAAGGATCAAAAACCACATGACGGAAGGTGCTGGCTTTTCTGATGAATCCAGCGAACCGCTTGACCCAGACGACTTCATTTAGAACCCGCCTAATAAGAACAAAAACAGGACTGATGCAGAAACGAAAGAAGTGAGGAATGTACACCAAATCAACAACAAAGCGGTTACTGATAAGACGTACCCGCCATCCTGCCGGCTGAGATGTTCTGATTTTGCTAACAAAGCGTTCTGTGCCACGCTACCATCATCGAGCAACTGCCTCATTCGCTTCTCCAACTTTGTGAGCTGACCGGTAGAAAAATGATTAAACTCTGCCAGCGCAGCCGCTTTATCTGCTTCTAACTGGGTAGCGAACTCATCAATAATTAAACCGAAGCGACTTTCAAGTTGTTCAAGTCGTTGTTCATCGTCGATAATGATTGCTTGTGCAACAATCATCAGTGCGCCAAAAATTGGATCATTCGGATCTACATCAAGCCGATATTTGGAGAATATTTGCAGAACCAATTCATGGCGCTCAGAATCTTGCATGATCATTACGCCCCTATAGCTTCATCAGCAACATCACAAAAAAGCTGTTTCAAGTTTTTAATCCGCATCTTGCTGACGATCCCTGTTTGTGCCGATTTAATCGCCGCATCAAACATTTCATTTCTTTTTAATAACTCAATCATGTCTTGCCGGTGCAAAGCGTCTTTTTGTTCTGGCAGTACAACAATCCGTGAAATACGCGATGATGTTTCGTCATAAATTTTCATACATTGAAAGGTTTTTCCATTGCGCTCAATTTCACCCTCAACTTCATTTAACCAGACCACAATTTTTGCATGAGTCGATGAATGGTAAGTACAGAGCTTCTTTAGCCCGTTTAAGCATTCCAGTAGCGAACTTCCTCCGCGGATGACGCAATGTATGATGATTTCTGCGTTCGCACTTTCTTTGAGTAACTCAAATATTCCATTTCTAACCAAATAATTGTTAAACGGTAAAAAACTGGTCGCGCCTAAATCCATAATAATGTCGTGCTTGGTTTGATAAATCGTTTCTACCAGGCGATCAAATTTTGCCGGGTCAATATCCGCATTTGTTTGCAATATTTTCCACGGCTGGGCGTTCAAGCCAGCGATCGCGGCGAGCGACCGGTTGACTGGGTCAAGGTCAAAAGCCTCATATTTTTTCCCCGTGCGTAAATAACTTTGGCAGAGCAAGGATGCAATAAACGTTTTTCCAGCACCACCTTTGCCTTGTGCGACCACATGGATTTTTGGACGCACGGCTTGCTTGGATGTTTCGCTTTGTTCGGGTTTTATTTCTGCTTTTTTGGACATCAGGTTTTCTCCATTGTGGTTATTAAATTAAATCATCTGGGTCAAGCAAATCGCCTTCACCAAATGGAACACTCGATTGCTTGGTTGGTTGCGGAGTCAGATTTTTCAGCAGAATTTTACCGAAATAAGCGTAGCTGCAATCAATCACTTTTTCCGACACAAGCAAGTCATAGATTTTCTTTTTGGTGTATCCCAGAGCCAGCGCCTTTTCAATCTCATGCAGATTGAGCAGGATAACGACTTTCTGTGACGGATGTGCATCTCTCTCCAAAAGTTCAGATATATCGACAATGTGCGTATTGCGGGACATATTTGCAGTGTTATGTGAAAAAAGGCCATTTATGAAGATAAATCAGTTCTAAATAGGTTACTAGAGGTTGCATATTGTTGTTTTAAGTTGATTATAGGTTGATTATAGGTTTCTTTACAAGAATATAAACTAAAAACAACCAAAAAGAAACTAAAAACAACCGAAAAGAAACTAAAAGCACATCGAAACATAAAGGCAAGATATGTAACGGCAGCCCGTCAATGAATTGACGACAGCCCGTTACTGACTTGATTTTTCGCCGATGGCTTAAAATAGGACGTTTTCGCCGATGGCTCAAACGATAAAGAGGAGAGTGATGCAACCAAAAAGTAACCAACGAAAACGCAATTACGACATGGTTCATGTTCGGTTGGATGAAACAGAAGCAAGGCAAGTAAAACAAAATGCCGAGAATACCGGCTTGTCAAAAGCAGGTTTAATGCGCACCCTAGCGACCGGGCATATACCGAAATCAATCATTGATTCAAAGCATATCTGCGCATTGATTCATCTGCGCGGAGATGTTGGCAGAATGCGCGGATTGCTCAAATTTTGGTTAAGTGAAGATGTCAAAATTAGCAATTACAATCCACACGAAATTATCAAAATAGCGCGCAATGCCGATGCGACCCAACGTCAAATCGGGCTTGTCATTGATAAGTTATCCCCTCTGCGATTTACCCTTTGAAGCGATGAAGCGATGCCACCAAAAAGTAATAATCGAAAACGCAATTACGACAGCGTTCATGTTCGGTTGGATGAAACTGAAGCAAGGCAAGTAAAACGCAATGCCGAGAATACCGGCTTGTCAAAAGCAGCCTTAATGCGTGAACTTGCTATTGGACATGTCCCAAAAGCAACCCTTGATTCAACCCAGATCAATCAATTGATAGTGCTACGCAAAGAACTTAACCGCAGGGGGCGGTTATTGAAATTGTGGTTAGAGGGCGATGAAAAGACTCAAAATTACAAACCCCACGACATGATGAAAATAGTGAATAATGTGAACTCGATTCAACGGCAAATTCGTTTTTTCGTTGACCGACTGAACGAGCCTAAAAAGTAACCGGATTAAATGATTAAACCACAAGCGAGGTAATGAATATGAGTAATCAAGCTGAAAATAGCCAAGAACAACCCACCAAGACAGAACAAGCTATCCATTTATTGGTCGCACAAGTCCCGGCAAATCGTGGCGAAGCCTTTGCGACGCTAAAAAATGCAGACCTGACCGGTAGCGGACAATTTTTCAACGCCGTTATGTCGGGTTATACCGACAAAACAGGTATCACATTACAAAAATCTGACCGAGCAGCGCAAAGAGAAGACAATAAAGCAGCGTTGCAATGGGCACACAATGCACCCGTATCGGAAGTTGCAAAAATTTGTACTCAAAGTAATGGTCAAGGCGCCCACTTTTGGTCCGCTTGGAAACTGCATAAGGAGGGAAAGTGGCCAGAACTCGGCACACAGGAAACCTTCACACAATATTTCGACAGCACCAAGCGCAAAAGCGTTGAACCCGATGTGCTGTTAAAAGCCGTCATAAAACTCTCCGATGGTAAAGCACGCACCAGAGGCGATGCCTTTAATTTGCTCAAAGACGAGCAAGGTAAAGTGGATAAAAACCTATATGCCCTTGCCGTGCAACAGTATGAGGAACAAACAGGAACAAAACTCGAACAAAGCGAAACGTCAATACAGCGTAATGCACAACGAGCAAAAGTACATGCTATGGACGCACAGGCAATACGCGAGCACATCGCACAAATTCCTGCGGCTGATGAAACTTTTTGGCTCGCACACAGCATGATGAAAGAAGGCAAATGGGACGGAGAGATTAGCGGTGAGGATTTTTCGCGCCACTATGACAAGGGCAAGGGCAAGGGCAAGGATGCTAAAGGGACGCAACAAAAAAGGGAACAACCGGCTCAAAAGCATTCAAACCGCAAAATTGAACGCCCTCCATTCAATCTTGATCTCTCTTTCTAAAGCGACTGTTAATGTCCCCTTAACGTGCCGATCAGGTTGAGCGGCACCAGTTTTTTTGCGCATACGGTGGCAAATTTTGAAACCGAATGATTGCTAAAATTGCACAGCGAAAAAAAGGCGCGAAATCATCATTTGTAACACTGGCGAACTACATCACAAAACAACAAAAACTGGCTGATGGCACAGCCAAAACAAGCCGCTTAACATTCACCAATTGCACCGCATTGGATATGCAGAATGCACTGAACGAAATTGTTGAAACACAAAAGAAAAATCAAACCACCAAAGCCGACAAAACCTATCACCTCATCGTCTCATTCCCGCTCGGCGAAAGACCTGATAACAAAACACTGCACGACATTGAAGCGTCTCTGGTGGACGCAGTCGGACTCAATGAACACCAGAGAATGAGTGCGATTCATTGCGACACATCGTATTATCACATGCACATTGGGGTGAATAAAATACATCCTCATACGGCTGCTATCGCTACGCTCAAGCATGACTATAACAAATTGCAACAGGCGAGTAGGGCGTTAGAGAACAAGCATAATCTACAAAAACTAAATGCCAGTGTGGGTATCGACATCAAACAGCTTGCAGATGAATTGCACGATGAAATTGATGTAGCTATGCGGAATCCTACCGCAAACTGGGCAAATGTGCATGCTGTATTTGCACGGCGAAAACTTAAAATCAAACCGAGCGGACGAGGCTTGCAGGTTGTTGATGCACAGGGTACGCAAATCCTAAAAGCCTCTGAGATTAGTCGTGACTGCTCAAGAGCCAATTTAGAGAAAAAATTGGGTCCGTTTGAAATTGACCAAAAAGACAACCAAGCACCAATATCACCTACCGCAGAACGCATTGAAAGAAGCGCGAAGATCGAGTCATTCCAGACTTGGGCAAAGAAAGTATTGACAGAGACTTTGCCCTCGGTTTTAGATAATCCAAGTGCCCGATGGCACGACATACACGCCATGCTCGCACAACATGGACTACGCATAACGACATCTGGACGTGGGCTGACAATGACAGATAATGCGGGTAAAAATGCCGTTAAGCCGTCCCAAATCAGTCGCGATTACTCAAGAGCAAAATTAGAACAAAAATTAGGACCTTTTGAGCAAAAGCAATCCAGCCTGAAAGTCAAACGATGCCAATACAAACGCACCGCATCACAAAAACACGCTAACACACAGCCCTTGTGGGACGAATATACGCAACTAAAAGAATCAGCAAAGCAGGCGAGAAAGAACCAATACGCTGAATATGTTAGAGACCGTGATGACCACGCTGGGCAACTTAAATCTGAGTTTGCAGCCGCACGAAACGCTATTTGGAAGGACGATTTGCTTACCGTAGCAACGAAACGACAAATGGCAAAGAAACTGGCACGAAAACGGCAAGCAGCTTTAGAAAAATTAGCCAACGATAACGCCAAGCGGCGCGACCAGATCAACGCAAGCACACATTGTCCATGTTGGCGCGATTATTTGCTCGACAAAGCGCAAGCAGGCGATGCGCGTGCTATACCGGCTTTGCGTAACAATAAATCACGTTCATCACAAGAAAATCTGGCTGATGACTACGCGCTTTACCGACAAAATAAGCAACAAACCAAAGAGGAGATGTATAACGAATTTAATGACTTGCGCAACCGAATTTGGGCAGATAATTTACTCAGCGCAAAACGTAAATATGCGCTTAATCAATATATCAATCGGCGGCAAAAAAAAGCAATGGCGCATGTCCAAGGAGCTGGATGGCACGATTTTTTACAAGAAAAAGCACAGCAGGGCAATCTGACTGCCCAGGTCGCATTAAATCAAGAAAAGACGGATCTACAAAACTCAACAACGGTCAATATTGAGTTTGCAGAAACGCTCCTAGCATCAAAAAATAAACAGTTTCAGGTAAAACCGAATGGCGACATCATGCCAAAAAAAGATGTTTTAATCCGTAACAATAAAATTCAAATTCTCGCTGTATCCGGGTGCGAAGCCGCCTTTCATATCGCATCACGACTTTATAACTGGTTGCGACAAGCACCACAACAAACAGAAAAAGAGAGGGGCTGATGACTCAGAACATCAAATATGGGCTTAAATCGAGTGTCGCGCCGACAAAAAAAATGACCCTCATCGGTGTGGTTGGTATTGCTGGTATTTTGCTCTTATTTTCAATATTCACGACGCAACAAATTGCCGACTTATTCCAATTTAATGTGCTGCTCGGCAATCCCCTTGCCGGCAACATTTATGCGCCCTGGAAATGGTTTGTTTGGTACATCGACTATCGTGCTCAATATCCGCATGAACTCAATGCCATTGTGCGAACTAACCTCAATTTTGCGGTGGTCGCGTTTGGACTCTTTGCGGCGACTATCTATTATTCATCGCGTACTGCCAGAGACAAGCACGACCATCTCCATGGCTCAGCACAATTTGCAATATTGGATGATATTCGCAATATGGGCTTGCTCGATGACCATGGCATTGTGCTTGGCTCATTCATTGATCCGAAGGGAAAATCACACATTCTACGACATGATGGACCCGAGCATGTTCTCATGGTTGCACCAACGGGATCAGGAAAAGGCGTGTCAGTGGTTAATCCAACGCTCTTGACCTGGCCACACTCGATGGTCGTTTACGACCTAAAAAAAGAAAATTGGGCATTATCCTCGCGCTGGAGAAAAGAATATGCCAACAACACTGTCATCAGATTTGAACCCACCTGTAGCGATGGAACCGCCGCCAGTTACAACCCGCTGGCAGAAATACGGCTACATACTGACCATGACGTTCAAGACGCGCAAAATATCGCCGCGATTGTGCTAGAGCATGGTGATGAGGGTTCCGGTAAAAGCGGCGGAGATACTTATTTCATTGATGCCGCTTATGGCTTATTAGTCGCTTACATACTCCATACTTGTTACGAACAGCATAATCAGGGAAAGTTAGCAACCCTCACGGATGTCGCCGAAACCCTCAGTGATCCAAATTTAGATTTTCAATCGTTGCTTGAACACATGCAAAAGACTCAACACTGCAAAGATGCACCACACCCACTCTGCATGAGACAAGCCACTTCATTGCTCAATATGTTGGGTTCTGGTGCCGGCAAACAGTTTGCTGGCATACAAGGGGTCGTTGAGAGCAAACTATCGCTATATGCAGACCCGATTGTGCGTAAAAACATCACTGATAGTGATTTTAAGGTACCCGATTTAATGTCTCGCGACAAACCGGTAACGCTTTATATTTGTGTCGGTAGTACCGATAAGTCGCGGCTAAAACCACTGACAAAACTACTGCTCACTCAAATTATCCGAAATTTAACCAAAGAAGTCGAATACGCTCTGGGCGTTTCTGCACCAACTTATAAACACAAACTTCTGATGCTCATTGACGAGTTTCCCTCACTCGGGAAAATGGGTATCGTCAATGAAGCGATTGCTTTTCTTCGCGGCTATGGCATTCGCTGTCTCCTTATCATTCAAGACTTCAATCAACTACGTTCCGATGATGCTTATGGACGTAATGAAGCGATTACCGCTAATTGCGGTGTGCAAATCGCATTTGCGCCAAATATATTCCCAACCGCCGATGAGTTATCCAAAAAAGTGGGGACAACAACGATAACAAAAAGAGAAGTATCCGCATCAGCAAATAAGAAACTGCTCGGCGGCTCAAGTGCGACTAAATCGATTCGCGAGGTATCGCGACAGCTACTTACGCCTGACGAGATTATGAGGTTACCCACCGTGCGCAAAGTCAACGGTAAAACACTGCCGGGCGATGAATTGATATTAATTGCCGGACAACCGCCCATTTATGGACGACAAATTCTACACTTCGTCGACCCAATATTAAGCAAAAGAGCCCAGCTTGGTGCACTGGATAAGTCAGATGTACTCGATTAAACCGCTCAAAGTGATTGGCATCCTAATGCTGGTCACTATCGTCATCACGATAATCTGTTATTACGCTGGATTGAGAATAAATACCGACCGAAGCATGTCAGCCATATTCTGGCGGTTATCAAGCCAACCAATAAAACGCAATAGTTACGTCTTGATTTGTCTGCCACGCTGGTTTGTCACACAACATTCTCTTGATAGGCACTTTCCCAGAGGCGGGCGATGCGGTGGTATTTTGCCGTTGATCAAGCAGGTTATTGCCCACGAAAACGATCAAATATCAATCAATGCTAACGGCGTATCTGTCAACAGCATGTACATACAACACAGCAAACCATTACCTCACGTTGTGCGACATCATAATCAACAAACCATCGTGCCACAAAACAGGTTTGTTGTTGTTGGGCAAACCTTCGACAGCTTGGATAGCAGATATTTTGGACTGGTGCACAAAGAATGGATCGAATCAAGCATCACGCCCCTTTTTTAAGCGGCTTAGTGGCCGCCGGCGGGGTCGGTGTTGGACACATCATTACACCCGTAATGATACCGCTCATATTCGCTTTACCCGTCTTGTTACGACTCACCAAAACACCCACAGCAGCCGCTAGTCTTGTTGGTGGCTACATTCTTTCAGCAAGTTATGGTTTGTTTTTCGGCGTTGCTAACTTGAGTGGGTTTTGGGTCGGGTTGGCTACATGGTTCGGTCTTGCGCTCTGTTTGTCCATTCCTTGGCTTTTCGCTCACATCCGATGGACTGGACTGATTATTGCCATTACCCTGATGTCAATTCCGCCGTTAGGCTATTTATCCCACGTTTCACCCTTAATGGGAGCGGCCTATCTGTTCCCCGGATTTGGCTTCATCGGACTATTCTTATGCGCTATCGTATTTCAAGTACTCTACATCCTCAAATGGCCGTATAGCGTCAGCATTGTCTGCGCCATGCTGATTTCAACCGTTGTTTTTCAAGTGCCCACAACCGCAACATCACCAACCAGCATAAGTGGGTTGCATCCACGCGACATGCAAGTCGGACCGCTTATTAGCAACAGCAATTGCTGCGAAACAGATTACCAAGCGCGACAAGCCTTGTTTGATAATTTATTGAGATACGAGACAGCCAGCGGTATCCCAATTTACCCCGAAGCCAGTGCTGGAACACTCAGCAAAATAACAACAAACGAATTAACTCGTTTCGCCCAAGCGACCAATCAGCCATTCTTCGCCGGTGCGGAGGAGCGGGTAGGGCGGTCGTATAACAACGTTTTGATTCACGTCGATCACCAATCTGCAAACATTGTATATCGACAGCGATTGCCCGCTCCTTGGTTTATGTGGCGCGGACAAGATAAACCAAGATTCTTTCGCGCCGGGCTGGGACGAGCCGCAACCTTCGCTTACCAAAGAAAACGGATCGGCACATTAATTTGCTATGAACTCAGCACAACATGGCTCGTCTTCGACACCCACTTTGAATCTCCCGATGCGGTCATTGCTATCAGCAATCTATGGTGGGCAAAAAAGACTAATTTGGCTTATCTAATGAGACTCCAAAGCGCAGCATGGTCGCGTTTGTTTGGCGTACCCTACATATTTAGTCTGAACACATAATATGGTGGCTTCAACAATCCTCGCATTAGCCCTTCAATGTGCGCCACAGGTCGCACCAATGACCATTTTGCATATTGTCTCCGTTGAAGCGGCGCGATTACCAAACGGCGGGTTTAATGTTAATTCTCTTCATCTAAATCATGGGCAACTTAAGCAACAACCTGCATCCAAAAGCGAAGCACTGGCACTTGCAACACAACATATTGCCCGAGACAAAAGCGTTGATGTCGGATTGATGCAAATTAACAGTGCCAATTTACCATCGCTCAATCTATCGTTAGCAGATGCCCTCGATCCCTGCACAAACATTCGTGCTGGTGCAAAGATTTTAACGGACTTTTACTTAAGAACAGATCGCAAAGAACCACAACAAATACGCCTACTTAAAGCATTGTCAGCGTACAACACAGGAGATTATCAAAAAGGTTTTCGGAATGGGTATGTTGTGCGTTATCTACGGATTGCGGCAAAGAAAAAGTAGCGCACCGCGGCGACTGTCGGGCAATAAAATCAGCCGAAACGGGTGAGTGGTACAAACTGGAAATTCGGGTAGAGGTCGATATTCAGATGATTATTCGCTGGGCAGAGCGGGGGGGATGGCAGCGACCAGAAAGACGATGGTAACCACGATACGGCATCACAATAAATTAAATCCTTTTTTTAGCTCGCTTGGCTTCAGTTTTCAACCGCTCTAACAGATTCAGCGTCTTGCTAAATTGTTGGCGATGCGTTGTTTTGCTACTTCTTGAATTACGACGCAAATGTGCCGACTTACTTATTTCCATGAAATTTGATAACACGCAGTTTGTCTTGTCTCCATCAATAAAAACGATGCACTTTCCTTTTGATAGTTGACCATGCGCTTTCTCCCACAACCAGCCGTGCTTTAACCGGTATCTTGTCGGTGCATCCGTATAGGGATTTCGCTCGGCTACCTTAATCTCAATATAACCGTCTTTGCGCACACGTTCGGCATACATCTTTGTGCGATTTTTAGGTATGTTGCCAGCACGAAACGAACCACTATTTCCTTTAACCAAACCAGTGCCCTTACAGCGCACCGTCCATGGGACATGCCCAGACACAAACCGCCCACTTCGCCCGGACACTATTTGGTGCTTGCGCAACAGATACCTAATTTGGTTGACCGTATAATTGCGATTGAAATATTGATTAAAGCAATTCGTCAATTCTTGTCTATTCGACACCCGCTCATAGTAGTGACACAGAAAGCTAATCTGCTCGGTTTGCTTGTGAGATACTCCTTTCAACAGATTGTCAACCCAAGCAGATCGCCACCAGCACCCGAAGAAAAATCAATCAATGTATAGAGACCTTTGCATAAATCCACCCGGGGCACCACTTAAAATGGTAAAATAGCGTTCATTCAATAAACCCTTGAGGATACCGTCAAATGTCTTGGAAATAAACCGCCCAATACGCGTTCGCAGATGCTCTTTTAATTGAGCATAAGTCATTGTCCAAACTAGATGATGTGCATGAAATTATCGATTGGAAACAGATCGAAAAAACGCTCAGCCATCTTTATGCTAGCAAGCGTGGTGTGCCGGCACTTGTGCCCTTTGGCTATGCCCACCTTTGATGATGTTTAAGATACTGATTTTACAGGCGTAGTATAACTTAAGCGATGAAGCCTTAGAAGAACAGATAGCCCGGGATTTAATGTTCCGCCGGTTTATTGGTTTGAGTCTCAGTGATGCAGTACCCGATCATTCCACTATTTGGCGGTTTAGGAACTTATTACACACCGAAAATCTGCTTGATTCTTTATTGGTGCAGATCAATCATCTCGCTAAAAACAGTCTTATTGTTGCCACAGGCTCGGTCAATATTATCGATGCGACTGTGATTGAGGCGAAGCAATGCCGTTCTAAAAAGAACAAACAAGGCACAATACCCAAGACCGGAAGCGGCATGGAACGTGAAAACGGCATCCGATGGCAGGCGTAAAAGCACCTACGGATTTAAGATGCACGCCAATACCGATGAAGATGGTTTTATCAAGAAAATGACCTATACGCCTGGCAATGTGCATGATTCACAGGAGTTTGAACATCTGTTAGGCGATAGGCACGGACAAGTTTACGCAGACAGTGCCTATGCCAACAAAGACAATGACGAGAAACTGGGTAAAGAAAACAATAGAATCCTGCACCGAGCTTATCGCAACACACCATTAACGGAGCAACAAAAAGCACTGAATAAAATGTATAGCAGTGTCCGCTATGTGGTTGAACGCACCTTTGGCTTACTCAAACTGCATCACGGATTAGGCAAGGCAAGATACATGGGGTTAGCCAGAAACAAAACCCGTGCACATCTGATTGCCATGAGCCATAACCTTAAAACTGGGATGAATATTTTCAAAGAACTGCAACGTTTAAAGGAGAGTTGTGCCTAAATGGGCAATAAAACAGATTAAAACCCACTAAAAGTGGTTAAAAGTGCCGAAATAGCGGCTTTTTTGGTGTCGTATTGATGATTGAGAGAACATGGGCGAAAAAATGAGGCAAATTTATAAAAAATCGCGTTGTTTGTGAGTTGCGAGGGGTGTTTTGTGGATTATGCAAAAGTCTCATTGTATTAATCTATTTGCCCCCACTGGTCGCGCAGTCAAAATTAGAGCAACTGGTTTATACGGACAAAGGCGGAGCAGGGACGATTGGTGACAAATTGCTATCCGATTTCGTCGATATTTGTATATCGTTTGCGGATGATTTGGCGGAAGTAGCGCATGTCGAGATGTTGGCGAAATATAGCGCAACATCGAATCAGGTGGAGGTGGTGCGTGATGGTTTAATTGACCACCTGCATCATTATATCAGCGGATTGCATCATCCGATTAACATACCAGACTCGGTCATTTTTCTGGACAGTTTGCTTGGTCGACACGATTTTGTCTCGGGTCTAGAACCGATTATTGACGATCAGCATTTGCGCGTTGTTGCTATTGACGGCTATCCGTCAATGACCTTTCCGGGCATTTTAAGAGCATTGGATTCTTTGCCACTGGAATATCGCTGGTCAAATCGTTTCATTTATTTAGATACTGAAGCGGCCAAACAAGAACTAAATAAGTTTCGGCGGCGTTGGAAACAGAAACAGCGTGGCTTTGCTGATCAGATGTTTAATACGCAAAAGGGCGCAGTTGATACGGATGCAGTGAGCATGGTAGCGGAGACAGAAGACGCACTTGCATCGGCATCCAGTCAGGAGGTCACGTTTGGTTATTTCAGCTCGGTCTTTGTGTTACAAGAAACCAATGTTCCCCTGCTGGACGAAAAGGTCAAATTTGTGATGAGTACAATCCGCCGGCATGGTTGCGGTGCGCGATTAGAAACCGCCGAGTTGAAAAAGCTTTAACGGGTGCGCCTGCGTTGATTTTGATTGATGAAGCGTGGATAATGCTTGGACATGCGATGTTTCGCGACAAAATTGTTGAGTGGCTTAAAGTGATGCGAAAGAACAATGCGGCGGTGGTTTTAGCCACGCAATCGCTTTCCGATGCGACCCGCTCGGGCATATTGGATGTGATTCTTGAATCGACAGCCACGCGCCTATTCTTGCCGAATCCGGCGGCGACCTCTGATGCGGCGCGGTCGGCGTATGAACAGATTGGCTTAAATCGGGCAGAGATTGATTTGATTGCGTCTGCGACACCAAAACGGCAGTATTATGTTTCTTCGGCTGATGGCAACCGTCTATTCGACTTAAAATTGGATGACATCGCACTGGCTTTTCTTGGACAAAGCGGTGTTGCGGCAAAGCGAGCCGTTAATGAGTGTATGAAAACACATGATGATGGGTGGCAAATGGCATGGTTAGCACAATATGGGTTAGCTGATAGGGCAAAATCTCTGGGGGGTGTAATTTGATAGTCTTTGGTCGATTACTGCTTGTCGCGCTATTGGTTTATACCGCACCTTCGCAGGGTGGTGCCGTTGTTGGTGCGACGGAGTTCACCCAGATTGCGAATAATATTGAATTGCTTGCATCGGTACAAACGCAGATTGAGACATATCGTCAAATCGTGCAGTCGTTTAATCTTGATCGCTTGAACATACAATCGCTGGGCGGTTCTTTTCTGACTAATCCCGCATCCGCATTATTACGCCTGCGCCGTGCAGTGCAACGCGATGGTGAGCTTGGACGCGCTACGGTTTACACTCTGGAGAAGAATGAGGAATTGTTTCCGGGCTACGCCCATTATTTGGAGCAAACCGATCCAGAGCAAACGATTGACACCTATATGCAGTGGGATACCCGATCTCGGGATAATGTCCGAGCAGCACTTGAAAGTGTTGGCGCAAACAGAGAGCAATTGATTACGGAAGGGCAGTTGATACGCAATCTACAACAACAATCACAAAGCGTGTCAGGTCAAAAACAAGCCATACAGGTTGGCAATGATATTGCGCTGGCACAAATAGCACAGAATCAGCGGTTGCAGGTTTTGCTAGAGCGACAAATCGAACTGCAAGCAAATTATCAGTTGCAGGAGCAGGATATTCGTGAAAAAGATAGAGCAGCTAAAGAAAACTTCTATGATTATCCAAAAACTGTAAGTGGTGGCGATCCTTGGGTCAAACGCAAACCCAATCCTTTTCCTAGAAAATAAACGAATCTAACAATTACGAGAAATCAAAATGAATCCAGAAAAAGTAATAGAAATATTTAGAAAAATATCAAAAAAAGCTTTGTTTCCCCTCACGCTATTAATTTATTCGCTCACAATAGTTTTCGTATCCTACACCCTTGGCACGAAATCTGTTGGAGAAAGACAGAACATCAATGATTTAAATGTCAACACAAGCGATGTTTTATCAATATCTGACCCGCTCCTTATTGAAAAACTTGCAAATCAATGCCCGCAACTACCACTAGAATTGTTAGATATGGCACTGATGTTTTTTGATAAGTCAGAGAAAAGCACGAATAAGGAAGCATTCTATGATTATCCAAAAACTGTAAGTGGTGGCGATCCTTGGGTCAAACGCAAACCCAATCCTTTCGCAAAAGAAAGAGAGAAGGAAAGAGACGCGGCTTTGTCGAAATAAGAAAATGAATATTCGGTACAACATATTCGCGGGGTTGCTTGTGGTCGCTTGTCTGTCAAGTGCTGATGTGTTTGCGGCATCTGACGCAGTATTAGGTATTGATTCTCTTGTTGGCGAGTTTGAAAGCAAGGCTAATGACTGGCTTGGCCCAATTCTTCGTATTGCTACAACTGTTTTCTGGTCGCTTGCAATAATGGAATTCATTCTCTGCTTTGGCAAGCTCGCTATACAGGGCACAGATTTCGCTGAAGTTACTATTGAGCTGTTTCGGAGAATTCTCATATTGTCTTTTGGTTGGTGGCTCATAAGCAATCCGTGGGTTTTCTGGCATGTCATTAGTGGTTTCCTCGACTCTGCAGCTTTAGCAATGGGCAAGAGTGCTGACTATAGATTCAATGCAGAACAGGTGATGATCGAAGGGCGTGTTCTCGTAGAACAAATATTCAATCAAACAAAGGAGCTTGGATGGTTTCAAATCTCCGAATCTCTGATGCTGGTTTTAACTGCTCTCATTATTTTGTGGGGACTGGGAGTTGCCGCAGGTCAAATGCTAATGGTGATGTGCGAGATGTATATTGTTATTTCTCAGGGATTGATAATGTTGGGTTTGTACAGTCTCGAAATGACACGCGAATACCCGATGAAATTGTTCGGTTCTCTTATCGGTACGGGCATGAAACTATTCTCTCTCCAGCTGATTATAGGATTGGGTTTTTCATTAATTTTAAGCTGGGTTGAGCTTGGAGCAACCGATGTCGGCAGTTATATGGTTATGGCTGGTGCTGCGATTGCATTCAAAGAAATCGCCGTGAAAGTACCTGATTATATGTCTAGTTTATTCTCCGGTTCCCCCGGATCGGGCATTTCAGCCGGTGGCGCGGTTGCTGCTGCTGGCACGGTCGGTGGCCGCATGGGTGCATTCAATCGTGCTCGTGGGATGGAAGATGCCGCTGATAAATTAGGCAAATAATCGGACACCACGCGCCCGTGCGGGGCGCGACACAAAACACAGCTACTGTTGCTTTGATGCAATCACGAACAGAATGTATGCTACGACCAGTGCAGGGTGTGTGAATAGTTGTATCATTTCAATCGACGTGCGTCGTGTGGTTGGATGGAGGGTATTTATGCTTGTCTGGTCGCTTGTCTTGCTTTCCTTCAAGATACAACCCGACCAGCATGATAATCATCAGCGGAACAGCAGCGGCTATAGCGGCCCATAATACTGGATTCATTTTTTATCTCCTCTCTGAATACTCGAAGTAAAAATTAAAAGTACACCAATACCAATCAAACTCCCAATATGTATTGCCCCAACATGCCCAAAAAAGGCCTGAACCAAACCACCAGCAATTATTACGACACCAACCTGATTAGCAGCAGTCTGGATTTTCTCGAAATCAATTCTCATTCTTGAATCATACCATAACCAATTATTTAGCGGAGAAAGCTAAACAGTGCGACCATCACCCCTACGCTACCCATTGTTAATCCGACCATCCACTTGATTAGGTGGGCTTCTATTTTAGCCAACGCTTTATTGAGTTCCAATTTTGTAACCAGATTGGAATTGAGTAGGTCAGCTTGAGATCCGGCAAGTGCTTCGGCTTGTTGCTCAGGCATGCCTGCTACCGTACCTAGTAAGCCAGCAACTGAAACGCAACTGAAACTAAATGGTTAATCTGAAGATTCTTTTGTGTCCTTATCTTGCGTGTGATTATTGAGCAACAAGATAAGAACTAAAACAGCCAATGGTAATACGACCGCATAAAAAGCTGTACTCATTTCGTTTCCTCCAGTGTGGCAATTAATATAGCAAGAATACCAGCTATAACCATTCCTATTGCCGATAACAAATCACCTTTCTCAATAACTCCATGTGCCGCGCCAGCGGCAATGGTGACTATCCCGATTCTGCGGATATCTTCTCTTAGATTGTCAGGATTAAACCGGTATTTCATGTTCTTACTGTATCACAAATTCCTGTATCACAAATTCACTTCCTTTGCTTTTCTTCGCAAGCCAGCCATCTGAAAGCCTATAAAATAGATATGTTATATAACAGTGTAGGGATTTATGTCAAATGGCGGGTTACATCCATGTTTTGATGCAACACCCCTAATATCTCAATGTGGCTTTCTTTCTCACGAAAAAAAATCACATGCTTGCCCTGTGGGTAGCTTCTATAACCATGTTTAATATCATCGCGTAGTTTTGCCAGTTTCGGATTTTCTGCCAATCGTTCAAAACATTGGTTAAGGTTGATTAGGTATTTATTGCGCTGTCCTCTGCCCCATTGCCGTTCTGTATAACGCGCAATGTCACGCATATCGTCCAATGCGTCTGGTGTAAGTTTGAATTCTGACACTAGGCAACGCTTTCTTGGTCAATCTCTTCGATTAGTGTTTCGGCACTGTAATTTACAAACTGATTATTGTCGGCTTGCCGTTCGCTGGCTGATAGTTTAGCTTTCAATGAGTTTAGTTTTACTTCGTGTTCTTCGAGCAGACATAAAGCGGTCTGTACCACGTCCCTGGCAGATTCGTAATGCCCCTCCTGAATTTGATTACTGATAAAGGCATTAAAACGCTCGTCTAGTTTGATGTTTGTATTTTTCATAGTCATTTTGAAACCCCGAGCCGTTATAAAATAGATGATGTAATTTTAACATGAACCACCAATTTGTGGCAAAGCGGGTATTCGGCAAATAAACAGCATTATGAACAACAACTATTATTTGGAAGGCAAAGCGGCGTATAGCACAATTTTGGAAGTTTCTGCGGCGACTATGCACAATGATTGCAATCATCGTATCTGGTTTAGGGATAGCGGGTGCGGTGTATGTAGGCAGTCAATCGAAAATACAACCTGTTCTGGTTGTTATGAAAGACGATTTTATACCTGTTGGCATCTTTACGCCACAGGGAACAATAGCGGTCAATGACGAGCGAGTAACGAAAGCGACTTTAGCACGTTTAATCACCAGTTTTCGGACAGTCAGTAGAGACGGTGATCTACAAAGAAAAAGGGTGAATGAATTAGCTGAATTTGTTAAGAGCGGATCAAGTGCGTATGCAAAAATACAGACTTACATGGCGGATGAAAAAACAAATCCGTTCCAGCGAGCGAAAAAAGAAACTGTCGATGTAACGATAGTCAATGTGCTTAAAATCACGACATCGACCTGGCAGGTTGATTGGATAGAAAGAAGCTGGGCTCGAAATGGACACGTTGATGCGCCATTGAATTATCGGGCTAATTTAACCTTTACACACATGTCATCGGTGCCGGCACAGACGATGCTTATTAACCCTACTGGGTTGTTGGTGAGTGATTTGAATTGGGCACGAGTTGCCGGTTAGAGACTTTATTGCCACTGCGAGCCAAACTGCGAAGTGAGAAAAGAAACCCGCCTCGGAATCTGTTTAAGCATATTGGCATTTGCTTTGTGGACTCAATCAATCTTTGCTGGCGAAGGTACGCCACCAGTTGCTGGGGCATTGCCGGAGGAGTCGACGCATACGGCAACAACGAATACGCCGCTGATTGTCCCTGAGATAATACCTGCACTATTACCAAGCGAAATCGTGCCAGAGATTCCACTGAATTTTAAGGAGACGGAGGCGGTGTCATTGTCGGAGGATTGGAAGGAGAAATACACGCCGCCGACGATGGGTCGCAACGGTCAGGTTATTTATCATTTTGGCGAATCAATAGCATCGGTTGTGACGGCACCGGGCAACGTCACGGACATTGAATTGGAGGCGGGAGAATTGATCACGGAAAATGGTATTTTTGTTGGAGATTCGGTCAATTGGGAGGTATCACCGTTGGCACAAAAGAAAGGCACCGAGATTGTCTCGCATATTATTGTCAAACCTTTTCTTGCCCATCTTGAAACGACAATGACGGTATTGACGGATCGTCGGACGTATTATTTTTACTTACATTCGACCCTAAAAAGGTTTATGACCAGTATCGCTTTCTCTTATCCAAAAGTGTTGAAATCTGATTTTGTCGCCTATCAAAACCAAATTGAGCGGTTTCGTTTGGCGGCGACTAAAGCGAGTGAATTCTCGATACCGTCAGCGTCAGGCACGGGTATTGAGAAGGTATCGAGCGAGACCTTAGATTTCAAGTTTGAGTTGTCCGGCGATACGCCAGCATGGACACCTGTGCGGGTCTATTCTAGTGCTGGTAAAACATATATTCAAATGCCACGCAGGATGCGGCATACAGAAGCCCCTGTATTTCTGGCTTTGGGCGATGGCGGTAATCGTAAGTTAGTCAATTATCGCGTTCAAGGCGACACCTATGTTATTGATTCATTGTTTTCTGCTGGGGTCTTATTTGCTGGGATTGGTGGCAAACAAAGCATGGTGCGGATTGATTATGTTGGTGATGAATGAATCAATAACAAAGCCGTTAATCTGTCTGCTTTCGGTTGGGCTGTTATTGTCGTCTTGTGCACCCAGTTTACGCTTTACGGGTGGTAATGTAGGCCATTTGAGTACGCAAGCACAATCAAGCATTGCGCTTGATTTGTTCAATTCGAGCGTAGATTTGTTTAAGAACAAAGACAATTTGATTACGATTATTACAACAAATATCGGCGAACAGGTGTATGCAAATGCACTACGACAGGCTGGATTTGCGGTGCAAACAGTTGGCAAAAGGAGTGATGTAAAACTTGATTTTTACACTATTGAATCGGCTGAATATGTTGGTGTCGTTACGGTCAAGCAACGCAGAGTAATACGCCGCTATGCAGAAGAGAACAATACGATTATTGCGCTTGGCACATCTGTTGCGTGGCCGGGCGTACAGCGGCAGTAATCGTGAGCAATCCGCTGAGCATTGAAACGCGCCCGGGTATTGGCAGTTTAGGGCGAGAGCGGACGGGGAAACACATTGGTAAGTTGCCGATTATTCTCGCGGTTAGTTTTGGCATGTTGTTTTTGGGTGGAATGATTTTTGGTGTTGTTAATCGCATGACGGGTAACAACGAGGTCAAGACAGCGGTGTCCGTCGACCCTACATCGCAGCCAACAGAAGAGGTTGTTCCTGTGGTGTTGTTTGAGGTTCCTGATATTGATGAGTTTGGAGGCGAGGAAGTCGTGGCAGAAGGAGTCGCGTCTGTTGAGGCATCGAAAGAGAATGAGTTGGTCATCACGCCGCGACCGAGCGAGGTAGCGATTACTGAGTTTCGTAACCGCATGAGGCTGGAAGAGTTACAGGCACGGTCGGCTGGTCTGCAAAGCACCAGCAAGATTAATTTTCGTCTTGCGGACAATTATGGCACTGAAATTCCGCCAATGAGCAATGCTGAAACAATGGCGAGTACGCATGGTGCAACCGTTGTTGATGATCCATTACAACGCCAACGGGCATTATTAGAACGCTTAGCGCAGCGGGGTAGTCGCTCGGTCAATAACGACCCGAATAAACAAACGGAAAAGCATCAATTTATCACTCAACAAATATCGGACGCAGGTTACTTATCACATCGAGTAACGCCGTCATTGTCGGCATATGAACTCAAGACTGGGACAATTATTCCTGGCATTTTATTGACCGAGATTAATTCTGATTTGCCGGGCACTATTTTGGGTCAAGTGTCATCGAACATTTATGACACCGCGACCGGACGATATTTGTTAATACCGCAGGGCTCCAAGCTCATCGGTGCGTATGATTCGAAGATTACATACGGACAAAAACGTGCGTTAGTTACTTGGCGGCGACTGGTGTTTCCAGATGGGCAAAGTTTAAATTTAGACAATATGCTGGGTGTTGATCAATTGGGCACGAGTGGTTTTAGTGACAAGGTTGACAATCATTTTGGGCGGGTATTCGGGTCGCTTTTTGGTTTATCCATATTTCAAGCGATACCGTTAAAATTGAAAGGCGGTGGCGAAGCTTCTGAATTAGAAAAAATCACGGCGACAAACATCTCGAAAACAGGCGAAAAGTTGACCGAGAAAAATCTTGGAATACAGCCGACGGTTCGGGTACGTCCGGGCTATCGCTTCAATGTTTTAGTCAACAAAGATATTTTGTTTACGAGCCCCTATTTGGTCGCTCAGTAATGCGTTGTATTTTTCTGGGTATTTTTTTGATGGCTGTTAATGGTGTCAATGCGGATGCGTTGAGATTAGGCGCTGCGAGCCGAATCGTTATTGATGGCGGCTATTTGTACTCGATGCCAATCCAAGCCCAGCTCGATGGCTACTCCACGTTTCGTGCCGTGCTGGTTGGTGGTGATGTCGATTTTCTGTCGCAAACAAGCACTGAGATTATTAAAACTGATCGGGGAGCCGCGTTGCAGTTTTGGACGCCGCGTCACCTTGCGAGCATAGATATTACAGCGCGTGTTGAGTATCAAGGGCGTTCAGTGAGCAAGACATATCGGTTGTTGCCGGTGGCAGAAATTGCCCAAGATGGGGAGGCACTTTTATACGGTTGTCGGCAACAATGGGTTATTCGCGGCACCTTGATCAACAATATTGTGCGTATTTTTCGTGAGTGTGGTCGCCGTTTGGGTCGCTGGCCTTTGTTGGCTGGTGCGGATTATGTTGACTTTGTGATTCTGCGATCATTTGAGTTGCCTTTGGAAGGCGGTTTATCTGAGCTACTGGATTTTGTGCGAGCTCGATTTGGTTTCAAGGCAGCAACAAGTCAGTCAGATGATGTAATCGGGTTTGTTGATCTCATTGCGGAGGGGAATTTTTAATATGAAAATGATGTACAAAAAATTAAATGTATTTTGTCTTGTTGTGCTACTGGCTGGTTGTGGTGGAGGGGCAATAACCCCAGCCACAACCAGTTCTGTGAAAAACTTGGCATCGGAATCGCAAGTTAAACAGCAGATGTTTGATGCGGTATCGAATCAATATCCGGCACGAGATCACGACGTAGTAATCCCAAAGGATGCGTTATGGCTCGGAGACGCACGCAAAGCGCATTTTAAGCAGGGTGCAGCACGCACGTTGATTCGTGCGTTAGCGGTACCGCATCCGGTCAAATTCAATGTAGCCGATGATGATGACCCGGTCGTTTATTCGCCGCCAGCGGCGGTCATTCTGAAGGACTATTTTGATTCTTTTGCAGTTCAGAGTAATTGGTCATACAAGGTAGCCAATGGGGTGCTTATTTTTAGTGATTGGGAGTCGCGCACGATTCCGCTCGCGGCGTTGGTCGGGGAGGCATCGACGGTATTGAAAAGCACGAATGGTGCAGGGGTTGCGGCGCAAGAAAACAAACTGGTCGTAAGCACGGATGCTTACGCTGAAATAGAAAAGATTGTTGCAGAAATTTTGCATACGCCGGACAACCCGGAGCCTGTCTTTCCTTCGACTATACAACCCATTAGAAGGTCTGTCGATGACTTGATTGTGCCTGACTTAGGTGCGGACACAGCGGTTTTTAGGGAAACATACCCAAGCCCGGCAAGCGCGCAAGCAGAGACTCGGGTTGCGCGGTATTCGGTCTCGCGTGCGGCAAATATGTTGTTTGTATCTGCCGCCCCGAATGAGATAAGAGAAGTTTTGACCGCCATGGAGCGATACAACGCCAGTGTCAGCAAACGTGTCGTGATAGACGTTACCGTGTATGACGTTACTTTGGCGGATGGTGATAAGCGATCTTTGAACTTGAATTTACTACGCGCTGCGGCGGGCACATTGGCATCGGTTGGAACGGGTGATGCTTTGACGATCGCACGGGTATCCTCTGCGACCGAGCGTGCGCGTAACCAGACGATTATTTTTGATTGGGTGGAGTCTCACGGCACGATCAGTAAACGTATACATCGGCGTTTTGAGACTTTGAATAATCATGCAGTAACCTTTTTGGATACGGCAGAGATTGAGTACGTTAAGAAAATTGCACTCGTACAGCAAACGAGCGGGGCGACTTCGAGCGTTACGCCGGAGGTCGAGATTGGCGCACATCAGATTGGTCGGGCGTTTAATCTATTTGCCACGATTATTGACGATCGGGTGAATATACAAATGACCATCAATGATCGGCGGATCGGGGGTAGAGAGACGTATTCGCTGGGCAGTGCTGGGGAAGGCACATTACTGAACATTTTGAATATTGACAAAGTGATTCCGCTCAGTTTGCGCAATGGAGAGACCCGCGTATTAACGTATTTTCAAGATGAAAGTACGGAGACGAATCACACGCGCAATAAAGTGTTGCCGGTGCTACTTGATGGCAAGAATGATCGTGTTGAGCGTAGCGAAACGGTGATTGTGATTAGTGCGGACGTAGTTGGCTAATGAGTATCACAGGTGTCAGCAAAGAAAGCATGAATGGCGTTAAATTCACGCTGATCTATAACGCAGTGTCAACCTTTGTTGAAGGTAGCACCAGTCGGAAAATTAAATCCAAAAGCATCCGTCAAGTGGCGACGAAAAACAGATGTAGATATTGCTTGCGCGTTGTTGATGGGAGTCATGAGTTTTATTTTTTCGCCCCAAAATACGGGATTTCCTTTGCGCGTCAGCTTGAATATTTCATTGCCAACAGCGGTAACCCGCGCTGGCAGGAAGATGTCAAAGTATTGATCATTATTGCATTAGACAGCAGGGTATATATGGCCGAAATCACCCGTGGCGAAGTGGTCAATGAACATGTGCTGGTGGTTGCAGTGGCGCGGGATAGGATTAACGAAATGAGTCAAACAGTACATCAGATATTTTGGATTGCGGGTGGTCATAGTCAGACGGAACTAGGCATAGATGGATTGACTGAAATAGAAGATGGTGCGATTACGGTCAAAAAAGATAAGGCGTTTACGTTTAGCTCTTTATCAATATTGATGACGCGGCACCTGTTATTTCATCCGTCACAGGTGATGTGTACGCTACCTATTTTAATCATTAGTCTGCTCGGGTCTGTGGGCTACATTGAATATCGAAATGAGATTGAACGTGCCTTTTTGTCCGCGCAGGAGGCGGCAGCGAAGGAGAGAAACCGCGTGGCCCGGGTCGCTAAAGAAGGCACATCTAAAAGCGATGCAAATCATTCAGGCTCTGTTAATTTGCTCAGTCTATTAAGCGTATTTCAGCAGTCCATGTCCTTGTCGGCTGATGGTGTTGCCGAACTAAGATGGAATCGCACTGGCGTTAAAATGAGTGGTAAGAGCGCGCACTTTCCGCATCGAGCAGCGCAGCTTGGTCGAGAATCAGATTGGCACTTTCGGCTATCGAACGAGGGTTGGACAGTGCAACAATCTAGTTTAGCGCATACGAATAATAAACGACCGACGGTCGGCGGGACCGCGATGCGACACTCGCTGTTTTCTTTGTCCAATGTGTCGCATTCTGAGATGAAAATAACGGATACCTTATACGCAGATGAATATGAAGTGATTGAGTTTGTATTAACCATGCGGGTGGGGATTCAAACTGCATTGGTGAAATTGTCTGAGGCAATGCACGATAAACCGTATCGCTTGGATAGTGCCTTGTGCCGATTTTCTGGTCGGCGCACTGCAGTTTGCAATATAGCAATGACCGCCAAATATGGAGAGCAACATGACTAAATTTAGACGTTTATCAAACCTGTTGTTGTTGTGCTTATTGGTTTCTGTTGCCAGTGCGCAGGAAACCAATCCAACGGCATCTGATGCGGTGTTATTTGAGTTGTCCGGCAACATTGAGTTAGCAGAGCAGATAAAGAATCTAGCTGATTTGATACGAGAACTGCCAGAAGGATCGCTTTCTGCTGAGGTAATTAGTGCTTATTTTGGTACGAAAACGCAAAGCATCGTCCTTGCGCTTGCGGATGTACTGCATAAGACCCCGCGCAACAATGCCACCCCTGCGGCAACAGTGGTGTCTAAACGAGATGCGGATTCCGGTTGTTTGATTGGCGCAGTGCCCATATTGTTTTTGCGGAAGTGCGTACCAGCCATGCGCCCGGCATGGTTGTTTTTGCGTACGACGGTCAAACCTATAGCGGTCGTGAAGGGCGTTCTTTCACGATTTGCGGTAAAAAATATCTTGTTGTGAATATCAAATATTTATCCGCGTTGGAACTGCAGGTTTCGGTTAAAACCAAATATGGAATAACACCACTGCACTATAAAATATAATGGAATTAAAGCAGGTAACACCGCTGGACAAATCTACAGATGGTGAAATTAATGCGCTGCTGAGAGCCAATAAATCATCGTTACGCGCAATTGTTTTGTCAAGTGGCAAAGTGTTCTATGTGTCATCAAAAAGCCCCAAACTGGAATCTATCCTGTTTAAGCTGATTCAGCGGGTCTATGGAACAGTTGAGAAAGTTCGGGTTACGCCGCTTGAGTTTGATCAGTCGCAAAGGAAATTTGATGCATCGAAAACAGCACAAGTAGAAAAAAGTAAAGTCAACACGTCAATGGAGTGGGTTTTTGATGAAGCGATTAAACAGCGCGCTTCGGATGTCTATTTGTTCATCGGCAAGGATGCGACCCGCTTGGAATATAAGGTCTATGGCTTTAAGCGGCTGATTGATACCTTTGATGTTGAGCAAGGTCGTCGTTTAGCATCTTTGATATGGTCGTCAGCGAATAGTCAGTTTGATCAGTCGAGTCCGTGCGATGCGAGTTTTTCGTTTGATTGTCAAGGAAAGACATACCGTATCCGGGCAAACTCTGTCTGTACGTCCGATGGTGGTAATACGATTGCTTGTCGAATCCGTGATCCAAAAGAGATTTTGCTGGTTGAGGATTTGGGATATGGGGACTCACAATTACTCGCACTCAAGGAGATTTGTGGTGCCGCTGGTGGGTTGGTATTATTTACGGGTGCGACGAATTCGGGCAAATCTACGTCGGTTACTGCATTGATGGGTTCGGTGCCAAAAACGGATCATATGATTGAGGTTGCTGATCCGGTGGAGGTTGAATTAGAGAATTGTACGCATGTCGAAATAGATCGTTATCATAAAAACCACGAAGAGATTTTTAGTCGTGTTTTAGCGTCCTTCGTGCGCCAGAACCCGGATGTTTTGGTGCTTGGTGAGATTCGCGATGAGCGCACTGCCGCGGCTGCGGTGAATATGGCGATACAGGGTAAGCGGGTTTATTCAACTCTACATTCAACGACTGCGGCCGGCGTTTTTGCGCGTTTGCATGGCTTAGGTGTGCCCGATCACGTTCTAGCGTTGCCTGACTTTATCGCCGGCGTTATATCGCAGAATCTGGTTCCCATGCCTTGTCCTGCTTGTGCGGTATCCTATCAACAAGTGAGCCTACAAAAATCGTCCTACGAAATAAGCACCTTAGGCGGTCTTGATCATGCTCGTTTGCGTTTTATGAATGAATCAGGCTGCGATAGTTGTATTAAGGGCATTATTGGTCAAACTTTGGTCGCGGAAGTACATCCATATACCCTTGACGATGGCAAGGTGTACGAGATTATCACTGCCAAAGCATTTCATTTACTCACCGATTATATGTGTCGCGAGCATCATGTCATGAGTAAAGCCGCACACGCGAGAGAAAAAATGAATCGTGGTGAAATCGATCCATTTGCGACGATGCGGATTATTGGTAATTTTCGTGCAGAAAAGTGGGCAGTTTGAATAGAGCGGTCAACGTATTTAATCAATGGATACGTTTCCCCAAAGAAGCGCGTGCGATGTTTTATGAAGTCATGGAAGCGCAATTGGAGGCTGGTTTGCCCTTAAAGAAAGTGTTTGAAGTTTTACATCGTGATTTGAACGTATCGCCTGAAATAACGCGGGTGTCTGCTGCTGGCTATCAAGCGATCAGTCAAGGTCGGTTAGGCACTGAGGGACTCGCTGATTGTAACTTGCTGCCGGTGGATGAGGCTTATTTGCTCATTGCGGCGGAAAAAAAAGATGTCTTGATTCAAGTTTTGCGCCAACTGCGTGAGCGCGCAGAAGCGGATGCTACGTTCTGCCAAGATGTCATTGTAGCGAATTTGTATTATATCGTCTTGGTGTCGCTACTGGGTTACATGGCACTTAAAACCAAGGATCTCGCAACCGCTTTCGGTAATTTTGTTTCATTGGATGACAATCCAGCCTATCAATTAAGTCTAACACTCAATGAGTATGGGACTCCGGTCGCGTTTAGTGTCGTTATCATTAGCATCTTCGTTTGGTTTTGTGCCAATCATTGGTATCACCCATTGCGCCGTTATGTGTGGTTTTTTTCAACGGATATACAGCTGCAAATTGGTGTTAAATTTAGTGCGTTATCGAGTGCTTTTTATTCAATTGGCGCAACACACAGTGATGTGTTGCAAGCGGCGACAGCCGTTTTTCATGGCTCGGGCTTTATGCGCGGTGCGCTTGCAGATTTGATTGCTCGGTATGAGTCTGAAGGTGATTCGTATAATGAGGCGTTAGGTGACACCGTGTTGCATCCGGACATTGCGATGGCAATTATGGCAATGACACCGGCGGAGGATCGGGCGGCTTTTTCTCGCGCACATGTTGCTGCCGAAAAGTTGCAAATCAGTTTGATTAAACAACGCCACGGCAAAGCAAAATTGTTAGTGCAATTGGTATTGCTGGGGGCAATTAGTTATATGCTTCTGACGATGTTGATTGGTTTATATAGTGAGACTTTTGCATAATCCACAAAACACCCCTCGCAACTCACAAACAACGTGATTTTTTATAAATTTGCCTCATTTTTTCGCCCATGTTCTCTCAATCATCAATACGACACCAAAAAAGCCTCTATTTCGGCACTTTTAACCACTTTTAGTGGGTTTTTATCTGTTTTATTGCCCATTTAGGCACAACTCTCCTTTAAACGTTGCAGTTCTTTGAAAATATTCATCCCAGTTTTAAGGTTATGGCTCATGGCAATCAGATGTGCGCGGGGTTTGTTTCTGGCTAACCCCATGTATCTTGCCTTGCCTAATCCGTGATGCAGTTTGAGCAAACCAAAGGTGCGTTCAACCACATAGCGGACACTGCTATACATTTTATTCAGTGCTTTTTGTTGCTCCGTTAATGGTGTGTTGCGATAAGCTCGGTGCAGGATTCTATTGTCTGCTTTACCCAGTTTCTCGTCATTGTTGGCACTTGTGCCCTGTGGGTATAGGCACTGTCTGCGTAAACTTGTCCGTGCCTATCGCCTAACAGATGTTCAAACTCCCCAAAATCATGCAATGAATCATGCACATTGCCAGGCGTAGTGGTCATTTTCTTGATAACCATCTTCATCGGTATTGGCGTGCAACTTAAATCCGTAGGTACTTTTACGCCTGCCATCGGATGCCGTTTTCACGTTCCATGCCGCTTCTGGGTCTTGGGTATTGTCGCCTTGTTTGTTCTTTTTAGAACGGCATTGCTTCGCCTCAATCACAGTCGCATCGATAATATTGACCGAGCCTGTGGCAACAATAAGACTGTTTTTAGCGAGATGGTTATTGATCTGCACCAATAAAGAATCAAGCAGATTTTCGGTGTGTAATAAGTTCCTAAACCGCCAAATAGTGGAATGATCGGGTACTGCATCACTGAGACTCAAACCAATAAACCGGCGGAACATTAAATCCCGGGCTATCTGTTCTTCTAAGGCTTCATCGCTTAAGTTATACCACGCCTGTAAAATCAGTATCTTAAACATCATCAAAGGTGGGTATGCTGGCACACCGCGCTTGCTGGCATAAAGATGGCTGAGCGTTTTTTCGATCTGTTTCCAATCGATAATTTCATGCACATCATCTAGTTTGGACAATGACTTATGCTCAATTAAAAGGGCATCTGCGAACGAGTATTGGGCGGTTTGTTTCCAAGACATTTGACGGTATCCTCAAGGGTTTATTGAATGAACGCTATTTTACCATTTTAAGTGGGGCCCTGGGTGGATTTATGCAAAGGTCTCATAGTATTTATAATTTTTAATTTTTTAATAGCGAGGTTTTATTATGTTGCAAAAAATAGGTTGTTTGTTAAGGGGAAAAGAGAGAAATCAAGCTGGCATTACCATTGTTGAGATTAGCGTGGGGTTGGCAATTATCGCTTTTTTGGCGGTCTTTCTGGGACCGCGTGTGGCTGGGTTATTCAGCAAGACGCGGGTGGAATTAGCCTCGCAAGAAATTATTCCTTTGGTGGTTGCATCGCAACAGTATCGGCAGGTGAACGGAGGTTATGCCGATATTTCATTTGCCGCACTTGATACGGGAGGTTATCACATTGAGCCTTTTTCAGAGGCGAATATGAAAAACGCTTACGGCAAAGATGTAGCGTTGACTTCGGGATCAAGCGGTGCTGCTGCGGTGCTGACGTACTTAACAGACGAAGACAGTGACTGCGCTCAAATAAGCAAGAGAATAGGTGCGTTAAATCCAGTGACTGCATCCTGTACCGGCAACAGTCTTGTGGTGACCATTAATTGAGTTTAGTTCAGACGACTGTTTTTCTGGCTATGGTAGCAACATTAGTGGCTGCCATAGGCGTGAAATATAATGGTCGTCTTGAAGACGAGATGTTGCGAGCGGATATTGAGTGTTTATTGGGCATCGCAGCGTGCTGGGAAGACAATAAAGACTCTTTTGCAAGTGCTGGTTGGACGCGATGCCAAGCGGGCAAGAAGACACGAGTTATTTTTCGTGTCGGTGGTGTTACGCAAAAATGGTCAGAGAAACAGCTACTGCGTTTTGGCGGAACGAAGATTGAAGGCGGGATGTGTAGGTTGCGTGATACGGATGGCAAGTGTGTACCGGGTGCTGGGAGCTGCATTGTTTTTGAGCGATTACCAGTGCGTACAGCGATCGGTATTAACGCTTTTCAAGAGTTAATCACCGGTGGTTGGAATTGAGACCGAGCGAGGTATGAGTAATGAGTGCAGAAAAAACAAATAGCCAAGCGGGTTTTAGCTTAATTGAGATGACAGTTGTGTTGGCTATATTGGCGATTGGGGCGACCACCGCTATGAGTGTTGTTAATAATCGCCTAGAAGAAGCGGTTACGACGAGAACAGTCGCTGATTTAAGGGTTGTAGCAGAAGCGGCTTATGAGTGTTATGTTGCTGGAAATTGCAAGGATGCTGATAATGGAGGCTGGGCTTCGTCTATAACGACTGCAACGGGTGGTGTATCGGCTAATACAATATTAGGGGATTTAGGGGATTATTTGCCTGTTGGATTGTCGGATCGTTATAAATTCAAAGTTCTAAGCCCCAACGCAGACGGGATTGTGAAACGTGCGAAAGTGCGTGTTGATATGGAAAATCCCGGAAGCGCAAAGCGCGTTGCTCGAACGTTTGGTTCCAGTGCTGAGGCAACCAATACTTTTGTGGTTGTAACGCTTGGCATACCGGGTACAGAGCGAGCGATATACCGGGCAAAAGAAGCCGTAAAGGAAGAGATTAAATCGAATGATTTGGTTTTCACTAATAAACACGATATTTCTGGTGTTGGCGATGTCAGCGTAGAGAGTGCAACTATCGGTGGTGTTCGGTTGAGAGCCCGAGAGTCCGCCGCCTTGGTGTCCGTTCTTTCGTTATCTTGCCCATCGGGTCTTGCCGTTGACGATGGTGTTTTCATGTGTTCTCCAGAAACCCCTGCGCCCCCTGCGCCAATCACCTGTAACGGTGTTCCAATTGGTCAAGAAATTCCGGGGACAAGAGTAGTCGGTCCCTGTGTTGTGCCGTACGTTATATGTATCGGTGGCTATGAATATGGGGGGCAGAAAAAGACAACATGGAATACATGTCTCGCTGGTGGGCGGAGTGAGCAAAGAAGCCAGACAAGTAGTTGCACACTCCGTTCCAGTAGATGCTGACGAGATGCCGCTGTTACACTGTCGTATGAGTACTCGTACATTACCTCCACGAAATGTTAAAAGTATGCGTGGATAGAGAACGAGCAACCCTTTAACTGCAACACATTCAAAATGGATTGATAACCGCGCCAATCGGCGTAATGTTAAAAGTTTGCTTGTGCGATGTCAATTTATCGCATATAGTGGTAGCCGTTTGGTCGGCAAGGTCCGTCAGGGGGATACACTCCAACAACATGTAAGGTTGCGAACAACCGACATCTAACTGCATTGTGCATGATGTTCCGGCCAGACCCTGTTTTTATAAATTAAATACATATTGAGATGAACATGCCGGTTGAAGAAACTCAGAATCAATTAAGTGGCGATGCGACCGAACGAGTCACGATTAGATTATCAGTAAAGGATGTACAAGTACTCAACCAATTGGCTGAAATAATTGGTTCAACCAAAGAACATTTGGCTAGAAAGTTTATTTTAGAATCTGCCGAGGATATGGCGGATACGATTATTGCGAAGGAGGAGATAGAGTCAATTCGAACAGGCAAAAGCAAACTTCGTACTTGGGAAGAAGCGGGGCTTGATTTTTGACATGGGAGATTAAGCTTTCTGACTTGGCTGTTGAATCGTTCAAAAAAATGGACAAACAGGCTGGAAGCAGAATTAAAAATAAACTCTATAATCGCCTAGCAAAGCAAGAGGATCCCCGCAGACATCCTCATGTTAAGAAAATAGTAGGCGTACAGAATCTTTTTCGGTACCGTGTTGGTGATTACCGTGTGCTATTTAGGGTGCTGGATCATCAAGTAGTAATTATTGTTGTTGATGCCGGACATCGGTCAAAAATATACGACAGGGCAACGAAAATAAAGGGCGAATTCAATCCATAAGTGCAACACTCGGGTTTATATTATGATCTATTCCTATTGCGTGGGAAAAGACCTCCCAAGGGGTTTTATACCCCAAACATTTTCTAGGTCGGTTGTTCATTAAATCGGTCGCTTTGAACCGCTCTTTTTCGGTGACTTTATGCAAAGGCATTTTCTTTGGAAAAAACTGCCTGAACAAAAAGTATGAGCAAGCCATTGTGCCAGATGATTATTTGGCATTCAAGCCACGCTCCCAAGAGTGATACGGTTTAGCAAAATAAGTTTCACACTCGAGTTGTTTAGCAAGCTCACTATGCCAACAAAATTCTCTGCCGTTATCAAAGGTTAGGGTCATTACATGTTGTTTCATATGCTTTAACAACCTGAGTATAGCCGCGTTGGTTTCTTTTGCGGTTTTGTTCTTAGTCCGAAGTGCGAGATAAAGCCTACTTTTGCGTTCAGCAAGGGTGGCAAACACCCCTTGACGACCCTTACGGATAACACAATCAGCCTCCCCCCTCTATCACTACGCCTATACGCGAGCGACTGTCCACCATGCGGGGTCTATCAGCAATATCAACCCGATTGGGGATGCGTCCGCGGTAATCGTTCTGTCCATAACGCTTGCGATATTTCTTACCCTGATGGCGCAAGTATCGATATAACGACCCATCCGCTACTTTGTCTTTCAAAATGAGACGATAGATGGATTCGGTGCTAATACTGATGTTTTCCTCCATTTTCAAACGACCGCTAATTTGTTCATGACTCCAATACAGTGCAAGCTTTTGTTGAATATGAAGCTTTAACTCGTCATTGAGCTTGATGTGCTTGGGCTTTTGCTGATGCCTCGTTTGGGCAAAGCGGTGGGCTTGTTTGTAGCGATAGCCGTTGCCCCCGGTATTGCGTTTAATTTCACTGCTGATGGTTGACTTAACTTCTGCCCATGGTTTTAGCGATTTCTGTCAGTGTACAGTTTTGCTGATTCATGAGGTAAATGTGGTATCTTTCGTGTTCAGTCAAATGGGTATATCTCGTCATGTTTTACTCCTTTTTTCCGTTCAGTTAAAAGAGTACGAGTGTACCCTTTGACTGACTTAGGAGTGTTGCACTTATTATGTGAATTCAAGGAGTTAAAAAATTGAGTCTAAATGGATTTTCCTAATATACGAGACTTTTGCATAATCCACAAAACACCCCTCGCAACTCACAAACAACGCGATTTTTTATAAATTTGCCTCATTTTTTCGCCCATGTTCTCTCAATCATCAATACGACACCAAAAATGCCGCTATTTCGGCACTTTTAACCACTTTTAGTGGGTTTTTATCTGTTTTATTGCCCATTTAGGCACAACTCTCCTTTAAACGTTGCAGTTCTTTGAAAATATTCATTCCAGTTTTAAGGTTATGGCTCATGGCAATCAGATGTACACGGGTTTTGTTTCTGGCTAACCCCATGTATCTTGCCTTGCCTAATCCGTGATGCAGTTTGAGCAAACCAAAGGTGCGTTCAACCACATAGCGGACACTGCTATACATTTTATTCAGTGCTTTTTGTTGCTCCGTTAATGGTGTGTTGCGATAAGCTCGGTGCAGGATTCTATTGTTTTCTTTACCCAGTTTCTGGTCATTGTCTTTGTTGGCACTTGTGCCCTTTGGGTATAGGCACTGTCTGCGTAAACTTGTCCGTGCCTATCGCCTAACAGATGTTCAAACTCCCCAAAATCATGCAATGAATCATGCACATTACCATGCGTATAGGTCATTTTCTTGATAACCATCTTCATCGGTATTGGCGTGCAGCTTAAATCCGTAGGTACTTTTACGCCTGCCATCGGATGCCGTTTTCACGTTCCATGCCGCTTCCGGTCTTGGGTATTGTGCCTTGTTTGTTCTTTTTAGAACGGCATTGCTTCGCCTCAATCACAGTCGCATCGATAATATTGACCGAGCCTGTGGCAACAATAAGACTGTTTTTAGCGAGATGGTTATTGATCTGCATCAATAAAGAATCAAGCAGATTTTCGGTGTGTAATAAGTTCCTAAACCGCCAAATAGTGGAATGATCGGGTACTGCATCACTGAGACTCAAACCAATAAACCGGCGGAACATTAAATCCCGGGCTATCTGTTCTTCATAAGGCTTCATCGCTTAAGTTATACCGTGCCTGTAAAATCAGTATCTTAAACATCATCAAAGGTGGGCATACCCAAAGGACACAAGTGCTGGCACACCGCGCTTGGAGGCATAAAGATGGCTGAGCGTTTTTTCGATCTGTTTCCAATCGATAATTTCATGCACATCATCTAGTTTGGACAATGACTTATGCTCAATTAAAAGGGCATCTGCGAACGAGTACCCAAATCCCCAGATAGAGTGGCGCTAGTGCTTCAAGAGCCTGTGAATCCCTCTTTCAAGTCTTATGGCTGGAAATTACAGCAGGGGCTTGTCGGAAAATGGCGTTTTTAGCTTGTTGTGAATATTTAAGTCCTTGTTATTAAACATTTTATTTTCTTAAAATTGGACTGATTTTGAATTAACCGACAAGCCCCTTAGAGGCGGTGCCGATAGCACCACAAGCCCGATAAGCACGGGTTAAACGCTTGACCTGCCTGATGCCCAGTTTTAGTTGCTGTGTCGCCCGTGCTTGTGTCAGCCGGCGACCGATGATGGATTGAATAACCGATATGCGGTGGTCAAGTTCTGTTTTGCTCAATGTAATAATCTCCTCTGTCATAACACTCCTGAATAAGTCAAAAGGGGACATTACTGCTTTGGGCTAACACGTCCGTGTTAGGGTATCTTTCTTTGTAGTTCTCGGATTAGAATATGGGCAATCGTTCGCAATCGTTTCAATGCCTTTTTAGCGGATGCGCGCTTTTTAACATGGCGGAAGTGGCGAATGCGTAAGCGGCAGTTTTTAACTTCTTTTACGAAGGTTCTGCGTTGTTTGATGCCATGTTTTTTCGCCAATTTGTTGAGACGGTTGATAATTTTGATGGCTAGTTTAGAATCAGTCGGATAGGTGATGTTTTTTTCCTGTTTTTCCCTTCTCTACAGGGGTGTCAATCAAAACAGTGTTTTCATTAGCTTTTTTGCCGTGCAACATCACACTCATCTTAAAAATGAGTTCAAAACCGGCGACACTGATTCTGTTTCTAAAATGCACCAGTTCGGTTGCATTGCAAGGCACGTTTGGGGTGTAAGGTTGGATAACCGCAGAAGTATTGATAATACGGATTACGCTTGAACTGTAAGACCACATTCTCATCGGACAGGTTTTCCAGTTGTTTGAGCATCAGCAACCCGACCATTAAGCGTATTGGTTTTGAGGGTCTGCCGTTATCGTGGCAGTCGTGTTTGCTAAATGCATCCTCGAAGACCTTCCAGTCGATGACGTTGGCTAATTGGATTAAAGGGTCTCGCTGGTCTAATTGAGAGAACAGCTCGGTGTGAAACAGATTTTGTTGCCCAGTATTTGGGGTTGAAGGAGTCAGCATAATTTTTTTAACCTAAACGACCAGAAGATAACGGTTATTCTAACATAAAACGGTTGATTTGGTTAATGGTTTTGTTTGTTTTATTGATATAAATCAACCTGTTTAGATGTTTTTAAGGGCTGACTATTTATACAATGAGCGATTGAAATCGCTTTTGACATCGAATAGAAAACAACTATCGTGCAAAGCACCTAATACAACTACTGAAAGCTGCTCGTCTATGAGGCGAGGGGTTTAACCTTAAAAGAGGACGAATGAAAACCAGACTAACACACTTCGATGAACACGGAGAGGCGCGTATGGTTGATGTGGGTGACAAACAACCGACTCAACGCAAAGCCATCGCAGAGGGGCGCATTACGATGAATGACAAGACCCTTGAGATGGTTCGCCACAGCGGGCATCACAAAGGAGACGTACTCGCGATTGCCCGCATCGCTGGAATTATGGCAGCAAAGCATACTGCCAAATTGGTGCCGCTTTGTCATCCAATCATGCTGACCAAAATAACGGTGGAGTTCGATGTTGAGCTAGAAAATTCAGCCATTATATGCACTGCGACCACCTGTACTACCGAGCGAACAGGTGTTGAAATGGAAGCATTGACGGCAGTTCAAATCGCTTTATTGACCATATACGACATGTGCAAGGCGGTTGACCGTGGTATGCAGATGCAGGCGATTCGGTTGTTGCATAAATCGGGCGGGAAATCGGCTGACTGGAAGCGATAAAAATCGACCTCATAAACCCGCAACAAGCAAAAAAGAGGATGACCGACCAAAACTCAATTTCATGTGATTTTGACTCAGATTCGATAACCGTAGCACAGGCTACGGCGCATATTCGTGACACAATTATACCGATTACTGAGCGGCAAATGGTCGACATATATACCGCATTAGGTCGGGTAACGGCAGAGGATGTCATCAGTCCATCTGATGTTCCCAATCATACCAATTCTGCTATGGATGGATATGCAGTACAGGGCAATGACATGCCTAATGTCAATACAAAAAAATTCAAGTTAGTGGGTTCATCGTTTGCCGGTGCGCCCTATCGCGGCACGGTCGAGCGCAATCAATGTGTGCGTATTATGACTGGTGGGGTGATGCCAGATGGTACCGATACGGTGGTGATTCAGGAGCAGGTCAAGCGTGTTGACGATGAAGTGATTATTCCGTCTGGTGGTCAAAGTGGTGCAAATGTACGCTATGCTGGCGAGGACATTAAAGTCGGTAACATTGCCATACCCAAAGGCACAAGGCTGGGTGCCGCTCATCTTGGTTTAGCTGCCTCGTTAGGAATGCAAGAAATATCTGTTTTTCGTCGCCCTAAAATTGCGTATTTTTCTAATGGTGATGAACTCATCGCAGTCGGCAATGCACTTGAAATCGGTCAGGTTTACGATTCGAACCGTTACACCTTACATGCCCTGTTAAGCACCCTCGCTACCGAACAACATGATTTAGACATCGTCAAGGACGACCCCGATGCGATTGCTCATGTATTCAAAACCGCTGCTGAAGAGGCAGACCTCATTATTACCACCGCTGGTGCATCAGTCGGCGATGCCGATTATGTTAAACAAGCTCTGGCAGGATTGGGGGAAGTTAGTTTCTGGAAAGTGGCAGTAAAACCGGGTCGTCCGATGTCGTTTGGCACGCTCAACAATAGCTCGTTTTTTGGATTACCCGGCAATCCAGTATCAGTCATGGTGACATTCCATATATTTGTCAAGCCAGCAATCAGACATTTATCCGGAGAACAACAGAGTGTACCACTGACCCTCAAAGTCAAGACCCTCAACGACTTAAAAAAACGACCCGGTCGCATGGAATATCAACGCGGCATCCTGTCTTTGGACGACAAAGGGGAAACTGTAGTCCACTCCACTGGAGAACAAGGCTCGGGGATTTTAAGCTCTATGAGTTTGGCAAACTGCTATATTGTTCTAGCCGACGAGTCACGAGGGGCAACGGTCGGCGAATGGGTAACAGTACAGCTCATCGACTAAAGCGGTCAATGCCAAGTGTCTTAAATTGATTGTATTAAGCATTTTTACTACAACCTCGTTTCCTTTGCTTAGTCGAATTATTACGTTATGAGTAGCAATAGAAACTATCGGACTCATATTAAGAAAATTTTGGAAAAATACTAGAAGCGGAGCTGTTTCTGTCATGCTATCGGCAGAGGGTCTAAACAAGACGATTGTACAAAAAATCACTGTATCGTCAAATCAAGTAGTCCAATGGAGAAACCGATTTGTCTCATAGGTATTGAACTCGGACATCCGCTTGACTCTAGTGTTTGAATTAGGTAACAATGACCAGCGTAGTCCGCCTGCAAAATTAATGCAATATATGGCAAAGCACATTATGAGAAATTTACGTCCAACATTATCTGTGCCCGATGACATCTCTAGTTCGCTTCGTTGATATTCAAAAGAGCTACGATGGTGAAGTTCTGGTTGTCAAAAACCTTAATTTGGACGTGGCAGAAGGAGAATTCCTTACTATGCTTGGTCCCTCTGGCTCCGGAAAAACCACTTGTTTAATGATGCTGGCCGGGTTTGAACCGGCAACATACGGTGAGATTTACCTAAAAGACCAGGGCATTAACAATGTCGCACCGCACAAACGCGGTATTGGCATGGTGTTTCAAAATTATGCCTTGTTTCCACACATGACCGTTGCCGAAAACTTGGCATTCCCTCTCGAAGTTCGAAAAATGAACAAGAGTGAACGCGAGCAGAAGGTCAAGCGAGCATTGGAGATGGTGCAATTAGAGGCTTTTGGAGACCGCCGACCGGCACAATTATCGGGCGGACAACAACAACGAGTGGCGGTGGCAAGGGCATTGGTTTTTGACCCAGATTTGGTGTTGATGGATGAACCACTGGGCGCACTGGATAAAAACCTACGCGAGCAAATGCAGTATGAAATCAAACACATTCACGAGAATCTCGGTTTGACCGTGGTGTATGTGACCCATGACCAGAGCGAAGCATTAACCATGTCAAACCGCATCGCAGTATTTGACGATGGTATTATTCAACAATGTGCCCCGCCTGAAGTGTTGTATGAAAAACCTGAGAATGCCTTCTGTGCCAATTTTATCGGTGAAAACAATCGCTTGCTCGGCAAGGTGGTTGACGATCTCGGCGACAGCGTCAAAGTTGAAGTTGACGGTACTGGTGATGTAGTAAGCGCAATTAAAATCAAAGTTGCTGGCGTAGGGGTGAGGGCGACTTTATCGTTGCGACCAGAGCGCGTAACGGTATCGCCGAAAGCAGGTTCTTTACCAAATATTTTCCCGGCCCGAGCCGAAGAGTTGATTTATTTAGGTGACCACATTCGCACACGCTTCACCGTTTGTGGGCACGATGACTTTATTGTAAAAATTCCTAATTCAGCCGTACACGCCCATCTCCAACGCGGAGATACGGTGGATATTGGCTGGAGTGTGGATGACTGTCGTGCACTTGACCCGTCTGATTGATAGCCAATAACAAACACTGTTTATGAGCAAATATCAGACAATACGTCTTAATGCGGACGGTATTTATCGTGGTTATTTATAATCGTTCAATGCAAATTAAACATGAGGAGAATCTAATGAAAAGTGTAAATAAACTTTTGCTAGCGGTAGCTGTATTCGGCTTGGTAGTCGCCGTTATCTATTTTATAGGGTATGAAAAATTTATAGGTCATGAAAAAGAGGTTGAAAAACAAGTTCAAATAGAACCGCAAAAAGCAGAAACCGATATGGTTATCGTGTCTTGGGGCGGTGCCTATACTGCTAGCCAGCAAAATGCCTATCACGAACCCTATATGGCAGCCAATCCCGACATCAAAATCATCAATGATGATTCATCCAACGAGGCGGTCGCCAAGCTTCGTGCTATGAACGAAGCGGGCAATGTAACCTGGGCATTGGTTGATGTGGTGGCGGCCGATGCGTTAGCACTGTGTGATGAAGGGCTGTTAGAAGAAATTGATCACGATGCGGTCTTGGCAAAGGCCCCAGACGGCACCTCCGCATCTGAAGACTTTGGTGATTTAATCGTGTCGCCGTGCCATATTCCGCAGATTGTGTATTCGACCACGTTTGGTTACCGTACCGACTTGGTTGGAGACAACCCGCCGACCTCAATCGCCGATGTGTTTGACCTTGATAAAATCCCGGGCAAACGCTCGCTCGAGAAAAAACCAATCAACAATATGGAGTGGGCTTTGCTCGCTGACGGTGTACCCGCTGATGAAGTCTATGATGTGTTAGCAACCGAAGCGGGTGTTGCCCGTGCCTTCGCCAAGCTGGACACCATCAAAGATCAAACGATTTGGTGGAGCAAAGGTGCGCAAACGCCGCAATTACTGGCAGATGGTGAAGTGGTTATCGGCTCGACTTATAACGGTCGCTTGTTCTCGGTGATTGAAGAAGAAAAACAGCCGATTGCGATGATGTGGGATTGGCAGGTTTTTGATATTGATGGCTGGGTTATTCCCAAAGGGGCACCGCATAGAGCGGAGGTGCTGGCTTACTTGTATTTTGCCACCGACACCCAACGTTTGGCTGACCAATCAAAATATATCTCTTATGGTCCGGCACGCAAGTCTTCTGCGCCACTGGTCGGCAAACATGCGACTCTAGGTATCGACATGGCACCGCATATGCCTACAGACCCCAATAATTCAAAGCACACTTTGTTGTATAACTTTGAGTTTTGGGCTGATAACAATGATGACTTGACCGAGCAATTCAATGCTTGGTTGGCGCAGTAATTATCGCAATAGTTATCATTGAGACAGTGCATTAAGTGCGATTGTGCTTGATTTTACCGAGTGATGCTGGGGGCGGTTGTGCAGTGAACACCGCTCCCACCATTTGTGCTGGGTATCATCTCCATTGGCTGCCTGTCCTAGCGACTAGGCATTGACCGACAAGCGTTTTGTAATGGCTTCTGCAACCACAACCCCCGATCAGGTGTTCGATCAGACCCTCGGCGAAGTGCCGAGCCAAGCGATTGTTACTGCCGACGGCGTTCCCTTAAAAACCAGTCTCGCTCGTGCCCAACGGCGTGGCAAACTGAAAGCCATCGGGCTGGTTGTGCCATTATTCCTGTTTATATTGGTTACGTTTTTTGTACCAATAGTCGATATGCTGTTTCGCAGTGTCGAGAATCAGTTGGTGGGTGAGGTTATGCACCACACCGTGCCACTATTGCAAAACTGGGACGAACAAAGCGGGGAATTGCCTGACGAAGCCGTATTCGCGGCATTGGCAGAAGATTTTCGCGAAGCCAAAGAAAGCAAATCGAGTGGCAGGGTAGGTCGCCGATTGAATTACGAAAAAACCGGGTTTTCCGGTTTGTTCAGAAAAACGGTGCGTAAAGCAGGTGATTTGGAGCCCCCCTATCAACAATCTTTTATCGCTCTTAACAAGAAATGGGGCGATGTCGAAAACTGGCGGGTATTTAAGCGCGAAAGTGGTGCCTACACCATTTCATATTATCTGGCGGCAATGGATATGGGCTATGGCGATTCTGGCGACATTGTCAGAAACGATGCCGGCAAACGCATTTATCTCCAACTGTTTTGGCGTACTCTGTGGATGAGTTTATTGATAACGCTGTTATGTTTGATTTTGGCCTATCCCATATCCTATCTATTGTCGGTGTTGCCGACGGCAAAAAGTAACCTACTCATTATATTGGTATTATTACCGTTTTGGACTTCTTTGCTGGTGCGTACCACCGCTTGGATTGCACTGTTACAGCAAGAGGGGGTGATAAACGATCTTGTGGTTTGGTTGGGATTGGTCGCGGATGACAATCGACTGGGAATGATTCACAACCGTACCGGCACCATCATCGCCATGGTGCATATTTTATTGCCATTCATGGTGTTGCCATTGTATAGCGTAATGAAAACCATCCCGCCGAGCTATATGCGGGCGGCAAAATCCCTCGGCGCAACTCCGTTTACCGCATTCGTTAGGATTTATATGCCCAACACTGTGGCGGGTATTGGTGCTGGTGCGATTCTGGTATTTATACTCGCCATCGGCTATTACATCACCCCTGCATTGGTCGGCGGACAAAGCGGCACACTAATCAGCAATTTTATTGCCTTTCACATGTCAAGTTCTCTGAACTGGGGACTGGCAGCAGCCTTGGGGGCGATATTACTTGGTATCGTCCTAGCCTTATATTTCCTGTATGACCGCATCGTTGGCATCGACAACATGAAGTTAGGCTAAACCTTGACCCGAAAAATACCAACGCAACCAGCATAACGACACCAAGCACGAGCAAGCAAATAACATTATGGCACTGCCCCCATACACAACCCCGCTGGAGAAAGTTTGGCACTACACCTACCTGACTATTTGTGGGCTGATTTTCTTTTTTCTGATTGCACCGATAGTCATCGTCATTCCACTGTCTTTTAATGCGGTTCCTTTCTTCACTTTCACGGAGGCAATGTTGACCTTCGACCCGAGTGGTTATTCATTAAAATGGTATGAGGATTTTTTCACCAGTCTAAACTGGCAAGGAGCGGTTAAAAATAGCTTCGTCATTGCTGTTTTTGCGACCGCAATCTCGACCGTACTCGGCACGGTTGCCGCACTCGGACTAAGTCGTCAGGAAATGCCGTATAAGTCGGTCGTTATGGGGCTGTTAATATCACCAATGATTGTGCCGTTGATTATTTCTGCCGCGGGCATGTATTTTTTCTATAGCAAAGTGGGGTTGTCTTCGACTCATATTGGCGTAATACTTGCTCATGCGGCGTTAGGGACACCTTTCGTGGTCATAACGGTTACCGCAACATTGGTTGGATTTGATCATAGTTTGGTGCGTGCGGCGGCGACTTTGGGGGCATCACCGCAACGGACATTTTTCAAAATCATCGTACCATTGATACTGCCCGGGGTGATTTCCGGCGCATTATTCGCCTTCATTACTTCTTTTGACGAAGTGGTTGTGGTGTTATTTGTTGGCAGTTATGAACAGCGCACCATCCCTTGGCAAATGTTTTCCGGTATTCGTGAGCAAATTAGCCCGACTATTCTGGCCGTGGCGACGCTATTGGTTATCGTGTCCATTATGTTATTGTCCTCGGTAGAGCTGTTGCGAAGACGGGGCGAGCGTCTGCGCGGTATTACCCCACATTAGAGCTGACACAAGTTAATAGATGCGCCCATATTTATAGGTAAATTTTCGTGACTTCCTGCTTTCGATCATTTTTTGAATTATGCAAAGGTATCATTGGTTTCCCAATTATAGTAGTGCGGCTTGTCAGAATTATAACCAAGAGACAGTTTTATTAACCAAGTTTCGTACCAAGTATTTTTTTTGAATTTGAAGTTTCTAAATCCTCTGGCAGCCGATTTTATGGGCTGAATCTTTGAATTAAATCCTTCTGCGGTCTTAATTGGTGATGCTTAGATTCGCATAATAAACACACCACTTGAATATAATAGCAGGGGTGTATTTTGTTTGGTTTTTAGGTTAAGCCAAAAGCAAATAATGCACTGAATTCTTGAGTTTAGATTCAAGGGTTAGCCAGCTCGTTATAATGACTGGTTTTGCTTTAAGAAACAGGTGAATTATGCACAAATAACTCATCCTTGAACAAAGGCATTATATCTATATGACCCGTAAAAAAGGACAATTAATAAGAGATATTGCCGCCGAGCTGGGTATGTCCCATTCTACCGTCAGCAGAGAATTAAAACGCAATACCAGCAAGCGAGGCTACCAATATCAACAAGCCAACAAACTTGCCCAGCAAAGACACATGTTTAAGAATAAATCAGTCAAGATGAATCAAGTGTTGAAGCGATTGATTAAAAGCTGCTTGGCGTTAGACTGGAGTCATGAACAAATCTGTGGTTGGCTCAAAGCTAACCATATCATTAACCTTCACCATGTGAGCGTTTATCGCTATTTGCTTAAAGACAAGGCGGAGGGAGGCTTGTTACATACACGGCTTCGGCATCAAGGGCTTGTCGGAAAATAGCGTTTTTAGCTTGTTGTGAATATTTAAGTCATTGTTATTAAAGATTTTATTTTCTTAAAATTGGACTAATTTTAAATTAACCGACAAGCCCTTGATGTAATGAACTGGGATGAAATATCCGATAATTTCAAGACGACTATTAAAAAGCAGTATGTGGTGTTGCAGGAGAAAAATAAATTGAAAGGTTGGCGGGAAGTGAAGTTGGGGGAGGTTGCGGAGATTACTATGGGTCAATCTCCAAAGTCGGAAACATATAATAAAAATGGTAAAGGGCTACCATTTTATCAAGGCATAGTCGATTTTGGCGATAGGTTTACTACCCCAAGGGTATATTGTTCTAATCCAAAGAAAGTCATAGAAGCAGGAGATATTTTATTAAGTGTTCGTGCGCCAGTTGGTCAAGTGAATTTCACTAAACAAAAATGTTCTATTGGTCGTGGAAATGCAGGGCTAATAATGAAAAACGGAATGCAGAACTTTCTCTTTTATTTATTACAGTTTTCTGAAAATCAATTCCATAGCAACTCTTCTGGAAGTGTATTTTCATCAATTAATAAATCTAATATTGAAGACTTAAAAGTCTCCCTCCCCCCGCTTCCCGAACAAAAAGCCATTGCCGAAGTATTATCCAGCCTCGACGACAAAATAGACCTGCTCCACCGCCAAAACAAAACATTAGAAAACATGGCACAAACCCTGTTCCGCCAATGGTTTGTCGAACAAGCCAATGCAGAGTGGGAAGAGAGACCGCTAAAAGAAGTTATCGCGATAGCAATTGGCAGAACGCCACCAAGAAAAGAAAGCCAATGGTTCTCTACCAATACCGAAGATATTAAATGGATTTCAATCAAGGATATGGCAAGTGATGGCGTTTATACATTCAACACATCGGAATGTTTAACACAAAAAGCAATAGACAAATTCAACATTCCAGTAATTCCAAACAATACCGTTATTCTTAGCTTTAAGATGACGCTAGGGCGAGTGAAGATAACCACTGATAAAATGTTATCAAATGAAGCCATAGCACACTTTAAGTTTGGTTCAGAAACCCCATTTAGCGAGGAATACTTATATCTCTATTTGAAAAATTACAGGTTTGAATCACTTGGCAGCACATCATCCATTGTAACTGCTATCAATTCCACAATGATTAAAGAAATGTTGATTATCGTGCCCAACCAAAACACTATGGATAAATTCAAACAAATAAGCAAACCGCTGTTTGAAAAAATATTTTCCAACCAAGCACAAATCAACACCCTTGAAAACTTGCGCGATATTTTATTACCAAAACTGATGAGTGGTGAAGTGAGCGTGACTGTCGGAAGTGCGGCTTTAGCCTTATCCGCGCCAATCATAAGCAGGCAGGACTAAAGTCCCGCTTCCAGACCCAGATCCACAGATAGAAACCCTAAAACGTAAGGAGCCTTGGTGGTATAATGGTTTGCACTAAAACCTTGCATCACCCAATGGGTGTACAACAACTCAAGGCTTATGACTATGCCACCATATAAACTCGATACAACGAACGATTTACTCACCGCTCGTGCCGGTTTATTGGCTGCTGATCAAGTAATGAACTCCCTTAATGGGCTTGTCGGAAAATGGAGTTTTTAGCTTGTTGTGAATATTTAAGTCCTTGTTATTAAACATTTTATTTTCTTAAAATTGGACTGATTTTGAATTAACCGACAAGCCCACTAGTATGTGTATTTTATTTTTGGTACATAATCTCTTGAGCCCAACATAAATTCGACAATGAACCATTCTGACAACCTGCAACGCACGATGCTGTTTGACTTGCATCAACAGGCACAAGCGAAAATAGTGCCTTTTGCTGGCTATGAAATGCCCGTCAATTATCCTGACGGTATTATCAAAGAGCATTTGCATACCCGCGAAAAAGCCGGTTTGTTTGATGTCTCACACATGGGACAGATTCGGGTTTCAGGGACAGATGCTGCGCGATTGCTGGAAACACTGATGCCTATTGATGTCATATCTTTGCAATTGGGACAACAACGATACGGACTGCTGTTAAATTCGCAAGGGGGCATTATTGATGACTTGATGATTTCTCGACTCGGTGAAAACGAGTTCATGCTGGTGGTCAATGCGGCATGTAAAAGCAATGATTTTAATCACCTGCATCAGCAACTCGGTACTCGTTTGCAGGTTGAACTGTTAGCGCGCAAGAGCCTGCTGGCACTACAAGGTCCGGTAGCCGAACAGGTTGTGTCGCAGCTTGGACACGACCTCGCGGATATGGGATTTATGTCGGTTAGACCCCTACGGGTAAATGGCATTGACTGCTTGTTTTCCCGCTCGGGTTATACTGGGGAAGATGGTTTTGAAATATCCGTAGATAATGAAAATGTGCTGGAACTCGCCGAAACCCTGCTCCAAGACGATGCTGTGAAATGGGTCGGGTTGGGTGCGCGGGATTCGCTACGTTTGGAGGCAGGCTTGTGTTTATACGGGCACGACATCACCACCGAAACCACGCCGATAGAAGGGAATCTGTTGTGGGCTATATCAAAAGTACGCCGACCCGATGGTGAACGTGCTGGCGGGTTCCCCGGTGAACAGGTGATTTTACCGCAGATTCCCAAACAGGTTTCCAAGCTGTTGGTTGGCTTGTCCCCGCAAGGGCGCACACCAATTCGCGAAGGTGCGGTGCTTGAATATAGTGAGAATGGGGAGTCCCCGGGTGGCGTGGTTGGGCAAGTTACTAGCGGTGGTTTTAGCCCTAGTCTCGGCAAACCAATTTGCATTGGCTATGTTGACATCGCCCATAGTGCGGAAAATTGCCGCCTCAATGCGCTGGTCAGAGGCAAACGCCTGCGGGTGGTGGTAACCAAACTCCCTTTTGTACCAAGACGTTACGCCCGACTGCCTAAATGACGTGGCGAATCCGCCACAAGGTGATAAAGACTGTGCAAGAAACCCTCGCTAGGCTGTGTTACATGTGGAAAACCCTTGCGGGTTTGGCTGTTTTGCTGGGTTCCTGCTTTCGCGGAAACGACAAATATTGGTTTTTTGTACATTCTCGATAGCGAAAAGCCATATCAATTCAAACATCAATGAACGAGGTAAATTATGTCAACAAAATATACAGAAGACCACGAATGGGTGAGACAAGAAGGTGAACTAGCGGTAGTGGGAATTACCGATTATGCACAAGAACAGCTTGGAGAAATCGTTTTTGTCGAGCCGCCAGAAGTCGACCAAGTATTGACAAAAGGCGAAGAGGTTGCAGTCATTGAATCGGTTAAAGCTGCAGGGGAAGTCAAAGCCCCGATAAGCGGGGTGGTCGTTGCCGTCAATGAACTGCTTGATGATGAGCCGGAAAAAATCAATGAAGCCCCCAGTGGTGAAGGCTGGATATTCAAAATCAAGCCTTCCCATAGTAGCGAAATGGACGAGCTGATGGATGATATGGCTTATAATGCGTTGCTTGAGTATTCGGCTTAAATGATTCTTTGAGATTGTAATCACTATGAATTATGAATACGCAACGCTCCCCCCGCCAAGGGGAGCCGAAGAGTAGGGGTTGTGCAAGAACCACTCTCTATATTATGTTACCTGTGGGCAACCCAACTCCCTAAATCCCCCTTGTCAGGGGGGCTTGTCACTCAATCCCCCCTGATAAAAAGGGGAGGGCAAAGGGGGGTAGGAACGAGGAATACTGGGTTTTTGCACAGGCTCAGTAGGGATTGTGCAAGAACCACTCTCTATATTATGTTACCTGTGGGCAACCCAACTCCCTAAATCCCCCTTGTCAGGGGGACTTGTCACTCAACTCCCCCCTGATAAGGGGGGCAAAGGGGGGTTAGGAAAGACGAATGTTGAATTTTTGCACCATATCAGTAGCAGGATTGCATAATCTCTGTGGTCTCGTTTGGCATCCTGCACCGTTCTGCGTCCATGCAGTCGTCTGTGCCAAACCTTTTTAAGCATTGTACGAATTACGAATTATAGAAACCTATGTTACATAACTACCCGAGCAAAATTAACCATGCCTAGAGCCGACGATTTTACCATTCGCCATATTGGTTCCAACCCTGAGCATATTGCGCGTATGCTTGACTTTCTAGGGTTGCGTTCTTTGGACGATTTGATTGAGCAAACGATTCCAGCGTCCATTCGTAGCGACAAAGCATTTTCTCTGCCACGTTCGCTGGATGAAAACCAACTGAATAAATTGAGCCGCGTGATTGCAGCCGATAACACGGCAGCAATATCCATGATTGGGCTGGGCTACTATGGCACGGTAACGCCACCGGTAATACGCCGTAATGTTATGGAAAACCCGGATTGGTACACCGCCTATACCCCATACCAACCAGAAGTCAGTCAAGCGCGGCTGGAAATCTTGATTACCTTTCAGCAAATGATTATGGATTTAACTGGCATGGAAATTGCCAATGCCTCACTGCTAGATGAAGCCACCGCTGCGGCAGAGGCTATGCTGGTTGCCCACCGTGTTGCGAAAAGCAAATCCACCCGCTTGCTTGTTGACCATAATTGCCTACCACAAACGATTGCCGTGGTCAAAACTCGTGCCCTACCGATGGGTTTGGAAGTCGTGGTTGGTGATTGCGATGAGGAAATTGACAATGGACAATATTTTGCCGGACTATTGCAATACCCGTGCGCTTCAGGGCAGGTGCGGGAATACAGTAAAACGATAGATAAACTGAAATCCCAAAAGGCTTTAGTCATTATGGCGGCAGACCCGTTATCGCTGACCCTGCTTAAACCGCCGGGCGAAATGGGATGCGATATTGCCATCGGTAGCACACAAAGATTCGGTGTGCCGATGGGATTCGGCGGACCCCACGCCGCCTACATGGCAACCCACGAAAAATACATCCGCTCACTGCCCGGCAGACTCATCGGCTCGACCATTGATGTCAACGGCAACCCAGCATACCGTATGGCATTGCAAACGCGGGAGCAACATATCCGTCGCGACAAAGCCACCAGCAACATTTGTACTTCGCAGGTATTGCTTGCCATCATGGCAACCGTTTATGCCATGTATCACGGTCCGGAAGGTCTCATTCGTATCGCCAGCGGCATCAACCGACTGACTCGTGCCCTGTATCAGGAGCTAAACAATCTTGGTTTTGAAGTTATCCACAAACATTTTTTTGACACCTTGATAATCCGCGTCACCGGTCAAGCAAAAAAAATTCTGGATAAAACCGAGCAGGCGGGGTACAACTTGCGACTGGTGGATGAGGATCATTTAGGCATCAGTTTGGATGAAACCACCACCCGCGACAAAGTGGTTGGGTTATTGGAAGTATTGGCAGGCACAACTGCACAACAGGTCAACGGTTCATTATTCGACATTGACTTAGCGCAATCCATTCCAGAGAATCTAAAACGAACAAGCGATTTCCTAACCCACCCTACGTTCCATCGTTATCGCTCCGAAACGGAATTTATGCGCTATCTCAGGAAAACGGCAAGCAAAGACATTACCCTAGCTCGCGCTATGATTCCGCTTGGCTCATGCACCATGAAGCTCAATGCTGCCAGCGAAATGGAGCCGATTTCAAACCCGTTATTCGCCCACATCCACCCCTTTGCCCCAGCCAAGCAGACTAAAGGTTACCATCGCATCATCAATCGGCTAGACTCGATGTTATGCGAAATTACTGGTTTTGACGGCTTCACCTTTCAGCCCAATGCCGGTTCACAGGGCGAATACACCGGCTTGTTGTGCATCCGTGCCTTCCATCACTCGCATGGCGATACACAACGCACCATCTGCCTGATTCCATCATCCGCTCACGGCACCAATCCTGCCAGTGCAGTCATGGCTGGAATGAAAGTGGTGGTGGTCGGTTGCGACAAGCATGGCAACATCGATATCGATGATTTCAAGGAAAAAGCCGAGCAACACCGTGATTCTCTCGCCGCCACGATGGTAACCTATCCATCCACCCATGGGGTCTTTGAGGAGTCGATCAAAGAGATTTGCCAAATCGTACATGCGCATGGCGGACAAGTTTATATGGATGGTGCGAATATGAATGCGATGGTGGGTATTTGTCGTCCGGCGGAGATTGGGGCTGATGTGATGCACCTTAACCTACATAAAACATTTGCGATTCCGCATGGTGGCGGTGGGCCAGGCATGGGTCCGATTGGTATGAAAAAACACCTGCTCCCATTTATCCCTGATCATCCGGTGGTCAGCTGCAATCGTGGTGGCTCAAGTCCGCTCGGCACGGTGTCAGCAGCACCTTGGGGTTCGCCATTGATTTTGCCTATATCTTGGGCGTATATGCGCTTGCTAGGGCAACATGGATTAAAACGCTCCACGCAGGTCGCCATTCTCAATGCGAATTATATTGCTCATCATCTGGAGCCGTATTATCCGGTGGTCTATAAGGGTAAAACCGGTCGGGTTGCCCATGAATGCGTCATCAATCTGGCACCGATTAAGGAAAGTTGCGGGGTTACCGTTGAAGATATCGCAAAAAGGTTGATTGATTACGGTTTCCACGCACCCACTATGTCGTGGCCAGTACCCGATTCGCTCATGATTGAGCCGACCGAGAGCGAGTCTCTGGAAGAAATTGAGCGATTTTGTGACGCACTCACGATGATTCGCGAGGAGATACGCGAAATTGAGGAGGGCAAGGCAACCCTCGAAAATAGCCTGTTGACCAATGCGCCGCACAGCTACCATCTGCTGGTTTCAGATGAATGGAATGCACCTTATTCCCGCGAACGTGCCTTTTTCCCAACCAAAGAAACCCGAGTCAATAAATTCTGGCCACCCGTCGGTCGGATTGACAACGTCTATGGCGATAAAAATCTCTCTTGTAGCTGCCCACCCATGTCTGATTATGCCTGATTCAATCGCGATGCCATCAGCAAGTTTACTCGGTAACCACATCTGGCAATCCGCCAGCATATCCTATAGTTAAAATCATGGAGTCAAAAATGAGCATGTCATCGATAAGCGAAAAAAATAAAGTGATTCAAGGTCAGAAACTTCGTGGCAAGGAAAAGATGGCGCGAATTCCGGTTAAAATCGCGCCCCTAACCCGCGAGCAGCTACTCAGAAAGCCGCACTGGATTCGTGCCAGCTTCACTGGTACACCAGCCGTTTCTGCACTTAAAAAAGTACTCCGCTCAAAAGGCTTGCATACTGTTTGTGAGGAAGCCGCCTGCCCTAATTTAGGCGAATGCTTTAGCAATGGCACGGCAACATTTTTAATTATGGGCGATATTTGCACGCGCCGCTGTCCGTTTTGTGATATTGCCCACGGACGCCCCAATCCGCTGGATGCCAATGAACCACATAATCTTGCCGAAACCATCGCCGCGATGAAATTAAAATATGTGGTCATTACTTCTGTCGACCGAGATGATTTGCGTGATGGTGGCGCAACCCATTTTGTTGATTGTATTCGTGCTATTCGAACTCATTGCCCACAAATTAAAATCGAAATTCTCACCCCCGATTTTCGTGGTCGAATAGATGTAGCGATCGAGATTCTAGGGAAATCTCCCGCAGATGTTTTCAATCATAATCTGGAAACAGTGCCACGATTATACAAAGCGGTGCGTCCCGGGTCGGATTATCAATATTCCCTTAACCTGCTTTTACGCATCAAGCAAAACCAACCCGAAGTGCCGACAAAGTCTGGTATCATGCTCGGTCTCGGCGAAACCAAAGCGGAAGTGATTGCCGTGATGGAAGATTTGTGCCAACATCAGGTCAACATGATTACCCTAGGACAATATCTGCAACCGAGCAGGCATCACTTGCCCGTACAACGATATTGGCATCCAGATGAATTCGCCGAACTGAACGAAATTGGCAATGCACTAGGCTTCTCCAATGTGGCTTCAGGGGCAATGGTGCGTTCGTCCTACCATGCCGATTTACAGGCACATGCCACAACTTAAACACTATCAGTCAATTCCAGCTCATGTTTTCCAAAGCTTATCGCATTGCCAGTAGCTTCACGCTACCTGTGGTGATTTCCAGTCGCTCCAACAAAGGCGTATGCAGTAGTGCGATCGGTGCCTGTGTGGTCATTAATCGGGACGGCTGGATTCTGACTACGGCACACTTGATTGATGAAATTCAGCGACAGCAGAACAGCGTATTGAAGCACCGTGCCCACGACAGCGATGTGTCGAAACTGGAGCAAGACACTGTTGCCGACAAACGCTTCCGCAAATCCAAAGTGCGTACCTTTCACCGCCCACAGCAAGGCACGGTAAAGAACCACTCCGTATGGTGGGGGCGGGACGGGGCACAGTTGCGCGAATCGATGCTGATGCCGGCGACTGATTTGGCCTTAGGTCGCTTGGAACCGTTTGACCCGAATACGGTGGCACATTACCCAATGTTCAAGAATCCAGACCATCACTACATGCCCGGCACCAGCTTATGCAAACTCGGCTTTCCGTTTCACACAATCACTCCGTCTTTTGATGAAAAGAAAAATGCCTTTGTTTTGCCGCCCGGTTCGGTGCCGCTACCACTATTCCCCATCGAAGGCATATTTACCCGTGTCGTGGTGATGCCAGCCCCCAATAGCACGACAGAACAAGGCAAATTTATCGAAACCTCATCACCCGGACTGAGCGGACAAAGTGGCGGACCAATCGTCGATACCAAAGGCCAGATTTGGGCATTACAGTCACATACTCGTCATTATCCGCTCGGCTTCAGTCCACCCATACCCGGACAGGACAAGGGGCAGAAACAAAAAGAACACCAGTTTTTGAATGTCGGTCTCGGCATACACATGGAGCCGATATTACATTTCCTACAAAACCGAGGAGTGGCACACCAAACGTCGGAAACGGGCCCGTTATAAAATCAGAAGAGAAAATTAAATCATTGATGTTAAAAAAATGGTTCTTCTGGCAACCCTATGGGTATAGATTAAGTTTTCCACAATGAAACAGAATTGAAACGCGATAGTTTTCGAAGTTTCTAAATCCTCTGGTAGCCGATTTTATGGACTGAATCTTTGAATTAAATCCTTCTGCGGTCGCATTGGTGATGCGATATTTCAAGTAAGTCATTATGTTATCGAGATGGTTTTTCCTGACTTCGACGGTTCACACTCATAACTTATTGATTTATAAAGGAATAAAAAAATATCTAGGCACTACAAATGTCCAAATATTGAAGGATTATATAATCAGTACAGCGTGTAAGCTGTGGTGGTCGCTTTTAATCCCATCACAGCATAGGTTTTTTTGTTTCTGAATTGATTTGAGAAGGCATGACATAGCTTTTCTGGGTGCGCTTGTGTTTGAACACACTGTGTTGCACATGAATCAAGGCATTGCGGATAACTTCAGGGGGATAAGGCTTTGTGTTGCAGCTTGATTCGATACATTAGATGTCTGATGCAGGCAAAAGCCATGAACGAAATGGCGATGTGGGTACGCACTCTTGAGACTGTGCAAGAAACCCTTCGATAGGTCGCGTTACTGGCGGAAAACCCAACTCCCTAAATCCCCCTTGTCAGGGGGACTTGTCACTCAATTCCCCCCTGATAAGGGCAAGGGGGGGGTAGGAAAGACGAATATTGGATTTTTGCACAGTCTCTCTTGAGGGTGTCTAGTGATAGACAGGGCGTACTTTCAAGCCGTGTTTAGTGATGCGAAAACTCTCCTCAACCTGCCATAAACCGCGATAGTGTGATAGCACTTCCTGATGCGGCGTATCTGGCAAATTGGTGATAATCCCATGCAGTCCGTCCCAGTAGATTTCGGCATCAATTTTGTCCTGGTTGATACTTAGGCTGGTTTTTCCTTTGATGATCAGAAACTTTTTATAGCCGTAGTTATTTAATAAACTCTTGGGATTCTGGCTTTTACCGATTTTCTTGATAAGCCGATCGACTGCCTTTTGTCGGTCATGTTGATCTTTATCAGCACGCTTTGGACAATGTGAGACAATGAGCCGTCTATTCTTATGCGTCAATTCGGCTACGCTTGATCCGCCTTTGCCAGGTGCCTGATAAGCCGACTTATCCAATACTTTGGTTTGTAATGCAGCCGACAATGTAATAAGGGCTTGTCGGAAAATGGCGTTTTTAGCTTGTTGTGAATATTTAAGTCCTTGTTATTAAACATTTTATTTTCTTATAATTGGACTGATTTTGAATTAACCGATAAGCCCAATAAGTGCCTGCCTTATCCGGTGCATGCAGATTGTCTTCATTGAGCATGCCCCGACCGGCAGACCCTCTCGGGTGACCAGCAAAGCCCACAATACCTGCGGCTGATTGAATTTACAGTCCTTGCTGTAGCCATTTTGTTTTAATTCGTCTTCCTTGAAAGACTCAAAATAGAGTGTCGTACAATCAAAAAACAACACATCTAACGTACCCGACAACAAAGATTGAGTGCCTTGACATGTCATCGAGGGCTTGTCGGAAAATGGCGGCGTTCGGTAAAGTCGCCTCAACTGCCGTCATAAATGGAACCCACATATCCACGGCAACAGCAGCTACTTCATTACGCTGCTGTTCTGGAAGCGTGGACAGCAATGCGGTTGCCGATTCCGTCGTTCTATCTGCCATGACCTCGAGCACTCTGGACGCATTCAAATCGTACAGCAAGCTGACATAAGATTGCCCCTTGCGGAAACTTTTTTCATCGATTCCAGCGTGTTTCACTTCCTCAACAGAGCGTCTGTCCATCCCCCTTTTCACCGCTCGGGATTGAATATGATGCACCTCATCCCACGACAAGCCAAGTAGTTTTGCGGCTTGTGTCTTGTTGCTACAAGCCGACAGCACATCAATAGCAAATCAAATAAATGCGTAAAGCGTGCTTGCGTATCTACCATAAGTACTTTCAGGCTTTTGATTCCATGCTTTTTACAATGAATACGCGGAACATGAACGACCAAGCGCGTCTTGAATTGCATCGTATCAATGTCGCCATGTGCGTTGCTCACGGTGGTCGTAAACCGAACAAAATTCATATCAGACACTACACGCGCCTTTCGTGCCCTTTGTACAATCTATCTGGATGGTCATTGATTTGTCGGTCAAATTCGGCGTAATAGCCGTGATTCGCACCGTGATTCACCATGGGTCGCTAAGCCCCAAAATCTGCGTAAACAATGGGTATCTTTCATTTGAATATCTCCATAAAAAAATATACTTGCACCACATTTTTGAGTACTGTTTGGCTTTTACCCATAGGAAACTCAGGAGAACCGTAAATAGAGGTACTTCGTACACAAAAGACACCTTTAATTGTCATCGACTGAAACTCGAATGCATCCCCCACCGAGTCTAACTTGGAGTGATTGCCCGAGTTTGGTTTGATTGGGTTTGGTGATAATCTTATTTTGATGGTTTTGTACAATGGCATAACCGCGTTGCAGAGTGTGTTCGGGATTCATCAGCCTAATTTTGTCGTGGTTTTGCTGTACGACATGCTGTTTGTGTCCGCATTGAGTCATAACACAACGGCAAAGCGTACGTCGGATGGTATGTAGCCGCTGTTGCAGATATTGAATGCGGGTGTCAGGGCAGTGGGCGGCGATTAAACGAGTGTATTTTTTATGCGCGTTGTTTTCCAGTATCAGATGTCTTTGCATACTCATGTTGAGTTGTTTATACAGATACCGGTGTGCAGTGTGATAACCATCCAATTTCTGTTGGGGATGGAGCAATCTAGACGTAGCATAATCGACCGCTTGTTGGAAGCGTCTAATGTATCTGAGCGTGTTGTCATGCAGACGATTGTCCAGCAAACGGAAACTCTGTTTGATTTGGTGAAACTCGGGGGCGGCATATTGGGCAGCAGCAGTGGGGGTAGCAGCTCGGTAATCGGCAACAAAATCACAAATCGTAAAATCCACTTCATGTCCGATGCCGCTGACTATCGGGATGGTGCAATCAAACATCTTGCGAGCGACCCTCTCGTCGTTAAACGCCTGAAGATCTTCCACTGAACCCCCGCCACGAGCGAGGATAAGGATGTCTGCCTGATGATGTTTTTCTGCCGATTCGATAGCAGTTATCAGGCTATCGGGTGCTTCAACACCTTGAACCAAAGTCGGATAGAGAATGATTTGTAAAGGGAATCGATGTTTAAGGGTTACCAAAATGTCGTGCAATGCGGCACCGCTCTGTGAGGTGATGATGCCGATGGTGGTAGGATACCGAGGTATTTCTGATTTATGTTGTTGTGCAAATAACCCCTCTGCGGCCAGTTTTTGTTTCAGCATTTCAAAGGCACGGCGCAATACGCCTTCACCCGCTTCTTCCATGTAATTGACTATAAATTGCAGGTCACCACGCGCTTCGTAGTAGGAAATTTGTCCGCTCAATAATATTTGCATGCCCGCTTTGACGGACGGACGGTTGAGGCTCTGTCGATTGCGAAAAAAAACACAACGCAAGCACGAGTTTTGATCCTTCAACGAAAAATATAAATGTCCCGATGTCGGTGTTGCCAGTCCCGAAACTTCTCCTTCAACCCAAATTGAGGAGTACTGCATTTCCAGCAGGTTACGCAGTGTGCTATTGAGCTGTTTGACAGTGTAAACTAAGCGGGGCGTTTTGGCGGTCATCGTAATAGGTTGTCAGAATCAGGGTAACGAGGTAACGCATTGATGTTGTCATCGGCTTGTTGCAATGCAGCGGCAACGATTTTAGAAATTTTGATTGCCAGTCGATTTGCTTCGGTCGTTTCACCGTCTTGCTGCATTTTCTGAGCAATTTCAAGCAAGTCCCTAAGTCTGACTGCCCGATTCTCCGTTACGCTATCGCGTACTCGCCATTCTGATGCTCGCCGAATCGCCATCAAGGTGTCTAATTCCGCTTGTTTAAGTTGCTCATTTTGCTGATTACGGGTTATTTTAACGGGTAACTCGGTGTCCGCACATGCACTGAGCAAGAGTAGGACGAACACCATAACGAGACTGATAATGCGATACATAGCCTGATTGTAACGCCAATCGGGGTGCTTCTCCAATATGATTGCGATACCATTAAACGCTGGGCTGATATTGCATGAAAAGCAAAAACCGAGTAAAATACTAGGTAGTAAAGATGCAATCTACCTCGTTATTTAATCCCGATAATGCGTTTGACAACCAAAGGTCGCTATGCCGTTACCGCAATGATTGATTTGGCAATCAACCAGTGCGATGGGCCTGTCACATTAAAAAGTATATCGGATAATCAAGGTATATCATTGCCCTATCTGGAGCAATTGTTTGCCAAAATGCGGCAATCTAATCTGATTATTGGGATGCGGGGGCCAGGTGGTGGATATGTCCTAGCGAAGGAGGTGGATCAAATTAGCATCGCCGACATCATTGTTGCAGTGGATGAATCGCTGGACATCACTGGATGTGGCGGCATGGAAAATTGCCATGGTGGTCAGCGTTGTCTGTCGCATGGGCTGTGGAGCGAGTTGAGCGATCAGTTATACAGTTTTCTAGCGGGCATTCAGTTGGGGCAGTTAATGCAGCAAAGCGGTATTGACGGGGCCAATCCTGCATCAGGAGTTGGCGAAAAACGCATCGCGAAGAGAATGGGGCAGTATGTTGAACCACCGTCTTCAGATTATGTCGACTAAAGATTAGTCAACAAGCGAAATGGCTTCACAGTGACAAGTTCCTAATGGTTAAATATTGATGGCAAATACAGAAAGAGAGCTGACCTCTTTAGTTCAGCGAGAATACAAAGAGGGGTTTGTAACCGATATTGATTCGGATACGCTACCTCCAGGATTGAATGAATATGTGATCCGCACTATTTCAGCGAAAAAAGGCGAGCCGGATTTTATGTTGAATTGGCGGCTTGATGCCTATCGCCGCTGGATGGAAATGGAAACCCCGCAATGGCCTCATTTACAGTATCCGCCAGTGGATTTTCAGGATATAAGTTATTATTCTGCACCAAAACAGAAGGCGTTACTGGATAGTTTAGATGAAGTCGACCCGAAGTTACTGGAAACCTATGAGAAGCTGGGCATACCGATTGACGAGCAGAAATCGCTTGCTGGTGTTAAGGTCGCAGTGGATGCGATTTTTGATAGTGTTTCGATAGCGACAACATTTAAGAAAACGCTGTCCGATGCGGGGGTAATTTTTTGTCCATTATCGGAAGCGTTGCAAACCCACCCCGATTTAGTAAAGCAATATCTCGGCTCAGTGGTGCCGGCGGGTGATAATTTTTATGCGGCGTTGAACTCGGCAGTGTTTAGCGAAGGCTCTTTTGTTTATATCCCTAAAGGAGTGCGTTGTCCGATGGAGTTGGCGACCTATTTTCGCATCAATGCGATGAATACCGGTCAATTTGAACGCACCTTGATTGTTGCCGATGAAGACAGTTATGTCAGTTATCTTGAAGGCTGTACCGCACCGATGCGGGATGAAAACCAATTACATGCGGCAGTCGTGGAGCTGGTTGCCTTAAAAGGGGCACAGATAAAATACTCGACCGTACAGAACTGGTATCCGGGCGATGAAAACGGCAAGGGCGGGATTTATAATTTCGTGACCAAGCGTGGCGCGTGTCGTGGCAAACATGCAAAAATCTCATGGACGCAAGTGGAAACTGGCTCGGCAATTACTTGGAAATACCCCAGCGTATTGCTGGAAGGGGACAATTCCATTGGCGAATTTTATTCGGTCGCACTGACCAATAATTATCAACAAGCGGACACTGGTACGAAGATGGTGCATATCGGCAAGAATACGAAAAGCACGATTGTTTCAAAAGGAATTTCTGCCGGTTACGGACAAAATGCCTATCGCGGACTGGTCAAGGTGCTTAAAAATGCGGACAATGCCCGAAATCATTCGCAATGCGATTCACTACTGATGGGCGACAAATGCGGTGCCCATACTTTTCCCTATATCGAAGTCAAAAATCCAGCCGCAGTGGTCGAACACGAAGCGACCACCTCGCGCATAGGGGAAGATCAGCTATTCTATTGCCTTCAACGTGGCATGTCGGAAGAGCAGGCAGTTTCTATGATTGTCAATGGCTTCTGCAAAGAAGTGTTCAAGGAACTACCGATGGAGTTTGCGGTGGAAGCACAAAAATTATTGGGCATCAGTTTGGAAGGTGCAGTGGGTTGAATTCGCCAAATATAATTCGAGATTATTTAATGTTATCAATTACAGACTTATATGTAGATGTCAACGGAAAAACCATTCTCAAGGGCGTGAATCTACAGGTCAATGCGGGAGAAGTACATGCCATTATGGGTCCTAATGGCTCTGGAAAAAGCACCCTAGCGAATGTCTTAGCCGGTCGGAATAACTATACGGTGACGGCGGGTAGTATCCGTTATCGCGAGCAGGATTTGTTGGTGATGGAGCCTGAAATTCGTGCCCGAGAAGGGCTGTTTTTGGCTTTTCAGTATCCAGTGGAAATACCTGGGGTGACCAATTTGTATTTGTTAAAAGCATCGATAAACGCAATTCGAAAGCATCGCGGCGAGGACGAATTGGATGCAGTGGAATTTCTTAAACTGATTAAGCAGAAGGCGGCGTTGGTAGAAATTAAACAGGAATTTTTATATCGCGCCGTCAATGAAGGTTTTTCGGGCGGCGAGAAAAAACGTAATGAAGTGTTGCAAATGGCATTGCTGGAGCCTTATCTGAGCATTCTCGATGAAACCGATTCGGGGTTGGATATTGACGCACTCCAAACAGTCGCTCTGGCAGTCAATACGTTACGCAGCAAAGATCGTGCTATGATTATCGTTACCCACTATCAGCGCTTGCTGGATTACATTGTGCCTGACTATGTGCATGTGCTTGCCGAAGGGAAAATTATTCGCTCTGGTGGCAAATCGCTGGCATTGGAGCTGGAGCAAAAAGGATACCGGTGGACTGAACATGCTGTCTGAACCAGTCTCTGCTAGGTTGAGTGAGCCTCCGTCGGTTGCCGTGGGTACGGCACATTATGTGACGCAATTTGAGCAAATACAAGACAGTTTACCCGGTCAGGATGTGGCATGGCTGGTAGCACAAAGAAAGTTTGATTTGGCACGATTTAGCCAAGTTGGTTTTCCGAATCAAGGTGATGAAGGTTGGCGACACACGCCACTGAGAGCAATCACCAGCAAGGCTTTTTCCGCGCTTGCAGACAGTGCCCCGACTGTTGATTTGCAGGCATTCAAAATCCCATCTTTGGAGAGTCACCAAATCGTATTTATCGATGGACAGCATGACAGTGCATCGTCAAGCAATATGGTAGCATGCGGGATTACTATCGAGACGATGGCGCAGGTGCTTGCCAACCAACCCCATTCTATCAAACCGATTCTAGGTAGCGTGCTTGACCATAGTCATGGGTTTACCGCATTAAACAATGCGTTTTATAGCGATGGCGTTGTCATTCATTTGGATGAAAACACCGAACTCGACAAGCCCATCGAATTGGTGTTTTTGAGCCGTTCCGACATGGTTATTTCGCAACCCAGAAATCTCATTGTCCTTGGCAAGAACAGCAAAGCGCAAATTATTGAACGCTATGTTTCTGCGGGTGATGCCCATACCCTGACAAATAGCACGACCGAACTCATACTTAAAGCAGACGCTGAACTAGATTACTATGTGATTCAAACGCAAGCGAAACGTGCCTATCAAGTATGTGGTATTTGGGCGCAACAGGCAGCAAATAGCAGATTGAGTTGTCGCACAATCACTTTAGGCGGGGCATTGGTGAGGAATGATTTACACACCGAGTTGAATGGCACAGGGGCGCATTGTGATATGCTTGGTGTTTTCAGTTTGAGTGGCAAACAACATGTTGATAATCATACTACCGTGCTACATCAGGCGGAAAACTGTACCAGCATGGAGTTATACAAAGGAGTGCTAGACCAGCGTTCACGCGGAGTCTTTCGTGGGCGCGTAAAGGTCGCCCTAGACGCACAAAAAACCGACGCTCAACAGACCAACAAAACCCTGTTGCTATCGCGGGATGCGGAAATGGACACCCAACCACAGCTTGAAATTTATGCCGATGATGTTAAATGTTCGCATGGGGCAACCATTGGTCAAATTGATGAAAATGCCTTGTTTTATTTGCGTACTCGTGGCATTGATACGGTACAGGCGAAATTACTGTTGACCTATGCGTTTGTTCACGATGTTTTGAGTCAAGTCGATATTGCTTCGTTGCCACTAAAAGAATTTTTGCAACAAAGCCTAGCTAGCGAATTAGGTCATACAGATTTAGAAGACGAAGCATGAGCGACATTTTCTCTTCGCCTAGTCTATGAACATCAATTGAAGGATATTGAACCATGAAAAGAGTCAATTTTGACACCCAACTTGAACAGCGCAAAGCTGAAATTATGCAACAGTTTAATCATGACAATGGTCCCGAAATAGCCCCATCAGCAAAGACATCGCCGCAGAATATACATGACGATGCGGTGTCAGCAAGCGCAGAGCCAGTAGCGGAGGCGGAGTTAGTAGAGCGCGTGATTGCGGCATTGAAAACGGTTTACGACCCCGAGATTCCGGTCAATATTTATGACCTTGGACTGATTTATAAGGTGGATATTAACGATGCCTTTGCCCATATTGATATGACTCTGACCGCGCCCGGTTGTCCGGTGGCGGCGACTTTCCCTGGCATCGTCGAGCAAACCGTTGCCTTGGTTGAGGGTATCAACGGGGCTGCCGTAGAGTTGGTTTGGGAGCCGCCATGGACACAGGCGTTAATTAGTGAAGCCGCACGTTTGGAATTAGGTCTGATATGAACGCTAATAAGCATTGTTATGAGCGAGTGGGTTGACGCTGTCAAAGCGACACAATTAAACCCCGGTCAACATGTTGTCGTCGAGGTGGACGATGCCATGATTGCCATTTTCAACCTCGCTGGTGCGTTTTACGCCATCGAAGATGTATGCACCCACGATGGCAGTGAAATTGCCAGTGGTTGTGTGATTGGGGGAAATATCGAATGCCCGCGACATGGTGCGCAATTCGACATCAAAACCGGACAAGTCGCCGCCGCCCCAGCGTATGAAGCGGTTGACACCTTTCCGGTGCAGGTGGTCGATGGCATGGTGCAAGTTAAAGATGACCGTTGGGATTGATTTCATAATGCGTGCTTTATAATGGATAAACTCATTGCAACAGGCGGTGGCCCGCTACGCGGTACGGTACGAATTTCTGGTGCAAAAAATGCCGCATTACCGTTGATGATTGCCTCCTTGCTGACTGAAGAAACCCTAGAAATCAGCAATATTCCCCACCTGCACGACATCACCACAACAATGGAACTACTCGGTCAATTGGGGGTGAAGTTACAGGTCGATGAGAAATTATCTATTGAAGCGAATGCCGCAGAAGTCAATAGCGTGGTCGCGCCGTATGAATTAGTTAGAACCATGCGTGCCTCGATTCTGGTGCTCGGTCCATTGGTCGCTCGCTTCGGAAAAGCCGAAGTGTCCTTGCCGGGTGGCTGTGCCATCGGCTCAAGACCGGTGAATTTGCATATCAAGGGACTTGAAGCATTGGGCGCGAAAATCACCATCGACAGCGGATATATTAAAGCCAAAGCCGAAAGACTAAGAGGGGCGCGGATATTTATGGATTTAATATCCGTAACTGGGACTGAAAACTTGATGATGGCGGCAACCCTCGCAGATGGCGTAACCATCATCGAAAACGCCGCACGCGAACCTGAAGTTATTGATTTGGCAAATTGCCTGAATGCGATGGGGGCAAAAGTAAGTGGTGCTGGGTCGGACGAAATTACCATTGACGGTGTCGAAAAACTCGGCGGCGCACACCATCGAGTCATACCCGATAGAATTGAAGCAGGCACTTTTTTAGTGGCAGCGGCCATTTCAGGTGGTGAAATAAAAGTGAGGGATGTATTGCCGAAACAACTTGAATCGGTGCTGGATAAATTACGCGAAGCGGGTGCGCATATCGAAACTGGCGATAATTGGATTTATCTCAAAGCTCCAGAGGGGGCAATAAAATCGGTCAACATTCGCACCGCTCCCTATCCAGCTTTCCCGACCGACATGCAGGCACAGTTTGTCTTACTCAACACCATTGCCGAGGGCACCGCAACCGTGGTTGAGACGGTGTTTGAAAATCGCTATATGCACGTTCACGAATTGCAACGCATGGGCGCAAACATCGAACTGGACGGCAACACTGCCATTATTCGCGGGGTCAAGGGACTCTATGGCGCACCCGTGATGGCAACTGATTTACGTGCCTCGGCATGTTTGGTGCTCGCCGGACTCATTGCCCAAGGCGACACCGTCATAGACCGTATCTATCATATTGACCGTGGCTATGACTGTATCGAAGAAAAATTATCACAAATTGGCGCAAATGTTCGCCGCGTCCCCGGACATTACGATACCCGAGCCATAGATTAGATGATTTGTTGAGATGAATAGACCACATATTGTTAAGTTTTCTGGCGGTCGCTCTTCTGGAATGATGCTCATGGAGCTATTGGAACAAGAAGCCTTAAATCCGGAGAGAGGAGATGTGATTGTATTTAACAATACCTCGGCTGAGCACGCAGCTACATATGAATTTACCCGTAAAATGAAAGCGTTAGCAGAAAAAAAATATAATATTCCGTTTTTCTGGGTTGAGTATCAAACTTATGAAGATGCAGGAAAACACGGTTGGCGAAGAAACCCTAGTTATAGATTAGTGAATGAAAACCCATATAGCGATGAAAATAAAAATGGGTATCGTTTTAAGGGTGAAGCATATGAAGAAATGGTTTCTTTAGGTGGGTTTTTGCCAAATATGCAGACCAGAATCTGTACGCGAGAACTCAAAATTTTCATTACCAATTCATTTTTGACTGACTGGTTAGCGCAAAAAACAGGTATTGAAAGACTAGGGCACTATGGAGAAACACCAAGAATGACTGATGAAAATGTCATCAAGTCTCATAAGGTGTATGGTGGCTCCACTCCCAACGAAATTCTATTAGCCAAAAGGGAATTCGTCAGAAACAACAGTTTTATTAGGGAATCGGCACGGTGGCAAGATTTTACTAATAGCAATTTATATTTCAACAATGCGGCATTAGAGGATTCTGTCATCGGCGATAAGGGACAACTATTTGGAGAGCAAGCCATTTCATATATCTCTTATTTGGGTATTAGAAAAGATGAAGCAATACGAGTAGAAAAAATACGCGCTAGAATTGCTGGCGCAAAAAATGAAAAAGGTAAGTCATTATTTAACCAACCCCCAGGAGAAATTATTTTGGCACCACTAATCGAAAATAATATCTCACAACAAGACGTTATTGACTTTTGGAAAAAGCAATCGTTTGATCTGGGTTTATCTGATGATGGACTATTTTCTAACTGCGTTTATTGCCCATTAAAAGGCAAAAGAAAATTATTGAAAATTGCTATGCAAGAAATATCAGAAGATACACAAACTAAAAACACCCCTGCTTCTATTGATTGGTGGGTGCAAATGGAAAAAAAATACAACCGTGATATGAAAGCAGAGAAACGAATTGTCACGTCAGAAAAAGATGTTGCTTATATTGGTTTTTTTGGTGCAACAAATGAATTTGTTTATCAGAAAATAAAGCAACAAGCAGAATTAAATAATTTAGGCAAAGTAGAAAATATCCACTCTGAATATTTAGAAGATGAAAGCTATGTCCCATGTAACTGTACAGATTAGTTAAGAACTGCTATGTCAAAATTATACTTCAGACTTGCTGAAATGAAAGGCTTTACTGCCATTGATTTGGCGGATAAAAAAGAAAGCTACGCAAATCCAATTAGGGAATTATTGCAAAATAGCTTGGATGCATCCCGTAATACCGCTAACGGAGACTGTGAAATCAACATATACATTGAAACAATTTCTAAAAATGAAATTCCGCATATTGAATGCTATGAAGAGGTGTTAGAGAAAGCAATCAGCACGGCGGAAAAGCAAAAAAGTTACAACGAGAACTCACAACAAAGGGTGAGGCAGATAAAGTCTGCGCTGGAGCAGGAACAATTAAAGGTATTAATGTTTTCTGATAATGGCGCAGGAATGGCACAAAATAAGATGGATGCCATGCTGACTGGCGGAGTCAGTATTAAGGAGAATGAGGATTCTGGCGGTTCTTTTGGCGTGGGTAATCTCTCCAGTTATTCGCTCTCATCACTTCGTTATGTGTTATATGCAACCAAGTATAGAGACGACAATGAAGGCATAAAGGCACTTTTTACTGGCTCACCGATTTTAGCTGGGTATCAGGATGAAAACGCACAACGAGGTAATAGGGGTAGGATTGTAAAAGAAAAACCTGAAAACGAGTCGAATCCAATATTTGTTTACCCAGAGGAATTTCCAAGCTTTCTCAACCCAAAGATGGCTGATCTTGATACGGGCACAATAGTTGCTATTTTAGGTCTGTCTGAAAATTGGGATATTGAGGCAGAATACGCTATTGCCAGTAATTTTTTTCATGGGATTGCTCATGATGGTTTAAAAATTAAAATTCATAACGACAATCAGGAAACAAAACCTATAGATATTAGTGCGGTTGAATCTATAATCGAAGAAAAAAAAGATTCTCGGCGGGCAATGGGAGAAAATATTTTATCCGGCAAGGCGACCTATCACGCCTTGAAAGCCGTTATTGATGGCGACCAGAAGGAAATAATACTTAGTAACTCTGACAAAGTTCATGTTTGTGTCAGAACGGATAAAGATGCGGATCCTGCTATTGTTTTAATCAGGAACGGTATGCTGATTGCTAGACACGACTCTATGCTTTCCAGCGATATGAATGCTCTGAGAAAGGCGACAAACTTCGAACCATTTACGGCAGTCATAGATGTTGGTCAAGATGCTCCACGATTGCATAAATTAGTTAAGGGAGCCGAAAGCCCCTATCACAACAAATTACAAAGAAAAATACTCGATAGGGCTGACGAAAGATGTTTGCAGAAACTCCTAAAGGAGTTGAGCGAAAAAATCACGGAACACTTGGTAGAGGTTAATAGGGACTCTTTTGATTTGCCTTTGTTTCCTATACCCAACAAAGCCGAAGCACAATCGAGTGGTGCCAGCAAGTCAAGCGGTCAAAATGACAAAGCAAAGAAACAGCAACCGCGCAAGAAACCACCAAAACCCAAACCACCCGAGCCGAATCCACCAGAGACGAATCCACCGGAACCAATTCCGCCTCGACCTAAACCAGTTGTTATTAGCCGAAATCTGGAGTCAACGAATGCTGCCAGATATACAGACAAAGGAGATAAATGGGAAGTTAAATTAAGAATAGTGCCAAACATGATGGATGCTAATGACGATGTTTGGTTGTCAATGTGTTTGGGCGAAGATAACGATAATGAAGAAACAAAAACTTATCTCGATTTTATAGCAGTTGAAGTTAACGGAAAAACGATAGAGATACCTAATTTTATTGCCGTAGAAAAAGATGGGAAATTGATTCAGGAGAATGCAAATAAAAGCCAGATTAAATTGGGTCAGCTAAAACAAGCAACGCCATACAACATAATAGTCCAAGTCAAAAAGCCACCTAAAATCGGGGGTATGAAAGTAGCCCTATTGCCAATTTTAGGGTTAAAACGGCGACCTAAAAAAGCCAAAAAAGTGGAGTAATCACGGTGTCGGATAAATTAATATTAGACTTTCCTGTTTTACAGCAAGGCGGCGGTGATTTTGTGGAAGCGGTTTCTTATGAAGTTGAAGCATCTAAAGCCAACAGAGAATTAACAATAAAGCATGTATTAAAAGGAGCATCATTTATTCGACAATTTATAGAAGCTGGTGTCGCTAAGTTTGCTGTTTCATTGCTTTACAGGGATAGCTCCGAACGCCAACACCATTTATGCCGCACCGAAGATATTAATACAAATAACGATGAAATAACCTGCTCCCAAACCATACCTATGGATTTTTCCTATGCACCAGAGATTACGCCGAATATTGTCATTTTAGAAGACAGAAAAACCACAGTAGATGACTCATCGGGTTTAACTGACTTTTGGGACAAGGGTGATTCATTAGATATACCAAAATACGCCCGAATCGCATTGGATCCAAAATTAAAATTTACCAGTGGTGATGTGTCAAATTTAATGAAGATAGTATTTGATGAAAATCTTAATTCTGGCGAGGTGAAAGTTGTTGTTAATGAGAACGCTGGTGAGGGTGAAACACCTGTTTCTGTATTGTGTGGGCAAGATGTGTACGATGAGCTGCATAAGGTCACTCAATCGGACCCGAGTAATGCGGTTGAATCAATGAGGTCGGCAATTATTACTCAGGTTTTGTGTGCCGTATATGCTTACATGCAAAATTTAAAGAGCGAGCAGGAAATAGGTGGCGTGTTATCAGCACATTTAGAAGAGTTGGAAAGTGAAACTAGAGAAAACTGGAACAATGAGAATTTTAACCCAAGTTTAGCCGCTACAAAAATGCGACCTTATGCCATACAAGCACTACATAAAGAGACAGATGATGCCTGAATATAAACGTCTTGATGAGAAAGCTTGGGCGGATTTTGGAAAAAACCTGTTGGAAGAAAAAGGTTCTGAAAAACAAAAAGATTTTTTACGATCTTGTCGTTCAGTGAAGGATGGTTTTTTAGAATATCTAACCAAGAACTTATTATGTCGTGAAAAAGTATTTATAGAGGGTGAATTTATTCCTTTGGATCGTCTGGATCGTCAGTTTACTGAGGATGAGTTTTGCTGTCCACCAAAGGACACTCAAAATTATATTTGGGAGACATTTGGGCATGTCCCTGATGAAATAACATCTTATTGTGGTTTCTGGGGTTATGTGATTATGAGCATGATTAAAACGGGCTGCATCAAACCCGATTACTTGGCATCGGAATCAAATGGTGCAACTAAGACGGGTAGTTATATGATTGATGAGGCACTAAAATCTGATGAAAAAGCAATAGACAAGCGCGTCCGAAGAATTTTACGTTCCATGTGTAACCATGCACCAAGAGGGAAAAGAATTGTCTTTAACGATTTTTACTTAGGCAAAGCATATTGGTGCTGTCGTTGGTCTGAAAAAATGTCCCAATATATGGATGGTTTAAGTTTTGAAGCAATCCACACAATATTAGATATGAATTATTACGCAGCATTTGCTGCAAAAATGCACAGCGGAAAAAGTTATATTGGTTCCAAAAATATATTGGGCGGGCTTTTGTTATATCTGAAAAAAGCCAAGAAAATTAGCGGAGATGAGTTAAAAAAAATCATTGATAAAATTGCCTATTTAAGCGCATGGAAAGCACTTGAAATACAAGAACCTGCACTGAATAAAGGCGAGATAGAAAAAATATCAGAATCCGTCATAACATAACCCACTCATTATGAATCACTTTTTCCTGCCATGTTAGAGCTGCGTTTTGGTGCTGAAAATTTTGCGGCACAGTTGGAAAAATTATTAAATCGTGAGTCTGCTCGAAACGGGGATGGCGATTCGGTGGACAACATCGTCAGGTCGATTATTACCAAGGTACGCACCGAGGGCGATAAGGCGATTGTTGACTATACTGGGCAATTAGATGGTTTAGCGGTCGAACAGGTATCACAATTGACGTTGGATGCGGATGCCATCGCACAGCATGTTGAGCGGGTTAGTTCTGAATTAACTCAAGCACTTCGCGGCGCGGCGGCGCGGATTCGGGCGTTTCATCAGCACGAAGTAGCGCAATCATGGAGCTATAGCGAAGCAAACGGTACACGGCTTGGGCAGATTATTACCGCGCTGGACAAAGTCGGTATTTATGTGCCCGGCGGCAAGGCGGCTTATCCGTCTTCCGTGTTGATGAGCACGATTCCGGCTAAAATTGCGGGTGTCGGGGAAATCATTATGACCGTTCCGACCCCCAATGGCGAAATCAATTCGGCGGTTATTGCGGCCGCATCCATTGCCGAAGTTGATAAAATATTCACCATTGGTGGCGCGCAGGCTATTGCGGCACTTGCCTACGGCACGGAAAGCATTCCGCGAGTGGACAAAATTGTCGGGCCTGGCAATATCTATGTTGCCACCGCCAAGAAAATGGTGTTTGGCGATGTTGGCATTGACATGATTGCCGGACCGTCAGAAATTGTGATTATTTGCGATGAGTCGGCTGACCCTGATTGGGTGGCGATGGATTTATTTTCGCAAGCCGAACATGATGAGCTGGCGCAGTCTATTGCCATCACCAATTCGCCACTCATGCTGGAGAAAGTGCGCGCCGCGATGATTAAATTATTGCCGCAAATGACGCGCAGAAAAATCATCGAAAAATCACTCGACACCCAAGGCGCATTTATTTTGGTTGATTCACTCGCACAGGCGGCACAAGTTTCAAACCGTATTGCCCCCGAGCATTTACAGTTGATGGTTGAAGACGAGCAAGCAGTGCTGACAAAAATTCGTCATGCCGGAGCGATATTTTCGGGTGCGTACAGTGCCGAGGTTTTAGGCGACTATTGCGCGGGACCGAATCACGTTTTGCCGACTGCTGGCACCGCGCGATTCAGTTCCGCATTAGGCGTTTACGATTTTCAGAAGCGTAGCAGCCTTATTCAAGCATCAAAAAGCGGCGCACATGAGATGGCAAAAATTGCCGCAGTGCTGGCACAGTGTGAAGGCTTGACGGCACATGAGCAGTCCGCGAAATATCGTATCGATGATTGAAAATGAAAAATGAATAATTGAGACCACTAAACATGTCCAAACTAGCCGACAATGACGTAGAAAACAGCATCCAACAGTGGGTATCCGCTGATGTGCGTGCTATGCGGGCATACCATGTGCCGCCCGCACAAGGGCTGGTAAAACTGGATGCGATGGAAAACCCATATCCATTGCCTGACGTGCTTAAAAACGAATGGTTGTCCTGTTTGGATATGGTGCAAATCAATCGCTATCCCGACCCTGATTGTAGTGAATTGAAAACGATGATTCGCAGTTGCTTCGTGCTACCCGAACATTGTGGTTTGATGTTGGGGAATGGCTCCGATGAATTGATTCAGATTATTGCCATGTTGGTGGGTGGCACAGGCAGAACCTTTCTCGCACCACTGCCGACCTTTTCCATGTACCAACAAATTAGCACGGCGACGGCAACAAAATTTGTCGGCGTGCCACTCAATACGGACTTTTCACTCAATGCCGAAACATTGTTTACGGCAATGACAGAACACAATCCAGCCGCTATTTTCCTCGCCTATCCGAACAATCCCACTGGCAATAGTTTTGACCCGAATATCATTCGACAGGTGCTAAATCGCGCACCCGGTCTGGTGGTTGTCGATGAGGCGTATTTCGCTTTTTCGGATAAATCCTTGCTTGCTGAAATCGATGTCTATCCTAATTTGTTGGTGCTACGCACGATGTCGAAGAGCGGTCTGGCGGGATTGCGATTGGGTATGATGATGGGGCATTCGCGCTGGATTGAGCAAATGGAAAAACTCCGCCTGCCTTATAATATCAATAGTTTGACGCAGGCAAGTGCCCGATTTTATTTACAACACCATGCTATTTTACAACAACAAGCCGAGCAGATAAGACAAGATAGAAATTGGGTTTTCGACGAGTTGAGTAACATGTCTGGTATTGAGGTTTTTCCTAGCGAAACAAACTTTTTATTTTTCAAGGTCACACGCCACTCGGACAGGATATTTGAAGGACTGCGAGAAAAGGGCGTTTTGGTTAAAAATCTAGTCCCCTCTGCAGGTGATGACGAACTTAATCATGGTCTCGCTAACAGTATGCGCGTCACCATCGGCACATCTACCGAAAACCAAGCCTTTATTGCCGCTTTGCACGCGCTTCTCGCCAATACCGTGCCCTGAACCGGCGGGAATTGAATCAGCTTGGCAAATTAAAATAGTCATTTCGTGGTGCGTCTGGATACAACGCCATCAGGCTGTCTGCTACGCTCGTGCGTAATCGAGTAATACCTTGTTTTTTTGCCCTCGGCGGACGCAAGGCAGTACAGGTACTCCATGATTTCCCCAACAAAATACGTTCGACCAACAGCATCGTCCGTGGGTCGTCATTGCCAAAGACATCCGCTTTCAAGACATGTTCGGTGAGTCGACTTAGACTAGCAGGAATGTTTTCCATATTTTGATTAGCGAATGCAAAGCCAACCAAATCAACCAAATCGGAGTCTTTTAGTGTGACCGTGTTGGTTTTCTCCAAAGCACGATAAATCGGCGGGATGAGTGCCGCATCGATAGCGGATAGGGTGGTATTGAGTTGATGACCCAGATTATCTGAAAATTTATCGGCGGCTCGACCGAGCAAAGATGTCCCTGCTGCCGAAATAGCCTTAATCAGGGTGCAGGAATGGCTCCCTGTATTATGGCTTTGGTGTTGTCCGATGCGTACGGGTAGATAGTCGCTGTCTAGCCAGAACTCAAGCACCGCAAGGTTGACGGCAAACGTGCTACCTAACAAATCGGCTTTGTCGAGATAAAAATCGGCAATGTGTTCAAGTAATTGTCTGCCAATCCCACGCCGTTGCAGGCTGGGGTTGACGACAATACGCATGATGCGTGCAATCTGGAGTCTAGCAGCGTCAATCAGCCCTTGTTGGGCGCATAGTAATTGGGCAAGCAAATGACCGTTTGGACGGCTTTGGTTAGCCCAGATTTTGCGCGCAATATCATCAGTGAAGCCGCCTTCAATGCCGACCACAGCCACCGCCAATATTTCGCTTCTCCTAATGCTGTCTCGGGAGCTATCTCTGGAGGCATCTCGGGAAATAGTAAAAATGTTCAGGTTTGCGGCATCCAGCAGGTGGCGGAGATCAGATGGTCGGGTACGGTAGTGCGCCTGTGTCAACAAGCCGAATAAGTCGCGGGTTAAGGATTCATTTTGGGATAAATCGTTTCGGTCAATGACGCTAAAGTGGAGTTCAGCCGATGCCGCCGGCGATGAAATTTCATCGGTGATGGTGTTCGTGCCGCTTGCCATTGACAATGTGGCTGGCTCGGCATTGAGCAATAACGTGTCAAACAAAAATTGCTCCAGCGCATCATCCCGCGCCCATCTGATTGGTGCTGTCAGCGTGCATGATTTCCAGCCGCGAGTATGGGCATCCAGCAATTCCTTAAAGCGCAATGCGAACCCACGTCCGGTGCCTTCATAACCATGCACGGTGCTGGCAAACGCAATTCGGGGATACATTTCAAGCAATTTTTGTAGCATTGAGAGGGGAATAGAGGCAGCTTCATCGACCAAAAGCAAATCAAGGTCTGCTTTTGTTGCGATTAACTTATCGGGCGCGACAAAACGGAGTCCATCAAATTGGGTGTGTAATGCGGCATGTTTGAACACCGATGCCGTAGCGGCTCTATTCAGGCTGGTAACTGCGATATGCTTCAGGCTGCTGTTGAGCAGTTGAGCGGTAGCAATCCCCAGTGCGGCAGATTTTCCGCGACCACGATCGGACAGCAACACCACCGGATGTCGTCTTGCCCCGTCGATGACTCGTTTAACGGCGGCTATAGCATTGTTTTGGTCGGTAAAATCTGGGCGACTTGCGCACGTGGATTGTGCTTCATTGATATGTGGCAGGCGGTGATGTTGTCGCACCAATAGACAGTGCGGCGATTTTGTAATGCACTTGACCAGTCTTTTAATGTAACGGCTAGATTTGGGTTTTGCATCGCCATAGGACATAATCCGAGCGTATTGCGGGTCATCAAATTCAGCCCATTGTTCGATAGTCGGCGCAACCATGATGAATAATCCGCCCGCCTTGATGGTGCCGCCCAAAATACCGACCGCATCGGCATCAAAACCACTGAAACAATCATACACAACCGTTGCAAACTCGCTTCCTAATAGTTGCCGTGCCCGACTGATGCCAATCGTTGCTGTTTTGTGCTGTGCCAATAAATTGCCATCGGTCACTTGAATAACTGACTCGGGCGCATAGCTCGCACACATCGCTCGAGCCGCGTCCTTGCCCCATTCAACATCGCCACACAGCACAACACAAAATCGGCCACGGCGTTGTTGTGCACGCTGGTGGAGCATGCTGCCAAATTCATCGAACTCGCCATGCTTCGGCACATGCTCTGAGGGGTCAGTGGGCTGGGCGGAAAACTTCGGGGGCGATTTCAAAACCATTACCACAAGCAAATTTATCCGCGTAAATGAGTTAACCCCGTGTTTAAGCCGTTTTATTTATCATGGCTTTATACTTGAGCATCAGCTCATCGTCCGACTCAATGTGTTTTGGGTCAACCGGAATACAGGCGACTGGGCATACTTCGACACATTGGCTGGTTTCAAAATGCCCGACACATTCGGTGCATAGCTGGCTGTTGATTTCGTAAATCAATTCGCCCTGATAAATGGCATCATTCGGACACTCCGGTTCGCAGACATCGCAATTGATACAATCATCGGTGATGTATAAAGCCATTGTGCCGTTTATTTGTAATCGCAGAATTTTTCACGCAACGCATCAAACACTTTTTTATGCACAAACTGACTGACATCGCCACCGTAACGGGCAATTTCTTTTACCATGCTTGCCGATACAAAAGTATGATTTTCCGATGGGGTCAAAAACACGGTTTCGATTTCGCTATTCAGCTTACGATTCATGGAAGCCAGTTGGAATTCATACTCGAAATCTGAAACGGCGCGTAGCCCGCGAATAATGACACTGGCATCTTGGGTGCTGACAAAATCAATCAGCAGTCCAGGAAATCCAACCACATCAATGTTGTTTGAGGGTTCAGCGGTGTTCTGCAAGACCGCTTTAGCCAAACAAATGCGCTCGTCCAAAGAAAAAAGAGGCGATTTCTCGGGGTTGTTGGCGATGGCTAATATTACTCGGTCAAACATCCGCGCACCCCGAATGACGAGGTCGCTATGACCATTGGTAATCGGGTCAAATGTGCCTGGATAGACTGCTATTTTTGCCATTGTGGAGTTGGTTGGTTAGTCGTTATCAGGGTTGCTTGCACCATGCCACGTCGGGACTGTCTGCTAATATGCCAAGCGGCTGGGATTGGTAAGGGGCAATTTGATTTTTGTGATTCAATATAAATCCGTGCGTCATCATTGAGTCGGTTATGGGTTATTAGCGAGTCGCATATTGTATGGAGATTGGTGTCCTTAAACGGTGCGTCCATGAACACGAGGTCAAATTTTTGTGGCTTGGATTTTTGCGTAGGCGATTGCAGATAATGTAATACGTCTTGCTGACAGATGTCGATAATATGCTCGGCGGCTAACAATGTTCTGGTTTGATGCAGGCTCTGGATTATTTGACGATGATGTTCGACCATCACCACAGATTTTGCCCCGCGCGATGCCGCCTCGAAACCAAACGCACCACTGCCAGCATATAAATCGAGACAGGTACTGCCAACCAGATCATTCCTTAACCAGTTAAAAACGGTTTCACGGGTTGCATCGGTGGATGGGCGTAACGCGCGAATATGGGGAAAGCGAATGTATCTGTGCTTCCATTGCCCACCGATAATCCGCACTTGTCCGGTTCGCTTCATGATTGCATTAATGCCAATACCAATGCGTGTTATCGCTTCCTGCGGGTTCGTAACATCAGGGTCAGCGCAAGTATGGTTAAAACGACTAGCCAAATTAAACTCCAGCCCGGCATAGAAATTTGCCACAATGTCCACGAAACTTCGGCACATTCTCCAGAGCCTTTGAATACGGTTTCAAGCACTTTAGTGAATGGAAAAACGTCCAGCATATAATATAAATCAGGTCCACATTCAGGCACCTGATCGGCTGGGAGATGTTGTAGCCACAAGTGACGCATGGCAACGGCAATGCCAAATAACCCAAAAAGACTGGCTAAAAACCCATATATCCGATTACCAACGCCATTACATTTGTGCAACCAGCTTACCATAAACACCAGCCCCATAGCGATAAACGCAACACGCTGGAAGAGACATAACGGGCATGGGTTCAGGTTCTCTATATACTGAAAATAAAGTGCGCTGGCAATCAGCAGTACACAAGCAAGAAATCCAACTAGAGAAAGTAATCGAGTAGTCATAATTAAGTTGTTTTTTGGAAAGCGAATTTAAGAAGGTGATGGATTTTTATGCTGCGGTCACCGTTACGGCTAGCCCCGCCCATTAATGTAAGCCAATAATATACCTCATTCAATTTGATTTTCAATGTTATTCGGCTTCGAGTGACGATAGGGGATATGGACAAGCAACCTTGTGGGTGTGTTTTTATGCACTGGGCTTGTCGGTTAATTCAAAATCAGTCCAATTTTAAGAAAATAAAATGTTTAATAACAAGGACTTAAATATTCACAACAAGCCAAAAACTCCATTTTCAGACAAGCCCGTACTGTGGTTCTGCGTCGGTATTTTCCTGTATGCACAAAAATCGGCATTAGAGACGCTTATTAGCTCGAGAATTGTTGTTAAAAGAATACTGGCAAACAATGAAGTTTGGTAAGATACTCCTTCACTGACCCAATACTGACATGATGAATGACGAAATCGCTCGTGCGAATATGATTGAACAACAAATCCGTCCGTGGAATGTGTTGCAGATGCAAACCTTGAATGTGCTGGCTGAAATTCGCCGCGAAGATTTTGTGCCTAGCCAATATCAATTGCTGTCGTTTGCCGATGTGCCTATTCCGATGGGTGACAATCCTGCGGAGGCAGGCAAGGTAATGCTAGAACCTAAGGTCGGGGCGCGTATGATTGAAGCGATGGGCGTGAAGCCAAAACATCAGGTTTTGGAGATTGGCACGGGTACGGGTTATCTGACCGCCTTGCTTGCTACGCTCTGCGAGCATGTTCTTAGCATCGAAATAGACGTGCAATTAATCCATCAAGCGGACACGAATTTGATTATGGCAGGAATCACCAACGTGCAATTAATACATGACGATTGTTTCGCATTTTGTAGTGCATCTCATCAGTGTATCGGAAAGCATGCACGGAAATTTGACGCGATCTTGATTACTGGTTCGATGCCAAAAATGGATCACGCCTTTCTTAAAATGATCAATACCGATGGGTGTGTGGTTGGAATTGAAGGCGATGATCCAGCCATGCATGTTGTCGTTTATCGTACTGACGGTAGCAAACAGTCATTGTTTGAAACCAGCGTACCCCGATTGGTGAATGCGGATGATAGCCAATCTTTCGTATTCTAATGACAGACACTCAAAATGCTTTGTATCCGAACTGCCTTTTTTTCGTCATTGACCCTATTCTGGGTTGTTGTTGGCGTTACGATTGAAAAATCATATAGTGCGGATTTATGGGATATTTATGAACTTGCGCTCACTGATGATCAGGAATATCGTGTTGCTGTGTTCGCTCACGAATCAGCGCGAATAAACCTACCCCTTGCCCGTTCCGCATTCAAACCATCGCTGACCGCTAGTAGTGGGGTTGCTCGCAATAGGGGCAAGCAAGACACCCTTGTGACTGGCATTGATTTTAATGTCAATCTCCCGCTGTACGACAAATCAAAACGTTTGGGCATCACCCAAAGCGGGTATCAGGTTGATATTGCTACGTTGCAATTACGCCAAGCGAAACAGCAGTTGATTTTACGGGTTGCCAACCGCTATTTTAATCTGCTGGCAGCACAAGATACCCAAGCGGTAGCACATCTCGAAAAAATTGCCATTCGGCGACAAATGGAACTTGCCACCGAGCGGCTACAAGTGGGGCTGGTAACCAAAACCGATGTATTCGATGCCAAGGCGCGCTTTAAGCTGGCGGAAGCCAATGAAATTCAGGCTCAAAATCGGATTCACAATAGCCTTACCGCACTCATACAAATCATTGGCAGAACCCCCGAAGCATTGTCCGTGCTTGATGATGCTACGCCACTGGAATTGCCCGTGCCGAATGATGCTGATGTCTGGAACACACGCGGCATGGCACACAATCTGGATATTCAGGTCAATACGTTGCATCTGGAAGTTGCATTACAGGACATAAACAAACAACGTGCGGGTAGATGGCCGACCATCAATATGAGTGGCAACATGGCGTTCATCGCTGATGGGAATAACACCTCTGTCGCTACCTTGTCGGTAAAATTGCCGCTCTATCTTGGCGGAACAATTGCACTGAAAACCGAGCAAGCAGGACTCAACTATAATCGTGTAGAGCGTTTACTGGCACAAACACGACGTGTGGCATCAAGTAAAACCAGCTCGGCATTTTTGGCAGTCACCAGTGGTATTAGTCGGGTTCGGGCATTATTGGATGCGGTTACCGCTGGCGAAAGCGCGCTGCAGGCAAAAAAGCAAGGCTTTAGTGCGGGACTAACCACAAACCTTGATGTCCTCGATGCACAACGTGATTTATCGCGTTCACGAACCGAATACCTACGCACTCGATATGACTATATTATTGCCGTGTTGGAACTGGAAATGTCGGTCGGGCAGTTAGACGAAGCGGATATTAAACGGGTCAATAGCTGGCTGACTTCACAATAGTCTTATTTTCAATCATACCTCCACACCGCTCAACCCTTCCAAAAGACTGGCGAAAACAGCACCAATAATGTAAATAGCTCCAGTCTGCCAAGCAACATGGCAAAAGTAAGCACCATTTTCCCTGCATCTGTAATATTGGCATAGTTTTGCGAGATCGAACCCAGTCCGGGACCCAGATTATTTAGGCAAGCAGACACGGCTGAAAACGAGGTCGTTAAATCGCTACCGCTGGCGAGCATGACGATAAACAGGAGTACATAGCTCAACAGGTATAAAGAAATGAACCCCCACACTGCATTGACTATATTATCTGATACTGGTTTGCCACCTAGTTTAATGGGAATCAATGCGTTTGGATGGACTAATTTTGAAATCTCCCGCGTGCCTTGTTTGCATAACAGCATCATACGAATAATTTTCATGCCGCCAGCAGTCGAACCAGCACAACCACCTGCGCTACTCAATAAAATGAGTAATATCGGCAGAAATGTCGGCCAGAGTGAGAAATTTGTCGTCGTGAATCCGGTCGTGGTTACAATCGACACGACCTGAACAACACCCTGAATCATGTTGTCGCTCAACGCATCATGTACTTGATGATGTTGCAACATAATAACGATAAGCACGCTGGTCAGTAGTATCAATCCGAAATAAGCTCTTGCCTCAGGGTCTTGTAAGTAAATCGCAACACTGCGATAGCGAAATGCGGAAAAATGGAGTGCGAAGTTCAACCCCGCCAACAACATAAAGACCGTTGCCACCAAATTGATTGAATTGCTTTGGAAATAACCTAGACTGGCATCGTGGGTTGAGAATCCGCCGATGGCAACCGTTGAAAACGCATGACCGATGGCATCGAAAGCCGTCATTCCAGCAAAATAATAAGCGACACCACAGACGACCGTTAAGCCGAGATAGATACGCCATATCGTCTTTGCCGTTTCGGAGATTCGGGGGGTTAGTTTGTTTTTCATTGGTCCGGGTGTTTCTGCCCGATACAGTTGCATTCCACCGACACCGAGTGTCGGCATGACGGCAACGGCAAGGACAATAATCCCCATACCACCGAGCCATTGCAGTTGCTGACGATAGTACAAAACCGATTGCGGCAAGTTGTCAATGCCCGATAAAATGGTCGCACCTGTCGTGGTTAGTGCAGAAGCCGATTCAAACAGCGCATCCACTATCCGCAAATCGGGATTGTTGACCAGTAACAACGGAATGGCTGCCATTATCGATAATACCACCCAGATTAGCACCACAATCAGAAAACCATCTCGAAATCGCAACGCGCCTCTGTAGTGTCGTGCTGGAAACCAGCACAGTGCACCAATCGTTAAAACGATTATGAGTGATGTGATAAATGCCTCATGCGCTTGATCCACAAAGAGCAATGAAACCGCAATCGGTGGTATCAAGGTGGCACCGAATAAACCGATTAGGATGCCAAGGATTTTCATAATACCGAGTGTTTGCATGTCAGATACCTTAGAAAAAAGTGGCTGATACCTGAAATAATTTCTCTACATCTGGAATTTTACGTTTATCAATAACAAATATGATAACGTGGTCGCCATCTTCAATAACCGCGTCCCCTTCCAGACGAATTAACTCGTCATTACGCATAATCGCCCCGATTGTTGCCCCGTCTGGGAGTTTAATATCGGCTAATTTTCGTCCGACAATTTTTGATGTCTTGCGGTCACCATGTACCACCGCTTCAATCGCTTCAGCAACGCCCCGACGAAGAGAATGTGCTGCCACTACATCACCTCGACGAACATGAGACAGCAATGCGCTCACGGTTGAAAGTCGCGGAGATATGGCAATGTCCAGAACACTGCTTTCGATGAGATCGATATAGGCAGCTCGATTGACAATAGCCATTGCGCGCCGTGCGCCGAGACGTTTTGCCAGCATGGCGGAAAGAATGTTTGCCTCATCTTCATTGGTCAACGAACAGAATAATTCCATGTTATCGATATTCTCCTGCCGAAGTAACTCTTCATCTGCCGCATCACCCTGTAAAACAACGGTGTTTTCTAATTGCTCGGAAACCCAAGCAGCACGCTCGGCATCACGCTCAATCAACTTGACCTGATAGCCGTTATGTTCCAGCGAATGTGCTAGACGGAATCCGATATTGCCAGCTCCAGCAATGATCACCTTTTTTCCGACTTCTTCTATGCTACGCAGTTCCTGCATCACCTGCTTGATATCTTCATGGGTAGCAATAAAAAACACCTCATCGTCCACTTCAATCACAGTTTTACCCGTCGGTATAATGGCACTATCCTGTCGATATATTGCCGCAACTCTGGTTTTTACTGAGGGCAGGTGATCTTTCAAATCTTTTAACTCATGCCCGACCAATGCCCCGCCGTAGTATGCCTTCAAAGCGACCAATCGAATTTTACCGCCTGCAAAATCAATTACTTGTAATGCACCGGGGTATTCAATCAATCGCTGAATTTGATAATTTAAAATTTGTTCTGGACTAATAATGACATCAACCGGAATCGATTCATTACAAAATAATTGTTCATACTCCAAATAGTCCGCAGAACGTACCCGCGCAATTTTCATAGGAGTATGGAATAGGGTATGTGCGACCTGACAGGCGATCATATTCACTTCATCGGAATTGGTGACTGCAAGCATCAAATCTACATCATCCGCACCTGCCTGTTTGAGTACTTGCGGCGAAGAAGCATTGCCGTGTACTGTTCGAATATCCATTCGATCCTGCATGGTATTGAGGTTTTCACGGTCGTCATCAACTACCGTAATATCGTTTTCTTCGCGTGACAGGATTTCGGCAACAGATGCACCAACCTGACCACCACCGAGTATGATTATTTTCATATAATGAGTGTCGAAAGTTTTACCGATACAACAATAATAGAAGCCATCGCCTGAATGCCCCGGTCAATCGTTGCCGACCGCATGCGGTTGCTATGCCAAATGTCTGATTGAGGAATTGTAATTCACAATCGGCTCGGTGTTTGATAAATATTCTCAATAACATCATCATTTTCTGTCCTGAAAATCTTTACAGGTTACGGTTCTTCTGGCAACCTATGGGTAGAGTTTGAGTTTTCCGCAGTGAAACAAAATTGAAACGCGATAGTTTTCGAGGTTTCTAAATCCTTTGGTAGCCAATTTTATGGACTGAATCTTTGAATTAAATCCTTTTGCGGCTGCATTGGTGATGTGATATTTCAGGTAGGTCATTATGTTATCGAGGTGGTTTTTCAGGATCTTGGCAACTGATATGACCGGATTTAGACGTGAATGTGTCGCCCAGCAGTACCCTTTCTTAAAGAACGATTGGGCTAGTTTATCATCGCAGTAAGTCCACAGATCAAGCGGCATCTCTTTGATTGCCCAATCTCGGGCGACCTTCAACCCTTTTGATTGAAGGCAAGAAAAAGTGGCTTTATCTTTTTCACTCCAGTTGTTGGGATTGCGTAACCATGTATAGCGATCCCCGACCAAATCATGTTCAAAACACGCTTAAAGTTATAGCAAAACATAATCAGTGCCCAATCAAAACCATAGGCACCGGATACTTTTTCTTTGCCTCTGACCAGGTAGTGATCCCAGCCTAATGACCGCTTTATGGTGCCAAAAGGATGCTCCACAATCGACCCTCTTCTTTTGATAATCGCCTTGGCTGATTCTGTTTGCATAGACTCGCGACAGGATTGTATAAAGGATTCATGTTCCCAGCGCCATATTCTTCGGTGAGGCGTTTGCTTTGCCATGCACTCGCTGCGCAAAGGGCAAGCCTTGCAATCTGTGGCACTGGTGCTATAAATAAACCCAAGTTTGCCTTTGGATAGGCTTGGGGTTGCTTTTTTTTGTCAGTGTTTTGCCGTTAGGGCAGGTGTATTCGTCTTGCGACCCTCTAAGATGTACAACAATAGACAAAATCCTCTTTAGTGTATCTGCCAGTCTTCTTTTGTTTCTGTTGCGTATCAATCGATGGGATGATCGGTGGCGGGATGATTGGGTAGATTTTGTCGTCAACACAGTTCTTTATCTCTTTTGTACTATAATAGCCCTTATCGGCAACCACATCCAAAGTCTCAAGGGCTAAGATTTCTTTCGCCTGACTTGCCATCTGATGCAACTGCTGTGCGTCATTGCCTTGACTTGATACATCCGTTGCGACAATCAGCTTTGCTTTGTCATCCACCACGATTTGGCAGTTATAAGCGACCAGATGATGCGCTGGTTTGCACATCAATGCGGCATCTGGGTCGGTTGTGTTATATTGCTTCTTGCCCAGTTACTCTAACCTGTTCAAATCCTCTTCCATCTTTTGTTTGCACTCTTTAAGTGCTTGTATTTTATGAATCAAGTCGGGATCATCCAGTGTCTTTTCCGGTTCCTCCTGCTGGTCTGTGGTGTTTAATAAGTTCAGGTAGTCCTCGATAGCCTGCGTTACCTTGTCTATTTTTTTATCCACAGTGGATTTAACAATCAAGGTGTTTTTGGACGCATTGGCTCGCAAAAACGCTCCATCCAGTGCCACTCATTGACCTTCAATGAGATTGATATTTTGGCACAGTAAAACAAATTCCTTAAATGTATTCTTGAGTGCTGCGACATTATTTTTTCTAAAATTAGCAATCGTCTTATAGGTGGGCTTTAAGCCTTGCAATAACCAGATAAGATCGATATTTCTATGGGTTTCCCGAGCCAGATGGCGGGAACTTCTTATTTTATTGGTATAGCCATAGATAGTGAGCTTCAGCATCAATTTTGGGCAAAAGGCGGGGCGACCATTGTTGTTTTTGTCGCTGTACCTTGTTGTAAAGCCTAAGAACTCAACATCTAAACTATCGACATAGGCATCAATAACACGAACCGGATCATTCTCGCCGATCATCCAGCCGATCTGGGAATAACAGTTGTTGCTGGCGATCTAAACCGCGTATATAATCACTCATAAAGTCTCTGTTTAATGATTATAATCAGTTAGTTATGTTTAATAATTTGGTCAGGTTTCGAAGGTTTATTGCCATAATCATCAGGTATTTTTGCAGGGGCGGTGTATTGGCTTGAAATGCCATGAACGTCGGTTAATTAAGGGAAGTAATAAGAATGTGAATAGGGGTAGTGGGTTTCTTGGCACAGTCTCTCGTGGGAGTGCGGACAAAACGAAAATGCAAATGGTTTGTTACGACAATACTTCCCTAAATCAATGAAGTTGACCGATGTTCGCTTCAATGAGGTTAAAATAGCCGTTCATAAATTAACACCCGATCGAGAAAATGTTTGGGATTTAAAACACCTAATCAGGTGTTTTTTGAGCATACTGGCATAGATGCTCGTTTGTTGGCGGTGGTGCGTTTATGAGTCGAATCCACCAATTCAAAATCAGTCCAATTTTAAGAAAATGAAGTTTAATAACAAGGACTTAAATATTCATAACAAGCTAAAAACTCCATTTTACGACAAGCCTATATTGTATCCAGCGTCGTTTAACGCTATACTTCTTAGCTCTTGTCGGAGTGCCTCAAGCTGAGACCGCATTGCGGGATCCGTTGAACCTGATCAGGGTAAAACCTGCGAAGGGAACAAGTTATCCTGTCAGTCGTTCCATGTTGCATGAGCATGTAGTACATGATCATGTAGCACATGGGCAGGTAGCAGGTTATAATATTCTCGGGTCATTTGCGATATTCCGGTGCTTCACAGCCAACACCTTAAACGCGAGGATTTGCACATGCCTGCCACCATCAAACAATTCAGTGAGTTAGATAGATACAGTAAACAACCGTTTCCAAACTCCCACAAAGTCTATCTAGCCGGGAGTGACCCGAGTATTCAAGTCGGTATGCGTGAAATCACCTTGGCCGATTCTTTGGTCGGCGGTGATGAAGCCAAGCCGGAGCTTAAACCGAATGCGCCGATTCGTGTCTATGATACTTCTGGACCCTATACCGACCCCGATGTTCAGATTGATTTGCGTAAGGGGTTGCCCGCACTACGTCAAACATGGATTGAAGCGCGTGATGACACCGAGCCACTGGCTTCCCTGACCTCCATATACAGCCAGCAGCGCATGGCGAATCAAGGGTTGGATCACCTGCGTTTCAATGACTTACCTAAACCAAGACGCGCCAAAGCGGGGCGAAATGTTTCGCAAATGCACTATGCAAGGCGCGGCATCATCACTCCAGAAATGGAATATATTGCCATTCGGGAAAACACCAAACAGGCGGCAATGGGCGATGAGGATTTGCATCATCAACACCCCGGGCAAAGTTTCGGTGCCAACCTAACGGGTGAAATTACGGCGGAATTTGTCCGTCAGGAAGTGGCAGCTGGACGTGCTGTTATCCCGTGTAATATCAACCACCCGGAAGCCGAGCCGATGATTATCGGGCGTAACTTTTTAGTGAAAGTGAACGCTAATATCGGCAATTCTGCGCTCGGCTCCTCGATTGAAGAAGAAGTGGAAAAACTGGTCTGGGCAACGCGCTGGGGCGGTGATACGGTGATGGATTTGTCCACAGGCAAAAATATTCACGAAACGCGCGAGTGGATTATACGCAATTCGCCGGTGCCGATTGGCACGGTGCCGATTTATCAGGCATTGGAAAAGGTCAATGGCGTTGCTGAAAACCTGACATGGGAAGTGTTCCGCGACACCTTGATTGAGCAGGCGGAGCAGGGGGTTGATTATTTTACTATTCATGCTGGGGTCTTGTTGCGCTATGTGCCGATGACCGCCAAACGTGTTACTGGGCTGGTGTCTCGTGGTGGCTCAATTATGGCGAAATGGTGTCTGGCACATCATCAGGAAAGTTTTCTTTATACGCATTTCGAGGACATTTGCGAAATAATGAAGACCTATGATGTGTCCTTTTCGCTGGGCGATGGCTTACGTCCCGGATCGATTGCCGATGCCAATGACGAAGCGCAATTTAGCGAGCTTGAAACGCTCGGCGAGTTGACCAAGATTGCATGGAAACATGATGTGCAAACCATTATCGAGGGTCCCGGACATATTCCGATGCACTTGATTAAGGAAAACATGGACAAGCAATTGATTGAATGCGGTGAAGCACCGTTCTACACGTTGGGCCCGCTGACCACCGATATTGCGCCCGGCTATGATCATATTACGTCCGGCATTGGTGCTGCGATGATTGGTTGGTACGGTTGTGCCATGCTCTGCTATGTGACCCCCAAAGAGCATTTGGGGCTACCAAACAAAGAAGACGTTAAAGAGGGTTTAATTACTTATAAAATTGCCGCTCATGCGGCGGATTTGGCAAAGGGGCATCCGGGTGCGCAAGTGCGCGATAATGCCTTGTCGAAAGCACGTTTTGAATTCCGCTGGCATGACCAATTTAATCTGGCACTGAACCCAGATCGGGCGCGTGAGTATCACGATGAAACCCTGCCGAAAGAATCCGGCAAGATAGCGCATTTTTGCTCGATGTGCGGTCCTAAATTCTGTTCGATGAAAATCTCACAAGATGTGCGGGTCTATGCCAAGCAACAAGCTAATCAGCAAGCTAATCAACAACAAGCCGAGCAGAAACAGAGCGAGTTATCTGACTATGCAATCGCCGGAATGCAGCAAAAATCGGAGGAATTTCTCTCTAAAGGTAGCGAGATTTATCACAAGGCACAGTAAACCAGCCGACAGCACAAAGACAACGCCGCTATGCAAACGGTTGCCATAGTCGGGGCCGGATTATTCGGGCGACTATTAGCCCTCGAACTGGCACGCTCGGTGGGTCCTGCCCGTTATCAGGTCAGCCTCTACGAACGTGACAGTCTGGCGGCACAGCGCAGTGCTGGTTATGCGGCAGCGGCGATGCTGGCACCGCTTGCTGAAGCGGGTACTGCCGACCGCTTGATAGTGCGGCTCGGGCTGGCATCACTGGAGCAATGGTCGGTATTGCTGGAGAAACTACCGCGCAAAGTATTTTTTCAACGGCAGGGTAGTTTGATTGTCGCGCATCCACAGGATCACGGTGATTATTTGAATTTCATTCACCATCTGCAACATAACCTGAACGATAGCGATATTGCCGACTACATGCGCCCCTGCGATGTGCGACAATTACGCACGCTGGAGCCGGAGATTGGCGAGCAATTCCAACAGGGTATGTATTTGCGTGGCGAGGGTCAGTTAGACAATCGCACTCTATATAGCGTCAGTGAGGAGGCAATTAAAAACAGTAATATAGGCTGTTTTACGCATACTTTAGTTGAACATATTGAAGGCGGCTATGTGATGGCTCAACAACACCGCAAACAGTTTGATTGGGTAATCGACTGTCGTGGTCTCGGCGCCAAACCCGATCTGCCACAGTTGCGCGGGGTGCGTGGCGAAGTGATACGCTTATATGCCCCGGAGGTGTCGCTACAGCGTCCGATTCGTTTGATGCACCCGCGTTACCCGCTGTATATCGTACCGAAACCGCAACACCAATACGTTATTGGTGCGACCGAAATCGAAAGCGATGACCCCAGCCCGATTAGTGTGCGTTCCACCCTAGAATTGCTGAGTGCCGCTTATTCATTGCATAGTGGCTTTGCCGAAGCTCGGATTCTGGAAACGCTGGCGAGTTGCCGTCCGGCATTGCCGCATAATCAGCCGCGTATCAATCTCGGTGAAAAAAACATTCAGGTCAATGGCTTGTATCGCCACGGCTATTTAATCACGCCGACACTCATTGAAGAAGTCATTGCCACCTTGAACAGCCGTTGCCCGAGCGAACGCCAGCGCAACAGTCGCTTCCCCGAACTCTATCAACCGATGCTGCCATGATGTCGTCGCAAGTCTCTATCAACGGCGAGCCGTTTCATTTACCCAACTCGCAAACACTGCAAGCATTACTTGAGCAATTCGGTGCCAAACAGCCGTATGTGGTGGCTTTGAATATGGCGTTTGTTCCACAGTCCGGTTATGCCACGCAAATACTAAAAAACGGCGATCGTATTGATGTGTTGCAACCAATTCAGGGCGGTTAAACAAATGAATAAAGCGGTTAATCAGCAAGCAGACGAGCGTTCAGATAGCTGGGAATTATTTGGTCAAACCCTGTCTAGCCGACTGTTTATCGGCAGTGCCTTATACCCGTCCCCCGCGATCATGTGTGAGTCCATACGCGCCAGTGGCGCCAGCGTAGTTACCGTATCTCTACGCCGCCAAGCACCGCAGAGTTTAGGCGGCAATCGGTTTTGGGATTTGTTGAAAAGCCTGAACTGTCGGTTATTGCCGAATACTGCTGGCTGTTACTCGGTTAAAGATGCTGTTACGATGGCGCAAATGTGTCGTGAAATTTTCCAAACTGATTGGATTAAACTGGAATTGATTGGCGATGATTATAATTTACAACCCGATTCGGTGGCATTACTCAAAGCCAGCGACATTCTGCTTAAAGACGGCTTCAAGGTATTCCCCTATTGTACCGATGATTTGGTTATTTGCCGCCGCTTGGTAGAAATCGGCTGTGAAGTGCTGATGCCTTGGGGCGCACCCATTGGCACGGGCAAGGGGCTACTCAATCCTTACGCACTGACAACGCTACGTCAACGCCTGCCACAGGTGCCTTTATTGGTTGATGCGGGTATCGGCTTGCCTTCCCATGCCTGCCATGCGATGGAGCTGGGATATGATGGTATTCTGCTTAATTCTGCAGTGGCACAGGCGAGTAATCCGCCACAGATGGCACAAGCCTTTGCCCACGCAGTGGTGGCCGGACGGAGTGCGTATTTAGCGGTTCCAATGCCCGAAAAAAATACCGCATCGCCCACCAGTCCAACACTAGGAACACCCTTTTGGCATCAGCAAACGGACACATAACACCGCCCTCGCGCAACGACAATGCCAATGCCAATGCCAATAACAACGACAATAACAATGGCAAAGTCATCGTCTGGAGTATTGCCGGCTCTGACAGTGGTGGCGGTGCCGGCATTCAAGCCGACCTGCAAACCATAAGCCACTTTGAAGCGCATGCTTGCACCGTGATTAGTGCCGTCACCAGTCAAAATTCCGTGGCTGTCACTCATATCGAAGCTGTCAATATTGCCCCGCAACTAGACGCATTGGCAAGCGATATGCCCGCCAGTGCGATTAAAATCGGGCTGTTAGCCAACCCCGAACAAGTGCGGTTAGTGGCTGCTCGCATCAAGCAGTATAAACAAGACTGGGCACGCCCCCCGCTGGTTGTCTATGACCCGGTGATGGTTGCTTCCACCGGCACTGCGCTCATCCAGAAAGGCATCAGCGAGCCAGATTTATGTGCCAGCATACGCGCCGAATTGCTCCCCTGTATCGATATTTTGACCCCCAACGTGGCAGAAGCCGAACGGCTGTCGGGTATCCGCATCACCAATGCCGAAACGCGACATGCGGCGGCGCAGGCATTGCTCTATCAGCATAATTGCGCGGCAGTGGTGATTACCGGCGGACATTTCAACACTGCCGACAATGCGGTGACCGATGTTTACTTTGCTCGACAACAAATTTTTCCCCCAATATTGCACCTAACCAGCCCACGCCTGCCGTCCCCACATCATCACGGTAGTGGCTGTGTTTTCTCCTCGGCACTGGCAGCCGTGTTAGCGCAAGATTATCCGATTGAAGACGCGCTGGTATTAGCCAAAGCCTATATCAATCGAGGCATCAAACAGGCGCGGGCACTCGGTGCGGGTCGTGGTGCGGTTGCTCATACTGGCTGGCCACGGCGGCTGTCAGATTTCCCACAACTGCCAGCAATCGAGCCGATGCCGCCCTTTAAGCCATGTGATACGCGGCAATTAGGGCTTTACCCGGTGGTTGATTCTGCCGATTGGATCGAGAAACTGCTCAAAATCGGCGTTAAAACCATCCAATTGCGGATAAAAAGCGCGTCTCCCACCCAGGTCGCTAACGAAGTTATCAACGCAGTGGCATTGGGCAGACACTATCAAGCGCGGGTATTTATCAATGATTATTGGCAATTAGCCATCAAACACCAAGCCTACGGCGTACATCTCGGGCAACAAGATATTGATAATGCCGACCTCAAAGCCATCAACAAAGCGGGCTTGCGACTCGGCATTAGTAGCCACGGCTATTATGAAATGTTACGCGCATATGCCTACCAGCCCAGTTATATTGCCATCGGTGCGATTTACGCTACTACCACCAAAGCAATGCCAAGCAAACCACAAGGTTTGGAAAAACTAAAACATTATGTTGAACTAATGGGCGGACACACGCCATTGGTCGCCATTGGTGGCATATCCCTCGTCCGCGCCGCAGACGTATGGCAGCAACAACCCGGTTGTCTCGCCGTAGTCACCGCCATCACCGAAGCCGCCGATTATCGGCAAGCGGTCAAGTCCTTTTTTGCCATCACAGGTGAACAATTTCGGAATGGGTTGAAAGTTGAAAATTAAAAACTAGAGATTTTGCTTGCCCAGCAATGACAATAAAATTAGAAACTAATCTTTATGTTAAATATGATATTAGTTTTATATCTATATGTTTATAAATAGATTATTTTAATCTTATGCTGATGTTTATCATCAGATTCATCGTCTAAAAATATCGCTTATACTGCTGGTAAAATCATTCGGATTGTCTTATAGTCCGCCTCGATATGGGTTTTGTCCAGCAGTTTTGGTTGTTCCTTATGTTACCCCACGCCCCGTTTCATCAGCGGTATGCGACATTGCTTTCATTTTTATAGTTTAATCGAGTGCTTTGCACGAGCCGTAATTTTGTTTGTCTGCAAGGAAAGCGTTACGGAATGAAAGGGTTGCTTATATGACCGACTGAGCCCGCTTTTGACACTGGAAGGCAAAAGAACTATCGTGCAAAGGTCTCACTATCGTAATCACGGAAAAAGGTACAATCAAGGCGTTTATATTCCGTCATATCACACATCCACATCATAACGAGGAAGGCATTGAAGAAACTATTTATTGGTAATTTAGCTACCAGCACAAAAGAAAGCGATATACAAACCCTATTTTCAGAATTTGGCACGGTGCGTTCCTGCAAGCTGGTGATGGATGTTTTCTCCGGCCAGTGCAAAGGCTTTGGCTTTATTGAAATGGAAGGACATGAAGCGCGTGCCGCAATTGCTGGTCTAAATGGCAGGGATTTTAATGGTAAATCGATCAGGGTCAACTTTGAAACACCGAAACCGAAGCGTGGTCGCCGCTAGTTTAGTGACAACACGATGACGATTGCTCAACTTCGCAATGTTGCGATTATTGCTCATGTAGATCACGGCAAAACCACTTTGGTTGATCGCCTTTTGCAACAATCCGGCACACTCGGAGAACGTTACGGTGCGGTTGACCGAGTCATGGATTCCAATGATCTTGAGCGCGAACGGGGTATTACCATCCTGTCGAAAAACACCGCAATCGACTGGCGCGATTATCGCATCAATATTGTCGACACTCCCGGTCACGCCGATTTTGGTGGTGAAGTGGAGCGGATATTGTCGATGGTGGATTCGGTGTTATTGTTGGTTGACGCAGTGGAAGGACCGATGCCGCAAACCCGTTTTGTCACTCAAAAAGCATTTAGCCACGGACTTAAACCCATTGTCGTAATCAATAAAATTGATCGCCACGGTGCGCGACCTGCTTGGGTATTGGATCAGACTTTTGATTTGTTTGATCGCCTCGGGGCAACCGATGAGCAGCTAGATTTTCCGGTCGTTTATGCCTCTGCAATTGAAGGCTTTGCGACACTGGATGCCGATACTCGTAACAACGATATGTCGGTATTGTTCGAGACCATTGTCAAGCATGTTGAGCCGCCACAAGTGGATGTCGATGGACCTTTCCAGATGCAGGTGTCCTCACTGGATTATTCCAAGTATGTTGGTACTATCGGAGTTGGCAGAGTCGTGCGCGGTAGTATCAATATAAAAACCCCTGTGACGGTCGTGAATCGTGAAGGTCAGGTTCGAAATGCTCGGGTCATGCAAATTTTTGGTTTCCACGGGCTGGATAAAATAGAAGTATCGAACGCCAAAGCAGGCGATATTATTGCCTTGACCGGTATAGAGAATCTCGCTATTTCGGATACCCTATGCAGTCTTGACTGTATTGAAGCGTTACCCGCATTGTCGGTTGATGAGCCGACTGTACGCATGAATTTTCAGGTCAACACCTCTCCTTTCGCTGGTCAAGATGGAAAATTTATTACTTCACGTCAGATTGGCGAACGCTTGAATGAGGAGTTACTGCACAATGTTGCACTACGCGTCGAACAGGCTGATGATGCGGATATATTTGCTGTTTCTGGTCGTGGTGAACTCCACCTTGCGATATTGCTGGAGACAATGCGAAGAGAAGGTTATGAGATGGCTGTATCCCGCCCTCAAGCCATCTCTCATGTCATTGATGGCGTGTTGTGTGAACCTTGGGAGGAACTGTTTGTTGATGTTGATGAGGTCAATCAAGGTGCGATTATGGAAGCATTGGGCAGTCGCTCTGGTAACATTCAGGATATGCAGGCGGATGGAAAGGGTAGGGTACGTCTGACTTACAGCATTCCAGCGCGTGGCTTGATTGGGTTTCAGAGCGATTTTATGACGCTGACTTCAGGAAGCGGCTTGATTTACCATGTGTTCGACAAATATGCGCCGATTGCAAGCAAAGCAATCATCAATCGACGTAACGGTGCCCTCATTTCAACCAGTACAGGTAAGGCGTTGGCATTTGCTTTGTATAATCTACAAGAACGCGGCAGAATGTTTATCAAGCCTAATACCGAAGTTTATGAAGGACAAATTATCGGGCTGCATTCTCGCGATAACGACTTGGTGGTCAATCCCTTGAAAGGGAAACAGCTTACTAATGTACGCGCTTCGGGCAAAGATGATGCCATCGTTCTTGAACCCCCAATTCGCTTGACGCTGGAATCAGCCATCGCGATTATTGACGATGACGAATTGGTAGAAATAACCCCAAATCATATCCGCATTCGTAAAAAGCAACGCAAAGAACACGAGCGTAAAACCGCTTCCAGATTAAAAAAAATTGCCTAAAAGCACGTTTCGAATATGTGGACGGAGTCCGATTATTTGAATTTTCACCGACAACTTTGGCATATTTTGACGTGCCGATTATAGTAAATTAAGACGGATTAACGTCAATATCAATCTCACATCTAAATCTAAGAGGATTCTCACATGTTCACCGATCCGATGAAAGTTTTCCGTATTATCCGTACAGTAATCTATGCGGCAACCGTTCTCACCACCTGTTCTACGCTGGCAGACGAAGACATCAAAATAGGCGTTATTCTGGGGTTCACCGGACCGATAGAAAGCCTGACCCCGGCGATGGCAGAGAGTGCTGAACTTGCCATGAAAGAGGCTTCAGATTCCAACCTGTTGCTCGATGGCAAGAAAGTAGTCCCGATACGCGCCGACTCCACTTGTGTGGATGCTGCCGCCGCGACCGCAGCGGCGGAGCGACTGGTAACAGCCGACCGAGTTGTTGCCATTATGGGCGCTGATTGTTCTGGCGTAACCACTGCTATCGCTAATAATGTCGCCATTCCAAACGGTGTTGTCATGGTGTCGCCTTCTTCCACCTCGCCAGCACTCTCGACCATTGAAGACAATAATCTGTTCTACAGAACCGCGCCCTCGGATGCGCGTCAGGGACAAGTGCTTGCCGATATTTTAAAAGATCGAGGAATCAAAAATATCGCCATCACATACACCAACAACGACTACGGCAAAGGTTTGGAACAATCGTTCTCCACAGCGTTTGTGGCAGCAGGCGGCACGGTCGCCATCAGTGCGGCACACGAAGACGGCAAAGCGGATTATGCCGCTGAAGTCGGTGCGCTGTCGGCATCGGGTGCCGAGCATTTGGTCGTATTTGGTTATCTGGATCAGGGTGGCAAGGGGATTATTCAAGGGGCATTGGATGTCGATGCGTTCAGTCATTTTATACTCGCGGATGGGATGATTGGTCAATCTCTGATTGACGCTATCGGCGATGATCTGAACGGCACTATCGGTACTGTACCCGGTGGCACGGGTGATGCGGCGACTAATTTCCTTGATTATGCCAAGGACAATGGTTTTGATGGCGATGGTCCGTTCCGAGGAGAATCCTATGATGCGGCTGCGTTATTGATACTAGCGATGCAGGCGGCAGGCTCTGCCGAACGTGCGGCGATTCAGTCTAAAATGATGATGGTGGCGAATGCGCCGGGTGAGGAAATCCGTGTTGGTGAATTGGCGAAGGCATTGAAAATTCTTGCCGATGGAGGCGATATAAACTATGTCGGTGCGACCCATGTCGAGTTTAACAGTGTTGGCGAAGTGTTTGGTTCCTACAAAGAATTGGAAATCAAAGACAAACGTTTCGAGACCGTCATGGTTCGTTAATGCCAATAAAAAAACGATTTGTCGACTGTCGATAGCTTTGTTATTGAACAAAAATAAGGAATAGATTGACACCAGCACCGCTACTTGATCGTGGTGCTGGCGTAAAGGCAACCTTATTATTTATCTTGATGATAATCGACGCTGCGCTTACTCAAAGTGCGTTTGTTGCGTTGTCTTGAATTAACCACTTCTGGCAATATCCCACCCGGACTGAAGCGCATCACGCAGAGTAACACCAATCCCATAAGGAATAAGCGCATGTGTTGGGCGTTGCTCATCAAATGAACTCTCGCGACATTATCTTCGCTCAGCCAGCCGGTGGCATTGTCAATCAGCCACAGTCCTGCTGGTTCCGCTTCAATCCAGAAAAACCAAACCAAAAAGCCACCGAGTATGGCACCGAGGTTATTGCCGGAGCCACCAACAATAACCATGACCCAGATGAGGAAGGTAAACCGTAGCGGATGGTAAGTGCCGGGGGTGAATTGTCCGTCCAGGGTGGTCAGCATGGCGCCACCAACGCCGACTACTGCCGAACCGAGAATAAATACTTGGAGATGCCGGGCGGTAATATTTTTCCCCATTGCCCCAGCAGAGACTTCGTTATCGCGTATTGCTCGCATCATTCGCCCCCAAGGTGAATTTAATGCACTATTACTGAGTATCAAAATAATGAGCAGTACGCTGGCGAACAGTCCAGTGTAGGATAATTTTACTAACAAACTGGAATAGTCAATGAGCAGTTTGTTTAGCTCATCCACTCTGGCATCAAGTGTCAGCGATGCCAGCTCGGTGGCGTGCAATTTTTCGACCCAATGGATAAACCAAGAAGTTTGTTGCAGGTCGATTTCATAAGGTACTGGACGGGGCAGTCCGGTCACATTTTTAACTCCACGAGTGAGCCAATCCTCGTTTTTCAAAACTGCGATGATGATTTCTGATATACCCAGCGTAGCAATGGCCAGATAATCGGAGCGTAGCCCGAGGGCAACCTTACCGACAATCCATGCCGCACCAGCGGCAAACAAGCCACCCACCACCCAAGAGAAAATAATGGGCAGACCAAAGCCGCCAAGATAGCCGGATTTTGCTGGATTAACCGCTTCGATGGCAGCAACCGCGGGGGCGTAAAAATAGCGGATAAGAAAATAACCGGACACAACGATTGTGGTTATAGCAAGCAGGCGTAATTTACCTTGCGGCAAACGCCGATACAATAGAATGGTGCCGCCTATGGTGGCAATACAAAATCCTGCCGCAAACAGCAAATTAGTGCCGCCGACCGCCCATGCTCCCGACACGGGCGCACTGGAAACCAAGACCGCAGCGAGTCCGCCGAGTGCGGCGAAGCCCATGATGCCGACATTAAACAAACCGGCATAACCCCATTGGATATTGACTCCCAATGCCATGACCGCAGAAATCAGGCATAGATTCAAAATGGTCATCCCGAGTGCCCAAGATTGCCCGATTCCAACCAGTATCAGCAACCCAGCCATGAATGCGAAGGCGATAATCGCTCGGCTTGTTTGCGCGAACTGATTCATAACACTCGCCCGCGAAATAGGCCGGTTGGTCGCACCAACAACACCACGACTAGAATAATAAACGAGACCGCAAACTTATAGTCGGTCGATAAGAGTTGCATCAAGCCTTGTGGCTCCCACTGTTCTGGCAACAAATATTTGAAAAACTTTTTATAGGCATAAGTAATGGTCACCTCAGAAAACGCAATGATAAATCCGCCGGCAATCGCCCCGATGGGCTGACCGATGCCACCGACAATCGCGGCTGCGAAAATGGGTAGCAATAATTGAAAATAAGTGAATGGCTTGAAACTTTTATCCAGTCCGTACAATGTACCCGCAATAGTCGCCAAAGCGGCTGCCAGTATCCATGTTACCATCACCACACGGTCGGGATTGATGCCCGACAACAGGGCGAGGTCTTCGTTGTCCGAAAACGCTCGGATTGACTTGCCAGTGCGGGTTTTTTGTAAGAACCAGAATAGTGCGATGACCAGCAAAACCGCTATACCAATGGTGAGCCCCTGTGATAGTTTGATGGTCAAGCCTTCGCTCAAGCCAGTCATGCTCTTGAACTCCCGCGCTTTGATAATGAATCGCTCACCATCGGCAAATTGTCGGTCATCCGTACCAATGATAAAACGTACAATACCGTTAATCATAAACATCACCCCGATTGAAGCGATAACAAATACCACGGACGGACTTTTCTGCACGCGGTAATGGCGATATACCACCTTGTCCACCACGATACAAAGTAGGCTGGTAGCGATAATGCCAAAAGGCACGCCGAGTAATGCTGTTGGCAATGGTGCAATGCCGATTCCTTTGGACTGCAACCACCAAGTCGCAAGGACTGTTACCATGGCACCGAAAGCCATAGTGTCGCCGTGAGCAAAGTTGGAAAACCGTAAAATCCCGTAAATAAGGGTAACGCCTAGCGCACCAAGCGCGAGTTGTGAACCATAGGACAAGGACGGAATCAGTACAAAATTCGCCAGTAGCACCAATGCGTTGAGTAAATCGTTTAATTCTGGCATCGCTATCCGCCAAGAAAAGATCGGCACACTTCGGGGTTACGCAGTAATGTGGCACCACTATCGGTATGGCGGTTTTCGCCGATGACCAACACATAGCCGCGGTCAGCAATGTTGAGTGCCTGACGCGCATTCTGTTCCACCATGAGGATGGCGACACCGATTTTACGCACCTCCAATATGCGTTCAAATAATTCATCCATCACCTTAGGCGACACGCCAGCGGTTGGTTCATCCAGCATCAGTACCGCCGGATTGGTCATCAATGCGCGTCCCACTGCCACTTGTTGGCGCTGACCACCCGACAGTTCGCCAGCAGGTTGTCCGCGTTTTTGTGCGAGAATTGGGAACAGTGCGAAAACCTGTTCCATCGTATCGGTGAAATCATCCCGTCTGAGATAGGCACCCATTTCCAGATTTTCCTGCACGGTCATACTGACAAACACATTTGCCGTTTGTGGTACAAAAGCCATGCCACGAGCTACCCGAGCCTGCGGAGTGAGTGCGGAAATATCCTCGCCATCCAGCATGACACAGCCAGTGCGTAACTTGATCATTCCCAGCATGGCTTTCATGGCAGTCGATTTGCCAGCACCATTGGGTCCCACAATGACTGCAATTTCCCCTTTGTCCACACCAATCGTACAGCCTTTCAGTATATCCGCACCACCATAGCCACCCGTCATATTAGCACCGATCAGAAAACTCATGGCGATTGCTCTGTCGCCAGTTTATTTTTGAGTCCACGACCCAAATAGGCTTCAATCACTTGCTCGTTGGCTTGCACTTCGGCAGCACTGCCCTCGGTCAATACCGTGCCTTCTGCCATGACGATGACTGGGTCACACAGGCGGCTGATAAATGCCATGTCATGTTCAATCATACAAAAGGTATAACCGCATTCCTGATTTAGGTGAACAATCGCATCACCAATTTCGTTCAACAGAGTTCGATTCACACCTGCACCGACTTCATCGAGCAACACCACCTTGGCATCCGTCATCATGGTACGCCCGAGTTCGAGTAGTTTCTTCTGCCCACCTGATAAATTCCCGGCCAGCTCATCGGCAACATTCGACAACTGTAAAAATTCAATGACCGATTCTGCCTGTCGGCGAATTTGTCGCTCTTGCTGGCGTACTCGACCACGTTGTAACCAAGTATTCAGCAATCGTTCGCCAGCTTGTGCGGCTGGCACCATCATAAAGTTTTCCAGCACCGTCAGTCTGGAGAATTCATGGGCTATTTGAAAAGTTCTGATTAGTCCTTTAGAGAACAGCTGATGAGGTTTGTAGCCGGTGATGTCCTCTCCATCAAGGTAGATATGCCCCGATGTCGGGGCGCAAACACCCGCAACGATATTAAACAAGGTCGTCTTGCCTGCACCGTTCGGACCAATTAGCCCAGTAATACTCCCCATCTTTATCTCGAGAGTCGCATTATTGACCGCCTTTACCCCACCAAAATGCTTTGAAACCGCATCAACCCGAATCATAGTCGTCATTATTCTTAATAGGTCTTAAACTGGTTAATCGGGGCGAATTCAGCCGATAAGTGCAACACTCGGGTTTATTATGATTCCCAGTGCGTGGGAAAAGACCCCAAGCATTTTCTAGGTCGATTATATTAAATCGGTGGCTTGTTGCAATGGCATTTGCCCTTTTGTATTACGCTTAGTTTTACGGCGGATGGTTGGTTTGCTTCTGCCCTTGGTTTTAGCGATTTATGCCAGTGTGCTTGTCGGAAAATAGAGTTTTTAGCTTGTTGTGAATATTTAAGTCATTGTTATTAAACATTTTATTTTCTTAAAACTGGACTGATTTTGAATTAACCGACAAGCCCCCAGTAGGCAATGTTGCTGATTCGTGAGGTAAATAGGGTATCTTTCGGGTGCAGTCAAACGGGTATCTATTTATGTTTTAGGGCTTTTTCTGTTTAGTTAAAAGAGTACGAGTGTACTCTTTGGCTGGCTTAGGAGTGTTACACTCATGGATGCAAAGACGATTAACCGATAAAGATACTCGAAAAAACATGAAATACATAGCCCATGCAAAAGAAAATTCATCCGCAGAAAAAGGCTTTGACATACACCTGCTGGAAGATCATCTACGAAAGGTCGCAGAAAAAGCACAAGAGTTTGCGGAAGAATTTGGCACAGGTGACTGGGCTTATCCCGCAGGGTTTTGGCATGATTTAGGCAAGTATCGTGCAGCTTTTCAGGCATATATACAACGTGGCACGGGCATAAATCCGGATGCACACATAGAGAAAGACAACGACCCGAGAACCAATCACGCATCGACAGGTGCTATTTATGCACGAGACAAACTAGGCGGCATGGGTTTACCGCTTGCGTATATGATTGCCGGGCATCACGCTGGATTACCTGATTTTGTCAATGGAGAGGCAAGAGGATCATCGCTTAGTGAAGTGCTTGAACGTGATAAACCGCTTTTGCAAGAAGCCCTTCGCGAGCAAATTCCAGAGTGCGTTCTTTCTTGCGATACACCGACAACGCCGTGTCCGGGCGAAGACCCGAGCGGGGCGCATCTGTGGATTCGTATGTTGTTTTCCTGTTTGGTGGATGCTGATTTTCTGGATACAGAGTCATTCATGAAGCCGCACCGTTCTGAACAACGACCCGTAGCCATTCCGCTTGATGAGTTCAGGAACGCTTTCAATGAGAACATGGCGACCAAGATGCAAGAATCATTGCCATCACCAGTCAACAAAATTCGAGCGGAATTCTTATTTCAATGTCGGCAAGCCGCCAAAAAGTCACCGGGTATTTTTACGCTAACGGTTCCCACCGGTGGTGGCAAAACCCTGTCGAGTTTGGCTTTTGCGCTGGAACATGCTGTCCGGTACAAAAAGAGACGTATCATTTACGCCATTCCTTACACCAGCATCATTGAACAAACAGCAACGGTATTTAAGGAAATTGTTGCGCCTTTGGATAATTCAATCCTGGAGCATCACAGCAATGTTGAGCCAGATAAAGAATACCAGGAAAATGCCAAATCTCGGCTAGCCACCGAAAACTGGGACGCACCCATTGTGGTTACTACCACAGTGCAATTCTTCGAGTCGCTGTTTGCCGCTCGCACAAGCCGTTGTCGCAAATTACACAACATAGCCAATAGCGTTGTCGTTCTCGATGAGATTCAGTTGTTACCGCTACAACACCTTGCGCCTATTCGGAAAATCATGGCACTTCTGGCAGAACATTATGGTGTTACATTTATTCTCTCGACAGCGACCCCAACCGGACTAGATGAACAAAACAACCCGTTTGGGAAAAAATTACTTGAGGGATTAAGCAGCACGGAAATTGTTCGCAATCCCAACGAATACTACGCCCAGCTTAAACGGGTTCACTATAAGTTACCAAAAGATTTTGAGACATCTCGTGGCTGGGTTGAGATAGCCGAAGAGTTAGCGCAATATGATTCAGTGCTTGTCATCGTCAACAAGCGACAGGATGCAAAGGATTTGTTTGAGTTGATGCTTGAGTCGATGCCCTCGGGCACTTACCATCTTTCGGCTCTTATGTGTGCGGCGCACCGCTCTTGCGTGATTGATGAAATTAAAAAGCGACTCAAGGACGGTAAGCCAACCAGAGTGATTAGCACACAATTGGTGGAGGCAGGTGTTGATTTTGATTTTCCGGTGGTTTACCGCGCGATGGCTGGGCTGGATTCAATCATTCAGGCTGGCGGTCGCTGTAATCGTGAAGGCAAACTTGATGCCGGAAAGGGGAAGGGAAATGTTGTGGTGTTCGTGCCACCTTCAACCCCGCCCAAAGGCACAATCGGAACGGCTATTGCATCTTGCATATCGATTCTGAGTTGTCTTGACGGACAGGAATCTATCGATAGCCCGGAAATATTTGAACGCTACTTTAACCATTTGTTCCATCAGGTAGAAACCGATACCGCTAATATGTGTGATTTGTTGGAACGTGATGCTGGACGCTTACAGATTCAATTTCGCACTGCCGCGCTTAAATTCCGCATGATTGACGATGATAATACCCATACGATCTATGTAAAATACGGGGAAGAGGTTGACAAGTGGCTGAAAGACCCGAACAGGGCACTATTAAGAAAACTCCAGCGTTACAGCGTTACAGTATATAATCACCAGTTCGATGCGATGCTCGCCAGGGGCGATATCGAAGAGGTATCACCAGGGTTTTACGCTCAATGTAATAGCGAAATTTACCATGATAAACTCGGCTTGCTGACGGGTGAAATAGAACTCGAGCCCGTCAATTCTGTTCTGTAGAGGAAACTTTTATATGCCAAGTAAAGAAACCTTTTGTCTTGAAGTTACCGGTGATTTCGCCTGTTTCACGCGACCGGAAATGAAAGTCGAGCGAGTATCCTACGATGTTATTACCCCATCGGCGGCGCGGGCTATATTCGAGGCAATACTCTGGAAGCCAGCCATGCGCTGGCACATTAACAAAATAGAGCTACTAAAACCCATTAACTGGGTCAATGTGCGCCGCAATGAAGTGGCATCCGTAATCAGCACCAACAATGTCAAACAGGTAATGAATGGCGGCAACAGAAACTTGCATATTCTGATTGAAGACGATCGCCAGCAAAGAGCCGGGCTTTTTCTGCGCGATGTTGCCTATCGGCTTTATGCGCGTTTCTCATTACAGGATGACAGCAAACATATTCACCACTACCCAAATTTGCAATGCGCGGACGCGGATCGCTCCGAAAACACCTACATGAAATTCGCCGAGATGTTTAAGAGGCGAGCGAGAAAAGGACAGTGTTTTAATCAACCCTATCTTGGTACACGCGAATTTTCCGCTGATTGGCGATTGATTGAAACCTTCGAACAGGAGCCATCAGCCTTACCGTTTGAGCAAGACCGTCCGCTAGGCTGGATGCTTTATGACATGGACTTTTCCAAGCCAGAATCTCCTTCGCCACGATTTTTTAACCCGACACTCAAAAAAGATGGTTCAATTGATGTTCCAGAATGGGATAGCGCGGAGGTGCGGGGATGATTTTGCAGGCGTTAAATCAATATTATGACAGGAAAAGCACGTCCTCCGAAGGTGTACTCCCATCATACGGATTTGAAGTAAAAAATATTCCTGTCATCATTGAAATAGATATTGATGGAAATTTTGTTCAGACTATCGTTCGTGATGAAAAACATCCAGATACAAATACCAATGAATTTTTTCCGTGTTCCGTGAAACGAAGCGTAGGCATTAAAAGCAACCTGCTTTGGGATAACGTCGAATATGTTCTGGGCATTGATACCCGAGACAAACCAGAACGTGTTGCCAAACAACACCAATCTTTTAGAGATAGAATTCAATCTCTTGATACATCGGATGCCAGTATTCGGGCTATCATGTGTTTTTTGAATAAAATAGACCGAGAGTCTATTCAGGAAGACACTGCTACATGGGAGACACTCGAAAAAAATCCTAATGTCAGTTTTCGGATTGCTGGTGAACCTTGCTTGATTTGTCAGAAGCCAGAATTGAGAGAAATACTTGCAAACACCAATCATTCACATGGCAAGGCTTCCTATTGCTTGGTAACAGGCGAAGAAAATCAGATGGAGCGATTACATCCTGCCATTAAAGGCGTATGGGGCGCACAGAGCTCCGGAGGGAATATTGTCTCCTTCAACCAAGATTCATTCAAATCATATGGGAAAGAACAAGGTGCTAATGCGCCGGTGGGAGAAGAAGCCAGTTTTGCTTATACAACTACTTTGAACCACCTGCTTAGGAAAGGATCAGAACAACGCATTCAAGTCGGCGATGCGTCAACAATTTTTTGGGCAGAAGAAAACCATTCATTTGAATCTGATTTCGGCACAATTTTTGGCTCAACCCCGAATAAAGTTAAAGACGACCCCGATGCCTACACACGGGCAGTAAAAGCAGTATTTGATTCAGTTTATCAAGGACGGCATGAGGATGATGTGTCGACAAATCGCTTTTATGTATTGGGACTATCCCCGAATGCGTCACGTATTTCAATTCGCTTTTGGCAGGTGGCAACGGTGGCTGAAATATCGCAACGCATCAAACAACATTTCGACTATTTGGAGATAACGCACGATCCACGTGAAATGCCCTATCTGCCATTATCTTTTCTTTTGGAAAGTGTAGCAGTCCAAGGAAAACAGAGTAACATATCGCCTAATCTTGTGGGCGAGTTGATGCGAAGCATTCTTGCCGAACAGCCCTATCCTTTCACTTTGCTGTCCGCCGCTGTTCGTCGTTGTAAAGTGACACCATCGTCAGAATCTAAAAAGCGTGAGGACAAAAAATACCATTACCCGCGGGCTGCGCTCATAAAAGCCTGCTTGAACCGAAACTATCAGGAGAATATAAAAATGGCTTTGGATATTGAAAACACGAATCCCGCTTACCGTTTAGGCAGGCTCTTTGCTGTGCTGGAAAAAACACAGGAAGAAGCAAATCCAGGTATTAACGCCACCATCAAAGACCGTTACTACGGAGCGGCATCCAGCAACCCGGTCAGCGTATTTCCTACTTTACTGAAACTCAAAAACCACCATCTAAGCAAATTGGAGTCGATTGGGCGTAAAATCTATTTTGAAAAACTTATTGGTGAAATTATGAGCGAAATACTCCCGGACTTACCTGCAAGCCTGAACCTTCAGGATCAGGGTCGCTTCGCTGTGGGTTACTACCACCAGCGTCAAGATTTTTTCACACCTAAACAACCCAAAGAATCAGGAGAGCAATCATGAGTTTAGACATGAATTTAGAAAACCGTTACGATTTTGTATTGTTATTTGATGTTAAGGATGGCAACCCGAATGGCGACCCGGATGCGGGAAATATGCCGCGCATTGACGCTGAAACGGGTCGCGGACTTGTTACCGATGTCTGCTTGAAGCGCAAGGTGCGTAATTTTGTGCATATCGCAAAAAAACTATCTTCTCCTTACAATATATATGTTCAGGAAAGTGCCATTTTGAACCAACTCAATGAGGGTGCATATCAAGCTATTGGACAACCTTCGACAATAGAAGTAGTAGAGAAAGGTAAAACTAAACACAAAAGGAGGGGGTCGTCTGATCCACTTATTCCAAATGTCCGTCAGTGGATGTGTGAGCAGTATTACGACGTTCGAACTTTTGGTGCGGTCATGTCAACAAAAGTCAATTGCGGTCAGGTGCGAGGCCCAATACAGTTGACTTTCTCGCGCTCTATTAACCCCATAGTAGCGCATGAACATTCAATTACTCGTATGGCGGCTACCGATGAAAAGGAAGCAAAAGAGGTTGCGGAGGCATCGGAAAAAGAGTCGGGGGATAATCGAACGATGGGGCGCAAGCATACTGTTCCCTATGGTTTATATCGATGTCATGGTTTTATCTCGGCACATCTCGCCCAACAAACCGGCTTTTCAGAAGAAGACCTGGAGTTATTTTTCACTGCTCTTGAGCAAATGTTTGAGCATGATCGCTCTGCTGCCCGAGGGGAAATGACCACTCGTGGACTGTATGTATTCAAACACAACAGCCTGCTTGGCAACGCCCATGCCAATAAACTTTTTCAACGCATCAAAGTAACGCTCAATAGTGAAGATAAGCCCCCGAGAGATTTCGCAGACTATAGCGTAACGGTAGATGAATCAGATATGCCAGCAGAAGTCGAGCTGATTCAACGGGTTTAGGGAGAAGGGCGTACTCGACAATAATGGAGAATCACATGGAATGTCGCCACCGCCCCGAATAACTAAACAACCAATTGAGTAGATCGGTGACCAACCGTGCAAAACATCTCCATCCCGATTTCCGCCCTCCAGCATTACGCCTTCTGCCCGAGGCAATGCGCCTATATCCATATCGAACGGGCGTGGATGGACAATTATCTCACCGCCAAGGGTAGCCAGCTACACGAACGGGTACATAGTAGCGAAGCGGAAACACGCGGCAATATCCGCTCTGAGCGCGGGGTACAGGTTTGCTCGGAAAAATTGGGTGTGCATGGTCAGCTTGATCTGCTGGAAATGAATCGCGATTCTGGCGCGGTCATGCCCATTGAATACAAAAGAGGTAAACCCAAAGTGGCGGATTGTGACCGTGTTCAGCTTTGTGCCCAAGCCTTGTGTCTGGAGGAAATGACCAAGCAGCAGATAGACAAAGCGGCAATCTGGTATTGGCAGGTTCGGCGGCGCGAATGGATTGATATTGACGATGCGCTAAGAACATCAACGCTGGCGATTATCAAGGCAACAAAAAAATTATTCGTTGCCGGAAAACTGCCGCAAGCAGTTTATTCCCCCTCATGCAAAGCCTGCTCGTTTATTGAGCGATGCTCCCCACAACACAAGGATCACAGCGGTTCGTATGTGAAAAAAATGTTTTACGATGAAGAAACTACTCAATAATCTGTACATTACTACCGATGGTAGCTATGTGCACAAAGAACGCGAAACCATCGTTATTGAGCAGGAAAGGAAAAAAGTATTGCAACTGCCGTTTCATGCGATTGGCAATTTGTTTTGCTTTGGCCGGGTCATGGTATCGCCTGACTTCATGGCGGCATGTGGTGAAAAAGGCATTGGACTTTCGTTCTTTACTGGATTTGGCAAGTTTCAAGGGCGAGTGCAGGGACCACAAAGCGGCAATGTGCTGTTACGCCGCACACAATACCGGCTGGCCGATAATGCGCCCGCCGTGTTATCGCGGCTTTTTGTAGCCGCAAAACTGACCAATAGCCGACAAATACTGATGAAACATCAACGCAACCATGGCAACGATGATTCGATAAAGCAGGTTGTAACCATGCTCGCAGGGAGCATAAGACGGCTGGAACACCAGACCGATGTCGATCAAATACGAGGCATAGAGGGGGATGCCGCCGCCCGCTATTTTTCCGTATTCAACCGCTTGGTGCTGGAAAGCCAGCGAAATAATTTCACATTTAGCGGCAGAACCAAAAGACCGCCGCTTGATAAAGTAAACGCACTGCTTTCATTCAGCTATACCTTGTTGACCCATGAAATCGCCTCGGCGCTGCAAGGGGTGGGATTAGACCCTTATGTTGGCTTTTTACATACCGACCGCCCCGGACGGGTAAGTTTGGCGCTGGATATGCTGGAAGAATTTAGAGCATGGTGGTGTGATCGGTTCGTGCTGACTTTAATTAACCGCAAACAAATTACATCAGCCGATTTTATAACCGAAGCCAGCGGTGCTATCAGAATGAAAGACGATGCCAGAAAAATGTTTCTTACCCAATGGCAAGAGCGAAAGCAGGAAAATTTGCAGCATCCCTATATCGGAGAGAAAATTCAGATTGGTCTGTTACCGCATGTACAATCCATGTTATTGGCAAAATTTTTGCGTGATGATATGGAATGCTATCCGCCGTTTTTGGTTCGTTGAAGAGTAGTCATGTTAGTGTTAATAACCTATGATGTAAATGTGAGCGGGGCTGGGGGCAGCAAGCGTTTACGACACATCAGTAAACTGTGTAAAGACTATGGTATTCGCGTGCAATATTCGGTTTTCGAGTGCGAGATAACCCCAGCCCAATGGGTGAATCTAAAATCCGCATTGCTGGAAGCCTATGATGCTAATCTCGACAGTTTGCGGTTTTATTATCTCGGCTCCAACTGGAAGCGCAAAGTGGAACATCATGGAACAAAAGAGACGCCAGATGTGCTTCGAGATTCGTTGATTGTGTGAACGCCAACTGTTAGTTATCATAGAATCAGCAACCGGTTAGCGGAATCATAACCATTTGATTTTTAATACTATAGTTTCAGGTGCGGTGTAATGCTTCGATCTTTTACAATTTGGGATTTATGGTTAGCGTTATATCGGCTATTTCTTTAACAATAACAGTAGGATAGAATGCGACCGTCGCGCCCCGCACGGGGCGCGTGGATTGAAACCCTTGGCGGCGTTACTTGGTCAACTGAAAATGGGCTGTCGCGCCCCGCACGGGGCGCGTGGATTGAAACAATCCAGCTGGAGTGTTTCCGATCCTCGAAGTCCCGTCGCGCCCCGCACGGGGCGCGTGGATTGAAACCGGATGTCTTGCGCAAGTGCAGGCGATACCTTGCCGTCGCGCCCCGCACGGGGCGCGTGGATTGAAACAGTGAATGGATCTATATCATAATCCCACGCATCGCGTCGCGCCCCGCACGGGGCGCGTGGATTGAAACTATACCTGTGAATCAAGCAGATATATCTACTGTTGTCGCGCCCCGCACGGGGCGCGTGGATTGAAACGCATAAATTGCGAAAAGAAAGTTTTAGTGATTGGCGTCGCGCCCCGCACGGGGCGCGTGGATTGAAACGCTGCGTAGGTGGCAATGGTATTGTACGATAGCCAGGTCGCGCCCCGCACGGGGCGCGTGGATTGAAACGCACTAGCTGCCCCTTAAGCATTTATACCTCTAGGTCGCGCCCCGCACGGGGCGCGTGGATTGAAACTTGTAGAGCATACGTAACAGCTGCTACAGCAAGAACGTCGCGCCCCGCACGGGGCGCGTGGATTGAAACTTACAATGCTAGCGTTTGCAGATTTCCTGATGGGTGTCGCGCCCCGCACGGGGCGCGTGGATTGAAACTTTTGATCATCGTTTGCTCGATCTCGGTTACGGGGTCGCGCCCCGCACGGGGCGCGTGGATTGAAACATCACTTGTGCTCAATCGCCTTATCGTCCATTATCAGTCGCGCCCCGCACGGGGCGCGTGGATTGAAACAATCCGACTCAAACTTCGTTCGGCAAGAATGTTGGGTCGCGCCCCGCACGGGGCGCGTGGATTGAAACAACTACCGGCGTTACCGAAATACTGAACAAGCCAGTCGCGCCCCGCACGGGGCGCGTGGATTGAAACATGTTAAGCCAAGCCAGATGAAATCGGCGCTGGATGTCGCGCCCCGCACGGGGCGCGTGGATTGAAACGCTAACACTGAAACACCGACAAGCACAATCCCAATGTCGCGCCCCGCACGGGGTGCGTGGATTGAAACAGATTTCATGCGCCGAATATTAGCACAAAAAAAGGTCGCGCCCCGCACGGGGTGCGTGGATTGAAACCAGTTTATCCGCCATCAAAATACCATCGTCATCGGTCGCGCCCCGCACGGGGCGCGTGGATTGAAACCACCGGGGATAGCGATAACCGAAATTACGCAATAGGTCGCGCCCCGCACGGGGCGCGTGGATTGAAACTTTTCAAAAAGGGCACGGTCGCAGGTATTACCCGCGTCGCGCCCCGCACGGGGCGCGTGGATGTCACTAATATCATAGACTAGCTGTATTTTTTATAGTAAAAGTCTCATAGCTTTATGATAATCTAGACAAGTTTCAATTCTTTTTCACTGTGGAAAATTCAATCTCTACATGAGTTTTCCAGTAGAACCGAAAAAATGTTAAGTACGCATAATTTATCGAAGTCTTTTGGCGGACTGCAAGCCGTCAAAAACGTCGATTTTGAGCTTCAACAAGGTGAAATACGAGCCATAATTGGACCCAATGGAGCAGGCAAAACCACTTTTGTTAATCTGTTATCGGGGCGAGTCACCGCAACCTCTGGTACAGTTGAGTTCTGTGGTGAGGACATTACCGCGATGCCGATTCACAAAATAGTACGCAAGGGCATCGCCTATACTTTCCAAATCACACATATTTTTCCCAACCTCACGGTACGCGAAAATGTAATGATTGCCACCCAAAATCGTTGCCAATTTCACCCTGATACATCCATCAACCTTCAGCAGCATACTGCCGACGCGATGCAACAGGTTGGTATCACTCATCTGCAAGCACAATTGGGCGGAGAAATTGCCTATGGGCATCAACGCCTGCTCGAAGTAGCAATGGGGCTGGCATTAAATCCATTATTGCTGATTTTGGATGAGCCGACGCAGGGATTATCTGATAGCGAAATCGACAATTTTTGTGCTCTGGCACAACAAATCAATCAATCTACGACGGTGTTGTTAATCGAGCATAATATGTCGGTCGTCATGGCATTGGCACACCAAATCACGGTGTTTGATCGCGGTCAGATATTGGCGCAGGGCAGTGCTACTGAAATTCAAAATAATGCTCTTGTGCAGGCAGCCTATCTTGGCAATCATGCGGGTAATTATGATAGTGATTATGCGGTGGTAAAGCGTCAAACATGCTAAAAATTGAACAGCTCAATGCGTATTACGGTGCCGTGCAGGTTGTGCGGGACTTCAGCCTCACACTGTATCATGGTGAAGTGTTGTGCTTATTCGGGCGCAATGGTGCGGGTAAGAGTACGGTATTGAAATCGCTCATGGGCTTGGTACAACGTAACGGCTCAATCATGTTGGATGGCGAACAGTTGGTTAATTTGCCAGCTCACTTAATCCCCGGCCACGGCATCGGTTATGTCCCGCAAGGACGGCGACTATTTGCCGAGTTGACGGTCGCGGAAAACATGACCATTGGCTTAATGGGGCGAGGTTTGAAGCGGGGGGCGGAACGTAAAGCCAGCGAAATTCGCGCTCAGGTGCTGGCACTATTTCCGCCGTTGGCATCCCGTCTAAAGCAAATTTCCGGTACCCTCAGCGGCGGTGAACAGCAGATGCTCGCCATGGCACGTTGCCTGTGCCTGCAACCGAAAGTGGTGCTGTTGGATGAGCCAACCGAAGGATTGATGCCGTCAATGATTGCAACCATACGCGAAGTTATCATGGCACTACGCACTCATGGAGTCTCCATATTGCTAGTTGAGCAGCGGGTCGAAGCAGTATTACCCGTGGCCGACCGTATCGCATTTATCGAAAGCGGACGTGTTCGCACGGTGGTTGAGTCCAAACAGATAGAGCAAAACCATGAACTACTCCATAAATACGTCGGCATCTGCCAATAACCTTGACGCATGTTCATGTGAATACTTCATGTGAACACGACCATCTACGTTTTGCTGTTATCTTAGTCTGTTAATAGAGATGCCCTTCAGTTCGTTATGTTGTAGCGGTTTTTATTGACCGCTTTTAGTGCATCGCTGACTTGTGGTGGCATGTAGGTTTCGTCATGTTTTGCCAGCACTTGGTCGGCGACGAAAATGCCTTGTTGCATTTTTCCAGAAGCGACGATGCCCTGTCCCTCACGGAAAAGGTCCGGCAGGATTCCAGCGTAAGACACGGGAACAGTTGCTGCTGTATCGGTTAGCTCAAAAGTAACTTGCAAATCGGTTTGGTTTCTTTTGACGCTACCATTAACCACCATTCCGCCAATGCGGAAATTGGTTTGAACGGGAGCTTGACCGGCGACAATCTGACTCGGGCTGAAGAATAAATTGATGTTTTGCTTCAACGCCAGCAACACCAGTCCAACCGCTGTGGAGATGCCGATGACTAATAAGCCGGTCGCAAGCAAACGTCGTTTCCGTTTAGTACGCATTTTTAACTACCCGATTGACTGCGGTAAAATGTGGACAGGGTCTGCATGAGTTTTTTATGTCGGTACAGTGGCGCGGCATAATGATACCCGAGCATGACCGCAACAATGCCATAACTGAGCCAGATATAAAAACCATGTCCACCCATGTTGAAAAATTCAAACACGTCCAATCTCCTGATATTGTGCTTTGAGCATGTTTTTAACCCATTGAGTTTGTCGTTCCTGATCCAGCAATTCACAGCGAACGCGGTTGAGTAGACTGGCAACAAAATAAAAATTGATTGCGGCAAACATAATGAGTAGCGGGATGAGCATGTCAATATCGATGGTTGGTCGCCCGAGTTTCATTACTGTTGAACCTTGATGCAGGGTATTCCACCATTCGACCGAGAAGTGAATAATGGGAATATTGACCAGTCCGACCAGAGCTAATAATGCGGCGGCGCGTGAAGCGGTGCGTTTATCTTCAATCGCACCAATCAAAGCCATGTAACCAAAATATAAAAACAATAACACCAATTCAGAAGTCAGCCGCGCATCCCAAATCCAATAAGTGCCCCAAGTCGGCTTGCCCCATAGAGAGCCACTCACCAAAGCGCAAAAAGCAAACGTAGCTCCCAATGGTGCACAGGAGCGAGCGACGGCATGACCGAGTTTCATGTTCCAGATCAACCCTGTGCCCGCCGCAACTGCCATAACTACATAGCTAAACATCGACATCCAAGCAGTCGGGACGTGGACAAATAAAATCCGATAACTGTTACCCATTTGATAATCCGTAGGCGCGATAACTAGCCCATAATACAAACCAAGCACGAATAATAATAAGGCAATCACGCCACATTTAGTTGCCCATCTCCCAGCAAAAGCATAAAAATAAGCCGGCGAGCCAAAGCGATGGAAGCACAGTCGGAATTGATTCGACGAACCGGTTGGAGTGGATTTTTGCACGAGGATGAGGTTAGGTTTAATGGCTGATTTTAATACGCGGTATTTTACCGCAAAGCGGTTATCGGTATCCCACGAATTTCACCTGAATTCACATCATAAATATAGATTTTACGGCTAATTCAAACTAATTTTGAGAGCGGTGGCAATGGCAAAGGGTGCCAGCGTCAAGCACAGTACCAATATTGCCCCCAGTAGGTATATTTGTCCCGACCAAGGGGTGTGTAATACGGCGGACTGAATAGCACTGCTACCAAATATCAAAATCGGAACATACAATGGCATAATGATTAAAGTCAAAAGTACACCGCTGTTGCGAAGGCCTAAGGTCAGGGCAGCACCGATGGCACCAATCATGCTCATTGTCGGTGTGCCCAATAACAAACTCAGGAGTATGGCTGGAAATGCGTAAGCGGGCAGGTTGAGCATCATTGCCAGCAAAATAGCAATCAGGATTAAGGGTAGCCCGCTGATGATCCAATGGGCACACACTTTGGCAACCACCAGCACGGGCAATGGATGCGGACTTAAGAGCAATAATTCCAGCGTACCATCCTCATATTCCGAACGAAACAGCCCGTCCAGTGCCAAAAGGGTCGCTAGCAATGCCGCAATCCAAATAATACCGGGTGCTAGTTTTTGTAGCAACATCGGCTCCGGGCTGAGTGCCAGTGGAAACAGGCTGACGGTAATTATAAAAAACAATAGCGGATGAAAAACCGCATTAAAATGGCGGAAAGCAATAGCAATATCTCTGGATACGGTGCCCAGAAAAACAGTTATCCAAGTGTTTTTGTCTTGTGGCATGGCAATATCCGCGACTAGGACGCAATCGGTGGCTGCAAATGAAGTTGATGGGATTTGCCGATGTTCAGTGCTTGATGGCTAGTATAGACAATCATTCCGCCAGCCTTGATATGCGCCATCATTATCTGCTCAAGCAATACAATCCCCTCGCTATCCAGCGCAGTGGCTGGCTCATCCAGCAACCATAGCCGTGCATTGCTCCGCAAAATCCGCGCCAATGCAATGCGTTGCCGTTGTCCAGCAGAAAGCTGGAAGCAGGGGCAATCTGCCAGTACCATGACATGCATGATTTGCAAACTTTGCTCGACCGAGAGTGTCGGGTTACAATCGGCAAGACGACCTAGAAATAATAGATTCTCCTTGCAGGTTAGATTATCTTTTAAGGCAATTTTATGTCCCAAATAATCTAATGAAGCGCGATATTCGGAATAGTTGTCATCAATATGGCAGTTATTCCATGAAACCGTGCCCTGTTCGGGTTGCGACAATCCGGCGAGAATGCGTAATAACGAGGTTTTTCCAGCCCCGTTTTCACCGATTAACTGTAGTGCCGATGCCGACTTAACCTTGAAATTTAATGCCGTGAAAAGCGATCGATAACCACGAACGCAGACAAGATTAGAGCCTTCAAGCAGTGACTCATCGGCAAAGGATTGTTTGTTGTAAATCGGTGGCAACATCAATTAGGGGGCAAGGTAAATTATTCGATAATAGTGTACCTGAAAATTACGAATTACGAAGCACGAATTACGGGAGTCGGTTGGAAGCATAAAAAGTGAAAATCATATTCCTTGTTGCCAATAAATCCGTTTTATTCTCCGTGTTCTCTGGTGTCAAATCTTGTATCTTCGTAATTCGTAATTATGAGCCATGCAAGGGTTTTCCAATTCAATTCTCAATTCTCAATTTTCAATTTTCAATTAAAAAAGTGATTTTACACATTGACATGGATGCGTTTTATGCCTCAGTTGAAGAACGCGAAAATCCTGAATTAAAGGGTAAGCCACTAATAGTGGGTGGTCAAGCATCGGCGCGGGGTGTTGTTGCCGCTGCGAATTATGCGGCGCGCAAGTACGGTATTTATAGTGCCATGCCCACTGCCAGTGCACTAAAAAGATGTCCGACTGTATTGATTGTCAAACCGCGTGGTGCGTTATACAGTGAGATTTCAAAACAAATTCGTGCGATATTTTATCGCTACACTCCGATTATTGAACCCCTTTCGCTGGATGAAGCCTTTCTCGACCCGCAAGGGAGCGAGCGATTGCATGGCGATGCCGCAACCATCGGTAGGAAAATTAAAGCCGACATTGGCAACGAATTAGAGTTAGTAGCTTCAGTGGGTGTAGCACCGACCAAGTTTGTCGCTAAACTAGCAAGCGATTTTGACAAGCCAGATGGATTCACTATTGTTAGACCCGAAGCAGTGTCGGCATTTTTGGCTCCGCTGTCGGTCAACAAGATATGGGGCGTGGGCAAGGTAGCGCATGCCAAATTATCCCAACACAACATCATCACGGTTGCCGACCTCAAAACCAAATCTCCAGAATTTTTGGTGCGGTTATTCGGACAATACGGCGCGCAACTATGGCAGCTCGCGCACGGCATTGATGAGCGTAAAATAACGCCAGATAGTGAAGTGAAGTCGGTTTCTCAAGCAACCACTTTTGAGCAGGACGTAACCAACTATCGCTCCATCGAATCCACGGCACTGTATCTCACCGAGGGAGTCGGCTATCGGTTACGCGAAGCCGCACTCAAAGGCAAAACGGTTACCATCAAAATCCGCTATGATGATTTCAAAACCATTACTCGGTCACATAGCCTTGCTGCTCGAACCAATCAGACTAATGCACTGTGGCAGGTCGTAAAAATGCTTTTCAAACAGAGTTTGGGCAAGCAATCTTTTGCCATTCGCCTGATTGGAGTCGGCATCTCAAATTTTGACAGCAATCGTGGCACGGAAAATTCGGCTGAAGTCGGTTTTGATAGCAATGTGATGGTGCAAACTGATTTATTCGACATACAGCCCGCTCCTGACAAACCCAAAGGTCAACTATTAGATCAATTATCCGATGAAATTAAACATAAATTTGGCAAAGAAAGCATAAAACGCGGCAAATCTATACGCTAACTTCTGATTCACTCAATTTTCAATTTTCACCGCTTCCCAAATACAAATTGTCAATTAAGCGGACATCCCCGACATAAGCGGCTATCAATGCGCGGGCATGGGTGATTTTTGTTGGCGTATCTGCAGTCCAATTATCTTGGTCGCGAACGGCGACATAATCGATGGCAATATTCGGCTGCTCGATGTGCTGGCGCATTTGTTGTTGCAATATTGAGGGGTCATGTTCGCCAGCTTGCCAAGATTTTTTCGCTTGGGACAATGCCTGATAAATACGGCTTGCGATTTGTTTTTGTGCCGCGCTTAATCGTTGATTTCTGGATGACATCGCCAAACCGCAAGGCTCTCGTATAGTCGGACAGGTAATCACCTCTACGCAGATATTGTGACGGCGAAGGTTTTGGGCAAGATGTTGCACAACTCGCGTTTGTTGATAATCTTTTTCGCCAAAATAGGCGCGACAAGTGCCGACCGTATTAAACAAGCGTTCGACAATAGTAACCACGCCTTCTAAATGTCCCGGTCGGGATACGCCTTCCAAACCTTTGCCCGCGGGACCGGGGTCTTTCATTTTGATTTGTCGCATATCGGTAGCGTATGGGAAAAACTGCTCCAGCGACCCAGTATAGACCATATCACAACCGGCACGTTGCAAAACTTCAATGTCTTGCTCGAGATTTTGTGGATATTTCTCCAGATCATCAGGGTTGTCAAACTGTAATGGGTTAATAAAAATACTGGTGCAAGTGATCGTGTTTTCGCGCACACTACGTGCAATCAGCGAGATATGCCCATCGTGAAGTGCTCCCATTGTTGGCACATAACCGAGACTCATTTTTTCGTTGCGCTGTTGCTCACACCATTGTGCGGCAGTATCGGGCGAGGGCAGGGTAATCATGGATGGTGCGGACAATCTAGCCAGCGAATGAGTTCCTGTGGATGTTGGATAACCGCATCGGCATGCCAGTTATCGGGGTCATCGTGTGCAACAATATATCCCCAAGCGGCTGCCAGCGTGGTCATTTTGGCACGTCTTCCGGCTTCTACATCACGTTCATCATCGCCAACGTATAGGGTACGGTTTGGCTTCGTGTTAATCAGCTTACAAGCATGCAACAGTGGCGCAGGGTGAGGTTTTTTCTCGGGCAATGTATCGCCGCTGACGACACATGCGGCACGGCTGTCCAACTGTAATGCCCGTAACAAGGGTTCGGTTAAAAAGCCCGGCTTATTGGTGACAATTCCCCATGTTCTGCCACTGTTTTCAATCGCTTCCAGTATCGCATCCATGCCGTGAAAAAGTGTTGTATGTTGGCTGATTGCTTGCTCGTAGGTGTCCAGTAACTCACGCCACAAGTGCCATGCTTGCTTGCTTTGCACTTCGCATTTGAAAGCCAAACACACCATCGCCATGCCGCCTTTGGATACGAAAGGTCTGATTGATTCCAGCGGCAGGGGTGGTTTGTTATGCTTGTCCAGAACGGTGTTTAAGGCATTACCCATATCCTGATAGGTGTCCAGCAAAGTGCCATCCAAATCAAACAGAAAGCTATCGAATTTTTTGTTCATTTAATCGGGTTGAAGGTGTTTTACAGTACGCATCAGATAATTCACATCGGGTCGCATATTCAGGCTATAACGTTGAAATATCGGGTTATAGTGTATTCCGGTCAATTGTTCGATCTTGAGTCCAGACGCTTCGCTCCAGCGATTAAGCTCGCTGGGACGGATAAATTTTTCATATTGATGAGTTCCTTGTGGCAATAAATTGAGCAGGTATTCAGCACCGACAATGGCGAGTAAAAATGACTTCGGATTGCGGTTAATAGTGGAGAAATACACCGTGCTGTTTGGTTTGACCAGCGTACTACAGGCTTGCACGATACTAGCCGGGTCGGGCACATGTTCAAGCAATTCCATGCAGGTTACGATATCCCACTTATGCGGCGAAGCGATGGCGAGATCCTCGGCGGTCGTTTGTTGATATGCGACATTCACCTGACTTTCCAAAGCATGCAAACGAGCCACATTCAGGGTGGCATCGCCCATATCAATGCCAGTAACATGGGCACCACGTTGTGCCATCGCTTCGCTCAGAATGCCGCCGCCACAGCCGACATCCAAAACTAACTTCCCTGCCAAAGGCGTGTGTTGTTCAATAAAATCCAAGCGTAACGGATTGATTTGGTGCAGTGGCTTGAATTCGCTCTGCGTATCCCACCAACGCGCAGCGGAAGCACTGAATTTTTTGATTTCAGCCTCATCTACATTCTGGTTGGGGTTGTTCATGACAAACGTTTCAATACATCCGTGGTTAGCTGTTTATTTTATGTTGCCATTCATTTGCCACAGCACAGATTCGTTCTATATCCAGCGTCGTCAACCGTCCGTTTTCAAGCAATCGCTGTCCACCGACCCACACATCAGAGACTTGCTCACGGCTTGCACTATATACGATTTGACTGGCCGGATGATAAATCGGTTGGGTGGCACAATGCGATAAATCAATCGCAACCATATCAGCCTGCTTGCCGACCTCGATAGAGCCAATCAGATGATCCAACCCCAACGCGCGCGCGCCGTTTATGGTTGCTGCCGCTAATGCTTCATGGGCATTGAATACAGTCGGGTCTTTGCCGAATCCTTTTGCCAGCAATGCGGCCATCCGCATTTCACCGAGCATATCTAAATCATTGTTACTTGATGCGCCATCGGTGCCGATACAGAGGTTAATGCCCGCCTCGACCAACTCCGCCACTGGACAAAAACCACTTGCCAGCTTCATGTTGGATTCAGGACAATGCACGACATGCACGCCTAACTCGGCAATGGTTTGGATTTCACTCGGCAATAACTGCGTCATGTGTACTGCCAACAAGCGCGGGCTAAGCAAGCCTAATTTTTCCAGCCGCTCAATGGGACGCAACCCATAACGTGCCTTGGACTCGGCAATCTCATGGGCAGTTTCGTGAACATGTATATGCACCTGACAGTCGAGTTCTTCAGCTAAAGTCGCAATTCTCCGCAATGGTTCATCGGCTACGGTATAAGGTGCGTGTGGCGCAAACGCGGTGCTTATCAAGGGTGAATGGCGAAAATCATCGCGCATTGTCAGCCCTTTATCGATATACTCAGCGGTATTTTCTGCCCACACAGAAGGGAAATCGATCACAATCATCCCGATACAGGCACGCATTCCCGCCGCCGCCGCACTACGCGCCACCACATCCGGAAAATAATACATCTCATTAAAACAGGTGGTCCCGCCACGAATCATTTCCGCATACGCTAAATTTGCCCCCGCTTCGACAAAAGCCGCATCAACCCATTTTGCCTCGGCTGGCCAGATATGCTCAGATAACCACTGCATCAAAGGCAGGTCATCGGCATAGCCACGCAACAAGGTCATGGCAGTATGCGTATGGGCGTTGATTAGTCCGGGGATCAAGGCATGCTTGTCTAGCACAATCCGAGTAGCGGTATCATAGCGACCGTTTATTGACATTGCCGCACCAACTTCGACAATTTCCCCTTGATGCACCACAACCGCTTGCTCCTGCAACACGGATTGTTCCGTATCCACTGGAATCAACCAGCGTGGCAAAATAATTGTATCAACCGTCTGCATAAATAAATATAAACCATCATGGCAACATAAAATGTGTTGTTGATTATAATGCAATTTGAAATGAATTTTCATGGGTTACCCGACAAGCCCTTATTGCCCATTTAGGCGCAACTCTCCTTTAAACGTTGCAGTTCTTTGAAAATATTCATCCCAGTTTTAAGGTTATGGCTCATGGCAATCAGATGTGCACGGGTTTTGTTTCTGGCTAACCCCATGTATCTTGCCTTGCCTAATCCGTGATGCAGTTTGAGCAAACCAAAGGTACGTTCAACCACATAGCGGACATTGGAGTATATTTTATTCTGCGCTTTTTGTTGCGCCGTTAATGGCGTGTTGCAATAAGCCCGATGCAGGATTCTATTGTTTGCTTTACCCAGTTTCTCGTCATTGTCTTTGTTGGCACTGGTGCCCTGTGGGTATAAGCACTGTCTGCATAAACTTGTCCGCGCCTATCGCCTAACAGATGTTCAAACTCCCCAAAATCATGCAATGAATCATGCGCATTGCCAGGGGTAGTGGTCATTTTCTTGATAAAGCCATCTTCATCGGTATTGGCGTGCAGCTTAAATCCGTAGGTACTTTTACGCCTGCCATCGGATGCCGTTTTCACGTTCCATGCCGCTTCTGGGTCCTGGGTATTGTCGCCTTGTTTGTTCTTTTTAGAACGGCATTGCTTCGCCTCAATCACAGTCGCATCGATAATATTGACCGAGCCTGTGGCAACAATAAGACTGTTTTAGCTAGATGGTTATTGATCTGCACCAATAAAGAATCAAGCAGATTTTCGGTGTGTAATAAGTTCCTAAACCGCCAAATAGTGGAATGATCGGGTACTGCATCACTGAGACTCAAACCAATAAACCGGCGGAACATTAAATCCCGGGCTATCTGTTCTTCTAAGGCTTCATCGCTTAAGTTATACCACGCCTGTAAAATCAGTATCTTAAACATCATCAAAGGTGGGTATACCCAAAGGGCACAAGTGCTGGCACACCGCGCTTGGAGGCATAAAGATGGCTGAGCGTTTTTTCGATCTGTTTCCAATCGATAATTTCATGCACATCATCTAGTTTGGACAATGACTTATGCGCAATTAAAAGGGCATCTGCGAACGAGTATTGGGCGGTTTGTTTCCAAGACATTTGACGGTATCCTCAAGGGTTTATTGAATGAACGCTATTTTACCATTTTAAGTGGTGCCACTGGGTGGATTTATGCAAAGGTCTCGTTTAATAACAATGACTTAAGTATTCACAACAATCTAAAAAACCCGATTTTCCGACAAGCCCATTGGGTGCTGAATGCTGCTTTTGATGAATACGGTAATCGGACACGCAACGGGCATATCGCACTCAACCTGATTAAGAGGAAAAGACATCAAAGGTCGGTGTGAAAATAAAAAGATTGCAAGCAGGTTGGAACAATGACTACCTATTGCGGGTTATGGCTACAATTTAAGCCCGATTGCCTGCAGCACGGGGATTGAAACGACCAGCATGCCATCATCATCATAATAGCAACATGTCGCGCCGCGCACGGGGTGCGCAACGAAAATAACATGAAAATTGAACAAGCAGTCTCCCGGTCAAGGCGATTCGCCTGCTGTATTCGTAAACACGAAAGATTGTTGATTGATTCCGCTACAAGGCGTATGCTTATCGGCAATGGCATAGGTATCCACTCAATCATTTAGTTACTCGCCGATTGGTGTTGGTTGTGTATCTGTGATTGCTTAACATTTATGGGGGACAATATGAAGAGACATTTTTACATTAGTGATGACCTCGACGATCTTGATAGGATTGAGCAGGAACTCGAATCTAGTGGCGTGCATAAGCCACAAATTCATGTGTTTAGTAGGGATGATGCTGGTGTCGATGCCCATGACCATCTGCATAATATTGAATCGGTATTCAAGCAGGATGTAGCACACGGCACGATTACTGGTGCGCTGTTGGGGGTCGGGCTTGCTGCCTCAGTACTGATATTTACCACGCTTAGTGATGTGACTGAGGTCTATACTTGGTGGCCATTTGTCTTTTTGGCAGTCGCCCTTTTCGGGTTTTGTACTTGGATTGGCGGCTTGTATGGCATACAGACACCGCATCGAGATTTTAAGCGATTTGAGCCGTTACTCAGAGCCGGGAAGCATGTCTTTATTGTTGATGTTGACCCTAATCAGGAAGCGACTTTGAAGCGAGTTGAGCAGGCGCATCCCAATCTTAAATTAGCCGGCACTGGTTCTGCCACACCGCGCTGGGTGGTTATGGGGCAACACAATATCAAGCAAATGACTTCCAAGACATTTCCATAAAAGCTAGGTGGTTTGCAAGTATTCAGCCATCCGAAAAGCCAACTCCAACACTTGGTCGGCATTCAGACGAGGGTCGCATTGGGTATAGTAACGTTGTTGTAAATCCTCGTCACAGATAGCATAAGCACCGCCGACACATTCGGTTACATGCTGACCGGTCATTTCCAAATGAATGCCGCCCGGGTGTTGTTGCTCGGACGGCAGTATATCGAAAAACTGTTGAAGCTCCAGCAAAATACTGTCGAAAGAACGTGTTTTGAAGCCATTGTTCGCCTTGATGGTGTTGCCGTGCATCGGGTCGCAACTCCACACCACATGCCGACCTTCGTTCAACACGCATTGCGCCAGCACGGGCAGTTTATCCGCTATGGTGTTGGCTCCCATGCGAGTGATTATGGTCAGCCGGCCCGGCTGGTTTGTCGGGTTTAGGGTATCGATGAGTTCGATGAGTTCATCGTGTTTTATTGACGCACCAATTTTCACCCCAATCGGGTTGTGCAACCCACGAAAAAACTCCACATGCGCGCCGTCGAGATGGCGGGTTCTTTCCCCAATCCATAACATGTGTGCGGAGCAGGCATATGGTTTTTCGGTTAGATGGTCGGTGCGAACCAGTGCTTCCTCATAATTGAGCAACAAGGCTTCGTGGGACGTATAAAGGGTCGTTTCACGCAATGCTGGGGTGTTTTCGCCATTGATTCCACAAACACTCATAAAGGTCAGTGCTTCCTCGATTCGATGGGCGAGATTTTCGTATCGTTGGCGTTGTGGATTGCCATCCAGAAACGCTACATTCCATTTGCCGACCTGATGTAAATCTGCCAGCCCACCACTAGCAAAGGCGCGCAACAGGTTCAGCGTTGAGGTGGATTGGTGATACGCTTGCAACATACGTTGCGGGTCAGCACGACGTGCCACTTCGGTGAACTCAATGGAGTTGATATTATCACCACGATAGATAGGCAATTCCTTGCCATCTTTGATTTCCGTATCGGACGAGCGTGGTTTAGCGAACTGTCCGGCCAGACGACCGACTTTTATTACCGGTTTGCGACCACTGAAAGTGAGTACCGCCGCCATCTGCAACAACACCTTGAAGGTGTTGCGAATGCTGGCTGCTGAAAAATCAGCAAAACTTTCCGCACAATCGCCACCTTGTAATAAAAACGCCCGCCCGGCGCAAGCCTCACCTAACTGATGCCGCAACTCGCGTATTTCGGCGGCAAAAACCAGCGGCGGTAAACTCGCAATTTGTTTTTCAACCGACCGTAAGGCAGGTTGATCAGCATAATACGGTTGTTGCCGAATCGGTCTTTCGCGCCAGCTTGCAGGAGTCCATGTGTTCATCACGGGCTGATTGGATGTTGATATTGAGTAATCGTTAGTGTGGCTATGGGCAACGCTTCAGGTTGTTGGAAGCGTAATAGGCACGTCTTACAGGTGTCGGCATTACATCGGCAATGGTTTATCCATAAGATTCACTTGCCCCTTTAGGAACTCAGCTTTTTTATTGGCATAATCCAATTTAGCGTGCATCAAATCTCTAACGCTCAGGAATCCCACCATTTTATTCTCATCAACCACTGGCAGGTGTCGAATACTGTTATCACGCATGAGCATCAGCGCTTCATCGAGAGACTGGTCAGTCCGGACTGCAATAACATTGCTACTCATCATATCCTGCAAACTGCGACTGAGAAAATTCACTCCTTGCTGTTGACAGTTCTTAACCACATCACGTTCGGAATAAACGCCCACAACCTGTTCTCCGGAAATAATCGGTACAGCACCGATGTTGTTGTCAATGAATAATTTCAACGCGTCGCTTACCAAGTCTGATTGTGTACATGAAATCACCTTGTTTGGTGCCGATCCCCGCTTGCTGTTGAGTACTTCAATTATTTGCATATTTACCTCTGTTGTAGTTAAATTATGTTGCTTTAAACGACCGACAATATACGCCGAATCGGGTTCTTTGTCATGCGTATGCGGCTTAATATTCTTTATCGAGCTATCACTCAATCATTATATCAAGGACAACGAGATGATAAGAATACGGCAATGATAACAAATGCATGAGCGATTACAAAGGGCAACCCATAACCCAAATCCCCAGATAGAGTAATGCCAGCAGTTCAATGACCAGCCATAAGACTTGAAAGAGGGATTCACAGGCTCTTGAAGCACTAGTGCCACTCTATCTGGGGATTTGGGGAGTATTGGGGGGGTGTTTCCAAGACATTTGACGGTATCCTCAAGATTTATTGAATGAACGCTATTTTACCATTTTAGTAGTGCCGCTGGGTGGATTTATGCAAAGCTCTCACAGTATCTTGTCACTCAATTCCCCCCTGACAAGGGGGGAGGGGGTTGGGAATGACTAAATATTGGATTTTTGCACAGCCTCGATTTAATTGATAATTGAAAATTAAGAATTGAGTAAAATCCCGTAGGGATGACACTTTTGTAGCACAAGTAAATGAGACAGCCAAAGATCCGTAGGAGCGACACAAAAGAAAGATACCGCTCCTACGGAGCTACGAATGTTGGATTCTCGCATAATCTCGGAAGCGGGACTTTACCGATTTTTGCGCCTGCAAAATCGGCATACAGTACATCCTGTACATAAGTCCGGCTTGCTTGTGGCGCGGACAAATCCATACTTTCGGCAGTCACTGCACGAAAGCAGGCACTCAGTCAAATGTCCTTTTCAAAACCTAACTATCATTCTCAATTATCAATTTACCGTCCATTGTCCGCCGAATAGTATTTACATGGATGGATAAGAGGATTGGCGCGGCTAAAGAGACTGCGCAAAAACCCAATATGCGTCGTTCCTGCGAAAGAGACTGTGCAAGAAACCCACTACCCCTATTCACATTCTCATTACTGCCCTAATTGACCGACGTTCATGGCATTTCAAACCAATACACTGCCCCTGCAAAACACCTGATGATTGTGGTAATAAACCTTCGAAACCTGACCCAATTATGATACAATAATAAATATAACTAACTGATTCTAATCATTAAATAGAGACTTTATGAGTGATTATGTACGCGGTTTAGATCGCCAGCAACAACTGTTATTCCCAGATCGGCTGGATAATCGGCGAGAATGATCCGGTTCGTGTTATTGATGCCTATGTCGATAGTTTAGATGTTGAGTTCTTAGGCTTTAAAACCAGACACAGCGACAAAAACAGCAATGGTCGCCCCGCCTTTTGCCCAAAATTGATGCTGAAGATCACTATCTATGGCTATAACCATAAAATAAGAAGTTCCCGCCATCTGGCTCGGGAAACCCATAGAAATATCGAGCTTATCTGGTTATTGCAAGGCTTAAAGCCCACTTATAAAACGATTGCTAATTTTAGAAAAAATAATGCCGTAGCACTCAAGAATACATTTAAGGAATTTGTTTTGTTGTGCCAAAACATCAATCTCATTGATGGTCAATTAGTGGCACTAGATGGAGCGTTTTTGCGAGCCAATGCGTCCAGAAACACCTTGATTGTTAAAGCCACGGTGAATAAGAGAATAACCAGGGTAACGCAGGCTATCGAGGACTACCTAAACTTATTAAACACCACAGACCAGCAGGAGGAACCGGTTTATCAGCAGAAATGCACAAATTAGGCAAACTCCATTTTTGGCAGGATGACTGGGTGCCCAGTTTTAAGTACCGTTGTTGTCCGTTATGGATGAAGTCATGGTTTCAAGCACCGAGTATTCCTCAAAATGCCAGAATTATTTTGTTTCATGGCTTGCCTAATCCACCCGAAGCCATTGAAGGCATTAGTGGCAAGTGGTATCGGCATATCCAGCCATCACCGTGGATTGCGGACTATTGGAAGTCATAAGCAACCTTCATTCTGACTTCGACGGTTTGTCTCTCCTCAATCGCTGGTAGGCCAATAAACACGCGGACTTTGGTAGAAAAGTCGTTTTGTAGTGCCTTGATTTTTTATCTATAAATCAGTGGGCTAAATATCAACCGCCAAACTCAGGAGCAACCTTCATGATCTTAAAGAACAATCATTTTTCCCCGAATAACCTGCAAACAAGCGGATGGTCAATAAAAATAAACGAAACAATGCGGCTTCAAAGCCAGGAAACGGGCAATTGTTTCGGCAGAAATGTGCCAATATCAGCGATGTGTTGTTAAACGTCTAAGGCGAAAAATCCTCCCTGATTCGTAAAAACACGGGGAATCTAGGCTTGCCGTTTTTGGTCAAACCGTAATACTTAAACGTGATGCGACTACCAATAGGCGGTGGCGTTTCACGCATAGCATCACTGAAACCAGAACCAATTTTAAGCACACGCCCGTTGCCAATCGGTTCTATCATCTCGCAGGTTAGGCTACCCATTTTGTTCGTATATTTGCCTTTGCCCGGTAATATTGCGCGTACGATACATTCGCTATCACGGTATTTTTTGACTTTCAAGGACGAGGACAACCGACCGGTCTGATAAGGCATGAGCGGATTCCTCACTACAACGCCTTCACCGCCAGTGGCATTGATTTGAGTCAAAAATTGTTGCAATTGCGATTTTGAATGAATTTTGGTTTGTGGAATAACTTTTAAGTGTTCATTCGGATGGTGTTGCAGATAATCATCCAAAACGGACAAACGGTCGAGCAGACCACCCGCTTGATGAGGCACTTCAAAAACATGGTAACCAATCTGTCGCCAGCGATTATCTGGCTTGTGGCTACGCACAATAGAGCTAATGTTTTCAAAGTCAGCCCGTTTCGTCCATAATTCACCATCAAGTGAAAACGGTGGAAAATTCTGAATAAACCACTGTGGCGCATGTAATATGCCACCAGACCGACTTATGAGCCGCTTGCCGTCCCAGATTCCGCGCACTCCATCCAATTTTTCACTCATCACCCACCCAACCACATCTTGTGATCCATCATAGGTTTGCAGCAAAAATAAGTCCGGTTTTTGGGGTGCATTCTGTGCATATGCCAGCTGCGACAAGAGTAAGCCAACGGTAAGCAGGCAAACTATTTTCCAATAACAACAAAATTTTGATACTATTCCTTTTAACATGTTAGATTCTCCATTTTCTATTAAACAACCCCATTGTAGCCTTAACCCGCAAGCGGTCAACCATTAAAATATCGGAGCGATGAAATTTGCCATAGTAATCAACGAGGGACCATACCAGCATCAGGCATCCGATACCGCATACCATTTTAGCAAGGCTGTATTGACAGGCGGACATGAAATTGTACGCATTTTTTACTACCATGATGGGGTCAACAATGGCACCAACTTGGCAACCTTGCCGAGTGATGAGCGTGATATTACTCAACGGTGGTCGGCATTGTCTAAAGAAAATAATCTTGATTTGGTGATTTGCGTGGCAGCCGCTCAGCGACGCGGCATTGTTGATGGTGACGAAGCCAAACGTAATGATAAATCAGCCGAAAATCTTGCCGAAGGGTTTCGCATATCGGGTTTAGGTCAGTTGATTGAAGCAGGGATTCAAGCTGACCGTCTAATTGTGTTTGGTGACTAATGCGGACTCAGTGAGCGTTCTGAATGAACACGGTAAAAAAATTTATGTATATCAATCGAACTGCACCCTATGGTTCGATTTATGCCATGGAGGGGCTTGAGGTTGCGTTAATCGGGGGCGCATTTGAACAACAGGTGTCGATGGCATTCATTGACGACGGCGTATTTGTACTCAAAAAAGGGCAAGATACATCACAAACGAATCTGAAAAATTTTTCCTTGGCATACGCCGCATTAGGTGACTACGACATTACCCGATTGTATGTAGAAAAAGAGTCTTTGCAGGTGCGGGGTTTGAGTATCGACGACCTCATGCCACTGACTTATGAATATGAAAATGAAGGGTATCAGGAAAAATCATCTATTCATCTGGTGAACAGTCAACAACTGGCAGATATTATTGCCGAGCAGGATGTGTTGCTTAACTATTAGTCCAACCATATTCGAGTGCCCAAATGTTACATACGGTCAACAAATCACCTTTCGAGAAGAGTAGTTTTTATACCTGCTTACGGCTGGCGAAGCAAGGTAGTGATATTTTATTGATTGAAGATGCGGTTTACGCTGCCTTGAAAAAGTCCCAGATAGAAAAAGCAGTCAAATTGGCAGTGTCAAAATATAATATGTACGTTCTCGAACCAGACATGATGGCAAGAGGATTACAATCTGACTGCCTCATCGCCGGCATTAAATTGATCGGATATGATGGCTTTGTTGATCTTGCGGTAAAGAATAGTCAAGTTCAATCTTGGTTATAATCGCTTGATGATATGATTGATTTTCGCTTATGAGAGAGAGTGATATGCCACAAACAACGATAAAATTTGTTGAATTTAATGGTCGTATTTACGACACCGATGGGGCGGGTTATCTCGCTAATCGTGCCGACTGGAGTCCTGATTTGGCTGTTTATTTAGCGAAACTGGATGATTGCGATTTACAGGATGGTCACTGGGAAGTGATTCATATTTTGCGTGAGTATTACGAACAATACCAAATCGCACCAGCAGTTCGGGTGTTGACAAAAGCAATTGGTAAAAAGCGTGGCAAAGAGAAAGGCAACAGTCAATATCTCTATCAACTGTTTCCGCACGGTCCAGCGGTACAGGCGTGTAAATATGCGGGCTTGCCGAAGCCAACAGGGTGTGTGTGATGAGAAATTGCGAATTAAAAATTGAAAGTTAAGAATTAGTCGAGTTTGTTCCGTGGGGTTGGTTTTTCTGAAAAAACCCGCTGATGCCAATAATGTATTCTCAAATGTATTCTCAACGTAAACGTAATGAAAATTCCTTCTAAAACCTGCTTTGTTATACCCACTTATAACGAAGCACCGAATGTAACTCGCCTGTTACAGAAGATCATCGAGTTGTATCAGGATGATGATGTGATGATTCTGATTGTTGACGATAACAGCCCTGATGGCACGGCACAACGGGTACAGGAGTTCATACAGGAACAAGTACAGCAACAAACAGACGGGCAAACTCGGGTTCATTTATTGGAAGGGGAGCGACGTGGTTTGGGCAATGCCTATGTGCGTGGGATTGGTTATGCGCTGGAGGTGCTGGGTGCTGAGGTCATCGTACAGATGGATGCCGATTTTCAGCACAACCCTGCAGATGCGCGGAAACTGCTGATGCGCCTTGCCGAGAATGAGCGTAGTGCAGATGTTGTCATCGGTAGTCGCTACACGGCAGGCGGTGCGATTGACGAACGTTGGTCGCGTAGCCGTCAGTGGTTATCCCAATGGGGTAATCGTCTAGCACGCTGGATTGTCGGACTGACCGAGGTACAAGACTGCACATCTGGATTTAAAGCCATCAAAGCAAGCAGTATTAGGGCGGCACAGGTCGAACAAATCACTGTGCAAGGCTATGTATTTCAGGTTGTATTATTGCATCGTCTAATCCGTGTGGGTGCGCATGTTGTGGAGTATCCAGTTTACTTTCATGCCCGTGAACGGGGGAGTACCAAGCTGGGAATGCAAGATATGTTTGAGTTTTTTTATCATATCTGGTGGTTGCGTCTAACGAACCAAAACACATTCATTAAATTTTTGTTGGTTGGTATGACGGGTGTATTTATCAATCTCGGTTCATTTCAACTTCTGCTTGAATTCGGGGTACATAAATTTTTGGCATCCCCGATTGCCATTGAGCTATCCATCATTTCTAATTTTATGCTCAACAATTTCTGGACATTTTCCGACCGCACCATGCTCGGCAAGTCAAGAATACGCGGACTGAAATACAATCTTGTTTCGTTACTGACGCTGGTGTTGAGCTATGTTACTTTTATCGTGCTGTCGGCATTATTTCCCGATACCATGTCGGTAATATTGCAGGGTTGCGCTATAGTACCTGCGGTATTGCTTAATTATTTCCTCAATTCCTACTGGACTTTTCGCGAAGTCGGGCAAGATGAAACTGATTAAGAGGAGCCATAAGGGCTATTCGGAAGCAGGACTTCACTCGTTTTTGTTTTTGATGTTTAACACTTGTTTACGAACATCTTGTGCATCTTGCATGTTGGGGTCGAGCAAAAGTGCTTGATTCACATTCTCTAATGACTCATCAAGTTGATTCATGTTGGCTAAGACAATGCCCAACCAAAGATAACCCTGTGCGGATTTGGGATGAATTTTGATTGCTGAGTGTACAAGTTCGAGTGCTTCTTCATAGCGTTTTTGCTTGTTCAGAATAGCTGCTATTTTATACATCACCTGAACATTGGTTGGATGTTGTTGCAGATAAATGCGATAGGCGGCGAGGGCTTCCTGAAAACGTCCATCGTGTGCTAACCACTTGCCAAGATTGTACTGGGCATACCTTGCTTGTGGGTTGACGGTGGCAATGTGTTTATAATAGGTGACCGAGGAGCGGTAGATGCTGGCTTGTTGCCAAGTGAGAGTGCCTAGAACAATGAGCGGTATCACAATCAGAGCTGCCAATTTGTACTCATAGTTCGGGCTGTTCGGTGAATTCGGGGCGTGAGCAAGCGTTCTGAGCCAACAGGTTAAGGCACCGACCAAGGTGGCAATGACCCCGATTCCAGCGAGATATTGATAGCGGTCGGCAACCAGCGAGAACTGCATAAAACCGTAGTCAACAAATCCGAGAACTGGCGATAGGGTTACCACAAAAAACAATGCTCCAGCCAACGGTGCGCGACCAATCCGATGGCGGAAATACCACAACAATACCGCAACCAAAACAGCAGCCAGCAAACATCCCCAGCCGAATAAGTCGGTAGCATTGACCTCCCAGATTGGATAAATGACAGCCAGTTCAATCGGTAACAACAGTTTGCCAACATAAAACCACAACGCACGCGCTGCTATTAATGCTCGTTCCATCCATGAATAATCGAAAGCGATGATCTCGTTACCTCTGTAGTATGACCAATCAGCGAACGCAATACCCACTGCCACCAGCAGAAACGGCAACACCATAATCATGTCATCGCGGCGCAATCGACCCCATTGCCACCAATGCCAAATCAAAAAGGCTAATGGTAGGGTGACGGTGACCGTTTTACTTAACATTCCCAGCACGAACAGCAACAATGCCCAGCTGTACTGTCGGAAATGATGGTTTCCTACGGAGCGTAGATACGCCAATGCTGATGCTATAGCAAACAATGCCGCCAGAACATCTTTACGTCCAATGACCCAGACGACCGACTCGACATGCACTGGATGAACTGCGAATATCATTGCCACCGCCCATGCCCCCGGTACCCCTATGCGTAATAATAGCCGCCACAATAATAAAGTAGTTATTAAATGCAGTAACAGGTTAACGATGTGATAGCCGATTGGGTTGAGTTCCCATAATTGATATTCCAGCCAGAAGCTCGTGTATAGAACAGGCCAGTAATGTCCTTCCACATTCCGTAAGGAACGAGGCTCGAACCAAATTTGCCACAAACCGGACAGACTGTGCAGTGGTTTGGCTTCGGTGAGAATGGAATCGTCCCACACGAATCCCGCCTGCAGTGCTGGTAAGAAAGACAAAGCAACCAGCAAGCAAAGCAGCAAGGCAATGATTGTCGGACTGAATGGGGCGTGTTGTGCAGGGCATGCCATCGTGGGGTGTGTTGTTTGCTCGCCCTTGGTCAGTGCTTCTTTCGATGGGGAAGCCTCCCTTAATTTAGTCTGTTGACGGGGTGCCTTGCCTTTGTTTCTTTTTGTGTTTTTATTTGCCATGATTTTTTTGAGATGTCTTCGCATGCAGCTGTTAAGGGATTCTCACACAACAAACAATGGAAATCGGCGTTACTTGTGATTGCATTTACCTTATTATTCGCCGACTGCGATAGAACGGCTTGAGATATGGCTTGTTCAAGCTAAAGACATGGGCTAACGACATGGGCTATTGACATGGGCTATTGACAAAGGCTTACTTTAGCAAATTTTCTTTTGCCAACTTGATAAACGTGTTCGGTGCCGACTTCGAATATCAATCTGCAATCGCTGATTTTCTCCCCATCCACTCGCACCGCACCCTGTTTAATCATGCGTAATGCTGTTGATGTCGTTTCTACTAGATTAGCCTGTTTTAACAGATTGGCAATAGGCAAACCACTTGCCGCTACCGAAAGTTCAAGTATCGGCATATCCTGTGGCATCGCACCTTTACTGAATTGATCAATAAATTGTTGTTTCGCAGTATCGGCATCGTGCTTGCTATGGAAGCGTGCGATAATCTCTTCAGCCAGAGCAAATTTGGCATCTCGTGGATTGAGTCCGTTTTCAACTTGATTTTTTAGAGATGTCATTTCCCTGCTTGACTTAAAGCTCAGTAATTCAAAATATCGCCACATCAATTGGTCTGAAATCGACATTATCTTGCCAAACATTTCTTTGGGCGTATCCTCAATGGCAATATAATTGCCCGATGTTTTAGACATTTTTTTGATGCCATCCAATCCTTCCAACAGAGGTACGGTCAAAATGACCTGCTGGGGTTTTTTATATTGCTTTTGTAGCTCGCGCCCGATTAAAAGATTAAATTTTTGGTCGGTGCCACCGAGTTCTACATCGGCATTGAGTGCTACAGAATCATAGCCCTGTACCAATGGATATAGAAATTCATGAATGGCAATGGGCACATTATTATTAAAACGGTTTTTGAAATCATCTCGTTCAAGCATTCTTGCTACCGTATGTCGGGCTGCTAGGGTCACCATGCCGGCGGCACCGAGTTTCTCCATCCATTCGGAATTAAATCGAATTTCGGTTTTGTCTGGATGCAAAATTTTGAATACCTGAGCTTTGTAAGTTTCAGCATTCGCCATCACCTGCTCATGAGTAAGGGGGGGGCGGGTTGCATTTTTACCGCTCGGGTCACCAATTAAAGCAGTAAAATCGCCAATCAGGAAAATGACTTGATGTCCAAATTCTTGAAATTGACGCATTTTATTGATTAGCACCGTGTGTCCCAGATGTAAATCGGGGGCGGTCGGGTCAAACCCAGTTTTTATTCTAAGCGGCTTGCCGGTTTTGAGCTTTTCTATTAGTTCCTGCTCAAGCAATATCTCATCTGTGCCGCGTGACAACTCGGAGATAACATCCTGCCAAGAAGTCACTATGTCGATCAATTTTTCGCTCATTTCAATATAAACTATTTATAATTAAATCATAAAGTTACAGCTAAAACCGTATTGACTTATTCAGATTTTGCATGTAAATTCCACCCTGATAACAAAATTCTAGTAACTGCAGCGATTAACTATACCAAAAATAACGCAAAAATAACGAATGTCTATCGTCTTTTTCCACGCTTGCGACGTGGCGACAAACACGCTCTTGTTTGGTTTTGTCCAATACAAATATCATCGTTTGGATTATGCCGTAGGCTACTCAGTGTTGCCTGTGGTCTGCGTTCGTGCGGCTGCTGATTGGCATGACCACAAAAAACCACTATTGCTTGAAATTTCTAATATCAGCCAATAACCAACCGTCAACCTTAATAGAAACAATAGCAACCCGTGCAGCAAGCAAAACGACAACACGATACTAGAGCCCTGATTGTGGGCACGTCAATGGCTGGAATACACCATCTGTTTTTGGTGATATTCGTCACGACAACCCTATTTGCGATTTATGTTTTGGTGAACACCCCGTCAGCATCAACCGTAAATATCGATGTTTTCTCGAACGATTCAATCTCCGCCATCCAAGTGATGCCAGAGATTGAATCGCCCAACAAGTCCAATCAAAGCACTGTAGCCAACAGTCGCACAATCCAGCCAGTCGCCTATTTGCAGTCGCAACCGTGGATAACAACCACAGTACGTCGTGGCGATAGTCTTTCTGAAATGTTTAAGCGCAACGGTCTTAATACTCGAAGTGCCTATCAAATTGCACACTTGAAAGAGACTAAAGTACTGCTTAAAATCCATCCGGGTCAGCACATTAAAATCAAGAAGAATAAACAAGGTGAATTCGCGTTGTTACAATACAGCCCGAATGTTTTCGAGACATTGCACGTTCGAGCGACTAATGATAAAGAAAATGAATTTGTTGCTAAGATAACACGCCGCGAACCGGAAATTCGAATCAACAATGCAAAAGCGGTCATTTATCAGCATCTCCTCGGTGCGGCTAAAAAATCGCAGATGTCGTTAAATATCATGTATAACTTCATTGCGATATTCGGCTGGCAAGTTGATTTCACGATGAATCTTCGGCGGGGTGACCAGTTTTCTGTGATTTACGAAGAATTGTATCTCGATGATAAAAAAGTTGCAGATGGCGAAATCATCGCCGCGGAATTGGTGTTGTCGGGCAAAATACTACACGCAATTCGGCATAAAGATGAACATGGTGTGTCCCAATATTACGCACCAGATGGTGGCGGCATCAAAGGGACTTTTTTGAGAACACCGCTTAAATTCGGTCACGTTACCTCGAATTTCAGCAATAATCGTTTTCATCCCATTAAGAAAGTATGGAGGGCACATAGGGGGGTGGATTACGGTGCGCCGCGGGGAACGCCAGTGTTCACAACGGGAGACGGTCGGGTCAAGCTCGCTAAACGCAATAATGGCTATGGTAAAACCGTTATCATTCGACATGGTGGAAAATATGAGACGCTGTACGCACACTTAAACGGTTATGCAGAGGGGATTCGTTCGGGCGTGCGCGTCAAACAAGGTGACATCATCGGCTATGTCGGCAGTACCGGCTTGGCAACAGGACCTCACTTGCACTATGAATTTAGAATCGGTGGTGTACACAAAAATCCGATAACAGTCGCACTTCCAAAATCAGCTCCGATTCCTAAAAAATATAAACTGCAATTTCAGCAAACGTCCAGTATTTGGGTTGCTGAGCTTGAATATCTGAACCGAAATCCGCTGGTACAAAACGAGCGCACTCAACAACTCGAGACCAATTAAAACCAATATATGGTCGCGTAAAAGTATCTAGGTTCGGCCTGCCGTATTATACTCACGCTACATCCCTAATCAGAAATAACATCTCGGCAGTATTTTGTCGATAGAATTTACCCCTATGCCCACAAAAAAACGCCCCATTTATGTTATTGGCTTAATGTCCGGAACCAGTGCGGATGGTGTTGATGGCGTGGTTCTGAAAATAGCTGAAAAAGGAGAACTGTCGATACATTCCACGGCTAATCTTGATTACCCGAGCGAAGTCAAAGACAAAATTAGACGATTAACCAATCGCAGAATCACGGATGCCAGCCAATCCGAAAATCTGGATATTGAACTCGCCCATCATTATGCCGAAGTGGTTGAGCAGTTACTAAAAAGCATTGACAGAAAAAGTATATCAATAATCGGTTGTCATGGACAAACCATTCATCATAGTCCACATAGTGCCCCCCCTTTTTCGTTACAGCTTGGTAGCGGTACAGAGCTGGTACGACTTTCGAAACTTGCCGTTGTAACTGATTTTCGTGCTGCCGATTTAGCGGTTGGTGGACAGGGTGCTCCTTTGGCACCCGCATTTCACCAAGCTGCATTTACCAGCAAAACCCATAGCCGTAGTATCATTAATATCGGCGGCATTTCCAATATTACTGTTTTACCCGCACAGGACGACGATACCCAAAATAATGTAACAGGATTTGATATTGGCCCCGGAAACACCTTAATAGACTATTGGTGCCGTACTCATTTCGACTGCGAGTATGACAACAATGGTGAAATCGCAGAAAACGGCACGATTCAATTAGATTTTCTGGACATTCTATTGAAGGATTCCTATTTCGAAATGCCTCCACCGAAAAGCACTGGACTCGAATATTTCAACGAGAAATGGCTTAATGATAAATTAAGCCTATGGGAGGGATATGATCAATCCACCCCCCTCAATATCCTGACCACATTAACCGCACTCACCGCCAAAACAATCTCCAATCAACTCAATAATCTAGCCCCCGAAATTGAAATTGCCTATCTTTGTGGCGGTGGCGTAAAAAACCCTGTATTAGCGACCTTGCTCAAGCAACAAACAACAACAGTCATTGACACAACGACTACTTTAGGAATTGACCCACAATGGATTGAAGCTGCCGCTTTTGCGTGGATAGCATATCGCACACTAAACAAACTCCCCTCAACCCTGCCCTCCGTAACCGGCGCATCCAACCCGACCATCGCGGGCATCGTTAGTCTTCCTTAAGAGTTGGCTTGTGAATGTTATAGTCGCACGAAATATCCAGCGACAACAAAAGCGTTTGTGGCTATATCGGTTATTCGGCACATACAAACCCTCTACTTTGCCCTGTATTGCGTTAATTTCGTGGCTGATGACTGATACTGCCCATCTCTGCGAACTCATCATTGGAGATAAAAGACAGATGCGTTGTTTATCGATGCGTATAGTGTTTCAAGGTCGCATCCAATACCGATTCATCGTAGTCGCTGGTGATAAATGCTTCGCCGATTGATTTGAGTAAAACCAACCGTACTTTGCCTGCCTGTACTTTTTTATCCAGCTGCATTAACGATTTTAACGTCTCTGCGGATACTCCCCTGAGCGCATCAATGGGTAATTGTGCTTGCGACAACAAAGCAATCAGACGTTGTACCGCTTGTTTGCTAATCCAACCCTGCTTCTCGGACATAAATGTTGCCATGACCATACCCAGTGCGATGGCTTCGCCATGTAGCCATTGGTTATATCCAGTTGCGGTTTCTATGGCATGACCGAATGTATGACCGAGATTAAGCAACGCTCGAACGCCGCTTTCCCGTTCATCTTGTTCGACAATTTTCGCTTTATTGAGGCAGGATTGCTCGATGATATATCCTAGCGCACGGTCATTTTTTTGCATCACCACTTGGATATTGTCTTCGAGCCACTGAAAAAAAGCAACGTCATTGATCATGCCATATTTAATCACTTCGGCAAGACCAGACGAGAATTGGCGCGCATCCAGTGTCGCCAATGTGGCAGTATCGGTGAGGACATGTTGTGGCTGGTAAAATGCGCCAATCATGTTTTTGCCGCGGGCATGATTAACCGCCGTTTTTCCACCCACAGAAGAATCCACCTGCGACAACAATGTGGTCGGAATTTGAATAAACGGAACACCGCGCTGATAACATGCGGCAACAAATCCTGCCATATCGCCGATGACCCCACCACCCAAGGCGATGACCGTTACACTACGGTCAAGTGCGATTTCCAGCATTCTGTCGAATATATGTTCGGCGGTTTGCAACCGTTTGGTTTGTTCGCCATCGGCTAAAATAATGTGTTCAATCATTTTTCCCGGTAGGATACGCTTCACTTTGTCCAGATATAGTGGTGCCACTATCTCGTTGGTGATGATAAACACCTGATTGCCATCAATCCACGGTAGCAATGCCGCATTGTTGTCCAGCAAACCGGAGGATATTTTGATTTGGTAGCTACGCTCACCGAGATTGATATTGACGGTTTTCATTGCTTGTTTTGGGGTGTTGATGGAACGGTCGAGGACAGCAAATGATAAATTTTTGTTGCGGTTTTGTGTGCAGAATCGCTAATGTCGATGATGACATCGGCTTCATCAGCATACAGCGGGGCACGCTGTTGCATCAGTTGCGCTAGTTGCGCTTGCGGGTCGGCATGTTGCAACAGTGGTCGAGTACGACTGTTTTTCAGGCGTTCCCACAATATCGACATAGGAGCACGCAGGTAGATAACCTGACCGTGCTTATGCATGATAATCCGATTCTCTAATCTTACTATGGTGCCACCGCCAGTGGCGATGACGGACTGATGACCACTACTAATCTCGGCGAGTAGATTTGATTCTCGATCTCTGAAACCGCTTTCGCCCTCGATATCAAATATATGATTTATCGTAACTCCCGTTCGCTGCTCGATAAGTTGGTCGGTGTCGATAAAGTCAAGCGATAAAGATGTTGCCAGTTTACTGCCTACGGTGGTCTTGCCCACACCCATTAACCCAACCAGATAGATATTACCTTGCATGTGTACTCCACAGGGGTGGCTTGGTTATTCTGATTAAACATTTATTTAAGTGAGACCTTTGCACAAGATGGAATTTTGTTTGTTAGCTCATGGCTTGTCGGAAAATGGAGTTTTTAGCTTATTGTGAATATTTAAGTCATTGTTATTAAACATTTTATTTTCTTAAAATTGGACTGGTTTTGAATTAACCGACAAGCCCCTCGGGAAAGGGCACACGGAATGAGGGCGTTTATACTTATAAATGAGCGATTGTGACCCTTTTGCACCGCTATAAGGCAAAAGAACTCGTTTGCAAAGGGTCAATGTCGAAACAACTGTTGTTAATAGCATTAACGTTGGTAGCCTGTTGCAGTAAACCCGATTAGGCATCTGTCCGTGCAAGACTGGAATGTGCTATCTTTCGTGCGGTCAGATGGGTATCTCCGTCATGTTTTATTCCTTTTTTTCTCGTTAGCTAAAAGAGTACAGTGTACCCTTAGCACACTCTTTGGCTGACTTAATATAGTGTTGCAATATATGTGCAATTCAAGCCTCATATATTTGTGGGTTAATACCGAAGGCGCATCAATCCTTGACATAGAAACAAGCTATTATGAATCAGAATTATGAATCAGAATCTGGAATAACTTCTACTTTTTCGATGACCACTGGCACTGCTGGCACATCTGCATGTCCGCCGACAGTTGCTGTGGCGACCTTGCCGATTATCTCCACAACATCCATGCCATTCACCACTTTGCCAAATACCGCATAGCCCCAACCTTGTTGTGTCTTGGCGGTGAAGTCAAGAAATTTGTTGTCCACCAAGTTAATGAAAAACTGCGAGGTAGCAGAATCAGGCTCCGATGTACGCGCCATAGACAATGTGCCGACGGTATTTTTCAAGCCATTGTCAGCCTCGTTTTTTATCGGTGGCTGAGTAGCACGTTGCTCCATATCCAGCGTAAAGCCACCGCCTTGAATCATAAATCCAGCAATGACCCGATGAAATATCAAGTCATCAAAATGCTTGCTTTCGACGTAGCGCAGAAAATTTTCCACTGTTTTCGGAGCATCATCATGGTACAGCTCAATGTCGATAGTGCCGTGCGAGGTGGTCATTTTTACTTTATTTGTCTGAGTAGTCATCATTTTAGTTTCAGTTGCAGTTGCAGAACTTGTTTTAATCAGGAACAAGCCCAATATGCCCACACTAATAAGTGATAAAATCAGAATGGAGATAAGAGTAATTTTTTTCAATGGTTTCATTTTATCAGTATGCGTCTTGTATTGTTGTTGGATGGATGACTTTATCGAATATTATTTGAATAATGCACAAGTCTCATGCCGTTTATAAATCATGCTATCTATAAGAGTGAATGAATAAAATCCCAATGTGCTTTCTCGACCGGCGTAATGGACAGACGATTGCCTTTTTGCAACAATTTCATTCCCGATAATTGCGGATATTGCCTTAATTCCTGTAGCGTAATCGGATTATCTAGTTTGCGAATAAATTCAACATCAACCATGACCCAAGTTGGATTGTCCAGATTGCTTTTAGAGTCGTAGTAATGCTCGCTGGGGTCAAATGCCGTATGGTCGGGATAAGACTCACTGACAATTTGCATAACACCGACAATGCTGGGTATCTTGCAACTGGAATGATAAAAAAACGCTTTGTCGCCTGCCGACATATCATCGCGCATAAAATTTCTTGCTTGATAATTGCGAATCCCGTCCCAAGGCTCGATGTTCACCGTTGCTAAATCATCGATAGAAAAAGCGTTCGGTTCATTTTTCATTAACCAGTATTTCATCGTATTTACAAATAAAATAGTGTTTCGACCATCAGCACAATCAATTCAACCCAGCCTATAGACATGTTGGTCGGTCACAACAGTCGTCAACGGAATATCCCAATGCTCGGCAGAAACACCCTCCACTTTCTGAATTTCATGGGCAATTCCAATCAGTTGTGGTTTATCGAGGTGTTCTCTGGTCGATGTTTTGTTCAGAAAGGCGAAAGTAGAGTCATAAAAACCACCGCCCATACCGACCCGATTACCTTTTTGATCGAATGCGACCAGCGGCATCAATACTAAATCCAGATGCTGTGCCGAAACAATTTGATTTGGTTCGACCAGCGGCTCACGAATATCGAAACGGTTTTCTGCATATTCGGTTTGCCCATTCACATTTGCGAATAGTAATGTACTCCCCCCTCCCTCAACAACAATCGGAATATATGTTTGTTTTGAATTAGACCAACACCATTTCATAACGTCTATGGGATCAATTTCCCCATCATTGACGAGATACATGGCGATTTTAGTCGCTGTTAAAAATGCGGGAACCGACTGTAACTGCACCAATAATCCACAAGCCGCCGCCACTTGTTGCTTGGCACTGAGCGACCTACGTCTATTGCGTACCGTCCGCCTTAATTCGGTTTTATCCAATTGTGTGATGCGTTGTGTGATGTGTGGAATGATGTTGTATTTGATTATCTTCCTGATGACACATAAACAGACGATGAACGACAAAATAATAGCGGTGTCTTTAAATGAATAAACAGGTATTACCCGCAAGTGCCGTTTGCTCATTTTACCTTGAACCAGGAGGTCCAAGTGGGCGTAAAGAATAACTTTGGGATTCGCGCCAGCCAAAGGCTGTGGTCATACACACCCGCCATTCATAACAACGTCCGAGATAATACATTAGGCTCTAAGGACTATAAACAACTCGAACACTGCAGGTAATACGAGACAGAGTCTAGCATAAATAAACGCTTTGCACGATAGTTTGTGTTAGCCATGTTAGCCCAAAGCAGTAATGTCCCCTTTTGACTTCTTCGAGGAGAGTTATGACAGAGGAGATTATTACATTATTTGCTTTTGGCTTAACCTAAAAACCAAGCAAAATACACCCCTGCTATTATATTCAGGTGGTGTGTTTATTATGCGAATCCAAGAATTATACCCGCAGGGCACAAGTGCAAAGGTCTCTTTCTTGTTTATTAAAATCAACTTTTTAAATCAGATACCTCTATCGACTTCGTGAAAAATTTGGACTTTTCATTAAAACACAGATAGTTCGGTAATCGTGCTTGCCGCCAACCTCGTTGCAGTGTATCCCGAATCGCATTCAATGCTGTTCCGCTTTGTTCATCGATTTTGTTGTTGATATTTGAACTAATCAAGATAACTGATTAACAAGTGGAGTATTTGTGATGCTTATAGATGTCTTTTGAGAATTTCACTTTTACGAGCAGTGCTGAGATCAATTATCGACCGGGATTTAGCGATGATTGTTTCTAATTTTTCTATTTCGGAGACTAATTATTCTTGTTCTGATAGTGGGGGGACGGGAATTTCTAAATTTCTAATCATTGACAAATTTGCCATTGTAAATTTACCTTTTCTATCTCCAAAATTTTTATCAAAATTATTTATCAAAGCACAGTACAAGTATTTAGAAAGCAATTTCTTATTGTCTTTTGGATAAAGACCAGCAATATTTTGGTTTGTTGTAGCTTCAAAAGTTAAATATGCAACTTTTCCAATTGTCGCTCCCACTAAAGCAATTAGGACTGTATCTGGCGCAAATAATTTTGCGGATGATTTTTCTAATCCTAATTCTGTGATTTTTTCATTTACTATATTTGTAGTAAGTATTTTATTCTGACAAACTTCCGAACGTAACCAATTTATTGAACCATTATTCCAATATTTATCAATTTTTCTACTTGGCGTTCCTCCACTTTGCGAAGAACAAACATTCTCAATTTTTGTTTTATCGCTGTGTTCAGTAGTTACTATAAATAATTTCTCAATATTCTTTTTTGCTTCATCAATTGTTTGTTGTGCCACATCGCTTGCCTTGTCGATGGCTTCGCATTCGTCGACTATTTTCTGTTGTACTTTTTGGGGTGGAATAGGAATTTTTATTTCTTTTAGGTTGGTTGAGTTCAACCCCCCTTGTGCTGAACCTGTTATGTTGAGCTTCAACAATCCTTGTCCATTTTCTGATAGTAAAAAGTTAAAAAGGTATTTCTGTTTTATAAAGTTATCACATCTTATTAAAAAAACATGTTCATTTATCATTGCCTTTCTATCGCTTAATTCATTTCTTAATAATGCTATTTTTCCAGTTAAAGCCCCGTCTTTACAAAGTAAAATATCATTTTCTTTCAAAATACCTTTATTACTATTTTCAAAAAAACCAAGTGATACATATTTGGGTGTTGACAAATCTACTTTACCGTTTGTTGCATGAATGTGTTCTCCACCCAAACTCCAAGCCCCATCTAAAATGTTGCCAACTCCTCCCCTTGGTCTATTTCCACTTTCCAGCGTGTGAATAAAATCAGATATTTTCACCAACCTCCACTTGGTATCAATGCTGATATTTTTGTTCGGCGAAAGCGAAAAACTTTTATTAAAATCTTTGCGACTAAAGTCTAAAATGTCCGCCACATTGGCATAGGTGATTAAATCTTGATATGGCTCAAAATCTTTTAAATCATTTGGCTCTTCGCCTAAAAAGTTTTGCTGTATGAGATGGTTTATTTTGTGTGGGTCATTGCTGTTTTTTGGGTCAAACAGTGGGGTAACAATATCGTTTACCGTACTGCCACCATTGTATCTTATGCCTTCACTACCTTTTGCGCTACTCCACTCATAGCCTAAAAACTGTTTTTGCGCTCTGTTATTGTTTGGACTTTTGACAATTAACACTTTTTGCGGGTTTTCAAAAGCCAACATAAAACAGAACAATTTGTCTTTTTCTATCGCATAAAGGTATTTTATCCATCGTTTGTTAATCTCCGCGACTTGTTCTGGTTTGGTTTTATTTTTAAATGCCTTTTTATTTTTCAGGTTGTTAATATCAGTACTATTTTCAAAATCTGTTTTGTAATCAGAAAAAATATCTGTTTTGAGCAACTCATCTAAACTGTCAATGGTATCGGTTGTAATGCCAAAGAGTTTTATGTACTCACCATAGGGCAGTTCAGTATGCTCGCAATACTTCTTTATCAAATATAAATCTTGATATTCAGCCGTGCTAGGGTCGTCATCTTGGATGCCCTCAAAATAATCTTCAACACGGTTTTGGTAATGTTCAGCAGGTTCTGGTTTTTGTCTTTTGCGTCTTAAAAACAAAACCACGGTATTTGTGCCTGTTTTTCCAAAGGTTCCGCCACCCAGTTCTACAATGGAAATAATGTCAAAGTATTTCAGTATAATTTCCCTCGTACCAATATGCGTAGAGTCAGAATTTGATAACACCGATGAAGGCACAATAATACCGACCACGCCATTTGCTGCCATGAGTTGTTTAGCGCGCTCAATAAAAAAGCATTGAATATTGTTGGTGTTGCTATTTGTTGTTTTTGTGAGGTCATACAGTTGTTTTTGTTTGTTGTCCAAGTTGAGTAAAAAACCTTCTACGGCAAAAGGCGGATTAGCCACCAGCACATCAAACTCTGTTTGTTTTATATCGACAATATTGGAAAGCGCATATTCTTCCAATATTTTTATTTGCTCTTGCCCATACATATAAGCCGACACTTTGGCAATTTTGGCTAATCGATCCTCTTTTTCAATGCCGACAATGTTCTCAAAATATCGACCAATATCCGTTTTTTTATATGTTTCAACCAAAGGTTTTATTTGATGGGCGTATTCGGTTAAGAAATGCCCTGCACCACAAGCAAAATCAATGGCTTTGAGCGGTTCTGATGCGGTTTTTATTTTATCTGCCAGAGGTAATGATGCCACAATAAATTTGGTAATGGGCATCGGAGTAAAGAATTGCCCTTCAGACTGCTTAATGCTGTTGTCGAGAAAATACTCAAACATATCACCTAAAAACTGGTTTTGCTGTTCGGTTTTAAGTCTTAAATTTTGCCACATTTGTACAATTTCAACCAAGACTTTTGTGTTTTGCTTAAAAAGTCTTTCATTGTGTACGTTGATGAGTGAAAAAGCATTATTTGAGAAAAATTTAAGTTTTCTAAAATATTCTTGGATTTGTTTTTTTGTCGCATTACGTTTATTTTTTACCGTCCAAAAAGCCTCATCAATTTGCGTGTTGCTGATATACATAACCTCATCTTTTAAGAATTTCCGCATACCAATTTGATATAACTTTTGTAACCGATCTATAAAATCATAGTAATTATCATAGGCAATCCCTTTCCAGTAAAATTCAAGATCGTTTTTATTTTCCTATTCATCAACAATTTTTGCTAAGAATAAATTGACCAAAACCTCAAAAGCAGTTTCCTTTCGAGCAATATTGTGTTGGCGTAAAATAGTGCGAAAACGATGATATTTGCCATCTTTATCTTGATCGGTGACTGGTCTTGTATCATCATCAAGCGTGTATTTATTTTTCCCAATTGAGTAGAGTGGCACGTTTTCTTCAAATATGCCTGTTTCGGTATATTCTTGTTGATAAGTTTCTTTCCAAACTTCAAAGCGGTTTTTTACATCTCCCGCGTATTCAAACGATTTCAGATTATCTCCTTGCTCTAAAATTCTTTCGTTGTCTTGGTGCGATATGATACGTTGTTCAACGCTTAAATCATTATTTTTATCGTCAAATGTGCTTGCGTAAAGGGATAAATATTGTGTTTGAGAAATTTGTTGGGCATAAGAAAACAGTTGTCCACCGTCTTTTTGAGTGTCTGTCCATGCTTTATCAAATTCGTTACCAAATGTTTTACACTCAACAATTAAAACAGGTTTATCATTGTGGTCTTTGATTAAAATATCGGCTCGCCCACCGCTTGCACCTCGCCCCACTTTCCATTTAGGCTCTAATTCTAGATGCTGAGGCTTATAACCCTTTTCCAGTAGGCGATGGACGCACTCAAATACGACAAAATTCTCATTCGATGAAAAATTACAAGTTTGGCGTTCATTGACTTTTAGCCCCTTATCCTCGGGGTAAATAATTTCTTGTTTATTAAAATCAACTTTTAAATCAGTTCCCTCTATCGACTTCGTGAAAAAATTGAAATTTTCATTAAAATACAGATAGTCAAGTAACTTTTTGAAGTTGTCTTTTGTAATCATACTGTTTCTCAAAAACTGCCATAGCAATTAGCCCACTTGCCGATGTGCTTTTCTTTCATCTCTCGGTGGAATGCCAAAATGTTCGCGGTAGCATTTACTGAAATGTGGCGTGGAAACAAAACCACTGGCAAAGGCAATCTCAACAATCGGCATACCGGTTTGAAGCAATAACTGTCGAGCATGCATCAAGCGCAGACGCATGTAGTAGCGCGTCGGGACACAATGTAGGTGTTTTTGAAACAACCGCTCCAGCTGACGGCGAGATAATTCTACATGGCTAGCAATTTCGTCAAGACTAATTAACTCTTCGATATTGGCTTCCATAAAAGCAACCGCATCAGCTAGCTTGGGCTGGCTGGCACCTAATTGTAATCGCAAGGGTAATCGTTGCCGGTCATTGCGTCCGCGGATGCGCTCCACCAGAAACTCTTCTGCAACATCTGTGGCGAGCTCCCAGCCATGTTTGCAGGCAATCAAAAACTCCATCATATCCATGGATGCACTGCCGCCAGCACAGGTATATCGGTCGCGGTCAACCTCAAACAAATCAGGGCTGATAATCAGTTCAGGAAACCGTTCGCGCAATCCAGTCATATTTTCCCAATGGATAGTACAACGATAATCGCGTAACAAACCGGCATCTGCCAAAATATAAGTACCCGTGCAAATTGCCCCAATATGAACACGGTTTTTCGCCTGTTCCCTGAGCCACGCGGCAATCGGTTTGCTTGCTTTAGTCTCAATATTGGTGCCGCCACAAACAAATACCGCATCTAGTTTGCCGCTATTTTTCATCGCAATACTGCTGATTGACATGTTGGTACTTGCATAAATAGACTGGTCGGTCTCTGCCAGCACCTCCCATTCATAAAGTGTTTTACCTGACAGTCGATTCGCCATACGCAGTTGGTCAACCGCAGCAGCGAAAGTCATTATCGAGTATTCTGGTATCAGTAAAAAGCCATACCTCGTCAATGGTGGACTCACCGACAGGGAGGATAATGGTCTGGTTTCTTTATTCGGCATCAGTATTAGGCTACGATAAGCAATAACATGACTACACTTTGTCAATGGTGGACTCACCGACACGGAGGATAATGGTCTGGTTTCTTTATTCGGCATCAGTATTAGGCTACGATAAGCAATAACATGACTACACTTTTGTGGCATTCAAAACAAGATGCCAAGTCGACATTTCCTACACATAACAAAGATAACACTCATTCGCATTATACAACAAATTGGATATGTTAGCCTAAAGCAGTAATGTCCCCCTTTTGATTTATTCAAGAGGGGCATAACAGAAAATATGGTGCTTTGCACGAGCCAGAATTTTGTTTTCTAAGGAAAATACACAACTTAATGAGGGAATTCAAGCTTATCAATGAGCAAATGAGAGTGCTTTTGACACCGAAGACAAACGAACTATCGTGCAAAGTGCTCACTATAAAAAATTGGGTTGTCTTCTATAGATATTTAGTGACTAAGTCTAAACACAGGAGAGTACCCGATGTCGGAGACTGTGCAAAAATCCAATATTCGTCGTTCCTACCCCCCCCCCTTATCAAGGGGGATTTAGGGGGTTGGGTTTTCCGCCAGCGTAACCTAGCGAGGGTTTCTTGCACAGTCTCTCGGCGGGAATCCAGAGAATAATGCCATAAGCCACAACCGTACAAGAAACATCATTCCCGCAAGCATGTAAAAAGGCAGTCAATAGATACCCTATGGTTTACAATACAAACCCATGAATGACCTGAACGAATGACATGAACGAGGAGAATTTCAAGACCCGTTACAGTCGACAAATTCGCTTGCCCCGAATCGGCACAAAAGGACAGGCAAGGTTGGCTAAAGCGAATGTCTTTATTGTCGGTATGGGTGGGCTTGGCTCGCCAGTGGCATTGTATTTAGCGGCGGCCGGTGTCGGTCGGATGCGTATTGCCGATTTTGACCAAGTCGATGAATCGAATCTACAGCGGCAGATTATTCACAGCCAGCGCGATATAGGCGAATTAAAAGCTCAATCTGCCGCCAATTCCTTGCGCGCAATCAACCCAGAGATTGAAATTGAGACGCTCGATTATTCGCTCGACTACACTGATTTTCTCGAACACAGTCAGGATATAGACGTGCTGATTGATTGCACCGACAACTTCCCCAGCCGTTTTGAACTGAACGAAGTCTCACTCAAAACCAACAGCCCGTTGGTATCGGGTGCTGCCATTCGCTGGGAGGGGCAAGTTACCACCTTCGACCCCAGAGATAAAAAAAACCCTTGCTATCAATGCCTCTATCCAGACAAAAATATCGAAAGCACAACCTGCTCAAACGAAGGGGTGGTCGCCCCCTTAGTCGGCATCATCGGCACCATGCAAGCGATGGAAGCAATCAACATATTGCTCGGCGATGGACAGTTGCCCGGCATAGTGTGGCTATTTGACGGCACCAGCATGGCATGGCAGAAAATGAAACTCCCTAAGAATCCTGCTTGCCCCGCTTGTGGTGATTCAACATTGACGGCAAATTGACGGAAATTTAATGAACAGCAAATTCTTTACCAACAGCGCAGAAAACACTTTATTCAACAAACTTGAAGGCATTTTTCAGCACAACCAAAGCATCAATAATTTTGATGTTTTGGTCGGTTATTTCCGCTCTTCAGGTTATTTCAAACTGCGACCATTGCTGGAAAATGTAGCCAACATCCGCATTCTCGTGGGTATCGATGTCGATAAAATAACCACACAAATGCACGCGGATGGCTTAGCCTTATTCAAAGGAGACCGCGAAAAAAGCATTAAAGACTGGCAGGGAAAATTCATCGCCGATGTTCACGAAGCTAATTATGAACAACAAACCGAGCAGGGCATCAAGCAATTTATTGCGGACACACAAACCGGGCAAGTGCAAATCAAAGCACATCCGAGCCGCGCCATTCACGCCAAAATATACATTTTTCGCCCCGATGATTACAACCCGCATAAAGGCGGCAGTGTGATTACCGGATCGTCAAACCTCACCGATGCAGGATTGGGCACAGGAAGCAGTTCTAATTACGAATTTAATGTCTTGTTAAACGATTATAACGATATTCAATTCGCCAGCGATGAGTTTGAAGAATTATGGCAGGAAGCGGTGGAAATATTACCGCAAGTCGCCGAAGACAGCCTCAAAAAAACCCATTTAGCCGATAACATCACGCCTTATGAATTGTATTTGAAATGCCTGATTGAATATTTTGGTGCGGAAATTGAATTTGACCCGAACTCTATTAAAGACTTGCCCGCTGACTTCAAACGCCTGTCCTATCAAATGGATGCGGTCAATGAAGGCTGGCAAATGCTAAAAAAACATAATGGGTTTTTTCTCGCCGATGTGGTGGGCTTGGGCAAAACCGTTATTGCCGTTTTGATTGCGCGTCAGTTTTTATTTTTAGACAGACACAATCACAATCCAAATATTTTGTTGATTATTCCGCCAGCACTAAAACAAAACTGGGAGGATACTTTAAAAAAATTTGAAATTAGAGGTAAGGTGAGTATTTTTACCAATGGCAGTTTACATCATATAACCAGCCCACAAGACTATGACATGGTCATTGTCGATGAGGCACATAAATTTCGCAACGATACCGCAGAAGCATACGACCAATTACAGCGTATTTGCAAAACCCGAACTGCTGATGGAAAGGATAAAAAAGTGATGCTTATTTCCGCCACGCCGCTGAATAACCGCCCTGATGATTTATACAACCAGATTTTATTGTTCCAAGACGGCAACAACTCAACGCTTGATTTCCCACTGGGCAGTTTCTTTAGCAAAGCAAAAAAAGAATATAAGGACATTTTGAACATGCCCGATAAATATCAAGCCGGGCAAAAAACGGCAGCACTGTATAAAAAAATCCGCGAAAGAGTCATTGCCCCGCTTATGGTACGCCGAACCCGCACCGATTTATTGGGCAATAAGCGTTACAAACAAGATTTGCTGGAACATGGCGTTGTGTTCCCCCAAACAGCCCCGCCAAAACCTGTGTATTACCAACTGGAGGCGAGATTAGAAAAATTATACGACAGCACCATCGAAAAAACAGATAACAAAAATCAAAATAAAAGCGGCTTACTGCATACCCGCTACCGTGCCTTGCATTACCTAAAGCCTGAACTCAAACAACAATACACAAGAGCAGATTTTATTGCTGATCGCTTGGTCGGCATTATGAAAACACTATTGCTGAAAAGAATGGACAGCAGTTTTTATGCCTTTGGGGAAACCTTGGGGCGTTTTATCAGATCTTCTGAAGCTATGTTAAAGATGATTGACAACAATAAAATTATTATCGCTCCAAATCTTGATGTAAATAGTCATGTATTGGACGGCAAAGAAGACGAGTTAATGGAAGTAATTGCCGCTGAAAGTCTGACCGACCCCAGCATTATTGTGTGTTGCCGTGATGATTTTGAAGCTGGTTTTATTGATGGCATCAAACACGACTATGCCCTGTTAAAAACCATGAAATCGGACTGGGACAATATAACTGAAGAAATCGGCGATCCAAAATTGCATGAGTTTTTAACCCAACTACCAAATTTTTTAGACAAAGCAAACAATCCAGAGCAGAAAATCGTGCTGTTTACCGAAAGCACCGACACCATGCGCTATCTGACAGCGGAAATAAAAAAAACCGAATACGGCGAGAAAACGCTCAGCGTCAATGCTAAAAACCGCAATCAACTCAAGCAAACCATTAAACAAAATTTTGATGCCAACATAGATGCCGCAGACAAACTAAATAGCCATCAAATTCTCTTAACCACCGATGTATTAGCCGAGGGCGTGAATCTGCACCGAGCCAATACGGTAATCAATTATGATACGCCGTGGAATGCCACCAAACTGATGCAACGCATCGGCCGGGTCAACCGTATCGGACAAACCGCCAGCCATATCTTTGTCTATAACTTCTATCCAACTGCACAAATCAATAATGACATTGAGCTGGAGAAAAAAGCACTGATTAAACTACAAGCCTTTCATTCGGCATTAGGCGAAGACTCACAAATTTACTCAACCGAGGAGAAAGTCGATACATTCGGTATATTTGATGAAAATATCAAAGAAGAAGTGAATGAAACTATCCCGTTTTTAGAAGAGATACGGCAGTTCAGGAAAAATGACCCAGCCGCCTATAACCGCATCAAGATGTTACCGAGCAAGATCAGAAATGCAGTAAAAAATACCGCCCATCAAGGCGGCACCCTGGTTTTTGCGCGCACCGAAGGCAAGGGCAGCAGTCGGTTTTATATAGTGAAACCTGATATGGACAATGTCGGCAATGAAAATAACATTGCTCCTTTTATTAAAACGTACAGCTTTATTCAAACCGCCAAATTATTAAAATGCAGCCCCGACACCCAAGCGACAAAATTACCCGAACAACACCACAGCCAAGTAGTATCGGCATTAGATAAATTCAAACAGGAAACAGCACAAGACATTGTCAATGAAAATCAAAATAAAACCTTATCCACGACAGAAAAAAAGGCGATCAATTTCTTAAAAGCAATCTTAAACCTGCCCGAAATCAATGCCGCCAATGACGAGGAACCAGACAAAATAAAACTGGCAATCAAACAAATCGAGCAGAAACGCTTTCAAAATCTAACCAAAGACATCAACAAACTACATAAAAATAGTAAGGACATCAAGCCAATTGTAGTATTAGAAAAAACCTTGAGCATCATTCAGAAATATGACATTAACCGCCATATAGAAGATAACCCAGACCAAGCAAAAAAACCTAAAAACATCCAACCAACCATCGTCATTTCGCAGTCATACACCTAACACAGTACAATACACATCAAGAAATACGAATCGTAACAAGCTTAACTGGAGAGACCAATGCTAAACAGTGCTCATAGAACCAATATTGTTTTAGATGAAAATGTCGTACAAGAGGCATTAAAACTGAGCAAGTTAAAAACCAGGCGCGCTTTGATAGACGCTGCCTTGAAAGAATTCGTTGCCAAACGCAAACCAAAGAATAAGCCGGATATTCACGAGTTATTCGGTGTTGGCGGGCTTTATGAGGGCTATGACTACAAAGCCTTACGCAAAAATCGCCCGGCGGATCAAGAATAATGTATTTAGTGGACTCGTCGGTTTGGATTAATGCCATCAATAAGGCGGATGCAGCATCCGCCTTATTTTTGAAATCTCTACCCAGTGGTGATTGCACCTTGATGCCATTGATTTATACCGAAATCCTGCAAGGGGCTAGAAACAAAAAAATAGTTGCCACTTATAAACACTATATTCAAGCACAAACTTTCTATACCTTGAAAGATAGTTGGGAAAGCTATGAAAACGCCGCACTTATCTATGGCAATTGCCGCAAAAAAGGCATTATCATTCGCTCATCCATCGATTGCCTGATTGCCCAATGTGCCATCGAGAATGAGGTTACCCTGCTCCACAACGATAAAGACTTTGTGCAAATGGCAGGGGTTATCCCAACCTTAAAACAACGGTATATCGGCGACTGATGAAACTATTAAACCAAGCCTATGACCGAGGAAATTACCTTGAGTTTCTCGCAGATAAATTCAATTTTGCCAAGCACCTTGTGCCTATCGTTATAGACAATAACGATGTTGAATCCCTCCAACAACTCGGCACCGTTACCAGCCAAGACGGGAAATCATTGCCCGTCTTTGAAATTCATATCAAGCCCAACACCCAATTAAGCCGAAACCGTGTGCAATTACGCAATCTGGTTGCCAAGCAAATTGGCAGCGAAGACGGTGCTTTAGCGGTTTATGTGGATGATGAAAACAAACAATGGCGATTTAGTTTTATTGCCATTGAATACCGTTTCACCGATACTGGCGTAACTACAGAGAAAACCGCCAGCAAACGCTTTACCTATTGCTCGCTCTTGTCAACGGTGAGAAACCTCAGTTTGCTTTTTCTGCCGATGAAATGGAAAGCAGGTTGTAGAACTTAGCTGGTGATGACCATAATTTTAAATAACCACTTCAAATGTTCAAAAAAATCCTAATCGCAAATCGTGGTGAAATCGCCTGTCGGGTGATTCGTACGGCAAAGGCAATGGGCATCGCTACGGTGGCGGTGTATTCTGAGGTTGACCGTCATGCGCGGCATGTTGTGGAAGCCGATCAGTCGGTGTGTATTGGTGAGGCAGTGGCGACGCACAGCTATTTGAATGGAGCTAAAATTATTGCGGCATGTCAGCAAGTCGGTGCCGACGCAGTGCATCCCGGCTATGGTTTCCTGTCCGAGAATGCTGATTTTGCTGAGGCTTTGATGGCGGCTGGGATGGTGTTTATTGCGCCACCAGCGGCGGCGATTCGGGCAATGGGGGACAAAATCACCTCCAAGTTGCTTGCCGATAAAGCTGGCGTTAATACCATTCCCGGACATACTGAAGTCTTGGACAGTGCCGAACAAGCCGCCATAATCGCTGATAAAATGGGCTATCCGGTGATGTTGAAAGCCAGTGCGGGTGGCGGCGGAAAGGGCATGCGTATTGCCTATAATGAGCGTGAATGTTTGGACGGGTTTGTGCGTGCGACCAGTGAGGCGGAAACGAGTTTTGCCGATGGGCGGGTTTTTATTGAAAAATATGTTGAGCAAGCGCGCCATATCGAGATACAAATTATGGCTGATGCACATGGCAATGTCATCGCACTGAACGAACGCGAATGTTCCATTCAACGGCGGCATCAAAAGGTCATCGAAGAAGCCCCGTCGCCTTTTATTGATGAAGCGACCAGAAAAGTGATGAGCGAGCAAGCCGTGGCGCTTGCCCAAGCGGTGGATTATCAGTCAGCCGGAACGGTTGAGTTTATTGTCGATGCCAAGCGGAATTTTTATTTTCTGGAAATGAATACGCGGCTACAGGTTGAACACCCGGTAACGGAATTGATAACTGGGCTGGACTTGGTTGAATTGATGATTCGAGTTGCTGATGGTGAGGTGTTGCCGATTAAGCAGGAGGCGGTTGCCATCAATGGCTGGGCACTGGAAGCGCGTATTTATGCCGAGAGCCCGAGGCGGAATTTTCTGCCCTCGATTGGACGCTTGTGGAAATACCAGCCACCGCCTGAAAGTGCCTGTTTGCGTGTCGATACGGGGGTTGTAGAAGGTGCCGAAGTGTCGATGTTTTACGACCCGATGATTGCGAAGTTAATCAGTTGGGGGGAAACCCGCGAGCAGGCAATCGCTCATATGCAAGTCGGATTGGCACAATATTATATTCGTGGTGTCGAAACAAATTTACCTTTTATTGCTGCGATTATGAATCACCCACGCTTTCAATCTGGTCAATTGTCCACCGATTTTATCGCCCAAGCGTATCCGGACGGCTTTATAGCACCGCCGCTTGATGAGCCGACGCTGAGCCATTTAATCTGCGTTATGAGCACGCTACATTACCGTCTTACCAGCCGTACCGCGACTATGTCCAGTCGGGGGGCTAGTTATAACCGAAATGTGGAAACCAATTGGGTGGTTGTTTTTGCTGAGAACGATGCACCGAGCAGTGAGCAAAATAATCATCAAACGCAGTATCAAACACGCATTGAGTCCGCCGAGCAGGGCATGGGGCAATGGAGAATCCGTTTTAATGAACAAAGTTATTTGGTCGAAGATGATTGGCAGCCGGTGCAGGCAATTTATTGCGGTCGGGTCAATGGGCAAGAGATTCATCTGCAAATTGAAAAAAATGGTTATGGATATGATGTAACACAAGCCGGCAATATGCGGACGATTCATGTTTTTACGCGCCGAACTGCCGAGTTAAACCAATATATGCCGCTCAAGCAATGCGCCGACCAATCCCGTTTTTTGCTCTCACCTATGCCTGGCTTGCTGGTATCGCTGGCGGTCAAACCCGGACAAGCAGTGAAGGCAGGGCAGGAACTTGCCGTGATTGAAGCGATGAAAATGGAAAATTCACTACGCGCAGAGCATGATAGCGTGGTTGCCAAAGTGTTGGTTGAAGTCGGCGCAACAGTGGAAGTGGATCAGGCTGTACTCGAATTTGAGCAGTAATTTACGTCATAATGTGCGGGCGAGAGATAAACATTAAAGACTTGCGCCGTGCCAACCGCCGCACTCTGGCACGCGCCATTACCCTGTTGGAATCGACCCGCGAGGATCATCGGCAACAAGCCGAGGCGTTAATACACACCGCCATTCCGTATAGCGGGAACTCGATTAGAATTGGCTTAACTGGTGTGCCGGGGGTGGGCAAATCAACCCTGATTGAAACGCTGGGCAATTATGTGATTGGCTTGGGGCATAAAATTGCCGTGCTGGCGGTCGATCCAAGCTCAACATTAAGCGGCGGTTCAATTCTGGGCGACAAAACCCGTATGCCAACGCTGGCGAATAATGAAAACGCCTTCATCCGACCGACTCCCGCTGGAGCAAACGTCGGTGGGATTGCCCGGAGAACCAGCGAGAGCATCGTCTTATGCGAAGCCGCTGGGTTTGATGTCATTATTGTTGAGACTGTCGGGGTCGGGCAAGCGGAAACACGGGTCAGCGAAATGACCGATATATTTGTCTTGATGTTGCTGCCCGCTGGAGGTGATGAACTACAAGGCATTAAACGCGGCATCATGGAATTAGCCGAGCTGGTGATTATCAACAAAGCCGATGGCGAACTACAACCAAAAGCAACTTTGGCGGCGGCAGATATTGGTCAAGCACTCGGCTTGATTAAACCACGACACTCGGATTGGCAGGTGCCGATTATTACCTGCTCGGCACTGGAAAATAAAAACATCGAAAAAATCTGGGCATCCATTAACGATTTTCGCACCATGTTAAGCCACGACAACAAACTCGCCCGACACCGCCAACAACAGGCGAAACATAATCTATGGAGCGAAACGCAAAATCTCCTGCTCACCTCACTCAAGAACAACCATGCGGTGCGTGCGTCATTAGCCGACCTACAACAAAGCGTTACCAACGGGGAAATCCCGCCCACCATCGCCGCTAGACAATTGGTTGCGAAGTTTTTGGGTGGTAAGTAATGTCACATAACAAGACTTCGCGGTTGTTTTGCTACGGTTTTCCGGGTTCTTTTACAGGCTCTTTTACAGGCTCATGGTACAATGCTAGATTGGCTGAAACGAATATATAAAATGGCAATTACAACAGATATTTACCTCGGCGATAGCAAAGAGAAATTAAAACTTATTCCAAATGATTCTGTTGATCTCATTGTTACATCGCCTCCCTATGCAGACCAACGCAAAAGCACATACGGCGGCATTCATCCGGATAAATATGTCGATTGGTTCATGCCCATATCAGAGCAACTTTTGCGTGTTCTTAAACCGACTGGAACATTTGTCTTAAATATCAAGGAAAAAGTCGTGCATGGAGAGCGCAGTGTGTATGTGATAGATGTTATTTTAGAAATGCGTAAGCAAGGGTGGTTGTGGACCGAAGAGCTGATATGGCACAAAAAAAATTGCTATCCGGGTAAATGGCCTAATCGTTTTCGCGATGCGTGGGAGCGGTTACTTCAATTTAATAAAGATAGGAAGTTTAATATGTATCAGGAGGAAGTGATGGTTCCAATGGGAGATTGGGCAAATTCAAGATTAAAAAACCTTTCCGAAACAGATAAAACTCGTGATATTTCAAAAGTAGGTAGTGGTTTCGGCAAAAATATTTCAAATTGGCTTGAGCGAGACAAAGCGTATCCAACCAATGTGTTGCATTTAGCGACCGAATGCAACAACAAGCATCATAGTGCAACATTCCCGGCAGATTTGCCGCGCTGGTTTATCAAGTTGTTCACGCAAGAAAATGATTTGGTGCTTGATCCTTTTATGGGTTCGGGGACAACATTAATTGTTGCTAATCAAATGAAACGAAATTCGATAGGTATTGACATTGTTCCCGAATATTGTGAAATGGTAAAGAACCGACTAAATCCAATCGAAATGCATCAATGCGACCAAAGATAAAACATGAATCCATTAAATATTAGCGATGTGTCGGCTTATGTTGAAAATAACATCAGTGTTTTTCATCGAAAACGCATACGGAGTCTTGATACATTAAAACTGTCAAAGGTACTTAATCGGAAAAACCCATATTTGTTCAAAGCAAAATATGTTTTAACCACTGAGCAAATCATAAAAGGGTTAGTGAATGCACATATATCCTCAAATGAAGAAACTATTTTTGGAGATTGGCTGGAAGGGCTGGCTATTTTTGTCAACGATAAAGTTTATAGTGGTCGTAAATCGGGCATCACCGGCATTGACCTTGAGTTTGACGCTAGCAAAAAACGATACCTTGTTGCAATTAAATCTGGTCCGAATTGGGGCAATAGCTCGCAAATAATCAAAATGAAAAATGATTTCATCACGGCAAAGAAAGCATTAAGAACCAGTAACTCACAGCTCAATATCGTTGCTGTCAATGGCTGTTGCTACGGCAAAGACAATAATCCAGACAAGGGCGGATATTTCAAATACTGCGGTCAGCAATTTTGGTGTTTTATTTCAGGTGACAACCAGTTATTCGCAAAAATTATTGAACCGATTGGTTATCAAGCCAAAGAAAGAAACGATGATTTTTTAACCGTGTATTCACAGATGATCAATAAATTTTCTAAAGAGTTTGCCGAGATGTTTTGTAATACTAATGGCGAGATTGATTGGGATGGGCTTGTTCGTTTCAATTCTGCGGCAGAAAAAACAAAACAGACTTGAACAATTACCCGATTAAGCCCTTTGCACGAGCCGGAGTTTTGTTTTCTAGAACAGGAAAAAGTGCGCGGAATGAGGGAACTTATACTTTGAATGACACGCTTTTGACACCACTAGAACAAAAGAACTATCGTGCGAAGCTCTTACCTTAAAACCTGTTCAAAAAAACGAGTTAATTTCAAATGAGAATAAAAACATTTTTGATAGCAAAAAAAATAGAAATTCTATTTTTCCTAATACTAATATTAGGAACTTTTTTGAGGTTTTATGGGTTAAATATTCAATCTTTATGGTTAGACGAATTTGCTTCTACGAGAGTAGCTGGTAATAGTTTGCAACAGTTATTAACCCATAATTTTGACCCGTTTCACCCACCTGCTTACGTTATTTTGTTGCATTTTACTATGCAGTTAATAGGAGATTCAGAAATTGCTCTTAGGCTACCTTCTGCGATAGTGGGTAGCTTATGTATTGTGGCAATATTTTTGCTTGGTAAGAAATTATACTCCGAAAAAGAAGCCCTTATTGCATCTGGTATTATGGCTTTTTCTTTTTACCCTATTTATTACGCTCAAGAAGCCCGTTCTTATAGCCTATTACTTCTTTTTTCTATCATTAGCATTTATTTTTTATTAGATATATTTTGGTTATTCCGAGGAAAAACCAAAAACAAATCAAAGAGAGACCTTTGCACGATGGTTCTTTTGTCCTCTAGCGGTCTCAATCGCCCATGTATAAGTACCCCCCCCCCCGCAACGCTGGACTTCCTGAGTTAGTAAACAAAATCCCGGCTCGTACAAAGGTCTCAAAGAGTATTTGTTTTTCATTCTTAGGATATATGGTGTCTGCAATTATGCTTGCTTATATTTCTTATATGGGAGTCTATTTTATTGTGTTACAGGGATTATTCTTGGGTTTATGTTTTATTAAAAAACCAAGAATTTTGTCTTGTATTCTTTTTATGTACTTAATTATTTTGCTGGGATACTCACCTTGGATAGGCTTTTATTTTGACGCTTTAATAAAACAAGGTCCAACTTGGATACCAACTCCCCATTATGCAATAATTCTGCAACACTATTATTCTTACCATATGCAGGTGTTTTTCCGATTTTTCCATTTTTTCCAGATGCAAGCAATTTTTTTGTTAATAATGGCGACCATGTTATTTTGTGTTTTGTATTATAAATATTTTTTAAGTGCCAAGTATTATTTGGCGAATTCAAGTGGTGCGTTTATTATTCGAATCCAAGAATTCATAAAATCAAGTAATTTTCTCGATATTTCTTTTGCTACAAAATTTTTGATTTTATGGGCTGTTATACCTTATGCAGTAGTTTATTTTAAATCTATTGTTAGCCAGCCCATTTTAATAACGAGAGCAATGATCTTTATAATTTCAGCTATCTATCTTTTAGAGGCACGAGCTATAAGTAAAATAAAATTCAATAAGATAGAAAAACGGCTCATTGTCTTTATAGTGTCTATCTTTTTATCTTTTCAGACGTATAACTATTACACCGCACCCAATAAAGAACAATATAGAGAAGCCGCATTTTATGTTGCAAAAGAAGACCAAGAATTAAATTCTATATTAACTTGCGGAGATAGTGCGTTTGGTTTGAATTATTACCTTAAAAAGTTTGATGTAGATAAAAAATGTTACAAAATTCACCGAAAAAGCATCAACCAATTACAAGAAAAAATTCAAACAAACAATCCACAGTATCTTTGGCTTTTAAGTGCCCACAAACAACTATCGTCAGAATTTTTAAATTCTTTGCAAAAAAAATTACACTTGAAATTTATTCGCCATAAAAAATTTATAGGGGCAGATGTCTATCTATACGAAAATTTAAATTGAGACCTTTGCATCTATGGGTTGAATTCACCGTATGTAAAATGAAAGAGCTAAATTATATCCGAGTCGTGCTGATTGAGCCTACCCATCCAGGAAATATAGGTGCTACTGCCAGAGCGATGGCAAATATGGGAGTCGAGCAGCTGATACTAATCAAACCCAAAGTGTTCCCCAGTCCAATCGCGAATGCAAGGGCGGCGGGTGCTGAGCATATTCTGGAGAATGCACAGGTTTTTGATGATCTGGATCAAGCAATAGCCGATTGTACTTTAGTGTTGGGAACCACCTCAAGACACCGTGCTTTGGAGTGGCAGCCACTTGACCCGAAAACCGCAATGGAAAAAGCTGCCCGACATGTGACCGATTCCCAAGTCGGGATTCTATTTGGTCGAGAAAGTAGCGGTTTAACCAATGACGAATTGGATCGCTGCCATCATTTGGTGCGTATTCCTGTGGACGATGAATTTGCTTCTCTGAATCTAGGTGCGGCAGTGATGATTATGCTTTATGAGCTAAGACGCAGTGTGTGCGACCGGGCAGATATTGAGTCATCTGCCGTGAACGAACGGTTGGCGAGCGTAGCAGAGATGCAATATTTTTACACCCATCTCCAACATGTTCTGGAAGTAGTTGCGTTCAGCGATGGTCGGTCAACAAAACTACAACGAAAACTAATTCGCTTGTTCAATCGAGCGCGTCCTTATGAGCAGGAGATAAAAATGTTGCGCGGGATTTTGACTGCTATTGAGAGCAGTTGTAAACCATGAAAGCACCATGAAAACACCATGAAAACACCATGAACACACCTAATGAATGCAAACGGAAAACGGGCAGAAGGGATAAAAACCCAAAGCCCCACCTACATCGATTTCATTCAGGTATTTGATTCGTAATGCATCGACAAAGGTATTGAACATAACTTGACAATACAGTACCATCGCCGTTCATTGTTTGCGGTGGATCTGTTGCCTAATATTAGGCGTGGAATGAGAATATCGGGTAACAGAGGTTGCCTACCCCCGCTACCATCTATTTGTCGGCGATTTTGATCGACGTGGTATGACCCCGCAATTTGCGGGGTTTTGTTTATGGGACGATGCAATCTTGAAGGTTCAGATTGAACATTCAAGTGATGGTGCATCTTGCTTGATTGTTTATGGTCCGATGGCTCATTATTTTATGGGTTTATAATTTGAATAGGTCATGCGTGGTGCAACCGAAAAATTGAAGACATTGCTTGAATCCCCAGTGGAAAATCTCGGCTATGAGTTTTTGCATTTGGAGATGGATAGGCAAGGCAAACATACCGTGTTGCGTGTTTATATTGATGCGCTGGGCGGTATTCAGGTGGATGATTGCGCCTTAGTCAGTCGGCAAATAAGTGCGTTGTTGGATATTGAAGACCCTTTAAGTGGAACGTATTTGCTTGAAGTGTCCTCGCCGGGATTGGAGCGACCTTTGATAAAGCCGGGTCATTTTAAGCGGTTTGTGGGTGATATAGCTAAAATCGTCATGACGACCCATGTTTTAGGAAGGCGACGATTTACCGGCAAAATGGTGCTGGCAGGGGATGAGGCTGTTGTGCTGGATGTGGATGGTGAGAGTTATGAGCTACTTTATAGCGATATGGAATCGGCTCAATTGCAACCGTATTTTTCTAAGTGTTAACAAATTATGGCGATTACAAATAAAGAGATTTTGTTGGCGGCGGACTCTTATTCTAAAGAGAAAGACCTCGATAAAGAAATTATTTTTACGATTATTGAAGCGGCCTTGGCTACGGCGACTAAGAAGTGGCATCGTGATGATATTGATGCACGAGTGAGTATCACACGGGATACCGGGCATTATGATTCTTATCGGGTTTGGGAGGTGATTGCTGACGATGTCGAGGCGGAGTTTCCGGATCGACAAATTCAATTAACCGAAGCACGAGAAAGCGACCCAGAGATTAATATCGGGGATATAATAGAGGAAGTGGTGGAGCGAGTACAGTTTGGGAGAATCGCGGCTCAAGCAGCCAAACAGGTGATCAATCAAAAAGTACGGGAGGCAAAAAGAAGTCAAGTTGCGGAGCGTTATAAGGACAAATTTGGAACCTTGATATCGGGAACCATAAAACGCCTTGAACATGGTAATGCGATTGTAGATTTGGGCGATACTGAAGCATCGTTGCCGAAAAGCGAGATGATTCCCCGAGAAGGACTACGACCGAATGACCGCATCCGCGTCTTGTTAAAGGAAATAGACATAGAAACACGTGGTCCGCAGTTGATTCTGACTCGGTTGTCGCCACAGTTTTTGATTGAGTTATTTAAGCTCGAAGTACCCGAAGCAGGCGAGGGGCTAGTTGAGATTTTGGGAGCAGCACGCGATCCTGGTTCGCGCGCAAAAATATCAGTTAGAAGCAATAATACGAATATTGATCCAGTGGGTGCCTGTGTCGGCATTCGTGGTTCGCGGGTGCAGAGTGTGTCTAATGAAATCGCTGGCGAACGGGTTGATATTATAATTTGGTCAGAAGATATTGCCGAGTTTGTTATTCAGGCATTAGCTCCAGCGGAGGTCGAATCAATTTTTATCGATGAGGATGCCAAAGCAATGGATGTGGTGGTCACTGAGGAGAATTTATCTCGCGCTATTGGACGTGGCGGGCAAAATGTACGGCTGGCATCTGAATTGACCGGCTGGGAGCTTAATCTGATGACTGATAAGGATGCGTTGGAAAAACAAAATACCGAACATCAGGAGTTAGTGCAAAAGTTTATGGGACAACTGGATATCGATGAAAATATTGCTAAGATTCTGGTGCAGGAAGGATTTAGCTCGCTGGAAGAAGTCGCTTATGTGCCACAACAGGAATTGATGGATATTGAAGAGTTTGACGAAACATTGATCAATGAGTTGAGAAACCGTGCTCAGGATAATTTGCTTACCCATGCCATTGCCAGCCAAGAGCAAAAAGAACCTAGTGAGGATTTACTAGGCATGGCGGGTATGGACGAAGAAACTGCTCGGGTATTAGCACTGAGTGCGGTACGCACGATGGAAGATCTGGCGAATTGTTCTTGGGATGAGGTGCTGGAAATTATTGATATGGAGGAACAGCGTGCGAAGGATTTGATAATGACCGCACGTGCCCCGTGGTTTGATTAACAAAAACTCCATTTAATATCAACGGTTAATAGTTAATATGTCTAAAACAACATTAAGTGATTTTGCGAAGCAGATTGGTGTCAGTCTTGATAAACTGACTCGCCAACTCAAAGAGGCAGGAATCGCTGAACGGGGCGAGACAGAGGTCATCGAAAATGATGAGAAAATGAAACTACTTCAATATCTAAAGGGTAATGAAAACGAGAAGTCGGTTTCCAAAGAGCGTATCTCATTAAAAAGAAAAACCACTAATCAGATTAAACAGACTTCCAAAACGGGAGCTGCTCGGACAATACATGTTGAGGTCAAAAAACGCCGCACCTTTGTAAAACGCAGTGTATTGGAGGCAGAAAAGGTAGCAGCAGAAGAGAAGGCGATGGACCTAGAAGCGCAACAAAAGCGCGTTCATGAAGAAGAGTGCGAAAAAGTAGCAGAAAAAACTAGAGAAGCCGAACAACAACTAGAAGAGGCGAATAAAAAGGCTCATCAGGAACGGTTACAGACCGAATCTCATGCACAACAAAAATCTGACACACAGTCGCAGCCAGATGCGCATGTCGATGTGTTGATTGACCCCGAGCAGGCATCAATGTCTGCTAATGTGGCTAATAAGGAGAGAACCACAACAACGAAACCCGTTGCGAAGCAAGCGAAAACGGATAAGTCGAGTGCAAAAAAAGCCACCTTTGAGCCGCCAAAACCTGAAAGCACAGTTAAAAATAAAGACGATAAACCGAAAAAAGGCAAAAAAGGCAAGCGCAATGACCGCTCCAAGCGCACTGAACTTCACGCGCTTAAACGCAGAAAAGACAAGTTTCGTCGTCAGCCGAAGCCGAGCAATATCACCTCATCCATAGCCGACCAACATGCGTTTGAAAAGCCAACCGAACCGACGACTCATGAAGTGGCAGTCCCTGAAGCGATTACTGTAAGTGAATTAGCGCAGGCGATGTCGGTCAAGGCGGTGGAGGTGATTAAGGTGATGATGGGTATGGGTTCGATGGTAACGATAAATCAGTCTCTCGATCAGGACACCGCGATATTATTGATTGAGGAAATGGGGCATATTGCTAAAATTGCCGATGCGGATGATCCTGAAGCTTTTATCGGTCAAGATGATAATGCCGAACAGCTACCGCGTTCACCTGTGGTTACCGTGATGGGGCATGTCGATCATGGTAAAACCTCGCTGTTAGATTATCTTCGCAAAAGTACAGTTGCTAGTGGTGAAGCAGGGGGGATTACCCAACGTATCGGGGCTTATAAAGTACCAGTGAACGAGCAGGATATTTGCTTTTTGGATACACCTGGACATGAAGCATTTTCAGCAATGCGAGTCAGAGGTGCTAAAGCGACCGACTTGGTGATACTGGTGGTTGCCGCAGATGATGGGGTCAAACCACAAACGATTGAAGCAATCAATCACGCTAAGGCAGCAAACGTGCCGATTATTGTGGCAATCAATAAAATAGATAAAGAGGATGCCGATGCAAAGCGGGTAAAGCAAGAATTATCCAATTATGAGGTTGTTCCAGAAGAGTGGGGCGGAGATGTCTTGATGACTGAAGTATCGGCAATCACGGGTGAAGGAATAACGGCGTTGTTGGAATCGGTGTTACTACAAGCCGAAGTTGCCGACTTAAAAGCACGTTCGAGTGGCAATGCTACTGGATTGATTATTGAAGCATGGCTGGATCGGGGCAGAGGTTCGGTTGCAACGGTGTTAGTACAGCAAGGTACGCTCAAACAGGGAGATATTGTGCTTGTCGGTCAGGCAACTGGTCGGGTGCGTGTCTTAACCGATGATCAAGGCAGAAAAATAAATCGAGCAGGTCCTTCCACACCAGTCGAAATTCAGGGTTTAACGGGCGTTCCGATTGCTGGAGATGATTTGGTGGTGGTCAGCAATGACAAAAAGGCGCGTGAAATCGCGCTTAATCGTCAAAGTAAGGTTAAGGAAATCAAGCTCGCACAGCAACAAAAATCAAAAATGGAAAGCATGTTTAATCGCATGGAGGGCGGTGTCATCAAGACATTGAATGTGTTAATTAAGGCAGATGTGCAGGGATCGGTAGAAGCGTTACGGGATTCACTAGAAAAGCTGTCGATGGACGAGGTTAATGTCAATACCATTCATGGTATGGTGGGAGGCATCAACGAGTCGGACGTGAATCTCGCTTTAGCAGCGGATGCCATCATCATTGGCTTTAATGTTCGGGCAGATTCGACAGCGCGCAAATTAATCCAAAATGAAAGAGTACACGTTTTCTATCACAATGTTATCTACGATGTCATCGATGCGGTTAAGGAGACTATGACTGGAATGCTGTCTAAAGTTTCCAAAGAGGAGCATGTTGGATTGGTTGAAGTGCGAGATGTATTCCGAGCCCCTAAAATTGGTGCAATTGCTGGATGTTTTGTTGCCGAAGGCATGGTAAAGCGTCATCTTCCAGTGCGTGTGTTGCGTGATAATATCGTTATTTTTGACGGTGCTATTGATTCGCTTCGACGATTCAAAGATGATGTGTCTGAAGTCAAAAATGGCTATGAATGTGGTATCGGCATTAAGGACTACAACGATATTAAAATTGGTGATCAAATCGAAGTGTTTAAAATTAGTGATGGTACGAGATAATATTGTATGGCTGATTCAACAGTCTGAATGGCATTGTCGAGGTATTCCAAAGGTGCGTTTGATCTGTTTTTGAAGGAATGTGGTGCTAATAACAGCACCTAAAACATACATTATTTCACTTCAAACAATAGATTATATTGTATTGTAAATAAATTGTTTAGAATATCTCCTAAAATTATTCAAACCGATTAGAAAGGATAAGCAAATAGTCGATGTCTTGTATGAGATGCCGACACATTAGTCACGGGTTGGATTATTATTGAATGAATCATGTTTGAAACAGATCGAACTCGACGGGTTGCGGCACTTATAAAACGCCAACTTGCACAGCTAATTGCTAGAGAACTGAATGATAGCCGTATCAAGTCTGTTTCGATAATTGCCGTGACAGTCAGTCGGGATTTGAAGAAATCCACCATCTATTTTTCAAGCATTGACGAAACGCTACAAGCCCACCAAATAGAAAAATTATTGAACAATTCCTCTAAATATTTACGCCATTTATTGAGTCAACACATTGATTTACGTGTAACCCCTCAATTGCTGTTTAAATATGATGATAGCATTCAGCGTGGTGTTGAACTGACCCAGCTCATCGATAAATTGAGCAATAAAAATGCCTCCTAAGCGAGGACGATATGGGGACGTTGTCAATGGAATGTTATTACTCGACAAGCCAAGCGGGCTTTCTTCAAATCAGGCATTGCAACAGGCGAAACGACTCATCAATGCACAAAAAGCCGGTCACACTGGAAGCCTTGACCCGATAGCGACCGGGTTGTTGCCGCTTTGTTTCGGTCAAGCGACCAAAATTTCTGCATGGTTCCTGAATGCGGACAAATGTTATGAGGTTGAGGTTCAATTCGGTATAAAAACAGATAGCGGTGATTGTGCTGGGGCGGTTATCGAGCAACCTGATACGAATATTTCCCTGCCCAATTTGACCCAACTCGACAATGTTCTGCAACAATTTTGCGGTCAAATTGAACAAGTTCCACCCATGTATTCCGCACTTAAACGCAATGGCGAACCGCTCTATAAACTCGCTAGACAGGGCATTGAGGTGGCTCGGAAAGCACGGCAGGTTACTGTTTATGCTTTGTCGATTATCGATTTTCGAAGTAGCTCTGTGGTGTTGCGGGTATTCTGTTCCAAGGGGTTTTATATTCGCAGTTTAGCGATGGATATTGGCGATGCTTTGGGATGTGGCGGACATGTGATTGCGTTAAGGCGGGTTGCCGCCGGCAATTTTACTATCGAGCAGGCTGTGACCCTCGAGCAACTGGCCGCATTGCAATCACCCGCACATAGACAACAGCTTTTGATTCCGGCCGACCATGCCCTCGATGACATGCCAAAAGTAACATTGAGCGAAAAAACGGCTTATTATTTTTGTCAAGGTCAAACGGTGCAAGCATTAACGCAGCCCAAACTTGGAATGGCGAGGGTCTATGTTGGTCAGACGTTTCTCGGTTTAGGCGAAGCAACCACAGAAAGGACGATTTTGCCGAAACGATTATTTGTTTAAGCACAACGTGTCGCAGGAAAACACGAGAGAAATTTGGCTCCCCAGGACAGACTCGAACTGCCGACAAGGTGATTAACAGTCACCTGCTCTACCAACTGAGCTACTGGGGAACGGAGGGCGAATACTAATTGCAGAGCGTGTTTTGGTCAAGTCATTCTATCAAAATTTAGCGGAAAAACCGCACCTGAATCCGATGCAAGGAGAAATCAGATTGTAATTTCCGCTAGGCTACTGCAAAAGCGTTGTACTATAATCGTATGAGGGCGCATCATTTCGGAAGTGCGTATAATGCACAGGTCTAGTTATGACGAAAATTTATTATATTCGGATATTGTGCGTTAGGGACTGAGCAAGAAACCATCGTTAGTATGTGTTAAATCCTTGCGGGTTTAGCTATTTTACTGGGTTCCTGCTTTCGCAGGAACGAAGAATGCTGGGTTTTTGCACTGTCTCGTTAATGGTGTTGTTTCGAGGTAACCTATTGTGGGTTGCCCATTTATTTTTAGGAAATATTCTGATGCTACAAGTTATTAAACGCTTGTTCGTTCCGATTGTTATGATCGGGTTAATGATTAGTCCATCAAATGCACAAGAGGTTGAACTGGACTTGATCCGGCAACTCGTGCGCGAGGAAATTGAACGTCAGCTGAATACCGAGGTGCTGGATTCGGCTATCGAGAAGGGTATTGAACGCTTTATTCTCAAACAACAAACCCGCGTAGATCAGGAAAGAATCGAACAACAAAAAGCGCAAGTTAATAATTTACGTCCGGTTAATCCATATCGTGATCATATTTTCGGTAATCCTGATGCACCAGTCACGATGGTCGAGTATTCGGACTTTGAATGTCCGTTCTGCAAACTTTTTCATTTGACTGCGATTCAGTTAGTCAAAAACAATCCGCATACACTACGCTGGGTGTATCGTCATTTTCCGCTCGAGTTTCATAATCCCGGGGCACAGCAGCAGGCAGAGGCATCTGAATGTGTCGCCGAACTCAATGGCAATGATACGTTTTGGGCGTATTCGAACCGCATCTATCAACGTACCCGATCTAATGGCAAAGGCTTCCCATCCGAAAAATTGCGTCCGTTGGCGGAAGAAGTGGGTGTCAATGGTGATACTTTCAGCGAATGTATGAGTAGTGGCAGGATGACTAACCGTGTTGAGGAAGATTATGAAAATGGTGTTAAAGTGGGCGTGTCTGGAACGCCTGCCAATATTTTTACCAATCAAAAAGGTGAGATGCGTGTTAGTAACGGTGCAGTGTCGCTAGAGAAGCTACAAGCTCTAGTTGATGAGCTTTCTCAATAGTGAGAGAACTTTGCACGAGCATTTTTTGTTAGCTAGCAAGGAAAAAGCACACGGAATGAGGGAGTTTATACTTATAAATGAGCAATTGAGACCGCTTTTGACACCGCTAGAAGGCAAAAGAACTATCGTGCAAAGCTTCTCAGTATAGCGATTCGTTAATTATGTTATAGCCGTTCTCAATGAATTGTTATGATACGTTTGGATGAGATTCAACGATTAGCACAACAACATGGTTTGGTTGTTCGTGGCGGATTTGTGGTGGACGAGGCGGATAATGTGCCGTGTATTGAATACGGGGTTGCAGCACTAACACTGGTTTTATTTGGCAATGCTGGTTCTTCGTTATGGGCGTGTTTTTCGGACTCCAATGAATACGCTGATGGGTTGCCAGACCCTTTGAATCGTTGGAGCAAAAGAATCGGACAGCAAATGGCTGCTCAGTTGTCGGGGCAGGCGTTGTTTCCGTTTGACAGTATGCCGTATCACCCATTCATAGATTGGGCAAAAAAAGCCGAGTCGTTACGATGTTCTAAACTGGGTATGCTCATCCATCCACGATATGGATTGTGGCATGCCTATCGATTTGCGATTGCTTTGCCCGATGTAATTTCAGAATTAAACGCACAGCATACAGATGATGATATTTGCCAACGCTGTGTTGGGCAACCTTGTTTAACGGCATGTCCAGTGGGGGCGTTTACGACATCAGGTTATGATGTTGCCGCTTGTTATGATTTTCTCAAACAAAATTCGAATGTGAAATCAGGGTCGTGCCAACAAAGTGGCTGTAAATCACGACATGCTTGCCCAGAAGGACATGAATTTCGTTACCCTACGGAACAGACGCGATTTCACATGGACACTTTATTGGATGACTTGTCGAATCGGTTAGAAAATTGACGCTATGTTGTTCAATTAGGACGCATTAGTGTAAATTGAACGGGCACGATGTGAATAATTTAAATTAAGATTCAACGGTCACAATCTGACTATCTTGATGCTAATTAAATCAAAACATAGATTAAACAATGTCTTATCAGTTGGGTATTGATACCGGGGGCACCTACACCGATGCGGTCATCATTAATGAACAGCAGGAGGTTGTTGCCAAAAACAAAAGTTTGACCACTCGTTTTGACCTAACTATTGGTATCGGCAATGCGATTGCGAGTTTGCCACAAAACTTATTAAGCGAGATCAATTTGGTGGCGTTATCCACCACGTTGTCAACCAATTCGGTTGTTGAGGGACGGGGTGCGCCAGTGGCTATTTTGCTTCCCGGCTATAACGAGCAACAAGTCATTAAAAGCGGATTAAACGATATTCTCGACCGTGAGTTGATTATTACGCTGGCAGGCGGACACAGTGCCACGGGTGTTGAGTTACAACCGCTGGATATCGAGTATGCGACACATAAAATACGCACACAGAATGAGCATGTCTCGGCGTTTTCAATTTCCAGCATATTTGGAACACGAAACTCAGCCCACGAAAAAAGACTACGGGATTTAGTGCATGAACTGACCGATAAGCCGGTCGCCTGTGGGCATGAATTGGTTTCGCGTTTAGGTGCACCCAAGCGGGCACTGACTGCAGCACTCAATGCGCGTATGATTTTGTATATCCGCGTATTGATTGATTCGGTGGAATTAATTTTAGCGCAGAACAATATTACTGCCCCGTTAATGATCGTAAAAGGCGATGGTTCGCTGGTCAATGCGAAAACTGCATTACAACAACCAGTGGCGACCGTGCTGTCGGGACCTGCTGCCAGCGTGATTGGAGCCTGTGCGCTGAGCGGACAAAAAAATGCTATTGTGGTGGATATGGGTGGCACAACCACGGATATTGCGATTGTGACCGATGGACAGCCTGAGTTATGCGATGACGGAGCAAGCATCGGAAATTGGCAGCCGATGGTTGAGGCAATTCGGGTGTTTTCTATTGGCTTGGGCGGGGATAGTGAGGTTCGCTACAAAGCGAAATTGGATATTTCCCAGCGGCGAGTTGTGCCAATGAGTTTGTTGGCTCACCAATTTCCTCATGTCATATCGGCAATGAAGCGACAGTTTAATGGCTCGCCAACGCCACGAAATAACAAGTTTGCACTCCCCTTGCAGGAAAATGAGGTGTTAATATGCCAACTCAACGAGGTCGAGAGCAAAACGTGGGATATATTGCAACAAGGTCCCATTGAACTCGAACCATTGATTGATAGCGATCGTCCGATGTTGCGAGCGATTGCCCGAATGGAACGCCTCGGGCTAGTTATATATAGCGGGTTCACGCCGTCCGATGCGACCCATGTTTTGGGTATGAGCAATCATTGGAACAAACGGGCCGCGGAGCTAGGAGCAAAAATTTGGGGACGACAAATGCGTCATCTGTATGGTTATGGCGATTGGCAGGTGGGCGATGCGGTTGCGCCATGCCGTGCGGTGTTTGATTTGGTCAGCCGAAATATTAGCCAAAAACTCATCGAAGCGGGCTTGAATAAACAGGGAAAACTGGCAAATGCTCATTCGCGGTACCTAACACAATTATTGGTTGATATTGTGCTTAACCGTGAATCGGCAAGGAATATCAAGCCATTATTTCAATTACAGTTTGCTAAAGACTATCCGATTGTCGCAGTGGGCGGTCCTGTGGCAGATTATTTTCCTGAAGTGGCCCGACTATTGTCGGTCGATTTGCATATCCCCAAACATGCCGATACCGCCAACGCCATTGGTGCAGTATTGGGCGTGGTGGTGCAGATAGCCCATATCACGATTACACAACCCGAATTTGGCATATTTTATCTATTCCATAATGATGAGCCAATCCAGTTTGAACAATTGGATATTGCCATTGAACGCGCGATTAAAATTGCCAAACAGGAGGCGTATGACCGAGCCGTTGCCGCTGGTGCGGTGTCTATTGAAACGCACATAAAACAATCCGCCAATCACGTTAGGCATGACATTGACGGCGAATTATTTGTCAGCACGACGATAACGGCAGTCGCATCGGGTCGCCCGAATTGTCTAGTTTAGTCGTGCTTTACGAATGGCATCGATTTGCTTACATCTTGCAAACGCATTATCAGAATAAGTGGGAATATCGACCGATTATTTTTCCAATAAGGGCTTGTCGAAAAATGGCGTTTTTAGCTTGTTATGAATATTTAAGTCCTTGTTATTAAACATTTTATTTTCTTAAAATTGGATTGATTTTGAATTAACCGACAAGCCCAACAAACAATTTCACTGCGACGGTTCCAAGATGAGCAAATGCTTGTCTAACAGTACAACGCACATTGACAATGACGGGACTATCCGTCTGACTCGATTGTATGAGACAAACTCCGGTGTTGGCGAGAAAGTATTATTGGGTCGTAAGTTGGCTGAAAATTGCCTTAGATTAGTTCCGATTGTGTCCATATAAAGGTACAATCGAGATAGGATTAATTTTATTTTTATCGTTTTTGTATCATTCATGCCCATTTCCAAGATTGGCAGGTTAGACCGAGCTGTTGGCACGATGCAAAAATTTCTTTGAGTTTTAGTAATATTTTTATATTGGAGTTTTATATGGCTGTTGAACGTACTTTTTCCATCGTCAAACCAGATGCGGTTGCTGATAATAATATCGGCAGTATTTATCAACGCCTTGAAGGTGCTGGTTTGCGTGTTGTGGCAGCACGCATGTTGCATATGAGCCGTGAGCAAGCACAACAGTTTTATGCAGTGCATAGCGAGCGTCCGTTTTATGGTGATTTGGTCGATTTTATGACCTCTGGACCTGTGTTGGTGCAGGTTCTGGAAGGTGAAGATGCGATTGCCAAAAACCGTGCCGTGATGGGGGCAACCAATCCAGCAGAAGCGGCAACGGGGACGATACGTGCAGATTTTGCACATTCGGTTGAACAAAATGCGGTGCATGGCTCTGATGCACCAGAAACCGCGATGACCGAGATTGCTTTTTTCTTTGATGACACCGACATGTGTCCACGAACGCGCTAAATAGCAGACGAGAATTGGGAATATAAAATGCCAGTATCTATCAATCTGCTCTCATTAGACCGTGTTGCTATGGAAAATTATTTCCTCAATATGGGGGAGAAACGGTTTCGTGCCAAACAGGTTTTACAGTGGGTTTATCAAAGAAAGGTGACCCGCTTTCCGGATATGACGGATTTGAGCAAAACCTTGCGTCAAATGCTGCAACAGAACACCAATCTGAATTTGCCCGAAATCGTCAGCCAGCAGCGTTCGACCGATGGCACCTACAAATGGTTGCTCAAGCTCAAAGATGGCAATTGTATTGAAAGCGTGTATATTCCAGAACCAGATCGTGGTACGCTTTGCGTTTCTTCTCAGGTTGGCTGTGGTTTGAATTGTACCTTTTGCTCCACCGCACGACAGGGCTTTAACCGAAATCTTGAAGTCGATGAAATCATTGCTCAGGTGTGGTTGGCGAATCATATTCTCGAGCGTGTTGGTGACTCAGATGAAGAACAACCAGCAGATTGTGCTGTTAAAAGGCATTCTTTTGTTACCGATGAGAATGATCAACGCCGACCGGTGACCAATGTGGTGATGATGGGCATGGGAGAACCGTTACTCAATTTTGACCATGTTGTATCTGCGATGCGATTGATGATGGACGATTATTCGTTTGGATTATCGAGACGACGAGTGACCTTGAGTACGGCTGGAATGGTGCCCGTTATTGACCAGCTACGGCAACAATGTCCGGTCAGCCTTGCGGTCTCATTGCATGCTGCCGACAATGCGTTACGTGACAAGCTCGTCCCGTTAAACAAGAAATATCCGATTGAACAACTGCTTGATTGTTGTCGTCGATATGTTGACAATAACCGCCGGCGGGTCACCTTTGAATATGTTATGTTGAAGGATGTTAATGATAGTCCGCAACAAGCCAGAATGCTGGCGAAAATCCTGCAAGATGTGCCGGCTAAAGTCAACTTGATTCCGTTCAATCCGTTCCCCCAAACCCAGTTCGAAAGATCGGATACAGCAACCATCAATCGTTTTCGTGATCTGTTGTTGGCGCAAGATATTTTCACGGTAACACGCAGAACGCGGGGTGATGATATTGATGCGGCTTGTGGACAGCTCGCAGGTGATTTTACAGATCGCACTAGCCGATCAAGACGGACGCAACAACGAGTGACGTTATCGTGAGCAATGACCCGAGATGAGCAGAGAATTATATTAGTGGAGAATGATGATGTCAGAATCAGTATCAGATGACAGTTTAGTACCGAATTCGGAGTCGGAGTCGGATTCGAAGTCCTATGTTCCGTTGGGGACACTATTTAAGCAAAAGCGAGAAGAGCATGGGTGGACTAGCGAAGATGCGGCCAAGTCCTTGCGGCTATCGGTGCAAAAGATTGAGGCATTGGAAAATGATGAATACGATAAATTGCCGAGTACCACTTATATTATCGGGTATTGGCGTAGCTATGCCCATTTGCTGGAATTAGACATTTCCGAATCCATCGAATTCCACAAAAGTAATCTGACATCCTCCCCGTCTGCTATTGCTTTAAATCCCGGTCAGCGTCAGGAAATTTCAGGTAATCAATCAGGGTTAATTTCCCTCGTGTCGTCGGTGGTGATCCTGTTCGCAATATGGTATTGGCAAAGTCCGGATAACGACTTTGTCGGTGACCAAGCAGACCGAAAATTACTGCAAGACTCAACCAATGAGAGCAATCAAATCGGGTTGGCGAGCAGAGATGCCACGACTCTAATACCGAATCAGCCCGATTCTCTCATATTACCAGTGCCCAATTTCTCTGACGATACAAAGAATACCGCAGTGGACAAGAGTGCGACGGTTACCATAGTGAGTGAGGATGCGGATTCGTTGCCCTTGGGTTCATCGGATGCATCGACTCAAGCGGGTAGCGATGAGTATTCGGATACGGATGCCATTTCCCCGACACCACCACCGATACAGCCACAACAAGTCGAAGAAACGTCAGTTATGTCCACGCAACCAATCGACAGAGCCAATGAGCCATTGCCTACACCGTCGCCCGAACTAGCGGATGATATCGAAGCTGAAATGCCAGTAATCGATTCCCCGAACTGGATATTCTTTAGCGTCGAAAAGCGTGGCTGGTTAGATGTGCGGGATGTTAACGGTGAAAAACTGATTTATCGTATCGTGAATACAGGTGAATCCATCGCGTTACGAGGACAACCACCATTTTATGTGTTTGTAGGGGTTGTTGATGGGGTCAATATTGAATATTTGAATAAGCCGGTTCATTTTGAAGCCGATGCCGATAGTATTTTTGCACGTTTTAGAGTGGGTCGAGCAGTCAACACAAACCAATGAGCAGTAAAATTCAAGCCGTTCGAGGAATGAACGACTTACTGCCAGACCAGATTGAAATATGGCATCATGTAGAATCGGTGTTACGCGAGATTGGCTGGCAATATGGGTATCAGGAAATGCGTACCCCGATGTTGGAGAAAACAGCGTTGTTTAAGCAATCCATTGGCGACCAGACCGACATCGTCGAAAAAGAAATGTACACCTTTACCGATAACGGTGAAGAGAGTCTTTCTTTACGACCGGAGGCGACTGCCAGCACGGTACGTGCTGCTATTCAGCATGGCATATTGCACAATCAGCAAAGACGCATTTGGTACATGGGTCCGATGTTTCGTCGTGAACGTCCGCAAAAAGGACGCTATCGGCAATTTCATCAATTTGGCATCGAGGCGTTTGGCTGGGCTGGACCGGATATTGATGTCGAGGTAATTCGGGTCGGTGCGCGTATCTGGAAAAAGTTAAACGTTGACGGAATGACGCTACAAATCAATACATTAGGATCAAATAAATCACGTCAAGCCTATCGCGTTGCGTTACAACATTTTTTACGCGACCATGTTGAGCAGCTTGATGAGGATAGTACGCGCAGACTGGAGAACAATCCGTTGCGTATTCTGGACAGTAAAATACCAGAAACCCAGAGTATTTTGCTTAATGCGCCGCATATTCTCGAGTATTTGGAAGATGTAGAAAGAAACCATTTCGACGGCTTATGCGAATCGCTGGAATATGCTGGCATCGGCTATACCATCAATTCAAAGCTGGTGCGTGGGCTAGATTACTATACCAGCACGGTTTTTGAGTGGACGACCGATCAGCTTGGAACACAAAACGCAGTGTGTGCTGGTGGCAGATATAATTCTTTGGTCGAGCATCGTGGCGGTAAACCAGTGGATGCTATTGGCTTTGCGGTGGGTATGGAAAGGTTAATTGAGCTGGTTACCAAACAAAATACTGAACATCACCATGCAAACGTCATATACTTTATCGATGTTATAGAATCGGCTGATGCGGGTTGTGCCACTATCGCGGAACGATTGCGGGATAATGGGTATCGGGTTATTAGTCACTGTGGCGGGGGAAAACTGAAAACACAGTTGAAACGTGCCGATCAATCAGGGGCTGAAATTGCGTTTATTGTTGGTCAATCGGAGCGACAAGAAGACGTTGTTTTAGTGAAACATCTGCGTACCAATGTCGAGCAACAAAAAATTCCTGTGGCGGACTTGGTTGCATGGTGTCATAACAACATATTGTAAATTTTTGAGAGATTATAATGGAGCAAGATAAATTACCACAACTCATCGAAAACGATGATTCTGCCCGAGCTAGAGCGTTTTGGAATGCCAATGGAACATCCATCATCGTTGGTATTATTGTTGTGCTGGGGGGAATAGCTGGATTCAATTATTGGAAAAGTTACCAACAAGATGAGGGGGAAAACGCCTCGTTTTTATTTGCTCGACTGGGGTCGGGACAAGCGGATATTGATACGGATTTGTTGGTTGATGAGTTACAGGAAAAATACACATCCACAGCCTATGCGGAATTAGCTACCTTTGCGAAGGCAAAGCAATTGGTCGAAAAGAATAATCTCGAATCGGCAGCACAGGAACTGACATGGGTAATCAATAATTCAACAAATTTCGGTTTCCAGCAAATTGCACGATTAAGATTGGCATCGGTATTGTTAGCTCAAAATAATCCCGAACAGGCTTTAGAGATGTTAAAGCTGGCGGATAACAGCAGTTTCGAGTCGCGCTATTATGAGTTAATCGGCGATGCTTATGCACAACGCAATCAGGAGGGGGATCGGGAGCAGGCAAAAAACGAATATCGCAAAAGTCTGGAAACAATGTCGCCGGGGACTGCCAATGCTAAGTGGGTGCAGCTTAAACTCGATAATATTGGAAATACGCAATGAATAAATATCTGTTACTGGTGATTGCCTTAGCACTGTTGTCGGGTTGTACGAGCCGAGATAATGACTCTATTTGGGGGACTTATCAGGAGCCAATTCAAGCACAAACGCTACCACAAGACAGCGGTGCCAATGAATTAAAAACCGCATGGCGTAAAGATATTGGTAGCGGTGCTTCGGTCGGTTTCGCGTTACTAAAACCAGCTTATTACAATGGCAGAATATTGGTTGCCAGCCGCACTGGTATGGTGTTTAGTTTTGATGCCGAAACGGGTGTTGAACAATGGCAGCAAGATCTCAAGATACCGATTTTTGCAGCCATTGGGGTGAATGATAATTTTGCCATCGTGACCCATGATAACGGCAATGTTAGCGCATTAAACGCAACTGATGGCACGGTCGCTTGGACGACATCAATCAAGCGTCAAATATCAGCGATTCCAGCGGTTGGCGGAGAACGGGTTATTATTCGTACTGCTGATGGCTTGCTTATCGGTCTTGATATGCGTGATGGTAACATTGTCTGGCAGATTGAAAAAGCGACACCCGGATTGAGTGTGCATGGCGACTCCACATCGATAATCACCGGTGATGCGGTGTTGACCGGTTTAGCGAGTGGTAAATTGATTGCTAATAACATACTTACTGGTCGGGATTATTGGGAAGTCGAAATTTCCTTTGCTCGTGGTCAGAATGAATTGGAAAGACTAACCGATTCGGATACGTCTCCGATTGTTCGGGGGGCGACAGTGTATGCAGCCACTTATCAAGGTAGCGTCATCGCCTTGCAATTACAAGATGTTGTGGTCAAGTGGCGTACAAAAATCTCCACTCGATTGTCGATGGCGATTGCGCAAAATCGTCTTTTCGTGATTGGTGAGCTAGGAGATGTGATTGCATTAAACAGCGATGACGGTAGCATCGTTTGGCAACAGCAAGCATTTCGAGGGCATGGAATCAGTCAACCGGTGGTACTTAATAACCGTGTTATTGTGGGTGACTCAAGCGGCAGAGTGCATACGCTGGATAGCGAAACTGGAATGCTGATAGAAAGCAAAAAAGTGGTGTCTGGCGCAGTGCTGAGTCTGATTACCGAAAATTCACAATTCGCAGTATTATCGTCCACAGGCAAGCTCGTTGCACTCACCCTATAACACGGCGTTGACGGCTCAACCATGCCGTCTGACAAGCACAAATTCAGCTCTAATGAGTGCCTGAATAAATAATGATGCTTCCTGTCCTCGCCCTAGTGGGGCGCCCGAATGTTGGTAAATCCACTTTATTTAACAAACTGACTCGCACCAGAGATGCCTTGGTTGATGACCGACCCGGAGTGACCCGAGACAGATTATATGGGCGTGGTCGAATCGGAAATAAACCTTATCTGGTGGTTGATACGGGTGGCATTGAGGGAGAGGAGGGAGACTTTAGCGTACTGATAAAACAGCAGGTGGAGCAGGTCATCGAAGAAGCGGAAGTGGTTTTGTTTGTGGTTGATAGCAGTGACGGAATGGTGCCTCATGATAAGGAAATTGCTAGGCAGTTGCGACACAGTGGCAGACAGATTTATTTGCTCGTCAATAAAACAGAAGGCATCGCTGCCAATCTAGCCACTTCAGAATTTCAGGAGTTGGCATTAGGCAGTCCGATTGCAATATCGGCAAAGCGCGGGGATGGCATAGCCAGGTTAATCGGCGAGGCAATGAAGTCATATCCCGATATAGAGGATGAAGAAGATACGCAGACACCCAAAATTGCTATTATAGGCAGACCGAATGTCGGCAAGTCAACATTAACCAATAAACTGGTAGGCGAGCATCGAGTCATTGTCAGCGATATACCCGGAACAACCCGAGATAGCGTTCATATTCCGCTCGTTGCTGGGCACAATAAATACATCTTGATTGATACTGCTGGGGTCAGAAAAAAATCGAAAGTCGATGAAACCATCGAGAAGTTCTCGGTTATAAAAACGCTACAAGCGATTGAAACTTGTCATGTGGTATTGCTGGTTGTGGACGCTTCAACCGAAATCGGCGCCCAAGATGCAGCCATAGCCGGCATGGTGCGTGATTTTGGACGCTCCATCGTGGTGATTGTCAATAAATGGGATGGGTTGGGAGAGCGACAGCGGAAAAAAATTAAACAGGACATAAAAAGCAAGCTGGCATTTTTAGCATACCCAGAAATAATTTGCATATCAGCCCTGCATGGCTCTAATATCGTAGCAGTGATGCCAGCAGCGCGACGAGCCTATGATTCGGCGATGGTGAGCATTGCCACTTCCAGCTTAAATAGAACGCTCGCGAATGCGCTAACCAAAACCCCGCCACCGATGCATAACCAGCGACCAGTACGGTTAAAATTTGCTCATCAAGCTGGAAAAAATCCACCGCTAGTGGTCATACATGGCAATCAGGCAAACACCATACCCGATTCGTATCGGCGATATTTGTCCCGATATTTTGCCCAAGCCTATAATCTGACCGGTACACCCGTACAGATTATTCCCCGCGTGACTGAAAACCCATTCAAATTGCGCAATCCGGCAAATACAGTGTTTAAGAAGCGCATCGGCAGGAACAAAAAACTGTAAGAGACCTTGATATAAACTTCCTCATACCACACGATTTTTCCTGATCTAGCAAACAAAATCTCGGTTCGTGCATAGGTCTCTTTCCTTGAATTCCCACAATAAGTGCAACACTCCTAAGTCAGTCAAAGGGTACACTCGTACTCTTTTAACTGAACGGAAAAAAGGAGTAAAACATGACGAGATATACCCATTTGACTGAACACGAAAGATACCACATTTACCTCATGAATCAGCAAAACTGTACACTGACAGAAATGCTAAAACCATGGGCAGAAGTAGGTCAACCATCAGCCGTGAAATTAAACGCAATACCGGGGGCAACGGCTATCGCTACAAACAAGCCCACCGCTTTGCCCAAACGAGGCATCAGCAAAAGCCCAAGCACATCAGGCTCAATGACGAGTTAAATATTCATATTCAACAAAAGCTTGCGCTGTACTGGAGTCCTGAACAAATTAGCGGTCGGCAAGAAAATGGAGGAAAATATCAGTATTAGCACCGAATCCATCTATCATCTCATTTTGAAAGACAAAGTAGCGGATGGGTCGTTATATCGATACTTGCGCCATCAGGGTAAGAAATATCGCAAGCGTTATGGGCAGAACGATTACCGCGGACGCATCCCCAATCGGGTTGATATTACTAATAGACCCAGTATAGTGGACAATCGTTCGCGTATAGGCGTAGTGATAGAGGGGGGAGAAGCTGATTGTGTTATCGGTAAGGGTCGTCAAGGGGTGTTTGCCACCCTTGCTGAACGCAAAAGTAGGCTTTATCTCGCACTTCGGACTAAGAACAAAACCGCAAAAGAAACCAACGCGGCTATACTCAGGTTGTTAAAGCATATGAAACAACATGTAATGACACTAACCTTTGATAACGACAGGGAATTTTGTTGGCATAGTGAGCTTGCCAAACAACTCGAGTGTGAAACTTATTTTGCTAAACCGTATCACTCTTGGGAGCGTGGCTTGAATGCCAAATAATCATCTGGCACAATGGCTTGCTCATACTTTTTGCTCCGGCAGTTTTTTCCAAAGAAAATGCCTTTGCATAAAGTCACCGAAAAAGAGCGGTTCAAAGCTACCGATTTAATGAACAACCGACCTAGAAAATGTTTGGGGTATAAAACCCCTTGGGAGGTCTTTTCCCGCACAATGGGAATAGATCATAATATAAACCCGAGTGTTGCACTTATGAGTTGCAATTCGCCCCTTTTTCATTGTGGAAAACTTAATCTATACCCATAGGGTTGCCAGAAGAACCCAATTTATATTCTCTCATGCGTCAGCTACTGCCGGGGGAGTTGTCCCTGCATCGTGCGATAACACTGCACTGGCGACTGCACGCCATCTCGACAAAAGCAGTTAGAACGGGATGTCAACTCTTGGTCAAAATGCGGGAAAACCACAGAATACTCCTAGAACAAGTCTTACTAGCACTGAATAGGTTTGAAGTGCCACCCGCCCATCTAACCCAATATCGGACAAGAGGGACATCTTATGCAGAAGGTTACTCCAAAACAACCAATTTAGCACTGACAATGCACTGATCAACGGTTTTTTGAGTAAACTTCTCGGTAATATCTGTTGTAATGACCAACCATAAGGCTTGAAAGAGAAATTTACAGATCATTGAAGTGCTGGCACTACTCTATCTGGGGATTTGGGATGTCCGAAAACATGGCACACTATTTCCAAACTAACCTGAATTTCCGAGATATTTTTTATCGGATTCTTCGACCGGACCAACTGTCCATGCACCCCGTGTTCTGGCATGTTTAATCGCCGCATCTATCTCGCTTTGCCGAGCGTTTCTTGGTATCGTCAATATCTGTCCCGGATAAATCAAATCAGCGTCTTTAATTTGATCGAGATTAGCTTTGTAAATCAACGGCCAATTCTCTGGCACATTGTAAACCTCTTCTTCACTCGAAATAGTCCACAGACTATCACCTGTTATCACTGGCCAAGTAGACCCAGACCTAGACCCAACAACCGTATCCACAACTGCATCTACAGGTTCTGCTGGCACCGCCACATCCGTCGGTTTGCTCTTCGCACTGATACAGCCAGTCGTCAGAATCGCAATAAACAAAGTGGTGATGAGTTTCAGTATTGATTTGTTATTTTGATGTATTCTTTGCATACTAGGATGTCTCCTGTTTCTTAAATATTGAAGTAAATGTCGCAAAAAGCATGTAACAAGCTCATGCTTCCTACCTGACGTAGTTTAACGCCCAATACCTTTTGTATGCAAGCAATAATTATAGATAATTTTCATAATAAGAGACATTTGCATAAACCCACCCAGCGGCACCACTAAAATGGTAAAATAGCGTTCATTAAGGGCTTGTCGGTTAATTCAAAATCAGTCCAATTTTAAGAAAAGAAAATATTTAATAACAAGGGCTTAAATATTCACAACAAACTAAAAACCCCATTTTCCGACAAGCCCATTAAATAAACCTTGAGGATACCGTCAAATGTCTTGGAAACAAACCGCCCAATACTCGTTCGCAGATGCCCTTTTAATTATTGAGCGTAAATCATTGTCCAAACTAGATGATATGCATGAAATTATCGATTGGAAACAGACAGAAACCACGTTCAGCCATCTTTAATGCCTCCAAGTGCGGTGTGCAGTTCAGGAAGCCCTATAAGGGCTTGTCGGTTAATAGATCGAAAGCATGAGATAATAACCGCGAAATTCAAAGCGGGTCTTATTTATGAACAAACGCCAACAAAACACGCTGTTTATAGCACTAGACGATCTGGTGCTAGCAAACCATCCCTATCGTAAGCTTGATGCTTTATTGTCATTCGATGAACTATCCAAACCTTACGTTAATCTCTAATTCGGCTAAAGGTCGCAAAGAAAAAGGGGTTGCCTTTGGCTTGCGCACACTGGTTTTACCATTCATGGAATATATGAGCGACCGTGAAATGGAACGTTTTTTGCAAGAGAACAATTCTGGAAAATGGTTTTGCGAATTGAATTTAGGAGAGAAGTCCCCCGGATCACAGTTACTTTGGTGATTTTCGGAAACGACTGGGTACAAAAAACTTAATGACGATTTTTAACCGTGTTCGTAAAAGACTGAAGTCTATGGATTTAATTCGTGAAGTTTTTACCTTTGTTGATGCTAAGTCACTCGGGTGAGTAAGCTGACCACTTGGGACGATAGAGATCGTGCTATTAAGGACTGTTTAGAGAAGTTTAATAATAAGACGGCTGAAAAAATAGCAGTTGATAATGGGGGCTTTGGTTGTAAGGGCGTAACCAGTTTTGGTATGGTTATAAAAAACACGCATCGGTTGATATGCAGAGTGGTTTAATCAATAAGATTGCTGCCATATCGGTGGCAATAACCGATGCTGAAGGTGTTGCTCACGTTTGCCCCACAGGAGGTGCTGTTTTTGGCGATAAGGGGACTGTGTGAACCCAGCCAAAACCACCCTCAAACGCAAAGGCTGTCATGATGCAACGATTAAGAAAGCCAACATGAAAGGCAAAGATGCTAAAAAAGATGGTTGGCTTTCAGCGATGCGTTCACCTTATGAACGTGTCTTTGCTCACCGTAACCGGCGTGTTCGTTATCGTGGTTTGAAGAAGGTGCAATTTCAGGTAGGCATCCAGCACTGACTTTCAACCTCAAAAGAGTAATTACGCTGGGTTTTGAAAACATCAATTTGGTGCCTGACTAGGGTCAATACTAGGATAAATTCGTCTTAAATTTATCTAAAGAACATGATTTAAGGCACCCATAGCCTAAAATAGCCCATTGGGACTTAAATAAAGCGGACTATTGTCCGTTTATTTGAACAAATATGTGAATTTTGACATTATTTTTTAATTAACCGACAAGCCCTATACGCTTGACAATGTTCAAACTCCTGTGAATCATGCAATGAATCATGCACATTGCTAGGCGTATAGGTCATTTTCTTGATAACCATATTCATCGGTATTGGCGTGCAGCTTAAATCCGTAGGTACTTTTACGCCTGCCATCGGATGCCGTTTTCACGTTCCATGCCGCTTCTGGGTCTTGGGTATTGTCGCCTTGTTTGTTCTTTTTAGAACGGCATTGCTTCGCCTCAATCACAGTCGCATCGATAATATTGACCGAGCCTGTGGCAACAATAAGACTGTTTTTAGCGAGATGATGATTGATCTGCACCAATAAAGAATCAAGCAGATTTTCGGTGTGTAATAAGTTCCTAAACCGCCAAATGGTGGAATGATCGGGTACTGCATCACTGAGGCTCAAACCAATAAACCGGCGGAACATTAAATCTTGGGCTATCTGTTCTTCTAAGGCTTCATCGCTTAAGTTATACCACGCCTGTAAAATCAGTATCTTAAACATCATCAAAGGTGGGCATACCCAAAGGGCACAAGTGCTGGCACACCGCACTTGGAGGCATAAAGATGGCTGAGCGTGGTTTCGATCTGTTTCCAATCGATAATTTCATGCACATCATCTAGTTTGGACAATGACTTATGCTCAATTAAAAGGGCATCTGCGAACGAGTATTGGGCGGTTTGTTTCCAAGACATTTGACGGTATCCTCAAGGGTTTATTTAATGGGCTTGTCGGAAAATGGGATTTTTAGTTTGTTGTGAATATTTAAGCCCTTGTTATTAAACATTTTATTTTCTTAAAATTGGACTGATTTTGAATTAACCGACAAGCCCTTAATGAACGCTATTTTACCATTTTAGTGGTGCCACTGGGTGGATTTATGCAAAGGTCTCAATATAATGATCCTTGAATTCACATAATAAGTGCAACACTCCTAAGTCAGTCAAAGGGTACACTCGTACTCTTTTAACTGAACGGAAAAAAGGAGTAAAACATGACGAGATATACCCATTTGACTGAACACGAAAGATACCACATTTACCTCATGAATCAGCAGCATTGTACACTGACAGAAATCGCTAAAACCATGGGCAGAAGTTAAGTCAACCATCAGCCGTGAAATTAAACGCAATACCAGGGGCAACGGCTATCACTACAAACAAGCCCACCGCTTTGCCCAAACGCGGCATAAGCAAAAGCACATCAGGCTCAATGACGAGTTAAAGATTCATATTCAACAAAAGATCGCACTGTATTGGAGTCCTGAACAAATTAGCGGTCGGCAAGAAAATGGAGGAAAACATCAGTATTAGCACCGAATCCATCTATCGTCTCATTTTGAAAGACAAAGTAGCTGGTGGGTCGTTATATCGATACTTGCGCCATCAGGGTAAGAAATATCGCAAGTGTTATGGACAGAACGATTACCGCGGACGCATCCCCAATCGGGTTGATATTGCTGATAGACCCAGTATAGTGGACAGTCGCTCGCGTATAGGCGTAGTGATAGAGGGGGGAGGCTGATTGTGTTATCGGTAAAGGTCGTCAAGGGGTGTTTGCCACCCTTGCTGAACGCAAAAGTAGGCTTTATCTCGCACTTCGGACTAAGAACAAAACCGCAAAAGAAACCAACGCGGCTATACTCAGGTTGTTAAAGTATATGAAACAACATGTAATGACACTAACCTTTGATAACGACAGGGAATTTTGTTGGCATAGTGAGCAGTTCGGCGAACTCACCGACCCGTTGCCAAACAACTCGAGTGTGAAACTTACTTCGCTAAACCGTATCACTCTTGGGAGCGTGGCTTGAATGCCAAATAATCATCTGGCACAATGGCTTGCTCATATTTTTTGCTCAGGCTTTTTGCTCAGGCCGTTTTTTCCAAAGAAAATGCCTTTGCATAAAGTCACCGAAAAAGAGTTGTTCAAAGCGACCGATTTAATGAATAACCGACCTAGAAAATGTTTGGGGTATAAAACCCCTTGGGAGGTCTTTTCCCACGCAATGGGAATAGATCATAATATAAACCCGAGTGTTGCACTTATGGGTTGAATTCGCCTTATGTTTTTAATGAAAAAATCGAAAACTTTGGTTCTAAACCTGATTTATGCAAAATGCCCATTCATGCATGTTATTGTTTTATATGTAATCGCTGACTAATGTGTTCTTTGAACAGTTCCATTTCCGAATGGGAAAATAATGCGGCAACCAATAGCATATAATACGCAGAGATTTCTGACAGTTCTTCATAAAAAGCCTGATGCTCGACCACAACCCATTTTCGATCAAATGCATGGCTGAATACCAACAGTAAAAAGGCAGCAATCGACAAATACATGAAGAAATTAGAACGCAAATAAATATCCTTATAAGACCAATAGTGATGATACTCTTTCGCTAACATCGCTATGAGGGCAAAATAGGCAACAAAGAAAATCACTCGCCCTTCTTCAGCTAGTAAAAAAATGATAAATTGGGGGACATCAAACTTATCAACATCTACCTCACGAAACACAAAGATAAAACAGAAAAAGATGCACACATAATGCGGGACTGCCCCCCCCCCAGTCGTAATGACGAAATAAAAAATATCAGGCATGATAGAAGCAACATCACCACTTGAATGTTTTCTATCCAACTGTTTTCCTTATAAATAAACTCATCATTATTAACCAATACCATAAACGCTAAGGTAAGATTAAGGACAATCAATATAGCCATGACAACGGCATTTCTGGGTGTCATAAAATGTTTGATAATATCCATCAAGCCCTCAAACAATCCCAGACACCCAGGTAGAAAACACTAAAACGTAGGAAGCCTACTAAAATTTCTTATAGGCTTGCATCAAATCAACCATCGGATGGGTTTTTGCCATTTGGAATTTAACCAGCAATTCCCGTGCAATCATATCTCGGTCTTGTTGGTTATCCGGTAGTTTCAGGTCTTCTGGAACCTGTACCCAACCATTGATGTTGCGGTCGAATACCGCCGGTCGGCTTTCTTCATAGCCCATGTGGACATCTTCAAGCCAGTTCAAATCATCCCAGCCCATTATGTTCATGTACTTTTGCAGAAATTCCGGACAGCGATCCATATCGGGTACTAGATTCACATCATAGCGATAGCCGATGTGTTGACCGATGTCTTTTTCTCTACCGGTATCCAATCCATCTGAGTCGATAAATTTATCGACATCTGTTGTGTTTGTAGTCATTTTATAGCTCCTAAAATCGGGTCAAATCAGGTCGCCCAACAGTATGTTGGGTGCCTGCCAGAGGAACTTGTGCGAGCGCAGAAGCCTCCATCGTTAATGCGGATAAATCTTCTGGCTCGAGCGAATGGATATTGGTCTTACCACAAGCCCGCGCCAAAAGCTGCGCTTCAATCGTCAGTGTATGCAGAAAGTTATAGACCCTTTCTGCGGCTTGGTCAGGATTAAGACGCTTACGCAGAATCGGGTCCTGAGTTGCCACACCTACCGGACAACGACCAGTATGGCAATGGTAACAGTGACCGGCTTCAACACCCATTTCATTCTCGAAATCGGCTTCTGGAATATCTTTGTTGCAGTTCAACGCCATCAAAGCCGAATGACCGATGGCAACTGCATCCGCACCCAGGGCCAAGGCTTTCGCCAAATCACCGCCATTACGAATGCCGCCCGCATATACCAGCGATATTTCCCCTGATTTACCGACATCTTCAATCGCTCTTCGCGCTTGGCGGATAGCGGCAATGCCGGGCACACCGGTTTCTTCGGTGGCAAGGTGAGGTCCAGCACCAGTGCCGCCTTCCATACCATCGATATAAATCGAATCAGGTCCAGTTTTCGCTGCCATCCGCACATCATCATAAACCCGCGCAGCACCCAGTTTTAACTGAATCGGAATTTCGCCATTGGTCGCTTCACGAATTTCATTGATTTTCAACGCCAAATCATCGGGTCCCAACCAGTCCGGGTGACGCGCTGGTGAACGTTGATCAATTCCAGCGGGTAGCGAGCGCATTTCTGCCACCTGATCGGTTACTTTTTGTCCCATCAAGTGTCCGCCAAGCCCGACCTTACAGCCTTGACCGATAAAAAACTCCACACAATCAGCAAGACGTAAATGGTTGGGATTGAAGCCATAGCGGGATTGGATACATTGATACATCCACTTTTCGGAATAACGGCGTTCATCAGGAATCATACCCCCTTCGCCCGAACAGGTTGCCGTCCCCGCCATAGTCGCACCTCGTGCCAATGCGGTTTTAGCTTCATAGGACAATGCACCAAAACTCATACCGGTAATATAAACCGGAATGTCTAGTACCATCGGGCGCTTTGCCTTTGGCCCGATAATGGTTTGGGTGAGACACTTTTCCCGATAACCCTCAATGACAAAACGGGTTAGTGTGCCCGGCATAAAGGTTAAGTCATCCCAAGTCGGGATTTTTTTGAATAATGAGAAACCCCGCATACGGTAGCGTCCCAATTCGGCTTTGATATGAATATCATCCATCACCTCTGGCGGGAACATGAAACTTTGCCCTAGGTGACTGGTATCTCTCTTTGTTTTTAACATAATTAGTTTCCCCTTAATTATTGATAGCACTCACATTTATAGTACCAATTTCTTCTCGGTCGGCTCAAGGTTATCGTAATTCCATAACTGCTTGCCGGCGACAAATTTCTTTAAGTTTTCGATACCACAAGCGGGCTCGATACCATATAGACCTAACTTTGTTTTTAACCATTTCATGTCGATGTCGTTCATTTCACCGGGCACACAATCAACCCCTAAATCTTCGACTTCACCACCAACAAAAATGGTGCCGTCATACATGGAATCACCCAGATTTTTACCCGCATCACCGCAAATCACCATGCGTCCGCGTTGCATCATAAATCCAGTGAAGGCTCCCGTACGACCGCCGACGATGATGGTGCCACCTTTTTGGTCGATACCAGTTCGCGAACCGACATCGCCACGGCAGACCAAATCACCACCCCGAATCGCCGCCCCAAAGGTTGAACCAGCATTTTTATCGATGACTACTTTACCTGCCATCATGTTTTCTGCACACGACCAGCCGACTCGACCAGTAATATGAATGTTCGGTCCATCAATCAATCCGCATCCGAAATACCCCAGACTACCCTCAAACTTCAGGTTTAAGCGATTCAGGATGCCCACTCCGACACCGTGTTTGGCGCGCGGGTTTTTTACCGTAATGGAGCCATGACCAGATTGCATCAATGCACGAATTTTTAAGTTGATTGCGGATGGATCCATTGCTTCAGCGTCAAACTCCGCGGTTTTGTCAAAATCAACTTCATGTGCCCAAGGGTAGGTGAAATTCTCATCCTCAGTCGCACTAAAAAACCGCTGTTGCGTTCTGCCGGTCAACTGCTCGGCATGCAGACCCATGTCATGGGATTTGTGTTCTACACCTGCCATACTTTTACCTCCCCGTGATACGGATCCCAAGTTTCAATTTCATTCGGAAATATGCTACGGATAGCGACCTCTTCGGAAGCCAAACCAACAAATTCCTCGCTTTCGTATAACACCATCGGCTTCGCTGCCATCACATCTTTTGCCATTCCTAGTTTGTCGCTGGTTGCAACCAGATAGGTGAAAACACCGTCTAGTTCATCGATAGAGCGATTCATGGCGGACTCGAGGTTATCGCCTTCGCTCATGCGGTCGGCGATATAAACGGCAATCAATTCCGAATCGCAATTAGACATAAAACGATGCCCACGGCGTTCCATGTTGCGGCGAAAGCTCCAGTAGTTGGTAAGCTGTCCATTATGCACCACCGAAACATCATTAAACGGATACGCCCAATAAGGATGCGCCGAACGAATATCCACATCCGATTCGGTCGCCATGCGCGTATGCCCGATGCCATGCGTCCCCTGAAAGGAGTTCAAGCCATATTGATTAGAGACCACACCGGCATCGCCCAAGTCTTTGACCAATTCCAAGCCCTGCCCAATGGACAGAATTTCTACATTTTCTATATCTTCGACATAATCAGCGAGTTTTCTCATATCACCATCAAATGAAAACGTATAGCGATGGGAATATTCGGTTGCCCCATCGCGGCGGCTCACTGTTACACCCAATTTTTCCAGTCGGTCGTCAACTACTTTTTGGCGTTCGATCACTTTCTGATGTATGTCAAAACCTTTCATGTCATCCTGTTCGGCAACATTAAAGCGCATTACATACTGATTTTCAGTCGGATGTCCGTAAAGCGCGAAGCCAGTGGAATCCGGACCCCGATGCTTCAAAGATTGGAGCATCGATGTCATTTCGGCTCCCACATCAGAGATTTTTCCTCGATGTATTAGTCCTGCTATACCGCACATTTTGCAAGTCCTCGTTAAGTTATTTGAAAAACATTAAAGCAAACTAAGATCGCTCGGCATTACCCCGAGCAGTCTAGCCACAATAAACCGTGATTAAACAAGCCGTATTAACGGCAGCGAAAAGTCCTGATTACCGCAAGGTACTCTATAAACTAAGGCAAACAATCGAGATAATTTTCCAAGTCCCAATCGGAAACCGCATGATTAAATCGCTCCCATTCATCATTTTTATAGTGATGGTAAACCCGATACATTTCATCAGGCATGGACGAGCGCACCACATCATCGTTTGCTAACTCTTTTAAGGCATCACCCAAATTCATCGGCAATTTCTTAACCTGCTTGCCCGCTTCCATCGCCGCATAGATGTTACGCTCTTCAGGTTCACCCGGATCAAGGTTTCGCGATATGCCATCATCAAACACCTTGAGTAGTGCGCCTCCCATCAAGTAGGGGTTGACCATTGAGTCCACCGAGCGATACTCAAACCGCCCGGGGGCAGAAACGCGCAATGCACAGGTTCTGTTTTGGAAGCCCCAGTCAGCAAAAACAGGAGCCCAGAAACCAGTGTCCCATAAACGGCGATAGGAATTCACCGTGGAAGAGCCAATAGCGGTCAATGCACTGAGGTGATCAATGACCCCGCCGATTGATTTAAGACCAACAGGTCCGGGTTTGACCGCATCAATTCCCGGGTCTGGCATAAAATGGTTGGTGCCGCCTTCACGATAGGAAAAGACATCATTCATACCCGGAATACTTTTCTGGTGCAGTTTATTGACCACATCTTTACCGCCCGACCATAACGAAACATTATGGTGGCAACCCGATGCAGAGACATTCATAAACGGCTTGGACATGAAGCAGGCATGTAGCCCCTTCTCTCGTGCAACCTGTGCACAAATTTGACGATAGGTTGTCAATCGGTCAGCATTTCTCAATACATCATCAAACATCCAGTTCAATTCAAGTTGTCCGGGTGCGTCCTCGTGGTCGCCCTGAATCATATCGAATCCCATCTTTTCACCATATTCGATAACCTGCATAAACGCGGGGCGAAGCTCTTCGAATTGATCGATGTGATAACAGTTGGGTTTAGTAACCCCACCTTGTAATTGTTTATTTTCATCTAACTTGAGCCACATCATTTCTGGTTCGGTGCCGGCACGCATGTGCATGTCGTATTTATTCTCAAACTCCTTATGAATCAGCTCCAAGTTGCCCCGACAGTCGGAAGTTAGGTGGGCACCAGGATTAACCCGTTCTTCACGATTGCGGTAGCAGGTACAAAATACTCGCGCAATCCGTTTATCCCAAGGTAACTGCACAAAGGTCTCAGGGTCTGGAATACCGACCAGCTCCGATGCTTCCGGTCCATAGCCAATATAATCACCATGCCGGTCAATAAACAGGTTGGCGGTTGAGCCATAAACCAATTGGAAGCCTTTATCTGCGACACGTTCCCAATGATCAGCAGGAATCCCTTTGCCGACAATTCGACCGGTGACGGAAACAAACTGGAAGTAAATATAGGTGACTCCAGTTTCTTTGATTTTGTCGCGTACTTGCTTGATTAAGTCCGCTCGTCCCGAGGCATTAACCCGTCGCTCCAAATCGGTTGATGTTTGCACCTTGCTGGTGGATTGTTTTGTCGTTACTTTCTTTTTAGCCATTTTTCTCTCCAATAATATATCGTTTAGTTAGTGGTTAAAATCGTGTGGTTGTTAGCCCAGTTACCGCTTTGTCCAGAAAGACGAATATTAACTCCAAGGAAACGGGCTGTTGGATACCGGGTGTAACTTACCTTCAATATAGCGCGAAAAGCGAAATGGTTCCAATAGTTTGCTTTTTGAACCAACCAGTTCTGAGGCAACCAATTTACCAACCCCCAGCATTTTGTAACCATGATTAGAATCAGCAATGAAATAACAGTTGTCTCTAAATCGATCAAAAATCGGAAAACTATCGGGGGTAAACGCGCCTATTCCGCCAGACGGTTCATTATTGTATTTAGCCATCTGTCCCTCAAAACGCTTCTGACAATGGGCTAACGCCGACACCCACATATGCGCAAACTCATCGCCCACAATAAACTCCGGCGAATCCACACCATAAGGATCAACATCAACCTGCTCGGGGTCGGTTTTCACCTTGAATGGTGCCGCCCCGCCCTGTATGCCATTGAAATGAAAGTCAGGCTTATAATAAATGCCCCACATTTCATCGGTAATCAACGAGCCATCCTCATCAGAGTACAGCGGCGCATTGGAATCAACATGAATCACCGGCGGCAATTGCCCATCATTGGTTTTTTGCATCTCCGGATCAACGCCGAGCGTGCCTTCTTGCAATGACCAGTAAACCCACATCGGTATGTCTTTATGTATCTCGTTAGCGGATTTAATATCCACTGACTTGGGTAATTCGAGCATATCCCAGACTGTCTTTGCCCATGGTCCAGGTGCCACAACCAATTGCTCGCAGGCAATGTTGCCCTTGTCGGTAACCACCGTTTTGATTGTGCCACTGGCATTGTCGCTTTCGAAGCCTGTCACCGTCACCCCGGTTAATATACGCACGCCCTGTGCTTCCGCCTTGCTGGCAAGCCCATACAATGACTTGGTATTATTCGCAAAACCACCCTTTTTTTCATGCAACACAGAGGTAATGCCTTGCGCCTGCCAGTCATGGAACAAGCCTTTCATATAATTCGTCGATGCCTGCTCGCCTTCGATAAAGACCGATTCATATCCAATCTCTTTTTGCTGCTCGGCAATTGCTGCCACATCATCAAACATCGAATCAGGACTAATCTGCATATAACCGACCGGATGATAACTATAAGCAGTCGTGTCGCTTTCCCATACTTCAACACATTGTGCCATAAGTTCGCGCATCGCCGGTTGGAAATAATTATTTCTGACAACGCCACAGGCGATGCCTGAAGCACCCGCACCAATAGACGTTTTATCAACGATCAGTATATCACTCCCATCACCCTTGCCTTTGGCTTTGAGTTCTAACGCTAAATGGTATGCCGTGCTTAATCCGTGAATGCCGGCACCAATAATCAGGTAATTACTGTGCTGAGGGAATGCCATGATTGATTTCTAGTATTAGTTAAAAATTTATGGTATATTTTTAGTACATTTATTTTGAATAGATTCTATACCATTCTCTAAATAAATGTAACAAAGACTATTTAACCACTAACTCTGCCCAGTTTACAATACCTAATCGACCAATATTTGAGTTATTGTATATACCATTTATAAACCATTTTACAGGAGCCTAGTTTTTGTCTGCTAGCAAGGAGAAAGTGCGCGAAATGAGGGAGTTTATACTTATGAGACTTTTGCATAATCCACAAAACACCCCTCGCAACTCACAAACAACGTGATTTTTTATAAATTTGCCTCATTTTTTCGCCCATGTTCTCTCAATCATCAATACGACACCAAAAAAGCCGCTATTTCGGCACTTTTAACCACTTTTAGTGGGTTTTTATCTGTTTTATTGCCCATTTAGGCACAACTCTCCTTTAAACGTTGCAGTTCTTTGAAAATATTCATCCCAGTTTTAAGGTTATGGCTCATGGCAATCAGATGTGCGCGGGTTTTGTTTCTGGCTAACCCCATGTATCTTGCCTTGCCTAATCCGTGATGCAGTTTGAGCAAACCAAAGGTGCGTTCAACCACATAGCGGACACTGCTATACATTTTATTCAGTGCTTTTTGTTGCTCCGTTAATGGTGTGTTGCGATAAGCTCGGTGCAGGATTCTATTGTTTTCTTTACCCAGTTTCTCGTCATTGTCTTTGTTGGCATAGGCACTGTCTGCGTAAACTTGTCCGTGCCTATCGCCTAACAGATGTTCAAACTCCTGTGAATCATGCACATTGCCAGGCGTATAGGTCATTTTCTTGATAAAACCATCTTCATCGGTATTGGCGTGCATCTTAAATCCGTAGGTGCTTTTACGCCTGCCATCGGATGCCGTTTTCACGTTCCATGCCGCTTCTGGGTCTTGGGTATTGTCGCCTTGTTTGTTCTTTTTAGAACGGCATTGCTTCGCCTCAATCACAGTCGCATCGATAATATTGACCGAGCCTGTGGCAACAATAAGACTGTTTTTAGCGAGATGGTTATTGATCTGCACCAATAAAGAATCAAGCAGATTTTCGGTGTGTAATAAGTTCCTAAACCGCCAAATAGTGGAATGATCGGGTACTGCATCACTGAGACTCAAACCAATAAACCGGCGGAACATTAAATCCCGGGCTATCTGTTCTTCTAAGGCTTCATCGCTTAAGTTATACCACGCCTGTAAAATCAGTATCTTAAACATCATCAAAGGTGGGTATGCTGGCACACCGCGCTTGGAGGCATAAAGATGGCTGAGCGTTTTTTCGATCTGTTTCCAATCGATAATTTCATGCACATCATCTAGTTTGGACAATGACTTATGCTCAATTAAAAGGGCATCTGCGAACGAGTATTGGGCGGTTTGTTTCCAAGACATTTGACGGTATCCTCAAGGGTTTATTGAATGAACGCTATTTTACCAGGCGAATTCAACCCATAAGTGCAACACTCGGGTTTATATTATGATCTATTCCCATTGCGTGGGAAAAGACCTCCCAAGGGGTTTTATACCCCAAACATTTTCTAGGTCGGTTATTCATTAAATCGGTCGCTTTGAACAGCTCTTTTTCGGTGACTTTATGCAAAGGCATTTTCTTTGGAAAAAACTGCCTGAGCAAGCCATTGTGGTTTTCATTCAAGCCACGCTCCCAAGAGTGATACGGTTTAGCAAAATAAGTTTCACACTCGAGTTGTTTGGCAAGCTCACTATGCCAACAAAATTCTCTGCCGTTATCAAAGGTTAGTGTCATTACATGTTGTTTCATATGCTTTAACAACCTGAGTATAGCCGCGTTGGTTTCTTTTGCGGTTTTGTTCTTAGTCCGAAGTGCGAGATAAAGCCTACTTTTGCGTTCAGCAAGGGTGGCAAACGCCCCTTGACGACCCTTACCGATAACACAATCAGCCTCCCAATCGCCTATACGCGAACGATTGTCCACTATACTGGGTCTATCAGCAATATCAACCCGATTGGGGATGCGTCCGCGGTAATCGTTCTTGCCATAACGCTTGCGATATTTCTTACCCTGATGGCGCAAGTATCGATATAACGACCCACCAGCTACTTTGTCTTTCAAAATGAGACGATAGATGGATTCGGTGCTAATACTGATGTTTTCCTCCATTCTCAAACGACCGCTAATTTGTTCAGGACTCCAATACAGCGCGATCTTTTGTTGAATATGAAGCTTTAACTCGTCATTGAGTTTGATGTGCTTGGGCTTTTGCTGATGCCTCCGTTTGGGCAAAGCGGTGGGCTTGTTTGTAGCGATAGCCGTTGCCCCCGGTATTGCGTTTAATTTCACGGCTGATGGTTGACTTAACTTCTGTCCATGGTTTTAGCGATTCCTGTCAGTGTACAGTTTTGCTGATTCATGAGGCAAATGTGGTCTCTTTCGTGTTCAGTCAAATGGGTATATCTCGTCATGTTTTACTCCTTTTTTCCGTTCAGTTAAAAGAGTACGAGCGTACCCTTTGACTGACTTAGGAGTGTTGCACTTTGACTGACTTAGGAGTGTTGCACTTAAAAATGATACGTAGTCAGCCCTTAAAAACATCTAAACAGTTTGATTTATATCAATAAAACAAACAAAACCATTAACCAAATCAACCGCTTTATGTTAGAATAACCGTTGTTTTCTGGTCGTTTTAGTTAAAAAATTATGCTGACTCCATCTACCCCAAACACAGGGCAACAAAATCTGTTTCATACCGAATTGTTCTCTCAATTAGACCCACGAGACCCTTTAATCCAATTAGCCAACGTCATCGACTGGAAGGTCTTCGAGGATGCATTTAGCAAACACTATTGCCACGATAACGGCAGACCCTCAAAACCAATACGCTTAATGGTCGGGTTGCTGATGCTCAAACAACTGGAAAACCTGTCCGATGAGAATGTGGTCTTACAGTTCAAGCGTAATCCGTATTATCAATACTTCTGCGGTTATCCAACCTACACCCCAAACGTGCCTTGCAATGCAACCGAACTGGTGCATTTTAGAAACAGAATCGGTGTCGCAGGTTTTGAACTCATTTTTAAGATGAGTGTGATGTTGCACGGCAAAAAAGCTAATGAAAACACTGTTTTGATTGACACCCCTGTTAAAGAAGTTAAAAACAGGAAAAAAACATCACCTATCCGACTGATTCTAAACTAGCCATCAAAATTATCAACCGTCTCAACAAATTGGCGAAAAAACATGGCATCAAACAGCGCAGAACCTTTGTAAAAGAAGTTAAAAACTGTCGCTTACGCATTCGCCACTTCCGCCATGTTAAAAAGCGTACATCCGCTAAAAAGGCATTGAAACGATTGCGAACCATTGCTCATATTTTAATCCGAGAACTACAAAGGAAACTACCCCAACACGGACTGCTTGAAACCTATCAACCAGACTTCTTGCTCTATCAACGGGTGTTGGCACAACAACCCAAAGACAAAAACAAAATTTATTCCCTGCACGAACCCCATGCTTATGTGATTTCTAAAGGCAAAGACCACAAACGCTATGAATACGGCAACAAAGTATCCATCGTCTCGGGCAAAGACAGTAACATCATTGTCGGCGTTGTCAGCCATAAGAAAAACCAGCATGATGCAAAAACCCTACCCGATGCGATAAAACAAGCCAATAGCAACAGAACAAAACCCATCAAACAAGCGGTCTGCGACAGAGGCTATTGTGGGGTTAAACAAGTAGGCGATACGGCCATCATCCTGCCGAGCAAAGCCCTGAAAAAAGACAATCGTTATCAAAGAGATAAAAAACGCAAATTGTGTAGGCGACGGGCTGCCATAGAACCCATTATTGGGCATTTGAAATCTGATTTTAGGTTATCCAGAAACAGGCTTAAAGGACAAGTTGGCGATGAAATCAATGTTTTAATGGCTGCTTGTGCCTGGAATTTGAGAAAGTGGCTGGTTTTTTGTCACGTCTGCTATTTATGGCTTAAAAAAGCGCGTTTTGTCCATATTTTTGGTAAAAAGCCCTTGGTCCATTTGATTCAAGGTTGATTCACGTTCGCTGAGCGGCAGCTTGAAATATATTTTTACTTGTTAGATCGGTTTTTAAGGGCTGACTAAATAGATATGCTGTGATGATATACAGGATAGAGACGCTTAGCTGTAGTGGTAATTAGGTAGAATTAAGGATAGCCATGACGAAAAACAGAGAAATAAACGCTATTGAAAAAATAGATATTCTGACCCATCCAGAAGGTTTTGCGTAAACCCTGAATCCCGTTGATTCATCGTAACTCGTTTGTTTTCCCTTCCCGAGTCGACTTGATTGATTTGCGAGGGTAAAGAGATGTATCAATGGTAGGCCAAATGCAAGCCCACTTGCCCATAAAGAAAGATTGCGACCCAGATATTGTCCAAAGCCTAATGCTTTTCCATTTAGCGTTGTAACTTTCAGGCCAAGTATCGCTTTTCCAAGTGTATTACCTGCGACCTCGTAGATTAAGGCATCAAGCACTAATGCCACAGGCAAACAAGCGAATCCAAACAGTTGGGCTACACCTGGGACGTTAATCCATTCAATAAAACTCGCAGAGTAAATTGCGAGCGTATAGCTGCTACAATCGAAACAGCCAAGAGTTGCTACCATACGTTAAATGTTTGAGCGAAAAACCTTGGCCATTTTTTGTCCAACGGAAAATTCAACACTTCAGGCTCATACTTCGGAGGGAGAGGCGGCGGAAGAGTTACCTTTAGAGACTCAAGCACATCTACATATTCAAGAGGTTTCCATTCGGGCATTCCTTCTTGCCACACCATTGTATTCGGAGTGATTTTCCCATTTTGAAATAATTTTGAAAGCTATTCTGTTCGGATTGGCCCGACATTTTTACTCTTTTCTGAGTACCACCATTCGCTCATGTGTGCGCCTTGTTTATTCGTCTGTGTTTTCAGGTTAAAACCCCCGTCTTTAGACGGGTAGCTTTAAGATGGCAGTTGTCTTTATGACCCCAATCCGCAGATAGAAACCCCTAAAACGTAAGGAGCCTTGGGGTATAATGGTTTGCACTAAAACCTTCCATCACCTAATGGGTGTGCAACTCAAGGCTTATGACTGTGCTATCATACAAACTCGATACAACGAACGATTTACTCACATCTCGTGCCAGTTTATTGGCTATCTCTCAAGTAATGGACTCCCTGAACATGTCTGAGCGAATCGATAAGCACTTCCCTCTGCCAAAAAGTAATCGTGGGTACCCGCCCTCTAAATTCACCAAGATATTCATCCTGATGCGGCATGAAGGCAGTTTTCACTTGGATGAGGTTCGCCATATTCAAGATGATGAGGCGTTGTGTACTGTGTTGGATATGAATAAACTTCCCCAAGCGACCACGCTTGGAGGTTGGATCAGGCGGATTGGAATAGATCCGCAAATCCATGTTGCCCATGGTGGCTTGGGCGAAGGTCAATAACGCCGTATTGAAGGCAGCCTTGCATCGCTGTAAGAAAGTGACGCTGGACATTGATGCCGCTGAAATTGTTGCCCATAAAGCCCAAGCACAGTGGATTTACAACAAACGCAAAGGCTTTATGCCGATGGTCGGGCATGTTGCGGAAACCGGGCAGATTGTGGACGTAGATTTCCGTCAAAGCATGTGCCGCCAGCGAAAGGTAATCTGGCGTTTATCAAGCAATGCCAGCAGTCATTACCCGAAGGTTGTGCCGTGAGTGCCCTGCGTATTGATGCTGCAGGCTACCAAACAAAAATCATTGAATATTGCGATACGGAAGGGGCTTGTCGGAAAATGGCGTTTTTAGCTTGTTGTGAATATTTAAGTCCTTGTTATTAAATATTTTATTTTCTTAAAATTGGACTGGTTTTGAATTAACCGACAAGCCCGGAAGGTATCGAGTATGCCATTTGAGCCAAGACCAGTGCGGCTATGCACGCGCAGATAGCAGTGGTAAGTGCTTCGGACTGGATACCCTTCCTCGATAAAAAAGGCAAAGCGGTCAGGATACCTACCGCACCAGCTTCTGTATCGGTGACTATGCAAAAGCCTTCACCTCGATCATTCAGAGAACAGCCGTTATAGGTCAAACGAGTCTGGATTTAGGTTCACCCGATAATTCAGATGAAATAAACTCGGGTGCTTATATTTATCGTGCGATTGCCACTAATCGGCCACCAATCAGGATGGACTAAGCGATAGCGAGATTGTCCGCTGGCCAATTATGACTAATATGGCAACGTGGCGAGGACAGCGAGCACCGAATCAAGGAACTGAATCTGGATTTTGGCGACACCCTGCCGTGTTCAGATTTTGCTGCCAATGCACTGTACTTTTTAATTTCCGCACTTTCCTACAATTTATTTGCCCTCATGCGTCAGTTACTGCCGGGGGAGTTGTCCCAGCATTGCCATGACTCTGCGCTGGCGTTTGTACGCCATCGCGGCAAAAGTGGTTAGAACGGGATGTCAACTCTTGGTCAAAATGCGGGAAAATCACCGAATACTCCTAGAACAAGTGCGGCTGGCACTGAATAGGTTTGAAGCACCGCCTATTTAACCCGATACAGAACAAGCGTAACGGCTTCTGCAGGATAGGTGCATCCAAAACAACCAATTTTAGCACTGACAATCCGCTGATCAACGGTTTTTGAGTAAAACTCTCGGCAATATCTGCGGTAATTGCCAGCCATAAGACTTGAAAGAGAGATTCATAGGCTCTTGAAGCACTAGTGCTACTCTATCTGGGGATTTGGGAGAAAGATAAAGACACTTTTTACGCACTTCAATCAAAAGGGTTGAAGGTCGCCCGAGCTTGGGCAATCAAAGAGACGCTGCTTGATCTGTGGACTTACTGCGACGATAAACTAGCCCGATCGTTTTTTAAGAAATGGTACTGGTGGGCGACACATTCACGTCTAAAGCCGGTCATATCAGTCGCCAAGATGCTAAAAAACCATCTCGACAACATAATGACTTACCTGAAACATCGCATCACCAATGCGACCGCAGAATATTTAATTCAAAGATTCAGCCCATAAAATCGGCTGCCAGAGGATTTAGAAACTTCGAAAACTATCGCGGTTCAATTCTGTTCCACTGCGGAAAACTTAATCTCTACCCATAGGGTTGCTAGAATAACCTTTAAATACGGGTTAATGGTCGCCGCCAAGTATGGGCTGGTGCGGGTTTCCATGTGGATTTTTGTTGTCGGTGAAGTGCTTGATCGACTTGGTTGAGAACGGTCTTATCATCGGCAATGATAACGGCTGGCACTCCTTGTGCAGTGTCCGGTACGTTAGTACGTTGCCTTTGTGTAGCAAGGTTACCGAACCGTTAAAGCCCTGGCAGATAGTAATAGTCGCTCCACGCAGACGATAACCTTTACCGTAGCCGGTCAACTGATATTCGGTTGTTGCGAAATTGAATGGTCAGGTTCTTGGACAGTTTACGCTGATGGTGCGGACTAATAATGAGTTTAAGTTATTCTTTATCATGCAATACCGCACGGTGCATTATCAGGGTTAAGTGGAACGATGGAAGTTGTGCCCTGCGGGTAAAACGCCGATTGTAGTATCCATAAACTGGGACAAAAAAGCGTTGGTTTGTTCAATAGAATTGATGTTCTGTAAGTGCATCTCTTTGACCAGTCGGTCTTGCAGGGTTTTATTGGCACGTTCTACACGCCCTTTTGCTTACGGAGTATTGGCATGAATAGGCTCAATATCCAGCGTCTTGAGTACACGGGTAAATTGGGTGAGTTCACCCTCTTGCCGTTACTCTTTCTATGGGGTGATTGACCTGAAAAATGCTGTGTTTATCGCTGTATATGGCAACTGGGCGAGCATTCTTGTCAAGCTGCTGATTGAGTGTCTCCATATAAGCCCGAGTGGTCCTGTGGGCGAGAAATGCAAATCTAGTAGCCGACGGGTGGCATCATCAATAAAGACAATCAAATTGCAGCGCAGAGCGTACCCTTCAAACCAATCATGGGGTGATCCATCAATCCGTACCAACTCGCCCAGCCGCAGCCGGCGTGGTCGACTTTGCTGTATAACATGCCTTCTTACGCTGTTTTACCAGCCACAATCCATCCTCAATCATCCACTTACGCAATCTCTCCACCGAGAAATGGAAATCATTAAGTTCGGTGAGCTTCTCATGAGAAAAGGTCGGACCGAAGTCGCTAGTGCCTGCTGGCGAACCTCATCACCAATCAGGTTGCCCGTACATCGCCCGCGCCGCTTAGAGGCGGTGCCGATAGCACCACAAGCCCGATAAGCACGGGTTAAACGCTTGACCTGCCTGATGCCCAGTTTTAGTTGCTGTGCCGCCCGTGCTTGTGTCAGCCGGCGACCGATGATGGATTGAATAACAGATATGCGGTCAAGTTCTGTTTTGCTCAATGTAATAATCTCCTCTGTCATAACCCCTCCTAAACAAGTCAAAAGGGGACATTACTGCTTTGGGCTAACAGGATGTGAGTAAATCGTTCGTTGTATCGAGTTTGTATGGTAGGATAGTCATAAGCCTTGAGTTGTGCATCCATTGGGGGATGGAGAGTTTAAGTGCAAACTATTATACCGCCAAGGCTTCTTACGTTTTAGGAGTTTCTATCTGGGGGTTTGGGGACATGGTTTCGCTTGACATTGTAACGTACATTACGACTGATGGGTTCTGACCCCGTCGGAAGGTGCAGAAGTTACTAAAACAACTTCTGCGTTTTTGTATCGTGCTAAAAGAGATGCAAGTCATGGATGTTGTTCGGATAGTATTAAGACACCATTTTAAGTAATTGGAATTCAAGGATGCCTTCCGCACCGGCTGCTTTTAATGTCGGTATGATTTTTCTAACTTCTCGCTTGCTTACAACGGTTTCAACTGCCAGCCAATCATCGCCATAAAGCTGGTTGATGGTTGGTGCATGTAAACTCGGTAGTTGTTTGACCAGTTCATCAATACGGCTATTGGGGACGTTCATTTTTAACATTACTTTTTCTCTGCCTGTTAAGGCACTCTTCAACAACAAGGCAATTTGCTCAATTTTGCGTTTTTTCCAAGCGTCTTGTAATGCTGTTTTGTTGGCGACAAAAACGGTATGCGTTTCCAGTAGGTCGCAAACGATACGCAGTCCGTGAGCTTTTATCGTGCTACCAGTTTCGGTAATTTCGACGGCGGCATCTGCGAGCCCTTCTACGACCTTTGCTTCTGTCGCGCCCCATGAGAATTCTACGCTGGCGTTGATGTGCCGATCTTTAAGATATTGACGGGTAAAATTAACCAGTTCAGTGGAAATTCTTTTGCCTTCCAAATCTGTCACTGACTGTATGTCAGAGTCATTTTTAACCACCAATACCCAGCGGCATTTTCGATCAGATGTTTTAGAATAGACCAAATCTGCCATAACAGTCACATCTGCGTTGGTTTCTGCCAGCCAATCCTGTCCAGTCAAGCCAGCATCCAGAACGCCATCGGTAATATAGTGTCCCATTTCTTGTGAACGAACTAATGAACAACGAATCTCCGAGTCATCAATGGATGGAAAATAGTTGCGTGAGCGGGTATTGATCGACCATCCAGCTTGTGCGAAAAGCTCTTTCGTAGCTTCTTCCAGACTCCCTTTAGGAACACCTAGCTTAAGTATATTTGACATGAGTTGTAGCGGAAAAAAAATTAACAATAAGTGAAAGAAGGATACGATACCGATTATAACAACAATTGCCAATTACAATGTCAAAGAGATTGCTATTCAAAGCGTTCCAAGTATTTGGTCGATGCTTTCTTTGGCATCTCCGAACAGCATTCGGGTATTCTCTTTGTAGAATAAAGGGTTTTCAACACCCGCATAGCCACTTGCCATACTGCGTTTTAAGACGATGACATGTTGTGCCTTCCAAACTTCGATAACCGGCATTCCAGCAATCGGGCTATTGGGAGATTCTATGGCTGAAGGATTAACAATATCGTTTGCACCGATGACCAGCACAACATCGGTATCGGCAAGTTGTGTGTTTATTTCGTCCATTTCAAACACGATGTCGTAAGGGACTTTAGCTTCTGCAAGCAACACATTCATGTGTCCGGGCATTCGCCCTGCGACCGGATGAATGGCAAAACTGATTTTGACACCACGTCCCTGCAGTTTTTTGGTTAATTCAGACACCAAATGTTGTGCATGAGCAACCGCCATGCCATATCCCGGAACAATGACGAGCGAGTTGATATGGCTCAATAGTTCGCATGTCTCATGGATGCTGATGGGCAATGACTCGCCATCAATTTTATCGCTACTGCCACTGTTAGTTGCACCAAAACCGCCCATGATGACGCTCAAAAAAGCACGGTTCATAGCCCGACACATGATGTAACTGAGTATCGCGCCACTTGAGCCGACCAATGCACCAGTCACAATCAGTAAATCATTGGACAGCATGAACCCGGTTGCCGCCGCCGCCCAACCAGAATAACTGTTCAGCATCGATATCACCACTGGCATGTCTGCGCCGCCGATAGCCATGACCATGTGCATACCAAATAGACCGGCGAGCATGGTCATAATCAGCAATATATTGAGTCCAGCATCAATATCGCCAGCATACACAAACTGGTATCCTAGATAGAGACAGGTAATGAGAATGATCAAATTAAGCCAATGCCGAGCGGGTAGTGTGAGAGGTTTGCTACGAATGATGGCGTGTAATTTCCCAAAAGCAATGACCGATCCAGTGAAGGTAATCGCACCAATCAAGACCCCTAAATAAATTTCAATGTCGTGAATAATTTTAGTTACGCCAGTGTAATCAGCGGGGTTGTCGAGATAGGTTGAGAAGCCCACCAATACGGCTGCCAGCCCGACGAAACTATGCAAAATTGCGACCAGTTCCGGCATCGATGTCATTTGTACTCGTGCTGCTAGAATGCCACCAATCAGCGCGCCAGATGTCATGGCGATAGCAATGACGCTGTAGTCTGGTACGCTACCCCATAGTGTGGCCGCGATTGCCAGACCCATGCCAACCATGCCATACAGGTTGCCGCGTTGCGCACTTTGTTGACTGCTTAATCCGCCCAGACTGATGATAAAGAAAATGCTGGCAACGATGTACGCGCCAAGGGTAATGCCACTGACCATAAATGATTCCCAATTATTTTCTAAACATGTTTAACATGCGCTGCGTGACTAAAAAGCCACCAGCAATATTGATAGAAGCAATAACGACCGCTACAATGGCTAGTATTGTGCCCATTGCCGATGAAGAGCTAATTTGCAACAACGCACCAATCACAATGATGCCGCTGATTGCATTGGTCACGCTCATCAAAGGCGTATGCAATGCCGGGGTCACATTCCAAACCACCTGCCAGCCCACGAAACAGGCTAACACAAAAACAATAAAGTGATTCATAAAGTCCTGAGGAGCCACCGCGCCTACGCCAAGAATAGCCAGCACCCCTATAGTTATGCCAATTAATGTTTTAAAAACAGCGTTTTTCGGTTGTGTTTCTGCAACGGCAGGGGGGGGGCTCTTCGCTGTTTTCTTCGTAGGGGGAGCGACACTCAGCAGGGGTGCTGGCGGAGGCCATGTTATTTTTCCGTTATGTACCACAGTGGTTCCTCTAATCACATCATCGTTCATATCGATATTTGCGACCCCGTCTTTCTCTGCTGTCAGGTCGCTGAGCAAGTGTCGAACGTTTGCGGCATAAAGTTGACTCGCCTGTGTTGCCATTCGGCTGAGTAAATCGGTATAACCAATGATGCTGACCCCGCTTTGTTTGAGTACGCACCCGGGCTCGGTATATTCGCAATTTCCACCCTGTTCCGCCGCTAGATCTACGATGACACTGCCCGATTTCATGCTATCCACCATCTCTTTGGTGATCAACTTGGGTGCTGGTTTGCCGGGAATCAATGCGGTCGTAATAATGATGTCAATCTCCCGTGCCTGCTTCGCAAATAGTGCCATTTCAGCGTCAATAAATTCTTGGCTCATTACTTTGGCATAACCACCTTCGCCGCTGCCATCTTCTTTGAAATCGAGTTCAAGAAATTCAGCGTTCATGCTTTCAATTTGCTCTTTAACTTCAAGGCGGGTGTCAAATGCACGGACTATCGCGCCAAGACTGACTGCTGTGCCAATTGCCGATAATCCGGCTACGCCAGCACCTACAACCATGACCTTTGCGGGTGGAATCCTGCCAGCAGCAGTAATTTGACCAGTGAAGAAGCGACTAAAATGTTGGCCAGCCTCAATGACCGCACGATAGCCAGCAATGTGTGACATCGAAGACAGTGCATCCATTTTCTGTGCTCGGGATATTCTTGGCACCGAATCCATCGCCAGAACGGTTGCTTGTGACTGTTCAAGCTGCTGCATCAACGCCGTGTTCTGACTCGGCCAAATAAAACTAATCAAAATTTTATTGGCGGTCAGCCAATCTGCTTCATGGATACCAAGCGATTTATGTTGTTCTGGTGGGCGGACTTTGCAAATTAAATCGGCTTGTTGCCATAATTCAGGTGTATCATTGATGATAGTGGCGCCAGCATCCTGATAATCTTGGTCGCGATATTCGGATACTAATCCAGCCCCTTTTTCGACCATAATGTCATAACCGAGCACGATGATATTTTCAATTTCGGCTGGTGTGCAAGCAACACGACCTTCGTTGATGTGGATTTCTTTTGGGATACCTATTTTCATGTTCCGATTATAAATTGTTTCAATTTGCATTAGTTATCTTTCATGGTCGGATTATAACGAATATTGGGTAAATTATTTCTGTGATATGTGTTGTTATCGTTACGGTTTTTGAGCGGGTGTTATGTGATCGGTTTTGGTAGAATCAACGGATTATGGGGCATGGAATACATGCATCTGTTGGTTTTGCTGTCAGATTCGAGGTTGCATACTGATACTGGTTGTTTGGGTTGATGTTGGCGGAGCGAGTTCGGATGATAACCGATTTCGGAATTATTTTTAGTAAATATGTGATTGTGTTTTGCTTTAATCTGATTGAGAATGTCGGATTGTTGTGGAGCGGAAAAATTAAGCAATGCGAGAAATAACAGACAAGAGCGAGACTCATGTTGGATATAGGGTAGCAGACTCCAGCGGGGTTCCTGTTGCGTCAAGGTTGCAGATACTGGAGTATCTGTCCGACAGCAATCGACCGGTTGTGTTTGAGGCGATTTGTGAACACTTTGCTATATCAGAAGTGGACGGAATCAATGCCCTAGCAGCACGCTTAAAGCGAATGCGTAAAAACGGTTATGTCTTGTTTGACCGCAAAAATCGATACGGCTTGCCCGAAAAAATGGATATTGTGGTTGGTAGGGTGGTCGGACATGCAAGAGGGTTCGGGTTTGTCGTGCCCGATAAGTCCAGTGTGCGAGCGGGCGACGATTTGTATTTGCATCACAACCAAATGCGAAAAGTATTGCATGGCGATCGTGTATTGGCAAAAACAAAAGGTGTTGACAAGCGGGGACGAAAAGAGGGCGTGATTATTGAGGTGTTGATTGAACAACATCGAGAAATTGTCGGGCATTTTCACCTAAAAAATGGTATGGGATTTGTCGAGCCGGATGATATACGCTTTGCCCGAGACATTAGTATTCCTGTCCATTGCTTTAACGGCGCAAAGAATGGAGCCATTGTGGTTGCTCGAATATGCGAACACCCCATTGAACGCAAACATACTGTTGGCGAGATTATCGAGGTTGTCGGACGCGACTTGGAGCCGGGTATGGAAACCGAGATTGCATTGCGAAAACACGAAATACCGCATAGCTGGCCAGACGAAGTGACTATCCATCTGAATCGTATGGCAGTCGGCGATGTGTTGATTAAGGCGAAGCCTGAGCCGAGTCGTAAAGATATTCGGGATTTGCCATTGGTGACGATTGACGGCAGTGATGCCAAAGATTTCGATGATGCGGTTTACTGCGAGCCACTTATTTCTGGACAGCCGTTAGCGGGCTGGCGGTTGCTAGTTGCCATTGCCGATGTAAGTCATTATGTTAAGGCAGATAGTGCAGTGGATAACGAGGCATATATGCGTGGTAACTCGGTGTATTTTCCCAATCGGGTTATTCCAATGTTACCCGAGCAGCTATCAAACGGGATTTGCTCGCTTAACCCTGATGAAGATCGACACTGTATGGTTTGTGATATGCACATCACAAATCAAGGTGACGTGACAAGTTTTGAATTTTATCCAGCCCTGATGCACTCACAGGCGAGACTCACCTATGAAGTGGTCAATGCCATCGTGGTGGACAAAGACGATGCTCAACGGCAGGCATGGACAGCGGTAACACCACATCTTGATCACCTCTATCGAATGAGCCTGTGTTTGCGGAAAAAACGTGATATACGCGGCACGATTGAGTTTGAATTTCCAGAGCCATACATCGAATTTAATGCTCAAAAACGTATTAGCCACATCTCCGTCCGACAAAGAAATGATGCACACAAACTAATCGAAGAATGTATGCTGGCTGCCAATGTATGTGCGGCAGAATTTCTGCAAGCACACAGAGGCGACAATGCCATTTATAGAAACCACGATGGACCAAAGGTTGGCTCGCTTGTTGACCTGCGACAGTTTATCAGCGGATTAGGATTTGTGCTGGGCGGAGGCAATCAACCTACGGCTAAAGATTATGCCCGTTTAGTCGCTAGTGTTGCTCATCGAGATGATATTGCGGGTGTCGTGCAAACGGTTTTGTTGTATAGTTTGAGTCAAGCGGTGTATAGCACTGACCAAATAGGTCATTTCGCGCTCGCCTTTCCAGTGTATTGCCACTTCACGTCGCCAATTCGGCGTTATTGTGATTTGGTGGTACATCGACAAATCAAGCAAATTTTAAGTGAACTTTCAGGTGTTGATACGGTTTCGGGTAAAGATAATCGAAAAACGATGCCACAGGGCAACAGCATACATCAAGTCGGTGAACATTGTTCGTTTACCGAACGCCGTGCTGATGACGCGACTCGAGATGTGATTGCTTGGTTAAAAGCGGAGTTTATGCAGGGAAAAGTTGGACAGGAATTTGACGGTATTATTTCTGGGGTAAAAGAATTTGGAATATTTGTTCAATTAGATGAGATATTTGTGACTGGTTTGGTGCATGTTACTGGTCTTGGTAATGATTATTACCATTTTGATCCGGCCTGCTATCAATTGCGAGGTGAGCGTGGCGGTCAGTGTTTCCGACTTGGAGATAGGATCAGGGTGCGAGTGGTTCGGGTTGAACTCAGTGAAGCAAACGTTGATTTTGACTTGGTTTCGGTCGTCGCTTGCTCGCCGAGTGAAGGTATGACATTTCGCGGAAAGGATAAAAAGCGTGTCATCAGAGCAACCACCAAAGCCAGTAAACGAACCACAAACAAGCCCAAAAAAAGCAATCGAAAATGACTCCAATTCGCAACGAGTGCCACTAAAATGGCAATAAAACGTCGGCATAATACCAACCTAGCATATGGGTTCCACGCTGTAGAGGCAGTAATTAGGCAAAGTTGTGAGCAGGTGGTTGAGGTGATTATAGCTCGGCAGAGAACAGACCAGAGAACAAAAAATATTATCGCAGTGCTGAATAAAGCTAAAGTCTCCTTTCGGTTTTCCAATAAGGAAGAGGCGGACATTACCAGTGATGGTGTCAATAATCAGGGTATTGTTGCCGTTTTGAAGGTGCAATCGCCCATCAAAGGCGAGAAACTAGAACGTGTTTTACAGGGGATTACACACGGATTAGTGTTGGTACTTGATCATATTCAGGATCCGCATAATCTGGGAGCTTGCATCAGATCCGCAGAATGTGCTGGTGTTGATGCAGTTATCGTGCCGCGTGATGGAGCTAGTCCGGTGAATGACACGGTGCGGAAAGTAGCTTCAGGTGCAGTCGAAAATGTCAGTATTGTGTCGGTGACTAATTTAGTCCAAACCCTAAAAAAACTTCAACAGCTGGAATATTGGATAATTGGAGCTACCGATCAGGGCGATATGACGTTGTATGACTGCGATTTCACAGGCAACATCGCCTTGGTCATGGGTTCGGAGGGTAAAGGGTTGCGAAGATTAACGGCACAACACTGCGACTATCTAGCACGGATTCCAATGCAGGGTGCCGTATCCAATTTGAACGCATCGGTTGCGACCGGCATTTTCTTATTTGAAGCTAGGCGACAAAGGCGGGTAGTTAGAAAGCGCAAATGAGAATTGGGCAGGATAGCTTGGACAGTTGGCTTCTCTGTATGTTCGCAACCATATTATTTGGCAAATAACGCCAAATAATTAGCATAGCCTTGAGCGTGTAAATCTTCTTTTTTGATGAATTTTAGAGCCGCAGAATTGATACAGTAGCGCAGTCCGGTAGGCGGTGGTCCGTCATTAAAAATATGTCCCAAATGAGAGCTGGCGTATTTGCTTTTGACTTCTGTTCTTGGACGCAATAATTTGAAATCAATGCTTTCGACAATAAAGCCCTTATCAATCGGTTCCCAGAAACTCGGCCAGCCGGTGCCGGAGCGAAATTTAGTGGTTGATGAAAACAGCGGTTCGCCAGAGACAATATCGACATAGATGCCATGTTCTTTGTTGTCCCAGTATTTGTTCTGAAAAGGCGGTTCTGTGTATTCGTGTTGTGTGACCTGATATTGCATTTTTGTCAGACTCGTTTTGAGCGTATCATCATCAGGTTTTTTATAGGTTTCATAACGGTGCTGTGTTGGCGAGGATGGACTCAATGATGTTTTTTTGGATGACGCTTTTTTGTCCTTGTTAAGCGGGAATTCATCACCCCATATTTTTTCAAGATATTGATCTCGACCGGAGCCATGACGGTAAATTTTGTACCGTAAGGAGTTATTCTTGTGGTAGTCCTGATGATAATATTCAGCTTCGTAAAACGTATCCACGGGTATGATTTCTATGGATATTGGTTTGCTATAGCGTTTAGATGCTTGCAATTCATTACGCGATTTTAGCGCGATTTTCTTTTCCGTCTCATTGCCATAGAAAATGACCGGTCGGTATTGGCTGCCGCGATCGACAAATTGACCATTGGCATCAGTGGGATCAATATCTTTCCAGAATCGATACAGCAAAGCTTCGTAAGAAACTATAGTCGGGTCGTAGAAAACTTGTACGGCTTCAGTATGCCCAGTATTCCCCGTGCCGACTTCACGGTAGGTAGGGTTGTGCGTATGACCGCCACTATAACCAGATACCGCTTCGCTGACACCCTCCATCTTCTCGAATATGGATTCGATGCACCAAAAGCAACCACCAGCAAAAGTGGCTACGCTTAAGCCCGAAAGATCTGTGTTTTTTGTTGTCGCAGGGCTGGTTTTGTGCTGCTCGGTACTGGACACGGAACTCACCGCCAATTTGACCAATCCCAGGACAACGGCACCGCAAGCAAGCACTATCAGAGTTCGTTTTATGGTGTTTTTCATGGTATCTATGTATTATGAGTGATGTTAAATAGGTAGAAAATATACAGGGGCAATAGTTCAATATCAAAGCAATTTACAGAGCGGCACTAGACTATGGCGATAATGGAATATAGTGGCATTGTCGTCCAAGTGTAGTGCTTTATTAGTTGAATTCACATAAGTACAACCACTCGTACTCTTTTAACCGACAGAAAAAAGGCGTAAAACATGACGAGATATACCCGTTTGGCTGAACAAGAAAGATACCACATTTACCTCATAAATAAGCAAAATTATACGCAGACAGAAATCGCTCACCATGGGCAGAAGCAAGTCAACCATCAGCCGTGAAATTAAACGCAATACGAGGAGCATTTCTCTGCCGACCGCAAGTGCGGCTGATACCACGCAAAACGAATGCAGAGACGGCGGGACTGAAGTCCCACTTCCGATCCAAACCGTAATTCATGGGAGCGTGGGTTGAATGAAAACCACAACGTTTGCTCATGCAATTTTTGTTAAGGCATTTTTTCCAAAGCAACTTATTCTGTACACCAAGCCATCGATTGCAACACAAGGGTTGTATTCGTGAGGTTCTGATAAGTTGAATTTATACGGAATTCGCCATATCAGATTGCTCCTCGTGACAGTAACCGGAGCGATATTTTCGCGCTAACCATTGATGGAAATGTAGGGTGAGGGCATCTTGTACTGGTGAAAATGTGCCGCCGCTGTAACCTGATGAGTATCGCCCTCGTTGCATGCCTTCTACCGATGTAACGTCTTCGCTAAATACTTTTTTCCAAGCAGTATGGTTGGCGATTCTGGCAGATTCAAATTTGTCATCATTGGCAGATTCGTAGTCGACATAAACGAGTCGTAGGTCCTCGTCTGTTTGGTCGATATCGATGGGTTTGATAATCGTCAGGAACAAGTGATTTTCCTGAAAACCAAGAAACAGGTTAGGATAGAATATAGGATATTCTGCACATCCGGTTTGTTCCTTCGGCCAGTTCTCAAAGTACGAAAAACTCTCGCCTTCGGTTAAGTTTAGATTGAATTTAGTTGTGCGCTGTCCAGCAAAATTTTTGTTAATAACCAGATTATAATGATTCTCTAAGGGTGAATATGTATTCAAGCTTGGATGAATCCAAGGCAAATGATACGCCTCGCAAAAATTTTCCATGGCGAGTTTCCAGTTGCAGTTGACAGACATGGAAACACCACCATGGCTCCCTGCGTATTCGATGTGGTCAAAGCCATGTTCACCGACGAAGCCATGATAGCGATCTAGTAATGGTTTTGTGTAGTCGTCAAATGCTTCAGCATCGGCGGATAGATTGATAAACAAAACCCCGAGCCAAATATGCGATCGAACCGTTTTTAGTCCGTTGTCTTGCGGGCAAAATCCGTCGACTTTATGGTTGCCAATACCTCCAATATGTGGTGTTGCACGGAGTTTGCCAGTAAAATCGTAGGTCCAGCTATGGTATGGGCAAATCAACGTGCCGTTGGTTTTCTTTTGTTCGGTGACCAATATTCTGCCTCGATGACTACACACATTGTGAAAAACGCTAATCTCTCCTTGATCGTCTTTGGCAATGATCAGGGGCAGTCCCATAAATTCAATCGGGGTGACCGTATTGTTTGCTTCATAATCGACGCAAAATACTAATGCTGTCCAGCTCGTTCCCAGAACATGGTCACGCTCAAAGGTAAAAAATGCCGAGTCGGTGTAAGCGGGGTTGGGCATGCCCGTTGCTGACTCAATATTTTGATCAATAACATCTAACTGCTGAAGGGTGATTTTATGAGAGAGCGGTTTGTTCATTGCGATCCCGATGGGTTAGGGGAATGTAATCAACAGTTGGGACACAGTAGTCACGTCGTATCAGTGGGCGGATTGGTCGTATTCGGCAAGACTGCGGGGCAGATATTAAAACGCCTATATTCTCCTTATCCGACAATGGTGTTCCAGCCTTCAGCAGGTTTGAAACGAGTGCCGTAGGTGTCGTGCAATTGTTTTAATCGTTGTAATATCATCGCCGGTTGTTGCTCGGTTATGTAATGAATAGGACCACCTCTAAATGGAGCGAATCCAGTGCCAAATATCAGTGCTGCATCCAGTTGGGCAGCGTCTTTTGTGATGCCTTCATGCAGACAAGCAATACATTCGTTCAAATAACGAAAAATCAACCGTGCCTCAATATCGCGGACTCGGTTATTGCTTGTCCGACTTGATTGCTGTTGATCTTGTTTAGGTTGCCCCTTGTCCCAAGTATAAAATCCACGGCCACTTTTTTTACCTAAACATCCGTCATTGACTTTTTGTTTTAGCAATTGGGGAAGTACGCCACCAAAACTCTGGGTCAGATTTTCGCCCACATGAGCGCAAATATCCAAGCCTACTGTATCCGCCAGTGTAATCGGACCCATGGGCATACCGAAATTAGTGGCGACCTCATCGATGCGCGATGCCGCAACGCCTTCGGTTAGCAATTCTACCGCTTCCAGAATATAGGGCATCAATACCCGATTAACCAAAAAACCCGGACTACTTTTCACCATAACGGGCAGTCGTCCAATTCGGTTAGCAAACATGGCTGCACGATTCGCAATTTGAGTCTCGGTGTCTTTGCTGCGGACAATTTCGATGAGTTGCATTTTTGCCACAGGATTGAAAAAATGTAATCCTACCAATCGGCTCCGCTGTTTCGCATCAATATCCAAAGCGGCACTGATGGTTTCAATCGGAATGCTCGATGTATTGGTCGCCAGCAACGCATCGGGGCGGGCTACTTTTATCAGCTCCGAAAACACATCAATTTTAGCCGCTACATTTTCGAATATTGCTTCGATGATGACATCTGCACTGCGTGCGCCATTGCCTGCGGGGTCTTGTTGCAACCTATCCATGGCACTTTCAATGAGTAATGGCTGCTTTAATTCTCTGGAAAATAGCCGATGGGCACGTTTTGTTGCACGCGCAAGCGCGTCGGTACTGCGGTCGTGCAATGTTACAGTCAAACCACGCACTACACACCATGCGGCAATGTCACCACCCATTACGCCAGCACCGATGACATGGACATGCTGAAATGTCTCTGGGCATTTTACTTCGGATTTAGGTCGGTTAATCTTCTTGAGTTGTTGTTGGAGAAAGAAAACCCGGACCAGATTCTTTGATTGGGTTGATGTGATTAATTTTGCTACGGAGCGCTGTTCGGCATCAAGCATGGCACTACGATTATTGCCATGCGCTTCCCATAATTCGATGGCTGCGTAAGGTGCGGGATAATGTGCTTGTTTTGCTTTGGCACGCATTTGTTTTTTCAGATACTGTGCCATGATGTATCTAAACGGACGAAAATGGATAACTCGGTTCACCACACTAGCACGTTTTAACGGTGGTTTTTTATTGATGATGAACGCTGCCGTACGTTGCAGTTGTCGTTCGGGCACACAAAAATCAATCAACCCCATTTTTCGGGCAACATGAGGAATAACCGAGCGTCCACTGAGTATCAAGCTCATCGCAGACGATACCCCGATGGTTTCGATGAGTCTTACGGTGCCACCAAAGCCGGGGTGAATGCCAAGCTTTACCTCCGGCAATCCGAGTCTTATTGTCGGCTGATCCATTGCCACACGGTAGTCACAAGCCAGTGCAAGCTCTAATCCGCCACCGAGACAAACGCCGTTTATCATTGCCACTGATGGCATGGCTAATGATTCAATTCGGTTTAGAACTTGATGACCAAAATGTATGAATTCGCTTGCTTGTTGTTCGGTTTTCAGCTCTTGAAATTCGCTAACATCGGCACCTGCTATAAAACCGTTTGCCTTAGCCGATTTTATAATCAATCCTTTCGGATTATGTTTTTCAATTTCATCTAATGCTTGATCAAGCTCGGCAATAACCGCATAAGAGAGTACGTTTTGATGCTTTTTTGGAACATCTAGGGTTAGAATACATAGATTGTCAGGCTGTTCAATAATCCAGTTTTTTAATGTTATCACGGCTTATTCTCGTTTTGATGAATAAAAAATGCTCTCCACCGAGACGATATAATTATCCGAATGATAATACAATATTGCCTTGTCAGAGTACTTTTGTCCGCATTCTATACCGATGAGACAAATCGGGTTGTCTGTGCGAGGTTCTGATGATACTCATAAGGTGTTGCCAAGTCCAATGAATTATGCCTGTATTCGTTGTAAATGAGACTGACGGGCACCTCTATTAACTATAATGAGAGTTTTGCACGAGAGTTCTTTTGGCTTCTAGTGGTCTTAATTGCTCATTGATAAGTATAAACTGCCTCATTCCAAGTGCTTTCCTTAGCTAGAAAACAAAATATTGGCTCGTGCAAGGTGAGCATAGTAAAAGTCTCATGTCTTTCTAAGCCTAGACAAAACTTGTTCATTGTGTCAAGTGTCCCAAAACGTCCAACGTCCAGACAAAAAAAGGCTCCCAAAGGAGCCTTTTTAGTGCTTTTGAAAGCAAGGGTTACATCATGCCACCCATTCCGCCCATTCCGCCCATATCAGGCATCGGTGGAGTAGCACTTTCTTCTTTCGGGTGTTCTGCAATCATCGCTTCGGTAGTGATGAGCAACCCAGCAATTGAACCAGCGTTTTGAAGAGCAGCTCGAGTTACTTTGGTCGGGTCAAGAATACCCATTTCAATCATATCGCCGAACTCACCAGTACTAGCATTATAGCCGTAGTTGCCGTTGTTATTTGCCACATCGTTCAAAACAACAGAAGCATCATTACCCGCATTACATACGATTTGACGCAGTGGCTCTTCGAGAGAACGCACTACGATTTTAATACCCAAATCCTGATCTTGATTGATACCTTTGACTTTGGAAGTAGCGTCAATACAACGAACCAAAGCAGTTCCACCGCCCGGAACTACGCCTTCTTCAACCGCGGCACGAGTCGAGTGCAGGGCATCTTCAACCCGTGCTTTCTTCTCTTTCATTTCAATTTCAGTGGCAGCTCCGACTTTGATGACTGCGACACCACCAGCGAGCTTGGCAACACGCTCCTGCATTTTTTCTTTGTCGTAATCCGATGTTGCTTCTTCGATTTGGGCACGAATTTGATTCACGCGACCTTCGATGTCACCTGAGCTACCCGCACCATCAATAACGGTGGTGTTTTCTTTGCTGACATTGATGCGTTTAGCTTCGCCTAAATCATCTAATGTCGCACTTTCCAGACTCATACCGACTTCTTCTGAAATCACTTGTCCACCAGTCAAAATAGCAATATCTTGAAGCATCGATTTTCGACGGTCACCAAAGCCAGGTGCCTTAACAGCACAAACCTTGACGATGCCACGGATGTTGTTGACAACCAGCGTTGCTAATGCTTCACCATCCACATCTTCGGCAATGACCATCAATGGACGGCTTGATTTTGCGACACTTTCCAGAATCGGGAGCAGATCACGGATGTTTGAAATTTTCTTGTCGTAAATCAGGATGTAAGGTGATTCGAGCTCAACCGACATGCTATCCTGATTGTTGATGAAGTAGGGTGACAGGTAGCCACGATCAAACTGCATTCCTTCAACCACTTCCAGTTCGTTTTCCAGTGTATTGCCTTCTTCAACGGTAATAACGCCTTCTTTGCCGACTTTTTCCATAGATTGTGCAATGATGTCGCCGACACTAGAATCCGCATTCGCAGAGACCGTGCCAACCTGAGCGATTTCCTTATGGTCAGTACAAGGCTTAGACAATTTTTGTAGTTCAGCAACCGCACCAGTAACCGCTTTGTCGATACCACGTTTCAGATCCATCGGGTTCATACCTGCCGCAACGGCTTTCATGCCTTCGCGGACGATACATTGTGCCAGTACGGTTGCGGTTGTAGTGCCGTCTCCAGCAACATCAGAAGTTTTAGAAGCGACTTCTTTAACCATTTGCGCACCCATGTTTTCGAGATTGTCTTTTAATTCGATTTCTTTGGCGACAGAAACACCGTCTTTCGTGACGGTAGGTGCCCCAAATGATTTATCGAGTACAACATTTCGACCTTTGGGGCCGAGAGTGATTTTTACGGCATCCGCTAGGGTATTAACACCCCGAAGCATGCGTGCCCTTGCATTTTCGCCAAATACGACTTCTTTAGCAGCCATCTTAATATTTCCTCAATAGGTATGTGTAAATAAATTAACTTTCGATAACGCCCATGATGTCGTCTTCACGCATCACCAGCACTTCTTCGCCTTCAACTTTGACTTCTGTGCCGGAATACTTTCCAAATAGCACTTTATCGCCAACTTTGACATCAAGACCACGTTGTTCGCCATTATCGAGCACCTTGCCGTTACCAACTGCCAAGATTTCGCCTTGCATTGGTTTCTCGGTTGCGGAATCGGGAATGACAATGCCTCCCGGGCTCGTTCGTTCGTCTTCAACTCTTCGCACGACCACACGATCATGCAACGGACGGATATTCATACGCTAGTTTCTCCTAGTAAATAATTGAAATAAAACAGAATTCGAGTGCATTCAGCGCATATCAAATGAGCGAATTAAACGCCTATATGCCATTTTGCTAGCACTCAACATTGGTGAGTGCTAATCATAGTGTCAAAGAAAAAAAAATCAATGGTAAAGGGCTAATTTTTTTTGAATACCCACTAAAATCAATCACAATGTTGTCGCAATCGGCCAGTGACAAATCACTTTCCCTTACCCGTGTATGCGTTGTAGTTATCCTGTGGGGGAATGACTAAAGGTGTGTTTTTGCGATTGCCCATACACTGACACGTTTGACACCAGCATCAAGTAGGGCTTTGGCAGCCGCATTAACAGTGCTACCAGTAGTGACCACATCATCGAGTAAGGCGACATGTGGATGAGAACGGGTGGCTCTTCCAGTAAAGGCTTTTATCATATTCTGGCGACGCATTTTTTCGTTCAAACCAGTTTGTGGCAGGGTGTTTTTTACTCTTTTGAGTAGCGTATGGTTGATGGGGATGCCGAGCTGTTTATTGAGTACACGGGCAATTTCGGTCGCTTGATTGAATCCGCGCTGGGTGATTCTTCTGCGATGGAGCGGCATGGGGACGATAATGTCTGGTGGTTGTTGCCATTGAGCCGGGTTTTTTGTAAGCCACAACGAGAACATTTTGCCCATGGCGACCGCATACGACAAATGCTCCGCATATTTTAATGCTTGAATACAGTCGGAAACAGGGGATTGGTACCGAAAAGGGATGATCGAGTCATGATAGGCGGGGGGCTGCGTCTGGCAATGCCCACAAATGCCGGGGTGCGGTAAATGAATAGCGCAAATCTCACAGGCACATTCTATCCACGGCAGTAGTTTTTGGCAGTTTATACAGAATCCCAAATCACTAATGCAACGGCAAAGCACACATTTACTGGGTAATAGGGTATTGAGGGTGGCAAATAATATTGATCTTAATGCTTTCATTCAGTACCTCCGTGTACTTGATATGTTTAATTTTGTATCCAAAATCTGTTTATAATCGAGCCTCTATGACAGAACGATAACGGAATCTATTGGAACTCGATCTACAAAAAATCGCAAGCATTCGAAAAAGAAATGTTGCCCAGAATAATGCGATGGATTACTTGTTATCTCCGATTCGAAGGGAACTGGAGCAGCGTGTCGATAATGCAATCGATGCCTTTACGGATGGTTTGATTATTGATTTTGAAAACAGTGATTTGATGCCAAAAAAAATAGCCCATAAACAGCGTTGCTCACTCTTGGAATCGAACGAGTTACAATCGCATGGTCAGTCCGCTGATGTGCTGGCGCACTACGCAGCGCAATCGTTTGATTGCATCATCGTCAATCTGCATATTTCATGGCTGGATTTCGAGCAACTGTTCGTCAAATTACATCGTCTGTTGCGTCCAGAAGGGGTGCTGTATTTCTCTGCTTTTGGACCAGATACGCTTAGCGAAGTGTATGATGGATGGGCAAAAACGGATACCTTGCCACATGTGCATCCATTTGTTGATATGCACCATCTTGGGGACGCATTGTTACATTCGGGTTTCGTGGAACCGATTGTTGATGTTGATTGGATTTATGTTGACTATCCAAGCATCGAATTATTATTCGCGGATCTCAAGCACGAGGGGTTTACCAATATACATTCACAGCGGCGTAAAACATTAACTGGCACACGACGATTTAGCCGTTTCAAAACAGCCGTGACAGACGCAATTCGTGATGAAACGAATCAGAATATTCGCATTTCTTTTGAGGTCATTTACGGCGTTGCTGTCAATCCGAATCCATCTACTGCGATTCATGTTCTGCCACCGAGTTTGGATTAGTGCCTATTCATTGTCGCAGACTCGGCACTTTTAGGGGAATGCCACTATTCATAATCGCCTGATAAACTTCTAATGCGATGTATGTCGGACTTTGTGCCTCTTGTGGTACCGCACCCGCCTGAATGTTGCAGCTTGCGTAGCGGCGGTGAATCGTACCCCAAGGGTGTGTGCTGTTGTCATTGTCATTGTCATCATTCGGGATTGACCACTTGATGCGATAAACTGGAAATCCGCTGGTTTGCCCCAACCCAGCACTTAACACATCACCGCGCAATCTGTTGCCGGCATTGTTGACATGACAGCTGGCACACGAGAAATTATTTTGTCCCCGTCTTGACCAATAGTATTGCCGACCTGTTTCATAAATCTTACGCATACCTAGATCGCGGTAATCAATATTGATTACCGCACCGTTAGATTGTGCTTTAAATACAGAGACCAGCCTTGCCAGCTTGGCAGAATCGAGTTTCAATGTTTCTTTGGTTTGTGCCAGCAGGCATTCGTTTATTGCACCAACAATCGTTAATACCTGACCATTTCTGAAATAAGGAAACTCATTTGCTGGCGGGTGCGCTGTGAAGCATTGCTCAAAACTCGAGCCATTTTCAAATGGTTCTTGCCATTCATGGCGAGCAAGCTCCATTTCTATTTCATAGGGGGGCAGTGCCATTAACAATTCCCAGCTTGCCCTACGGTCGGCATATTGGGGTAGCGCATTGATGCCGTTTACATATTCATCGAGCGCAACATCAGGAAATCGCTGTTGGAAGTATTGTTGGAATGTTCTAATGTCGTGTTCAATCTCGGCGATGGATACTGCCAATACGGCAGCAGTGTGGGTTGTCAAACACAATGCCAATAACACTGAAAAAACCGACATTAAAACCGACCGTGATGAAATCTGACCGATATTCATGTTGCAAACACCATCGCGGTGCCGCGATTAAATTGAGTGTCGACCCATATTATGGACACCTCATCGTGTGGTTTTAATGTCGTCAGGTGAATACCAATAATAGGGTTATGCGAAACATTCGTACCGAGCTGAAGCTCTGCAACAACTGCGTTATTAACATAAAACGTAAGCGATTGAATAGTGGGACGGAGATGCAACTGAATATCGCTACCCGCTTGCTTGTTCGATGGTTCGGTGGAATGCCATTTTAACGAACACATCACATCATAACCGCCTGATGATGGGATGAGTTTTAACAAGCTAGAAAAAGACATTATTCTGGTGTGCTTTGCAGAAATTTGTTATTGGTCTTGATAACCACTTTGCGATATTCTGACCCAGCGTGCCGCACGGTACAATTGTCCTTGTTTCATCGCATAGCAGGAAATGTAGGAGTCTGTTTTCATTTTTAATGTGCCCATGACGACACCGTCGGCGGGGGTTGCAATAGTCATGACCATCACCAAAGGCTGCGGATTGTTATCCACGATGACCGCTATTTTTTCTGCTCCGGGTGCCGACATTCTAAATGGAACCAATTCACGGTGTTCAGCTTCTCGGGGAATGCGGATGGCAATGCTGGCATCATCACCCGCATAACTGGTTTCAAATAATTGATTTAATATCTGCTCAATGGAGGAAGCGGCGAATGCCGACCTCGGGTATGCGATAGACGCTTCGGCTTTTATTCCGCTAAAGCGTCCAATCAGTCCGCCAATCATAACCTTAAAACTAACATTAAAAAATTGGCGTCTATTCATTAACATAGGATGGTTGCAGGGTTATTATGGGTTATCACAGGTTATCGCAGGGTCATCAGGAAAGTGACAATGCGGGCAATTTCAGGCTCGGTAAGAATATGGTGTTCACCGAACAAAGGCATGACTGTTTGCGGGTTTTTTGAAGCAGCATCGTAGATGATGTTTTTTAGCGTCCTTTGATTGGCAAACCGATTAGCAATATTGGTCAGAATTGGCGCGATATTGCCGGCTGCAGACAATCCTGCTGGCCAAGGCTTTATATCAATATCGTGGCAAGCTAGACAGTTACCTTTGTTGGGTGTGATGATTAAACACCAGCCTTCTATTTGCGGTTTAATAGCAGCTTGCTGTTCTGTGGAAGCCTGATTCAAAAGTGCTTGACATTGCTTGTCTGTTGGCAATGATGACGTTTCCGCACTATGCGCCATGCTATGCAATGTGCCAAGTGATGCGAATGAGCACACCGTCCAGACTATTGCTAACAGGAAGCATAAATCATTCAAATCTGAAGCTGATTTCATCGGTTATGAGTTTCCTGTCACTATGTCCATAATTTTTCCTAATTACCATTTAACCTAAGCCTATCTTCAGCAAGTTTTCCGGCATCGGTGGCGTCCTGAGTGCCGCACAAGCAAGCCTGGGAATGAGGTCGTTCAAATCAAAACGACGATTGAAACGATACTGAAATTCCGACAAGTATCGCTGAGCATATTTAGGTCGAATAGCATGATAGGTACTGCGTAATGAACTCTTTAAGTTACCCAGAATCGTATTGACCCAATAGAACTCGGGTTTTTCGACAGACCCTCTCCCGCCGCCGCACACAATCTTGTCATGCAAGCAACCGGCCTCGACAACGGCATTAAAGCACGCCAAACCATCGGAGATAACGGTACTACCCTCGGTCAGATGTTGCCGACTCCATGACTTAATCGCTTCGGTGCGGAAACCCTTTACGACCGACAACTTAACCCGAACTGGGCAATGATCGGCGGTGGTCTCTACCGCCGCTACAAAAGGTGTCTTACCTGCAGCACCGCGTCCCGGCTTGCACCCAGTACGCTCGCCGCCGAGATAGGCATCATCCAATTCAATCAACCCGGATAGTTTGTTATTGTGATCCCGCTCCATCATCACCTGCATAAGCTTGTGCTTCATTCGCCAGGCGGCATTGTAGGAAATACCCAGGTGACGATGCAGTTTCATGGCCGAGATGCCTTTCTTGTCCTGTGTAATCAGATAGATACCCTGGAACCATAGCGTGAGCGGTAGTTTGGTGGATTCAAAGATGGTTCCAGCCGTCAGTGATGTCTGGCGATTGCAGCGATTGCACTGCTGAAGTTTACGGATGGTCAGCTGGCAGCACTTGTCGTGACCACAGGCCGGACACTGGAACCCTTTGGGCCACCGCCAAGCATAAAGCGCATCGAAGCATTGGTCTTCGGTACCGTACTGTTTGATAAAATCGTTCAAGCTAACCCCTTTCTGGAATTGCACCTTATTACGCACCATGACATACCCCTTATGAATTAAATAGATAGACTGTGATTATATACAGGAAAGAGCGACTTATCTATGGTGGTAATTAGGAAAAAGATTGTTTATGGATTGAGACCTTTGGGACTGTGCAAAAAACTCAATATTCGTCGTTCCTGCGAAAGCAGGAACCCAGTAAAATAGCCAAACCCGCAAGGGTTTCCGCATGTAACGCATGCCTAGCGAGGGTTTCTTGCACAGTCTCCTTTGCATAAATCCATCCAGTGGCACCACTAAAAATGGTAAAATAGCGTTCATTCAATAAACCTTGATGATACTGAAAAATGTCTTGGAAACAAACCGCCCAATACTCGTTCGCAGATGCCCTTTTATATTGAGTATAAATCATTGTCTAAACTAATTGGAAACAGATAGAAACCACGCTCAGCCATCTTTATGCCTCCAAGCGCAGTGTGCCGGCACTTGTGCCCTTTGGGCATACCCGCCTTTGATGATGTTTAAGATATTGATTTTGCATGCGCGGTATAAACTTAAGCGATGAAGCATTATTGCCGAGCTGTTTTTATCGGTTGTTGGGGTTGTTCAAATACGGTTTTGAAGGTTTTCATTACGCCTAACGCGAATGCGTTTTCTCCTTTGTACCAGCGTTCGTAACGGCATAATACGGTATGGTTGGCGATGTTTTGATAATGCTCATAAGGTGTTACCAAGTCTAATGAACCATGTCGGTCGGTATTCGTTATAATGAGGCTAAAAATGATCCAACCTCGCCTATTGTTTCTGTTGTTGCTCTTATTCTTGGTTGCTGATTAACTGTTCAGCTTTATTGAAACTCGTCATGTTCAGGGTTATGTTCAGAGGTTGTGCGGTAATTATATATTCGGTTACGATGCGACCGCCTATCAGGTGCTCCTGTATGATTTTTTCTAGCACTTCTGGAGTGCAGGAGTGATACCAAACTCCTTCTGGGTAAATCAATGCGATTGGTCCGTGGGTGCAAATTTGTAAGCAGTTTGCTTTAGTGCGGAAAATACCGCCTGTTTTAACCAATCCAAGTTCGTTCAAGCGAGTTTTTAGATAGTCCCAAGACGCGAGACTTTTATCCTTTGGCGCACATTTTGGTTTGGTTTGATCGCAGCATAAAAAAATATGCCGTTTGATTCGATTGATTTCGAGGCTATCCACAGCGGCTAAGAGGGGGTTATTGCGATTTGGTATCACTGGTTTGGTTCTCTGCTTGATACGGTGTTTCGTCCGACTGGAAATTATGCCAGATTTATGGACGATACGCTTATTAAATATTGCCACATGAATTTTATAGGCGTTTCGTTGTGAGTCTAATTGTCGTGTTTTCTATTGAAATGGCATGATAATTTCTGTACTGTTCGGCACACATAAGACATTGCGCCCGTAGCTCAGCTGGATAGAGTACCTGGCTACGAACTAGGGGGTCGGGAGTTCGAATCTCTCCGGGCGCGCCATTATTAACTACATAATTTAGCGATGAAAATCTAATGAAACTTATTATAGCCATAATCAAACCGTTTAAACTGGACGAGGTAAGAGACGTGCTCTCAGAAATAGGTGTACAGGGACTTACCGTGACAGAGGTGAAAGGATTTGGACGACAGAAAGGACATGCTGAGCTTTATCGAGGTGCAGAATATGTGGTGGATTTTGTGCCAAAAGTGAAACTAGAAGTGGTGATACCGAGCGACCGACTCGATCAGGTGTTAGATGCCATCATGCAGTCCGCCCAAACGGGCAAGTTGGGAGATGGCAAGATATTTGTCCATGATGTGGAAAAAGCGATTCGTATCAGAACCGGAGAGCTTGATGACGATGCATTATGATGTTACCTGCGTGGAAAATGCCATATCAAATGCCGTCAGGTAAGACGATTTGAGATAATTATCAAGCACAGCCATAAGCATCACGGTATGCGACGATGGCATCATAATGTTGTCGATATGCTGGCGTTGTGTGCAAATAATGAACTAAATCCTCTAATTTCAGTAGCGATAACACTGGGATATTGTATTGTTGCTCGATTTTTTGTACTGCTGATTGGGTGTTGCCCTCAGCGATTTCCTGACGATCCAGAGCGATGGCAATGGCATAGGGGACTGCGCCAGCGGATTGAATGATGTTGACCGATTCATTGATTGAGGTGCCAGCAGTGATGACATCATCAACAATGACGACCTTGCCGTTGAGTGTTGCGCCGACCAAGTTGCCGCCTTCGCCATGCGGCTTGGCTTCTTTGCGATTAAACGCATAGCGGATATTCTGTTGGTGGTGGTTTGCGAATTGCACCGCAATGGCGGAAACCAATGGAATGCCTTTATACGCCGGCCCATAGAGCATGAAATCATCGCTTAATTGAGCCGTTATATGGATCGCGTAGAACTTGGCGAGTTGCCCGAGTAACTCGCCGTTATTGAATAGTCCGGCATTAAAGAAATACGGGCTGGTGCGACCTGATTTCAGGGTAAATTCGCCGAAACACAGAATATTGTTGCGCACACAGAGGTCAATAAGATCGTTTTTGCAACACCTAGCGTTCATCTAATGGCACCTCTATTGACTAGAATTTTTTGTGAGTTTGCTGGTAAGTCCCGCACGGAAAAGGTAGTAGAAATGCCCATAATTCATCGTCAGGCAAACAAATGCTTAAACCTGCGCCCGATCCAGTACAGCATCAGCAGGCTCGGAATAACCATCAGTGCGGTGATGATGAAAAATAGGATCCAATCGCCGTTCAAACCGTCCACCAGCAAACCACTGCTACTGGCAAAGAGGGTGCGGCCAAAATTACCCGCCGATGCCATGAGCGCGTATTGTGTCGCAGTGTAGGCACGATTGGTTAAGTGTGAAATGAATGCCACAAAAGCAACGGTTGAAAAAGCGGCGGTGAAATTATCCAATAAAATGGCTGCGGCAAAGACCGTGGTATTGGGCCCAATATAAGCCAAATAAGCAAAAATCAAGTTCGTTGAAGCCATGGCAATGCCGCTAACCATCAACCCACGCACCAAGCCATAATGCACCGTAATGGCACTCGCCAAAATAGAAAATATCACCGTTAGTGTGGCGCCAACTAATTTAGAGTAGGTAGCAATTTCACCAGTGGTAAAGCCAACTTCTTTATAAAACACCAATGACATGCGCCCCAAAAATGCCTCGCCGACCTTAAACAACATAATAAACGCTAAAATAATCAAAGCAGTTTTGCCAAAGCGAGTAAAAAAGTCTTTTAATGGTTCAACCAGCGTGGTCAAAATCCAAGCACCGATTTTTTGCCATATCTGGTGTCCACCTAATAATGCTTCGTAGCTCGCTTGCCTATCGGCTTGTACTTGTTCGCGCTGGCTGGTCGGCTCGTGTAACAACATGGTAACCGCCATGAAACCAATCACAAACACGCTCATCAGCAAATAAACGCGCTCCCACGAGGCACCAAAATCGGATAAATAAAGTGCGACTGCACCCAACAAGCCATAGCCAACCCACCAGCCAGAGGTTGCCATCGCTGCCGTAGCAGGCAATTTATCCTTTTCCTCCAATTGCATGACATCAATACGATAGGCATCAATAACAATGTCTTGTGTGGCTGAAACCACGGCTACTGATAACGCCAGCAAACTCACCCAAATCAGGCTTTGTGTGGGGTCAGTGAATGAAATCAAGACAATCAATAACAGCAATAACCCTTGCAATAATAACAACCAAGAGCGGCGCTGCCCTAGTTTCGATAAAAGCGGTATTTTCACCCGATCCAATAATGGTGCCCACATCCAGTTAATCGAATAGACTGCAAACACCGAACCGAAAAAGCCAATTGCAGTGCGCGTCAGTCCAGCATCTTTGAGCCACAGGGTCATCGCTGAGCCG